>CAVUWY010000004.1:0-15504 GCA_963745405.1 uncultured Chloroflexia bacterium | reverse complement strand
GATCGCGACCATCGTCGGTCGCGGAAGGCGCGTCCGGCGGTGTACCCTCGCCATCCATCCACGAGGGAGCTGGGCTTGATCTGCACGAGTTGCGGGACTGAGAACGAACGCGGCCGGAAATTCTGTCTCGAGTGCGGGGCGAAGCTCGCCAGCGGCTGCCCGAACTGCGGTGCGGCCAACCCGCCCGGTGCCAAGTTCTGCGGTGAGTGCGGCACGACCCTGACCGCAGACGCGGGCGCGGGTGGAGGCGCGACCGCCACCGCCGAGCGCAGCACCGGCGGTCGCCGCTCCGGTCGCCGAACGCCGCGTCGTGTCGGTCCTCTTCGCCGACCTCGTCGGCTTCACGGCCGCCTCGGAAGGACGCGATGCGGAGGAGACGCGGGAGCTCCTGAGCCGCTACTTCGAGCTCGCTCGCGACGTCATCGGCCGCTACGGCGGGACCGTCGAGAAATTCATCGGCGACGCCGTGATGGCCGTCTGGGGCGCGCCGACCGCCCACGAGGACGACGCCGAACGGGCGGTCCGGGCCGGTCTCGAACTCGTGGATGCGATCCACGGACTCGGGCCGGGCATGGAGGCACGGGCCGGCGTCCTGACCGGCGAGGCCGCGGTGACGATGAACGCGACGAACCAGGGCATGGTCGCCGGCGACCTCGTCAACACCGCGAGCCGGCTCCAGTCGGTCGCCCTGCCCGGGACGGTGCTCGTCGGCGAGGCGACCCACCGCGCGGCGAGCAAGGCGATCGCCTTCGAGGAGGCCGGCGAGCAGTCGCTCAAGGGCAAGACGAGCCCGGTCCCCGCCTGGCGGGCGCTCCGCGTCGTGGCCGAGGTCGGCGGACGGAACAGGAGCGAGGCGCTCGAGGCACCGTTCGTCGGCCGTGACGAGGAGCTGCGGCTGCTCAAGGACCTCTTCCACGCGACGAGCCGCGACCAGCGGGTCCGCCTCGTGTCGGTCATCGGGCCGGCCGGCATCGGCAAGAGTCGCCTCGCATGGGAGTTCCTCAAGTACGTCGACGGCCTCACCGAGACGGTCTGGTGGCACGACGGTCGCAGCCCCGCCTACGGCGACGGCATCACGTTCTGGGCGCTCGGCGAGATGATCCGCGAGCGCTGCCACCTCCTCGCGACCGACGACGACGCCACGACCCGGCTCCGCGTTCGCGAGGCGGTCGACGAATGGATCCCGGACGAGGCGGAGCGGCGCTGGGTCGAGTCGGCACTCCTCGCCCTGCTCGGCCTCGGCGGCGGAGGTCAGGCGGCTGCGGACGCCGGCGCCGGACCGACCCTCGGCAGCGACGAGCTGTTCGCCGCCTGGCGCACCTTCTTCGAACGGATCGCCGCCAAGGGCACGGTCGTGATGGTCTTCGAGGACCTCCACTGGGCCGACACCGGCCTGCTCGACTTCATCGACCACCTCCTCGAGTGGTCGCGCGGCCTGCCGATCTACGTCGTGACCCTGGCCCGGCCGGACCTCCTCGAACGGCGGTCCGATTGGGGCGCCGGGAAGCGCAACTTCACGAGCCTCAGCCTCGAGCCGCTTACGACGACGGCGATGCGTCAGCTCCTGGCCGGCCTCGTCCCGGGTCTGCCCGAGCACGTGGCCCAGCACATCGCCGAGCGCGCCGACGGCATCCCGCTCTACGCGGTCGAGACCATCCGGATGCTCCTCGCCGAGGGCCGGCTGCGGGAGGAGGACGGGGCGTATCGGCCGGTCGGCCCGCTGACCAGCCTCGCCGTCCCGGAGACGCTCCAGGCGCTCATCTCGGCCCGCCTCGATGGACTGGAGCCGGCCGATCGATCGGTCCTCCAGGACGCCGCCGTCCTCGGCCAGTCGTTCACCGCGGCCGGTGTCGGTGCCGTGTCCGGCCTCGATCAGGCGGAGCTCGAACCACGCCTCCGGACGCTCGTCCGCCGCGAGCTGCTCATCGTCGAGACCGATCCACGGAGCCCGGAACGCGGCCAGTACGCGTTCGTCCAGTCGCTCATCCGCGAGGTCGCCTACAACACCCTCGCCCGGGCGGAACGGAAGAGCCGCCACCTCGCGGCAGCCCGCTGGTTCGAGGCGCTCGACGAGGGCGAGCTTGCGGGCGCGCTGGCGGCACAGTACGTGGCCGCCTATCGGAACTCGCCGGAGGGACCCGAGGCCGACGCCCTCGTCGGCCAGGCCCGGATCGCCCTCAAGGGTGCGGCGGACCGCGCGGTCTTGCTCGGCTCGAACCGCCAGGCGCTCGGGTTCCTTCGCCAGGCGCTCGAGATCACGACGGACGAGGCGGAGGCGACGGCACTCCGCGAGCGCGCGGCGCAGGCGGCAGCCGACGACAGCCAGTTCGACACGAGCCGCGAGCTGCTCGAGGAGGCGATCGCCTGGCACCGGGCCCACGACGACATCCGGGCGGTCGCCCGGGCCACGGCCCAGCTCGGCGTGGTCCTCGTCAACGTCTCCCAACCGAACGCCGCCGCCAAGGTCATGGAGGGCGTCGCCGCCGAGACGGCCGGGATCGACGACGACCCGGGCGTCGTCCGCCTGCTGACCGAGCTGTCGCGTGCCTACGCCATCTCCGGAGACCCGCGCGCGCTCGCCACCGCCGATCGCGCTCTCGAGCTCGGGGAGCGCCTCGAGCTGGTCCCGTCGATCGCCGAGGCCCTGGTGAACCGCGCCCTCGCCCTGGGCTTCGGCAGCCGGCGGTTCTACGAAACGGTCGCCCTCCTGCGGGGCGCCCTCGTCCTGGCCGAGGCCAACGGTCTCGGCTCGACGTTCCTCCGCGCCACCAACAACCTGGCGGCGACGCTCGAGAACGACGATCCCCGCGAGGCGATGGCCCTGAGCGAGAACGGGATCGAGTACGCGCGGCGCATCGGCAATCGTCCGTGGCTCGAATTCATGGCCAGCGGGATGACCTCCATCGACGTGTACACCGGCGAATGGGAGAAGGCCGACCGCACGATCGCCGAGTTCGAGGGGCGCGATCTGGCGGTCCCGGTCAAGGTCCCCCTCGGTCACGCCAGGGCCATGCTCCACGCCTCTCGGGGTCAGATCGATGCCGCCGAGACACTCCTCGCCGAGCTCGAGCCGGTCTACCCAAGCGTCGACGATCCCCGGATCGAGGGTTGGCGCCTGTCGACCCGGGCGTTCGTCCACTGGATGGCCGGTCGCCTCGAGGAGGCGTATGCCGAGGCGATCGCCTGCGCGCGGCTCGGTGAGGATGGAGCGGAGGTGGCAGCCGAATTCGCCGGGCATGCCGCGCTCGCGCTCGGCGACCCGGCTCGAGCTCGGCAGGCCCTCGATCTTCATCAGGCTCGCCGATCTCACGGTCGGGTCCCGGCGGCAGCCGGGCTGCAGCTCGAGGCCGGGGTCCGTGCGCTCGAGGGCGATCGAGCCGGCGCAGTCGCCGGCTACCGCGCGGCCATCGCTGCCTACCGCGCGCTCGACCTGCGGCTGCTCCTGGGCCTGGCGCTCTCCGAATACGCGGTCCTGGCCCGACCCGACCAGCCGGAGGCAGACGCCGTAGTGGAGGAGGCCCGGGCGATCTTCACGGCCCTCGGGTCACCGCCTCTCCTTGACCGCCTCAAGATCGGGCTCGCCGACGCGGCCGCGGCCGGCGATCGGCGGCCGGTGGCGGATGGCGGCGTCGGCACCGAGAGCGTCGAGCACGCCGTGAAGTCGACCGCCGGCTGATCGCCCGGGTGGTCGCGCGACTGGTGCATGGTCGCGCGCGCGGTAAGCGCGGCAAGGGCCATCACGGCTTTGAGATCGAGGCCGTGGGCGGTCCTTAGCACAACTCGTGCTCGGTGCATGGTCAAGCGCAGCGTGGCGGTGGCCTCAAGCTCCGGAGCGGCATCGGCCCTGGACCAGCCTCAGATCATGGGCGGGGCTTTGTCGTCCCTGGCCAGCGTGGTGCGTCCATGGACCCGTCACTTCGATCGAGAAGGTCGGTGGAGGCAGAGGATCGAGGCGGCCCGAGGCGGCGCGGAGGCGGAGGCTCGAGGCCCGAGGCGGCTTTGGCCTCGGCTCGTCATCCGGTCCGCGTCCATGCAGCGGACCCGAGCCCCGCATGGTCGAAGCCCGCCGCCGTGCGCGTCCCGATTCGACCGGCGTCAGCCCTATGGGGCCGCCGAGCCCACCGGCGGCACGGCGATCGCCGGCTGGTTCGGCGATGGGGTGAGGATCGTCTGGGCCGAGGCCGTCCCGCCCGGGCTCGGTGCCGCCGAACCCGAAGCCGTCGTGAGCGGCGCGTCGTAGCGGGCGGTGATAGAGGAGTCAGGCGCGATCGTGAGGTCGACCGAGATCGGCTTCGACCCTGCCAACCCGAGCCACGCGGCCGGATAGACCGCGGCGATGCGCGTGCCGGAGGCATCGGTCGAGATCACCGAGGCGGACGTCGGCTTGCTCAGGGCGTCGAGCGGGTCGCCGCTCGGGATCTGCCCGTCGACGGCGACCCACGGCTTGCCGGCCTCGAGGACCCACGAGTTCGGCGGGATCGTCCGGTAGGTGATCGAGGTCCCGCCGCTCGTCACGACGAACTCGGAATTGCCCGACGTCCAGCGGCCCTTGGCCTCGGTGGCGACCGTGCCGCCGACGCTGATCGTCGTATCGAAGGCGTAGCCGTCGCCGAGCGTCGTGAACGCCTGGGTCAGGGTCGCCGCGGCATCGGCCGAGACGGTGCCGGCCGGCGTCGGCGAGGGACTGGGCGTGGACGTTGACGAGCCGCAGCCCGCCGCGACGAGCGCCGCGGCCAGGACGAAACCGCCGAGGGAGAGAGACGCGGCCCCGCCACGAGGGCGGGGCCGCGTCTCGAGACCCCTGTGAGCTCGAGGTCTCAGTGCCTGGGGTGTCAGTGCTTGGATCCGCTCAGGCGGTGCATCTCCGGCGCGCCGTACGTGTGGCCACCGAAGCCGTGGCCGTGACCCTTGTGGCCGTGCTTGCCGCAGAACCCGGACATGCCCGAGACCTTCAGCGCGTATGTGCCGTCGGACTTCTTGGCGAGGAGGACAGAGACGCCGACCCACGTCTTCTCGAAGTGGGCGACGAAGCCGTTGGCCGACACGATCGTCGAGGTCTTCGACTTGTCCTTGGAGTCCCACTTGGCCGGCGGCCACGTGATCGCCTTCTCGGTCGCCTTCGCGCCGGTCGCGCCGTCGTAGACGACGGTCCCGTCGGAGGTGATGTGGTAGGCGACGGTGACCTTCGTGCCATCGCAGAGGTGAGCCGTCCACGTCCGCGCGCCGACGAGATCGGCCAGCGCCCCGGAGAGCTTCTGGCGATCCTTGCCGGAGAGGGTGATCTTCTCGGCGGCCGTGCCGTCCTTGCCGACGCTGACGCTGATCGTCAGGCGCTTGACGAAGCCCTGGTAGGCGAAGCTGACGCCGCCGCGTACCGAGGAGGCGCCGCCGTTCGACTTCGACTTGACGGCGATCGGTGTCGCGACGACGCCGCCCGACGTCGAGGCGGAACCGATGGCGAGTGTCGGATGGCCGCTGCCGTCGTCACCGATGGCGTACGGCACACTCGACGTCGTTCCGGCGCCGAAGACGGCGGCCGACCAGGTCGCATTGCCCTTGAGGCTCGCGAGTGTCTTGGTCTTGGCGACGATCGCGAGTCGGTCGCCGTAGGCCTTGACGGTGACCTTGGTCGTGCCGTCGGCGGTCGAGAAGCGGACGACTTCCTTGTCCGCCGCAGGCGATGTCTGGGCGAGCCCGCTCGCCGGGGAGAGCCCGACGCCCGAGATGTCGCCGGTCGCGGCGAGGGTGACGTTCACGGTGAGCGAGGTACCGAGCAGCGGCAGCGTGGCGGACATGCCACCGGTCTGCGCGATCGGTTCGTTGGTGGTGGCGGCGACGCCACCCGGGAAGGCCAGGATCAAGCCCAGCAGGGCGAATCCCGACAAGGTTGCGGCACGCCGCAAGTGGTGGGGGATCACGATGTCTCCTCGTTGCACACGAGCCCTGGGATCCCGACACCGATTGCTCTTCGCTGGAACGGCTCTGCGCGGGGGTTCGCTTGTCGGGGCGGGCTCGCTGTTCGATCGAGCACGTCGGTCGCCCTACCCTACACCGGTTTCCACGGTCGGGGCCCCGGCGTCACGCTCCGCGGGACCCTGAGCCACGCTCAGACGACCGACTTATCCACATCCTGAGAGCTTTTGCGGTGACCATCGGCACCGGTGTCGCGCGCGATGGCGCACCGGCGCGCCGGCCGTCGAGGTGGCCGCTCGCGCTGGTTGACCGGGCCCACTCGCGCTCGCGGCCGGGCGAGCGGGTCTCCAGGCGATGCACGTGGATGCATCAGGTCTCGCGACGCCGCCGCTTGCGCACGGCCATGACGGCCACACCGTCATGCGAGTAGTAAACCCGCCCTCACGCCCGACCCCTGGGCGATCCGTAGCACCTGACGCCGCCTCAGCCGATCAGGTCGAGCGTGGGGCTCGTGCCCAGGGCTCGGCTGTTCGGGCGTTATCGCCAGCCTTGTCCCGGGTATGACGACCTGGCCGTCACGGAAAGCCACAAGGCGCCGCCGCCGACGCATCCGCCTCGGAACCGACGCATCCGCCTCGGAACCGACGCATCCGCCTCGGCCGCCACCGACCCAGGCGCAGGGCTCGCCACCGACCCCGTCGACGTGTGCGCTCAGCCGTCGGCGAACAGGGTCACGAAGTCGGTCGCCGACAGGACACCGACCGGCCGCCCATCGTCGTCGACGGCGACGAGTCGATGGACTCGCCCGTCGCGCATCCGGCGGGCCGCATCGTGCAGCGAGGCCGTCAGCGGGACCGTGAGCGCGGGCGACGTCATGAGCTCGCCGACGCGCAGCCCGCTCGGGCGGTTGCGGAATGCCGCGCCGAGCGCCGGCGACCCGGCCAGGAGGAGATCCGTCTGGCTGATGACGCCGACGAGCCCACCGTCCGCGTCGACGACCGGGAGACCACTGATCTGATTGGCGCGGAGGAGCTGCTCGACGACCTCGATCGAGGCGTCCGGGGTGATGGTCACCGGATCGATCGTCATGACGTCCGCGACGCGGAGGGCACGCAGGTCATCCATCGTTAGCACTCCTCCTTCTGACGACCCTCGGCTGCCGTCGGGCGACTCCGAGTTGATCCGAGGATTGGCCGTCTCGGTCATCGGCTGCAGGGCCGATCGGCCCGAATCGATGGACCGCGAGGCACGGCTCGGCCGGCGGCGGCCGGAAACCGAGGCCGACCGCCGCGCGTAGTCCCTTTCACCGGTGCGGCTTGTCTGTCCGCAACCCTCCTGCCGCGTCGCACCGGAGGAGAGAGGTGCCGCATGGCGATCCGTCGACTTGTAGTGATCGTGGCCGTGATCGGCCTCACCCTGGCGACGGCGATCCCGGTCGCCGCCGGCGGCGACCACCACGACCACGCCGATTACGCGGTCCATACGCTCGTCACCGGACCGTCACCGGACACGGACCTCGTCAACGGCTGGGGCATCAGCCGCCTCCCGGGGAGTCCCTGGTGGGTCGCCGACAACGGCACGGACCAGTCCACCCTCTACAAGGCCGATGGCTCCAAGCTGGGATTGAAGGTCGCCATCCCCTTCGGCGCGCCGACCGGCACCGTGTCGAACACCAGCGCGAGCGACTTCCACGGCGATCCGTTCCTGTTCGCAAGCGAAGCCGGCGTGATCTCCGGCTGGCGTAGCGCACTCGGGACGACCGCGGAGGTCGGCAACAGCGACCACCAGGGCGACGCGGTCTACAAGGGCCTCGCCATCGGAACGGCCGACGTGGGCAGCGGCATGCAGACCTATCTGTATGCCACCGACTTCCACAACGGCCGCATCGACGTCTTCAACAACGCGTTCGCATCGCAGACCTGGTCGGGCGCCTTCGTCGACCCGAAGCTTCCTACGGGCTACGCCCCGTTCGGCATCCAGAACCTCAAGGGACTGCTCTTCGTGACGTACGCGAAGACGCAGCAGGGCAGCGCTGACGAAGTCGACGGCAAGGGCCTCGGCGTCGTCGACGTCTTCCTGACCGACGGGACCTTCTTTGCCCGCGTGGCCAAGGGCGATGGACTCGACGCGCCGTGGGGCATGGCCTGGGCACCGGCCGACTTCGGGCCCTTCAGCGGCGACCTCATCGTCGGCAACTTCGGCGACGGCAGGCTCCGTGCGTATTCCTGGAACGGCAACCACTGGCGTTCCGACGGCGTGCTGACCGGCGCGCACAACAAGGCGCTGTCGATCGACGGCCTGTGGGGCATCGGCTTCGGCGGCGGGACCGTCAACAACGGCCCGAAGAACACGCTCTTCTTCGCCGCCGGTCCGAACGACGAAAACGGTGGAGCCTTCGGCACGATCGTCGCGACTCCCTGACCAACGTCGCTACTGAGAGGACGCGGGGTCGGCATCGCCGGCCCCGCGTTCGTCTGCCTCAGGCCGGGCCAGCGGCAAGCAGTCCTGGCCGCCAGGGTCCGAAGGTACTGGACGCGGGGTAGGACCGTAGCCGACAATCGGGACGCCGGTCGTCTCATGGACGGTCAGGCTCGATCTGCCGGCCGGGTGCACGCGGGGGCTCCCTCCGATCGGAGATGACGGGACACCGATCGAGGAGCGGTCATTTGATGTCTGCCCATCACCCGCGTCGGGCGCATCTGCCTCGTCGTTCGCGGATCCTGTTCCCCGCGATCGCGGCCGTGGTCCTCGTCTTCGCGTTCGCCGGTACGGCGCTGGGTCACCACGCTCTCCCATCGGTCGGCCTGTCGTGCTCGGGAACCGTCACCTGGCACGTCGACAGCTGGACGACGGACAACACGAACAATCAGGCACTCGCCGCGCACATCGAGGTTTGGTCGTCACTCGACGGCGGTGCGTGGGCCATGGTCGGTGACTTCGCTTTCACCTCGTCGAACTACCTGACCGGCTTCGGTGGGTCATTCGACGGCGGCGCGGCGACCAGCGCCCGGATCAAGGCGGATCTCAAACCGGGAACGGCCTGGGGAGACGGCGATACAAGCTCCACGGGACCGTGGTACAGCGACCTCGCTCGTCGCGGACCGTGCCCGACGCCGACGCCGACGCCCACGCCCACGCCCACGCCCACGCCAACGCCCACTCCGACGCCGACGCCGACGCCCACGCCCACCCCGACGCCCACGCCACACCCGCGACGCCCACGCCGACCTGACCCCGACGCCCACGCCCACGCCCACGCCAACGCCCACTCCGACACCGACGCCCACGCCCACGCCAACGCCCACTCCGACACCGACGCCGACGCCGACACCCACGCCCACGCCGACCGTGACCCCGACGCCCACCCCGACGCCCACGCCCACCCCGACGCCGACGCCGACGCCCACGCCCACCCCGACGCCGACGCCCACGCCCACCCCGACGCCGACTCCGACGCCGACGCCCACCCCGACGCCGACGCCCACCGCGACGCCCACGCCGACGCCGACCCCGACCCCCACGCCGACCCCGGCCGAGAGCGTGCTAGCGGCAACATCGAAGCCCCACACGACACCGCCGACCACCAGCACCGGGGGGACGTCAAGCGATCAGGATGGACCGGTCCTCACCGTCGCCCTCCTTGCGGTGGCCGAAGTCAGCGCACTCATCCTCATCGTGTCATCGAAGGGCCCGATCGCCAGGGGCCGTCGCCGCGACTGAGTCCCGGAGCGCACGTGGCCGTACGTATGCTGAGCCGATGAGTCGCGCAAGGCGCATGACCTGGCCCGGATCGGCGTGATCGACCGTTCGCCGGCGGCGGCCCCGCCTCTGTTCGTGACGCGTTTCAGCCTGTCATCGCGGACGGCGATCGGCGTCCAGACACGACTGATCCTCGAGCAGTTCCCGGAATGGCAGCACCTGTTCTGGACGCAGTACGAATCTCGATCGCTGGACCCACGGTCATATCGCGCCGAGAACGGCCTCATCGCTCGCTCGACGAGGATCAGGAACATCGTGCCGCTGGCGAGGCTCCTGTCGCGGCTCGATGTCACGTATTGGAGCGGTGACAGTCCGACCCGAAGAGGCCGTGCGTTCATCGAGGCGTTCAAGGGAAGAACGCAGATGGTCTACTTCGCTCCGATCGACTCGTCGGACGCTCGCCGGATGCGGTCCATCGCCGAGCTCCTGGGTCTTCCCTTCGCCCTTCACCTGTGGGACTTTCTCGACGACGGACTGCGCTCCGGCGATCGGTCCACCCGATGGTTGATCGACCGCGCCGACGCGGTCTTCTGTGGCAGCGAACCGCTGCTCCAGGAGGTGCGGCAGGTGCGGCCGGGCGCCGAGATGCTCTCCATCACCAGGCGCCCACCGACTCACCGGGCCGCCGGCCGGCCGGCCTCGCCGCCGACGATCGCCCTGATCGGGGACATCGTCGCCTACCGCTCCGGCGTCCTCAAGCTCCTCGACGCCGTGACGATGCTCCGCGCCGGCGGCTACGGCGTCACCGTTCGGTACATCGGTCGGCCGGGCGCTCTCCGACACATCGGCGTGGCCGCGGATTCCCCGATCGAGTCGGTCGGCTTCCTGCCCAGCGAAGCGGCCCGCGACCGCGCCCTCAGCGAATGCGATATCGGCTTCCTGCCGGGTCCGCTCGGGGACCCGGAGAGCGATCCCCGCAGCCGCTACTCGATCCCCTCCAGAGTCCTCGACTTCCTGGCCATCGGTCTCCCCCTCGTCGGCACCGTCCACCCGCGCTCCGCCGCGTTCCGGTTCTGCGCGGATCTGGGACCGAGCGAATTCCTGGCGTGTGCGACGCCGAGCGAGATCGCCCGCGCGATCCGGGACCTCGGCGACCCTCAGGCGTGGTCGGCGGCGAGCGAGGCGGGCCGGGAGGCTTTCGCCTCCGTCGCCGGCCGACACCATTACGACGGCCTGATCCGAGCGATGTCCTAGGAGCTCGCCGGGGCCGAGGCGCTCGGCCGGTGGGGCCCGCAGCGGTCATGCCGCCGACGGCGTGCAGATACGGAACGCCATGCAGCACCGCCGGGCGCGGATCGTTGCATCGTGTCAGGATGTCGAGTCCAGGGACGTTTTCGCTGCCCGGTGGAGGAGCGCTGCGCGATGCGACATCGAACCATGCTCATGCCCCTCGTCGCCGCTCTCGTCGTCGGGTCCGTCGCGTCTGTCTCGCTCGCCCGGCCGGCCCTGGCGGCCGTCTGTGACGGGGCCGGCACGTCCCTCGGCAACGGCGACTTCGAGACGCCCCTGGTCCCGGCCGATAGCTACGTCCAGCTCCCGGCAGCGTCCGTCCCGCCGTGGCAGACGACCGATGGAGCCGGCCTGATCGAGCTCTGGGGGGATGGCTATCTCGGCGTGCCGGCCGGCCACGGCAGCAACTTTGCCGAGATCAACGCCACCACCGCGGGAACGCTGTACCAGGATGTCGTCTCGACGCCAGGATCGACGATGAGCTGGTCGTTGCTGCACCGCGGTCGCGGCGGCGATGACGTCATGCAGGTCCTCATCGGCGACGCCAACGTCGCGGACGTCACCGGCACCACCGGCTGGAACTACCTCTCGCCCGATCTGACCGACGGCATCACCGCCTGGGGCAGCCACACCGCGGACTACGTCGTTCCGGCGGGTCAGACCTGCACGCGCTTCGCGTTCCGCGCGGTGAGCACCGGCTCGGGGGACCCATCCATCGGCAACTTCCTCGACGACGTCGGGTTCACGGTGACGATCCCGGCGCCGCCGACCCCGAGGCCCACCGGGAAGCCGACCATCACGCCGCCGCCGACCGCCACCATGATCCCGGTCGCGGACGCGGACAGGGACGACGGATCGTTCATCAACGTCTTGGTCGTCACCCTGGCCGCCCTCGCCGGACTCGGGGCGCTCGAGTCGAGGATCCGGCGGTCCCGCCGCAGGCGCTGACGATCCGCACCTGAGCGACGCTCATCCGACGCGATCCCGGGTCGCGAAGCGCTCGACGAAGGCTCCGGCGGACCTTGAGGTCTGACTCACACCTCGCCGTCGATCGGATGGCTGAGGAGCGACTCGATCTTCTCCAGTCGGTAGGTCACCGTCCATGTCGCCAGGTGGAGGCGTCGCGCCGTCGCGGTCACATTGTCACCGGCCTCGAAGTACGCCTGGAGCGTCTCGATGAGCTCGAGGCGGTCGTCGTCGCCTGCCGCGGCGGCCTCGGGCGAACCGGGACGCTCGTCGGCTCTGTCCTTCGCGAAGCTGGCCTCGACGGGAATGCGGCGATCTCGCTGACCCGCGCCAGCCGGCACGGCGCGATCGAGACCCCCGCCCAGGAGGCTTTCGTCCGGGCGTGGAGGCCTGCGCCATCGGACGGCCGGATAAGTCGCGGGTGATAGGCGCAGATTAGGATCGTTCCCATCTTCGTCGATCGACAGCCATCCTTGGGCATACCATCGGCGCTAGCGATACCGCACCGGCAACCTGGCACGGAGTGCACCCGTGACGACGATCCTCGCATTCGGACTTCGGCATCGACCGTTCCGCCAGCTCCTCGCTCGTATGCGTTGGCCGCGACCCGAGCACCTTTCCCGGTTGAGTCACGACCAGTTCCGCGGCTACATCCGCGCCACCGGCATCGAGGCTGAAGCACAAGCCGCGCTCGCCGAGTATCGGAGAGGCCGACATCAGAGCGAGACACTCGCCGACGTATCAGGCACGGAAAGCCGAACTGGAAGACCTGCGGGTTCTCCAGTCCATTGAGCTCGCCGAGGAATCGATCACGGTCGATCCTCATCATCGCCACCACCGGAAGGAGGTCGGGCGGATCGTGTATGACGTGAGCGAGCCCGACGTGGTCGTCTGCTACGTCATCGAGAACGACGAGATCGTCTTTCTGACCTTCCGGGATCTCGTCGACCGGTAGCTCGCACTACTGGGCTCGCCGCGATACGAACACCACTGTCCCATCGCCTGGGGTCGCCGGCCCCCCGGTCCACCGCCCCTCGGTCACGACGTCGACGAAGCCGACGGCCTCGAGCATGCCGGCGACCTCCTGGGCGAAGTAGAGGCACTCGGAGAGGCTGTCCTCCTCCCCGGCGACGATCGCGCCGTCGTGCCAGAGGCGGGCCCGCATCTCGTATCGATGGACCTGGGTGAGCGGGTCGAACGCGGCCAGGCGGCTGATGAGCTCGATCTCGTCGCCGTCGGCCGTCCGCCTGCGGTCGCCGGTCTCGCGCCACGGGTGGGGGAGGTCGTTGCGGTGGCCGGCCAGCCAACGGGCCCAGCCCTCCGGCGTCGCCTCGTTGTACGGCAGCTCGACATCGAAGATGAACGCGCCGCCCGGCTCGAGGTGGCGGTACACCCGGCGGAGCGCCTCGCGGTCGCGGTCGCGTCGCCCGCCGATCCCGAACACACCTGACGCGAAGATCGTCCGGTAGGTCCGCGGGAGTTCGAGCTCGTGGGTCGCCTGGGCCGTGAGCGTGGTCGTCAGGCCTTCGCGATCGGCAGCCGCCCCGGCGAGGGCGAGCATGTCGGCCGAGATATCGACCCCATCGATATCGAGCCCGGTCGCGAGCAGGGGGATGAGCAATCGGCCGGTGCCGCAGCCGAGGTCGAGTGCGGGCTGGCCGAACCGCTCGATCGCCGACGCGAGGTAGGCGAGCTCCGTCGGCTCGGCCGTGTTGAACTCCGCCCACCAGCGAGCGATCAGCCCGTAGTGCCAGGTCCCTGTCTCGTCGCCCATCGGGGCATTGTGACCGGGCGATTAGACTCGGAGGCGGCGTTGAGGGAGGACACGCGATGACTTCGTGGAGCGAGTTCGAGACGTCCGCCCCCGAACTGGCGGCAAAGGGCCGGCGGCTGTTAGAGCGGACGGGGCACGGGTCCGCCCTTCTCGCGACGGTCCGCGGCGAACTGCCGCCGCGCATCAACCCGATCAGCCTGGCGGTCGTCGATGGTCACCTCGTCGCGTTCATCATCGTCGGCTCGGCCAAGATCGCCGACCTCGATGCCGACGGCCGCTACGCGCTCCACGCCCACCAGGACCCGGCCGAGCCGCACGAGTTCCTGCTCCGCGGCCGGGCCCACGCAGTGGCCAATGAGGCGATCGTGGCCGCCGCTCGATCCCGCTGGTTCTTCGAGGCCGACGACGGCTATCGGCTGTTCGAGTTCTCGATCGACCACGCGGTCTGGGGCGAGCGCGCCGACCCAGACGACTGGCCGCCGATATACACGTCGTGGCGGCCGCCGGCCGGGAGCTGAGCCCGCCGGGACCTCGGCCAGCAAGCTGGTATGCTGGGTCGATGAAGGCGACATTCGATCTCGATGCCGACCTGTACAGGGCGATCAAGGTCGAGGCCGCGCGCTCCGATCGGAGCGTCCGCGAGGTCGTCGAGGAGGCCCTCACCGGCTGGCTGGAGCGGGCCGAGGAGGCCGAGGACCGCGCATCGGCCGTGGCCGCACTCGAGGAGTACCAGCGCGACGGTGGGGTGGCGGCGCAGACGTTCTTCGCCCGCCACGCCGCCGAGACGAAGGCGGCCTACGGCACCGACGATCGCGAGTGACCCGTCGGTCGACGGACGTCGGCCAGAGCGACTATCGAGTCGATCTCTCGCCGTCGGCCCAACGCAACCTGCGAAGCTTGCCTCCCGGCGACGCCGCCCGAGCTCGCGCACCGATCCTCGCCCTCGGGATCGATCCGCGACCGCCGGGCGCCGTGAAGCTCACGGGCACCGACTTCTGGCGGCTTCGGATCAGCGACCTCGCGGATCGTCTACTCGATCGACGACGCCGAGCGGGTGGTGGTGGTCCTCCGCGTCGCCCGCCGATCGGAGAGCACGTACCGCCGCCTGCGCTGACCGACGCTCTCCGGAGGCGCGCCGCGGCCCCGAGCTGAGCGGCTAGTCCGAGTCCTCGTCGGGCGGAAAGGCGAGGTGGACCGAGGCATTTCGCGGCTGTCCGCAGTGTGCGCAGGTCTCGACCTGGGTAACGACCGGGGACAGTTGTGGGCTCGACGGCGAACGCGACGGGTCGACGATCGAGATGGTCCCCTCGAATTCGTGTGTGGCCGGCGGGCGCTGACGCCCGCGCCCGAGCGCGGCGCTCAATCGGTCCATCCAGCTCGTCCGCTCGGGTTCCGTGCTCACGAGACACTCCTCATCGAGGGCCAGCGTGGTCCTCGTCCGAGAAGTATCCGCCCGTCGACGCCGCCGAGGGGCGGTTCGTGCCGGGCTGCATCCTCTGATGGTTCACTTCGCGCTCAGGCTCGGGCGTAAGGGACATTCGGGCCTCGCCGAGCTACCGCCTATCGCACGCGCGAACCACCGGACGCTTAGGTACGGGCCATCCGGCCGATAACGCGGAGGCCGGAGTTCCGCGCCGAAGCCTTACGGGCTTGGCCAAGCACGAGATCAATCATGAGGAGATACACGGGCTCACTTGAGCGCCCTGGCAGGCACGCCCGGCCTTGGGCGCCGGCGGGCCGCACGCGGGCGCCCTGGCATGCTCGCCTGAGCGGCAGCCGCGCCGACCCGAGGCCGCCACGGGCTGTGGAGCCGGCACGCTCCGTGGAGCCGCGGCGCACCGCCTCCGCCGCAACCTTGTCGC
>CAVUWY010000003.1:0-295982 GCA_963745405.1 uncultured Chloroflexia bacterium | reverse complement strand
GACGCCCGGGTCGCCGAGTACCTCTTCGCCGACGAGCCGCCGCTGACGAACGGGCTGCTCGCCGAATACTTCACGACCTGTTCGTGGATATGGCAGCGGCCGGTCCAGGACGATGAGGGCCAACGAGCGACAGCGGCCCTGGAGGCGACCTGGACCGATCACGGCCTCGCCCAGGACTACGCGCCGCTGTTCGACGTCCTCAGCGTCGTGGCCCTGCCCGGGGTCATCCAGGCACTGGATCCGGCGGCGCTGGAGGCGCTCCGTGTCGATCTCCTCGCCGCGGTGCCCGACGGCGCCTTCCCCGGCGTCGACGTCCCGGTCCCCGGCGCCGCGGCCGCGGCGGCCATCGAGAAGGCGACGATCCCGGCCTCGACCCTGGCGACGCCCGACACGACGGGTTTCGCCCTCGATGGGCTGTACGAGGCGACGACCTTCGGCCTCCAGCTCGACATCTACGGGCCGCCCGGCTCGGGCACGTGGGGATCGACGACCGAGTTCTACGCCTTCTTCACGGACGGGGCGTACCTCTACTTCCCGTCGCAGGGCGAGGTCGGCGCCCACATCCTCGACCCGGTCGGGCACAAGGCGTACGAGGGGCGATACGAGGTGATCGAGGCCACGCTGCGCCTCTACGACGCCTCGAACGGCGCGACGAACACGTCCGACTTCACCGCCACGCCCGACCGGCAGCAGCTCACCTTCTACGGCAAGACATTCACCTGGATCGCCGACACCGCGAACCTGCGTCCGAGGACGTAGATAGCGACGCGCCGCCGCCGCCGATAGAGACATCCGTCGATGCCCGACGCCATCCCGGAAGACGAACCTTGGGATCGGACATCACGTCCGACCATCAAGGGGAACATCGTGATCGCATTCATGTTCATCATCGCCGTCATCGCGGTCTTCGGACTGCTCGCGGTCGCCTACGGCACCGAGACGCGCGACAGCTTCAGCCGCTAGCAGGACGCCTTCGTCTCGTCGGTCGACCCACGTCGACCACGATCGGGCGGCCCTCGCCGTCGACCAGGCGCCAGCCGACCTCGAGATCGGCGTCCCGGCCGTCGGCCAGGAGCCGGGCCACGTCGTCCGGCTTCGCGTCGGCGCCGAGCGAGTCCATCGCCCGGCGGATCGCGTAGGTCGCGGTCGCCGCGACGTCCCCGGCGACCTCACGCCGGGCGATGCCCTCCGCGTCCGGCGCTCCGATCCTCGTCAACCGCTCGATGAGCGTCCGCGCCCGATCCCGCTGGGCCGGCTTGAGGTCGGTGAGCCAGCGCGGTTCCTTCGGCTCCGCGGGTTCCGGGACGACGTCCCGCGCCGGCGTGGCCGCGGCCTTGGCGGTCCCGGAGCGCTTCTGGATCTCCGCCGCCCGGGCGACGAGGGGCGAAACGGCCGGCGCACCCTCGCGCGCCTGATCGATCGCGGCCTTCGCGTCACCGAGACTGCCGAACGGTCCGCGGACGAGCGGCAGGCCGAGCTCGTCTGTCTGCTCGCCGTCGACGACGACCCACGTCCCCGACTGGGGCTCGATCGTGAATCGCTCGTCGCGGGTCTGCCAGCGTCCACCGCCGAGTCGCTTGAGCGCATCGGCCCTCTCGCTCGCCTTGGCCATCGACCAACGATACTGGACGTACGTGCGGGAGGGCCCTATGGCCGCGGCTGATCTCGGCGTGGCCGACCGCGGGCCCTAGCGACCCGCTCCGCCGCTCGCAGCATCGGAGACGAAGCCTGTCAGGAGCGGGAAGAGGCGTTCGGGCACGTCCAGCCACGGGAAGTGGCCGGCATCCTCGAGGACAACCAGCAGTCCGATGCCCGGCGGCAGCCCAGCAAGGATCTCCTCGGCCGCGGCGACCGGGGTTCCCGGGTCGAGCGCGCCGACGACCACGAGCGTGGGGCAGGTCACGTCCGCCAGCTCGGCGACCACGTCGAGCTCGCGCATCCGCGCCATGCCCGGCCCGCCGACGGCCGGGTTCTTGATCGTCCCGGCCATCTCATCGGGACCGGGGATCCGGGGGCCGAAGGCGGCGAAGACGCGGGCCCACTCGGCGTCGGACACCCTCATCGCCGCCATAGTCGCGTCGGGCCAGGGCCGCCACTTCGTCGCCCGCCACGAAGCGGAACCCTTGGGTGAGTCGGTCCAGGTCGAACCTGGCCATCGTCGAGATGGCGATGAGTCCGCCGGCCCGCGGCGGGTATCGAGCGGCGTACTCGATGGCGATCCAGCCGCCCATCGAATGGCCGAGCACGAGAGGGCACTCGATCGAGAGCTCGTCGGCGAAGACGGACAGGTCGGCCGAGCAGATCTCGAACGTCTACTCCGCCGGATCGTGGCGCGCCGAGCGACCGTGGCCGCGAAGGTCGATCGAGATGACCCGTGCGACCGTGGTGAGCGGCTCGACGAGCGGCTGAAGGTAGACGTGGTCGTAGCCGCCCGGCCCACCGTGGACGAGGATGACCGTCGGCGCGCTCTCGCCGGCCGACGCCTCGGCGACCTCGTACCAGAGTTCCGTCCTGTTCACGGCGATGTGCATCGCATCCCCCGTGGATCCCTGGCGAACGTGACCTCAGGCTCCGGCGGCCGCCCTGGCGGAACCCACCGCCTCGCGAGCCTCGGCGGCGCCCGCGACGATCCTCGCCACCGCGTCGTCGACCCCGACACGGCCGAAGACGACCGACTCGGCACGTCCGTACGCCGCGAGGAGGTCCCGGACGAGGCGTGCCGGCTCGCTCGGGGTGTGGTCGAGCAGCACGAGCGTCTTCTCGACCTGGATCGCGTGCTCGCGGATGTGCGACGACCAGCGGCCGAACCGGAAGCCGACCGTCACCGGGAAGCCCGACCATCGTGCCGCGAGGTCGAGCCGATCGTCGGGCAGCCCCGCCAGCCGCTCGGTCATGAGGTCGAGGACGCCGTCGAGTCGCGCTCGAAGGTCGTCCAGGGTGCCGGCCGCTTCGGTGGTCGCCTCGTCCGGGAAGGTCTCCCAGTACGACTCGGGGGCGCTCGTCGGCAGGTCCGGATCCCGGACGTCGTGCGGGTGAGCCAGCCACCAGGCGGAACCCCAGCCGTAGCCGCGCTGGCTCGAGATCGTGTGGCCGAGGGTGAGACGGATCGTCCACTCCCCTCCCCCGGGATCGGCATCGAGCAGCGCCTCGTCGAGCGGCAGCAGGAGGCCGTGGAGATCCCAGCGAGCGGCCGTCGCGGGCCCGATGATCCGGGCCGCCCGTCGCTCGTCGGCATCCGCGGCCGAGGTCAGGACCCGAGCTTCGATCTCGGCCTGTTCGAGGGCCT
This sequence comes from uncultured Chloroflexia bacterium, assembly GCA_963745405.1. Taxonomy (GTDB): domain Bacteria; phylum Chloroflexota; class Limnocylindria; order Limnocylindrales; family CSP1-4; genus C-114. The sequence goes on along the minus strand of CAVUWY010000003.1, from coordinate 292,696 downwards.
CGGCGGCCCGGTAGGCGCCGTAGCGGACCTCCTCCTCGCTCCCGCCGATCCAGCCCCATGGCCTGGTCAGCGCCGCCTCCGGGATGGCCAGGAGGTCGCGCGCTGCGGCGATGACGTCGGCCCGCGCGCCGGTCAGTACCGTCGGCAGCGACCGGACCAGGGCCGGGTCGGTGATCTCGAGGAACGGGGCGTCGGGTGTCGTGGCGATATCGGTCATGAACGCAGGGTAGCGGCCGGACAGTCGCAAATGTGTCTTATTCGGTCGGACCGCCGCCGAGCTCTGCGACTCGGGTGGCGATGAGCTTCGCGACCAGGTCGGCGGGCAGCGGGGCGTCCGGCATGAAGTTGATCGTGCCCTTCCACAACCGGTACGGGGCGAGCGCCTCCGCGTGGGCCTGTACCGGCGCGCGTCCGGTGTAGAACGAGCAGGCGGCCTTCGTCACGCCGAAGCCGAGGGCGTAATGGCCGCCGATCCTGTAGGCCGGCATGCCGTAGCCGATCGTCTCGGTCGCGTTCGGCAGCGCCGCCCTGATCTGCGCCCGGAGGCGCTCGAGCGCGGCGCGCTTGTCGTCGGGCAGGCCGGCGAGGTACTCGTCGACGGTCGCTGGGGCGATGGCTCGGCCTCCGGCTGGGTCCTCAGCCTACCGCGCGCATCAACCTTCCGGCTTCTCCTGGACGGTCCAGGAATTCCCGTCGGGGTCGTCGAAGAAGATGAACGAGTTCCATGGCCCGCCGGGGCCGTCGATCCAGGACCCGGTCGCCTCGTCGACGTGGCGGACCGGCGTGACATCGACACCGCGGCCGGCGAGCTCGGCCCGCGCGGCGGCGACGTCCGAGACACAGAGTTGGAGCCCCTTGAGCGAGCCAGGCTCACCCGCCCCGAGACCCGTGCCGATCGTCACCGAGCAAGCCGACCCGGGCGGCGTGAGCTGGACGACGCGCATCTCCTCGTTCATCGCTCGGTCGACGTCGACCACGAAGCCGACCTGCTCGCTGTAGAACGCCTTCGATCGGTCCACGTCGGACACCGGCACGACGACGACCTCGAGCTTCCAGTCCATGTCAGTCCTCCTTCTGGTCGAAGATGTAGCGATCGAGGAATGCATTGCGGAACTTCCCGTCCGGGTCGTACCGCTGCAGCAGGACAGCGAAGTCCCCCAGTCGCGGGTATGCGGTTCTAACTCGTTCGCCCGACATCGTGGATAGCTTGCCCCAGTGCGGACGAGGGTCGAACGGCGCGAGTGCCTCCTCGATGGTCGGCAGGACCCGCCGCACGCCCTCCCGATCGGGCAGCCAGGTGAAATGGAGCGCGATGGTCGGGCGGCCGTAGGCGGTGCTCATCCACAGCTCGTCGGCAGCGACGGTTCGCACCTCCGAGACCTGGACGAGGTGGGCGAACGCTTCGCGCACGCGTTCGAGGGCGAGGATGGCGGCGGCGGCGTGTCGTCGGTCGAACAGGTACTCGCTCTGGAGCTCCGCTCCGGCACTCGGGGTGTGGTCCATCCGGAAGTGCGGCAACCGCTCGTACCACGGTCCCGGCACGCCGAGCTGCTCCGTCAACGCGTCGCCGGGCATCCGCCGGATGGGATGGATCGGGACAGTCGCCCGGGTGGCGCCGAAGACGGTCGGCTCGGGCTCGAAGGACGCACCGTCGACCACGCGGCGCTTGAACCAGACCTGCTCGAAGAGCGGCCCTCGCCATTCCGTGAACAGGCTCACGCTGTCGGCGCTCGCGGTCAGCTCGTCGAGGTGCTCGACGGCCTGGCCCAGCGGCAGGTACTCGTATAGATCCTGGCGCATCCGGTAGGTCGGCTCGAGGGCCAGGGTGAGCGAGGTGACCACGCCAAGGCCGCCGAGGCCGACGACCGCGCCATCGAACTCGTGGTCGACCCCACGGGCGAACCGCCTCGTCTCACCATCGGCCGTGACGACCTCGAGCGCCGTCACCGCGGTCGCCAGGTTGCCGTTCCGGTCACCAGAGCCGTGGGTGGCGGTCGCACAGGCGCCGGCGACCGAGATGTGCGGCAGCGAGGCGAGGTTGTGGAGGGCGAATCCGGCCTCGTCGATCGGCCTGCACAGGTCCCCGTACGGGACGCCGCCGTCGACGGTCAGGGTGCGAGCGCCGGTATCGAGCTCGAACCGCCGCGGCAGCCGCACCAGCGACACGAGGTCCCCGCTCGTGTCGGCGATGTCGCTGAACGAGTGGCGCGAGCCGAGCACCCGGAGCGACGCCGACCCGCGGACGACCTCCTGGAGCTCGTCGAGCGACCGCGGCTCGTGGAGGCGGGCAGCCCGATAGGTGAGATTGCCCGCCCAGTTGGTCAGGCCGAGCCCGTGACCGCCGTCCTCCGCCACGGAGGGAGGGTAGCGCGCCCGTCAGGCCGTGGATCGACCCGCCGGCGGTCGGGCGTCGTGCAGCGCCATCCACGTATCGAACTGCAACGCGCGCAGGGCGAGCGCGACCCGGACCGCCTCGTCGCCATAGCGAGAGCGGGCGATCCGTGCGACCGGTTCACCTCCTCCTTGCCGGATGAGCGTGCCCAGGTCCCACAGGACCGGCCCGGCGCAGCAGTCCTCGAAGTCGATCCAGACGATGCCGCGCTCCGTCAGCAGCGAGTTGCGCGGGAACGCATCGCCGTGCTGCGGCTGGATGGCACCATCGTGGTCGAGCAGCCTGGCGACGAGCGCGCCGCGCCGCTCACCGAGCTCCGCGGCCTGATCCGCGCTGAAGACGCCGGTGCGCACGCCGAAGCTCACGGCGCGGTCGAGGTCGTCGGTCGCCGGGTTGAGCAGCGGCAGCTCGCCCGGATAGCCCCGCAGGTGTTCGTGGAGCTCGTCGAGCGCCCGGAGCGTGGCGAGCGCGTCCGGGACGACCCCTCGCTCGTGGGAGACGTAGCTCCAGGCGTTCATCGCCCAGCCGTCGACGACGTGTGGACCGGGCGGGATGAGCTCGCTCGGGGGCATGACGGCCGCACCGACCGAGGCGAGGTAGGAGACGACCGAGACCTCCCGGCGGAGCCACGGCAGCGGGTCGCCTCGGATCTGGGCGGTGAAGGTCGCGACCCGGAGGACGACCGGTGACGGCGCGAGGTGGACGAGGAGGTTGCTGCCGTCCTTCAGGACCGTCATCTCGTCGTGCGGGAGGCCGTGTTCCTCGGCCAGCCGTGCCGCGGCCGCGAGCGCCTTCGGTTCCCTCGGCATCAAGCCTGCGTCCACCCGTGCAGAGTAGCGACGGTTGGTCGTCGGAACGCGGCGGTCCGTGCCGGTCGGTCAGGCCTTGCCCTCGTGGAACATCGATACCGACTTGGCGATGCGACGAGACCGGGTCTCATCGGTCTTCGCGCCTTCGATCCCGAGGACATGGCGCAGACGGTTGCTGTACGACAGCCCGGCGAAGAACGCCGCCGCGACGGGATCGGCGTCGAGGGCCGCCTGGAGGTCCACCGGGACGACGACCACGCGTGGCGCCGTATCGAGCTCGAGATCCACCTCGATCGTGTCGCCTGCTGCGATGCCGGCCCCGGCCCGGTTCTCGGCGCTGACGCCGAGCATGGAGACGTCGCCGTACGCAGCCACCGTGCTCCGATACGTGAAGCCGTTGATCGTCACGAGGACGGGCGGGCGACGGCCGGATCCGAGGCCCTTGACCACCTCGTCAGGGACCCGGAAGCCGGTCGCGGTCTTGCCGTTGAGCTCGAGCGTGGTCGTGAAGCGCACGGCCGGAGTATGACGGCCCGAAAACAGCCGGGCCGGATCAGCGGTTCGCGGCGATCGGGATGTCCAGGTCGCGGTCCATCGTCCGGGCGAACCGCTCGGCCGGCGTCAGGAGCGCAGCCCGCCGGGCCTCCTGCAGCATCGAGCCAAGGCGCTCCGCATCGAGGTCGTCGGCGGGCAGGAAGGTGAGCCAGCGGACCCGCTTCGTGACACCGCGACCCCCGAGGAGCCCGGCCGGGTCGTCCATGAGGGCGCCCCAGTGGAAGCCGAGGTGGACGTGGATCGGTTCGAGGGCGATGTAGGCGAAGAAGATCGACCCTCGGCCCTTCGGGACGTCGTAGCCGACGATCCGCCAGCCGGGCTTGACGGCCTCGATCGACTCCGGCACGGCCGCCCGGACGATCCGGCGCAGCGATCGCGCGACGTCGCTCATCGGCTCGGGGTAGCCCTCGAGGAACAGCTCGACCGGCAGGGTGTCGACCATCGGCACCATCATCGCGCAGCGCTCCTGACGAGACCTGTCAGGAATCGGCGACCGCCCGTCCATGGCCCCGGGTTCGGCTGGTAGGCTCTCATCGGCGAGCCGGCCCGCTCGCCCGTCGCGGAGACCGCCCGATGCCCGATCTCGCCGTCTCGATCCAGGCCACCGGTGTGCTAGTCGCCCCCGGCTCGAGCACGACCTTCACGGTCGAGGTTCGCAACCTCGGCACGGTCGTGGAGCGGTATCGCTGCGAGATCGTCGGGATGGATCCCAGCTGGATGACGGTCACGCCGGCATCGCTCGAGCTCTTCCCCCAGCATGGCGAGGGACGCGCCCGCCCCGATGCGCCGCCGAGCGTCGGACGGTTCACCGTCACTCTCCATCCGCCGCGGCTGCCGGCCGCCACGGCCGGTCCGTGGCCGATCGGCGCCAAGGTCACGAGCGAACACGATCCGAGCGGCCGTGTGGTCGAGGAGACGACGGTCGCGATCCTCCCCTTCGGGGCCCTCGATGCGACGCTCCATCCGTCGATCGCCAGCGGACGGCGCGGGGCGAACGCGACCGTCCAGGTCGCGAACCAGGGCAATCGACCGGAAGCGGTGTCCCTGGCCGGCTCCGATCCTGCCGGGAAGATCGGCTTCGAGTTCCAGCCGACCGATGCGACGATCGCTCCGGGCGATTCGCTCGGCGCCCGGGCCCGGCTGTCGGCCGGAGGCGTCAAGCTCGTCGGCTCGACCGAGACGCGGCCGTTCCGGATCGACATCCGGGCCGCCTCGATGGACACCGAGCCCCGCGCACTGAACGGGACCCTCGAGCATCTCCCCGTCATCCCGTCCGGCCTGCCGGTCGCCATCGCGGCGCTCGCCGCCCTCGCCCTCGGTGCGCTCGCGGTGTTCGGGCTGCTTCGCTCCAACGGACCGTCGCTCGCCGACGTCCGCGCCTCGGCTTCACCGACGGCGATCGTGTCGGCCAGCCCGCCACCGAGCCCGTCACCCTCGCCGAGCGTCGCTCCAAGCCCGTCTCCCTCGCCGAGCCCGTCGGACAGCCCCAGCCCGTCGCCGAGCCCGTCGCCGAGCTTCGAGTTCGGCCCGAACCAGTGCGTCCCCGGCTACGTCTGGCGAGCGGCCTACGACGGGGACGTCGTGTGCGTCACGCCGGAGCAGCGAGCTCTGGTCGCGGCCGACAACGCGGCGGCCGCGTCGCGCGTCGATCCGACCGGTCCCTTCGGCCCGAACACGTGCGTGAGCGGCTACGTCTGGCGCGTCGCGCGTCCCGACGACGTCGTCTGCGTAACGCCCGATGAGCGCACCCAGGTGGCCGCCGACAATCTGGCCGCCCCGTCCCGACGGGTCGTCCCCTGACAGACGGTCAGGATCGACCGATCGCCTTCCGATAGCCGCCATACAGCTCGACGGGTCCGTCGGCGCCCACCTCGAGATCGGCTTCGAAGCCACGTGCGCAGGAAGTGCGCGGTGCGCTTCCGCGACTTCACCGGGCCGAGCGGATCCCGCCGTGTTCGCCAAGGTCACCTGACCCTAAGGTCGACGATTGATGTCGTCGCTCGATGCCCATACCGGATCCGTGCGTTGCGCTGGCCAGGCCTCCCATCGACTGTCTTCGAGCACAGCATCGATCAGGGACATCGTGCCTCCGATGAAGGTGGAGTCCAGGTCGATATCGGTGGCGACCAACCACGCGTGGTCATCCGGCCAAAACAGGTTCGGTGACTGCGGGCTGACCAAGACCCCGGTCAGCCACCAGCCCATCTCGGATGCCGCGTCAAGTGGGCCTTCGAACAGGAGGTGATCGCGTCCCGGCAGCCGCACTCTCGGGCCATCGATCGTCGCACGGTCAAACGCCGGCGGAACGGGCGTGCCGCCGCCAAGCGTGTCGAGCGAGGACGAGCCCGCGATCCAGCCATATCCATCCCAGAGGCAGAACCAGCACCGACCCGAGGTGCCGGTATGGAAGGCGAGGACGTCACAGAGGCCTGCGAGGATCGCTTCTGGTAGCCGGCCCACCGGCGGTGGCTGATCGAATGGAGCCTGCTCGATCGCGACCGAAGGTCGGGGCCGCGCCATGGCTTCGAACTCGGCCAGGGGATGCACGATCCCGCCTGACCAGACCGCCACCGTGTCCCAGCGCACCGGCATACCTGTGCCGGAAACGGCCGGATGAAGGATTCGAGCGTAGGCCGCGTACCCACCGGGTATCAGGGATCCAACACCTGAACCGAAAGGGCCTACGCCGTTCGAGACCCAGTCAGCAGGAGAGGGATCGTGCTGCAGGAGAAGCCGAGACACCGACGGAGTGTACGTGCGCGGTCGTCCGCGAGCGTTGACCTCATGGGCCGCCCGGCGCCCGACCGCGCTACGCTGCCGCCATGGGCGACCACGACAGTCACCTCCACCACCGGCATGACGGCGAGGGCGGAGAGGAGCACTCGCATCCGGGCGTGTGGGAGGGCGAAGCCGTCCTCGACATCGGCGGCGACGTCGGGGCGCTCATCCTCCACACCGGACCCGAGTACCTCGACCGCGAGATCGAGGTGAGCCCGCTCGGAGACGATGTGGCGCGGACGCACACGGCGATCCACTTGCGGTCGGTGAATGGCGTCCCGGCGTTCGCCGGGATCTACGCCGCCCTGCCGGGCGGTGAGTACCGGGTCTGGACAGACGACCCCGACCTCCCCGACCGCGTCACGATCGTCGGCGGCGAGGTCGCCGAGCTCGACTGGCGTCGCGACCCGTAGACCGGGCCACGACCCTGGGGTCGCGGCGGGACGCCGGACAGCGTCGAGCCCGGCGATCGGCGACCGCCGGGCTCGGGTGCTCGATGGGAAGAGGCCTCAGTGGCCGGGGTGGTGATACCCGTCGAGCGGGACGCCGAGATACGGGAAATGGTTGATGTAGCGGCCCGAGCCAGCCGACGTGCCGTCGGTCAGCAGGGCGGCCGCCCCATCGGCGGTAAACGTCGGATCGACGAGCGGGATCGTGGCCCCGCCGATGGCCCGCAGCTCGATCGCCACGGTGTCGTCGAAGACGCGGCGTCCGTTCGGGTAGCCGGCGAGGTCGCCACCGAGGATGCCGAACTGGCTCGGCTTCGAGGAGGGCGGGATCGCCACGTTGAGCCGGAGCATGTCCGCGACGGTCGGTCCGGTGAAGTTCTGGAAGCCCGGGATGACACCGCTCGGGATCCCCGTCATGAGGATGGCCATGAGGTCCGCCCGTGGCTTCGTGTACGCCGCGAGGTGAGGGAAGACGCCCGGGTACAGGACGGGGATGAGCCCGGCCAGCTCGGGGTGCTGGACGTAGCCCTGGAAGTCGGCGTCGAGCCTCGGCCGGCGGGCGTTCCAGCGGTCCTTGAGGGCCATCGGGATGACGACCTCGTTGATGAGGGGGTTGCCGAGCCGCGAGACCTGCCGCCAGGGGCCGACCTCGGTCTCCTTCGAGTCCTCGAGGATGCGCGCCCGATGGCGAAAGGCCGATGCCCAGACGCCGATGACCGCCTTCGGGTCGGCCTGGCCGCTCGGGGTCGCGCCGCCCCTGGTGAGCCACGTGATCGGCACCTGCAGGGCGATCGTGTGGACGTTGAATGCCTTCGTCGTGTCGACGCCGACGGCGGCGGCGCTCGGGATGAGGTGGAGGTTCTCGAACGGCCGGAGCGTGCCGAGGTCGAAGATCGAGCCGAGGTCGACGAAGAAGCCCTCGCGCCGCTGGCCGGCGAAGACCTTCGCGCCGCCCGGCAGGTCGTGGACCGCGGCCGCGGCGAGCGCGCCGTAGTCGGGCGTCGAGCGGGGGCCGATGTTCACCGGCGGGCAGGCCAGATCCTTGCCGAGCACGACCGGCTGGTGGCCCTCGCGGTGCATCGTGACCGTGTACGTCTGGACCCGGTTCCACGACGAGCTCGTCAGCGAGCTGATGGGGCCCGTGTTGTAGAGGAACGTCTTGTTGTTCTTGACGGTCGTCTTGAAGCGGAACGAGAAGCGGACGTCGCCGTCGATGTTGGCGTCGTTGTCGACCGAGATCTGGTAGAGGACGTCGTCGCCGAACTCGTAGAAGTTCGGGCCGCCGGCCGGTCCCTCGAGGGGGATGTAGTTGGCGATCAGGGTTACGGTGCTCGGACGGTCCGGGCTGACGAACGCGTAGAGGTCGGTGTTGTCGGCGACGGGATCCTTGGAGATCCCGGGCGCCTCGCGATGGGACGACACGGTTCAGGCCTCCGACTGGGCGCGCCGGGCGCCGGCCAGGAGGCGTGCCACGAGCGCGGGGTCGTGGTAGACCCGCTCGCTGCCTCCGACGATGACGGCGATCTCGCCGGTCGATGCGTCGCGGACGTGGGCGATCACGTCGGAGCCGACAGCGCCGAGGTCGGCGTCCTCGGTAGCCGCCACCGAGGGCTTCGAGGCGCCGGGTGTGGCGGCGATGAGCGACGCGGCGCTGGGAAGGGTCGCGGCGGCGGCGACCCCGGCGGCGACGCCGAGTGAAGCACCGCGAAGGAAGCGGCGACGCGAGATCTCGGGAGTGTCTTCGGGCATGGATCGGCTCCTCATCCGATGGAGTGCTGCGGGAAGGTGGACGGCACGGTGAGGATCGTCATCGGCGCCTCGGCCTGGCTCGGGCCGCCTGGGGTGCGGTCCTGTCGCCGGGTGTTCGCGGCACCCCGCCGGACGGATGATTCGGGCGGCCGCGGAGGGCCGGGCCGGTCGCACCGGGGAGGTCGCGCCGCCCGGTCTCGCGGGCGCCGCTGGGTCAGTAGGGGCAGGTCCGATCGCGCGGCATAGCCAGGTCGAGGAGGTAGGCGTCGGCCGCGGCCGCGACGCAGGCACTGGCTGCGTAGCCGGTATGACCGTCGCCGACGCGGGTGAGGAGGACGCTCGAGGTCAGCTGGTGCGACAGGGCGACAGCCCACGGATAGGGCGTCGCGGGATCGCGGGTCGACCCGACGATGAGGATCGGTGGCGCGGTCGGGGCCGATACCGGCGCGGGTCGGCGGAGCGGGGCGACCGGCCAGTAGGCGCAACCGATCTCCCCGTAGGCGATCAGCGCCCCGAAATGGGGCGCGGTGCGAGCCCAGGCCTTCGCCTCGGCCTCGTAGGGCGCCGGGTCGCGCGGCGCCGGGAAGTCGAGACAGGTGATGGCGAGGTTCGAGTCGACGAGGTTGGAGTATCCCCCGTCGGGCTTCCGACCGCTCAGCGGATCGGACAGGAGCAGGAGGTCGGAGCCGTCCCCGCGCTCGGCCGCGGCGAGGGCGATGGCGAGGTCAGGCCAGCTCGAGCGGTCGTACATCGCCCCGGCGACGGCCTCCCAGGCGTATGTCGGTCCGACGAGCCGCTCCGACCCGATCGAGGCCGCGGACAGCGGCTTCGTCTCGATCCGGCGCATGAGTGCCTCGAAGGCCGGCCCAGGCTTGCCCTTGTGACGGAAGGCGCATCCCGCGTCCTTGGCGCACCAGGTGAGGAAGTCGCGCAGGTCCGTCTCGAACCCGGCAGCCTGGCCGGCGCCGATCGCGGCGAGGTCGAGCGATGGGTCCATCGCGCCGTCGAGGACCATCGAGCGGATGTGATCGGGATAGGCCTGGGCGTAGAGCGCCCCGATGAGCGTCCCGTACGAGAAGCCGAGGTAGTCGAGCTTGGCGTCGCCGAGCGCCGCCCGGAGCCGGTCGAGGTCACGGACGACGTCGTCGGTCCCCACATGGGCGAGCACGTCGGCATTGCGCCGCTGGCAGCCCTCGACGAAGGACTTCTCGCCCTCGAGGAACGCGCTGAGCTCCGTCGCCGTGTCCGGCGTCTGATCCATGGCGAGGAAGTGATCGAGGTCGTCGGAGCAGCGGATGGGCGAGCTTTCGTTCACCCCGCGCGGATCGAAGCCGACGATGTCGAAGCGGCGGCGGATCTCGTCGGAGAAGAGGAACCTCGCCGCCGACCGGGCGAAGTCCGTGCCCGACTCCCCCGGCCCGCCGGGCTCGATGACGAGGGAGCCGATACGGGCCGACCGATCGCTGGCCGGCAGGCGGATGACCGATACCCGGAGGGATGCGCCGCCCGGCTGGGCGTAGTCGAGCGGGACCACGAGCGAGCCGCACTGGAACCCGTCACCGCAGTCGCTCCAGGCGATGGGGGCCACCGGTGCTGCCTGGACGCTCCCCGCTGATGCCGCCGCGGCCCCCGATGCGCCCGGTGTCGGCGCCACGCTCGAGGGGCCGGGAGACGACGGTGGCGACGGCGTGGCGGGCACGGGTCCCGGTCCGCCACAGGCCGCAGCGATGAGCGCGAACACCCCGACGAGCGCGAGGAGTCGCCCCATGGCCGGCCCCCCGTCTCGGCGGGAGGTCACGGCGGGAAGGACAGAAAAAGGCCGTCGGGTCGGCGCGGGATGGGGACGACCCGAACGACCGCGGCGCGAGGGATCGGGCCGTAGATATGGGGGTATCGCTCGTCCGGGCCGTCGTATCGCCACGTGCCGCCGACCGCGTCGAGCTCGACGCTGAGGATGACGAACGGGCCGGGGGCTTCGCGGTAGTAGCGGTCGGCCGTCGCGACCATATCGTCGACGCCCGTCGTGCAGTGGATGAACCCCTCCACCTGGAGCGACGGGGCCATATACGGGCCGTCGGCCGGCGTCGCCGACCACCGCTCGAGCGGCGAGAGGTGGTAGGTGATCACCTCAGGCGGTGGCAGGCCGGTCGACGGACACCCAGGCCCGGTCGAGCGGGAGGTGGATGACCGTCGGGCCATCGTGCGCGAACGCCTCCTCGAGGGCGGCCTCGAACCGTGCGTCGTCGTCCACGCGGACGCCGCGCGCACCGAAGGCCCCGGCGACCGCGGCGATGTCGATCGGACCGAGCTCGGTCGCGATCCCCTGCCCCGTCCCGCGATCGTCCTGGTGCATCCGGATCGTGCCGTAGCGGCGGTTGTCGAATACGAGGAGGACGAGGCGGCAGTGCTCGCGGACCGCGGTCTCGAGCTCGGCCATCGTCATCGCGAAGCCGCCGTCGCCGGTCCAGCCGACGACCGGTCGGTCGCGGTGGACGATCGAGGCGGCGATCGCCGCCGGCAGCGCATACCCCATGGCGCCCGAGGTCGGGCCGAGGAACGTGCCGGGCCGCCGCCAGCGATAGCCGCGGGCGAGCCAGCCCGACGCGTTGCCAGCGTCAACCGTGATCGTGGCGTCGGGCGGCAGGACCCGCGCCAGCGTGGCCGCGATCCGGCCGGGATGGACGCCAGGACCGGTCCAGTCACCCCCATCGACGACCGCTGCGGCCTCCCAGGCCGCCCGATCGGCGGCATTCGCCGCCCGGCGGGCATCGAGCCGATCTCGGTCGTGGACGGTACCGCCCAGGAGCCGGCTCGCCATCCGGAGGAACGTCCGGGCGTCCGACGGGATCGCCACCGTCGGCGCGTCGAGCCCGGCCCGCGCCTGGCGCGGCTCGAGATCGACGTGGGTCCAGCGCTGGCCGGGCCCTGGTACGCGATAAGCGTCGGACGTGATCTCGTTGAGACGACAGCCGACGACGAGGATCTCGTCGGCCGCCGCCACTCGTTCACGGACCGTCGTCGGCGCGCCGTAGCCGGTCATCCCGAGGTAGAGCGGATGATCGTTCGGGAAGACATCGCCCCGTCGCCACGAGGATACGACCGGCAGGTCGAGGATCTCGGCGAGGCGGACGAGGTCGGCCGTCGACCGCGACCGAAGGACGCCGGCCCCGGCGAGGATGAGCGGTCGCTCGGCGGCGGTCAGGCGGCGGAGGACTGCCCTGACATCGTCGGGATCGGGATCGGCCGGCCGGAACCGCGTGACGTGGATGACCTCCGCGCCGGCCGGCACCTGTTCGTCGAGCAGGTCCTCCGGCACGGCGATGACCACCGGCCCTGGTCGACCACCGAGGGCGTGGCGGGTGGCCTCCGCCATCGCCGGGGCGACCCGCTCGACTTCGTCGATCTCGACGGCATGGACGGCGAGCCGCCCGATGGACGCGGCGAGGTCGACCTCCTGGAAGGCCTCCCGCCCCCGGAATGCCCGCGGCACCTGGCCGATGAGGGCGAACATCGGTGTCGAGTCCGCCCGTGCGGTGTGGATGCCGATGGCGAGGTTGGCGGCACCGACGGCGCGAGTGGCGAGGCAGGCGGCGGGCCGGCCCGTCAGCTGGCCGTACGCCTCTGCCATGAAGGCCGCCCCGCCCTCGTGGCGGGTCGCCACGACGCGGATGCCGGCCTCGGGCAGCGCATCGAGGAGCCCGAGGAAGCTCTCGCCGGGGACCGTGAAGGCGACCCGCACACCGGCCGCATGGAGCGCGTCGGCGATGAAGCGGCCGGCCGTCCGTGGGAGCGAGGGCGACGCGGCGACGCTGGACGGTTCACCGGGAGTCTCGTCGGGAGCCTCGTCGGACTCGTCGTCGGGCGCTGCGAGGCTGTCCGTGGCGGGCGTCGCGGCGTCGAGCGCGGCCATCTCAGGCGCGGCCGTCTCATGCACGGCCGTCTCATGCACGGCCGTCTCATGCACGGCACCACCCTCGGCGGCGTCGGACGGTCCGTCGGTGGCGTCGGCGTGATGCGCGGGAGCGAGGACCTCGTCGGTCACGCCACTCAGCGGTAGTTCTGGAACTGGAGCGGGACGGGTTCGTCGAGCTCGCGGAGGCGGCCGATGACCCGCTGGAGGTCGTCCTTGCTCTTGGCGGACACGCGGACGGCATCGCCCTGGACCTGCGACTTCACCTTCGGGAACTCGTCGCGGATCAGCGGGTGATCTTGCGGGCCAGGTCGTCGCTCAGTCCCCGTCGCAGGCCGATCACCTGGCGAACCTTGTTGCCACCGGCCGGTTCGACCTTGCCCCAGTCGAAGATCTTGAGCGACAGGTTGCGCTTGATGGCCTTCGACTCGATAAGGTCCTTGATCGCGGTCGCCCGATGTTCGTCGTCGGTCAGGAGCGTCAACTCCGTCTTCGCCTGGGTGAGTTCGACCGTCACGCCCTTGAAGTCGATAGCGCTGCTGGACCTCGCGCCGGACCTGGTCGAGGGCGTTGCGGAGCTCCTGCTCGTCGAAGTCACTGACCACGTCGAAGGAGACGTCGCCGGCCATCGAACCTCCTGCATCGAAACGGTCGATCGGGATGGGCCCGCCCGAGTGGGGTGGGCCGGTCGCCATGGTACCCGGCCACTGCCGAGCCGTCCCCGATGCCGGGCCCTCGACGCCGGGCCCTCGTCGCTAGGTCCCCGCCGCGACCGCCGGCCTCAGCCGAGGCGTTCGAGCAGCAGCTCGCCGATGCGGTAGCTCCGGCCGCCGCCCATCACGAGGACTGCGTCGCCCGGCCGGACCCGGCCGGCCAGCCAGTCGGCCGTCCCTCCACCGAGCCCGGTGCGTCGACGTCCATCCCCGGCCGTGCCGCGGCGACGGCAGCGGCCAGGCCGGCGGCCGAGGCGATCGTCGTGTCCGGGTCGCGGCCGGCCCAGATGTCGGCGACGGCGACGGCGTCGGCCGTCGCGAGGGCAGCGGCGAACCGGTCGAGGAGAGCGGCGGTGCGGTGGTACGTCAGCGGCTCGTAGACCGCCCACAGCCGCCGGCCGGGCTCGCAGCTGGCGTATGGCGCCGAGCGTCTCGCGATCGCCGTGGGGTGGTGCCCGTAGTCGTCGTAGACGACCACCCCGCTCGTCTCGCCCTTGCGCTCGAGGCGGCGGCCGACCCCGGCGAAGCCGGCCAGCCCGTCGCGGATCGCTCCCGGTTCCAGGCCGAGGGCGATCGCCGGCACCGACGACGCCGAGGGCATTGCTCGCGTTGTGGCGGCCCGCGGTCGCCAGCCCGACCGTGACCGCTCCGGCGAGCGGATCGAGACCGCTGATCTCGATCGTCGTCCCCTTCGGATCTGAGGCGGCGATCCAGCCGACCAGCGGCCGAGCCGGACCGGCCGTCGTGGCGAACTGCTCGGCGATGCCGCGGAGGACGCCGGCCCGGGGCGAGGTCCCGCCACCGACGAGCGCCGTCGCGACGACCGACCCTGGCCAATCGCGGAGCCCCAGCAGGACCTCCTCGACCCCCGAGTCCGCGATGTTGGCGACGAGCACGGGCGGCGGGAGCGTGCTTCGGGCCCGGGCGACGGTCGCGGCGTCGATCCAGCGACGGAAGGCGGTGATGACGGCCGCCCGGTCCGCGAAGACATCGGGGTGGTCCCACTCGACGCTTGTGAGGACGATCACGGCCGGACGGTAGGCGTCGAAGTTGCCGGCGTACTCGTCGGCCTCGACGACGAACGCGGGTCCCCTCCCCCGGCGGGCGGTCGCCGGAGGTCCGCCGACGAGGCGCGCCGGCAGGAGCGCCCCGACGAAGGCCGAGGGGTCCGCTCCTGCCTCGACGAGGACGTGGACGAGCCAGCCGGCGGTGGTGCTCTTGCCGTGCGTCCCGGCGACCCCGACGAGGGTCCGCCCGACCGCCGCATCGGCGACGACCTGCTGCCAGGCCTCGAGCGGGATCCCGAGGTCCCGGGCGGCGGCGAGCTCCGGGTTGTCCGGATCGACCGCCGTGAGGGCCTTCGTCACGGCCAGTCGGTCGGGATGCGGCACGGCGGTGACGTGGGCCGGGTCGTGGCCCCGACCGACGTGGATCCCGAGCCGCGGCAAGGGCCGCCTCATAGGCGGTCGACGGACCGGCGTCGCAGCCGTCGACGACCGCGCCGGCCGCAGCGGCGAGGAGGGCCGCCGCGCTCGCACCCGCACCGCCCGCCCCGACGACGTGGATCCGCTCCCCGGGACGGAGCGCGACGGGTTCGCGGACGGGTGCCAGGCCGGCGCCGATCGCGGCCGCTTCGCGGATCACTCGGTCGAACTCGACCCTGCGGTCGACGCGCGCTCGAGGAGCAGCTCGAGGCACGCCTCCGCGCTGGCGTACTGGTTCGTGATCCGGTCGCCCGACCATTGGTAACGGCGGGCGTCCGCGCCGTCGACGTCGGCGATCGCAACGTACGTCAGGCCCACCGGCTTGGTCGCCGTACCGCCGTCCGGACCGGCGACGCCGGTCACCGCGACGGCGATGTCGACCCCGAGCCTGGCCCGCGCGCCCTCGGCCATCGCCCGGGCCACCTGGGCGCTGACGGCGCCGTGTCCGTCGAGCGTCGCGACCGGCACATCGAGGAGCTCGGCCTTGATCCGGTCGGCGTACGACACGATCGCGCCGATGAAGTACGCCGACGATCCCGGCACGGACGTGATCGCGCTCGCGACGAGCCCGCCCGTGCACGACTCGGCGGTCCCTACGGTGATGCCCGCCGCGATGCAGCGCTCCTGCAGTTGCCCGGCCAGCGAGACGAGCCGGGCGAGATCGAGCGTCGGCCCACCCGGACCGACCGGATCGGCGACCTCACTGGCGTGTCGGGCCGTGGGCATCGACCGACCGCCGGCTACTGGTGGCTCGTCTGCTTCGGTGGCGCGTTCGCGGTGAAGAGCCACGTCTCGGGCGCCCCGGCCGAGCCGAGATGGCCGAGGTTCGTCCCGTTGACCGTGAAGTACGTCGCCCCCGAGGAGCCGGTCCGGACCTCGACGCTCCTGTCGCCCGAGTAGGTGAGGACCTTGCCGGCGGCGTAGACGCGCCCGGCCGCCCCGGTCGATGGATCGAGCTGGCCGTCTACCCAGACCTTGAGCCAGGCTCGACCCTTGATGGTCACGACCACGTTGACGCCCTTGTAGGCGACGGTGACCGTGCGGACGATCGTCGTCGCCTTCCCCTCGGCGGACGAGGCGGCGATCGTGACCTGCCATCGACCGGAGGTCAGTTCGAATGGGGTGGCGAACGTCCCGTCGGAGGCGGGTGCGACGGTCACCTGGGCCGGCGCCTTCGGCGACGTCGTCGCCTTCTGGCCCGGGGCCGGGCCGAGGTAGGTGGCGCTCACCGCGACCTGGGTCGCGTTGGCGGCCGTGCCGCTGACCGGTATCGCCCCGTTCTGGAACGATGCCCCGTCGGCCGGCGAATCGACCGACAGCGTCGGAGCGAGGACCGCCGATACCGGGACGTTGATGATGAGGGCGATCGTCTGCTCCGAGGTCTTGCCCGTGTCCGGGTCGGTCGCCGAGACCTGGAAGTCGTTCCGCCCCCGGCGGAGCTCGACCTGCTCGCTCCACGTCCCGTCGGTCGTGGCTGTCGTCTGGAGCGAGTGGCTGGCGGCGTCCGTGACGGTGACGGTGCCGCGCGGGATCGTCGTCCCGCGCAGGACGTAGCTCGTCGTCCCCTCGGCCACGTCGCTGAGCGCGCTCGTCGGGTCCGAGACGGAGATAGAGGGCGGCTTGTTGAAGCGGAGGAGCTGGATGGCGAGGTAACCGATGAAGGCGACGAGGACGACCGTCATGAGGGCGGCCACGAGGACTGCCGGCGAGAAGGTCAGGCCCTGGCGGGGCGCGGTGAGGGCCCGCGGCGGGACGATGACGGGCTCCGGCCGGCCCTGTCCCTCGCCCCGCTCCCGCCGCCACTGGAGGAGGATCTCGTCGGGGTCGAGGCCCAGGTAGAGGGCGTAGTTCCGCAGGAAGCCCTTCGTGTAGACCGACCCCGGCAGTTCGCGGTAGTCGCCGCGCTCGAGAGCCCCGAGATAGCGCGCCCGGATCTTCGTGTCGCGCTCGGCGCGATAGAGATCGACACCCTTGCGCTCACGAGCCTCGAGCAGCCGCTCGGGCAGGCTCGGATACAGGCCTCCGGTCGACGTCTGGCGCCCGGATTCGGACCGGACATCGCTCTGGCGGCGGGTGTCGTCTCGCGTCGTCATGCGGATAGTCAGTCCCTCTGGGGCCGGGACGCCGCGCGCGCGCCGACCGCTAGGCGCTCAGGATACCCGACGTTGTCGATGACCCTTCCGGCCGACGGCACCTGCCGTTCGGCTGCCTCCCCTGGAGCGGCGGTCCGACAGCGACCCGGCGGCGGATCCGCGGCGGTCAGGCTCCCGGGTCGTCGATGTCGTCGTGGCTCACGAGCCAGTTCTCGCGTCCGTAGACGATCCGCGGCACGGCCGGGTTGCGCGGGTCCTGCGGCCCGATCACTCCGTAGCGCTCGAGTTCGTCCATGAGGCGGCTGGCGCGGCTGAAGCCGACCTTGAGCTTCGTCTGGAGCATCGACGTCGAGGCCTTGCCGAGGGTCGTCACGAGCTCGGCGGCAGGGACCACCATATCGTCGTCGGCCATCGCGGCGAGCCAGCCGAACTGGCTGTCGCCGTTGCCCTCCGTCTCGATGTAGGCGAGGACGTCGGGGTCGTAGCGCGGCGGCGACTGGTCGGTCCAGTGGCGGGTCACCTTGGCGACCTCGTCATCGCTCACGAAGACCCCCTGCAACCGGATCGGGCGGGGCAGGTCGACCGGCTGGTAGAGCATGTCGCCGCGACCGATCAGGTCCTCGGCTCCCGGCTGGTCGAGGACGGTCCGCGAGTCGACCATCGAGGCCATGGCGAAGGCGATACGGGACGGGACGTTGGCCTTGATGAGGCCGGTCACCACGTTCACCGACGGCCGCTGCGTCGCGAGGACGAGGTGGATCCCGACGGCCCGCGCCTTCTGGGCGATCTTGACGATCGGGTCCTCGACCTTCCGACCCTCGCGCATGATGAGGTCGGCCAGCTCGTCGATGATGATCACGATGTAGGGCAGCCTCTCGTCCGGCGTCACCCGCTCGCTCGCGTTGTAGGCGGCGATGTTGCGGGCAGCCTTCGAGGCGAGGGCCTTGTAGCGCTCCTCCATCTGGTGGACGGCCCAGTCGATGGCCGACTTCGCGTCACGCGGCTCGTTGATGACCGGCGACAGGAGGTGCGGCAGGCCGTCGTACGGGGCGAGCTCGACCCGCTTGAGGTCGATGAGGATGAGCCGGACCTCCTCGGGCGTGGCGTGCATGAGGAGGCTCGTGATGAGGGCGTTGATGCAGACGCTCTTGCCCGAACCCGTCGCCCCGGCCACGAGGAGGTGCGGCATCTTGGCGAGGTCGACCGCATAGGGCTCGCCCGACACGTCGCGGCCGAGGGCGAACGTCAGCCGGCTCGTGCTGGTGAGCATGTTCGAATCGTCGACGAGGTTGCGGAACCCGACGACCTCGCTGACATGGTTGGGGATCTCGATGCCGACGACGTCCTTGCCCGGGATCGGTGCCTCGATCCGGATCGTCCGGGCAGCCAGGGCCATCGCCAGGTCGTCGGCCAGGGCCTCGATCCGCGAGAGCTTGACGGCACTGGCGGGCTTCACCTCGTACTGGGTGATCACCGGGCCGGTGTTGACGTCGACGACCTGGGCCGGGATGCCGAAGTCGCGCAGCTTCGACTCGATACGGGCGATGTTCGTGCTGTTGTCGACCTTCGCGCCGATGCCCCGCTCCGCGCGGACCTCGACGAGCTCGACCGGTGGCAGGATCCAGTCGTGGTCGAGCGTCGGCGGTGCGGCGTCGAACGCCTCGAGGAGCTCGACGGCCGCGTCGCCGAGCACCGCGGCCGGGGCGACGGCCGTGCCGGGCCTGCCCGCCGGTGCGGGTGCCCCGGACCCTCCCACGCCACCTGGGTTGCGCGCGGACCAGATGGTCTGGCTCATCGGCGCCTCGTTGTGCTCTGGGGGCGGCAGGTCGCGAACGGTGGGTACGGGACCGCCCGACGCCGGCGGGTCGGCCACGATCGGGACGGCTCGCGGGGCCCGTGCCGGCGGCTTCTCTGCCGGCGCGTCGGAGCGGGTCAGTGAGGCGGCGATCCCGGCTCCGAAGTCGCGCAGGGGCGCGATGAGGTTCGGCAGGCTCATGTCGAGGGCGAGGAGGACCCCGGCGACGCCGACACCGAACAGGACGATGAATGCGCCGGGTTTGGTGATGAGACCGCTGAGCGTCTGCATCTCCCAGGTCCCGATGTTGCCGCCGCGGTGGGGTCCGAAGAAGGCCATGACGCCGAGCAGGCCGAGGTAGGCGATGAGGATGCCGACGAGGGTCAGGGTCCAGTTCGTCGTCCCGCGCTGGACGCGTTCCACGTAGGCACCCGCGCCGAGGAGGATGAACGGCAGGAACCAGCGCCCCGAGCCGAGCCACGGAGCGACCCAGTCGCGCCACACGTCGGTGAGGCGGCCCTGGCCGGGCAGGATGAGGGCGATGAGCATGACGGCGCCGGCGACGAGGAGGACGATGCCGACGATGGAGCGGACGACGTCCTGGCTGACCTCCGGGAACATCGGGGTCGAGCGCCGGGAGCGGCTGCTCCGACGTGTCGCCGGCCGACGCCGGGTGGCCATCGCCTAAACCTCCACCACGACCGGGAAGACCATCGGCCGGCGCTTCGTCTGCTCGTAGAGGTGCCGCGAGACGGCGTCCTTGATCTGGCTCTTGAGGAGGGCGATCTCGCTGATGTGGTCGCCGGGGTTCTCGATGGCCGCGATGACCCGTTCGGTGGTCGACTCGATGATCGGGTCGCGGTCGGTCGGCACGAAGCCGCGGGTGATGATCTCGGGACGCCCGATGACCGTGCCGGTCTGCTTGTCTACGGTCACGACGATCATGAACATGCCGTCGTTGGCGAGCGCCCGGCGGTCGCGGAGCACCACCTCGCCGACGTCGCCGACCGAGAGGCCGTCGACGAAGACGTAGCCGGCCGCGACCGGCTGGCCGCGGCGGGCGCTCCCGTCGGACAGGAACTCGATCGGCGTGCCGTTCTCGATGATGAACACGTTGTCGGGTTCGACGCCGGTCTCGATCGCCAGGCGGCCGTGCTGGACCTGCATCCGGAACTCGCCGTGGATCGGGATGAAGTGGCGCGGCTTGGTGAGCCCGAGCATGAGCTTGAGCTCTTCCTGGCTCGCATGGCCGGAGACGTGGGCCCGCTTGATCGTGTGGTAGAAGACGTTCGCCCCGGCCTTGAAGAGGTTGTCGATCGTCCGGGCGACGTATTCCTCGTTGCCGGGGATAGGGCTGGCGCTGACGATGACGGTGTCGCCGGGCTGGATCTCGACGAAGCGGTGATCGCGGTTGGCCATCCGGGCGAGGCCGGCCATCGGCTCGCCCTGGGCGCCGGTCGTAGCGATGACGAGCTTGCCGGCCGGAACCTCGTTGATCTTGTCCTTGGCCACGATCCGGCTCGGGTCGTAGGTCAGGTAGCCGAGGTCGCTGGCGATCCGGAAGTTCTGCTCCATCGAGCGGCCGATGACGGCCACCTTGCGGTCGAACGTGGCGGCCGCGTCGAGGACCTGCTGGACGCGGGCGATGTTCGAGGCGAACGTGGCGACGATCACCCGCCCGTCGAGCGGCTCCATGATCTCGCGGAAGGCCTCGCCGACCGTCCGCTCCGACGGGGTGTAGCCCGGGTTCTCCGCCCGGGTCGAGTCCGACAGGAGGCAGATGACCCCCTCGGCGCCGAGTGCGGCAAGGATCGCGAAGTCGGACAGCTTGCCGTCGACCGGGGTGTGATCGAACTTGAAGTCGCCGGTGTGGACGACCGTGCCGACCGGCGTCCGCAGGGCGATGCCCATCGCGTCGGGGATCGAGTGGCCGATGCGGAACGGGATGACGGTGAACGGCCCGATCTGGATCTCGTCGCCGGGGTCGAGCGGCTTGAGCGGGTTGTTGTGGAGCTTGTGCTCCTTGATCTTGTTGCCGAGCAGGCCCCGGGCCAGTGTGCTCGCGTAGACAGGGACGCCGGGGAACTCCGGCAGGACGTACGGCAGGCCGCCGACGTGGTCCTCGTGGGCGTGGGTGATGAGGAAGGCCCGGACGTTGGCCCGCCGCTCCTTGAGGTATGTGATGTCGGGGATGACGAGGTCGATCCCGAACATCTCCTCGTCGGGGAACATGAGGCCGCAGTCGATGACGACGATGTCGTCGCCGTACTCGAACACGTACATGTTCTTGCCGATCTCGCCCACCCCGCCGAGCGGGATGATCCGGAGCGGCATCCCCAGATCGGTCGTCGCTGCCTTCGCCATCGCCGGCCTCAGAAGATCGACAACTGGTCGTCGACGACCGCCGCGCTCGGCAGCGCGGCGACCGACGGCTGCTGGATCGCCGGTTCGACCGACGGCGCGGGCTCGGGGCCCTGAGCAGGCTCGCGGCCCTGAGCAGGCTCGGGCGCGACGAGGGTCGCCGATGGCTCCGGCACGGCGTCGCGAGTCGCATCGGGCGCCGCCTCCGTCGCTGCTTCGCGCCGCTCGCGGGAGGCGACGAGGGCCGCCGGGACCCGGGTCATGTCGTCGAGGAGGGTCTGGCGGAGCGACCCCTGGTGGAGCGCCGCGGCGGGGTGATACATCGCGAAGACCGTCGCGTCGCGCGCTCCCGTCTCCGGATCGACCGGCCGCGTGGTCCCGTGGACCTGGCCGATGCGGCCGCCGGGCATGAACCGGGCGAGCGAATGGCGGCCGAGCGTGACGATGAGGGCAGGGTCGAGCGCCTCGAGCTGGCGATGGAGGTACGGGGCGCAGGCGGCCACCTCGTCGGGCTCGGGGTCGCGATTGCCGGGCGGGCGGCACTTGACGATGTTCGTGATGAACACCTCGTCGCGGCGCCAGCCGACCGAGCCGAGCAGCTCGCCGAGGAACGTCCCGGCGGCACCGACGAACGGTCGTCCCTGGCGATCCTCGTTGAAGCCTGGGCCCTCCCCGACGAAGACGACCTCGGTCGACGGGTGGCCCTCGCCCGGCACCGCCCTGGTCCGTCCCTCGTGGAGGCGGCATCGGGTGCAGGCCCGGACCTCCGCGGCGACCTCGTCGAGCGCCGCTCGGCGCTCCGCTTCCGTCACGCGGCTCCGGCCGTGGCCACGCCGGCACGGGCGGACGCCCGGTCGACCCAGCCGCGCTCGGCCAGCAGCTCGGCGATCTCGACCGCGTTCGTGGCGGCGCCCTTGCGGAGGTTGTCGGAGACGACCCAGAAGGCGAGCCCGCGCCCGTCCTCGATCGACGGATCCTGGCGGACCCGGCCGACGAACACCTCGTCCCGTCCGGCAGCGTCGATGGCGAGCGGGTAGACGTGGGCGGCCGGATCGTCCTGGACCACGACGCCGGGGACGGCCGCGAAGAGGGCTCGAGCCGTGTCGGGCGCCATCGGCCTGCGCAACTCGACGTGGACCGCCTCGGAATGGCCGACGAAGACGGGCACCCGGACGGCCGTGGCGCTGATCCGGAGGTCGGGCAGGTGGAGGATCTTGCGGCTCTCCTGGACGAGCTTCCACTCCTCCTTGGTGTAGCCGTTGGGGAGGAAGACGTCGATCTCGGGCAGGGCGTTGAAGGCGATCCTATGGGGATAGACGGACGGCGCGACATCGTCGCCGGTCACATGGCCGCGGACCTGCTCCTCGAGCTCGGCCATCGCGTCGGCGCCGGTCCCCGACACGCTCTGGTAGGTGTCGACGACGACTCGCTCGATGCCGACCGCGTCGCGGAGCGCCATGAGCACGGGGACGAGCTGCATCGTCGAGCAGTTGGGGTTGGCGATGATCCCGTCGTGGGTCGCCGCGTCGTCCGGGTTGACCTGGGACACCACGAGCGGGACGCCGTCGGTCATCCGCCAGGCGCTCGAGTTGTCGATGACCGTGGCCCCGCGATCCACGGCCGCCGGGGCCAGGACCTCCGAGATCGAGGCGCCCGCGCTGAACAGGGCGATATCGACGCCGTCGAACGCCTCCGGGACCGCCTCACCCACCTCGAGGGTCCGCCCGTCGACGCTGACGGTCCGGCCGGCCGAGCGTCCCGAGGCGAGCAGGCGCAGTTCGCGGAGCGGGAACTCCCGCTCGGTCAGCACCTGGATCATCGTCCGGCCGACGGCGCCGGTCGCTCCGACGACCGCGACGGACAGCGGCTGGCGGGTCATCGGTGGCACGGCTCCGCTCGGATGGTGATGGTCGGGATCTCGCCCGAGTATAGCAGCGCGCCGCCGGTCTCCCGGCGGCGCGCCTCGTGTGGCGAGTGGTCGGAGCGGACGCTCAGACCGGTTCCTTGGCGAGGTGACGCTGCATCGCCGCCTTGCGGCTGAGGTTGATGCGGCCCTGCCGGTCGACCTCGATGACCACGACCATCACCTCGTCGCCGACGGACACGACGTCCTCGACCGACGGGACGTGGTAGTCGGCCAGCTCGCCGATGCGGACGAGGCCTTCCTTGCCCGGCAGGATCTCGACGAAGGCGCCGAAGCCCATGATCCGGGTGACCTTGCCGAGGTAGAGCGCGCCGACCTCGACGTCGCGGGTGAGCGACTCGATCCACGTGATCGCCTTGCGGGCGTTCTCGCCGGAGACGGCCGCGATCTCGACCGAGCCGTCGTCCTCGACGTTGATCTCGGTGCCGGTCTCCTCCTGGATCTTGCGGATCATCGAGCCACCCTTGCCGATGATGTCGCGGATCCGATCGGGGTTGATCTTGATGGTCGTGATGCGCGGCGCGAAGTCGCTCATCGTCTCCCGCGTCTCGGGGATGACCGCGACCATCTTGTCGAGGATCGCGAGGCGAGCCTCGAGTGCCTGGGCCAGGCCCTGGCGGATGATCGCCTCGTTGATGCCCTTGACCTTGATGTCCATCTGCAGGGCGGTGATGCCGTCCCGCGTACCGGTCACCTTGAAGTCCATGTCGCCGACCGAGTCCTCCTTGCCGAGGATGTCGGTCAGGACGGCGAACCGGCCACCCGGCTCGCTGATGAGGCCCATCGCGGCGCCGGCCACCGGAGCCGAGATCGGCACGCCCGCGTCCATGAGGGCGAGGGTGGAACCGCACGTCGACGCCATCGAGGTCGAACCGTTCGACGAGAGGCATTCCGAGACGAGCCGGATGACGTAGGGGAACTCGTCCTGCGGCGGCAGGACCGGCACGAGCGCACGCTCGGCCAGATTGCCGTGCCCGATGTCGCGCCGGCTGGGGCCGCGCATCGGCTTGTTCTCACCGGTCGAATAGGGCGGGAAGTTGTAGTGGTGGATGTAGCGCTTCTCGGTCTTGGGGCTGATCGTATCGATGCGCTGGACGTCCGAGGACGCGCCGAGCGTGGCGATCGTCAGCACCTGGGTCTCGCCCCGGGTGAAGAGGCCGGAACCGTGGGCTCGCGGCAGGACGCCGACGTCCACCGAGATCTGGCGCAGCTCGGTCAGGCCGCGGCCGTCCATCCGCAGCCCCTCGTCGAGGGCCAGCTGGCGGGCGGTCTTCTTGAGGACGAGGCTGAACAGGCTCTTGCTGACCCGGGCCTGGCGGCGTGCCGCCTCCTGGAGGCCCTTCGAGTCGCCGCCGGTCCGGGTCGCCCGGATCGACGCCTCGATGCCGTCGTGGAGCGTCTCGATCCGGTTCGGAAGCTCCCCCGCGAACTCCAGGAGGAGCAGCGCGGTCGCTTCGGCGTCCGGCGCCGCCCGGTGGTTATTCTCGAGCGGGATGCCCCAGAAGCGGGCCAGGTCGCTGAGCTTGTAGCTCTCGCTGAAGCCCGGATAGCCCTCGCGGGCGAGGACGAGCGTGTCGAGGTAGCGGTCCTGCTCGAAGCGGTAGCCGTCGCCGCGGGCCTCCTCGATGAAGCCGAGGTCGAAGCCGACCGAATGGCCGACGATCGTGGCCCGGCCGGCGAAGGCGATGAACGTCTCGGCCGCCTCCTTCGGCGACGGGGCGCCCTTGACGTCCTTGTCGACGATGCCGTGCATCTGGTGGCCGGTGATCGAACGGCCCGGGTTCACGAGCGTCGACCAGCGGTCGACGATCTTGTTGGCCTTGATCCGGACGGCCGCGATCTCGACGATGTCGGCGAGCTTCGGGTCCGTGCCGGTCGTCTCGACGTCGACGACGACGAATTCCTCGTTGTCGTTGACCTTGGCCACGAAGTCGAGGACCGATCCGGTCCCCGGCTCGATGTACGGCAGGACCTTGGCCTTGCCGGCGGCCTCGCGGAGCTGCTCCTGGATGTCGATGAGCGGCTGCAGCGCGCGGTGGCCGAAGAGGATGGCCTCGGCCATGACGTCCTCGGGCAGCAGCTTGGCGCCGGCCTCGACCATCATGATCGCGTCGCGGGTGCCCGACACGATGAGGTCGAGCTCGGAGTCCTGGAGCTCGGTATAGGTCGGGTTGACGACGAACTCGCCGTCGATCCGGCCGACGCGGACGGCGCCGACGGGACCCGCGAACGGGATCTCGCTGATGGTGAGCGCGGCGGACGCCGCGACGGTGCCGATGACGTCCGGCTCGTTCTCCTGGTCCGTCGAGAGGACGGTGATGACCAGCTGGATGTCGTCCTTGTAGCCCTCGGGGAAGAGGGGCCGGATCGGCCGGTCGGTCAGGCGGGCCGCCAGGGTGGCCGCCTCCGATGCGCGAGCCTCGCGCTTGATGAAGCCGCCCGGGATCTTGCCCGCGGCGTACATCCGCTCCTCGAACTCGACGGTGAGCGGGAAGAAGTCGAGTCCCGGCCGGGGATCCGACCGGTTGGCGGTGCCGAGCACCAGGGTGTCACCGTAGCGAACGGTGACGGAACCACCGGCCAGGCGTGCCATGCGGCCGGTCTCGATGGTCAGGGTCTTGCCACCGAGTTGCGTCTCGAACGTATGAGACACGGGGATGTGAACCTCCTGCCGTGGAGGAGGGATCGACCTGTGGCGCGCTGGCCGTCCGCCGGCGCCCGACACGACGAGACCCCGGATCTCTTCCGGGGTCCGGTGGGGACGTCTAGCGGCGGAGCCCGAGCTGTCCGATGACTGCCCGGTAGCGCGCGTTGTCCTTCTTGATCAGATAGGCAAGAAGGCGACGGCGCTGGCCCACGAGCTTGAGGAGGCCGCGGCGGGAATGATTGTCCTTGGGAAAGCTTCTGAGATGGTTCGTCAGGCCCTTGATCCGCTCCGTCAGGAGCGCGATCTGGACTTCCGGCGACCCGGTGTCGCCCTCACTTCGTCCGAACTGACCGACGATCTCTAGCTTCTCTTCCCGCACCAGCGGCACACGATCCTCCGACACGATCTGCTGAATCGAACTGCCTTTTCCGTTTCGTAACCCGCGGAGGATACCAGCCGGACCCCGATGCGGCAAACGTGCGTCCCTCGACGGAGCCCCGTCGTCAGTCGAACGAGACGTGGATCCGGCCGATGAACGGCCGGTCGAGCCACAGGCGTCCGCCCTCGATGCGGGCGGTCGCCCGGCTCGGACGCGAGCCGTCGACGCCCGCCGAGACGGGATAGTCGCCAGCCGGCGGGAGGGCCACCGGCAGAGCGAACGATACGGTGGACCCTTCATCGTCGGCTGTGCCGTCGCCCACCACGGCGACTGGCCTGCCGAGGAGGCGCCGCGCGGCTGCGAGGTCGCCGGCCGCGATCGCCTCCCGGATGTCCGAGCTGCGGACGGGCGCGCCGTCGAGGCTGAACGGCCGAACCACCTCGACCTCGAAGTCACGCTCCGCGCCGAGCTCGGCGACCGCTGCCGGCGTCCCGCCGCGGTCGTGGCCGAAGGCGGCATCGGGAGTCATGAGGAAGCCGGCGATCGAGGCGCGGGCCGCGATCGAGTCGATGAACGTGTCGAAGGGGGTGTTGCGGAGCCGCTCGTCGAAGTGCTGGACGACCGTCGCGTCGACGCCCGCAGCCGAGAGCAGGCGGAGCCGCTCGCCGGCATCGCAGAGGAGCGGTGGCGCCGCTCCGACGAGGATCTCGTCGGGATGGTGGTCGAACGTGACGACGGCCGCCCGGGCATCGCGTCGCCGGGCCGCCCGGCGGAGCTCCTGCAGGAGGTAGGCGTGCCCGAGATGGAGACCGTCGAAGACCCCGACCACGATGAACAGTGGTCCGTCCCCTGGCTCGAGCGCGGCGATGCCGGGCACGACCGACATCCGCCCTGCCATGACCCGCGCCGGGCGGTCGTTTCCTGCGCGGGTCCCGGCACGTCGATCGCGTCAGGCATCGGGCGGCGCATCGGGCTGCGCATCGGCAGGCGCGTCGGGCCGGCCGTCGGGCCGGACGTCGACGAGGACCTTGTCCGGCGCGAACCGGCCGTCATGCCAGGTGGCGATCGCGACCAACACGTCCTTGCCGTCGACGAGGCGGAACCGGTCGTCCGGTCCCGGCATGGCCAAGAGTGGCTCGTGGGGCCGGATGAACTGGCCGAGGCCGACCGCCCGGACCTCCGCGTCGTCGAGGACGATCCGGGGAAACCGTTCGAGCCCGGTGTCCGGCGGGAGGACGAGGGCCGCCAGCCGGTCCGGTCCGGCGGTCGCCGCCTCGCGGACCGCGTCGACCGGGTGGGCCGCGTCGAGGTGGAACGGGCCGCTCGCCGTCCGGACGAGCGCGCCCAGGTACGCGGCGCTGCCGACCGCCGCCCCGAGATCGCGGGCGAGGGAGCGGACGTACGTCCCGGCCGAGCAGTCGACCTCGATCGTCGCGATCGGGCGCTCGGGGTCGGATCCGTCCCACTCGACGATCTCGAGCCGGTCGATGGTGACCGTTCGCGCCTTGAGCTCGGGAGCCTGACCGGCCCGGGCCAGCGCATAGGCCCGCCGCCCCGCCACCTTGATCGCGGAGTAGGCCGGCGGCGTCTGTTCGATCGGGCCGCGAAAACGGGCCAGGGCGGCCTCGACGGTCGCCCGATCGGGGGCGGACCCGGCCGGCGTCAGCTCGCCCTCGAGATCGTCGGTCGTCGAGCCGAGGCCGAAGCACACCGTCGCCCGGTACGCCTTGCGGTCGCCGAGGTGGTACTCGGCGAGGCGGGTTGCCCGGCCGAGGAAGAGCGGCAGGACGCCGCTCGCGAACGGATCGAGCGTGCCACCGTGGCCGACCCGTCGGACACCGGCCAGGCGGCGGACGAGACCGACCATGTCGTGGGACGTCGGTCCGGCCGGCTTGGCGAGGACGAGGATCCCGCTCGGGCCCGATCCCGTCTCCGGCGGCCTGCTCATCGGGCGGGGCGGCCGGTGGCCGTCAGCGGACGACCGCCGCGGCCAGCCGACGGGCATCGGCGACGACCGCCGCCCGGGCCTCCGTCAGGCCGAGCTGGATCGTGGCACCGGCGGCCCGGGCGTGGCCACCGCCGCCGTACAGGCCGGTCAGCACGGTCGCATCGACGCCGCCCGGCTTGGTCCGGACGCTGATCCGCGTCTCGGGACCCTGCCCCTTGAAGAGGATCGCGACCTCCGCCGCCTCGGCCTGCGACAAGAGGTCGATGATCCCCTCGGAGTGGGCCGGCGGCGATGCCGTCGCCCGCATGTCGTCGTCGTCGAGGGTCGACCAGACGACCCGCCCGTCGTCGGCATCCTCGAGCCGGGCGAGGACCCGGCCGAAAAGACGCAGCTGGGCGTCGGGCTTCGTCCGGTAGAGGCGGCGCGAGATGTCGGCGAGCGGCGCACCGGCCTCGACGAGGGCCGCCGACACGGCGAGCGTGCGCGGTGTCGCGTTCGGATGGGCGAACGTGGCGGTGTCCATGACGATGCCGGCCATGAGGGCCGTGGCCAGGCTCCCCTCCCCCGTCCTGAGCGGCACCGTCGAGCCGGTCGGCGAGGAGCGTCACCATCTCGCACGTGGCGGCCGCCCGGGGCTCGATCCAGTCGGTCGGTCCGGACGCGCTCGTTCGAGGCGTGGTGGTCGACGACGACGCGCGGCAGGCCGGCGAAGAGGTCGGCGTGGCGCCGGCCGACCTCACCGATCCGGTCGAGGGATCCGCAGTCCGACACGACGAGCAGGTCGTAGTCGCCGTCCGGGGCCGGATCGGTCCGGAAGGACTCGATACAGGGCATGAACGCATACGCGTCCGGCGGCGGGTCGGTGCAGACGAGGTCGACCCGTCCGCCGTGGGCCTCCACGATCAGTCCGACGGCGATCGAGGCGCCGAGCGTGTCGGCATCGGGGTTCTCGTGGCTCACGGCGAGTACCCGGCGGGCCCGCCCGATCCGCTCCACGACGGCGGCCGGGACGTCCGACGTCCAGCGTGAGAGATCGACAGACGCCGTCATCGGCGCTTCCCCTTGGCGGCCGCGGCCCGGGACGCCCGCTTGGTCCGGAGCTCGGCCTCCAGGGCAGCGGTGTATTCGGCCGCCGCGGCGCCGAATCCCTCGGCTGCCCGGTGGGTCGGGGTCGGCAGCGACTCGCCGGGGAGCGGGGCGGCCGGCTCCGCGCCGGTCTCGATCGAGTCGATCAGCTGGAGCACCCGGGTGCCGCGTTCGATCGAGTCGTCGAGGCGGACGTGCAGGTCCGGGATGCGCTTGAGACGCAGTCTCGTTCCGAGTTCGCGGCGGATGAAGACCATCGCGTGCTCGAGCGCGGTCACCGTCTCCGCCCGTTCCGTGGCGCCGCCGATGACGCTCACCCAGACCTTCGCGTGGCGGAGGTCCGGCGTCGTCTCGACCTGGGTGACGGTGGCGAAGCCGATCCGCGGGTCGGCCACCTCGCGCTCGAGCATCGCCCCGATCTCCTGGCGGAGCAGCTCGTCGAGGCGGTCGGTGCGTTGGCTCATCGGACGGGACGGAGCGGGCCGGTCGCAGGCGCGATCAGGCCGATACGGCCCGGCTCACGGTCTGGCTCGTGAAGCACTCGATGATGTCGCCCTCGACGATGTCGTGGTACGACGCGAGGCCGATGCCGCACTCGAAGCCGGTCGCGACTTCGCGGACGTCGTCGCGGAAGCGGCGCAGCGATTCGATCCGGTCCGTGGCCACCACCCGGCCGCCGCGCCAGATCCGGGCACCGCCGCGGACCATCCGCCCATCGGTGACGTAGGAGCCGGCGATGACCGTGTTCTTGCCCACCCGGATGACCTGGCGGACCTCCGCCCGGCCTTCGATGACCTCGACGATCTCGGGCTCGAGGAGGCCCTTGAGGGCCGCATCGATGTCGTCCGTCAGCTTGTAGATGATGTCGTAGATGCGGACGTCGACACCCTCGGTCTCGGCGGCCCGGCGGGCCGTCTCCGTGATCTTGGTGCTGAAGCCGACCACGATCGCGTCCGACGCGGTCGCCAGCATGATGTCGTTGTCGGTGATGTCGCCGGCGGCGGCGTGGAGGACGTTGATGCGGACCTCTTCCGACCCGATCTGCTCGAGGGCGTGGGTGATCGCACCGAGGGAGCCCGACACGTCGGCCTTGAGGATGATCCGGAGTTCCTTGGCCTGGCCGGCCTGTATCTGGCGGTAGAGGTCCTCCAGGGTCGCTCGACCACTGCCCTCGCCGCCCCTGGCGGAGGCCTCGGCGCGACGGGTCTCGACCATCGACCGGGCCGCCTTCTCGTCGGCGACCACCCGGAGGATGTCGCCGGCCTGGGGGACCTCGGCCAGACCGAGGACGACGACCGCCGACGACGGACCGGCCTTCGTGAGGCGCTTGCCGGCGTCGCTCTCGAGGGCGCGGACCTTGCCGAACGTCTCGCCGACGACGATGACGTCGCCGACGTGGAGGGTGCCCGTCTGGACGATCGCCGTGGCGACTGGGCCGCGGCCCTTGTCGAGCTCGGCCTCGACGATCGTGCCGATCGCCGGCCGCTTCGGGTTGGCCGTGAGCTCCTGGAGGTCGGCCACGAGCAGGATCATCTCGAGGAGCTCGGTCAGGCCGACCCGGGTCTTGGCCGAGACGGGGACGAGCGGCGTGTCACCGCCGTATTCCTCGACGATCACGTCGGCCTCGGACAGCTCGGTCTTGACCCGATCCGGGTTGGCATCCGGCTTGTCGATCTTGTTGAGGGCGATGATGATCGGCACCTTGGCCGCCCGGGCGTGGTGGATCGCCTCGAGCGTCTGGGGCATGACCCCGTCGTCGGCGGCCACGACGACCACCGCGATGTCCGTCACCCGGGCGCCCCGGGCACGCATCGCGGTGAACGCCTCGTGACCCGGCGTGTCGAGGAAGACGACGCGGCGGTCGCCGCTCACGACTTCGCTCGCGCCGATGTGCTGGGTGATGCCGCCCCGCTCGCCGGCCGCGACTTCGGTCGTCCGGATCGCGTCGAGAAGGCTCGTCTTGCCGTGGTCGACGTGGCCCATGACGGTGACGATGGGCGCGCGCGGCTGGAGGAGCGACGGATCGTCCTCCTCGAAGAGCACTTCCTTCGTGGCGGCCGCGGCGGGTTCCTCACCCTCCGCATCGGCGGCGGCGCCGCTCGCCGCGACGGCCGAAGTCTCGGCGATCTCGTAGCCGAGCTCGCCCGCGACGAGCGATGCCGTGTCACGGTCGATGAGCTGGTTGATGGTCGCGAAGATGCCGCTCTTGATGAGCTCGCGGATCACGTCGGCCGGGTTGACCGACAGCAGCTCGGCCAGTTCCTTGACGGTGATCGTCGGCGGCAGCTCGATCGCGCCTCGCTCGCGCGGGTCGGCGACCTGGACCGAGGCGGCCGCGAATGCGCCGTCCCGGCGTGGCGGTTTGCGGGGTCCGCGTCGACCGCGGGTGCCGCTCCTACTCCTTGCCACTGCTTCCTCCTCCGGTGGTGTTCGATGGTGAGGCGCCCTCGCCGGCGGCGAGGTACTCGCGGACGTCGTCCGAGAGCGGCCGCTCGAGGGCGCGAGAGATGAGATTTCGATCGAGTGCGGTCCGCCGGCACGTGCCGTCGACGCACAGGTAGGCACCGCGTCCGGCCAGCCGGCCGCTCGCGTCGACGACCATGCCGCCGTCGGGCGTGCGGACGATTCGGGCGAGATCCCGCTTGTCCCGGCTCGTCCGGCAGGCGACGCACGTCCGGGTGGGGACGGTGCGGGCTCGCCCGGACTGGCTGGCGCTCGCGCGTCCGCGGTCCTGGTCGACCCGCGGCGCGCCCGCCGCGCCTACGACGCCACCTCCTCGGAGACGGCCTTCTTCTTGGCGACACGCTTCGGCTTGGCGACGGCTTCCTCGGCGACCGGAGCGGCTTCGGCGACCGGAGCGGCTTCGGCGGCGGCCTTCTTGGTGACGCGCTTCGGCTTGGCGACGGCGGCAGCATCTTCCGCGACCGGTGCCGCGTCGGCCGTCGGAGCGGCTTCGGCTGCGGCCTTCTTCGTGACCCGCTTCGGCTTGGCCACGACCGCGACCTCGGCTTCGGCGGCCGGTGCCGCCTCGGCGACTTCTTCGACGGCGACCTTCGACTCGGCGGCCGCCTTGGCCTCCGCGACCGAGACGTCGCTCCGGATGTCGATCCGCCAGCCGGTCAGCTTGGCCGCGAGGCGGGCGTTCTGGCCCTCGCGACCGATGGCGAGCGACAGCATCCGCTCCGGGACGGTGACGCTCGCGATCCGGTGCTCCTCGTCGATGTCGACGCCGAGGACCTGGGCCGGCGAGAGGGCGTTGGCGACGAAGACGGCCGGATCGTCGTTCCAGGGGATGACGTCGATCTTCTCGCCACCGAGCTCGGCGACGACGGACTGCACGCGAGCGCCACGCTGGCCGACGGTCGCGCCGACCGGGTCGAGTCCTTCCTGGCGACTGGCGACGGCCACCTTGGAGCGGCTGCCGGCCTCACGGGCGATGGCCTTGATCTCGACGGTCCCCGCATGGATCTCTGGGACTTCGAGCTCGAAGAGCCGGCGGAGGAAACCCTTGTGGGTCCGGCTGACATAGATCTGCGGGCCGCGGGTCGAGCGGCGCACCTCGAGCACGAACGCCTTGACGTTCTGGCCGATGCGGTAGTGCTCGACCATCGACTGCTCGGTCGTGGCGAGGATCGCCTCCACGCCCTTGCCGACGTCGAGGATGATCGCCCGCGGCTCCACCCGATTGACGGTGCCGGTGATCATCTCGCCCTCGCGGCTCGCGAACTGGTCGAAGACGACGTCGCGTTCGGCCTCGCGGAGGCGCTGGAGGACGACCTGCTTGGCCGTCTGGGCGTGGATGCGGCCGAAGTGCTGCGGATCGAGCTGCTCCGTCTCGACGAGGTCGCCGACCTTGGCGTTCGGATCGAAGCGGTGCGCCTCGTCGGCCGTGAATTCGGTCGTCGGGTCCTCGACCTCGTCGACCACGGTCCGCGCCCGGAAGGCCCGGATGCGCCCGGTCTCGGCGTCGATGCGGACCTGGATGTCCTCGTCGCCCTCGGTCCGCCGCCAGGCGGCCTGGATGGCATCCTCGATCGTGGCGATGAGCTGCTCGCGGGGGACCTGCTTCTCGGCGTTCAGCTGGAGGAGTGCGCCAACGAATTCTCGACTCAACTCGCGCCTCCCGACTCTCTGCCCGCCCGGCTCCCGGTCCGTGGCCGCTCAAAAAGAAACGTGGGGGTCACCCACGTCGCAAGGCGGCCATTCGGTTACTCGCCGCAGTATACACCGGAGTACCCTCGTGAGCACGAACCACGCCCCTGCGACCCGACCGGACGGGTCCGGCGGTCGATCAGACCGGGGCGGCCGTCGAACCGGTGGCGGGGGTCGGGAACCGCCGCTCGACGTAGCCCTCGAGGATGTCGGTGAACTCGGCGACGATGCGGTCGCCGCGGAGGGTCCGGTCGAGGCGGCCGTCTATGAAGACGGGCGCGACGGGGTCCTCGAACGTGCCCGGCAGGCTGATGCCGATGTCGGCGTGCTTGCTCTCGCCCGGGCCGTTGACGACGCAGCCCATGACGGCGACGCGGAGGTCCTCGACGCCGGGATGCTCCTCGCGCCAGGACGGCATCCGATCGCGCAGATAGCCCTGGATGTCACGGGCCATCTCCTGGAAGAACGTCGAGGTCGTCCGGCCGCAGCCGGGACAGGCGCTCACCTGGGGCAGGAAGGAGCGGATGCCCATCGACTGCAGGACCTGCTGGGCGATCTCGACCTCGCGCTCGCGCGGCGCGCCGGGCTCCGGCGTGAGCGAGACGCGGATCGTGTCGCCGATGCCCTCGTTGAGGAGGATGGCGAGGCCGGCCGTCGAGGCGACGATGCCCTTGTCGCCCATGCCCGCCTCGGTCAGGCCGAGGTGCAGCGGCAGGTCCGTTCTGGCGGCCAGGATGCGGTAGACCTCGACGAGATCGCGGACGCCGGAGACCTTGGCCGAGAGGATGATCCGGTCATGGCGGAGGCCGACCGACTCGGCCAGGTCGGCCGACCGGAGGGCCGACTGGATCATCGCTTCGATCATCACGTCGCGTGAATCGCGCGGCTCGGCGAGCTGGGCGTTCTCGTCCATGAGCTCGGTCAGGAGGGCCTGGTCGAGCGAGCCCCAGTTGACCCCGATGCGGACCGGCTTGTCGTTGTCGATGGCGATGCGGACGATCGTCGAGAAGTTCTCGTCGTGCCGCTTGGCCCCGACGTTGCCCGGGTTGATGCGGTACTTGGCAAGCGCGGCGGCGGTCGCCGGGTACTTCGCCAGCAGGAGGTGCCCGTTGTAATGGAAGTCGCCGATGACCGGGACGTCGACGCCGAGGCCATGGAGCTTGTCCATGATCGCCGGGACGGCGGCTGCGGCAGCCTCGGTGTTGACGGTGACGCGGACGAGCTGCGAACCGGCGTGGGCCAGCCGGGCGACCTGGATGGCGGTCGCGTCGGCGTCAGCCGTGTCCGTATTCGTCATCGACTGGACGACGACCGGATGGGCGCTCCCGACGAGCACGCCCCCGACTCCGACGCTGACGGTCGGGCGGCGGATCGGCCGCCGCGACCGCGGATCGGGGGCGGTCACTGCCCCCCGCCGAGCCGGGCGATATCGAAGAACGTGACCCAGAAGAAGAGCGCGGCCAGGAGGCCGACGCCGACGAGGATCGACAGGCGCTCGACCTGCAGCGAGATGCGCGACGATGACAGCGAGCGGACGACGATGAGGAGCATCCGACCGCCGTCGAGCGGTGGGATCGGCAGGATGTTGACGAGGGCGAGGTTCGCCGACAGCAGGCCGGCCAGGTACAGCGTCTGGATCGCCCCCTGCTGCCAGAAGACGTCGCCGACCCCGACCGCGATGCCGACCGGTCCGGAGACCGGGGGCGCCTCGGTCGGCCGGTTGACGATCGAGTCGCCGAGCTGGGCGAGCCCGGCCGTCACGAGGCCGAACGCCTCGCCCGTCCGGGCGATCCCGAATTGCAGCGCCTCGACCGGCGTGCGGGTGAACGACTCGCCGATGGCGGTGAAGGTCGGCGCGACGATGCCGAGCGGGCCGTGCTGGGCGTCGAGCGCCGCCGGGTCGCGGAGCTTGACGACGATCGGTTCCTCGGTGCCGTCGGAGTGGAGCACGACCAGGGTGATCGAGCGACCGGCCTTCGAGCGCAGGGCGTCGATGACCCGCTGGCCGCCGTCGAAGTCGTGGAACTGCTGGCCGTCGATCGAAACGATCCGGTCGCCGGCCAGCCCCGGCAGTCCGTCGTCGCTGCCGACGAGGCCGACCGAGGCCGCCGGCGAGTCCGCCTGGACGTTATGGAAGCCGAGGGCGCCGGTCTGGCCGGGCAGCCAGCCGATGAAGGTGAAGATGGCGACAGCGAGGAGCACGTTCATCGCCACACCGGCGACGAGGATGAGGAGCTTGACCGGCAGCGTGGCCCGGACGAACGAGCGTGGGTCGTCCGACTCCCCGTCTTCACCCTCGAGCCGGACGAACCCGCCGAGTGGCAGCCAGTTGAGCGTATAGACCGTCTCGCCCTCCGAGCGGAGGACCTTCGCCCGGGGCGGGAACCCGATGCCGAACTCGTGGACCCGGACGCCGGCCAGGCGGGCGACGATGAAGTGGCCGAGCTCGTGGACGACGACGAGCACGCCGAGCATGAGGATGAAGATCAGGAGGGTGATCCCGCTCTGGGCGAGACCGGTCAGGGTGGTCATCGGCTCGGGCTCCCGGCCGGGGCGGCGAAGGCGGCCCTGACCTCGGCGTCGAGGGCGACGAGGGTGGCGAGGTCGGGTGCCTGGTCGGCTCCCCCGCCGAAGCGCTCCACGGCCGCCTCGAGGAGGCGCGGGATGCCCGGGAAGTCGAGCGACCCGGCCAGGAACCGCTCGACCGCGACCTCGTCGGCGGCGATGAGCGCGGCACTGGCCCGCGAGCCGGTGCGACCCGCCTGGCGGGCGATCCGGAGGGCCGGGAAGCGGTCCTCGTCGGGGGCGCGGAACGTCAGGGCGACCCCGGCGGCCAGGTCTGGCGCCGCCGCGGCCGAGGGCGCGCGATCCGGGTATGTCAGGGCGTACTGGATGGGGAGGTGCATGTCCGGGGTGCCCAGTTGGGCCTTGAGCGATCCGTCCACGAACACGACCGCCGAATGGACGACGCTCTGGGGATGGACGACGACGTCGATCGCGCCGTACTCGACATCGTACAGCCAGTGCGCCTCGATGACCTCCAGGCCCTTGTTCGCCAGGGTGGCCGAGTCGATCGTCACCTTCGCCCCCATCCGCCAGGTCGGATGGCGGAGGGCGAGCTCGGGAGTCGCGGCCGCCAGCTCCGCCTCGGTCGCGTCGAGGAAGGGCCCGCCGGAGGCGGTGAGGAGCAGCCGCGCGATCGATGCAGACGACTCGCCGGCCAGGCACTGCCAGATCGCGCTGTGCTCGGAGTCGATGGGCCGCAGCCAGGCGAGCGGGGAGGCCCACGATGCACCCGGATCGCCGGCCGCCGCCCGCGCGGCGAGGCCCCGTGCGAGGGGCATGGCGAGGTGGCCCCCGGCGACGAGCGTCTCCTTGTTGGCGGTCGCGACGACCTTGCCCGCACCGAGCGCGGCGAGGGTCGAGCGGAGGCTGACGAGGCCGCCGGTCCCGACGACGACGATGTCGACGTCGGGCGAGCCGACGAGCGTCTCGAGGGCGTCCGCACCGCCGACCCAGGCCGTCCCGGCGGGCAGGTCGAGGCCGGTCGTCGAGCCCTCGGCCAGGGCGACGCTGGCCGGCCGGAGCCGGTGGGCCTGTTCGGCGAGGAGCGCGCCGTCGTGGCCGGTGGCGAGGGAGACCACCCGGAACCGGTCCGGGTGAGCGGCCAGGACGTCGACCGCCTGGCGGCCGATCGAGCCGGTCGAGCCGAGGAGCGCGACCCCGAGTCGCCGAGGTCGACCGTCGCCTCCGCTAGCGGATGACGGCGACGACATAGAGGGTGACGACGGGCGCGGCGAAGAGGAACGAGTCGATCCGGTCGAGGATGCCGCCGTGGCCGGGGATGACGTTGCCGGAATCCTTCACCCCGCCGGCCCGCTTGAGCATCGACTCGGCGAGGTC
Organism: uncultured Chloroflexia bacterium; assembly: GCA_963745405.1. Lineage (GTDB taxonomy): Bacteria > Chloroflexota > Limnocylindria > Limnocylindrales > CSP1-4 > C-114. The sequence goes on along the minus strand of CAVUWY010000003.1, from coordinate 255,569 downwards.
GCCGGCCTGGGCCGACAGGGCGGTCAGCGGGCCGAGGACGATCGCGCCGAGGGGGTTCTCCCCGAGCGCCCACAGCATGACCGCGACGACCACGGTCGAGGCGACCACGCCGCCGGCGACCCCCTGGTACGTCTTCGACGGCGAGATGTGGGTGAGGAACTTGTCCCGACCCCAGGTCTTGCCCACCAGGTACGCGCCGGTGTCGTAGCTCCAGACCGCGAGGACCAGGAGGAGGATCCAGCCGCGGGTCGCGCCGAGTCCGGCCAGCGGCGCGCTGGAGGCGAGGTCCGGAGCGACGATACCGAGGCGGGCCACGAAGCCGATCGAGCCGACGTATATCGCCCCGAAGACGGTCCCGACCCAGGCCAGCAGTCCTAGGCGAGGATCCGTCCGCGAGAACGCCCCGACGGCTGAAAGGATCACGCCGACCGCCAGCAGGAGGGCGGCCTTGTCGGCCAGCTCGGCCGGCGCCCCGGCTTCGAGGGCGAAGGTCGTCGCGAAGGCGATGCCGAGGAGTGGCATGGACGGCAATCCCGCGCCGCCGAGGATGCGGAAGACCTCCCGGGCGGCGAAGGCGGCGAGGACGCCGAGCCCGATCGCGATCCACGGCATGCCGAGGACGAGGATGACGATGAGGGGCGGGACGAAGATGAGGGCGCTGGTCGCTCGCTGCTGCACGCTCGCCGGTCCCGGCCTAGCGGCCGAACCGGCGGGTCCGCCGGGCGAACTCGGCCAACGCCTGATCGAACGCGTCGGGGCCGAAGTCCGGCCAGAGGAGGTCGCAGAGGTAGAGCTCCGCGTACGCCGACTGCCAGATGAGGAAGTTCGAGAGGCGGTGCTCACCACCGGTCCGGATCACGAGATCGGGATCGGGCAGGCCGGCCGTGTAGAGCGCGGCCGAGATGGTGGATTCGTCGATGGCCGACGGCTCGATGCCGCTCGCTGCCACTCGTCGGACGGCGTCGACGATCTCGGTCCGTCCGGCGTAGTTGAAGGCGACGTTGAGGAGCAGCCGCTGGCCCTCCGACGTGTCGGTCAGGGCGCCCTCGATCGAGGCGCGCGTGTCGCTCGGCAGCTCGTCGAGCCGGCCGAGGAGGCGGATCCGGACGCCCTCGGCCCGGAGCTCGTCGGTCTCGTCGCGGATGGCACCCTCGAGGAGGGCGAAGAGCCCGATCACCTCGTCGTCGGATCGAGCCCAGTTCTCGCGGCTGAAGGCGTACAGGGTGAGGACCGGGACGCCCCGCCGGACCGCGTGGCGGAGGAGTTCGCGGATCGCCTCGACCCCGGCGGCGTGGCCCTCGAGCTCGGCCAGGCCGCGTTCACGGGCCCAGCGGCGATTGCCGTCCATGATGATCGCCACGTGGCGGGGCACGTCCGGGGGCGGATCTGCCGGCAGGCCGGGGATGGCCGGATCGGCCGGCGTCGGAGCGGGTTCCGGCTCGGCATCGAGGACCGTCGATCGACCGGCCTGGGCCGATCCTGCCCCTGGGAGCGGGGCGTGAGCGATCGGCGGGGCGTCGGTCGGGCGCTCGAGGGGGATGCGAGCCTCCGGGCCGGCCACTAGACCTCGAGGACCTCCTGCTCCTTGTGGGTACCGAGCTGGTCGATCTCGGCGATGTAGCGATCGGTGAGACGCTGGACGGAGTCGAGCTCGCGGCGCGCCTCGTCGGTGCCGAGCTCCCCGTCACGCTCCTCGCGCTTGAGATGGTCGCCGGCTTCGCGTCGGAGGTTGCGGATCTCCACCCGGGCCTCCTCCATCCGCTTGTGGACGACGCGCACGATGTCGCGGCGTCGCTCCTCGGTCAGCGGCGGGATGTTGAGCCGCACGACCGTTCCATCGACGTTCGGGACGAGCCCGATGTCACTCTTCTGGATCGCTTTTTCTATCGCCCCGAGGACGCCCCGGTCCCACGGCTGGATGACGATCTGGTGGGCCTCGGGGACGCTGATGCCGGCCAGCTGGTTGAGCGGCGTCTGGGTGCCGTAGTAATCGACGTGGATGCGCTCGACGAGGGAGGTCGAGGCCCGGCCCGTCCTGATGCCTGAGAAGTCGCGCTCCATCGCCTCGACGGCGCGGGCCATCTTCCGCTCGGTCGCGGCGATCGTCTCGTCGCTCACGCCGAGTCCCGCTTCCCCGCCTCGGCCGAGATGAGCGTCCCGACCGGCTCGCCGGTGGCGACACGGCGGATGTTGTCGGGTCGGTTGAGGTCGAAGACGATGATCGGCAGGTCGTTCTCCATGCAGAGGCTGACGGCCGTCGCGTCGAGCACCTTGAGCTGGTCGCGGAGGAGGTCCGCGTAGGCGAGCCTGTCGTAGCGGCGGGCGTCCGGGTGGGTGACCGGGTCCGCATCGTAGACGCCATCGACCTTGGTCGCCTTGAGGATGACCTCGGCCCCGATCTCCACCGCCCGGAGGGCGGCCGCGGTGTCGGTCGTGAAGTAGGGGTTGCCGGTGCCGGCGACGAGGAGCACGACCCGGCCCTTCTCGAGGTGGCGGACCGCCCGACGTCGGATGTACGGCTCGGCGACCTCGTTCATCGCGATCGCGCTCATGACCCGGGTCTGGACCCCGGCCCGCTCGAGGGCGTCCTGGAGGGCGAGGCCGTTCATCACGGTCGCCAGCATCCCGATGTAGTCGCCGGTGGCCCGGTCCATGCCCTTGGCGGCGGCGGCGAGGCCGCGGAAGATGTTCCCGCCGCCGACGACGATGCCGACCTCGACCCCGACGTCGCGGACCTGCGCGACCTGGCCGGCGATGAAGGCACAGAAGGCGGGATCGACGCCATAGGGCCGGTCGCCGAGGAGCGCCTCACCGGACAGCTTGAGGAGGATCCGCCGGTAGCGGAGGGCGGGCGCGTCTGCGGTCCCGGACGCGGTGACGGTGCCGGCCTCGGTCACAGCTCCTCCCCGAGCTCGTAGCGGACGAAGCGTCGCACGACGATGTTCTCACCGATGGTCGAGATGGCGTCGGTGATCAGGTCCCGTACGGTCATCTCCGTGTCCCGGAACGGCTGGTCGAGGAGGCATACCTGGGCGTACCACTTCTTCAGCTGGCCCTCGACGATCTGGCCCCGGATGTGCTCCGGCTTCTTCTGCGTCGCCTCGTCGGCGAGAAGTTCGGTCCGCTTGGCCTCGAGGACCTCGCTGGGTACGTTCGCCGCGTCGACGTACTCGGCCCGGAGACCCGCCACTTGGACGGCGATCTCGTGGGCGAGCTTCTGGAACTGCTCGGTCCGGGCGACGAAGTCGGTCTCGCAGTTGACCTCGACGAGGACGCCGATCCGGCCACCCGTGTGGATGTAGCTCTCAACGAGACCCTGGCGGGCTTCCCGCCCGGCTCGCTTGGCCGCTTCGGCCTGGCCGCGGGCACGGAGCAGCGCCAATGCGGCCTCCACGTCGCCACCGCTCTCCTCGAGGGCGCGCTTGCAGTCCATGAAGCCCGCCCCGGTCATCTCTCGCAGTCTCTTCACCGCGGCCGCTGAGATCTCCGCCATCCTCGCCTGGTTCTCCTGTCGTGGTCGGGCGGCCCAGCGGGTCGCCTCGATGGAAGTCGTTCGATCGACGCCGGCGGCGTCTGGTCAGTGGGCGGCCGGTGCCGCCGGAGTCGGAGGCGTGACCGGTGCGTCGTTCGCCTCTTCCTTCTCTGCCGCCTCGCGGGCAAGCTCGGCTGCGATCTCGTCGGCCGATGCCTCGGCCGGCGGCGCCTCGACGACCTCGGCCGGGCGACGGACGCCGGGCAGGAGGTCCTCGTCGTCGGGCTCGAAGGTCAGAGCCGCTCCACCGGCCAGCGCGGCGACGTACTCGTCGGCGGCCGCGTCGTCGAAGTCCTCGGCCGCGACGACGGCCGGTTCGACGGTCTCTTCGGGCTCGACGGCGAGCCGGCTGGCCCGCTCTCGGGCGCCCTCGAGGCACGCGTCGGCGACGAGCGAGCAGACGAGCCGGATGGCCCGGATCGCGTCGTCGTTGCCGGGGATGATGTAGTCGAGCTCGTCGGGGTCGACGTTCGTGTCGCCGGTGCCGGCGATGGGGATCTCGAGCTTGAGGGCCTCGGTGACGGCGATCCGCTCACGATGCGGGTCGACGATGAAGATGAGGCCGGGCAGGCGCTTCATCTTGCGGATCCCGCCGAGGGTCAGGTTGAGCTTGGCGAGCTCCTCGGTGAGCTTGGCCGCTTCCTTCTTGGTCATCCGCTCGAAGTCGCCGGCCTGCTGCCGCGCCTCGAGCTGCTCCATGAGGCCGATCCGCTTCTTGATGGTGACGAAGTTCGTCAGCATCCCGCCGAGCCAACGCTTGTTGACGTACAGCTGGCCCGCTCGGGTCGCCTCCTGGGCGATCGGCTCCTGGGCCTGCTTCTTGGTCCCGACGAACAGGACCGAGTCGCCGCGGGCCACCGTCTCGCGGACCGCGTCGAGGGCGATGTCGAGCCGCTTGACGGTCTGGGCGAGATCGATGATGTGGATCCCGTTGCGCTCCGCGTAGATGAACGGGCGCATCTTGGGATTCCAGCGGCGAGTCTGGTGGCCGAAGTGGATACCCGCTTCAAGCAGCTGCCGCATCGAGACGGTGGGCACGAGTCGAGACCTCCGGGTTATGACCTCCGCGGACCTGGCCGCCGGGACCGCCGGCGACCGTCTTCGGTCATCCGAGCGGCACCGCCCCGGCTGGAACGGTCGCGCGTGTGAGCTCCACGAGGGCGCTCCTCGCAGGCGTACCGCTTCTGCGGCCGGCGGAGTGTAGCACAGGGTCCCGTTCGGGCCCCCTCAGCACAGACCCCGCTCGTGGCTGCCCGGCGGCCGCCTCCCCGCTCAGGCTCCGCTCAGTGTCCTCAGTGTCCCAGGGCGGCCCGATGGTGGCGGATGCGAGGCGGAGCGCCCGCGGCCGGGGGCGGCTCGACGGCGACCAGGTCGATCCGGACCGGCAGCGCGGGGAGCGGGCGACCGTCGGGCAGCCTGCCCCGGTCGAGGAGCGTCGCGAGCGCCCGCCGGATCCGCCGTCGCTTGGCGTGGTCGAACGTCTCCTCCGGCAATCCGAAGTCGCGACTGCCCCGCCAGCGGACCTCGACCACGACGAGGGCGGACGGCGGTCCGGGGTCGACGGCGATGAGGTCGAGCTCGTCCCGTCCGACGCGAACGTTGGCGGCCAGGACGGCCCAGCCGACCGTCTGGAGATGGCCGAGGACCGTGGCCTCGGCCGCGTCACCGAGGCGTTTCGCCGCGCTGGTCACGACCGCATCGTGACGGACCGGGCTTCACCGCCGCTTATCGCGTGGTCAGTCGTCTTCCACCGCGGGACCGGGACCGACCGCCTCCCAGAGGCTCGTCTGCTCCACCTCGGCGCACGAGGCGAAGGTGAGGCGATGGATCGGCGTCGTGCCGAGGGCCCGCAGTCCGGCCCGATGCTCGGGCGCGGCGTAGCCCTTGTTGTGGGCGAGGTCGTAGCCCGGGTACAGCCCGTCCAGCTCGACCATGAGGCGGTCGCGGGCGACCTTGGCCATGACCGACGCGGCGGCGATCGAGGCGCACAGGCGGTCGCCATCGACGATCACCCGCTGCGGCAGGGAGATGTCGACGAGGTGGAGCGTGCCATCGAGGAGGAGCGCATCCGGTCGGACCGGGAGTCGGCCCGCCGCGACGTGGGTCGCGAGGAGGGTCGCCTGGAGGATGTTGATGCGGTCGATCACGCCCGGCTCGACCGCGGCGACCGCCCAGGCGACCGCATGGGCCGCGATCTCGGCCGCCAGGCGCTCGCGGTCCTCGAGCTTGAGCATCTTGGAGTCGCGCAATCCCCGCGGGATCCAGTCGGCCGGGAGGATCACTGCGCCGGCGAAGACCGGCCCGGCGAGGCAGCCCCGGCCGACCTCGTCGACTCCGGCGACGAAGCGGTAGCCACGGTCCCACAGGTCCCGTTCCTCCACGAAGTCCGGGTCGAGGCGGAGGCGGTGCCACGGGGCCGCGGTCGCCCGCCCACTCTGCGCGCCGAGGGCCACGAACGACGAACCCCGCCGGTGGACCGTGGTGGTAGGTCCGGCGGGGCGATCGGCGCTCGGGCGGGTGTCGCGGCGGCGGCCCGTCGCCGCGGTCGGACCTGCTGCGGTGGGAGCGGCGGCGGTGCGTCGAGCGACCGTCGCCACGTCCGCGCCGCCCGGCCTCAGGACTTGGTCGAGGTCTTGGCGGAGGGAGCCACCGCCTTGGGGCGCCGCTCGCGGAGGGTGGCGGCCTTGCCGACCCGGTCGCGGAGGAAGTACAGCTGGGCCCGGCGGACCTGGCCGTGGCGCACGACTTCGATCTTCTCGATCCGCGGGCTGTTCACCTTGAAGGTCCGCTCGACCCCGACGCCGCTCGCGATGCGGCGAACGGTGATCGACCGGGTGATGCCACCGCCGCGCAGGCGCATGACGATCCCCTCGAAGACCTGGATCCGCTCCCGATTGCCTTCCACGACCTTGGCGCTCACGCGGACCGTGTCGCCGCTCGCGAGTTCCGGCAGGTCTGTCCGGAGCTGGTCGCTGACGATCTCGTCGAGTACGTTCACCACGGTCCCTTCATCGAGCTGGCGGCGCGGCGAAGCCGCGCATCGGGTGCGGAGGAGGCGGCCACGGGCTGCGACCGACGGCGGAGTATAGCACGAGGTCCCGCCCCGGCCGGGCGGCTCGGGCCTTCGAGTCGGGTGGGCTCAGGCCTCGTCGGCGGGGTGGTCTCCGAGTTCGCCCATGATCGTCCGCTCCTCGGCCGTCGCGGTCCGCTCGGCCAGCAGGTCCGGCCGTCGGACCAGGGTGCGCCGCAACGCTTCCCGGAGGCGCCAGCGGCGGACCGCCTCGTGGTCCCCGGAGATGAGCACGGCCGGCACCTCGACGCCCTCGAAGGACGGCGGCCGCGTGTACTGCGGGTATTCGAGAAGACCGTCGGCGAACGACTCCTCGATCGTCGAGGCCGCCTCGATCGCCCCCGGCAGGAGGCGGATGACGGAGTCGACGATGACGAGGGCGGGCAGCTCGCCACCCGTCAGGACGTAGTCGCCGATGGAGAGCTCGAGGTCGACCATGGAGCGGATCCGCTCATCGACCCCTTCGTAGCGCGGGCAGACGAAGACGAGGTGCTCGCGCTCGGCAAGGGACGCCGCCCGCCGCTGCCCGAACCGCTCACCGACCGGGTCCATGAGGATGACCGTCGTCCCGGGCCGGCGGAGGCTCGCCAGCGCGGCGGCGACCGGCTCGGGCCGCAGGACCATCCCTGCGCCGCCGCCGTACGGGTAGTCGTCGACCGACCGGTGCCGGCCGATCCCCCACTCGCGGAGATCGCGGACCCGGATCTCCGCCAGGCCACGTTCCTGGATCCGGGCAGGGATACTCGCCGCGAGCGGGCCCTCGAGCATCGCCGGGAACAGGGTGAGGATGTCGATCTCGAGCGCCATCGCCTCAGGTCCCGGCGGGCGGCGGGCTCGTGGGACCGGCGCCGCGGCGGACCTTGCTCCGGGTCGATCCCGTCGTCTTCGGAGTGCGGGGTGGGCGCGGCGGGCGCGGCGGCGGTGCCGGCTCGAGGGCGAGGGCGTCGACGTCGACGACGATCTCGCCCCGCTTCGGGGCGAAGATGCGGATGAAGGCCCGGACGGCCGGCACGTCGAACTCGCCGTATTCCTCGCCGCGGACGACGAAGACCTCGGCGCCACCGACCCGATAGACGTCGACGACGGTGCCGATCTCGCGGTCGCCGAGGTCGCGCACGCTCGCCCCGATGACCTCGTGCCAGTAATACGACCCGCGGGGCAGGGCATCGGCCGGACCGGCCGCAGCCTCGAGGTAGGCGCCCCGCAGGCGATCGGCGGCGGTGCGATCCGCGATCTCCCGGAATCGCAATCGCCAGCCGGGACCGTCGGGGATCTCCTCCGCCGCTGCGACCGTGAGCGGCTCATCGCCGCCTTCGCGGTGGAGGATCGCGCCGGGGGCGAACCGCTCGGCCGGGCGGTCCGTCAGGACCTCCACCCGAACGGCTCCCCGAAGGCCGTGGACGCCCCGGACCAGGGCGACGACGAGCCGGTCGTCGGCGCTCAGAGGATCTCGAGCGACACGGATTCGCCGTCGCGGGCGGCGGACACCTTGAGAAGCGTCCGGAGCGCCTTGGCGACGCTGCCGTTGCGACCGATGACCTTGCCCATGTCGTCCTCGGCGACGTGGAGCTCGAGGACGGTCCCGTCGGCGTCGCGGACGACCTCGACGGAGACGGCCTCGGGATCGTCGACGAGCGAGCGGGCCACGAATTCGACCAGTTCCTTGGCAGGCATGTCGGCCCCTCCTACTTGGCTGCCGGCAGGATGCCCTGGGCGCGGAACAGGCGGGCGACCGTGTCGGACGGCTGGGCCCCCTTGGCGAGCCACTGCTTCGCCTTCTCGGCGTCGATCGAGACCTCGACCGGGTCCGTCCGCGGGTTGTAGTGGCCGATCGTCTCGAGCGAGCGGCCGTCGCGGGCGTTCCGCGCGTCGGCGACGACGACGCGATACGTCGGCTGCTTGGTGGCTCCCACCCGGGTGAGCCTGATTCGGACTGCCATGTGTGCTGCTGCCTCCTCCTGGTGCTGCTATCGACGCGATGCGCCGGGCACGGCCCGGCTCCGACGCGTCACTTGGCGACGGTGATGACGAACCGCCCGTGGATCACGTCGCCCGACTGCTGGGAGACTGCGATCGCCTGGAGCGGCTCGAGATACGGCTTGGTGCCCGTGTCGAACTTCGCCCGCTCGGCGGCCGGCATGGCCGCCTCGACGGCGGCGAGGACCGACTGGACGTCGAGATAGGCGCTGGCGGTGTTCTCCGCACCGGCCCGGTCGAGCGCCGTCTTGTAGCCGGACTGGTCGGCCAGCGACGAGCCGGCCTTCGTATCGAGGACGGCCTTGACGAACGCGTCGCCGCCCACCCCGACGATGACGAGACCGTCGTGGATCGTGTAGCTGAGCGACGCGTCGATCGACTTGAGCGCGCCGGCCGCCTGCGCGTCGGACGACGGCAGGAGCGACGAGAGATCGCCGAGGGTGATGGTAGTTATGGTCGCCCCGCCGTGATCCTCGGTCGCGACCTTGGCGGCGCCGGACAGCGTCGCGAGGTTCTTGAGGCTGGCGAGCTTGCCGGCTGCCGTGTCGGCCGCGGCCGCGTCGGGCAGGGCCACCACGATGCCGCCGCTGAAGGTGCTGCCGTCCTTCGTCACGACGACGGCGCTGTCGCCGACCCATGACAGGAGCGAGTCGAGACCGCCGATCCGATCGAGTGCCGCGTTCACGTCCTTCATCGCCGATGCGCAGGCGGGGTCGGCCTGGATCTTCGCGACGAACGCCTTGACGGTCGCCCCGAGGTCGTGCTTCTCGGCGACGGCGATGGTCGTCGCCGGGAGGCGCGGAGCCAGCGTGCTGAGGCGATCCTTGGCCGAGGCGGTTCCGGCCGGAGCCGGCATCGCGGCATCGGCGAGCAGATGATCGCTCTCGGCCCGGATCGCGGTCGCCGACCAGGTCAGGCCGGCCGCCGAGCCGAGGCCGCACGACGACGAACCGCCACCGAGGGCCGGGCCCAGGGACGAGACGAGCCGGCCGGTGTCGGCGAAGAAGAAGGCGAGATGGTCGCCCTGGAAGGCGGCAAGGGCGGCGAGGTAGTCCTTGGTCGAGGCGAGGCCGGTCGAGCCCTTCGTGTCGATGACGGCGTGGACCGTATCGATGTCGCCGGCCACGAGGATCGGGCCGTCGATGCCGTAAGCGTACTGCGAGCCGGACGACCCACCGACGGTCAGCGTCACGCCGCCGTAGGTGGCCGTGGTCCCGGCGGTCGAGCCCTTCGCCAGGCCGGTCAGCCACGCCTGGGCCTTCGTCGCGTCCTTCACGGTGGCGATGAGGGCGACGTGGCCGGACGGCTTGCCGCCGGCGGGCGTGATGGCCGGCGGCGCCGGTGCGGCGAACGCGAGCTGACCGCCGAACCAGGGCTCGATCTGGGTGCTGTAGTCGGCCCTCGACGATGCACCGCGGACGATCCGGTCGTACAGCTCATCGAGCTTCGGCTCGAGGGCCGCCTGGTCGGCGAAGCCGGGGAACGCGGACAGGAACTCGGCGAGCTTGTCTCGCTGGTCGCCCGGCAGGTCGAAGCGAGCCTCGCCGTAGATGGCCGTCTCGGCCGGTGCCCAGGAGGCCACGGTCGAGGGCGCACCGGCGCCGGCCAGGGCGATGAAGGCCGCCGACGCGGTCGCGACGACGAGGGCGACGATCACGAGGGCGACGGCCCAGCGGACGCTCGGCCGCTTGCCACGGACGACGGTGACCGGCTGGACCGGTGCCGGGGCCAAGGCCGGCGACGATGTTTCGTTCACCGCCTGCGTCGGCGGGTACGGCGGCAGCGCCGGATGGGCCGGTGTGGACGGATTCGGCGGCTCTGCTGGCGCGCCCGGTTCGGTCGCCATGGTGGTCCCTTCCCTGTCAGCGGCGGCTCATCATCGCCGCGGCTGCGCCGCGGCGCGATGCGCCGGAGAACTGCTTCATGAGCTTGCGCATCTCGTCGAACTGCTTGACGAGGCGGTTGACATCGGGCAGCGTCGTCCCGGAGCCGGCGGCGATGCGCCGGCGCCGCGAGGCGTTGAGGATGGTCGGGTCGCGCCGTTCGCGCGGTGTCATCGCCCGGATGATCGCCTCGGTCCGGGCGAGGTCGCCCCGATCGACGGCGTCCTGGGCCTCCTTGGCCATCCCGCCCATGCCCGGGATCATCGACATGACCTGGCCGAGAGGGCCCATCTTCCGCAGCTGCTGCATCTGCTCGAGCATGTCCTCCAGGGTGAAGCTCGCCGAAGCCAGCTTCTCCTGCATCGCCGCGGCCTGCTTCTCGTCGAAGGTCTCCTGGGCCCGTTCGACGAGCGTCAGCACGTCGCCCATGCCGAGGATGCGGCCGGCCAGGCGATCGGGATGGAACGGCTCGAGAGCGTCCGTCTTCTCGCCGGTGCCGAGGAACTTGACCGGCAGCCCGGTCACCGCACTGATACTGAGGGCCGCGCCACCGCGGGCGTCGCCGTCGATCTTGGTCAGGATGAGCCCGCTGAGCGGGACGGCCGCGGCGAAGGCCTCGGCGACGGCGACTGCCTCCTGGCCGGTCATCGCGTCGACGACGAGGAGCGTCTCGACCGGACGGGTCGCCGCGGCGACGTCGGCGATCTCCCGCATGAGTGCCTCGTCGACGGTGAGGCGTCCGGCGGTATCGAGGATGACGACGTCGCGGGTCTGCCGGCGGGCGGCCTCGATGCCACCCCGGACGATGTCGACGACCGGCGTGCCCGCCGGCGCCCGGTGGACCGGGACGTCGAGCGAGCGGCCGAGCGTCTCGAGCTGGTCGGCGGCAGCGGGGCGATACGGGTCGGCCGCGACGAGGAGGGGCCGGCGGCCGAGCTTCACGACGTGGCGGGCGAGCTTGGCGGCCGAGGTCGTCTTGCCGGAGCCCTGGAGGCCGGCGAGGAGGACGACGGCCGGATTGCCCTGCAGGTGGAAGGTCCGATCGCCGGCCGAGAGGAGCGCGGTCAGCTCCTCGTTGACGATCTTCACGACCTGCTGGCCGGCGGTGAGGCTCTCGAGGATGTCGGCGCCGACCGCCCGCTCGCGGACGCGGGCGACGAAGTCCTTGACCACCTTGAAGTTCACGTCGGCCTCGAGCAGGGCGAGGCGCACCTCGCGCATCGCCGCGTCGACGTCGGCCTCGCTCACCCGGCCGCGGCCGGTGAGGGTGGCGAGGGTCGCACGAAGGCGATCGCTCAGGGCGTCGAACATGGGCGGACGGGTACTCCCCAGGATGATGGCCGAAAGGTGATGGCCGGCCGGCGACGGGCCGACCGGGTGGTGCGCGGATTCTGGCGACACCGAGGTGGCCGCAGTGTATCGCAAGAACGTCAGGGAGCCGGGCATCCGATTGGGTGCCCGGCTCCCGATGGTCCGAGGTGATGGTGGGAGCCGACGCTCCCGCCCGATCTCAGCGATCGACAGCGGCCCGCCGTCCCGCCGCCACGACGGCGAAGAGGACGACGGCCTCGAACAGCATCGCCGCGAGGGTGATCCCGATGCCGTCGAGGCGTCCCGAGGCGGGATGGCCGAGTCCGACCGCGGCGAGCGGACCCTGGCCGGTGACGACGGAGACGAACGAGATCGACGCCACGATGAGGCCGCTGCCGGCCAGCACGATCGCCGCGATCCGCGCCGAGCGGAGGCTGAGCAGGACGCCAAGGCCGACGATCGCGTGGAAGACGCCGACGGCGACGATGAGCGAGCCGTCCGGGGCGAGCGAGCGCAGGAGGGCGATGTCCTCGGGCCGGCCGATGGCCCGGCCGGTGTCGATGAGGCGGAGGGTCATCGGAAGAGCGAAGCCGAATGCGGCGATAACGAACCCGAAGGTGGACATGAGCACGGCGGTCAGGACGGCGCTGACGGCGATGCCGCGCTCGGATGGGACGGACCAGCCGGCAGGGACCACGGCCGACGTCATGGAAGGACCTCACGATCTGTCGAACGCCCGGCGGCCCTCGCCACCGGCGGCGTCACCCGTACTGTCGTGGTGAGCACGAGCGAGCGCGATGGACGCGCGGCTCGGTCGGCCATCGTCGTTCGTCGGGTAGGCGCGACCGCCGATCGCCGGGCCCGTGTCAGGCGAACAGCGCCTCGATGAAGGCGGTCGGGTCGAACGGGATGAGGTCGCCGACCGCCTCGCCGACGCCGACGAAGCGGACCGGGACCTGGAGCGAGTCCTCGATGGCGAAGACGATCCCGCCCTTGGCCGTCGAGTCGAGCTTTGTCAGGACGATGCCGGTGATCCCGACGGCCTGGTGGAAGGCGGTCGCCTGGGAGAGGCCGTTCTGGCCGGTCGTCGCGTCGAGCACGAAGAGGATCTCGGGCTCGCAGCCGGGCAGCCGCTTGTCGATGATGCGTCGCACCTTGGCCAGCTCGTCCATGAGGTTGACCTTCGTGTGGAGGCGGCCGGCCGTGTCGGCGATGACCAGGTCGATGCGGCGAGCGACGGCGGCATCGAGTGCGTCGTAGACGACCGCGCCCGGATCCGCACCCGGGGCGTGGGCGACGACCGTCGCGCCGGAGCGGGTCGCCCAGGCCTGGAGCTGTTCGATCGCCGCGGCGCGGAAGGTATCCGCGGCGGCCAGCAGGACCGATCGGCCCTCCGCCCGGTAGCGAGCGGCCAGCTTGCCGATGGTCGTCGTCTTGCCGGTGCCGTTGACCCCGACGACGAGGATGACCGCAGGGCCGCCGGCCGGCCCGGGTCGCGGCTGCCACGGACCGTCGCGAGGGACGAGTAGTCCGGCCAGCTCGGCCCGGATCGACGCCTCGCCGCCGGCCGGGTCGTGACGGGCCCGGGCGCGCTCGACGACCCGCATCGCGAGGGCAGCGCCGACGTCGCCGCCGATGAGCGTCTCCTCGACCTCGTCCCAGTCGGTCGCATCGCCCCCGCCGAGGATCCCGCGCAGGCGGTGCATGAACCCGCCCCGGGTGCGGGTCAGGCCGGCCTCCAGTTCCGCCTCGACCTCGGCCTCCGTCTCGGTCTGGGTCGTCGGCGTCTCGAAGGGCGGCTCGGCCGTCGAGATCGGCTCGGCGGTCGCGACCGCCGCCTCGGCGGGCGCCGACGGAGCCCACGGCACGACCGCGTCGGTCTCGACCTCGTCTGTGTCGACCGGCTCCTCGACGATCTCCTCGGCGGCCTGTTCCTCTTCGCGAGGACGCCTACGCCAGAACATCGTCCGGGACGTCGTCGATCAGGCCGTCCCCCGCTCCGGCCGACGATCGGCCCATCCCCGTCCGTCCCCCGGCTCGCTCCGCGATCGCCGTCGCCTCGTCGAGCCGGAGGCTGATGACCCGGCTGACCGAGTCCTCGCCGACGGTCACGCCATACAGCGCATCTGCCGCCTCGATCGTGCCCCGGTTGTGGGTGATGACGATGAACTGGGTCCGCTCTGAGAGCGAGCGGAGGGCGTCGGCGAAGTGGCCGACGTTCGCCTCGTCGAGGGCGGCGTCGACCTCGTCGAGGACGCAGAACGGGACCGGCCGGACCTCGAGCATCGCGAACAGGAGGGCGACCGCGGTCAGGGTCCGCTCGCCGCCCGACAGCATCGCCAGGGCCTGGGCCTTCTTGCCCGGCGGCCGCGCCACGATCTCGACGCCGGTGGCCGACAGATCGCTCGGATCGGTCAGCGACAGGCGGGCGAAGCCACCCTGGAAGAGCTGTCGGAACCGGGCATCGAAGGCGGTCTCGAGAGCGGCGAACGTCGTCCGGAACTGGTCGGCGATCATCGTGGCGAGCTCGTCGATGAGCCGGCGCGTGTCGGCGATGGCAGCCCGGAGGTCGCGCTCCTGGCCTTCGAGGCCGTCGAGGCGGGTCCGGACTTCGGCGTACTCCTCGACGGCGAAGGGATTGCCCGCCCCGAGCTCGTGATAGCGGCGGCGAAGGTGGGCGAGCCGTCCCATCGACGGCGCGTCGGCCGGCGGCGGGACGCTCGACCAGTGGGGGGCGATCGTCGCCAGGGCGGCGGCGAGCTCTCGCCCGTCCTCGTCGGGGTCCTCGGAGTCGTCGGCCTTGTCGGCGTCGTGGGCCGAAGCGGCGCGCGGGGCAGCGGCTGCGGGCCCGTCCAGCCCGGCGGCGCCGTCGATGCCCGTCGCGCTCTCGACGACCGCCCTGACCGCGACATCGCCGAGCCCGGCCAGCTCGACGAGGAGGCCCTCCCTCACGGATTCGAGGGCCAGCCGCGCCTCCAGATCCGCCACCTCGGCGCTCCGCAGGCTCGCCTCTGACGCCCGGAGTCGCTCCCGGGCGGCGGTGGCCGCTCGCTCGGCCTCGGCGAGGCGGGCCCGATCGGCGCCATCGGCGGCGATGAGCTCGGCGATGGCCGCCCCGGCGGCCGTCTCGCGGCCCTCGGCCTCGGCGAGATCGGCTGCCAGGCGATCGAGGTCGGCACGCACCGCCTGCTCGCGATCTCCGAGCGACGCGACATCGGCCGCGGCACGGGCGATCCGTTCCTCGTCCATGGCGACGGCTGCCTCGGCCCGGGCCCGACGGGCCTCGACCTCGCGACGGAGCCGATCGAGCTCTGCCATCTCCACCGCGAGCCGGTCGCGACGGAGCCGTAACCCATCGGCCCGTTCCTGCCAGGTGGCGAGTGCCGCCTGGTCGGTCTTCCCCTCGGGACCCTCCCCTCCCCCGGCGGCGACGGCGGCGTCACGGTCGAGCTGAGCGAGCGCGCCGCCGGCGCGCTCCGATTCGGCGTCGAGCCGGACGACCTGGGCGGCGTGCCAGGCGGCCTCCCGGGCCGCGGCCTCGACCGCGCGGGCGGACGCCCGTTCCTCCTCCTCCGCCCGTCGCCTCGCTCCGCCTGCCTCGAGCTCGCCGGCACGGGCGGTTTCAAGAGCAGCCCTGGCGGTGGCGGCCTCGGATCCGGCCGCATCGGCGTCCCGTCGGGCCTCCGTCGCGGCGGCCGCGGCGACCGCGAGCTCGGCCACGACCCGCTCGATCTCCGCCTGTCGTTCGAGGCGCCCGTCGGGACGGCCGAGCGATACGACGAGCGGCCCGGCCGCGGCGCTGCCGTCGCGGACGACCGCCGACCAACCGGGGGCGAGACGCGCCTGGAGGTCCACGAGCGCCGCGATGTCGGGTACCCAGACGACGGTCGCCACGATCCGGCTCACCGCGTCGGCAGGATCAGCGCGCACCGCATCGAGCAGCCGTCCACCACCGACCGCGACCGCGGCCTCCACTGTCGAGTCCTCGACCCGGCGCGGCGGTCCCGCCGCGAGCCGATCCTCGACGGCCACCGCCCCGCGCTCGGCGGCTAGACCGGCGACGTCTGAAGCCGGGACGACGAAGCCTCGACCGGCCTCGCCGACCGCGAGCTCGACGGCCGCCCGGAAGGCGGGGTCCACGACCAGTCCGTCGTCGATCCGGCGGCCTCCCCGCCGGCGGACGGCCCTGGCGATCGGGCGTGCCTCGTCCTCGTCGAGCCGCACGCGCAGGGTCGCCTCGCGGGCGGCCAGTTCGGCCCGCCGCGCCTCGCTCCCCGCCGCTCGCTCCACGTGCTCGTGTCGGCGGACCTCGATCCGCTCGAGGTTCGCCCGGGCGGCTTCGCGCGCCTCGACCGTGGCGGCCTCGGCCGCCACGGTGACGGCGAGCGCCTCCGCGCGGGTCGCCCGCCGGGCCTCGGCATCGTCGAGCAGGGCCGCCGATCGCTCCGCCTCGAGCCGCTCCTCGGCGGCCCGGCGCTCCATGTCGGCCGCCCGCCGGCGAGCCGACTCGAGCTCGGCGGACCGGACCGCGGCCGCCCGCCGGCTCGCCGCCAGTTCCTCGTCGGCAGCCGATCTGGCGTCGCGAAGCGCGGCAAGCTCGGCCATCGCCTCGGCAAGCGCCCGCTCCGCTCCGGCCAGGTCGTCCGCGGCGACCTGTTCCGGCGGGTGGACCGGCTCGGCGAGCGTCCGTCGCTGGATGACGACATCGGCCTCGGCCGTCTCACGCTCCGAGGTCAGACGGACGCGATCGCGCCCGAGCGCGTCGAGCTCGCTGCCGAGACGGGCCTGCCGGACCCGCAGCTCGGCGACCCGCGACCGGGCGGCATCGTGGGTCGCCCGACGCTCGCGTTCCGCGGCAGCCCGGTCGCCGAGGGCGGCCGACACCGCCGTCGCCACCTCTTCGGCCGCCACGAGGTCGGCCATCGGGCGATCCGCAGCCGAGCGAGCCCGGGCGAGCGCCGCGCCGGCCGAACCGGCCCGCGCACTCGCCTCGTGCCAGCGGGCATGGGCCGAGGCGAGCAGCGCCGCCGCGAACTCCTCGCCGGCCGTCCGCCGCGACGTCTGCTGATCGGCCTGGGCGGCGAGCCGGCGAGCCTGCGGCCGGAGTTCGCCGAGGATGTCCTCGACTCGGGACAGGTTGGCCTCCGCCTCGGCGAGCTGTTCCTCCGCCCGCTTCCGTCGTCGCTCGTGGCGGCGGACCCCGGCGACCTCCTCGAAGAGCGGCCGTCGCTCCTCCGGCCGGAGGGCGAGGGCCTGGTCGACCATGCCCTGGCCGATGAAGAGGAAGGCGTTGTCGGCGAGGTGGGCCGCGTCCAGGAGGTCGACGAGGTCGCGGAGGCGGATCCGCTGCTTATTGAGCAGGTAATCGTTCTCGCCGGAGCGATACAGGCGCCGGCCGATCTCGAGGACGCTGTAGTCGAACGGGAACAGCCCGTCGGCGTTGTCGATGATGAGGGTCACGTCGGCCATCCCGGTCGCTGCCCGCCGCTCCGAGCCGGCGAAGATCACGTCCTCGCTCTTCCGCGTCCGGAGCGAGCGGCCCTGCTCGCCGAGGGCCCAGCGAAGGGCATCGGCGAGGTTGCTCTTGCCCGATCCGTTGGGCCCGACGACGGCGCTGATGCCGCCGTCGAATTCGACGAGCGTCCGCTCGGCGAACGACTTGAACCCCTGCAGCCGGAGACCGAGGAGCCGCGGCGAGCCGCTCATCGGACCGTCTCGGGTTCCGATCGCTCGATGCCCTCCAGGGCCATCGCCGCGGCGGCCGTCTCGGCGATGCGGCGCGACGGCCCGACACCGGTGCCGAGGACACGTCCACCGACGATGACCTCGATCCGGAACGTCTTCTCGTGGTCGGGCCCCGACGCGTCGAGCACCCGATATTGCGGTCGCTCCCCGCGAGTCCGCTGGGTGTACTCCTGGAGCCGGCTCTTGGGGCTCTTCAGGCTCGTCGTCGACGCGTCGTCGGCCAGCTCCGGGGCTGCCAGCGCCACGACCCAGTCGCGCGTCCGGTCGAACCCGAGGTCGAGGTACAGCGCCCCGCAGATGGCCTCGAAGGCCGAGGCGAGGAGGGATGGGCGGCGGCGGCCGCCGCGGGTCGACTCGCCCTCGCCGAGAAGGAGGGCGTCGCCGAGATCGATCCGGCCGGCGAGGCGGGCCAGGCCGGTCGTCGAGACGATCGCCGCCCGGCGAGCGGACAGGAGGCCTTCGTCGTCGGTCGGGTGGCGGGCGTAGACCGCCTGGCTGATGGCCAGGTTCACGACGGCGTCACCGAGGTACTCGAGCCGTTCGTTGTGGGTCGGCGCCGCGTCCGGGTGCTCGTGCAGGTGACTGCTGTGGACGAGGGCCTGGTGGAGGAGATCCGGGTCGCCGACCTCGAGACCGAGGCGGGCTGCGAGCGGGTCCGCCGGACTCACACCCACGGAGCCCGGGACTCGGTCGCTAGGACGAGTGCTCGTCGATGTACTCGGCCGCGTCACCGACGGTGCGGATCTTCTCGGCATCCTCGTCGGAGATCTCGGTCCCGAACTCCTCTTCGAGACTCATGATGAGCTCGACGAGATCGAGGGAGTCGGCGTTCAGGTCGTCGACGAAGGACGCTTCGGGCTTGACCTCGTCCTCGTCCACGCCGAGCTGCTCGACGACGATCTTCTTGAGGCGCTCGTACGTGTCGGTGGCCACTCTGGTCTCCTCGGTGGGTGGGCTGCGCTGGTCAGCTGCCGCGGTGTCCCGGCGGTGGTGGCGCACTCCCTCCGGCGATCGTCGGCGTCGTCTCCGAGACGACCCGTCCGAGCACGCCGTTCACGAGGCGCCGCATCGGTTCTCCACTGTAGATCCGTGCCAGCTCGACCCACTCGGCGATCGCCACCCGGGCCGGCGTCGTCGCGGAGTGTAGCACCTCGCCGAGGGCGCAACGGAGCAGCGCGCGGTCCATCGGGGCCATCGAAACGACCGGGTAGCGGGGCGCTGCGCGCTCGATCTCGGCGTCGATCCGGTCGCGTCGCGCGGTCACCGTCGCGACGATCTCGCGGGCGAGGGTCGCCGCGGCCGGGTCGTCCTCGGACTCGGCCAGGTGCCGCTCGAGGATCGCCGTCGCGGTCCGCTGACCGAAGTCGGCTTCGAAGATCGCGGCCAGCGCGAGTCGCCTGCCGGCCCGGGCCGAGCGGGCCCGATCCGTCCGCGGTTCGGCCGACGGCCGGTCGCCCATGGCCGTGCGCTCAGACGCCGATGCCGTCGACGATGACGGAGATCGGTCCGGCCTCCAGCTCGAGGGTCCGCTCCACGGCGGCCGAGATCGAGGTCCGGACGGCCCGGGTGAGCTGGACGAGCGGCTGGGCCGGGCGGGCGACGATGGCCACCGAGACCGCGACGGAACCATCGCGGCGGTCGATGCTGATGGCCGGCGCGGCGAGCCAGCGGGCCCAGACCGGTCCCCCTCGCCCGACCCGGCAGACCCCGGGTACCTCGAGGGCCGCCAGGCGGACGGTCGCCTCGACGACGGAAGCGCTCACCTCGAGGCGGGGTCCGCTCACGGGCGGACCTCGAGGGCCGCCGCGTCGACGGTGGCGTCGGGCACCACGACCCGTGAGGTGTCTCGTTCCCCGTCTGCGCGGGCCGCCGGCTCGGCTGACGGGTGGTCCGAAGCCTCGCTACGGAACGCATCGGCGATGGCCTGCGGGATCTCGGCTCGCGCTGCGGCCGCCCCGACGGCGACGGCGTACTCGATCATCCGGCGGCGCGCCCGTCCGTGGGTGATGAGGACCGTGCCGCGAACGCCGAGGAGCGGCGAGCCGCCAAGCTTCTCGTAGTCGAACACCTCGCGGATGCGGCCGATGCCCGGTCGGAGAAGGAGGTAGGCGAGGCGGCCCCGCAGGTCGCGCTCGAACTCCGCTCGCAGCAGGCCGCGGAGGATGAAGCTCGACAGGCCCTCGAAGAACTTGATCGTCACGTTGCCGACGGCCGCGTCGCAGACGACCACGTCGGCGGCATGCTCGACGAGGTGGCGGCCCTCGACGTTGCCGATGAAGGCGAGGTCGGTGGCCCGCAGCCGTTCGGTCGCCTCCTGGACCCGTTGCTCACCCTTGCCGCCCTCCTCGCCGATCGAGAGGAGGGCGACGGTCGGCCTGACCACCCCGAGGACCCGCTCTGCGTAGAGCGCCCCCATCGTGGCGTACTGGGCGAGGTTGAGGCCGGTGCTGTCGGTGGTAGCCCCGATGTCGAGCAGGACGAAGGGTCCCTTGGCCGTCGTCATCTGGACCGCGAGGGCCGGCCGATCGACCCCGGGCAGGCGATGGAGGAGGAGGATCGCCGAGGCCACAGCGGCTCCGGTGTGGCCGGCGGTCACGATCGCATCGGCGTGGCCGTCGCGGACGAGGCGCATCGCCACGTTGATGGACGCATCGCGCTTGCGGCGGACGGCCGCCGCCGGCTGCTCGTCCATGTCGACGACCGAGCCGGCATGGACGACGTCGATGGTGGCCGGCGGATCTGCCCCGAGCAGGCTCGCGACGACGAACTCGTCGCCGACGAGGGTGATGTCGGTCTCGGGGTGGGCCAGCGCATAGGCGAGGACCCCCGGCACGATCTCCGAGGGCCCGAAGTCACCGCCCATGGCGTCGACCGCGACCCGGACCCGTCGCGCGCCCGCGATGGATCGGACCGAGCTCAGGTCCACGTGTTCTCGATCATCGGCGTCCCGATCCCGGCGTCGAGGGTGGGCGTCCCGCCGAGGTCATCGGTGCACCGGCAGGTCAGGAGGACCTGCGCTCGTCGGTCGTCTGCTTGAGCTCGATCGCCTGGCGCCCATCGTAGTAGCCGCAGTTAGGGCAGACGTGGTGCTGGCGCTTCGGCTGGTGGCAGTGCGGGCATTCGTCGAGGGCCGGCAGCGTGATCGCGAGGTGCGCGCGACGCTCACCCTGCCGGGCGTGCGAGACGCGTCGCTTGGGGACACCCATGGTGTCGGGGCTCCTTTCGGGATCGCGCTCGGGCCGTCACGCGATCGGTCGTTCGTTGTCGCCGGGCCGTCCTGGTCGGGCGCACTCGACCGCGCTCCAAGGGGGGACCGACGGGAGAGTCTACCCGGTCGCGGGCCTCCCGTCACGGAACGGGGTGAACCGCGTCCAGGGCGCCGATGGTGCCCGACTTGTCGCCCATGCAACAACGAGCCCGACCGAGCGGTTCCGGTCGCGCGATCCGATCCGTTCCTTGCATCTCGTGCAAGGAAACGGGCTCCCAGCTCGCTATCGGCCGGATGCTTGCATCCGGTGCAAGGTTCGGTCACTCGATTGCGCTCCGAGGACCCGTTGTTGCGTCCCGTGCAAGGGAGGTCGTGTTCTTTCATCCCATGCAGGGAATCGGCAGGCCCCGCCTCAGCGGGCATGACGGGATGGCTTGGATGGGCGACGAGGGGTAGGAAGCCGGTGGACGACGAGTGATAGCGGGCCGATGTACGACTCGTAACGACCCACCGGCTCAGGACGGTCGGTCGGGGACGAACCCGCGGAGCGCTTCGAGGCGAGGATCGATGTCCGACACCGGGTGGTCGTGGCTGCCGGTGGCCATCTCGAGCCCGCACTCGGGACACAGGCCGGGGCAGTCCGGCCGGCACAGGGGCGCGATCGGTTCGGCCAGCCACATCGCCTCGCGGACCGTCTCACCGAGCTCGAGCTCGTGGTGGTCGGTGAGGCGGAGGATGTCGGGCTCGGCGGTGGTGTCGAGCGGCGCTCCGGTCGCCGGATCGACGGACGGCAGGGCCTCCTCGTCGATCTCGAGCGTGATGGGCACCTCGATCGAACGAAGGCATCGGCTGCAGGCCGACTCGAGGCTCGCGGTGAGGCGGCCGCTGACGAAGAGCCCCCGGTTGGTCCGGGTGAGATGGATCGCGCCTTCCAGCGGATCGGCCTGGCGGAGGTCGTCACCGAGATCGAGGATCACGCCGGCGACCGGGTAGGCGCGGGTCGCACCGTGGCCCTCGGCGAGCAGGCGGGCGACGTTGAAGCTGAGCTGGCCGCCCGGGTCCGCCGGCCGCATGGGCGCGTCGAGCTCGGGGCTTCCCCCGTCGCTCACGACCGGACGGGAGCTCCGGCCGCCTCCTCTTCGCCGAAGAGGTCGACGTCGTGCTCGTCGCCGAGCCCATCCTCCTCACCGCGCAGGGTCGCCCGCCGCTCGTCGAGGAGGGCGATGCCCTTCTTGATGCTCTGGAGGGTCTTGACGACGTCCCCCTCGAGGCCGATGAGGACCGATGCGGCGTACTCGTCGGCACCCCGCCGGATGTCGTCGCCGACGCCCTCGGCTTCGCCGATGATGCGGCGGCTCTCGTCCTCGGCCGCCTGGGTCAGGCCGCGCTCGTCGATGAGGAAGGCCGCCTGTTCCTGAGCCCGGGCGACGATCCGCTCCGCCTCCTCCTGGGCCTTCTCGATGATCCGCTCGCCCTCGGAATTGATCCGCTTCGCGGCCCGGACCTCCTCGGGGACGGCGACCCGCAGCTGGTCGATGAGATCGAGGGCGGCGACCTGGTCGACGACGACGTTGTTCGTCAGCGGCAGCTTCTTGCCGTTCGCGATGATCGACTCGAGCCGCTCGACGAGGAAGATGATGTCGATGGGACCGGCCTCCTGCCCGCTCGATGACCGCGGTTCGCCGGATTATGGCACGGGCTGAGCAGCCTTAGGCGTGCCGAAGGGCACGCCCGAGCGCGGCGGCAGCGGCCGGCGGGACCATAGCCGAGATATCGCCCCCGAAGGTCGCGATCTCCTTGACGAGGCTCGAGCTCACATAGCCGTGGGCGAGCGAGGTCATGAAGAAGACCGTGTCGACGTCCGGGGCGAGGATGCGGTTGTTGTGGGCGAGCTGGATCTCCGTCTCGAAGTCGGAGATGGCCCGCAGTCCGCGGACGATCGAGCGAGCGCCCTGGGCATGGCAGAAGTCGACGGTCAACCCGTCGAACGCCGCCACGTCGATGCGGCCGGCCATCTGCGGCTCGAGCGTCCCGTCGAGTCCGGCCCGGACGATGGCGACTCGATCCGCCGTCGAGAGGAGCGGCTGCTTGCGGGGATTGCCGAGGACCGCAACGACGACCCGGTCGAAGACGGCCGCCGCGCGGCCGACGACGTCGAGATGGCCGTTCGTCATCGGATCGAACGAACCGGGGTAGACCGCGATGCGTGGTTCGCTCATCGATCCTCCTCGACCGCCGCCGATCCTGCCGGCTCCCCGGACGCCGCCGACGCCTGGGGGTCGACCCGGCGCAGGAACGTCAGCGCCGTCTCGCCGAAGCGACGCTCGCGCTCCGATGCTAGCAGCCCGACGTGGTCCGGCGGGCGGTCCCGCCAGAAGTGCTTGACGACGACCCGGCCGCCCGGGCGGAGCGGGGCATCGGCGGCCCCCAGCCGCTCGAGGACCGCGCTCAGGGCCGCCGTGTCCGCGTACGGCGGATCGACGATGACGAGGTCGAAGGGCGCGGGCGTCCGCGAAGCTCCACCGAGCCGGGCGACGGCGTCGGCCCGGACCACGATCGCCGCCGGTCCGGCGAGCCGAGTCGTCCGGAGGTTGTCCTCGATGGTCCGGATGGCCGCGGCGTCGCGCTCCACGAAGACGACCGAGGCGGCACCGCGCGAGAGCGCCTCGATCCCCGCCGCGCCGCTGCCGGCGAACAGGTCGAGGACGGAGGCTCCGGGCAGGTCCGGCTCGAGGATCGCGAAGAGCGTCTGCTTGACCCGGTCGGCCAGCGGTCGGGTGCCGGGTCCCGGCGCACGGAGGCGTCGTCCGGCGGCCGTGCCGGCGATGACGCGTCCGGCGTCAGGCACTCGTCGACGGCTCGGCGGTCGACAGGCGGGAGAGCCAGCCGCTTTCGAGCTCACGGCGGAGGGCTGAGCCCGCTTCGGGACGAAGCCGGCCGTCCTCGTCGAGCAGTGCCTCGGCATGGTGGCGGGCAGCCACGGCCAGCTCGCGATGATCGTCGCGCTGGAGAGATGCGACCCGCAGCCGCGGGAAGCCGCTCTGGGCGAAGCCGAGCACGTCGCCCTCGCGGCGCAGGGCGAAGTCCTCCTCGGCGAGGACGAACCCATCGCGGGTCGCCGCCAGTGCGTCGAGGCGGGCCCGGGCGACCGGGTCGGTCGAATCGGAGACGAGGACGCAGAACGACTCGATGAGTCCGCGGCCGACCCGACCCCGGAGCTGGTGGAGCTGGGCGAGACCGAATCGCTCGGCACCCTCGACGATCATCATCGTCGCCGCCGGCACGTCGACGCCGACCTCCACGACGGTCGTGCCGACCAGCACGTCGAGTTCGCCGTCGCGGAAGCGGCTCATCTCCGCGTCGCGGTCGGCGGCCTTCATCCGGCCGTGGACGAGGCCGACCCGAAGCGGATCGAGCAGGGCCGCGAGTCGGACCGCCTCGGTCTCCGCGGCCACGGCGCTCGACCCGACGTCCTCGACGTCGTCGTCTCCGCTGCCGGCCTCGCCACCGGCCACGATGAGGGGCACGACGACGAAGGTCCGATGGCCGGCGGCCGCCTCAGTCCGGACGCGCTCCCACGTCCCCTCGAGCTGGCTCGGGTGGCGGATGCCGGTCCGGATCGGGACGCGGCCGGCCGGTGCGGAACGGAGGTCGGTGACGTCGAGGTCGGCGTAGAGGACCTGGCCGACCGTCCGCGGGATCGGCGTGGCGGTCATGAGGAGGACGTGGGGGACGGTACCGGCGGCCTTGGCCTCGAGCTGGCCGCGCTGCTCGACCCCGAAACGATGCTGCTCGTCGATGACGACCAGACCGAGTCGGGCGAACGTCACCGATTCGGAGAGGAGCGCATGGGTCCCGATGACGACGCCCGCCTGGCCGCTCTCGATCGCCTCGTTGGCCTTGCGCTTCGCCTCGGCCGGCAGTGAGCCGGTCAACAGGGTCACCCCGATCGGCAGGCCGTCGAGGAGCGAGCCGATCGTCTCGCTGTGCTGGCGCGCCAGCAGGTCGGTCGGGGCGAGCAGGGCGCCCTGGCGCCCGTCCAGCGCGGCGAGGGCGAGGGCATGCGCGGCGACCGCGGTCTTGCCCGACCCGACGTCGCCCTGGAGGAGGCGGAGCATCGGCTCGGTCGCCGCCAGGTCCGCCCGGATGGCGTCGATCGCGACGACCTGGTCCGCCGTCAGCTCGACCGGCCGGCCGACCCGCCGCGCCAGTTCCTCGCCGAGGGCGGCCCGCACCCGGGTCTCGACCTCGTCCGGCACGGCGATCCGCACGCTCAGGCTCCGGCCGCGCTGGCGCCGCCGCTCGACCATCCCGAGCTGGAGGGCGAGGAGCTCGTCGAAGGCGAGTCGCCGGAGGGCCCGATCTCGCGCCTCGAACGAGTCCGGGAAATGGGCCTGCTCGACCGCTCCGTCGATGCCGACCAGGGTCTCCGCCTCGCGGACCTCGGCCGGCAGGTACTCGGCGAAGCCGCCGGCGGTCCGGTCGAGCGCCTCGCGGATCGCCGCCCGGAGCCGGGCGGCGTTGAGCCCTGTCGTCAACCGATAGGCCGGCACGATCCGACCGGCGTGGAGGAGGGCCGAGCCGTCGTCGACCTGGAAGTCGGGGTTGTCGATGACGGGCGCGAAGCCCCGCTGCTTGACCTTGCCGGACACGATGACCGGCGCGCCCGGCGCGAGGCGTCGCTCGATGAAGCGACGCCCGAACCAGACCGCGTCCGCCTCGCCGGTCTCGTCCTCGAGCCGGGCGACGGTCCGCTGGACCCTGCGTCGGAAGGTCGGCTCGATGCGGAGCTCCTTGACCGTCGCCCGGATGCTCACCGGCTCGCCGTCCGGCAGCTCGCGAAGCTCGGCCAGGGTGCGCATCACCCGCAGGTCGTCGTAGCGACGGGGCAGGTGGAAGAGGAGGTCGCGGACGGTTACGACCCCGAGTCGCGGCAGGGTCCTGCGGAGGACGCCGATCGCGGCGAGGCCGCTGTCCGAGATCGGCGTCTCGAGCAGCTCGGCGGGGTCGGTCGGTGGCGGCGCGGCGGGTGCGCGCCGGTTCGTCGCCGCCGCGGCCCGACGACGAGGGGTGGCAGCGGCCGCCACCGCTACCAGACCGCGATTAGGAAGGGGTAGAGCGGCTGGCCCCCGTGCCCGACGTCCACTTCGACGCCGGGGTAAGCCTCGGCCAGCCGGGCCGCCAGACCCTCGGCCTCGGCGAGGTCGGTCCCCTCGCCGTAGAGGACGTTGACCGCCTCGAAGCCCTGCTTCAGGGTGCCGAATGCGGCGAGGATCGCCTTCGTTGCGTCCCGATCCGCGGCGACGAGCCCGTCGTCGGGATCGAGGACGATGGCCTGGCCCTTCTTCACCCGACGCCCGCTGACCCGGGCGTCGCGGACCGCCCGCGTCACCTGGAACGTCCGGACAGATCGGCTCTGCTCGGCCATCCGGGCGACGTTGGCTGCCACGTCGAGTCCCGGTGCGACGGCGAGGATCGCCTCCAGGCCCTCGATGGCGTTCCGGGTCGGCACGACGTGGACCGGCCGGGTCGCGAGGGTTGCGACCTGGCTCGCCGCCAGCACGACGTTGCGGTTGTTCGGCAGGAGCACGACCTCGGCCGCATTGAGCCGGTCGACGGCCGCGAGCAGCTCGCCCGTCGAGGGGTTGGCGGTCTGTCCGCCGGTGACGACCGCCGACGCGCCGCGAGCCTTGAACTCCGAGATGAGCCCGTCGCCGGCGGCGACCGCGACGACGGCCAGCGCGAGGGTCGCACCGTCCCGGGCCCGCGGGTCGATCCACATCGCCGGCGGCGTGGTCCTCACGCCCGCCGCCGCGTCGAGCTCCGCGGTCTCGTTCGGGCCGGCGATCGCCGACCCACGTGCGGCCGAACCCGGGGCGTCGGCCCCCGCGACCGCCACGGCTCCCCCGGAAGGCAGCTCCGGGGCGCTCCCTACGAGCTCGCCGACGCGGCGCTCCCGGACGTCGCGGGTCTGGTGGTCGAGGTTCACGACCGTGATGTCGGACAGGTCGCCGAGGGCCAGCCCGTAGGCGATGACCTCGTCGGGGCGCTCGTTGTGGACGTGGATCTTGGCCTCGCTCCCGTCGCCCGCCACGATGACCGACTCGCCGATCGCGTTGAGTCGCTCGCGCATGGCGTCGAGGTCGAGGCGGCCGTGGCCGTTGGGCCGGACGAAGTAGACGGTCTCGTAGCCGTGGCCCTCGTCGGCATGGGCGACGAGAAGGGAGATACGAGCGGCCCCGGCCTCTCGCGTGACCTCGCCCGGCGTTCGCCCGACCACCTGGAGCAGTGCCCCCTGGAGGAGGCGGTAGAGCCCCTGGCCGCCGGAGTCGACCACGCCGGCCTCGCGGAGGATCGGCAGCAGGGTCGGGGTTCGAGCCACCGACCGGTCGGCCGCGTCGACCGTGGCGGCGAGGACGGGCTCGATGTCGGGGTCGCGCTCGGCGGCCGCGACCGCGGCGTCGGCCGCTTCGCGGATGACGGTCAGGATCGTCCCTTCGACCGGCTGGCTCACCGCCTGGTAGGCCCGTTCGGCGCCGGTCCGCAGGGCGAAGGCGAGGTCGAGGCCGGTGAAGCGGCGCTTCGTCCCGAGCCCGTCGGCCATCCCGCCGAAGATCTGGCTGGCGATGACCCCGGAGTTGCCGCGGGCGCCGTAGAGGGCTCCCCGCTTGATGGCCGCGGCGATGGTGAAGGCGGGCTCGCCGGCCACCGCCTCGGCCTCCTGGAGGGCCCGCTCGACGGTCGCCAGCATGTTCGTCCCCGTGTCGCCGTCGGGGACGGGAAAGACGTTGAGGGCGTTGATCTCCTCGACGTGCGCCTCGAGGTTGGCGACCGCACTGCGGAACGCGGCGAGGAGACCGGCGCCGTCGCACGAACGCCGGGTCACGCGGCCCCGCCGATCCGTTGAGACAGGGTATCGACGGCGGGCCCATCGCCGTCATCGCCACGATCGCCGTCGTCTCCGTCATCGTGCGTCTGCATCGGCTGGCACCTCTGCGGCAGCCTCCGGGAACCGGGCCGGCCGATAGGCCAGGCCGTCGATGTGGACCGTCAGCTCGACCGACTGCCGGCCGAGGTCCCGGCGGAGCGCGTAGCGGACGGCCGAGTCGACCTGGCGGGCGACCTCCGCCACCGGCAGGCCGTAGGCGACCCGCAGATGGAGGTGGACGATGAGCCCGTCGGAGAACGCCACCCGGATGCCCGGCTCGCCGAGACCGAGGAGGCGGACGAGGTGGCCGCCGACCGTCGGAGTCGCGAAGCCGACGACCCCGTAGCTGCCGCGCACCGACGCCTCGACGATGTCGGCGACGGCCCGGCGGGTCACGGCGGAGCGACCCGCGGAGGGGCGCAGAGTCATCCGGTCGAAGTCCTCGTGCGGGCTGGGCGGCGCGGACCGTGTGCTATGATACCGCCCCGTTCGAGCCCGCCCGGTCCGGACATCCCGAAAACACCCGATCCTGAGGTCCTCATGGCCCGCGCCTGCGCCATCTGCGGCAAAGTCTCGATGGGGGGATACAACCCCCAGTCGTCCGGGATGAACCGCGTCCGCGCCCACCGCCGCATGCAGCCGAACCTGCAGCCGCTCCTCGTCGTGACCGACGGCGTCGCGACCAAGCAGCTCGCCTGCACCCGCTGCCGGCGGACCCAGCTCAAGAACGCCAAGTAGCGTCCCGCCCGCCGCGGGCCGGCAGCGCACTTCCGAACCCCCACGCCGATCGGCGCGGGGGTTCGTCATGTCTAAGGCGGCGGCGGCGTTCGATCGGTGTCGAGCCAGATGGTGAACGGGCCGTCGTTGACGAGCTCGACCGCCATCTCGGCCCCGAAGCGACCCCGAGCGACCCGGACCCCCTCCCCTTCGATCGCCGCGCAGAGCCGTTCGTACAGCCGCTCGGCGAGGTCCGGCGGCGCGGCGCCCGTGAACCCGGGGCGCCGCCCTCGGGACGTGTCGGCGTAAAGGGTGAACTGCGACACGATCAGGGCCTCGCCGCCCACCTCCGCAAGGGATCGGTTGGTCCGGCCGTCGGCATCGCGGAAGATCCGCAGCTCGACGATCCGCCGGGCCAGTGCGTCGGCCGTCGCCTCGTCATCGTCATGGCCGACACCGAGGAGCACGACGAGGCCACGCCCGATCGTCCCGACGGCGGCGCCGTCGACCCGGACCTCGCCTCGCTCCACGCGCTGGAGCAGTGCCCGCATCGCTCCCCTACCGGCTGAGCAGGCCGACGGCGGCCCGCCAGGCACCGCCGAGGAGGAGCGCCCAGGGCACGAGATAAAGCGGCGTCCCGGCACCACCGGCCGCTCCGGTCCGGGCGAGCACGGCGACCCCTGCCGCCCCGATCGCCGCGAGGACCGCGCCCTGGCCGACCACCGACCAGCGGACGTGGCGACCGAGCCGGCCGAGCGCACCGATGTCGCCCGCATCGGCGGCCTCGACGCTCGCCTCGAGTTCCGGGTCGACCGCCCGGTCGACGATGCGGCGGAACCAGCCCGGTGCGTGGATGACCGCCCAGTACGACGCCGAGGCGAAGACCACCCCACCGATGACGTCGACGACGTAGTGCTCGCCGAGATAGACGATGGCGAACCACACCGCGACGGCGTAGACGAGCATCAGCCAGCCGACCCGGCCGAACGCCCGCCGGGCGAAGAGGAAGGCGAGGAACGGATAGCCGGCATGGAGCGAGGGGAACGCCGCGACCTCGTTCGGGTTGATGTCGTAGATCGTGTAGCTGTAGACGTAGCTGCCGTCGAAGCCGAGCGCCCGGGCCATCGCGTCGAACGCCCCGTCCTTCAGGTGGAGCACCGCCGGGCTGCCGTCGGCATTGAGGAGGAACCCGTGCTGGGCGGCCCACCACGGCGGCGCCACCGGCAGGATGAGATAGGTCACGAAGCCGGCCATCGAGAGGACGATGAGGGCCGCGACGAAGTCGTAGAAGGTCCGCCGGCGGCGGAGCCACAGGAAGAAGCCGACGGCCAGGGGCAGCGGGAAGTGGAGGAAGTACAGGACGGTCGAGGCGACCGCCACCGGATCGACCCCGGTCGCCGGATGGAGCCACTCCTGGAGGACCTGAGTCGGCAGGGCGCCGAAGGAGATCGCCCGTTCGATCGAGATGACGTCGGTGACGTGGACGTCGGCACCGAAGTTGTCAGCGTAGCCCCGCATGAGCTCGTAGGCGAAGAACAACCCGATGAACGGGATCCAGTCGCGCAGGAAGAGCCGGCCGCGGCCGAGGATCACCGCCGCCAGTCCGAGCGCGACCAGCAGGACGTCCGGGGTGATCGAGACGCCGCGCAGGATCATCAGCGTCGAGAGCAGGACGATGTAGGCCCCGACGGCGAGGAGCAGGATCCGATCGTTGCGGCGGACGAGGGTCGCCGTCCCGGCCACCGTCGGGCTCTCCGTCCCACCCGCGGTCGTGGTCGCCGCCCCTTCGCCGAGGTCGGGGGTCGGGACCGCCGCCGCGGGCTCCGTCATCGTGCGGCGGAGCGGCGCTTCGTCCGCCAGGCGTCCGCCTCGCGGAGCCAGCCCTCCCGATCGGCGCCATGGCGCTCGAGGGCGAGGGGGGCCGCCGACAGGGGCACGCTGAGGTCGTAGTCGCGGCCCTCCTCGGGATCGGCCGGACCGTCGCCGCGGAGCATGATGACCGGGATCCCGCCGGCCTCGATGGTCGTCATGGCCCGCTCGGCGACCGGCCGCGGGAGGCGGACGAACGACGTCCAGCGGTCCCGCGGGATCGGCGGCAGCCCGTCGTTGAGGCCGTACTGGTAGCCCTCGTCGGCGAGGGCCCGGATGAGCCGGATCTCGCGGGCCATGTCGTGGCCCTTGATCCACAGCGGCGAACCGACCACGAGCACGTCCGTGCCCTGGGCGCCGATGAACTCGGCGGTCTCCCGGTTCGCCCCGCCGTCGACGTGGACCTCGCCGCCGTGCGCCTTGAAGCGGAGATAGTTCCGCGCGGCCAGGAGCTTGGCCGCGGCGACGTCGCGCATGAACGCCTGGCCGCCGAAGCCGGGCTCGACGGTCATCACGAGGACGATGTCGAGGAGCGGCGCGTAGGGTTCCAACGATTCGAGCGGCGTCTTCGGCTTGACCGCCAGGCCGGCGGCTCGTCCGGCGGCCCGGATCGCCCGGAGCATCGGCTCGATCGGCTCGTCGATCTCGACGTGGATCGTGATCGAGTCGCAGCCGGCGTCGATGTACTGATCGATGAATGCCGCCGGGTTGTCGGTCATCAGGTGGGCGTCGAGCGGCAGGCGAGTCCGCGCTCGGATGGCCTTGATCATCTTCGGCCCGAAGGTCGTGTTGGGGACGAAGTGGCCGTCCATGACATCGAGGTGGAAGCGGTCGGTCCCTGCCCGTTCGGCTCGGCGGACCGCGTTGGCGAGATTGGCGAAGTCGGCGTCCAGGATGCTCGCCGCGACGCGGGCCCGGCCGTCAGGCATCAGGTCCCACCCGACGATGAACCGGCCCCGACGGCGAGGGGGAGGTCCCCCTCGAGCGGTGCGCCGGCACGCTCGCCGCGGAGGGCCGCCGCGCTGGCCACGACGATCCGCTCGCGACGCCGGGCGACCGCCGGTGCCGATGGTTCGCCGGCCCGCTCGGCCGCCAGCTGACCACAGGCGGCACCGATCTCCTGCCCACGATTCCGCCGGATCGTCACCGGGATGCCGCCGGCCCGCAAGCGGTCGGCGAACGCCTCGATGACCGTCATCGGAGAGGCCGTCCAGGGCGTGTGAGCGACCGGGTTCATCGGGATGAGGTTGACATGGGCGAGATCGCCGCGCAGTGCCGTCGCCAGCGCCTCGGCATCGAGCGCCGTGTCGTTGACTCCCGAGATCATCGTGTACTCATAGCTGATGCGCCGGCCGGTCGCCGCGGCGTGATCGCGCGCCGCCGCCAGCACCTCGGCCACCGGCCAGCGCCGGTTCAGGGGTACGAGGACGTCGCGGAGGGGATCACGCGCAGCATGGAGGCTCACCGCGAGGGTGAATTGGGGTCCGAGTCCGGTCAGGCGGCGGATGCCCGGCACGACACCCGAGGTGCTCACCGTGATGTGGCGCGCCCCGAGGCCGAACCGATCAGGATCCGCGAGGGCCGTGACGGCCTCGAGGACACGGTCGAGGTTGAGCAGCGGCTCGCCCATGCCCATGAAGACGACGTTCGTCAGCCGGCGCCCGTCGGCCGCCAGGCGCCGGGCGGCCCAGCGGACCTGGTCGACGATCTCGGCCGTCGACAGGTCGCGCCCGAAGCCGAGTTCGCCGGTCGCACAGAACGGGCAGCCGACGGCACAGCCCGCCTGGCTCGAGATGCAGACGGTGTGCCGCTCCCGGCGGCCCGCCCGTGCCGGATAGTGCATGAGGACCGACTCGATCAGGGTGCCGTCGTCGAGCGTGTGGAGAGCCTTCTCGGTCTGTCCGCCGTCCGAAAGCCGGACCTCGGTCGATGCCATCGTGTCGATCGCGAACGCCTCACCGACCGCGTGCCGCAGCGCCGACGGCAGGGGGTGGAGGTCCTCCGGAGTCCGGGCGTGCCGCCGCCAGACCGCGTCCGCCAGCTGGTCCGCGCGGTAGGCTGGCGCCCCGTTCCGGGTCAGCCAGGCCGCGAGGTCGTCCGCCGCGACGCCCGACAGCCCAGGCCTGGCGCCGTCCAGCTGGGTCGCCGATCCGCTCGGCACCTCGGCCTGGGGACGATCGGTCTCGCTCATCGGCGGATTCTCGCACGGCGTCCGCGGGCGGGCGTCAGGTCGACGTGGAGACCCGCGCTCCGACGAGCTCGGGTCGGCCTCGACGCAGGTCCGCGCCCGACATCCTCCGCCCGCCGGCCGGCTGGACCTCGAGGAGTCGGAGACGGCCGTCGGCGGCGATGAGAGCGAGACCGTCGTCGTCGGCCGCGATCGTCCCGGCTGCGTCTCCGGTTCGTGGTTCCGCGACCGCAGCCGACCAGACGATGACCCGACCGGCCGGTGTCTCGAGGAAGCTGCCCGGCCAGGGCTGGAATGCCCGGACCTGCCGCTCGAGCTCGACCGCCTGCCTGTCCGGGGCAAGTCGTCCGTCGTCACGACGGAGCGGCCTCGTCATCGTGACCCCTGCCGCATCCTGCGGCGCCGGCACGATCTCCCCCCTGAGCCAGCGACCCAGCGTTCGACGAACGAGCGCCGCCCCGGCCTCGGCCGCCCGGGCTTCGAGGTCCGGAGCCGTTTCGGTGCCGCTCAGCGACCAGCGGTCGACGGCCACGATCGGCCCGCTGTCGAGCCCGGCGTCCATCGCGATGAGGGTGACCCCGGTCTCCGCGTCACCGGCGGAGATCGTCGCCTGGATCGGGGCCGCTCCCCTCCACCGCGGGAGGAGCGACGGATGGACGTTGAGGATCCCTCGCCGCGGCAGGGCGAGTATCGCGGGCGGGACGATGCGGCCGTAGTCGGCCAGTACGCCCACCTGCACATCCAGACCGGCGATCTCGTCGACCGCCATCGTGTCCCTGAGGCTCGGCGGCCGGAGGACGGCCAGGCCGCGCTCCCCGGCGCTCGTGCTGACCGGCGTCGGGGTCGGCTCGCCACGCCGTCCGGCAGGGCGATCTGGAACGGAGACGACCGCCACGAGCTCGACGTCGGGGCTCTCGGCGACCGCCTCGAGGATCGGGACGGCGAACGATCCGGATCCGAAGAAGACGGCCCGCGCCCGGCCCGTCGGGCCGGCGTCGCTCACGCGAGCGCCGCCTCCCGCGTCGCGACCTCCTCGTCCTCGTCGCCCCCGCCGACCTCGATGAGCTCGTCCATCGACTCGAGGTAGTCGATGTAGAGCTTCCCGTCGAGGTGATCAAGTTCGTGCTGGAGCGCCCGGCCGAGGAGACCCGAGCCGGCGACCTTGATCTTGCGCCCGAAGCGGTTCTGGGCGACGACCCAGACCCGCTCGCGGCGGGTCACGTAGGCGACGTAGCCGGGGATCGAGAGGCAACCTTCGAGGTCGCGGTCGTCGCCGCTCGAGCGGACGATGGCCGGGTTGACGAGCTCGTGGAGCTGGCCGTCGACTTCGATAACGCAGGCCGCGACCGCCTCACCGAGCTGCGGACCGGCCAGACCGACGCCCGGCGCATGGCGCATCGAATCGGTGAGATCGTCGAGGAGCTCGTGGAGGTAGCGGCCGAAGCTGTCGACGGGCAGGCCCTTGATGCGGAGCCGGGGATCGCCGAGCATGACGATGGGTCTGACACTCATGGCGCGGAAGTATACCGACGAGGACCCGCGACCTCCGGGCCGGCGTCAGAGGAGCGTGTCGGGATCGACGTCGACCGACCACGGTGGGCCGAGGCCGCCATCGAGGAGCGCCGCCGGATCCGGGCCGCGAAGGACGACGTTCCAGCGCCAGCGGTCGGCCCGCCGGGCGATGTAGGCGGGCGCCGGACCGATGACGTCGACGGTCACGCCGCGCTCGGCGGCTCGAGCCCGGAGCAGATCCGCCATCGAGACGGCCTCCGACTCCGCCTCGTTCGCATCGGCGAGGGCGACGGTCAGCTTCACGTACCGCCCGAACGGCGGAGCCCCCCATCGCTCCCGGCTGGCAAGCTCTGCGTCGTAGAACGAGGCTGGGTCGGCGCGAGCGGCTGCCTGGATGGCCGGATGCTCCGGCTGGTAGCTCTGGATGATGGCAAGGCCCGGCCGATCGCCGCGCCCGGCCCGGCCCGTCGCCTGGACGAGGAGCTGGTACGTCCGCTCGGCGGCCCGTTCGTCCGGCAGGTTGAGGGCGATGTCGGCCGAGACGACCCCGACGAGAGTCACCTCCGGGATATCGAGGGCCTTCGTCACGAGGCTCGTCCCGACGAGCACGTCGAAGCGCCCATCCGTGAAGCCGTCGAGGATCCGCTCGGCGGCCCCCCGCCGCTCGACGACGTCGCGGTCGAGCCGGGCGACCCGGAGCCGCGGGAACCGATGCCGGACCTCCGCCTCGACGCGCTGGGTGCCGGCTCCGAGGTAGCGGATCCGCGGCGAGCCGCAGGCCGGGCAGCGGGTGGCCATCGGGGCGGCGGTGCCGCAGTGGTGGCAGCGGAGGCTCATGCCGGCCTGGTGGAAGACGAGCGGGAGGCCGCACTCGGGGCAGGCCTGGGCGTGGCCGCAGTCGCGGCAGAGTACGGCGGACGCGGTGCCGCGACGGTTGATGACGAGGATGGCCCGGTCGCCGGCTGCCGGGTCGAGGGCAGCGATCGCATCGGCCAGGCGGCGCGACAGGAGACCTCGGTTGCCGTCGGCCAGTTCGGCTCGGAGGTCGACGACCTCGATGACCGG
This sequence comes from uncultured Chloroflexia bacterium, assembly GCA_963745405.1. Taxonomy (GTDB): domain Bacteria; phylum Chloroflexota; class Limnocylindria; order Limnocylindrales; family CSP1-4; genus C-114. Next base: position 220,564 of record CAVUWY010000003.1, on the reverse strand, counting down.
TGGCGCGCCGGCGGGGCGTTCGGGCAGCGCGATCCGCCGATAGGTCCCCGCCCGAGCCCGGCCGATCGTCTCGACCGCCGGCGTCGCCGAACCGAGGACGCAGGCCGCCCCGGCGATCGCGGCGAGTCGCACGGCAGCGTCGCGGGCCTGGACCCTCGGCGTCCGCTCGCTCTTGTAGGCCCCGTCGTGCTCCTCGTCGACGATGACGAGGCCGACATCGGGCAGCGGCGCGAGGATGGCCGACCTCGTGCCGACGATGACGTCGACCGCCCCGGACCGGATCCGGCGCCACTCGTCGGACCGCTCGCCATCACCGAGGCCGGAATGGAGAAGCGCGATCTCCCCGGTCGCCTCGGCCCGGAGGCGGTCCACGAGGGGCAGCGCGAGCGGGATCTCCGGCACCAGGACGAGAACCGACCGTCCGGCCTCGATCGAGGACGCGATGGCCTCGACGTAGACCGCCGTCTTGCCGGCCCCGGTGACGCCGTCGAGGACGAGGGGAGTCGGATCGCGCTCATCGATGGCTCGCCGGATCGCGGCGACCGCCTCGACCTGCGGCGCCGTGAGGTCACTTCCGACGGGGCGGGCGCCACGGCGGCCTGCCGATCGGGCGGCCAGCGGTCGGCGGGCCCGTTCCTCGACGGCGATGGCCACGTAGCCCCGGCCCACCAGCCCGCGGAGCGCCGATGCGCCGTGACGCTCGGCCAGTCCGGGAGCGGGCGTTCCGGTCCCCGCGGCCGCCTCGCCGGCAGGGTCAGCGACCTGGTCGGTGGGTTCGGCGGGTCCGGCGCCGTCGGCGAGTTCGGCGAGCAGTGCGATCTGGCGCGGTCCGAGTCTCCGACCGGGCGGCGACTCCCCCCGGGCGAGCACCGCCGCCACGTCCGTGCCCTCCGGCGTGAGGCGGACCCGTCGCTCATGACGCGGGCCCGCCCCGGCTGAGGTCAGCGTCCAGTCGAGTGTGATCCACCCGGCGGCGGCGAGACCGTGGAGCCGGCGGAGGAGGTCGGCCCGTCCGGCCGGCGCGTCGAGCCTGCGAACGGCCCGCGGCCCGAGTTCGAGCTGATCGACGATCGTCCGGTCCTCGGCGGTCGGGAGGTAACGGTCCTCCCCTTCCCCATCCACCCAGCCGGTCGCCTCGGCGACCAGCTCGAGCCGCTCGAGCATGCCGGGCGGGAGCATCGCCCGGACGACGAGCGAGGCCGGGGCGAGGTAGTGGTCGGCGATCCAGCGGGCGAGCTCGAGCGACAGGCGGGGCAGGATCGGTCCGTCGGCCCGGACCCGCTCGAGGATCGGCTTGAGCTCGACCCCTGCCGCCGCATCGTCCGCCTCGAGATCGGCCAGGACGACGCCGAGCGCCTGCCGTCGCCCGAACTCCACGAGGACCGCCTCGCCCGGCTCGAGGTCGACGAGCCCGGCCGGCACGGTGTACGTGTACGTGCGAGTCCCGGCCCCGCCCGCCGCGTCGATCGCGACCTGGACGAGCCGCGCGCGCACGGGTGGCTCCGGGCGCTCCGTTGGGTCGAGCGCGAGCTGGCCGGCGTGCGTCACCATGACCGCATTGTGGCAGCGGCCGCTCGCCCGGACCATCGGGCGTCCGCCCCCGCCGGGTATCCGCCGCCGGGCAGGCTCGGGGTTCAGACGATGACGCGGCGGTCGGGCCGGCGTCGCTTCTCGGTCGCGATGATCTCGTCGATGCGGGCCGCGGTCCGTTCGACCTGGCCGGTCTCGTTGACGACGACGTAGTCGTAGTCGTCCTGGCGGGCGAGTTCGATCGCCGCGTTGCGCTGGCGGAGCTCGAGCTCGTCGGCCGTCTCGGTCGCCCGGCTCTTGAGCCGCCCGAACAGCGCCTCGAGCGACGGCGGGACGATGAAGATGAGGAGGGCGTCCTCGACCCCCTCCTTGACCACCTGGGCCCCCTGGACATCGATCTTGAGGATGACGTCGTGGCCGGCGGCGAGGGCCGATCGGACCTCGGCCCGGGGAGTCCCGTACCAGTTGCCGTGGACCTCGGTCGCCTCGAGCAGATCGCCCCTATCTCGGAGCTCGAGGAAGCGGTCCCGGTCGAGGAAGTGGTAGGAGACGCCCTCGACCTCGCCCGGCCGGGGTGCGCGGGTGGTGCACGTCACGACGTAGTGGTACTCCGGGCTGTGGGGCCGGGCTCGAAGGGCCTCGATGATCGTGTCCTTGCCGACGCCGGATGGGCCGCTGATGATGGCGAGCAGGGACCCCGCCGGCCCCACCGACGTCCCCGGGCCGTCTGACGACCGCCTGGCGTCGCTCATCGGGCGACCGCCGCGGCTCGCAACCGGTCGAGGGCGACCGTGAGGTCCTCGGGCAGGGGCGCCTCCGCCCGGATGAGATGGCCGTCGGACGGCGATGTCAGCTCGAGCCGCCAGGCGTGGAGGAAGAGCCGTTCGAGCCCGTCCGGGCCGCGACGCGAGGTGCCGGTCCCATAGACCGGGTCGCCGGCGATCGGGTGGCCGATGGCGTCGAGGTGGACCCGGATCTGGTGGGTCCGCCCGGTGACCAGGTCGAGCTCGAGGAGGGTCCAGCCGTCGAACCGCTCGCGGACCCGGTAACCGGTGACCGACGGCCGTCCGTCGGGCACGACCGCCATCCGCGTGCGCTGCTTCGGGTCGCGACCGATGGGCGCCTCGATCCGGCCGACCGCCGCCGCGACCGAGCCCTGGACCAGCGCCTGGTACGTCTTCTTCACCCGTCGCGCCTTGAGCTGGGCCATGAGGCTCGATTGGGCCCGGTCCGTCTTGGCGACCATCAAGAGGCCGCTCGTGTCCCGGTCGAGGCGGTGGACGATGCCGGGCCGACGGACGCCGGCGATCCCGCCGTATTCGGCGCCGGCCTGCCGGCCGAGGAGGGCGTGGACGAGGGTGCCCGTGTCGTGGCCGGGCGACGGGTGGACGACGAGCCCGGCCGGCTTGTCGACGATGAGGAGGTCGTCGTCCTCGTAGGCGATGGCGAGAACGATGTCCGGCTCCGGTATGAGCTCGAGCTTCACCGCCGCCGGGATCACGAGGCGGAGATTCGCGCCGGCCGTGACGATCGAGCTCGCCCGCAGCAGTTCGCCGTCAGCGGTCAGCTCGCCGGCCGAGATGAGCTTCTGGACGTGGCTCCGCGAGAGGCCGGTCGCGTCGGTGACGAACCGGTCGGCCCGGACGGGCACCGTCCCGGCCGGGACGGTCAGCTCGCGGACCTCCTCGACGCCGCCGTCGGCCCCGAGCGTCGTCACCGGGCTCATCCGATCCTCACCCCGGACCGCCCCGATCCTGCCCGCCGGTCGGCGCGATCGCCAGCACGATGAGCAGGAGGATCGCGAGGCTGATGGCGGAGTCGGCGACATTGAACGTGTAGAAGCGGAGGCCGCCGATGCCGGCGTCGACGAAGTCGATGACGTAGCCAAGGCGGATCCGGTCGAGGAGGTTCCCGATCGCCCCGCCGACGAGGAGGCCGAGGGCGACCGAGACGAGGACGTTCGATCCGGCCCGCGACTCGTACCACACGATGATCCCGATCACGACGAGGCTGACGATCCCGAACCCGGTGGCCGATCCCTGGAAGAGCCCGAACAGCGCCCCTTCGTTATGGGAGACGGTGATCCGCACGAGATCGCCGATGACCTGGACCGGCACGCCGACGGTGAAGTTCGCAGCGATCCAGACCTTGACCAGCTGGTCGACGACCACGACGCCTGCCGCGAGTCCGAGGAAGAGCGCCCAATGCGGCCGGGAGCGGCCGGCCGAGGTCGTCACGCGCTGGCGGCCGGTGCGGTCGTGGCCGGATCGCCGGCGGTCGATGCGCCCGCCAGCCGGCGCAGACCGATGGTCACCGACCCGGAGCCGAGGTCGACCGGGGCCGTCGTGACGCCGCGCGGCGGTGACCCCTCGACGACGGAGTCGGCGAGCGTGTCGGCGGCGATGCCGGCGAGGTACGGCCCGAGAGCCGGCACATGGCCGGCGACGAAGAGCTCGATCCGGTCGGTCACTTCGAGAGCGGCGTCGCGGCGCAGATCCTGGATCGCCCGCTGGAGCTCGCGGGCATCGCCCTCGATCAGGAGCTCCGGGGTGAGCTCGGTGTCGATCACGACGACGAGGCCCTCGTCATGGGCGACGGCCGTGCCCGGCCGCGGGGTGGCGAGGATCTCGACCTCGTCGGGGGCGAGGGTCACTCCGGCGAGCGACACGCCGCCGCCAGGCAGGAACTCGACCGCGCCCTCGCGGGCGGCCGCCATCACGGCCGGGATGGCCGGTCCGAGGCGCTTGCCGATCCGGGGAAGGAGCGGCTTGACCCGCCGCTCGACCAGGTCCGACTCGTCGTCGATCAGCTCGATGTCGCGCACGTTCACGTCGTCGGCGATGAGGGCGAGCAGCTCGGCCCGTTCGAGGAGGTCGCCGCCGGGCAGGGCGAGCCACATCCGGGCGAGGGGCTGGCGGACGCGGATGCCGGCCGAGGAGCGCAAGGTCCGGACGAGCTCGACCGCGCGGCGGGCCGTCGCCATGGCCGCCTCGAGGGGCTCGTCGCGGAAGTCCACTAGCTCGTCAGCCGGCCAGGCGGTGAGGTGGACGCTGTCGGGCGCCGCCGGGTCCTGGGCCGCGACGAGATTGCCATACATCCCCTCGCCGAGGAAGGGCAGGATCGGCGCGACGGTCCGGCTCACCGCGACGAGGGCCGCGTGGAGCGTGGCGAAGGCGGCCAGCCGGTCCGGGCCGGCCTCGGCCCGGGACAGCCGGCGACGGGACCGGCGCAGGTACCAGGTCGAGAGATCGTCGACGAACGAGTCGACCGCGACCGTCGCCGCCCGGGCGTCGAAGTCGGCCAGGCTCGTCCCCGCCCGATCGGCCATCGCCGCCGCCCGCGAGAGGATCCAGCGGTCGAGCGCCCCGCGTTCCGCCGGCGGCGCCTCGCCGGCGCCGGGGTGCCAGTCGGCCAGGCGGGCATAGGTGACGAAGAACGCATAGACATTCCACAGGACGAGGAGCCCGCGACGGGCCTCGTCGGCGGCGTGCCAACCGAACAGGATGTTGTCGTCGGGCCTGGCCGACATGTACATCCAGCGCATGACGTCGACGCCCATCCGCTCGGCGGCCTCGTCGAACTCGATGGCGTTGCCCCAGCTCTTGTGCATCGGCCGGCCGTCTTCCCCGAAGAGCGTGGCGTAGCCGAAGAGGGCCTTGAACGGCGCGACGCGGCGCAGGACGGTGCTCATGGCGAGCATCGCGTAGAACCAGTTGCGGAACTGGCCGGGGAAGCTCTCGGTCACGAAATCGGCCGGGAACCACTTCGCCCAGTACTCGGGCGCCTCGCGGAAGTGGATGGTCGAGAACGGCACGATCCCGGCGTCGAGCCACGGGTTGCCGACGTCGCGGATGCGCTCGACCGGCTGGCCGCACGAGGGGCAGGCGATGCGGACCGCGTCGACATACGGCCGATGGGGCGTGTGGCCCTCGAACGTCTCCCAGCCGTCGACCGCCCGTTCCCGCAGCTCGTCGCGCCCGCCGATCACGTCGAACGTCCCGCAGGCGGTACAGTCGTAGATGGGCAGGGCCAGCCCGTAGTAGCGCTTCTTGCTGATCATCCAGTCGTGCATGTTCAGGAGCCAGTCGAGCTCCCGTTCATAACCGAAGCCGGGGATCCAGCGGATGTCGTCGATGACGGCCATGATCTGGTAGCGCAGGCTCGCCTCGACCTCGTCGGCGCTCAGGGCCTCCCGCGGCCGGTCGTAGACCGGGCCCATGCTGATGTACCACTCGTCTACGAGGCGGAAGACGAGCGGCGTGCCGCAGCGCCAGCAGTGCGGGTAGCGGTGGACGATCGTCTCGAGCCGGTAGAAGCGGCCCTCGTGGTGGAGTCGCTCGATGATCGGCTCGACCACGTCGCGGACGTCGCGCCCGCTGAGGGAGCCGAAGCCGGCCATGAGAATCCCGTTGTCGTCGAGCGGGGCGATGGCCGGCAGGCCCAGCGACTTCCCGAGCTGGAAGTCCTCGGCGCCGCAGCCGGGGGCGATGTGGACGATGCCGGTCCCCTCCTCCTCCCCGACCTCGGTCCAGGCCACCACCCGGTGCTCGTACGGATGGCTGGGGTCGGCGGTCGTGCCGGCGGCGAAGGCGTCCCGGACGGCCGGCAGCTCGTCGAACGGACCCTCGTAGCGCCAGCCCACGAGGTCGGCCCCGGGCCGCTCCTCGAGCACTTCGAACGGTCCTTCGAGGGCGTGGCGGAGGGTCCCCCGACCGAGCCAGTAGACGGCGTCGCCCTGGCGGACCCGGACGTAGCGGAGGTCCGGCCCGACGGCGGCGGCGACGTTCGAGGTGAGCGTCCACGGCGTCGTCGTCCAGACGAGGAGCGCCTCGCCAGGCCGGTCGACGAGCGGGAACTTGACGGTGAGACCGGGGTCCTCGCGGTCCTGGTAGCCCTCGTTCATCTCCATCTGGGAGAGGCCGGTCCCGCAGCGGGCGCACCAGGGCATGGAGTCGTGCCCCTTGTACAGCCAGCCCCGCCGATGGCATTCGGCGAGGAAGCCCCAGATGAGGTCGTTGTTCTCGTTGCTGAAGGTGAAGTAGCTGCCGCCGATCTCCGGCGCCCCGAGCCGCCCGACGAGCATCTCGACCGAGTCGGTCACCGGCCCGTCCGGCGCGTCGATGGTCGCCGTCGCCGCCGGGTCGGCGGCCAGGAGGTCGCGCAGGCGGCGCAGCTCCTCTGGGTCGTTCCAGTCCATCCAGTAGCCGAGCCGGATCGACTGCTCGGTCTGGCGGGCGGCGTAGGTGAGGACCCGCTGCTTGCAGAGGCTGACGAACTCGGCGACGCCGTACGACTCGATGTCGCGCTTGTTCGTGAATCCGAGGTCGCGCTCGACGTTGACCTCGACCCACAGGCCCTGGCAGTCGAAGCCGTTCTGCCAGCGCTGGTCCTCGCCGAGCATGGCGTGGAATCGCTGGAAGACGTCCTTGTAGGTGCGGCCCCACGCGTGGTGGACGCCCATCGGGTTGTTGGCCGTGATCGGCCCGTCGAGGAAGCTCCAGCGAGGCCGGCCGTCGTTCTGGGCCCGGAGTCGGGCGAAGGTCCGGCGCTCGGCCCACTGGGCGAGGATCTCGTGTTCCTGGGCGATGAGGTCGGGCTTGGCGCTGACCGGCTCGAACAATCGGCGTCTCGTGTAGGGCTATGGGCCTCGTGGCTCGATTTCGGGAGTCCGGTTATCCTACCCGACGATGTCGCACCCGCAGGAGCCGCAACCGCGGCACCGCTCGGCCTTCGCGGCGGCGTTCCTTTCCCTGATCTTTCCCGGTCTCGGTCACGCCTACGCCGGCGCCTATCAGCGCGCCATCGGCTTCGCCGCCGCGCCGGTCCTCCTGCTCGCCCTCGGGGCCGGCATCGGACTGCGGGCGAACATCTTCGACCTGGCCGGCATCGCGCTGGAATACCTCTGGCTGATCCTCCTGCTCGACATTCTCATCCTCATCTATCGGATCATCGCGGCCGTCGACGCGTACCGCGTCGCCAACTACCTCAACGCGTCGGACGCTGCCGGCGCTGCCGGCGGTCGTCGCCTCGGCCGGGCCCGGACCGCGATCAATCCGCTGTCCATCGCCGGCCTCGTCGCCGTGATCGTCGTCATGTCCGGCGTCCACGTCGTCGTCGCCCAATACGACCTCCAGGCTCAGAGCCTCGTCAACTGCGTGTTCGACCCGAGCGGCACCGCCCAATGCGACGATACGAGCGCGTCGGCCACCGACGCGCCCGCCCAGACCGACTCCGGCGACACGACCCTGCCGACAGCGAGCCTCCCCGGAGGGACGGAGAACCCGAGCGCGACGGCGATCGCGGCACCGACCACCGCCCCGTACACCGGCGGGCGCCTCAACATCCTGCTCATCGGCGCGGATCAGCGGCCCCACCAGGGGACGTTCAACACGGACACGCTGATCGTCGCGAGCATCGATCCCAAGACGAAGCAGGTCGCCCTGTTCAGCCTGCCGCGCGACACGACGGGAGTGCCGCTGCCGCCGGGCCCGGCACGGAGCGCCCTCGGGGCGAATTACCCGGCCAAGATCAATAGCCTCTGGACAGAGGCCCAGCACCGGCCCGACCTTTTCCCGGGCAACGACGCCCAGCGCGGCTACCGGGCCCTCAAGGACACCCTCGGCTATCTGTACGGGATCTCGATCCCGTACTACGCAGAGGTGAATTTCGACGGCTTCGAGAAGCTCGTCGACGCGGTCGGCGGAGTGACGGTCAACGTCCAGTTCCCCGTCCTCGACGACTATTTTCCAGGGGATAACGGGACCCACCTGCGCGTGTACATCCCGGCGGGCATCCAGCACATGTCCGGGGCTGAGGCGCTCATCTACGCCCGCTCGCGCCACGGCTCGATCGATTACGACCGCTCGCAGCGCCAGCAGCGGGTCCTGCTCTCCCTGAAGGACCAGACCGACGTGAACGCGATGATCCCCAAGATCCCGGCCCTCATCCAGGCGCTGAAGTCGACGATCCACACCGACATCCCGGTCAGCCAGCTGCCGTCACTGTTGCAGCTCGCCGGCGGGGTCGATACGACGAACATCCGCTCGTACGTCTTCTCGCCGCCGCTCTACGGAGCTCCGGTCGTGGGTCCCTACGGCGACGCGAACACCATCAGGGTGGCCAAGGTCCGGGCCGCCATCGCGAGCGCGTTCTCGGCCCATCCGGCCGACGAGGCGCAGCGCGAGACGATCGCCGACGAGGGAGCGAGCGTGTGGGTCCTCAACGGCTCGGGCAAGACCGGACAGGCATCCGACATCGCCGCCTACCTGGAGTACCGCGGCGTCAACGCCTCGGCGCCGACACAGCGGCCGCCGTCGTCCCCGGCGACGACGAAGATCGTCGTCTACAACGGCGCGGAGAACGACGACCCGGCGACGATCGCCCTCCTTCAAACGATCTTCGGCGTCACGGCCACGCCCGTCACCGACCCGACCGCGAAGGCCGACATCGTCATCACGACGTCCAGGTCCACTCCGAATCTCGTCCCGCCCGCCGGTCCCTGAGACCGGGACCCTCGACCGGGTCCCTGCAAAGAGCCGCCGACTGCGTGACGTGCCCCCGCCCGGGCCCGCCGGCGTCAGGCCTTCTCGGTCACCCGATATTCGAGATAGCGGCCGGTCATGAGCCGGGTCTGGGCATCGAGCGCGGGCAGGTTGCTGAAGATGAGCCCGACCGCCGGCAGGAGGAGCCACTGGAGTCGTGACGCGACGCGCTCCGTGATGCCCCACTCGGCCGGCCGCGGCGGGCAGATCCGCTCCTCGACGTAGACGAGGACGAGGAGGGTGCAGAAGGCGAGGGTGAGCAGGATCGAGGCGTAGATCGGCAGGTTCTGGCCGAGGGTCGTCTGGGCGAACGCCGGGTTGAGCAGGAGCGGCAGGCTCGCGCCGAAGATGATGACGAACGGCGCGATGGCCCAGTTGATATGGTCGAGCCACAGGTCGAAGAGCCGGCGGATGCGGAGGCCGCGGGGGATCTCATGGTGCTCGAATGCGTTGCGGATGTAGAACGGGATGTCGGTGACCCCCCAGGCCCAGCGCCGGATCTGGGTGTACTGGGCGACGAGGGTGCGGGGATACGACCGGGCGCGGACCGCGTCGCCGTACATCGGGATGAAGAGGGGGACCGCGCCGAACTCACCGCTATAGCGGAAGAAGGCCTTCCAGTAGAAGCGGCTGTCCTCCGGGATCGCGTCGGTCGCCCAGTAGTCGACCTCGTGGATGGTCCTGAGACAGACTGAGTAGCTGCTGAAGCTGATGAGCTTGTCGGGCGTCAGCGAGCGCCACATCTGGACGTGGGTCGCCCCGACCGCGATGAGGCGGACCGGCATCGGCGTCCGCCACAGGTTGTTGTGGAACATCGGGACCGGCTGGTAGAGCCGCCGGAATCGCTCCGGGTCGGACAGGAAGGTCCAGGTCAGGTAGCCGAAGTAGCTCGGGTGGACCCGGTAGTCGGAGTCGAGGTCGGTGACGACGACCTCGGCCGGGTCGAACCCGCGCCGGACGAGCTCGCGATAGAGCCAGCGGCCGCCGTATGCCATCGCCGAGCTCTTGCCGACGACGATGCCGGGCTCGAGCGGGTCGAGGATGTGGAAGAAGTGGAGGAAGCGATCGCCGAACAGCTCCTCGAGGCGGGCCACGTTGCGGCGGCCGTCGATGTCCGTCTCTCGGGTGATGATCGCGACCATGAGGCGCTCGGCCGGATAGTCGGCGTGGGCGAGAGCGGCGACCGTCTCGTACAGCTTCTCGTACGGCTCGGTGTAGGTCGGGATGAGGGCGACGTGCCACAGCCGGGCCGGATCCCCGACCGGGACGTCCCCGGCCAGGAGACGGTCGATCTCCCGTCGCTCGTCCATGAGTCGCTCGAGCTCCCGGCGACCGCCGATCGCGGCGGCTCGGCGGCGGCTCCGTTCGAGCTCAGCGATGCGCGCCCGGACGAGCGGGATGCGCTCCTCGATGAAGGCCCGGCGCGCCGGCAGGTCGGCCAGGCTGAACGCCCGCGTCCGCCAGTCGACGGCCATGACCCGACGCATCCGGGTGTACGTGATGGTGACCCCACTCACGAGGACGATCGCCTTGTAGAGCCAGTAGAAGTCGAAGGTGAGGACGAACCAGGCGACGATCTCGGGGTAGCTGAACGACAGCGCGATCGGGGCGACGATGAGGGTCCAGGTGACGACACCCGGCACGACCTCCAGCAGGCGCTGAAGGCGTCGATGAGCGGTCCGGGCGACTTCGCCGCGCGGGGCCCCGGCCCCCGCCCGGGAGTCGAGGACCCGCTCAGCCACCCTCGTCGATCGGCGTGAGCCAGTCGAGGTAGCGCGGCGTCCGACCGCGGACCGCGTCGAAGTAGCGGTTGCGGATGTCGCTCCCGATCGGGCCCACCACGCCGGCGCCGACCGGCCGATGGTCGACCTCGACGACCGGGCTCACCTGGACACCGGTCCCGCAGAGGACGACCTCGTCGGCGACGTACAGCTCCGAGCGGTCGATCGAGCGGATCTCCGTCGGGATCCCGGCATCGGCCGCGAGCTGGAGGATGGCGGCCCTAGTGACGCCCTCGAGGATGTCGTCGGACACCGGCGGGGTGATGAGGACGCCGTCGCGGACGACGAAGAGGTTGGCCGCAGACGCCTCCGAGGCGTGGCCGTCGTGGGTGAGGACGAGCGCCTCGTCGAAGCCGTTGAGCTCCGCTTCGCTCTTCTGGAAGGCCATGTTCACGTACCCGCCGACGATCTTGCCCCGGGCCGGGAGGGCCTCGTCCGCGTTGCGGCGCCACGACGAGGTCATGATCCGGATGCCGCGAGCCGTCTCGACGTAGTCGCCGAACGGGACCGCGATGACGACCAGGTCATTCTCGAGGTGGTGGAGCTTGACGCCGATCGCCCGGGTGCTCTTGTAGAACGACGGCCGGATGTAGGCGTCCTCACGGAACCGGTTGCGGCGGGCTGTCTCGATGACGATCGCGAGGAGCTCGTCGACGGACGGGACCGACTCCATGAGGAGGATCCGGCAGGACTCGCGGATGCGCTCGACGTGCTCACGGAGGAAGAGCCCGTAGAGCCGCCCCTGCTCCGCGTTCCAGTAGGCGCGGATGCCCTCGAAGGTCGCCGTCCCGTACATGAACGAGTGGGTCATGACGCTGACCTTCGCCTCGCCCATCGGGACGTAGTGGCCCTGGAAGTACGTGATGAGGTCATCGAGCTCGCGCGGCGCCGGGGCAGCCTTGGGGCTCGTCGCCGGCTTGGCGGCGGTCTTCTCGGTCAGCATCGACGGTCGACTCCTGCGCTCGGGTGCCGCGCCCGCACCCACGCCGCGGGAGGGCCAGCGGTCGTCCCGGCGGGTCGACCGAGTATACCAGCGGGCCCCGGATGCCCCTCCACGGGCCTGGACCGGAGCGCGGTCGGGTCAGCCGAAGGCACCGCCGAGGGCCGCCACGACGATCCCCACGTAGACGAGGTAGAACACCCCACCGACAAGGAGGCCGCGGCCGGTCAGCCGCTGGCGGCGGACCATCGGGATGAAGATCACCGCCGACGACGCATAGGCGATGAGGGCCGAGGCGAAGGCGAGGTACGTCCCGCTGACGATCGCCCAGTGCTCGCTGGCGAACAGGAGGGCGATCATCGTCGGGATGGTGGCCTGGAATACCATCGCCCCGGTCAGGTTGCCCATCGCCAGAGTGTCCTTCGTCTGGCGCACCCAGATCACGCTGTTGAACTTCTCGGGCAGCTCCGTCGCGATGGGGGCGATGATCAGGGCCAGGAGCGCCTCGTCGAGGCCGAAGGAGTGGGCCAGGTCCTCGACCGCGCCGACGAACGCGTATGCGCCGCCGATGATGAAGACGAGGGCGATCGCGACCTGGACCACGACGATCCGGAGCCGCGGCGGTCCGCCCTGCGGCGGCGCCTTCCGGTCGAGCGGATGGAGGCGGAGTGGCGCGAGGTCGCTGGGGTCGGTGTGGGTCGCTTCGGCCCGGAGGTGCTCGCGGACGTACAGACCGTAGGTGACGAGCAGCACGACCGCGACGACCCAGCGCGGCCAGACCAGGTCGCTCGGGACGAACGCCACCCCGAGCGCGATGGCGTAGGCGCCGGCGAACCAGCGCATGTCGTAGGCGATGACGTTGACATCGACGGGCATCGGCGTGTCACCCGGCTGGCCCCGCCGGGTGACGAGGACCGCCACGCCGGTGACGAACATGGCCAGGGTCGAGAGCATGAACGGAGCGCCGAGGATGGCCCCGACCCCGACCTCGTTGGCTCCCTCCGTGCCCGTGACGACGATGGCGATGAGCGGGATCATCGTCTCAGGCAGGGCCGTCCCGACGGCTGCCAGGACGGACCCGACGGCGCCCTCGGCGAGGCCGAGCTTGTGGCCCGCCCACTCGACCCCGTTCGTGAAGAGTTCGGCGCCGAGGAGGATGGCCAGCAGGGCGACGGCCAGGATGACGAGATCCACGGACCCCTCAGCCGCCCGCGACGCCGAGCGCGGCGCCGATCACGACTCCGGCGGCGATGACGACGAGGATGGCGGCCGATATCGCCACCATCCAGCGCTCACCGGCCCGGGCGAACCCGATGAGCGACGCGGCGACCCGCGAGGCCGGCATCGCGATGAGCACGACGAGGCCGACCCACAGCGCCCCGTCGGGCACGCCGGCGAGCAGGTCGGGGACGATCTGCGAGGGCTCGAAGCCATGGGGCGGCTCGTCGAGCGGCGAACCCCCGCCGCCGATGAGCTGGACGACTCCGAGCACGAGGAAGGCGATCCCGATCGCGGTCCCGATCGTCAGCAGGCGGGCGATCGTGCGGTCGAGGTCGGCCCGCCTCGGCGGGGTCGGCCCGGTCACGAGAGCGCCCGCTGGAGCATCTCGAACGACGTGTAGAGCAGGACGACGGTGAAGAGGATCCGCAGCACGCGGACGTCGACGCGTCCAGCCACGCGCGAGCCGACCGAAGCGCCGACGAACACGCCGATCGCGGTCGGGCCGGCCACATACGGATCGATGCCACCGCGGGCGAGGTAGATGATCGCCGAGGCGGAGGCGGTCACCCCGATCATGAGGTTGCTGGTCGCGGTCGCGATGCGGAGCGGGACCCCCATCACGAGGTGCAGCACCGGCACCTTGACCAGCCCGCCGCCGATGCCGAAAAGGGCCGAGACGACGCCTGCGCCGACGCTCCCGACGACGCCCCGGCCGAGACTGTGGATCCGATAGCCCGGGCCTGACAGCCGGTCGATGACATCGGACGCCGTGACCGGGTCCGACGGTGCCGCCGCCGCGGCTTCGGCGGCCGGAGCGCCGGCCGGCGCGAGCGTGGGATCGCCCGCCGGATCGCCCGCCGTATCGTCGGCCGGATCGACCACCTCCGGCTCGGGATCGCGCCGCCGGACCATCGTCAGGGCGACGTAGGCGAGGAGGATCGCGAAGAGCCCGTCGAGCTGGCGCTCGCCGAGGGTGAAGGCGAGGATGCCGCCGCCGATCGCGCCGAGGGCGGTGAACAGCTCGAGCGACATCCCGAGGCGCAGGTTCGCCACGTGGCGTTCGAGGTAGACCGAGGCCGCCGCGCTGCTCGTCACGATGACGCAGATGAGGCTGATGCCGGCCGCCTCACGGAGGGGCAGGTCGAAGCCGAGCGTCAGGAGTGGCACCAGGAGGATGCCGCCCCCCAGGCCCAGGAGGGAGCCGAAGATACCGGCCCCGACCCCGGCCCCGATCATCACCAGCCCGACGGCCATCTCAGGCCCTCGGTGGGCGGGCGGGCGGCGGTCCGGGGGCGGCCGTCGTCACCCGATCGTCAGGGCCGGAGGTGCTGCGGGGCGTATGGCAGGAGCGCGACGATCCGGGCCCGCTTCAGGGCGACGGCGAGCTCACGCTGGTGACCGGCACAGGTGCCCGTCTTGCGGCGCGGCTCGATCTTCGCCCGCTCGGACAGGTAGCGGCGGAGGCGGTTGACCTCCTTGTAGTCGATCTGGACCGTCTTGTCGGCGCAGAAGGCGCAGACCTTGCGGCGCCGGCTATCGCGGAAGTAGTTGTCGCGCTTCTTGGCGCGGGCGGCAGGTGGCATCGATGGGTCCCTTTGTCGTGGCCGTCGTCAGAACGGCAGGTCGTCGAGGTCTGTCTGGTCGAGGTCGTCGGCGCGGGGAGGCGCTCCCCCGCCGGTGGCGGCCGGGGCGGCGGCCGCTGCCCCCTCCTGGCGTCCGCTCGGTCGGGGGGTGAAGCCGGGGTCGCCGTCCTCGCGGGGCGGGCGTCGCTCGAGATTGGCGACCCGGTCCGCGACGAGCTCGGTCGTGTAGCGCTTCTGGCCGGACTGATCCTCCCACTGGCGGGTCTGGATCCGGCCTTCCACGTACACCTTGTTGCCCTTGCGGAGGTTCTCGGCGGCCCGCTCACCGACCGGGCCCCAGGCCACGACCCGGAACCACTCGGTGTCTTCCTGCCACTCCCCGTCAGCGCCGCGGTAGTTCCGGTTCACCGCCACGGTGAACTGGGTGACTGCCTGGCCGTTCGGGGTGTAGCGGAGCTCGGGGTCACGGCCGAGGTTGCCGATGATCATCGCCTTGTTCAGCGACATGCTCGCAGCCCCTCTCAGTCGATGGCGGCCGGAGCGGCTTCGCTCTCGGACTCGTCGATGACCTCGGTGTCGTCCTCGTCCTCGACATCCTCGTCGAGCAGGCCGGCATCGCCATCCTCGACCTCGTCGTCGCCGTCGTCGCGGCGTGACGAGCGGACCGGCCGCTCATCACGGGTCACGAGGTGGCGGAGGACCTCTTCGGTGATGAGGAGACCGTGCTCGAGTTCCGAGATCGCCTCGCCCGGCGCCTCGAACAGGACGATGTGGTACGAGCCCTCGCGGTAGCGGTCGATCTGGTAGGCGAGCCGGCGGCGGCCCCAGGGCGAGACCTTGAGGATGGACCCGCCGGAGGCGACGATGCCCCGGGTGGTCCGATCGATCACTGCCTGGGTGCGATCGTCCGGCACGTCCGGCCGGAAGACCAGCATGAGTTCATAGCGGCGCATGGCCTGAAGACTCCTTCCTGTGGGAAACGCCCCGCTGGCGGGCCGATGCCCTCGTGGGGCGACCGTGGCGGAGCCGAAAGGACAGTCCGCGGAGTCTAGCACGGCTCGGACCGGCGAGCCGACGTTGTATCCTCAGGACGGCGAGTCGCGCGAGCGCTCGCTCTCCATCCGTCCCGATCGAGCGGAGTCGCCGTGCCAGCCAGCAACCTCCTCCTCGTCGAGTCCGACGCGGCGTCTCGCGACGTGATCTCGAACGTGCTGACGAGCGTCGGCTACACGGTGACCGTCGTCTCCGACGCGGCCGAGGCGTTCCGCCGGGCCGGTGAGCACCAGCTCGTGCTCCTCGACGTGGTCACCGGCGACCGGTCGGCCGCCGACGTCTGCCGGGAGATCCGGTCGACGCCGTCGATGGCGGCGATCCCCGTCCTCTGCATCAGCCAGAGCGACGATGTCGACGACCGGATCCGCTTCCTCGAGGCCGGCGCCGACGACGTCATGGCGAAGCCGTTCGACGCCCGTGAGCTCGAGGCACGGGTCGAGGCCCTCCTGCTCCGCTTCCAGCGCTCCCGCGACCTCACCCCGACCGTGGCCCTCGAGGGCGCCAGGCCGGCGGCGCGACACGTCGTCACCGTCTTCTCCCCGAAGGGTGGCGTCGGGACGACGACGATCGCCGTCAACGTCGCCGTCGCCACCGCGATGCGCCGCCCCGAACGGACCCTCCTCATCGACCTCGATCGCCAGTTCGGCCAGGTCGCGACCCACCTGAACCTGACGGTCCGGGCGACGCTCGCCGACGTCGTCCGCGACGAATCGGCCCTCCGTGAGCCGGAATTCCTCCGCTCGTTCGCCGCCCACCACGAGAGCGGACTCCACGTGCTCCCGGCGCCGGGATCGCCAGAGCTCGGCGAGATGGTCGGGACCGAGCATGTCGAGCGACTCCTCGCCAACGCCGCCGACGCCTACGACGCGGTCATCGTCGACGCGGGCTCCCACCTCGACGAACAGGCGCTGACCGCCCTCGAGCGGGCCGACGGTGCGGTCTTCCCCTTCTACCCGGAGATCGCCGCCCTCAAGGCACTCCACTCCCTCATCGATGTCCTCGGCGAGATCGGCTCGATCGTCGGCAAGTCGACCTTCGTGCTGAACAACATGTTCGCCAAGGAGATCCTCAAGATGCGCGACATCGAAGGCGCCCTGGGGACGAAGGTCGCGGTCGACCTGCCCTACGACCCGTTCATCTACCTCAAGGCGGTCAACGAGGGCATCCCGGTCGTGCGGGGCGCGCCGCGCTCGCTCGCTGCCGAACGGTTGACCCAGCTCGCCTGGACCGCGTTCGGCGAGGACGTCGCCGCGACCGTGCCGGTAGAGGAAGAAGAGCACAAGAGCGGCTTCGGCCTGTTCGGCGGACGACGCCGCCGGGCCTAGGGCGGATCATCCTGGCGCTCGTATCGCCGGGCTGAGACCGCGTCTCAGCGGCCGTCGCCCGGCGACATGTCCCGGTGCGATGCACGTGGATGCATCAGCGGGCGCGTCAGTCGTCTTCTGCGCTATCTGGGGTCGGCGGCCCGACGGCGGCGTCGTGGCCCATCGGCCGGACCTGCGTCATCGTCGGCGATGGAGACAGCAGGCCGACATTCGTGGATTACCGATCTGGCCCGGGGAAGACCGAGCCGAGGTGACACGAATCCCGTTGGTCGGACTCGACGTGAGCCTTAGCGCGGTGTCTCGTCGGTCGGGAAGCGCATCAGTGGGCCGCTGTCCACGCCTTGGCCGAGCTGGACGAGGCCCCGACGACGACATCGGTGGCTGCACCGATCGCCGTGCTCAGCGCCTGGGCACCGGCCATGTCGGACGCCGGAGAAGACTGGGTCCACGTCATCCCGTCCTTCGAGGTCCAGACGAGCGCGGTGTTCGAGTCGTAGCCGACCGCGACGAACCTCCCCCCACTGGCCGCGATCGACAGCATCTGCGCCCCGGCGAACCCGGGGCCCGCGGGCTCCGCCTTCCAGGAGGATCCGTCGGTCGAGGTCCAGACGGCCGCGCCGGAACCGTCGCGGCCGACCGCGACGAAGCCCGGACCACCCGCCACGACCGAGTTCATGAGCGCTCCAGAGAACGACGCGTCGGCGGTGACCGGGCTCCAGTCCTTGCCGTCCGTGGAGATCCATACCGCCGCCGAGCGGCTGGTGTCGGATTGGGCGAGACCCACCGCGACATCGATTCCCGCGCCCACCGCCAGCCCCGAAAGGCTCCCGTGCAGCGAACCGTCGGACGGAAGGTCTACGGTCGCCTCCGTCCATGACGAGCCGTCTGCCGTCGTCCAGATAGCCGGACGCCTGTCAGCAGCGTCGCTGCCGACCCGCCAGCCGCCGACGATCCAGCCGGGTCCACCGGCAGCGACGACATGACTCACCGCGTAGTACGTCTGCTCCACCGGGAGCGGCGCCGCCTCATGCCACGTCTGCCCGTCCGTCGATGTCCAAACGGTCTCGTCGAAGCACTCGCCGTTCCCGCACGACCCGCCGACCGCCGTCCAGCCCGACGGCCCCGACGCGACGCCGTTCATGAGGTGCATCGAGAAGCTCGGGTCGTCCGCGACCCGGGTCCACGCCTTGCCGTCCGGCGACGTCCAGACAGCGGCGTGGTTCGTCTCGCCCGAGAACGGGGCCTGCCCGACAGCCACGAACGAGGCGGACCCGGCGGCGACCCCGCCGATCGTCGAGCCATCCGCATCCGGGAAACCCGAGACCGGGGTCCAGGACGCTCCGGACGAGCCCGAACAGGCAGTCACGAGTCCGATCCCGGCGACAATCGCGCCGAGCCGGACCGCCATCCCCCGATCCATCGCGGGTCTTGACATCTGCGCCTCACCTCCCGCGGTCAGTCTCGCGATGAGGCGGGTGGCCGACAGTCCGACATGCAACGCGGCCGGAGTCGCGCAGGCGACAGCCGCGCTTGTCGTGCCGGGGGTGAGATTCGAACTCACACGGCCTTGCGGCCCGCGGTGTTTAAGACCGCTGCGTCTGCCATTCCGCCACCCCGGCGCCTCGACAGCGTAGCGGGCCACCGGCGAGGGGGAGGCGATGGGTGGGCCGGACCGCCGCCGGCGCCGGTATCGACGGCCTTCGGGCCCCTAGTGTTCGACCGCCGAGTCGAGCGAGCCTGCCTCCTGGATCCAGGCTGCGATCTCGGTCTCGCTCGGGATCCGACGGACGATGCCCGGCCGAGCCGCGACGACCTCCTGCACCGTGACGGCGAGGTTGGCCGGGTTCCGCTGGGCGAGCTCGGCCGGAGAGCCGACGCCGGCTGCCTCGAGCAGGTCGCTGTACTGCGGCCCGACGCCCGGCACGCGCATGAGGTCGACCTTGTCGACCCATTCCCGGATGAGGTTGCTGCTGATCCCCGTGGTCTCGGCGATCCTCTCTCGGTCGTAGTGCTTCGCGCCCGCCATGAGCAGATCGTCGGTCGTCGCGATGCCGGCCGCGGCGAGCCTGTCGGCGTAGGCAGGACCGATGCCCTCGACATCCGAGATCCGCATGTGATGAGCAGCGGCCGGAGCCTCCTCTCGCTCCGGACTGGCTGCGGCGACCGCAGCAGCGGCGGCCGGAGCGGGGGCGGGCGCAGGCTGCACGGCCGCCACAGCGGCCGCGGCCACCACGGGGGCTGCGGCCGGAGCCGGAGCTGCGGCCCGATTCGGGGCTGCAGCCGCAGAACCAGCGGCGGCCGAGGCTGAGGCGACGGCCGCTCCCACACCTTCGCCGAAGGCGATCCTGACGTCGCGCGTCATCAGGTACCAGATGATCAGCGCCGGCATCACCGCCATCGCGAAGCCGACGCCCGACCCGGGGAACTGGAAGAAGGCGATGACCGCCTCGAGCAACGCGAATCCGGCGATGACGAGGGCGAAGATGCGGGCCCATGGCTGGAGCGCCCAGAGGCCGACCGCCACGAGGAGCCAGACGATCCCGGTGGCGATCGCCAGCCACCCCCACAGCCCGACGTGCTCGAAGGCCGGCAGGTCGCCGAGCGCCCCGAACCAGTCGAAGCCGAGGGCCCGCAGACCGAAGAACAGGTAGCCGAACCCTGCGACGGCGGCGAAGAAGCCAAGGACCGCGATGAGTACGGGTGGGTTCTTCACGACGGATCCTCCAGGCGCGACGGCATCCGCTTCGGCTGCTTCGAGGTTGCCTCAAGGCGAATGGTAATCACGTCGACGGGCGTACGCGACGACGTTCGGCCGTTGACCGATGGTCGCGACTCGCCGGATCCGGAGGCGCTGGGCGGCTCGGTCTCGTGTTCGGGGAGGAGGATGGAGGCGACGAGCGGATTCGAACCGCTGAATAGAGGTCTTGCAGTGTGCCCCGGAGCGTCCGTCAGGGTCCGTTGACGGCGAGTTCGCGCACGAATTGGCCTGTGGCCCGCCCGTCCAGTCGGGGTCGTGCGCCTCTATTGCTACCACCGTTGCTACCGGAGGGCCCGTCGGCCCGACCCGCGGGTCGACGGCTCGCCGAGATTGAAGGGTAGGGACCGGAGCGGAGGCTATCGAAGAACCTCACACCGGGGCGTACCCTTCCAAGCGGACGGGTCCAGCCCAAGGATCCGCCGGTCGCCCGAGGAGATCGTCCGATGCGTCAACCGAGCCAGCGTGTGCTCGGACGATCCGCCCTCGGTGCGGCCGTCCTCTTGATCGCGGCCGCGTGCGCCGCTGGCTCTACCGAGGCCCCGGCGTCACTCCCTGCCGTCACCCCGGCCGCCGATGCGGCCTCGCCGAGCGGCCCACTCCCGTCTGCGATCTCGACGAAGACGGTGCAGCTCGTCGCCGTCGGGTCGAGCGGCGTATCCGGTACGGCGACCTTGTCCGACATCGGCGGTGGCCAGACGGTGGTCGTGATCAAAGTCGATGCCAACTACAACCAGGACATGCCCAGCATGATCGGGATGGGTCCCTGCTCGGCGATCGACGAGTCGAACGCCTTGTTCCTGAACGACACGCGAAATGGCACCGGGACGACGGTCGTGACCGCGGCCTTGGCCGACTTGGTGAAGAGCCCCCATCAAGTCCACCTCCACACCTCCGGACAGGACCTCTCCTACACCGCCTGCGGGGACATCAAGTAACGCGCCACCGGATGCGGTCTCGTACGGCGGAAGCGCGCTACTCTGATCACCATCCAGAGCGGAGTACCGGCCGCGACCAACCGTCGCTCCGGAGGCTCCGGCCATGGCCCGCAAGCCCGACCCCGAACGGATCTACCAAGCCCGCCGCGATGGCCTCCGAAACCGACTCGCCGTGACGATGGGCGCGAGGACCGCGGAGCGCTGGATCGCGTCCTGGGAGGCCGAGGCGGCGGAGCGGGGCGTCACTCCGCGTGGTGGCGGGTTCTGGGCCGCCGGGGAAGCCTGGATCGCGGACCGCGCAGGACGCCCGGCACCGTAGGCCTAGACCGGCGTCCATGAACGGCCGGTCCAGTTCTGGGTGCCGTTGCTGTTGAGCGTATTTCTGGATCTCGGTGCCCACCCTGTCACTGCTCTCGCGATACAGGGACGGCAGCCATGAGATAGAGCCGCCGACTCTGATGCTCGAACTCATATGGGTCGCGCGCCCGCAGCTCCACGGTGCGCAAACCGGCACGCTCGACAAGCGTCGCGAAGGCGGCGGGCGTCGTGTACCGCATTGCGATATCGACCGGTATGCCGTTGAAGTCCCCGAACGTCTCGATCCTGGGCCGGTCGTCGAGGGCACCGTGGATCGCAGCGAGGAGCCGACCACCCGGTCGGAGGACGCGCCGGGCCTCGCCGAGCGCCTGGATGATGTCCTCGTCGGTGCCGTAGATGTAGCTGTAGAAACTGACGACGGCGTCGACGGAGGCCTCGGGGACGGGCAGCGACCGGAAGTCGGCGACGACGAAGCTCATCGTGGGGTTGAGGCGCCGGGCTACCTCGATCGCGCCGGGGGACACGTCGATCCCGGTGACGGCGAGGCCCTGATCGGCAAGGAACCGGCCGATGTGGCCGGCGGCCCCGGTGCCGACATCGAGCACGCTCGCCCCGGGCCGCAGGTTCGATGCGAACCCGGCAAGCAGCTCGCGGTCGAATGGCTTGCGGTCGAGCTCATCCGCGAACTCGCGAGCGTACGTCTCGGCAACAGCATCGAAGGATCGCCGGATCGAGTCGCTCATCGTTCCGAGTCTAGGGCCAGGTCACGAGGTCGCGCTTCGGCCGAGAGCATGACTGGGCGGCTCTACGAGGGTCCCCGCACGACCGCGCGGAAGCGTACGTAGCGACCTGGGAAGCCCGCGCGGTCGCTGAGGGAAGGGTGAGGCTCACGGCGGCGTTCTGGGGCGTGGTCAGCGGTCGAAGCCGTGGTAGGGTCGGCCAGCCCGTCCGGGTCGGCCTTCTCGCCGCGCGCCTCGGCTGCCCAGAAGACGTCGGAGTCCGCCCGGCTGGATCCTCGGCGGCGTCAGAGCCCGAGGAGGCGCCGAAGGATGTCGAACCCGTCCGGGGTCCCCGTCCAGTGCGACCGCAGATCCTCGGCCCCCATTCGTCGCCCGGCCCACCGCAGGACGATCGCCGCGATGACGACGTCGTCGAGCGAGCCGACCACCGGCAGGAAGTCCGGGATGAGGTCGATCGGCGAGACGAGATAGATGAGGAGCCCACCGAGAGCGACCTTCACGCTGCGAGGCGTCGCCGTGTCGGCCAGGAGGGACCGGACGAGGCGGACGAGATCGGGAACCAGTCGGAGGACGGGCCCGGTGAGCTCGCGCGAGGGGCGGTGAAGCCAGACGATCGCCACGAGGGCGAGCCACGCGAGCCCCAGGACGATGACGGCGGTGAGGACTGCCTCGGCGAGGTCCATCGGCCGATGGTAGGGACTCGCCGGACAGGCCCGGGCCCCGGTCGCTCCTGCCCCGCCAGTCCCCCGAGGACGAGATCGCGGTCAGGACGCCGAGCCGGGGCCGTTCTTCAGGAGACCCCTTCGCCCCCGGCCGCAGGCAGCGGCTCCAGGACGACCACGGCCGTGGTCTCGGCTTCCGAAGGGATGGAAGCCGCGGTACCCTCCACGGCTCCATGTCCGCTCCCCTCGCCCCGGCGACCGTCCTCGACCGCGGTGGTCCCCGCGACGGCTCAGAGGTCGTCGTCTCGGTACCCGGCGGCACCCCGACCACCGAGATCGTGCCGGAGGGCGCGCTCGGCTTCCACGGGCGCTCCGAGCGCCTCGACGACGGGCGGTGGGTCATGGTCTGGTGAGGGCCGTTGGACGAGTCGGCTCCCGGGATTAGGGGCCATTGAGCCCTGACGGCGCGCGCCCTAGGGCCTCTACTCTCGGCCCAGCCCCGACTCACGGGCGCGCGCGCGCTTCGCCCTCTCCCCCAGGGTCGAGCGACCCACGCGCGTACGGGTCGGGGCGGCTCCTTGTCCACCGCGGCTGTAGGGTCACGGCCTCCGTCGGCTCGACGCCTCGGTGCCGGCAGCATCGGCGCTCGGTCCGTCCGGCCCAAGCTGTCGACGGAGCCAGACGCCGAACGAGAGCGCCGCGACGGCCGGGACAGCGAACCAGATCGTCAGGAGCACCATCGTCCAGCGGATAACGGCGACAGCGTCACCGAGACTGCTCTGGATCTCATCTGAACCGAGGATCGCGTCGACCCCGCGAAGCTGGACTGCGACGTCGGACAGGCTCGTCCCTAGCCCGACGAGGTTGGCCTGGTTGTCGGCGAGGTTGCCGTGGAGGGTCGAGATCTCGCCGTGGAGCGTCTCGAGCTGGTCGGCGACGCTGCCGAATCTTCCCGCCAGCGAGGCCAGCGGGGTCTGGCCGAGGATGCTCACCGTGGAAGCCGTGGTATCGAGATCGCGCAGGGTGACGATCGTCGCGGCGAGCGTGTCGTCCACCTTCTGAAGCGTCGGTCCGGCCTGGCCGATCGTCGCGCCGAAGCTCCCTGAGGTCGAGCTCGCGTGGTCAAGAGCGGTCGCCGTCTTATCGACCGTGGTGGAGATCGTTCCGAGCCTGTCCGAGACCCGGCCGACGATGGTATCGAGCCGGCCGGTGAGAACGACGACCGCACCGAGCATGACCACCGTGAGGACGATACCGACCACCCCGTAGACCACCAGCCCGGTCGACAGAGTCCGCAGTTGTCGGTGCCTACGGTCGATCATCGAACCTCCTCGTTTGTGGCCGGGACTCCGCGGGGATCTGGTGGGCTATATTCTCGTGCCGAACGGGACCTGAGGGCAGGAGTCCCTGCGAGAGCCGGTACGGCGTTCCGGCCGCGGGCTGGTTGCCGCGCCGACAGGGCGCCGCGGCGCTCGGGGCGTACGCCCTCGAACACGGCGCCGCCGTCCTCGTCGTCCCGGCCGACCTGCCGGACATCGCGACGCTCCTCCCACCGGATGGGGCCGTGCCATCTGCAACCTCGCCGACGGCCGCGATCCGCGTCCTGCGCGTCGAAGCCGGAGAACGGCGCTGACGCCTGCCTCAAGAGACTCGGTCGCGGCCTCGGCGACACGCGCGGCGCGCTCCGCCGGGCTCCGCTACGTGTCGGATGCCGTCCCCGGCGTGCGCCGCGGAAGGACGTGACGGCGCGAGGGAGGATGCGCCCAGTCATCTCCCGGACCCGCACCCGACCAAGTTGGGTGCCCATGCCATTTCGTAACGAGGCAGCCATCGGCTCGACCTCGTGTTCACGACGCCAATCCTTGCCGGCTTGATCTCGAAATGCGCCCGCAGCGCGTCGCCGTGTCCAAGACGGAACGGCTGCAAGCGGCAGCATCCGACACTTCGCTGGTGACCTCCCCGGATCAGTCTCCGATCGTCATCGACCGTCTCGGGCGCACGTTCGACGAGGTCGTCGCGGTCGAGGACCTCTCGCTCGCTGTACCTTCCGGGACCATCCTCGGCCTGATAGGACCGAGTGGTGCCGGCAAGAGCACCGTGATGCGGGTCCTCACCGGCGGCCTGCTGCCCACATCCGGCAGCGCCTGTGTCCTCGGCGAGGACACGCGTCGGCTGGGGCGGCGTGCTCGGGAGCGGATCGGCTACATGCCGCAACTCTTCAGCCTCTACCCAGAGCTCACGGCCGCCGAGAACGTCGACCTCGTGGCGAGCCTGTTCGGCCTGCTGTTCCTCCGCCGTCGCCGCCGGGTCCGCGAGGTGCTCCGCCTCGTCGATCTGTGGGACGCGCGCCGACGGCGGGCGGCCGCCCTGTCCGGTGGCATGCAGCGACGGCTCGAGCTTGCCTGCGCCCTCGTCCACGAGCCGGTCGTTCTGTTCCTCGATGAACCCACCGCCGGCGTGGATCCGCTCCTCCGCGGATCGATCTGGTCCGAGCTCCGGCGGCTCCGCGATGAGGCCGGGCGGACGATGATCGTGACGACGCAGTACGTGGGCGAGGCCGAGGAATGCGACGCCGTCGCCCTCGTATCCGAGGGCCGGCTCGTCGAGCTCGGACGGCCCGATGACCTGCGGCGCCGGGCGGTCGGCGGCGATCGGGTCGAGGTCGAGGCCGACCGACCCATCGACAACCAGGTGCTGGCCGCCCTCGGATCGGTACGAGGCGTCGAGCGCCTGTCCGACCGGACGACGCGGGTGACCGTCGACGATGCCGGCTCCGCGATGCCCTCGCTCATCGCGGCTGTCGAGTCGAACGGCTCGACCGTCCGCTCGAGCCGGGAGGTCCGACCATCTTTCGACGAGGTCTTCGCCAGCCTCGTCGCCGCTCACCGACCCAGCCTGGACGCCGAACAATCGCAGGCCAGAGGGCCGTCGATGCAGGCTGGCGATCCGGGCGCGTCCATCGGATGATCGCGTTCCAGGTCCTGAGCCGGATCCTGTCCCTCGTCGGAAAGGAATTCGTCGAGGTCGTCCGGCGACCAGGTGTGCTCTTCAGCCTCGTCCTCGGGCCGTTCCTCCTGATGGCCGTGTTCGGCCTCGGCTACAGCGACGTGCGCTCGCCGATCCGGGCGGTCCTCATCATCCCCGCCGACAGTGGCCTCTCGACGGACCCGACGACGTACTCGACGGCGATCCCGCCGGGCGGGGAACTCAATTCGGTCGGCACCGACGCCGCGGTGGCCCGCCAGCGGGTCCGCGATGGGCGGATCGACCTCGCGGTCATCATCCCGCCGGGGATGCAGCAGGACCTCGAAGCTGGTCGGCAACCCGTCGTGGAGGTCGACTACGACCTCGTCGATCCGATCAAGGCCAACTACGCTCTCGTCATGGCCCAGCAGGTCGATACGGCGATCAACCAGGCGATCGTCGCCCGGGCAGTCGAGCAGGGCGCATCGGAGGCCGCCCAGGCCGGCCTCCGGACATCGATCCCGCCGTCCGTCATCGCGAGCCCGACCACCGTCCGAACGTCCAACCTCGCGGCCAGCGTTCCCGCGCTCGTACCGTTCTTCGGCCCGGCCGCCCTCGCGCTGATCCTCCAGCACATGGCGATCACCCTGACGGCGCTGTCGCTCGTCCGGGAGCGCCATACCGGGATCCTCGGCATCCTCCGCTTGGCACCAGTGAGTCCGATCGAAATCATCCTCGGCAAGGCCGTCGCGTTCGCCGCGCTCGGTGGCTTCGTCGCTGCGGCGGTCCTCGCGCTGCTCGTGCTGGCGCTCGGCGTGCCGATCCTGGGCGACCTCGGATCGATTACGCTCACGATCGCCCTACTGATCGGCGCGTCGCTCGGCGTCGGGCTTTTCATCTCGGCGGTCGCGGACTCGGAGCGCCAGGCCGTCCAGCTGTCGATGCTCGTCCTCCTCGCATCAGTGTTCTTTGGGGGCTTCGTGTTCGAACTCCAGGACTTCACACCGCTCGTGAGAGCCCTGGCTGCCGTCCTCCCGGTCACGCACGGGATCCCGCTGCTCCAGTCGCTCATGCTCACTGGCGCGCCGGTCGACCCGGTCGGACTGCTCGCGTTGACCGCGATCGCGGTCGCCACCCTCGGGGCAACGTGGTTCCTCCTCGGCCGCAGCCTGCGGCCTGTGGCCTAAGGCGGCGGCGGCGCCGGACCGCCGGCTGGGATCCTTCGAGCGGTTCTTTCGGCCGGGGACCCGCCGTTCGCTACCGCTCGCTGACCCGGATCCGACGGCTCCCGGATCAGGCGACGCTCACAGGTACTCGGGCGAAACGTCGGACGAGCTCGCGACCTGCGAACTCGAGAAGGCCTGCCTGGTCGGGTCCCACCTGGTGGAGGTAGACATGATCGAAGCCGGCCGCGACGTAGCGTTCGATCGCATCGATGATGAGCTGCGGATCGGGACCGCACGGGATCTCGTCCGCGACCTGCTGCTCCGACACGTCCTTCGTGAGGGCCTCGAAGTTGGCCGGCAGCGGTAGCTCCTGGCTCGCCGCCCCGTGGAGGACGACCTGCGGCCACCACTCGCGGGCCGTCTTTCGTGCCGCTGCCACCCTCTCTGCCCAGCACACGGTCACCTGGGCGAAGCGCGGGCCGTCGCCGCCGGCTCGCTGAAACGCGGTGGCGATGGCCGCCGTCGGCGATGTGCATACGAGTCCATCCCCGAGCCGGCCGGCGAGTTCCGCCGTCCGTCGGCCGCCGGCGGCGACGTACAGCGGGATAGGGTCATCCGGCAGCGTGTAGAGCCGGGCACCCTCGACCTGGTAGTGGGATCCGTGATGGCTCACGGTACGGCCCATGCAGAGGTCGCGGATCACGCCGACGGCCTCCTCGAGCATCTCGGCCCGGACCGGCCACTCGGGCCAGCCAGGGCCGACGATGTGCTCGTTGAGGTTCTCGCCGGTCCCCACACTCAGGAAGAAGCGCCCGCGCAGGAGGGCGGCCGTCGTCGCGCTCGCCTTGGCGATGATGGCGGGGTGAATCCTGATCGTCGGGCAGGTGACTCCGGTACCGATCCTCATCGAGGTCGTCGACTCGGCGATCGCCCCGAGGACAGTCCAGACGAAGGGGCTGGCGCCCTCCCTTTCAGACCACGGGTGGAAGTGATCGGAGATCATCGCGAAGCCGAAGCCCGCCTCCTCGGCGAGGGCTGCGTGACTAACCAGGCTGTCGCTCGCGGCATCTGGCCCGTAGACACAGGCGATCGAAGCTGAGGCTTGCCGCCGGGACGCCGAATGTTCGCGAACCACGAGGCCGGGCAAGTGGCCGAGATCGACCCGCGGTCGCTCAAGGATCCCGGCACGCTGGGCCGTGTGACGCGACGGTCGTGCTGGTCGCGCTCGGACTCGAGCCCATGGCGGGAATCCTGACGATCCCCGCAGTCGTCTATCTGTCCGTGCGTGCACTGACGGAATGCGAGCGCCCTGTAACGTCAGGATCAGTCCCTTCGCCCCGCCTTCGAGGCAATTCGGCGTATGACAAAGGGGTTGCGAAAGGAGGACCCGAGATGACGATGACGCTTGATGCGATTCGGGTGGGCTGGAAGGTTTTCGCCCGCTCCGACGAGGTCGGCACCGTGGAGAACGTCGATCACGGCGAGGTGGTAGTCCGCAGCGGCCATCTCATCCGGCATCGCTACCGCGTGCCGGCCGAATATGTGGCGAGCGCCGGTGATGGTGTGGTCGATCTGGAGCTCGACAGCGATTCGGTTGAGCAGTTCGAGGCAAGCAGGTGACCCATCATTCGCGCCTCGTCGTCTCGCGTAGTTCGGCGTTCGAGGTGCTGACCCTGTTGCCGAGGGCACGGATGCGGCGTACCCGCTCGCTCGGCCCATGGGCCGAATGCGGTATCAGAAGCTGAGGGGATCGCAACATGAACGGCCGCAGACAGATCCTCAGGAGGCGGGGACGTTGTCGCCATTCTCCGCACTAAGGCCCGCACGAGAGAGTTACTCGTGTCGCATGACCTCCGCAGCCATCACGAGCCACCGCATGAGTCGTTCCGTCAGGTCACGGCCACCGACGCGGCTCCTCGAGCGGGCGCCGCGATGACCGCACTCGAGCGCCTCAGGGAAACGGACGAGGACGGCACGCCCATCGCGGTCATCGAGACGCCCCAGGGGTCGCGACACAAGCTCAAGCTTGACACGGCCCGGCAGGCCTTCACGGTCTCCTGCACGCTTCCGGCGGGCCTGAGCTTTCCCTTCGACTTCGGCTTCTTTCCCCGGACGAAGGCCGCCGACGGCGATCCACTCGACGTTCTCGTCCTCATGGACGGCCCCGCCTATCCGGGCTGCGTCGTCCGGGTCCGCCTCCTCGGGGTGATCGAGGCGGAACAGGCGGACGATGGCGGCAAGCCGTACCGCAACGATCGCATCGTCGCGATCGCCGACGGTTCGACTGAACGCGGCGACCTCAAGAGCCTCAAGGACTTCGATCCGGCCCTCATCAGGCAGATCGAGACGTTCTTCATCACCTACAACCGGTCCGAGGGCAAGTCCTTCCGCATCCGGCGCGTCCGCGGTCGCAAGGTCGCCGAGCGGCTTATCGCCCGAGCCTCCGTCGGGCCTCGTGGGCGACCGTAGCGCAGGGGATCAGCGCGGCCTTACGCTGACGGCTCGGTCGCGACTTCCGCGGTGTCCGACCTGCGCTTTCGAGGAGGAAACCATGGAGCGGAATCCGCATCTCGCACAGATCCTCCGTGCCGACGAGACCGTCGAGATCGAGGCTCGCGCGGTCGACGCAGAGCTCGCGCTGACCGATAGACGTGTCGCCATCGCGGATGACCACCGGCTGATACTCGACACGCCCTTCGAAAACCTTCGCAGGATCCAGTTCGATATCGAGCGTGATCGGCCGGCGACGCTCGTGATCGTCCCGGAGTCATCCGAACACGTCCCTCAGGTCCTGGCGATTCCGCCTGAGGAGTTCGACTCCGTCGCGCGGGCCCTGGCCCGAGTCGGTCAGCGCCTCGTTGGAACCTGATCGGCCGCCGCTGGACGCGCAGAGCTCGCGCAGCCGAGGAGCCCCTCGGTGCCATATGTCCGCCGGGCCGCCGTCATCCTCGATCAATGGCGCGCCGTCGAACGTGCCTTGACAGAAGTCCCGGCCGACTCTCCGGAATCCTGGGAACTCGTCGCCGAGCGCGCCCGCCTCCGGAACGCCTATCAGGCAGAGATCGCCGGCGCGAGAGCCGCTCACCGACGCGTCCCGATCGCGTTCGACGAGGCCACCAGGAACAAGCCGCGCGACCAGTCGACGGAGTAGCTCCGTCGAAGTCGAACTCGCCGTGAAGCCGCGATGACGTTGCAAGGCGCGTCGAGCTGACTCCGATTGAGACGCGAGCCGGCCCGTTCGTACAGTCCCTCCGGCAGCGCCGCTTGATCCCGACGGGGAGCGGTGGCTGACGTCGGATCCTCGTCGATCGACGCGTCGGGATCCCTCCCGGGGCCCCGGTCGCGCCCCACAAACGCGGCGCGGCTGGGGCCTCACCAGAAGAGAGTGTGTCCGAGTGTCGAGCCCGATGGTCTCCCGGGAGTACGTTGAGCGGCATCACTTTCCGCGTCCCCGGACGCTGAAGGCGTCCGCGATCTTCGGATGGGTCCGCGTCCCCGTCGCTGCCCTTCTGCTGCTCCTGGTGCGTGTCCTCAGTGCTGACGATCCGATGCTGTGCCTCGTCCTGGTCGCGTCTGGCACGGCTGCGGCTTTGGTCTTCAGCGACGTGCCGCGACCTGTCGGGCAGGGTGGGGCCGGAGCGCGGCGCCGACGGGCCGGCCGAAACGCGAACCCGGTTGTCTTCGTAACGAAGGGCGGCCAGCCCGCCCTTGGAGGAATCCGGTCTGACCAATGGCTCCGCAGGTTCAGCGGAGATGGCGGTCAAGACGCGGAGCCGGGTCCTCGGAGCGGTTAGGGCGAATGACTCAGCTCCGACTTGCGGAGCTCGTTGGGATCGCCGGGTCGACGAGGCGCCGGCCGCTCGTCCGGTGGGTCAGGCACGGCCGGCCTCATGGACGGTGCCTTTGACGTCGCGGCGCTCGCCCGGCGGTCCGCGCTCGTCGTGATTCCGCGATGATCGAGCCGAGATGTCGTTGCAACGCCCACCGCGACACCCTTAATCAGTCGCGAGCCGTTCATCTTCTATTGTCGATCCCGGCGGCACCGCTGAGTACCCACCGGGGGTGGGGTGGCGGCAGCCGACCCCTTGGATCCGGCCGGCATCCTCACCGGCGGGATCCCTCCTCCGGGGCCCCGGTCGCGCCTTACCTGAACGGCCGGCCGGGGCCTCGCCACGCACTCGAGGATGTGAATGTCCGGCTGGCAACGGCCCCGGCGTCGACCGCTCGAGACGGCCGCGATCGTCGCCTGGGTCGGCGTGTCCGGGGTCGGTCTCGTCCTGCTCGCCGAGCGCCTGTTCGGGCCCGACGACCTGGTGTTGACCGGCCTCCTGATCGCCTACGGCATCGTCTCCGCGGTGGTGATCGCGGATCTGCGCGGACCTGCCGCGCACAGAGAGGCCAACCCGCTGGGAACGGGCCGGCCAGAACGCGAATCCTCTGGGCGAGCGTCAAGCCCCGGTGCGACCCCGGTCGCTTCCGCTCCGCTGACCGGCGTGGCCCGCGGGGATCATGATCGGGACGCAGAGCCGGGGCCGCGGCGCCGTGAGTCTCCGTCCGTTCCGCGGCCCCGTCCCAGTAGGCGGCCGAGTGCCGGGTTTGTCCCCCGGCGTCAGCTCTGGCCTCCCAGGCAGCAACCCGGGCCTCGGCCCGGTCCATCCCGGTCCCGAGTAGCCGTCTGAGGACCGCGTCGCGGCGGGACCGGTAGATGCGCTCGGGGTCGGGCTTGCGGGACATGGCGGCCTCCGGGCTCGGTGGTCGCGGCCCGCGAACCGCTCGTCCAAGGCCACCCAGCTGAAGCTCGATGAGCTGATTCGCAGCCTGGAGGGCGCGCGCAACGAGTTCATCGAACTGGACACGGCGACCGAGGCCGAGTTGACGCAGCACGCAGAGGAGTTCCATCAACTCGTTCAGGGAGGGGGTCTGGCTAGCCCTCGCGACAGACCGACACCATGACTTCGTCGCGCCCGCGTCCGCTCCTGACGGCCAACGGCTGGTCGCGCCGCGGATGTGCGCTCCTACGGCCCGATCAGGTCCACGACGCGGTGCGCGAGACTCGACCGATGCCGTCATCGACGGCTCGCGCGCGCGTTTAGACCGCAGGTGTCCGAAGAAATCGCGGAGTCAGCTCGCCCCGCGCGGGAGTCGCGAAATGACATGTCGTACTGACACCTGGATGAGATCCCGTAAGGGACTCCTCGCCGTCCCGGGTGTCTAGTTGTGTCCTGCGCTGAAAGCTGAGCGCAACGCTCCCTCGGCCGCCGACATCGTCGTCGAAAGTGATGGCGGCGGAAGATGCCAGGCGGTCCTGCTTCATCTGATGGGAGATCGCCGAATGGGAGCCGCTCCGCCACTCGCTCCGCCAACTCCGTTCCACGTCGACGAGATCGAGGCCGAACTTGCGCGGGTCATCGATCAACTGGGTGAAGGTATGCTCACATCGGCCGCGGCGAAGGGAAAGGTCCGCGAGATCGCCGACCGGCTCTCGAGGTGGGAGGAACCGGTGCGAGACGGTGAGCCTTTCGACAAGGTTGCGACCACGCGCGGCTGACCCGTCCTCTATCCCTGGGAGCGGAGTGTCTCGTGCGCAGTCACCGAGTCGCGATGCTCGTCTGGGTCGGAGTCGTCGCCGCCGCGTTGAGCGGCGCGGTCGCACCGAAGGTGGAGGCAGCGACGCAGACCATCGACGTGACCGTGACGGCCTCTCCGGACGTCCTCAAGCAGCCGAATACCTTCGCCGTCTGGCGGATCACCCTCAAGCACCGCAGCGGTCCCATCGTCGGCGACACCGTCTCCATATTGTTCGACCACTCGGACGTCAGGTTCTCGAGTTGCACGGCGACATGCACCCCGGACTCGAACGGCATCGACGTATCGTGGACGGTCGCGCCATTGACGAGGCAGGTCTCCCTCAAGGTGACGATGCTCTTCACGGGTGGCCCTGGCCCGATCATCGGACGGGTCTACCTCAAGGACGGGCTATGCACCACCGGATGTCCCGTGTCGGCCTCGGTCAACGTCGCCAACCCCCCCACTCCGAGCCCGAGTCCGACCCCGAGTCCGACCCCGAGACCGACTCCGACGCCGACTGCTAGCCCGACTCCGGCCCCGACCGTGCCGCCGGCACCGTTGCCCACGCCTCGCTCCACCCCGCGCTCGACGACGCCTCCGGCAGGGCGTCCGAGCCCGAGTCCCGTCGTGAACATCCAAGTGCTCGCCGCAACCTCGCCACCATCCGCGGATACCGCCTCGGCGAGCCCATCGAGCGCGCCACTCGGCCCCATCGCGCTCGCGTCGGTCGCCCCGACCCAGCCGCCCGCCCAGGTCGGGCAGGCACCACCTCGGAACTCCGGATCGGGGTCGGGGTCTCCGATCGGCGATCTACCCGCGGCTGCGCTGCTCGCCATCATCGTCACCGCCGCCCTGATCCCCGTCGCAGGCGCCATGTACCGCTTGTCACGGCGACAGTGACGGCGTCAGTGACGAGGCCCGGCTGACGCAGCACGGCGGCCCGACCACGATCCTCACCGAGCCGCGTCAGCGCGCCGGTCCCAGTGCCGGGTCAGTCCTTTGTGGCTCCCCAGGTGCTGGGCGTCCCGGTGACGGTCGCCTACCGGGTCGGCTGAGGCCGGTGCGACAATCTCCGGGCTGAGGAGAACCGGCAGCCCGAAGGAAGGCAACCCATGACCGACGAGACCAAGGTCGTATGGTCGTGCCCGAAGGATGGCACCGAGATGGGGCCGATCGGTCGACGTTCGGGCGCGTGGCGCTGTCCGGTATGCAAGGGCGTCTTCATCGACGTCGAGACGATGCGGCGTGGACGCGGGGCCGGGCCGCCGGTCGCGCCAAAGGTCTTCCTCAACATCGCGATAGCTGCTGTGGCGCTCGTCATCGCTCGTCGGCTTCTCCGCCATCGATCAGGCGAACCCGTTCGAGAGGGGATTCGTGCGTGAAAGTGGAGGCGACGAGCGGATTCGAACCGCTGAATAGAGGTTTTGCAGACCTCCCCCTTAGACCACTTGGGTACGTCGCCTCGGACGCGGGCCGGCGGGGACCGGCGATGCGGAGCCCGGCTCCGCGCGATGGTTGGCTGCCCCTCGAGGATTCGAACCTCGCTTCACGGATTCAAAGTCCGCTGTCCTACCACTAGACGAAGGGGCAGCGGCGGTCGGGGGCGGCTCGATGCGGATGAAGAATGGAGCGGAAGACGGGACTCGAACCCGCGACCCTCACCTTGGCAAGGTGATGCTCTACCAACTGAGCCACTTCCGCCCGGATGCCACGACCACCGAATAGCTGGCTGTCGGTGGTGCCGAGAGCCAGGATCGAACTGGCGACACCGCGATTTTCAGTCGCGTGCTCTACCAACTGAGCTATCTCGGCCCGATGACCGACCAAGGCTGGTCGCCCGTCGGCGTGGCGGAGGATACCACGGGCCTTCCGAGCCCTTCAACGAAGCTCGATGGGCGGCGTGAGCGGCCGCTCACGCGTCGCGGACGGGTCGCTGACCGTCGCGGGAGGGCCCGGAGGGCCCGGCGAGCCGGGGCGCCGGCGCGAGGCCGCGGGCGGCTGCCATCTGTTCCACGGGCGATCACTATCCGTCGCGATCGCGCGGCCGGCTGCCATATGCTCCACCGGCGATCATTCGGCGACGCTCGAGTCCCGGCGACGCCCCGTGGCGCTCCCGAACACCGCTCGAGAGCCCCATCCACGCTCGGATGGGCGCAGAGCGAGGCAGTGCGGCCCCGACATCGGCGGCGTACGCCACTCAACGATCATATGCGGCACACATGGCAGCGGCCGAGCGGGGTCGCCGGCGGCCGCGAGGTCCGAGCCGCGGCGGCGCCGGTCTCGGCGCTGTACGCAAGCCCTGGCAACGGACCGAGCCGCGGCGGCGCTGGACGCGAGCCGGGGCCGCGCTTGCCCTGGCGCCGGACCGAGTCGCGCCACAGGACCGAGCAGCGCCGCGGTCAGTCGAGGCCGGACAGCGTGGCGGTCTCAGCCGGGTCGAGGGGCGCCTCACCGGTCAGCTGGCGGAGGCGGTTGATGCGGTCGACGATCGGCGGATGGGTCGACATGAGGCCGGCGGATCGAGCCTCGAACTTCTTGATCGGGTTCGTGAAGTAGAGGTGCTGGGTCGCCCTCGAGGCGACCTCGAGGACCTCCTTGTCGGTCGCGATCGTGGCCAGGGCCCGCTCCAGGCCGTTCGGGTTGCGGGTCAGCTCGACCGACGACGCGTCGGCGAGGTACTCGCGCTGCCGGCTGACGGCGAGCTGGACGAGCTGCGACGCGATCGGGGCCAGGACCGCCAGGAGGAGCGCGACGAGGGTGAAGATCAGCTGGATGCCCCCTCCCCCGCCCCCGCTGTCCCGGTTCGAGCGCCGGCCGCCGCCGAACCAGAACGTGTAGCGGAGGAAGAAGTCCGACAGGAGGGCGACGCTCCCGACGAGGACTCCGACGAGGAGGGTGAACCGGATGTCGTAGTTGCGGACGTGCGACAGCTCGTGGCCGAGGACGCCCTGGAGCTCCTCGCGATCCATCTTCTCGAGGAGGCCGGACGTGACCGCCACCGACGCGTGCTGGGGATCCCGTCCCGTGGCGAAGGCGTTCGGGGCGGTGTCGTCGATGACGTAGACCTTCGGCATCGGGATGCCCGCCGCGATCGCCATCTCCTGGACGACGTTCATCAGCTGCGGTTGGCTCTCCGTATCGACCTGGCGGGCCTGCGACGTGGCGAGGACGAGCTGGTCGCCGGCGAACAGCGAGCCGAGCGAGATGAGCCCGGCGAGACCGACCGCGATGAGGGTGGCAACGACGCCGGCCGCGGCACTGCCGCCGAAGGCGTAACCGATCGAGAAGCCGAGCACCCCGAGGATGACGCCGAGGATGACGGCGAGCAGGATCGACTGGCGCTTGTTCGCCGAGATCTGGTTGTAAAAGGTCTCTGTCGCCATGTGGGTGGCCCGGCTGACCGGTTATGGACCGACCGTGCCGCGGCGCGGTCGACCGGGCTAGCGAAGGGCGACGACAGGGACCGCCTGGGCCTCGGGCTCGGCCTCGAAGAACTCGCGCTTGCTGAAGCCGAACATCCCGGAGATGAGGTTCGCCGGGAAGGTCTGGATGCTGTTGTTGAAGTCGAGGACGCTGGCGTTGAAGTGCTGGCGGGAGAAGCTGATCTGATTCTCGGTCGTCGTCAGCTGCTCCTGGAGGCTCAGGACGTTCTCGTTCGCCTTGAGCTGCGGGTAGTTCTCGACGACGGCGAACAGCGAGCGCAGCGTGCCGGTCAGGACGTTCTCGGCCTGGGCCTGGGCGGCGGTGCCCTGCGACCCGGCGGCGATGGCGTTCGCTCGCGCCTCGGTCACCTTGGTCAGGACATCCTGCTCGAAGTCCATGTAGCCCTTGACCGCGTTCACGAGATTCGGGATCAGGTCGTGGCGGCGCTTCAGCTGGACGTCGATCTGGGAGAACGCTTCGTCGACCCGATTGCGCTTCTGGACGAGGCCGTTGTAGAGCCCGATCACGAACACGACGATCAGGACGACGATGACGATGAGGATGATCAGCGGCAGCATTGGTCCCCTCGGTTGTCGGTTCCGACGTGGCCCTCGTCCGCCAGTCTACTTGAGTGGCTGTCCCCACACTCGCGACGGGCGTCGGCCGGGTGAGCCGCGCGCGAGCCGCCGTTGCCGGCTGGCTGACGTCGCCGTTCGTCGCCCGCTTCCCTGTGAGGCGCGTGCAACTCGTCCGACGGCTGCGGGGGCGGGTCCGATACCGATCCGCCGCTAGCGTGGGGCTCGACCGCCGCAACCGCGGCGTCCCACCGTGAAACGGGAGGATCCAGCCATGGATGACGCCAAGAAGATCTATCGCGAGGGCGAGAACAAGGTCCGCGAAGCAGGTCGCGAGTTGAACGGCCACGACGCCGGCGACGACGTCGGCAACCTCGGCGACGACATCCGCCAGGACCTCGGCAACGCCGGGGACGACATGCGCCGGACGGCGAAGGAGTCGCAGGACGAGACCCGCAAGCCCGCCTCGACCCCGCGCTGACCGGGCCTCACCCCGGACCGGCCGGCCCGAACGTCGGGCCGGCCTTCGTTTCACCCCACGCAGCGGTGGATTGGAGGACCCAGGTGGCCGAGCTTGACACGAAGGCGCGCGATCGCCTCCGCAAGAACCAATTCGCATACGTCGACCGGAACGGCGGCGAGCACCTGCCGATCAATGACGAGTCCCACGTCAGGAACGCGATGGCGCGCTGGAATCAGACCGAATTCGACTCGAAGCCAGCAAAGGAGCGGGCTCGGAAGAAGATCGTCGCGGCTGCCCGCCGCCACGGCATCGAGGTTAGCGAGGACGACAACGTCGCCCATCCGGCTCGCTGATCCCGATGGGCTGCCCGCGACCGGGGACGACCGGTCACGCGGTCGATTCGACGACTCAAACCGCGGGCAGCGGCGTTCGGAACAGTCGCTTCACGAGCAGCGGCTCCGGCTGTCGTTCGGCGGGAACTTCGGGATCGATCCGAGCCGCTGAGCGGGCTTCCGCCGCGATGAGGCGATCGACGAGCGTCCGCCGGTAGACCGGGATCGGGTGGCGCCCATCCAGCTCGTCGAGCGGCGTGTAGTCGATGAAGGTCGCACCGTCGGCGGTCTCGAACCGATGGCCGGCCGGTGCGTAGTAGGCATCGCCGCGCGAGACGAGCTCGACGTCGTCCCGGTAGGTGATCGCCATGTCACCGTCGAGGACGACGCCCCAGTGAGGCAGCTCGCACCAGGTCGATGTGTAGGGACTGCTTGGTCCGAACGTCGCGCGGGTAAGCAGCCAGCTGCCCATGATCGCGCCTTCGGTCTCGACCGCGCCCTTGCGCCGATATGGCGCGACCCGCCCGTGGATCTTGATGGTCGCGGGCGGCACGGTCGCCGGTGACGTCCGGTCGAGCACCTCGAACCCGCTGGCGGCGAGGCTCGTGGGATCGATCTCCTCGGCCCCTGTGAGCGGCGCGAAGCCGGCCACGATCGTGGCGCCCTCGGTGCTGAAGCTGTGACTCGGCCCGGCCGGCACGTAGAACGCCGTGCCCGCATCGAACGCCTCCCGCCCGCCGTCCTCGAAATCGGCGATCAGGGAGCCGCGGATGACGATCCCATGGTGCTGCATCGCGCACGGCTCGTCGAGGCCGGTCCCCGCCGTGCCGGCCTTGGGGAGGTCGGCGTGGACGAACGCCACCGGGCCCAGGAGTGCGTACCTGACGAGCATCTCTCCACGACGAACGCCCTGGAGCATCTTGGGTGAGATCCGCACTCGTCCTCCGCCTTCATCCGGATACTAGCGTGGCGCGGACGCGGCCGCGCTGGTCTCGGACACGGGCTCGTCATCAGTCAGCACTGGGAGGGCGAAGCCGAACTCCGACCCACCGCCTTCGCGGAGGGCCGCCCATGCCCGGCCGCCCATCATCTCGACGAGGCTCTTCGTCACGAACAGGCCGATCCCGGCTCCGGAGCGTACGCGAGACGTGCTGCTCGATCGGAAGAAGATGTCAAAGAGACGACCGGCATCCGCCTCGCTGAAGCCCGGCCCCCGGTCGAGCACCCGGACCACGATCTCGTCGTCGACGAGGTTCGCCTCGATCCGGACCTCGGCGCCGCGCTCGTCGCTGTACTTGCCGGCGTTGCCGATCAGATTCCGGAGCACCTGCTCCACGTAGGTCCGGTCTCCGGCGATGGGCGGCAGCGATGCCGGGATGACGGGCGTGAAGCGGACATGGGGCCATCGGCGGGCCTCCGCCGCTGCCACCGACCGGATCGCGTGCTGGATGAGGATCGGTTCCGCCTCGAATTCCAGCCTGCCTCCCTCGGCCCGGCTCAGGACGAGGAGGTCCTCGATGAGGTGATGGAGCCGTTCGGCCTCCTCCGAGACGTCGAGGGACAGATCGCGCCGGTCGTCCTCGGAGAGGGTGGGCTCGGGTCGGGCGAGGATGTGGGCGATGCCGAGGATCGACGTCACCGGCGTACGGAGCTCATGGGAAAGGATCCCGAGGAACGTGTCTCGGGCCTCCCGTGCTGCCCGCTCCGACGTGGTGTCGCGCACGATCACGAGATTCGACGCCCCGGCGTCGGGTTCATCCTCGGGACGGACGGTGAACCGCCTTACTTCGAGCCAGCGCTCGGACTCCGACAGGCGGACGTCCGTCGCGGCGCCCGGCTCGATGCCGGCCACCTCGGACAGACCGAGACGCGTGGTGAGCTCGGATGCGGACGTCACGCTGGGGCCGACGAGGCGCACCATCCCGTCATTGAGGAGCACCACCTCGCCGTCGGGCCCGAACACGGCCACCCCATCGTCGATCGCGTCGATCACGGCGCGCAGTTCGGCCGCCCGCGCACGTTCGACCCTGGCGAGGCGCATGAGCCGAGCCGCCGCATCGACCCGTTCGCTCACGTCGCGCGCTGAAACGAGCAGTCGTCGGCCGGACCGGCCGAGATCGATATGCCGGGCGAGCGCTTCGACCGGCCGAGCCGTGCCGTCCGCTCCCATCACGTTCATCGCCCGACGGGTACCCGGCTCATCCAGTGCCGCGCCGACCTCCGCGATGTTGGGGATGACCGAGTCGGCGACGGTTCCGACGAGCTCACCGGCCTGCCATCCGAATGCAGCGGCGGCGACGTTGGCGAGCTCGATCCGCCCGTCCGCCTCGTCGACGACGATGATGAAGTCGGGCGAATCGTCGATGAGCCGGCGGAATCGTTCGGCGCTCGCCCGTGCCCGCTCGCGCTCGAGGCGCGTGGCGGCGACAAGCCACGCGATGACGACGGCGGTGGGCACGAAGATCAGGAAGCGGATGAAGGCGCCGGGTGCGCCGGCGAAGAACGATCCGCCGGTGCTCCGGAAATAGAGGATGTCAGCGACCGACCCGAGGACCGCGGTGAGGATCCCCGACCAGAAACCGGCCGCCAGGGCCGTCGTCGCGACGGCGAGGATGAGGATGCTGTAGCCGACGTCCTGGGCCGTGACCGTGTTCAGGGCGAGCTTGATGACGAACGCGATCGTCGCGGCGGCCAGCGCGAGGACGATCGCCCGGACGGTGTTCTCGCGATTCTCGCCGATCAGGCGCGACCGCCGGTCCGTCCGTCGCCGGCCGGTCGATCGTCGTCGATCCGCGCTCGTCGAGCCCGGATCCGATGGCCGATCGGTACGTTCCATGGCTGGATTGGACCGCCCGCACGCCGCTTCGTCAACCTACAGAACCGTGACAGGCGCCCCGGGTGGAATGCGGCCTACATGCAGCGCCCGCTCGCGGGTATCCCGACCGGGCGCCCGCGACGGCATGCTGGGCCCGGTCGCCGATCGCTGGCGGCCCGGAAGGAGCGTTCGCGATCGATGACGCGTCAGACCGGATCCACCACGGAGCCGACATTCCGACCCGTCGATCCGCCGCGGTGGCCGCGCCGGCTCGGTGCCGAGTTCCTCGGCACGTTCGCCCTCGTGTTCGTCGCCGCCGGCGGCGACACGATGGCCACGCTGGCCGGCGGGCAGATCGGGGAGGCGGCCAGGGCGGTCGCGCCGGCGCTCATGGTGATGGCGCTCATCTACGCGATCGGGGACGCATCGGGCGCTCACTTCAATCCGGCGGTCACGCTGGCCTTCACCCTGAAGGGCCTGTTCCCGCCGGCCTGGCTCGGGCAATATTGGGCGGCCCAGGTCGTCGGGGCGATCGCAGCGGCCGGCGTCCTTCGCGTCATGTTCGGCGACGCGATGCGGGCGGGCGTCACGACACCGCATGTGGCCGCGGGGACGGCGGTCGGGCTCGAGGCCATCCTCACGTTCTTCCTCGTGACCGTCGTCCTCGGGACCGCCGACCGGTATCGGATCGTAGGCGCCGACGCCGCG
This sequence comes from uncultured Chloroflexia bacterium, assembly GCA_963745405.1. GTDB lineage: Bacteria > Chloroflexota > Limnocylindria > Limnocylindrales > CSP1-4 > C-114. The sequence continues at coordinate 180,163 of CAVUWY010000003.1, read as the reverse complement.
CTCGCGGTGGGCGGCACGATCGCGTTGTGCGGGCTCATCGCCCTGCCGATCTCCGGGGCCTCGATGAACCCGGCCCGCTCGATCGGTCCGGCGCTCGTCGCGGGCGACCTGACGGACCTGTGGATCTATCTCGTCGGGCCGGCGACAGGTGCGCTCGTCGGGGTTGTCGTCGTCCGGTTCCTCCACGGCTCGCGCAGGCCCGACGCCAAGGCGACGGAGGCTGCTCAGGGAGACTGACGGTGCCGCGGTCGGCGGACCGCGCACGTTGCTCGGGCGGGTGGTCAGCGACGTCTCGGGCGCCGGGAACGCGCCCGGAGGAGGGCGAGGACGCGGAGCTCCTCCGCCCTCGTCGACGGCTCCTGAAAGCCTCCGCGTTCTTCGGCCTCGATGACGAGGGCTCGGCCGAGCTCGCTGTCGAGGTAGGCGTCGACGACGGCGGGGTGGACGTAGCTCGCTCGGCACACCGCCGGCGTGTTGCCGAGCCGGTCGGCGACCTCGCCCATCGCGGCGACGACCTCGCGCCTCGCCGATGCGCCGCTCGATGCCCGTTCGGCTGCGCACAATGCCCGGTAGGCCAGGGTCGTGCCGGCCCACGTCCGGAAGTCCTTCGCCGTGAAGTCCGCCCCACCGACGCGGCGCAGGTAGTCATTCACGTCCGCAGACCCGACCGTCCGCGTCTCGCCGGCGTCGTCGACGTACTGGAAGAGGTCCTGCCCGGGCAGCTCGTGGCAGCGTCGGACGAGGCGAGCGAGGCGTGGATCGCGGAGGTCCACGTCGTGGACGCGGCCCGACTTGCCGCGGAAATGGAACCGGATGCTCGATCCATCGATGCGAACGTGGCGGTCGCGAAGGGTCGTGAGGCCGTACGACCGATTGCTCGTCGCATATTCGTCGTTGCCGACACGGATGAGCGTAAGCTCGAGGAGGCGGACCACGAGGGCGACGACGCGGTCGAGGTCGAGCCCCCGGCGGGACAGGTCCGCTTCCACCCGCCGCCGGATCCTCGGCAAGGCCTCGCCGAAGGCGATGAGGTGGGCGAACTTCGAGGCGTCGCGCGTCGTGCGCCAGCGGCGGTGGTATCGATATTGCTTGCGCCCGCGGGCATCCCGCCCGGTCGCCTGGAGATGGCCGTCCGCGCGCGGCGAGATCCAGACGTCCGTCCACGCCGGCGGGATGGCCACCGAGCGGATCCGCTCGAGGGTCGCTCGATCCCGCACCGGCCGACCGTCGGGGTCCACGTACCGGAAGCGCGGTGCCCGACCCAGGCGGCGCACGCCGGGGACGGCATCCGACACGTAGCGGAGCCCGGCGGAGCGCGCCGCGCGCGTCGCCGAGGCCGCGACCGAGTCTCTTGAGGCAGGCGTCAGCGCCGTTCTCCGGCTTCGACGCGCAGGACGCGGATCGCGGCCGTCGGCGAGGTTGCAGATGGCACGGCCCCATCCGGTGGGAGGAGCGTCGCGATGTCCGGCAGGTCGGCCGGGACGACGAGGACGGCGGCGCCGTGTTCGAGGGCGTACGCCCCGAGCGCCGCGGCGCCCTGTCGGCGCGGCAACCAGCCCGCGGCCGGAACGCCGTCCCGCTGGAGCTCGGCGACCTGCCGCCCGATCGCTCCTCGCCCGGCGACCTCGAGCTGATGGGGATCCATCGGACCCGGCGGTCGTTCGCCCGGGCCGTCGCCCGACCACCACGTCGGGAGCGGCTCGGACAGGAGGCCCGGGGCGTCCCAGTCATACACGATCACGGGACGGTCCTCGCGGCGGGCGAGATCGAGGGCTGCCGTCCGAACCTCGCTGAACCGATCGTCCTCGGCAGCGACGAGGACGATCGCTCCGCTGGCGTCCCGCACGGTCGGAGCGGCTTCGACTGCGTCGTGCGTGCGTGCCATCCGCGGAGGATGGCGCATCGGCAGTCGCCCGGTCGTCACGCGCGACGCGCACTCGTTGCATCGGCGTGACGGACGCCGGCGGCGGGTCGGATATCCGGACCGCCGACGCTGCGCGGAGACTGCCACGGTCCCGCAAGCCCGCGCGGGCTCACGCGGGCCGGCCCGCAACGCGTCGACCGCCACGATTGACGCTGGCCACAGTCACTCGAGGAGTACCCGTGTCACCGCCGCGCATCGCCTACCTATCCACCTACCCACCGCGGATGTGCGGGATCGCGACCTTCACCCGGGACTTGCGACTCGCGGTCGGCGAAGGCGACGTCGTGGCGGTTCATCGTCCCGGCGATCCCGACTCCTGCGGTCCGGAGGTCCGCTGGCGCATACGACAGGACGAGCGGAGCGACTACTCGAACGCGGCCCATCTCGTCTCGGCGGCGGGAACCCAACTTGTCTCCATTCAGCACGAATACGGGATCTACGGCGGCCCAGACGGCTCGGACTTGCTCGACTTCGTCGACGCCTCGACCGCTCCGGTCGCGCTCACCCTCCATACCGTCCTGACCAGGCCGTCGCACGGTCAACACCTCGTCCTGTCGCGGCTCGTCGAACGCGCCGGGGCGACCGTCGTGATGTCGATGGCCGCCGCCCGCCTCCTCCACGGTCGCTACGGCGCGTCGTGGAACCGCATCCGGATCATCCCTCACGGCGTCCCGGAGATCCCGCTCGTCGACCCCGACGTTGCGAAGGCCGGTGTCGGGCTTGCCGGGCGCAAGGTCATCCTCAGCTTCGGACTGCTCGGTCCGGGCAAGGGGTACGAGCACATGATCGCGGCGATGACGTCCATCGCAGCGGCCGACCGCCGGGCCCTGTTCGTCATCCTCGGCGCCACTCACCCCGACCTCGTCCGGCGCGAGGGCGAGGCCTACCGCGACCGGCTGCGCGCCGCGGTGGCCGCCTGCGCTCTCGAGTCGAACGTCCTCTTCGTCGACCGGTTCCTCGCCCCCTCGGACCTTGCCCGCTGGCTCCAGGCCGCCGACATCTACGTGACGCCGTACCCGAGCCTCGACCAGATCGTGTCGGGGACGCTGTCGGTCGCCATGGCCGCCGGCAAGGCCATCGTCTCTACGCCGTACAGCTACGCCCGCGAGGTGCTCGCGGAGGATCGCGGAGTCCTGGTCGAGTCGGCCTCGGGCGATAGCCTGTCCGCAGCGATCGAGGCACTCCTCGGTGACGACGATCGGCGCGCGGCGATCGGCGCCCGCGCTGCGGCGTTCGGACGGCGGATGCGGTGGTCCCACGTCGGCGGCGCGTATCGCGACCTCTTCGCCGACCTGATCGACGAGTCGGCCGGCGCCGGGCCCGAGCGCCGGTCGGCGGTCCAGACGTCGGCCGAGGTGGTCCGTGTCTGATGAGCAGTGGACGCCACCCGTCGTCCGGCAGCATCTCGATGAGCTCACGGGGCCGCTCGGCATCTACCAGCACGCCCGCGGGCCGTGGCCCGACCCTTCCTTCGGGACGTGCACGGACGACGTCGCCCGAGCCCTCTCCGTCGACCTGCTCCATGCCGAGGTGATCGGCTGGAAGCCGGTGGCGCAATCCGCGATCTCCGCGGTCCGCTACCTCCGCGCGGCGTTCGACGAGGACAGCGGGCGATTCCGCAACTTCCGGGACGACGACGGCACGTTCGCCGAGGAGATCGGCTCGGAAGACGCCCACGGCCGAGCGATGCTCGCTCTGGCCGAGGCGGCGGTCGGGGCCCCGGACGAGGGCGTGCGCCGGACATGCGCGCGTCTCTTCATCCAGGCCTGCCCCGCCGCCGCCGAGCTCCGCTGGCCCAGGGCGATCGCCTCCGCCCTCATTGCCTGCTCGATCCTCGGGCGGACCGCGACGCGCGTCGATGACCCGGCCAGGGACGGGGCCCGCGGCCTCGTGCCGCTGTCCCTCGGGGAATTACTCGCCGACCGCCTCGGGGATCGACTCGCGAGTGCCGCGGCCGATCCGACGTGGCCCTGGCCGGACTACGCGGTCACGTACGAAGCACCGCTCCTGCCGAGGGCGCTTCTCATGGCGAGCCGCAGATCCGGGCGCGTCGACCTGGAGGAGGTCGGGCTCACCATGCTCGACTGGCTCATCGACGCCCAGGTCCACGACGACCAGTCATTCCATCCGGTCGGCAACCGTGGCTGGTGGGTCCGAGGGCGGGGGCCGGCCCGCTTCGACCAGCAGCCGATCGAGGCGACCGCACTCATCCTCGCCGCCGAATGCGCCTACGAGCAGACCGGGGAGCCTCGCTACCTGCTGGCGGCGCAGGCCGCCTTCGCCTGGTTCCTCGGCCGGAACGACCTCGGCGAGCCGCTCGCCGACGCCGGTCGCGGGGCGTGCCGGGACGGGCTGTCGGAGAAGGCGATCAACGCCAACGAGGGCGCGGAATCCACGCTGATGTGGCTCCTCGCGGTGGAGCGGATGCGCGGGCTCCGCGACCGGGTCACCGCCCGGCGCGAGGCTCAGTCGGTCCGGGGCGCGCTCGTCAGCCGGTCCGGCCGCGGATAGGCGAGGGAGTACGCGAAGACCTGATCGAAGTCCGCCGTGGCGAGGGCGACGCTCATGTCGGCGGCATCGTAGTAGAGCCCGAGGACCCACTCCTCGCTCCGCCGCACGACCACTGCTGGTCCTCGAGCTCGAGGAGGGCCAGGCCCACCCGGTAGATCGGCCCGGCCGCCGTCAGATCCACGTGCGGCTCGATGTGGCGAACTCAGTCGTGCTCCGAAGACGTGACGGCTCGCCTGGGGGCCGCCGTCGCCGTGAGTGGCTCGACGGAACCGTGGAGGTCAGGCAGGGCCTCGTAGTGCTGCGCCTCCCAATCGACGAGCCGCTTCGCATGGCGAGTCGCGATCGGTCGATCGATGTCGCCACCGGTCGCGTCCTGGAGGGTCGCCCAGTCCGGCCAGACGGACAGGGTCCGGAAACGGTCGGGCGGCCGGGTCGCGAGGTACAAAGCCATCGGCCCGCGCCCGGCCGCCGCGTCGTCCTCGGTCCCGGCCCAGGCCTCGCCGATGTACGTGTCGAGCTCGTCCGGCCGGACCGTGCCGGTCACAAGGCGGATGATCGCGGGCGACGCCGTGGTGTCAGCCCGGTAGGAGAACGACAGCGGCAGGAACTCGAGCCGGCGGTCGACGGTCTCGTCGATGAACTCGGGATGGAAGAGCGGCGTCTCGAACGAGATGCCGAGGGCGTCCGCCATGGCCTCGTCGGACTCCCATATGGAGGCCACGAGGCGCGGCCCGATCTCCACCGGTCCCTGTCGCCCGACATAGACCTCGAGCACCCCGGGCAGGTCCCACAGGTCGGGGATCATGACATCGCGGAGGATCGAGTCGAACGCTCCCCGCACAGGAGTGAATTCGAACAGACGGAGCGTCTCGCCCTGGCCGCTCATCTCACCCTCGATCGACGCACCTGCCCCATCGCGCCAGCGGATTGTGGCGTGCGCGTGCCGGAGCCGCAAGCGGCCAGCATGACCGGCCGTCGTCCCGAGCCGGTCGCAGTGACGGGCGGGCCGGCTCGACCGAAAGGCCGGCTCAGGTCAGGATCTACGTCGCAGGTTCCCCGTCACTTCTCTGAGGAACGGTCGCCCCCGCCACGCATTGACCGCGAGGGCAACGAGGCCGACGACGAGGGCGAACCCACTGAGGATCCCCTGCGGGAGCCAGTAGACGTCCCTGAGGAACACAAGGAGGGCGAACTCGTCGAGCACGAGGGCGGCCCCGATCCCGAACAGCACGGCCCGGGTGAGCCGGAGCACCTCGTCGAGGGCGAACACCCCGGCGATGAGGACTGCGACGATGCCGATCACGAGATGGTGGACGTGCACGCCGGCGACGTCGACGTAGTCCCGCGTCTGTCCGTGCGTGGCGGTCACGAACGCCCGGACAACGACGAGCGTGATGAAATACGCGATCGTCGCAGCCGTCGACGCCTCGACCGGTTTCCCCCGGACGTGACGCTCGTAGGCCCGCCCGACATCATGGCGGAGCCCGGCCGCGGCTCGGACGAGTGGCTCGGTCTCCGGCCGGGCCAGCGGCTCGGGCATCAGCGGCTCTTCGCAGCCTCGGCCTGGGCCCGGATGATCCGTTCGGCCCGCCGGTCGGCGAACGCACCGTGGACCGTCAGGATCGCCCAGAGCGACGCGAACGGCCAGCCGAGCACGGTGACCATGAGGATGAGGCACACGAGCGCCTGGAATGGCTTTCCGACCGACAGCATCCCGATCGGCGGGAGCAGGATCGCGAGCAGATAACGCATCAGCTCTCCTGTGATGATCCCCGGCACTCGGCCCGGATCACTTCTTCGGGACGATCACCCTCAGTGCCTTCGGCAGGACGGTCGCGACGAGCGGCGTGCGGCCGACCATATTGCCGTCGGTCTCGACGAGCCTGACCGGCCTGGTCTCGATGCGGATCTCGCGCGCTCGGGCCCGGAACACGCGTCCGCCGGAGCTCGAACCGAGGTCCCGCTGGCGAAGGGCCTCCCAGCTGGCCATGAGGCCCGGCAGCGGTCCCGACGCCCGGACGACGATGACGTCCAGGTAACCGTCGTCCGGGCGGATCGCCCGGCGCGGCTGGATGATCGGCAGCATCTTCCCGAAGTTCGCGATGAAGACCTGGGCGGCCTCCATGACCTCGGTCGAGCCGTCGAGGGTGACCTCGTGGTCGACGTTCTGGATCGAGCCCGCCTGGCCGAGCGCGTTCGCGAGATAGGCGAGCTTGCCCCAGCGGAGCTTCTGGGATGCGGCCGTGTGGTCGATCACGTCGGCATCGAAGCCGACGCCGGCCGCGACGGCGAAGTCGCGGGTCTTGCCGTCGGTCACGACGCGGCCCATGTCGATGCGACGGATGCGGCCGGAGATGACGGCGTCCGTCGCCTGCTCGACGTCGTGCGGGATCCCGAGGTTCGAGGCGAGCAGGTTGCCGGTCCCGGTCGGGATGATCCCGAGCGCGGCGTCGGACTCCGCCAACGCCGAGGCGACGCGGACCACGGCGCCGTCGCCACCGACCGCGACGACGACGTCGCACCCGTGCTTGACGGCTCGCCGAGCCACGCGTTCGAGCTCCCGCTTCCGGGTCACGAGGCGGCTGTCGACCGTCCAGCCCGCGGCTCGGAGGGCCCGGCGGACACGGAGGACGATCCGTCCGTTCTGCTTGCCCTTCCGGCTGCGCCCGACCACGAAGGCGGTCTTCATCGGGCGGCCATCGGGCCCGGATCGATCGGTCGATGGATCTTGCCGTCCTTCGACCGCCAGCGGCGCCACGTCGGCCGGGCCCGGAACGCGGCACCGACGACGAGCAGCCAGGCGACCCCGGCGACGAGCCCGCCGACGACGTCGGTGAGGTAGTGGTAGCCGAGGTAGATCCGGCTGACACCGACCGCGACGGCGATGACGGCCGCGATGGCGAGCGCGGCGAGACCGATCCGGCGCCCGTACAGCGACCAGAGGACGAGGGCGATCCCGCCGTAGAAGATCGCCGCGTTCATCGTGTGGCCACTCGGGAAGCTGTAGTCGGGAAGCACCTGGGCCCACGGCAACTCCGGCCGCGGACGGGCGAAGAACGGCTTCATCGTGAACTGCAGGACCGCGCTGCCGAGCACGGCCACGACGAGGAACACGGCCGACCGGCGATGCCCCGACCGCAGCAGCCACACGGCGAACGCGATCAGCAGCGGGAGGATCACCCAGATCGTCCCGACGTCGGTGATCGCGTTCATCACGGCGTCCATCCCGGGCGACGAGATCCCGTGGAGGAAGGGCGTGGCCCACGAATCGAGGGCGAACACCTCCTGGGAACGGACGCCCTCGGCGACCGATCCGAGGACGACGAGGCAGGCGGTCAGGCTTGCGAAGCCGACGACGACGGTGGCCGTCGCGAGACCGAGCTCCGGCGCCGACGGGAGTAGGGGCGGTGCGGTGGGGCCGGTGGCCGATCCGCTCCCCGGGTCGGGCCCGAGGGGGCCGGCTTCGCCGCCGACCGTACCGTTGGCCGGTCCCTGGCTCATGTCGTCCTCGTCCGCAACGGAGGCCGGTCCGCCCACCCGCCGGGCCGGGTGAACCAGGCGTAGAGGCCGAGCGCACCGATCCCGCCGAGCAGGCCGCCGAGCAGATCCGTCGGGTAGTGCTCCTGCAGCGCCACGCGGGCGATGCCGACGAGCACGACCTCGATCACGACGAGCGCGACGAGGAGCACGGCGAGCCGACGGTGGCTCGTCGTCCGCCAGAAACGCAGCGCGATCATGCCGAGGATGGTGAGGCACTCGAGGATGTGGCCGGATGGGTAGCTGTACACAACGCCGGGGATCCCGTCGCCGTTGCCGGTCGGGCGCTGGCGGGCCGTCAGCTGCTTCACGCCCTCGCTGCCCGCCGTCACGGCGACGAGGACGGCGATGACGAGGAGCGCCTCACGGTAGCGGCGGTGCCACAGCAGCCAGGCGACGAAGCCGACGCCGATCACGATGAGTGGGATATTCGCCGACTGCGACACCGCCTGCCAGATGATCGCCGGACCCGCCCACGCATGCGCGAAGTCCACGAGCGGCCTGTCGAATGGGAAGACGGTGCCACCGGCGAGCGACAGCGTCAGCGCGACGAACCCGGCGAGGCCGAGGATCGCGAGGATCGGCCAGGCGATCGTCGCTGAGCCCGCGCTGATGGCGCGCCCCGGCCGTTCGCCGGCCGGGATCGGTGTCGCGCTCACAGCGCCGGCACCTGGGCCACATGCGGCTCGCGGCGGGAGCCGATCTCGTCGGACCGCTCGACGATGGCCGCGGGCAGCGGCGCCTCCGTGTGCAGAGAAGCGACCGCCGTCATCCCGCCGAAGGCCCGTCGCAGCAGGTCGCGTTCTGCCTGGAGCCGGAGTCGGTAGAGGACGTCCCACTCCTCATCGGGTACCTCGAGCGCGAGCAACGTGGCGTCGATAGCGGCGATCGCCGACGGCTCATAGGCCGGCGGGCGGCTGTCCGAGGCCGCGACCATGACCTTCTTGAGCCGGTCTTCGACCTTCTGGGATTCGGCGCTCGTCGTCAAATGGGCGTCCGCGCGCGCCAGGGCGGCCACGATCGTCGCCCTGATCGGCGTCCGCAGCTCGGCCGTCGCCGAGACGGCGACGTCGGACGGATAGATCCCGACCCGGACGTCGGTGCCGCACAGCTCCATGAGGCGATCGGGCCGAAGGTGCCGTACGTTCGGCCCGGCTAGGTGGGTGAGCACCCACCCGGGCAGGCTGAGCACCCGCGAGGCGACTTCGACCTGCAGCGGCATCCCCGCCGCGGTCAAGGCGTCGTGAATCGTGGCGACGGTGTCGTCGTAGCCATCGGGCGGAACGACGATCGGGATATGGGTATCGGACCAGCCGTGTCGAGTGCTCCGCGCCTTGCGCACGATGCCGACACCGGCGAGGAACACGAGCAGGCCGGCGATCACGGGCGTGAGCAGGTACCCGCGGGAAACCTCGACGGCACCGCGGATGCCGCCGGCGCGCTTGCCGTCGGCCGGCGCGAGGTGCGCGGCCGCGCCGACGCCGAGCGGCACGACGATCACCCCGAGCGTGACGACGAAGGTCAGCCACGAGCTGGTGATGAACGACGGATGGGGAGTGGTGGACAGGCTCCAGGCCGCCAGGCCCGGCACGAGGAACCCGAGGACGAGGATGGCCCACAGCACCGAGCCGCTCATCATCGCAGCGAGGTAGCGTCGATGACTCTGCGGGACGCGCCCGAACATGAGGGTGCCGGCCCAACCGGTCGCGGCGGTCAGGAGATCGCCGGCGAACCGGCCGATGATCCCGAACAGGGACACGATGGCGGTCATTCGTACCTCACACTGGCCCCACGCTCGGGTGGGCTCCGGCTAACGCTAGCGACCGCCACCGGCGGCGGGCTCAACGGCCGCATCACCGGCGCCTTGCAGATTCGCGGCAGTCGGCGCCGGTGGCGCGGTGGGGCCCGGCAACTCAGGCCCCGCCAGCACAGGGTCTCGCCGACGATGGCGCCCGGGCGATCAGCGGGCCGCTCCCCCGCCGGGATCGATCGACCGAGGAGCTCACGCCCGGCGAAGTCGAAGAATCCGGCTTGATCGGGCCCGACCTGGTGCAGGTAGACCTGTTGGAAGCCGTGACGGGATGACCGCGACGGCCTCCTCGAGCAGGCGGATCGAGGCCGTCGATCCTCGGCCGGGGCGGCCTGAGCCACGAGGTCCCTCGGCGAGTACTCCTCGGTCTCGTCCTCGCCGAGGCCGCGATCCTCGCAGCTGTCCTTGATGTGCTCGTACTGGCGTTCGCGCTTGTCGCTCCAGCCCTTCTGTGGTCGAGGGAGGTCGTGCGAGGGCCGGCTCGTCGGACCTCACCGCGGACGCGTCTCGGGCGGTCGCTCGCCCGGTCGCTGCCCCACCCGATCGTCGCCAGATCCCGGCGTCACGTTCCTGAGCGGCCGATCGAAAGCCGGTGGGTCGGGTACATCGACCGGCGGATCGACGTACTTGCGGATGATTTCGATCCGCGGCCCAGCCCGCCACCCAGCCCAGCCCGACGTAGCGGCCGGGCATGAACAACAGGCTGGCGCTGCCGAGCTCGCGACTCGCCGGATGGCGCAAGGCGGAGCGAAACACCTCTCGCGCGTTGGCCGGGTTCATGAGATCCCGAGCCAGCGCCGCCCGATCGGTGGCCGCACGCCGGGCGATGTCACGCAGGCTCTCGGATCTCGCAGCTGCGACGACCGCGCGGCGCGTCTCGGGCAGGGTGGCGATCCGGACGAGGCGGCCGATCTTGATGAGTGACGGCATCGGATGATCCTGAGCGGCTTCTTTCGGCTTCACCCTACCGGCCGGACCGTGCGTCGAGAGGTGACCGTGAGCCATCTCCCATTACATGAACACGACGCCTCACTGCCTGAAGTCGAGTGCCTCAGCGGCTCTCGGTCGCGGTCAGCGAGAGCTCGGTGGCGACGGCCAGGCCTTCGTCGCGCAGTCCCCGCTGTTCGCCGGGTAGGAGCGCCGGCGCCGGCAGCGCTCGTTCGAATGTCACGCTCGCCGAACGGCCATCGAATGCGAGCAGGGCGAGCTCGTTGCCGAACTGAGGCCCTGCCGGGTGATGCCACTCGATCGGGAGCGCCGGGACACCGAACCGCCGGCCGAGAACCCTCGTCGCGCGGGCAGCCCGGGTGCTCCAGCCGAGGCGGAACACGAACCGCATCGCCCGGGGGATCGTGTTGTGCATCGGCGAGCAGGTGATCTGGTAGACCCTCGATGTGATGGGCTCGGGGTACACGGCCTCTGCCACGTAACTGTGGTGGACATCGCCGGACAGGACGCAGATCGTCGCCGGTGCGACTTCGCCGCCGGTTCCCCGGCCGACCCGACCGAAGAGCTCGCTCAACTGGTCGAACGACTCGCGGAATGCCGCCCAGTGCTCGAGGTCGACCGCCCGGCGCAGCCACTCGCCGAAGCGGGCCATGGTGCGGCCCCGGGTCCCATCACTGATCGCCTCGTCCCACGATTCGATGTCGTGGAGCGCTCGTGGGAGCAGCCATGGCAGCGAGGTACCGACCACGAGGTGGTCGTACGCGCCATCCTCCACCTGTTCCTCGATCCACCGAAACTCATCCCCGGCGACCATCGAGCGGCTCCCGTTGGCGAGGATGCGTCCGCACCGCGAGTCGATCACGAGCAACCGGACCCGTCCGAGGTCGCGGCGGAACGACCACATCGTGCCCTTGGCACCGTCGGCCTCGCGATCCGCCGCCTGCGCGAAGCATCGGAGAACATCGGCGCCATCTCGGGCAGCGCGAACGGCGGCGAGCGTCGCGTCCGTGCACAGCTCGCCGGGCGAGAGGTTGCCGAGATGCTGGTAGACCCAGTACGACATGAGCGCCGCCGTGATGCGCTCCTCCCACCACTCGGTAGCCTGCATGTCCTCGCGCCAGGCGTGTGATGTGTTCCAGTCGTCCCGGACATCGTGGTCGTCGAAGATCATCGCGCTCGGCAGGGTCGACAGGAGCCATCGGATCTCCGGTCTGCCCCAGGCCTCCGCGTATAGGGCCGCGTACTCCTCGTAGTCGACGACCTCGTCTCGCGGGCCCGGTCTGTGGGCGCGTCGGTCGCGGATGAAGCGACGCATCGCTGGCGACGGATCGTCCGCGTAGACCTGATCCCCCATCATCACGAGTAGGTCCGGCCACGTCTCGTGCGCCTGGCTGGCCATCCGCATCGCATAGACGCTCAGGACGTCGGGATCGGAGCCGGCCCGACCAGGTTCGTCCCCCGGCTCCCGGCATGAGCCGAAGAGGAGGCGGACCGCGCCCGTCGTCGGAGCGAGCGTCCGGATCCGGCTCGGCGGGAACGGCGAGTCCGGAAGCGGCCAGACCGGGCTGCCGTCGAGGTCGACGGCGTACTCGCTCGAGGAGGCTGGGTCGAGGCCGGACAGGGCGACGATCGCGTAGTGGTGTCCGGCGACCTCGAACGTCCTCTCGGTCGCGGTCAGGCCGGCGACGCGGATGGTGACCGCACAGGTCGTCGACGTCTCGAGCCAGATCGTAGCGTCTCGTTCGCCGACGTGCCGAAGGAGCGGGCCCAGCACGAGCGCCGTCGCCGGGTGGCCGGCCGCCGCATGTCGTTGCCTGCCTCCCGTCAGATCCACCGGCGAAACCGGGCGAGTACGAGCACGGCGATCGCGAGCACGACGATCGCGCCGACGACGATCCAGAAGCTCGATGGGTCGTCCTTCGACAGCGGGACCGTCACGTTCATCCCGAGGAGGCCGGCGATCAGCGATCCAGGCAGGAGGAGGACAGTCGCCAGAGCGAGGATCTTCATCACGTCGTTCGTCCGTTGGGCGGTCCTCGTCATGAAGATGTCGAACGAGCCGAGGAGGAGGTCACGGCTGTCCTCGACGCTTCCGAGGGCCGACTCGAAGCGGTCCGCGAGCGCCTGGAACGCGGCGCTGTCCTCGTCGGGCGCCACCGCGCCGAAGTCCGCCGCGCGGAAGGCTGCGAATACCTCGCGCTCGTCACTGAGCACGCGTCGCAGACGCCCGATACGCCGTCTCAGTGCAACGAGATCGGCGAGGACATCGTCCCCGGGCTGACGGCTCAGCGCGCGCCGGTCGAGGCGGTCGACCTCCGCCTCGATGTCGTCGACCGACTTGAAGTAGCTCGTGACGGCCGCGTCAAGGGCCGTCGCGACGAATGCAGGAGCGTCGATGACGCCGACCGTGGCGTCGGCTTCGATCCGGTCGTCGAGATCCTGGAGGAAGGGGATCGGCGCGGCGTGGCTCGTCAGGACGACGTTCCCGGCGGCCACAAGGTCCAGCCAGCGGGGGTTCTCGCTCGGCTCGTGATCCGCCTCCGTGGCGACCCGGACGTGGAAGTACGTCCCGTGGAGCGCCATGTGCGCGGCATGACCGGGGATCCCGAGCGCGCGGCGCGTCGTCGGGCTGAGATCCATCCGCTTTGCGATCGCCTGCTGGATCTCGTCACCGGGGGGACCCTCGAGGTCGATCCAGAGGAGCTGGCGGTCGCTGACGCGACGACGGAGGGCCGGCTCCAACTCGAGCTCCTCGTCGGTCCGGTCCGAATCGAAGAGGCGGACGCGGATGACGGGCTCGTGCGCTCGAGTGCGCCGAGCCGCGCCGCTCGTACCTGCCCGCGATCCGCGGGAACGGCCGGCCTCCGGATCGGGTGCCGTGTCAGAACGGCCAGGCTGCTTCGAGGTCGTCGTCACGTAGTCGTCCGTCCGTAGAGTGCAGTCCGTGCGGCCCTGGAGGGGACGACGGCACGGGTCCGCCCGCGGTCAGCGTGACGAATACAGGCCCACCGACGGATCAGCGCGTCACGCCGCGCCGTTGCATCGATATCGCAGTGCCGGACCGCGGTCGTGCGCACGTTCCCCGGGGTGGATCTTTGCAACGCCGCCGTGAGCCGACGTCGCTGGTCGGGTATCTCGTCGGCGATGCATGGCGCGAGAGGATGGCGTCCCCGCAGTCTGCGACTGCCGGGCACTGCATCCGAACGAGGGGACATCCATGAAGCGGATCATCTTGGTCATCGCCATCGCAGCGGCCGCGGTCGCCTGCAGCCCGGCCTCCACGCCGACCCCGTCGGTCGCGCCGCTCCCGACGGAAGCGCCCGCGTCCGCCCCGGCCTCGGCACCCGCCGAGTCGCCCGCGGCCTCGCCATCGGCGTCCTGATCCGATGAGCGCCGGCGCCGCCTGACGGGCGAGTGTCCGCGGGCGATGCGAACCACTCGAACGTCCGGACCAGGTCTGGAAGACGCAGAGATCGGCGGTCGCCGCGCGACCGCCGATCTCTTCATGTCCCTCAGGCGCCGGCGGCTGCTTCCGCGCCGAGGGGCTCCTCCTCGCCCACGTCGGGTTCGAGGGCGACGGGCACGTCACGCGCCTGGAGTCGTTCGAGCACGATCTCCGCGCTGGCGGCGATCGGCACAGCGACGAAGGCGCCGAGGATCCCACCGAGCGTCGCTCCGATGAGGAGGCTGACGAGGACGAGGAACGGCGACAGGCCGACCGAGTTCCGCATGACGATCGGGACGACGACGTTCGACTCGAGGAGCTGGACGACGACATAGACGACGACGACGGCGAGGACGAGTTGCGGGCCGCCGGTCGTCGCGACCACGAGAGCCGGGATCGCACCGAGAAGCGGACCGACGATCGGGACCGCCTCGAACAGGCCGGCGATGACGCCGAGGACGAGTGCCGAGGGAAGGCCGATGGCGAAGTAGGCGACGGTCGTCGCACCGGCCATGAGCCCCATGAGGACCAGCTGGCCGCGGACCCACGCCCCGAGGCGATCCTCGATGTCGTTCCAGGCCGAGCGGGCTCCAGCCCGTCGCTCGATCGAAGCGAGGGCCAGGAAGAATCGCTGGATGCGTGGCCGCTCGTGGAGCCAGAAGAATGTCAGGGTCAGGACCGTCGCGATGGATCCGATGATCTCGACGGCGACCGAACCCGCGGCGACGACGGCATCCGCGGATGGCGCCGGGCCGGATCTCGTCGCCCTGGTCACCTGGTCGATGAGCGACGTCAGCGCCGTTCCGAGCGCCTCCGGTCGCATGGCCTGGGCCGTCTGCCTGGCGCTGGCGAGCAACCCGGGCACTGCCCGGCCGAGCTCATCGAGCTGGCTCAGGGCGGTCGGGATCACGAGGATGCCGATGACGACGACGAGGACGCCGAGGAGGCCGAACAGGAGTCCGACGCTCGCGGTCCGGCCGAAGGAAGCCCGGCCTCGCACCGCGTCGACGACCGGAGCGAGGCCCGATGCGAATAGGATCGCGAGGAAGACGAGGGCGACCACCTGCACGGCCGCGAGGAGGAGCAGGACCGCTCCCGTGACGACGAGGACGCCGGTGCCGAAACCCGCGCCGCGACGGATCCACTCGGTGAGCCCGGGCTCGGACCCCAGGGTATCCGGACGGCGCGGCACAGGAGGTCGGGGTCGGCTGGTCTCGATCATCGTTGGCACGTTAACCCTGGGGGGCTTGCGGGCCGTCCACAGCCGACGCCGACAGCGCTGCGGCCCCGTTGCAGCGCTGTCAGATGGTTGCAACTCCCTGGGCGCGATCTGTAGCCGGTGCGGGGTCGGTCGTTCGACAGGATGGGCATCGCCCGGCACCCGTCGGGGCGCAAACGAACAAGGAGACATCGACCGTGAGCATCATCGCCTGGATCGTGCTCGGCGCCATCGCCGGGTATCTCGCCGGCCTGCTCGTCCGGGGGGACGAAGGCCTCGGCGTCATCGGTCATATCGTGCTGGGCATCGTCGGCGCACTCGTCGGCGGATTCCTCGCCTCGGTCCTCTTCAACACGAAGCCGATCGATGGTGCGTTCGACATCAGCTCGATCGTGACCGCCGTGATCGGCGCCGTCATCGTCGTGCTCGTCGTGAACGCCGTCACGGGGCGGCGACGGGTCGGTGGCGGGATCGTCTGATCCGGTCCCCGTCGAGGGCCGCCGGACGCCCATCGCCATCGGCGATGGGCGTCCTTCATTCGCTCGAGCGTCGGCCGCTGGTGGCGGACTGATGGCCGGCAGGGTCTACCTCGACCGCTCCGCACTCTTCCTCCGCTGGAGCGAAACCGCCGCCGCGCTCGTGCCCGATGCCAGGGCGGCGATCGAGACATTCCGATCGACCGGCCACGAGGTGGTGGCCGTTGGCATGCAGCCGACGGCGGTCCCGTTCGTCGGGGTGGCCTGGGTGGAGGATCCGCCAGCGCCCGAAGACCCTCCCGCCTGGTTCCTCACCGGCGAGCGAGGACGCTGTGGCCCACGTCAGGCGGGTCTCCGTACGGTGCTCGTGGCCGGCGGTCCCACCCCGCGCAGCGGCCGCGGTCGTTGTGACTTCGAGGTGGCGGACCTGCGGAGCGCGGCTCTCGCGGTGATCGCCGAAGAGGCGATGGGGTCCTGACGGCCGCGGGCCTGGCTGGACCTCGCCTTGATGTGCGCCTGGGACTTCCGAAGATGCGGGGCCGATCCTCGCTCGACGGGGATGGACGAGCCCCGGAAGCGGTGAGGGTCCGCTCCGGGGCTCTGGATGGTCGGACGGACCGCGACAGCCTCCAGGGAGGCTCGCTTGGTTCGCCCGCCGATGCTGTCTTCGATCTCGATCGGGTCGACTGGATGGTGGATCCGTGAAGCTCTCGGACTCGCCGCCTGCAAGGCCACAGTCATTGCAGCCACGCGACAGGCGGGATGGGTACGTAAGTCTCAGTCCCGCGTCGAGGCGCCCTCTCTCTCGCCGCGACCGCAATGTTCGTGGCATCCCATCGCAAGTCGGGATGACGCATCCGCAGGGTCTGCCCTGCCAACGTGACCGGGTGCGCGGCCGCCTGTAGCCGCGCAGACCAAGGAGGTCACCCGTGACCGACTACGAACGAACCACTGTCCGACAGACGGTCGATCAGACCGTCGAGCCCACTGCGGTCCCAGCGGCCGGATCGGTCGCCCCTGTCGCCTCAGGTGCGCGCCGAGCCACGATCGTCAAAGAGCGGACGAGTGCCTCTCCGAGCCCGCTGACCATCCTCCAGCGCATCGTCGCGCTGCTGTTCGGGATCCTCCAGGTCCTCCTGATCCTGCGGATCGTCCTCCTGCTCCTCGTCGCCAACCACGACAATGCGATCGTCAGTGCGATCCTCACGATCACGCAGCCCTTCGTAGAGCCGTTCCGCGACATGTTCAGGTTCGACCGGGTGACCACGACCTCGAGCGGTTCCGTGTTCGACATGGCCGCCCTGGTCGCGCTCGTCGGTTGGACGCTCATCGAGACGCTCGTCCTTGCCGTCCTCCGGCTGGGCGATCGCGATCGGGCGACCGCTTCCTGAGCGGGGCCGCGGCCCCTGCCTGCCCCGCGGCCGACGGTCGAACGCTCAGCTGCTCGCGCGATTCCTCGCCTCGCGATACTCGACTCTGAGCCGCTCGATCTCGGTCGTCACCGCCGCCGCCTCCGGCGATCCGGGAGCGGCGGCAGTCGCGCGCCGTTCCGCATCGCGCCAGGCAGCGAGTACCTCCTGGACGGAGCGTGGAGCGACATCCTGGATCGCTCGCCGCGGAGCAGGCGGATCTTCGACCGCCACCTCGACCGCGGCCTCCTCGCTCAGGACGCGTTGCTCGACGGTCGAGCCGAGCACCCGGACCGCGATCCGCTCGATCGCCTCCGAGAGCTCGACCAGGCGCGGGTCGCCGGGTGGGAGCGTCCGCTTCTCCGTCTCGAGCTGGTACAGCTCCTCGACAGAGGCGAGGAGGCTATCCGACGTGGCGCGAAGAGCATGCTCGGTTTGGGCGATCGCCTCTGGTTCAGTCATCTGCACGTCGCCTGGGGGTTGTCGGGGGTGTCCAACGTCCATCTCGATAGACATACCAGATAACCAGCGGCTCGTCATATAGCTCCCGAGGCCTTACGATCGCCTCGGGGTAGCGCTGCCGCAGCCTGCCCTGGAGGGCCGCCGGCGTCACCCGATCGTCGCCGAACGTGACCCGCACGAACGCCTCGAACACCCGATCCTCCGTCGGGACGATCACGAGCACAGGCCGGAGGCTGCCGAACATCGTCATCGACGGTAGTGGCAGACCCGTGTCCGCCCCGACGCAGTCGGAGGCCATGGCATTGCGTCCTCGCGACGATGCCGCTCACTCTGCCTCCGTGGGTAAGCCGCCTCCCGCGACCGGGCCCAAACGGCGACGGCCAAGCCCATCGTCGAGCCTCACCACGTCTCCCGAACCCAGCTGCTGAGGCATCCGGTGCTCAGGATGACGCCGCGGACCGACTGGGCAGCGGGACGGGAGCGACCGGAGACGATCGCAGTCGCGCGGCTGGCCGAAGTCGGTGACACTTCGGACCGGCCTCGTACGCTGGTCCGACACGCTCTGCAACGTGACTGCAATGCACGACACCGCGTCGGATGACGCATCGGGAGTCGGTCCAGGTGCAGACTGCGGGGGGAAGAGCGTCTGCGAGGCTTCCTCTGGTCCCGCCGAGCGGGGCGAGCATCGATCAGACAAGGAGCATGCGAGTGAGCACCCAGCCGCTGGTCCTCGTGGCCGACGACGAGCCTCGCATCACGAAGCTCGTTTCGATCGCTCTCCAGGCCGAGGGATTCAGAGTCGTGACCGCGGACGGAGGCGAGGACGCACTGCGCAAGGCAGAGGAGGTCCGACCCGATGTCGTCCTCCTCGACATCGTCATGCCCGACCTCGATGGCATCGAAGTCATGCAGCAGCTTCGGGAGTGGCGCCCGGTCCCGGTCATCCTCCTGACTGCGAAGGGGTCCACGCTCGACAAGGCGAAGGGCCTCGATCTCGGCGCCGACGACTATGTCGCCAAGCCCTTCCATCCCGATGAGCTCGCCGCTCGTGTTCGGGCCGTGCTCCGTCGAGCCTCAGGCACCACGCCCGGCCAGGGCATCGTCAAGTTCGACGATATCGAGATCGACCTCGAGCGTCGGATGGTCACCCGCGACGGCGAGCTCGTCCAGCTGTCGCGAACGGAGTGGCTCCTGCTCCAGCACCTCGCCACCAACGCCGACAAGGTCGTCCTTCACACGGAGCTCCTCACGAAGGTCTGGGGTCCCGAATATCGGGACGACCTGCAGTACCTGCGGGTCTGGGTAAGTCGGGTCCGGCGGAAGCTTGGAGCCGAGCCCGGTGAGCCCGGACGGATCAAGACATTCCAGGGGATCGGCTACCTCCTCGACGTCGAGGGGACGTCGACCGACGCCCCCGCAAGCGTCGCGGATACACACGACGGTGCGGCCGATGACGCCGACACCGACGCGACGGTCGTCCTCGATCCCGCGACCGCGGCCGGTCACACGGAGTCCGCGGACGGTGTCGTCGCTGCCGGCTGACGTCGCACCTTCGTCCGCTCCATTCCTGTGAGGCGTCTGCAACCTGTCCGACGGCACCGGGCTCGGGCCTGATAGCCATCCCCCCGTACGGTTAGGGGACCGCCGCGCGAGCGGCGCCTCACGAGGAACGGGAGGATCCGCGCCATGGATCACGCGAAGGCGATGAGCGGCGCCGTCCCCATCGTGGTCATCGTCGACGCAGCGACCGGCTGGGATCGGGTCATTGGCGGGATCGTCTGAACCCGCCGGTGGCGTGGCGACCAAGCCCCCTGCGGCTGCGGGCCACGGAGCGCCCAGACTCCCCCAGCGGGCCCGGTCGCTGGCGGACCGCTCCTCGGCGCGTGGCAGTGTGATGACCCAGGACGGCCGCGACTCCTTCGCCGAATGGCTCCGGCTCGAGCTTCGGGCCCACCTGATGTCGGTCCGCCAACTTGCGCTGCGCTCCGGCGTCGATCATTCGACCATCTCGCGGATCCTCGCCGGCAATCGTGAGCCCGGCCTCCGGACGGCGCTCGCGATCGTCGGGGTCTTCCGTTCGACGGAGGACGATTTCGACGTCGCGCGGGACCTCGCGGACCTGCGGGGACCGACCGATCCGATCGCCGCCGTGGAGCGCGCCTTCCGCGCGGACAACCACCTGACCGACGACCAGGTCAGGGACCTCATGCGCTACTACCTCGCCCTCCGGGCGTCGGCCGCCGCCTCGCCCGTACCGAGGAGGCGCGGCGGCCGGTGACGGCGTCGGAGACGGAGCCCCGCAGACGAGCCGGCTAGCGCGCCACGCGGTAGCGGAGGAAGACGACGCCGGAGCTGAAGGTGCGGGTCTCGACGAGCTCGAGATCCACCCGGCGCTCGCGCTGCGGAAAGTACGAGATGCCACCGCCGACCAGCACCGGGTAGACCCTGGCCAGGTACTCGTCGATCAGATCCGACGCGGCCGCCTCAGCGGCGAGCGTCGCGCCGCCGATCGCGATGGTGCCCTCGCCCGGCTCGGCTCGCAAACCCCCGATCTCGTCGGCCAGGCTGCCGGAGGCCAGGCGGGCGTTGCCCTGCACCGCCGACAACGTGGTGGAGAACACCACCTTCGGGAGCGGCTTCCAGAGCGCGGACCACTCGCGCCCTGCGTCGTCGAGCGATGGATCCTCGTCAGCGGTCTCCCAGTACAGCATCGTCTCGTAGAGCCGTCGTCCCATGAGGTGGACGTCGACCCCCCGGATCTCGTCGATCCACGAGCGAAAGACCTCGGCGTCGGGCGCCGTCCAGTCGAAGCCACCGTCCGGCCCGACGATGTAGCCGTCGAGCGAGATGCCCATCGAGTAGGTCACGCTGCGCATCAACGTCCTCCCTCCGTAGCGGGTTCGACGATACGACCGCCGGACGCCGCAGGACTCATCGCCGCTCGCCCGATCCCGAGGCTGGTCAGATCGTATGGCCCCCGCGACGCCATCCACGCTCGACCGTGAGATCGGGGGGAGACCCACGGTTCGCGAGGACGCACGACGCGAGGGCCACGGAGAGCGTAGCCGGCGCCGGGCCGTTGTCCCTCACCCGGTCGGCTACGTTCCGGTGAGTCCCGAGTACCTGGCGTCGCCGCTCCTATGCCGGGCATGGTACGGGCCTATTCCCGCTCCGCTGGTCCGCCGAGGCGGAGATCGCGGTCAGGACGCGGTGCCGGAGCCGTGGTGGGCGGTGAGGGACTCGAACCCCCGACATCCTCGGTGTAAGCGAGGCGCTCTGACCAGGCTGAGCTAACCGCCCCGGCCGCCGACAGGATACGGCCTGGCGGTGCAGGCGCCCGAATCACGACGGCGGTCCGATCGGACCGCCGTGGAGTCAGCGAGGAGTGGTGCCCAGGCCGGGACTTGAACCCGGATGAGTTGCCTCATACGCCCCTCAAACGTACGCGTATACCAATTCCGCCACCTGGGCAGGTGTCTCGTTCGGGTCGGGTCCTCAGCGGGGCGCTGGTACCGAGGAAGGGAGTCGAACCCATACGCCCTTGCGGGCACTAGCTCCTGAAGCTAGCGCGTCTACCAGTTCCGCCACCTCGGCTCGACCCGCCCGCGGACCGTGCACTCACGTTCACGGGCCGTTGGCGAGGCGCCATGTTAGCACGTCCCAATATCGGCCACTGGGATCGGCGATCTCCCGGGTGGTGGGTCCCCAGACCCGATCCGCGAGCACGAACGGCTCTCCGCGGAAGAACAGCGGCAGCGTCAACGTCGCCTGGCCAAGGTACGTCTGGAGGTCCCGGAATGCCGCAAGCCGCGCCGCCGCCGACCCGTAGCGGCGGGCAGCGACAAGCTTCTTGTCGAGGTCCGGCATCTGGACCCCGGAGACGTTCGCCCCGCCGGTCGTCGTCTGGGTCGAGGCGAGGAACGGGTAGAGGTCGGGATCGAGGCCGACGTCGACGTCGACCGTCGCCGCATCGAACTGACCCGGGGCGAGGCGCTTGTCGACGAAGTCGTGGGGAGTGAGCGCGATGACCGACACCTTGATCCCGAAGCGGGTCCAGGCGTCGGCCACGGCCTGGGTCGTCGCGTAGACCAGGGGGTTCGATTCCTGATCCGGCGTGATGAGCTCGAGGCTGAGCCGCTGCTTCGACTTCGGCGCTCGCCAGGCGCCGTCGACCAGGGTCCAGCCGGCCTTCTTGAGCGCCTTCGTCGCGGCGGCGGGGTCGTAGGCGATCGGCCTTGCGGCCGTCGCATCGTAGGCCCACGACGAGGGCGGGATCGGCGTGTCGGCCGGCGTGCCGGAGGCGCCGAGGATGGAGGCGATGAGACTCGGGCGGTCGATCGCCTGGAGGAGCGCCTTGCGGACCGCGGCGTCCTGGAACAGCGGATGGCCGGGGCGCAGGTTGAGGACGATGCCGGTATACGTCGTCCGCGGGTACTCCATGAGGCGCGACCCAGGCGTGGACGCGAGGGCCGTGGCATCGGACGACATGAGGCCGCTGGCGGCGTCCAGGAGGCCGGCCCGGTAGTCGGTCATGAGCGATGTCGCGTCGTTGTAGAAGCGCATGTCGATGGCCTCGGGCCGGACCGAACCGACGGGCGGCGTGGGGGCGGCGGTCGGCGTCGCCGAGGGCGATGCCGTCGGACCGCCTGAAAGCGATGCCGACGAGGCTGCAGGTGAGGCACGAAGCGAGGCGGCGGCCGATGACGTCGCCGAAGCGGCCGCGGACGGCGATGGCGACGTGGTCGGAGCCGGCGCCGCCGTCTGCGGGTCGAATTCGAGATGCGCCTCCAGCGCGTCCCAGGTCACGAGCCGGTACGGCCCGCTGCCGACCGGTGCACTGTTGAACGCCGATTCGTCGAGATCGCCGGCGACGACGTCGTGGAGGAGGTGATCCGGCAGCAGCGGCTGTGTCGCGGCCTGGAGGAAGCTGCCGAGCGGGGTGGCGAGGTCGAAGCGAACGGTCAGGTCGTCGACCGCCGTGACCGTCACTTCACGCCACGAGGATGCCCCCGGGCCGGTATACGAGGGATCCTGCAACGCGTGGATCGTGTAGACCACGTCGGCCGAGGTCACCGGCTGGCCGTCCTGCCAGCGCGCGTCGGGCCGCAGCTGGAACGTGTACGAGGCGCCCTTCTTGTCGATCGTCCAGCTGGCGGCGAGGTCGGGCAGGACCGTGCCGTCCGGACCGAGCCGGACGAGTCCGCTGAAGACGAGGGCGACGAGGTCGCGATCTGCCTGGCTCTTGGCGGTGAGGGGGTCGATCGAGCCCGGCCGGCCGAGGATCCCCTCCCGATACACCGCCATACCCGGCGTCCCGCCCGGCGGCGACGAGGCGGACGGGCTGGCACTCGGGGAAGCCGACGCCGGGACACCGACCGCCACCGTGAGGATGGCGAACACGGCGACAAGGGCGAGGACGACGGCGCGGTCTCGGCTGGTCAATAGATCCTGTTCCGGATGGGGGCGCCCGACCGGAGAGCGGTCAGGGCCGCAGGCTCGTCAGCCGGCCGACGTCGTGGTCGGCGCGAACGTGTAGGCGACGAGCGAGAAGGCGACGAAGAGGATGGCGAGCGCGACCGTGAACTGGAACAGACGCCGCTCGATCCCGCGACGGCTCCGGTAGACGGCGGAATCGCCGCCGAAGGTGCCGGACAGTCCCGTCCCCCTGGACTGGAGCAGGATCGATGCCATGAGCGCGATGCTGACGATGATCTGGCCGACGGCCAGGAACGGGTTCACGAGCTGCGGGCCTCCTGTCGATTCAGCCGCCGGATGGTAGCACAGGGCGACCGCCGACCCCCTGGGTCAGGCTCCCGGAGCCCGAGCGGCCGTGCCCTGGGCCGCCACCGCCGCCATCGCCGCCTCGACCCGGGCCTGGTCGCCGAGATAGCGGTGGCCGAGCGGCCGCAGGTCGCCGTCCAGTTCGTAGACGAGCGGTATCCCGGTCGGGATGTTGAGCCCGACGATGTCCTCGTCGGACACGCCGTCGAGGTATTTCACGAGCGCACGGAGGCTATTGCCGTGGGCCGCGATGAGGACCCGCCTGCCGGACCGGACGACGGGCGCGATCTCTGCCTCCCAGTGGGGCAGGAAGCGAGCGATGGTGTCCTTGAGCGACTCGGTCGTTGGCAGCTCGTCCGGGTCGAGCGCGGCGTACCGTCGATCGTGCCCCGGGAACCGCTCGTCGTCCGGCGTCAGCGCCGGTGGCGGGATGTCGAAGCTGCGCCGCCAGACCCGAACCTGCTCGTCGCCGTACTCGCGTGCCGTCTCGGCCTTGTCGAGCCCCTGGAGCGCGCCGTAGTGGCGCTCGTTGAGCCGCCACGATCCGTGGACCGGCAGCCACATGAGGTCGAGGCCGTCGAGGACGATCCACAGGGTCCGGATCGCCCGCCGCAACACCGAGGTGAAGGCGATGTCGAAGGTCAGCCCTTCGGCGGCGAGGAGCCGGGCTGCCTCGTGAGCCTCCGCGATCCCCCGCTCGGAGAGGTCGACGTCGGTCCAGCCGGTGAAGCGGTTCTCCCGGTTCCAGTCGCTCTCGCCGTGGCGGAGCAGCACGAGGGTCGGCATCGTCGGGGCCTCTCGTCTCGGTCGCGTGTCAGCCGGCGGCCGTGGCGGCCCTGGCCGCCGCCGTCACCCCGGCCCGGCCCACGATACCCGCCATCTCGTCGGGCTTCAGCGACGCTCCGCCGACGAGCGCTCCGTCGATCGACAGCTCGGCGAGGAACTCCCCGATCGCCGCCGCCGTCACGCTCCCCCCGTAGAGCACCGGGGTGGCAGCCGCGCGCTCCGGCGTCGAAAGGTCGGCCAGCGTCGCCCGGATGGCTTCGGCCATCGCCGCCGCGTCGGATCCTCGTGCAGTCAGTCCGGTCCCGATGGCCCAGACCGGCTCGTAGGCGACGACAAGCGAGCGCTGGAGCGCATCGACGCCCTCCCCGGACTGACCGATCCCCTCCGGGCCGAGGGCTCCCCGCAGCTGCGCCTCGACGACCGCCTCCTGTCGTCCCGCCTCGCGATCGGCGAGCAGCTCTCCGACACAGAGGATCGGTCGCAGCCCGGCCTCGATCACCCGGCCGAGCTTGGCTCCGATGAGGGCGTCCGTCTCGCCGGCATCCCGGCGACGCTCCGAGTGGCCGACGATCACCCAGCTCGCCAGCCCGACGAGCATCGCCGCGCTGACCTCTCCCGTGAACGCGCCGGCGGCCTCGTGGTGGACGTTCTGGGCACCGACCGCCACGCCGCTCCCGGCCAATGCGTCGCGGACCGGTCCGAGGGCCACGAACGGCGGGCAGATGACCCGGACGACGAGCGGGTCGGTCGTTCGGGCCGCGATGACACGCGCCAGCTCGCCGGCCTCCGACGGCACGGTGTGCATCTTCCAATTGCCGGCGACGATCACCGGGCGGGCCGCGGCGGTCATGCCGATACCGCCGCCCCGGCGGATCGATCCGGCCGGGCCCGCTGCGGTGACCGGTCGACGTCCCCGGCTCCGAGGCCGCCCGGTTCGTCGTCGTGGGAGGCCAGCCACTCGAGGCGCTCCAGCGCCCGCTGGACGGTCGAGCGGTGACGGTCGAGCCGCTCGGCGAGCTCGGCGAACGTCGCTTCCGGCGTCTCGCGTCGGGCGGCGGCGACAAGGCGGACGACATGTGGCTGACGGGCGAGCCGGCCGTCGCCCTCGAGCTCCGCGATCGCGGCGAGCTGCCGACCCGCCGCCTCGACGGCCCGGTTGAGGTTCGCCGACTCGGCGTTGATGACGCGGTTGAGGTCACCCCGCACCGCCCGCGAGACCTGCCGCGCCTCGAGCTCGAGGAGGGCGGCGCCGGCCCCAGCCATCCGGAGGAAGTGGATGACCGACTCGCTGCTCTTCCAGGTCACGACGCCGCGGCCCCGCCTGACCCGCGACGACGCCGGCATGTCGAGGTCGCGGAGCCGGCCGGCGAGGGTGGAGGCCTCGTTCGGCTCGACGACGAATTCGAGGTGGGTCGTGCCGTTGGCGAGGCTCAGCGAGCCGTGGCCGAGGAAGAGGCCCCGGAGGAAGGTGATCCGGCAATGATCTCGCGCGGCGGTCCAGTCGAAAGGCTCCGGGGCCGGGCCGGCCTGGTCCCCGAGGCCGAGTCGGACCGCGAGGCGGGCGGTGACGGCGTCGCGGTCCGCTCCCGTCGGCCCGAGGCCGGCCGCCAGCGCGCGTCGGTCGCAGGGCCGCGGCGCGTCGGCCGCGGCGAGCTCGGCCCTGAGCGCCGACACGAGGTCGCGATCGAGACGGCTCACGCGGTCCGGGCCACCCCGGCGCGCCGGCGGGCGCCGCCCTCGCGCTCGACGACCCGGATGATGGCGGCGGCCAGGGCGGCCGGATCGTGATGCGTCGGTTCGGCGGGGTCGATGACGTCGTCGAGGACGAGCCGCGGCACGTTCGGCCCGGCCGGCGGCCACCGTGGACGGACCGCCTCGCCACGCCCGGCCGGGGCGGTCGTCGCGACGTGACTGTTGGCGAGTACGACATCTACGATGCCGGGCGCCGCATGCCGCTCGAGGGCGTCGACGTGGTCGGCGAGGTCGTAGCCGGCCGTCTCGCCTTCCTGCGTGGCGACATTGCAGACGTAGACCCGAAGCGCGGGCGAGGCGAGGATGGCGTCGCGGATCGGCGCCAGGAGCAGGCCCGGCAGGATGCTCGTGTAGAGGCTGCCCGGTCCGAGCACGACGACGTCGGCTTCGGCGATCGCCCGGAGGGCGTCGTCCGACACGGCCACGTCGCCCGGCGTCACCCAGACCCGCTCGATGTCGGTCGTCGTGGCGACGGCGGACTGGCCGTGGACCTCCCATCCATCGCGCGTCTCGCAGTGGAGGACGAGCGGCGTCGGCGAGACCGGCAGGACCTGGCCGCGGACGGCGAGGACCCGGTTCATCTGGCGGACCCCCTCCTCGAAGTCGCCGCCCTCGACGGCCGTGAGGGCCGCGATGAGGAGGTTACCGACGGCATGCCCGCCGAGGGTCGTCCGGTCGCTCTCGGACCCGGTCCGCTCCGACTCGGGGAAGCGGTACTGGAGGAGCTCGGCCATGAGGGGTTCGGCATCGGCGAGGGCGACGATGCAGTTGCGGATATCGCCGACGGCCGGCACGCCGAGCTGCTCGCGGAGCTTGCCCGACGAGCCACCGTCGTCGGCGACCGTGACCACCGCGGTGAGGTTGCTCGAGTGCTCCTTGAGTCCGCGGAGGAGCGTCGAGAGGCCGGTCCCGCCGCCGATCGCGACGATCTTCGGGCCGCGGGCGAGGAACCGCTTCTGGTAGATGAGCTCGACGAGCGGCTGGTCGGCGTCCGGCGACCGGAACGGGTTCATGAACGCCTGGATGACCCGGATCGAGCCGGCCAGGAACAGCGCCGCGCCGACAGAGCCGAGGATGACCCCCCGGGCGATGTACGGCAGGAATTGCAGCGTGGCGAGGTAGATCGCCGCCTGGAACGGCCCGGAGACGTCGGTGTCGCGGTAGAGCTGGCGGAGGGCGAAGGCGCCGCCGAGGGCGAGGCTCAGCTCGCCGATGAAGACGACGCCGAGCCAGCGCTTGATGCCCATCCCGGGCCGGAGCCAGCGCCGCAGGTTCACGGTCGGCCGCCCGTGGGTCCGACGGCGACGCGCGGCATCGAGGGCCTCATGCCCGGTCGAGCTCGCGGTGGAAGACCGCCACCGGCGATCCACGCTCCCGGAGCCACGTCGCCAGCTCCTCGGCCATGACGATCGAGCGGTGATAACCACCGGTGCAGCCGATAGCGATCGTCAGCCGCGTCTTGCCCTCGGCCTCGTAGGCCGGCAGGACGAAGTCGAGGAACTCGTGGAGGAAGCCGAGGAAGCGACGGGCTACCGGCTGGTCGAGGACGAACTCGCGGACGGCCTCGGTCAGGCCCGATTGCTGGCGGAGCCGCTCGACGTAGTAGGGGTTCTGCATGAACCGGACGTCGAAGACGAGGTCGGCCTCGAGCGGCACCCCGAACTTGAATCCGAAGCTGATCAGCTGGATGACGAGCTGCTCCGGGTCGACGTGGTCGCTCAGGTGGGCGAACAGCGTCTCGCGGAGCTCCCGCAGCGACAGGTCGGACGTGTCGAGGACGACGTCGGCCTCCTGGCGGACCGGATCGAGGAGCCGCCGCTCCTCCGCGATGGAGCTGGCGATGCCCCGCTGGTCGGCGAGGGGATGACGGTGGCGGGTCTCGGAAAAGCGCCGGATGAGGACCTCGTCGCGAGCCTCGAGGAAGAAGACCTGGGGCCGGATGTCGCGACCCTCGAGCGCCCCGCGCATGGCGGCGAAGGCGAGCGGCGCATCGCCGGAGCGGACGTCGAGGACGATGGCCACGCGGGCGTAGCGCTCGGGATCGCTCGACATGAGCTCGGCCAGCTCGGGCAGGAGGTCGCTCGGCAGGTTGTCGACGACGAGGTAGCCGAGGTCCTCGAAGAGCTTGGCGGCCGCCGTCTTGCCGCCGCCCGAGACACCGCTCAGGAGCACGACGTGCGGAGCCGGATCCGCCTCGGATCCCGCGGCGACCGGCTGCTCGCGTGAGGCCATGGCCGCCAGTCTACCGCGCTCCCGTGGCCGGTCCGGGTGCGCTTCGGTCGATCTGCTGCGGGGAGGCGCGCTCAGCGACCGCTCCGGGAGATGACGAAGATCGAGATCTCGAACAGGACGTACATCGTCAGGCCGAGGACGGTCGGGCTGACGAGGTCGCCGCCGGGCGTGATCACGGTCGCGAAGACGGCGATGCCGAGGATCACGTAGCGGCGTGCCGCCCGGAGGCGGGCGGCCGTCACGAGTCCGATCCGGGACAGGATGTAGAGGACGATCGGGAACTGCATCGTCAGCCCGAAGGCGAGGAACATCGTCGAGATGAACCCGAAGTAGTTGTCGATCGTCAGCTGGATCGTGATGGCGTCCGACTCGAAGCTGAACAGGAACTGGAGGGCGAACGGCAGGACGACCCAGGCGACGGCGACGCCGATGGCGAACATGAGGAGGGCGACGGGGACCCACGGCCGGACGACCTTCCGCTCCTCCGGCGTCAGCCCGGGTGAGATGAACGCCCAGACCTGGTAGAGGATCACCGGCATCCCGAGGATCACCCCGGTCACGAGGGCGATCTTCACGTACAGGAAGAACGGCCCGCCGGCGCTCAGGGAGACGAGGTGTCGGTCGCCGATCGGGCTCCGCAACACGTCGATGATCGCGCCGGCCTGCCAGAAGCCGATGGCCCCGAGGACGACGATGGCGAGGATCGTCTTGACGAGCCGATTCCTGAGCTCGCCGAGGTGGTCGACGAGGGTCATCGCCGTGTCGTCCGCGGACGGACTCATCGACGGACCGTCACCGAGGCCTGGTGCCTCGGCAGGTGGCGGCTGGGGCGCGGTGGGGACGAGCGCCGGCAGGCCGGCCTCGCGGGCCGCGTCGGCGTCGGCCATGGATGGGATCCGGTGGACCGACTAGGCCCGGGGTTCGGAGGGTGGCTCCACCGAGATCGTCGCGACCGGTGCGGGCGGAGCCGCCGGGACGGGAGCCGCGACGGGCGCGGGTGCCGCGACCGGGGCCGGGGCCGGGGCCGCCTGTGCGACCGGGGCGGCGGGGGCCGGCGTCGCGGTCGAGGTCGACGGGATCGGCGTGACGTCGAGCTTCGTCGCCTCCTCCACGTCGGTCGCCGCCTTGCGGAACTCCTTGATGCTCTTGCCGAGGGCGGCGCCGACGTCCGGCAGCTTGCCCGGGCCGAGCACGAGAAGTGCGATGACGAGCACGATGATGAGCTCGACTGGACCGAGACCGAACGGCATGGTTGCTGACCGAACCTCTGGTGCGAAATCCGATGCCATCAGCGCGCGGATGTGCGCTTGGGGCGGCCTACGATAGCACAGGGAGTCGGGCAGCCCACGCGGCGGCAGCCCGGGCGATCCGCTCTCCCGGATCGTCCACCGCGACGCTCCCGGCAACGGCTTCGGCGGCCGTCGCGGCGTCGGCGATCGCCCGCGAGATGTTGACGAGCAGACCCCCGCCGGGACGGCCGCCGGCAGGCTCCGCGTGCGCCCGCCCGTGCTCGAGGACGGGCTCGACCGCCCCGCCCTGGGCGCCCACGCCGGGGACGAGGAAGGCGAGGCCCGGGGCGATCCGGCGGGCAGCCGCGAGCTCCTCGGATGCCGTTGCTCCGACGACGAGGCCGACCGTCCCGCCGGGCCCCCAACGGGCGGCCCGGCGGCCCACCCGCGCCCACAGGGGCTCGGCCGGCGCTGCGAGGTCGTCGTCCGCTCCCACCTCGAGGTCCTGGAGCTCCCCGGCCCCCGGATTCGACGTCCGGCACAGGACATAGGCGAACCGGTCGACCCGCCCGATGAGCGGCTCGACGGCGCGTTCGCCGAGGTACGGGCTGATCGTGATCGCATCGGCGGCGAGGCGGTCGTACAGGGCTACCGCCTGGCGGGCGGCGGTCGACCCGATGTCGCCCCGCTTGGCATCGACGACGACCGGCACATCGGGCGGGATCGCCGCCCGCAGTCGCTCGAGCGCGGCCAGCCCGTCCGCCCCGAACGCCTCGAAGAAGGCGAGGTTGGGCTTGACCGCAGCCGCGTACGGCAGGGCGGCCGTCAGGACGAGGCGGGCGAAGGCCTCGAGACCGCCGACGTCGCGCTCGAAGCCCACGGGGAACGAATCCGGGTCGGGGTCGAGCCCGAGGCACAGGACCGATCCCACAGCCTGGCTCCTCGCGGCGAGACGCTCGAGGAAGGCCGCCGCCACGACGCTATGAGGGGCGCGGGGAGGGTGACGCCGGCGAGGGGACCGGCTGGCTCGGTGGCGGCGGGAGCTGGTCGGGCGGTACGTACCAGACCGGCGGCGAGGCCCCGTCGAGGCCGGCACTCTCGGTGAGCGCGTCCGGGTTGCCGACGGTCCACTGGCCGGCCGGACCGCTGAGCTTGATGTCGTAGAGGTCCGTCACACCGCCGTTGATGCTGAGATAGGCGATCGAGTCGCCGAGCGGCGACCACACCCCGCCCCACGACCGGCCGTCGCTCGTGAGGTTGAGTATCTCGTTGCCGGTCCGGGCGTCGAGGATGACGACGTCGGTCCCCAGGGTGCTCGTCTTGGTCGCCACGATGTATCGCCCGTCGGGCGACCAGCGCGGTCCGTTGTAGCCGGGGCCGGTCAGCGCCTTGATCTTCTTCGTCTTCCAGTCCATCCGGATGATCTGAGGCGCGCCGCGCGGACCGTCACGGCCGTTCCTGACGTAGAGCAGCGTCGAGCCGTCGGGGCTCCAGGCGGCATCCTGCTGGCCGAGGGGCGGGGTTTCCGGCACGCCCGCCCGGGTGAGCTTGCCGGTCTTGGCGTCGAAGTACTGCAGGACGACGTTGCTGTTGCTCGGGTTCGGCGCATCGGAGAAGAGGGCCACGGTTCGGCCGTTCGGTGCCATGACCGGCTCTCGGAGCCAGTAGAACCAGGTGCCGAGCCGGCCCGTGAACAGGCCATCGGTCAGCTTCGTCCGCCCACTCCCATCGAGCTTGACCTCGTACAGCGTCGGGTACGTCGCCGTATATCTCGATACCGGTCCGCCGAGGCGGCGATAGGAGACCAGCTTCGAGGTCGTGTTGATATAGAGGATCTTCCCGTCGGGCGTCAGCGACGGCATCGAGTCGCCGCCGGTGCTCGTGATCTGGCGAGCCCCGCCCGCATCCTGGATCCACAGGTTGCCGTCCTTGGCGTACACGAGGGTGCCCTTGAGCTGGTCGCCGGGCGATTGGCTCGGGACCTCGACGATGTTCGAGGGGGTGGGTGTCCGGGCGGGCCCGGCGATAGCGCCCGAGGCGGCCGGCTTGCCGATATGGAAGGGCAGGTTCCCGGTCAGGAGCGAGAAGCTGATCCAGGCGATGAGGGCCAGGCCCACGATCGAAGCCACCGGGGCGATCAGTGAGGACGACGGCTTGAGGCCGTACGGGTCGCCTGCCTTGGCCGGTTTGACGCTCGGACTCGTCCGTCGCGTCATCGGCCAGCTCCGGCGAGGGCGAGCCCGAGGATCTCGGCCGCCTCGTCGTGGCTGCCGCTCGCGGCGACATCGAGGATCTCGAGCTGGAGCGACTCGAAGCCGCCGAACGTCCGCGAGGCGAGGGTCGCCACGACGTCGATCCGGTCCCCTTCGGCGACCGTGTCGGCGAGGTCCGCCCGGTCGAAGGCGATCGCGTCGACGACGTCGCGCTCGCGACGCAGCGTCAGCTGGGTATGTCCCCCCTTTGCGGCCCGGACCCGGCTGACGGTCGTGCCGAGGACGCCGACCAGCGGCGCCGGGTTGCCGTTTCCTGTCGGCTCGAGGCTCGCCAGCTCGCGAAGGAGCGGGTAGTCGACGTCGCCCGCCGGCAGGGCCAGGTCGAGGCGGAGCTCCGACCCGACCACCGTCGTCCCGGCATCGACCGCGAGGGCCCGCAGTCGAACGGCAAGCTCGTCCCAGCGGATCGCTTCGACCTCGAACCCCGCGGCGCCGGCATGGCCGCCGTGCTGGAGCAGGAGGTCGGTCGACAATTCGAGGGCGGCCGCGAGGTCGAAGTCGGCGGACGTTCGGCACGAGGCCCGCACGACATGCCCCAGTTCCGCGCCGACGATCGCCGGGCGCCCGTGCTCCTCGGCCAGTCGGGCCGCCACGAGCCCGATGACGCCGACCGGCCACGGACCGCGGACCATGACGAGCGGGCCCTCGGGGAGCGTCGCGACCGCGCGGCGGGCTTCGTCGACAGCGGCGGCCGTCAGCTCGCGACGGACGAGGTTGGTCGATTCGAGGCCCTCGGCAAGGGCGGCCGCCTCGTCCGCGTCGTCCGTCAGGAGAAGGCGGGCCGCATCGAGCGGGTCGCCGACCCGGCCGGCCGCATTGAGCCGCGGGGCGAGCGAGAAGGCCACCGTCTCGAGGTCCACGTCCGCGCGGGCGATGCCGGCTCGAGCGAGGAGGGCGGCGATCCCTGCTCGGGGCACCGTCCGCATGCGCCCCAGGCCGAGGCGGGCGATGGCCCGGTTCTCGCCGAGGATGGGGGCGATGTCGGAGACCGTCCCGATGACGGCCGATTCCGCGAGCGTGAGAGCGAATTCCGGCCCGCCCGGCTCGTCGGCGAGCAGCAGGCGGGCGACGACGAACGCGACGCCGCTGCCGGACAGTCGATCGTCGGGGTAGCAGCTGTCCGCCCGGTGCGGGTTGACGACGGCGACCGCGGCTGGCATCTCCGGCGGCAGGCGATGGTGGTCGGTGACGAGGGTGTCGATGCCGCGGGCCGCCGCGGCGTCGATCTCGGGACCGCTCGTCGAGCCGCAGTCGACGGTCACGATGACGCTCAGACCGAGCTCGGCCGCGGTGTCGACCGCGCGAAGGGAGAGCCCGTGGCCTTCCTCGAGCCGGCTCGGGACGTACGGCTCGACGCGGAGGCCGAGGAAGCGCAGGGCGAGGGTCATCGTCGCCAGGCCGCTCAGCCCGTCGGCATCGAAGTCGCCGAAGACGAGGATCCCCTCCCCGTCCCGGCGAGCCCGGGCGATCCGCTCGCGCATCCGCTCGGCGTCCGGCAGCGCCGTGGGGTCGTTGAGGGCGGCCGCCGGCGGGGCGAAGAAGGCCCGCAGGGCAGCTCCGTCGGCGACGCCGCGACGGGCAAGGACCTCGGCCGTCCGACGTGAGATGCCGAGCCGGGCCGCCTCGTCGACGACCTCCGGAGCGAGCTCGGTCGGGGACGGGAAGATCCAGCGGAAGTGCGGTTCCAGCATCGAGGTCATCCTCGCAGGCCGGCCTTCACGCCGACTCTCCACCGACGCCGGGGTGGGACAGTCGCTCGAGGCCCCCCGCCCATCGCCGTCGGCTGCGGGCCACTAGGTCGCGCGTCGGGCGCCGCGGGCTGCCGCGGCCGCCTGGGCTTTCCGTCGATCGTCCCACTCGTGCCACGACACGAGGATCGGGCTCGCGTTGAAGATCGACGAATAGGTCCCGGAGATGATGCCGATGAGGAGGGCGAGGATGAAGTAGTGGATGGCCTCGCCGCCGAACAGGAGGAGGGCGAGCAGGGTCAGCAGGACGGTGAAGCTCGTGTTGATGGATCGGCCGAACGTCTGGAGGACCGAGTGGTTGACGATCCGGGCGTAGGTCTCGCCGATGTGGCGGGCCCGGTTCTCGCGGACACGGTCGAACACGACGATCGTGTCGTGGACGCTGAAGCCGATGACGGTGAGCATGGCCGTCACGAACAGGGCGTCGATCTGGACCCGGAAGAAGGTTCCGAGGACGGCGAAGGCGCCGACGACGACGATGACGTCGTGGAGCAGGGCGATCAGGGCCGCCACGCCGAAGCGGACATCGTGGAAACGGACGGTGATCCAGGCGAGGATCCCGAGGGCGCCGACGAGGATCAGCACGACGGCCTGCTGGATGAGGTCGGCGCTGACGACCGGGCCCACGGTCGTGAGCCGGCGCTGTTCGGCGATAGGACCAAGTGCGGTCTGGAGGGCCGTCGCGACCTCACCCATCTTGCCGGTCGTCGGGAGCGTCGTGCTGCCGCCGCCGGTGCCCGGGGAGGGGCTCGGCACGGGCGCGCCGGAGGTTCCCGGCGAGGCGGACGGGGCCGGCGAGACCGAGGCAGACGGGAGCGGACTGGGCGATGGCGAGGCCGATGCCGGGCTCGCCGAGGAGCCTGCACTGGGGGACGCAGCCGCAGCTGCGCTCGCGCTGGCGCTCGCCGACGCGGCCGCGCTGGCGCTGGCGGACGCGCTCGGAACGACGATCGGGCCGGGGGTCGGACTGACCGCCGGTCCGGCACTCCCGCTCGGTCCGGCCGACGCCGACGGGTTGAGGGTGACGACCGGCGTCGCGGTCGGTGCCGGCGCGGCGAGGCCGATGGGCTTGGTCCGGATCTCGTAGAACCCGTCGCTGGTCGGCGTCACCGTGGAGTCGCCGAGACCCTGCTCCGCGAGGACGGCGAGGATCTGGTCGGCCGTCACCGTGGGGTCGGCGAAACGGATCTCCCACTGGGTCCCGCCGGTGTAGTCGATCGAGAACTGCAGACCGACCGCGCCGTTCGTCAGTGGGGTGAGGAGGATGAAGATGAGGCCGGGGATCGTGATGAGGAGCGAGAACGCATAGAACCAGCGTCTGTGCCCGATGATGTCAAACACGCCCGCGGGCCTCTCCTCGCAACGGGGTCCGATTCGGAGCGCGCCCGGCCAGGAATTCCTCCTCGCGGACGCCGTACATCTCCGGTCGCTGCGCCCAGCGCTGGCGAACGACGATCCGGAGGATGGTCCGGGTCACGACGATGGCCGTGAACATCGACGTGAGCACGCCGATGATGAGGACGAGGGCGAAGCCCTTGATGGTCGAGCTGCCGAACCAGTAGAGGATGCCGGCCGTGATGAGGCTCGACACGTTCGAGTCGAGGATCGAGTTCCAGGCCCGGGAGAAGCCGGCCTCGACGGCCGGCGAGAGCGGCTTGCCGAGGCGGAGCTCTTCCTTCGTCCGTTCGAAGATGAGGATGTTCGCATCGACCGCCATGCCGACGGATAAGACGAAGCCGGCGATGCCGGCCAGCGTGAGCGTCACCGGGATGAGCCGGAAGATGGCCAGCACGACGAGCGTGTAGTAGAGGAGGGCGAAGCTCGCCACGACGCCCGGCAGCCGGTAGTAGATGAGCATGAAGGCGAAGACAAGGGAGATGCCGATCGCCGCGGCGAGCAGTGTCTGCTGGAGGAATTGCGCGCCGAGTGTCGCCGGGACCTGGTCGTTGGCGATCTGGGTGATCGGGAACGGCAGTGAGCCGTAGCGGAGGATCGTCACGAGGTTGTTCATGTCGGCCGCCGAGAAGCCGCCGGTCCCGCCGGTGATGATCCCGCTCCCGTCGGTGATGGCGCTCTGGATCGACGGCGCGGAGACGACCTTGTCGTCGAGGACTATGGCGAAGTACTCACCGACGTGGGCCGACGTGTAGTCGGAGAAGAGCCGTGCGCCGTCCGACTTGAGGGTGAACGCGACGGCCCGACCGCCGAGGCTGTCGGTACCCGGGTTCGCCGACGCCACCTGGTCGCCGCTGAAGAGCGGTTGGAGGGCCGGCGGCGGGATCGGTTGGCCGGTCGAGATGCCCGGCGCCCCGCCGCCGCTGTTCGAGGTGACGTTGCCGAAGCGGTCGGCCGGCAGCGGGACGAAGTCGAGTCGTCCCGTCGAGCCCACGAGCTGCTCGATCGCGGCGCTGTCCTGGACGCCCGGCAGCTCCACCACGATGCGGTCGGTGCCCTCCGTCTGGACGACCGGCTCCGACACGCCGGTCGAGTTCACCCGCCGCTCGATGATCTGCTGGATGGTGTTCATGTCGTCGGCCGTCGGCGCCTTGCCGTTGACCGGCTGGGCCTGGTATTCGACCCGGAATCCACCCTGCAGGTCGAGGCCGAGGACCCACGTCAACTTGCGAGGTTCGGCGGTGCCGGTCGTGTCGCCGATGACGGGGACCTTGACGTTGGGCCAGAAGACGAAGAAGAGGGCGAGGACGCCTATGACGATGATGAGGACGGGAGCCGCTCTACGCATCCGGCGGACTATAGCAGGAGATTCTGCGGAGCCCCGGCGGGGCCCGTCGGCCGGCCTGGCTCAGCTCTCGAGGGTGGCCTTGATCGTCGCGGCGAGCTTGGGACCGATGCCCGGGACGGCCGCGATCTGCTCGACCGGGGCGTCTCGCACGCGCTTCGTCGAGCCGAAGACGCGGAGGAGCGCCCGGCGTCGTTTCGGGCCGACTCCGGGCAGATCGTCGAAGGCCGAGTGGACGGAGGCCTTCGCCCGGAGGTCGCGGTGATAGGTGATGGCGAACCGATGGGCCTCGTCGCGCAGGCGCTGGACGAGGTAGAGGGCCGGTGACGTCGGCGGCAGGAGGATCGGCTCCGTCGCGCCCGGCAGGAACAGCTCCTCGCGTTCCTTGGCCAGTCCGGCGAGGGGCAGATCGTGGAGCCCGAGCTCGTCGA
This sequence comes from uncultured Chloroflexia bacterium, assembly GCA_963745405.1. Lineage (GTDB taxonomy): Bacteria > Chloroflexota > Limnocylindria > Limnocylindrales > CSP1-4 > C-114. Next base: position 143,450 of record CAVUWY010000003.1, on the reverse strand, counting down.
GGACCTCCTTCGCGGCGGCGACCTGGCCCTTTCCGCCGTCGATGATCACGAGGTCCGGGGCGCGCCAGCGGAACTCCTCCTCGGCGCCTTCGTCCCCGTTCCGCGCCCGGCGGAAGCGTCGCCGCAGCACTTCCTGGTGGCTGGCGAAGTCGTTGGGTCCCTCCACCGTCCTGATGCGGAAACGGCGGTACTCGCCGGTCCGGGGGCGGCCCTCCTCGAACACGACCATGCTGCCGACCGACTGGGCCCCCTGGAAGTTGCTGATGTCGTAGCACTCGATCCGCATCGGCGGCCCCGGCAGGTCGAGGGCCGCCGCCAGCTCCTCGAGGGCGCCGAGGGTGCGGCCCTGGTCCGCCATCCAGCGGGCCTGCTCGCGGGCGAGCGTCTCGGTCGCGTTCCGCTCGGCCAGTTCGAGGAGCTTGCGCTTCTCGCCGCGCCGCGGGACGTGGAGATGGACGGGCCCGCCCCGACGCTCCGCGAGGAAGGCCTCGATGGCCACGGTGTCGGGAAGCTCGCGCGGCACGAGGACCTGCGGCGGCAGCGAGGTCGCCCGCGCATAGAACTGCTCGATGAAGCTCGCCAGGACCTCGTCGTCGGGCGCCTCGCGGACGGCGTCGAGGAGGAAGACGTCGCGTCCGATGAGCTTGCCGCCGCGCATCGCGAACAGCTGGACGGCCGCCTGGTTGTCCTGCCGGGCGAGGCCCACGACATCGAGTTCGGTCCGGGCGAAGGCGGCCATCTTCTGGCTCTCCATCGTCCGCTCGATGGAGCGGATCTTGTCGCGGTCGGCGGCCGCCCGCTCGTATTCCTGGCGCTCGGACGCCGCGGCCATGTCGGCCCGGAGCGCTTTGACGAGTGTCTCCTGGCGACCCTCCAGGAAGAGCTCGACCTGGGCGATGTCGGCCCGGTAGGCCTCCTTCGAGACGGCCTGGATACAGGGGCCCTGGCAGCGCTTGATGTGATAGAGGAGGCAGGGCCGCTGCAGCGCCCGCTCGCCATCCCGGATGTCGATCGTGCAGGTCCGGAACGGGAAGAGGCGGCGGACGAGGTTCATCGACTCGTCGACCGAGGTCGCCGACGCGTACGGCCCGAAGTAGCGGCTGCCGTCGGCCGGCAGCTTCCGGGTCCGTTCGATGCGGGGGAAGTCGTCGGCCAGGGTGATCTTGATGTACGGGTAGCTCTTGTCGTCCTTGAGCCGGACGTTGAACCGCGGCCGATACCGCTTGATGAGGTTCGCCTCGAGGAGGAACGCCTCGGAATCGGAGTCGGTCAGGGTGTACTCGACGTCGGCGACCCGGTCGATGACGCTCCGGATCCGATGCCCCTCCCCCGCGACGGGGCCGCCCTTCTGCCAGTAGCTGCGGACGCGGTTGCGGAGGCTCTGGGCCTTGCCGACGTAGATGACGTCGCCGCGACCGTCGCGCATGAGATAGACGCCGGGTCGGTCGGGCAGGTTCTTGAGGGTCGCCGCGAGCTCCGGGGTCACCGCCCGATGCTAGCAGCGATGGCGTTCGATGCCCGTCAGGTTCGGCCGCGCCGGGCGGTGAGGCGCCGGGCGGTGAGGCGTCGTCCAGTCGCGGGGAGTCGCGCGTGAGTCGTGGGTGAGTCGTGGGTGAGTGGCGGTCGCGACCATGCGGCGGTGGGCGAAGACGGACATTCCCTCGAGGCGCGCCTGGCCGCCCTCGCGCCCGACCAGCGGGCGGCCGCGACCGCCCCGCCCGGGCCGGTGCTCTGCGTCGCCCCGGCCGGCAGTGGCAAGACGACGACCCTGGTCGCCCGGATCGCCTGGCTCATCGACGAGGGCGTCGACCCGTCCGCGATCACGGCGATCACGTTCAACCGGCGAGCGGCCGGGGAACTGGAGGCCCGGGTCCGGCCGGCGGTCGGTGACGACGTCGAGGTCCGGGTCCGCACCTTCCACGCCCTCGGCCGAGAGATCCTCGCCGACGCTGGCGTCCCGGTCGAACGCCTCGTCGACCGGACCGAGGTCCTCGCCCGCCTCCTCCCTGCGGCGTCACCGGCCCGACTCCGTGTCCTCGACGATGCCTTTTCCCGGTTCAAGCTCGATCTGCGGGTCGAGCCCGCCACGGTCGCCGCCGACCCCGACGCCGGACCCGTCGGCCGGGCCTTCGTCGCGTACTCCGGCGTCCTCGCGGCCGACGGGGCGCTCGACTTCGACGACCTCGTCGCCCGGGCACTCACCGCGCTCGAGTGCGAGCCCGCCGTGCTCTCCCGGTGGCGGGAGCGGTGCCGCCACCTCCTCGTCGACGAGGCCCAGGACGTCGATCGGAGTCAGCTCCGATTGGCGCTCCTCCTGGCAGCGCCGGAGAATCGGATCTTCCTCGTCGGCGACGACGACCAGTCGATCTACGGCTGGCGGCTGGCCGATGTCCGGCGGATCCTCGACCTCGACGGCCTGCTGCCGGGCCTGCGGCGGGTCGACCTCGAGACGAACTACCGCTGCCCGGGGCCGGTGGTCGAGCGGGCCGTCCGGCTCGTCGCGGTCAACCAGGAGCGATTCGCCAAGCGGATCCGGGCACGGAGCGGCGCGACCGGGCGCCTCGTCCTCGCCGCCGACGAGCGTGACGACGTCGACCGGGTCCGGACGATCGCCGCCGGCTGGCCCGACGACGGCTCCACCCTCGCCGTGCTCGCCCGGACGAACCGGGAGCTGTTGCCGGCACTCGTCGTCGCGCTGGAGCGTGGACTCCCGTTCCGGGCGGAACGGCTCGAGTCGCCGCTGGAGGATCCCGACCTCGACGCGCTCCTCGCTGCGGTCTCCACGACCGACGATCGACTGCCGCTCCTCGTCCGGGTCGCCGCAGCCGGGACGAACCAGCGACCCGGCACCATCGCCCCCTCGCGCGCGCTCGTCGCCGCGGTCCTCGGCTGGGCGGCACCATTCCACGACCTCGACGCGTTCCGGTCGGCGGTCGTGGCCGCTCGCGAACGCCTGCAGGCACTCCGGCGCGAGGAGGCCCGCCTGACGCTCGCCACGGTCCACTCGACCAAGGGGCTCGAGTTCGACCACGTGGCGGTCATCGGGATGGATGTCGGCCGGTTCCCCAGCGCCCGCTCGGTCGCCGAGGCCGCCGACCCCGCCCGGCAGCTCGAGGAGGAGCGGCGACTCGCCTATGTCGCCTGGACCCGTGCCCGGCGCTCCCTGACCATCAGCTACGACCCGGCCGCCCCGTCCGACTTCCTACGCGAAGCCTTCACGGCCGACGAGCTGGCAGCCGGACCGGCGACTCCTCCGTGAGGAGACCAGCCTCCCGGCTAGGCCTCCTCGACCTCCTCGGGCCGGCCGATAGTGCCCCGGGGATCCAGCCGAGATCGGCGATCGCGTTCAGCGAGTCGACCTGAGCGGCGGCTTCGAGGCCGTTAGGTCTGCGGGACGATGTGGAGGACCGACGCCGGTGTCCAGCCGAAGCGTCGGTCAGCGAGAGCGGTCGTGCCGGGCGATCTGGCGCAGGAGTCGATCGATCTCGACGAGGAACGGTTCGGTCACGTCCGGCGGCAGCGCGTCGCGGATGGAGTCCTTCGGCCCATACGCGGACCGTGCCCTGACCGCAGCCCGCCGGACGTCGGCCAGGTCTCCATCCCGGAGCGCGTCCGGGACGAAGCCGAGCTCGCGACTCCAGCGCTCGGCACCCACCGTCGCGGCGGAGGCCAGGAGATGATCGCCCGCTCGAGCCGCCGCCAGGGCCAGTTCATCGATCGCGGGCAGCTCATGGCGAGCCCGCGGACCGACATCCGACACGTGGTGCTCCGGTCCGGCGGTCAGCGCGCCGCCGCAGCCCGCTTGCGGCTGGGCGGCAGGGTCGGGGTGGCGGCGGCATGGCCGTTCCCACCGTGGCCGTTGCGTCCGCCGCGGCCCGCCTCGTCGGCGAACGTCACGTCGGAAAGCGGCACGAGCGGTTCGCCGCGGAGGACGCGGGCCAGGTACTCGCCGGTCGCCGAGCCCGCCTTCGCGGCGACCTCCTCGGGCGTCCCGGTGGCGATGATCCTGCCGCCCCGGAGACCGCCCTCCGGCCCGAGGTCGACGATCCGGTCGGCGGTCTTGATGACGTCGAGGTTGTGCTCGATGACGATGACCGTGTTGCCGCCGTCGACGAGCCGGTGGAGGACCTCGAGCAGCTTCTCGACGTCGGCGAAGTGGAGGCCGGTCGTCGGCTCGTCGAGGACGTACAGCGTGCGGCCGGTCGCCCGCTTCGACAGCTCGGTCGCCAGCTTCACCCGCTGGGCCTCGCCGCCCGACAGGGTCGTGGCCGGCTGGCCGAGGTGGACGTAGCCGAGGCCGACCTCGTTCAGGGTCCGCAGCTTGGCCGCGACGGCCGGGACCGGCTCGAAGACCTCGAGCGCCTCCTCGATCGTCATCTCGAGGACGTCGGCGATCGAGCGACCCTTGTAGTGGATCTCGAGGGCCTCGCGGTTGTAGCGGCGGCCCTTGCAGACCTCGCACGGGACATAGACGTCGGGGAGGAACTGCATCTCGATCTTGAGGATCCCGTCGCCCTTGCAGTTCTCGCAGCGACCGCCCTTCACGTTGAAGCTGAACCGGCCGGGGCCGTAGCCGCGGACCCGCGACTCGGGCACGCCGGCGAACAGCTCCCGGATCGTCCCGAACAAGCCCGTATAAGTGGCCGGGTTGCTCCGCGGCGTCCGGCCGATCGGGCTCTGGTCGATCTCGATGATCTTGTCGATGTGCTCGATGCCGTCGACCCGGTCGTGGGCCCCCGGTTCGAGCCTGCTCCCGTTGAGCTCCTTGGCGATGGCCCGATAGAGGATGTCGGTGACGAGGGTGCTCTTGCCGGAACCGGACACGCCGGTCACCGCGACGAACGAGCCGAGCGGGAACGTCACGTCGACGTCGCGCAGGTTGTGCTGGCGGGCCCCGCGGACGACGAGGGCGTGCCCGTTGCCCTTCCGGCGGCGGGCCGGGATGGGGACCATCCGGTCGCCCCGAAGGAACGCCCCGGTGATCGAGCGCGGCTCGGCGAGGACGACCTCGAGCGGTCCGTTGGCGACGATCTCGCCGCCGTGCTCCCCCGCCCCGGGCCCGATGTCGAGGACCCAGTCGGCCGTCCGGATCGTCTCCTCGTCGTGCTCGACGACGAGGACCGTGTTGCCGAGGTCGCGGAGCCGGGTGAGAGTCGCGATGAGCTTGGCGTTGTCGCGCTGGTGGAGTCCGATCGAAGGCTCGTCGAGGATGTAGAGGACGCCCATGAGGGTCGTCCCGATCTGGGTCGCCAGGCGGATCCGCTGGGCCTCGCCGCCCGAGAGGGTGACGCTCGTCCGGTCGACCGTCAGGTAGTCGAGGCCGACATCGACGAGGAAGCCGAGGCGAGCGGTGAGTTCCTTGACCAGCTGGCGGGCTATCGTCCGCTCGCGCTCCGTGATGCGACCGTTGAGGTCGGCGACCCAGGCGAGGGCGTCGGTGACCGAGAGCGCGGCCACGTCGCTGATGTTGCGCCCGTCGATGGTCACCGCGAGCGCCCCGGGCTGGAGCTTCTTGCCGCCGCAGGTCGGGCAGGGCCGGGTCACCATGAACTTCTCAAGCTCGGTCTTGATGTACTCGGAGTCGGTCTCCCGGTAGCGCCGCTCGAGGTTGTTGACGAGCCCTTCGAAGGTCGCGGTGTAGGTGTTCTCGCCGCGTTCGTGGCGATAGCCGATGACGACCCGTTCGTCCTTCGGTGCGTGGAGCAGGTAGTCGAGCGCGGCGTCGGGGAGGTCCTCGACCGGTGCGTCGAAATCCCAGCCGTGGGCGGCGCAGATCGCCTCGACGATCTTGGCCCGCCACGATTCCTCCATCGGCAGGCGGGCCCACGGGGCGAGTGCGCCGTCCCGCAGGCTCTTCGTCCGATCGGGGATGAGGAGCCCGGGATCCACCTCGAGGCGGGTGCCGAGGCCGGTGCAGGCAGGGCAGGCGCCGTGCGGCGAGTTGAAGCTGAAGCTGCGAGGCTCGAGGTCCTCCATCGTGAACCCGTCATAGGGGCAGGTGAAGCGCTCGGAGTAGCGCCGCTCCTCGACGGGCGCAGCACCGTCCTCGGCCGGCAACGGGGCGATGACGACGACGCCGTCACCGAGCCGGAGCGCCGTCTCGATGCTGTCGGCGAGGCGGGCGGCGTCGGGGTCCGGGATCGTCTCGCCGGTGGCCTGGTCGATCGGCCGGCCGGTCGCCGCATCGCGCGGCGCGTCGGCGGGCGCCTCGGCGCGGCGGACGATGTAGCGGTCGACGACGACCTCGATCGAGTGCCGCTTGTACTTGTCGAGCGGCTTGGTATCGGCGAGGTCGAGGAGCTCGCCGTCGACGCGGACCCGGACGAAGCCCTGCCGGCGGGCACCCTCGAAGATGCGGTCACCCTCGGTCTTGCGGTCCTTGATGAGCGGGCCCAGGACGAGGAGCCGCGTGCCTTCGGGCAGGGCGAGGACCTGGTCGACGATCTGCTGGACGGTCTGACGCTCGATCTCGTGGCCGTTCGGGCAATGGGGGTGGCCGATGCGGGCGAAGAGGAGGCGGAGGTGGTCGTAGATCTCCGTGACGGTGCCGACGGTCGACCGCGGATTTCGGCTGGCGCCCTTCTGGTCGATCGAGATGGCCGGCGAGAGACCGTCGATCTGGTCGACGTCGGGCTTCTCCATCTGGCCGAGGAACTGCCGCGCGTAGGCGCTCAGGCTTTCGACGTAGCGGCGCTGGCCCTCGGCGTAGATGGTGTCGAAGGCGAGGCTGGACTTGCCGCTGCCGGACAACCCGGTGATGACGACGAGGCGGTCGCGGGGGAAGGCGACTGTCACGTCCTTGAGGTTGTGTTCGCGTGCGCCGCGCACGACGATCCGATCCTGGGGCACGTTCTCAGTCTACGACATCGCGCCTGTTTAGTACACCCGTTCTAATCGTCGTGGCGACGGTCCTGCTCACCCTGGCGACGGTCCTGCTCGCCGTGGCGACGGTCGTCGCCGCGGTCGACCCGGGTCGCGGCCCGCGAGATCGAGATCCTGTGGCCCAGTCGCTCGTCGGTCAGCTCGGCGCGGAGGCGTTCCTCCACCACGACCGACGGCCGGCCGCTCGGCGCATGGCGGTCAAGGCCGATGAGCGCGGCCCCGACGACCGGAGGACGGTCGAGGACGACGATCCGGGCCCGCGGCGCCACCTCCCGGACGCGTGCCTCGACGCCGGTCAGGAGCCGTGGGTAGCGGGCCCGGGTGAGGCCGCCGGCGAGGACGACCTCGACGTCGTAGCGGGTCGTCGACGTCCGTCGGATGGCCGCGTTGGCGAAGGCCGCGATCTCGTCGGCGAGGTGCTCGACCAGCTCGATCGCGACCTCGTCGCCGTCCCGGGCCGCGGCGAAGACGACCGGGGCGAGCTCGCGGAGGCGATCCTCCGACAGGCGGCCGTCGTAGAGCTGGACCGTCACGTCGGCCGGCCGTCCGAGGCCGAAGTGGGCCGGCACGGTCTGTTCGAGGACCGTCCGCGGACCGCGGCCGTCGCGGCCCCGCACGGCGGCGGCCAGGCCTCCCTGGGCGATCCCCTCCCAGTCCCCGGAGATGCCGCCGAGGCCGGCGAAACGGGCGATCCGGCCGGTGGGCCCGACGCCGATCGCGTTCATCCCGGCGCCGGCGACCACCGCCACGCCCCAACCGAGCCGTGAGCCGGCCCGGAGGACGGCGAAGACGTCGTTGCGTAGGAGCAGCTCGTCGGCGAGGCCGGCGTCCTGGAGGGCATCGGCGACCCGTCGCTGGTCCTCGTGGGTGTCGAGTCCGGCCATGCACATCGCCCCGATGCCGGCGTACGGGACATGGGCCTGGAGCCCGGCCGCGGCGGCCGCCACGTGGGCCAGGCGGGCGAGGGTGAGGATGGCCCGCTCGAGGCCGACCGCCTGGTGCGACGCGCTCGGGCCGCGGACCGCGCCGAGGACCCCGCCGTCGGCCCCGACGAGAGCGAGGTCGGTCTTCGAGTTCCCGACGTCGACGGCAAGGACGGCCGGGATCGTCGTCACGATCGTCCCCTCATGCGCTCACGATCCAGCGCGACGGCGGCAGCTCGCCGACATCGATGAACGTGGCCCCGCGATCGCGCATGCCGTCGATCATGCCGGGCAGCGCGTCGAGCGCCTGAGGCGGCCAGGTATGGAGGAGGACGATCGCCTCGGCCGCTCCCTCGTCGGCCAGTCGGCCGACCTCGGCGACCGCGTCGGCGGCGATGCTCTCCCCGGTCCTCGCCGACTCCCAGTCATCGAGCATGACGTCGACGGGGACGATCCGATAGCCGAGACCGGTCAGGGCGCCGATCACCCGGGGATCGTCTTCGCCGGCGAGGAACGGACAGCGGAACCACGGCCGAGGATCGATCCCCACGACGTCGCGTATCGCCCGCTCCGCGTCGGACACATCCGTCACGAGGCCCTCGTCCGACAGGAGCGGCAGGCGGGCGTGATAGAAGGAGTGGCTGCCCACCAGGTGGCCGTCGGCGACGACCCGGCGAGCGGCCTCGGGGTTCGCCTCGACCCAGCGGCCCTGGAGGAAGAAGGTCGCATGGACGTCTCGGCCCGCGAGGACGGCCAGCATCCCGTCATGGACGTCGATCCGATACTCACGGTCGGGATGCTCGGCGTCGAATGTGAGCGCGACCCGCATCGTCACCTCCCTCGCCTCGATGATGTCACGCCGATCGCCCGGTGCGCAGTCGTCGAACGCCCGTGACTGCTTGCTACTATAGATATAAGCAATGACAGCGGAGGGTCGTGGATGGGCGTGAAGATCGCCGTCGTCGGCGGTGGCAGCACCTACACGCCCGAGCTCATCGACGGCCTCGCCACCCGCGAGGCGCGCCTCCCCGTCGACGAGCTCGTCCTCCTCGACATCGAACCCGAGCGCCTCGGCGTCGTCGGCGACTTCGCCCGCCGGATGCTCGACCGACGCGGCTGGCGCGGCCGGCTCGTCGCGACGACGGATCGGGATGCCGCCCTCGACGGCGCCGACTTCGTCGTCATCCAGCTCCGGGTCGGCGGCCAGGCGGCCCGCCTCCGCGACGAGACGATCCCGCCGCGGTTCGGCTGCGTCGGCCAGGAGACGACCGGCCCGGGCGGCTTCACGAAGGCGCTGCGGACGGTCCCGGTCGTCCTCGAGCTCGCCGAGGCCGCCGCTCGGCGTGCCGCGAAGGACGCCTGGCTCGTCGATTTCACGAATCCCGTCGGCATCGTCACCCAGGCCCTCCTCGACGAGGGTCACCGGGCGATCGGGCTGTGCAACGTGGCGATCGGCTTCCAGCGGCGATTCGCCGAGCGGTTCGGCGTCGACCCCTCGCAGATCGAACTCGAGCACGTCGGCCTCAACCACCTGTCCTGGCTGCGGGCGATCCGCGTCGACGGGGTCGACCGCCTGCCCGACCTGTTCGCCTCGGAGGCCGAGGAGCTGGCCGAGGAGGTGGGGCTCCCGGTCGAGCTCGTCCGGGCCCTCGGCGCGCTCCCGTCCTACTACCTTCGCTACTACTACCTCGCCTCGGAGATCGTCGCCGAGCAGCGCGGCGGACACACCCGGGCGGAGGAGGTCATGGCCATCGAGAAGGACCTCCTCGAGCTGTACCGCGACCCGACCCTCGACGAGAAGCCGGCCCTGCTCGAGCGCCGCGGCGGCGCGTTCTACAGCGAGGCGGCGGCCCAGCTCATGGCGTCGCTCCACGCCGGGACCGGCGACATCCAGATCGTCGACGTACGGAACGACGGCGCCCTGGCCGACCTGCCGGCCTCCGCGGTCGTCGAGATCCCGGCCCGGATCGACCGCGACGGCGCCCATCCGGTCGAGCTCGCGCCGCTGGCGCCGAGCGTCCGCGGGCTCGTCCAGCAGGTGAAGGCGTTCGAGGAGCTGACGATCGCCGCGGCCCGCGATGGCGACCGGGCCACGGCCCTCACCGCGCTCCTCGCCAATCCGCTCGTCCGCGACCTGCGGACGGCCGAGCCCCTCCTCGCCGAGCTCCTGGCGGCCAACCGGGCCGAGCTGCCCCGCTTCTTCCCCGCCGGGATCGCCTGACCGGCGCTCGCCCGGCGACGGACGCGGTCCTCAGCGACGGCGCCGCGGTGCCCGAGTGCCGGTCCGGCGGATGACGTTCGGGGTGACCGTCCGATCCCAGGTCGGCCGATCGAGCCAGCGGGCCTGCCAGCCGCCATCGTCGTCGTGCTCATCGCGGATGCCCGGCAGCCAATCCGACGCGGTCCCGTCCCCCGCCTCGTCGAGCTCCTCGGCGGCGCTCGCCGGGTCGAGGGTCGCGGCGGGCTCTTCGGCGGCCGGCAGGACCGCGACCGAGGTGACCTCGAGCGGGCTCTCGGAGGACGCACCCGACCCGTCCCGACCACCCTTCGAGGCCGGCTTCCGCCGCTGGGTCGGCGCCAGCGACGCAGCCTCGGCGGCGGCGCTCTCGCTGCGTCGGGCGGCACCCTCGGCCGCCCGGGCGATCTGGGTGGCCGCGTCCTCGTCCAGGACGCGCGAGCGGATCTCGTGGATCTCGTCGCGGAGAGCGGCCGCCCGCTCGAACTCGAGCTGCTTGGCGGCGCTCTTCATCTCGGCTTCCATCTGGGCGATCAGCCGCTCGACCTGCCCGCGGGTGGTCGCGGCCAGCTCGCCGGGTCGGCGGCCGGCCGAACCCGCGACGTAGACCTCGGTCGACTCGGCGACCGAGCGGAGCCGCTCATTGATGTCGTGGATCTCCTTGACGATCGTCGTCGGCTCGATCCCGTGCTCGACGTTGTATGCCTCCTGGGCCGTCCGCCGGCGGTCGGTCTCGTCGATCGCGGCGCGCATCGATTCGGTGATCGTGTCGGCGTACATGACGACCTCGCCACCGGTGTTGCGGGCCGCCCGGCCGATCATCTGGACGAGCGACCAGGCGCTCCGCAGGAAGCCCTCCTTGTCCGCGTCGAGGATGGCGACGAGGGTCACCTCGGGCAGGTCGATGCCCTCGCGGAGGAGATTGATCCCGACGAGGACGTCGTAGACGCCGAGGCGGAGGTCGCGCAGGATCTGGACCCGCTCCAGGGTGTCGACCTCGCTGTGGAGGTACTGGACCTTCACGCCGAGCTCATGGAGGTAATCGGCGAGGTCCTCGGCCATCTTCTTGGTGAGCGTCGTGACGATCGACCGCTCGCCGCGCTCGACCCGGGCCCGGATCTCCTCGAGCAGGTCGTCGATCTGGCCGTCGGTCGGGCGGACGCTGATGTGGGGGTCGACGACGCCGGTCGGGCGGATGAGCTGCTGGACCACCTGCTCGCTCCGCTCGAGCTCGTAGGGGCCCGGCGTCGCACTCATGTAGACGGCCTGGTTCACGCTCGACTCGAACTCCTCGAACGTGAGCGGCCGGTTGTCGAGGGCGGACGGCAGGCGGAAGCCGAAGTCGACGAGGATCTCCTTGCGGGTCCGGTCGTTCTTGTACATGCCGACCACCTGGGGGATCGACATGTGGCTCTCGTCGACGATGAGGAGCCAGTCCGGCGGGAAGTAGTCGAGCAGCGTCCACGGCCGGCTGCCGGCGGCCCGTCGGGAGAGGTGACGCGAGTAGTTCTCGACCCCCGAGCAGTACCCGAGCTCGCGCATCATCTCGAGGTCGAAGGTCGTCCGCTGGCGGAGGCGGGCGGCCTCGAGGACCCGGCCCTCGCCCTCCATGAGGGCGACCCGCTCCTCCATCTCGGCCTCGATGTCGACGAGCGCCTCGCCGAGCTTGTCGGCCGGCGTGACGAAGTGGGTCGCCGGGTAGACGTTGACCTCCTGCCGTTCGGCGAGCAGCTCGCCGGTCAGCGGGTCGAGCTCGGTGATCCGCTCGACCTCGTCGCCGAAGAACTCGACCCGGACGAGGCGGTCCTCGGAGGCCGGCTGAAGCTCGAGGGTGTCGCCGCGGACGCGGAAGCGGGCCCGCTGGATGACCGCGTCGTTGCGCTGGTACTGGAGATCGACGAGGTGGCGGAGCACGGCGTCGCGACGGTACTGACCGCCGACCCGGAGGCGGAGGACGGTCGCACCGTAGTCGACCGGCGCGCCGAGGCCGTAGATGCAGCTGACCGAGGCGACGATGATGACGTCGCGGCGCTCGAACAGGGCGTGGGTCGCCGCATGACGGAGCTTGTCGATCTCGTCGTTGCGGCTCGAATCCTTCTCGATGTACGTGTCGCTCCGGGGCAGGTACGCCTCCGGCTGGTAGTAGTCGAAGTAGCTGACGAAGTACTCGACCGCGTTGTTCGGAAAGAACTCGCGGAACTCCGCGTACAGCTGGGCCGCCAGCGTCTTGTTGTGAGCGAGCACGAGGGTCGGCTTGTTGTGGCGGGCGATGACGTTCGACATCGTGTACGTCTTGCCCGAGCCGGTCACCCCGAGGAGCGTCTGGTGGCGCATGCCCCGGCCCAGACCATCGGCCAGGCGGTCGATGGCGGCCGGCTGGTCGCCGGTCGGCTCGAACTCGGCGATGAGCTGGAAATCGGGCACCTCGCAACGGTACCACCGCGGAGCTGATTGGAACAAGCGTTCACCTGCCAAACGGGGCGTTCGACGGTCGGATCCCGCGGCCTCGCGGCGGCCCGATGGACGTACGGCCCCCGAGCGTGGCCGCACGTTCGCCGCATGCGCGGGACGAATTGGCCACGAGCGCGGGACGAATAGGCCGCTCGAACATCGGCGTTACGGCTGCCATCCTCCGTCATCAGGGTCGAAGAGGGCCTCGATTCGACCTGTGCGGGCGGCTCGTGGAGCGGACGTGCGAAGGGATGGTGGGGCGACGCGACGGAGGATTCCCGCCCGACCCGACGCCGGCTCGGGGCAGGCGCTCGTCGAGTTCGCCCTCGCCCTGCCGATCTTCGTCCTCCTGATGATGGGGATGATCGAGTTCGGCTTCCTCTACAACAACGTCCTCACCGTCCAGTTCGCCGCCCGCCAGGGCGCCAGCGCTGCCGCCGAGGTCGGGGCCGAGGACGGGGCCGACTGCGCGATCCTCAAGGCCATCGAGACCGCCCTCACCGCGCCCATCGACAAGACGCGGATCACCGGCGTCGACATCTTCCAGGCCGACACGACCGGCGCGATGGTGCCCGGCGTGACCAACCACTACATCCGCTCGGGCACCCTCGACTGCCCCGGATCGGTCGACGAGCCGTACACGCTCGTCGGTTCGGAGGGCTACCCGCAGACCGATCGCCACGATTCGCTCGCCGCCGGCCTCGACATCGTCGGCGTCCGGATCGGCTACACCTACGTCGGCATCACGCCCCTCGGCTCCGGGCGGACGTGGCCGGTGTCGGACGGGGCGACGCTACGCATGGAGCCGAAGCAGTGACCCGCCGAGCGCCGCTGGGCCGCACCCGGGGCCGCGGCCGGCAGCGCGGTCAGTCCCTCGTCGAGTTCACCCTCATCCTGCCGGTCTTCCTCCTCGTCCTCATGGGGATGCTCGAGTACGGCGCGGCCTTCGACCACCGGACCGCGATGGCCTATGCCGCCCGCGAAGGCGCCCGGGTCGGAGCGAGCCTCGGCAACGGCGGGTCCTCCCCCGGCACGGTCGACGCGACGATCGTGGCCGCCGTCCAGCGCGGACTGACCAACCCGATCCTCATCACCAACATCACCTCGATCGACATCTACAAGGCGGACTCGGCGGGCAAGCCGGTGGCCGGCTACATCGACTCGTTCGACCACGACGGGAACCCGATCGGCACGGCGGGCTGGCCGCCCCAGAACCGGGTGGCCGGGCTCAACGGCGACTCGATCGGGGTCCGGATCCGCTACGACTTCCACCCGACGACGCCGCTCGGGACCCTGCTCGGCATCATCTTCGCCCCGACCCCCGGCTACAGCACGATCGCGATGTCGGACTCGATCGTCATGCACCTCGAGCCGACCCCATGACCGGCCGCGCTTCGGTGGCGATGGCGGTGGTCACGGCGATCGGACGGTCGCCGGGTCGTCTTCCGGGCGCGATCGGCCGCGGTGGCAGGGCTGGCGGCCAGATCATCGTGATGTTCGCCCTCTCGATCATGCTCTTGTTCGGCATCCTCGCCCTCGTCATCGACGTCGGGGCGATGTGGAACGAGTCACTTCACGTCCAGCTGGCGGCGGAGGCCGCAGCCCTCGCCGGGGTCCCCTACATGCCGGGCGACTTCGCGACGGCGACGACGAAGGCCCAGGCCGAGGCGACGAAGAACGGCTATACGACCGGCAGCGGGACGACCGTCTCGACCGCGGTCGACGCTGAGTCGAATCGCCGACTGGACGTGACGATCACCCGCACGTATCGGACCTACTTCCTCGCGCTGTTCGGCATGCCGACCGTGACAGTCACCCGCACCGCGACAGGCGAGTACACCCTGCCGGTGCCGATGGGCAGCCCGCTCAGCGTGTACGGCGACAACAGCGGTCGGTTCTGGGCGGCGGCCGAGTCGCAGGGCTCCAACCGCTCCTACGGCGACGCCTACGGCACGTACTACAACCCGAATCCGACGCTCAATAACCAGTACGACTCGAACGGCTACATGTACGCGATCGACGTCCCCAGTGGCGCCGGCGCGACGAACATCGACCTCTACGACCCAGGCTTTTGCGCGGTCGACGACCAGAAGGGCACGGGCGATCACTGGATCCCGTGGAATGCGACCAACTGGCCGGCCATGTCGACCTACTACACCCTGTGGTCGGATCCCGCGTCGACGCCGCTCGACTACACCGACGACGTCCAGGTCGCCTCGTCGGGGACCCTCTTCGCGAACCAGCGGGCCGTCGACAAGAGCGCCGCCCTGAGGAACACCCAGGCGAGCTGGCCGAGCGACTCGTTCTGGAGCCTGCCCGACTGCCAGGTGGACGCGTACCACAACCACTGGTGGACGCTGACGACCGTGACGACGCCGGGCACGTATCGCCTCCAGGTCACGACGACGAACGCGGCCAATCCGAACGACCAGAAGAACACGAGCGCCGAGAACATGTGGTCGCTCCGGGCGGTGGCGGCCAATCCGACCTACGCCCCCTACGTCTACGGCCTCGGAAAGATGGTCATCTACGCCAATGCCGCCAACGGGACGACGTCGTTCTACCTGAGCCGGATCGAGGCGGTCCACGCCGGCAAGACGATGGTCATCCAGCTGTTCGACCCGGGCGACGCGTCGGGCAACTCGTCGCTCCAGATCATGAAGCCGACGTCGACCGGCTACTCCCCGGCGACGTTCAGTTACACCGCCGATTCCAACGCGACCGGCTCGAAGAGCGGGACCAACGTGACCTCGCTGGCGACGACGATCAACGGGACCAGCCAGTACAACAACTCGTGGGTCACCCTCACGATCGTCCTGCCCAAGACCTATAACGCCCCTCTCCCGCCGGGCGAGCCGGCCGGCGAGCTCGGCGGCTGGTGGAAGATCAACTACACCTTCGACAACACGACGACCGACACGACCACCTGGCAGGTGTCGATCCGCGGCAACCCCGTCCACCTCGTCCAGCCCTGAGCGGCCGCCCGGTGTCCGCGATCGGGCCGCGGACACCTGCTGAGCGCGGTTGGTACTTCCGAACGGTTACCGAACGCACCGGGCCATCGATACGATCGGACCCGATCGATGCCGGGGGCAGCATGGAGAGGCGATCCTGAGCATGGAAATGGAGTACAAGGACCCGTCGCGACGGGGTCGCTACATCGTCGTCCTCGGTGTCGTCCTCGCGGTCCTGTCCGGCGCAGCCGCCTTCTTCCTCATCAACCAGGCCCAGGGCGCGGCCAACACGGCCAGCCTGCCGAAGGTCTCGATCGTCGTCGCCACCCGCGACATCCCCGCCCGCAAGGCGATCGCCCCCGACGACGTCACCCTCCGCGAGGTCCCGGTCGACGACACGAACGCCCAGGCGGTCTATGCAGATCCGGCCAAGGTCATCGGGCTCGTGCCCGGCGTGACCATCCTCTCCGGCCAGCCCATCTACTCGAACTTCCTCGCCTCGCAGAGCCAGGGCGGCCAGTTCTCCATCATCGGCCCCGGCGAGACCGTCGGCCCAACGAGCGAGGCCTGGCGAGCAGTCTCCCTGACCGTCCCCGACGATCGCGCCGTCGGCGGACTCATCCGGCCGGGCGATGCCGTCGACGTCTTCGTGACCGCGACGATCCAGGTCCCCGCGAGCGTCGTCGAGACCGGCCCGTACTACCCGGACAAGTCGACCAAGATCACGTACCAGAACGTCACCGTCCTCGCCAAGGCCGGCACGTTCTACGTGATGAAGGTCTCAGAGGCGATCGGCGAGGAGATCAGCCACCTCGAGGCGACCGGAGCCGGGGCGTTCAGCCTCGCCCTCCGACCCCCGAGCGATACCCGGGTGGTCGATGCGAGCCGGATGGGCGAGACGACCAACCTCATCATCCAGCGCTACGGCCTGCCGATCCCCCAGGCCTACCCGGCCGGCAAGGGCGTCCCGAGCGGCCCCGCTCCGACACCGTTCCCGACTCCGGTGCCGGGCCCGTCGGGATCGCCGGCGGCGCCGGCCGGCCCGAACTCGTCCCAACCGCCCGGCAGCTGACCTTGAGCCGGCACGGTCCGGCGCTCAGGTGTCCCGCGCGAGCGCCTCGACATAGGCGGACGCGACCCGGGTGCGGACGGCCGCGGGCTCGCCGCTCGCGTCGATGATGCGGGTCGCGATCGGGCGGAGCTGGGCCGACAGGTCCCCCTGGGCCGCCATCCGCCGCTCGATGTCCTCCTCGGCCATGCCTCGCCCGATGAGTCTCGATCGCTGGTCGACGGGGCTGCACTCGACCGACCAGACCTCGTCGCAGAGGGCCGCCAGGCCGCTCTCCGCGAGCCGGATCGCCTCCACGACGACGGCCGGAGCGTCGGCCCGCTCGGCCGCCACGAAGGCAGCCTCGATGCGGCGCCGGACCGCGGGATGGATGATCGCCTCGAGATCGCGCAGCGCCGCCGGGTCGGCGAAGACGATCGCCGCCAGGGCCGCCCGGTCGATCCCACCGGCCGGGGCGGCGACGACGGATCCGAACCGGCCGAGGATCGCGTCGGCCGCCGATTCGCCCGGGACCGTCACGTCACGGGCGAGCTCGTCGGCGTCGACGACCGTCGCGCCGAGGTCGCCGAGCCATCCGGCGACGGTCGACTTGCCGCAGCCGATGGGGCCGCCGATCCCGATCCGGACGGTCATGGAGCCCGCTCCTCGAGCTCGAGCCAGGCCTCCTCGGCGGCGGTCAGGGCCACCTCGACGTCGGCCAGCTCGGAGGTGATCCGGCGCAGCTCGACGAAGTTGGCGCTCACCGTCGGGTCCGTCATCGCCAGCTCGAGGTGGTTCTTGCGGAGGCCGAGGCGGGTCAGGTCGGCATCGATGGCCGCCTTCTGGCGGCGGTACTGGTCCTTGGAAAGCTTCGACCGCGGAGGGCGGCGGGCCGCCGAAGCGGTCGGCGCGGACCCCACCGCGGGAGCGCTGACCACCCCTACCGATGGTCCCGCTCCGTCGCGACGGTCGCCGGCCGCGCGACCCGGACGGCCGTGGAGCCGCCGAGCCTCCGACTCGGCCGCGGCATCCGGCGACCAGCCGTCGCTCACCGCCGCCCGCCAGGCGCGATAGCCGCCGTCGAACGGGACCGCGAGGCCGTCGTCGACGACCCACAGCCGGTCGCAGATCGTCTCGAGGAGCCGGCGGTCGTGGCTGACCACGACGACCGTCGCCGGCGTCTCGGCGAGGAACGCCTCGATCGCCTCGCGGGCCGGGATGTCGAGGTGGTTCGTCGGTTCGTCAAGGAGCAGCAGGTTGGCCGGCGTGATGCCGAGCAGCGCGAGCTCGAGCCGCGAGCGCTCGCCGCCCGACAGCAGGCGGACCTCCTTGAAGGCGTCGTCACCCCGGAAGAGGAACCGGGCCAGGTACGACCGGGCCTCGCCGGAGGTCACCGGCATCGCCGCGAGGAGCGCGTCGAGGACCGTCGTGCCCGGGATGGCGGCGTCACGGAGCTGGGCGAGGTAGCCGATCTGGACGGCGCTGCCGAAGGCGAGCCGGCCGTCGAGGGGCGCCAGGTCGCCGGCCACCGTCCGCAGGAGCGTCGTCTTGCCCGCCCCGTTGGGCCCGACGATACCGATCCGCTCGCCCCGGGACGCGGTCAACCACGGGACCCGGGCGACCCGCTTGGGCTCTCCGACCGCCTCGGCCGCCCCACCCCGGTCGGGCCGATAGCCGACGACGAGCTCGTCGAGGGTGACGACTGTCTCGCCCGAGCGGGCCGGCCCATGCCCGGCCGGTGAGCCCGTCGGCAGGCGCAGGCGCTTCCGAGCGCGGGGCGCCTCGACCTGTTCGCCCTGGAGGCGATCGAGGCGGGCCTCGTGCTCGTGCATCTTGCTGAACTTGCGATGGCTCCGGTAGCGCTGGACGAGCTCCTGCTCACGGACGATGGCCGCTGCATGCGACGAGGCGTCCTTGGCCGCCCGCTCGTCCCGCTCGACCCGCTGTCGGTGATAGGCCGAGTAGTCGCCGCGGAAGACCGTTACCCGGCGGTCGCGGAGCTCCCAGATCCGGGTGACCGTCGCGTCGAGGAAGGCCCGGTCGTGGGACGCGACGATGAGCGAGCCCGACCGCCGCCGGAGGTGCTCCTCGGTCCATTCGAGGGCGGCGATGTCGAGGTGGTTCGTGGGCTCGTCGAGGAGCAGGATGTCGGGGTCGGCGATGACGAGCCGGGCCAGGGCTGCCCGGGTCTGCTGGCCGCCCGACATGGCCGCCGGCGGGCGGGTCCACTCTGCCGGTTCGAAGCCGAGTCCCGACAGGGCCTCATCGACCCGCTGGTCGAGGGTGTAGCCGCCGCGGACTTCGAACTCGTGCTGGAGCCGTTCGTAGGCGGGCTCCGTCACCCGATGAGCCTGCTCGAGCACATGGAGCTCCTGCTCCATCCGCTCCAGTACGGTGGCCCCTGCCCGGACGGCCGTCCGCAGGTCCGGCGCCGCCATGAATGCGGCATCGAAATGGGACTCCTGGAGGAGGAAGCCGAGGCTCGCCTCGCGCTTCCGCTGGACCTCGCCGGCGTCGGGCTCGTCGAGCCCGGCGGCGATCCGCAGGAGGGTCGTCTTGCCGGCTCCGTTCGGGCCGACGAGGCCGACCCGATCGCCGAGCGCGAGCGAGGCGGTCACGTCGTCGAGGATCGTGAACGTGCCGACCTCGCGCCGGATGGAGGAAAGGCGGAGGATCGACATCAGTCGGTGGAGCCGCCGCCGACCGCGCTCCGGGCCGCCGCCCGTCGGGTCGCCGCCGCGCGGCGAGTGCGTTCGGTGCGCGCCCGGGCCGCCTCCCGGGCATGCTCGGCCTCCGCGCCGGTCAGGCCGATGACGGCCCCGGTCGTCGGCTCCGGGGAGGGTCGTCCAGCGTCCGCCCGGCCCGGGCAGTCCGGTGGCTCGCGGGCCGGAGGATCGCGGCCGTGCCCGGTCGGTCGACCGCCGGCAGGCGCTGGCACCATGAGCAGAAGTGGGTCGCCCGTCCGCCGATCACGACGCGGCGGAGGGGTCGCCCGCAGCGCGGGCACTCCTCGCCGGTCCGCTGGTAGACGAGGAGCCGCTCCTGCATCGACCCGTCGCCGTCGGGGGCCGTGTAGTCGTCGATGGAGGAGCCGCGCCGTTCGACCGCCTCGGCCAGGATCTCCCGGATCGCCCGGTACAGGCGGCCCTCGTCGGCTGGCCGGAGCGAGGTGGTCCGCCGCAGCGGGTGGAGCCGCGCCGTCCAGAGGGCCTCGTCGGCGTAGATGTTGCCGATCCCGGCAACGAACGACTGGTCGAGCAGGAGCGGCTTGAGCCGCCCGCGGCGGGCTCGCAGGCGGGTCCGGAACTGCCGCACGGTGAAGGACGGATCGAGCGGCTCCGGCCCGAGCCCGGCGAACGAGGCCGTACCGACGTCGACCCGGACGAGCTCGCCGCTCCGCGGCTCGCGGAGGTGGAAGGCGACCCGTCCGAACTTGCGGATGTCGCGGAAGCGGAGGTCGCGCCCGTCGGTGAATTCGACGACGAAGCGGACGTAGGGGTCCATCGGGACGGCCCGGTCGACGACGAACAGCTGGCCGGTCATCTTGAGGTGGATCGTCAGAGCGGCATCGCCGGACAGCCCGATGACGACGAGCTTGCCCCGCCGGCCGACCGACTCGATCCGCCGGCCGGCGAGCTCGGCGGGCCCGGCCGCCGCGTCGCCCGCCCAGGTCCGGGGCCACGAGACTCGCGCGCCGGCGATCGTCGAGCCGACGATCCGCGGCCGGAGGTCGCGGGCGACCGTCTCGACCTCGGGCAGCTCAGGCATCGGGGGGACGCCTGCTCGCCCCGGCCTTCCAGACTCCCACGCTCAGCCGACCGGCGAGGGGCTCGGCGAGTCGCTCGGCGCCTCGTCCGCCTCGGCGGCCATGGCGTCGGCCCGTGTCAGCGGCGTCATCGCCTCCCAGTCGTCGCCGACCTTGATATCGACGGTCAGCGGGACGTCGAGCGGCATCGCGCTCTCCATGGTCGCCCGCAGGACGGGCACGAGGCGATCGACCTCGTCGCGTGGCACCTCGAGGAGCAACTCGTCGTGGACCTGCAGGAGAAGGCGCGACCGGAACCCGCCGTCGCGGAGCCGATCGGCAAGGGCGGATCATGGCGATCTTGATGATGTCGGCGGCCGTGCCCTGGATCGGCATGTTGATGGCCATCCGCTCGCCGGCCGCCCGCAGCGACGGGTTCCGCGCCTGGAGCTCGGGGATGTGCCGCTTCCGCCCGATGAGGGTCTGGACGTAGCCCTGCGAGCGAGCCTGCTCCTTGATGGCGAGCATGTAGTAGCTGATGCCCGAGTAGGTCGCGAAGTACGTGTTGATGAACTCCTGCGCCTCCGCCCGCGGGATGTTGGCCCGGGACGACAGGCCGAAGTCGCTCATGCCGTAGGCGATCCCGAAGTTGACCATCTTGGCCATCGACCGCTCGTCCGAGGTCACGTCCTCGGGAGCCTTGTGGAGGACCCGGGCGGCCGTCGACCGGTGGATGTCGTCGCCGCGGGCGAACGCCTCACGGAGGTGCTCGTCGCCCGAGACGTGGGCGAGGATCCGCAGCTCGATCTGCGAGTAGTCGGCCGCCACGAGGACGCGGTCGGGATCGCCGGCCACGAACGCGCGCCGGATCCGCCGGCCGAGCGGCGTCCGGATGGGGATGTTCTGGAGGTTCGGGTCGGAGGAGGACAGCCGCCCGGTCGCCGCGACGGCCTGGTGGAACGTGGTGTGGAGGCGCCCGTCGGACTCGGCGATGAGCGTCGGCAGCGCCTCGACGTAGGTCGAGCGGAGCTTCGTGTAGGTCCGCCACTCGAGGAGCTTGGGGATCATCGGATGGGCCGGCGCGAGGTCCTCGAGGACCGACGCATCGGTCGAGTAGCCGGTCTTCGTCCGCTTGCCCTTCGGCAGGTCGAGCTCGAAGAAGAGGACCTGCTCGAGCTGTTTCGGGCTGCCGAGGTTGAACTCGTGGCCGACGTCGGCGTAGATCTCGGCCTCGAGACGGGTGATCTCGGCGCTGAACTCGGTCGCCAGCTCCGCCAGCCGCGCCTCGTCGATGGCGACACCGACGGCCTCCATCCGGGCGAGCACCGCGATCAGCGGCAGCTCGATCTCGCCGAAGAGGCGGTCCAGCGCCTCGCGGGCAAGGGCCGCCTCGAGTGGCGGGCGGACGGCGATCGTCGAGAGTGCCTCGATACCGGCCCGCGACGCATGACTCAGCTCGGCGACCGGCGGCAGGATGAGGTCGAGTTGCTCGGCGACCACGTCGGCGATGGTCTGGCTGCGGAGGCTCGCATTGAGCAGGTAGGCCGCGACCTGCGTGTCGAACGCGACCGGCAGGGCCGGCGCCCGTTCGTCGTCGGCGAAGCGCAGGACGAGGAGCGGCTTGACCTCGTGGCCGACGAGTGGCGTGCCGACTTCCTCGAGGAGCGTCCGGAGGGCGGCGCTGGCGGTCGTCCCCTTCCGCCGCGACCGCCCGGCCGTCGGTGCCGGCGAGGGCGAGGGCGAGCGGCGTCCCGCGTCGAGGCCGCGGGTCGTCGAGGACGAGGCCGACCCCGACCGCCGCCTGGGCGGACAGCCACGCCCGTAGGCCGGCCACACCCGCTTCGTCGACGACCGCGATCCGGGTCGGCTCGCCGATCGCGGCCGCCAGTGCGTCGCGTGGGTCGGTCGGCTCGATCGCTTCGAGCGCGGCCGCATCCGCGATCCGGGCCGGTCCGGCAGTGCCGGTGGCCGGCGGGCGACCCGCGTCGGAGCCGCCGAGGGCGTCGAAATCGAGCGAGAGCTGCAGCCCCGTCGCATCGTGGAGCAGCGAGCCGCCGCTCCCCCGTCCATCGCCGGACGGGGTCGCCGGCGCGCCCGGACCCCAGCCGGTCGGCCGGCCGCTCACCTGGGCGGCCGGGAACGAGCCGTCCGCGGTCGTCGCCCGGAGCGCCTCGACGGTCTCGTCGGCGCGCTCGCCGGTCAGCGCCGGAAGGCGCTCGATGAGGGTCCGGAACTCGTACTCGCGGAACAGCCGGACGACCGTGTCGCGGTCGTAGTCGCCGAGCCGGGCGGCATCGAGGTCGAGCGACACCGGCAGGTCGCGGACGATCCGCATGAGCTCCCGCGCTTCGAGGACCCGGTCGCGAGCTTCGCACGAGCGGCGTCGCGTAGCTTGCTCGGGCGTCACCTCGTCGAGATGCTCGAAGAGGCCGTCGAGGTCGCCGAACTGGCCGACGAGCTTGGCGGCGGTCTTCTCGCCGATGCCGGTCACGCCCGGGACGTTGTCGGTCGAGTCGCCCTTGAGGGCCTTGAAGTCGACGATCTGGTCGGGCCGCAGCCCGTACCGCTCGTCGATCCGGGCCGGGTCGTAGATGATCGTGTTCTGGACGCCGGACCGCGTCGTCATCAGCCTCGTCCGGTCGGACACGAGCTGGAGCATGTCGAGATCGCCGGTCACGACGGTCGTGTCGAGGCCGCGCGCCTCGGCCTCCACCGTGAGCGTGCCGATGACGTCGTCGGCCTCGTAGCCGGCTCAGCTCGTAGACGGGGATGCGCAGCGCCTTGACGACCTCGCGGACCTTGGGGAACTGGTCGCGGAGGTCGTCCGGCATGCGCTGGCGGGTGGCCTTGTATTCGGCGAACTGTTCGTGGCGGAACGTCGGCCCGGGCAGGTCGAAGGCGACCGCGACGTAGTCGGGCCGGATGTCCTGGAACCCGCGGAGGACGATGCGAGCAGAAGCCGAAGACGGCGTTGACGAGCTCGCCGCGGCTCGTGGTCAGCGGCGGGAGGGCGAAGTATCCACGGTAGATGAGCCCGTTGCCGTCGAGCAGCATCAGGCGTTCCATCGGCAGCCTCGGGGGTGTCGTCCGCCGGTCGATCGGGGTGGAGCCAGTGTACCCGCCGCGCTCCGGGCGGCCCGGCGCACCCGGGCGTCATCGAGGTCGGTGCGGAGCGCGCGGCCGGACGTTCGGCCGCCAGATGGTCAGCCGGCGGCGGCCCGGGAACGGGCCCTGGCGAGCGCCAGGAGAGCGAGTCCGACGACGACCAGCCCGATCGAGACGAGGCCGAGGACCGGGACCGCCGACGGAGTACCGCCGGCCGGTCCCGCGGTCGGCGGGACCGGGGTCGATCCTGCCGCGGGCGATGGAGCGAGCCCGGCGACATAGCCCGGCGGCCCTTCCGACGGCCCGGCGCTCGGGGCGGCGAGGCCCTTGCCCGACCCGCCGCCGGCATCGGCTGGTATCGCCGTCGCCCCGGCCTGGGGAGCGGGCTGCGGCTGCGACGGGGCCGGCGAGGCGACGGCCCCTGCGCCAGGGGCGACGGGGAGCTGGACCGCTGGGCCCGCGCTCGCACCGGAATCGTTGGCGGCGCCGCTGACCGAGCTCCGTCCCCCAGCCGCGCTCTCGTCGAGCGCCTGCGGCGCGCTGGCGCTCGTTCCGCCGAGGTTGTTCGCGAGCGGGGTCGCCGAGAAGACGAGGCCGACGAGGCCGAGGGTCGTGAGGCCGATGGCGAGCGGACGCATCGCTCCGCCCCCGGACGTGGACGGATCGCCGCGGAGCCAGCCGACCGCCCGCCGCCAACCCGTCGGCCTGAGGCGGGCCGCATCGGCGGGACTCAGGCGGAAGTCGCGCGGCCGCTCGACGGCCGGCAGCCCGGCGGTCGCCGAGGCGATCGCGCCCAGATCGGCGGACAGGTTGGCGCAGTCGGGGCACGACGCAAGGAGCTCGTCGGCCTGGGCCAGGTCGCGACCGGCGAGGTCGCCGGACGCGTGGGCGGCGATGAGCAGGAGGTCGTGGCGGTCGTGCGGGTTCGTGAGCGGATCCATCGGACCAGTGACGCCGTCAGCCACGGAACAGTTCCATCCGATCCTCGAGCAGTCCCCGGAGGGCGAGCCTCCCCCGATGGATGCGCGACTTCACCGTCCCCAGCGAGACGCCCGTCATGGCGGCGATCTCGGCGTAGTCGAAGCCCTCGACGTCGAAGAGGACGATGGCCGCCCGTTGGTCCGGCCCGATGCGGGCGAGCGCGTCGGCCAGGACGCGCGATCGCTCGCTGCCGAGGGCGATGCGCTCCGGGTCGGCCTCCGGGCCGGTCGGTGGCTGCCACGACTGGTCATCGAGCTCCGGATAGGGCTGGACTGGGCGGCGACGGCGGGCCCGCTGGGCGTCCATCGCCGCGTTGACGCAGATGCGGCTGAGCCAGCTCCGGACGCTGCCGCCACGGAACGAGGAGAGGTTGCGGTACGCCCGGAAGAACGCCTCCTGGACGGCGTCGGCAGCCTGATCTCGATCGGGGACCATCCGGACGACGAGCGACCAGAGCTGGTCCTGGTAGCACTCGACGAGGTCGTTGAATGCATCGAGGTCGCCCGCGAGGGCTCGCTCGACGAGGATCCGGTCGCGCCGCTGGACGGGATCGTCGACGGCCGTCGGGATGGCCTCGCCGTCGCTCGAGACCGCGCCCGGCCCATCGTCGCCCCTCACGTCGGCGGGGGGCTCGCGATGTTCGTCCACGCGGGGGTCGGCCACGGTCGGGCGGCTCCTCCGGAGGGCAGGGCTGAGGCGTGCGGAATCTAGCATGCGGTCCGCCAGACGCACGACCGGCCGCCACGGTTCCGCGGCCCGAACGTGCCAGTCGGCTGACGCGGCGGACGCCGAACGGCACTTGTCCGGGCCCACGCGGGGCCGAGGATTCGACTCACATCCACGACGCCATGCCCGGAGGGTCGATTGCCATGACTGCGCGAAGCGCCGACGTCCACCCGGTCCACGACATCCCGCGACCACGACTGGTCCTCTCGGGATGGGTGGCGATCGTCTCTCTGATCCTGCTCGGCATCGGGGCCCTGGCCGGCGGCATCGCCCTCGTCGCGCGTCCGGACGGGTCCGTCATGCACATGGACCAGGCGTTGCTTGCCGGCAGCCCGTTCGGCGACTTCCTCGTTCCCGGGTTGATCCTCGGCGGACTGTTCGGGATCGGTTCGTTCGTCGTCGCGGCGATGGGCCTCCGTCGCTCTCGACTCGCGCCCTTCCTTGCCTTCGCCATCGGCTGCGGTCAGATGATCTGGATCGTGGTCGAGCTCGCGATCATCCGGGAGCTCAGCTTCCTCCATCCGCTCATGTTCGGCCTCGGCCTCGTCATCGCCGCCGCAGCCATCCCGTGGGGCTGGCCGACCTTCGCGGCCTGGCGGCAGCGGACCGCAGGCTGACTGCACTCCCGCGGGCCCGATCCTCCGTTTCCTGCCGACCGGCCCCCACCACAAGAGGCCGAATGGCCCCCTCGGCACGCCGTTCGGCGGTGGTTCCCGACCCCCGCATCGAGTGGAATGAGGGAGGTTCAAAGCGAGATCGCCCGAAGTCGGCGACGCAGATGGAAGGAAGAGGCTCACCGATGACTACCAGACAAAGCATGGCGGCGATGCTCGGGGCGATCGCAGCGGTCACCCTGTTCCTGCTCGTCAATCCGTGGATCGTCCTCGATCCGAAGAGCGTGACGAGCCAGTTCGTCACGGTCGTGTTCTGGATCTCGTTCATCGTCCTGCTCATCGTCCTGTTCGAGATGCGCAAGGAGCCGGGTGGCGAGACGGTCGATGTCGAGGGTCCGGCGTTCACGAGGTTCCTGTTCGGGAACTCGAGGGCCGGCATCTTCTGGCTTCCGATCCGCCTGTTCGTCGGGTTCACCTGGCTCGAGGCCGGCTGGCACAAGGCCAGCGGCGCGGGCTGGCTCGACGGCGGCTCGGCCCTCCAGGGCTTTTGGCAGCACGCCGTCGCGGTCCCGGCCGCCGGTGCCGGTAGCCC
Source organism: uncultured Chloroflexia bacterium (assembly GCA_963745405.1). Classification (GTDB taxonomy): domain Bacteria; phylum Chloroflexota; class Limnocylindria; order Limnocylindrales; family CSP1-4; genus C-114. The sequence goes on along the minus strand of CAVUWY010000003.1, from coordinate 117,193 downwards.
GGCCATCACCTACGACTGGTACCGGACGTTCCTCCAGACCCTGCTCGACAACCACGCCTATACATGGTTCGCCCCGCTCATCACCTTCGGTGAGATGGCGGTCGGGATCGGCCTCCTCGTCGGCTGCCTGACCGGAGTCGCCGCCTTCTTCGGGGCTCTGATGAACATGTCCTTCCTGCTCGCCGGATCGGCCTCGGTCAACCCGGTCCTGTTCACCCTGGCGATCGGGCTCATCCTGGCCTGGAAGGTCGCCGGCTACTACGGCGTGGACCGCTACCTGCTCCCGCTCCTCGGGACCCCGTGGCACCCACTGCCGAAGGCGACCGCCCAGCAAGGAGCCGCCGGCGCGAGCGCCTGACCTCGCTGCACCGAACGGCGCTCTCGCCGCTCCCGCCCCGGGTCGCATCAGCGACCCGGGGCATCTTCATGCCCGGAACCTTCATCCCACCCGGGCCTTCGTCCCTCCGCGAGAGGCGACCACGCTACGATGACCCGGCCCATCGGGCCCGCGACACGAGCCGAAGTGGCGGAATGGCAGACGCGGCGGTCTCAAACACCGCTGAGGGCAACCTCGTTCGAGTTCGAATCTCGACTTCGGCACCACCGATGGCAGCAATCTCGTACACGGGCGCGTCGCGTCGCGCGCGCCGGAGCCCGGCGTGGTGCTGGAGCGAGACACCGGGTCTGCGGGATCTGTGGCGGGGCCGGCGCGGAGCGTCGACCGCATCCGACCACGGGCGTTCGGCGGCGTCGAGAACCTCATGAACCTCCGGGCTGCCCACTTCAGCTGCAACGCGAGGCGCGGCGCGAAGCAACCACGGAAGCCGCCACTTCCACGGGCCCGGCCATCGAGGTTCGGGTGGGGGCGTCGAAGGTGCGATATACCATGATCCGCATCCATGAGCGGTGCAGCGACTCAGCCCGCGTATCGAGCCTCGGTTCGTCGCTCCGGCGTAGCTCAGTGGTAGAGCGGTCGATGCCATGTGCTTGGTCCTTCCTTTCGAACCCTACCCATCGAGCCACCTGCCCCATCGCTGCGGCTAGATTCGCATGAGTGGCATCCTCTCCTGGGTGGCGAGTTCTGGCGTCGTGCAGGGAGTGATCATCGGTGCCGCCCTGGCGTTCCTGACGACGATCCTGGTGCTCGATTCGGTGGCGAAGGCGGAGACGACGACCGTTAACGGTTGGAGTTCGATCCGCAGGGCCGGTCAGCCGGACAACGGACTGGTAGTGCGGGCCGCCTTGCAGAAGGCGCTGCCGGTCGTCAATTCGTTCGAAGAGGCCGCGTACTGGACGACGAGCGTGGACAGCGCGCGGAACAAGCTCAGCGGCGAGCACACGTACCGCCTGCGCTTCCCGCCGGGGCATCTCCCGCCCAATGACGCCTTCTGGTCGCTCACCGCGACGGACACCGCCGGCTACATGGTCAGCAGTCCCACGGGTCGGTCAAGCGTGGATGATCATTCGGGTCTCGTGACTAACCCGGATGGTTCGGTCGACATCCTGCTCCAGTCGGAGGCGCCGAACGGGCTGGCACAGAACTGGCTGCCGACACCGACCGGCAGATTCAAGCTGATGCTCCGCGCCTACCTGCCCGGCGCCGCCATCCTGGACGGCAGCTACGACGTGCCGCCGGTCGTCAGGGTCTCGTGACGTGAATCGCCTGATCCTGAAATACCCCTACCCCATTACCGCGGTCATCCTGCTGATCTTCGCCTGGGTCGTGGCCCAGCGGCTTGCTCGCGGAGTGGAGGCGATCATCCCGCTCGCGGTGGCGGCGGTGGTCGTGTGGCCGCTCGGGACGCTCGTCTTCGTCTATCTCTGGCCGCGGATCACGGTCGGCGGGTTCAAGCGCGCGATCCTCAGCCGCGGGTTCGGCGCCGGCCCGATCCCCGTCAACACCCTGTACGCCGTGCCGGAGCGACCCTCCGACTCCGCATCGAGCGGCGGCCTCATGGCGGTCGGCACCGACGATCTCGTCTACATCGGCGGCTGGCTCGACCTGGAGGCGGGGCCGCGAGTGCTGCATGTGCCCGGGATGGCGGGACGCTATTACAGCCTGCAATTCACCGATCCGGTGAGCGGCTCCAACTTCGCCTATGTCGGAAAGCGGACCACCGGGACCGACGCCGGCGACTTCCTCGTCTGCGAGCGGGCGTGGCCCCGGAGCGTGCCCGACGGGATGACCCGGATCGACGTGCCGCACCGATCCGCCCTCGTCATCGGCCGCGTCTTCGCCGCCGATGACGACGACCGGCACGTCGCCTATGCGCTCGCGAAGCAGATCCAGCTCACGGCCGCTCGACGACCAGCCGTGAACGCTCACGACGACGAGCGACCGGCGACGAGCCGTCGCCCCCGTGACCCAATCGCGGTAGATCGAGTCAAGTCGATGCCGGGGTAGTTGCGCAGGTGACGCTGAGTTGCACCCCCGCCAGCTGAACCTGGGACCCAGACGCTAGGGCTGGTCGATAGGAACGCGGAGGCGGTTGACCTTGCCCGTCACGGACTAGTCCGCGGTGTTGGATGCGCGCTCACTCGTGAGGGCTCGGTCAATAAGCGGCGCCACCTGGGGCCACAGGTCGACGACCCGGTCCACGATCCCGGAGGTCCAGGCATCTGCGTCATGCCACCAGTCGCTCGACTTCATCACCCGCCGCATGACTGGCCATACCCGCTCTGCCGGCACCCGGTAGCCCTGCGCCTGCAACCCGCCGGCCCCTCGGCACAGCTCCACGAGCGCGAGGCGAGCTGATTCCAGGTCTGGAGTGAGACTCAGGAAGATCACCCCGATCTTGGGCAGCGCTCCGCCGAACGGGTCTACTCCCGTCTCCCACTCGAGCGACACGCCGACCGCGTCCGGCCACGCCGGACGGCGCACCATGATCCGCTCCCAACGGCCATTGTCCAGTCGCGAGGTAGTGACATCAGGGTCGAGCTCTGCAAGGCGCTCCTCAATGTCCGCCTGGGTGGCTGCGAGAAGTTCCCGCACGGCTCCCGATACTTCGGTCTCGATCGCGGCCCATGCGCGGATGTCGTCCCGATGCCGCAGGAAGAACTGGAGGCGTTCGTCGTGGAGCCTGTTCACCACGGTCTCCCGCTACCGATACGCCGATGCTTCGAGGGTCGCGAGGTATTGGCGCGCCGCGGCACGGCCGGCATCGGCGTGGCCATCCTCAGTCTCGCCGAGCGCGAGCTCCAGCGCATGCCGGACCTGAGCGTACTTGGCTGGCCGCCACGCGGCGCGAGCCTCGGCAGACTCGACGCTGCCCGGCGCCCGACCCGTGGCCGAGAGGAAGACCCAGCGAGTCTCGACCGGCTCCTGGGCCCACGCCCAGTACAGCCGCTCGCACTGTGCAGGTTGCTCACCAGCGTCGACCTTGTTCTCGATGACGACGACGACCAGGTCGGTCCGCAGAACGACGTCGGCCCGAGCCTCGAGGATGTCGCCCGTCGCGCCACTGACGCCAGACTGAGTCGTCTCAAGCTCGACAGCGACGGCGCCGAACTCAGCGACCGGTTCATTCGGCCAGATCTCGGCGAAGAGCGCTCGGAGGAATCGGCGGCCAAGGCCATGCCGGCCGGTCGGGGTGAGGAGCCACGCGAGCAGGCGGCTGTGGAACAACTCGTCTCGTTGTCGGCCCAAGATCGTCAGTAGGTCCGCCGGCCCCGACATCCAGTTGCCGGCATCGGCGATGCTGAGCTCCTCGCGTTTGACGGTTCGGAATCTGGGTTCGTCCGGCTCTCCTGACGGATTCGTGATCGCCCGCCATGCCGCCGAGACGTCGTGGAACCGAGCCTCCAGGGAATCGCCGTGTCCATCCACCAGGCGGCATGCTAGCGGATGACCACCGCGCCATCGCCGCAGGATCGATCGGCTAGATGACGGAGGCGGTCCCGCGCGTCACGGCGGCGCGATTGACCCTCGCCATCCGAGTGACCAGAGACCCGAGCAGGCGTGCTTGATCGCGGTATTTGCGGAACTCAATCTGAGTTGCATCCCCAAGTAGATAGAGGCTCGCGTTGGGGGTGTTCGAGAACGGCATAGTCGCCCTTAGGCGACCCCATCTCGGGAGCGAAGCGGGGCAATGAGCTCGTGCGCCATACTCGCCGAGCCATGCTCTACCGGATCCTCGACCACGAGGTCGCCGAGGTCGCCGAGACCTCAGTGATCGACGAAGCGCTCTACGAAAGAGACGTCGAGGATTGGGTCTCTGCCACGCCCGAGATCCTCGGCGAGCCGCTGATCATCATCGGCAGCGGGTCATCCTAGCCGGGCGAGACGTCAACCACTCGACGTTCCAGCTCGAGACGATCGAGCACGTCGCCTGGGAGGCGGAGGCCGCTCAGCCCCAGCGCTAGGCCGTGGCCGCGCGCACAGCGCCGGTCTTCCATGCCGGGACGGGTTGACCGACCCGGTCGTTGTCGCGATGCTTCCGGCCAGGCGATGGGGCTCGCCCGCGACAGCAAACCGCCCGCCCGGGCTGATAGCTCCTGACGTGTATGTCTGCGCGTTGGGAGGTCGATCGCTTGTCTCTTGTCCTCATCGCCATCGGCGGCGCCGCCGGCGCCGTCAGCCGCTATGTGGTCGACGCCTGGGTGTCCGAGCGAGCGGCGTCCGCGTTCCCGTGGGGGACGTTCGTCGTCAACATGTCGGGCTCGTTCGTCCTCGGATTCCTGTTCGCCCTCGCCACCGAGCGGCAGGTCCTGCCGGCCGAGATCCGGCTGCCGGTGATGGTCGGCTTCGTCGGCGCCTACACGACCTTCTCGACCCTGATGCTCGAATCGTGGCGACTGGTCGAGGGCGGAGCGATCGGGCTCGCGGCGGTGAACATCGTCGGTTCGGCGGCCCTCGGCATCGTGGCGCTCGTGGCCGGCCTGTCGATCGGGAGGGCACTCGGATGAAGCTCGACGGGACGGGCCTCCTGGCCCGCATCTACATCGGCGAGTCGGACCAGTGGCACGGCCGTCCGCTGTACGAAGCGGTCGTCCATCTCCTCCGTGAGCGTGGCATGGCCGGCGCGACTGTCTTCCGGGGCATCGAGGGATTCGGCGCCAAGCAGCACCTCCACACGACCCGGATCCTGTCGCTGTCCTCGGACCTGCCGGTCCTCATCGAAGTGGTCGATCACGAGGATCGCCTGCGGGCCATCCTCCCCGAGCTCGACGCGATGGTCTCCGACGGCCTGATCACGCTCGAGCGGGTCGAGATCAGCGTCTATCGCGCCGACGGGCCCGAGGCTGCGGCCCGATAGCCGACCGGCATCCGGCGATCAGCCGGGATCGTCCTTCGACCCGTCGGCCGGGCTCACCAGCCAGGTCTCCGCCTCGGCCTGGGCGGCGGCGGTCGATTCGCCGACGATCGGCGTCGCCGCGAAGATCCGGACCGCGCCCTCGTCGTCGAGCTTCTGGCTCCGCCGGATCTGGGCCCGGACATGTACGTCGACGCCGGAGATGTACAGCCGGCCGCCGGCGTCGGACAGGGTCCGGGCGTACGCGGCAAGCACGTCGATGAGGGTCGATCCGACCCGGCTCCGGCCACGGAGGCGGAGCACCACGACCGGCCGCCTCGCGCCGCCCGGCTGGGGCAGCTGCCGCTCGAGGGTCCGTGCCCCGGCGTAGAAGACGCTGCCGTAGACCATGAGCGTCGTGACTCTGTCGCTCGGTAGATGGCGCGGCGGGCGCCGCTCCTCCACGAGCCCGTCCGGTCGTACGACGAGCTCCCGGATCGAGATGTCGGTCGCCGATTCGTTGAGGTAGAAGACCGCCGACAGCGCCGCGCCGATGGCGACCGCGGCCTGGATCGGCAGGACGAGCGTCGAGCCGAAGGTGGCCACGATGGCGATCCGCGACTGGGCTCCGGTGAGCCAGATCGAGCGGGCCTCGACGAGATCGATGGTCCTCGCACCGGCCACGATGAGGAGCCCGGCGAGGGCCGGCATCGGGACCAGGCCGATGAGCCCCGGGATGAGGAGCAGGATCGCCGCCACCCAGATCCCCGACATGACCGAGGTCCAGCGGGTCCGCGACCCGACGAGGCTGTTGAAGGCCGTCTGGCCCATCGAGCCGCCGAGCGGCAGGCCCTGGAGGAGGCTCGATCCGAGGTTCGCCACGCCCTGGGCGATGAAGTCTCGAGACGGCTTGCTCCGGCTACCGTCGAGGTTGCGGACCGACTGACCGACGCCGGCACCCTGGACGAGGGCGATGGCGGCGATGGCCACGGCCCCTGTGATGACGTCGACGGACAGCAGCGAGAGCTGGGGCAGGCTCGGGACGGGGAGCCCTCGCCCGACATCGCCCACGTCCCGCACGAGCTGGATGGTCGTGAGCGAGAGGAGCGCCACGACGGCGGTCGGCGCGACGAGGGCGACGAGGACGCCGAACGCCCGCAGGCGGGTCGTCGGCAGGTAGATGACGAGGACAAGGGCAAGGAGGCCGACGGCGAGCGAGGCCGGGTCGATCGAGCCGGGGTGGGCGACGAGGTCGAGGGCCCTCCCGATCGCGTTCGCCGCCGTGGAATGGAAGCCGGTCAGGTTGCCCAGCTGGCCGAGGATCATGAGGACCGCGATCCCGCCGAGGAAGCCGACCATCACGGAGTGCGAGACGAAGGCGGTGAAGCGGCCGAGGCGGGCGATCCCGGCACCCAGCTGGACGATGCCGATGATGAGGATGATGAGGAACAGCGTGTCGGTGCGGGCCTGGCCGGTCAGGTCACCGAGCGTGCCGGCCACGGCGATCGCCGCCGCGCTCGTCGTCGTCACGATCATCCGCTGCGTCGACGCCGTGAGTCCGCCGAGGATCGGCCCGACGATGCTCGCGTAGAGGCCGAAGACGGGGTCGACGCCCGCCAGCACGCCGCCGGCCATCCCGTCGGGCACGCTGCCGACGGCCCGGCTGAGGGATGGTACGAACTCGGAGCGGAGCACCGCCGGGGTGGGGATGCCGTCGCGGGCGCCGCGGGCCGATCGCCGCGCCGAGCCGAGCACGACCGCCCGGATGCGGGCGGGCGTGCGTAGCGCGCCGGGGCGATCCATCAGGTGGCCGAGACGACGATGCTGGCCACGACCCTCGACCTCCAGCGGGGTCGCGAAGGCGACCCTCGGTCGCAACGATAGGCGGCACGGGGACCGTCCGGGTGGCACTCGGGCGGCTGAGGCGTCGCGGCCGACGATGGCGATGCGATACTCGAAGCGATGACGGAGAACGCGGACGACGAGGGACCGAGCCTCCAGTCACGCTATGCGCCGGCCAGCCGCTGCTTCGGCTGCGGTCCGGCGAACGGATCGGGCCTCCGGATCGAGAGCTTTCGCGACGAGGACGGGCTGGTCGCCCGCTGGCGGCCGGGCCCCGATCACGAGGCGTTCGCCGGCGTCCTCAACGGCGGCATCGTCGGGACGCTCCTCGACTGCCACTCGAACTGGACCGCCGCGATGCACCTCATGGATGCCGCGGGGACCGACCGGCCGCCGGTCTGCGTCACCGCCGAGTACGCGGTACGGCTGCGTCGGCCGACCCCGACCGACGGCGATCTCGTCCTGCGCGCCCACGTCGTCGAGTCCGGACCGGATCGGGCCATCGTCGAGGCGACCCTCGAGGCGGACGGCACGGTCACCGCCAGCTGCCGGGGCTCGTTCATCGCGGTCGGGCCCGGCCACCCGGCATACGGGAGCTGGTAGGACGGAGCGAGGCGAGGGTGCCCGCGGCGCGGGCGAGTCGTCGATGCCACGGCCCGCGACGGGTCAGGCGAGCCGCAGGTCGACGATCCCGTCCCCGAACCGGCGACCCACCTCGGCCAGCAGCTCGGCGTCATAGGCGACCCCCGAGCGGAGCTCCATCGGCAACGCGTCCCGACCGCCGCCCTGGGGGAGGTGGAGTACGACCCGCGTCGTCCCCGGTCGCGAGCGGAGGACGGTCCGGACCTCCTCCATCGCCCCGACGACCCGGTCGGTGTCCGCGGCTGCGCTGAAGCGGACGTGGAGGATCGTCCCCGGTGAAGCGGCGAGCGGGGCGGTCGGTGCCCGACTCGCCTCGAGCGCCCGGTCGCGGGCCTCGTCGGGGAGCGCCGGCTCGTCGTCCGTGCTCTCGGCTCCGCCGTCGACCGGCTCGCCGTACGTCGTGATCGGATCGGGCGGAACGATGGCCGCCGGCCGCGCCTCCGCCCGGAGCGGCGAGACGTACGGGACGCGCGGCGTCGCCGGCGCTCCCGGCGATGCCGCGGCCGCCGAAGGATCCTGGGCCGGCATCGACCCACCGGTCGGTGCCTCGAGGACGGCGACGGCGGAGGCTGCTCGATCGGCGTCGGGAGCGCCGGCGACGACCGGTGGCGGCCCGAGCGTCGCGGACGGCGCAGCGGACTCGACCGGCGGCGCGGAGACGGGCATGTCGGCCGCCTCACCGACTCCCGGCCCCGGTCCGACCGGCCGCCAGCCGCTGCTTCCGTTCGTTGGCCTCGACGAGCCGTTCGTCGGCCCGCGACGGGCGCCGCGGCCGCGATCGCCGGCCGACACCTGTCGGGCGAACGCCTCCGGCCCGGCGGCCACGGCGGCTTCCCATTCCACGACGAGGTCGGCGAGGACGCTGATCTCCTCGCCCCGATGGTCGATCCGTCCAGCGACGAGGAGGATCGCGCCCTCGACCCACGTCCCGACCGTCTCCTCCCACGTCCGCGGGAACACGACGACCTCGACCGTGCCCTGGACGTCCTCCATCGTGACGATGGCCATCGTGGCCCGCGCCTTCGTCACCACCGTCCGGATGCCGGTGACGATCGCGGCGATGACGACCCGCTGGCCGTCGAGCGATTCGTCGTGGAGGTCGCTCGAGTAGGCCGTGACGAACTGCCCCACGGTCCCGGCGACCTCGCCCATCGGGTGCTCGGAGAGGTACAACCCGAGCAGCTCCTTTTCCCAGCGAAGACGCTCGCGCATCGGCGTCTCGGGCGCCATCGGCAGCGGCGCCTCGAGTGTAGACGCCTCGGCCGCACCGAGGTCGAACAGCGACGTCTGGCCGGAGATGCGATCGCGCTGGACCGCCTGGGCGGCCGCCATCGCGTCGTCGAGGCCGAGGAGGATCCGGGCCGGCGAGCCGAACGTCGCGAGCGCCCCGACCTTCGTCAGCGACTCGATCACCTTGCGGTTGACGAGGCGGAGGTCGATCCGGGTGCAGAAGTCGGTCAGCGAGCGGAACTCACCGCCCTCCTCGCGAGCGGCGATGATCGACTCGATGGCACCCTGGCCGACGTTCTTGACGGCGAGGAGGCCGAAGCGGATCGCGTCGCCCTCGACGGTGAACTCGAGCCCGGAGCGATGGATGTCCGGCATCCGGACCTCGATGCCGAGGCGACGGCACTCGGCGACAGCGGCGGCGACCTTCTCCTCGTTGGAGCGGAAGGCGGTCAGCACGCTCGTCATGTACTCGACCGTGTAGTTCGCCTTGAGGTAGGCGGTCTGGTAGGCGATGAGCCCGTAGCACGTCGCGTGGGCCTTGTTGAAGCCGTATCGCTCGAACGGCTCGAAGGCGGTGAAGACCGCGTCGATCGTCGCCGGGCTGACCCCCCGCTCGGCGGCCTGGGTCACGAACTTCTCCCGCTGGGCGCGGAGGACCGAGGACTTCTTCTTGCGGATCGCGTAGCCGAGGGTGTCCGCCTCCGGGCCGGTGAAGCCGCCGAGTGCCACCGCGGCGGCCATGATGTCCTCCTGGTAGACGAAGATCCCGTACGTCTTCTCGAGGTACGGCTCCAGCAACGGATGGAGGTACGTGACCGGCTCCTGGCCGTGCTTGCGGCGGATGTAGGCCGGGATGTTGTCCATCGGGCCGGGCCGGTAGAGCGCCACCATCGCGGCGAGGTCGTAGACCGAGGTCGGCTGGAGCTCGCGGATGTAGCGGCGCATGCCGGCCGACTCGAGCTGGAACACGCCGGTCGTCTCGCCCGAGGCGAGGAGCTCGAACGTCGCGCGCGTCGTCGAGCGGGATGTCGTCGAGGTCGATCGACGACGCCCCGCTCGGCCTTGATGAGGTCGACCGCCTGGCGGAGGATCGTCAGGTTCGAAAGGCCGAGGAAGTCGAACTTGAGGAGGCCGAGGGCCTCGACCCCGTGCATCTCGTACTGGGTCATGAGCCCGTCCGAGTTGGTCGCCCTCTGGAGCGGCATGAGCTCGGTCAGCGGCTCGCGGCTGATGACCACCCCGGCGGCATGGGTGGAGGCGTTGCGGGCGACCCCCTCGAGCTGCTTGGCGAGGTCGACGAGGCGGCCGACCTGCGGGTCGGCGTCGACCATCTCGCGGAACGCCGGCGCCGACGTCATGGCGTCCTCGAGCCGGATCCCGAGCTGGTTCGGCACGGCCTTGGCGATGCGATCGACCTCGCCGTAGCTCATCCCGAGGACCCGGCCGACGTCGCGCAGGGCCGCCCGGGCGAGCATCGTGCCGAAGGTGATGATCTGGGCGACGTGGTCCTGGCCGTACTTGCGCCCGACGTAGGCGATGACCTCCTCCCGTCGGCCGTCCTCGAAGTCGACGTCGATGTCGGGCATCGTCACCCGGTCCGGGTTCAGGAAGCGCTCGAAGGGCAGCTGGTAATGGATCGGGTCGACCGGGGTGATGCCGAGGGTGTAGGTGACGATCGAGCCGGGCGCGCTCCCCCGGCACGTGGTCTGGATGTCGTTCTCGCGGGCGAAGCGGATGAAGTCGGCCACGATGAGGAAGTAGCCGGCGTAGCCCATCGAGGTGATGACGCCGAGCTCGTAGTCGAGCCGCTCCTGTAGTGCCGGGGTCACCGTCCCGTAGCGGCGGGCCAGGCCACGCTCGCACTCGGCCCGCAGCCACGACTCGGCGGTCTCCCCGTCGGGCACCGGGAAGTGGGGGATGCGGGTCTGGCCGAGGGGGATCCGGACGTCGGTCATCTCGGCGATCCGACGGCTGTTGAGGAGTGCCTCGCGCTGGTCGGGGAAGAGAGCAGCCATCTGGGCGGCCGACTTCACCCAGAAGTCGTGGGTCTCGAAGCGCATCCGGCCGGGCGTGTCGAGGTTGCTGCCGGTCCCGACGCAGAGGAGGACGTCGTGGGCGTCGCTCTGCCGCTCGTGGACGTAGTGGAGGTCGTTCGTGACGACGAGCGGCAGCCCGGTCTCGCCCGACACGCGGAGGAGCTGCTCATTGAGGCGCCGCTGCTCCGGCAAGCCGTGGTCCTGGAGCTCGAGGTAGAAGCCGTCGCGGCCGAAGATCTCGCCGTACTCCCCGGCGAGCCGGCGGGCCGATTCCCAGTCGTCGACCTCAAGGGCGCGGGCGACCTCGCCGTTGAGGCAGGCGGACAGCCCGATCAGCCCCTCGCTGTACTTGGCGAGATGCTCGCGGTCGATCCGCGGCTTGTAGTAGTAGCCGTCGATATGGGCGTCGGTGACGAGGCGGCAGAGGTTCCGGTAACCGACCACGTCCTTGGCCAGGAGGATGAGGTGGAACGGCTGGGCGTCGGCCTTGCCCTCCCGGTCCTGCATCCGCCGCCGGGCGATATACGCCTCGACGCCGATGATCGGCTTGATGCCCTTGGCCGTCGCGGCCTGGTAGAAGGCGACCGCGCCGTAGAGGGCGCCGTGATCGGTTATGGCGATCGAATCCATGCCGTGGGCCGCCGCGGCGTCGACGATGTCGCCGATCCGCCCGAGCCCGTCGAGCAGGCTGAACTCGGAGTGGACGTGGAGGTGCGAAAAATCGTTTGGGGCGATAGTCGTCACGGAGCGTCAATGGTAGCCCGGCACATGGCCGGTCTGGAAACGTCCCACGGCATGGGTTGCCTCGCGTCTTCGTGGTGAACCCGATCGGGTCTCCGAGCGTCCATTTGGCGGCGGGTCGTTATGCCCGTCCCCGGACGCGCCCAGCGAGCACGGCGGCCGCCACTGCGAAGGGGATCAACGTCAGCGCACTGAGTGCCCAGGTGGCACGTTGCGCATGTGGGTGTTCCTCGAGGATCCGCGCCCGTGACGATGGGCTGAAGGTCGCAGCCAGGCTCCGATCCTCCTTGCCCGCCTGAAGTGAGCGGATGCCGACCGCGGCAATAACAAGGCAGTTGGCGCCGACGCCCACGAGCGCGATGGCAAAGATGATCGCCCCGGTGCTCACGATGTAGATGGCGAAGCCCATGACGATGACCGCCATCACGAGGAACTCGATCACGGTGAACCGAAGTCCGTTCAGGGTGTTGTGTTCGCGAATCAGGCGAATCATGCGCGGAGCCTCGACATCTGCCCCCCGGAAGGCGAGGTTTGCCCGGGCGGCGTCACCTCCCGGCGGCCCCATCGGGGTGGTGAGCGCGACCGCGCATTTCCGTTGGTGCGATCCGGTCGATGGCGCACAGCCCCAGCGGCTCCTGCTTGCCCCGAAGCGCAATCGGACCGAGGGCCACCGACGTAACGCCGGCCGGAAGCGCTGGCAGCCGATCGACGAGGTCTCGCGAGGCGAGGACATCTCGGTGTAGTTCGCCAGACGCGGCCTCGATCCGTGCGGTCGTATTGACCGTGTCGCCGAGAAACACGATCTCGCGATGCAGGTCGCCCATCTCGCCCACGACGACGGGTCCGACGTGGAGGGCAGCATGGAACCTGGGCACAAAGCCGAACTCATGGACGTATCGGTCGGCCTGGTCGTTTACGGAGTCCAGCATCTCGAAGCAGCCCCGGAGACACCGCGCGTCCCGCAGGCCATCCTCGGCCGGCCATGTGACGATCATCTCGTCGCCGACATAGGCGTGGATCTCCCCGCCGGCCTCGAGCACGGCGTCGGCCACATCGAACGCGATCCGATCGAGGAGCGTGAGGAAGCGTTCCGGTCCGAGCCGCTCCGCGGCGGCCGTCGATCCCTGAAGGTCGACGAACAGGAACACCCGCTCCTCGATGTGGGGCTTGTGGTAGCGCCCGGTGACGAGACTGACGAGGGCGCCCTGCCCGAGCGACCGATTGAGCTGCCAGACCACGTTGGCGGCGAAGGCGACCGCGAATGCGATCCCGATGGTCACTGGGGCGAGATAGCCGCCATCGCCAACGACCGGCGCTCCCACAACCGTGGCAGCGAGCGCGAGGCCGAGCACGATGAGGACGAGATAGCCGAGCGTGCGGATACCCACCACGACCGCGAACGGTTGGCGGCGGAGCTCCCGGCCCCAGGCGCTGGAGTTGAGTACCAGGTCGAAGGCGTAGACCGGCATCGAAATGGCGAGCCCGGCCAAGGCGCCCCGGGCAACCGCGAGGAGGTCAAGCTGGCTCTCGACCACCGACAGCGTCGCGCCAACCACGGCACTCGACGCGGCGATCCAGAGCCCCGCACGGAGAGCGACCCGTTGACGCGCGGTCACGACCTAGACGCCATCGGTGACGGGTGGCCGGCTGCCGGGCGCCACGCGCCACGCGCCAAGGTAGACGGCAATCGCGACCGCGAGGCCGACCAGGTAGCCGAGGTCTGCGCCGTGGAGCGGCCCGGCCGAGATGGCATTGACCGGCAGGCCAGTCCTCGCGGCCAGATCGGCGCCGACCGATGACGCTTGGAACTTAAGCGAGACGAGGAAGCCCGCGGCCAGCGCGGCCAGGGCCGGCAGACCGCCCGACAGGCGAGAGAAGGTGATCAGGGCTCGCGGATCAGCAGTCCGACCACGGAGCCACCAGTCGGCAAGGATCACGCCGGCCGCCGGTGCGATCCAGTAGGAAAGGAACAGCAGGTAGTTCTCGTACTCCGAGGCGAAACTCCCGGCGTTGAGATACAGCGTGAAGAGGTAGCCAAGGACTGCGACGATCGCGGCGGCGAGCGCTCGCGGGACCCGGACGCCGGCCGCCTGGAGCGACAGCGAGCCCGTGTAGTCATTGAGTGCGTTTGAGGCGACCGTTCCGACCGCGATGGCAACGAGGGCGATCGCGCCGACGACGCCGCCCCCGAGGAGCCGATCAACGCCCGCAACGGTCGAGTCCCGCAGCTGGTCCGCGACGAGCAGCAATCGTCGAGAACGAGTACGAACGGGTCGTCGCTTACCGCGATCTCGTCGAGGATTGTGGCCCCGATCAGATCGATGGAAGTGCTGACGCCGAGCCCGTAGAGGCCGTCGGTCGCGTTGCCCACCTCCGGCCGCACCGCTCGCAGCGCCGCGACAAGGTAGCGAACGAATCGGGCGAGATCGTTGTCGGCCGCATCGAGCGAGAGCCACGCCTGAGTCAGCCCGCGTGACGCGAGCCAGCCAGCGGTCGCGATGGTCTTGCCGTAGCCCGGCGGCGCGGACAGCAGCGTGACACGGGTGCTGTCCTCGAGCCCTCGATCGAGGAGCGTGCTGATCCGCGGACGCTCGCTCTGGCTGGAGACCGAGGCGGGGGCGATGAGCTTCGTGCCGACGAGGGGGGCTCGGAGCTGATGACCCGTCGGAGGACGGGGCCGGTCGGATGCCGCCTGTGCGTTCGGCGCAAGGTTTCGTGGGGCCATCGAATCTTCGCCGGCCATCCTCGCCCAAACCTGTCGATGCGACATCGACCGTCGCATGTGGCACTGCCATTGTGAGCCTGACGACTGAGGTTCCGGGGCACCGCAATGCCCTGGACCTGCCGCTGGTGAGGCCGGCGCCTCGGCTCAGTGGTTCGTGCGCAAACTCCCACCTATTGACATGTGGAGCTGGGTGAAATCTCGAGCCGAGATGGGATTCGTCACTGAGCCGATGGTATCCGCAGGCGGGGCGCCAGGTTTGTGAAGTCGTTCGGGGCGAGGGTCGCCACGAGAGGTCCCTGGCGTGGGTCGCGCGACGCGCTTGACAAGCCGATCTGGCGATCCGCGGCCGAGGCAGCCGTCGCGCCACGCCGCTGCTCAGGGGCCGCTCACTGCCAGGCTCCAGCTCACCGTGGAGCCGTCGCCAGCCGCATGGGAAGACTGCCAGGTGAACAAGTTCCCCGACTGGCTCGGTGGCCCGAGGAGATCCCAACCGGGCGTGACCTGGGTCGGCGGCGTCCCTGAGCAGTCGCCGAATACAGAGTCGTGGCAGGTGATCGCACCGACCTGGCCTCCGCTACCAGTCAGATCGCAGACCGTGCCGTCGAGTCGCACGTTCGTCAGATCCCAACTACTGTCGCTATGGTCGTGGACCTTGCCGACGGTCGCGTCGTAGACCCCGACGATGTGAACGCTGAAGCTGCCGCTGACCGTGCCGTCGGAGGCAATGCGAAGCATCGCTGGCCCGCTCATCGACTCGTGCGACGCGGCCTGCAGGTCGGGCGTCGCCGGCTCGTCCAGGACGGCCGTGAACGTCCCGGTGTAGGTGCCCACGGGAAGCGTCACGCGGCAAGCGCCCGACCCACTCGGGGTGCTGGACGGCGATGGCGAGAGGGTCGGCGCCGCCCTGTCGTGGAATACGATGATCGCGGGGCCGCGGCCTCTGATATCGAGGATGCTGTTCAGGCGGTCCTGGATCCCGTTGAGGACGGGCGCGAGGAGGGCCCCGACGAACGGCTGGAGGATCGGCGGCAGCGGGCTGAGGAGGGTCAGGGTCAACCGCTTCTTCAACGTATCCAGATCCGGCCGGTGGACGGCCACGGGCATGTAGTCGAACTGGTTGCGCTGCTCCCCGGTCGGGTCGCCCGGGTCACGGGCGGTGAGGAACGGCCAGACGGCCTTGCCGGTGTCGTCGGTCGCCGTCGTCGCGACCGCCTGGTCGGTCGGGCCGAGCAGCGGATCACCCGGCGCGTCGAGCGGGCCGAACGTCACGGGCACGCCCTTGCTGGTGAAGTCCGGCAACTCGATCCCCGCAGCCGCGGCGCATTTGGTGACCGCATCGGGCCACTTCGGCAGGTCCCCCGCGCTCACGTAGGCCGTGTACTGGCCGCGCTGGGGGTCGCTGCCCAGGAAGAACGTCCCGCCTTTTGCGCTGTCGGTGTGGCCGGCAATGACCTGGACCGTGAACGGCATGACCGAGGCGATCTGCTCGGCGAGTCCGGAGGCGATCGCGGCGATACCCCGGATGAGCGTCAGGACCGGGGCGAGGAACGTATCGACGAGGCCTTTGACGAGCCCCGCCGCGACGTGGATGAACCACGACAGGGCGGCCCCCAGAATCGTCCCGACGATGCCGGGCGGCATCGCGTTGATCAAGGCCGCCTCGAGGTTCTGGACGACCGCGTCGATCCAGCCGCTCGGCCCGGAGCAGACGAGGCTGAGGTCGATCGCCGGAGCGGCGACGACCGGGCCGACGGCCGCGAGGGGCAGAAGCTGCACGGCAGCGGACGAACTGGCCGAGGGAGCGGACACCCTGCCCCCATCGGTGGCCAGGTCCGAGGCGAAGAGGAAAAGGACCACCGCCGGGAAGCGGACCGTGGCCGGATCCTTCAGGTCCTGCCCGGCCAGGAGCGCCCTGGCGAAGGCGCCTCCGGGCGTGGCGGCGCTCGCGGCGTAGGCGGCCAGCAGCTGCGGCAGGGACGGTGTGCCGGCAGGCGCGTCGGATGGCAGGGGCGCGACGCCGTCGAGCTCGGCCCCGGTCCACCCCGTTCCGCCCCACGCCTGCACGGCCAATGCGTGCGCCTGGAAGTCGAGCAGCTCGACCGGGCTCGGGGTGGCGGTGAGGGGGACCTCGGGGGTCGCCGTTGCCGGGTCGGTGCTCGTGTCGGCCACCACGGCGATGCCCGCCGCGGCGAGGGCCGTCTTGAAAGCGTCGGTGCTGTCGCCGGTGTAGGTCGGGGCGGCGATCCGATCGGCCAGGGTCCACGTCGCATCGTCCACCGGGGCCGTCGCGCCGAGCGGCACCACATGGGCGGCGATGGCGGCGGCCGGAAGACTCGAGGCCGGGCCGTGGGCCGTAGGGCCATTCGGGTTGGAGGCGCAGGCCGAGGCAAGAACGGAAGTCAGCAGCAATGCAACGAGCGACCGCGTACGACTGGTCACGGGATCGACCATGCGGCGTCATCCGGTCCGCCGATATCGACACCCTCGATGCCGTAGCCGACGCTGACGAGCGTCACTGAATCAGGGACGACGAAGCCGCTGCAATCCGTCGCATGCTGACCGCCTGTGCTGCCCGCAACCAACGTGCACCCGGCGAAGCTCCTCAGCTGGTAGCCGGTCATCCTGCTGGCCGCGTTGCCATATGGATTGCCGTCCGAGCCCATACCGTCCGTCGCGGCGGAGTCTTCGGCCGGGTTTCCCTGCGGATCGGAGACGACGATCTCGACGCCCACCCAGTGATACCCGACTGGGACGGCGGCTCCTGACGAGCCGGCGGTCGGAGTGGCCGGGTCGACCACCTTGATCACGGTGGCCGCGTACGGCGTACCAGCCGAGTCGGCCCGCTGGAGCTTCTGCCCGACATGGCCGTGAACGGGGCCGCTGGCGGCCGGGCCGCCTGTGGCGACGTCCAGCGTCGATCCCGACCCGTTGCCGGCCTCCCCCGTGGCGCCGGACCCCCGTTCGTTCCCGTTCACGGGGACTTGGGACCCACCGCCGGAACAGGCAGCCAGAGCGACGGTCATGGCGATCGTCGACAGGCCGACTGACATAGAACGTCGCAACAACATAGGGACTCCGATCACTGGTTGGATCTGCGGGCCGGAGCCGTCCCTAGCCGAGCTTGGCCGGCGCACCTGTGGACCCCGCCGGACGCCGAATCGCCTGGCACACGAATTCGTACAACTTGTATCCCCGACGACACCCGTCACCCTGGCCGGAGGCTTGTGAGGCGTCGGGGAAACCCGACATCACCGACCGGTCGCCCGTCATGAGGGCGTGGACGACGTCCGCCGGACACGCAGCCCTGACCCGCTCAGGCTTCACAGCCGGCCGAGGGCGATGAGGGCGACCTTCGTCAAGGCGGCCTGGATCTGCGCCCCGGTCGCCCTGCCCTCGTCGGACATACTCACGTCGATCACGGTGCCGTTCTGCAAGACCGCCAGGGCTGACAGGTCGGCGTCGAACCGGGCGTCGCTGCCGACTCCGGTGACCGGTTGCCCACCGTAGGCGAGATCGAATGCAGTCTTGTCAGTGCCATCCCCGACGCGGTCGATCAGGGTGACCACAAGGTTGTATCGGGCATCGGCGCCCACGTACTCGCATACGTGATAGCCGCCATCGTCCTTTCGTTTCGTCGTCGCCACTTGCACGCCAATAGCGGCCCCGGCCTCGGCGGAGGTGACGAGCGCGCAGGGATCCGTGCCGACGCCCGCTTGGCCCGTGGATGAGGTGATGGTGGCCGCTGGGGGAGCCGACGTGGCCGTCGAGGTCGAGGTGGCAACGCCCGCGCAGGACGCCGCCACGAGCACCACCAGCGCCAGCCCCGCGACACCCCGAGAGCGTGGGTATGAGTGGACCGGCATTGGAACCCTCCTTGCATGCCCGACGACACCCGTCACCCTGACGGCATCGGCTCGAGAGGGCGTCGGGGAAAACCCGACATCTCGGCCTGTATCGTTCGAGGGTGACGACGATCGCTGCGGCAGAACTCGTCGGTCGCGAGGCGGCGCTGGGCCAGGCTCGCTCCTGGATCGCTCGCCTGGCGAGCGGCTCGAGCGGACTGCGCATCAGCGGCGAGGCCGGGATCGGCAAGACGAGCGTCTGGTCAGCAGCGAGGGAGTTGGCGGCGGCGTCCGGCGTCCGCGTGCTCGCCACGCGCCCGGTCGAGTCCGAGTTCTCCCTCGGGTACGCAGGCCTGGGCGACGTTCTTGGCCCCGTCGCCGCGGAGGTCCTCCCCCACCTGCCTGGACCGCAGTCCCGGGCGCTGGCAGCGGCCCTGTCGCTCGAGGACGTGCCGGAGCCCGGTGATCCGTTGCTCGTCGGAAGGGCTACGGTCAGCGCATTGCGGTTCCTCGCCGACCGGTCACCCGTCGTGATCGGGGTGGACGACGTCCAGTGGCTCGATCTCGCCTCGGTACGCGCACTCGCGTTTGCCGCGCGCCGCCTTCGAGACCGGCCGGTCGGGTTCGCCGTTTCGCTCCGGAGCGGCCATCCCGACCCGCTCGGCATGGTCGACGCCTTCGGTGATCGCCTGATCGAGATCGAGCTTGCCGGGCTGAGCCTGGGCGCGCTGGGCCGCCTCCTGCGAGCCAGCGCTGACCCCGACATTCCCCGGCACTTGCTCTTGCGAATCCACGCCCGCTCGGCCGGCAACCCGTTTTTCGCCCTTCAGCTCGCTCGTGCCGGCGAGGGCGCATTGCCCCAGACCCTCACGGAGCTGGTGAGACGCCAGTTGGCGACCGTCGCGGCCGTGGGCCAGCCTGTGATCGAGCTGGTGGCGGTCTTGGGGCCTATGCCCATCTCCACGTTCGCCGACAGCGCGGGCATGGATGCATGCGTCCGGGCCGGCATCCTGGTCGAGGAGCGCGGCGAGGTCCGGTTCGCCCACCCCTTGCTCGCGGCCGGCGCATACGAGCGCATCCCGCCGGGACGGCGGAGGGCCCTCCACGGTGCAGCCGCCCGCACGGCCGGCGCTCTTGAGGAGCGCGCCCGTCATCTCGCGCTGGCGGCTACGGGTCCGGATGCCCGGACGGCCGATGTCGTCGAGAGGGCTGCTCGAGGGGCGCGCGACCGGGGCGCCCCTGAGACCGCCATCGACTTGATCGGGCAGGCCGTCCGCCTCACGCCGCCAGGAGACGCCGGGGACCGATATCGACGCACGATGGAGCAAGCCGACTACCTGGTCCTGGCGGCCGACGGGCCGTCGGCCAAGGTGCTAGTTGACCAGCTTCTGGCTGGGCCTGCGCGCGGCACCACCCGCGTTCGGGCCCTGTCGATGCGCGGGCTCCTTGAAACGGACCCTGCGGCCGCGGTCGCACGCCTGGAGGCCGCTGTCGCGGAGGTGGACGATGACCCCGCACTCGCAGCGCGGACGCTGACCCAACTCGCATGGCAACGAGGGGCCTGGCTCGGTGACCTCGAACCAGCGCTCATTGAGGCATCCGCAGCGCTCAGCGCCGCGGAAGCCATCGCCGATCCGTCGACCCTCGTGGCGGCCCTGACGACGGCCGGTCTCCTCGCGTCGCTGGCGGGGCGGCCGGGGGCCGCGGACCACTTCAGGCGAGCCGTCGAGATCACCGAGCGCGAGCCCAGCGCGGCGGGCGATCACTCGCCACGGGTCGCGTTTGCCCACGAACGGTGGTGGCGGGGCCAGTTCGCGGAAGCCGCGCAGTTGCTCGAGCGCGAGCGAGGGATCGCCGAACAACACGGCGACGAGAGCTCCCTGATCCGCCTCAACGTCTTCGGGGCGGTCCTCGCGACCAACCGCGGGCAATGGGACGAAGCGGCTCAGTTGCTCGAGGCGGCCCTTCTCGATGCGACCGGGTATTGGCGGATGCTGGCCCTCGTGCACCGCGGGATCCTGCGAGGACGGCGAGGCGATCGTCGGGCGCTCGAGGACGCCCGGGACGTCGGGGCGTCATCGATCGCCGGGTCGGACCCGGTGTTCGCGGCGGGTGCGGCTTTCGCGTCCGGGCTGATCGACCTTGCTTCGGGCGATAGCGCGTCGGCGGCCGAGCGGATGGCGGGCCTGCCGGAGATGAACGCGCGGAGCGGCGGGAGCGGGCCGGATTACGCGGTGCTCATCCCCGAGACGGTCGGTGTCCTCGTCGAGGCTGATCGTCTCCGCCAGGCCGAGGCGCTCGTCGAGCAGCTGGAACACAGGCACGCCCAGCTGGAGCCGTGGGGGACGGCCGCTGAGGAGCTCTGCCGCGGGCTTCTGGCCCTGGGCTCGAACGACCTGCCAGCGGCCGATCTACGATTCGTGGCCGCCCGGCAAGGGTTCGAGGCGCTGGACGCACCCTGGGAGCTCGGCCAGACCTTGCTCGCCGAAGGACGACTCCGGCGCCGGCTGGGCCACCGCCGCGAGGCCGCCATCTGCCTTGACAGGGCCGTCCGAGTCTTCACTGACCTGGGTGCCGAGCCGGCAAGCCGGCGGGCCGCCGACGGACTCCATGGCGCGCGGCCACGACCTCGACGCGACGACAGCTTGACCATGGCCGAGACACGCGTGGCAGCCCTCGTGGCGGCGGGGCGCACGAACCGTGAGGTTGCAGCGGGCTTGTTCACGACGGTAGCGACGGTCGAGGCCCATCTGACCCGGATCTACGCCAAGCTCGGCATCCGTTCACGCACCGAGCTGGCGCGCCTGGTCAGCGAGCGCTCGGTCGAGGTCCCCCCCACCGTCGCGGACATGGCCATCGACTAGCGTCCCCCATCGGCCGGCAACGGTCTCGCGTCGGCGCTCGTCTCGACGACGATCGACTCGACGATCCGTTCACAGGTCACGGCGGCACGCATCACAGCCTCGCGAACGAGGCCCGCGTCCTGGGCCAGGAACAGGTGGAAGACCACTTCGTCGAGTGGGAGGAGCAGCCCGCGTACGTATTCGATCCTGCGACCGTCGCGTCGCATTGCCTCGGCCGCCGCCCGCGCGCGACCACCGTCCGCGGCGACGTCGACAACCTGGATCCCGGGCGCATAGCACTCGACCAGGAAGGTTGAGAGCCGCGGGTTCCCGTCATCCGTCGCCATGGGCCGACCATACGGGGTTCGGGGCGTCCGGGGCATCCGAGGATACCCGACAGTTATGGCCCGCGACGAGGGGCAGCCGGCCGTCGGGACTTCGTGCGCAAACTCCCACCTATTGACAGGTAGAGCTGCGAAAAATCGTTTGGGGCGATGGTCGTCACGGAAGGTCGATGGTAGCCCGGCGCGCGAGGTAGCACGGCGCGCGGTAGCTCGGGCGCCGGAGGCTCGACCCGCCTTGGGACAGGTCGCCCAATTCCGTGCGAGGCGCCGCTCATCGCACTCTCGTCCAAGGGCCGTCGAACGCATCTGGGGAGCACACCGGACTATCGGTGCTCAGCGTCAACTTGCTGCCGTCGGCACTGACCGTGTAGCTGTAGGTTCCGTCCTGATCGATCGGGTCGCCGCAGAAAGCCCCGAACCGAGGATTGGGGAACGGCGGCTCGGCGATCGAGGCATGCGTGATGATCTTGCCTTTGGCCGGGTACTCCACGTCCTGGTTCTGGCCGCCGCCTTGCGGGTCGTCGAACAGCCAGCCGATGCTGTTGATGGTCACCGACCAAACGCCGGCCGTGCTGCCCGTGGTCGACCTTGACCAGTGACCAGCGATGTTGGCCGGTGGGGCTGGCGCGACCGCGACGTTGGCGTTGACCGTCTCGGTAGCTGTCTGGCCACCTGGCCCAATGGCTTTGGTCACGAAGGCGTGCGGGCCGGGCGTGAGGAAGCTCGTCACGAGCCAGTTGCCGTCGTCCCCGTAGAAGTACGGGGTGTTGTGCTCCACCCAGGCCAGCTGACCATCGATCAGGAAGTCCACCTCCGTCACCGCACCGACCGGCGTCGCTTCCCAGTGGATTCGGTGCGGGAGCTCAGTGAGGCCGGCAAGGGTGCTGGTAACGCGCAATTCGGTGTCCGAGGCTGCGGCTGACGGTGGGGGTGACGGTGGCAGCGCCGATGCGGACGGCGGCAGCGCCGATGCGGACGGCGGCAGCGCCGATGCGGACGGCGGCAGCGCCGGTACGGACGAGCCAGCTGAGGCAGATCCTAGTCCCGCACTTCCGCAAGCGGCGAGCACCACGCTCATGACAACGACCACGGCGCCTGACTCGATCGTGCGGAGCATCTCGTCACCTCGTCGGCTCTGGCCGGGCTTCACCATCGAGCCGGGCCCTGTCGGAGACCCTAGGCAGCGCGGAGAGCTGCTCCAACGGCGCTGGCTCGCATGGGGACCGCGGTAGCACGGTGTCGCGCCGACCCAACGTCAAGGAACGGCCGGGCCGCCCAACAGGTCGAACGACCCGCTGCGCGGCCCGGCCAGGAACTCGTCCATTGCGGAGGGCTTGTCGCCGATCAGTCGGGCGACCGCGCCTCCATGGTTGTCCCGCCGTTCAACACCCGAAGCACTGGTCGGGCAAGTTGTGCGCGATCACGCTGTTGACCGACGTGACCACGTTGTCGGTGTAGATGCCGCCACCCTGGACGGTGACCGCCGCGCTCCCGCTCGCCGTGTTCCATGTGACGGCGCTCCGGATGAGGTTCAGCGGGCCGCCAACGGGTCCCGGAGTTACGGCATCGAAGATGCCGCCACCCTGGACGCTACCTTCGAGGCCGTCGCCACGCGCCGAGTTCCGAGTGACCGTCGAGTCGGTCAGGCGCATGCCGCCGGAGTCCTGCGAGAGAGCTCCGGCAACCACCCACACGCCGCCATTCGGGCTCGATGCGGTGACGCGGTTGCCCGAGATGACGCTCCCGGTGAGCGAGCCCCGGTAGATCGAGGCGCCGGCCGAGGCGATCGCCCACCCGTTCGTCGCCGTGGAAGTGACCGAGTTGCCGCTGATGATCGCCGCGCTGAACGTGGCGCCCATCTCCCCGGCACCGGAGTCGGCAGTGGAAAAGTCGTTCCCGGCCGCGGTGACCGTGTTGCCGCTGATCACGACGCCGCTGGCCGTGATGTCGGCGTCCGCGTGGAGGCCACCCGAGAAGGCGTTTGCGTAGCCCACGCTGTTGGTCATGCTGATCGCGTTGCCGACGAACCGGCTGTTGCGGATCGTGGCGGCTATGCCTCCACCGATGTGGAGGCCACCCGCGACCGCCACCATGTCGACGGAGTCGGGCAACGACGCAGCCAGCGACGCGGAGTTGTAGCTGACCGAGCTGCCCTCCATCGAGAGCGAGCCGCCGCCCTCGAGGAAGACCCCGCCCGCATCGGCATAACGACCGTGGGACCGACGGCGACGACGACGTTGTTGTCAACCGAGCTGCGGACCTGCTCACGACCGTCGCAGCATCCGGTCCGTCGTCCGTGAGGCGGAAGACGAGGATGTTGGTTCGCGCCGTCGCTGGGTCGAGGGTGACGAATCGGCTTTCGGAGACGCGCTCCGCGATCCGGCACGCATTCGTGTGGTCGTCCGCGAGGCGGGTCACGTTGTTCTCGAGGGCGTACAGACCGGCTGCCGCGAAGATCCCGACCTGACGCATCGCCCCACCGGTCATCCGGCGGTAGCGCACGGCCGCGGTGATGTGCTCGTGGGACCCGGCAAGCACCGAGCCGCCCGGAGCGCCGAGGCCCTTGGACAGGGCGATCGAGACGAGGTCGAACGGCGCGGCAACCTGGACCGGGCCGCGGCCCGTGGCGACCGCGGCGTTGAACAGGCGCGCGCCGTCGAGGTATGTCGCCACATCGTGATCGCTGGCGGCGACACCGATCGCGGTGGCTTCCTCGGGTGGGAAGATGACCCCGCCGGCCCGGTTGTGGGGCGAGCGACGACCGCGATCTTCCCGAGGAACGAGACGATGACCTGGAAGATCCGCGAGGGGTCCCCGGCGCCGAACCCAGTCAGGCCATGGAGTCGCAGGTACGCGTCATGTCGTTCAGTCTCGACCCTCGGGTCGAGGTGGATGGCCCCCGGAGCCCGGCTCCGGGGCCCGGTTGCGGTCAGGCGGCGGGGGCGTAGACAGGCACGATCGCTTGCTCCGCGATCGCCTGGTCTCGGATCAGATCTTCCCGCCGAACGAGTCCAAGGATCGGAGCCGCCGCGTTGAAGCCCTTGAAGGTGAGCCACAGGCCAAGGTAGGCCTCCCAGATGATCTCCGGGACGGTCATGACGCTCTGCACGGGTGAACCTTGCGGGATCACACCCATCAACACAGCGGCCCCCGAGATCGCGAGCAACGGACCGCCGACGACGCCGAAGAGCGCCATGCGGCGATGCACCAGGCCGGATCGGTACATCAGCCAGCCCAGCAGCAGCCCCGTCCCGATCCCGTCGGCGAAGCCCGGCCCGAGCAGGAACGTCCAGTTCTTGGCGGCGACGAGCGACGTGCCGATGTTGGTGAACGAGTCAGCATTGGCGCTGGTCGCATCCTGGCGCAGTGTGACGACCGCAAGGACGCTGAGGATGCCGATCAGGATGAAGGTGCACTCCATGATGCGAGCCGCGACGTACCCCAACGCGATGGATTCGTTCTGGTGCTTCAGGATCGGGTACAGCACGACGGCGCAGCCGATGTTGGTGATGATGAGGAACAACTCGAGGAATGCACCGAGGAACACGCCGGTGTCGGCGCCGGGACCCGTTACGTACTTGGGATCGGTGAGGACGGTTCCGTAGGCGAACACGGCTGCGATCGACGTGACAAAGGTGAGGATGAACAGCACTCCGACGACGAGTGCGGTCTTTCGGGAGGAGGTCATGTTGGAACACCTTTCGTTGGTGAAGGCCCCATGGCCCGACTTGGCCCAGGCCATGCAGCGCGACTCTCGCGCGAGCCTGCGCCTCCTGTCGACACGTGTCCGCCTGCTGGGCGACACTCGTTTGCGGAAGGGCGCAGCGGGAATCCGACAATGTGGTCATCGCGATGTCGGCCACGGAAGCTGACGTCGGTCGGCGGCCGCATGAGATTGCAGCCAGATAGTGGACTTCCTCCCGACCCGGAACCGACTCCTCGCGGCGCTCCGAACCGCAGACTCGGCGGCCGAGGCACAACTACGGGCGGGCCTCGAGTCAGTCGAGCTGAAGGACCACGCGAGGGTCATGAGGCCTGACCGACCGATCCGGCATGTCTACTTCCCGGAGACCGGGGTGCTGTCGGTGCTCCAGCAGATGCGCGACGGCTCGACCGTGGCGGTCAACCTGGTCGGCAGTGACGGCATGGTGGGCCTGGGTGTCTATCTGGGTGCCGTTACCCATCCCATGGAGGCGATCTGTCAGGCGCCGGGAACCTTTCTGCGCATGACCGCCGATCGGTTCCGAGCCGAGGTCGACGGGAACACGGCGCTCCTCACCGTGCTCCACCGATACACCCAGGCTGTTCTGGAGACTCGCGGTCAGAGCATCGGATGCGAGCGATTCCATCCCGTGGAAGCCCGGGCGGCCCGATGGCTCCTCGAGATGGACGACCGCGTCGCGCAAGACGAGTTCGCACTGACCCACGAGTTCATGGCGCTGATGCTCGGGGTGCGCCGCCAGACCGTGTCAGCGGTGGCGTCCGACTTGAGCGCGCGAGGCTTGGTCGTCTACCGCCGAGGCTTCATTCGGATCATCGATCGAGCCGGGCTCGAAGGCGCAACGTGCGAATGCTACGAATTCATCCGCGACGAGTACGCTCGCCTCGTCGGGCCACCGCTCCCGCGGGCGCGCAGGGCCCCGCCGGGCGAAGCGGACCCGAGCTGATCATCAGTGAGGATCTCCAGCACGGTCGGACGATCGGCGGCGTACGGATCGAGAACCCGTTCCGTCGCTGACGAGGTGACGAGCAGCCAGGAGGTTCCATGCGGAACATCGAACTCGGACTCGTGCTCCCATTGGAGGAAGCCTGGACGGACGGCTCGACCCCGCGCTGGGTCGAGATCCGTCAGCTGGCACTCCGGGCCGAGTCGATGGGGTTCGACACCGTCTGGCTCCCGGACGAGCTGCTGTGGCGCCGGGCCGACGGCTCGATCCACGGCTGGTGGGAGAGCGTCGCGATGACCGGGGCGGTGGCCGCCGCGACCTCACGAGTGAAGGTCGGTACCTGGATCCTGTCCGCCCTGCACCGGAATCCCGCGATCACCGCCAAGGCGGTCGAGACACTGGACGAGATCAGCGGCGGGCGGTTCGTCTTCGGGCTCGGTTCCGGCCACGCGGGCAAGCAGGCCCACGCGTTCGGGCTGCCCGAGGACCATGTGATCGGCCGCTTCGAGGAGGCGCTCGAGATCATCGTGCCCCTCCTGCGGACGGGCCGGGCGGACTTCGAGGGCACGTACCACGCGGCTCGCGACCTGGCGCAGCGACCCGTCGGTCCGCGCCCCGGCCGCATCCCGATCATGGTCGGTGCCGGGGGTCCGAAGATGCTCCGCCTGGCAGCCCGGCACGCCGACATCTGGAGCTGGTACGTCCAGGAGGACAGCCATCTCGCCGAGTTCGCGCCGCGGCTGGCCGAGCTCGAAGCGGCCTGTCTGGAGGTCGGCCGGGATCCTGCTTCGATCGGTCGGTCCGCGGGCATCTTCGTCGAGCCGACCAAGGTCACCGGAGCGGCCGATGCGATGGCGATCCCCCTCCGCGGCTCGGCCGAGGAGATCGCCGCCGGGCTCCGGGCGTTCCGCGCCGGGGGCTTCACCCAGGTCGAGATCCTGCTCTGGCCACGGACGCTGGCCGCGCTCGAGGCGATGGCTCCGGTACTCGAGCTGCTCGACGCCGACTGATCGCGCGTCGTCACGGGAGGTCAGGGGTAGCCCGGCGACGAGAACCCGGACCCGGTCCATCAGGAGACCGCCGGACCGAGACGAGTCAGATCGAGCCGACCCAGGCGTTCGGGGTCAGCGAGCACGTCGATCTCGAGGATCCTGCCGCCGTGGACCGTGAAGCCCATCACCGAGAACGGTTCACCGTGCTCATCGCGGGAGACGATGCCGGCTGTGCCGTTGACGAGTGCCTGCCGGACCTCGAAGCCGGTCAGACGTCGCGTGATCGTGAGAGCCGATCGCGCCACCATCTCGGCTCCGCGGATCTCCCGGGTGGCTCCCAGCCAGCGTGCGCCGCCGTCCGCTCGCAGAACGACGTCCGGGTCGAGCACGGCGATCAGGCCCTCGAAGTCGCCGCTGCGGACGGCGGCGATGAACGCATCGACCACCGTTTGCTGGGCGCGCAGGTCGCGATCAGGAGCCGTGGCGACCCCCCGGACGCGCCGCCGGGCCCGGCTCGCCAGCTGCCGGGTAGCGGTCGGGGTACGGCCGAGGATCGGCGCGATCTCCTCGAACGGCAGGGCAAACACGTCGTGCAGGACGAACGCCACTCGCTCGGCGGGGGCGAGCGTCTCAAGCAGCACGAGGAGCGCCAGGCCGACCGAATCGCCGAGGAGGGCCTCGTGCTCGGGATCCATCCCGTCGGGGCGATCGACGATCGGGTCGGGCACGCGGCCGGGTGGGTAGTCCTCGTGACGCGCCTTGCGTGCGCGGAGCATGTTGAGGCAGACCCGCGCGACAACCGTCGTCAGCCACGCGCCGAGGTTGTCGATCTCGCTCTCGTCAGTCCGGCTGATCCGGATCCAGGCTTCCTGGACAGCATCATCGGCCTCCGCGGGCGAGCCGAGCATCCGGAAGGCGATCCCACGCAGCCGACCGCGGTGGGCCTCGAATCGCTCTGCGAGCAACCGCTGCTCGTCCACTCGGTCACGTTCCTCCGTTCGGGGGTGTCACCCCATTGACCCGCCTGGGCCGAACCATGTGACCGAAGGAGCGTACCCATGGACAGGCAGATCCTTGTCACCGGGGGCACGGGCACCCTGGGCCGGCTCGTCGTTACCAGTCTCCGGGAGGCGCATCGGGCCGTCCGCGTCCTCAGCCGGCACGGCGGTGCCGCCGAGGCCGACGCGGCCGTCGCGTTCATGACGGGCGACCTGGCCTCCGGCGCTGGGCTCGAGGCGGCTCTCGAGGGCATCGAGGTCATCGTGCATTGCGCCGGCGCGCGGGTCGGCGACGACGCCACGACCCGGAACCTGATTCGCGCAGCAGCGCGGGCTGGGGCTCGGCATCTCGTCTACATCTCCGTCGTCGGCGCGGACCGGATCCCGGTCCGGAGCCGGCTCGACCGCGCGATGTTCGGCTACTTCGGGTCGAAGCTGGCCGCGGAGCAGGTCGTGGCCGGATCGGGCATCCCCTGGACCACGCTCCGCGCGACCCAGTTCCAGCAGTCGTTCCTGTCCGTCGCACGGGGAATGGCGAAGCTGCCCGTGATCCCTGTCCCGAGCGGCTTCCGGTTCCAGCCGATCGACGCCCGCGAGGTCGCGGCGCGGCTCGCCGAGCTGGCGCTCGACGAACCAGCTGGCTTGGTCCCTGAGATCGGCGGGCCGCAGGTGCTCGGCATGGGCGAGCTGATCCGCATCTACCTGCAGGCCACCCACCGGCATCGACTGATCGTGTCGGTCCCGACGATCGGCGGGTCGGCCGCGGCCGTCCGGGCGGGCGCGAACCTGACCCCCGACCGCGGCGTGGGCCGAACGACGTGGGGGGACTTCGTGGCCGAGCGGGTGGGCTCGGCAGGCGAGATGAGTCCCGGCCCGACATAGCCGCCGACACGCATCAGCATCGATCCGTGCGCGAACTCCCAACCTATCGGCGGCCCCGTCAGAAATCCCGAGATCCGTCGCCGAATCGATGGCTTAGGTGTACCGGCACCCGGACGGCCATGGTAGACGCTGAAACCCCCGCGCCGTCCCGTTGGTCGCGAGGACGAAATCAGGGTCCGTGCGGTGACGACTCGGCCCGGGCAGTGACTCAGTGGTGCCCTTCGTCGGCATCGGCCTCGGCCTTGGTCCGGTGGATCGTGCCGGACGCGTGCTTCCGCGCGGTGTAGACCGTGTAGAGCTTTAGGTCGACCGAGCCTTCGTTGACGATGTTGTGACGCGTCCCGGCCGCGACAAGGACGAGGCGACCGGGCGACACTCGGCTTCGCTGGCCCTCGAGGATGGCGAAGCCATCGCCTTCGACGAAAACGAGGACCTGGTCCACGTCGTCGTGCACCTCCGCACCGATCTCGCCCGCCGGCGGGATGCACATCACGACGATCTGGGCGTGCGGACCCGTCGCAACGACCTCGCGAAAGAACGAGTTGCGCTTCGTTCTGGCGAGGATGTCCTCGTTGAAGGGCTTGGTCGTCTGCCGGCTTTGAGCGAGTGTCATGCGATCTCCTTGCCGCCCAAGTGTGCGCTCAAGCTTCCTCGACCGCCAGAGCCGGATGTCCTCTCCTCACTGGGTGACAGTCGGCGACCGGGCGACCCACGGAACTGGCAGCTCGTCGTCGATGATCAGGCCGACCTTGCGCCGCCCTTCCGCCACCAGCCGGATGGGAAGCTGCCGGCCATCTTCAGCCGACCCTGACCGCGTCTCGGTCAGGCGCGCGCGCTGCCTTCGACGGCCGCGGTCGGCCCTATCGCGCGGAGCAGGCCGCGCGCGCCGAGATCGCCGAGGATCGCCTCGGCCTCCTCGCCACCGAGCGCCGGGCCGTCATCGGAGGCGGATGACAGCAGCCGTCGCCGCTCGGCGAGGCACAGGGCCAGGTGCAGCGGGAGGCGGAGCGACCGCCAGGATGCGATGGCCCGGTCGTACATCTCACCTGCGCCCGCCCGTTCCGCCAGCGCGGCGGCACCGGCTCGCAGCGTCATCTCGGCGGCAGAGACCGCGCGGCCGTGCATCTGCATCTCGTCGAGGCGGACGGTCAACGCCTCGACCCGGGCCCGGTCCCCGAGCCAGAGCGCCGCACGGGCGGCGAGGACGAGGGCGGCGTGGCGCTCCGCCCCGAGCGAGCGATCTCCGGCCGACTCGGCCAGCCGTCCGGCTTCGTCGAACCGGCCGTCGACGAACGCGAGCCAGGCCCGCGCCTGTCCGATCGCCGCCAGGATCTGGGGGTCCGTGTCTGGGTCGAGCGGCTCGAGTGCGTCGAGCAGGCTCGCCGCAGCCGGGTCCCCACGCAGGGCCCGCAAGGTCGCTTCGTTGACGGCGAACCCGATGCGATGGGCCGGCGCCTTGGGGCGATCGCGGACCTCATCGAGGACCGCCATCGCCGCGTCCCAGTCGCCGGTATCGATCGCGACCCTGGAAACCACTTCGGCGAGCTGCAGGGCCATGTCGCCGACCCCCATCCGGGTGGCCAGCTCGAGCCCGTCGCGGGCGGTCGCCATCGTCGACCGAGGATCGTCCGGCGCTATCAGCCAGGCGAGATTGTTCCTCGCCCGCAACTCCGCGCCGATGAGACCAAGGCCCTGCGCATCCGCGATCGCATGGTGGAGGTCGTCGAGGCCGGCGACGTCGTTGCCGAGACGCATCTGGGCGGTCCCTCGGGTGATGAGCGCGTCGACCGCGACCGCCGGCAGGCTGAGGCGCTCCGACGCGTCCAGGGTCCGATCCGCCCATTCGAGCGCCAGCTGGTCGTCGCCGACGAGGACATGCGCTCGCGCCAGCTGACCGCTCAACTCCACGCTCGCGGCATCCGACCCGAGGTCATCGACACCGTCGAGCGCCGCCTCGAGGTCACCGAGTGCCGAGCCGTGGCGCTCGGTGGCGAGGAGCAGGCTCGCCAGCTGCGCGCGGCTGCGGGCGGCCGCGTCACGCCGGCCGGTCGCTTCCTGCCGATCGATCAGCTCGCGGAGGAAACGCTCGGCCAGGTCGAACCGACCGGCCGACCGGGCGGCGATCGCCGCGTCTCGCCACAGCACGGCCCGGGTCTCGTCGTCGTCCACGAGCTCGAGCGCGCGCTGCAGGTGCTGGAGAGCCCTGGTCGGTACGCGCAGGGCGAGTGCCCGCGCGGCGGCAAGCTGCAGGACTGCCGACCGCGCGTCGCGCGACCGCCGGCGCCTCGACGTGCTCGAGCGCAGCGGCGTGGGCCGCGACGAGGTGCTCCGCGATGGCCTCCACCAGTTCGTCGTCATGGAGCGCCTCGAGATGATCGGCGGCCGCGAGGTGCAGGGTCCGGCGATCGCGCAGTGAGACGGTGCTGTAGGCGACGTCGCGGACCACGTCCTGGACGAACGAGATCTGGCCGCGGCCCGGAGAGCGCGGTTCATCGTCCACCGTCACGAGCTCGCGGCGGATGAGCGCGGCGATCCGGTCCCGCGCGCTGGCGGGTTCGAGATGCCCGATCGCGGCCAGGGCGTCCGGATGGAATCGGCCGCCGAGCACCGAGGCGGACAGCAGGCAGGACCGGTCGGCAGGTGGGAGCGCGTCGATCCGGGCGGACACGATGGAGCGCAGCGTGTCCGGGATCTGCATCTGGTCGAGCGTGTCGACCGGCTCCGAGCGGGCACCCTGGCCCTCCGCACGACCACGGTCCACGAGCATCCGCAGGACTTCGACTCCGTAGAGCGGCACACCGCCGGCACGGTCGACGATCCGCCGGACGACGCCCGCCGGCAGGTCCGGCTCGAGGCCGAGCAGCAGCTCGACCATCTGTTCGTCGGGCAGCGGCTCGAGCTGGATGGCGGTGAAGCTGTGCTGGCCGACACCCCAGGTCGGGCGTCGGTCGAGCAGCTCGGGCCGGGCGAGGGCGACGATAAGGATCGGATGCGCTCGCGACCACGTCGAGAGGTGATCGATGAAGTCGAGGAGCGCCGGATCGGCCCACTGGAGGTCCTCGAAGATGAAGATCGCCGGCGCCCACTCGGAGACGCGCTCGAAGAAGCGCCGCCAGGCCGCGAAGAGCTCGTCCCGGTCGAACGAGGCGTCCGAGCCCGGTGCGAGGAGTGTCGCGAGGCGCGGTTCGATCCAGCGCCGCTCGACCTCGTCGGGCACCAGCTCGTCGAGCGTCCTTCGCAGCTGCCGGGTCGCGAGCTCGATCTCGGTGCCCTCGCTGATCCTGGCCCGCCGCCGGACCATCTCGGCGAGCGGCGCGAAGGTGATCCCGTCGCCGTACGACGGCGTGCGGCCGATGTGCAGGGCGAGGATCTCGGGCAGGGCGTCGAGATAGCGCTCGAATTCCCAGACGAGGCGGCTCTTGCCGATCCCGGCGATGCCGAGCACCGACACGATCCGGCTCCGGCGGGCGGCGACGGTGCGCTCGAACAGGTCGACCAGTTCGGCGAACTCGGTGCTGCGCCCGATGAATGGACCGGCGTGGCCAGCCGCCCTCCCCTTCGGGCGCTCGGCAGCCACCTCGACGGCGAGCCAGGCCGTCACCGGTCGGCTCTTGCCGCGGAGCGTCATCGGGCCGGCCGGCGTGAACACGATCCCCTCGCCGACGACGCGCCGGGTGGTGTCGTCGACGAGAACCCCGCCCGACGGCGCGGCGGCCTGCAGGCGGGCCGCCGTGTTGACGAGGTCGCCGGCCACGAGGCCCTGGCCGTCGACCCCGGGGGTGACGGCGACCTCGCCGGTGCCGACGGCGGCGCGAGCGCTCAGCGGCTGGTCGGCGGATGCCCCGCGGAGCCTGACGACCGCGGCCACGAGCTCGAGTCCTGCACGGACCGCGCGCTCCCCGTCGTCCTCGTGGGCGGCCTGCGCGCCCCAGACGGCCATGACGGCATCGCCGATGAACTTCTCGAGCATCCCGCCGTAGTGGGCTACCACGGAACGGGCGGCCTCGAAGTAGCGAGCCTGCAGGTTGCGGACGTCCTCCGGGTCGAGCGACTCCGCGAGCGCCGTGAAGTCCTCGAGGTCGACGAACAGCACCGAGACGAGGCGGCGCTCGGACGGGAGCCACTGCTCCGATCCCGCCCCGGCGAGCGCCGGGTCCGGGCGGCGGGCATGCGGCATCGGTCCGCCGCACGCGTTGCAGAAGGGCAGGCCGGCCGGGACGTCCGACCCGCAGGCCGGACAGTGGGCCGAGAGGCGCGCCCCGCACGACCCACAGTAGCGGGCGGTCTCAGCGTTCTGTGAACCGCAGCTCGAGCAGACCATGCGTGGGGAGCGCGGGGACGGACCCTACGGGCCGGGCTCTTTGTGGATGATCTGGCCTGCCTGTGTGTCGGTGCTGATCACGATCGACCGGGTGATGTGGAAGGCGAGGGTCTGCTCGTGATTGATCACGTACGTGCCGATCGGCGTCCGGGGATCGCTGTTGGAGATGCCTTGAACGAACCCGTTGATCCCTTCCACGCCGCCGCCGAGCGCGCGGTGAGGCTTGTGGACGAAGTATTCCGACTCGCGATAGCTGCTCTTGAACTGGGCGTAAGTGACAGCGATCGGGGCACTGATGAACGCCTGGATGACAGGGTCCTGGAGCGCCTCACTCGTGAACAGCGACGCATCGTTGATCCGGCGCCAATCGTTGAACCCCTGCTCGGGTCCATAGCCAGCCTTGGCGCTATCCGGGAAGGCGTCATAGAGGTCGTCTTCGTTGAACGGCGGTGGATCGGACGACATGTGTCCCTCTCCTCTCTCCGTGCGATAGGGCGCGATGATAGGCCGTCCCTACCCGCACGTCGCCTCTTTTTTTGGCCGGTTAATGGCCTGTCGAAGGGCGTCTGGCGTCCGCCCGGGCGACGCTCTGCTAGCCGGTCGTGTCGACGAGGCGGAACACGTGGCGGACGCCCGAGATGCCCTTCAATTCGTGCTCGCCGGCGTCCTCGAGGCTCAACCCGGAGCCCTCGAGGAGCTCCCTCGTGGTAGACGACACGATGACCTCGTCGGGACCCGCCAGGGCGAGTGATCCGGGCGGCGGTGTGGACCGCCAGCCCTCGCGCGTCGCCGCCGGAGAGATCGACCTCGCCCGTGTGGACGCCCACCCGGATCCGGATGTCGAGCCCATGCGCCGAGCGGACCATCGTCGCAGCGCAGCGGACCGCCCGCGAGGCGCTGTCGAAGATGGCGAGAAAGCCGTCGCCCGTCGCCTTGACCTCACGGCCACGGAACACGTTCAACTCATCTCGAAGCAGGGCATTGTGGGCGACCAGCAGTGCCCGCCACGCCTCGTCGCCGATCCGCTCGAGGGTGGTCGTGGAGTCGACGATGTCGGTGAACATCACCGTTGCGAGCGCCCGCTCGCCTGCCTCGGCGAGAGCGGCCGCCATGGCCCGACCGGTCGCACCCCAATCGAGCGTCACCCACGGCTCATCGCCGAGGACCCATTTGTCGTGGCCCGGCGGGACCTCGAAGACGGTACCGGGCCCGATGTCGAGCGTCGCGCCGTCGTCCATCATGACCCGGACGGCACCGGACATCGTGTAACCGACGTGGCGCATCTGGCACGAGGTCATGCCCACGAGCGGCCCCATGTCGGTCGACCAGCGCCAGCCCGGCTCGAAGGTGCAATGACCGACCGTCGCGTCGTCGAGGGTGACGTTCTCGACCCGCACCTTCGGCATCGAGCGGACGCCGTCAGGCGTGGCGAAGCTCTTCGATTGCAGGCGCGGCATAGCGGTGCACTCCGATCGATGGGAAGGGCTGGGTCACATCATGCACCGGACCCGTCATCGGCGCGCCCTGGCACGGGCCAAGGGCGTTCAGCTGCCGAGGAGGCGCTCGACGACCGGCGCGAGCCGTTCGACCCAGAGGGCGTACTGGGCTCCCGAGGGGTGGAGACCGTCGGCGGCGACGAGCATGCGGTCGGCGGCGGCCCGCGTCGAGATGTCAAAGACATCTACGAGGGCGAGGCGGCGGACGGCGGCTTCCTCGGCGAGGACGGCGTTGAAACGCTCGATGGCGGCCCGCCGAGCAGTCAGTTCGCCGTAGTCCGCGCCGGCGGGCGTCACGGTGTAGTCCGGCGTGCTCACGAGGAGGAGCCGGTCGGTGGGCAGCAGGCGGCCGAGACCGTCGAGGATCGTGGCGAGATTCGAGCGATACACGTCCTCGCCCACGGCGCGGACGACGTCGTTTACCCCGACGAGCAGGCTGGCGAACCCTGGCTGGAGCTTCGCGACGGCGGGGAGTTCCAGGCGGACCACGTCGGTCGACGTGAAGCCGTTGACGGCCAGGTTCGCGACGAGCTCGAGCGGACCGTCCACGCCGCCGAGAGCGGCGACGAGCCGGTCCGGCCACCGGTCGACGATCGGCACCGCGGTCCCGATCGTGTACGAATCGCCGAGTGCGACGAAGCGGAGTCGGGCGGTCATGTCCGTCGTACTGTCGCCCATCGCGACCACGCCGGCGTCCGCCGACCGTTCCGCCGGCACGGAAGACCGCGCGATGCAGCGCCGGCCCGAATCGCGCTTGCCCCGGGCCGGGGCCGCCGGTACGATGAGCGGAAGTGGCCACCCTGGACCGGGGGGCCGATCGTCGCTCCAGTGCGATCCGTGGGCAGCAGCCCGAGGGGACGACCGGCTAGCGACGTGTTGGAGGAGGAAGCATGCGCACCCGTTCAATGGGTATCGCCCTGTTCAGCGTGCTGGCCCTGGTGCTGTCGGCTTGTTCGACGGCTGCCACGCCCACGCCTGCGGCGCCGACGGTCGCGCCGTCCGCGGCCGCCCCGTCGTCGGCCGAATCACCGGCCGCCTCCGGATCCGCCGCTCCGTCCTCGTCGGGCGCGGCGAGCGGGGCCTGGAAGGTCGGCGTCGTTACCGACGTCGGCACGCTCGACGACAAGAACTTCAACCAGTTCTCGTTCGAGGGCGCCGAGGCCGGCGCCTCCGCCATCGGCGCGAGCTCGCCGCCGGCGATCGTCCCGAAGGACTCGTCCGAGTACGCCAACGACATCCAGAAGTTCGTCGACCAGGGCTACAACATCATCGTCACGGTCGGCTTCAACCTCGCCGGTGACACGACGAAGGCGGCCAAGAAGAACCCCAACACGTGGTTCGTCGGGGTCGACCAGTCGCCGATCTGCGTCGATGCGAACGGTGACCTCGACACGACCTTCGCCTGCAAGGGCGACGCCAAGACCCTGCTCCCGAAGTACATCTCGCTTCAGTTCGCCGAGGATCAGGCCGGCTACCTCGCCGGGATCGTCGCGGCAAGCATCAGCAAGGTCGGCAAGATCGGCGCCATCGGTGGCATCAACTCGGTTCCGCCGGTCGTCCGCTACATCCAGGGCTACACGCTCGGCGCCCAGTCGGTCAATCCGAACATCGTCGTCAAGACGGCCTACGTCTCGACGAGCGACTTCGGCAAGGCCTTCAACGACCCGAAGACCGGCACGGCCTTCGCCACCCAGTTCATCAAGGCCAATGGCGTCGACGTCCTGTTCCAGGTCGCCGGCAAGACCGGTAACGGCGTCCTCGACGCGGCCTGCAAGGCCAACATCATGGCCATCGGCGTCGACGTCGACCAGTTCCTCTCGTACCCGGCCGCCGACGCGTGCATCTGGACCAGTGCCGAGAAGCACCTTTCGGTCGCCGTCGCGGCCGCGATCACCGCGATCGCGGGCGGCACCGCCACCCCTGGCGACAACGTCTACAACGCCGCCAACAACGGCATCGGCGCCTCGCCGCAGCACGACAAGACCTGGCCAGCCGACCTGCAGGGCAAGCTCGACACCGCCGTCGCGGCGATGAAGGCGAGTCCGCCCCTCGTCACCTGCCCCGCCAAGTGCGGCCAGCCGTAACGTCCGGCTGATCCAGCGTACCTGACGAGCGGGTCGCGCCTTCGGCGCGGCCCGCTTGCGTTATCCCCCGCCCGACTGACCCGGCAGCGAGGAATGGATGACGAGCGTTCCCTCTCCCGACCCGACCCCCGGCACGAACCCCAGCGCTCCGACCGCCGCTGCGTCGGCGTCGGTGACCGCCACAGCCGCCGCGCCGGCGCTCGAGATGCGGGGCATCACGAAACGCTATCCCGGAGTCGTCGCCAACGACCACATCGACCTTGACGTACGGACCGGCGAGATCCACGCCCTGCTCGGCGAGAACGGGGCCGGCAAGACGACCCTCATGAACATCCTCTACGGCCTGGCCCGGCCCGACGAGGGAGAGATCCTCCTCGACGGCACCCCGGTCCATATCGCCGGGCCCGACGACGCCATCGGTCGCGGCATCAGCATGGTCCACCAGCATTTCATGCTCGTGCCGGTCCTCTCGGTCGCCGAGAACATCGTCCTCGGCCAGGAGACGATGGCGAACCCGCTCTTCCTCGACCGATCGGAGGCGCGCAAGCGCATCGGCGACCTGGCCGCGCGGTTCGGCTTCGAGATCGACCCGGATGCGAGGGTCGGCTCCCTGTCCGTCGGCCAGCAGCAGCGGGTCGAGATCCTCAAGGCCCTCTACCGGGAGGCCCGGATCCTCGTCCTCGATGAGCCGACCGCCGTCCTGACGCCGCAGGAGACGGAGGAGATCTTCGTCCTCCTTCGCCGCCTCGCCGCCGACGGCCGCAGCATCATCTTCATCAGCCACAAGCTCTACGAGGTCCTCGAGATCGCCGACCGGATCACCGTCATCCGGCGCGGCAAGGTCATCGGCGAGCGGTCGCCCGGCGAGACGTCCGAGGAGGATCTCGCCGAGCTCATGGTCGGTCGGGGCGTCCAGCTGACGGTCGACCGGGGCGAATCGCACCCGGCAGCGCCGATCCTCACGGTCAGTGGGCTCCACGTCCTCGACGACCGTGGCAATGAGGTCGTCCGCGGCGTCGACCTCGAGATCCGGGCCGGTGAGATCCTCGGCATCGCCGGCGTCGCCGGCAACGGCCAGGATGAGCTCGTCGAGTCGCTCATCGGGCTGCGCAAGGCGGCGTCGGGCACGATCCGCCTCGGCGATCGCGACGTCACCGGCGATTCGCCCCGGGCCATGAACGAACGGGGCGTCGGCTATGTGCCGGCCGACCGGCAGCGATTCGGTCTCGTGCTCTCGTTCCCCCTCTACGACAACCTCATCCTCACGAGCTATTACCGCGCTCCGTACGCGCGGAGGGGACTGCGCCACGACGCGTCGATCCTCGCCGACGCGGACCGGAGCGTCGCTGCCTTCGACATCCGGACGCCCTCGCCGGCGGCCCGGGCCGGGACCCTGTCGGGAGGCAACCAGCAGAAGGTCGTCGTGGCCCGCGAGTTCGATCGCGACCTTCGCGCTCCTCGTCCTCGACCAGCCGACCCGCGGCCTCGACGTCGGGAGCATCGAGTTCATCCACCGCCGGATCATCGAGAAGCGCGACGCCGGGACCGCCGTCCTCCTCGTCTCGGCCGAGCTCGACGAGGTCCTCGAGATGTCGGACCGGATCAGCGTCATGTATCGCGGCGCGCTCGTCGCCACCGTCGACGGGCGGACCGCCGACAAGAACGAGGTCGGACTCCTCATGGCGACCGGCGGGCGAACGCCCTCGAACGAGGCGGTCGAGACCGCAGGAGGTGCGGCATGACCACTCCTGCTCCGGCTCCGGCGCCCGAGGCTCGGTCCGGGCGGACGGTGAGCGGTCTCGTCGACGCGTTCGTCGCGAACTTCGCGATCCCACTCATCGCGATCGTCCTCGCCCTCCTCGTCGGAGCGGTCGTCATCATCCTGTCGAGCGCCCTCGTGCCGGGTCACGGGTTCGATTGGACCCTGCCGATCACCGCCTACAAGTCGCTGTTCTCCGGAGCGTTCGGGAGCCCGGAGGCCTGGACGAGCACGTTGCTGTACGCGGCGCCGCTCGCCCTGGCCGGGCTCGGCGTCGCCCTCGGCTTCAAGGCCGGGTTGTTCAACATCGGGGCCCAGGGCCAGTTCCTCATGGGCGCCCTCGGTGCGGCGGCGGTCGGCGGCGCTCTACACGACAGCCCGCCGGTGATCGCGATCACCCTCGCGGTCCTCGGCGGCATCCTGGCCGGCGCGGTCTGGGGCGGGATCGTCGGTGTCCTCAAGGCCACCTCGGGCGCCCACGAGGTCGTGACGACGATCATGATGAATTACATCGCGCTCGCGGTCCTGTCCTGGGCGGTGAGCGGTCCGCTCCGCCTCCCCAACTCGCCCCAGCCGATCACCCCGGACGTCGGCAACGCCGCCCTGCCGATCATCTTCGGTCGCGACGGCCACCTCGGCATCCTCATCGCCGCGGCGATGGTGCCGATCATCTGGTTCCTCCTGTATCGGACGACGCGTGGCTTCGAGATCAGGACCCTCGGGGCGAATCTCGACGCGGCGCGATATGCCGGGATGCGGCCACGGTCGCTGACGGTGCTCGTCATGGGCATCGCCGGCGGGCTGGCGGGCCTCGCCGGGACCGGCAACCTCCTCGGCATCAACCACCAGGTCTCGGCGAGCTTCGGCACGACCGTCGGCTTCGACTCGATCACTGTCGCCCTCCTCGGTCGATCGAACCCGTTCGGCGTCGCCCTGGCGGCATTGTTCTTCGGCGGGATGCGCTCCGGGGCCGGAGACATGCAGGTCCAGGCCGGACTGCCGACCGAGCTCGTCGATGTCATCGAGGCGGTCCTGCTCTTCTTCCTCGTCGTCGGCCCCCTCATCGGCGCCCGGCTCCGGATCCGCGGCGTCAAGACCGGGCTCGGCGACGCGAATCGCGTGTCGGCCGCCCTCGGCGGCGAGGTCGCCCACTGATGGACGGCCTCATCACGAGCCTCGACGCCCTGCCGGTCGTCGGCATCGTCTTCCAGTTCCTCGGCTACATCATCGAGGAGCTGCCGTTCATCGCCTTCGCCGCGGTCCAGTACGGGACGCCGATCGGCTTCGCGGCGCTGTGCGGCGTGATGTGCGAGCGGTCCGGCGTCGTGAACATCGGCATCGAGGGGACGATGCTGGTGGCCGCCTTCGTCGGCTGGGTGACCGGCG
Organism: uncultured Chloroflexia bacterium; assembly: GCA_963745405.1. Lineage (GTDB taxonomy): Bacteria > Chloroflexota > Limnocylindria > Limnocylindrales > CSP1-4 > C-114. Next base: position 77,132 of record CAVUWY010000003.1, on the reverse strand, counting down.
TCGGCCTCGTGCCGATCATCGGCATGGGCGACCCGACGCCGATCTTCGGGTTCACGCCGGCCCTCCTCCTGTCGCTGGCGGCCGCACTCCTCGCGGCCGTCGGCGTCTCGTTCATCCACGCCTGGATGTCGATCTCCGTCCGGGCCAATCAGATCATCGCCGGCACGATCATCAACATCGCGGCGTTCGGCTTCACCGGCTACCTCAACACTCTCATCTCGCAGTCGTCGCCGACCGGTGCCGGAGGCTTCACGCCGCTGACCCTGCCGACATCGATCACGGATCTGCCGTTGATCGGCTGGCTGCTCGCGGCGCTCTTCAACCAGGGCCCGATCTCGATCAGCCTCATCGTCATCGTGATCGTCTTCCAGATCTTCCTCTTCCGGTCGCGCTGGGGCCTGCGCTCGCGGGCCGTCGGCGAGCACCCGAAGGCGGCCGAGACGGTCGGCATCGACGTGATCCGCCTGCGCTACCGGAACGTCATGCTCGGCGGCGTATTGGCCGGGCTCGGCGGGGCCTGGTTGAGCATGGAGATCGGCAACTCCTTCCAGGCGGGGATGACCAACGGCGTCGGCTTCATCGGCCTCGCCGCGATGATCGTCGGCCGCTGGTCGCCGCTCGGCGCGGTCGGGGCGGCGCTCCTGTTCGCGTCGTCGCAGGCCCTGAGCGCCTCGTTCACGATCGCGCCGCCGACGGGCCAGCTCGGCGACATCGTGGCCGGCATCCCGACCCAGTTCTTCGACGCCCTGCCCTACCTGATCACGATCATCGTCCTGGCCGGCCTTATCGGTCGGAGCATCCCGCCTGCGGCGGACGGCCAGCCGTACGAGCGCGAGGCCGTCGCCTGAACGGTCGCCCGAGCCACCACTCGACCGGTCGCCCGAGCCACCACTCGAGCGGTCGCCCGTGACCAGCGACGACCGGCAGCGGGTCCGCGACCTTCTCGACCTCGCCGAGGGGCGGAAGGGTCCGGTCGAGCTGCTCGACGATACGGAAGTAGCCGCCGTGCTGCGGGCGGCCCGCCGCATCGCGGTCGTGGGTGCGTCGTCGAATCCGGCCCGGCCCTCGCACGGCGTCTTCGGCTACCTGGTCGACCAGGGCTACGACTGCGTGCCGATCAACCCGAACGAGACCGAGGTCGGCGGCCGGCCGGCGTACGCGTCGATCGCGGAGGCGGTCGCCGAAACCGGCCCGATCGACATCGTCGACGTCTTCCGGCGGAGCGAGCTGTGCGTCCCCCATGCCGAGGAGGCGGTCGCCGTCGGCGCTATCTGCCTCTGGCTGCAGCTCGGTGTCGTGAACTGGGACGCGGCGAGGATCGCCGCCGATGCAGGCCTCGGCGTCGTCATGGACCGCTGCACGGCCATCGAGCACCGCCGCCTCATCCGTCCCTGAACGGCCACGGCGCGAGGCCGCCCGGCCGGCTCAGCGGACGAAGAAGCCGACGACGATGACCGCGATACCGACGCCGGCGATCCCTGCGCCGAAGAGAGCCCGACGCCGAGCGTTCTCCATCGCCACCGAAGCGCCGGTGCGACCTTCGTCGCGGATCCCGCCGCGCCAGGCCTCGTAGCGGGCGACGTTCTCCTGCTGGGCCCTGAGCTCACGATAGGTCGCCCAGGGAGCGCGGGCGCGGAGGTACCCGAACACGACGATGGCGGCGCCGAGGGCGATGACGGCGAGGCTCGCTCCCACGATCAGCCGCCGCCCGGGCCGGACCCGGGCTCGCCGAGCCGCTCGCGGAGGGCAGCCTGGACGAGCGCCGCGTTCGCCTGGCCGCGCGTCGCCTTGACGACCTGGCCGACGAGGAAGCCGAGGGAGGGCTTGCCGGCCCGATGGTCGGCGACCGCACCCGGGTTGGCCGCCAGCACCTCATCGATCACGGCGTCGATCGCCGAGGCGTCGGAGATCTGGCGGAATCCTCGGGCCTCGACGATGGCGGCCACGGCCTGGCCGGTCTCGAGGTGGGCGATCAGGACCTCCTTGCCGTTGGCCCGCGACAGCTCGCCCCGGACGATCCGTCCGAGGAGGTCGGCGAGCTGGCTCGCCTCGGCCCGACCGACGAGCCCGTCGGCGGTCCGCGCGGCGTCGGCCTTGGCCGCCCGGCCGTAGTCGCCGGTCACGAGGTTGGCGATCTCCTTGCTCGGCAGGTCCGGCCCGACTGCCCGGATCGCCTCGAAGGCGGCGAGCATGGCCGGGTCGCCGACGATCACGGCGGCGTCGTAGGCCGACAGGCCGAGCTCGGCCTGGTAGCGGACCCGCCGGGCGGCCGGCAGCTCGGGCAGCCGCGCCCGGAGCTCGTCGAGCCAGGCCGGATCGACCCGCAGCGGCGGCAGGTCCGGTTCGGGGAAGTAGCGGTAGTCGTGCGAATCCTCCTTCGACCGCATGACGTACGTCGCCTGCCGCCCGTCGTCCCAGCCGCGGGTCTCCTGGCTGAGCGGCTCGCCGGCGTCGAGTGCGGCCGCCTGGCGGGCGATCTCGTAGTCGATGGCTCGTTCGACCGCCCGGAACGAGTTCATGTTCTTGACTTCGACCCGGGTCCCGAACGGTTCGCTGCCGCGGGGCCGGAGCGAGACGTTGGCCTCGACCCGCATCTGGCCCCGCTCCATGTCGGCATCCGAGACGCCGATCGAGCGCAGGAGCAGCTGGAGTTCCTCGGCGTACCGGCGGGCCTGCTCGGCAGAGCGGACATCGGGCTCGGTCACGATCTCCATCAGCGGGGCGCCGGAGCGGTTGAAGTCGACGAGGCTGACCCGCCCGCCGTCGGCACCGGTCGCGTGGATGAGCTTGGCCGTGTCCTCCTCGAGGTGGGCCCGGGTGATCCGGATCGTCACCGGGCCCTCTGACGTCTCGACCGTCAGCCGGCCGGCGGCGACGAGGGGCAGGTCGTACTGGCTGATCTGGTAGCCCTTCGGCAGGTCCGGGTAGAAGTAGTTCTTGCGATCCCAGCGGGTGGCGGGCGGGGTGGTCCCCTCGATGGCGAGGCCGGTCGTCAGGACGTGCTCGACGGCCCGCCGGTTGATCGTCGGCAGCGCGCCCGGCAGGCCGAGGCAGACGGGGCAGGTATGGGTGTTCGGCGGAGCGCCGTCGTAGGCCGTCGAGCAGGAGCAGAACATCTTGCTCGCCGTGCCGAGCTGGCAGTGGACCTCGATGCCGATGACCGGCTCGTACCGCGCCAGCACCGCATCGCGGCCGGTCGGTGACGCCGCGGCCACCCCGTCCGCGCTCATCGGTCGAGCCCGATGCCGATGACGAGAAGGTAGAGCCCGTACATCGCGATCGAGACCCAGGCCACCGAGACGGCGAGCCGGCGGACGAACAGCCGGACCCGGATCCGGCCGTAGAGCGGGCGTGTCGCGTCGATCGCGGTCCGGGTCGGGTCGCCGTCGTGGACGAGCGGCGCAAGCGCCTCGCGAGCGACCGCGTACCCTCGCCACGTCCCGATCACGGCCGCCATCGAGCCACACGCGGCGAGGACGAGTCCCATGGGGCTAGTTTCGCATGCAGTGCGGCCGCGATGCAGACGAGTGAGGCGCCGCCGCGGGTCGCGGGCTCGCCTCCGCCCGGATCAGGTCCTGCAGCGCTCCACGAAACGGCCGATCCTGACTAGAGCCTCCTCGAGCCGCTCGTAGGACGTCGCGTAGCAGGCCCGGACGTGGCCCGCTCCGGACGGCCCGAACGCATCGCCGGGCACGACGGCCACCCGTTCCTCGGTGAGCAGGCGCTGGGCGAACGTCGCCGAATCGAGGCCCGTCGAGCTGATCCGGGGGAAGGCGTAGAAGGCGCCCCGCGGCTCGAACGTGGGCAGGCCGATGGCGTTGAAGCCGTCGACGATAAGGCGCCGCCGGCGGTCGTACTCGGCGAGCATCTCGCGGACGTCGCGCTCACCGTCGGTCAGTGCCCGCAGGCCGGCGTCCTGGGCGGTCGTCGGGGCCGACATGATCCCGTACTGGTGGACCTTGACGATGCCCTCGAGCATGCCGGCCGGGGCGCACAGCCAGCCGACCCGCCAGCCGGTCATCGCGTAGGCCTTGCTGAAGCCGCCCATGAGGATCGTCCGCTCGCGCATCCCGGGCAGCGCGCTCATCGCCCGATGGCGATACGAGCCGTAGCCGAGGCGATCGTAGATCTCGTCGCTGTAGACGAGGAGGTCGTGGCGGACGGCGATCCGAGCGAGCTCGTCCTGGACCGCCTCGGGCAGGACGGCTCCGGTCGGATTGCACGGGTAGCCGAGGAAGAGCGCCTTCGTCCGCGGCGTGATCGCCGCCTCGACCGCCGCTGGGTCGAGGGCGAAGTCGTCCTCCATCCGGGTCGCGACGTGGCGGACGAGGCCGCCCGCGAACGTGATCGCCGGCACGTAGGCGACATACGACGGCTCGTGCAGGATCACCTCGTCGCCGGGGTCGCACGTCGCCCGGAGGGCGAGGTCGACGGCCTCGGACGCGCCGACCGTGATGAGGATCTCGGTCGCGGGGTCGTAGGCGACGCCGTACAGCCGCTCGAGGTGGTCCGCCAGTGCCTGCCGCAGCTCGATCGTCCCGTAGTTGCTCGTGTAGTGGGTCCGCCCCCGGCGGAGGCTGTCGATGCCGGCCTGGACGATGTGCTCGGGCGTGTCGAAATCGGGCTCGCCGACGCCGAGGCTGATGACGTCGTCCATCGTCGCGAGGATGTCGAAGAAGCGCCGGATGCCCGACGGCGGGACCGATCGGACGCGCTCGCTCAGGGCGCGCTCGGCGATCGTCGGACGGGTCGCGTCGGTGGTCATCCGGTCTCCTCGTCGGGGCACCGGGAGTATAGGGGCAGCGACCGACGCACCCGTCGACAGGTGGATGTGCGATCTACGGCCGCTGCGCGGCGCGAGCTCGATCGGCCGGCGTATCGCCGAGCGGTTCGGCCTCGGCCGTCACAGTCGGATCCTGCCCGACCGCTACCTTCGGCTCGAGTGTCGTCGGCTCATTCCCTGACACCCGCTGCCGGGGCTGCGCCCTGGGCCCGGGCCGCCGATCCGACCCCGCGATCTCGTGGGTCGCGACGCTGGCCTGCTGGAGTCGCTCGGCCCGATCGCGGATACCGAGCATCTGGCGGCGCACCATGATGAATACGCCGAGGTCGAGGGCCGGACCGTTCAGGCCCGAGAAGCCCTGCTTCGGCATCCGGATCCGGCAGCGCTCGATGAGTCGCGTCCGGCCGGCGGGGAGGGGCTCGAGGACGAACGTCCAGCTCGCCGCGAACGTCTCCACCGGCGATGCGTCCGGCCCGTCCGCGGCCTTCTCGGATCGACGAGCTCGGCGGCGCGACGATCGAGCGGCGAAGTCTGCCGACGTCAGGTGCAGCACCAGCGTGCGGCCTGGATCGACGACCGCCACCCGGAGGCCACCTTCCTCATCGGTGGGGATGATGTCGCCCACCGCGATCGACTGCCATTCGGGCACGATCTCCCGGATCGACGGGCCGCGCATGTCGAGCTGGTCGTAGCTGTACCACCCGCCTCGGTGATGACCCATCTGGACGAGCCACGGCCAGATGGCCTCCGGGGGCGCGTCGATCGTGATCCCGCGGGTATCGACCACCGCGGGCTCGTCCACGAGATCGTCGCCGGGCAGGGAGCGGGCGATCTCGTCCGGGTCGATCCCCCAGCTTCGCCAGGCGGGGTGGATCCGCATCTCGAACGCGGCGGCGGCAGCACCCAGCCCAGCGGCCGCCAACCCGATCGCACCGATACCCAGGACCTTGCGCATGATGGTCACCTCCATCCGCGATGATGGATCCGACCGAAGCGCCTCAGCCAGTGCCGAAGCGCCCCCGCGGTGCGCCCGTCAGGACACGGCGGGGCTCTGGACGGTCGAGCGCGGGTTCGGCCCGCCGGTCCGTCATCGGAAGATCTCGATGAGGAGGACCCACGCCCCGATGACGCCGCCGGCGAGGGCGGAGACCGTCGCCACGAGGAGCCAGCCGAGCCCGAGCCCGACGCCGGTCGCATACGAGAAGCCGGCGATGAAGATCGGGATGGTGCCGACCTCGGCGACGGTGACCCGGAACGCCACCTGGCCCCGGGTCGCCTGCTCCGGCCGATGCTGGACGATGATCCGGGTCACGGCCGCGGTCGTGACGATGCCGACGAGCATGAGCTCGACGCCGAGGAGGGTCGTGGAGGTCGTCGGGGCGATGCCGACGATCCCGACGAACACGATGCTGAGGAGGAGGACCAGCGCCTCCGCCGCTCGCTCGACGAGGCCCTCGTAGCGAAGGATCTCACGAAGGTTGATCGACAGGGCGACGAACACGAGCCCGGACAGTGCCGCCCCGACGCCAGAGGTGGCGAGGAAGAAGTCGTGCCAGGTCGCGACATCGAAGCCGCTCACCGATGGCCGGCTCCGGCGGCGAGGCTCGCGGCGCGCTCGCCGGCCGTCGCTGCCGACGGGTCGTCGGCGAGGTGGAGCTGGGTCGGGGCGCGGTCGCGCCAGTCCGCGGTCGCCGTGATCGCCTCGTAGGCGCGGCCGAGGGCGAAGAGCTCGGCCTCCGACCAGGCCGGCCCGATGAGCTGCAGGCCGACCGGCAGCCCTTCCGACAGGCCGCACGGCATCGACAGGCCGGGCAGGCCGGCCATGTTGACCGGCAAGGTGCAGGCGTCCGAGAGGTACATCGCGACCGGGTCGGCCAGCCGGGCGCCGAAGCGGAACGCGACCGAGGGGCTGGTCGGGGCGACGATGGCGTCGAAGCCGGCCGCCCAGACCTCGTCGAAGTCGCGCTTGATCAGCGTCCGAACCTTCTGGGCCTTGAGGTAGTAGGCGTCGTAGTAGCCGGCCGAGAGGGCGTACGTCCCGAGCATGATCCGGCGCTTGACCTCGGCCCCGAAGCCCTCGCCGCGGGTGGCGAGATAGTCGGCCAGGACGTCGCCGCCGCGATGAGCGTGGCCGTAGCGGATGCCGTCGTAGCGGGCGAGGTTCGCGGACGCCTCCGCCGGGGCGACGATGTAGTACGTGGCGAGGCCGTAGTCGGTATGGGGCAGGCTCACTTCCTCGACGATCGCGCCGGCCGCCTCGAGGCCGGCCACGGCCTCGCGTATCCGCCGCTCGAGGTCGGGATCCATGCCGGCGATGAAGTACTCGCGGGGCAGGCCGAGCCGCTTCCCGCGGAGCGTGGCGGCCGCCTCGTCGTCCGAGGCGGGAAGACGGAGGAGCGCGTCCGGCACCGGCACGGGGGCTGACGTCGAGTCGCGCTCGTCGCGCCCGGCGACCGCGTGGAGGAGCGCTGCCGCGTCGCGGACGTCACGGGCGAAGGGCCCGACCTGGTCGAGCGAGCTGGCGAAGGCGACGATCCCGTAGCGGGAGACGCGGCCGTACGTCGGCTTCAGCCCGACGATCCCGGTCAGCGCCGCCGGCTGGCGGATCGAGCCGCCCGTATCGGTCCCGATCCCGACGGGGACATGGCCGGCCGCGACCGCGACCGCCGAGCCGCCGCTGCTGCCACCGGGGACCGTGTCGAGGTCCCAGGGGTTGCTCACCGGGCCGTATGCGCTGTGCTCGTTGGACGAGCCCATCGCGAACTCGTCCATGTTCGTCTTGCCGAGGATCACCGCCCCGGCAGCGCGGAGCCGCTCGGTGATGTGGGCGTCGTACGGCGCGATGTAGCCCTCGAGGATCCGCGATCCGGCCGTCGCCTGGCCGCCCTTGATCGAGACGAGGTCCTTGAGGGCGACGGGGATGCCGAGGAGCGGCGGCAACGCCTCGAGTGCCCGGCGACCGTCCGCCCTCGCTGCGGCGATGCGGGCATCGGCAGCGTCGGCCTCGCCGAGGGCGCGCTCCCGGTCGATCGTCAGCCACGCATTGAGGACCCGGTTCTGGCGCTCGGCGACCGCGAGATGCGCCTCGGTCAGTGAACGGGACGACAGCTCGCCGCTGCGGAGGCGGGCGGCCATCTCGTGGGCGCGCAGGCTGGTCACGGGGGTATCGGCGGTCGCGGTCATCGGTGGTCCGGTCGCGCTCTACTCGCCGATGATCGCCGGCACGACGATGAAATCGCCGTCCCGGGTCGGTGCGTTGGCCAAGGCCTCCTCGGCGCTGAACGACGGCCCGGCCACGTCGTCGCGGAGGATGTTCTCGAGTTCGATCGTCTGGGCGGTCGGCGGGATGGCGTCGGTGTCGAGCTCGGCGAGCTTCGCGTACTGGTCGAGGATGTGGTTGAGCTGCCCCTCGAGCATGCCGAGCTCGTCGTCGCTGAGGCCGAGCCGGGCGAGGTGGGCGACGTGGGCGACGTCCGCGCGGGTCAGTGCCATGGCCGCGATGATAGCCGCCCGCCGCTCTCGGACGACGGATCGCCAAGCTCGGCTAGCGGTACCCCGCGATCGAGCTGTCCTCCCAGCGAGCATCCCGGCGCGCGGCGGCTTGCATACCCGGCCCAGCCGACCCGAAAACAGACTCCGGGGCGATCTTGCTCTCTAAGCGAGCCAGAATAGCGTCGGAGCGGCCTTCGGCGCGAGACGACAAGGTCCCGAGCGCCCGGACGCTCTCCCGGAGGACAAGTGCCGGCCCAGAGGGTGGTGTGCCGCGACCCGGACCCGGAACCCGGTCCCGGCACCTACCCGGGCGCCGCCGCGGCATCGACCCGGGCGCCGTCCCGGCATCGACCCGGGCGCCGTCCCGGCAAGCCGGCGTGCTCGGCTAGCATCAGCCCCGTGAGCGCCGTGCCCCGGCTCCGACCGATGACCCTGGCCGACGTCCCGGCCGCCGGCGAGTTGCTCCTGACCGACGGCTGGACCGATCGGACCGCGTTCTTCGCCTTCGCCGTCGGGCATCCGGCGTGCCGCCCGATCGTCGGCGACCTGGGCGGCCGGATCGTCGCGACCGGTATCGGCACCGCCAGCGGCTCGGTCGGCTGGGTCGCCCTCATCTTCGTCGCCCCCGACCTCCGCGGCGAGGGGCTCGGACGGCTCGTCAGCGCGGCGGTCTGCGGTGACCTCGAGGCACGCGGCTGCCGGACGCTCCTCCTGCACGCGTCCGACGCCGGGCGACCCGTCTACGAGCGGCTCGGATTCGGGATCCACGACTGGCTCCATCACTTCGATCCGCCCGACTCCGACGAACGGGCCGGCGAGGCGAAGTCCGACGGACCGACGGGCGTCCTCGTCCGGCCGGTCGTGGCGTCCGACCTGGCGGCCGTCGAGGCGCTCGACGCGACCGCGAGCGACGAGGATCGGCGTCACCTCATCCGGGCCGTCCTGCCGACCGACGGCGGGCTCGTCGCGGTCGACGCCGATGGGACCATCCGCGGATACCGGCTCGACCCGTCGTGGGGAGCGCATCCCCTCGTCGCCCCTGATCCGCGCGACGCGGTCGCCATCCTCGAGCACGCCGCTCGTGCTGCTGCCGCCGATACGCCGCCGCACCGCCGCCGAGCCGTCGCGTACGGCGCCAACGAGGCCGGCCGTGCCCTCCTCGGTGCACGTGGTTGGCGCGAGATCCGGCGGATGCCCCGGATGATCCGGGGCGAGCCGCTCGACTGGCGCCCCGACTGGATCTACGGCAACTTCAACGCCGGCCTCGGCTAGACCTCGTCGCGCGTCGGCTCAGCCGTCGTCGCCGGCGAGCAGGCGGCGGAAACCCTCCTCGTCGAGGACGGGCACGCCGAGCTCCTCGGCCCTGGCGAGCTTGGAGCCGGCGTTCTCGCCGGCCACCACGTATGACGTCTTCTTCGACACGGAGCCTGCCGGCTTGCCGCCCGCCGCGCGGATCGCCGCCTCGGCGTCGTCCCGGCTGAAGCCCGGCAACGTGCCCGTCACGACGAGCGTCTTGCCGGCGAGGGGCCCACCGATGTCGGCGGCTCCTCCGCCCGCCGGTCGCGGGGCCGGGAGCTCGGCCTCCACGCCGGCATCGGCCAGGTCCTCGAGGACCCCGGCACCCGGCCCGCCCGGCCCGAACCAGGCCGCCAGGGCCGCCGACACGGTCGGACCGATCCCCTCGAGCTCCTCGAATCGTTCCGGGGACTCGGTCGCGACCGCCTGCAGGTGCCCGGCCGCCCGGCGCAGCCAGGCGGCGTCACCGAGGCCGTTCTCGGCGGGGATCTCCGCGGCCAGCCATCGGGCGAGCTCGATCGCCGTCGTCCAGCCGACCTGCGGGATGCCGAGCGCGGCGAGGATCCGCTCGAGCGGCCGCCGGCGGGCGCGCTGGATCGACGCGTGGAGGTTCTCCGCGCTCTTCCGCCCGAACCGATCGAGCCCTTCGAGGTCCTCCACCGAGAGCCGGAAGAAATCGCCCCGCCGGCGGACCAGGCCGGTCTGGAGCAGCTGTTCGAGGACCTTCCAGCCGGCTCCCTCGATGTCCATCCCGCCACGCCCCGCGAAGTGGCCGAACTCCTGGGCGACGCGGGCCGGGCAGGCGAGATTCGGGCAGTAATGGCGGACGGCGCCCTCGTCGCGGACGATCGGTGTGCCGCAGACGGGACAGCGTTCGGGCATCTCGAACTCGCGCTCGGCACCGGTGCGGCGCTCGACGATCGGCCGGACGACCTCGGGGATGACGTCGCCCGCCTTCTGGAGGACGACGGTGTCGCCGATGCGGATGTCCTTGCGGCGGACCTCGTCGAGGTTGTGGAGGGTCGCCCGGGCGACCGTCGACCCGGCGACCTTCGTCGGGGTCAGGTGTGCCACCGGAGTGAGCGTTCCCGTCCGGCCGACGTAGGCGACGATGTCCTCGAGGAACGCCTCGACCTGTTCGGGCGGGAACTTGTAGGCGATGGCCCAGCGTGGAGCCCGGCTGACGATGCCGAGGCGTTCCTGCTGGTCGATCCGATCGACCTTCACGACGACGCCGTCGGTCTCGTACGGGAGGTGGTGGCGTGCCTCGCGCCAGCGCTCGGTGAAGGCGATCACGCCCTCGATGTCGAGGCCCGTCTCGCGGTCGGGGTTGACCGGCAGGCCGAGCGCGGCCAGCCGCTCGAGGGCGGCCGATTGGCTGTCGACCGAAGGTGCCGCGCCTGCCGTGCCCTCGAGGTCGACGAGCTGGTAGAACCAGGCGGACAAGCGGCGGCTCGCCGTGACGGCCGGGTCGAGCTGGCGGAGCGAGCCGGCCCCGCTGTTACGGGGATTGGCGTACAGCGCCAGGCCTGCCTCTTCGCGTTCGGCATTGATCCGGGCGAACTCGGCCTTCGGCATGAAGATCTCGCCCCGCGCCTCGATCGTCACCGGGTCGGCGAGCCGGGCCGGGATGACGGCGATCGTCCGAAGATTGGCGGTGACATCCTCGCCGACGATCCCATCGCCGCGGGTAGCGCCCTGGACGAATCGACCCCGCTCGAAGCGGAGACCGATCGCGAGGCCGTCGATCTTCAGCTCGGCCACGTAGCGGAGCTCGACTACTTCCTCAGGGGCGGGCGGCAGCCCGAGGCCGCGCCGGACGCGGACGTCGAACGCGCGAAGCTCGTCGTGGCTGAAGGCATTGGCGAGTGACAGCATCGGTCGAGCGTGGCGGACCTCGGCGAACCGCTCGCCGCTCGGCGTCCCGCCGACACGCTGGGTCGGCGACTCGGGGGTGCGGAGGTCGGGGAACGCCGTCTCGAGGGCGACGAGCTCGCGGAACAGTCCGTCGTACTCGGCATCGGCGAGCTCCGGCGCGTCGTCTTCGTAGTAGAGCCGATTCGCTCGCTCGACGATCGCCGTGAGCTCGGCGTGGCGGGCCGCCGCCGCGGCTGAATCGAGCGCTCCGACGGCCTCGACGAGGGCCGGGTCCACCGGGAGCTCAGTGAGCGGACCCGTCACCGGACGTGGGCGCGGCCGACGTCCTCGACCGTCGCGGTCCCCATGAGTGCGAGGGCGGTCTCGAGCTCGGCCCGAAGGAGGCCGAGGGCCCGCTCGACAGCGGCCTGGCCGCCCGCCGCCAGGGCGTAGAGGATCGGCCGCCCGACGAGCACGCCGCGAGCACCGAGAGCCCGGGCGACGACCACGTCGATCCCCCGCCGGACGCCGCCATCGACCCATACCTCGGTCCGACCGTCGACCGCCGCGACGACCTCCTCGAGCGCATCGATAGCGGCCGGCACCCCGTCGAGCTGGCGGGCGCCGTGATTCGACACGACGATCGCGTCCGCTCCGTGCTCGACGGCGATCCGGGCGTCCTCCCCGGTGAGGATCCCCTTGAGCACGAGCGGCAGGCTCGTCCACGATCGGATCTCGGCGAGGTCCTCCCAGCGCAGGCTCATGTGGCGGACCCCGCCGGGCGCGGCGAAGCTCGCCTCCTCGTCCGGACCGGCCGCCTCGTCGGGATCGACCGCCCGGTCGGTGGCGAGATTCCCGAGCGGGACGTCGAGGACGAACCCACTCCGGCGATCCCGTTCGCGGTTGCCGAGGACCGCCAGGTCGACGGTCAGGACCACTGCCCCGAAGCCGGCCGCCTCGGCCCGCTGGGTGAGCCGTCGGGCGACTGCGCGATCGCGCTGCGTGTAGAGCTGGAACCAGCGGATGCCGTCGGGGGCGGCCGCGGCGACCTCCTCGATCGTGCTCGTCGACATCGTCGAGAGGATGAACGGCGCGCCGGCCGCCGCGGCGGCGCGGGCGGTCGCACGCTCCGCATCGGGATGGGCCAGCCCGTGGCTCGCCATGGGGGCGATGCCGATCGGCATCGCGACCGGCGTCCCGAGCATCGTCGTGGCCGTCTCGACGGTCGAGACGTCGACGAGGACCCGCGGCCGGAGCACCCGTTCACGCCAGGCATCGAGGTTGCGGGCGAGCGTCCACTCGTCGCCCGCCCCACCGGCCACATAGTCGAAGGCGGCCGGGTCCATGACCTCGCGGGCGATCGGCTCGAAGCCGGCCAGGTTCACGACGGCGTCGCGCAGGGATCCAGTCTCGCCATGACCGGGCGCGGCGTCAGTTGCGCTCATCCGTGCAGGGTACCCTGCGTCTGCGGCCCTCGGGCGGCCGCGCCTCAGTCGAGCAGGTCGAGGCCGGCGATGCTCGCCAGCATCGTCTTGCGCCCGACCGACGGATCGCCGAAGGCGACGGTGACCTCCTCGTCGGAGCGGGTGAGCTTCGAGCTCACGACGATCCCGTCGCCGAAGCGGCCGTGGCGGACGCGATCCCCGTCGCGATATCGGCGCTCGCCGGGGATGACCGGCCGCGACGGCCGGACCGCCCGCTCCGGCTCCCCGATCGGGCGAGCCGGCAGGTCGTCGGCGTGGGCGGCGGCAGCGAGTGCGGCGTCATCCTCGTCGCCGTCCCACGCCTCGATGCCCCGCCGGACCGTGCCACCTGGGCGACCGAGGCTCCCGGACGGAGCGCCGGCCGCGTACGCCTCCCGCTTGGCGGCCAGGTCGCGGCTCGGCCGGAAGCCGCCGTCCGGTGCGCCCGGCCGGCCACTCCCCTGGCGGTAGGCGGTGCCGCCCGGCCGCGCTCCACCGATCAGGCGCCCGCCGCGCCGTCCGAACACGAGGTCGAGGTCGAGCGGTCCGGCTGCGCCGTCGTTCTCCACGAGGAGTGGCCCCTCCATGAGCTCGGCCGGGATCTCGAGGAGGAATCGCGACGGGATCGACAGCTGGCCCATGCCACGGAAGACGCGGCGTGACGCGTGGGTCAGGTGGAGGCGCCGCTTCGCCCGGGTGATGCCGACGTAGGCGAGCCGGCGCTCCTCCTCCATCGGCTCGGTCCGGGGCGGCATCTCACGCTCCGCGTCGACCGCCCGACCGGTCGGGAAGACGCCCTCCTCGAGTCCGGCGATGAAGACGACCGGGAACTCGAGACCCTTGGCCGCGTGGAGGGTGATGAGGGTGACGGCGTCGGCCTCGCCCTCGTAGCTGTCCTGGTCGGCGACGAGGGCCGTCTCCTCGAGGAGGCGGTCGAGGGCGTCCTCCGGCGAGAGGTCGTCGTAGCGGGTCGTCACGGAACGAAGTTCGAGGAGGTTGGCCCAGCGCTCCTCGCCCTCCTCGGATCCGTCGGCCAGCATCGCCCGGTAGCCCGACGCCTCGAGGACCTCGTCGAGCAGCTCCGGCAGGGGCAGCACCCCGATCCGTGCCCGAAGGCGGCGGATGAGGATGGCGAAGTCGGTGAGCGCGTTGCGGGCCCGCGAGGTGAGGGTCTCCAGGCCGTGGGTCGCGGTGACGGCGGCCTCGATCGACTCCCAGGTGGTGAGGCCATCCCGGGCCGCCGCCGATCGGAGCGCCTCGACGGTCTTGTCGCCGATCGCCCGGGCCGGCACGTTCACGATCCGCTCGAACGAGATGACGTCGGTATCGGAACGGAGGACGCGCAGGTAGGCGAGGGCGTCCTTCACCTCACGACGCTGGTAGAACCGCGTGCCGCCGACGATCTGGTAGCGGATGCCGTAGCGGAGGAAGGCCTCCTCGATGGCCCGGGACTGGGCGTTCATCCGGTACATGACGGCGACGTCCTTGGGCCGCAGCTCGCCCTCTTCCTCGTCGGCCCGGCGGGTGAGGAGCGAGCCCCGGCCACCGACGAGCTCCTCGACCCGGCGGGCGATCCATTCCGCCTCGTCGTCCTCGTCGTAGGCCTCGTAGCGACGGATCGGCCGGCCGCCGGCGATGTCCGTCCACAGGCGCTTGTCGGTGCGGGCCGTGTTCCGCGAGACGACGGCATGGGCGGCGTCGAGGATGAGCTGGGTGCTGCGGTAGTTCTGCTCGAGCTTGACCACCGTCGCGTCGGGGTAGTCGCGTTCGAAGTCGAGGATGTTGCGGATGTCGGCTCCTCGCCAGCCGTAGATGCTCTGGTCGTCGTCGCCGACCACGGCGAGGTTGCGGTGCTTGGCAGCGAGCGCCTTGACCCACAGGTACTGCGGCCGGTTGGTGTCCTGGTATTCGTCGACGTGGAGGTAGCGCCAGCGATCCTGGTAGCGCTCGAGGACGTCGGGCGCGGCGTCGAACAGCCGGACCGCGGCGAGGAGGAGGTCGTCGAAATCGAGGGCGCCGGCCTTCCGCAGCCGCTCGTCGTAGCGGGCGGCCAGCCGGGCCACCGCGACCCGGCCGCCGGTGATGGGGATGAAGTCGTCGATCTCGGTCGGGTCCACCATCTCATTCTTGGCCCGGCTGATCCGTCCGAGGATCGCCGCCGGCCGGGTCGGACCCTTGGCCTCGAGGCCCTCCTCGGACAGGATCTGCTTCATGAGCGACTGCTGGTCGTCCGTGTCGTAGACGACGAAGCCCCGGGGGATGCCGATCGCCTCCCCATCGCGGCGGAGGACCCGGGCGCATATGGCGTGGAATGTGCCCGCCTGGACGTCGCGGCCGGCCGTCTCGCCGATGAGGGCGATGATCCGCTCTCGAAGCTCGCCCGCCGCCCGGTTCGTGAACGTCACGGCGAGGATCTGCCACGGCCGCACGCCGCGGACGCCGACGAGCCAGGCGACTCGATGGGCGAGCACCCTGGTCTTGCCCGAGCCGGCCCCGGCGAGGATGAGCAGCGGGCCGTCGGTCGTGGTGACCGCCCGGGCCTGCTCCGGGTTGAGGTGGGCGACGATCCGCGCTCCGAGCGCCTCGGTGGCGGCCTTCCGCTCGGCCGGGCTCGGCTCCTCCCCTGCGGCCGGTGCGGGTTCGCCCGGCGCGGGCGCCTGGCCGGTCAGCCAGTCGGGCTCCTGCGGGACCGCCCGCTCCGCCTCGACGTCGGTCCACGAACCGTCGGGCGAGCCCTCCTCCGGGACGACCTCGGCCGCCCGCCGGGTCGTACGTCGGGATGCGCTCGGGCTCACCCGGGGATTGTATCGGCGGGGCCTTGACGGAGGGTCCACCGAGCGTTCCCCGGCCGCCGTGCGGGCTCTCCGGCGCCGACGCCACCGCCTATCCTGCCCCGGTGACCGACGAGAGACCCGGCGCCGACCACGCATCGCCCGATCCCCTCTCCCTCGAGCTCGCCGCCCTCTGGGACGACGACGCGACGACCTACGACGGCCGCGCCCGGCATGGCATCCGCTATCCGGACGAGCGGCAGGCGTGGCGGCGGCTCGTCGCCGCGGTGCTCGGCGACCCGGCCCATTCGGCCATGCCACGGCTCCGCGTTCTCGACGTCGGGACGGGGACCGGCGTGCTGGCCATGCTCGCCGCCGAGCTCGGCCACGACGTGACCGGGATCGACCTCTCGGAAGGGATGCTTGCCCAGGCGCGACGCCGGGCGCTCGACGCCGGGATCGCCGTCACGTGGCTGGCCGGAGATGCCGCCGACCCGCCGGTCGAGCCGGCCTCGTTCGATGCGGTCGTCGGCCGCCACGTCATCTGGACGCTGCCCGACCCGGAGCACGCGCTCGTGGCCTGGCGGACCGTGGTCCGACCCGGCGGCCTCATCGCCGTGATCGACGGCTGGTACGCCCGTCGCCGGCTGCCGGCCCGGCTCGTCGGGGACATCGCTGCCGGGCTCGTCGTCCGGCGGGCCTCCCGACACGGAACCGGGGACCACAGCTACCGCGACGACCAGCTGGCTCGGCTACCGCTCGCTCACCAGGACGGGCTGGCGGCGATCGCCACGACGATGCGGGCGGCAGGCCTCGCCCACGTCCGGGTCAGGAGCCTGCCCGAGGTCGATCGAGTCGAGCGCGCCCACCAGGCCGTGCTCGTCCGGCTGGCCGATCCGTGGCGTCGCTATCTCGCGACGGGACGGCGCCCGGCGGACGAGTGATCGCGCTCCGAGAGCCCGTCGCTGTCCGAATCCGACTGAAGGGACGTTATCGAGGCACAGGATCGCGCAGATCCCTTTGATGGCAGGGTTCGATGGAAGACGCCGGCGCCATTCCCGCGGAGCAGGACACTCACGGCCGCGAGCGCGATGAGGACCTCGCGCTTGCCGCCCGCTCCGATGCGGCTGCGTTCGGCCTCCTCTACCGGCGCCACCGCCTCGCCGTCTTCCGCTACCTCCGAACACGGACTGGCACCGACGACGACGCAGCCGACCTGACGGCGATCGCGTTCGAGCGGGCCCTCGTGGCCATGCCGCGCTACACCCCGAGCGGGGGCGGGATCCTCGCCTGGCTGCTGCGTATCGCCCGAAACGCGGCGATCGACGCCGGTCGACGTCGGTCGGCCCTGCCACTCGGCGCCGGCCCACCGACAGCCCATGCTGCCGAAGCTCCCGAGGATCTCGTTCTGGCGATGGAGTCGCGGTCCGCTCTCATGAAGGCGGTCGAACGCCTCCCGGACGCGCAGCGCGAGGCGATCGTCCTCCGCTACGCCGCCGGGCTGACCGCACGTGAGATCGGAGATGTCCTCGGCAAGCGCCCCGAGGCCACTCAGAAACTCATCAGTCGAGCCCTAGCAACACTCAGGGAGTCGTACCGTGACGACAGCTGACAGCCACACCTCGATCGATCCGCCGGGCGATCGACTGGAGGACGCCCTCGTGGCGCTCTTCTCGATCGAACCGCCACGGGCTGTCCTCGACCGCCTCGATGCGCGCGTCGTGCCCCTCATCCAGGCATGGAGGCCCGCAGCGCCGAGCCGCCGGCGGATCCTCTCGGGCCGTCGGATCGGAGCGGTGGCACTGCTCGCCGCGCTCTTTGTGGCCGCCGGCGCCGGCGGCCTTTACGAGCTCCTCGTCGGGCCGTTCGCCGATGTGCCCTGGCAGCGGGGCGAGACGCTCGGCCTCTCCCAGGTCGTCGGCGGCTATCGCGTGACGATCGACCGGGCATACGCCGACTCGATCCGGCTTGCGCTCCAGATCTCCGTCGTCGACGAGGAGCACCGAGCGGGCACGACCCAGCTGGCCGCGATGTCGACCGTCGTCACCGACATCGACGGCGAGTACTCGGGTATCGGCGCGACCTCGAGCCCGGACGGTGCCTTCCGTGCCACCGATGTCGTCTGGAAGGCGCCCGCGGTCGCTCCGCTGCCGGCCGGCCCACGCCACCTCCACGTCGTCGTGCCGACGATCATGGTCCGGACGGACGCCACGTCGCCACCGGACGCCGCGGCGACCGACATGACCCCGTGGACCCAGGTCGCCGGTCCGTGGACGTTCGACTTCGACCTCGACGTGGACGGGGGCACGGCCTTCGACTCCACCACCTCCGACGCGATCGGCGGGATCCGGGTGACCGCTTCGCGTCTCGTCGCCTCGTCGAGCGTCGTCCGAGTCGACCTCCACGTCGGCGGCGACATCCCGCCGGGGACCTGGACGCCCATCGGCGAGGTGCGCCACGGCGACAAGGTGTTCAGGTTCGTGGCGGCGAAGGTCGGACCCGACGGGACCTTCACCCTGCTGACCGATGGCGGGGCTGCCGAGCTCTCGGGTCCGTGGACCGTCACTATCGACGAGCTGCGTCGGGACGGCGACAGTCTGGCCGGGCCATGGGTCCTGCGATTCGGGGGCCCGTAGGCCGGAGCCCGGTCGGCTAGGAGCCCTGGACCTGGTCGGCCGGCGGCGCCGTGATGGTCACCGGCTGGTTGAACGCGCTGAAGTCGATCGTGCCGGTGAGCTTGCCCTGGGCACCGGCATCGACCGTCGCGACGATCTTGGCCGGGTAGTAGTCGCTCTTGCGGACCTGGACCTCGAGGGTCGCGGAGCTGAGCCCGGCCGAGGCAGATGCAGAGGCCTCGGGGCTCGGCGCTCCGGAGGCACCGCCGCCGAGCGCACCGCCGAGCGATCCACCGAGGCTGTCGAGGTCGGCGCTCGTCAGGGTGACGGTCACGTCGTAGCAGGTCGTGTCGCCGCACTGGACGTCTGGCCCGAGCTTCGGCGGTGTGGCGAGCTTGCCGAGGGCCGCCTTGATCTGGTCGCCGATCTGCTGCGGGTCGATGGGGCCAGACGAGGCCAGGGCACCGCCCGACGGCAGCGGCGCGAACGATTCGAGCATGTTGCTCGCCGTCGAGTGCTGGTACTTCGGCCCGAGGAGGCTCACCTTGGTCCACGTGTCGTCGCCGATCACGATGACGTCGGCGGTCGCCCCGAGGAGGGCCGGGATCGAGGCGCTGATGTGCACGGCGTGGTTGACGAGGTCGGCGTCGATGTCGGCGGTCGTACCGGACAGGTCGAGCGCGCTCGTGCTGCCGGTGCCGGTCAGATCTGCGTTGATCGAACCGGACAGCGTGGCGTGAGCGTGGAACGAGTGGAGGGTCTGGGTGGCCGCGATCGAGTGCTGGAGGATGTCGACCGGGTCCGTCAGGGTGGGCGCGGACGACGAATTGCACGCGGCGAGAGTCAAGGCGAGCGCCGCGGCGGCGATGGCGAGTCGGCGGGTCATGAGATGGGCTCCTTCGGCGTGGGCCTGGCGTCGGCGCGGGCACGCCAACGGGGAGCCTGAGGCCACATCTTCGACTCGTCAAACGGCAGAAGGTACCGGATCCTTCTGCACCGGCCGATCACGACCACCCCGTCGCCGGTCGTCGCCCTCCGGGCACGAGAAGAGGCCGGTCCTCGTCGGACCGGCCTCTTGAACGCTATCGGGTGGTTCTGGACTAGAAGTCCATCCCGCCGCCGTGGTCGTGGCCGCCGCCAGCGGCGGCCTTCTCCTTCTCGGGGAGGTCGGTCACGAGCGTCTCCGTCGTGAGGACCATGGCCGCGATGGAGGCGGCGTTCTGGAGCGCCGAACGGGTCACCTTGGCCGCGTCGACGATGCCGGCCTTGAACATGTCGACGTAGACGCCGTTCAGAGCGTCGAAGCCGTGGCCGATCTTGGCGGTCCGGACCTGGTCGACGACGACCTCGCCGCGCGCGCCGGCGTTGTCGGCGATCTGGCGAGCCGGCGCCTCGAGCGCCTTGCGGACGATGTCGACGCCGACCTGCTCGTCGCCTTCCAGCTTGAGCTTGTCGAGCGCCGGGACCGCCTGCAGCAGGGTGATGCCGCCGCCGGCGACGAGGCCTTCCTCGACGGCCGCGCGGGTCGTCGAGAGGGCATCCTCGATGCGGTGCTTCTTCTCCTTGAGCTCGACCTCGGTGGCCGCGCCGACCTTGATGACGGCGACGCCGCCGGACAGCTTGGCGAGTCGCTCCTGGAGCTTCTCCTTGTCGTAGTCCGACGTCGTGTCCTCGATCTGGGCCTTGATCTGGGTCATCCGGGCCTTGATCTGGTCGCTCGAACCGGCGCCGTCGACGAGGGTCGTGTCGTCCTTGGTGGCGACGACGCGGCGGGCCTCGCCGAAGTCCTCGAGAGTCACGGAGTCGAGCTTGCGGCCGATCTCCTCGCTGATGACGGTGCCGCCGGTGAGGATGGCGATGTCGCGGAGCATCTCCTTGCGGCGGTCGCCGAAGCCCGGCGCCTTGACCGCGAGGACGTGAGACGGTGCCGCGGAGCTTGTTCACCACGAGTGTGGCGAGCGCCTCGCCGTCGATGTCCTCGGCGATGATGACGACCGGCTTGCCGAGCTGGACGACCTTCTCGAGGGCCGGCAGCATGTCCTGGACGCTCGAGATCTTCTTGTCGGTGATGAGGATCTTGGGGTCCTCGAGGACCGCCTCCATGCGATCCGGGTTGGTCACGAAGTAGGCCGAGATGTAGCCCCGGTCGAACTGCATGCCCTCGGTGTACTCCTTCTCGAGGCCGAGGCTCTGGCCTTCCTCGACGGTGATGACGCCGTCCTTGCCGACCTTGTCCATCACCTCGGCGATGATCTCGCCGACCTCCGGATCGGCCGCGCTGATGGCGGCGACGGCGGCGATCTGCTCCCGGTTGTCGACCGGGCGCGACTGCTTCTTGATCTCGGCGACGACGGTGTCGACGGCCTTCTCGATGCCGCGCTTGACGACCATCGGGTTGGCCCCGGCGGTCACGACGCGGAGACCCTCGTTCACCATCGCCTGGCCGAGGACGACCGCGGTGGTCGTGCCGTCACCGGCGACGTCGTCGGTCTTGGTGGCGACCTCCTTGAGGAGCTGGGCGCCCATGTTCTCGAAGGGGTCCTCGAGCTCGATGTCGCGGGCGATCGTCACGCCGTCGTTGGTGATCGTCGGCGAGCCGAACTTCTTGTCGAGGACGACGTTGCGGCCCTTCGGGCCGATCGTGACCTTGACGGCGTCGGCGAGCTTGTCGATGCCGCGTCTTGAGCTGTCGACGAGCACTCTCGTCGAAGATGAGCTGCTTTGCCATGGGGTGCGATATCCCTCCTGGATGTCCGTTTGACGTTCGGTTTCGGGTGGTCGCTGGGCGCGACCCGGATGAGGCGGGCGTCGCCTCGGAGGATCAGCCCTCGACGATGGCGAGGATGTCCTTCTGGCTGACGATGAGGAGGTCCTCGCCGTCGACCTTGAACTCGGTCCCGGCGTACTTGGCGTAGAGGACCTTGTCGCCCTTCTTCACGTCGATCGGCTCGCGCTTGCCGTCGTCGAGGATGCGGCCCGGACCGACGGCCAGGACCTTGCCCTCCTGGGGCTTCTCCTTGGCGGTGTCCGGCAGGACGATGCCGCTCTTCGTGACGTCCTCGCGCTGGATGGGCTGGATGACGACCCGATCGCCGAGCGGGCGGAGCTGGGCTGCGGTGCTGGTGGCGGTGGCCAAGGTGCGATCCCTCCTTCGACGGCGAAGTGCCGTCCGTGGACACGGGCGCGTCCGGCGAGGACCGGGGTCCGGGGACGTCCCGATGGTCTGGTCGTCTCGAGCGCGTCGCGGGGCTGCCAAGCGGACCGATCGACTCGCGCGCCGGCGCACCGGAGCGGGTCGGACGGGTGGGCAGATCGCCCGTTTAGCACTCTCGATGCGAGAGTGCCAACATCCTAGATGAGCGAGCTCCGCGATGTCAAGACGAAGTGGGGCAAGCTCGGCCGCGGCCGTGATCGCCGAGCGTTCACCGTAGCGGTTCCGGCCGCCTCGACCCCGCGAGCCTGAACGCCCGGCGATCCGTCTGTCGGTCGGCAGGCGCGTCGGCCGCTGCCGTGATCGCCAGGCGACCGGATCAGCGGTCCCCCGGCAGCAGGAGCGTCGCAGTGAACGCCACGCGATCAGAACCGCCCGGGCTCGCCTC
This sequence comes from uncultured Chloroflexia bacterium, assembly GCA_963745405.1. Lineage (GTDB taxonomy): Bacteria > Chloroflexota > Limnocylindria > Limnocylindrales > CSP1-4 > C-114. The sequence continues at coordinate 55,256 of CAVUWY010000003.1, read as the reverse complement.
TCGCGCCGCTGGCGCTGCAGGCGCCTCGATCGTCCGATCGGGGAGCGTCAGGAGGGAGCCGCCGGCCGGCCCACGCTTGCATCGTACGCCGCCACGAGGTCGTCGCCCAGCGCATCGAGCTCGGCGCCGCGACGCTCGGCGACCCAGCGCGCGGTCACCGCCACCCACTCCGGCTCGTTGCGCTTCCGCGGCGCCCCGGGCGGCGAGAGGAACGGCGAATCGGTCTCGACGAGGAGGCGGTCGGCCGGCACGAGGCCGACGACGTCGGCGCTCGCCTCCTCCCCCGCCCGGAAGACGAGCCCGCTGAAGCTCACCGCCAGCCCGAGGGCGACCACCGCCTCGCCGTAGTCGAGCGGTCCCGAGTACGAGTGGATGATCGCGGCCGGCCGAACGGAGGGCGGCCGCACCACCGCACGATCCCGGCCCGGGCCAGTTCCTCGAGGAGGGCGTCCTGGGCGTCCCGTGCCCCGACCTTCGATCGGCAGTGGATGATGGCCGGCTTGCCGGTCGCTCGGGCGAGGGCCAGGTTGCGGCGGAGGTTCACGAGCTGCGCCTCGATCGGACTGAACATCCGGTCGTAGTCGAGGCCGGTCTCGCCGATCGCCACGACCCGGGAGTCTGCCGCCAGCTCGACGACGCGCTCCCAGCCGGCCTCGTCGATCGCGGCCGCGTCGTGGGGATGGACACCGACGGCCGCCTCGAGCCACGGGAATCGCCCGACGAGGTCGAGCGCCCGCTCCGACGACGCGACGTCCCAGCCGGGCACGAGGATGCGCTCGACGCCGGCCAGTCGGGCGGCGCCGATCACGAGGTCGACGTCGCCGCCGAAGCGATCCGCCTGGAGATGGCAGTGGCTGTCGACGAGGCGCACGCGATCAGGGGACCTCGGCCACGTCAGCTGTCCGCGCTCTCCGTCTCGAGGCGCGGGAAGAGCGGCTCGGGCTCCGAGACCCGGCCCGGCATCGTGGCGTGGGCTCCCCAGGCGAGCTCGCCGGCGAGCGCCGGGCCGCCGTTGCCGTCGGGACCGTACGGGTAGTCGTGGCCGAGCTGGGCGAGGACCTTCGGGGCGCTCGCCGGGAGGTAGGGCGCGGCGGCGAGGCCCACGAGGCGGCACGCCTCGACGAGGTCGCCGAGGACGTCGCCGAGGCGCTCGGCGGCGGCACCGTCACCGGCCCGGGCTCGTTTGTTGAGGTCCCACGGCTGCTCGGCATCGACGAATTGGTTGGCCGCTCCGACGAACTCCCAGAGCGTCGCGAGCGCCTCGTGAAGGAGGCACGCCTCGAGCTTCGCGGCATAGGCCGGCGCGGTCCGCGCCCATGCCTCGCTGAGGGTCCCGGAGGTCGGCGCCGGCCGTTCCCGGTCGAGGTATCGGCCGACCATCGAGACGGTCCGGTTGACGAGGTTGCCGAAGTCGTTGGCGAGGTCCGCGTTGTAGCGGCGGACGAACGAGTCCCACGAGACCTCCGTGTCGCGATCGAAGGCGACCTCCCGAAGGGCCGTATATCGGGCGCCGTCCGAGCCGAACGCGGCCACGGCATCGGTCGGGTCGAGGAAGTTGCCCCGGCTCTTGCTCATCCGCTCGCCGGAACCGGTCAGCAGGAAGCCATGGACCCAGACATGGCGGGGTGCATCGAGGCCGGCCGACCAGAGGATGGCCGGCCAGTAGATCGTGTGGAACCGGGCGATGTCCTTGCCGATGACGTGGAGATCGGCCGGCCACCACTTGGCGACGGCAGCGGGATCGTCGGGGAACCCCGCCCCGGTCACGTAGTTGATGAGGGCCTCGAACCAGACGTAGATCCGCCCGGCCTCGGGATCCCACGAACCATCCTCGCGCTGGGCGGTCTGCCCATCCTCGCCGATCGGGAACGGGATGCCCCAGCCGCCGCCGGCCCGGCTGATCGAGAAGTCCTCGAGGCCGCCCCGGATGAAGCCCAGCATCTCGTTGCGGCGGTAGTCCGGCTGGACGAAGTCCGGGTGCTCCGCGTAATACGCCTCGAGTCGCTCCTGGTAGGCGGAGAGGCGGAAGAACCAGTTGCGCTCGGCCAGCCACTGGAGGGGGACCTCGGGATGGTTCGGGCAGATCGTCCCGCGGGCCGTCTCCTGGACCTCGCTCGCCGCCCGGAATCCCTCGCTCGGGCAGTACCAGCCCTCGTACGTGCCGAGATAGATGTCGCCGTTGGCGTGGGCCCGGCGGACGATCTCCTGGGCGCTCCGGAAGTGGTCCGGGTCGGTCGTCCGGATGAATCGATCGGGCCTGATGCCGAGGGCGTCCTCGGCCGCCTTGAATTCGGCCACCCGCCCGTCGACGAACGCCCGTGGCTCGATCCCCTCCTCCGCCGCCCGCTGGGCGATGTTGACCGAGTGCTCATCGGTCCCGGTCAGGAAGCGGGTGTCGTCGCCGGACATCCGATGCCAGCGGGCGATGACGTCCGCGCCGATCACCTCGTAGAGGGTATGCAGACCCGGCCGGCTGTTCGCGTAGGCGATGGCCGTGGTCAGGTAGTAGCGCCGTCGGTCGCTCATCGGGACGCGATGGTAGCAGGGGGGCGCCGCCGCGCGAGGACGCCTCCCGGGGGCGAATGGGCCCGGCGAGCGGGGCCGGCGAGCGGCCCCGACGATCAGGCCGGGGCCACGCTCCCGTCGGTCTTGTGAGCGGCCGACTCGGCCGCCGATGAGGCAGCGTCGGCGGCTCCCTTGGCGGCGTCCTCGACGGCCTCCTCGCCGCGCTCGAGCGTGGCGGTCGCGGACGCGGAGCCGTTGCCTTCGCTCTTGCGGAGGTCGGCAGCCCACTCGCGACTGTGGACGGCCACGGAGGCCGTGAAATCGCCGGTCACGTCGGCCACCTTGTGGGCGACGGGCCCTGCCTTGTCGGCGACGATGGCGGTCACGTCGGCTGCCCTTGCCGCGAACTCGCGGAGCGGCGGGCCGGCCTTCTCAGTCGCACTCTGCACCGCCGGCCTCGCCTTGTCGGTCGCACTCTGCACCGCCGGCCTCGCCTTGTCCCCGAGATCCGCCATCGACTTGGAGATCGCCGCCACGAGTGGGCTCACCTTCTCGGTGACGACCCCAAGGGCGGAATGTGCGGCGCTCGCATCGCCGTTCGGCGAGGCCCCGTCGAGCGCTGCGGCGGCGTCGGACGTGGCATCGGCGGCCGCATCGGCGATGTGTTGGGCGCCCTCGGCGGCGTCACCCATCGGTACCGGCTCCATCGGTGTGTTCCCCTCAGCGCCCATGGCGCACCTCCACTGACATCGGGCGCTGCCCGGCTCGTATTCGTTCGATGAGTCCAGTCTACCCCGGACACCGCGCTTCGACGGTGCGGGTCAGTGGCGGAAGTGGCGCCGGCCGGTGACGAGCATCGTCGCCCCGGCCTCGTCGACGACGCGGATCGCCTCCGCGTCGCGGACCGAGCCGCCCGGCTGGACGAAGGCGGTCACGCCCGCTTCGAGGCACGCCTCGACCGCGTCGGGGAACGGGAAGAACGCGTCCGAGGCGCAGGCAGCACCGACGATCGACGCCGGGCCCGAGGTCGCTCGCGCCTTCTCGACGGCCTGGCGGGCCGCGTCGACCCGCGATGTCTGGCCGCTGCCGAAGCCGATCTCCCGTCCGTCGCGGACGAGGACGATGGCGTTGCTCGTCACGGCTCGGACGATGCGCCAGGCAAGGTCGAGATCGCGCGATTCCGCCTCGCTGGGGTCCGCGCCGGCTCACGACTCGCCACGTCGCGGGGTCGTCGACGACCGTGTCGGTCGCGCCGACGAGGATCGCCCCGCCGGCGGTCCGCAGGCCGGCCAACGGGTCGGGCTCCACGAGGAGGGACGCGCCGCCGAGCTCCGAGTCGACGACGAGGCGGAGGTTGGGCTTGGCCGCCAGCACGTCGAGCGCGGCGGGTTCGAACGACGGCGCGACGACCACCTCGAGGAAGATCGCCGCGAGTCGCTCGGCCAGGGCCGCGTCCACCGGGCCGGTGACGGCGACCACCCCGCCGAACGCGGAGACGGGATCGCCGGCGAGCGCCGCCTCCCAGGCGGCGACGAGGTCGGGCCGTTCGGCGACGCCGCATGGGTTCGTGTGCTTGACGATGACGCAGGCGGAGCCGCGGAGGGCTCGGGCGAGTCCGTCGGCCGCCGACGCGTCCAGGACGTTGTTGTAGGAGAGCTCCTCGCCCGGCGAGCAGCGAGTCGGCCCGCCCGAACGGCGTGTCGGGAAGGTCCGTCCCGGGTCGCCGATAGCGGGCGGCCGGCTGGTGCGGGTTCTCGCCGTAGCGGAGCGTCTCGACCTTCTCGAGGCCGATCGTGAGCGATGGCGGATAGGGATCGCTCGCCCCGGGCAGGCCCGGCTCGTCAGGGAGGGAGACGCCGGCCGCCGCGATGCGGGCCGGCAGCTCGGCCGCGATGCGGGCGTCGTAGGCCGCCGTGTGGCGGAACGCCTCGATGGCCAGGGCGGCCCGGAGGCCGGCCGGGACCGTCCCCTCCGCCTCGAGGACGGCGAGGATCGCCGGGTAGCGGTCCGGCGAGGTCACGATGGCGACGTTGGCGTGGTTCTTGGCCGCGGCCCGGACGAGCGACGGGCCCGCCGATGTCGATCTCCTCGATCAGTCCGTCGAGGTCGAGCCCCGGCCGGGCCAGCGCGGCGGCGAAGGGATAGAGGTTCGACGACGACGAGCTCGAACGGGGCGATCCCCGCCTCGAGCAAGCTGGCGCCGGTGGTCGACCCGGCGGAGGTCTGCGAGGAGGCCGCCATGGACGTGCGGATGAAGCGTCTTGACCCGGCCGTCGAGCATCTCGGGAAAGCCGGTGACCGCGGCCACGTCGGTGACCGGGAGGCCGGCCTCGCGGAGCGTCCGGGCGGTATTGCCGGTCGAGACGAGCTCGAAGCCGAGGCGCTGAAGACCGGCGGCGAAGTCGGCCAGACCGGTCTTGTCCGAGACCGACAGGAGCGCCCGCCGCGGGAATCGGCGATCCGTCGGCCGCGGCCGCGTCCAGTGTCGTCCGGCGCCCGTCCACCGCGACGACCCCGCCGAGCAGCAGGCCGACCGTCCGGGGCAGCAGCCGATGCTCGACCGCCTGGATCCGGGCGACGACGGCCGCCTCGTCGTCGCCGGGCGCGGATCGCGATCGCCTCCTGGGCGAGGATCGGACCGCCGTCGAGCGTCTCGTCGACGAGGTGGATCGTGGCGCCCGTGACACGCGCGCCGTGAGCGAGCGCATCGCGCACGGCGTGGGCGCCGGGGAATGCCGGCAGGAGCGACGGGTGGGTGTTGACGATCCGACCGGGGAACGCGGCGAGGACCGCCGGTCCGACGAGACGGAGGTAGCCGGCGAGGACGACGACATCGGGCTCGACCGAGCGGAGCGTCGCGGCGAGGGTCTCATCGTGATCGTCCCGGGGCCCAGCGCCCGCCGCGTGCGCGAGCGGCACGAGGGCTGTCTCGATCCCCTGCTCGGCGGCCCAGTCGAGGGCCGGGCACGGCCGATCGGCGAAGACGAGCACGAGATCGGCCTCGAGCGCGCCGCGCTCGACCGCCCGGGCGAGCGCCTGGAGATTGCTCCCGGCGCCGCTGACGCCGACCGCGATCCTGCCGCGGCCGTCGGCCGGGACCGGCTCATCCGGGGCCGGCCTCCGCGCACCGACCACCTCGGAGGCGACGGCGCGCTCGAGTGGCGCCTCCACGTAGCGACCTCCGAGCTCCTCGGCGGCGGCGACCTCGCCGACGAGCCAGGCCGCCTGGCCGGACGCCTCGAGGTAGGCGATGGCTTCCGGGACCGCGGCGCTCGGGACGACGACCACCATGCCGAGGCCGCCGTTGAACGTCGCCCGGAGCTCCGGCTCGGTCAGTCCGCCGAGCGCCCCGATCAGGCGCATGATGCCGGGCAGCGGCCAGCGTCGCGGGTCGAGCCGCGCGCCCAGTCCCGCCGGCAGGGCCCGCGGCACGTTGCCGGGGAGGCCGCCGCCGGTGACGTGGGCGACGCCGCGGAGCTCGGATCCGGCCGCGTCGAGCGCGTCGCGGAGGCCGAGGACCGCCCGGGCGTAGATCCGCGTCGGGGTCAGGAGGACGTCGCCGAACGTCGTCAGGGCGTATCCGGGCTCGGCCGCGATGAGCTCGTCGCGCTCGGCGACGCCGAGGGTCCGGCCGAGCTGCTCCTGGTAGGCGACGGTGCAGGTCGAGATCGTGCTGGGCGATGAGGGCCCGGACGAGCGAGAACCCGTTGGCGTGCAGTCCCGACGAGGCGATGCCGACGATCGCGTCGCCGTCCCGGACGGTCGTCCCGTCGAGCAGGCGCGATCGCTCGACGATCCCGACGCAGCAGCCGGCCAGGTCGAACGCGTCGAGCTCCATGAGTCCGGGGTGCTCCGCGGTCTCCCCGCCGACGAGGGCACAGCCGGCGAGCCGGCACCCGTCGGCGACCCCGCCCACGAGCTCGGCGGCATTCGAGCGGGTCGAGCCGCCCGACCGCGACGTAGTCGAGGAAGAAGAGCGGGGCCGCCCCGCTGCAGACGACGTCGTCGGCGCACATCGCCGACGAGGTCGCGACCGATCGTGTCGTAGCGGCCGATCGCCGCCGCGATGGCCGTCTTCGTGCCGACCCCGTCGGTCGACGAGACGAGCACCGGCTCCCGATAGCCGGGCGGGACGGCGACGGCGGCCCCGAAGCCCCCGAGCCCGCCGAGCACCTCGGGCCGGCGGGTCGACTCGACCGCCGAGCGGATGAGCTCGACCGTCCGCTCCCCCGCCGCGACGTCGACCCCGGCCCGGGCGTAGGCCGACCTATCGACCATGCCGGCCGTCAGCCATGGGTCACGACCGGCTCGGCCTCCTCGAGGACGAACTTGCGGCTCGCGGCGTCGTAGGGGACCGGCTCGGGATAGCGGCCGTCGAAGCAGGCGAAGCAGAACCGCTCGTACGGCAGGTCGAGCGCGGCGAGGACGCCGGCGATCGACAGGTAGCCGAGCGAATCGGCGCCGATGAAATCGCGGATCTCGTCGACCGAGCTTGGTCGCGGCGATGAGCTCGGTCTCGATCTGGGTGTCGATGCCGTAGAAGCACGGGTGGTAGATCGGCGGAGCGCTGATCCGGACGTGGACCTCGGCCGCTCCCGCCCGCCGGAGGAGCGCGACGATCTGCTTCGTCGTGGTCCCCCGCACGATCGAATCGTCGACCACGGTGAGCCGCCGGTCGCGGACGACCTCGCGGAGCGGGTTGAGCTTGATCGTCACGCCCGCGCTGGCGCATGGTCTGGGACGGCTGGATGAACGTCCGGCCCGTGTAGCGGTTGCGGACGAGGCCCTCGCGGTACGGGATCCCCGACGCCTCGGCGTAGCCGGCCGCCGCGGGCGCGCCCGTGTCCGGGACGGGCATGACGAGGTCGGTCGACGGCGGGATGCTCGCGGGCGAGCTCCATGCCCATCTTGCGGCCGCGACCTCGTACAGGTTGCGGCCCTCCATGTACGAGTCCGGCCGGGCGAAGTAGATGAGCTCGAACACGCACAGCGCCGGGTCCGCCGGGGCGAAGCGGACCGAACGCGGCTCGCGGCCCTCCTCGAGGATGACCATCTCGCCCGGCTCGACGTCGCGGACGTACTCGGCCCCGACGATGTCGAGCCCGGCCGTCTCCGACGAGAGGCACCAGCCGTCGACGGTCGCCTCGTCGGCCCACAGCCGCGGCCGGTCGACGGCGCCGTCCGGTGCCGGCAGCCGGCCCAGCACGAGCGGGCGGAAGCCGTGCGGGTCGCGGACGCCGATGACCCGGCGCTCGTCGAGGACGACCAGCGTGTAGGCGCCCCGGACCCGTGGCAGGACCCGGACGCAGCGCCTCGACCGTGTCGGTCGCCGGTTCGTCGGCGAGGAGGGCCGTCAGGAGCTCCGTGTCGGTGGAGGCCGGCAGCCGGGCACGGCCGCCGCGCGAGGGGCCCGAGCAGCTCGCGCGTGTTGACGAGGTTGCCGTTGTGACCGATCGCGAGCGCCCGGCGCGGGCCGAGGCGGAACGTCGGCTGGGCGTTCTCCCAGACCGTCGAGCCCGGTCGTGGAGTACCGGCAGTGGGCGATCGCGAGGCGGCCGCGGAGGGTCGGCAGCCGCCGCTCGTCGAGGACGCTGCTGATGAGCCCGAGGTCCTTGTAGACCATGAGCTGGTCGCCGTCGCTCACCGCCAGGCCGGCCGACTCCTGGCCGCGGTGCTGGAGGGCGAACAGGCCGAGGGCGGCGACCGAGCCCGCCTCGGTCCCGCTCGTCCCGAAGGACGCCGGCAGGACCGCACCGAAGACGCCGCACATGTCAGGACTCCGACGCCCGAGCGCCCGGGCGAGCCCGTGCTCCCAGGCGTGGCGCGAGATCGGCGAGGGCGACGTCGAGGGCGTCGGCGATCCGCGACCCGCGCTCCTCGGCGGCTCCGGTCGCCCCGTGTCCGGCCAACTCGATCACGAGGCGGTCGCCGCCGACCGTCGCCGATCCGCTCGACCGGCAGGCCGAAGCTGGCGGGCGAGCAGCTCGAGGGCGGGGGCGTGGCGGGCACGACTCGTCACGACGAGACGAGACGGGCTCTCGCCGAAGAGCTCGACCGCCGGCGATCCGGCCACCGGGACCCGGACCCGCGCGCCGAGGCCGCCCCAGATGGCCGCCTCGGCGAGGGCCGTCGGCCAGGCCGCCGCCCGAGACGTCCTGGGCGGACGTGACGAGCCCCCGGGCCACCGCCTCGCGGACGAATCGCCTGCACCGCGCGCCTCGCGGGCCAGGTCGACCGACGGCGGCCCGTCCTCCGACGCCCCGCCGGCCAGGGCAGCGTACGCGCTGCCGGCCAGGCCCGGCGTCGACTCGCCGACGAGGCAGACCGCGTCGCCGGCCGCGGCGAAGGCCGGTCCCACCCGGGCATCGACGTCGTCGAGGAGGCCGACCACGCCGATCTCCGGCGTCGGGTCGATCGCGCCCGCTCGGCGATTCGTTGTAAAGCGAGACGTTGCCGCCGGTCACCGGCAGCCCGAGCGCCCGGCAGGCGTCGCCGAGCCCGCGGACCGCCTCCGACAGCTGCCAGAACGCCTCCGGACGACGTCGGATCGCCGTAGTTGAGGCAGTTGGTCACGCCGAGCGGCCGGGCCCCGGTGATGGCGACGTTGCGGGTCGCCTCGGCGACGCTCAGGACGGCGCCGAGCCACGGGTCGATCGCCCCGACCGCGTGGTTCGCGTCGGTCGCGGCGACGAGAGCCCGGGTCGTGCCCTTGACCCGGATGACCGCGCGCCCCATGGCCCGGGCCCTCGACCGTATCGGTCCGGACGGTCGAGTCGTACTGGTCGGTGACCCAGCGCCGCGACGAGCCGTTGGCCGAGCCGAGGAGGGCGAGCAGGACCGCCCCGGGGTCCATCCCCCGCTCGGGCAGGCCGTCGTCCATCTCGACCTCCGCACCGGGGGCCGGCGCGGCCCGGCGCCGCGGCGGCGGAGCGGCGAGCCGGTGATGGACGATGGCGTCCGAGGTGAGGGCGCGGGCGGGGATCGCGGGCGAGCTCACGGCCCTCGTCGATCACGACGATGTCGCCGTCGGCCGTCACCCGCCCGATGATCGCGACCGGGATGCCCCACCGCTCGCAGACAGCCCGGACCTCCTCGTACCGCTCGGGCCGGACGACGGCGCACATCCGCTCCTGGCTCTCCGAGATCATGACTTCGAACGGGGCCATGCCCGGCTCGCGGCGCGGGATGGCGGCGAGGTCGACGGCGATGCCTGTCCCGGAGCGATCAGCAGTCTCCGAGGTGGCGCAGGTGATGCCGCCGGCTCCGAGGTCCTGGAGGCCCTCGACGAGGCCCTGCTCGATGAGCTCGAGGCTCGCCTCGATGAGGAGCTTCTCGGCGAACGGGTCGCCGACCTGGACGGCCGGCCGGCGGGACGGGTCGTCCTCGCCGAAGGTCGCGCTGGCGAGGACCGATGCACCGCCGATCCCGTCGCGACCGGTCGTCGAGCCGTAGAGGACGACGAGGTTGCCGGGACCCGGTGCCGCGGCCCGGGTGAGGCGCTCGATCGGCAGGACGCCGATGGCCATGACGTTGACGAGCGGATTCCCCCCGTAGCAGGCGTCGAAGACGAGCTCGCCGCCGACCGTCGGCACACCGACGCAGTTGCCGTAGCCGCCGACGCCCCGGACGATGCCGTCGACGAGCCGCCGCGTCCGCGCCTCGGACGGATCGCCGAAGCGAAGGGCGTCGAGGACCGCTACCGGGCGGGCTCCCATCGTGAAGATGTCGCGCAGGATCCCGCCGACGCCGGTCGCCGCCCCCTGGTACGGCTCGACCGCCGACGGATGGTTGTGCGACTCGATCTTGAAGGCGACGGCGAGGCCGTCGCCGATGTCGATGACGCCGGCGTTCTCGCCCGGCCCGGCGACGACACCCTCGCCGGCCGTCGGCAGGGTGGCGAGGAGCGGCTTCGAGCTCTTGTACGAGCAGTGCTCGCTCCACATGACGCTGAACATCGCCAGCTCGAGCTCGTTGGGGTCGCGGTCGAGTCGTTCCCGGATCGCGAGGAGCTCCTCGTCGGTGATGCCGAGCGAGCGGTGGAGGGGCTCCTCGGCCCGCGCGGGTCGATCTCCCGGTGCGGGTGCGGCTGGGGTCGACATCGCCTCGACCGTCATCGCCCGCGACCTCGACGGCAGCCGGGGTGGGCACGCTGCCGGCGGCGACCCGGGCGGCCGCCGACTCGACGAGCGAACGGAGGATCGGCAGGCCATCCGCCGAGCCGAGGACGGACTCGGCGGCCCGTTCCGGGTGGGGCATGAGGCCGGCCACGTTGCCGTTCGGGTTCGTCACCCCGGCGATCGCCCGCAGCGAGCCGTTCGGATTCGCCTCTCCGTCGTCGACCCGGGCGGCGGACCCATCGGAGTCGGCGTAGCGGAAGAGGACCCGTCCCTCCGCCTCGAGGCGGTCGAGGGTCGCCTCGTCGGCGTAGAAGCAGCCCTCGCCGTGGGCGATCGGCAGCCGCAGCGGCCGTCGATCGGGCAGGGCGCCGGTGAACGGGCTGTCGAGGCGTTCCGGGACGATCCGGACGTCGCGGCCGAGGAAGCGGAGCTCCCGGTTGCGGAGCAGGGCCCCCGGCACCAGGCCGGCCTCCGCCAGCACCTGGAAGCCGTTGCACACCCCGAGCACGAGGCCGCCGTCGGCGGCGAACCCCGAGACGGCGCGCATGACCGGGCTGAACCGGGCGATCACCCCCGCCCGGAGGTAGTCGCCGTAGGCGAAGCCGCCCGGGAGGACGACAGCCGCGACTCCGGCGAGGTCGACATCCTCGTGCCACAGCGTCACCGGCTCGGCGCCGGCGAGCCGGAGGCCGTACTCCGTGTCGGTATCGCAGTTGCTGCCCGGGAAGACCACGACGCCGACACGGACGGTCATCGCGGTGCCTCCGCCCCGCCGGCCGCGGCAGCGGCAGGATCGGGGCCGCCATCCACCGTCACCGCGGCCCCGACGCCGAGCGACTCCACCGAGTAGACCTCGATGAGCGGGTTGGCCAGGAGCTCGCCGGCCAGGCGGTCCACCGTCGCTCGCGCCTCGGCCTCGCTCGCCGCGGCGACCGTGAGCTCGACCCGCCGGCCGACCCGGACACCGGAGACGCCGGCGATGCCGAGATGGCCGAGGCTGCCCTCGACCGCCCGGCCCTGGGGGTCGAGGATGCCCGGCTTGGGCAGGACGTCGACGGCGAAGCGGAACGTCGCGGCAGCGCTCATCGGGCGATCTCGTCCTTCTCGAGGTAGCGGCTGAAACTCGCCCCGGCGATCCGCTCGAAGGCGGCGACATAGCGCTCCCTGGTGCCGCGGACGACGTCCGGGGGCAGCTCCGGCCCGGGCTCCTGCTTGTCCCAGCCCTGGTCCTCGAGCCAGTCGCGGACGAACTGCTTGTCGAACGACGGCTGGGCGCCGCCCGGCCGGTGGGTCGCGGCGTCCCAGAACCGCGACGAGTCGGGGGTCAACACCTCGTCGGCGAGGGCGAGCTCGCCGGTCCGCGTCTCGACCCCGAACTCGAACTTCGTGTCGGCGACGAGGATGCCCGCCCGCTCGGCGACCGCGGCGCCGTAGCCGTACAGGCGGAGGGCCACCTCGCGGACGCGCTCGGCGAGGTCCGTGGCCCGCCGGTCGCCGCCGAGCAGCTCGATCATCTCGGCGAACGTGATGTTCTCGTCGTGGACGCCCGCCTCGGCCTTCGTCGAGGGGGTGAGGATCGGCTCGGGCAGCCGGTCGCCCTCCTGGAGCCCCGCCGGGAGCCGCAGTCCGCACAGCTCGCCGCTATCGCGATAGGACCGCCAGCCGCTGCCGGCGAGATAACCCCGGACGATCACCTCGACCGGCAGGATGTCGAGCTCGCGGCAGACCATCATCCGGCCCCGCAGTGCCTCGGCCGCGGTCTCGTCGTCGTCCCGGGCGAGCTCGGACGGATTCGACGACCGCCGAGCGGAGCTCATCGGGCAGCTCGTCGGGGTCCGTCCCGACGAGGTGGTTGGGGATGATCCGCGCCGTCTCGGCGAACCAGAAGCGGGACAGGCCGGTGAGGACCTTGCCCTTGTCCGGGATCGGCGTCGGCAGGACGACGTCGAAGGCCGACAGCCGATCCGACGCCACGAGGAGGAGCCGGCCGTCGCCGAGGCGGTAGATGTCGCGGACCTTGCCGGCGCGGACGAAGCGGCTAGCCAGCGACACGGGTCGTCGCCTCCAGGCGCTCCAGGCGGCCGATGATCGTCTGCACGTGGCGGAGCGAGGCCGCGTCGTCGAAGCAGGCATCGAGGCTGCTCGGCGCGAGGCGCTCGGTGACGATCGGATCGAGGCCGAGGAGTTCGCGGAACGGCCGCTGCTCGTCGGAGGCCCGGAGGGCCGCTCGCTGGACCACCGCGTAGGCCTCCTCGCGGCTGAGCCCGCCCTCCTCGATGAGGGCGCTCAGGACGCGACTGCTGGCGTGGAGGCCGAGGCCCCGCTCGATGTTGTCGCGCATGCGCTCGCTCCGCACGACGAGGCCGTCGATGAGCCCGGTCATCCGGACGAGCATGTAGTCGAGGAGGATCGTCGAGCCCGGCAGGATGACCCGCTCGGCGCTGCTGTGGCTGATGTCGCGCTCGTGCCACAGGACCTGGTCCTCGAGCGCCGTGAGAGCCTGGCCGCGCAGGAGCCGGGCGAGACCGACGATCCGCTCGCTGACGATCGGATTGCGCTTGTGGGGCATCGCGCTGCTGCCCTTCTGGCCGGCCGCGAACGGCTCCTGGAGCTCGCCGATCTCGGTGTGCTGGAGGTTGCGGATCTCGGTGGCGAACCGCTCCAGCGAGCCGCCGGTCACCGCGATGGCCGTGAGGAACGCGGCGTGACGGTCGCGCTGGACGATCTGGGTGCTCACCGGGTCGACGGCGAGGCCGAGGGCGGCGAGCACCTCCGCCTCGAGCTCGGGATCGAGCTGGCTGTACGTCCCGACCGGACCGCTGATCTTGCCGGTGGCGACGTCGGCGACGGCCGCGGCGAGGCGGTGCCGATCGCGGTCGAGCTCGAAGGCCCAGCCGGCGAGCTTCACGCCGAGGGTCGTCGGTTCGGCGTGGACCCCGTGGGTCCGGCCCATCATGACCGTGTCCGCCTCGGCCCGGGCCCGCCGGACGAGGGCGGCCAGGAGGGCGTCCGCATCGCCGAGCAGGCGCTCCCCTGCCGCTCGGAGCTGGAGGGCGAGGCCGGTATCGACGACGTCGCTGCTCGTCAGGCCCAGATGAAGATAGCGACCCTCGGGGCCGACGGTCTCGGCGACCTGGCTGACGAAGGCGATGACGTCGTGATCGGTCGTCCGCTCGATCTCGGCGATGCGACCGACGTCCACCCGGGCGTTCGCCTCGATCGTCTCGAGGGCGGCGGCGGGCACGAGTCCGCGGCCGGCCTGGGCACGAGCGACGGCGAGCTCGACCCGGAGCATGGCGCCGAAGCGGGCCTCGTCACCCCAGATCGCGCCCATCTCGGGGAGCGTGTAGCGCGGGATCATCCGCCGACCCCCACCGCGGCGGCGACCCGCGGCGCCGGGCCGGCGCTCGGGAGGTCGGCGATGTCGTGACGACGCTGGACGCCGGCGAAGCGGATCCGGGTGGCGGCCTCCTCGGCAAGGGCCCGGGCGGCGGGGAGATCGCCCCCTCGACCGACGACCGTGAGGACGCGTCCACCGTCCGTCTCGAATCCGCCGTCCGCGGTCCGCTTCGTCCCGCCGTGGAACACGATCGCCCCGAGGTCGTCCGCCTCGGCCAGGCCGGCGATCGGCTCCCCGTGCGACGAGGCGGCCGGGTAGTCGGCGCCGGCAAGCACGATCCCGATCGCCGCACCCGGCAGGACCGGCAGGCGAGAGCCGGCGATGCCCATCGCGGCGAGGGCCGGGCCGAGCGCGTCGCGGGCGGCAGCGAGGAGGAGCGGCCCGAGCGGCACGGCGAGGCGCGGCAGGACGACCTGGGTCTCGGGATCGCCGAACCGGGCGTTGCACTCGAGGAGGACCGGCCCGTCGGCAGTGAGGATCAGACCGGCGTAGAGGGCACCGACGAACGGCGTCCCGCGGCGGGCGAGCTCGGCGAGGATCGGCCGATGGACCGTTCGGAGCACTTCGTCGATGAGGTCGTCGGGGACGTCCGGGAGCGGGGAGTAGGCACCCATCCCGCCGGTGTTCGGACCGAGATCCCCATCGAGGAGCCGCTTGTGGTCGCGGGCGGCCGGCAGGCCGGCCAGGTCGCGGCCATCGGTGAGGGCGATGACGCTGGCCTCGAGTCCGACGAGCCGTTCCTCCACGACCACGACCGCGTCGGGCCCACCGAAGAGGCGGGCGATGTCGTCCTCGGCCCGCCCGGGTGGGGCGGCGCCCGGCCCGTAGACCGTCACGCCCTTGCCGGCGGCGAGCCCGTCGTCCTTCACGACGAAGCCCCGTCCGGACCAGTCGACGGATCGGATCGCGGCGTGCGTCTCGGCCGCCGTTCGGCAGACGACGGCCGCGGCCATCCTGACGCCCGCCTCGGCTGCTACCTCGTGGCAGAACGCCTTCGAGGCCTCGATCCGGGCGGCCGTCCGCGACGGCCCGAACGTCGGGACGCCGGCAGCCCGGAACGCGTCGGCGAGACCGTCGGCCAGCGGCCGCTCCGGCCCGATCACGGCGAGCTCGATCGCCTCGGACGAGACGAGCGCGACGAGCCCGTCGACGTCGTCGAGGGCCAGACCGGCCGTGGCCACCCGCGGCAGCGCGTCCATCGCGGCACTGCCCGGAGCCACCACGACCCGGTTGACCCCAGGCTCGGCCGAAAGCTTCCAGGCCAGGGCGTGCTCGCGAGCGCCGCCACCGACCACGAGGATCCGGGTCGGCATGACGGCGGGTCGCATCAGGCGGCGCCCCGGGCCCGATCGGCCGGGCGGTCCGCGGGGCGATCGGCTGCGATCGATGGCTCCAGGTCGGCCCCGGTCGAGCGACCGGCCCCGGTGAGCGGCCCTGAGCGGCGCATCGGCCGCCAGGCCCGCTCGATCGTCTGGGTCCGCTCCGGCCCGACCGAGACGAGGACGATCGGCACCCCGGCCTGCTCCTCGAGCGCGGCCACGTAGCGGCGGGCGGCCTCGGGCAGGTCGGCGAGGGCGCGGATGTCGTGGAGCGGCGCCGTCCAGCTCGGGAAGCGTTCGTAGATCGGCACGGCCCGGGCGAGGACGTCGGCGGAGGACGGCCAGCCTTCGACGCGGCGGCCGTCGACCTCGTACGCGACGCACAGGAGGATCTCGTCGAGACCGGACAGGATGTCGAGCTTGTTGAGCATGATCGCGCTGACCGAGTTGACCGCCACCGCGTAGCGCAGTGAGACGGCATCGAACCAGCCGACCCGGCGTCGGCGGCCCGTCGTCGTGCCGACCTCGCGGCCACGGGTCGCGATGTCCTCGCCGACCGCGTCGAGGAGCTCGGTCGGGAACGGTCCCGAGCCGACGCGGGTCGAGTACGCCTTCATGACCCCGATGACCTCGTCGACCTGGAGCGGCCCGATGCCGCCGCCCGTGCAGGCGCCGCCGGCGATCGGGTTCGAGGACGTCACGAACGGATAGCTGCCGTGATCGAGGTCGAGCAGGGTGCCCTGGGCACCCTCGAGGAGGACGTGCTCACCGCGGCGGAGCGCGTCCTGGACGAGCGCGGTCGTGTCGGCGAGATGCGGGGCGAGGCGGCGACCCCAGGCCGTCGCCTCGGCGACGAGCGGTTCGACCTCGAAGGCGGTCGGGCGACCCACCCCGCCGGGCTCGCCCGCCGCTCCCGGCTGGCCCGCCGCCTCGAGGACGAGGTTCTTCTCGGGCAGGATCCGCTCGAGCTTGCGCCGGACGACGTCCGGTTCGAGGAGGTCTTCCATCCTGATGCCGACCCGGGCTGCCCGGTCGGCGTAGGCCGGCCCGATGCCGCGATGCGTCGTCCCCACCGCGTCTGCCCCTAAGCGAGCCTCCGAGGCGCGATCGATGGCCGGGTGGTACGGCATGATCACGTGGCTCGCCCGGCTGACCCGGACCTTGGAGACGTCGACCCCGCGGGCGGTCAGCCCGTCGAGCTCCCCGATGAGGGCGGCCGGATTGACGACGACGCCGGGACCGATGACGCAGGTGATGTGGGGGTACAGCACCCCCGACGGGACGAGGTGGAGCTTGAACACCTCGTCGCCGAGCATGATCGTGTGGCCGGCGTTGTCGCCACCCTGGTAGCGGACCGCGACGGCGACCTGCTCGGCGAGGAAGTCGGTCGTCTTCCCCTTGCCCTCATCGCCCCACTGGAGGCCGACGATCACGGTGGCCGGCATCAGGCCGCCATCCGCAGCGGGCCGTCGTTGACGCGGGCGGTCACGCCTGCGGGGTCGGGAAACGAAAAGGCCCCGGCCGTGTGGCTCGGGACCTGGATAGACTGCCCCCTCACCTCGCCGGTTCCCCGGCGATCGAGCGGGTCGAAGGCCGTCCGTCTCACGGGGCGGACGTGTCGCCTCGAGCGATCGTCGTTCTCCTTCGCGGCGGACCCGAGGCCCGCGGGGTTGGGGACCCGGCGAGTATAGCGCCCGGGCCGGACCTTCCGCCCGGCTTCGCGGTACCTTCGGAGCGGTCGGACGGACGGCTCCCCCGACTACGCTGCGGACGTGATCCGCGTCCTCGCGGGGCTGGGGCTGCTCGTCGCTTTCGGGCTCCTCTCGGTCGCCGTCTTCCTGCCTGCCCTGCTCGATCCGTGGATCGGGGTCCAGGCGCGGACGACCCTGGCCGGCGCGGCGGAGGTCGGCCTCGCGGTCGCGGCGGCCGTCGGCGTCGTCGTCGCCTACGACCACCTCCGGCTCGTTCCGCTCATCCGGGCCGTCGAGCGCGTCGCCGCCGGCGAGCTCGGGGTCCACGTCGAGGCGGCCGGCCCCGGCCTGGCCGGCCGGCTGGCCCGGGCCGTCAACGGAGTCGCCCGGGCCCTCAACGAGACCCACGACGCGGCGACGATCGACCGCCTCACCGGCGTGAACAATCGCCAGGCCCTACTCGCCGAGCTGTTCACCGAGGTCGACCGGGCGAGCCGCTACGACCGCCCGCTGTCGGTCGCCTTCGTCGACATCGATCACTTCAAGCAGGTCAACGACACCTACGGCCACGGCGCCGGCGACATCGTCCTGCGGGGCGTGGCCCAGACGGTCCGGGCGAACCTCCGGACGACCGACGTCATCGGCCGCTACGGGGGTGAGGAGTTCATGCTCATCCTCACCGAGACCGGCGTCGACGACGCGGCGGCCCTGGCCGAGAAGCTCCGCGATCTCGTCCAGCGGGCCCGCCACGCGGTCGCCGGCAATCCGGACCTCAGCGTGACCGTCTCGATCGGCATCGCCGGCGGTGAGGGCAAGCTCCTCCGGGTCGACGAGCTCGTCCGCGATGCCGATGCGGCGATGTACTCGGCCAAGGCCCTCGGCCGCAACCAGACCTACGTGTTCGCCGAGCCGGACGAGGACGCCCGGGTGCCCCGTGCCCCCATCTCGGCGGTCGGCCGGACCCGGGCCCAGGAAGTGGGCCGCGCCGCCCGTGACGCGACCCAGGATGCGATCGCCTCGGTGATCGCTCCCCTGCCCCACTATCGGGGCCAGCCGTCGGCCCTCATCGCCTCGATCGTCGTCGAGCTGTCGCACCACCTCGGTCTGCCCGAGCAGGACGTCGATCGGATCCGGGTGGCCGCCCTCCTCCACGACGTCGGCAAGATCGCCATCCCCGAGGAGATCCTCGAGAAGCCGGCTGCCCTCACCTCGGCCGAGTGGCGGGCCGTCGTCCAGCATCCCCGCATCGGGCAGGTCATCCTCGAGCAGGCGACGGCCCTGCGCGACGCGGTGCCGATCATCCTCCACCACCACGAGCGCTTCGCCGGTCACGGCTATCCCTACGGCCTCCGCGGGACCGACATCCCGCTCGGGGCCCGGATCGTCGCCGTAGCCGACGCCTACGACGCGATGATCCACGACCGGCCCTACAAGCGGGCGATGAGCCACGATGCGGCGATCCGCGAGCTGCGCCGCCATGCCGGCACCCAGTTCGACCCGGACGTCGTCCGCCTGTTCTGTAGCCTCTACACCCGGCGGCCGCCGGTGGCCGACCCGGCTATCGCCCGGATGACGATGGTCGGCGGAGCCGACGTCCCGCCCACGACGAGCGTGCCGATGCTCCTACCCTCGTCGCAGGGCGCACCGGCGAAACGGACCCGTCGACGGCCGCCGGAAGGCCCCGAGGTCGGGCTCGGCTGACCGGCGCCCGAGCGCGGTTTCGCCGGGTGGCCCCGGCTCAGGGCGATCCGATCGCCCCGCTGAAGAGGGCAAGCAGGCTCGTCTCGTAGCACGCCGGGACGACGAGCATCTCCTGGGTGTGCTGGGCGCCCGGCACGAGGCAGGGCCCGACGGAGCATGCCCGTCGGCAGCCCGACGTTTCCGTCATCGCCCATCACCGATCCACCGATCGACCATGGCCCGCGGAGTCGCAAGGACAGCGGCCGGTCGGGTCGGCATTGGCAAGGGCGGCTCGATGTGCCGCCGGTGAGCCGGAGCCCGGTGCCCGGTGAGTGCGCGTGCAGGGGCGCGCGATACCGTGCCCTCGCCCCCGCCGGGACACCCGCCACGCAGGGCCGGCCCGATCCCCGTCGGCCGGCCGGGAAGGAGATCCGGACCGATGAACAAGGTCCTCCTCACCGGGCGCCTGACCCGCGACCCGGAGTTGCGCAGCCTCGCCAGCGGCAAGACGGTCACCCAGTTCAACGTGGCGACGAACGCATACCGGGCCAACGGCCAGGAGAAGGCCGAGTTCCACAGCGTCGTCACGTGGGACCGGCTGGCCGAGATCTGCGGCACCTACCTCGGCAAGGGCCAACAGGTCGCCGTCGAAGGCCGCCTCCAGACCCGCTCCTGGGACGACGACAGGGGCGTCCGCCACTGGAAGACGGAGGTCGTCGCGACCCAGGTGGAGATGCTGTCCGGCCGCCGCAAGAAGGACTACGAGGCGGAGACGGCGGCCGACGCGCTCGAGGCGCAGGCCACCGCGGCCGGCGAGTCGGACGCGGACGCGACGCCCGCCAGCGAGCCGATCGCCGACGACAGCGGATTCGTGTCGGCGGCGGCCTGAGACGCGAGGGCACGGCCCATCCTCAACGGCGGCGGACGTCCCCCTCCCGTCCGCCGCCGTCCTCGATCTCTCAGGTCGGGCCCTCGGAGCACCCCGGTCCTGCCTCGGCTGGCTCAAGCGAGCCGCGACCTCAGCGGGAGATCGGCGCGGTCGCGGAGGCGGTCCCCGCCAGGCCGTCCCGATCGATGCGGAACAGGCTGGGCGCCACGCCGCCGTCGACCACGTCGGCGACGAGCCGGCCGAGCGCCGGGCCGAACTTGAACGCGTGACCGGAGCAGCCGCCGGCGATCACGACCGGGCCTCGGCGATCGATGATCCAGTCGGCGTCCGGCGTCATCGTCCAGGGATGCCGCTGGGTGAGACTGATCCTGGGCTCCACCGACGGCATCCGGCGTGCGAGCCAGGCGAGGAGCCGTCCCTCCTCGGCGGGGTCCGGCGCCCAGGACTCGACGTCCGGCTCCCAGCCCTCCGCTCCCGCGTCGAACGCGACCTTGTAGCCCACGCCGGGGACAGGGTGCCCATAGACGCCGGTCTCGGCGGCCGGCGGCCACTCGGCGAACCCCGGCCGGTCGACCAGGCCCGGGGCGTCAAGGAAGGTGACCTGCGCGACCGCGGGGGCGAGCGGGAGATGGAGCCCCACGATCTCGAGGAGCCCGCCGAGCCACGGTCCGGCCGCCAGCACCACCTGGTCGGCGCGGAACATGTCACCCACCGTGCGCACCATCACCGGCGACCCGGGCTCGACGGCGGTCACGCGTCGGCCGGGAAGATACGTCAGGCCGGCGCGTTCGGCCGCGTCCAGCATCGCCGCCATGCCCGCACTCGCGATGACCGTCCCGGCCTGGCGCTGGAACAGCGCGGCCTCGCCGTCCGCGAGCCCGAGCTCCGGGAATCGCCTGCGCAGCTCGCCACGGTCGATCTCGTCGATCTCCGCGCCGGCCGCCCGGACGGTCCGGACGAGGTCCTCGAGCTTCGCCGCCGGGCCGAGGTCGACCTGGCCGGTGAGATGGAGGATCGAGCGCCCGGTCGCTTCCTCCAGGCCGCGCCACGCCTCGATCGCATCGAGGGCGAGGCGGACGTACAGCGGGTGGTCGTACGCGATGCGGATGCTGCGCGAGGCTCCGGTCGACGACGTGGCCGGGTGGCCGCTGCCGAATCGGTCGATCGCGAGCACGGACCGGCGACGGCGCACGAGCTCGAGCGCCGTCGCGAGACCGACGACGCCGGCGCCGACCACGACGACGTCGAAGGCCCGTCGCGGCTCGCCGTCCATCGAGAGCGATGGTACGGGCAGGCGACGCGACCGGGCTGGTCGCCGGCCGCGATCCCGCGACCGCCGAGCCTCGGGCCCCGGGCCCCGTGGATGCGATCGATCGCAGAGCCGAAAGCCGACCTCGGCTAGAGTCAGCCGATGCAGGTCTGCGTGCTCGGCCCCCTCGTGATCCGAGAGGGCTCGGTCGGCGTCCCTGCCGGGGGGCCGGTACAACGACGGATACTCGCCCGGCTGGCGCTCGACGCGGGCCGGCCGGTCTCGTTCGACGAGCTCGAGCTCGCCGCCTGGGGCGACGAGCCTCCCCTCGCGTCGCGCCACACGATCGCCACCCACGTCTTCCGGCTGCGGCACCTCGGGCTCGATATCGCGACCAACGACGAGCGCTACGTCCTCCGGACGCCGACCGACATTCAGGAGGTCATCCGGCTGGCCGAGGCGAGCCGAGCCGCCGATCGAGCCGGAGATCGGGACGGGGCGCGGATGAACCTCGCGACGGCGATCGAGCTGTCCCGAGGGCAGGCGTTCGCCGAGCTCGACGACCTCCCCGAGGCGATCATCGCCGCGGCTCGGGTCGAGGAGCTCGTGGAAGGCCTCCGTGAGGACCGCCTCGCCCTGACCGTGGATGAAGGCGTCTCGGCCGAGGTCATCGCCGACGCCCGGGATCTCGCAACGGCGCAGCCCTACCGGGAGCGACGGTGGGAGCTGCTCATGCTCGCCCTGTACCGCGCCGGTCGCCAGGCGGAGGCCCTCGACGCGTACGCCGAGTGCCGCCGTCGCCTTCTCGACGACCTGGGGCTCGATCCCGGGGCCAGCCTTCGCCGCATGCAGCAGGCCGTCCTGGCCCAAGACCCCGCCCTCGCTCCACCTTCGGTTCCGGAGGCCGCGGAGGCGTCGGCGGACCGGGCCGGCGGTCCTGACGGAGGAGGCGACTCGGACGGCCCCGCCCGCGTTCGATCGGCGATCCCCGGGACGTCGACGCGCCTCATCGGGCGCGAGGTCCAGCTGCGCGACCTCGGGGAGGTGTGGGACCGCGCCCGTCTCGTATCGATCGTCGGGCCACCGGGCGCCGGCAAGACCCGCCTCGCTCTCGAGTTCGCCCGCGCCGTCACGGGCCGGGTCTGGTACGTCGCCCTCGAGCAGATCCCGGCGTCGCAGGCTGTCGCTGCCGCCATCCTCGATGCCGTCGATCCATCGTCCCGGGCGGCCGAGGCCTCGGCCGGTGCGACCCGGGCGATCGGCACGCTCCCGGGGCTGCTCCTCCTCGACGGGGCCGAGGGACGGCAGGACGAGGTGGCAGGCGAGGTGGCCACCCTCATCGCGGCGTGCCCCGCGCTCCGCATCCTCGTCACCAGCCGGGAGCGCCTCGATCTTCTCGACGAGGCCCTGGTGCCGCTCGGTCCCCTAGCCGAGGACGACGCGATCGCCCTGCTCATCGACCGGGCCCGCCTCGTCGACCCGCGGTTCCGGCTCACCGTCGCGGAGACCGATCCGGCGGTCCATCTGTGCGGCCTCGTCGACCGCCTCCCGCTCGGCATCGAGCTCGTCGCCCGTCACCTCCAGCTCCTCCGCGTCGACGAGGTCGCGGCGCGCGTCGAATCTGACATGCCGCGCTGGGCCGGCGGGCCTGTCGCGGGGCGGCCCGGCCTGTGGGCGGCGCTCGACGCGAGCGTCGAGCGACTCCACCCGGCGGAGCGTCGGGCCCTCGTCGCCCTCGCGGTCATGGCAGCCGACGCAGACCTCGAGCTCATCGACGCGGTGGCCGGCTTCGATGGCGACGGCACGGACGGCTTCGAGACCGTCGCCCGGCTCGTCGATGCGAGCCTCGTCCAGGTCCGCAGCGCGGCGGGTCCGACCCGCTATGAGCTCCTCCGCACGGTCGCCGGGCACACGCTCGCCACGGCCGACGAGACGGCGATCGGCACCGCCCGCGACCGCTACCGGGCGGCCATCTTCGACCGAGCCTCCACCCTGTCCAACCAGCTCGCGACGGCCGACCGAAGCGCGACGTTGCGCTTGCTCGACCGCGAGATGCCCCACGTCCGGGCGCTCCTCGGCTCGGCCGTCGATGCCGACCAGGCCGGCCGGCGGAGCGCGACCGCAGCGCTCGAGCTCGCCGTCGGTCTCACCGACTACTGGCTGGGCCGCCAGCCCGCCGAGGGGATCGACTGGCTCGGCCGCCTGCTTGACGCGGCCGATCCCGAAGCGCCCCTGCGCGCGGCCACCCTCCTGGCTCGCGGCCACCTCGCCTACTGGGTCACGGACTTCGCCCTTGGCTCCGCGCTCGTCGACGAGGCCCGCACCTCGTTCGCGGACCTCGGCGACCTGCTCGGCGAGGGCCGTGCCCTTCGGCGCCGCGGAGCGATCGCGGCCGCCACCGACGATCTGCCCGCGGCGCAAGGCTTCCTCGAGGCGTCGCTCGTCTGTCTCGAGGCCGCCGGAGCGGAGCGGGAGGTCGGGACGACGCTCCTGCACCTCGGCTCGCTCCTCGCGGACGAGGGGTTGGCGGACGAGGCGCTGCCGGCGCTCGAGCGGGCCCGGGCCATCGCCATCGCGACCGGCGACCCGCTCGCCCACGGCCATGTCCTGGCGGCCTTCAACCTCGCCCAGTGGAAGGGCGGCCAACTCGATGCCGCCATGGAGACCGGCACCCAGGCCCTCCTCATCTTCCACGAGCTCGGCCATCGCCCCACCGAGGGGACGGTGGCCTACCGCCTTTCTGCCATCGCCCGCGGGCTGGGCCGTCCTCGGGCGGCCCGTCGCTACGCCCAGGTGGCGATCGACGCGGGTCAGCGGTCCGATACCAGGACGACCGTCGCGATGGGCCACATCGACCTGGCCAGGCTCGATCTCGACGTCCGGGACGGCCGGGCGAGCGCGACCCATTTGCTCGTCGCGCTCGGGCGTATCGACCCGGAGACCGACCGGTGGGTCCTCGCCGACGCGCTGGAGACCGTGGCGCGGCTGCTCGCCTGGACGGCTCCGTCCGGGCAGGACGGATCGAGGGCGACGACGGCCGACGCACTGCTGGCGACTGCGGCATCGATCCGCACGGCGATCCACCAGCCGATCGCCCCGACCGAGGCCGCCGATCTCGACTGGGTCGTCGAGCGGCTCGCCGCCGGCGAGGTCGGATCGGACGCCGACCACGCCGCCTCGCCCCGAGCGACCGGAACGGCTGAAGCCCTAGCCCGGGCGACCGCCGCCGTGCGCGATGTGCTGGCGGCCACCCAGCTCGGGGCCGACCGTCCGGCCCGATCGGTCAGGGCTGGCGAAGGGTGATGGTCACGTTGAGGCCCCTGAGGCCGATCATCGAGAAGTCACCGACGCCGTTGCCCCCGAAGATGATGCTGGCGATCTCCGTCCCGTTGTCCGTCACCCCGTCGCGCTCGTTGTGGATGGTGTACCCCTTTGCCGGCAGCGTCTGCAGGTAGAAGGGATAGATCGCCCGCGGATCGCCGCTCGTGAGGGTGCTGCATTCGGGCGATCCGTCGAGGTCGGTCGTGAGGTGGCTGCCGGTGCAGTCGACCCCGACCGGGAGGGGGAAGCCGTTGCCGAATGTGCCCCCGATCGCCGGGATGGCGATCGAGGCGGACGGCGATCCCGGCGCGACCGAACCCGCGGCGGAGGACGGCTGGGCCTGGGCGACGAGGGTGGGCGTCGTGTTGCCGCTGCCGTAGAGGCGGTTGCAGAGGGTCCCGTAGTCCTGGGCAACGGCGGTCGCATCACTGTCGGACAGCTGGTCCATCGGGTGGCCGGACTTGCCGACGAGGTGATCCCAGCCGAGCGTGGTGATCCCGCAGATCACCCCGTTCCTGATCGCGAGGAAGTCGGTCGAGCCCGGCAGGTGCTCGGCCTGGTCACCGACCCCGCTGAACATCACTGGCGTCCCGCCGAGGGTGGCCAGCTGCCAGCGGACCCGGGCGTCGTCGCCGCCCTGGACCATGACATCGAAGGAGGTCGGGACGCCGAGCGGGGCGTCGCCGGCCGCCCATTCGCACGTGTCCGGCACGGCCGACGGGAGCTCGGTCGCGATCGGGACGGTGAAGAACGGCTGGACGTCGGCGATCGTCAGGACCGCGCACGGATCGGGAGCGGCCGGGGTGCCCGCGGTGCCGGCGGTCGAGGAGCTGTCGCCCGAGGCATCGCCACCGGAGGGGCTGCCATCGGCGGCGCCGACACCGGCCGCGGGCGATCCGCCGAGCGGGCCGGCCACCGATGACCCGGACCCGCCCGCCGAACAGGCGCCGGCGACCAGGGCGACCACGAGCCAGGCGGCAGACGCGGGTCGAGCGGCTCGCGAGAGGGTACGGACGAGCGGTATTGACGGGGCCATGGCGTGTCGGTCTCCACGGCAGGCGGACCCGGCGGCCCAGCGCCCTGCCTCCGGCAGTCCACATCACCACGGTCGCAGGCCGATCGCAGCCCGCGATGTCGCTCGCGACCGGTCGCTGCGATCCGATCGCGATCCACCGCCCGGACGATGAGCACCGTGGATGCCGCTCCGTCCGCCAACCCGATCGCAAGGCGAGGCCGCCGCCGGCTCCTCGTCGCCCTGGCTGTCGTGTTGGTCGCCGCCCTCGTCGCGGCGGCCGTCGTCGTGGTCCGGACCGTGACCGGGCCCTCCCCGGACGAGCCGACCATCTGGCAGGCGATCACGGCGGGCACCACCGACGGGCCGGTCCCGAAGGACGTGGCGCTCGAGGCGTTCGCCTACGAATTCGGGGTGACGATCCCCGGGGTCCACGTGCCGGGCGGCCGCGACGGCGATGACGTGCCGGCGACGGGCACGGGCGCCGTGCGCTGGGTGCGGGGCGTATGGGACCAGCTCACGCCGGACCAACAGGCGGTCATCGAGCCGTTCCTCGAGCCCGGGCCGGGCGACACGGTCATCCCGATCGACGTCCCGGGCTACACGGCGGCGGCCGCGACACCCACCGGCGGTGACATCGTCCTGGCCAGCGACGACCCGCTGCGGGACGCGATCGTCGCCGACCTGACCGCGGACCTCGCCCACCTCGGTCCCAAGCTCGGCCTGCCACCGATCGTCCCGAACAGCAGCGTCGGCGACTCGCCGCCGATCCTGGGCCAGGTGAGCCTCGAGATGAGCAACGACAGCCCCAGCCATGAGGGACGCGGGTTGACGCTCCTGTACACCTACGCCGACTACAGGTACCAGGGCCCGATCTCGGACCCGAACAGTCTTCCCGGCAAATTGCTGGATCTGTACGGGCGCTACACAGGGTGCAACGTCAAGGTGTACCGCCCCGCGTGACCCTCGAGACCGCGGCGACCGTCCCGATCCCGTGCGATCGCGGTCGCGCCGACATGCCGACTCGGGCGGCGACGGCCGTGTCGATGGCGAGGGCGTCCGAGCCCGGCCACGGCTCCTGTCGTCCCTGGACCTCGACGGCGCCATCGCTGACCTGGGCGCGCTCCCCGCCATGGTCTTCGGTGTGGCGGCGGGGGTGTGGTCGGGCGACCCGTCGAGCGGGAAGGCGACCCTCACGGGCCCGGCTGGGATCGTCTCCACGGTCCACATCGACGGACCGCTCGTCGGCGCAGACGAGCACGGCGTGCTGGTCGAGATCCCGGGCTCGACGGCCGACCAGCTCATGCGCTACACGCCCGGCAGCGGCTACCCGATCCTCGTCTCCTCCGGATCGCAGATCTCGACCGCCGCCGGGACGACCGTCCCGCTCGGCTATCACGACGCCTCGCCGCTCGTGGTCGGCGACGGCCAGGCCGTCAAGCTCTGGCTGCCGACCTCGCGGGTGGATCCGGCGGCGACCGCCCTGGACGGCCAGTGGATCCTCCTTCACTGAGCCGGCCCGAACCCTGGACGGCCTGAGCCCGCTCGCCGGAGCGGCCTCGCCGGAGCGGCCTCGCTGGCTCGGGCTCGACGGATCCAGGTCGGCGGCGCGGGTCGCGCGTCAGGCGCCGACGGCGAGGAGCGGATCCCCGGCGTTCATCGCCAGCGACGTGACGACGAACAACACGACGCCGTCGATCGGAGCGGCGACCGACTGGAGCACCGCCCCGAAGGCGTCCTCGACGACGCCCACCGGCTGGCCGGCCGTGACCGCGTCACCGGGTCCGACCGCCGCGTGCCAGAAGCCCGTCGCCTCCGAGCGCAGCCAGATGTCGGACTCGAGCCGGCGGGTGGCGAGCGGCGGTGGATCGCCGGTCCCGTCGCGGAGGCCGAGCGCGGCGAGGGCCCGGCGCAGCCCGTCGGCGTGCTTCGCGACGTTCGCTTCCGACCACAGCCCCTGGCCGCCGACCTCGCCGAGCAGGGCCGGCACGCCGGCCGCCGTCGCGGCCGTGGTCGTCGAGCCGGGCAGCGGGGCGACCACGAGGTAGTCGAGTCCGTAGGCGGCGGCCATCGTCCGGGCGACGTCGTCGATCGCCGGGTCCCCGGTCTCCTCGATGCCGGTGAATGGCACCAGTGCCTCGTTCATGTCGCCGCAGTGCATGTCGATGTACGCGTCGGAACCGACGATCGCGGTCTCGAGGAGCCAGGCGGCCAGTCGTTCCGAGGCGGTACCGGCCGGATCGCCCGGAAAGACCCGGTTGAGGTTGCGGCCGTCGAGCGGGTCGACGTAGATGGAACGAGCCGCGAACGCTGCCGGGTTCGATACGAGGACGGCGACGAGGCAGCCCCGGACGTCGGCCGGGTCGAGGGCGTTGGCGACCCGTCGCAGGGCAGCGATCGAGGTGTACTCGGCGCCGTGGATCCCGGACGTCACCGTCACTCGTGGACCCGGCGCGGCCCCGTTCACGAGGACCACCGGGACGCGCACGGTAGCGGGACCGAGGTCGAGCTCCACCAGGCCGGTCGCCCGGGTCCCCGGTGCGGCACGGAGCGGACCGACGACGAGGTCGCCGGTCGGATCGGAACGGTGGGTCATGGCGGTGATCCTCCTGGTCGGTCGGGGGCGTCGTAGAGGGCTCGACGGGGGACGTCGCACGTCGCGGCCGCGCGACGGGCCGCCTCGCCCCGGGCGAGCCCGGAATCGATCAGTCGGCGCATCTCCGCCCGGGCGGCGGCGAGCTGCCCGCCCTGGCTCGATGACTCGCCGTCCTCGGCAGCGCTCCCAGCGGCGGCATCGCCGACGACGATGACGAATTCGCCTCGCAGCGTCATCTGGCCGGCGGCGGACGACGCCGCCAGCTCCCCGAGCGTGCCGCGGACGACCTCCTCGTGGAGCTTCGTCAGCTCGCGACAGGTCGCCACCATCCGGTCGGCGCCGCAGGCGGAGGCCAGCTCGTCCAGTGTCGCCGCGACCCGGCCGGGGGCCTCGAACACGATCGTGGCCCGCTCGTCGGCGGCGATCCGGGCCAGCCGGTCGCGCCGGGCGCGTCCCGACCGAGGCAGGAATCCCTCGAACGACCAGCGCGGCCCGGCGACACCGCTCGCGACGAGGGCGGCGAGGACCGCCGACGGCCCCGGGATCGGCACGACGAGGCCGCCTGCCGCGACCCACGCCCGCACGAGGTCGTCGCCCGGGTCGGACACCAGCGGCGTCCCGGCATCCGTCACGAGGGCAAGGTCGGAGCCGCCCTGGAGATGCCCGACGAGCTCGGCCAGTCGACCCGGTCCCGAGCGGGCGTGGAAGCTCGTCAGGCGGGTCTTGACCTCATAGCGGACGAGGAGCCGGCGGGCCATCCGGGTGTCCTCGGCGGCGATGAGCGGGACGCTCCGCAGGACCTCGAGGGCCCGCAGGGTGACGTCGCCGAGGTTCCCGATCGGCGTGGCCACGAGGTACAGCGTGGCGCCGCCCGACCGGCCGCCAGACCGGGCATCGGGCACTGCCGGCTCGGGCACGGCTGGCTCCGGCCCGGCCGGCTCCCGCTCGTCGCCCACGGACGCGTCAGCCGCCGGTCGAGCCGGGACGCCGCCGCGGGTACAGATAGTCCACGCCGGCCGTCCGCGGGCCGAGCTTGGCGATCGGCGGGACCTGGCGCTTGAATTCGGCCCCGGCGACCATCCGGCCTACCCGCTCGACCAGCGCCGGATCGAAGCCGTCGGCGACGAGCTCCTCGTCGGATCGGCGCCGGTCGACCATCGCCGCGAGGAGGCGATCGAGCTCGGGATAGCTGAAGCCGGCCTCGCCCTCGTCGGTCTGTCCCGGCCACAGGTCGGCCGAGGGCGCCTTGCGGATGATCGCCTCGGGCACCCCGATGGCCGCCGCGAGCTGGCGGACCTGGCTCTTGTAGAGGTCGCCGATCGGATTGAACGCACAGGCCGAGTCGCCGAACAGGGTCGTGTAGCCGATGAGCGACTCGGTCTTGTTGCCGGTCCCGACGACGAGGCCGCGCCACGTGACGGAGCGGTCGTACAGGACGGCCATCCGCTGGCGGGCCATGAAGTTACCCCGTCGAAGGGGGCTGGCATCGGGCTCCGAGGCGAAGTAGCCGTCGACCATCGGCGAGATGTCGACGAGCTCCGAGGCGCAGCCCAGGCGGTCGACGACCGTCTCGGCGTCGGTCCGCGAGGCTGCCGAGGACGCCCGGTACGGCATCAGCACGACGAGCAGCCGGTCAGCCCCGATGGCCTCGGCGACGAGGCAGGCGACGAGAGCCGAATCGATCCCACCGGAGAGCCCGACCACCGCCCGTTCGAAGCCTGCCTGGCGGAGCTGGCTGCGGATGAACTCGCCGATGACCCGCCGCGCCACGTCGGTGTCGATCGACAGTTCGGTCGGCAGCTCGAAGAGGGGCGTGGCGACCGCGTCGCCGGCGGCCCCTGGCTCGGCGGCCCGGACGGTCGGCGCCCGGAGCGACGGTTCCGTCATCGGAGGGACCCGTCGATCGCCGGGATGGGCGCCACGTCGAGGCCGGGCTCGACGCCGTCGTCATCGAATCCTGGAGCCGGTGCGGACAGGCCGGCCCGCTCGGCGATGATCCGGTCGAGCTCCCGGGCGATGAGCTCCGGCCGCTCGTCGCGGAGGACCGGCAGGGAGATCCGCTCGCGGCGGATGTCGGCGAGGTCGACGTCGACGAAGAAGAGGCCCTCGTCCCACAGCGGAGCGCTGAAGATCGCCCGGCCCGAGGGGGCGATGACCTCCGAGCCGCCCCAGAAGCTGATCGACTCGTCGACGCCCACCCGGTTGCAGAACACGACGAGGCTCGTCGTGAGCTGGGCGTGGGTCCGCATGAGGCCGCGCCACGATGTCGCGGTGCCCAGACCCGTCTCGTTGGTGGAAGCGAGGTCGCGACCCGGCGACGACGAGACGTCGATGAGGATCTGGGCGCCGTCGAGGGCCAGCAGGTGCGGCACCACCGGATGCCAGAAGTCCTCGCAGATGCCGAGGCCGATGTCCAGGCCGAGCCGCGAAGGTACTGCCCGCAGGACGTCGCCGGCGGCGAAGAAGCGCCGCTCGTCGAAGAGGCCGTAGGTGGGAAGGTAGAGCTTGCGGTGGACGTGACGGATACGGCCGTCCTCGACGAGGGCGGCCGCGATGAAGAGGCGATGGTCGGCCGACTCCTCGACGAACGAGTAGATCGCCGAAAGGCCCGCCGTCGCCGCGGTGAGGCCCGTCAGCCGCGGATCGTCGAGCCGCATCGCGACCTCGGCCGCGAGGTCCTGCAGGAGGTAGCCGGTCAGGCCGAGCTCGGGGAAGACGACGAGGTCGGCGCCGCCGCTGCGGGCCTCCTCGAGGAGCTCGTGGTGGCGGGCGACGTTGGCATCGAGCTGGCCGAGCCGCGGCGCGATCTGGGCGAGGGCGATGCGGAGCGTCTGCACGATCCGAGTCTAGCGCGCCACCCGCCGTCGGCCGGCGGGTCCGGAGCTCAGGAGCCGGCGACCTCGGCGGTCGTCGAGCCGGCCGCCGGCACGGCAACTGCGGCGGAGGCGGCCGCCGCGGCCCGGCTGCCCACCGGTCGACCGGTCACCTGGGCCTGCTCGGCCGAGTCGTCGACCTCCTCGGCGAAGTGGCAGGCGACCTCGTGACCGGTCTCGAGCGTCCGGAGGACGGGATCCTCGGTCACGCACGACTCCGGGTTGCCGAGTCGCTCCCGGAGCCAGCAGCGGGTATGGAACCGGCAGCCCGGCGGCGGCGCGACCGGGCTCGGCACGTCGCCGGTGAGGATGATCCGGCGACGCCGTGATTCGACGGCCGGGTCGGGGATCGGCACCGCCGACAGGAGGGCGACCGAGTACGGGTGGAGCGGCCGCTCGTAGAGGTCCCGCGACCGGGCGATCTCGACGATCCGGCCGAGGTACATCACCGCGATCCGGTCGCTGACGTGGCGGACGACCGAGAGGTCGTGGGCGATGAACAGGTAGGTCAGGCCGAAGCGGTCCTGCAGGCGGACGAGGAGATTGATGATCTGGGCCTGGATGCTCACGTCGAGAGCGCTGATGGGCTCGTCGGCCACGATGAGGTCGGGATTGACGGCGAGGGCCCGGGCGACCCCGACGCGCTGGCGCTGGCCGCCGCTGAACTCGTGCGGGTAGCGGTTGAGGAAGTTCGGGTTGAGCCCGACGACGTCGAGCAACTCGGCGATCCGCTCCTGGCGCTCCGCGCTGCTGCCGATCTTGTGGACGAGGAGCGGCTCCCCGACGATGCCGCCGACCGTCTGGCGCGGGTTGAGGCTCGAGTACGGGTCCTGGAAGATCATCTGCATGTGGCGGCGCATCTGGCGTAGCGCCTCGCCCTCGATCTTCGTGATGTCGAGCCCGTCAAACTCGATCGTGCCGGCAGTCGGCTTGTAGAGGCGGAGGACCGTCCGTCCGGTCGTCGACTTGCCGCAGCCCGACTCGCCGACAAGGCCGAGCGTCTCGCCGCGGCGGACATCGAACGAGACGTCGTCGACCGCCTGGACGTCGCCGATGTGGCGCTCGATGATCATCCCCTCGGTGACGGGAAAGTACATCCGCAGGCCGGAGACCGACAGGAGCGGCCGCTCGGCCGCGGATCCGGGGTCCGTGGCGTCGGCCATCAGCTCGCTGGTCATGCCGCGGACCCCCCGGCGGAACCGTCGCCGCTGGGGCCGTCGCCGGCCGAGACCGCCGCGACGGGCGGCCGTTCGCTCGCCTCCTTGGCCGCCCGCCGGCCACTCGCCGCCGCCGCCGCGGCCGAGATCTTGCCGGTCGTCGGGACGCCCGCCCGGGCTTCCTCGTCGGTGGCGGGGTTCCAGCAGGCGACCCGGTGCGTCGCGTCCGGACCGGTCATCACGATCCGCCGTCCCGGCTCGACCGGCTCGAGGGTCGGGTCGTCGACCCCGCATCGCTCGATAGCCCAGGCGCAGCGGGCGGCGAACGGGCAGCCCGGCGGCAGCCGGGTGAGATCGGGCGGCAGGCCCTCGATCGAGATGAGCTCGCGATATGAACCGCCCTCGTCGAGCCGAGGGATGGAGCGGAGCAGGCCCACGGTGTACGGATGGCGCGGGTGGGCGAACAGGTCGGCCGTCGTCGCGGTCTCGACGATCCGCCCGGCGTACATGACCTGGATCCGCTGGGTCATCCCGGCCACGACGCCGAGATCGTGGGTGATGAGCATCACGGCCGTGCCGGTCTCCTTCGCGACCTCGCGGATGAGGTCGAGGATCTGGGCCTGGATCGTCACGTCGAGGGCGGTCGTGGGCTCGTCGGCGATGAGCAGCTTGGGCCCGAGGGCGAGGGCGATCGCGATCATCACCCGCTGGCGCATCCCGCCGCTGAACTGGTGAGGGTAGCTCTTGAGCCGCTCGCGAGCGTACGGGATCCCGACGAGCTCGAGCATCTCGACGGCCCGCTGCTCGGCCTCCTCGCGCTTGACATGGCGATGGGCGAGGATCGCCTCGGTCAGCTGCTCGCCGACCGTGATGACCGGGTTGAGCGAGGTCATCGGGTCCTGGAAGATCATCGCGATCTCGCGGCCGCGCAGGTCGCGCATCTGGTCGTCGGGCAGCTCGACGAGGTCGTCGCCGCCGAAGAGGACCTCACCGCCGGCGATCCGGCCGGCCGGCTTGGGCAGGAGGCGGAGCAGGGCCAGCGAGGTCACGCTCTTGCCGCAACCCGATTCGCCGACGACGCCGAGGGTCTCGTGCGTCGCCATGTCGAAGCTCACGCCGTTGACAGCGTGGACGAGGCCGGACGACGAGGTGAACTCGACCCGTAGGTCGCGCACGGACAGGAGGGTATCGCGGGCCGGCGGTGGGGCCACCACGCCCTCGACCGTCACGGCCGCGACGGCGCCGCTCTCGTCGGCGGACGCGTGGACCGCCCCGGACTCGACGGCCGTCATCGCTTGAGCCGCGGGTCGAGCGCCTCGCGGAGGCCGTCGCCGAGGAGGTTGAAGCCGAGGACGGCGAGGATGATGGCGATACCCGGGAAGAGGGCCGTGAACGCGGCGCCCGAGGTGAGGTAGCGGTACGTGTCGGTGAGCATCGTCCCCCACTCCGGGGTGGCCGGATCCTGGGGCCCGAAGCCGAGGAAGCCGAGGCCGGCGGCATCGACGATGGCGGTCGCCAGGGCCAGCGTGGCGGCGACGATGACCGGGGTCAGCGAGTTCGGCAGGATGTGGGCCATGAGGATCCGCCGGCGGGGCACGCCGATCGCCCGCGCGGCGAGCGCGTAGTCGCTCTCCTTGAGGCCGAGGATCGTCGAGCGGAGGATGCGGGCGAAGATCGGCACGTTCTCGACGGCGATGGCGAAGGCGATCGTGTTGAGGCCGGGGCCGAGGAAGATGACGATCGTGATCGTCAGGAGCAGTCCGGGCAGGGCGAGGATGATGTCGACGCCGCGCATCATCCAGAAGTCGAGCCAGCCGCCGACGAAGCCGCTGATGGCGCCATAGGTGAGGCCGACGATGAGGCCGGTGGTGACCGAGAGGATCGCCACCCAGAGCGACGCCCGAGCCCCGTAGATGATCCGCGACAGGATGTCCCGGCCCTGCAGGTCGGTGCCGAGCGGGTGGGTCAGGCTCGGCGGCTTGAACCGATCGATGATCGAGCCTTCGGTCGGGCTGTGCGGCGCGATGAACGGGGCGAAGATCGCCACGATGACGAACGTCCCGATGAGGAAGAGGCCGACCATCGCCGCCGGATTCCGGCGCAGGCGGTGGGCCGCGTCGCGCCATAGGCTGGACCCGCGGATGGCGGGCTCGACGGCGGAGGGGAGGGCGATCTCGGCCATCAGGTGTACCTGATCCGTGGATTGAGGTAGGCGTAGCCGATGTCGACGGCGAGGTTAACGAGGACGAACAGGGTCGCCAGGATCAGGGTGCCACTCTGGATGACCACGAAGTCCTTGTCCACCGTCGCCTCGAACAGCCACGTTCCGACGCCGCCCCAGGCGAAGATCGTCTCCGTCAGGACGGCGCCGCCGAGGAGGAGTCCCATCTGGAGGCCGATGACGGTCGAGATCGGGAGCATCGCGTTGCGCAGGATGTGGCGATCGTTGATCCGCCGGTCGGTCAGCCCCTTGGCGCGGGCGGTCCGGACGTAGTCCTCGTTGAGCACCTCGAGCGTGGTCGAGCGGGTGATCCGGGCGATGACCGCGAGCGGGATCGTCGCGAGGGCGATCGCGGGCAGGAGCAGGTGTCGGCAGACGTCGAGGAACTTCGGGATGTCACGGTCGATGACGAGCGATTCCCAGAGCAGGAAGTTCGTCCCGGCCCCGTCGAAGTTGTACTGGCGAAGGTCGTAGCGGCCGGCCGTCGGGAGCCAGTGGAGCCAGACCCCGAAGACGTATGACAGGAGCAGGCCGAGGAAGAAGATCGGGATGCTTATGCCGATGAGCGAGGTGACGGTCGCGACGTTGTCGAAGCTCGAGCCGGCCCGCTTGGCGGCCGCCACCCCGAGCGGGATGCCGATGCCGATGGCGATGGCCATCGCCGCGACGCTCAGCTCCACCGTGGCCGGGAATCGGGTGATGAACGAGTCGAGGACGGGCACTCGTGTCGTGGCCGAGGTGCCGAAATCGCCGTGCAGCACACCGTTCATGTAGTCGAGGTACTGCTGCCACAGGGGCTCGTCGAGGCCGAGGCCGTGCTGGCAGGCCGCCAGCTTGTCCGGCGTGGTGTGCTCGCCGAGGATCGACGCACACGGATCGCCCGGCAGCAGGTGGATGAACACGATCATGAAGATGGACAGCCCGAAGAGGATCGGGACCAGCAGGATGATCCGCCGGATGATGTATTTCAGCACGTGTCGACGATGATCTCGCTCTGGAGGCTCGGCGCCGGAGCGTCTCCGGGACGCAGCAGATGATGAACGTCCCCGGGGGAGCCGGCGGCTCCCCCGGGGACGAGGAACGCGGGGTCAGGCCGGACTAGGAGCCGGCATCCTTCCACACGAGGTTGAAGTACTCCGACTGGGTCGGGCTCGGGATGTAGCCGTGGACGTGGGTGGTCGCCGCGAGGTACGAACCGGCCCACACGAGCGGGACGACGGGGACGTCCGCGTTCACGAGCTTCATCGCGTCCTTCCAGTCCTGGGTCCGGGTCGCCAGGTCGCCTTCGCCGATCGCCTTGGTGATCGCGGCGCCGACGGCCGGGTTGTCCTCACCGAACTCGCAGTTATGCGGGGCGGTGACGGCGACACCGTTGCACTTCGAGGTCGACTGGGCGTAGAAGAGGCCAGGCCCGTCGGCCGGGTCGGCATAGTCGTAGATCCAGCCGATGAAGAACATCGGGTAGACACCGTTGGCCTCGTCGGTCAGATAACCGCCGTGCCAGGCCTTGTGCTGGGGGTTGACCTTGAAGCCGACCGCCTCGAGCATCGTGCGGATGGCCTCGAACTCACCCTTCGGGTCGACCATGTATGGCCGGGACACGCTGTCCGGGTACCAGAAGTCGACCGAGCAGGGCGCCGGGCAGGTCGAGGAGGCCAGGAGGTCCTTGGCCTTCTGCTGGTCGTACCCGGAGATCGTCGCATTGGGCTCGTAGGCCGGCATGTTGTTGATGAGGTCGCTGTCGGCCACCGTCCCGGCGCCGTTGCCGAAGAACGCGTCGACGAGGGCCTTCTTGTCGATCGCGTAGGCGATCGCCTGGCGGACCTTGGGGTCGTCGAACGGCTTGTGGGTCTGGTTGAAGGCGAGCTTGCCGACGGCCAGCGGCGTCCTGGTCAGGAGCTGCAGGCTGGAGTCGGAGCTGACGGTCGGGGTCTGGGTCGGATCGACGAAATCGATCGTGTCGACGGTGCCCGACTGGAGCGCCGTCAGGCGGTTCGTCGCCTCGGCGATGGGCTTGAAGATGATCTTATCGAGGTGGGCCGCGTTGGCGGTATCCCAGTAGTTCGGGTTCTTGACGATCGTGTAGTGGTCACCGGACACGAAGTCGCCGGCGAACATGAACGGGCCGGTGCCCGTGGGCGCCTTCTGCCAGTAATCGTTCGTCTTGTCCTTCGGGCTCAGGTCCGCGTGGTGGGCCTGGAGCGCCGTCGGGCTCTGCATACCGAACGGGATGAGCGTCATCGCCGTCAGGAAGTCGGCCTTCTTCTGGGTCAGGGTGATGGTGAAGGTCGTGTCATCGACCTTCGCCGCGTTGGCGATGAGCGACTTGTCGGCGTATCCGCCGAACACGGTGATGTCGTAGTAGTCGAAGCCCTGGAGGGGCTCCGGCAGGTTCTTCCAGCGCAGGACGTTATAGACGGCCGCATCCGCGTTGAACGGGGTGCCGTCGCTGAAGGTGACCGGCGACTGGAGGTGGAACGTGTAGGTGAGGCCGTCGGCGCTCACGTCCCACGACTTGGCGAGGTCCGGCTGAAGCTCGGACGTCGAGCCAGGGGCCAGCTTGATGAGGGTCTCGTAGATCTGCTGGGCGATCCGGAACGACTCACCGTCCTGGATGAGGATGGCGTCGAGGGTCGACGGATCGGAAGCCGAACCGAAGATCCACGTGCCGCCGTTGACTGCCGCCGGGCCGCTTGCGCTCGGGCTTGCCGCCGCTGCGGATCCCTCGCTCGGAGCGGCTGCGCTGGGCGCCGGCGCGGTACTCGCCGACGGACTGGGGGTGGCGGCGCCCGAGCACGCCGCGAACGCCAGCACGGCGGTCGCAACGAGCGCGCCTATCCTGAATCGGACCATTCCTGCTCCTCCTAGCCCGGTCGGTCGACTGACCGCCGGATCTCCTGTTGGCACCCTCCGGGCGGCACCGACGCCGCCGGGCGCATGATACTCAGACGCCACTCGATGTGGCATCCGACACTGCCTGCTGCCCGGCCGGCACCGTGGCATCGATCGACCCCTCCCCCGGGATCGCCGCTTGATCCGACGGCACCGGGTCGGCGGCCGGCGTCGTCTGAGCCACGACCGGCGGGCGGACCGGGGCGCTGGCCTCGGTGCTCGCGGTCGAGTGGAATTTCGCGATCGGCACGAGCTCGGTCACCGTCGCATCCGTGATCTGCTCGGCGTAGTGACAGGCCACCCGATGGCCGACCCCGATGTCGCGGAACTCGGGCTCATCGGTCGCACAGTTCTCGGGGTTGCCGAGCCGCGTCCGGAGCCAGCAGCGGGTGTGGAACCGGCAGCCGGATGGCGGGTTGGCCGGCGATGGCACGTCGCCCTCGAGGACGAGCCGCCGTTTCCGGACCCGCGGGTCCGGGTTCGGAACGGCCGACAGGAGGGCGATCGTGTACGGGTGGCGGGGACGCTTGTAGATCTCCTCGACGTCGGCGAGCTCGACGAGCTTGCCGAGGTACATGACCCCGACCCGGTCGCTGATGTACTCGATGACCGAAAGGTTGTGGGCCACGAAGAGGTAGGTCAGGCCGAACCGGCTGCGGAGGTCGACGAGCAGGTTGATGATCTGGCTCTGGATCGACACATCGAGCGCCGAGACCGGCTCGTCGCAGACGATGAAGTCGGGCTCGAGGGCGAGCGCCCGGGCGATCCCGATCCGCTGCCGCTGGCCGCCGCTGAACTCGTGCGGATAGCGGCGGGCGTACTCGCGCCGCAGCCCGACCGCCTCGAGGTAGTCGCCGACGCGCCTGTCGCGGACCGACCGCTGGCCCCACTGGTTCTCTCTGTCGGCCTGGGCTACGCAGCCCTTCGCCGATGAGGTCGCTGACCGGCATCCGTGGGTTCAGGGAGGCCACCGGGTCCTGGAAGATGATCTGCATCCGGCGGCGCATCTTCTTGAGGTCCTTGCCCTTGAGCGCCATCACGTCGATGCCGTCGAAGCGGACCTCGCCCGAGGTCGGCGCGACGAGCTTGATGACGGTCCGCCCGAGCGTCGTCTTGCCGCAGCCCGACTCGCCGACGAGGCCGAGGGTCTCGCCGCGGCGGATCTCGAGGCTCACGTCGTCGACGGCATAGACCTGGCCGAGCGTCCGCTTGCAGGAAGCCGCCGGTGATCGGGAAGTACTTCTTGATGTTGCGGATCGACAGGAGGGTGTCCTCGGGCCGGCCGGCGGCTCGCCAGGCGGCCCGATCCACCGGGCCCGGTGAGATCTCCGGGCCCACCTCCGCGGGGGCGGTCGCCTCCAGCAGCGCGGGAGACTCCTGCGCCTCCACTCCGGTCAGGGGCGCCATCGTGCCGTCATCCACGCCCGGGGAGCCCTCCACGTCAGCCGACGACATCGCTCACCGTGATGGCGGCCGAGGCCTCGTACGTCGCCCGGCGGGCCGATTCCTCGGGCGCCTGGAGCCAGCAGCGGGCTCGCCGATCGGGGCCGCCGACCTGGATGAGGCCCGGCTCCTCGTGGCAGCGGTCCCAGGCGTACGGGCAGCGCGGCTCGAACTTGCAGCCGGGCGGCATCCGGAACGGGTTGGGCACGACGCCGCTGATCGCCGTCAGCTCCTTGCCACGCTTCTTCTCGCCGGGGATCGAGTTGAGGAGCCCCTGGGTGTAGGGATGCTTGGGGTGGAGGAGGACCTCCTCGACCGTCCCCGTCTCGACGACCCGGCCGGCGTACATGACGGCGATGTGCTGGACCGTCTCGGCGACGACCGCCAGGTCGTGGGTGATGAGCAGGAGGGCCGTCCCGGTCTCGCTCCTGGAGCTTCTTGATGAGCTCGAGGATCTGGGCCTGGATGGTGACGTCGAGGGCGGTCGTCGGCTCGTCGGCGATGAGGAGCTTCGGATTGCACGACAGGGCCATCGCGATCATGACCCGCTGGCGCATGCCGCCCGACATCTCGTGGGGGTACTGCTTGGCCCGCCGCTCGGGCGCCGAGAGCCCGACGAGGCGGAGCGACTCGACCGCCCGGTCCCACGACTCCTTCTTGCCGACCTTCTGGTGGAGGCGGACGGCCTCGCTGATCTGGTCGCCGACGGTGAACACCGGGTTCAGGCTCGTCATCGGCTCCTGGAAGATCATCGCGATGTCGTTGCCGCGGACCTTGCGCATCTCGTCGGTCGTCAGCCTGGAGGAGGTCGCGGCCGTCGAACCAGACCTCGCCGTCGGCGATCTCGCCGGGCGGCGTCTCGATGAGGCGCATGATCGTGTGGGCGGTGACGCTCTTGCCGCGAGCCCGACTCGCCGACGATGCCGAGCGTCTGGCCGCGGCCGATCCGGAAGTCGACCCCGTCGACCGCCTTGACCGTCCCGTCCATGACGTGGAAATACGTCTTGAGATTGCGGACGTCGAGGAGGATGCTGGGATCCTGGCCCGGCCCGTAGGCGGGCCCGCTCGTCGCGTCCCGTCCGCTGTCCCTCTCGTCCCGCACCCCCGGCCTCGTGCCGGTCACAGGCGACTCTTCGGGTCGAGGGCGTCGCGCAGGCCGTCACCCATGAAGTTGATGCCGAGCACGGTGAACACGATAGCCATGCCCGGGAAGAACGGCCACCACCAGTTGCCGTTCGTGATCGAACCCCTGCGAGTCGCTGAGGATGTTGCCCCAGGTCGGCGTCAGCTGGGTGACGCCGAAGCCGAGGAAGCTGACGAACGCCTCACCGACGATGACACCGGCGACCGACAGGGTCGTGGCGACGATGATCGGGCTGATCGCGTTCGGCAGGATGTGGCGGAAGATGATCCGGTAGTTGCCGACCCCGACCGCCCGGGCGGCCTCGACGAAGACCTCGCTGCGGAGCGACAGGAAGAGGCTCCGCACGAGCCGGGCGATCGACGGCCAGCCGAAGATCGCGAAGACGATGAGCACGACGAGCCAGCTCCCCGGTCCGAACAGCGTCCCGAGCAACCCCTGCGAGTCGCCGAGGAACTTCGAGGCGACGAGGATGACGAACAGCAGCGGCAGGCTCAGGAGGATGTCGACGACACGCATGAGGAGGTTGTCGGTCCAGCCGCCGAAGTAGCCGGCGATGCCCGCCGACCATCGCCCCGATGATCGCCGCGAACAGCGACGCCCCGATGCCGATGATGAGCGACAGGCGCGCCCCGTTGATGACCATCGTCAGCACGTCGCGCTGGAGGCGGGCCGTCGTCCCGAACGGGTGATCGAGCGAGGGCGGGCAGCCGTAGGTGGCCTTCACCCCATTCTCGCAGAGGGCGACCGGCTTCGGGATCACCCGGAAGTCGTACGGGAAGAAGAACGGTCCGATGATGGCGATCGAGGATGATCGAGAAGAAGAGGATCGTCCCGAAGACGGCGAGCCTGTGGCGCTTGAACCGTCGCCAGGCGATCTGCCACTGGTTGAGCGAGACGAGGTTGACCTCGAAGTCCTCGCCCGCCGAGGGCGGCGCGCCGGTCTCCCCCGGTCCCATCAGGACGGTCGACTGGTCCACCGCGGTAGGCCCTCAGTCGTACTTGACCCGTGGATCGACGATCGCGTAGGCGACGTCGGCCACGAGATTCGCGATTACCACGATGAGCGACGTCACGATGAGGATGCCCATGAGGACCGGATAGTCGAACGAGCCGACTGCCTGGATGAACTGGCGGCCCATCCCCGGCCACGAGAAGATCGTCTCGGTGACGATCGCCCCGGTGAAGAGGAACGGGATCTCGAGGCCGATGTTCGTGACGACCGGCAGGAGCGCGTTCCGGAGCGCGTGCCGGAAGACGACCGTCCGCTCTGCGACGCCCTTGGCCCGGGCGGTCTTCACGAAGTCCTGGTTGAGCGAGTCGAGCATGCTCGCCCGGATGAACCGTGAATCGAAGGCGATGTTCACGGTCACGAGGCAGACCACCGGCAGGATCAGGTGGAGGGCCAGGTCACCGATCGCCTGGAGCGGGTTCGCCCCGAAGAAGGCCCAGTACTCCGGTGTACCGAAGATG
This sequence comes from uncultured Chloroflexia bacterium, assembly GCA_963745405.1. Taxonomy (GTDB): domain Bacteria; phylum Chloroflexota; class Limnocylindria; order Limnocylindrales; family CSP1-4; genus C-114. The sequence continues at coordinate 14,277 of CAVUWY010000003.1, read as the reverse complement.
GGAACGGTCCGGGCATCCCACATGCCCCCGGCGGGGAACCATTTGAACGGCGTCCCCTGGCTGAAGATCGTGATGAGGATGATCCCGAACCAGAACGTCGGCAGCGAGTAGCCGATGTAGTTGAAGACGGTCAGCGCTGAATCGAAGAAGCTGTAGCGTCTGACCGCGGCGTAGACGCCGAGGATGAGGGCGAGGGTGAGCCAGATGACGTAGGCCGTCCCGGCCAGGATCAACGTCGGCCAGATGCGATCGCCGATGACGTCGGTGACCGGCCGCCCGTCACTGATCGAGTAGCCGAAGTCACCGTGGAGGATCCCGTTGTCGCCACCCGGCAGCTGGATCGTAAGCGGCCCGACGGTCAGGACTCCACCCGGGAGGCCGTTGATGATCGGCGGCGGTGAATCGGGGTTCTCGCCGACGAGGCCGACCCATTTGAGGTAGCTGAGCCAGACCGGATCGTCGAGGCCCCAGCGGACCTTGAACGCGTCGATCTGGGCCTGGGTGACACGAGGGTTCTGGGCGAAGCGCTGCGTCGGCCCACCGGGAGCGATCCGCAGGATCCCGTACGTCACGATGGAGATCCCGATCAGGACCGGGATCGCCTGGATCAGACGCCGGACGATGTACTTGCCCATGCCCTCGATCCTTCAGATGGTGCAGGGCCGCGGAGCCGATGGCTCCGCGGCCCTGGCGTTCAGGGTCGCCCCTGGCCTACTGATCGACCCACCAGTCGCCCGCGTTCCAGGAACCGGTCGTGCTGGTCGGATTGCCGAGGTAGTTGTGGACCTTCGTGCTTACGAGCCAGACGTTCTTGTGAACGAAGAGCGGCAGCTCGAAGGTGTTCTGGTCGGACCCGTAGACATCCTGGATGATGTCCATGTTCTGCTTGATCACTGCCGGATCGAGCGACGTATTGACGATCTGGTACGCGTCGTCGATGGCCTTGATCGAGACCCGGGTCTCGTTTTGCCCGTTGTGTGGTGGGTTGTCCGGGATGCCCTGGGTCGTGTACACGTTGTACGCGGCCGTCGGGTCCGGGGTGCTCGTGTAGCCGTGCATGAGCACGTCGTAGTTGCCGTGGATGCCGTTGCACTTCGTGTCGGCCGGGACGTCATTCCAACCGCCGAACACGTCCGGCTGCGCAGGCTTGACGTTGACCGTCGCGTCGATGCCGATCGCCTTCAGCTGCGAGCTGATGAGGGTGATCGAGTCGGCGCGGTACGGCCGGCTGGTGGTGCAGTAGTCGACCGAGAGCTTGACTCCGCCCTTGGCGCGGATGCCGTCGGACGGGTCGACCGTCCAGCCGGCGGCGTCGAGCTTGGCGGCCGCGTCGGCCGGATCGGTCTTCGGGCAGGTCTCGGTCTTGTACCACCAGAAGCCCGGCGAGCCGACGTTGTTGCAGGAACGGGTGACGGAGCCACCCATCGGGCCGGCGATGATGGCGTCGACGTCGGTCGTCTCCATGATCGCGCGGATGATGGTGTTGGCGTCGGTGCCAAACTTCTTGGCGAAGCTGACCTGGTTGTAGTAGTTCGACTCGACGAAGGTGCCGTCCTGGATGATCTTCTGATTATCCGGGATGTCCTTGACCGAATTGATGTCCGAGTCGACGAGGTCCATGGCGACGTCGATCTGGCCGTTGCGATAGGCCGCGATCATGCCCGGGGCATCGCCGAAGTACTGGAACACGAGCTTCGACAGATACGGGGCGTGGTTGGTCGACGTATCAGGACCGTAGCCGATCGTCTTCCAGTTGGGGTTCGGGACGTAGGTGATCTGCGCACCCGGCTTGATGTCGGTCGGGGTGTAGGGACCGCTCCACTGCGTCACCGACTTCGGATTCGACAGCGGGTACAGCTTGGTCGGGGCGTCCTTGACCGGGATGGTCGTGATGTACGCCTTGGGCAGGACGGCGCCGAACAGGAGCAGGTAGGCCGAGTACGTCTTGCTGAAGTGCATGACGCAGTCCTGGCCCGTGCCGCCGTCGATCGAGGTGATGTCCTCGTAGCCGGTCGTGCCCGCGGCCAGGCCGCTCTGGGCCTTGTCCATGATCCAGGTAAGGGTGGCCTGGAGGTCGTCGCAGGTGATCGGCGAACCATCCGACCAGATCGCACCCTTCTTGAGGTTCCAGGTGACGTCCATGCCGGCGCCATTGACCACGACGCCGCCGTTGGCGACGGTCGGGATGTTCGAGGCCAGGTCGGGCACGTAGGCCTCGTCATAGCCGAGCGTCAGGAGGCCGTCGAACGACGGGTCCTGGGCCTCGACGTCGGCGTTCGCCTGGACGTAGTACGGGTTGAACGTGGCGACGGTCTGCCATTCGGCCATCACGAGCGTGCCGCCCGGGGTGGCTGAGGTCGGAGCCGTCCGCTTCGTGTAGTAATCGGTCTTGCCCAGGTCGAGCGGCGGTGAGGTCGGCACGGGTGTCGCTGACGGGGGCGCCTGCGTCGGGGCTTGGCTCGCGGAGGGCGACGGCGTCGCGCTCCCCGAACACGCCGCGAACGCGATCCCCGCGCTCACGAGCAAGCCGAATAGACGCTTATGCATGCAAGATCCTCCCAACGGGTTGATACCCAGTAACTCCCACTGCCAGGAGCCCTGGCCGTTCGGGCCGCTGCCCTCCACTGCGATCCTCCCGGTGCTCCCTGTGATCACAGGGTCCACCGCCGACACGGACGATCGAGGAGCTGGACGGCGACGCTAGGCGAACGGCGGGTCGCTGCGCTGGCGGTACTATGCGGACGAGGTCAGAGCGTGTCAACTTGACCACGCGACCGTTCGCAGACGGTACGCGAAGGTCGTTGGCCGCGTGCTCGGACGCTCACCGCGGCGTTTGACCCGGCGGCGGCGAGGAGACCCTCGGCAACGGCCGAGCTTCCTCCCCGAAGATCCCCGGGTCGATGCGGACACTGACGGTCGGTGTCTCGGTCGGGCTCTCCTTTCGTGTCAACTGGCTCCTCCGCATCCAGGCCTGCTCGGCGAGCTCGTCCCGGCGCGCTGGGTCGACAGCGACCACCGGTCCACCGGCGGCCTCATCCAATACCCCCGAGTTCCCCCACTGGATCGAGACCGGCCCGATGAAGGCGGCCACGAGGCCGGCACCGACGATGGCACCGGCCAGTTGGGCGCGCCATCTCCAGACCGGCTGGCGCGCTCGATCGACCCGCGCCCGGAGGGCAGGCCAACCCGTGTCGTCGCCGGTCGCGGCCGGGTGGGCGCCGCGGACGGCCCCCGTCCCTGCGACCGCGCGGTCGTCGACCTCGATCTCCGGGCCGGCCGCGGCGTCTCCCGCCGCCCGAGCCTCGCTGCCGAGCCGCCGAAGGGCGAAGACCGCCATCGCCAGCTGCTCGACCTCCTCCTCGCAGGACCGGCAGGTTTCCAGGTGGGCGAGCGCGGCCGAGGTCGACGGCCCGACCTCGCGACGGTCGATGAACGCCTCGAGGTCGAACCGATAGCGGGAGCAGGCGGTGCGCCGGTCGATCATCGGTCGACCGGCCGGGCGTCGGGCACCGCGGGCCCGTAGGATCCCTCGAAGCGGCGGTCGTCCTCGAGCTGCGTCCGCAGATTGCGGAGCGCGTAGTGGAGCCGCGATTTGACCGTCCCGAGGCGGACGTTGAGCGTGCTGGCCGTCTCCTGGAGCGAGAGGCCGTTGAGGTAGTAGAGGACGACGACATCCTGGTGCTTGGGCGGCAGGGCGGCCACGCCATCGCGGACGATCCGACGCAGCTCGCGTCGCTCCGCTCGTTCGGCCGGCTCGACGGCCCGGTCCCGGACGAGGTGGACGATGGCGTCCTCGATCGGCCCGGCGGCGAGTCGGCGGCGGCCGAGGCGGGAGTAGCACAGGTTGATGGCGACCCGGTGGAGCCAGGGCATCGGTGACATATCCGTCCTGAGGATCGCTCGTCGCTGGTAGGCCCGGGCGAACGTGTCCTGGAGGACCTCTTCTGCCGCGTGATGATCGCCGGTCAGGCCATAGGCCGTGCGGTAGATGGCGGCACGATGACGCAGGAAGAACGCCTCGAACGCGTCGAGGTCGTCCGCCTGCATCCGACGGATGAGGTCCGCGTCAGGGCCAGGAGGCGCAGCCTCCTGCGATGGCCCCCCCGCCTCGTTCGTCATCGGCCTCCGGATGGCACGGGTACGGCCCGGCTCCCGCATCACGATACTCCCGCCGGCCCCGACTGGTTCAATCCGGGCACGGCGTCTCCGCTCCCGCCATCGGGCGCCAGCGCAGATCGGGGTGCCGGGCGGCACCGGCCTCGTCGAGGCGGCGGACCGGCGCGGTGTGCGGGGCCCCGGTCACGACGTCCGGTTGCTCGTGCGCCTCGACGGCGATGGCATTGAGCGCGGCCACGAACCCGTCGAGCGTCTCGAGCGACTCGGTCTCGGTCGGCTCGATGAGCATCGCCTCCTCGACGATCAAGGGGAAGTAGATGGTCGGCGGATGATAGCCGTGGTCGATTAGCCGCTTGGCGATGTCGAGCGTCCGGACCCCGGTCTCCTTCTTGATCGTCGCCGCCGAGGCGATGAACTCGTGCTTGCAGGCCCGCTCGAACGGGAGGTCGTACTCCGGGGCCAGCTGCGACTTGACGTAGTTGGCGGCGAGCACCGCATCGTCGCTCACCTCGCGAAGGCCGCTCGACCCGTGGGCGGCGATATAGGCGTATGCGCGCACGAGGACGCCGGTATTGCCGATGAAGCTCCGCAGCCGGCCGATGCTCGTAGGCCGCTCGCCGGGCCGCTCGAGGCGGTACGTCCCGTCGTCCTCTCGCAGGACCCGCGGCCCGGGCAGGTAGGGGATGAGGCGCTCGCCGACCCCGACCGGTCCGGCACCGGGGCCGCCGCCGCCGTGGGGCGTGCTGAACGTCTTGTGGACGTTGATGTGCATCACGTCGAAGCCGGCTTCGCCGGGCTTGAACCGGCCCAGCACGGCGTTGAGGTTGGCGCCGTCCATGTAGGCGAGCGCACCGGCCTCGTGGACGGCCGCCAGGAGCTCTCCGATCCGCGACTCGAACAGGCCGAGCGTGGATGGGTTGGTGATCATGACGGCCGCCGTCCGAGGGCCGAGGGCGGCGCGGAACGCCTCGACGTCGACGCCGCCGTCGGCTGCCGACGGGACGGTGATCGTCCGGAAGCCCGCCATCGTCGCCGTCGCCGGATTCGTCCCGTGCGAGCTGTCGGGGACGAGGACTTCGGTCCGCTCGAGGTCGCCACGGGCCCGGTGATAGGCCCGGATCATGAGGATGCCGGTGAGCTCGCCCTGCGCTCCCGCCGCCGGCTGCAGGGTGACCGCACTCATGCCGCCGATCTCGGCCAGCCACCGCTCGAGCTCCCAGAGCAGGGCCAGGGTGCCCTGGGCGAGCTCGTCGGGCGCGAGCGGGTGGAGGGTCGCGAAGCCCGGCAGGCGGGCCGCCCACTCGTTGAGCTTCGGGTTGAACTTCATCGTGCACGAGCCGAGGGGGTAGAACCCAGTGTCGACCGCGTGGTTGAGCTGGGAGAGGTTGACGTAGTGGCGGACGACGTCCGGCTCGTTCATCTCCGGCAGGGCCGGCGGTTCGCTGCGGCGGGCCGCCGCCGGCAGGCGGTCGAGGGCGTCCTTCGGCGGATGCGGGATCTTGCCGCCACCGCGGCCCGGTCGCGACCGCTCGAACACGGTCGGCTGGAGCTTGGGGCCGGTGACGCTCATCGGCCCGCCCCGCTCGGCGCCGTGGCACCATCGCCGGAGCGAGCCACGAGTCCGGCCGGTGCCGGCGATCCCAGTTCCGCCGCCAGGGCGCTCGCGAAGCGGTCGATGTCCGCCGGCGTCGTGACCTCCGTCGCGCAGACGAGGAGGCCGTCGGCGAGCGTCGGATCGTCCGGCTCGAGATCGGCCAGGGCGATCCCGGCGAGGACGCCGTGGCCGAGGAGGCGGCGGTGGACGTCGACCGCCCGCGGCACGCGGACCACGAACTCGTTGAGGTACGCGCCCTCGTGGAGGCGCGGAGCGCCGGCCGCCGCGAGGGCGGTCTCGAGCTCGGCCGCCCGGGCGGCCCCGCCGGCCGCCACGTCGCGCAGCCCGTGCGGCCCGAGGATGGTGAGGTAGATCGAGGCGGCGAGGGCGAGAAGGGCCTGGTTCGTGCAGATGTTGCTGGCCGCGCGGTCGCGCCGGATGTCCTGCTCCCGGGCCCGCATCGTCATGACGAAGGCCCGCTTCCCGTCGAGGTCGGTCGTCATCCCGACGAGCCGGCCGGGGATCTGGCGGACGAGCGCATCGGTCGTGGCGAGGATGCCGAGATAGGGGCCGCCGAACTGGGCCGGGATGCCGAGCGGCTGGCCCTCCCCGGCGGCGATGTCCGCGCCGTAGGCGCCGGGTGGCGCCAGGACGGCGAGGCCGACCGGCTCGATGACGGCGACGAACAGGGCGCCCACGGCATGGGCGAGCCGACCGAGCTCGGCCATCGGCTCGAGCAGGCCGAGCACGTTCGGGTGACCAGCGACGACACCGGCGACCGGGCGGTCGGGGTCGGCGAGGAGCCGCTCGAGGGCCGCCAGGTCGGTCGTACCCGCCGCCGGCCCGGTCGCCACGAGAGGGATCTCCTCGGCCACGAGGCCGGCCCCGGCGAAGTAGGTCTGGATCGTCTCGCGGTAATGGCGGTGCACGGCGCGCGAGACGAGGACCCTCCCCCGCTGGGTGTGACGGCAGGTCATGAGCGCCGCCTCGGCGGTCGCCGCGGCGCCGTCGTAGTGGGAGGCAGAGACGACGTCGAGGCCGAGCAGTTCGGCGAGGAGCGACTGGTACTCGTAGATGGACTGGAGCGTGCCCTGACTCACCTCCGGCTGGTACGGGGTGTAGGCCGTGTACCACTCGCCGCGGAGGAGGAGTTGGTCGACGGCCGGCGGCGTCCAGTGGCGATAGACGCCCGCCCCGAGGAACGAGGCCAGGTCGGTCCGGTTCCGGGCGGCCAGCGATTGGAGGCGGGCGGCGAGCTCGAGCTCGGGGACGGGATCGTCGAGTCGGAGCGGGCTCGCCCGGAGCTCGACCGGGATGTCCTCGAACAGCGCGTCGACGTCCGGAACGCCGATCGCCTGGAGCATCCGCTCCCGGTCGGCGGTGGTGTGGGGCCCGTACGACATCGCGCCCGTCAGCCGGCGGCGACGAGCGCGTCGTACGCGTCGGGGCCGAGGAGTCTATCGATCTCGGCGGGGTCGGCCAGCCGGATCCGGACCATCCAGCCGCCCTCGTACGGCTCGCTGTTGACGAGCTCGGGTTTCGAGGCCAGCTCGTCGTTCCGCTCCAGGACCTCGCCGCCGACCGGGGCGAACAGGTCGCTCACCGCCTTGACCGACTCGACGACCCCGAAGGTGGCCGCCTGCTCGAGGGCCCGGCCGACGTCGGGCAGCTCGACGAAGACGATGTCACCGAGCTGCTCGGCGGCGAAGGCGGTGATGCCGACGGTCGCGACATCGCCGGCGAGGCGGACCCATTCGTGGTCCTTCGTGTAGTGGAGATCGGTCGGGACCATCGCTCAGGCTCCCTCCTGGACGGCGGTTGAGGGCTCGCCCGGCGAGGCGTCACCGGAGCGAGGGATCACGGCTGGTCGGTGTCGACGGGGCGTGCCGGACCGGTTCATCCGGGAAACGGCGTCAGGCCGGGCGGCGATAGAACGGCAGCGGGACGACCTCCGCATCGACGGGCTGCTCGCGGACCTCGACGGCGAGCATCGTACCCGGTCCCGCATCGCCGGGCGCGACGTACGCCATCGCGATCGGGCGACCGAGGGTCGGCGATTGTGTCCCGCTCGTCACGACGCCGCTGCGACGCTCGCCGGCGACGACCGGGTAGCCGTGACGGGCGATCCCGCGGCCGAGGACGGCGAGGCCGACAAGGAGGCGCTCCGGGCCGCTGGCGGCGGCCGCTTCGAGGGCAGCCCGGCCGACGAAATCGCCGGGCTTCGAGAGCTTCACGACCCGGCCGAGATTGGCCTCGAAGGGATCGGTGGTCCGGTCGAGCTCGTTGCCATAGAGCGGCATGCCGGCCTCGAGCCGGAGGGTATCGCGGGCGCCGAGGCCGACCGGCACCATCCCCTCGCCGGATCCGGCCGCCATGAGGGCGTCCCAGACCTCGCCCGCCCGGGCCTCGTCGACGATGATCTCGAAGCCGTCCTCGCCCGTGTATCCGGTCCGGGCGACGAGGGCGGGGATGCCGGCGACCCGCCCATCGGCGATCCCGTAGTAGCGGAGCGCAGCCAGGTCGACGTCGGTCAGGGGAGCGAGGATGGACCGCGACCGCGGGCCCTGGACGGCGACCATCGCGGTCGCCAGGGAGCGGTCGTCGAGGATCGCCCGGTGTCCGTCGAGCCGCTCGGCGAGGGCGTCGCTCACGACCTGCGCGTTCGCGGCGTTGGCGACGACGAGGAACCGGTCCTCAGCCAGCCGGTAGACGATGAGGTCGTCGAGGATCCCGCCGTCCGGCGCGCAGATCATCGAGTAGTGGGCCCGCCCGACCGCCAGCGCCGGAGGATCGGTGACGAGGGCGGCGGCGAGGCCGGCAGCCGCCTCCGGGCCCTCGACGAACAGCTCGCCCATGTGGGACAGGTCGAACAGCCCGGCTCGCTCGCGAACGGCCCGATGCTCGTCGAGGATCCCGCCGTACTGGAGGGGCATGAGCCAGCCCCCGAATTCGATGAGCTTCGCACCGAGGGCCCGGTGCCGCTCCTCGAGCGGCGACGAGTGGGGAGGCTGCTTGAGATCCTCCGTCATCGCGGGTCCGACCCGAGCGTACGGCCGGCCTCGGTCGGGTCGGTCGGTCCGGCGACACCGCCTGCGGCGGACTCGCCGAGGCGCACGGCGGCCCGGGCCACGAGGTTGCGCTCGGTCTCGAAGGTGAGGATCCCAGGAGCGTCGGCGAACGGGATCCAGCGGACCTCGTCGAACTCGTGGTCGTGATCGGCCAGGTCCCCGCCGACGGTCTCCATGAGGAAGTAGTGGACCGTCTTGTGGATCCGCGTGCCGTGCTGGATGAAGGTGTAGTGGATGGAATCGAACGGGGCAGTGATCCGGACGGCGAGGCCCGTCTCCTCGCTCACCTCGCGGATGGCCGTCTGCTCGGTCGTCTCGTCGGGTTCGGGGGTCCCTTTCGGGAGCGTCCAGGTCGCCGCGTACTCACGACGGCGACGACCGGCGACGAAGCGTGGGACGCCCGCCTCGAGGGCGATGACGATGCCACCGGCGGAAGTGGCGGTCGCGTCCCTCAGCCGAGCCACGGCGCGGCGGCGGCGCCGGATCGACGGTCCGCACCGGAGTGGCCGGGCCGGGCCCATGTGACCGAGACGGCGGGCCGGATGTGGCCGGCCACGGCCCGGGCCGAGGTCGCGGGACGGACGGCGCGCCAACTCGCCCGGAGTCGGACGAGGGGCGGCAGGTCGGCCCGTCGCAGCACGGTCGCCCGGACCGGGGCGGCCTGGAAGCTGCCGCGCGCGCGGAGGCCGAGATGGCGCTCCCGGACGCGTGACGATGGCCGGACGAAGCTCGCCGCCGGCCGAGCCGCGTACTTCGCGGCGATGCTGTGCTGCATGGGGGCAATCCTATCGTGTCAGGCCGGGTTTGCAAGTGAGGTCCGGAGGTGTTCGGCGACCTCCGGTGTCAGCGCGCCACGTTGTTCTGCCAGGGCCAGCTCGCGCCGGGCGAGGGCGAGGTACAGGTCGACGACGCCCGGGGCGTCGGCCCGGAGCTCGGCGAGGTGGGCGCCCAGGGTGCCGACATCGCCGCGGGTCATCGGGCCCGTCAGGGCGGCCCGGATCCCGATCGCCGCCGCGTTGCCGAGGGTCTGTTCGATGAGGGGCGTGTAGACGGCCAGCGAACCCGCCTCGTCGAGCCCGGCGACCCGGCCCAGCTCGGCTATCGCGTCGAGGAGGGCGACCACCCCGCCGGCGGCGAGCACGGCGGCGGCGTGGTAGGCAGCCTTCGAGCCGGCGGCCAGCCGCACGGGCACCCCGCCGACGGCCTCCGCCATGCGGGCCAGGAGATCGGCGAGCTGGTCGTCGCCCTCGATGGCGATGGTGGCCCCGCGGAGCGCCGCGACCGCCCGTTCCGTGTCGGCGAAGGCCACGAGCGGGTGGAATGCCCCGACCTGCGTCCCGGCGGCCATCGCCGGGGCGAGGACCTCGGCGCCGAGCAGGCCGCTCGTGTGGACGATGGCCTGCCCGCTGTAGAGATGGAGATCGCCGGCCACGGCCGGGATGGCGTCGTCGGGAACGGCGACGATGACGAGCTCGACCTCGTCGAGGAGCGCCGTCGCCTCGGCGAACGCCCGTGTCCCCGGCACGAGCGTCCGGAACCGCTCGCGATTGGCCGGGTCGCGGCTCGAGACCGCGGCGATCGGCCAGTCCGCCCTTGTCAGGGCGACGCCGAGGGCGGTACCGACCGCGCCCGCCCCGACGATCCCGATCAGGGGCGGCTCACCGGGTTCGGAGTGGTGGTGGGGATGGGCGTGATCGCGGGGAAGGCCGTCGTGGCCGGCCCCGTGGACCTCGGCCCCATCGACGTCGTCAGTCGTGCCCGTCGACGTCCCTGCGGTCGCGTCGGTGCGGCCCGCCCGCAGGCGGTCGGCCGGTGTCTCCGGGTCGAGGTCGATGCCGGCCGCTTCGACCTCGGCCAGGTCGGTCACTTCGACGTGGTCGCCCGCCTGACGACGCCGTTCGCTCCACGCCCTCATCGGACCGCGCCGGATCGGACCGCGCCGGGGAGGTTCCGGGGCGCCGCGCGGTACTCTTCCACCCGACGAGTGTACCCAGCGTCAGCAGCGAGGACGAGCGCAACGGTGGCAGTCGGCGATCCCTTCGGAGCCCGCACGTCGCTCGGTCCGGGGTTGCCCGACCGCTTCGCCCTCGAGGCTCTCGACCGCCGCGGCATCGTGGCCGTCGGCGACCTCGGGCGGGCCCCGGTGACGCTGAAGATCCTCCTCGAGAACGTCCTCCGCCACGCCGGCGGGGGGATCGTCCGCGAGTCCGACGTGACTGCCCTGGCAGCCTGGCTGCCGGGTCACGGCGGAGAGGCCGAGATCCCGTTCATGCCGGCCCGGGTCATCCTCCAGGACTTCACCGGAGTGCCGGCCGTCGTCGACCTCGCGGTCATGCGCGACGCGATGGCCGACCTCGGCGGCGACCCGGGCCGGGTCAACCCGCTCGTGCCGGCCGACCTCGTCATCGACCACTCGGTCCAGGTCGACGCCTACGGGACGCCGGCCGCGTTCCTCTTCAACGTGTCCCGCGAATACGAGCGCAACACCGAGCGCTACCAGCTCCTGCGCTGGGCCCAGACGGCGTTCCGCGGCCTCCGCGTCGTCCCGCCGGGGACCGGCATCGTCCACCAGGTCAACCTCGAGTACCTGGCCACGGTCGTCGCGACCCGCGATGGCCTGGCATTCCCCGACACGCTCGTCGGGACCGACTCGCACACGACGATGATCAACGGGCTCGGCGTGCTCGGCTACGGCGTCGGCGGCATCGAAGCCGAGGCGGTCCTCCTCGGCCAGCCGCTGTACCAGCCGATGCCCCGGATCGTCGGCGTCCGCCTCAGTGGCGAGCTGCCGCGGGGCTCGACCGCCACCGACCTCGTCCTCGTCGTGACCGAGATGCTCCGCTCGTTCGGGGTCGTCGGGGCCTTCGTGGAGTTCGCCGGCGACGGCCTCGCCGGCCTCGCCCTCGCCGACCGGGCCACGATCGCCAACATGAGCCCCGAGTTCGGGGCGACCTCGACGCTCTTCCCCATCGACCACGAGACGCTCGCCTATCTCCGCCTCACCGGCCGGCCCGCCGAGCTCGTCGACCTCGTCGAGCGCTACGCCCGGGCCCAGGGCCTGTGGCGAGAACCGGGACCGGGTCCCGACTTCGATGCCACCCTCGAGCTCGACCTCGCGACGGTCGTGCCGTCGGTCGCCGGGCCGCGGCGGCCCCAGGACCGGGTGCCGCTGCCGGACCTGCCGGCGAACTTCCGGGACTCGTTCCCGGGGGCCGCCCCCGGGACTTCGACGGCCGCCGACGAATCGCGCCTCACCGACGAGGGCGGCACGACCGGGGCCACGGAGAACGGCTCCGTGTCCGTCGAGGTCGGCGGCACGAGCGCCGTCATCCGGTCCGGCTCGGTCGCCATCGCCGCCATCACCTCGTGCACCAATACCTCGAACCCGACGGTCATGGTCGGGGCGGGCCTGCTGGCCCGCAACGCCGTCGCTCGCGGCCTCAGCGTCGGGCCGACGGTGAAGACGTCGCTCGCCCCGGGATCCCGGGTGGTCACCGCCTACCTCGAGGCGGCCGGCCTCATGGCCCCGCTCGAGGCACTCGGCTTCGCCCTGGCCGGCTACGGCTGCACGACCTGCATCGGCAACTCCGGACCGCTCGACGATGCTGTCGCCGCCGCCATCGAACATCACGACCTCGTCGTCGCGGCGGTCCTGTCGGGCAATCGCAACTTCGAGGGCCGGATCCACCCGCTCGCCCGGGCCTCGTACCTCGCCTCACCGCCGCTGGTCGTCGCCTTCGCCCTGGCCGGCCGGGTCGACATCGACCTGACCCGCGAGCCGCTCGGCTACGATCCGGACGGCCGGCCGGTCCATCTCGCCGACGTGTGGCCGTCGATGGAAGAGATCCGCCAGGTCATCGGGACGTCGATCGACCCGGCCCTCTTCCAGCGGACGTATGCGACCGTCTTCGACGGCGACGAGCGCTGGCGGACGCTGCCGATCCCGGCCGGCGATCGCTACGCCTGGGAGGACGACTCGACGTACGTCGCCAAGCCGCCGTTCTTCGACGGCCTCAGCGCCGAGCCGGCGCCCCTCGTCGACATCGAGGGCGCCCGCGTCCTCGCCGTCCTCGGCGACTCGGTCACGACCGACCACATCAGCCCGGCCGGATCGATCGCCCCCGCGTCACCAGCGGGGACCTGGCTCCAGGACCGCGGCGTCGGACCGCTCGACTTCAACTCGTACGGGGCACGGCGCGGCCACCACGACGTCATGATGCGGGGCACCTTCGGCAACATCCGCCTCCGCAATGCCCTCGCCGGCGGCCGCGAGGGCCCGTACACCGTCCACCTGCCGGACGACGCGGCGATGACGATCTACGACGCGGCGATGCGGTATCGGTCGGAGGGGACGCCCCTCCTCGTGATCGCCGGCCGCGAGTACGGTTCCGGGTCCTCGCGCGACTGGGCGGCCAAGGGTCCGGCGCTCCTCGGCGTGCGAGCCGTCCTGGCCGAGAGCTTCGAGCGGATCCACCGCAGCAATCTGGTCGGCATGGGCGTGCTGCCGCTCCAGTTCGAGACGGGCGAGAGCGCAGCGTCGCTCGGCCTCGACGGCCGCGAGGCATACACGATCCACGGCCTGGCCGAGATCGCCCCGCGGGCCCGCGTCACGGTGACCGCGCGGACCGACGACGGCCGCGAGCGACGGTTCACCGCGCTCGCCCGCCTCGACGGCGACATCGACGTGAACTACTTCCGCCACGGCGGGATCCTGCCGGCGGTCCTGCGGCGGCTCGCCGCGGACTGACGCGCGCGGCCCGGAGGGAGCTGGCCGACCGACTTGGCCGGAGTCAGACCGCAGTCAGTCGTTGGGAGCGATCCGACCCGGAGCCGACGGCCGTCGAGTTCCGCTGTTGTGCTTGGCGCTGCAACTCGAACTGATCGCCTTAGTTCGCCACGCGATCATTGGAAGAGTGTGCTTGGATGCAGGTGCGCCGGCGCTGATTCGCAGGATCGAGCAACTGCCAACCGCAGGCGACAATCTGCCCCACCGAAGGTCTCTACGGCCAAGCGCTGCCCTAGGCAGCGGTGGGTGCGGCGGCGACGAGCACCGGTTCGTTATGGGTTCCGATCTTGAGAAGCTTCTTTCCCTCCTCGACCACGATGAGCGTCAGTGCAACGCCGATGCAGACGAGCCACTGCTCGCCGGTCAGGTTGGTCATCTGGAGCACGTTCTGGAGAATGTGGAGCTCGGTCGCCAGGATGATCGTAAGAATCGAGAGCCCCGTCGCCTTAAGCAAGGCCGCGTTGCCAAGGATGTAACCCGTGAAGAGCGACCGGGTCTCGTCCGCCGTCTCGAGGGACGACGCGATGCGGAAGAGCGAGAAGGTGGTCACGCCCATGGTGCGCGCGACGACGTCGTCGTAGGTGCCGCTCGCCCAGGCGATGACGCCGAGCGTGCCGATGCCCATCACGAGCCCGACGACCAAGAGCCAGATGGTGAGCCTGCGCGGCAGGATCGGCTGATCCTTCGGCCGCGGTCGCTCGTTCATGAGGCCA
>CAVUWY010000002.1:197500-2852120 GCA_963745405.1 uncultured Chloroflexia bacterium | reverse complement strand
CGCAACTCCGGTTGAATGGCGCTGTGAGTTACAGCAATCTCTGGCAACTTGGCCATTCTGCAGGATTCAGTTTCCAGGTCGCTCCGGAAAACATCAAGGATGCGGAAGTTTTCTCGGGCTATTATCTGTTTCGCTTCCCTCACCTCGATTGGCTTAGCCTGATACTGCAGGGCACGAAGCAGGACTCCAACGTCTCGACGCTGGGTGGAGCTGCCGTCGCGGGGCGCAACGAGGTGGTTGGCGCGCGCGCTGTCATTACGCTGCCGCCCGGGAAAAATTTCTTCCACTCCATCAGTTTGGGCATCGACTGGAAGCATTATAACCAAGGATTGAACCTGGGTACGGGAGTGATCCAGACACCGCTCACCTATTACCCGTTGAGCGCGACCTACAGCGCGACCTTGCTTGGCAAGGCGTACGAGACCGACCTCAATGCCGGAGTCACTTTCAACCTCCGCGGCATGGGAAGCACCCAGACAGAATTCGATAACAACCGGTTCAAGGCGACCGGGAGCTTTATCTATTTCCGTGGGGACCTGTCCGAAACCATCGATCTGCCTCGCGGGTTTCAGCTTTTTGCTAAATTGCAGGGCCAGGTATCTGATCAGCCGTTGGTGAATAGCGAACAATTTGCCGGAGGCGGTCTGGCAACGGTACGAGGTTACCTCGAGGCAGAAGAACTAGGTGATGACGCCATTTTCGGTTCGTTAGAGCTACGGACGCCATCGCTCCTTTCCTGGATGGGTGGGAAAGCGAATGAATGGCGGTTCTATATGTTCGCGGAAGCAGGTGAATTGACCTTGCAGGACACGCTACCGGAGCAGGTATCCCGCTTCGATATGGCCAGCTACGGCTTCGGCAGCCGGATCCGGCTGCACGACCATTTTAATGGCTCGATAGACGCTGGGATACCGCTGATCAGCACATCGGCAACCAATGCGCATGACGTGCGCTTTACCTTCCGGATGTGGGCTGAGTTTTGATTCGATTTAAAGGTTGATGAATTAAAATAACAAACGTGGGAATAGTTATGACGGGAACAAGAACTAAAATTCTGCAACTCGCGCTGATGGTCTGGCTGATCGTTCTGAGCTTGTCCGGCAGTGCGTTTGCCTGGTGGAACGACGAATGGACGCTCCGCAAAAAGATCACCTTGGATATGACCTCGACTGGCACCGTGATCTCTGATCCCGTCGGCACCTCTGCGATACTCATTCGGTTGCACGACGGCGATTTTCAGTTCGCCAATGCGAAAGACGACGGCGGCGATCTGCGCTTCGTCGCCGATGATGATAAGACGCTGCTTACCTATCACATTGAGAAATTTGATTCGCTTCTGGACGAAGCATTCGTCTGGGTAAAACTTCCGGACCTTAAACCCGGCACCAGGACCAGTTTCTGGCTGTACTACGGCAATAGCGGCGCCAAGGCGGTAAAAGCCGATGATCCGAAGGGTACCTACGATGCCGATACCATGCTGGTATACCATTTCGGCGAACATGGCCAACCTCCGCTCGATAAGACGAAATTCGCTAATAACGCGCAGAATGCCGGAATACCGGACGATGGTTCATTGATCGGTACCGGGCTGCGACTCGACGGGCAAGGGAAGATCACGATTCCCGCGTCGTCATCGCTTGCTTGGAGTGACGGCGCCGCGCTGAGTTGGTCGGCCTGGATCAAGGTCGTTGCCACTCAACCGGACGCAACGATCTTCAGCCGGCAAGACGGCGCAAATGCGTTCCGCATCGGGGTGGATAACGCAGTTCCTTTTGTGGAAGTGACGGGTGCGAACGGGACGCAGCGAAGTCCCGCAGGTGCTGCGATCGCTCCAAACAGCTGGCACCATTTCGCTATGGTTGCCGGAGGCGGCAAGATCACCTTGTTCCTCGACGGCGAACAATACGCCGCGCTGAACGGCACTATGCCTGCCCTGAACGCTCCTGCGTCGCTCGGTGGGGACGCGTCCGGCCGCGCAGGATTCAACGGCGAGCTCGATGAACTGGAACTTTCCAAGACCGCGAGGTCGGCCGGATTCGTCAAACTGGCGGCCTTGAGTCAGGGCGGAGACAAGGCGCCAAAGTTGCTCACGTTGGGAGAGGATGAGCAGAAGGCGAGCTTTGTGACCGGGTATTTCGCCGTGATCTTGAAGTCTGTTACACCGGACGGTTGGGTCGTAATTGGTGTTTTGATGGTGATGGCAGTCGTCAGCTGGGCCGTCATGGTCAATAGGCTCGGTTACCTGAACAGGGTGGGCAAAGGCAACGCCCGATTTTTACAGGAGTGGAATCATCTTGCACGGGATCTCACTGTTCTTGATCATGGCGATGCGGAAAATCTCAGGACGTTGGGCGGTCGGATTGATCCTGCCCGCCAACGCACGATACGCGGCGCTCCCCTGTACCGTATTTATCATATTGGAATCGAAGAAATTCGGCGCCGATTCGCTTCGAGTACCCAGACGTCGAATCCAGGGTTCTCTCTTCCCAGTCACTTCAGGCTATCCGAGCCAGCCTTGACGGCGCTTTGGTCCGAGAGACTCAGAAGCTCTCCCGGCTCATGGTTTTTCTCGCCCTCCGATCGCCGGCGGCCCGTTCCTCGGTCTGCTTGGTACCGTGGTCGGCGTGATGATAACTTTCGCAGCGATCGCCGCTGCAGGCGATGTCAACGTCAACGCGATCGCGCCCGGCATCGCCGCCGCTCTGGTCGCGACGGTGGCTGGTCTCGGGGTCGCGATCCCGGCTTTGTTTGGTTATAACTACCTGATTTCCAAGATCAAGGACGCGACGAGCGACATGCATGTTTTCGTGGACGAGTTCGTGGCAAAAATGGCCGAATTCTATTCCAGCGCACCCGAAAACACCAACTGGCGATAAAGGAGACGTCTTGCCATGCAAATTCAGTCTGAAGACAAACCCTACGACGACATCAACATCACTCCAATGCTCGACTTGGCGTATGTGCTGCTCGTCATCTTCATCATCATGACGACCGCTTCCGTACAGGGGACGAAAGTCAACCTGCCGAAGGCGAGCTCCGCCCCTAGCTTGGCGAAACCGACGACCAAGGCGATCACGGTCACGAATGAGGGCAAGATCTTCCTCGACACAGTCCCGGTGACGCTCCAGGAGCTTGAGCAACGCCTCCAGCAGCAGAAGGCGGTGACGCCAGAATTTCCGGTGGTCGTCAGAGGCGACAGTTTGGTCCAGTATCAGAGCGTGATGGATGTACTGGATCTGCTTGGACGTCTGGGCATCACCCAAGTCGGTTTGGCGACTAAGCCGCTCGTGAAGTAACGCTTGGTGCGATGGAATTAAGGGATGACGATGACGAGCCTACTTTTCTTCAGCGCCACCGATTCGCGGTTGGGTTCGTCGCCTGTGTTGCGGTTCTTGGCGCCATCGTTGCGATCGGAACCCAGATTCTGGGCAACCACGGCACGTCTGCGAAGGCCAACCAGGTCACAATGATCAAGCTTCTGCCGCCGCCACCTACCCCGCCACCCACTCCTCCGCCACAGGTGCAACCACAGCCAACGGTGCAGCAGATGATCGACCAGAAGCAAATGATGGAGCCGGAGACCAAGCCGGAAAAACCGGACCAGAAAAGGGACGAGCCGCCGAAGGCTCACGATAAGGCGCCGGGGCCGTTGGGGTTAAACGCGAAAGGGGAAGGTGCTGGTGACGCGTTTGGCCTGGTGGGCAAGCCTGGCGGCAATGGCTTATTTGGAGACGGTGGCGGAGGTGGTGGTAGCCGGTGGGGTTGGTATGCCGGGCAGGTGCAGTCCAGGGTCCAGGACGCGCTCCAGAAGAACTCCCGAACGCGCAGCGCAGCGTTGCGACTCGAAGTCCGGATCTGGCCTGATACGACCGGCAGGGTCACGCGTGCAGAGCTGGTAGGCTCGACCGGTGACGCGGCCCTGGATGCCGCGATCAAGGGTGAAGTCCTGACCGGTCTGCAGTTGCAGGAACCCCCGCCCGCCGGCATGCCCCTTCCAATCGTGATGCGCCTCACCGAGCGGCGCCCGAACTAACCCGAACGTTACCCTGAGAACCGACGAATATCGCCAAGTTTATGCTCGAAGGAGACACGCCCTTAGTCTTCGTAAGCGAAGCGTCCCGCTTTGCCTACATGCGCCGACGCGCCGACACGCCGATACGTCGGGATTTGTTGCCACGGCCATCTACCGAGGCAAGGAATTGGTTCAAGACTTCTTGCGCCCTTGCAGGGCTGGACGCAATTTACACGCGTTTCCTGGGGCTTCACCCCAGGCTTACGTCTTGCGGCCTTTTCAGGGCGTGGGCGTTCTTTTGCTCTGTTTCGTCTCGATAATCTTCGCCTGTTCTCCATGCGCAGCGCAGTCGGCAAGTTCAACTGATCCAGCCTCCCAGCCTGCGCCGACCGCCCAACCGGCACAGACTGCTCAGCCGGCTCCAGGCGTTAACGCCGTTCAGCCTACTCAGACCACTCAACCCGCCGGTTCCGTTGAACCCGCTGTTTCTCCATCTGCTTTTACTCGATCGCAGAACGTCACGATCAACCTCATCAATCGCCTTGTACAACGCGGTGTTCTTACCAAAGAGGACGCGGCCGAATTGATCAAAATGGCTGAGGAAGACGCGGCTGCGGCTCGTGCAGAGGCTGCGCAAGCCGCCCAGGCAAGTCAAGCTGCACAAGCTGTTCCCTTGCCAACGGCAAGCCCGGAGTCGGCCACCGCCCAGGAACTCGCCACCTCGCCGCAGCTTCTACCTGACCTATCGGCCTTGCCGACTCTAAAACAAACCACGCCGCCTCCTGCACCAGCCGGGGTCCCGGAGCCAATTCCCGCGCTCGTCGCTGGTCCGGACGATACCGTGCGTGTCACTTACATTCCTGAGGTCGTCAAGAAGCAGATGCGCGACCAGATCGAGCAGGAGGTTCTTGCACAGGCTCGTGAACAGAACTGGGCGGCCCCGCGCACCTTTCCCGATTGGGTCAGCCGAATCAGATTGTTTGGCGATATCCGGGTCCGTTATGAAGGCCTCTATTATCCCTCCGGCAATGACAACACGGGCGCATTCCCGAACTTTAATGCCATCAATACCGGTCCACCGTTTGATGTGAGCGGAAGCGTGTTTTCACCACAGTTGAATGTCGACAAAACGCGGAACCGCGTCCGGTTGCGCGCCCGGGCCGGTCTGGAGGCGGATTTGGGCGACGGGTTTACCATCGGGATCAGGGGCGCCACCGGCGAGAATGATTCGCCGGTCACGGAGAACCAGACGCTCGGCGTCGCTAATGGGGGGCAAGGAGGGAATTTTAGCAGGTACTCCCTGTGGCTTGACCGCGCTTTTCTGAAGTACGAGCTCTGCGGTCGTCCTGACCAGGATCTGGCAATTACCGTTGGCCGGTTCGACAATCCGTTCTTCGGTACCACGATGATCTGGGCGGACGATCTTGGTTTTGATGGTTTCGTCCTGCAAGGCAGGTACCAGATTCTCAAAGGCGTGACGCCATTCATAACCCTGGGTCTTTTTCCGGTTTTCAACACCGATCTTAATTTTGCTACGAATAACCCGGCCAAATTCAACAGCGAAGACAAATGGCTCTACGCGGGCCAGATCGGCGCCAATTGGAGGATCAACCGTGATTTCAGCATGAAACTCGGTCTGGCCGTTTACGACTTTGACAATATTGAGGGCCACCTCTCAACGCCTTTTGTTCCGCTCACCTCGTCTGATGCCGGAGATACCGACGACAGCCGACCGGCCTTTGCTCAGAAAGGTAACACTTACATGGCGCTACGTCGGATCCTGGCCACTGCCCAAAACAATTTCGGTACGATCGATCAGTTCCAGTATTTTGGGCTGGCCACTGCCTTCAGGGAGTTGGCCTTTACCGGGGAATTGGATTTCAATCATTTTGAGCCGTTTCGCGCGGCGCTGCTAGGCGAATATGTAACCAACCTTGCGTTCAACAGGTCATCTATCAACGAAGTAGCCGTCAACAACCGAGGCCAGACTAGCTCGAACGGTACTCCCGGGAGTTTCGCCGGTGGGAACACTGCGTGGATTATCAGTTTGAAAGTCGGGAGCCCGGTGCTCGAAAAGCGATGGGATTGGAACCTGTTCCTGAACTATCGATATGTGGAATCCGATGCGGTGGTGGATGGCTTCAACGATTCCGATTTCGGCGGCGGCGGTACGAATCTCAAAGGATACGTGGTTGGAGGTTCGCTCGCTCTTTCCCCGAACGTCTGGCTCACCCTTCGCTGGCTGAGCGCGAACGCGGTCGCAGGACCACCGTACAAAAACGACATCCTGCAGTTCGATATCAACGGGAGGTTTTGATCACACAAAGGTCACGGAGGTCACAAAGGTGCAAAAAGGTCACGAAAGATAAATAAAGGTTGTTCCAACCGGCGATACGCGATGCCAATCCATTTATTATCAAACGAACGTTCGACCATGTCCGCCCGTCGTAGGCGAAAGCGGGAGCTTTCGTTTACTCATTTGGTTCTTGGACTGCTTTTCATCGGGCTAACCGCAGCGACACACGCCGCCGACCAACCCGCCAGCGCCGAGACGCGTCTGCGTGAAATGCTGCGGACCACAATCCTTCAGTTGCGCGCGGCTGAAACCGAGCGTGCGGCTCTGCAGGCCGCCCAGGCCGAGAGCGCTGCGAAGGAAAAGGCGTTGACCGAACAGGTTGAGGCCTTGACCAAACAAAGCGCTGCGGATAAGGACGCGGCCGATAAGGCGATTACCGATCTCAAAGCCAAAGTCGCAGATCAGGACACGCAGATCACCCAACTGAAGGACGCTCTCGAAAAATGGAAGGAGGGCTACGCCAAGGCTGCCGATATCGCCAATGCAAAGGAAGCTGAACGCGCCAAACTGGCGAGCCAGGTCATTTTGCTTGACCGCAAAGTAGCCGATCGGGAGACCAAAAACGCCGAGCTGTTCAGGATTGGTAACGAAATTCTGAGGCGTTACGAACGGTTCGGTATCGGTGACGCTCTGGCAGCGCGCGAACCCTTCGTTGGGATCGCCCGCGTAAAACTCGAAAACCAGGTCCAGGATTATCAGGACAAATTGCTCGACCAAAAAATTAAGCCTGGTCAACCGCCCTCGAGTCCGCCGCCCTCGAGTCCGCCGCCGGCCGAGCAGAAGACAAAGCCGCAAAGCGGCAAGCCGAATGACAGGTGAGAGGTGAGAGTGGGGGTGAGAGGTGAGAGGTGAGAGGTGAGAGGTGAGAGGTGAGGGACACCCGGTACCGATGGTCCTGACCGCGCACGCCAAACGCCAAACGCCAAACGCCAAACGTTAAAAGTGAGAGGTGAGAAGTAAGTGAATCCTCGAAAAAATCAGATGTATTCCGTGGGTCTCCTCGGGAGCCCGTGTAAGCGAGGCGTCCCACCAGGATTGGCCGGCAGCTCCGGCTTTTCTAACAAGAAGACTACCGTTAAAAAGTCGCCGTTCGTCGATTGGGCGTTACGCCGCCATCTCGCGTTTGACCTCTCACTTCTCACATCTCACTTCTCACGTCTGGCTACGACGAAGCCGTGCCGTGGCCTCTGTGTGATGCTCTTCTTTCTCTCCCTTTATGCCGCGAACGCCGGCGATATCCTCCGAGGCGGGTTTACTGCACGAACCGCGCCGGCGAACACCTCGGGCAGCGGCAATACGGCGACGGTCGCGCGGCTCCGAGCCAACGAGCAAGACGTTTTATCCCGGACGACGCAGGCGTTGCGGGCGGTCCAAGCGATGCAGGGCGCCGCCCGAAACATCGCTCAAAACGGCCCGAACAATCTCGGCCTCGATCCGAACCATCCAGGCCAACAGTTGCCAAACGTCCCGAACGGCTTGACGACCGGTGGCCTCCAGGTCGCCGAGGGCGCTACCGCCAATTCAGCTCTGTGGCAGAACGCCAATCTTCCAACCCAATCGACCTCCAACGGCCAAACTACGGTCACGATCACGCAGACCGCACCCAAGGCAATCCTGACTTGGCAAACCTTTAATGTCGGCAGGAAGACTACCGCCGATTTCGACCAGAGCGCGGGAACGCAGAATGGGACCAACAACTGGATCGCACTGAATCGGGTTCTCGACCCGACCGGTGTGCCCAGTCAGATCCTGGGCTCGATCAAAGCCGACGGACAGGTCTACCTGATCAACCAGAACGGTATCATTTTTGGCGGCGGATCCCAGGTCAACGTCAATACCCTGATCGCCTCCACGCTCAACATACCGGATGCCGCCTTCAACGTGGGTTTCCTCGCTTATACGGCGAACAACTCCGACTCATCCGCGGTTTTCAGCACTTCGGTGGGCAATGCCGGTCCCACTGCCGGCAACTCTTTCGCCGCCTTTTCCCGGTTTTATCAGAATTCCGATACCGGGGCGCCGATACCGTCGCCAAATGCGCCGGGCAGCGCCGACGTGGTGGTGCAGCCGGGAAGCTCGATCACGACCTCGGAAAGCGGGCGAGTGATCCTGCTCGGTGCTCACGTCAAAAATGGAGGTACGATTTCCACGCCTGATGGCCAGACGATCCTGGCTGCCGGCGACAGCGCCTACCTTTACGCGGACCCGACTCCTCAGATGCGCGGACTTTCGGTCGACGTGCTGATCGATCCGAACACCAACAACCCAAAGGTTAACCCGCTCGCAGACCCGACCGCCGGCACCACGACGAATTCCGGTTTGATTATGGTCGGCAAAGGTAACGCGACTCTCGATGGCGCCATCATTGCCCAAAACGGCGTGATCAGTGCGCTGACCGGAGTCGATTTCAACGGGTCGATCATCCTCACCGCTCGCTATGCGCCTGATACGGTCGCTGAAACGGCAAATCACGATGTCAATGCATTATCTGCCTATTATATCTCACCCACGATTCCGGGCGCTATGACTTTAGGCCCGTACAGTGTTACCCAGGTCTTGCCCGATCTAAGCGATCCCACGACAACCTTGGATGCGCAGGGATTCAATCCTTCCATCATCGTTGTACAAGGCAAAACGGTCACACTCGAAGGCGCAAGCTTTCCTGGGACGCCTTCGATCGGATCGGACGGTCGAGCCATCTCACCCGGCGCACTGCTGATTGCTCCGGGCGGCACGGTCTCTGTGACCGCCCCGGTGAGCTATGGGATTCTGAGTGGAGTCTCCAGCAATTTCGCTAAGGTTTTCTTCGGGCGTTCAACGCCCTTCATACCAATCTACGCCGCATCTGCCGATGCAGGCGCCGGAGCCCGCATCTTTATCGATAATGGAGCAACCATCGATGTCTCCGGGACCCAGGATGTCTCGGTGCTCGTGAGCCGTAACGTGGTCACCGTGAATTTGCGAGCAAACGAACTCCGGGATTCACCATTGCAGCGAAACGGCCCGCTCTATGGCAAGAATATCAACGTCGACATCAGCGTTACCGGGACGAACGCCGACGGTTCGACTTGGTACGGTACGCCATTTGCCGATGCTTCGGGCTACATCGCCCTAATCGGTCGAGATGTAGCAGAACGCACTGCGATCGGTGGCGCGATCAACCTGGTCTCGGCCGGCGACGTTGTCGCGGTCAATGGCTCGACTATAAATGTTTCCGGCGGCTGGCTGGACTACCAGAGCGGGATCGTCGCGACCACCCGTTTGCTGGGTACGGACGGGCATCTCTACGACATCGCCAATGCCGATCCAAACCTGACCTACGTCGGCATCGCCGGCGGTATCACCATTACCCATCCCCGCTGGGGCGTAACCGAGACATTCAGTACACCTCTGGTTTCCTCTACGGACCAGCGCTTCGAGCAAGGATATCTCGACGGGCGGTCCGCGGGCTCGATAGCCGTCACGGCCAATAAAATGGTCCTGGACGGCACCCTGCTCGGCAATTCAGTATCCGGCCCGCGCCAGCGAACGATCAACGCCAACGTAGACTCGAGTGTGCCTCTTGGGGGCAGCTTGACCCTGCAAGCTCCACCCGACACCTCCAGCTCGGTTTTTTACACGAATGCTATTCAGGATAATCTTACGTTTGTCACCGATCACGCTATCTTGACCCCCGACCAGGCGCTGGCCCTGTCGGACGGCACGTTATCTTTGTCCGATCCGAGCATCGATCGTGGCCAGACTCTGCTTTTGCCGGTCGACATCTTTTCGGCCGGCGGCTTTACCACGTTTTCGACCGAAGTCTCCACACAGCTTGCTGGCACGAACGCAGTCGCTTCAACTGTTGTAAAGACCACGTCGCCGTTCCTCGGTGACGTTTTGTTACCTCAAAGCGTCGCACTCGACTTCGGCACCGCCGCCTCAGCGACGTTAAATATCAATTACGATGGCACTGTCGCTCGCAATGCCGACGGCACGATCAGCACGGTGAGCGTCAACCTTAATAATAGCGCCAACGTGACGGTCGATGCTTATGGCAACGTCGACCTGGAAGGCAGCATTACGGCGCCCGCCGGCAAGATAGCGTTTAGCGCCGGCGTCTTATACGCTCTGAAAAATGCATTTGATAGCTCTTACCTCGCGAATCCACCCTCGATCACGGTTGGTTCGATCCAGGGATCGACCCCGACGTTCCGACTCCGTGGCCTCTGGACGAATGAAACCGGTCAGCCGCCCGATAACAGTCTCCAACCGCTCTGGATCAATGGCGGTTCGTTTTCCTTATCAGCGCCGGGCGCGCTCACGATCTCGGCCGGGAGCCTCTTCGACGTCACTGGCGGTGGTCGGATCCACGCGAACGGGCAAATGGCATCCAGCGACCAAGGGAAGGGTGGCAGCCTTAGCTTCCTCGGCGACGTTGATCCCTATCTTGCGGGTAATAACGGACGACTGAATAACAATGAGCTAGAGCCGGTCGCGTTTAACGGCACGTTTCTGGCCTATGGAATGGGTGGAGACGGTTCTCTTGCGCTCGGTGCCGGCGCCATTTATTTCACGAACGGCGCGGGCACATCGATCACCAGTGGTATCCTGAACACGTCCGCCGGTCCAACTCCAGGAATTATCGTTCCTGCCGGTCTGGTTGCCCAGGGCGGGTTTTCCTCGTACACTTTCGCTTCAGCGACCGACTTGACGGTCAGCGATGGCACGCAGCTGCTCCCGACGCAGAAGGTACTGACGAGCGCCGATATCCAGAAGCGCAACAATGCTCCCAGCGGTTCCGACATCTACGCGTTCACGAGCCCCTTCCTGCAGCCGCAATTCGAACGTAAACCGACCAGTATCACCCTCACCGCGAACACCACGATTACCGTCGGCGAAGGCGCCAACATCCAAACGGATCCGGGCGCCTCAATTACGCTCAAGGCGACTCCGCTCGTTTTTATACCGGTGGCTCCCCCCTCGACTGTTGCTGCGGGATACGTCAACATACTCGGAACGCTTAATGCGCCCGCCGGCGTCATTACCCTCGATGCTGGATTTCCGGTCGACGCGGGTACACTGCCCGCGTCATCTACCGCCTTCAACACGATTTATCTCGGTCCTCATAGTATTGTTTCCGCCGACGGTGCTTCGCTTCCGCCGGGCGGCACCTGCCACGTCGACCAGTCGACGCCGCGGACCTGGGCGTGGGCTGCTGCCAGCACGGCATCGGTGGCCGGGGACGTCGTCATGGCGGTCACCTCCGGGTTTGGACCAGAGCCTACCCGCCGCGGCGACGTTCCTCGTCTCGACACGGCTCCCAGGGGTCCCGGGCGCCGCGCGAAGAGCCAGGCTAGCCGGCCGACATCTCCATCGGCGACATCAGCTGGAAGTAGTTGTCGTCGGGATCGGCGAAGGTCGCGATCACCGTGGCGGGGGTGCCGGGTGGTCCCTCGAAGTCGTACGGCGCGGTGATGACGATCGCGCCGGCGGCCTTCATCCGGGCGAAGTCGCCGGCGACGTCGGTCGACTCGATGTTCCAGATCATCCGCCCCGGTGCCGCGTTCCGCCCCTTCACCTCGGAGTGCGGGCCGATGGCGACGAAGCCGGATCCGATCTGCCAGCCCGCGTATGGGCCCTCGGCGAAGCCCGGCGCACCGAACAGGCGGCTGTAGTACTCCACGAGCCGCTGCGGATCCTCCGAACCGATGAGGATGTTGTTGAAGTTCATCGCTTCCTCCGGTGTCGCCTGCAGTCGTTCGTTCGTCTTCAGGATAGAGGCGCGGCGTGCCCGCCGACGGTCGGCGACCGCGTGCGTCCTAGGGACTCCAGAACCCGACCTCGCCGTCGAGCGGGACCGGCGGCCCGCCGTCGGGGAAGAAGACGTCGACGTGGGTGGTCCCGGCATCGTCGACGGTCGGCAGGAGGATCGACGAACTGTCCGGCGCCCACAGCCGGTGGCTGAGCGCGTACTGGTCGAAGTACGGCAGGACCTGGCTCACGTAGGTCGACCCCGGCACCACGACCGCCTCCGAGCGGATGGCGCCCGAGGCGACGTCGACGAAGGTCAGCCGCACCTGGTTCGAGGCTGGGACAGGAGTCGGCGGGTTCTCGCTCGCCACGGTGGAACCGCCCGGAACGGGCACGACTCGGAGCGCGGCGATCGTCCGGCCGTCCGGCGACCAGGTGAAGCTCACGACGGAACCGTCGAGGATCGTCCGGAACTGCCCTGCGCCGAGGACCGGCGCGACGATCCGGAGCGGACCGACGGGGATGTCGCCCGCGGCGCCGGTCGGCTCGGCGGGTCCGATGGCCGCCAGCTGATCGCCGGTCGGGTCGAATCCGAGCGCGGCCGTGCCGTAGACGGGCATCGACCGGCCGCGCGTGCCATCCCGCGTGACGAGAGCCACGGAATCCGGGAGCCCGCTGACGGCCTGGACGTAGCCGACGTACTTCTCGTCGGCGCTGACCACGGCCGGGCGGAAGTCGCCGACATCCTTGATCGGGGGTGCGACCGACGATCCGTCACGGCCGATCTCGCCGAGGAAGGCGTTCGCGCCGCTCCCGATATGGGCGAGGACCCGGTCGGAGCCGATCCAGTCGAAATAGAACGGCGAGCCGGTCCGGACCACCGCGCTTGCGCCGCCCCCGGCGACCGGGGCGCTGCCGTCGGCCGGCACGACCCGGAACGTCAGGCCGCCACCCTCGTTGGAGAGGAATGAGACCGTCTTGCTGTCGGGCGTCCACGACAGGTAGAACGGCTGCACGTCGGGGTCGAGGAACACGACCTTCGGCGGAGGAGGGGCCGCCGCACCCGCGACGTCGAGGACGACGATCGAGATGGCACCACTCGAGTCGGCTCTCGAGACGGCGATCCGGGTGCCATCGGGCGACCAGGCCGGGAACCCGTACGTGCCGTCCGCCGCGCTCTCGAGCATCGTCGTATAGCCGTTCGCGTCGACGAGCCACATGGACCCGTCCGCGTGGTCGACGGCGATCTCGCCGCGCGTCGCGAGACGCCTCGGCGCTGTGGACGGACCGGCCGGTAGGGCGCTCGGGCTGGCAGCTGCCTCGGTCGCGGTCGGTCCGGACGGGCCGGCCCCCGGGGGGCTCGGAGTCGTCGACCCACACGCCGCGCCGATCAGCGCCAGGGCTCCGACGACGCGCCCAGCCGCGCCGCGGTCGATCGCCCTCCGCCTCGTCGCGACTCCATCACCCCACCATACGCGCGAGTCGGTCCGGCAGATGCCCTCGTGGCCTGCGCGGTCGGTCAGGACACCAAGCCGGGAGCGCCTTGTCGGACTCAGGCCTGGGTGAGGACCTCCCGCAGCTTCGCCGCGAAGCCGTCCGGATCGCCGGTCTGGCCGTACTCGCCGCCGAGGAAGCCGCCGTGGCCGCTCGGGAAGGCCACCGGGGTCGTGCCGAGCCGCTGGGCGACGGCCTCAGCCCCGCGATGGGCCATCTCGCCGTCGGACTCGGCACCGGCGCCGAGGACGATCCGGGTCGAGGCCGCCCGCAACGCGTCGAAGTCGGGCTCGAAGTGGGTGCAGGTCGATGATGTTCTGCGCCAGGAGCGCATCGGTCCGGGTTCCGTCATCGGCCGCGGGCAGCCCGAACATCGCCGGGTCCGGCGCCGGCTGAGCGGCGAACTCGGGCGTGATGGGTCCCTTGTGGCTGACGGCGACGATGAACTGGGCCATGGCGGGCCCGAATCCACTGCTGCTGGTAGGTGTCGCCGATCGCCTGGGTGAGGGCCATCGCGCCCTCGCGGTCGGGCAGGATGGAGGCGAGCGGTGGCTCGTGCGCGACGAGCGTCCGGACGTCCTCCGGGTGCGTCGCCACGAGGGCGAGCGCGTTGACGGCGCCACCGCTGCTGGCGAAGAGGTCGACCGGGCCGCCGCCGAGCTCGGCGATGATCCGATGGAGGTCGTCGGCGTGCTGCTCGGGCGTGGACTGGCTTGCGGGATCGGCCTTCGTGCTGCGCTCGACGCCCCGCGGGTCGTAGGTCACCACCGTCCGGTCGCCGAAGTGGCCGGCCAGCGTGGCGAACCCGCCGGCGCCCATCGGCGAGCCGATGAGCAGCAGCATCGGGGCGCTGCCGGACTCGGCCCGGCGGACGTCATACGTCAGGGTCGCGCCGGGCGCGTCGAGGGTGTAGGTCGTCGGTTCGGTGAACGTGGGCATCGCGGCTCTCCTCGTGCGATCGTGCTCGGGTCGATGTTGCCTGGGCTCTAGGCAGAGCGGACGGCGTCCTCGGCGAGGATCGCGTCGATCTGGCCGACGGCCTGGGTGAGCCCCTCTTCCATGCCCATCGCGAGGACCTGCTCCATCGCCTCGGTGCTCGGGAAGTGGCTCTCGATCTGCATCCGCGTCCGGCGGGCGTCGATCGGCTCGATCGTCACGCGCCCCTCGTTGCGGGGGAAGTCGTCGTTCGGCGTCCCGTCGTCGTTGGCGAACCCGTCGAGGAAGACGAGCCGACGCGGCGGATCGACCTCGAGGACGTCCCAGTAGCCGCGCGGCTGGTCGCCGCTCGGCCCGGTCATGTGGTACTCGACGCGGCTGCCCGGCGTGAGGGCATGCGCGGTGAAGGTCGCGGGATACATCGGCGGACCCCACCATCGCTCGAGCTTGCGCGGATCGGCCCAGAGATCCCAGACGCGCTCCGGCGGAGCGTCGAACTCGGCGGTGAGGGTCATGGTCAGGGCGTCGGGGTCCTTGCGGACTGCGGTGACGGTCATGCGATGGTCTCCTCCGTGCCGGCGATGAGCGCCTCCATCCGATCGATGCGGCCGCGCCACAAGGCCTCGTACTGATCGAGCAGGCCGCGCGCCAGGCGGAGCCCCTCGATGTTGGTGCGCACGACCTTGCGGCGGCCGGTGCGCTCCTTGGTGACCAGGCCGGCCCGCTCGAGCACGGCGACGTGCTTCTGCACGGCGGCGAAGCTCATCGGGTAGTGGCCGGCCAGCTCTGCGATCCCCTCATCGCCGTTCAGGGCGCGCAGCACGATGTCGCGACGGGTGGCGTCGGCAAGGGCGGCGAACATCTGGTCGGCGTTGAAGGTGAGCTGCATTGATACAACCATATGGTTGTATGACACGGTTGTCAAGTCCCCCGGGCCGGCAGTCGCGAAACGTGGACACGGACCGGTCCGCATGGCGATACTCGGACCGAGAGCAAGAGCCGCGAACGAAGGGGGCATCCGGTGGCGAACCTGGTCGTGCATTTCGAGATCCACGCGTCCGAGCCGCAGCGGCTGGTCGACTTCTACACCGAGCTCCTCGGCTGGAAGTTCACCCGCTTCGGTGAGATGCCGTACTGGACGATCGAGACGGGGGAGGGGGCGATCGGCAACGTCGCCGGCACGGCCGGGCACGGCATCAACGGCGGCCTGCTGCAGCGACGTGGCCCCAAGCCGGAGCTCGGCGCGCCGGTCATGGGCTGCAACGTCGTCGTCGGCGTGGACGACGTCGACGGCCTGATGCAGCGCGGTATCGAGCTCGGTGGCACGGAGGCCCTCGCGGCCGCCGACATGCCGGGCGTCGGGCGGATCGGCTACCTGCTCGACCCCGACAACAACGTCTTCGGACTCATCTCGGCGGTGATGTCCGATGGCACGACCGGGATGGGCGGCGGAGCGTAGCGTTCGGGTTCAGCCCGCCTCGGCAAGGCGTTCGCCCGCCTCGATCCGTACCGGCAGGCGGTTCTCGGCCGGGGTGAGCGGGCACGAGAACTTGGTGTCGTAGACGCAGGACGGGTGATAGGCCAGGTTGAAGTCGACCGTGTAGGTCCCGTCCTCGTCCGGATCGATGTCGAGATAGCGTCCTGCTCCGTACGTCTCCGTCCCCGACGTGCCGTCGAGGAACGGCACGAAGATCGAGCCGGCCTTGTCGTTCTCGAACCGGTACGCGGTCAGGGCGGCCGGCGTCGAGCCGATCTCGAAGCGGAGTGTTCCCGCCCGCTCGGCGGGCCGGAGCTTCCCGTCGGACGTCGGGATCGTGAAGCTCGTCGGCTCGTTCCCCGCATACGGCTCGAGCGTCAGCCCTTCGATCAGGAGCGCCTCGTCGACGGGGTAGTAGGGGAGGCCGGCGAACGTCGCGCGTTCCGCCTCGGGGATCGGGCTCCGCGGGTCGGTCCCGAAGAACGCGTCCTTGTCGGCGCGGAAGGCGCGCACGGCGTCCCCGTACTCGAGCTGGTGATGGTGATGCTCGTGCTCGTGTTCGTGTTCGTCGTGCGAGTTGGTCAAGACCGGCTCCTTCGGCGGGAGCGTCATTGTCGCGCGGCGGGGCTGCCCCGACCTGCAAGACGGGTGAGTCGTCGAAGGTCATGGTCGGCGCAGCCTGAGACACTACGAGGATGGAACCGCGCGTCCGGGTCACCGAGATCCCCGTCGTTTCGGCGGACGGGACGTTCACCATCGGCCGCGACGACTTCCCGGACTTCACGAGGCTCGCCCGCCTGGGAGTCCACATCCAGTCGGATCGGGTGCGGATCGCCCATCCGGATCGGACCTACGTGGAGACCGCCCTGACCGCCCTCGACGAAGCCTGTCAGGAGCTCCACGTGCCCGAGGCGTCGGTCGTCTTCGTCGACACGGTCGAACCGCCGCCGGCTCACGGTCTGCGCTACGGCTTCAAGGGCTCATTCACGCCCGACTACCCGTCGATCATCTGGATCTTCGCGAACTGGACGCCGTTGGCGGAGCTCACGGACACCGTCCGCCACGAGGCGGCCCACCTCGCCTTCGCCCGCACCCACACGGCCGAGGAGTCGGCCGGTCACGCCGGACCGTCGGAGGACTTCGCCCTCGCGTTCGAGCACCGACAGACGCGCGGCGAGTGACCGGGAAGCCGCCGACCGGTCCCGGGCCGGTACGCTTGCGGCCATGCCCGCCGAATTCATCTACAGCACGTACAGGCTCGCCCGCCACTACCCGCCGGACCGGACGGTCCTCGAGGACATCTCGATCTCGTTCTACCCGGGCGCCAAGATCGGGGTCATCGGCCCGAACGGGGCGGGGAAGTCGAGCCTCCTGCGGATCATGGCCGGCCTCGATGACGGGTTCACCGGCGAGGCCCGCCTTACCCCGGGCTTCACCGTCGGCTACCTGAGCCAGGAGCCGCAGCTCGACCCGGCCAAGGACGTCAAGGGCAACGTCATGGACGGCGTCCACGAGGTCCAGGCGATCCTCGACCAGTACAACGCGGTCATGGCGAAGTGGTCCGACCCCGACGCCGACTACGAGGCGATCGGTCGTCGAGCAGAGCGCGCTCGAGGACAAGATCAACGCCGCCGACGCCTGGAACGTCGAGCGCAACGTCGAGATCGCGATGGAGGCCCTGCGCTGCCCGCCCGACGACGCCGCGGTCGCGACGCTCTCCGGCGGCGAGAAGCGCCGGGTGGCGCTCGCCCGGCTGCTGCTCAGGCACCCCGACCTGCTCCTCCTCGACGAGCCGACGAACCACCTCGACGCCGAGTCGGTCGAGTGGCTCGAGCACTTCCTCGGCGACTACGAGGGCACGGTCGTCGCCGTCACCCACGATCGCTACTTCCTCGACAACGTCGCCAAGTGGATCCTCGAGCTCGACCGGGGGAGGGGAGTCCCCTTCTCGGGCAACTACTCGGGCTGGCTCGAGCAGAAGCTCGAGCGGATGGCTCGCGAGTCGAAGACGGCCGACGCCCGGCAGCGCACGCTCGCCCGCGAGCTCGAGTGGGTCCGGATGGGCGCCAAGGCCCGCCAGGCGAAGGGCAAGGCCCGGCTGTCGGCCTACGAACGGCTGCTCGCCGAGGCGAACGACGCCAGGGAAATGACCCGCGAGCTCGAGATCGCGATCCCGCCCGGGCCCGCGGCTCGGCGACGCGGTCATCGACGTGAAGAACCTGCGCAAGGGCTACGGCGACCGGCTGCTCATCGAGGACCTGACGTTCTCGCTGCCGCGCTCCGGCATCGTCGGGATCATCGGCCCCAACGGAGCCGGCAAGACGACGCTGTTCCGGATGATCGTCGGCCAGGAGCCGCCCGACGGCGGGACGATCGAGATCGGCGAGACGGTCAAGCTCAGCTACGTCGACCAGGGCCGCGACGAGCTGCGGGCGGAGCTGAGCGTGTTCCAGGAGATCACCGACGGGGTCGAGGTGGTCAAGGTCGGCAACCGCGAGGTCCCCGCGCGCGCCTACGTCTCGAGCTTCAACTTCCGCGGCCCCGACCAGCAGAAGCTCGTCGGGACGCTGTCCGGCGGCGAGCGGAACCGCGTCCACCTGGCGAAGCTCCTGCAGACCGGCGGCAACGTCCTCCTCCTCGACGAACCGACGAACGACCTCGACGTCGACACGCTGCGGGCGCTCGAGGCCGGCTTCGAGTCGTTCCCCGGCTGCGTCGTCGTCATCAGCCACGACCGCTGGTTCCTCGACCGGATCGCGACCCACATCCTCGCCTTCGAGGGAGACAGCCAGATCCGCCTCTTCGAGGGCAACGTAAGCGACTACGAGGCCTTCCGCCACAAGGAGCTCGGCACCTCGGCGGACCAGCCGCACCGGATCCGCTACAAGCGGCTCGCGAGCTGACCTCCTCGCCGCGACGGCCCCGATCGGGCAAACGAGGTACGGTCAACCGCGGCCCGAGACGCGGACCACGCGGACAAGGAGAACGACATGGCGCTGACTCTTGGAGTCCTGGCCCTCGTCGAGGCGAAGCCCGGCAAGGAAGCGGAGGTCGAGGCCTTCGTCAAGGCCGGTCAGGGGATCGTCGCGCAGGAGCCGGGCACCCGCGTCTGGTACGGCTTCAAGGTGGACGCTTCGACGTTCGGCATCTTCGACGCGTTCGAGGACGAGGCCGCGCGTCAGGCGCACCTGACAGGGCAGATCCCGGCCGCGCTGGCCGTCGCGGGTCCGCAGCTGCTCGCCAAGGATCCCGACATCCGCCTCGTCGACGTCCTCGCGGTGAAGGGCTAGGGCGGGCCCTCCGGAGCCTCGTCGTCGGCGCCGTCGTCGCCTGCAGCGATCGCCATGTCCCGTCGGTGCGAGGCGAGATCCGCCTTCGCCTTTTGATCGATGAACAGCACCAGGAACGGGACCATGCACAGGCCGGCGACGAAGAGTGCCACGAACGCACCGATGATCCCCATGGTCTGACCGGGCAGCAACGCCGTGACGAGCGCTGCGCCGATCGCGTAGCCGACGATCCCGGCCGGCAACGCGAAGACGAGCAGGATCGTCGGGAGATGTCGCATCGGCTCATCGTAGTCCGCTCGCAGCGGCGAACGTGCTGCCGGCCTCGCGGTCGCGCGGGGTGACGCTCGCTACGGGATCGTCAGGACCACGTTGCCGGCCTTGCGCCACGATTCGACGTAGCGGTGTGCCTCGCCGACCTCGCTCATCGGGTAGCGCCGATCGATGACGGCGCGGAACTCGCCCGCCTCGATGAGCCCCTTGAGGAACAGGACGTCCTCCCTGTTCCGCTTGCCCGACGCGATCCGCACGCGCCGCGAGCCGACGAACCGGGTCAGGGCGATCGAGGCGAAGGTCTCGACGAGGAATCGTCCGGTGTCCGTCGCCACGTAGATGCCGCCGGGTGCGAGGGCGGCGCGTCCCCGACGGAACGAGTACTTGCCGACGGCGTCGACGATCGCGTCGTACAAGGGGCCACGCTTCGTGAAGTCCTCGACGCGGTAGTCGATGACGTCGTCCGCGCCGAGCGACCGGACGAGCTCGAGATGGCCCGTGCCGCAGACGGCCGTGACGTGGGCTCCGAAGTGCTTGGCGAGCTGGACCGCCGCCGTGCCGAGCGAGCCGGACGCGCCGTAGATCACGATCCGCCGACCTGCTCGCGCGTCGGCGAGGCGCAACGCCGCGAGGGCCTGCGACGCGCCATCGCAGACCGCTGCCGCCTCCTCGTAGCTCATCCCGGCCGGTTTGAGCGCGAGCGGCCCGCGCGCCTTGGTCGCGATGTACTCCGCGTGTGCACCGATCCAGGCCGACGGCTGACCGAAGACCGCGTCGCCGACCTTGAAGTCGGTCACGGTCGCACCGACCGCCTCGACGTCGCCAGCGAACTCGACCCCGAGGCTCCGCCATCTCGGCCGGCGGGGCCCGGCGATCACCCGCCACAGGATGGGGTCCGCCCGGCGGATGTGGGTGTCGGACTGCGACACCGTGCTCGCCCGGACCCGGACGAGGACCTCGTCGTCCTTCGGGACCGGTCGCTCGACCTCCTCGATCCGGAGCACGTCCGGCGGCCCGTAGCGGTCCTGAACGACGGCCTTCATGGCCTCATATTGGGACCGTGCTGATCATCCTGCCGCCGTCCGAGACGAAACGGCCCCCACCGGACCGAGGCAGTCGGGTCGACCTCGAGGGACTGTCGTTCCCGGAGCTCACCGGACTCCGGACCGAGATCCTCGACGCCCTCATCGCGACGAGCGCCCGGCCGGACGCGTTCGTGCGGCTGCTCGTCCGTCCATCGAAGGCGTCCGAGGTCGCCCGGAACACGTGGCTGCGCGAGGTGCCGGCGATGCCCACGCTCGACGTCTACTCCGGGCCGCTCCACGAGGGGCTCGATGCCGGGTCCTTCTCGGCGGCTGCGGCGGAGCGCGCCGAGCGCACCATCGTCGTCGCGTCTCCGCTGTGGGGACTCCTCCGGCCCGTCGATCGCATCCCGCCGTATCGACTCCACGTCTGCGCGCGGCTCGTTGGCATCGGCCGTCTCGAGGCGATGTGGCGGACGGTCCTCCCGGACCTGCTGGCTGAGACCGCGGGCCGCGAGGGGATCGTCCTCGACCTCCGCTCGCCGAGCTACCAGGCGATGGGCATGCCCCGCGGGCTCGGCGATCGGATCGTCTCCCTCCGGGTCGATCAGCGGGCCGGTGGGGGAGGGCGTATCGGCGATGTCGTCGCCAAGCGGATCCGCGGCCAGGCCGCCCGCCACCTCCTCGACGCCGGTGCGGATCCTGACGACCCGGAGGCTCTCGCGGCCATCCTCGCGGAGCGGTGGCCGACGCACCTCACCGCACCGACGCGGTCGGGCGATCCCTGGAGGTTGACCCTGATCGCCGACGACTGATCGCCGACCGCTCGAGTGGATCGCCGTCGGCGCGGAAACAGCGACCGGCGACCATGCGAACATCTGGCGATGGTCGAGATGAATGCCCACGTCCAACCACGTCATGTCGAGCAGCTGCGTCGATCCTGCGCCGAGGTCATCGTGCCCGGTGACGCGACCTACGACGATGCGCGCCGGCTGTGGAACGCGATCCACGATCGAAGACCCGCGGTCATCGCCCGGCCGACGACGGCGGAGCAGGTCGCCGCGGCGGTCGCGTTCGGACGCGAGCACGGCCTCGAGATCACCGTCCGATCGGGCGGCCACAGCGCCGCCGGGCTCGGAGGCGCGAACGACGGACTCCTCGTCGACATGTCCGCGATGCGCGGGGTCGAGGTCGACTCGCGGAGGCGGGTCGCACGGGCGAACGGTGGCGCGCTCCTCGGCGAGCTCGACGTGGCCGCCCAGGCGCGTGGCCTCGTTTGCCCGATCGGGGTCATCGGCCACACCGGCGTGGCCGGCCTGACGCTCGGGGGAGGGGTCGGTCGACTCCAGCGCCACTTCGGGCTCACGATCGACAACGTGACTGCGGTCGAGCTCGTCACCGCGGACGGCCGGCTCGTCCGCGCGACCGACGCCGAGGAGCCCGAGCTGTTCTGGGGCCTCCGCGGCGCCGGCTGGAACTTCGGGATCGCGACGGCGTTCGAGTTCCGGCTCCAGCCGTTCGGGCCCGACCTCCATCGGGGCGTGCTCACCTTTCCCGCGACGCAGGTACAGGAGGTCTGGAGCAGGTTCCGTGAGTTCGCCCCGCGCGCCCCGGATGCCCTGGCCATGATCTTCGGGATCACCCGGGCGGGCCCGGACGAGGGCTACGCCGACGACGTGGTCGGCAAGCCGATCGTCTACCTGGCCTGGAACCACAGCGGCGCGGCGGACGATGCCGAGCGGGACACCGCGGGCCTGCGCGCCGGCCCGAAGCCGCTCACCGCGACGATCGGCAGCCAGCCCTATCTCGAGGTCCAGACGTCCCACGACCTCGTGTTCGCCTGGGGCAGCCGTTCGTTCATCACGAGCCACTTCGGCAACGACATCCGAGCGCAGGCGCTCGAGGAGCTCGTCGAGCTCGTCGCGGCGGCACCGGGCCTCTCCAGCGTCACGGCGACGGCGCTCGGCGGGGCTATCGGCAGGGTGTCCGAGGAGGCGACGGCGTACACCGGTCGAGAGGCCGCGTTCGACCTGAGCGCCGACTCGGACTGGACCCACCAGGCCGACGACGACGCGAATATGGACTGGTGCCGCCGGGCGATCGCGGTCCTCGAACCCGACCGGACCCTCGGCGCCTACGCGAACGGGAACTCCGACGTCGGCCCTGCGGCATCGCGCCGCATCTACGGCGAGACGAAGCTCGCCCGCCTCGCCACGCTCAAGCGCGAGTGGGACCCCGACAATGTCTTCCACGTGAACCCGAACGTGGCACCGGACCAGGACGACGGGGCGGCCGACTGACGCCACGAACCAGGGAGGGATCCATGCGCACGCGAGCCGCACAGACCGACGCCATCCGGGCCGACCAGGAGTTCTGGCGACGCCTTGCCGCCGAGGTGGGTCCGGCGCGCTACGCCGAGCCGGGACCGATGGGCGCCTGGAGCTTCGGCGACATGGCCGGTCACCTCGCCGGCTGGCGGAACCGCACGATCGGCCGGCTCGGCGCCCTCGCCCGCGACGAGCCCGAGCCGGCGGCGCCGTGGCCGGCGGCCCTCGACGATGACGATCTGATCAACGACTGGATCCGCGAGCAGCACGCCGACCGCTCCCCGGAGCAGTTGGTGGCGGACTACGACACTTCGTACGACCGCCTCGTCGAGGTCCTCGAGTCCCTTCCGGCGGAGAAGCTGTCCCTCGAGGTGCCGTGGATCGGCGAGCCCCTCGTCGAGGACGACTTCACCGGCCATCTCCACGACGGGCACATGGCGGCGGTTCGAGCCTGGCTCGACGACACCGCCTCGTAGGGAGGCCCGCGATGCCTGGATACCTCGCCGATACCCTCGACCTCCTGCACCGCACCCCGACCGTGATCTCGGCGCTACTCGTCGGCGTGCCCGAGGTGTGGACGACGACGCCGGACGTCGCGGATGGCTGGCGTCCGCGCGACGTCGTCGGCCACCTGATCTCGGCCGAGCTCGACGACTGGATCCCGCGCGCCGAGCGGATACTCGACGTCGGAACTTCGCAGCCTTTCGACCCATTCGATCGGTTCGCCCATGTCGAGCGCGACGTGGACGTGCCGCTGGACCGGCTCGTGACCCGGTTCGCGGAACTACGGGCGCTCTCCCTCGCTCGCCTCGTCGAGCTGGTCGCCCACGACGAGGATCTCGATCGGCGTGGCCTCCATCCGGAACTCGGGGAGGTGACGCTCCACGAGCTGCTCGCCACCTGGGCGGTCCACGATCTCAACCACGTGTCGCAGATCTTCGCCGCGATGGCCGGCTCGTACGACGCCGATGTCGGGCCGTGGAAGGCCTACCTCGGCATCCTCCTCCGGCGGGATGACCCGGCGGCGATCGCCCGCTGACGGCGTCCTCGGCGCGGCCGCCGTGCGTCGTCAGCAGCCGGTGATGCGGAAGAGCCGCCGTTCGCGATTCAGGTGGGCCGCCCACTCGATATCACCGGCGCGCGCGAAGCGCAGGTACGCGCGGAGGGCGTCCCGCATCGCGTCGACGAACCCGTGGGCGTCGGCCGGCGCGAAACCGTCCTGCCACCAGACGTCGAGCACTTCCACACGCGCCTGGTCCCGGTCGATCCGCGGTTCGATCCGGCCGACGAAGCGGTCGCCGAAGACGATCGGGAGCACGTAGTAGCCCCACCGGCGCTTCGCCGGCGGGAAGAAGCCCTCCCATGTGTACTCGAAGCCGAACAGCCGCTCGAGAAGCGCTGTGTCCCAGAGCAGCGAGTCGAACGGGGCGATGAACGCGACGCAAGGCGTCGACCCCGGAAGCAATCCCAGGAGCGACTCGAGCAGTTGGAGCTCCTCGGCGACGACGAAGCGAGGACCGCGTAGACCCTCGACGTCGACAGGCAAAAGCGCGCCGAGCTCGACCAACTCCTTGTGCAGCGCCCTGCGCTCCGGCGGGTCGGCGATGCGGGCGAACGTGCCGCCGGCGCCACCGGCCGCGAGCAGGCCGTGCGCGCGGTAGCGGGAGAGGAGCTTGTGCCGGAGCTGGTCGCGCAGCGGCACCTCGTGGGCGAGCACCTCGGCGGGAAGCAGGCGCTCCACGAGGTCGTAGTAGCGGACATTGTTCTCGCGTCGTGCGAGGCCGATCACGCCGGCGACCGTGTACGCCTCGAGCACCGCGCGCACGGCGTTCTCCGGCATCCCGAACCAGTTCTTCGTCGGACTGGCCTCGCCCTCGAAATCGCCCGATGACAGCGGTCCATCGGCGCGGATCCGCTCGAGCACGCGCTCGGCCACCGCAGCGTTGTCGGTGAGGGCAGCGGCGTGGAATCGTCTCCCCTTCCGGCCCGAGCTCGATCGGAACCAGGGAACCTCGCTCATCGGGATGAACGACAGCGCCTTGTTGGTGGTCTCGAAGATCTCTTGGCGTTCGTACAGCTCGTCGCACCAGGCCGGCTCGTAGCCGGCGACACGCGCGTGCAGCACGAGGTCGTGGTTTCGGCCGGCGACGGCGATGGGGTCGAACTGGATCGACCCGAGCCTCCGGAAGACCTCGAGCACGCCGTCGAGCCCCACGAGCGACCGGGCGGGCACGAGGAAGTGCCGGGCCATGAGGAACCGACGCGCCGCCTCGGCCGTGACCTTCAGGTGCTGACCCACGACTCAGTGCGCGTGACTACCGCAGGAGGTAACGATCCCGGAGGGATCGAACCGCGGGGGAGGGGAGGGCGCCGGTCTCGAGAACCTCCTCGAGCGTGGTCGACCTGAACGTCGTCGCGTCCGCGAGCAGTCCGCGGTATCGAACGGAGCGGTCGGCCATCTCGACGTTGTCGGCCGCATGGACGATCACGTACCTGCCCCATGTCCACGCGCCGCCCGGATGCTGGAGCATCGACAGCAGCAGGAGATGCTCGAGCCACGGCGACCACAGGTCGCTGCGGCCCTTCACCCGCTCGAATGCCTCGGGCCGGAACGCGGCCGATCTCTCGTGTACCTCGTGGTTGCGCCAGAGGTTCTCTGGTTTCGGCGTTTCCGCCTTCAGGCGCTCGTGGTAGGTGACGTCGACGGCCACGATGCCGTGCGAGCCGTCTTCCCGCGAGAGCACGAAGGCCGTGTCGAATTGCCGCAGGCTGTTGAGCCACTGCGCGTCGAGGCGCCCGGGCGAGTGGAGAAACCGGACGGCAACAACGCGGCCCGGCGCGTCGGCGAACCAGGCGTGGACGAGGCCGTCGGCCCGCGCGGGGTCGGCGCCGAGACTGCCGAACAGGTTGAACGCGAGCGCCTCGGAGGAGAGCAGGTCCGCCCACAGGCCCTGGTGGTCGATGCTCTGCTCGCGTTCGACGATCGCAATCCGGGCCCGGACCGCCTCGAGCGCGGCCGTCGTCACGAAGTTCGCCCCGCTGTCACGGCCGTATTCCAGGGGCACCCGGTTCCCGACCGGCCTCGGATCGACGCCCGGACGCGGCGCGTACGGCTGGGATCCGATCGGGTGACCCTCGCGCTCCCGCCACCGCGCTTGGTGGAGCCGGCTCCACTGCCGGAACGCAGTCATCGCCGGGCGCCGCGGTACCAGGTCACTGGCGTCCCAGCAGAACGCGTCTTCGAGCTCTGCGCGTGTCGGCGGCTCGATCACGCTCGAAGGATATAGGCGGGTGGCCGGCCCGTAGAATCGTCGCGATGCTCAGGTTGCTGGCTGAAACGGTCGAGCCGTCGCTTCGATCGGGGGTTGTCCTCCAGATCCATGCGCATGCCTGAGCGAGGCCGTTCGGACCGGGCCGTGGTCGTGTGCCTGCCGGACGTCGCGGAGCTCGTCCACATGGGCGAGTTGCCGGCGAACGTCGAGGTCCTGCTCGTCCCACCCGAGCCAGCACCCATGCCGGATCTCGGCGAGGCCGACCTCATCGTGCCGGGCGACCGGGCTCGCAGCGCCGTGCTCGAGGTCCTCGACGGGGGAGGGGGGCGGCTGCGCGTCATCCAGACGACGAGCGCCGGCGTCGACTGGCTCATCGGTCGGGTGCCCGAGCACGTCATCGTCTGCAACGCCCGCGGGGTCTACGACGCCCCGCTCGCGGAGTGGGTGATCGGCGCGATCCTTGCGATGCAGCGAGGCCTCGTGGAGTCGCGCGACGCGCAGGCGCGACGCGCGTGGGAGGCGGTCGAGCCACCCGAGCTGTCGGGCCGCCACGTCGTGATCCTCGGCTACGGCTCGATCGGGACGGCGATCGCGGACAGGCTGCGCCCGTTCGGCGTCGAGGTGATCGGAGTGGCTCGTACCGCACGCGACGGCGTGCGCGGCCTGGCCGACCTCGACGACGTCCTCCCCGACGCCGAGATCCTCGTCAACATCTTGCCGCTGACCACGGAGACCACGGGCCTGCTCGACGCCCGACGGCTTGGCCTCCTGCCGGACGGCGCGCTCCTCGTGAACGCAGGTCGCGGCCGGACGATCGACACCGTCGCGATGCTCGAGGAGCTCAAGGCCGGTCGGATCCGGGCTGCCCTCGACGTTACCGATCCGGAGCCGCTCCCGCCGGATCATCCGTTGTGGGAGCTGCCCGATGTCCTGATCACGCCGCATATGGCCGGCGACTCGCCGGCTTCGACGATCCGGGCGTTCGAGCTTGCCGGCGACCAGGTCCGCCGGTTCGCGTCGGGGGAGCCGCTGATCAACGAGGTCGGGCGCTACCTGCTCGAGTGACCAAGCGGCTGGACATCCGGCCGCCAGACCGACCGGTCAAGGAGGAGTCTCGATGGGCACGTGAAAGGCATCGGCGGGCTGTTCTTCCGGGCTCGCGATCCCGTGCACTCACCGCCTGGTACCGCGAACGCCTGGGGGTCGGCGGAGGGTGCAGCGCCGACGACACCATCGCGCCCGACGAATGGTCGTGGACTGTCACGGCGGGACCGCTCGTCTTACGCCCTTCCGGGCGGACAGCGACTACTTCCCCGCCGACAGGCAGTACATGCTCAACCTGCGCGTCGACGACCTCGAGGCGGTCCTCGCCCCGTTTCGCGAGGCCGGCGACGAGGTGATCACCAAGGATGAATGGAACGACCCCACGATCGGCCGGTTCGCCCGGGTCCACGACCCGGAGGGCAACCCGATCGAGCTTTGGGAGCCGCCGAAGGAGTAGGCCGTCAAACACCGTTCGCAAACGGCCGGGGAGTGATGGCGTGCGACGCCGCTCGGTGCGCGCGGCGGGTACCCTTCGAGCATGGCTCACGTGATCGATTACGTCGAATTCGCCGTCGACGACCTCGAGCAGGCAAAGGCCTTCTACGCCAGGGCGCTCGGCTGGACCTTCAACGACTACGGCCCCGACTACGCCGGGATCCAGGACCCGGCGCGACCCGGCCAGGAGTTCGGCGGACTGAACCCGGTCCCCGCATCGGGGCGGGGTGACGGCGTGGTGGCGTTGGCGCGAACCGACGATGCCGACGCCACGTTAGCGAGCGTCCTGGCGGCCGGCGGCCGGATCGTCGTGGCGTTGAACGAGTACCCGGGCGGGAGGCGGTTCAAGTTCGCCGACCCATGGGGCAACATCCTCGGGGTCTACGAGCCGAGCGAGTAGCGTCAGGCGTCGTCCGCGGGCGCATCCATCCGCTCGAGCAGCGCCAGCGTCGTCGCCCAGCTGCGGATCGTCATCGACTTGTAGGCGGGGGTACCCATGACCTTGCCGAGACGGCTCTTCGTCCGCTGCGCCGTCAGCCGCTGCGAGTAGATCACGCCCGTGCCCGGCCAGATGGCGTCGACGCCGGGTCGCGGGTCGAAGACCTTCATCGCTGTCGCTTCCTCGATCCCGATGAGGAAGACCGCGTCGCTGTTGTACATGTCCGGCCTGTCGCCGAAGCCCTTCGGCCGATCCCGGACGACGGCCCGGAGCTGAGCGCGCGTCAGGACGAGGACCGCGACCAGCTTGCTGTCGAGATCGAAGGTCGTCGGAAGCGCTTCCTCGATCTCGCGTTTGATCGTCGATGCCGATCGATCGGAGCTCAGGATCACGTTGCCGCTGGCGATATAGCTGGAGACCCTCGTGTGGCCATGCGACTCGAGGAGCGCGCGCAGCGCCGCCATCGGCACCTTGTTCCGGCCGCCGACGTTGATGCCGCGCAGGAGGACGAGGTATCGAGTCATGTCGGCAGGAGGATGCCACGACGGGGTTTCCCTCCCGCGTATGCAGACATAACTATCCTTATCGGAAGTTAGACCGGGGCCGAATCCGGCCCCGTGCCGTCACGATCGTGACGCCGGAGACCGAGCCCAAGAAGCACGACGGACACACGAAAACGCCCGAAGGAACCACTCGACTCGCCGTCCGTTGACGCCTGTGCAAGCACCTGCGCCCCGGTCTCGTCGTGCCCCGGTCCGCCGCCCTCGCCGCTGATACAAGTACCTGCGTCGCAGCTTTGCGATCCGTTATGGCCCCTTCGGGCAAGACCAACAATACGGGCGCGGCTACCACCGCCACAACAGGGTTGTCCACGAGATTCAGCGCCGGGACAGGATTCTCACGAGCGTTGTCCACGTACTTTCCACGAACGCGGCCGGTTGGGCGCGATCGGGGCCGGCCAGGGTCGTCGTAGCCCGGCGGGCCGGTCGTCGCGGACCGTCCGGATGGCCGACGCGGGCCTGGCCCGGGCGGCCGTCCCGGCCGAGGCGCCAGGGTCAAGGGACTTCTACGACCCTCCCGGGCACGAAGAAACACCCGAAGGAACCGGGGTCCGGGTCCGCGCCACCGATGCAAGCACCGGCGTCGCCTGAGCTCCGTTCCGTCGGCCCCTTCGGGCTGAGAAGAAGATATCCGACGGGTCGGGACCGTTACCAGCGTGTTATCCACGAGTTTCGAGATACGCCAGCTCGAATCCCGTAGTCGTCCACGACGCATCCACACGGAATTCCACGCCGAGCGTGTGCCGACCGCGTCGAAGGCCTTGGCTGGCCGCCCGTCAGTCGTCCAGCGGCCAGTCGTCGCCGGCGGCGAACCGCGGGATACCGTCCGGATCGAGCTCGATCTCGATGGCTCGCCCGGCGGCCAGGTCGGCGACCTCCCAGCGACGCTCGGTAAGACGGCGAACGAGGCGGTCCCCCGGTCGGGGGACGAGCGAGGAGTCGACCGCAAGGACCCGGACGGTCTCCCCCTCCCCCACTGCGACCGAGCGGGCG
This sequence comes from uncultured Chloroflexia bacterium, assembly GCA_963745405.1. Lineage (GTDB taxonomy): Bacteria > Chloroflexota > Limnocylindria > Limnocylindrales > CSP1-4 > C-114. The sequence continues at coordinate 2,822,400 of CAVUWY010000002.1, read as the reverse complement.
AGTCTGCCCAGCATCACCGCGGTCGTGAACGGACGCCCGACGACCTCGAAGGCGTCATCGGGACCCCACGGCAGCTCGATCGGCCGGACGCCGGCCTGGTGGACGACGTTGCCGTGGGCCGTGGCCTCGTCGTCGGCCGGATGAAGGGTCAGCAGGCCGGCCTCGGTCGCGAGCTCGAGGCGAGACGGGCGACCGCCGGCGCTCGCCTCGAGAAGGACCGCGTGGGTCACCCGGCCGTCGAGGGTCGTGACCTCCCGCCAGCGCCGGCCACGGGTCCCCTCGGCGACCGACCAGAGGATCGTCGACCCGTCCTCGAGACGGCCCCGCCCGGCCCGGCGGACCGGTTCGCGCGAGGTCATCTGGCGGCCCGCGGAGTCGGCGCAACGCGTCGTCTCACCGGGCCGCCGCGTCCTCGGCGAGCGTGTCGGTCCAGCGGACGGCGGCCGCTCCGAGCTCGCCGGCGAGCGACGGCGCGATGCGGCCACGGACGCGGACGTCGCGGTCGCGGTACTCGAGCTCGACCGTCCCGCGCTCCCGGATCCGGGCGAGGAGCTCACCGGCGGTGTACGGCACCTCGACGTCGACATCGACCCACAGGCTCGCCAGGAGGGCCGACAGCTCGAGCCGGAGCTGGTCGATGCCGAACCCCGACCGGGCGCTGATCGGGACCGTGCCGGCCACCACGGGCGCCGGTGCGTCGCCGTTCCGTGCCGTCGCGTCGATGAGATCGACCTTGTTGTATGCCACGAGGCGCGGCTTGTCGCCGGCCCCGAGTTCGTCGAGCACCTCCTGGACCGTCGCCCGGTGCTCGGCCCGGTGGGGATCGGCGGCATCGACGACCTCGATGAGGACGTCGGCCCGGTTGACCTCCTCGAGGGTCGCCCGGAAGGCGTCGACCAGCTGATGGGGCAGCTTGTGGATGAAGCCGACGGTGTCGGTAACGATCGCGGTCTGGCCGTCGCCGAGGCGGACCTGGCGGCTCGTCGGGTCGAGGGTGGCGAAGAGGCGGTCCTCGGCTCGGGCGACATCGGCGCCGACGAGCGTGTTGAGGAGGGTCGACTTGCCGGCGTTCGTGTAGCCGACGATGCCGACCGTCGCCATGAGTCGCCGATCGCGACTGCGGGCCGCCGTCGCCCGCTGCTGGCGGACCTGCTCCACCCGCTCCTTCATCTTCTTGATCCGCTCGCGGATGAGCCGCCGGTCGGTCTCGAGCTGGCTCTCGCCGGGTCCCCGGGTCCCGATCCCGCCGCCGGTCCGCGAGAGGTGGGTCCACATCCGGGTGAGGCGCGGCAGCTGGTACTCGAGCTGGGCGAGCTCGACCTGGAGGCGTCCCTCGTGGGTCTGGGCGTGCTGGGCGAAGATGTCGAGGATGAGGCGGCTCCGGTCGATCACCTTGACTTTCAGGAGTCCCTCGAGCGCCTTCTGCTGGGCCGGGCTCAGTTCGTCGTCGGCGATGAGGAGGTCGAAGCCGGTCTCGTTCTTGGCCGCGACGAGCTCCTCCGCCTTGCCCTTGCCGACATACCAGTTGGGGTCGATGTGGCGTCGGTTCTGCCACTCGGCGCCGACGACGTCGGCGCCGGCCGTGTCGGCCAGGCTGGCAAGCTCCGAGAGCGAATCCTCGGCCGTCCAGCCGGTGTCGTCACCGGCGTCGACCGCGACGAGGAAGGCGCGTTCGATCGGCGGGGTCAGGTCGATGGTGGTCGAGGTGGGCACCGACGCAGGATAGCCGAGGACCCGATCCGGGATGGCCGACACCGCGGCCGACACACCGGGCGGGCTGGCCCGGGCGGTCAGCGTCGGTTCATCGCGCTGCGAAGATCGTGTTGCACAGGGTCCCGAGCTTCTGGGCGATCGCGGTGGCGCTGTCGTCGGGCACGACGTCGCTCGTGTCCGGGGTCGCCAGACCGTGGAAGAACTCCGACACCTGGCTGCTTGCCTCGATCTCGCAGAAGGTCGCGCCGTGGAGGGCGACCAGGTCGAGCGTTCCGGGAGCGCGCATCGCCTTGTCGCCGATGCCGGACAGGGCGATCGTGTTGACGCCCTGCGGCGCGATGTTGCCGGTCCAGAAGGTGGACGCGTCGTCGCCGACCACGACCTCGATCGTGAGCCCCTGGTCCTCCCCTGCGAACACGTAGCTGCAGCCGTTGGCGTTCTGCGGCTCTGGCGCTGCGGTCACCGCCCCGGGAAAGAGCTGCTCGACGTCGGCCGCGGTGGCCAACTGGCAGACGTCGACCGTGCCAACCGAGCCGTCGCCTGTGACGCTCGAGCCAGCACCCGCGTCGCCCGCTGAGTCGGCCGGCGACGACGTGGCCCCGGCCACGACCGGCACGCTGCCGCTCGAAACTCCGCCGGAGCCGGCGGCTGGGCTGCCGACTCCGCTCGTGCAGGCCGCCAGGAACGCGACGGCGACGAGGGGCACGAGTGGGATGGTCCGTCGAGCGAACATGGCAGGCTCCTTCGCGGCGCGGTTCGTCACGAAGTGTCAGGAGGGTCGATCGCAGGATGATCGCAAGCCCGATCGCGATCGGGCTGGACGCGAGTCCGTTCGGCCCGTCGATCAGTGCCGGGCTTCGCTCCCCCGTTCGGCCGGATCGAGGAGCTCGTCAACGTGAGCCAGCGTCAGTTCGATCGGCCGGCCGTGGCCGGCATCGATCCACGTGATGTCGCGCTCGGCCCGGAACCAGGTCCGCTGGCGGCGCGCGAAGGCGACGTTGCGGCGGACGTTCTCGGCGAGGTAGGCAGCGAGATCGAGACGGCCGTCGGCGAGGGCCCAGGCCTCGCGATAGCCGATCGCGCTGAAGGCGCGATGATGCTCGCCGAAGCGATCCCGGAGGGCGGCCGCCTCCTCGACGATGCCGGCGTCGAGCTGGGCCTCTGCCCGGGTGGCGATCCACCGTCCGTGGAGCTCGCGATCGGCAAGGTCGAGTCCGAAGCGGATGACCGGGCCGCCGTAGCCACGCGGCGCCGGGCGCGGCACGTCGCCGACGAGGGTCGCGATCTCGAGGGCCCGGACGATCCGGCGGGGATTGTGGAGATCGACGGCCGCCGCGAGACGCGGCGCCAGCGCCTCCAGGCGCGCCGCGCTGGCGGCGGTCCCCTCCCCCGCCACGTCAGCCTCCAGGCGGGCGCGGAGCTCCGGATCGTGCGGCAGGGCGTCCACGTCGAGTCCGGCGGCGACCGCTCGCAGCCACATGCCGGTGCCACCGACGAGGATGGCGACAGCACCGGCGGCGTGGATCCGCTCGAGTGCCCCGTCAGCGTGGCGGACGAAGTCGGCGACGCTGAAGGGCTCGTCGGGATCGACGAGGTCGAGCCCGTGATGGACGATGCCGCGGCGTTCCTCGAGGCTTGGCTTCGCGGTTCCGACATCGAGCCCGCGATAGACCTGGCGCGAGTCGGCCGAGATGACCTCCGCGTCGCGACCCGTCGCCCGGAGCGCGAGGGCGAGGTCGATGGCGAGCCCTGTCTTGCCGGTGGCAGTCGGCCCGCCGATGACCACGAGCGGCGGCCTGCCCGGGAGCGCGGGCGGCTGAGGGCTCAGGCGAGGACCCCGCGGAGCGAGTACGGCCCGGCGGCGGTGACGTGGACGCGGACGAGCCGCCCGACGAGGGTCGCCGGTCCGGTCAGGTGGACGAGCTTGTTCTCGCGGCTGCGGCCCGACAGATGTGGGCCGGCGGGCTGGGTCGCGGCGGTCAGTCCCGGCTCGGGTCCCGCGGCGTCCCCGGCCTCGGGCCGATGACCCGACGCCTGCTCGTGGTCGTGGGAGCGCGGCGGGACGATCGTGTCGACGAGGACCTCCGCCTCCTGGCCGATCCAGTCGCGGTTGCGCTCGTGCCCGATCGCCTCCTGGACCGCCAGGAGCTCGTTGAGCCGGCGCCGCTTGACGTCGGGCGGTACGTCGTCGGGGAGCCGCGCGGCCGGCGTCCCAGGCCGGGGCGAGAAGGCGGCCGCGAAGACCTGGTCGTAGCGGACCAGGCGGAGGAGGTCGAGCGTGGACTCGAACTGGGCCTCCGTCTCGCCGCAGAACCCGACGATGACGTCGGTGCTGACGGCGATGCCCGGCACGGCCGCCCGGATCGCCGCGAGGCGCTCGAGGTAATGCTCGATCGTGTACTGGCGGCCCATCCGGTGGAGGACCGCGTCCGCGCCCGACTGGACCGGCAGGTGGAGGTGTTCGCAGACGCTCGGGCACGCGGCGAGCGCGGCGATGAGCCGGTCGGAGAGGTCCCACGGATGCGACGTGACGAAGCGGAGGCGCGGGATCGCCGGTGCGCCATCGGCCGTCCGGAGGTCGTCGATGGCCCCGATGAGCTCGGCGAGGTCTGGTCGGCCGTGGAGGTCGAGCCGTCGGCCGGCCGATCGTTCCGTGGCGACGTGGCCGAAGCGCGGCTCGGCCGGCAGGTCATGCCCGTACGAGTTGACGTTCTGGCCGAGGAGGGTGACCTCGCGATAGCCGGCCGCGGCGAGTGAGCGGGCCTCGGCGACGACGGTGTCGAAGGGCCGGCTCCGCTCGGGACCACGGCTGAACGGGACGATGCAGTACGTACAGGTCTTGTCGCAGCCGTAGACGATCGGCAGCCAGGCGCTGACGCTCGATCCACGGGCGATGGTGCCCGCCTCGACCGCCGCCGCACGGGTCGAGGGCAGGGCGTCGGCCACGCCGACGACGGTGGTGCCGACGACGGTGGTCGCGCCGGCGACGGCTCGGGCGGTGTCGGCGACCGTCCCGCCGGACCCCGCGATCGGGCCCTGGGCTGACGCGAGGCCGAGGCGGTCCACGAGCTCCGGCTCCTCGTCCGGGCGGAGGAACAGGTCGACCGCCGGGAACCGCCGTCGCAGGCCGGTCCGGTCGCGTTCGCGGACGGCGCAGCCGGTGAGGACGACGCGCAGGGCCGGGTTCGCCTCCTTGAGTCGAGCGAGCTGGCCCTGCCGGCCGATCACCTTCTGCTCGGCTGCCTCGCGGATCGCGCATGTGTTGATGACGATGAGATCGGCGGCTTCGAGGGCAGGTGCCTCGGCGCAGCCGGCCGCCAGCAGGCGCCCGGCCATCTCCTCCGAATCGCTCCGGTTCATCTGGCAGCCAAGGGTCCAGACGTGGAAGGCCGGCAGGGAGCGGGCCTCCGGGAGGTATTCGACGAGCCGCTCGTCGGTCGGGTGCGGAGCAGTCCGAGGCGCGGCGGGGTTGGCGGCGCCCGGCCCGTCGAGGACGACGAGCGAACGTCGGCCCGACCGTGCCGGCGGTGCCGGGGGGCGCTCGATCATCGGCTGGCTCGGCGATCCACGACGCTCGGATCCTCCAGGGCTCGGTGGAGAGCCGCGGCGTCGCTCTCGGGGACCCAGATCCCCGCGTGCGCCTCGGCGTACGTTTCGCGGTCGCCATGGTAGTCGCTGCCCCCGCTCGGCACGAGGCGGAGCCTGGCGGCGAACTCCTCGACCGCGGCGACCGTCTCCGCGTCGTATCGGCGGTAGTGGACCTCGATGCCGCCGAGGCCGAAGCCGGCGAGCTCGCGGATGGCGGCCTCACGCTCGAGGGCATCGGCGGTGTGGGCGAGGATGGCGACGCCGCCCGCGGCGCGGACGATGTCGATGGCCGCCCGCGGACCGATGCCGTGGCGGGGCACGTAGCCGGGCATGCCGTAGCCGACGAGCCGCTCGAAGGCGTCGTCGACGCTCGTCGCATAGCCCTTCTCGACGAGGAGGCGGGCGACGGTCGGCCGGCCGAGGGCGGCACGCTCGTCGGCGGGCAGCCGTTCGGCGAGGTCGTCGATCGGATAGCCCGACTCACGGAGCCGGCGGAGCGACCGCTCGTAGCGGTCCCGCCTCGCTGCCCGCTGTGCGGCCAGGGTCGCTTCCAGGGCGTCGTCGTCGAGGTCGACACCGAGGCCGACGAGGTGGAGCTCGCCCCGCCAGCGGGCCGGATGCCCGTCGTCGACCGTGTTGATCTCGACCCCCGCGATCAACTCCAGGCCGGCCGGGATGAGACCCGGGGACGCGCGGAGCTCCCGCGGCGCGGCGAGGTTGTCGTGATCGGTGATGGCGAGCGTCCGGACCCCGACCGCGGCCGCCGCCCTGACGAGCTCGGCCGGCTCGAGGAGGCCGTCGGATCGCCGGGTGTGAGTATGGAAGTCGACCGGGGAGGGACCGGGCGGCACCACCGGCGTGCCGCCATCGCGCCGCGTCCGGGCCACGGTCAGGCGCCCACCACCCGCTGGATCCGCTCGATGGCGAGGGCCCGTCCGGTCGCCGGATCGATGTCGATCTGGGCGGCGTTGAAGACCACCGGTCCGTCGCCGACCTCGAACCGGGTCGGCAGCGCGTTGATGAAGCGCGGCAGGACCGTCGGCGGGGCGAAGCCGATGACGCTCCACAACGGCCCGGTCATCCCGAGGTCGGTCTGATAGGCGGTGCCGCGCGGCAGGATCCGCTCGTCGCCGGTCACGACATGGGTGTGGGTCCCGACGACCGCGCTGACCCGGCCGTCGAGGTGGAGGCCGAGGGCGTTCTTCTCCGACGTGAGCTCGCAGTGGAAGTCGACGACCCGGATCGGCGGCAGCGGCTCGGAGCCCTCGTCGAGGAGCCGGTCGGCGTCGGTGAACGGGTTCTCGATCTGGGCCATGTACGTCCGGCCCTGGAGGTTGATCACCGCGACCTCCGAGCCGTCGAGGGCGTGGAACGTCCCCCAGCCGCGGCCGGGCACCTCGTGAGTGCCGTAGTTGAGCGGCCGCAGGATCCGCTCCTCGCGGTCGAGGACGGGGTAGATCTCGCGCTTGTCCCAGATGTGGTTGCCCGAGGTGATGACGTCGACCCCGGCCGCGAATAGCGCCTCCGCGGTCGAGGCGGTCAGGCCCATCCCGCCGGCGACGTTCTCGCCGTTGGCGGTGACGAAGTCGATGCCCCGCTCATCGCGCAGCCCCGGCAGGAGTTCCTCCACCGCGACCCGTCCGGGCTTGCCGATGATGTCGCCGATCATGAGCACGCGGCAGGCGCCGTTCGGACGCGGCGCGTCGCCGTTGGCCGGATTGCCGAGGACGATCCGCCCGGCCCGACTCCCCTCCCCGGTGGTTCACCCGACCCGCCGGTCGCCCCGACCGACGAGCGGCTCGAGGCTACTTCGCGTACTCGACGGCGCGCGTCTCGCGGATGACCGTCACCTTGATCTGGCCGGGGTAAGTCAGCGTCTCCTCGATCTTGCGGACGATGTCGCGAGCGAGCCGCATCGAGGCCAGGTCGTCGATCTCTTCCGGACGGACGAGGATGCGCACCTCGCGGCCGGCCTGGACGGCGAACGAGCGCTCGACGCCGGTGAAGCTCTCGGCGATCGCCTGGAGGTCCTCGAGGCGCTTGACGTACGTGTCCATCGACTCGCCGCGGGCGCCGGGCCGCGAGGCGCTGATGGCGTCGGCGACCTGGACGATCGGCGCCTCGACGCAGGCGTACTCGACCTCCTGGTGGTGGGCGGCGATCGCGTTCATGACCTTCATCGGCAGGTTGTGGCGCTGGGCGATCTGGCCGCCGATGGCCGCGTGCGGCCCCTCGACCTCGTGGTCGACGGCCTTGCCGATGTCGTGGAGGAGGCCGCCCATCTTGGCGATCTGGACGTCGGCCCCGACCTCGGCCGCGATGACCGCTGCGAGGCGACTCGTCTCGACGACGTGGTTGAGGACGTTCTGGCCGTAGCTGGTCCGGTACTTGAGCCGGCCGAGGAGCTTGACGATCTCCGGCGGCAGCCCGGGCACGCCGGCTTCGTAGGCGGCCTGCTCGCCGGCCTGGCGCATGACGAGGTCGACCTCGGCCCTTGCCTTGGCGACGACCTCCTCGATGCGGCCGGGATGGATCCGCCCGTCGCTCACGAGCTTGGTGATGGCGAGGCGGGCGATCTCGCGGCGGACCGGGTCGAAGCCCGACACGACCACGGTCTCGGGGGTGTCGTCGATGATCAAGTCGACGCCGGTCGCCTGCTCGAGGGCCCGGATGTTGCGACCCTCGCGGCCGATGATCCGGCCCTTCATCTCGTCCGACGGCAGGTGGATGATCGAGACGGTGTGCTCGGCGGTGTGATCGGCCGCGACCCGCTGGATGGCGGTGACGATGACGTCGCGGGCCTTCTCCTGTGCCTCCTCGCGGGCAGCCCGCTCGATCGCCTTGGCGATCCGGACGGCGTCGTGCTCGGCGTCCTCGCGGACGGCCTCGAGGAGCATCGCCTTGGCGTCCTCGGCGGACATGCCGCTGACCCGCTCGAGGGCCTCGACCTGGTCCTGGTGGGCCTTGGCGACTTCCTCGCGGGCGCGCTCGATCTCCCGTTCCCGCTCGATGAGCTTGCGGTCGCGCTGCTCGAGCATGTCGCCGCGCTGGTCGAGCTGCTCGTCGCGCTGGAGGAGGCGTCGCTCGAGCCCGGTCAGCTCGGTCCGCTTGGCCCGGGCCTCGTCCTCGGCCTCGCGCTGCAGGCGGAGCTTCTCGTCCTTCGCCTCGAGGATGAGATCCTTCTGCTGGTTGTAGGCCTTCTCGACGATGAGCGCGGCCTTGGCCTCGGATTGCTTCATCCGCTGGCTGGAGCGCATGCCGCGCAGGATGAATCCAGCGGCGACGCCGGCGACCGCGGCCACGATGGCCACGGCCACGGCGATGGTAAGGTCCACCATCGGTCCGGTCCTCCCATCCGACGGCGCTGCGTCGGACGCGTGAAATGCTCGGTGACGGGGCTCACGCGGCCGGGCGGGACGGTGTTCTCGGCTGCCCCGCGGTCCGGTGAGCGTTCCGTGTCATGGGCCCTGGACGCACCGACCCCTCTGTGTCGATGCGCGATTCGTCTGCCGCGTAGCCTACGGCCGCCGACGGCCGAGGGTCAAACGAGATCGCCGGCCTCAGGCGCCGGCGCGATGCGGGTACGCGGCGTTCGCCGGGAACGCGGGCGGCGGAGCCGTGACGCCTACCCGTCACGCGGGTGATACGGCACGCGGAGCGCCGATGTCATGACACCTACCCGCCAGGTGGGTCGTATGCGCCGCTCCGGCACCCGGCTGCCGCGAGGATGGCTCTCGGCGTCGTGATCCGTGCACGGATCGGGTCGCTCGAGCGGTCGCCGGGACCGTCGGCCTCGTCGATGTCGACATACCACCCGCCTCACGGGTAGGTGGCACGTTTCGGGGGGAAGGGGCCTCGGGGTGAGCGCGCCTCGGGGTGAGCGCGCCTCGGGGTCAAGGCGCCTCGGGGTGAAGTCGCCTTGCGTCGGTGGCGGCGGCGATGCCGGGAGGCCCGCCGCCGGGCTGGAGCGGACCGTAGCCCCTCAGGCGCCAGTCGGCTCGACGTCCTCGGTGGCGTCGATCGGGCCGTCGGTGAAGCGCCGGGCGACCGTGGCGCAGACGGCCGGGTCGAATCCGTTGCGGGCGAGCAGGGCGTACGCCCGCTGGCGCCGCACCCGAGGATCAGGGACGCGACCGAGCTGAGAAGCGCGTCGTTCCAGGAGCCGCATGGCGGCCGCTTCGTCGACCGAGGCGATCGTCGACAGATCGTCGGAGTCGGATCCGCCGGCCGCCGCTGCAGCGGCGGCAGCGCCACGACGCTCGTCCAGCACGAGGTCGACCGTCGCCCGGTCGATGCCCTTGGTCTGGAGCTCGGAGCGGATCGCCCGTTCGCCGCGCGGGCGGGCGCGATCTCGCGACTCGACCCAGGCGCGGCTGAACGCCTCGTCGTCGAGGACGCCGAGCTCGAGGAGGCGGGCCGTCGCTCCATCGACGAGCTCAGGGCGATAGCCGGCCTGGGTCAGGCGACGACGGACCTCGGTGACCGAGCGCGAGCGTGCCTCGAGGAAGCGCGCAGCGGCCTCGAGGACGACCCGTGGGTCGTCGACGGCGGCCCGTTCGGCCCGTCGTTCGATGTAGCTTCGCGAGCGGCGGCCGGCCATCGGCGGGTGCCGGCCCTACTCGGCCTCTTCGATCCCCTCGACCGGGACCGCGACGGTGGTCATCTTGGTCCGAATCTGCTGCTCGATCTCCGTCGCGACCGGCGGATTCGCCTTCAGGAACTCCTTCGAGGCCTCGCGGCCCTGGCCGAGGCGTGACTCGCCGAAGGTGAACCAGGCGCCGGTCTTCGTCACGACGTCCATCGCGACGCCGACGTCGAGCAGGCCGCCCTCGCGGGAGATGCCCTCGCCGTACATGACGTCAAACTCGGCGACCCGGAACGGCGGCGCGACCTTGTTCTTGACGACCTTGACGCGGCACCGGTTGCCGACCGATTCGGTGCCCGTCTTGATCGTCTCGACCCGCCGGATGTCGAGGCGGACACTGGCATAGAACTTGAGGGCCCGGCCGCCCGGCGTCGTCTCGGGATTACCGAACATGACCCCGATCTTCTCGCGAAGCTGGTTCGTGAAGACGAGGGCGGTGTTGCTGCGGCTGACCGCGCCGGTCAGCTTGCGGAGGGCCTGGCTCATGAGGCGAGCCTGGATGCCGACGAAGCTGTCGCCCATCTCACCCTCGATCTCCGCCCGCGGCACGAGAGCCGCCACGGAGTCGACGACGACGCAGTCGATGCCGCCGGAGCGGATGAGGGTCTCGGTGATCTCGAGGGCCTGCTCGCCGGTGTCCGGCTGGCTCACGAGCAGCTCGTCGACGTTCACGCCGCAGGCGCGGGCATAGCCCGGGTCGAGGGCGTGCTCGACGTCGATGAAGGCGACGACGCCACCCCGCTGCTGGGCCTGGGCGAGGACGTGCTGACAGAGGGTCGTCTTACCGGACGATTCGGGGCCGAAGATCTCGGTGATGCGACCGCGCGGGATGCCGCCGACGCCGAGGGCGAGGTCGAGGGCGATCGAGCCGGTCGGGATGAAGTCGACCTGCTGGCGCTCGGCCGAGCCGAGCTTCATGATGGACCCGCGGCCGAACTGCTTCTCGATGGACAGGATCGCCGCGTCGACGGCGCGGCCGCGCTCCGCGGTCGATCGCTCGGCTGTCCGCTCGTCCGTGCCGCGCTCTCCGGTCATCGCCATCGTGGTCCTCGCTCCTGTCCTCTGTCGGCGGGTGGTCGTCGATGGCGATACTGCGTGGAGATCAGCCCTCGTCCGGCTCCTCTTTGGGCGTCCGGGGCTTGCGCTCCTTGCGGATCAGCTCGACGTTCTGGGGCGGTTCGGACATCGGCGCGAGCTTCTGCTTCGACCCGCTGTCCTTCGGCTTCTTCTTGGCTTCCCGGGAGGGGCGATCTCGAGAGCCCATGTCGTGCTCCTCCACGTGGCGACGATGCTACGGACGGGCCCTTCACGCCGACTGCACCGCGACTTCACCGCCGCTCACCGGACCGGCGCGCAGCCGTAATTCCGGGAGTGTCGCGGGGAAGGTGCCGGACCGCAGGGCCGTGCGGATCCTGACCATGAAGTCTAGGGTGAAGGTGAGGTTGTGACAAGTCGCGAGACGGTAGGCCAGGAGCTCCCGGGCCCGGAACAGATGGGCCAGATAGGCCCGCGAAAACCGCCGGCAGGCAAGGCACGGGCAGTCGCCCTGGATCGGCTCCGGATCGTCCTGGTAACGGGCGTTGCGGATGTTGATGCGGCCCCCCGGCACCCAGAACTGGCCGTTCCGGGCGACCCGCGCCGGCAGCACCGAGTCGAACAGGTCGATGCCCCGATGGACGGCCTCGAGCAGGTCGGCCGGCGAGCCGAGTCCCATGAGGTAGCGCGGCCGGGGATCGCCGGCCAGCTGCGAGATCGCCGCATCGAGGACCGCCTCGCGCTGGGCCGCCGTCTCATCTCCGGCCAGGCCGCCGATGCACAGCCCGTCGAACGGCAGGCCGGCGATGAACTCGACCGAGGCGGCACGCAGCTCGGGATCGAGGCCGCCCTGGACGATCCCGAACAGGGCCTGGTCCGGGCGGGTGTGGGCGGCCAGCGATCGCTCCGCCCAGTGATGGGTCCGCGCGGTCGCCTCGGCGACGACGGCCCGCGGCGACGATGGCACGACCGGCTGGTCGAAGGCCACCGCGACGTCCGAGCCGAGCGCCTCCTGGACCTCCATCGAGCGTTCCGGGGTGAAGCGATGGATCGAGCCGTCGATGTGGCTGCGGAACGTCGCCCCGTCATCGTCGACGACCCGCAGGTCGCCGAGCGAGACGACCTGGAAGCCGCCCGAGTCGGTGAGGATCGGCCGGTCCCACGCCATGAACCGATGGAGCCCGCCGAGGCGGGCGATCCGCTCGTGCCCCGGGCGCAGGTACAGGTGATACGTGTTGGCGAGCACGATCGAGGCGCCGACCTCGACGAGATCGTCGGGATGGAGGGCCTTGACCGTCGCGTTCGTGCCGACCGGCATGAACTGGGGTGTCTCGACGACCCCGTGCGACAGCTCGAGGCGCCCGAGGCGGCCCCGGGTGCTCCCGTCGGCCGGCGCCGGGACGACGACGTCGAATGGCGCCGGTCCCCCGCTCACTCGGCCGCCTCGTCGTCGGACGGGACGACCGACCCGTCCCAGAGGCCGGGCGAGGGACTCTCCGGCCGACGTGGCGGCGGGATCTCATAGCCGAGGCCGGCAAGATGCTGGCGGGCGGCCTCGGTGGCGATCCGGCCCTGCGGGGTGCGGTCGATGAAGGCGAGCCGGAGGAGGAACGGCTCGTAGACGTCCTCGATCGTCTCGACCTCCTCGGACAGGACCGCGGCCAGCGCCTGGACGCCGACCGGCCCCGAGGCGAACTTCTGCACGATCGCGGCGAGGAGCTTGCGATCGGTCGAATCGAGGCCTTCCTCGTCGATCTCCATCCGTCGCATCGCCTCCTCGGCCGAGGCCTGGTCGACGTGACCGTCGCCGTGGACCTCGGCGTGGTCGCGGACACGCTTGAGGAGCCGGTTGACGATCCGGGGGGTACCTCGTCCACGGCGGGCGATGGCCGCCGCCGCCGCCGGATCGATCTCGATGCCGAGGATGCCGGCCGAGCGGCGGACGATCGCCGTGAGGTCGGGCTCGTCGTAGAAATCGAGCCGGAACGTCGCCCCGAAGCGGTCGCGGAGCGGCGAGCTGATCCTCCCCGCCCGGGTCGTCGCCCCGACGATCGTGAACGGCTTCAGGCTGAGGCGGAGCGAACGAGCGGACGGGCCCTTGCCGATCATGACGTCGAGGGCGTAGTCCTCCATCGCCGGATAGAGGATCTCCTCGACCGCCCGGTTGAGGCGGTGGACCTCGTCGATGAAGAGGACGTCGCGTTCCTCGAGCGAGGTGAGGACCGCGGCCAGGTCGCCGGCCCGCTCGATGGCCGGGCCGCTCGTGTAGCGGACGTTGACCCCGAGCTCACGGGCGATGATCGTGGCGAGGGTCGTCTTGCCGAGTCCGGGCGGGCCGTAGAGGAGGACGTGATCGGCCGCCTCTTCCCTCCCCCGCGCCGCGGCGAGGAGGTCCGACAGGTTCGCCTTGACCTCGCGCTGGCCGATGTATTCGGCGAGCGTATGCGGTCGGAGCGACCCTTCGACGGCGATGTCGGCCTCATCGAGGAGGCCGGCCGCGAGGACCCGCGAAACGTCGTCGGTCATCGCCCGCAGGATAGCACGGCCGACGCCATATCGCACGGATGTTCTATGCGCCGATGGCCTCTTCGCGTGGGTGCGGGCACGTACCGCTTTCGGGGTATCAGTCGCGGACGAGCGTGCGCAGCGCGGCCTTGACCCGATCCTCGAGCGTGCCGCCGATCGTCGAGTCGGCCAGGGCGGCCCGGGACGCATCGTGTGCCTCGGCGGCCGAGTAGCCGAGTGCCTGCAGGGCGGCGACGACCTCGGTCTCGGCACCGACCGGTCCACCGCCCGCGGTGGCTGCCGCCGAGCCGGCCGCGGCGACCTTCTCGCGGAGCTCGAAGACGATCCGCTCGGCAAGCTTGCGGCCGATCCCCGGGATGCTGATGAGGACCGCCTGGTCCTCGCGGAGGATGGCCAGCTGAAGATCGGCCACCGGACGGCTGCCGACGATGGCGAGGGCGACCTTCGGCCCGACGCCGGTCACCGTGAGGAGCAGGTTGAAGAAGCCGAGCTGTTCCGGCGTGGCGAAGCCGAACAGCGCCTGGCGGTCCTCGGCGACAAGGTGGTGGGTGAAGAGCTTGAGCCGCTCGCCCGTCCGGGCAGCGGCGATGACCGACGGGGCGGCGAAGACCCGGTAGCCGATGCCACCTACCTCGATGACGAGGGAATCGAGGGCGACCGCGCCGACGAGACCGTCGACCGAGGCGATCACCGGCGGCCGGGCACCGTGGTCATGACGCTCGCCGGCGGGCCGGTCGGGACGCGTCGGCCGGGGCGGCGGCCCGCCGCTCCCGCTCGATGGCCTCGCGCACGGCCCGGTCGAACGAGGTCGTGCCGCCGTCGATCGGCGCGACGGCGGACCGGTCGAGGACCGACGACGTGTGGCGCTCCCCCGGTCGCTCGCGGTTGGCCGCCCAGATCGCGATGGCGAGTCCGTCGGCGGCGTCGTCCGGGGTAGGAACGACATCGAGGCCGAGGATGAGGGCGACCATCCGGCCGACCTGGTCCTTGTCGGCCGACCCGTGGCCGGCGACGGCCGACTTGACCTCGCTGGGGGTGGGCTCGCGGACCGGGATGCCTGCCTGGGCGGCCGCCAGGAGGACGACCCCGCGGGCCTGGCCGACCCCGAACGCGGTCTGGGCATTGCGGCTGAAGAAGAGCCGCTCGACCGCGACCACAGCCGGCCGGTGGGTCTCGATGAGGTCGACGACGGCGCGGTGGATCTCGAGCAGCCGGCTCGGCAACGGTTCGTCCGGGATCGTCGTGACGCAGCCGAAGTCGACCGGGCGGAGGCGCCCGCCGGACTTCTCGATGACGCCGTAGCCGAGCGCCGCGGTGCCGGGGTCGATGCCGAGGACGATCATGTGGCTGTCGGGACCCCGCCGCTGGGAAGGGTCACCCGGCGACCTCGGCGAAGATCTCCTCGGGGATGTCGAAATTGGCGGTGACCCGCTGGACGTCGTCGAGATCCTCGAGCTCCTCCACGAGGCGGAGGGCCTGACGGGCCCGCGAGGCGTCGAGCTCGACCGTCTGCTTGGCGATCATCGCCGACTCGGACTGCTCGACGGTGACTCCGGCGTCCTCGAGCTTGCGGCGGACCGTCTCGAGCTCGGACGGCGCGGTGTAGATCTCGAGCGGGTCGGTCTCCGTGTCGACGTCCTCGGCGCCCGCGTCGATCGCGCTCAGGGCCACCTCGTCGGCGTCCACCCCGTCGCGGGGGACGGTGATGAGTCCGCGAGCCTCGAACTGCCAGGCGACGGCGCCCGAGGCGGCGAGCTGGCCGCCGGACTTGGCGAACCGCGAGCGCACCTCGGCAGCGGTGCGGTTGCGGTTGTCCGTAGCTGCCTCGACGAGGACGGCCACGCCACCGGGACCGTAGCCCTCGTAGACGATCTCCTCGAACTGGTCGGCCTCGCCGGTCCCGGCCGCCCGCTCGATGGCGCGCTTGATGTTGTCGGCCGGCATGTTCACCGCGCGCGCCTTCTCGATCGCGAGGCGGAGCCGGAAGTTGCCGTCGGGATCGCCGCCGCCGGCCCGGGCGGCGATGGAGATCTCCCGCGCGACCTTGGTGAAGACGGCTCCCCGCTTCACGTCGTTGGCGCCCTTCTGGCGCTTGATCTGCGACCACTTGGAGTGTCCCGACATCGCCGGCGAGTATACGCGACTATCATGGCGAAACCCGCCTTCCGCCCCGCCGCATGCGAGCCTCCCGTCCCCTTCCATCGCCCTGCACGAGAGGACCGACGAGTCGATGACGACGAAGAGCGTTGACCTCGCCCACCTGCGGAATGTCGTGCTGGCCGGACATGCCGGAGCCGGCAAGACGACCCTCGCCGAGCAGCTGCTCTTCCGGACGGGCGCGACGTCACGGCTGGGCCGGGTCGACGACGCGACGAGCCACCTCGACTTCGAGCCCGAGGAGCAAAAGCGCAAGGAATCGCTGAGCTTGGCGGTCGCCACGCTCGACGACGATGGGACGAGGGTGACCCTCGTCGACGTGCCCGGCTACCCCGACTTCGTGGCCGAGGTCGTCGAGGGCTTCGGTGGGGTCGACGGGGCGCTGTTCGTCGTCGACGCGTCGGGCCGGGTCGATTCGGGCCTCGAGACGGCAGTCGCCCACGGCCGCTCGACCGGCCGGGCGGCCTGCTTCTTCATCAACAAGTGCGATCGGGAGAACGCCGACCCGACGGCCACCCTGGACGCCCTGCGCTCGAGCTTCGGGACCAAGATCGCCCCCCTCCAGGTCGCCATCGGCGCCGCCGAGTCGTTCTCCGGCTACGTCGACCTCGTCCATCGCAAGGCGTGGCGTTGGGAGGGCGACAAGGAGGTCGAGATCCCCATCCCGGCCGAGCTCGAGGCGGAGGTCTCGGCCCGCCGCGACCAGCTCCTCGAGGCGGCGGCCGAGGCCGACGACGGCGTGCTGACGAAGTACCTCGAGGGCGAGGAGATCTCCGATCCAGAGCTCGAAGCGTGCCTTCGGACGGGCGTCAAGGAATCGATCCTCGCGCCGGTCCTCGTCGGCAGCGCGGCCAAGGGGATCGGCATGCGGGGCCTTCTCGATGCCTTCGTCCGCTACCTCCCCTCGCCGGCCGACGAGGCTCCGACGACCGCCCACGAGCCCAAGACCGGCGATCCGATCGAGGTGCCCGCGGACCCGGCGGGCCCGCTCCTCGCCCGGGCATTCAAGACCTCGGCCGACCCGTATGTCGGGCGGCTCACCTACATCCGCATCCTCTCGGGAACGCTCCGCTCGCAGGGCCACGCCTGGAACGTGGATCGAGGCGAGGACGAACGGATCGGCCAGCTCCTGCTCGTGCACGGCAAGGACCAGGAGCCGGTCGGGGAGCTGAAGGCCGGCGAGATCGGCGCGGTCGCCAAGCTCGCCGTCACCGAGACGGGCGATACCCTCGGTTCACGGGACAAGCCGCTCGTCCTCGACCCGCTCGCCTTCCCCGCCCCGTCGCTCACCGTCGCCATCGAACCCCAGACGAAGGCCGACCTCGACAAGATGGGGGCAGCCCTCAACCGGATGCTCGAGGAGGAGCCGTCGGCCCGGATCGAGCGGAGCCCGGTCGGCGAGCAACTGCTCGTCACGATGGGCGAGGCCCACACGGCGGTCATCGCCGAGCGCCTCAAGCGCAAGTTCGGGGCGGCCATCGTGACCCACACGCCAAAGGTGCCGTACCGGGAGACGATCCGCGGCCGGACCCAGGTCGAGGGCAAGTACAAGAAGCAGACGGGTGGCCACGGCATGTTCGGCCACGTCTGGATCGAGATCGAGCCGAATCCGGGCGGCGGCGTCGAGTTCGGGGAGAAGGTCGTCGGCGGATCGGTCCCGCGGGGCTTCTTCCCGGGCGTCGAGAAGGGCATCCGCGAGGCGGCCGCCGAGGGGGTCATCGCCGGCTACCCGCTGTCCGACTTCCGGGCGACCCTCTACGACGGCTCGTTCCACACCGTCGACAGCAACGAGCTGTCGTTCAAGATCGCCGCATCGATGGCCCTCAAGAAGGGTGTCCTCGAGTGCAAGCCGGCCCTCCTCGAGCCGATCATGGCGGTCGAGGTCCGGGTCCCCGAGGACTACATGGGCGACGTCAACCGGGACCTCAATACGCGCCGCGGCCGGGTGCTCGGCATGGACGGAGGCGGTGATGGGGTCCAGGTCGTCTCGGCCCAGGTGCCCCAGGCGGAGCTCTTCACCTACGCCACCGAGCTCCGCTCGCTGACCCACGGCCGGGGCACGTTCACGGCCACCCTCGACCACTACGAGGAGGTGCCGTCGCACCTCGCCGACAAGATCGTCGCGGCCCATCGCAAGGACGTCGAGGCCGGCTCCGGCCACTGACCGGACCGGCGAGCCGGGGCGGCCTGCTCGTCAGGCCTGGTCGACCGCGTCGATCGCCGTTCGGAGGTCGAGGCGCCCCTCGTAGAGCGCTCGTCCGACGATCGCCGCCGCGCAGCCGAGGGCTCGGACGGCCTCGAGGTCGGCGATCGACGAGATGCCACCCGATGCGATGATCCCGCCCGGCGATGCCTCGACCACGCCGCGGAGCAGCTCCAGGTCCGGGCCGCCGAGCCCGCCGTCGCGCGTGATCGCGGTCACGGCAAGCCAGCCCACTCCGACCTTCGCCAGCGCCTTCAACGCGATCTCGAGGCGGAGACCGGGCGCACCGGGCAGCCAGCCGCCGCCGACGGCGAGACCGTCGCGGATATCGAGCGCGGCCACGACCCGGTCCGGACCGTGGCGCTCGACAAGACGACCGATCATCGCCTGGTCGTCGACCGCCGAGGTGCCGAGCACGACCCGGGCGGCACCGGCGGCGAGCATCGACCCCACGCTCTCCTCGGTCCGCAATCCCCCGCCGACCTGGCAGGCCAGCCTGCCGGCCATCGCCGATACGACCGACTCGATGGCGGTCGTTTGCCGCTCGCCTCCGCGCGCCGCATCAAGGTCGACGAGATGAAGCCAGCGAGTGCCGGCCGCAGCGAATCGCTCGGCGACGGCGACCGGGTCCGAGCCGTAGTCGGTCTCTCGCGCGAAGTCTCCTTCGCGAAGGCGGACGACGTGCCCGCCGCGGAGGTCGATCGACGGGATCAGCGTGAATGTCACTGGTTGACGCCTCTCCTACTGGCATGCTAGCGTATTAGCATGCTACTACGGTAGCACGGCACGTGACTACCACGGCACGACGAACCACCGCGGAGCGGGTGATGACGACCGAGACCTGGCAGACCGACGACGTCAGCGAGTTGCTCCTCACGATCCTCGACCTCGAGGACCTCGATGGAGCCGCGCGGTTCTTCCGCGACCTGTGCACGGTCGGGGAGCTGCGCGACATGGCCCAACGCTGGGCGGTCGTCCGGTTGCTCGACGCCGGGATGCACTACGCGGAGATCTCCGCTCGCACCGGTGCGAGCACGGCGACGATCACTCGGATCGCGTCGTGGCTCCATCACGGAGAAGGTGGCTACCGGGCGGCCCTCGACCGACTCGACGCCCGTTCCCGTACCGGCGACCGCCCCTACCCGACCGGCGCAGAACGATGAGCGAACGCCTCCGCCTGGCGGTCCCCAACAAGGGGCGCCTCGTCGAACCGACGCTGGAACTCCTCCACGATGCCGGCCTCGTGTTCGAGGAGCACGACCGAAGCCTCGTGGTCCGGGTCCAGAACTTCGCCCTCGACATCCTGTTCGTCCGGACCGGCGACATCATCGAGTTCGTCGGTGACGGCGTCGCCGACCTCGGCGTCACCGGCCAGGATCTCCTCTCCGAGACGGGCGCGGAGCTGCCCGTCCTGCGCCTCCTCGGCTACGGTCGCTGCCGCCTGGCGGCAGCGGTGCCGGTCGATTCGTCGTACACGACGGTCGCCGACCTCGCCGACGCCCGGGTCGCGACATCGCACCCGGAGACGACCCGTCGCTTCTTCGCCGAGCGGCGCATCCCGGTGGACGTCATTCCTCTGTCCGGCGCTGTCGAAGTCGCGCCGCGACTCGGCCTGGCGGAGGCCATCGTCGATCTCGTCTCGACCGGTTCCACCCTGGCGATGAACGGCCTGCGCCCGATCGAGGACGTCCTCGTCTCGGAGGCCGTCCTCATCGCGAACCCCGCCGCCCTCGCGACCCGTGGCGCCGACCTCGGCTCGGTGGAGACGATGCTCGCCGCGGTCCTCGCCGCCCGCGGCCGCAAGTACCTGATGATGAATGCGCCGCAGGAGCGACTCGCCGAGCTGGAGGACCTCCTGCCGGGCCTCGGCAGCCCCTCGATCATCCCCCTCGCCCATGCCGGGATGATCGCGATCCACGCCGTCGTCGACGCCGATGCCGTCTGGGAGCTCCTGCCACGGCTCAAGGCCGCCGGCGCATCCGGCATCCTCGTCCTCCCGATCGAGAAGATCGTCCAGTGAGCACGCCCAGCACGACACCGGGCCTCGATGCGGGAGTACCCGCCTCCGTCCGGCTTCGGCGGCTCGACCTCTCGCTCGTCGACGCCGATCCGGCGGTCGCCGCTTATCGGCATGCCCTCGTCCGTCGCGGCGCCGTCCCGGACGGCGCGGTCCGCGAGGGGGCCCGAGCGATCCTCGCCGACGTGCGGGCGCGCGGCGCAGTGGCCGTCCGCGACGCCAACGCCCGGTTCGGCGGCGGTCTCGCCGACGGCGACCTGTTGGTCGCGCGGGCCGCGCTGATCGCGGCCCGCGACGCCCTGCCCGGCCCTGTCCGAGCGGGCGTCGAAACGATGATCGCCAACATCGGTCGGTTCGCCGAGGTTCAGCGACCGCGTACGACGGTGACGACGATCGACGAGGGCATCGCGATCGAACGACGCTGGAGCCCGATCTCGCGCGTCGGCGCCTACGTCCCGGGCGGCTCGGCGGCCTATCCGAGCTCACTCGTGATGTGCGCGGTGCCGGCTCGCGTCGCCGGCGTCGGCGCCTTCATCGTGGCCTCGCCGGCCGGGCCCGACGGAACCCTCGATCCGATCCTCCTCGGGGTCGCCGGCCTGCTCGAGGTCGACGCCATCGTGGTAGCCGGCGGCGCTCAGGCGATCGGGGCGCTCGCCTACGGCCTGCCCGACGACGGCATCGAACCAGTCGACCGCATCGTCGGACCGGGTAACGCGTGGGTCACCGCGGCCAAGCTCGAGGTCTTCGGCGAGGTCGGCATCGATCTCCCTGCCGGCCCATCGGAGGTGATGGTGCTCGCCGATCGGACCGCCGACCCGGCCCACGTCGCGGCCGACCTCCTCAGCCAGGCGGAGCACGGCCCCGACTCGCCGGCCATCCTCGTGACGCCCGACGAGGACTTCGCCGCGGCCGTCGAGGCGGAGATCGGCCTGCAGCTCGCGACGGCGCCACGGCGGGCGATCCTCGAGCGGAGCCTCGCCGCCGGCGGGCTCCTCGTCCTGGCTCCCGATCGCGACGCGGCGATCTCGTTCGTCGACGACTACGCGGCCGAGCACCTCACCGTCGTCGTCGCGGACGCCGAGGAAGCCGTCGACCGCATCCGGTCCGCCGGCTCGCTCTTCGTCGGTGCGTTCGCGCCCGAGAGCGCCGGCGACTACGCATCCGGCGCCAATCATGTCCTCCCCACCGGCGGGTTGGCACGCAGCTCGGGGGCGCTCGACGTGGGCTCGTTCGGTCGGTACTGCCAGGTCCAGCGGATCAGCCGGCAGGGCCTGGCCTCGATCCGCGGCGCGGTCGGGGTCGTCGCGACGGCCGAAGGACTCATCGCCCACCGGGAGGCGGTCGAGATCCGCTTCCGCGACGAGTCGGACGGAGCCAGCGGTGCTGCCTCCGCCGCCGGTGCCGCGAGGTCGACCCGATGAGCCCGACGCCGGTCACGATGGCCTCCCCCACCGCCCCGATCGGCTACTCGTGGGAGGCGACGAGCGAGCAGGTCGCCGCGCGCTACGGGCTCGCCGTGGCCGACATCGTCCGCTTCGATCTCAACACGGCCGCAGCGCCGCCGGACGTCGCCGTGGAGGCCCTTGCGATCGGCCCGTTCGAGGGCGGGCTCTCGGAGTACCCGCCGTCCGACTACCGTCGCCTCGTGGCCGCGGCGGCCGCCCGCTACGGCGTGGGGCCCGGGGAATTG
This sequence comes from uncultured Chloroflexia bacterium, assembly GCA_963745405.1. Lineage (GTDB taxonomy): Bacteria > Chloroflexota > Limnocylindria > Limnocylindrales > CSP1-4 > C-114. Next base: position 2,800,826 of record CAVUWY010000002.1, on the reverse strand, counting down.
CTCGTCGGAGCGGGCGCCGACGAGATCCTCGACCTCATCGGCAAGGCGTTCCTGCCGGCGGGTTCGACGGCGGTCGTGCCGATCCCGACGTACGCGATGTTCCGGGTCATCTCGGACCAGCGGGAGGCCGTAGTCGAGGCGGTCCCGCGCCTCGGCGCCGACCGCGGGTTCGCCCTCGATGGTGAGGCGATCCGGGCGGCCGGCCGCTCGGCGTCCGTCATCTGGCTGTGCAGCCCGAACAACCCGACCGCCCTCCCCGAGCCGCCGGGCACCATCGCCGCGCTGCTCGACGGCCTGGCCGGCGACGCTCGCGCCGACGGCCGCGCGGCCCCGGTGGTCGCGCTCGACGAGGCCTATGCCGAGTTCACCGGCACGTCCCTCATCGGGCTCCGGGCCGCTTACCCGCGCCTCGTCATCGTCCGGACGGCGAGCAAGGCCTACGGGCTGGCCGGCCTGCGGGTCGGGTTCGCCGTGGCCAACCGGGAGCTGCTCGCCGAGATCGAGCCGTATCGACCGCCGGGCTCCCTGTCCGTCGTGTCGGTCGCCGTCGCCACGTCGGCCTTCGAGCGGGACGGCTGGCTGGCGCCGCGGATCGCGGCCATCGCGGCCGAGCGCGAGCGGCTGGCGGCGGGCCTGACGGCAGCCGGCTGGACGGTCCTGCCGAGCGTCACGAACTTCCTTCTCGTCCGGTTCGACTCGCCGGCGATCGCCGGGGACGTCGCCGAGACGCTGCTGCGGCGCGGGCTCGTGCCGCGCACGTTCGGGGCGGAGCACCCGCTCGCCGATCACCTCCGCATCACCGTCCGCTCGCCCGAGCAGGACGACCGACTGATCGACGCCGCCCGGGCCACGACGGCTGGCGGCGCGACCGCCGGACCCGACGGGCCGGACGAGGGGAGCGCCTCATGACCACTCCGGCGGGCGACTTCACCATCGAGTCGGCGGGAGCGCGGAGCGTCACCGTGCGACGCGAGACGAAGGAGACCCGGGTATCGGTCGAGCTCCGGCTCGACGGCGAGGGGACGACGAACGCCGCTACCGGGGTTGGCTTCTACGACCACCTGCTCGGGTCGTTCGCCCACCACGGCCTGTTCGATCTCGCTATCGAGGCGAGCGGCGACCTCGACGTCGACGAGCACCACACGGTCGAGGACGTCGCCCTTGTCCTCGGCGCGGCGTTCGCCGCCGCCCTTGGCGACCGGGCGGGCATCGTCCGTTTCGGGGACGCCTCTGTGCCGATGGACGAGTCCCTCGCGACGGCGGTCGTCGACGTCGGCGGCCGGCCGTACACGGTGATCGATCTGCCGTTCCGGGGAGAGCGGGTCGGGGCCCTGCCGCTCCAGCTCGTCGACCACGCGCTCGAGGCGTTCGCCCGGACGGCCGGCTTCACGATCCACCTCCGCGGCAGCGGCCGCAACGACCACCACCTCGCCGAGGCCGCCTTCAAGGCCCTCGGGCGAGCACTCCGCGTCGCCTGCGAGCCGGACCCGCGTCGGCGAGGCGTCGCCTCGACGAAGGGCGCGCTCGGATGAGTGCCGAGGCGGACGCCGCCGGCGGCCAGGCCACGGCCGGCCGGTCGAGCGCGAAGGTCCGGGCGGTCGTGGTCGACCATGGCGCCGGCAACCTCGTGAGCATCGGCCAGGCGCTCGTGGCGGTCGGGGCGGAGGTGCGCCTCGCGACCGATCCCGCCGACATCGAGCCGGCCGACCTCCTCGTCCTGCCCGGCGTCGGAGCCGCGGCCCCGGCCATGGCCCGCCTCAACGAGCGCGACCTCGCCGGACCGATCCGCCGCTGGATCGAGGCCGACCGACCGTTCCTCGGGATCTGCCTCGGCCTGCAACTGCTGTTCGACGGGAGCGACGAGGATGGGGCCTCGACGCTCCGGGTCGTGCCCGGCCGGACGATCCTCCTCGAGCAGGCCCCGACCCTCCCCCACATCGGCTGGAACCAGGTCACCCGCCGTCGGGAGCACCCGCTCTTCGACGGGATCGTCGATGGGGCGGACTTCTATTTCGTCCACTCGTTCGCCGGCAGGCCGGCGCCGACCGCGTCCGATTGGATCCTCGCCGAGACGAGCCACGGTGGACCGTTCGTCAGTGCGGTCGCCCGCGGCAACCGCCTCGGTGTCCAGTTCCACCCCGAGCGCAGCGGTCCGGACGGCCTGCGGCTCCTCGCCAACGTGGTGGCCATCGCCGCCGCGTTCCGGGACTCGCGCTCGGCCGCCGCGTCGCCGGTCGCGAGCGCGGCGGCCGGCCCGGTGACCGGCTGATGCTCCGCCGCCGGGTCATCCCCTGTCTCGACGTGGCGGACGGTCGCGTCGTCAAGGGGACCCGCTTCGTCGATCTCGTCGACGAGGGCGATCCACCGACCCTCGCCGGTCGCTACGCGGCGGAAGGCGCCGACGAGCTCGTCTTCCTCGACATCTCGGCGGCACCGGAGGGTCGGGCGACGCTCCTCGAGATCGTCGAGCGGACCGCCCGCGAGGCCTTCATCCCGCTGACGGTCGGCGGCGGCGTCCGCGCGGTCGACGAGATGCGGGCCGTCCTCCGGGCCGGGGCCGACAAGGTGTCGCTCAATACGGCGGCGGTCGCGGACCCGACGCTGGTCCATGCCTGTGCCGCGGTCTTCGGCAGCCAGGCCGTCGTGGTGGCCATCGACGCCCGCCGGGTGACGAGGTCCGATCCCGACGATCCGACGCTCGCCACGGTGGGCTGGGAGGTCGTCGTTCGGGGTGGCCGTGAGCGGACCGGCCGCGATGCGATCGCGTGGGCCCAGGAGGCCGTCGCCCAGGGCGCCGGCGAGCTCCTCGTGACGTCGATCGATCGCGACGGCACCCAGGCCGGCTTCGACGTCGAGCTGCTCGGCGCCATCACCTCCCGGGTCCGCGTGCCGGTGATCGCCTCGGGTGGGGCGGCCGGACCGGCCGACTTCGTGGCCGCGATCCGTGACGGTGGCGCTGACGCCGTCCTGGCGGCGAGCATCTTCCATCGGCGGACCTTCTCGATCGGCGAGGTGAAGGCGGCGATGGCCGAGGCCGGACTCGCCGTCCGCCTCACGGCTCCGGGGGCGGCCGCGTGAGCGCCACGAGCGCGCCGGTCCCCGCCTACGGCCCCGACGGTCTCGTTCCGGCGATCGTCCAGGACGCCGCCGACGGCAAGGTCCTCATGCTGGCCTGGATGGACGCGGAGGCGCTCGCGGCGACGCTCTCCTCGGGCGAGGTCCACTTCCACTCCCGCTCGAGGGACCGGTTGTGGCGGAAGGGAGAAACGAGCGGCAACGTCCTGCGGCTTCGCGACATCGCCCTCGACTGCGACGCCGACGCTATCCTCCTGACCGTCGACCCGGCCGGGCCGACCTGCCACCGCGGCACGCGAAGCTGCTTCGACCCAGAACCCGCCGCCACCGAGACCGCGCCGGAGGACCGGATCACCGCCGGGGACCCGACAACACCGCAGGGGTTCGTCTGGCTCGAGACTCTCTGGGCGACGATCGCCTCACGAGCGCTCGATCGGCCGGCCGGCTCATATACGACGACCCTCATCGTCGGCGGTGTCGATCGGGCCGGCCGCAAGGTGACCGAGGAAGCGACCGAGGTCCTCATGGCGGCCAAGGACGACGCCACGGCCGAGTCCGTCGGGGCCGATCGCGAGGCGACTCGAGCCGCCCTCGCCGGCGAGACCGCGGACCTCCTCTACCACGCCCTCGTCCTGCTCGCCGAGCGGGGCCTCGCACCGGCGGAGGTCATCGCCACCCTGCGGCGGCGCCATACGGGCTAGGGCTTTGCGAGACGTCCGATGGTGAGGCGCTTGCGCCCCGCCCGGAGGAGCAGCCACTCGCCCGCGATCGGGTCGCCGACCGGATCATCGGGCGCCGCCACCCGGCTGCCGTTGATCGAGAAGCCACCCTGGGAGATGGCCCGGCGAGCCTCCCCGTTCGAGCTGAACAGGCCGCTCGCGATCGCGACCGCCAGGGCGCCGCCGGCGATGTCGGCGGGAGCCAGGTCGGCGTGGTCGAGCACCTCGTACATGGCCGCGAGGACGGCCGGATCGGTGACCGGCGTCGGATCGAAAGCGGCCCGGCTGACGGCCACGGCACGTTCCGCCTCGACCACCCCGTGGACCCGCGTCGTGAGGTCGATGGCGAGGGCGCGCTGGATCGGGCGAGTCTCGGGACGTGCCGCATGTTCGGCCTCGAGGGCCTCGATCTCCTCACGGCCGAGGGTCGTGAACAGGCGGAGGAGCGCGCTCGCCTGGGCGTCCGGCGCATCGATGAAGAACTGGTAGAACGCGTATGGCGAGGTCCGGGCCGGGTCGAGCCAGACGGAGGTCCCGGCCGCCGTCTTGCCGAACTTGCGTCCCTCGGCGTCGAGGAGCAGCGGATAGCTCAGGGCGTAGGCCCGCTCTTCCTCCTCGCTCCGGGCCTCGACAGCGTCCAAGCCGGCGCCGCTCCGGCGGATGAGCTCGAGACCGGCCGTGATGTTGCCCCACTGATCGGAGCCGCCCATCTGGAGCTCGACGCCGGCCGTTCGGTTGAGGTGCTGGAAGTCGGCCGCCTGGAGGAGCATGTAGCTGAACTCGGTGAACGACAGGCCGCCGGCGAGGCGCTCGCTCACCGATTCCTTGGCCAGCATGTACGGCACGGTGAAATGCTTGCCGACGTCGCGAAGGAAGTCGAGCATCGACACCTCGCCGAGCCACTCGAGGTTGTTGACCATCGCGGCAGCGGTCGGGCCGGGGGAGAAGTCGAGGAAGCGCTCGAGCTGGGCCCGGATCCCGGCGGCGTTGGCGGCGATCGTGTCGCGGTCGAGGAGGTTCCGTTCGGCCGAGGTGCCGGATGGGTCACCGATCATGCCGGTCGCCCCGCCGACGAGGGCGACCGGCCGGCCGCCGTGACGCTGGAGGTTGAGGAGACCGAAGACAGGCACGAGGTGACCGACGTGGAGTGACGGTCCCGAGGGGTCGAAGCCGATGTAGGCGGAGATCGGCCGGCCGGTCGCCAGGCGCTCCTCGAGGCCCGGCGTCGCGGCGTGGAAGAGCCCGCGCCAGCGGAGCTCATCGAGGAGTCCCGCCGGGCCGCGGTCGATGTCGGCCGCTGCGGCGACCGTCACAGGACCACGCCCTCGGTCGTCTCGACCCCGGCCCCCAGCAGCAAACCGACTATCACGGGTTCCTATGCTATCGTCCCCCCCGGCATGAATACCAGCCTCGCACGGCGCCAGCGCCATCGGCGGATGGGCAACGGCAGCCGTGGCGGTGGCAGTCGTCCGGCCGCCGTGGTGGCCATCGGCTTCCCGCTCTTCCTGTTCTCGATGCTCCTGCTCCTCGGCGTCGTCGGCGCAGTGGCGGCGGTGTCCGCCTACAGCGCGTACAGCCAGGGCCTGCCCGACCCCAAGACCGAGTTCGGCACCCTGACGTTCGACGAGCAGACGATCGTCTACGACCGGACCGGCAAGGTCGAGCTCGCGCGATTCGGCCAGGTCCAGCGCCAGGTCATCGACGACTTCGCCCAGCTCTCGCCGACACTGGTCGACGCGACGACGTCGATCGAGGACAAGACGTTCTGGAGCAATGCCGGGTTCGACCCGGTCGGCATCGTCTCGGCGGCGATCGATACGGCCAGCGGCCGCGACCGTGGCGCCTCGACGATCACCCAGCAGCTCGTCCGAAACCGCCTCCTGCCCGAGAGCGCCTTCGCCGGCTCGAAATACGAGCGCAAGATCCGCGAGATCATCCAGTCGATCCGGCTGACCCAGGAGTACTCGGGCATCCCCGGCAAGCAGCAGATCATGGTCGCCTATCTCAACCAGAACTACTACGGCGACCAGAGCTATGGCGTGGCGGCGGCGGCCCGCGACTACTTCGGCTTGACGGACCTGCACAAGCTGACCATCGCCCAGGCGGCGATCCTGGCGGCCATCCCCCAGTCGCCGAGCACCTACGACCTCCGCAAGAACGCCGAGGCCGTTCCATCGGCCGACGGGAAGACGGTCTGCCCTTACACCGACCCGGCTTCGATCAACAAGAAGTGCACCGACACGGTCCTCCGGGTGCCCGACGATTCGAAGATCGTCGTGCGGCGCAACGATGTCCTCGACAAGATGCTCCTCAACCGCCACCTGACCCTCGCCGGCGACGCACTGGCGAGCGGGCCGGCCTTGACAGACGCCCAGATCACGGCGGCTGAGACGGACCCCGTGATCATCAGCCCGCCAGTGACGACGAACTGGAAAGCCCCCCAGTTCGATCTCCAGGTCCGCCACCAGCTCGGTGCCATCCTCTGCGGCGACGCGCTCGCCGACGATTGCCCCGACGTCGACTCGAAGGGCTATACGGTCACGACGAGTCTCGACTGGAAGATGCAGCAGACGGCCGAGAAGTGGGTGGCCGCCGCCGGTATCGCCCCGAATTTGCCCACCAAGACGCGAGCGGCCTACCTCAAGAGGATCGGCGTTCCCTACCAGTCGTGGATCCGCAACCTCGTCGGCCGCGGCGTCTTCAACTCGGCCCTGGCGGCCCTCGACTATCGGACCGGCCAGGTCTATGCGTATGTCGGCAGTGCCGGGTTCTATGAGAAGGCTCGCGGCAAGAAGTTCCAGCCCCAGTTCGACGTGCTCTCCGACGGCTGGCGCCAGCCGGGCTCGTCCTTCAAGCCGGTCAACTACATCACCGGCATCGACGACCACACCAAGACCGCCGCCAGCCTGTACATGGACGTGACGACGAACTTCGGCGGCGGCTACACGCCGACCGATGCCGACCGCGCCGAACGTGGTCCCCTGCGGATGCGCCAGGCCATCCAGATGTCCCTCAACATCCCGGCCGTCAAGAACGCCGCCGAGGTCGGCCCCGATCACGTCTTCGCCCAGGCCGAGAAGATGGGCATCGTCTACCGCTCGAAGATCAACCCGGCCGGCGTCTCGATCGGCATCGGCACCGTCGAGCTCCACTATGCCGACCTGTTGAGCGCCTATGGCGCGATCGCCGACAATGGCGTGCTCATGCCGCGGACGTTCATCCTCTCGGTCCGCGACAGCAACGGCAACCTCGTCTATCCGCGGCCCGGCGCCAAGCCGGAGACCGGCAAGCAGGTCGTCAGCCCCCAGGCGGCCTACGTCATGACGAGCATCATCGCCGGCAACACCGACCCGGCCCAGAACCCGTGGTGGTCCGAGCGCAAGATCACGGACGGCGGGCGCCGCCGGCCGGCCACCCTCAAGACCGGCACGACGAACGATGAGATCGACCTGGCCGCGTTCGGCTATCTCGCCCCGCCGGCCGACCCGAAGGCTCCGGCCCTCGCCGTCGGCGCCTGGATGGGCAACAGCGACAACAGCATCCCGCCGCGAGGGACCGTTGCCCTGGAGACGGCCGCCAGCCTGTGGCAGGCGTTCCTCAACCAGGCCAGCCACGGCATGCCCATCGCCAATTTCAAGGCCCCGCCCGGGATCGTCCGGGTCGCCGTCGACGCCAACAGCGGCTTGCTGCCGGGTCCATACACCCGTCGGACGTTCACCGAGAACTTCATCTCCGGCACCGAGCCGAAGCAGCACGACAATACCAAGGTCGGCGTGGCAGTCGACGCGGCCAGCGGCCTGCTCTGGCAGGCCGGTTGCATCGGGCCCGAGGTGACGAAGGGCTTCCTCGACCTCTCCAAGGTCGATGCCGCCTTCCCGAGCTGGCAGAAGTTCGACAACGGCTGGATCGCCCGGGCCCGCCGCGGTCCCGGCGTGCGGGGCGGCCCCAAGGGCACGCCCACCGAGTACTACAACTTCGGCCCGGGGTCGTTCCCCTTCGGTGCCACCTGGGGCGCCCCGTTCGCCCCGACCAAGAAGTGCAACCCCGGACCGGCCCCGACGCCGACGCCGTCGTGCGATCCGATCTTCGGCTGCCCACAGCCGAGCGGTGGGCCGGGCGGCGGGGGACCTTCGCCTCTCCCGATGCGCGCTCCCGACCCGCGACCGGTCCCGGAGCCGACGGGACGCGGCAAGCGTCGCCGTGGCTCGAGTCGCGGACGGCGCCGCCACGAGGTCCGTTTCAGAGGCGGATGATCGTCGCCCCGTCGCCGCCCTCGCCCCGCTCACCGGGGCGGACATCGCGGACGAGCGGGTTGCCGGCAGCCTCCGTCCGCACGGCGTCGCGCAAGGCGCCGGTGCCCAGGCCGTGGATCACCGTCACCCGCTCGAGGCCTGCGACCGCCGCATCGTCGATGTAGCGACCGAGCGCCTCGAGCGCCTCGTCGACGCGCGCTCCCCTCACGTCGAGCGACGCCGCCACCGAGCGAGCCCTCTCGAGCCTGAGGCGGGCCGCTCCCCCATCCGGTTCCCGCGCCGCCTGGCGAGCGACGGCGTCCCCGATCGTGCTCGGCGGCCGGGTGGTCACCGCCGGCTCGATGGCCGGTTCGAGGTCCGACACGTCGACCGTGACCCGCATGCCACCGGTCTCGAGCGACGCCCGCCGGCCGCCACGCTCGAGGGCCGTGATCCGGCCCTCCCAGCCGGCGGACCGACTGCGGGCTCGCTCGCCGAGCTGCCACTGATGCGGTTCCTCGGGCGGCGGCGGAGGATCCCCGCCCGATCCGCCCGGTCCACCTGACAGGCGATCCAGGCGGTCATCGACCCGGCCCATGGCCTCGTCGATGGCCGGGACCGTGATGGTTTCTCGCTCGAGGGCTCGCCGCGTAGCGGCGACCTCCTCATGGAGGCCGGCCACGAGCCGCTCCGCATCGGCCCGGGCGGCCGCGATCGCCGCGTCCCGCTCGGCCCGGGCGCGGGTGCGTTCCTCGTGGGCGGTCCGGAGCGCCTCGGCCGCCCGGATCTCGGCCGACCGGGCCCGGTCGAGCGCGTCGGCCGCCGCTGCGTCGCTCTCCTTGATCGAGGCGAGAGTCGCCTCGAACGTGCGGTGCGCCTCCGAGAGGCGCGAGCGGGCGTCGGCGACGATCGGTTCGGGCAGGCCCAGGTGCTCGGCGATGGCGAATGCCTGGCTGCCGCCGGGCAGGCCGATCGTCAGCCGGTAGGTCGGCGACAGCGTCTCGAGGTCGAACTCGACCGACGCGTTCGTGACGCCGGCCGTCGTGTGGGCATAGGCCTTGAGCTCGGCATAGTGGGTCGTGGCCGCCACGAGCGCGCCTGCCCGCACGAAGTGGTCGAGGAGTGCCTGGGCGAGGGCCGATCCCTCGGTCGGATCCGTGCCCGCGCCGAGCTCGTCGAGGAGGACGAGGGTGCCCGGACCAGCCGCCTCGACGATGGCGGTGATACGACGGAGGTGGCCGCTGAACGTCGAGAGACTCTGGGCGATCGACTGCTCGTCGCCGATGTCGGCGAAGACGTCGGGCAGGACCGGCAGCCGGCTGCCGGACTCGGCCGGCACGTGCAGGCCGGCCTGGTGCATGAGGGCGAGGAGCCCGATGGTCCGCAGGGTGACGGTCTTGCCGCCCGTGTTGGGCCCGGTCACGACGAGGGCCGTGTAGCCGTCGCCGAGCCGGACGTCGATCGGGACGACCCGGCCGGTCAGCCCGGGATGACGCGCCCCGAGGAGGACGATCTCCGGCCTCGTCGTCGTCTCGGCCCGGACGCCGTCGAGCTCCGCCGCGAACTGGGCCTTGGCGCTCCAGAAGTCGAATCGCGCGAGCGCGCCGAGCGTCTCCCGGAGGGCCGGCGCGTTCGTCCCGACGATGGCCGAAAGCTCGTCGAGGATCCGCTCGATCTCCGCCTCCACCGCCACCTGCGCCTCGCGCCAGGCGTTGCCGAGCTCGACGGTCACGAGCGGTTCGACGAAGAGCGTCTGGCCGCTGCCAGACGCGTCGTGGACGATGCCCTTGACCCGGCTTCGCGCGTCCGCCTTCACCGGCACCACGTAGCGTCCGTTGCGGAGGGTGACGATGGGCTCCTGGAGCGCACCGCCGAGCTCCGAGCCGACGAGGGCGTCGAGGCGCCGCTTCAGTCGGTCGTAGGCGACCCGGACCGCCGCCCGGAGCCCGCCGAGGCGCGGGGATGCGGTGTCGAGCAGCTCGCCGGCCGGGTCGAAGCTGCGAGCGAGCGTGCTCCGGAGGGCCGGCAGTGGGTGCAGGTCGTGGCCGAGATCGCGGAGGAGCGGCCGGCGCTCGTCGGCAAGGGCCGTCCCGAGGCGCGCCGACGCGTCGAGGGTATCGGCGATCTCGAGGAATCCGGCCGGATCGACCCGTCCACCGCGGGCGGCCCGCTCGATCCACGGTCCGATATCGCGGGCGGCGCCGACACCGACACCGGACCGTTCGGCGAGGAGGGCACGGGCCTGGTCGGTCTCGTCGAGGCCGCGGGTGACGATGACCGGGTCGGCCGACGGCTCGAGGGCCTCCGCCAGTCGCCGACCCGGCCCGAAGGCGGTCATGGCGGCGAGCCGCTCGCGGACGGCGGGGAACTCGAGCAGGGCGATCGAGCGGGCGTCCACCGCGGTCAGCCGGTCGGGGACGAGCGCCTGCGCGGGCCCGATGCCGCCGGGCTGCCGGCCACCACGTACCGCCACGGGACGGAGGTCCACGGCTCGCCGGCGTAATCGATGCCGATCCGCGGCGTCGACTCGACGCGGGCGGGCGGCCCGTCCACCGTGCCGCCGGCGGCCAGGTACAGGGGCGAACGAAGGTCGCACAGGTCGACGCCGGTCAGATCCACTCCGACCGAGAATGCGGCACCGACGAGGCCGGGGCCGGCCGCGAGCCGGGTGCTCCGAACTCGGGCGATGCGCGCCCGGGCGGCCGTCTCGCCGACCGGATCGGCGCCGGACGTCCGGGTCGAGCGCCGGCTGAGGAGGTCGTGGCGAAGCCGGGCGTCCCGGATGGCTGCCTCCCCATCAAGCGGCTCGACGGCCCGGATGAGCACGGCGGCCGGGCTGCCGGGCGGTCCCAGGACGACGTTGAGACAGGTGTACATGCCGTAGACACGGTACACGTAGGCATGCCCCGGAGGCCCGAACATCGGGGCGCTCCGGCCGGCGGGCCCGAAGCGGGAGTGAGAGGCGCGGTCCTCCGGGCCGTCGTAGGCCTCGACCTCGACGATCCGACCGGCCCGCTGCCCGAGGCCCTCGCTCGGTCGCCGAACGAGGCGAGCACCGATGAGCGATCGGGCGGCCGCCTCGAGGTCGCCGCTCAGCAGGATCCGGTCGAACGCCCGGTCGTCCACCCGACGCCTCGGTGGCCCGGGGGCGCGTCAGACGGTGTCGCGGACGGCCTCCGGCAGCAATCCGCCGAAGACGGCCATGAAGGCGGGGATGAGCGTCTCTCGATAGAGGTGGACGATCCCGGACGCGTCGATGGCGTTCCACAGCGGACGAAGGAAGATCACCTCGCCGCTCGTCTCGGCAGCACCGGGGGTGTTGAAGTACGAGTCGAGGATGATGATGACGAAGCCGAGCACGAGCATCGCCTGGACGACGCCGAGGACGCCGCCGAGCACCTCGTCGACGATCGTCGACTTCGCGAACAGCGGCTGGTGGTGATAGAAGCCCTGGATGATGAGGCTGAACACGATCGTCGCAGTCACGAACACGAGGCCGAACGCGATCATGTAGCTATAGCCGGGCGGGAATTGGGTCCAGTGGGGGGCGAAGAAGGTCCCGAGTGGGTCGCGCAGGTTCGCGGCGAGAAGGAACGAGAAGAGGATCGAGGCGATGCCGAGGAGGCGTCGGATCGTCCCCTGGATGAATCCGATGACGAAGGAGACGGCGAAGATGAGGACGACGAGGAGATCGAAGAGATTGAAGCTCTGGATATACGTGACGATGTCCACTGAGTCTCCCGTTCTCCACATCACCGACGCCGGGCACGCGTTGCCCGGGCCGACACGGCGCGGCTAGGGTAGCAGGCCCTCCGAGCGTCGCAATCGACCAGACCGCCTCGGACCGCACCGTCCGCTCGTGCTCCGTCAGGCGCGAAGGCGCGCCCCGCTCGCGACGAGCGCCGCGGCGATGGCCGCCACGAGCCCATCGACGCCCGCCTCGGGATCCGCATCGCCGGCCGTGATCGTGAGGCGGAAGGCCAGGCTCTTCTCGGCCGCACCGAGCGGCGAGCCCCGGTAGAGGTCGAAGAGGCGGACGCCGGCGAGGGTCGCCCGCGATGCCTGCGACTCCCCCTCCCCTGTCGCGACGGCCGTGCCGGCCGCGACGGCGGCGTCCCGGATCGTGCGCTCCACGTCGCCGGCCGCCCGTTCCTCGGGCACGACCACGGCGACGTCGCGCTCGACGGCCGGGTGCCGCGGGATCGCCTTGACCCGGACGACCGGCACCTGGCCGTCGGCCAGGCCCGCGACGGCGAGCTCGGCGACGACCACGTGCTGGGCGCGGATGCCCCAGGCGGCGAGGAGCGCCGGATGGCACTCCCCGATGCGGCCGACGACGCCCCCGCCGGCAGTGGCGATCGCCGATCGTCCCGGGTGGAACGGGAAGCCGTCCGTCGCCGGCTCATACGTCACCGTCGGCAGCCCGAGCGCCTCCGCGAGCGCCTCGACCAGGCCCTTCGCATCGTCGAGGTCGTAGGCCCGTGGCGCCCGGTCCCAGTGGGCTGGCTCGGCCGCGCCGGTCAGCACGACGGCGAGTCGCCACCACTCGTGGGGGCCGTCCGGTCGACGGCCGTACCCCTTGCCGATCTCGAAGATCGCGATGTCGGGGCGGCCCTGGCGGAGGTTCGCGTCGACGACGTCGAGCAGGCTCCCGACGAGCTGCTGGCGGAGGACCGAGCGATCGGCCGACAAGGGGTTCGTCACGGTGATCGGCTCACCTGCCGCCTCACCCTCGCCGGCCGGCGGCAACCCGGCGTCGCCCGGCCAGCGCAGCGTCGCGGCCTGGCCCGGCGCGGTGAGCGCGTAGGTCACGACCTCGCGCAGGCCGGCTCCGGCGAGCAGGCGTCGGACCGCGTCCCGGGCCGCGAGCGGATCGGGACGGTAGGCCGGCATCGCCGTGTCCGGCAAGGTCGCGACGATCGATTCGTACCCGGCGACGCGGGCGATCTCCTCGGTCACGTCGGCCTCGATGGCCAGGTCGCGCCGCCACGTCGGGATGACTGCCGCGAGGACCTCGTCGCCCCCGGCGGTCACCTCGAGCGGCTGCGGCTCACCGGCGACCCGGACCGTCGCGTCGGCTCCGGCGGCCTCCGCTTCGATCCCGACCCGCCGGAGGAAGCCGGTCTGGGCCGCGGAGTCGAGCGATGCCCCGAGGAGTCGCGATACGCGGGCGGGCCGGAACAGGACCCGCACCTCCGGCGGTTCGTCGGGGGCCGTGTCTACGCGGCCGGGCGCCACGAGGCCGCCGGCCCACTCGGCGACGAGCCCGGCCACCCGGTCCGCCCCGATCCGGGCGAGGCGGGGCTCCTGCCCCTTCTCGAAGCGAAGGCTCGCCTCGGAGCGGAGGGCGTAGCGGTGGCCGGTCCGCCGGATCGTCACCGGATCGAAGATCGCGGACTCGATGACGACGTCGCGGGTCGTGTCGGCGACCTCGCTCGACGCGCCGCCCATGATCCCCGCCATCGCGAGGGCACCCTCCGGGTCGGAGATGACGAGCGTGTCCGGGTCAAGGGTCCGCTCGACATGGTCGAGGGTCAGCAGGCGCTCACCGGCGAGCGCCCGCCGAACGATCAACCGGCCGTCGTGGATCGCGACCGCGTCGAAGGCGTGGGTCGGCTTGCCGAGCTCGAGCATGACGTAATTGCTCGCGTCGACGACGTTGCTCACCGGGCGCATGCCGGCCGCCTGGAGGCGGATCTGGACCCGGTCGGGTGACGGGCCGGTCCGCACCCCGGCGACGACCCTCCCGACGAAGCGGCTGCAGCCGGCCGGATCGCGGACCTCGACGGCCAGGCGATCGGCCGCCGGCGTACCATCCTCGACGAGCTCGATGGCCGGGAAGCGGACCGGTGCGCCGGTCACCGCCGAGACCTCCCGGGCCAGTCCCACGAGGCAGAGCGCGTCGCCCCGGTTCGGCTTGACGTCGACGTCGAGGACCGTGTCGCCGTACAGGTCGGACAGGTCGCGCCCGATCGGCGCATCCGGGGGCAGGATGAGGATCCCCTCCGCGTCGGACGTGAGGCGGAGTTCGTCGCCGGAGCAGAGCATCCCGTTGCTGACGACACCCATCTTCTCGGTCCGCTCGATCCGCCGGTCGCCCGGCAGGACGGCGCCGGGCAGGGCTACCGGGACCCGCTGGCCGGGGGCGATGTTCGTCGCGCCGCAGACGATCGAGAGCACCTCGTCGCCGCCGACCCGGACGGTCGTGAGCGACAGGCGATCGGCCCTGGGGTGCTTCTCGACGGTGAGCAGCTCGCCGACGACGACGTTGCGCCAGTCGGCGCCCCACCGCTCGATGCCGCGGACCTCCATGCCGAGGACGGTGAGCCGGTCGGCGAGCACCGTCGGCTCGAGGTCGATGTCGACATAGTCGGCGAGCCAGCCGAGGGGGACTCTCATCGGAACTGCTCGAGGAAGCGGAGGTCGTCGTCGAGGTACAGGCGGACGTCCCCGACCCCGTGGCGGAGGTTGGCGATCCGTTCGACGCCCATGCCGAAGGCAAAGCCCTGGAAGCGCTCCGGATCGAGCCCGCCGTACTGAAGGACGACGGGGTGGACCATGCCGCCGCCGAGGATCGTCATCCAGCCGCTGTGGGAGCAGGCGGGGCAGCCCGAGCCGCCGCAGACGAGACACTCGACGTCGAAGGCCATCGACGGTTCGGTGAACGGGTAGTAGCCCGGCCGGAAGCGGGTCCGCTTGGCCGGACCGAACATCGCATGGGCGAACTGGTCGAGCAGGCCGCGCAGGTCGCCGAGCGTCGTGCCCTCGTCGACCATGAGCCCCTCCATCTGGAAGAACTCGGTCTGGTGGCTCGCGTCAGTCGCCTCGTAGCGGAAGACCCGGCCCGGCAGGAGGGCCCGGATCGGTGGCTGCTCGGCGTGCATGACCCGGATCTGGCCGGGCGAGGTGTGGGTCCGGAGCAGGTAGCCGTCGATGTCGACATAGAGCGTGTCCCACAGGTCCCGGGCGGGGTGGTCGAGCGGGATGTTGAGCATCTGGAAGTTGGTCAGGTCGTCCTCGACCTCGGGGCTCTCGTAGTCGACGAAGCCGTACTGGGCGAAGAAGCGGCTGATGGCCCGCGATGTCTCGACCACCGGGTGGAGCCGGCCAGACGGTGGCCGGCGGCCGGGCCCCGTGACGTCGATCGTCTCGGCGGCGATCCGGGCGGCCAGGGCGGATGCCTCGAGGGACGCCCGTCGCTCGGCGAGGACCGTCTCGAGGGCGCCGCGGACGTCGTTCGCGATCGCCCCGACCAGCGGTCGGTCCTCCGGGGGGAGCCCGCCGATCCCGCGCAGGACGACGGTCAGCTCGCCCTTCTTGCCGAGGAAGGCGTCGTTCTGCTCGTCGAGGCTCGGGAGGTCCGGCGCGGACGCGAAGGCGGTGGTCGCCCGGCCGCGGAGTCGCTCGAGGTCGTCGCGGAGGGTCTGGAGGTCCAACGCTCAACCTCTCCCGGTGGACGGCCGGGAGCCGCCCGCTGGCGATCCCGTGGCGGGTGCGCTACGCGCTCTTGGCGACCTCGACGATCCGGCCGAAGGTCGCGGCGTCGCGGACGGCGAGGTCGGCCAGGATCTTGCGATCGAGCTGCACGTCGGCCTGCTTGAGGCCGGCGATGAGACGCCCGTAGGTGATGCCGTTCTGGCGAGCGGCTGCGTTGATCCGGACGACCCACAGCTCGCGGAACTGGCGCTTGCGCTGCTTCCGGTCGCGGGTGGCGTAGGCCATCGCGTGGAGGAGTGCCTCGCGGGCCGGCTTGACGAGGCGCGAGCGCGTCCCCTTGCGGCCCGAGGCGTCCTCGAGGAGGCGCTTGTGACGCTGATGAGAGGTGACGCCGCGCTTGACTCGTGACATGGGGGCGGTGGCTCCTACAGGTACGGCAGGAGCCGGCGGACCTGAGCGGCATGCTCCGGACCGACGATGCTCTTGCCTGCGTAGCGGCGGGTCCGCCGCGACGACTTGATCTCGAGGTGGTGGCCGCGCCAGGCGCGGACGCGGTAGACCTTACCGCCGCCCGTCACGCCGAGACGCTTCTGGGCCGCCTTGTGGCTCTTCATCTTCGGCACTGCGGGCTCACTCTCCTGTCGTGGCCGGGGCCTGCGCCTCGACCGGTGTCGCTGTCGTCTTCCGTGCTCGCGGCCGTGGCGTCGGTGCCGCCGCTGGCGGTTCCGCTGCTGCCGGCGGTTCCGTTGCCGGCGCCGCCGATGCCTCCTCCGAAGCCTCGGCGACCCCGTCCGACGGAGCTGCCACGGCGGTCTCGGCGACCGCCGTTTCCGACGCGGTGGGCTCCTCGGCCGCCGGTGCCGGCTGCTTCGCTGCCGCCGGTGCCGGCTGCTTCGCTGCCGCCGGAGCCGGCTGCTTCGCTGCCTCCGGAGCCGGCGACTGCACTGCCTCCGGAGCCGCGACCTCCGCGGTGGGCGGATCGGCCGGGGTGGCCGCTCGTTCCTCCTGGCCCGGCCGGGGGGCTGGCGCCTCCACGCCGTCGTGCGTCTTCGGTTTGTGCAACGAGGCGACCGTGATGTGCATCGACTTGCCCTCCAGCAGGGGGGCCCGCTCGACGACACCGTGATCCTTGATCCGATCGCTGAATTTCTCGATGAGCGCCCGCCCGATCTCCGGATGGGTGAGCTCGCGTCCCCGGAACTGGACGGCGACCTTGATCCGGTCACCCTCCTCGAGGAACTCGATCGCCCGTCGGACCTTCGTATCGAAGTCGCCCACGCCGATCTTCGGCTTGAGACGGACCTCCTTGAAGGTGACCGACCGTTGCTTGCGCTTGGCCTCCTTCTCGCGCTTCGTCAGCTCGTACTTGTACTGTCCGAAGTCGAGGAATCGGGCCACCGGGGGGCTGGCCATCGGTGCGACCTCGACGAGGTCGTACCCCCGTTCCTGCGCCATCGCGAGAGCCTGCGGCGTGGGCATCACCCCAAGCTGGGCTCCCTCTTCATCGACGACCCTCACCTGTGGGATCCGGATCATCTGATTGACGCGCAGGTCTCGGCTGATGGTCTATCCCCTTCGTTCGATCTGGCTCGCCCGCTCGTGCACGGCACGCGAGGACGGCGGTCCGGGCGCGACCGCCCGCGGAGGATAGCACAGGGCCGAAATCACGGGCAATCGTGCGGCCGTGGCGGGCGTCGCGATACGGGATCAGTCTGACGCCTTGCGCGGCCTCTTCCACTCATGTTGCTGGCCACAGGCAGCTGGCCGTTCCGTGGCCCCTACCACCACCCATGGTGTCAGCCACAGGCAGCTGGCCGTTGCGTGGCCTCTACCACGACCCATGGTGCTAGCCTCAGCCAGCTGGCCGTTGCGTGGCCTCTACCACGACCCATGGTGCTAGCCATGGCTGTCGAAGCGGTCGGAGCCGTCCACCGGATCGGCTGCTGCGGGGAGGTGCCGTCCACCATGGAGCGTGGTATTCCGGACGAGGATCGTCGCGGCGGCCATCGCACGGTGACATCGGCGTCGATAGCACCACCCGGGGTGGTATCCGCCTCGAGACCACGCCGCACGATGACGGTGACGGGCAGTCGCCCGTGGCGCGGCCGCTCCGCTTAGGTCCCCGCTAGGGCCGACGGGCGGCGGAGTCGGCCGCCAGGCGGTCGGCCAGGGCGTCCCAATCCTCGGCCTCCTGTTGTTCTCCGGAACGGAGGCGCGGGGCAGCGGTCCGGGCTGCGATCTCACGGTCGCCGAGGACGAGCATATACGGCACCTTCTGCTCCTGGGCGAGGCGGATCTTGTTCTGCATCCGGTTGTCCGAGCCGTCCACCTCGATCCGGAGGCCGCGGGCACGAAGGACGCCCCCCAGCTCCTCGGCCGCCTCGATGTGGCGGTCAGCGATCGGGATGACGACCGCCTGGACGGGCGCGAGCCAGAGGGGGAAGGCGCCGGCGAAGTGCTCGACGAGGATGCCGATGAAGCGCTCCAGCGAGCCGTAGATCGCCCGATGGATGGCGATCGGCCGTTGCGGCTCGCCGTGTTCGTCGATGTAGGTAAGGTCGAAGCGGTCTGGCAGCATCGTCAGGTCGGCCTGGATCGTCGCCATCTGCCACTCGCGGCCGAGCGCGTCGTCGATGTAGATGTCGATCTTCGGGGCGTAGAACGTGCCGTCCTTGGGCTTGACGACGTACGGCATCCCCGACCGATCGAGGGCCTCGCGGATGAGGCCCTCGGCCCGCTCCCACAGGGCCGGGTCGCCGAGCGCCTTGTCGGGCTTGGTGGCGAAGGCGAAGCGCGGCTCGAGCCCGACCCAGCCGTACGCCTCGCGGACCTCGCCGAACAGGGCCTCGAGCTCGTCGGCCAGCTGGTCCGGCCGGACGTATAGATGGGCGTCATCCTGGATGAACTGGCGGACCCGCGTCAGTCCCGAGAGCGTGCCGGACCGCTCGTTACGGTGCAGCCTCCCGAACTCGCTGTAGCGGAGGGGCAGGTCGCGGTAGGAGCGGACGCGACTACGGTAGATGAACGTCGATTCCGGGCAGTTCATCGGCTTGAGCGAAAACGTCTGGTGCTCGGACTCCAGCAGGAACATGTTGTCGGCATAGAGCGGCAGGTGCCCCGACTGGAGCCACAGCTTCTCGTGGACGAGGATCGGCGTGCTCACCTCCTCGTAGCCACGCCGGCCCTGGAGCTCGCGCATCGCGCCCTCGAGCGTGCGCCAGATGCGCTGGCCCTTCGGATGCCAGAAGGCGGAGCCCGGCGAGACGTCGTGGAAGCTGTACAGGTCGAGCTGGACGCCGAGGCGACGGTGGTCGCGGCGCTTCGCCTCGGCCCGCCGCCAGATGTACGCCTCGAGCTCCTCCTGCGTCGCCCAGACCGTCCCGTAGATGCGCTGGAGCATCGGCCGCTTCTCGTCGCCCCGCCAGTACGCGCCGGCGACGCTGAGGAGGCGGAACGGCCCGATCCGCCCGGTCGAGGCGACGTGGGGTCCCTTGCACAGGTCGACGAACGGTCCGTGCTCGTAGAGCGATGTCGGGGGCATCGGCTCACCGCTCGCGGCGGCCTTCGCGGCGAGGTCGTCGAGGATCTCGACCTTGAACGGCTGATCGCGCTCGACGAAGAACGCCCGCCCCTCGGCCGGATCGAGCTCGCGTCGGACGAACGGGTGATCGGCGGCGACCGAAGCCGCCATCCGCTCCTCGATGGCCGCCAGGTCGTCCGGCGTCAGCGGCCGGGGCAGGGCGAAGTCGTAGTAGAAGCCGCCGTCGATGGCCGGCCCGATCCCGAGCTTCGTGCCCGGGAAGAGCTCCGTGACCGCCTCGGCCATGACGTGGGCCGTGCTGTGGCGCATCGCATCGAGCTCGCTGTGAGCACCGGCGTCGAGCAGCTCATCGGCCGAGCCGCGCTCGGGCGCCTCGAAGGCGAGCTCTTCCTCATCGATGTCGTGACCGTCGTCCCGCTCGGCCACCTTTGCCTGGTCGCTCATCTCGCACCTCCCGAAGAACACGAAACCTCTCGTCCTGCCGACAGGACGAGAGGTCGTTCCCGAGCCTCCCGCGGTGCCACCCGCCTTCGTCGTCGAGTGTCCATCCGTGTCGATGGGCGCCGGCGACGCTCTCGTGACCGCGCTAACGGGCGGCTCCCGGACCGGTTCACCGGTCGCTCACGGGTGGTGCCTCCTCCGCGGTGTCCGCCGGACTCTCAGCCTCGATCCGGCTCTCTGGAAGGACTCCCGTCGGAGCGGCGTGTCCCGCTCGACGCATTCGCGATATTGGTGGGCGACACTGGACTCGAACCAGTGACCTCTTGCATGTCAAGCAAGTGCTCTAACCAGCTGAGCTAGCCGCCCGAGCAATGCGACGCGGTTCCGTCGCGCCGCCCGCGGATGATACCGCACGACGTCATCGATGAGCCCGCAACGGTCGTCTTTCGTTCACACCGGCACCGTGTCAGATGAAGTCTCCCGTCCAGAAGAGTCGCGCCTGCGCCTGGGCCAAATATGTCTCCCCGGGGCCCTGCCAGCAACTTCTCTCGGGTGCCATGCTCCCGGGTACCGCTCTTCTTCCGCTTGGCGCGGCGGTAGGAGGCTTCGTCGCTCTAAACACATGAGTGAACCGCAGTCGGGAGGCGGCGATCGTGGAATACTGTCGAACCCGCGGGTTCCAGCCGGTGCGCACGCCGGCCAGCGAACGACGGGCCGACCGAGGTTAGGTAGGTCGCTGGTAGCACTTTCGCCTGTCTTACGGCCGTTCGCGGGCTTTGTACGATGCGCCCATGAGCGAATGGTCGACCGGCCAGCTAAGGGTGATCGCGCTGGCCTTGATCCTCATGGCGATGGTGGCCCTGCCACTCGTGCGAGGGTTCCAGACCGGCTTTGCATCGACGACGGTCGAGGTCGTCGACAACGTTCCGCACCCAGCGCCCCACGTCACCGCCAAGCCCTCCAGAACGAACGAACACGATAAGCAGAAGCCGGGTAAGCCGGGTAAGCCGAAGCATAACGACGACGAGGGCGACGACTAGGCTCCGCTACCCGGGCCGCGACCTCGATCCCGGACCACCGGCCAGCGAAGGGCCGACCGAGGAGGTCGACAGGATGCGACGACAGACCGGTGGAGCACTGATGGTCGCCGGGAGCGTGGGGCTTGCCTTGCTCGTGCTCGACGCACTGGCCGGAAACTCGGTCTCGTCCGGGAGCGCGACGGTCGACGTCTCGAAGGTACTCGAGGTGGGGTCCATGGTCCTGCTCGGTCTCGGAGCGGCCATCGTCGCATTCGATGGACCGCCGCTCCGGGCGACTCTCGCGGCGCGCGGAGGTCTTGCGCTCGTCGGGTTCGGCCTCCTCGGACTGGGAGTGTCCGAGGCCCTGTTCGCTGTGAGTCCAGGCGATGATCCGCTGTCGAGCCCGCTCATCCTCGTCGAATTCGTCGGCCTCCTCGCCGCCCTCGTCGGCCAGGTCCTCGTCGGAGTCGCCGTGATGCGCGAGCCGAGGGTCGGCGCCCTCGGTCTCCTCTTCCTCGGCGGCTTGCTGGCGGTCGTCGCCAGCGTGATCCTGCCCGCCGATCCGGCACTACTGCGGGGTCTCGTGGCCCTCGGAGGAGCGGTGAGCATCATCGCCGGCTGGCTCGGCCTTGGACTCCTGTCGTTTCGAGGGGTCCACGCTCCCGCGACCTGATCAGTCCAGACACATACGGGTCGGCACCCTCCCCGCGTCGCCTCGGTGGGCGGCGGGCGCGTCGAGCCTCGTAGGTTCTCGAGTGTCTCACTCGAGCGCGTGGTCCTCGCGAGGCCACAGGTCGATCTGAGGAAGGCCCGCGATGCCGAGCGTCTGGGAGATCTCGCCCGCGTGGTAAGCGTCGTGCGAGAGGAGGCGTAGCAGGATCGACTGGTGGGTGTGGAGCCGCACGCCACCCGCGGACTTGACGCCGACGGTCTCGTCGAGCATCCCGGGCGTCCAGCGATCGAGACAGCGGTCGACGATGGTCCACGTGCTCGCGAGGGCCTGGGTGAGTTCTTCCGCTCCGCGCGGATGGTCGAGATCCTCCTCCCAGCCCGTCTGGGCGAGGTCGGCCCAGGGGGTCGCCTCGATCCCCGGCTCTCCGATCACGTAGCAGAGCCAGAAGATGCGGACGCCGGCCATGTGGCCGACCGTGGCCCAGACGGGCCAGCGCTCTGGAGCAGGCCGGATGCCGAGCTCGTCATCGGTCATTCCACGGACGAGCTCGACGATGTGGCGCTGATACACCGGCCAGTCGGCATAGAACGGCCGGATCGAGGTGGGGCCCACGTCCTCAGGGTAACTCCGCTCCGACCTGTCCCACTGGGCCGGCTATCGAGGTTTGGATGACGCGGGTCCCGGCTCGACGACGAGCGAGCGGCAACTTCGCGGGCTCACGGGGGCGGCCGCCAGCCGTTCATATCGATCTCGGCGCCGTTCGGGCCACTGCACGGCGGGATGGCGTCGACGCTCGATACGCCCGCGTGGGGCTTCGCGATGACCGTCCCGCCCCCGCCCGGCAGGATGATCGCGATGTCGACCGGCGTCGTGGGGGTCGGGCCGCAGTAGTTCGCCACCCGGACCTGGGTCAAGGCGCCGGCACCCAGCTTCCCCCCGCTGGAGCTCGGAGCCTGCGCCGGTGACGGTGAGACGACGGCCGCCGAGTCGATGAGCACCCTCCCCGAGGCGTCGATGAGGCGTAGCGCGGGGATGCGATGTCCGTCATGAAAGGTAGCGGCGCGTCAGTCCCGAAGTGTCCCACGCGGAATGAGGCGGTCCGTCTGCCGCGCTTCGCGCTGCCTCTCCCACCACCGCTTGCGCGGCACCCGCGACGGCGGGGTGGCGGCTGGGCGCGTAGTGGGCAGGGTTAGGATGTTCGACCAGCCAGGGCACCGATCGGACTGCGGGACTAGTCCGCCGCACCGGGGAGGATCGACATTCGACGGCAAGCGCCAGGGGACGAGCTCGTGGAGATCGTCGACGATCCGGATCGGCGACGCTATGAGCTCACAGTCGACGGCGAACCTGCTGGCTTTGTCCAGTATTCGCTCGATGGGGGCGTGATCACGTTCATCCACACGGAAGTCAAGCCTGCATTCGGCGGGCGAGGCTTCGGCCGCCGCCTTTCGAAATGGGTTCTGGACGACGCACGCGGTCGAGCCTTGCGTGTACGCCCGGTGTGCCCGCTCATCGCCGCGTACATCCGATCCCATCCGGAATACCAGGACCTCGTGGTCGAACGGGCGGCTCGGCGACCGTAAGTACCTTCACCGCGCGATCAGCGCCTAGCACCATCGCCGATGGCACCTGCTCCCCGGCATGATCCTTCCGCACCGCGGCGGGGATAGCCCCGTCGCCGTCTAGGGTTGATTTGAGCGTCCAGAGTCGATTCGCGGTCGCGGCTGTCTCCCAGGTGGCGATCCACCGTTCCGCGGTCAGCCGACCGATGGTCACCGCCAGTCGGTTCGTGAGGCCGTCACGCCGGCCGGCGTAGATGCGTTCGTGATCGGGATGGCGGGACAGGGCGGGCCTCCCGTGCGACGCGATGGTCGCGGCCGGTACCCGCGGGGATGGATCGAGCGAGGGTAGCAGGGGCGGAAGAGGCCGCGTTAGAACCAGTTATGGCCCTGCGCGCAGATGTGCTCGTCCTGGTGGCCTTGATGCATCACGCATGGGAAGTCACCACCCGACATCAGGCTCTCCTGGCTACAAGTCGGGCACGTCGTCGCTGGGCACGGGCCGGGCGGGAAGCTCTCGAGGGAGACGGCCAGCGGGACGGCCGTGACGGCCGCACCGGCTAGAGCCATCGCCGACGCGTCACCGAGTACCATCTCCCCTGTCGCCACAAGGACGTCGGCGGCGGAGTGCGTGCCCTCTATCGCGGTGTCGAGCTTGTCGTGCTCGGATGCCGTGTTGTCGAGTCCCTCGATCGGCTTGGGTGCCTCAGGCGCATGGGTCCGCTGGGCCTCCTCCTCAGCGAGGTCCTGCCAACTCGGTAGCCAGCCTTTGTCATCTGACACGGAGTAGTCCTCCCCGAAGCATTCATCGCTGCGACGGGTGCAGCCGGATGACATCTTCCGCCGAAGCCGCCTGACTGCATAGCATCCTTTCGTCACGTCCGTAAGTGGCGCGAGACAGCGTTCCAGGACCGGAGTCCATCGATCCCAGGCGGGCGCGATCGCCTGCCACTGGCGTCGAGTCCGTTCCTTGAGGTCGTCGTTCGACGGGACGACCTGCTCGGACATGGCACGCTCCCCTTCAGCCCTCGGCGCACCGGTCGATCGCCCTCATCGACCGTCGTTCGTCGGCCGACCGGCATCCTGGCGCTCTTCCCGCACATCGGCCCCAGCTGCGAAATCGATCGTCGCGAGCAAGGCGGCCGGCCATGGTGTGCGCGATGATGGCCGCCATGCCATCGCTGACCGGCTACGCGTTGCTCGACATCGGCGAAGGGCGTCGGCTGGATCGCTTCGGTCCGGTCGTCCTCGACCGGCCGCTGTCCGTGGCCAACGGTCTGCGGGCTCGCGATCCGGGCGCCTGGTCCCGGGCGGATGCCCGGTTCGACCGGTCGAGCGCCGATGCGGTCGAGCACGCCGGCTGGACGACAGAGACCGGCAGTCCGATCGAGCCCTGGTCCATCCGTGAGGGCGAGCTGACCGTGGAGCTCCGCCTCGCCGCCTCCGGGCAGGTCGGCTGGTTCCCGGAGCAGGCGGAGGATCGCGACTGGGTCGGCGACCGGGTCCGGGACGTCCTGCGGGCCGCCGAGCGACGCGGAGACCAAGAGACACCCGCGGTCCTCGACCTCTTCGCCTACACCGGCGGGATGACCCTGTCAGCGGCGCTCGCCGGTGCCCGGGTCACCCACGTCGATGCGGCACGGACCGCGGTCGCCTGGGCCCGCCGGAACGCCGAGCTGTCGGGCGCCGCCGAGCGACCGATCCGCTGGATCGCCGACGACGCGGTCGACTTCGCCCGGCGGGAACGACGGCGTGGCCGGCGCTATGCCGGGATCCTGCTCGACCCACCTACCTACGGACACGGCAGTAGCGGGCGGGAGTGGTCGCTCACCCGCGATGTGCCAGGGTTGCTCGAGGACCTCGGCGCGCTCCTCGAGCCGTGGCCAGGCTCGTTCGTCCTGTTGTCGACCCATACGCCGGGCATCGGCTCGGACATCCTCGTGGGATGGCTCGAGGTCGCGCTCGGCCCCGGTCGCACGACGTCGGAGGAGCTCGCGCTCGTGGCGGCCAGCGGCGCCGAGGTGACACTGGGGACGTCCGTCCGTTGGACCAGGGGCGGCCGGTGAGCGGGCCCCCTCCCCCGGCCGGGCCGGGGATCACGAGCACGACCAATCCGCGCATCAAGGCGGTCGTCCGGCTACGGGATCGACGCGATCGCGAGACGACCGGCACGACGATCGTCGATGGCATCCGCGAGCTGTCCCGGGCGCTCGATGCAGGCGTCGAGGTCGTCGAGGCATTCGTCGCCGACGACCTGGTCCGAACCCCCGAGGCCCGCGAACTCCGCGAGCGGCTCGCGACCGGCCCGACGCCGCCGACCTTCGTGTCGGACGTCGTGCTCGAGCGGCTCGCATTCGGCGACCGGAACGACGGGATCGTGGCGGTCGTCCGAACGCCGCGGCGGACCCTCGACGAACTCGTCCTTCCCGCCGGTCCGCTGCTGGCGATCGTCGAGGGTGTCGAGAAGCCCGGCAACCTTGGGGCCGTGCTGCGGTCGGCGGACGGAGCCGGGGTCGACGTCGTCGTCGTCGCGGATCCCCGGACCGACGCGTTCAATCCCAGCGCGATCCGGGCGAGCCTCGGCACGATCTTCGCCCGCCCGGTGGTGACGGCAGCGTCCTCCGACACCTTGAGCTGGTTGCGGGCACATGGGATCCGCGTGGTCGCCGCGCGCGTCGACGGCATCACCGACCACACCGCCACCGATCTCAGTGGTCCGCTGGCCATCGTCCTCGGCTCCGAGGCGACCGGGCTCAGCGAGGTCTGGAGCGCCGACGACATCACACCGGTCCGTCTCCCGATGCTCGGCTCGGCGGACAGTCTCAACGTCTCGGCAGCCGCCGCGGTGTTCTTCTACGAGGCCCTCCGCCAACGCCGCGACGGAGCGTCGCGGGCACCGCGCTGACGGCCGGCCCCGTGGGAGGCGGTGGCTCCCTCGCCCCAGCCGCGCCGTCGACCACGCGGCCCCAGGTCCTCGCGTTGATCGCGGGCGCGGTCGTCCTCCTCCTCGTCGCCCTTTGTTGCGCGATCGCAGCCCGGTCGACGGTGGCGATCGACCCGGAGCGCGGCGCCCTGACCGCCCCGGGCACCGATGTGGCGGTCCTGTTCGGCTTCTGCCAGATCGCCGCATTCGGCGTCTACGGTGCCGGGCTGGCGCTGATCCGACGCTTCGGCGCCCGCCAGAACGCGGTGATCCTCCTGGCCCTCGCCATCCAGCTCATCCCGCTCCTGGCGCCGCTGCTCATGTCGTCCGACACCCTGACCTACTGGGGCATGGGCCGCATCGGCAGCGTCCACGGCGGGAATCCCTACGTCGATACGATCGGCTCGTTCCCAGGGGATCCCTCCGTAGCGCTCGTGCCAGCCGGCTACCGCGACCTCACCACGCCGTACGGCCCGCTGTTCACCCTCGTCTCCCAGGGGGTCGCCCTGCTGGCCGGCGACTCCTCCTCGACCGCCACGCTGCTCTTCCGGTGCGTCGCCGCCCTGTCGGTCGTCGGGATCGTCCTCCTCGTGGCACGGGTGGCCCCGCGGCGGGCATTCGCCGCTGCGTTCGTCGGCTGGAACCCGATCCTCGCCCTCGACTTCGCCGGTGGCGGACATAACGACGCGCTCATGATGCTGCTCGTGGTCGTCGGCATCGCCCTCGTGGAGCGACGGCCGCAGCTGGCCGGCGCGTCCTGGGCACTGGCTATCGGGGTCAAGTTCATCCCGATCGTGTTCCTGCCCCTGCAGCTCGTCGAGCGTCGGGCGCGCGGCCGTCCGCTCGGCGCGTGGGGATTCGTCGCCACCGCGATCGCCATCGTCGCGGTCGCCACCGTCCTGTACGGCCCTGACTGGCTCGGAACCGTCGGGTCGATCTTCGGCGTGGCGACCCGCCGGGGGGTCAGCGGGGTCGCCGGTGCCCAGGGGGTCGGGGTGCCGCGGCTGGTCGCGTACGCCGCGGCAGCGGTCATCTTCGGGCTCGCCTACCTGTGGCTGCTGCGGCAGGCGGCCACGACTCGAGCCCACCTCGGTATCGCCGCGGTCATCCTCCTCGTGGCCGTCCTCATCAGCCCCCAGGTGCTCTGGCCGTGGTACCTCATCTGGGCGGTCCCCCTGGTGGCTCTCGAGGACGAGCTCGTGCCGCAGCTGGCGGCCCTCGGCCTCTGCCTCTATGAGCTGAACGTGCTGGGAGATTCGGGGACCCTGCTGTCGCTCCTGCGCTGACGGAGCGCTGACGGGGCGCCGGCGACCGCTCACGGCGAGCCGCCACCGGCCCGCCGGCTCGGGCACCATAGACGCGGACATCCGGCGCAAACAGGTGGGCGACTCCATGGATCGATTCGACTTCGTCATCATCGGCGCCGGCCCGGCCGGAGAGGCAGCCGCCCACGAGGCCCGGGATCGCGGGGCGAGCGTCCTCATCGCCGACCGGCTCTGGTTCGGCGGCTCGTGCCCCCACATCGGCTGCGTCCCGTCGAAGGCGCTCCTCAACTCGGCGTCCCTCCACCACCTCGAGGGCGATGGATACGACTGGGCCCGCGCGTCCGCCCGGCGCGACTACATGGTCAACCGGGCCCCGGACGCGGAAGAGCCGGACGATTCCAGCCACGTCGCGGCCCTCGAACGGGCCGGCTGCACGACCCTGCGCGGCAGCGCCCGCATCGCCGGCCGGGGTCGAGTGGCGATCGACGGCCACGGCGGGTCGGTCGAGGTCGAGGCGACCAACATCCTCATAGCCGTCGGATCCTCGACGAAGGTCCCGCCGCTGCCCGGCATCGAGGAGGTTCCGTACTGGACGAACCGCGAGGCGACCCTCGCCCGCGAGCTGCCGAAGAGCCTCCTCGTCCTCGGCGGCGGTCCGACCGGCTGCGAGCTCGCCCAGGTGTACGCCCGCTTCGGCGTGCCGACCGCCATCGTCCAGTCGGGCGCCCGCATCCTGCCGACCGACCATCCCCGCAACGCCGCGGCGATCCGGTTCGGGCTCGAACGCGACGGCGTGCGGATCCGGACCGGTGTCCGGGCGACCCGCGCCCAGGTGGGTGCCGGCAGCGACGGGGCGCATCTGATCGAGCTCGACGACGGTTCCACGGCCGAGGGCCACGCCATCCTCCTCGCGGTGGGACGGTCGTTCCCGCTCGAGGACCTCGGTCTCGAGGCCTACGGCATCGACCCGTCCCGGCGCGGCTCGTTGCCGAACGACGGCCGGCTCCGCATCGACGACGGGCTGTGGGTCATCGGCGACCCGGCCGGCCCGGAGCTCCACACCCATCAGGGCCACTACCAGGGCGAGATGGCCGTCCGGATGGCCCTCGGCGAGGACGTCGGCCCCGACTATCGGGCCTTGCCCCGGGCGACGTACACCGACCCTGAAGCCGCCTCGGTCGGCTTGACCCTCGACCAGGCCACGGAACGGGGACTCGACGCGTTCGAGAAGACCGCCGACTTCACCCGGACCGCCAGGGGCTACAGCGTCGAGGCCGACACGGGCCACGTGACGATCGTCGTCGACCGCTCGACCCACGAACTCGTCGGCGCGGCGATGGCCTGCCCCGACGCATCCGCGGCGATCCACGAGGCGGTCGTCGCGATCAAGGCGCGCGTCCCGGTCGAGGTCCTGGCCGACACGATCCACGCCTTCCCGTCGACGTCGCGGATCTTCAACGGCCTGTTCAAGGACGCCTGGCGCGAGCTCGACGGGATCTCGCCCGTCGCCTGACGATCGGCCGCCGTTCGCCGTGCCGGGCGCCGGCGCTACCTCGCGACGGGGCGCGGTCAGGCCTCGAAGACGACCTCCCCGTCGACGAGGACGAGACGCGGTCTCGTCGTCCGCGATACCGCCGGGTCGGCGAGGCCGTCCGCCCCGATGACGACGAGGTCGGCCCGCTGGCCGACGGTCAGGCGACCCCGGTCGCCCTCCGCTGCCGAGCGCGGCCCGGCGACGCAGGCCGCCCGAAGCGCCTCGGCGAGCGTCAGCGCTTCGCCCGGCACGTAGGGCGGCGTTCCATCCGGCCAGGCGGGATCGCGGCGCGTGATCGCCATCGCGATTCCCGGCCAGGGATCGTCCGTCGCGGCCGGAGCATCCGATCCCGTGGCCAGGATCACGCCCTGGTCGACGAGTCGGCGCCACGGATAGCTGTCGGCGATGCGGCCGGCCCAGGCGAGACGCGCCTTGGCGGCGTCGTCGGCGAGGTGGATGGGCTGGATCGATGCGGCGATCCCGGCCCGGGCGAGCCGGGGCAGGTCGGCCGGATCGGCGAGCTGGAGATGTTCGATCCGAGGCCGGACCGCGGTCGCCTCGGCGACCGGTTCGAGCGCGTGGACCGCCGTTCGCAGGGCCCGGTCGCCGATCGCGTGGATGGTGGTGGCGATGCCCGCCGCGGCTGCGATCGCCGCCGCGTCGCGGAGCTCGCGTGGCTCAGTGACGAGGAGGCCGAGCGGGCCGGCGGGCGGCTCGTCGCGCCCTGCCTCCTCCTCGTAGGGCGCCAGCAGGGCCGCCGTCCTCGATCCGAGCGTCCCGTCGGCGAACAGCTTCAGCCAGCCGAAATGGGCGTGCGTCCGGTCGGAGCGCTCGATGTCGCCGAGCGGATCGCCGCTCCGGAGACCCCGCTCGATGGCCCGTTCGATGGCCGCCCGACGGATCCCCGCGTGGACCCGGATCGGCAGTCGACCGCCCGCGGCCAGCCGTTCGATCGCGGCGAACCCCCGGCCGAGCTCGGCGTCGACCTCGAGCTCGGCCATGTCGTGGACGGCCACGATGCCGAGGGAGAGGAGATGGCGGGCGTACCCGGCGATGAGGTCCGCCAGCCGATCGGCACCGGGGCGCGGGATGCCGGCGGTGACGAGCCCGGTCGCATCCTCGTGGAGGACACCCGCCGGCCGCCCGGCCGCGGTGCGGCGGATCAAGCCACCGGCCGGATCGGCCGTCGACTCGTCGATCCCGGCGCTCGTCAGTGCCGCTTCGCTCGCCCAGACGGCATGGAGATCGTGCGACCAGAGCACCACCCGCCGTCCCGGCACGACGAACTCGAGGTCGGCGGCGGTCGGCCACCTGCCCCACCGGCCCGCCTCCCAGCCGCCGCCGAGGAGCCAGCCGTCGTCATCACGTATCGCGGCGTCCGCCGCGCGGATCGACCCGAGCGCTTCGTCGAGGGAGGCGGCCGCATCGAGGCGAAGCGAGGTCGCCGCGACGGCGGCATCGGCCAGGTGGACGTGGGCATCGGTCAGGCCCGGCAGTGCGACCTCGTCAGGGCCGAGCTGGATCCGCCTCGTCCGCGGGCCGCCGGCCGCCTCGACATCCGCAAGACCGCCCGCGGCAACGACGCGACCGTCCCGGATCGCGAGCGCCTCGACGTACCCGAGGTCGTCCCCGTTGCCGGCGAGCGTCGCGATGCGCCCGACGACGACGAGATCAGCCGGCCCGTCCTCGCCGAGGCTCACCCGGGAACCGGATCGGAGAGGAACGCCGCCAGGGCATCGGCGTCGAGCCCCGCGCCGAGACCGAGGGACAGCGCCACCCGGGCCTTCGGTCCGTTGAGCGAGCCCGCGAGTAGCGCGCCGGCCCGAACCCACGTCGCGCCGCCGCCGGGGAACGCGTAGCCGGTCCCGGCCCGACCGGCACCGACCCGGGTCGTCAGGACGATCGGGATCCCCCGCCCCATCGCCCGTTCGCCGGCGGCGAGGAGGGTCGCCGAGGTGTTGCCGCCGCCTGTCGCGGCCACGACGATCCCGCGGGCTCCGAGATCCGTTGCCGCATCGAGCAGCGTTCCGTCCATCCCGACCGTGACCGTGATGAGATGGATCGGCTCGGCTGCGGTGTCGGTGACGATGCGGCGTCGCCCGGCCCGGCGTCGGGAGACGAAGACGCGGCCATGGTCGATGCTCCCCAGGGGCCCGCTGTCGGGGCTCTGGAACGCCTCGATCGAGGTCGTGTGGGCCTTGACGACGTCGTCGGCGCCATGGATCCGGCCGGCCATCACGACGAGCACGCCCTGGTCCCGGAGCGCGGGGTCGATCGCGCAGCGGACGGCGTCGACGAGGTTGGCCGGGCCGTCGTAGCCCGCCTCACTCGAGGACCGCATGGCGCCGGTCACGACGACCGGCTGCGGCAGGTCGTGGCAGAGGTCCCAGCAGAACGCGGTCTCCTCCATCGAATCGGTGCCCTGGACGACGACGACCCCGTCGACGCCCGGCTCGGCGGCGAGCGACCGGATCCGCTCGCCGAGCTCGAGCAGTCGCGGGAGCGTGAAATGGCTGGCAGGCGTGCGTCCGAGGTCGACGGGCACGACGTCGGCGATCGCCTCGATCCCGGGGGTGCGGGCGAGGATGGCCGCGCCGTCGAGCGAGGGGACGTTGCCGCCGGCGACCGGGTCGACCGCCATCGAGATCGTGCCGCCGGTGAAGACGACTGCGACGCGACTCATCGGGTCGGCGGGCTCAGGCAGCCGGCTCGGCGACCGGCACAGGGGCCGGCTCGGGCGTCGATCCCCCGGGCGCTCGCGCGCCGCCGACCGCGGCCGCTGCGGCGATCCCGGTAGTCGACTGGACCACGCGACCGTCTCGTGCGCCGTCAGCGGCCGCCGGCGACGGATCGACCCCGACATGGGCCATCCGCTCGTAGCGGACCGATCCACGCCGCGTCCCGAGCCGCCACAGCGCTCCCGGTACGGCGCCGAGCCACACGCCGCTGAACAGGCCCACGCGCAGGGCCCGGCCAGCGCGCCGACGGGCCGGCAACGGCCGTCCGGCCACGGTCTCCCAGCGGAGGGCGTCCCAGCCGAGAGCGGTGCTCGTGCCGAGGTAGGCGGCCACGACCGCTGCGGCCGTCGCGAATCGCCGCCGCCGGAGCCCGCCCAGTGCCGCCCCGAGGACGATCGGCGGAACGGCCAGCTGACCCGCATAGACCGCAAAGTCGAGCCGCTGCCGACGATGGAGCGATCGGCTCGACAGGACTGCCGGCCCGTGCTCGAGGGTCCGTCGTACGGCTCCCTCGGCCCAGCGCAGACGCTGGCGCCACAGGGCGGGCCACGAACGTACCGGCTCCTCCCAGACCTCGGCGTCGATGGCCCAGGCGACGGCGATCCCCGCCTGAGCCGCGATCCTGCTCGACAGGTCGAGGTCCTCGGTCAAGGCTTCCGCTCGCCAGCCGCCGACCTGTGCCAGCAGGTCGCGGCGGAGGACGATCCCGTCGCCCCGGAATTCGCTCAGGCCACCGAGCGCCCAGCGGCCCCGCTGCAGCTCGCCGTCGAGCGTCTGCTCGTCCGCCTGGGCACCGGCCAGGTGCGTCGAGTCCGCCTCGAGGATCCGCCGTCGGGCGGTCACCGCCGGGGCACCCGCTTCGACGTAGCCGACCATCGTCCGCAGGAATGACGGCTCGATCCGGGCATCGGCATCGAGGACGACGACGATGTCGCCCCGGCATTCCTCCGGCGGGATGGCGGTGAGCGCCGCTCCCTTGCCGTCGGGCAGCTCGTACCCCTCGCGCCGAACTATCCGGACGGACCCGGCGATGCCCTGCTCCGCGGCGGCGGCGCGGGCGATCTCGGCCGTGCCGTCGATGGAGCGATCGTCGACGACGACGACGTCGAACCGCGGCGTGCCGTCCGGGCCGCGGAGGTCCTGGGCGGCGAGGTCCGCGACGAGGAGACCGATCACCCGGGCCTCGTCCCGGGCGGCCACGACGACCGTCGCCGAGAGGGAGTCCGCCGCATCCGCGATGCCCGGAGAGACGTCGGCGAGCCCGGGCGGGATCGGCGGCCGCCGGCCGGCGATGGCGATCGGCAGCGCAGATCCGGCCGCGACCGCCGCCAGGCCGATGACCAGGCCCCGGGCCGGTCCGGGGCGAGTCGCGGCATCGCCGAGGAGCATCCCGCCGGCGAGCGTGCCCAGGGCGGCCCAGCGCCACGCCGTGGGCGTCGCCGGGCGGGTGCCCGGGCCCGTATCAGTCACCGCGCGGCGCGTCGGGCACGGCCGTCGACCCGAGCTCCTCGCCGTGCGAGGTGGACCGACCGGCCGGGGGTGTCGACGGGGAGTGCGGCGAATTCGGCGTCAGCGGGAACGGCTCGGCCGGCGCCGGCGGACCGACGTGCGGCGCCTCGGTCGTCCCGCGCATGACGACCGACAGGACCCCGACGCCGGTGAGCAGGATCGCGACCCCGAGGAGGACGCTCGGCGTTCCGACGATGTCGGCGACAGGCCCGACGATGATGACGGGGACGAAGCTCGCCACCGAGATGAGGGTGAAGAGGACGCCGAAGACGCGGCCCCGGACGTCCTCCGGCAGGTCCTCCTGCAGCTGGGTCTGCGACGAGATCGCGACACCGGCGTAGCAGACGCCGGCGAGGAAGGCGACGGCGATGGCGACCGAGAGGACCGTGATGAGGTTCGAGAGCTCGAGCGAGGTCCGGTCGTCGACCCGGGCGACCAGTCCCGGGATGAGCCCGATCGACGACAGGATCGCGATGAGGATGCCCAGGAGGATGAGGCCGCCCTCGATGATCCGCCGCCGCGGCACGAGCTGGCCGAAGTTGTTGAGAGCGAGGATCCCGAGGACCACGCCGAAGCCGAGCGGGAGGACGATCACCGCGAGATTGCGGGGATCGAGGCCGAGGGCCACCTGGGCGAAGCTCGGGCCGAGCACGCCGAGGACCCCGATGAGCGAGGCGGTGGAGCCGAGGTAGACGATGCTCCAGGCGATCGTCGGGTTCTGGCGGATGTAGGAGAGCCCTTCCCGCAGCTGGCCGAAGGTCGACGAGACGGCCTTCTCGGCCTCGGATACGGTCTGCGAGCGCGGCACCGACTCGTGCGCCTCGGCCGCCTGGCTTGGCAGGGTGAAGCAGAAGACGGCTGCCATGAAGTAGAGGCCGGCCACGATGAGGATGAGGCCGGTCGGTCCGACGAGCGTGACCGCCAGCGACCCGAACAGCGCGAAGCCGAGAGCGAACGCCGCGTTCAGGGTGATGGTGAAGATGCCGTTCGCCGCCACCAGCTGGTTGCGGGGGACGATCCGGGGGATCATCGCCGCCTCGGCCGGTGAGAAGAACGTGGTCACCGTCGACACGAAGATGTTGAGCAGGTAGATCACCAGGAGCTGGTCCTTGGCGAACACCATCGCCCCGATGGCCAGCGCCCGCAGCAGGTTCGTGACCCACAGGACCGGTTTCGCGTCGAAGCGATCGACGAACACCCCGGCGACGGCCGAGAAGAGGACTGCCGGCACGAGGAAGGTCAGCATCAGGCCGCTGACCGCTGTCTTCGACTCGGTCGTCTCGAGCACGACGACGGTCAGGCCGTAGAGGACCATGTTGCCGCCGATCTGGGTGGCGGCCTGGCTCAGCCAGAGGAGGAGGAACGAGCGGTTGCGGAGGACCGCCATGAAGCTGGCATCGGGCTCCTCCGCCGTCCCGTTCGGTGCGCCGTTGACGGGCTTCGTCCCGTCGATCGCAGTGCCGTCGACCATGCCCGGTACGGCGGCGGACGACCCGCTCATGTCGAGGGCCGGAGTGCGGCGCCGATCGCCGGGTCGCCGCGCTCCACGAACCCATCGAGGCGACGCTCGAGGAGCGGCCGCTCGAGGAGGACGTGCCGGCTGCATGTCGTGCAGCGGAGTCCGATGTCGGCCCCGAGCCGGTCCACGAGCCACTCGTCGCCGCCGCAGGGGTGGCGGCGACGGAGGCGGACGACGTCGCCGAGGTAGAGCTCGAGCACGGGCCGGTCCGTCATCGGGGCGAGGGTATCAGAGCCGCGGACTGCCATGGCTCGGCACGAGGTCGTGCTCCGATGCCGGCAGATCGAGGCGGTCGACCGGGGTCACGATGATCTCGACCTGGGGGAAGGTGGCCTTGAGGACGGCGACGATGCCCCCTGCCCGGGCGAGTGAACCGGTCAGGGTCTCGGCATTGCCGACCGCATCGACCTCGAATGGATCGCCGAGCGCGGTGTCCTCGATCGACAGCTTTTCCGGATCCCCGGCCACGACACTTCCCGGGACGACCCGCACGCCGCCGACCTCGATCGCCTCGGAGCCGGCGTTGCGCAGTTCGTTGAGCAGATCGTCGGCGGCCGAGCCGGGCAGCGGGCCCGAGACGGTGATCATGACCCCGGGTCCGGATACCGGGAGGAGGCCGCTCCAGCCCTCGACCCGGGTGAGATCGGACTGGAGCTGGCCGAGCGAGGTGTCGCCGCGAGCCTGGGCGGCGGTCAGCGAGTCGAGCTGGGCCTGCGTCGTGGCGACTTCGGTCCGCAGCTGGTCGTTGCGGGTGTTGAGGTTGGCGACGAGGTCCGTCAGCTCGGGGGCCGACAGGGCGTCGAGGCCCGTATCGCTCCCCTGGGCGCGGAGCTGGACGACGACGAGCAGGCCGAGGATCACCGCCACGACGGCGAGCGTCAGCTGGTTCCGTCCGGCCCGCAGGGAGGACTTCACGGCACGATGCTCGGAGCCGCGCTCGGGCGCGGGCTCGCAGCGTGCGGCGTCGCGTAGCGCAGGTTGAGCGATCCGGCGAACGCGGGAACCGTGACGTCCGGCGGCTGGGCGAACGAGATCCTGATGCCGAACGTCTCCGCCCGGGCCCGCACGAACGCCCCGAACGACGGCGCGGCCGTCATCGTCGAATACAGGTCGGTCGGCCCGATCGCCGTGACCTGGTAGGGCGGCGAGACGTAGGCCGAATTGACGAGGACCGAACCGCCGATGTCGAGGATCGCGGTCGAGACCGTCACCCGCTCACCGTTCACGGCCACGGCTTCCGCGCCCGCCAGCCACAGCTCGCGGACGACGGTTCGCACGTCGTCGGCGCTGACCCGATAGTCCGTCTCGTTCGCGCCCGGCGGGATGGTGGCCGTCGAGTCCGCGAGCTGGATCACGAGTCCCGTTCCGTGCAGGCCGGTCAGGCCGGCCGCGATGCGGGCCTGCTCGAGCGCGTCGTTGAGCGCCCTCACGCTGTCCGAATTGCCTTTGCTCCTGCCCTCGAGGTCCTCGATCTGGGCGCGCAGGTCGAGGAGGCGGGCCTTGAGGGTGTCCTGCTGAGCCTGCAGGCCGAGGGCGGTCTGGACGAGCGGAACCCGTTCCTGGCTCGTGTACGAGGTCCGTGGCGCCTCGGACTGGAGCTGGGCGGCGATGAGGAAGCCGAGCACGAAGAGGGCGACGGCCAGGGTGACCTGCCAGGTCGCGACCCCGAACCAGCGGGGGGACGGTCGCTCTGCGGCGCCGCTCACCCGGCGTTCCGGCGGCGGACGAACCACAGCCCGGCGATCGCGGTGGCGATCAGGACGATCCCGAGCGCGATGATGAGCGTGCTGTCACTCGGCCCGCCCTCGGCCGGGGAAGCCGGCGCCGGGGCAGCGTTGATCGGCGTGGCCGCTGCCCCGCTCGAGGCGCCGGGCGACGCGGCGCCTGCCGGCGGGGATCCGGACCAGCCCGGCGGGACAGGTCCGGCAGGCGCCGGCTGCGGCCCTGTCTTCACCGGCGTCTTGGCGTGGATCGAGGCCTGCCAGGCGGCGTCGAAGGCGGTCATATCCATCCCGATGGCCGCGGTGAACGCCGCGTCATCGGTCACTCCCCTCGCGTAGGCCGCGATGAGCCGGTCGATCGCGGCCGTGCCGTGGGTCTTCACGAGGTAGTCGACCGAGGCGACGCTCTCGGCGTAGGCGAGGTAGAACCGGTCGGCGTTGGTCGGGAACTGCCCGACGAGCGCGGTCAGCGGCATGATGCCTCCGCTCGCGGCTGCGTCGGCGACCCGGCCCTGGTCGTTGGAGTCGTACCCCTGCGAAAGGTAGACGGCGAGTCCCTCGTTGAGCCAGCGCGGCGGGAAGTGGTACGGGTTCTTGACCGCCGTGTTGAATACGAGGTGGGTCAGCTCGTGAGGGATGACCGTGCTCACCCAGCTGGCGTCGACCTCGCCCGGCCCGATGAGGGCGAACATGGTCCGGATGTCCGCCACGGCTTCACCGCCCACGTTCTCGCGAGTGCCCGGCCCCAGGGCATCGTAGAACGGGACCTGGTCGGCATAGACGTAGAAGTCGACGGGCGCGGTCTCGGTCACCCCGAAGGCGGCCTCGGCCGTCGCGATGCCCTTCTCCGCGATCGCCAGTGCCCGGGTCCCGAACGCGTCGTCGCCGTTGTACCAGTGAACACGGACGATGGAGCCGACCTTCGTCTTCCAGTCGAACCGCGTGTCCGCGTAGAGGATCGACGTGACCGGACCGGTCTCCGTCGTCGCACCGAACGTCAGCCGCCATCGAACGGTGAGCGTCGTGTTGGGGAAGATGTGGCCGTCGGCGATCCCGAGGGCGTAGTGGAGCGTCTGGGAGCCGGTCGCGGTCGTCGGCGCCACCTCGGTGACATTGGGGCCGAGCGCACCGGGCGAGCTCAGCAGGACCTCGACCCGGTCGGGCCGAGCGCCGAGGTCGACCGGCTGTTCGAAGACGACCTCCTTGCCGTAGGTGGAGCTGGCGGTCGGCGTGCCGAACGTGGCGGACGCCGCGACCGCCACCGCCGGCGCGAGTGCGACGCTCGCGGATCCGAGCACGAGCGCGAGGGCCAGGATCGAAGGCGCGAGCCGCGGCCGGAGAGCGATACGACGGCGCCTGCTGATCCGCGGCTGAGTCGATGCAGACATCAGTTCGACCACGCCAGGCCGGCGAAGCGGATGAAGCCGAGCCCGGCGTCGGTCGCCCCGAGGAGTCCCGGCCGGGCGAGCGCCCAGCCGGATCCGTTCTCGATCGGGATCACCGGCGCGTCCTGCTGGACGACCCCCTCGGCCTTGGCATAGGCGGCGGTCTCGGCCGTCGGGTCACCGGTGGCGCCTGCCTCCGTGATGGCGGCGTCGAATGCCGGCGAGCTCCAGTGGCCGTAGTTGTTCGACTGGTTCGAGCCGAGGAGGACGCCGAGGAAGTCGTTGGGACCCGGATAGTCCGCGCTCCAGCTGAGCGACCAGATGGCCGGAGGATCGGAGGCGAGGCGGGTGAAGTAATCGTTGAAGTCCATCGTCTCGTAGTGGATCGTCACTCCGAGGACGTCGTGGAGCTGGGCGAGGACTCCCTCGTCCACGTCGCCGCCGCCGGACAGGTAGGTCACGTCCGGGAAGCCGGCACCGCCCGGATACCCCGCCGCGGCGAGGAGCTGCTTCGCCTGGGTCGGGTCGGGGTGCTGCCCGAAGTCGCCCGAGGGAGCCCCCGGGACGCCCGGCGGGACCATCCCGGTCGCCGGTACCTCCGTCCCGGTCGCGGCGAGCTGGACGAGCCCGCCCCAGTCCACGGCGAGGGCGAACGCCCGCCGGACGCGGACGTCGTCGAAGGGGTGCTGGCGGACATCGAAGCCGAGGTACTCGACCGAGAGCGACGGCACGGAGCGGAGGTCCGGGCCGAGGGTCGGGTCGTAGGCGATCCACGAGGCGTCGAAGTCGCCGACCGAGGTGTAGTCGAGATCGCCCGAGTCGAAGGCGTCGACGGGGCTGCGGCCGCCGATCGACGACAGGAGATGGACGGTCTTGATGGCCGGCGGACCCGCCCAGTAGCGGCCGTTCGCGGTGAAGGTGACCTCGCTGTCCGTGTTGGCGCTCACGGTGTAGCCGCCGCTGCCGACCGATCCATCGAGCTTGGCGCTCGTCGGGACGATCCCGAACGTCGGGCTCGCCACGATCGCGGGGAACTGGGCGGCAGGATGGGACAGCGTGACCTCGACGTCGCCACCGTTGGCCTTGAGACCGACCGTCGAGGGATCCGTCGTCCGTCCGGCGAGGAAGTCGGCCGCCCCGGCGACGTCGTTCATCAGCGAGGCGAGTGGCGAGGGGGCGCTCGGATCGATGATCCGCAGCCAGCTCCGCACGACGTCGGCCGCGGTGAGGGGGGTCCCGTTCGAGAATGTCAGGCCGGGGCGGAGGTGGAACACGACCTGCCGGCCGCCGTCGGAGACGTCCCATGACGCCGCGAGGGCGGGTCGCAGGACGAGGCTCGGATCGAAGGCGGTGAGCGACTCGTAGACCTGGGCGGTGACGGCGGCCGTCGCCACATCCCCCTGGGCGGCCGGATCGAGCGTCGTCGGCGCACCGCCGAGTATGGCGACGCTGTCCTTCCCGGCCCCACGGACGACACTCCCCGCGGGCCACGAGGCGAGCGCGACGAGAGCGACCGCGACCGCGATCGCGATCGCGGGACCGAGGAGCAGGGCCGGCCGACGCCCCGGACGACGCCGCGCGGCGACCGTACCGGTCGAGGGAACCGCCATGGCGCGGAGTATAGGTTGCCTTGTCGGGAGGGCCTTTCAGGGCCCCGATGATCCGCCGGCCTCGGGTCAGGCCCTCGTCCGCTGCCGGGTTCCGGAGGCCGCCCCGAGGTTCTCGTCGCGCAGGAGATGCGTCGACCCGGCGAAGCGGTCCGCCAGCCGGTAGGCATCGCGGCGGGGCAGTCGCGTCTCGCTGCCGCTCACCTCGCGATCCGGAAGGGACGGCTCCGCGGCGAGCCGGACCGCCCGGCGGGGCGTCTGCTCCTCGCCTTCGTCCCGCAGGACGAGGCTCCACCAGATGTCGACCGCCGCCGGGGAGCCGAAGCGCTCGTCGAGCGGCCCGCGCGCCACGAGGTCGGCACGGCGGAACGCGACGATCGACCCACCGATCGCCACCGGCTCGCCGTCATCGGTGAGAGCGAACCGCCGCAGGTCGTCGCTCTCGTAGCCGTTGAGACCGACGCTCCCGACGGACGGATCGGTCAGGGCCCGCTCCAGCGCGTCGATGCCGCCATCGGCCAGCCAGGCGATGAGATCGGCGACCTGCACGCCCTCCGTCTCGGAGGCGATCGGGTCGAGGAGGATCGCGATCGCGCCACGGCTGCGACGGAGGCCGGCGTTCCGCGCGGCACCGACCCCGAACGGGCTTGCCGTGCCGACCACTTCGAGATTCTCCCCTGCCCCCTCGTGCCCGGATCCGTGCTCCATCTCCGCATCGATCCCGTTCGCGACGACGACGAGATCGGTGTCCGGCGGCAGCCGACCGGCGGCTGCGACGACCCGGGCCAGCGTCGCAGCATCTCCGGCGACGACGACCACGGTGGCCCTGGTCGATGCCGGCTCGTCGAGGCGCGACGGCACCGAAGCGGACGCGCCGTAGAACGTTAGACCGCCGCGGACGAGGTCTGGCGGCACGGCCGGCCGCAGCTGGAAGTCGACACCGCGATCGACGACGGTCCAACCCGCCGACTCGATCTGGGCGCGGAGCTCGTCCGCGCGAGCCCAGTCCTCGGCGATCCGCGCCTCCCGGCGGGCGTGGGCGAGGTCGATCACCTCCGGCGGCGCGTATGCTCGGCTCACGCCCGCAGGATAGCCGCCGGGTGCACGGTAGCGGGAAACCGGCGGTCGACGGCAGACGAATGGCTCATCGGGTCCACTCGGACCCCCCACAGACAGAGGGATCCGCCATGGCTGCTCATCGATCGACCGTCATCAGCATCTCCGCTGGCATCCTCGCCGTCGTCCTCGCCGCCTGCACCTCGGCGTCGACGCCGGCGCCCACGGCGGCGCCCTCCGTCGGCGGGGGTTCGGGTAGCGGCGCGGGCGGAGCCACCGTCAGCACCGCCTCGACCGCGAAGGGGACGGTCCTCGCCGGTTCGACCGGCATGACCCTGTATACGTACGCCAAGGACTCGGATGCCACGTCGGCCTGCAGCGGCGGCTGCGCCACCGCCTGGCCGCCGCTCACCGTTCCGGCGGGCCAGGTCCCGACGGCCGGCTCCGGCGTGACCGGGACGCTCGCGACGCTGACGCGTGCCGACGGGACCGTCCAGGTCACCTACAACGGCTGGCCGCTCTACTACTGGCAGGGTGACAAGGCCGCCGGCGACGTGACCGGCGACGGTGTCAACAGCTTCGCGGTCGCCACGCCGACCGTCGCTGCTGCCCCGATGGCCCCGGCGGCCTCGCCGGCATCCACGTCGAGCGGCAAGCCCGGCTACTGATCGATCGGGGCGGCGTCCTCTGGTTCGTACCCACGGCCGTCGCCCCATCCCTTCACCGACCCGGCGCTGTCCCGCCGCCTTCACGACGTTCGCGCTCGGTCAGCCGAGCACGCGGACCTCGGCACCCGGCAGGCTGGCCCACCAATGGGCATAGCGGCGGTAGACGTGCCGTTCGCGCTCGGCCAGGAACGCATCGAGCGCTCGCGCTTCCGCTTCGAGGCCGTCCCACACGTCGTCGGATAGACGGTGGAACGCCGTCGCCTCGATGCCACCCTCGACGGGTCGCCAGACCCCCGCCACGTAACCGTCCACGAGCAGCGTCGGCAGGAGGTCGCCGTTGCTGCGCGTGACGTGCCGGCGGTAGTCCGGCGGGATGATCCGGCTGCGGTCGACATAGGCGAGGAGAGCGTTGTCCCACATGGCCATGAACCGGGGCGGGGCCGGCGTGTCCTCGGCCGGCAGCGCGCCACCCGGCACGTCGAACAGCTCGGCGCCGTCCGGGCCCTCGAACCGCACCAGATCATCGGCCAGGGATCGGACCGCCTCGGTCGCCCGCGGCCGGTAGACCATGGCGAACGTGGCGAGATCGCGGGCGGATGCGGGCCCGAATCCCTCCAGGTAGCGATAGGCGAGCCGTTGCATCGACGCGGCCTCGTCGCCGGGACGTTCCCGGACGCGGGCGGCGACGTACGACGGCCGCTCCCCGAATGACCACGGGCCGCCGGTGGCGGCGTGCACGAAGGGACCGTAGTGCCGCATCGCCCACCAGATGCCGCGTCGCGGCGGTGGTCCGAGTCGCTCGTTCAGCCACGCCTCGACCTCGGCGATGGTCCGTGGCTCTGCCGCGTAGCCGGCGACGGTCGGGATGAGCGCATCGGCTTCGGCGCTCGACAGTCCGGCCACCTTGAAGCGTGTGTCGTTGAGCCGCGCCCCCCGGAGCGAGTGCTGCATCGCCTCGTGGAACACCGGATAGTCGATGGCGGCGACCGCGTGCATCGCGATCCGCATGAGCGAGGCCTTCACGACGGACTGGTCCGCGAAGGCGCGATCGAGCTCGGCCGGGTCGAAGTCGGCCACCCGATCCCACAGGGCGATATACGGCGACGGCGGCGCCTGCGCCTGCAGCGCGACGACACGATGGACGGCGTCGACCACGGGCAGCGACGCTCGGCCCAGCAGCAGCTGCCGTTCGAGC
The DNA here is from genome assembly GCA_963745405.1 of uncultured Chloroflexia bacterium. Classification (GTDB taxonomy): domain Bacteria; phylum Chloroflexota; class Limnocylindria; order Limnocylindrales; family CSP1-4; genus C-114. The sequence continues at coordinate 2,759,010 of CAVUWY010000002.1, read as the reverse complement.
GTGGCGCGGTTCAGCTGGCGGGCGGTCAGCCTCATCGAGCGACCATCGGCCTCAGTCGGCCCTCCGTCCGGCGTGTCTGTGAACGCCGCTACGACGCCTTCGCCTTGGGCGACGTCAGAGATCGTGGTGGCACATCGCCCGTGACGTATCCGCCGCGATCAGAACAGTGTCGCGATGTACTTCAGGGGCCGGTCCGGTTCCTTGTATCCTGCCGCTCCCTGCCGCTTTGGCAGCTTGACGTCGCGAGGTTCGAGGGGCGCGTACGGCACCTGGGTCAGTAGATGGCTGATGATGTTGAGCCGTCCCCGCTTCTTGTCGTCCGTGTGCGCGATGTACCAGGGGGCCCACGGCGTATCGGTCGCCGCCAGCATCGTGTCCCGGGCACGGGAGTAGTCGTACCAGCGGCTGTACGACTTGAGATCCATGTCGGTCAGCTTCCAGATCTTCCGGGGGTCGTGGATACGACCCTCGAGGCGGCGGGTCTGCTCATCCGGACTGACCTCGAGCCAGTACTTGATGAGGATGATCCCCGCGTCGACCATCGCCTTCTCGAAGCCCGGGACCTGCTCGAGGAACCTCTCGCTCACCTCGGGCGTGCAGAAGCCCATCACCGGCTCCACGCCGGCGCGGTTGTACCAGCTCCGGTCGAAGATGACGACCTCTCCGCCGGCCGGGAAGTGCGGGATGTAGCGCTGGACATACATCTGCGACTTTTCGCGATCCGTCGGCGCGGACAGGGCCACGACCTTGAACACGCGGGGACTGACACGCTCGACGATCCGCTTGATCGTGCCGCCCTTGCCGGCCGTGTCTCGACCCTCGAAGACGACGCAGATCTTGGCGCCGCTCGCTTTCACCCATTCCTGCATCGCCACGAGCTCGCCATGGAGCCGACGCATCTCACGCTCGTAGTCCTTGGTGTTCATCTTCGCCGCGGGTTCAGCCGTGGGCTCGCGGTCGCTCCCGACGTCATCGGCCTTCTTGTGTTTCCTCTTCGCCATCCGATGGTCCTCTCTGTATCGCGACATGCCTGCCGGATCGCGTTCACGGACGACCGTGCGCCGACCGCATGTCGGCCCCGACCTCTACGTGGTGCCTTGTGGCACGACGACTCGACCGGCCTCGATCGCGGCCAGGCACGCAGCATGGTCGTGGGCGTTCACATCCGCGTACGTCTCGGCGAAGTCGGCGATCGAGCCATCGAACGTGTCGCTCGTCCCCTGGTGCTCGCGGCGAGGCGCTTCACGTCCCACTCCCAGGGCCCGGGAGGCGTCTCGTCGAAGTCGTTGGCGTCGAACACCATCGTCCGCTCTGGGCTGGTGAACATCCCGAGATTCGACAGGTGAGCATCGCCACTGGCCTGCACGACGATGCCGGTGCGCGGGGCGGGCCCAAGATCGAAGGCCATCACCGCCGCCGCCCCTCGGAAGTACGCGAAGGCCGACTCCGCCATGCGTTCGTGCCGGAGCGGCACGAGATCCGGGAGCCGGTCTGCCTCCTGAGCTTCAAGGATCGAGATGGGGTCGCGTCCCGGTGCGGGTTCGAACGCCGCGTGGCTCGCGCGAGCGACCCGCTTGCGCAGCGCCTTTCCCGCTGCGGCCCGGTCTCCGGGCGCGTCCGATCGCTCGTCAGACGGCGCGCCGTCGGTCGGGTCGTCTCGGTGCATGTCGGCGATCAGATGCGGCGGCCGCACGGACCTCAGCGCTCCTCAAAGGCTCCGCCTCGATGACGGTCCAAGCCTTGCCTACGCATCGAGCATCGTGGCGACGCCGATCGAAGCTCTGCGGGGCTGGAGCCAGCAGTGTAGCCGCGACACGGCTGGCGCCCCCGGACGGACGCCGGGGCGCGGTGGCCAAAGACCCGCTCGAATGGTATGTGCGCGCGCAGACCGCCCGATCGCCCAGCGGCTCGGCATCATTCTAGGTGCGACCCGGATCCTCGGAAACGAGCACGCGACACGACGCCTCTGACTTGTCCGCCTCTGCGGTCGAAACGGCGTCGTCAGGTACTTCAGGGGCTGCTCCGACTCCACCTACGGCCGCTCTCTGGCGTTTCGGGAGCTTGACGTCGCGAGGTTCCCGGGGCGCGTACGGCACCTGGGTCAGTAGGTGGCTGACCGTTACGCCCCCGACGGACTCGAACCGCCGACGCAGGCCTTAGGACGGCCTCGCTCTATCCACTGAGCTACGGGGGCGCGCCCGGCCATCGTACCGCGGCGCGTGCGGCCGGCCGAACGGTGACCGGCGACCGACCCAAGGGGCGAAATCGCCCTCGCGTCTAGAATGTGCCGCCATGGCGGCCCCCTCCCCCACCATCGTCCTGTACTCGAAGGCCGACTGCGAATCGTGCTTCGAGACACATGAGATGCTGACCACCCTGCTTGCCGCGCGTGGGAGTGACGGCTCGCCGATGCCCACGGTCGAGGTCCGCGACGTCGCTGACGATCCCACCTGGGCCAGCCGCTACGGCTCCGAGGTCCCAGTGGTCGAGATCGGCGATCGACGCCTCCCCCTCGCGACTTCGGCCCGGCGACTGCGCCGCTTCCTCGACGAGGCGCTCGAACCCGTCGCGACCCGATGACCGTGGCGGCATTCTTCACCCTCGCGGCGGGGCGCGCCACGGTGCTCCCTGCTCTCACCGACACGGGCGGCACCGACCTCTCGTTCGCAGTCGCCGTCGCGGCCGGGCTCATCAGCTTCCTCTCGCCGTGCGTCCTGCCCCTCGTCCCGGCTTACCTCGCCCAGCTGACCGCGGTAGCGGTCGCCGGCGGCGACCCGGCAACGAGGCCATCGCGCTGGCTGGCACTGGGCAACGCGGCGGCCTATGTCGCTGGCTTCGGGGCGATCTTCACCCTCCTTGGCATCACCGCCACGTTCGCCGGCGGACCGCTCGTCGTCGTCCTGCCGCAGCTCCGCCAGGTCGGCGGGGTCCTCCTCATCGTCATGGGGCTGAGCCTCGCCGGCGTCATCCACATCGCCGTCCTCGACCGGGTGTGGCGGCCACTCGAGGCGGGCGCCGCCGCCTCGGTCGCGTCGACAACCGGCACGCTCGCCCTCGCCTCGGCGGGTCCCGGCTCGATGTCCGGGCCCTCGACGATGGACCGGCTCGGTGGGCGCGTCGTCAGCCGACGCGGTGGCTGGCTGACGTCGTTCGGCCTCGGTGCGATCTTCGCCGTCGGCTGGACGCCGTGCATCGGGATCATCCTGGGCGGCATCCTCGCCCTGGCCGCGACGTCGGGCACCGTCGGCCAGGGGGCGATCCTCCTCGTCGGCTACACCCTCGGTCTCGGCATCCCGTTCCTCATCCTCGGTTTCCTGTACGACCGCGCACCGGGCATCCTCCGACCGCTGATCCGCCACGCCACGGCGGTCTCGTTCATCGGCGGGATGCTCGTCGTCGCCATCGGCGTGGCGATGCTGACCGGCTGGCTCGACCTCCTGCCGCGCTACTTCAACTTCAACACGGCGGTCTGACCGAGTCGCATGACCGAAGAACGACCGACCTTCGAGCACAAGCCGCCGAAGCACGGCGTGATCGGCCCATTCGGTGCGCGCCAGCTCGCCATCGGCCTCGTCGTCATCGTCGTGGCGGTCGTCCTGCTCCTCGCGGTGACCGCACCGCTGGGCTCGACCGACGCCATCGGTGTCCGCAACCCGCAGGCAACGCCGTTCATCATCGGGCCGGCGCCGGCCCAGGGACTGCGGCCGGGCGATCGGGCACCCGAGTTCACGATCACCCGCCCGGACGGCTCGACCGCACAGCTCACCGACCTCCAGGGCAAGCCGGTGAGCCTGGCCGCCCTCCGCGGCAAGGGCGTCTGGGTGAACTTCTGGGCGTCATGGTGCCCGCCGTGCCAGCAGGAGACGCCGGTCCTGCGCGACACGTACACCAGGTACCACGACCAGGGCCTCGAGGTCATCGGCATAAGCGTCCAGGAGACGAACGAGGCCGATGTCGGCGCCTACGCGACCAAGTACGCCCTCGGCTACACGATCGCGGCCGACCTGACCGGCGACATCCTCCACCTGTATCGGGTCAACGCCCTGCCGACGAGCTTCTTCATCGGCCCCGACGGCATCATCCGCGACGTCGTGCTCGCCCCGCTGGACGACGACTCGGCCGCGGCCGAGGTCGCGGCGATCCTGCCCGGCGCAGCCGCCCCTGGTTCCGGCGCTCCGTCTCCCGCACCGCTGGCCCCGAGCCCGTCAGCAGTGCCCTGAACGAGGCCAGGCTCACCCTGAGAGCGCGGGGTGTCAGCCGCCGCGGGCCTTGATCTGGGCCTCGACTTCCTTGCTGATGTCGGCGTCACGGCGCGCCTTCGCCCGGCGGGCGAGCCACCAGACGATGACGATCGGCCAGAGGATGCTGACGATCCCGCCGATGACGAGGGCGGTGATGTACTGCGGTGACGTAGTCGCATTGGTGATCACGAGCGCGAGCCAGGCGACGGCCGCTCCGACGACCACCCCGATGATGTGGTGGAGCATCCCAACCTCCCCTGACGGCTCGCTCGGCCATGATGCGGTGCTGGACGCCGATCACTGGAGACTAGGCGGCTCGAGACACCGGCGTCAATGAGCCTCGAGCGAGCGGTCACTTGGGCCGGGCGTACAGTGCAGGCGTGACTGAACGGGCGGTGGAGGTCGATCGATCGCCGACGCGGCAGGCTCGGCTGGCGTTCATCGCCGGGATGGCGGTGGCCTCGGCGATCCTGCTCGGGCTCTTCGTCGGCTGGCCGGCCGTGGTCATCGTCATCGTCGTCGTGAACATCGTCGTGGCGACGAGATTCGAGGTCCGGCGGACGCGCGATACACCGATGTGGCGAGGCGCCCTCACCATCGCCGGCCTGGCCGTCGTCGGAAGCCTGGTGACGATCGGCGTCGGGGTGCTCGCGGTCCTGGCGGTCGTGTATCTCGCGTTCCTGACCGGAGCAGTACGGATCGGCCCGTGAGGTCCGGTTCGAATTGTCGAGCCGACGCGCTCAGAGCGGCTCGTAGCGGAAGCGGTCGCGGTCCCGGATGAGGCGGCCGACCGGGTGCTCGAGCTCGTGCGAGAGAGCGATGAGCCAGCCGCCCTCGGCAGCCTCGCTGAACAGGCGGCCCTTCACCTCGACCGAGTCCAGGGGGAAATCGTCGAAGGCCGTCACCCAGCGCGGATTGGCGCTCCACGGCCGCATCGCGAGGTCTCCGAAGAACGCGACGGTCCGCGCTCCGGCGCCGCTGCCCCGGACGACTATCCCCTGGTGGCCGGCCGAGTGGCCGCCGGTCGGCACCACCGAGACGCCCGGCAGGAGTTCGCGCTCCCCCTCGGCCCAGCCCACGGCCCCCCAGTCCCGGACGAGAGCGAGCTCGGGCTGGACGTAGGACGCCACGACCCGGGAGTTGTCGCTCAGGGCGATCTCCCACTCCGCCCGCTGGGCGACGATGCGGGCCCGGGGGAAGGCACGCGACCCATCGGCCGCGAGCAGCCCGCCGGCATGGTCGAAGTGGAGATGGCTCATCGCCACGACATCGAGGCTGGCCGGGTCGACACCGGCCGCCCGGAGCGCGGGCAGGATCGCCGGTCCCTCGTAGGAACGGGTCGCCGTGGTCTTGGCATCGGCACGCTCGCCGATCCCGGTCTCGACGAGGACCCGCCCCGCCGGCGTCTCCACCAGGAGGCAGTTGAGCGCCTGGAGGAGCCGGTGGTCGGTGTCGATCTCCTCGGTGACGAGGCGGTCCCAGAGGATGCGCGGGACCGGCCCGAACAGCGCCCCCGCGTCGGAGCGGAACGTGCCGGCCCGGATCAGCGCGACGGTGACGCCGCCACCGAGATCGGCTCGCCAGTCGACCGTGTCGGTGATCCCCACCGCGGTCTCAGCCCCGGCGCGACGGCTCGGTCGATCGGCGACCGGCCTCGAAATCCTCGTGGAAGGCCGACGCCGTCGGCTCGGACTGGCCCTGGTACTTCGAGCCGAGCCCCTTCGAGCCGTACGGCCGCTCGACCGGGCTCGACATCTTGAAGAAGCTGATCTGCCCGATCCGCATCCCGAAGTAGAGGGCGATCGGCAGATTCGCGACGTTGCTCAGCTCGAGTGTCAGGTTGCCCTTCCAGCCCGGATCGACGTAGCCCGCCGTCGAGTGGATGAGCAGCCCGAGCCTCCCGAGCGAGCTGTTATGAGTCGGGATGAATGACTTCGATACCAGGAATACGCCGCGAGGCGACGCCACCTGGATACAACGGACCGGCACGGAAGCGACCTCCCGAACGGCGTCGATGGCGCGAAATCGATGGAACCTCGCATCGCTGGCCTTCTGCCGGCGCAGCTTGCGCTCAAGGCGGAAGACCGGCCTGTCGGGAGTGAACTTGACCCGGTACTTCGGGCCATGATCGACGCCGTTCAGCGTCGCGCGCCCGACCGTCTTGAACGGGCGGAAACCGAGGCTCGCGGCCAGCTCCACGACGGCGTCGGCAAGTGGCTCGGTGATGCTCGTGAACTCACATCGTCCGGCCACGTCGTCGACGAACCCGTCCGTGTCCATCAGGCCCTGGAGCAGGGCGAGCCGCTGGCTGACGCCGCTCTCGAGATACGGTCGGGGCACGAACTTGCCGTACATCAGGCCGAGCGTTCGAAGCTCGCTCGACAGGGACGCGTTCGGCATGTACTGACCACTCTCGTGATCGCGGGTACGGCCGACGCCGCCGATGCGATAGAGGTTCGGCGCATACGAAACGGCGCGGACCGCGTAGCCGTCCCCGCTGACATTCGCGAGGATGTCTTGGTCGTAGCAGGTGATCTCGGCCTTCGTCGTTGTCCCGTCCCCGAGCCATGCGCCGAGGGTGTACGGCTCGATCGGCAGGTCGATGCGATCCGGATACTGGACCGGCCCCGCCAACGCCACGTGGTGATTGAGCTCCCCCCGCACCCGGATGGTCCGCCGGATCTCTTCCGTCGTGCGGATCTCGGCCCGGTTCCGGCCATGGCTGCGGCCGTTCTTGTCCAGCGTGACCCACTGGTGTGATGCGTCCGCGACGACTCGCTGCCCGTCCGAGAAGATGACCTCCCGGCAGGGACGGCCGAGCATCGGTGGGGTGACTGCGACGATCTCGGTGGGCGCGCCCGACTCGTCAAAGACGTAGTCGCCGACAGTCAGCTCGCCCATCGTCCGCCAGCCGAGCAGCGTCGGTACCGGCGTATCGAGGGCGAGCGCCTTGCCCTCGAGCCTCGCCACGAGATCGTCCGGCAGCTCGACCCACTCCAGTGTCTGGCCGAGGACGAACTCGCCGGGGTGGAGGATGAACGGCTCCTCGTCGGCCACCTTGAGCATCTCGGTCAGGTCCGGCTGGGGCGCGCGGACGTCGATGAACGGATAGCGATTGTTGCGGAAGACCCGGAAGCTCCGATCGAGGTGGAGGTCCACCGACGACGGCTGGAGGTCGCCCGGGTCGTACGGCTCGATGCGGACGCGGCCGGCGGTCAGCTCGGCGCGGATGTCGCGGTCGGAGAGGACGCTCACCGGGTCCGGCGCCCGACCGCGAGCGGCGGCGAGTCCCCCGCCCCGGCGCCGTCGGCCCCATCCGGGGTCCCGCGCGTCGCGTAGAGCGTGTCGACCTCACGCTTCAGGTCCTCGAGGTCCTCGAAGCTCTGGTAGACCGAGGCGAAGCGGATGTAGGCGATCTGGTCGATGCCCCGGAGCTTCTCCATCGCGAGAGCGCCGACCCGCGAGCTCGGCACGTCGCCGGCGCCGGCGGCCCGCAGCTCTGTCTCGATCTCATCGGCGGCCTGCTCGGCCGCGCCGTCGGGGACCGGACGGCGGGTGAGCGCCTTGCGGATGCCGGCCGCGAGCTTGTCCCGGTCGAATTCCTGGCGGGTGCCGTCGCGCTTGACGACCACGAGGCGAGCCGCCTCGACGCGCTCGTAGGTCGTGAACCGGGCGCTGCAGGCGGAGCACTCGCGACGGCGGCGGATGGTCGCCGAGTCGTCGAGGTCGCGGGAGTCCACGACCCGCGTCTCTCGCTCACCGCAAACCGGGCAGCGCATCCGTCCTCCTCGTCCATACCACTAGACCTTGTGGTGTGGCTCCACGATACCACTACATCATGTGTGGCGACGTCCGCGACACGGGTTCTGTCGGCCGGTCGGGCGAGGCAGCCGGCGGTCAGGTGTCGCGGCGGCTGAGGACCGAGCGCCGGGGCGGGATCGACGAGGCCGCCTCGCGGGCGGTGCGGCTGATCGCCTCGCGGGCGTGGAGGAGGTTGAGGTAGCCGCGCTTGATCGACGTCTGGGCCTCGAGCTCGCGGGTCGGACCGGCCGAGACGAGCAGGAGCGCGCAGCCGTGGGCGACCATCTCGAGGGCCCGGCCGGCCCGGCTCAGCTCGATCGTGAGGCTGTCGCGAGGATCGATCGGGCCGGGTGCGGGCGGCAGCGCCTGGGCCTCGTCCGCGTAGCGGGAGATGGCGTCCTGGGCCGCCTCGAGGTTCTCGGCGATGGCCGACGCCTCGAGCTCATGGCGACGCACGGCGTCGACCCGTCCGATGACGCCACCGAGCGAGCGGTCGATGCGGTCGGCGAGTTCCGCCACCGAGCCCCGGAATGCGTCGTCGCGGCGGTTGAGGGCGAGGAGCCTGCCGGCCCGGCGGGCCACGACGATCAGCGCGCCGACGAGGACCGCGAAGACGACGAGCGGGATGACGATCGGAAGGGGCATGGGCACGGCCGGCGTCGTCCCTCAGGTGGTCCGCGACCGGAGCTCGGCCGCGATGGCCGGGGCCACTTCGAAGAGGTCCCCGATCACGACGAGGTCGGCGAATTCGGCGATCGGTGCGTCCGGGTCGCGGTTGACCGCGACGATCGTGGACGCGGTCTGCATCCCGACCTTGTGCTGGATCGCCCCCGAGATGCCGAGAGCGACGTAGAGGTCCGGCTTGACGATCTTGCCGGTCTGGCCGATCTGCTGGCTGTACGGGATCCAGCCTGCATCGACGGCCGCCCGGGTCGCCCCGACCGCCCCACCGAGCGCTTCCGCTAGGTCTTCCACGACCCGGAAGCCGTCAGGTCCACCCACGCCACGCCCGCCGGCGACGATCACCCGGGCCTCCTCGATCGGCGCGGCCGCGGACGCCTCCTCGACCCGCTCGAGGATCCGGACGACCGGGAGCGAGACGGTCGGGGTGATCGTGACCACTTCGATCGCGCCGGGCACGCTCGCCTCGCGGGCCGCGACGCTGTTCGGGCGGACCGTGACGATCCCGTGGTCGGCGCTGAAGGCGCTCGTCGTGAGGAGCCTGCCGCCGAACACGCTCATATCGACCTCCGGGCCGCCGTCGGTCCAGGCGGCCGAGCTCGCGTTGACGAGGACTCCCCAGCCGAGGAGGGCCGCCAGCATGCCGACGATGTCGCGGCCGTCCTGGGTCGCGCCGACGAGCACGTAGGCCGGTGCCTCGCGCTCGACGAGGGCCGCCAGCGACGGTGCAACGGCGGCAGCGACCGTCGACCCGGCTGCGTCAGGGATATCGAGGGCGAGGACCCGGGGCACGAAGCGGGCGAGCTCCGCGGCCGCGGGCTCCGGGCCCGCACCGGCGACGACCCCGACGACCTCGCGTCCGGCGGCCGCCCCGAGATCGGCCGCCATCGTGGCGACCTCCGCGCTGGCTCGGGCAAGCCCGGAGCCGCTCGCCTCGCCGAGGACCCAGATCGCGCCGCTCACGCGATGATCCGCCGCTCGGAGAGGAAGTCGACGACCAGCTTCGCCGCAACGGGCGCGGGCTCCCGGACCACCTGGGTCGGACCGCGCGCGGCCGGCGCCCGTGAGCCCGTCAGTCGCGTCATCGAGACCGCCCCGCCGACGGCCGTCCCGCCCAGGTCGAGGTCGCCGAGCGGCAACGCTGCGATCTCCTTCGTCCGCGCCCCCATGATCCCCTTGAGGGTCGGATAGCGCGGCTCGCCGAGGGCCTGCGTCGCGACGACGAGCGCCGGCATCGGCGCCTCGATGACGTCGTATCCGACCGCCGACAGGCGGCGGACGCGGACTCGCCCGTCGGCCGGCTCGATCCGGGCCGCGTACGAGAGGTAGGGCAGGCCGAGGAGCGTGGCGACCGAGGCCGCCACGATGCCGCCGCCGCCGTCCGACGTGTCCGCGCCGGCGATGACGAGGTCGAACGAGAGCGTCCGCAGCGCGGCGGCGAGGATCCGTCCCGTCGACAGCGCGTCCGACCCCTCGAGAGTCGGGTCCGTCACGAGGACCCCCCGCGTCGCACCCATCGCCAGCGCCTTGCGGAGCGTCTCCGGCGCGTTCGCCGGTGCCATCGAGAGGAGGGTGACCTCACCGCCGGCCGGATCGGCCTCGATGAGCTTCAGTGCCGCTTCGAGCGCGTACTCGTCGTTCGCATTGACGACCGCCGGCACCGCCGCCCGGTCGAGTCGCCCGTCCGGTCCGAGGCGCTCCTGGCCCGTCGTGTCGGGCACCGGTTTCGCGAGGACGACGATGTGCACGTGCGGCGGTCCTCCTGCGGCCGGCCCCTGCGGAGCGTCGCGGCCCGCGTCTCTGGCGGTCAGTCGCGCCCGCCGAGGAGCGAGCGAGCGACCACGAGCCGCTGGATCTGCTGGGTCCCCTCGTAGAGCTGGGTGATCTTCGCGTCGCGCATCATCCGCTCGACGGGATACTCGTCGATATAGCCGTAGCCGCCGAGCACCTGGACCGCGTCGGTCGTGACCCGCATCGCCGCGTCCCCGGCCACGAGTTTACACATCGCCGACCAGCGGGCGGCATCGGCCGCCCCGGCGTCGACCTCGGTGCATGCCTTGTACAGCAGCTGACGGGCACCCTCGGTCGCCGCGTCCATGTCGGCGAGCAGCCCCTGGATGAGCTGGAATTCCCCGATCGGACGACCGAACTGGCGCCGTTCGCGGGCATACCGAGTCGCCACCTCGAGCGCTCCCTGGGCGATCCCGACGGCCTGGGCCGCGATGCCCGTCCGGGACCGGTCGAGCGTCCGCATCGCGATGGAGAACCCCTCCCCCTCCTCGCCGACGAGGTTGGCCGCCGGCACCCGGACCGCGTCGAACGACAGCTCGGCGGTCGTCGAGCCGCGGATCCCCATCTTGTGTTCGACCCGCGGCGCTCGGAAGCCCGGCGTCCCCTTCTCGACGATGAAGCACGACAGGTTCCGGTGGCGTTGGGCCGGCGAGCCCGTCGCGGCAAAGACGGTCACGAGGTCGGCGACGTCGCCCTGGCTGATGAAGCGCTTCGCGCCGTCGATGACCCAGCCGTCGCCGTCACGGACCGCCCGCGTCCGGACGGCCGCGGCATCGGAGCCCGCCTCCGCCTCGGTCAGAGCGAAGGCGATGAGCGTCCGGCCGGCGGCGAGATCGGGGAACCAGCGCGCCTTCTGTTCTGCCGTACCGGCGAGCAGGAGCGGCAGTGCCCCGAGCGTCTGCACCGCGAGGATGAGTCCCGAGGTCGCGCAGACGCGGCTGATCGCCTCGATGGCCAGGCAGACCGACAGGAGGTCGCCGCCGACCCCGCCGTACTCGACGGGGAACGGCAGGCCGAGCACGTCGTGCGAGGCGAGAAGGTCCTTGACGTCCCACGGGAACGAGGCAGTCCGGTCGATCTCGGCGGCTCGCGGGGCGATCCGCTCGTCGGCCAGTAACCGCACGGCGTCGCGCAGCCCGAGCTGATCCTCGGTCAACCGGTAGCCGAGTCCCCCGGGACTCCCGATGCTCCCGGCTGCGGCGATGGGCGACTGGTCGTCGGGTGGCAGCGCGTGCACGGCCGGCATGCTAGCACCGGTCGTGTCGCGTCCAGGCACCACCACGCCGCCCGAGGCTTTCCTCAGGCGGGCACCCGCAGTAGGCTGGCGGCACGGGGACCGCACCGTGGGGTGCGCCCGTCGAGCGCGGGGTGCACCGATGCCCCACATCGATCAGACGGCCGCGGTCGCGATCATCGTCGCCGCGTCGATCGGGCTCGTCGCCGTCTTCTTCCTGGTCCGCCGCGAGCGCCGAGAGGCCGAGGCTGCCCTGGAAAGCCCGTTCGCCGCCTCGACCGAGGGCGAGAAGCGCTGCGCGAAGTGCGGGATGGGCAACCTCTGGACCGACGCGACGTGCGTCAGCTGCGGAGCGCCGCTCTCCGGCTGAGCCGCACCACCGCGGTCAGTCGAGCCGCGCCGCGGCGCTCACTGGAGCACTGGCAGCTGACGACCGGTACGCCCGGACGGGGCCAGGCTCCCGGCAAGCAGTTCGGCGATATCGGCCGAATCGATCGGCGCTTCGGTGCCGACGCCGCGGCCCGCATCGGCGATGCCGTCCTTCAGCATCGTCATGCAGAACGGGCAGCCGGTCGCGAGGGTGTCGGCACCGGTCTCGACCACCTGGCGGGTCCGCTCGGCGTTGATCCGCGTGCCGCGCGTCTCCTCCATCCACATCCGCCCGCCCCCGGCACCGCAGCAGAACGTGTCGCGGCCGCTCCGCTCCATCTCCCGGAGGGCGAGCCCCGGCACCGAGCCAAGGACGTCGCGGGGTGAGGCGGCGACCCCGTTGTAGCGGACGAGGTAGCACGAGTCGTGATACGTGACCGATCGGGTCGAGCCGTCGGCGTCCCAGGTCCGGAGCCGTCCGCTGGCGAGCAGCTCGGCGAGGTACTGGCTGTGGTGGACGATGCGGTAGTGGCCGCCGAGCTGGCCGTACTCGTTGCCGATCGTGTTGAAGCAGTGCGGGCAAGCGGTGACGATCGTCCGCTCCGACATCCCGTACCGGTCGAGGGTCGCCACGTTGGCGGACGCGAGCAGCTGGTAGACGTACTCGTTGCCCATCCGGCGGGCCGGGTCGCCGGTGCACGATTCCTCCTGGCCCAGGATGGCGAAACGGACGCCGGCCGCATCGAGGCAGGTCGCGAAGGCCCGGGCCACCCGGCGGTTGCGCTCGTCGAAGGCGGCCGCGCAGCCGACCCAGTAGAGGACCTCGATGTCGTCGAGCCGCCCGTCCGCGGCGAGAGACGCGGCGGTCGGTACCTCGAACGGCAGGTCCTTCGCCCAATCGAGGCGGGCGGTCCGCGGCTGGCCCCACGGATTGCCGGAGCCCTCCATGTTGCGGAATGCCGCGGTGAGCTCCTGGGGGAAGCGACTCTCCTCGAGGACGAGGTTCCGGCGCAGTCCGACGATCTTGTCGACGTGCTCGATGAGGACCGGGCAGGCCTCGACGCAGGCGCCGCAGGTGACGCAGTCCCAGACGGCGTCGTAGGGGATCGCGTCGTCCACGATCGGGTGGGCGACCGCTTCGGGCCGGAGCGAGTCGTCGAGGCCGTAGGAGTCGCGGACGACGGGGTTGTTGGGGATGAGGTTGAGCCCGTGCTCTGCCTCGATGGACATGTGCCGGATGCCCATGATGAGTTCCTTGGGGTTGAGCGGCTTGCCGGTGAAGTTGGCCGGGCAGGCCTCCTGGCAGCGGCCGCACTCGGTGCAGGTGAAGCCGTCGAGGAGGTCCTTCCAACCGAGGTCCTGGAGGGTGCGCAGACCGAACGTCGCGTCCTCGGCCTCGAGGTCCATCGCCGGCAGCTGGCCCCGCGGCTCGAGCTTGCGGAAGTAGATGTTGGGGAAGCTCGTGACGATGTGGAGGTGCTTGCTGAACGGCAGATAGACGAGGAACGCTGCGACGAGGACGATATGGGACCACCACAGGAGGGTGAACAGGCCCCCGAGGATGGCCGGATCGAGGCTTCGCAGCGGGACGGCGATGGCGTTGGCGACGAACGCCCCGGAGATGTCGCCGTAGCGGGCCGCCTCGGCCGCCTGGGCGAGCAGCTCAGCAGCGACGACGCCGCCGATCATCGCCAGGATGATGAGGGCGTCGCGGGTATAGGTGAGCCGCTTGGGGCGGGCGATGAGGCGCCGCTCGAAGGCCCAGGCGATCGCCAGCAGCACGATCACCGCGACGACGTTCTGCATGACGGTCATGGCCACCCAGAGGGCACCGTCGAAGGGGATCGAGATGACCGCCTGGACGAGGCCTCCGGTCACGATGTTGGCCGTCCCGATGGTCAGGAGGACGAAGCCCCAGAAGATGCCGGCGTGCATGATCGCCGCCCGGGTGTCCTTGAACATCTTCCGCTGAGCGAGTGCGTAATCGAAGAGGCCGGCGACCCGGCGCGGCACGCCCCCGAACGGATTCGACGGCCGGGCGACGGCGAAGACCCGCAGGTGGCGGGCCATCACGAGGCCGAACACGACGAGGGCGCCATAGAACAACGGGAAGACGAGCGGGTAGGCCGGCACGTCGGCGAAGGCCGGGAACATCAGCGCGCAGACTCCTCGGCCGTGGCGTGGTCGAACGGCCCAGCCAGCGTCTCGAGGGCGTGGTCGAGGACCGCCACGACGACCTCGAGCGACTCGGCGGCACCGCGCGGGCTTCCCGGCAGATTGACGATGAGGCTCCGACCCCGGACGCCGACGACACCCCGGCTGAGGGCGGCCATCGGCGTCGAACGACGACCGTCGGCCCGCATCGCCTCGGCGATACCCGGTATCGCGTAGTCGATCACCGCGAGGGTCGCCTGGGGCGTCACGTCCCGGGGCGTCAGCCCGGTCCCGCCGGTCGTCACGACGAGGTCGTGATCGGCCGCAGCGGCCACGAGGGCGGCCTCGATCGTCGCTCGCTCGTCCGCGACCACCCCGTGGTCGACCGCGAAGCCGAGTGCGGCCAGTCGCGCGCCCACCACGGCACCGGAGGAGTCGGGTCGCTCGCCGGCCGCACTGCGATCGCTCGCGGTGAGTACATAGGCCGTCCGAGAGCGGGCCGCCATCGACGCCTCAGCCCTTCGGCTTGCGACCGGGCTGGCGCCCCGCGACACGAGCGCCGGGCCGTCGCTCGGCGTGACCCGGACCGCCACTCGCCGGCCGCTTCGCCGGGCGGTGCCACTCGCCGCTCTTGCCGCCACTCTTGCTGACGAGGACGACCGAGCGGATCTCGACACCCCGCTCGACGCTCTTGACCATGTCGTAGACGGTGAGGGCGGCGATCGAGGCGGCCATCAGGGCCTCCATCTCGACGCCGGTCGGCCCGGTGGTCGCGGCCTCGGCCCGGATGCGCAGCGCGCTCGCGGCCCGGTCGGGAGTGATGGCGACCGACAGGTCCGTGAGGGCGAGGGGATGGCAGAGCGGGATCAGCTCGCTCGTCCGCTTGCCGCCCATGACGCCGGCGAGCTCCGCCACGCCGAGGACATCGCCCTTGGTCCCGCCGCCGTCGATGACGAGGCTGAGCGTCTCCTGGCTGAGCCCGACGATCGCCTCGGCGACCGCCCGCCGGGCCGTGTTCGGCTTGTCGCTCACGTCGACCATCCGCGGCCGGCCGGCGCGGTCGACGTGGCTCAGTCGCCGGCGTTCCGGACGGGTCGTGGGCTGGCGATCCATCGATCCTCCCTCTCGGCCCAGGTCGACCAGCGGCCGTGGGCAGCCTCCCGGCGGCCTTCGCGCGACCTCAGGCGCCGTCCAGCCACCAGAGTGCCACGTCCGCGCCGGCCGGGAGCGACTCCTGCGTCTCCGGGACGATCGCCAGGGCGTCGGCGGCGGCGAGTGCGCTGAGGACGTGGCTGCCCTGGCCACCGGCGAGCCGGACCGGGACTCGACCGCGGCCATCCCGCAGGAGCCGCCCGTCGGCGCCCCGCTCGGCGGCGACCCGCAGGAACGCCCGCCGGCCGCTGGCCTTGGTGACCGGCTCGAGGAGGACGCCGGCGTCGACCGCCCGGGTCGGGTGCGCCTCGCCGGCCAATCGCCGCAGGGCGGGCCGGACGAACAGCTCGAAGGTCACGGCCGTCGAGACCGGGTTGCCGGGAAGCCCGAAGAGGAGGACCGAGGCTCCCCCGCCCGGCCGCTCCGCCGTCCCGAACGCGAACGGCTTGCCCGGCTGGACCGCGACGCGCCAGAGCGAGACGGATCCGACCGCCTCGAAGGCGCCGCGGACGACGTCGTACGGCCCGACCGAGACGCCCCCGCTGACGATCACCCCGTCGGCCTCCCGGATGCCGCGGGCCAGGCGCTCGGATACGTCGGAGAGGAGGTCGCGAGCCGTCCCGAGGGCGATCGCCTCACCGCCGGCGGCGGCGACGAGGGCTCGCAGACCTGGCCCGTTCGCGTCGGGGATGCCCGCCTCGCCGAGCGCCTCGCCGCCGGAGCGGATCTCGTCGCCGGTGGCGAGGACCGCGAAGCGAGGGCGCCGATGGACGGAGACGGCCGCGACCCCGGCCCCGGCCGCGAGGGCCACCGCGGCCGCGCCGATCCGCGATCCGGCCGCGAGGACCTGGGAGCCCGCCCGGATGTCGCCGGCCCGACGGCGGATCGATCCTCCGACCGGGACCGGCTCGTGGACGAGGCACGCCCCCGGCAGCGGTCCGACGGCCTCCCGTCCGCGAGGACCGGG
Organism: uncultured Chloroflexia bacterium; assembly: GCA_963745405.1. GTDB lineage: Bacteria > Chloroflexota > Limnocylindria > Limnocylindrales > CSP1-4 > C-114. Next base: position 2,742,620 of record CAVUWY010000002.1, on the reverse strand, counting down.
CGAGCCGTCGGCGGCCACGGGGGTCGTCGACTCGACCGGAACGACGGCATCGGCACCGGCCGGGATCCGCGCTCCGGTCGCGATGCGGACGGCCGTGCCAGGATCGACGGTGAGCGGCGGCCACGAGCCGGCCGCGATCTCGCCGACCACGCGCAGCCGGACCGGCGCATCCTGCCGCGCTGCGGCGGTGTCGGAGGCCCGGATGGCGTAGCCGTCCATCGCGCTGTTGTCCCACGGCGGGAGGTCGGTCGTCGCGATGACCGGGGCGGCCAGCCAGCGCCCCACGCCGGCCTCCGGCGCCACATCCTCGGCCGGCAGTGGCCGGGGGATGGCGGCAAGCACGTCCGCCAGCGCCTCCTCGACCGAGAGGAGGCCGGACGAGGCGAGCGACGTCACGCGCCGGTCCGGGCCCGACCCGCGGCCCGCGAACGCTCGGCGGCCCGGGCCTGGATCGTCTCCACGATCGAGCGGCGGGTCAGCAACCCGAGGAGGTCCGATCCGGCCATCACCGGGATGCCATCGAGCCCCGAGCGGCGGAGCAGCTCGAGGCCCGCCCAGGCGCCCTCCTCGGCGCCGATGGACGGCAGGATCGGCGGGGCAACCATGATGTCGGACGCTCGCAGCTCCGGCCACCGTCGCCGGCCGACGCGTCGGAGCTCGCCGACACCGATCACGCCGACGAGCGACCCACCCTCGACGACCGGCACGCTCGTCCGCTCGTCGTCGGCAAGGAGCTGTTCGGCGAACGTGTCGACCGTGAGGGTCGGGGCGAGCTCCGGTAGGTCGCGCTCCATGACCTGTTCGACCTGGACGCCGGCCAGGAGCTCCTCGATCGCCTGGCGGCGTTCCGTCACCCGGGCGCCCTGGACGACGAACCAGCCGCTGATGAGGATCACGACACCGGTCCAGCCGTCGCCGGCCACGCTCACGAGGAGGCCGATCCCGACGATCGCCGATCCGAGCACCCGGCCGATGCGGGCGGACAACCGGATCGCGCGGGACGTGTCGCCGGTCATCCGCCAGATCACCGAGTGGAGCACCCGGCCCCCGTCGAGAGGGAAGGCCGGGATGAGGTTGAGCGCCCCGAGCATGACGTTGACCGCGCCGACGACCGCGGTGAAGAGGCCGAGGACTGAGTCGCTGATCCCGATCACGAGCGCGGCGAGGATGAGCGGGACGCCGACCGCGATGCTGACGATCGGTCCGGCCAGGGCGATGACGAATTCGTCCTTCGGCGTCCTCGCCTCCTCGTCGACCGCGGTGAGGCCGCCGAACACGACGATGAGGACCGGCCCGGCGGGCAGGCCGCGACTGCCGGCGGCCAGGGCATGGGCAAGCTCGTGGACGGCCACCGAGGCGAAGAAGAGGAACCCCAGGATGGCTCCGACGAGGAACCGGCCGAGGTCCGGGAAGTCCGCCGGGAATGCCTCCGGCTGGAGGGCGACCGCGACGACGACGAAGGCGAGGACCGCGACCCAGGTCACATGGACCCGGATCTCGACGCCGAGGATCCGGGCGACGGCGACGGATCGCGTCAGCACCGCGGGCCCGTCACGACCGGCCCATCACGACCGGCTCGCTATCCGTCGGCGTGCCGTCCGGCGGCGCGGCGATCGGCGGGATGGCCGGCGCCGTGACCGGGGCAGCCGGCGGTGAGGCGGCCGAGGCGGCGACCACCCGCGATGCGCCGGACGCCCGGCGACCGGCGAGGAAGCGGACCACGACCGCCATGACGATGAGGACGATCGCGAGCACGGTCGAGGTCTCGAACCAGAACTGGTCGGGAAACAGCTGGACGAGCCGCTCGGTCCGCGGATCGAACGTGTACGTCCCGCCGGCAAAGAAGACCTCGTGGAATGCCTCGAAGAGGGCATCGAAGGCGAAGAGGGCGGTGATCCCGAGGGCCAGGACGGCCACGGCGAGGACGGTGGCTCCGGACTGGATCGCCCGCCAGTACCAGACCGCACCGCCGCTCACGGCTCGAGCGATGAGGAGGACCGCCGCAGCGGCGATGACGGCGACCGCGAACCAGGCGAAGACTGTCCGCACGTCGTGCATGTGCGCCTGTTCCCGCGCGTCGAGGACGATCGTGCCGCCCACGGAGACCGCGAAGGAACCGCCGAGGAACAGGTCGTGGAGGATCGAGTCGGTCGCCGCCCGCAGGTCGGCCGCGCTGAAGCCCGTCCACCCCGCCGCGTTCGCCCGACCCTGCTCGAAGGCGACGAACCAGGGGTTGAGGAAGAGGGCCACCCCGATGCCGAGGAGGACGAGGATCGTCGCGGTCGCGACGCCGAGCGCGCCGATCGCCCGGCTCGCCGAGGACTTCACCCGACCATCCTAACGGGGACGGCCGGGTCGATCCTCAGGACACAGGACTCTGGGCGGCCTGGACCGTCGTCGGGCGCATCCGCCGGCCGACGAGCCAACCGACGAACCAGCCGACGAGGAGTGCCGGCAGCCCGGCTCCGAGGCCGAGCGGGAACGACAGGCCGACGTCCTGCCACAGGAACGTGTCGGGCAGCTCGATCAGCACGGTCGTGCCGAGGAGCAGGCCGAGGAGGATGAGGCCGGCCGTCACGATGCCGGCGAAGCCCGCGGTCCCGGGCGCGGCCAGCCGACCGACGAACCCGGTGATCCCGAGGATGAGGACCACGACGAGGACCTGGGCGCCTGGGGGTCCGCTCGGTACGGCAAGGGCGGCCACAGCCGCACCACCGGCACCGATGGCGGCCCCGATGAGGCATCGGAGGACGGCGCCGGCGACATCCACGTCAGGTCCGGCGACGCGCTCGGTCGGCGTCTCGAGTGTCCGCGCCTGCTCCCACCAGCCGGTCATCGTGAGCTCGGCCGGCGGCGTGACCTTCATGGCGGCGGCGGCCCGATCGACCCGCCGGATGAACGTCTCGAGGTCGACGTCGAGGATCGACTCGAGTCCCGGGAAGCCGGCCTGGGCGAGGAGGATGTGCTCACCCGGCCCGAAGGCGGCGAGGTTCAGCATGAGCGCCTCGTCACGCCAGGTCAGGACCTCGAGGATCGAGGCGCCGACGTGATCGGCCAGGGTCTGGCGGCGGGTCGGCGTTTCCGACACCTCGAGGAGGATGCCGGTCGTGAAGACGCCCTGCTTCTCGAGGCGGCCCAGGTAGACGGGTTCGATCCGGGTCAGCTCGTCGATCGGCGGCACGGCGGCGGGTCTCCTCCTCGGTCGGTCAGGGGCATGATGCCACGGCGGCCGTCGGCGACGCGGTCGGGACGGCCGCGCTCAGGCGCGGAAGCAGGCCAGGCACGCACGGGCGGTCGCATCCGCCAGCCTGATCCGGGCAGCGGCATTCACCCACAGGGACGCCCGTTCGTCGGCGGCCGCGAGCTCGCACCAGGTGATGACCGCCCCGAGGCGCAGCGATCGTTCGTAGAACACCTTGGACGAGGCGAAGCCGCGATCGACGAAGAACGCCTCCTCCCGCCGATCCGCTCGTGAGCGAAGACCTCGGATCGCCCCGTCGACATCGAGCGTCGCGGCGCTCGGTCCATCGATGGCGAGAACGACCACGTTGGGCACGCTCGGAGGAAGCTGGCGAAGCTTGGCGAGTATCTGGCCGCTGCCGTCGGCCCCGGCCGGGCTTCGTCGCAGCCGGGTGACCTCGATGTTGAAGGCCCGCCCGCCACGGAACGTCGCCGTAAAGTCGGGCCCGCCCTTGCCCGCGCCGTATGCCTCGTAGCCGAGCTCGATCCGACGGTCCGCCGACAGCACATGGGCGACCGCCAGCTCCGTCCTGACGTCCCGACGAGCATCCGCGTCGGTGGCGCCGCGGAACTTCTTGCGGATCTTGTCGGCATGCACCGTCGCGAACCGGTTGAAGCGGCTCGATGTGGCCAACCAGCCGCCCAGCTCGTCGATGAGCGCGATGTCCGAGAGCCCGCCTGTCAAGTGCTCGACGAGCTGGTTCTTCGAAATCGGTGACGTGCGCCTCATCGGTCCAGCATGGGGCCCGGACGACGGCCGGTCGGCGCCGGCACGGCCAGCGGGCCGCTACGGGCTGGTGCCGGAAGCACCGCCCACGCCCCATTCGGACCTAGGCGAATGGTCCCGCCGTCCTATAGGCGGGGCCGTGATCCGGCCGGATACTCGACGGGCATCCATCCCGCCGTTCGCGCTCGTATGGGCAAGACCGGCCAACACGGAGAGTCACACCATGGAGATCCTGTTCGGCCGCAGATGGCCGTGGTCCGACCCTGACGAGAACGGTCAGGGCCTCGCCGAGTACGCCCTCATCCTCGCCCTCATCGCGATCATCGCGATCGTCGCCCTCATCTTCCTGGGCGGCAGTGTCTCGAAGATCCTGAGCAACGTCGGCCATTCGGTCTGAGTCGCTGTCGCCGGGCAGCGGACGTCCGTCGGCTGGGGGTTCGTACGGAGGCCCGCTGCCCGCCGGAGCGTAGTCCGAAAGCTCGGTGCAGCGGAGCAACGTCTCGACATGGTCCGGCCCCGGCGGGCGTATCCGTCTCCCGGATGGCCGGAAGATCGCGCGCCGGCTCGCGACGAGCGGGAGTCGGCGACACGACGCCGGATGCGAACCGGCTTCCAGATGAGCGGCTGATCGAGCGCCAGCACGAGCTTTCGACCGCCGCGACCCTCAGGCAGGCCTTGGGGACTTCTCCGAGCCGGTGATGGTCCCCGGATGCCACGGGGTGCCGAGCAGCGGCAGGAGGTAGCGGTCGAGGCCGTAGTAGCCGGCGACCTTCCAGGCCAGGATGAGCCCGACGGCGAGGGTGAAGAGGACCGGGTTGATGGAGTCAGCGCCGGCGAGCAGGAAGCACGTCTCGCCACCCGGCTCCTTGCGCATCTCGAACAGGACGATGAGCAGGACGATGACGGAGATCCAGAAGGCGACCGTGATCACCTGATCGAGCGTGCTCTTCGGAAAGATCACGATCCACGGATTGACGAGCAGGAACAGGATGACGGCGGAGATGCCACCAAGGGATCGCCGCCACGTTCCGCTTCGAACTAATGGGATGTGCTGTTCACTCCCTCGGTCTCGCCTCGCCGCGAATTCCGGATCAACGTACGCCCGATCGACCCGAGCTCGCAACGCGGTCGGGCACCCAGACCTCGGCTGCGAGCCGCATTCCAGTCGGGTGCCGCGAGCATCTCTGGACGCTCAGCCGAACCACGTCCCTTCCTCAAGGTCGTCGGCGGGATCCACGGCGTCAACATCGCCGAGCGCGGCGCGGGCGAGTGTCTCGAGCTGCTCTTCGTTGTCGCCCGAGGCGATCCCGCGGCGGATGGCTTCTGCAAGCGCCCGTACGTCCTGCTCGTCACGATCGATAGCGACAGCGGCCATGGCTCACCCCCTGGATCGACGTCGGATCGCTACGCCCGGCGGACCATTAAGACTACCGCGGATGCCGTTTCGCGGTCCCGATCGCCCCCGCCGCATTCGGCCGGTCGACGTCGAGATGCACCAAGGTGCGGGGCTCGACGCCGTCACCGAGCCCAGGGGCCGCGGATCAGCTCCGACCTATCGGAGATAGAGACCGACGCTGAGATTCGGGCCATCCAGCACTGGGGGCGAGGGTCGTCGCGCCTCTACGCTCTGACCGAGCCCCGGTCCCTCGGAGCGCAAGTATCGCCCTCCCCAGAGGGTCGATCGACCCGCACGTGAGGGCTGGGGCAGTTCCTGACCCGTCCCTTCCGCGGGTCAGGGCGCCGATCGCCGACGGCCGGTCCCGCGGACCTGCGCCCGAGCGTTGGCAGGTGCCAAGGCGCGCCCCGGCGCTCAGAACTCGCCTACTCTGCCGGCTTGTCGCCGAAGATCGTGTAAGGACCGGAGCACGCTCACGAGGGGGAATCGGCCGAGCCGCGCGGCACGCGACGCAGTCGCGGAAGCCGTTGGGCCGGAGCCGGGCGGCTCCGGGTACCGAGAGGTCGTGGAGGCCCTTCGCGCACATATTGCCGCGGCGTGCGTGCCGCCACGCCTTGTGGGCCTCGACCGCGCACGGCCGGCAGGTCGGTCGACCCTTTTGCAGTTTCACGTTGGCAGGGTCGGCGAGGTCGTGAAGTCCCGCTCGGCACGGCTCGATCGTCCAGTGCAGCCTAGCCCTCGGCGGCCTCAAGCGCGGGCGACTCGCCCGCGCTACCCTGACCGCCATCCCCCGCGGAGTACCCGGCCGCGACCGACCGTCGCACCGGAGGCCCGCCGTGTCCATCTTCTGGTGCCAGGCATAGGATGCCCCCCAACGCGAGAGGCGCAGGGGTGATCTGGCGTGGCGAAGCGACTCATGACCGTCGACGAGATCATGGCGATCCTGCCCGAGACGCCCGGTCGCCTGGCCGGCCTGACGGACGGGCTAACTGCCACCGAGTGACTTTCCACGGGTCGCGAGGACGCACGACGCGAGGGCCGTTCCAAGCGCAGCGAGTGAGATACCTCGGTATCCGGCCCGATGGTCAGCGCGCCGGTGGCCCGCGGTACCGCCCCCTGCTCGGTGCTGAGACCTAGGGCGTCCGGGGGCTCGCGCCCGGACCTTCGACTGCCCGCACCCAGGACGACCGCTCCGCCGCCTGCTGCGCCTCAGTGTCCCCCGTGCTCACGAGCCCTACGTCACCCGTCATCAGCTTTCGGAGACCCGAGCCGTCGGCGTTCACCACCCAGAAACCGAGGGGGATCCACGCGCCGATACCGTAGCTGTTGACCACTTGGTGTTCAGCCACCACGACGAGGCTGCGGTTGTCCGAGGACCAGGCGAGGCTGTAGTCCACATCGTTGCCGAACTGGGTCGCCCCGATGACGACCTTCTCCTGGCGGGTCGCGACGTCGAGGATGCGAACCGGCTGCCTGAATGACCCGAAGGCCGCAAGTCGCTGATCGGACGAGTAGATCGCCTCGGACCCGTCCGGCGGTGGTTGGTCGTGCGCGCGGAACTTCGTTCGGTCATCGACCGGGACCTCGAAGAGCTGGGAGTCCGACGCCTCGACGAGGGTCTGCGAGTCGAGCCAGCCGATCGGCATGGCGCCCTCGAGACCCGGGACGGGCGCGACCACGTGGAAGACCGGATCGACCATCGACGCGGGTCCGTAGTTCGAGGAGTCCATCCGATCGCCACCCGCCATGACGAGCCGGTCGCCGCTCGGCGACCACAGCAGCCGGGGAAATGCCGGGCATTCCACGTTCTGACCTGGAGGGTCGCAATGAAGCTCGACGGCCGCCCCTCCGTTGCTGGGGACGATCCACATGCCGGTCGTGGACCCGATCGCGAGCTCCGAGCCGTCCGGTGACCAGGACATCGTTACGACATCCAGCACCATCGGCCGCGTCGTGCCCATCGCCGACCAGAAATACAGGCTATGGTCACTCGTGTCACTCGTGGCGATCGCGAGGGCGTCGCCGGACGGCGACCAGGTCGCGTCGGCCGTGACGCCGTCAGGCAGCTCCAGCAGCAGGCAACTTCTCGAGGTCAACGGGTCGAGGATCCGCACCTCGGTCGACCCGCCGGGAACCGCAACTGTGATCGCGACGGCGCCTCCTCCCACCGCATCGAGCGGGTGGACGTCGCCGTGAGTCCAGTTGCTCATGGCGTTCCCAGCGACACTGGTGTCCCAGATATCGGCGAGCTGCGTCGCACCCGGACAGAGGTCGGCCCGCGGGGTGTTCGTCGCGCCCGGGACGAGGCGAGGCGTGGACCGCCGCGACAGAGGCGGCACACTCGCTGTCGATTTCGCTGTCAGCGACGCGCTCGACGGGCTCGGGCTCCCGATGATCGACAGGTCCCGATGTGGATCGTTCGGCTGCCGCAGGAGTCCGCCGCCGACTCCAGCACCGACGACCGCCATCGAAACGAGGAGGGCGGCGGCCACCAGTAGCAGCGGCGGTCGCACCACGCGTCGCCGGATGGGGGTGGCGACGGTCATCGATCGGAGGCTCTTGATCTCGTCCCGGAGGCTCGACGGTGCCGTCGGCAGGGTGGCTCGGCCGAGCCGTTCCCGGAGCTCCCGGCTCAGGTCGTCAGACATCGGTGCCTCCCGGCCCGCTCGGACGCCCGAGCTGTCCACGCATCGCCTTCAGACCCCGGTGAAGGCGCGACTTGACCGTACCCACCGGGCAGTCGAGGCGAACACCCACCGCCTCGAGTGTGAGGTCCGCCCAGAAGTGGAGGAGCAGAACTATCCGCTCGTCGTCGCCGAGCGCCCTCAGTGCGCCGAGCAGCTCATCGTCGTAGACCTCGCGGAATGGGTCGTCGGCGGCCATCGTCCCGGCCACGCCATCGAGGGCCACGAGACGGACCTTGCCGCGGCGTCGCAGCCGATCGCGGCAGACGTTGATCAAGATCCGGTCGAACCAAGCGTCGAAACCGGCCGGGTCGCGCAGTGTGGCCGCCGCGCGCCATGCCCGGACCAGCGCATCCTGCGTCGCGTCCTCCGCATCGGCCTGATTACCGAGGATCAGACCGGCCAGCCGGAACGCCCGATCCAGGCCACGGTCGGCGAGGTCGAGCACACGCTGGGTCGCAACGTCCCCGACCTGTTCGGGTCGTGCCTCGTTGCCGGCCGATGCCGAACGCTCACCTGCGGTCCCGATCACATCCAGAAGACGAGGTTAGACCGCGAAACGGTTCTCGGCTCGACGCCTTTTCGACCTTGGTGACGCTTCGGCCGCCGGCAGTCGCTCCGCCGCCGTCGGACCGTCGGGATCCGGGCAATCAGTGACGACCGCAACGAGCGCAAGATCGAGACCTTGCCGGGGCATCCGCCGGGGGTGTCGCGGTCGGTTGAGGAGGCGTCGTGGTCATTACGCCAGCGCTATGCTGGGGCCGTAAGAGACACAACTTGGAGAGCGACGTCCATGTGCCTGTTCGCAATCCTCGCGGGCCTGTTTCCGCGGGTCGCCTTCGCGATCTATTGGATTGCCCGGCCGGCCGTAGTGGACGCGGTCTACGGGAACTTCATAGTGCCCCTGCTGGGGCTCATCTTCCTGCCCTTCACGACCCTGATGTACACGATCCTGTGGACCGCCGCCAACGGCGTATCCGGGTGGGACTGGCTGTGGGTCGGGATCGCCCTCGTGCTCGACCTCGGCCACTACGGCTACAGCGCCTACGGCAACCGCGACCAGCTACCGGGGATGGGCTCCAGCCAATAGGCTCGCATCGAGGCCGCCGCCATCGCGCTTGTCATCGGAGCCCGACCCGAGCGAATCTACTCCGCCCACCGAGACGGCATCCTCGGGCGTCTGAGGCCTACGGCTGGGTTATCGATGGCCGGCGCAGAGCGTTGGATCGCGTCATGGGCGCACACGGGGCGCCTGGTGGGGAGCCGGTTGGGATTGGCTCGCCGAGCAAATCGAGAGCCCCGGCCATCCCCCCAAAGAATGGTCGCGGCTTCACTGGCGATTCTCGATTATCCGGACGACGGCCCCTGCACCTCAACGGCCATCCGAGTCACGCGCTCCGCAGCCACGCGCGGGGCTCGGGCGGCTCGGCCAGCCGCATCACGAGAAGGTCGGTGGTCACGGGGCAACGCCTCTCGCCCCGACCATCCCCACATGCTTCTCCTGCCGCATTGCGTCGTGCCCCTAGGCGCCAGGCATTCTCGTTCGACTATGGATGTGTCGCGAACAGCATCGAACCGCGCAGGATCTGCTTGTGAAAGTTGATGGTTACGACAGCCTGATCCTCTACGTCAGCGATCTGGATGCGTCCAGGGAGTTCTACGCCAAAACGCTCGGCCTACCGATCCAGTTCGAGGACGAGATCATCGTGGTGGTAGGGGGGCCCTCAGGTCGGGTCGTCCTGCATCGTAATGATCGTGGTCACGATGAGCGAGGCGTATTCCCTGCCGGCCTGACCCCTGGGGCCGCGTCGGTGCGCTTCAGCGTTCAAGATCCAGACGGATGCGAACACGAGGCTGAGCGACTGGGTATACCGGTGCTGTGGCCCGCCCAGGACGCTTCGTGGGGAAGGTTCGTGGTTCTTGCCGACCCCGACGGCCGGCCGATCGTGCTCGCGAGAATGCTCACGTCCTGAGGCCATCGCCGGCGACACGCCCACTCGTCCCGGTCCGGGCGGATGCAACTTTCGCGAGCGCGAGGCTGGCCCGCTGCCAGCCGCGGGGGCGTGTGAGCAGCGTCGGCTCGGACAGCCGCGACGCCAGCATCCACACGAGCTGCGCCCTCGTCGCTGCCGCCACCCTGGACCCCGCGTTCGCCAGGAGGTGCTTGGCGGTCGCGCCTGGGCCTCCGGCGTCAGAAGCCTGCCGACGATCCGCTGGCCCACGAAGGTGATCTGCAGGTAGATGGCAGGCCACGGTTGCTGGGGCGACCGGCTGGCCCGTACTGACGTGCCCACAGAAGACGACTTCCAGCCCTTGTGAATCTTCCGGCTGGACAGAACCGTGGATCAAGGCAACCGAGTACCGGCACCGATGACAGTCCGAGGTCCTCGACGTGAAGCAGGGCGCGAAGCGGTCCAGGAGGCTGGATAACGCCGTCGCCCGCACATCCGGCATGCCGCGCGTTGCCACCACCGCCGTAGCGATCATTGCGGTGGTGGCGCTGGCCTTCCTCCTGATGTCGTGCGGGAACGTCGGACCGACGCCCGGCGCCAGCTCAAGCCCGAATGGGTTCGTTCAGAGCTCGGAGCCGAGTCCGTCACGCACCACGGAAGCCTCGCCAAGCGCCGCGGCGGCTCAGACCACGGTGCCAACCACCTCGCCGACGCCAATCCCGCCTTCATGGACCCATCTCAAGTGGTCCGATGCGATCGTGCCCTTCCCCTATCAGCCGCCGGTCCACGTCGGCGAGTTCGGCACGACGGTCACGATCAATGACATCACGCCGTGGAACGGCGCCTATGTCGGGGTCGGAACGATCGACCGCGACGGTGCCTGCGCCGAGGCGGGCTTCTTCCGTTCGGCTGACGGGTTGCACTGGGATCCCAGCTTCCGGGCCGCCTCGGGCGAGGACCATACCCCGACCATCTGTCCGCGGTTCGTCGCCAAGGTCGGAGACGGGCTCGTCGCGCTTGGTCAGGAGCGGATCTGGCACTCGAAAGACGGCATCGCCTGGACCGAGCTCGACAGCACAAGCCTGCGCTCGCTGTGGGGACCGTCGGGGGCCGAGGAGCTGGTCGCCATGGCCGTTGGCCCGAGTGGCATGGTGGTGATCGGGCAGCCGGCCAACACCTTCGAGTCGATCGTTGCGTTCTCCGCCGATGGCCACGAGTGGACCCCGATTACGCTTCCCGCTCGCGAGACCGCCATCGCCTGGGACGTCAGCGCAGATCAGGACGGATTCGTCGTGGTCGGCAGAGATGGCCGACCCGATACGTCCGGTCTGAACACCCGGGCCGGCGTGGGGTTCCCGATGGCCTGGTTCTCGTCCGACGGTTTGGCCTGGAAGGAGGCAGAAGTCCCGGGCACTGCGGTGAAGGCTGGGGTGTTGACGCAGGTGCTCCCCACGGCCGCCGGCTTCTTCGCCATCGGCAACGACGTGGGCGTCACGACCGCCTATGAGGAGATCGAGGCCGTCGGCGCCTGGGCTTCGGCCGATGGGCGGACGTGGGAGAAGGTCGGCACCCTCGAGAGCCTCGTGCCCCAGGCAGCCATGCTGGGGTCGGATGGGACCAACCTCGTGGCGCTGCGCGACGGCGCGACGACGTGGATCTCCACCGACGGCCGGGACTGGTCGACGGTGTCGTCCACAGGGGACCTTCAGGTGCCGAGCTACCTCCTGCATCCGCTGTCCGTTCAACCGGCTTCGCCGCGTTCCGTGTACGACACGAGGATGTGGGTCACCGACCACGGGCTGATCTTCGGATCCACAACCGAGTCGCCGGAGGGGTTTGCCGTTATCCAGGTGCAGCTGGGCACCCCCGTCGCGCCCTGACGACCATCTTCTTCCTGCGACGCGCCGAGGCCTACGTCGGCGGCTCGCCAGTCGCTCGATGCCGCGCTCGGACCTCGCGCATCCGTTGTGTGTTCTTCGCCCGCCGTTCGACCACCGTCGCTGGCGCGAGCTCGGCCAGCATGCACGGCTCCATGTCCGCTCCCCTCGCCCCGGCGACCGTCGTCTATCGGGGTGGTCCGCGCGACGGCTCGGAGGCCGTCCTCGAGGTGCCGGGTGGGCTCCCGACCACCGAGATCGTCACCGAGGATCCGCTCGGCTTCTACGGGCGCACCGATCGCCTCGCTGACGGGCGGTGGGTCATGAGGTGGCGAGGACCGACGGATGAGGCAGCGCGGCGAAGTTAGGCCCTTCGTCAGGCTCGTCCCGCTGGCCGGTTAGAGGGAGCCGGAATCGCAGGGACGGGACCGTATCGGAGGTTCTATGCAGTCACGCCGGTCGAGGATCGGGCAGCGGAAGACGACCGCGGACGTGAGCCTTGCTCCGGTCGTCGATCTCGCCGTCCGTATCGGACTCCCTTACGGACGGGTCCCGGCCGGTCGAACGCCACGTTGATCTGGTCGCAACACTCCAAGCGTACGCTGAGACGTTCACGATCCCTCACGGATCAGCACGAGCCTTGGAGGCACGGCGATGGTGCACTCGACGACTGCGGACGGACTCTTGACCAGTGCCGATGGGGTGCCGATCCATTCCTTCAGGTTCGAAGCCACGCAGGAGGCGATCGAGGACTTGCGCCGCCGGATCGTGGCCACTCGCTGGCCGAGCAAGGAGCTCGTCCAGGACCGGTCCCAGGGCGTGCAGCTCGCGGCCATCCAGGCGCTCGCCCAGTTCTGGACGACCGAGTACGACTGGCGCACGGCCGAAGCGAAGCTGAACGCGCTGCCCCAATTCACGACCGAGATCGACGGGCTGACGATCCACTTCATCCATGTCCGATCGCCGCATGAGGACGCGCTGCCCCTGGTCATGACCCACGGGTGGCCGGGCTCCGTGATCGAGCTCCTCGAGACCATCGGCCCACTCACCGACCCGACCTCAAACGGCGGGCGCGCCGAGGACGCGTTCCACCTCGTGCTGCCATCGATCCCCGGGTACGGTTTCTCCGAGGAGCCGGCCGAGCTCGGCTGGGGCCCCATCCGCATCGGCCGGGCGTGGGATGTGCTCATGCATCGCCTCGGGTATGGCCGGTACGTCGCGCAGGGCGGCGACGTGGGTTCGCAGGTTACCGATGCGATGGGCCGCCTCGGACTCGACGGCCTGCTCGGCATCCACACCAACCTGCTAACACCCGCGTTGGGTGACCCGGTCGCCCTGAGCTCGTCTCCGCCCACCAGCGAAGAGCAGGCGGCGCTCGACCAGCTCGACGCATTCCACGCGACCGGCACCGGCTACTTCATCGAGCAAGCGACGCGCCCCGAGACGATCGGCTACGCCCTGCTGGATTCGCCAGTCGCCCTCGCAGCCTGGATGATCGATCACGATACGGACGCCTACGAGAAGATCGCCCGTGCATTCGTCGACGGGCGACCGTCGGGCAATCTCACTCGGGAGCACATCGTCGACAACATCACCCTCTACTGGTTGACTGGCACGGGGGCCTCGGCGGCGCGCTCCTACTGGGAGGAGGGGCAGGAGAATGCTCGCGCGGCGGGCCAGGCTCCCACCCTGGTGTCGATCCCCGTCGGGTTCACCTCGTTCCCCGGCGAGATCTGGAAAGCCCCGCGGAGTTGGGTCGATCGGGCGTACCCCAACGTCGTCAACTACTTCAATGAGGTGGACCGCGGCGGCCACTTTGCGGCGTGGGAGGAGCCGGAGCTCTTCGCGAGCGAGATGCGAGCCACCTTCCGTTCGCTCCGCTGAGCCGAAGCGACGGGACCGGGTCGGCTCCACCGTGACGGTGGGGCAAGCGGTGGCTGAGACGGAGATGGCGGTCGGGAGGACCGGTGCGGAGCAGAGATAGCGTCAGCCAATGCCGCTCCGCGCGGAGGCGGCCCGTATCATCGCCGCATGAAGGGCGATCGGGTCGAGGCAGTGGTCGATACCGGCCAAGGTGTCCAGACGTTCGAAATCGTCGCGACCCGTGCGGGCCGACGGATCGAGGTGGTCACGTCGCGCGGCGTCGTCGAGGTCCGCGAGGTGACGCGCACCGGAGTCCCGGTCCGGACGGGACGGTTCATGACCTCGCGGCTTATCGCCCTCGTGGAGCATCCTGCGGCGGACGAGCGGGGCCGGGTCGAGGTCACGACGCGGCATCGGTTGCAGCCGACTAGGACGACGAGCTAGCCCGGGCCGCTCCCGCTCCGCTGGGCCGCCGAAGCGGAGATCGCGGTCAGGACGCGGCGCCGGGACCTGTTGGCGGTCAGCAGTCGGCGGACCTCAGCGAACGTCGTATGCGCGCCGGTCGTCCGCCGGGAGAACCTGGCGCACCATGGCGGCCAGGAAGGAGGGACCTAGATGGGCGATGACTTGAGCAGAGACGACCCGCACGTGGGTCCGGTCCATCTACCGGGAGCTGATGCGGGCGCCTCGGTCACCATCGACGATCACGGGCACGTCCGAGGCGTCGACGTGACTGTCCCCGGAGCGGCGGAGAGTGCCGATCCGCTGCACTGGGAACCGGGCAGTCACGATCCCACTGCGCGAGACCCGGGCTGGATACCTCATCCCACGGACCCCGGTGCGGGCCAGCCGCCGCCCGACATCTATCCTCCCCTGCCAGGTTGGGTCAAGAACGAGTTCGATGGCAAGTGGTACCCACCGATCACGCCCGGCTCGCCAGGCTCCGCGTTGTTCGACCCGAAGGCCGACGCAACCATCCTGGACGTTCCTCCCGACCACGCCGGCAACGAATGATGGCCTGACCGCGACCCGCCGCCGCCGCGACATCTTGATTCGCGACCGGACGGGTCTACGATCGACGAGATGGATGCGACATCGAGTCGCACGCGGTACCCCAGTCGATCGTTTGACGAGACACGGCCGTGGCCACGATGTCCCACCGTACCCTCGAGGTCTCCTACCTGAGCGGAGTGCGGGAGCCGCCCTTGCTCCGCTACCTCGTGCTCTTGGGAGCCGGCCTCGTGGGTATCGCGATGCTCCTCTTCCTCGGAGCTATCCTCGGCGTTGACCCGGGCAGGGTGGCAGCGACCGCTGGCGTGGCGCTGCTCCTCGCCTCCGAAGTCCCGCTCGTCCTGATCTGGCTCCTCAGGTCAGACACCGAAGACAACGCGCGCCAGCGACTTCGTCGGCACGGCGTCGCGACCGCCGCCCAGGTCACCTGGATCGACCTGCCCCGAGCGGGTCGGCAGATCCGGTATCGCTACTTCGTCGATGGCGTCGAGCACCAGGGTGAGGTGCCGAGGACGCTCCAGACCGTCGGCGACCTCATCGAGATCGTCTACGACCCGGACGATCCCGACGTGAGCGGACAGCGGCGGTAGGCACATCGAGGGAGAGCACGGCGACCGCGCTCCGGACCGCGCTACCCTGACGCCCATCCCCGCGGTACCGGCCGCGACCACACGTCGCACCGGAGGCCCGCCATGCACGGCTCCATGTCCGCTCCCCTCGCCCCGGCCACCGTCCTCTACCGCGGTGGTCCCCGCGACGGCTCGGAGGCCGTCGTCGAGGTACCCGGTGGCCTTCCGACACCGAGATCGTGGCCGAGGAGCCGCTCGTCTTCTACGGGCGCACCGAGCGCCTCGAGGACGGGCGGTGGGTCATGGTGTGGCGAGGGCCGCGGGACGAGTCGGCTCCCATCCCGGACTAGGGGCCATGCGGCTCTGATGGCGCGCTCCTCAGGCCCCCATGCTCGACTGTAGCCCCGACTCACGGGCACGCGCGCGCTTCGCCCTCTCCCCCAGGGTCGAGCGACCCACGCGCGTTCGGGTCGGGGCGGCTCCTTGTCTACTGCGGTCCCGTGGTCAGGGTCGACGACGGCTCCGCGGGACGAGAGGCCGGATAGGCGCAGCTGCCATGAGGCGGCCGACCGCCTAGCGCCCGTCCTGAGGCGTTCCTGGCGGGCTGGGACGGCCCTGGAGCGGGCGGATGACGAGGCTCCCGGTCAGGATCCAGCGGCCGTCGACGAGGACCAGCGCCGGCGGATCTCCTTCGTGCTCAGAACTCGCCTACTCTGCCGGCTTGTCGCCGAAGATCGTGTAGTGCCAGGGCTTCTCGGGCTGGCCGGTGAGCTCGATCATCACGTGCTTGACCCGGGTGTACTCCTCGAACGAGTAGGCCGACATGTCCTTGCCGAAACCCGACTGCTTGAAGCCCCCGTGGGGCATCTCCGAGGTAACCATGAGGTGGTCGTTGATCTGGACGTGGCCGAAGTCGAGTGACCGGGCAGCCTCCATCGCCCGAAAGACGTCGCGGGTCCAGACCGAGGCCGCGAGGCCGTAGCGGGTGTCGTTGGCCAGACCGATCGCCTCGGCGTCCTCATCGAACGGCAGGGCCACCAGCACGGGTCCGAACACCTCGTGCTGGACGATCTCACTGTCCTGTCGCGCGCCGATGACGAGCGTCGGCTCGTAGAACGCGCCGTCGGGCAGCCCGGCGACATCGGCCCGCCGGCCGCCGGCGACGATCGAGGAGCCGGCCCCGCGGGCCCGCTCGACGAAGCCCTCCACCCGTTCGACCTGGCGCTCGCCGATGAGCGTCCCCATGTCCGTCGCCGAGTCGAACGGGTCGCCGACCCGGACGTCCCGGAACAGCTCGGCCGTCCGTGCGACGAACGCGTCGAACACGCTGCGGTGGACATAGGCGCGGGTCGCCGCCGTGCAGTCCTGGCCGGCGTTGATGAGCGCACCGGCAGTGGCGCCCCGGGCGGCCGCCTCCAGGTCGGCGTCGTCGTGGACGATGAACGGCGCCTTGCCGCCGAGCTCGAGGTGAACCCGCTTGAGTGTGGTCGCAGCGAGCTCCTGGATCCGCCGACCGGTCGCCGAGTCGCCGGTGAGTGAGATGAGGTCGACGTCCGGGTGGGCGGCCATCGCCGCCCCGACCGACTCGCCGCGACCGGTGACTACGTTGAGGATCCCGGCCGGAAGGCCCGCCTCGAGCGCCAGCTGGCCGAGGCGGATCGTGGTCAGCGGCGTGGCCGAGGCCGGCTTCAGGACGACCGAGTTCCCTGCCGCCAGGGCCGGAGCGACCTTCCAGATCGCCATCCAGAACGGGTAGTTCCACGGCGCGACCTGGGCGCAGACGCCGATCGGCTCGCGTCGGACCATGCTCGTGTGAGTGCCGGTGTACTCCGCGGCGGCCTTGCCCTCGAGCTCGCGCGACGCACCCGCGAAGAACCGCAGGTTGTCGGAGGCGAAGGCGAGGTCGGAGTCTCGGCGGAGCTTGTAGGCCGAACCGGTCTGGAGGGTCTCGAGGCGGGCGATGTCGTCGGCGTGCTCGTCGATGAGATCCGCCAGCCGGTTCAGCACGGCCGCCCGCTCGGACGGTGGACGGCGGCTCCAGCGACCGTCCGCGAACGCGCGACGGGCAGCGCCGACTGCCAGGTCGACGTCGGCCGGGGAGCCGGCCGGGGCGCGGCCGACGAGCTCACGGGTGGCGGGACTGTGAACGTCGATCCAGCCGCCGTCGAGGGCCTCGGTCGCCCGTCCGTCGACGATCATCGGCAGGTCGGTGGTCGCGTCGATGGCCATCCGTGGTTCCTCCTCAGCCGCCCGTCGCTTGGATCGCGTCGAGGGCCATCGCGTCCGCCGCGGCTTCGGCTGTCGCTTCCGCCGTCATGGCGCCCGTCGCCTGCCGGTCCGCCTCGCGCCGGAGGAGCTCCCATGCCCGCGCCACGTGACGCTCCTCGGTCCGCACGTTGCCGACGGCGAGCCGGATGGCGAACCGACCGTCGAGGCGAGTGTGCGACAGGAAGATCTCCCCGGTCCGGTTGACGGCGTCCATCAGGGCCGCGTTGTGCGCATCGATCCGCTCCTCGGGGTCCGGGCCATCGACCGCCCAGCCCGAAGGGACGTGGCGGAAGCAGACGGTCGAGAACGGGACCGGGGCGAGCCGTTCCCATGCCGGCGCAGCATCGATCCAGGCGGCGAACTCGGCCGCCATCTCGCAGTGGCGGTCGATCCGCCGGCGGAGCCCCTCGATGCCGAAGGCCCGGATGAGCATCCACAGCTTCAACGCACGGAAGCGGCGGCCAAGCTGAGGAGTGAACTCGTTGTAGTCGCGGACGGGCGCCTCCCGGTCCAGCGTCCGGAGGTATTCGGGGACGAGGCTGAATGCGTCGCGGAGGACGTCCATCCGGGTCGTCAGGAGCAGCGATGCATCGAGCGGCGCGAACAGCCACTTGTGCGGGTTGAGGACGATCGAGTCGGCCCGCTCCCAGCCGGCGAACGGCGCTCGCCGGTCCGGGATGAGCGCCACGGGACCCGCATAGGCCGCGTCGACGTGCAGCCACAGCCCTTCGCGGGCGGCCACGTCCGCGATCACCGCGACCGGATCGACCGACGTCGATGACGTGGTGCCGATCGTCGCGACGACGGCGATCGGGCGCACCCCGGCCACCCGATCCGCGGCGATGGCCGCCTCGAGGGCGGGCACCTCCATCTCGAATCTTTCGTTCGTGGCGACGCGGGTCAGGCCGGCCCGCCCGAGCCCGAGGGTCATGAGAGCCTTGTCGATCGACGAGTGCGCCTCGGCGGAGGCGTACACCCGCAGTCGCCCGACCTCCGGCCGTCCGGCGAGCCCACCCGCGGCGGCGTCGATGCCGGCCGACTGGCGGGCCCCGGCGAGCGCGATGAGCGACGAGGTAGAGGCGGTGTCGGTCAGCAGGCCGTCGAACGTGCCCGGCAGGCCGAGCGCCTCACGTAGCCAGCCGACGACGACCCCTTCGAGCTCGGTGCCGATCGGCGACGTGCGCCATAGCATCGGGTTCTGGCCGAGCGCCGCGGTGAGCATCTCGCCGAGGATCCCGGGGCCCGAGGCGGTCGTGGCGAAGTAGGCGAGGAAGCCCGGATGCTGCCAGTGGGTGGCATTCGGTTCGACGAGTCGGCGGTAGTCCGCGAGGATCGACTCGATCGGCTCCGGTTCCTCGGGGGCCGACGGCGGGAACAGCGGGCCGAGCGATCCCGGCTCGATAGGCGGGAACACCGGATACCGCTCGACGTCGCGGAGGTAGTCGGCCATGAGATCGACTACCTCGTGCGCCGCGGCACGGAACTCCTCGGGGCTCATATCGGCGAGTCCGGCGGCCCATTCGCCCGGCTCCAAGGACGGCGTCGTTGCGGCCGGGTCGTACAGTGATTCCGAGGACATGTCCTCATCCTAGCCGTCGGGCCCGCCCATCTGCCCACGCGGTGCCCGGTGGCACCGGAACGATGGCGAACGGGACCAACGGCGCATTGCCGACCAGGCCCGACTGGTCGATGGTGCCGATGCCAATGACTCGGATCGTCGCCCAGGATCCACGCAGGAGCGCGCTCGGATGAGCCTACGACGCGCGTTCGTTGACCGCCTCGCCGCGCTCTTCATCGCGGCCACGCTCGCCGCGGGCGGGAGCGGGATGCTGGGCGCTCCGGGCGTGGCCGCCGCCGATCCGCCCCCGACCGGCGGCGCTGATGCGGCCCCTCCGGCCGCGCCGGTCGTCTCGATCTACCGCCAGTCTACGTATCGCGCGATGGCCCGGGTACCTCAGTTCACCCTCACCCAGTGTGTCGGGGCGAGCGTCCAGACGATGCTCAACCAGATGAAACCGCGGGTCGATCGAACACGACTCACCCAACGCCGGCTCTTCCTCAGAGCCCGCCACTACAGCCTGTACCGGGGCGATGGCGGAGCCGATCCATTCGGTTGGGCCAGCGCGCTCCGGCTTTCTGGCGGCGGCAAGTACCGGGCGATCGGCGAACCGACCCTTGCCGCGGCCCTCTGGGTCGGGGCCAAGCTCATGCGCCTCACCCACCGCCCGGTGGGCGCGCTCGTGTGGAACGGAGGGCACGCCTGGTCGATCAGCGGCTTCGAGACGACGGCCGACCCGGCGACGACGGACGACTTCACCGTCACCGCCGTGTACCCGATCGATCCCCTGTGGCCACGCTACAGGAACCGCCGCTGGCCCGTCGTCACCCCCCTGGCGCGGATGGACCTTGGCCGGCTGGCCACGTACCTGACCCGATATCGCGATCCACGCCACGACGTCCGTATCCAGGACCTCTTCGTGGTCATCGTGCCAGTCGGACCGGACTGGCTCGTACCGACTCCTCCGGCTGCCCTCCTGGTGCCACCGCCGCCACCCTCTCCGCCGACGGTCACTCCGAGCCCGTCACCGAGTCCCAGCGCCGATCCGAACCCATCCGCGAGCCCGAGCCCGTCGTCAGCCCCCGACAAGACGCTGACGACGACCCCCGCTCCGACGGCCGAGCCTGCCGCCGCGCCCTCGGCCGAGGAGGCCGCCTCCCCCACGCCCGCGCCGACCGCGGCAACGGACCCGACGCCGTCCGCCCCGCCACCGGCCGACGATCCGTCGCCATCGGCGCCCTGAGGGCAAAAAGAAACCGCCCGGCCGATGGCCGGACGGTCCGTAGGTCGGGGAGAGCCCGGACTAGACCGAATGCCCGACGTTGCTCAGGATCTTGCTCACCTGTCCACCGAGGAAGATGAGGGCGATGATCGCGACGATCGCGATCAGGGCAAGGATGAGTGCGTACTCCGCGAGGCCCTGGCCCCGGGAGGCCGTCGCCAGCGTCCGTTCGGCGGTGCCGACGGCGCGCTCGACGAGTCCGAAGAAGCGTTGAAGCATGATGTCTCCCCCATGGGGTAGGCCGCCCGTTGGGATAAATGAAGATGAGTGCCCGGCGGCCTGCGCAGTATGCCCGCTGAAAGCCCTAGTCGGCGAGTACCCAAATGGTCCTGGTCGCGACCGGAGCCACTCGAAGCCGTGGCGGATTGGCACCGCGGTCCCGTCGGGCGGGACCGATCGGCCGTGTTGGCCTACGGATCGTCCGAGGGGTGGAGCGGAGCGCGGAGGGCGATGGGATCGCCGAGCCACGACGTGGCCGGGGTCGCCCAGTAGGTGGCCATCGCCTCGAGCCGGAGGGCGTAGGTGGCCCTCGCCATCTCGAACGCCGGCCACGCCTGTTCGATCGGCTCGAGTCGATATCCCGCCTCCCGCAGCCGGTCGCAGGCAGCCTCGTAGTCGGCTCGTTGGAGGCTCGCCGGCATCCCCGTCCGGAAACCGAAGTTGTAGATGTCCTCGACGAGGTGGGTGCCGACGCGCTTGAAGAGCTTCGCCTCGCCGCGCGGCGGACCGTCGATGGTCGTGAGGACGAGGCTCGCCGCATCGAGGACGGTCCCGAGGGCACTGATCCACGACAGGTCGTCGTGGCTCGACCGGAAGAAGTTGAGGAGGGGAAAGGCCACGTGCAAATCGAGGACCTCGGCGGCCCAGCGCTCCCAGTCGCGAAAGAGCTCCGGGAGTCGGTCGACGAGGTCCAGAGTGGCGTACGTCTCGAGCAGGGCGACGGCCGACGACGGCGCGCCGGCGGCCGCCGACAATACGACCACCTGGATCTCGCGACGCTGGTATGAGCCATACAGCGAGAACAGGAAGGTCACGACGAGGGCGACCAGGCCGAGGCCACTGATCGCCGCCAACGTGACGATGATCCGCGCCGGCCCACCCTGCGCCACCACGTCGCCGAAGCCGAGGGTAAGGACCGACGTGGCCGCGAAGTACAGGGTCGTGCCGAAGTCGGCCGACGCCGGCTGGAGCTCGTCCCGCAGGGCATAGAGGATCAGGCCGAAGCCGACGATGAAACCGACGAGCCACGCCACCAGGAGGGCGAGCGTGGCGGCCGGCGCGAACAGGCCGAGGATCCGGTCGTGCCAGCCACCGCGTCGGCCGTTCGGCGTCCGCCGCAGGAGCCCCCACGACCCGCGGACGATATACCGCCCGATGCGGAACCAGCCCGGCGTCGGCCGCGGCACGACGACCGTCTCGAACAGGTCCCAGTAGGTCAGGGAAAGCAGGAAGACGCCGGCGACGAAGGCGATGGGTTCCATCGGGTGGTCAGCCGGCCGCGGACCGGACGAGACTGACGGCTTCGGCGACCCCGCCGGTCCAGGCGTCGCCGTGACCGGGCAGGACGAGAGCCGCAGAGACTCCGTCGAGGCGATCGAGCGAGGCCTTCGCCTCTTCCTGGTTCGCGGTGAACGGCGCGATCTGCGGACCGCGTCGGCCGGTCGTGACCGCGTACGTCGCCAGGGCATCGCCGACGAATAGGGCGTCGAGGGCCGGGACGTGGAGGGCGGCGCTGCCCGGTGTATGACCGGGCAGGAGGATGACCCGAGGACTGCCGGGCACGTCGAGCGTGGCGCCGTCGCCGTACACCGCTACCTCCTCGATCGAGTGGGTCCGCAGACCGCCGTGGAGGAGCGAGAACCAGAAGAACCCGATCAGCGGTCCGAAGCGGACCGGACCCGTCCCCTTGGCCGGATTCGGGACTTCGCCGCGGGCCAGTGCCGCGTCGGCCTCGTGCACCCAGACGGGGACCGATCGTTCGGTCCGGAGTCGCTCGGCGAAGCCGATGTGGTCGCCGTGGCCGTGGGTCAGGACGAGGGCGCGGACGTCCGCGATCGTGCGGCCCATGGCACCGAGCTCCGCGACGATCTCCGTGTAGTAGCCGGCCAGGCCGGCGTCGACGATCGTGACCTCGCCGCCCTCGGCGACGAGGTACGCGTTGATGATGCTGTTCGACCCGATCCGATGGATCGAGGGTGCGATCTGCATGGAGATACAGCTCCGGTCGGGTCCCAGGTCCGCGGGCGGACGACCAGTCGAATGGTGTTCGCCCGTCTCCCGTCTTGTCCAGTCGGTCGCGCCGATAGAGCGAATGCCCTAATGCGGTGTTTAGGTGCGGTGTTGTAGGGTTCCGCGAACCAGCGGGGGGTCGCCGGAGGTTATCGCGTGCGGAATGTCGGACTCCCGCTCATCGAACGATTGCCCAAGACGCTGCTCTGGGCAATCGTTCTCCTCGCCGTCGCGCTGTTCTGGATCGGCGTTTTCCTGGCCGCGACGGCCCTCGTCCACCTCGCCTGAGGGCCCGCGGCGCGACACACGCGCCACGCAGTACGGCCCCCTGCGAGCCTCGGTCGACCTGGGATGGGGGGATATCCCAGGGCTAGCGAGCACTCGTTCGGGGGCCGTGCGACACACCCTATGCCAGAGCCGCTAAGGCGAGCCTAAAGAAGCTGCTAAGCAGACTTCAATAGCCGATCGCCTGCCGCGGCATCACGGCTCCGTGCCACCTCGCGAGGCGGGAGCGTCAGGCGCAGGCCGAGGACCCCTCCGCGGCTCCAGGTCCGAGAGCGTTCGCTCGATCGAGGCGAGCCGCGCTGCGATCTCGGTGAGCCGCTCATCGACGATCTCGAACGAGTCCTGGGTGTCCGCCTGCTGGCTCTTCTGGTGCCGACGCTGGGATGCCTCGACGAAGGTCGAGGTGATCGAGGCGGTGATGATCGCGATGAGGGCGACGGCGACGATCATGACGACGGCCCCGACGACCCGCCCGACTCCTTCGGTCGGAACCTTGTCGCCATAGCCGACGGTGGTGACCGTCTGGAGCGTGTACCAGAGAGCGCTCCCGTAGTCGGGAAACTCGTTGCCGTCGAACACCCAGACGACCATGCCACCGACCAGCACGATCAGGACGGTCGCGACGATCATCACCATCGCGGCGTTCCTGACCGAGGCCGGGTCTGCGGCGAATCGATCGAGTGCCTTGCGCAGTGGGTTCGGCCTCATCGCCCGCGACTCTACCAGCCGGTCAAAGGCGCGGAACGCCCGGTGGGAACTCCGACTCAGTTCTGTCACGCTCGCCGTCGCGGGCGAGTCCATGATCCGGCCCGACGTGGTCTTGTGCGGCACTCAACGGACTCGTATCGTTGCCGCGGAGGTGGCGTGACAGATGCGTCGCATTCGGGATCTGATCGTCGCGACAACCATCGCGGGCCTCGTGGCCGCCTGCAGCTCGTCGGGCAGCCCGGCTCCGAGTCCGAGCGCCGCCGGAGGCGGTGCGAGCCAGGCCCCGACGGCTCCAACGGTCCAGGCGTCGGGCGTTGCCGCGAGCGGCGCGAGCGTGGCCGACCCCTGCTCCCTGCTCACGCCGGCTCAAGTCAGCGCGGTGATCGGGCTTCCCGTCGGCCCGGGGGACTCGGGAGGCGACACGCACTTGTGCGATTGGAGCCACCCCGACTCGAACGGGGTTCCCGACGCCCAGGTACTGCTTTCCACGAACGAGGATCCCGGGCTCTGCGACGAGGGCTCGTCGACAACGCTCGGGATCACGTTGACCCAGGTACCCGGCGTCGGCGACCGGGCGTGTATGACCCAGGCTGCCGGCCTGCAGGTCGGCGACAACCTGACGTTCTATAAGGGCGCCCTCGGCTTCTCCGTTTCTGCGACCGGGAAGGCGGCCAACGTCGCCAATGAGCTTGCGCGGGACACGGCACTCGCCCACGACGTCCTGTCGAACCTCGGTTTCTGATAGCGGGAGCGACTGGCGCCGTTCTGTGTGTGGTGACGGCGTCGGGGGCCCCAAATGGACTCACATCCAGGAGTGCCCTCGGTCGCAGATGTGACCGGACGAGAAGTTGGCTTCCATGTGCCCACCACGGAGCGTGCAGTGATTCTCGACGTTCTGCTGGAGCTCGTCAGGACAGGTCGGGCAAATTCCAGGGCACGGCCAGTCGGAGGGCGTCGGCGTACTACCGATCCCGAGGATGGCCGCCGCCGCCACGACACCCTTCGCGATGAGTTCTTCTTTGCCGCTCTCGATCTCCCCGCCGTGCGCCTCTTGGGGTTCGGCCGCCTCCTCGGCCTCGCGCCGCTCGCGGGCGTCTTGGGCTCGAACGCGTTCCGCCTCGGTGTCGGCCTGCCACTGGAGATCTTTCTCGCGCTGAAGCTCGTGCGGATCACCTTCGACCGTGAACTCGTCGAGCTGAACGGTTCGGCTCCCGTCTGCTCCGATCGTGACACGCTGCCCCGACTCGCTGGTGGTCTCAGCGATGTTGTCGTCGCCCACCTCACGGTCCTCCGAGCTTCGGCGTCCCGTCCGACCGAAGAGTGTCGGTGGCGGCGGGGCGTGAATCTTCAGTCCCACGAATCCTGAGGTATTCGACGGTGGGTAGTCGTCTCAATCCGCCTCGGCGGACCAGCGAAGCGGGAGCGACCGGGGCCGTACCAGTGCCTGGAAGGCTACGCGGAAGCTCCGGCGACGCCTCGACACGTCGGGCACTCGTGAGGCTTGCGGCCTCGAGTCATCACCCGCTCGAACGTCGCGCCGCATGTCACGCAGACGAGCGTCTTGATGGTCGGCGGGCCCAACGACTCGGGCGTGCGCAACGCGCTCGGCTGGTCGCTCCCCCGCCCCCCGGGTAGCCGGCAGAAAGTCGGCCCAGCCGCGCTCCTCTAGGGCGAGCGCGCCGAGCTGCGAGGCGAGCACGGCACGAGCGCGACGCCTGCCCTCGTCCTCGCGTCCGAGCCCGAGTCCACGTGGTTCGACACCCAACTCGACTCCCGTGGGCGTCAACTTGGGCGTCAACCGGGCCACGCCCGTGCAGCGGGATGGGACCGATACCCTGGATCCGTGCTCAGATCGTTGGTCGGGGCGGAGCGATTCGAACGCTCGACCTCCTGAACCCCATTCAGGTGCGCTACCAGGCTGCGCCACGCCCCGACAGGCGGCGAGTCTACCATCGCACCCGGCTTGACCGGCCCGGGCCGGCCACCGCTCAGCTGCCGGTCGACGAAGCCCCGCCCCGCTCCAGCCAGGCACCGAAGCCCGCCAGCTCGTCCTTCGATTCGCGGGCCAGCAGGTCGACGAGGCAGCGCCGGACGGACTTGCCCTCGAAGAGGGCGGCATGGACCTCCCGGGCGATCGGCAGGTCGACGTCGAGTCGCTCTGCCAGGCCGATCGCGGCATCGACCGTGTAGGCCCCTTCGGCGACGCCCGGAAGCGTCGCCTCGATGTCGGTCCATGACCGGCCGCGAGCGAGCTCCATGCCGAGCCGATGATTCCGCGACAGCGGCGAGCCGCAGGTCGCGACCACGTCGCCGAGCCCGGCCAGCCCGGCGAACGTGAGGGGATTGGCGCCGGCGGCGATACCGAGCCGCATCATCTCGGCGAGACCGCGGGTGATGAGACCGGCCTTGCCGTTGTCGCCGAACCCGAGCCCGTCGGCGGCCCCGGCTGCGATCGCGATGACGTTCTTCAGGGCCCCACAGAGCTCGACGCCAAGAAGGTCGCGGTTGACGTAGAGGCGGAACCGGCGGGTGCCGATCCGCCGCTGGACCCGCTCGGCGAGGGCGAGATCGTCGGCCGCCACGACGGCCGACGCCGGCAGGCCGCGGGCCACCTCGCCGGCGAGATTGGGGCCGGATAGCGCCACGATCCTGCGTGGCTCGATGGCCCCGGCCTCGGCGATCACCTCGCTCATCCGAAGGAAGGTTCCCCGCTCCAGGCCCTTGACGACCGACACGACGTCCGCCGACGGATGGATGGCAGGGGCGAGCCGCTCGAGCGTCGCCCGGACGTAGGCCGATGGGACCGCGACGATCACGAGGTCGGCGGCGCTCTCCAGAGACGCGGTCTCAGCGCTGACGACGACGGCCACCGGCAGGTCGATCCCGGGCAGGCGGGCCTCGTTCCGTCGGGCGGCGACGATCCGTCCGGCGCTCTCCGCGGAGTGGGCGAGGAGGACGACGGGCTCGTGGCGGCCGATGAGGGCGGCCAGCGTCGTGCCCCAGGCTCCGGCGCCGATGACCGCGACGCGCGGTTGCGTGGCCGTCGGCGGATCGTCGGTCACGGGCACGAGCGCCCGATCCAGCTCATGCCCCGGGGCGCGCTCCCCCGCCCCGCGCGGCGCCGCTCGGCTTGGCACCGGCGGGTCGAACCCCCGTCGGTCGCACGCCCGTCGGACCCCGCTTGGTGGTCCGTTTCGTCTTGCGCCGCGGGAGCTTGACCGCGCTCCGGTCGCGGAAGACGAGGCGGATCGGCGTGCCGTCGAAGCCGAGTGCGTCGCGGAGCCGGTTCTCGAGGTAGCGCCGGTAGCTGAAGTGCACCGACGCGGCATCGTTGGCGAAGAACACGAACGTCGGCGGGGCGACGGCGACCTGGGTGGCGTAGAAGATCTTCGGGCGGCGGCCCTTGACCATGGGCGGCAGCTGGCGCTCGCTCGCCGCGGCCACGAGCCGGTTCAGCTCGCCGGTCGAGACCCGCCGGCGGCGCTCACCCCAGATGTCGACCGCGGCCTCGAGGACCTTGGCGACCCGCTGGCCGGTCTTGGCGCTGATGCTGAGGACCGGGGCGAAGTCGAGGAACGGCACCTCGCCGCGGATCCATTCGACGTACTGGTCGAAGGTCCGGTCGGTCTTGTCGGCGACGAGGTCCCACTTGTTCACCGCGATGACGAGGCCCCTGCCCTCCTCTACGACATAGCCCGCGACATGGGCATCCTGGGCCGTCAGTCCCTCGACGGCGTCGACGACGAGCACGGCGACGTCGCACCGACCGATGGCCTTGAGCGCCCGGAGGGTCGAGTAGCGCTCGGCGGCCGGACCCGAGGCGACCTTGCCCCGCCGCTTGATGCCGGCCGTGTCGATGAGGATGACCTCGCTCCGACCCCACGCCAGCCGTGTGTCGATCGCGTCGCGGGTCGTGCCCGGGATGTCGGACACGATAGCTCGGTCCTCGCCGAGGAGCGCGTTGAGGAGGCTCGACTTGCCGACGTTGGGGCGGCCGACGAAGGCGATGGCGGCCGGCGACAGGTCCGCCTCGGCGGCGATGGCGGCGTCCCAGCGACGGGCGGCGACCTCGGTAGGGTCGAGCAGGCTGTCGTCGTCGGTGCCGTCCTCTCCCTCGACGGCACCCTCGTCAGCGCCGTCCGGCCCGGTCCCGATCCCGTCCAGCCCGACCTCGAACGGCTCGAGCCGGCCGGCCGCCACCTCCCGGGCCCACAGGTCTGCCTCGCGCTCCCGCTCCTTGCGCGAGATCTCGTCCTCGGATTCGGGCGGCAGGGCCCACACGATCGCATCGAGGAGGTCGCCGGTCCCCCGGCCGTGGGCCGCCGAGATCGGGTAGGTGTCGTCCCAGCCGAGGGCGTAGAACTCGGCGCCCTCGAGCTCGCGCCGCTCGTTATCGGCCTTGTTCACCGCCACGAGGACCGGCGCGGTCGCCCGCCGGAGGAGCTTCGCGGCGTCGACATCGGTCGGCGTGAGCCCCGTGATGGCGTCGACGACGAAGACGATGACGTCGGCCTCGTTGATGGCGAGCCGAGCCTGCTCCTGGACCTTGGCCTCGATCGGATCGCCCGGCTCGTCCTCGAGCCCGCCGGTATCGACGATGACGAACCGCCGCCCATTCCACTCGGCGTCGCCGTAGAGGCGGTCGCGGGTCGTGCGTGCCCGATCCTCGACGATCGCCGTGCGCGACCCGAGGATCCGGTTGAACAGCGTGCTCTTGCCGACGTTCGGGCGGCCGACGACGGCGACGACGGGGAGGGCGGCCATCGGAGCGCCTACGCGGCGCCGGAGGCGAGGTGGGCCGCGGTCGGTGCGGTCGGGCTTGGAAGCGAGGTCGTCCGGCCGGCTGGCGTCGCTGCGGCGGCGAGCGCGGCCATCGCCAGCTCGTCGGCCCGGGCGGCTACCTCTGCGGTCCCGCCCAGCTCGAGGACCCGCCGGGCGACGTCGCGAAGGTCCTCGATCGGGGTGCTCGTTCCGCCGGTCACGCCGACGACCCGAGCGCCCTCGAAGGCCGCCGGGTGGTCGTCGAGATCGCGAACGCCTTCGATCTGGACGGCCGGCGTCCCGACGATCCCGCAGAGGCGGGTCAGTTCCTTCGTGTTGGCGCTGCTCCGGCCGCCGACGACGACCATGAGGTCGACGCCCCGGGCCGTCTCGAGGGTGTCCTCCTGGCGACGGATCGTGACGGGGCAGACCGTGTTGACGATCTTCAGCTCGTGGCTGCGCGAGACCATGAACCCGGCGAGTTTCTCGAACTTCCAGGGCGGCTGGGTGCTCTGGCTGATGAGGGCCATCTTCTTGCGCCGAGGGATCCGCTCCCAGTCCTCTTCCTCGTCGACGACGATCGCGTCGGGGGCGAAGCCGAGCAGGCCGACGACCTCGGGATGACGCGGTGTGCCGAGGAGGACGATCGTGTAGCCCTCTTCGACGAGTCGGACGAGCTCGCGCTGCTCCTGGATGACCCAGGTGCAGGTGCCGTCGATGACGTCGAGGCCGCGCTCGGCGGCCCGCTCCATCACGCCCGGGCGGACGCCGTGGGCGCGGATGACGACCGCCGAGCCGTGGTCGACCTCGTCGAGCGTGTCGACCGTCTCGATACCGAGTCGTTCGAGATCGGCGATGACGCCCTCGTTGTGGACGACCTGGCCGAGGGTATGGGTCGCCTTGCCCGCGGCCGAGGCCTCCTTGGCCTTGTCGATCGCCTCGCGGACGCCATAGCAGAAGCCGGTCCGTCGCGCGATCGTGACCCCGGTGACGCTTCCCATCTTGAGGCCAGTATCGCACGGGACCCCGTTCCGACCGCCTCAGTCGACCGGCGCCGACCCTCCGCTGGGCCCTTCGCCGACGGGTTCCGCGGCCAGCCTGAGGGCCGCCTCCGCGTACGCTCCCCGCTTCGCGACTGGCAACAGGGCGGCGATGCGGGCCATGATCCCCTCGGTCACGAGGCGCTTGGCGGTCTTCCGGTCGGTACCGGCGGGGACGATGTCGGCGACGGAGAAGGAGGTCCCCACCCGAAGGGCGATGTGTCCGCCCGGATGCGGATACGAGCCCTTCGGCCAGAACCGGTCCGTGCCGGTGATCCCGACGGGCAGGATCCGGGCCCCGGTCCGCATGGCGAGGAGGGCGAGGCCGTCCTTCGCCTCCGCGAGACTGCCGGTCAGGCTGCGGGTGCCCTCCGGAAAGACGATGAGGACGTGGCCCTCGGCGAGGATCCGCTCGGCCAGCCGGAACGCATCGACATCGGTTCCGGACCGGTCGACCGGGTGGACGGAGATCGAGCGGACGACCCGGCCGAGGACCGGCCACTCGACCATCTCACGCTTGCCGAGCCAGTGGATCCGCCGCCCGAGGGCCGGGGTCAGCCAGCCGCCCAGGAGCACGCCGTCGGCGTTGGAGAGGTGATTCGCGGCTACGACGAGGGGTCCGTCACGGGGGATCTCGTCGAGGGTGCCGTCGACCCGGACGCGGGTCAGGCAGCGAAGCGAGGTGCGCGCGACGAGCATCGTCGCGCCGATGAGCGGGGTGATGTCGTCGCGGACGGGTTCGGGAGCCGTCGCCTCGCCGTTCATCGTCGCGCCGCCCCGGTCGCCGCCATCTCGGCCTCGGCGGAGCGGACCAGGGCCTCCACGGCGCCGACCGTCTGCGCGAACGTGTTCCCGTCGGTGACCACGTGGCGGGCGTCGTCGGCCGGGCGGAGGGGCGCCACCGGCCGCCCGCGATCGATCTCGTCGCGTCGCCGCAGCGCGGCGAGGATCCGCTCCGCATCCGGACCGTCGAGTGGCAGGCCCCGCTCCCGGACCCGCCGGCGGGCCCGCTCCTCGACCGAGGCGTCGAGGAAGACCTTGAGGTCGGCATCGGGCAGGACGACGGTGCCGATGTCGCGGCCGGCGACGACGATCCGGCCGCCTTCGGCCAGCGCCCGCTGGACCGGCAGGAATGCGGCCCGGAGGTCGGGCACGCTGGCGACTTCCGAGACATGGCGGTCGACGAGCGCGGTGTGGACGTCGTCGGTCACGTCGACGTCGTCGACGACGACCCGGTCGAGTCGTCCGGCGGTGTCGGGCGCGAGCCGGACCTCGGCGACGAGCCCGACCAGGGCCCTCGTATCGGCGACGGCGATGCCCCGGTCGAGGGCCAACCAGGTGAGTGCGCGGTAGAGAAGCCCGGTGTCGATGAAGCGGTAGCCCAGGGCGAGGGCTACGGCCGCCCCGACACTGCTCTTGCCCGACGATCCCGGGCCGTCGAGGGCGACGACGAGCCCGCCGGGCGTCGGCGGATGGTCCATCGGGCTCAGGATACCGGCCGGCGCGAGCGGGCCGGCGGGTCGATGGAACGTTGCGGGGAAGCGTCGCCCGCTCGATGACCGGCGCCGAGCGCCCTGACCTCGGCCGCCGACAGCGGCCGGACGTCGCCGCTCTGGAGGCGCTCGAGGCGGATCGGCCCGATGCGGACCCGGACGAGCCGCTCGATCGGCGCATCCACCGCCCCGAACATCCGCCGCAGTTGCCGCTTGCGCCCCTGGCGGAGGGTCACCCGGTACCACGTGAGCGGGGGCGGCGCCGGCCGGATGAGGCCGACCAGGCGCGCGGTCTCGGGCGCTGTGGCAGCCCGCAGGTGGTACAGCTCGGCCCGACCCTCCTCGAGGTCGATGCCGTCGTCGAGGACCCGCCGCTGCTCCTCGCTGAGCGGCACCCGGACGCCGACCGCGTACTCGCGCTCGACGCCGAACCGCGGATGGAGGACACGATCGGCCCACGGGCCGTCGCTCGTGAGCAGGAGGAGCCCCTCCGAGTCGAGATCGAGGCGCCCGACCGGGTAGAGGCGGCCCGCCTCCGGCAGCATCGAGCGGGGCACGAGATCGACCACCGTGCGCTCGGCGTGGCGGTCGCGGACGGTCGAGGTCACCCCGACCGGCTTGTGGAGGACGAGATGGACCGCCGACGCCGGCCCGAGGACGGTGATCGGCCGCCCGTCGACGGCGATCGAGTCGAGGGCGGGGTCCGCCGACTCGCCGATGGTCGCGACCCGCCCGTCGACCGTCACCCGGCCGGCCGCGATGATCGCCTCACTGCCCCGGCGCGAGGCGACTCCGGCCGCCGCGAGGATCTTCTGGAGGCGCTCTGTCGACATCAGCCGGCCGAGGCCGCCTCGGGTGAGTCATTCCGGTTGGCGGAACCATCCTGATCCCCGGTATCACTGTCGGCGGTATCGACCAGCCGGCCCGCGGCGGCAGCGTCCAGAAGCGGTAGGTCTTCGAGGCTCGTGAGGCCGAACCGCTCGAGGAAGTCGAAGCCCGTCCCGTAGAGGAACGGCCGGCCCGGACCGTCGGCTCGCCCGAGCTCGACGACCAGCCTCCTGTGGAGCAGGGTCCGGATCGTGTAGTCCGAGTCGACGCCACGGATCCGCTCCACGGCGGACTTCGTGACCGGCTGCCGGTAGGCGACGATCGCCAGCGTCTCGAGGGCCGCCTGCGAGAGCTGCACGGCATCGGCTCCGACGTACCGGGCGATGAGCGCACCGGCCTCGGGGTCGGTCACGAGCTCGACCCGGTCGCCGCTCACGGCGAGGCGGATGCCGCGTTCGGCGAGGCTCACCTCGAGGTCGCCGAGACGGGCGTCGACGGTCGCCCGATCCACGGCGGCGACGGTCGCGATCTCCCGCCGCGAGAGGGGCCGCTCGGCGACGAAGAGCAGCGCCTCGAGGGCCGCCTCGGTCAGCTCCCCCGCCGGGGACTCCGCCACCCCGTCCGTATCGGTCCGGTCCGTTCCTTCCGCGTCGTCTGGCGCCACGGGTGCATCTGGAGCCTCGGGCGCCGGACGACTCATCGGTAGCCGTCCAGTCGTTCGTCGAACGCGTCGGACGGTGTGGCGACATCGTCCGCGGTCGCGGTCCGCCGGGCGACGATCGGCCCCCACGGGGCGGCCTGCTCGACGACGATCTCGCGCCGCTTCATGAGCTCGAGCATCGCGAGGAAGGTCACCACCGCGACGATCCGGTCGTGGACACCCTCGAGGAGGTCCTGGAGCACGATCGTGTCGGCGTCACGGAGGGCCGCCCGGATGATGGCCGCCCGTTCGGCGATCGTGATGGTCCGGCCGAAGACCTCGGGGGGCACCGGCGCCGGCGGGGCGATCCGGACCAGCTCCTCGACCGCCGCCCGGAGGAGGCCCGGGTCGAGCGGCGGGCCGTCGACCGGTCGCGAACCGGCGAGGGCCGAGGCGGAGGCGGCGGATGCCTCGCGCCGGTAGGAGGCGCCGCGCGTGTGAGCCAGCGACAGGAGGGTCGCGCCGGCGTCGCGGAACAAGCGGTACATCAGCAGCCGCGTTCGAAGCTCGGCTTCGGGGTCCGTCCCCTCGTCGACGTCCCCATCCCCGGTCGGCCCGTCGTCCCGGCGGGGCAGCAGGGCCCGGCTCTTGATGAGGATCAGCTGGCTGGCGACCGCGATGAACGCCGACACGTTGCCGATCCGGTCGGCCTCGAGCGTCGCCAGGGCTTCGAGGTAGGCGCCCGCGAGCGCTCCCAGCGGGACGGTGAGGACGTCGAGCCGGCGACCCTCGATGAGGGCCAGCAGCAGCCCGAGCGGGCCGTTGAAGTCGGCCAGGCGGACGTGGGTCGCGGTCTCCGGCGTCCGGGCGGCCGTGATGACGACGGACGGTGAGCCGTCGCGCGGCCCGTCGTCGGCCGGTGCCGCGATAGCTGCCTCGGCCATCAGTTCGCCTCGTCGGCTCGGAGGAGCAACTGCCCCGCCTCAGGGTCGATCGGCTCCTCCTGGTGGCGGATCAGCTCGACCGTCCGGCTCGAGCAGCCGGCCGAAGCGGCGAGGGCCGCCGACAGCTCGGCATGGTCGCGGAGCCGGTCGAGTGCCCGTCGGAAGCCCGGCAAGCGTCGGGTCGACGCGGGGATCCACGCGCCGTACGCCTGGCCGAGCGACCAGGCGACCCGCGGCCACAGCCCGACGTCGGGTCCCTTGCCGGCGTCGTGGAGCAGCCCGGCGACGAGCAGGTCGTCATCGGTCACCCCCTCCGCCCGGAGTGTCGCGACGACGTCGAGGCCGTGCCGCTTGTCGGCGACGTGCATCCCGTCGAATACGTCGAGCTGCGGGGTCGTGAGCCAGGTCGCCAGTCCCGCGCGCTCCGACTCGGCGACACCGGCGCCGAGGTAGGCCCGGAACTGGCGGACCCTAGAAGCCCACCAGCCAGAACGTGACATCGGTGACCAGTCGACTGAAGATCGGGACCTGGCTGAGGAAGAGGATCGCGACGATCAGGATGAGGAAGCCGTACTGGTTGAGGATCGGCCGCAGTTCGTAGGCCGTTCGGAGCGGCAGGAAGCGGAACAGGATCGCCGCCCCGTCGAGCGGCGGCACCGGGATGAGGTTGAAGATCGCGAGCGCGACGTTGAAGAACACGAAGTTCACGAGCACGTCGCCGAGGATCCCCGGCAAGGCGATCTGGGCGGCGATCACGATGCGCACGACGATCGCCCCGATCACCGCGAGAAGCAGGTTGGAGAGCGGCCCGGCGATCGCGACCAGGACCTCGCCGTTGCGACGGTCGCGGAGGTTGGCCGGGTTCACCGGGGTCGGCTTGGCCCAACCGAACAGGAATCCGCCGAAGAGGGCAGAGATGATGAGGAAGAGGCCGCCGAACGGGTCGAAGTGGACGATCGGGTTGAGGGTCAGGCGACCGTACATCTTGGCGGTGGCGTCGCCGAGCCGGTAGGCGGCGAAGGCGTGGAAGAACTCGTGGACGGGGAAGGAAACGAGCAGGAAGATCGCGATGAGGATGATCGTGCTCGGCGTTATCGACACGGGCGCCTCGGTGGGGGATCGGGTCCCGCGTATCGTAGCGGGACGGTGCCCAGCGGTCGGCCGCCGCCCGTCGGGGACGCGCGTCCCGGGGCCGCCGGCGGGTCGAGGCGCTAGATCCGCCCGAGCAGGTCCGCCTTCTTCGCTTCGTACTCTTCGGGGCTGATAGCGCCCCGGTCGCGCAGGTCCGCCAGGCGAGCGAGCGTCGAGGTCACCTCATCGGGAGACATCGGCGCCGCGGGAGCCACGACCGCAGCCGGGGCCGCTGCCGCTCCGGTATCGGTGCCAGCGGCCGCGGTGCCGGTCCGCAACGGCGGCGACGGTACGTGGTGGATGTCCATCTCGAGGTTGTTCTTCTGCTCGAGCATCTCCTTCTTGAACTGCGGCGCATGGTTCAGGCGCTTGTAGCGGTCGACCGAGTCCTCGTTGGCGGTCAGGATGTCGAGGTCGCCGAAGTCCAGCATCCGCCCGAACACACTCTGGTCGAGGACGGCGTCGTTGATCTTCTCGAGTGAGCTGTCCGCCGAGTGCTTGTTGACGACGCCCTCGACCTTGAGCACTCGTCGGTTGGTCACGAGGTAGTCCTCGGAAGCCCATCGCCAGATCACCCAGGCCGACCAGGCGATGGCGATCACGAGGCCGCCGAGTGACAGCCAGCTGAGGACCGACTTGACCGAGCCGACGAACCCGTCGCTGCTGATCCCCGAGATGAGGAACAGGAGCGCGAGCACGACGATCGCGATGACGATCGGGTAGAGGATGTCGCGGATGATGGCGGTCCAGTGCTGGCGGGTCCGCATCGCCACGACCTCGCCGTTCGCGAGCAGCGTGTCCGCGTAGCGGGGCATCCGGTCTCCCCTCCTGTCAGGCGCGCGGGTGGGCGCGGGCGTAGACCTCCCTGATCCGTTCGCCGGTCAGGTGGGTGTAGAGCTGTGTCGTGCTGATGGTCGCATGACCGAGCAACTCCTGGACGACCCGCAGGTCTGCCCCACCCTCGAGCAGATGGGTCGCGAAGGAGTGGCGGAACGTGTGGGGTGAGACTCGATCATCGAGCCCGGACCGGGCGGCTGCTCGTTTCACGATGACCCAGGCCTGCTGCCGGGCGAGGCGCCGGCCCGCGGCGGTCAGGAAGAGCGGCCCTCCCCGGTTCGGGCTGACGTGGGCGATCGCCAGGCGGGCAGGCCTGATCTCGTCGACGTAGCGGTGAAGCCAGCCGAGAGCGACCTCGCCGACCGGGACCAGCCGCTCCCGATCGCCCTTGCCGATGACCCGGACGTAGCCGCCGTCGAAGGAGAGATCCTCGGCGTCGAGCCGCAGCGCCTCGCTCACCCGGAGGCCCGAAGCGTAGAGGAGCTCGAGGAGCGCCCGGTCGCGGACCTCGTCCGCTGCCTCGAGGAGGCGCTCCACCTCGTCGACGGTGAGCGTCTCCGGCAACCGCCGAACCTCGCGGGGGAGGTCGATGTGGGCGGCGATGTCGACGTCGATGAGACCCTCGCCGAAGGCGAACCGATAGAAGCCTCGGATGGCGGCCGATCGTCGCCGCCGGCTCGTCGGCGCGAGGGCGGGGCGGAGCGCCCCGGCCGGAGGCGCCGCGAGCGACGCGAGGTAGCGGATGACCGGCTCCGGCGAAGTCCCCCAGGCGCCGTCCACGGCCGGCCCCAGCCAGGTGCCGAAGGCCGCCAGGTCGCCGCGATAGGCGGCGATGGTCGCCCCGGAAACGCCTCGTTCGACCCGCAACTGGTCGAGATACGCGGCGATGGCCCGGTCGAACGACGAGGCCGGTCGCGCGGGCGGGCGGTCAGGCGCGGAGGGGCGAGCCGGCACGCGACGCCTCCGCCCGATCGAGGAGCTCGCGGGCGCCGGCGAGCGCGGCGGCCCCGCTCCGGCTCCCACCGAGCATCTGGCCGAGCTCGACGATCCGGCCCTCCCGGTCGAGGAGGCGCACCTCGGTGACGGTCCTGCCGTCACGCTCACGCTTGGCGATCTGGAAATGGCGGTCGGCATGGGCGGCGATCTGGGGCAGGTGGGTCACGCACAGGACCTGGTGGCGACGGGCCAGCGCCCAGAGGCTGCGGCCGATGGGGTCGGCGCTCCGCCCGCCGATGCCCGTGTCGATCTCGTCGAAGACGATGGTCGGCGTCTCGTCCGCTTCGGCGAGGATGGCCCGGATCGCGAGGGCGACCCGGCTCAACTCACCGCCAGAGGCGATCCTGGCCAGCGGTCGGGCCGGTTCGCCGGCGTTCGGCGCGATGCGGAATACGACCTGGTCGATCCCCGAGGCGTCGAAGGCGACGGCGTCGCCGTCCACCTCGACGGCCGGCTCATCGGCGGCGGCCGAGCGGCGCCCGACCGCGATCTCGAACACGTCGGCCGGGAACCCGAGGTCCTCGAGGACGACGCCGATGGCCGGACCGAGTCGGGACGCGGTCGACCGTCTGGCCTGCGACAGGCTCGCGGCGACGGCGGCGACCTCGTCCAGCAGGGCCGCATCGTCGGCCGCGCGTCGGGCCCGCTCCTCGTCGATCGTCCGGAGTCGCTCCGCCTCCGCCGTCGCGACCGCTCCGTGGGCGATGACCGCCGCTTCGTCGTCGCCGTACCGCCGCTCGAGCCCGAAGATCGCCGACAGGCGCTCCTCGACCGCGGACAGCGCCGCGGGATCGTGGGTGACGTCGTCGGCAAGGACGCGGACCTCGGAGGCGACGTCGTCGAGCTCGGCTTCGAGCCCCGCCAGTCGCTCGGCGACCGCTCCGAACCGCGGATCGAGAGCCGTCAGCGCCTTGGCCTCGCGGAGGGCGACCGCGACCACTTCGCGGGCGCCGCTCCCCTCCCCCGTCAGGCCTTCGTGGATCGCCGCCGAACCGCGGCCGATCGCCTCGCCGTGCTGGGCCGCCGCCAGGCGCGCCTCGAGCTCCGCCGACTCGCCCGGTCGAAGGCGGGCCGCCGCGATCTCGGTCGCCTCGTGCTCGGCGATCGCGAGGCGGCGCTCGAGCTCTCGCGGGTCCATGGACAGGGCGGCGAGGGCCGCCCGGTTGTCGCGCCAGCGCTCGACGGCCGTGGCGACCGCATCCCGCTCCGGCGCGTGCTCGCCGAACGCATCGACGAGGTCGCGCTGCCAGCGCTCGTCGAGCAGCCGCTGCTGTTCGTGCTGGCCGTGGATCTCGACGAGCGGGCCGGTCGTCTCGGCGAGTCGTGCGGCCGTCACGGTCTCGTCGTCGAGGCGCGCCGT
Organism: uncultured Chloroflexia bacterium; assembly: GCA_963745405.1. Classification (GTDB taxonomy): domain Bacteria; phylum Chloroflexota; class Limnocylindria; order Limnocylindrales; family CSP1-4; genus C-114. The sequence continues at coordinate 2,704,941 of CAVUWY010000002.1, read as the reverse complement.
GGAACGGCCGGCGGCCGTCACCTCGCGGACGGCGATGAGCGGCTCCGGCAGTCGATCGAAGAGGGCCTCGACGCGCGCGATCTCGGAACCGTGGCGGACGAGGGTCGTGTCAGCCCGGGCCCCGAGGGCGAGGCCGAGCGCATCGATGACAAGGCTCTTCCCGGCGCCGGTCTCGCCGGTCAGCACGTTGAGGCCGGGGCCGAGCTCGACCCGGAGGCGGTCGATGAGGGCAAGATCGGTCACCGTGAGCTCGAGCAGTCGCCCGGCGGAGGCGACCGGCTCTACGTCGAGGGTGGCGCTCGATGCTCGTTCGGTCACGACGGCAGGAGCTCGACCTTGTGGCGAAGGAGGTCCCAGAACGGCTGGGCGCCCTTGGGCTCGATGAGCCGGATCGGGGTCTCCATCGCCCGGACCTCGACGACGTCGCCGACCGAGAGGTGGCGATCCTCCCGGCCGTCGATGCTCACGAGGGCCTCCTTCGCGTCGACGACGCGACAGCGGACGACCTGGCTCGGCCCGACGACGATCGAGCGGATCGAGGCGAGGTAGGCGGCGATCGGGGTGACGATGAGATTCCGGCTCAGGGGATCGACGATCGGACCACCGGCAGAGAACGAGTAGCCGGTCGAGCCGGTCGGGGTCGACACGACGAGGCCGTCGGCGGTGAAGGTGGCCACGTGCGACGGCCCGACGGCGACGTCGAGGCGGACGACCCGGGCCAGCTCGCCGCGGGCGACGACGACCTCGTTGAGGGCGACGAACCGCTCTCCGTGGGCCTTCGACCCGCCGGGCAGGATCCGCGCCTCGATGAGCATCCGCTCGTCGAGCCTGTACTCCCCGGCCGCGACCTGGGCGAGGACCGATTCGAGCTCATGCGCCTCGACCTTGGAGAGGAAGCCGACCTTGCCGAGGTTGACCCCGAGGACCGGGACGTCGACGTCGGCGACCGCCCGGGCCGCGCGGAGGAACGTGCCGTCCCCGCCGAGGACCACGAGGACGTCGGTCCGGGGCAGCTCCGCGACCACCTCGTCGTGCGATCCGGCTTCGGCCGACCACCAGGCGAGGTCGCGCAGGCGGCACCAGGCGCCGGCCCGCTCCCGCAGTTCGAGGGCGGCCGGACTGGTCGGGTTGTAGGCGAAGCCGATCCGGGAGAGGGTCATGAAGCGGCCGCCGGTGCCGCCGCGGGGCCGACGACCGCCGCGATCGTGGCCGCCCAGTCGGTCGGAAGGGCCATCGGACCGTTCGACGTGGACCTGCCCGGTGGCACCCCCAGGTCGAGCAGGAACTCGCGGTTGCCGTCCGGCCCGAGGACCGGCGAGGCGATCAGCCCCAGCACCGCGAGACCCTCGGCCGCGGCGAAGGCCGAGACCCGCTCGAGGACCTCGCGATGGACGGCCGGGTCGCGGACGACGCCGCGATCGGTCCGCCCCTTTCCGGCCTCGAACTGGGGCTTCACGAGCGGGACGATGCGGCCGCCGTGCGGCGGGTCGAAGCAACCGGCGACCGGGCCGAGGACCTTCTCGAGTGAGATGAAGGAGACGTCGATGACGCCGAGCGAGACCGGTCCGGGCAGGACACCGGGGCCGAGCGTCCGCGCGTTCGTCCGCTCCATCGAGACGACCCGCGGATCGGCGCGGAGCTGTTCGGCGAGCTGTCCGCGACCCACGTCGAGAGCATAGACACGGCTCGCGCCGCGCTGCAACAGCACGTCGGTGAAGCCGCCGGTGGATGCGCCGACATCGAGGCAGACGAGTCCGCCGGGATCGATGCCGAACGCGTCGAGCGCCGCGGCGAGCTTGTGGCCGCCCCGGCTCACGTAGGGCTCCGGTTCGGCGATCGCGATCGCGACGGCGTCGTCGACCAGGTCGCCGGGCTTGCGATCGAGCCGAGCGGCGTCGCGGTCCCCGACCCGGACCCTGCCGCCGAGGAGGAGCGCCTGGGCGCGCGTCCGCGACGGCGCGAGGCCGCGGTCGACGAGCAGCTGGTCGAGGCGCACGCGCGATCCCCGGGCGGCGGCGGTGCTCACCCGGCTATCGTGGCACAGCCGCCTTCACCCGGACGTATCCAGCGGCAGTTCAGCCGGCCCTGGCGGCCTCTGCTTCCCGGCCGGGCGTGGCCCGCATGAGATCGAGCGTTTCGCGGACCTGGGCGGCGATCCCGGCCGCGTCGAGGCGGATGAGACGACGCAGGTCGGCCACCGAGCCATGGTCGACGAAGCGGTCGCCGGGGATGCCGATGATCCGCAGCGCGACATCCCGGTAGGCCGGATCGGCGAGTCGCGCCTCCTCGAGGAGCTCGAGGACGCCGGACCCGAACCCACCCGTCATCACGCTCTCCTCGAGCGTCACGACGAGCCGCTGCCCGCGGGCCTGTTCGAGGATCAGCTGGCGGTCGAGGGGCTTGGCGAAGCGGGCGTTGATGACCCCGACCGACCAGCCCGCCGCGGCGAGCTCGTCGGCGGCCGCCATCGCCCGCGAGACGATCGGCCCGAAGCCGACCAGGAGGATGTCGCGCCCTTCCCGGAGGACCTCGCCCTGCCCGATCGGCAGGAGTCGCGGCTCGACCGCCGGCAGGTCGAAGCCCGGCATCGCGCGGGTAGTGGAGCGCGAACGGATGGTCCTGGGCGAGCGCGGTGCGGACCATCGAGCGCAACTCCTGCTCGTCCTTCGGGCTGGCGACGACGAGGTTCGGCAACTGGCGCTGGGCCGGGATCGTGAACATGCCCTGGTGGCTCGTCCCGTCCTCGCCGACGAGCCCGGCACGGTCGACCGCGATGAGGACCGGCCTGGTCGTTCTGGCAGACGTCGTGGACCGTCTGGTCGAAGGCCCGCTGGAGGAACGTCGAGTAGATCGCGACCACCGGCCGCTGGCCGCCCATGGCGAGGCCCGTCGCCAGGGTCACCGCGTGCGGCTCGGCGATCCCGACGTCGATGAAGCGCTCCGGATATGCCGCCTGGAAGCGGTTCAGGCCGGTCCCGGTCGGCATGCCGGCGGTGATCGCGACGATCCGCCGATCGTCGCGGGCGGCCTCGATGAGCTCGCCGACGAAGACCGCGGTGTAGTTCGGCGGCTTCCGCGGCGCGGCGGCGACGGTCGGCGGCGCGGCGTCGTCGGCCATCGACTCGCTCGGCATGGCGGAACCCTCGGCCGGCCGCTTCGGGTCGGCCGAGCGGGGGGTCGCCGGCGCCCTGGACTTCTCGGCCATCGGCGGCAGGGCGGCGCCGTGGAAGCTCACCTGGTCGGCCTCGGCCGGACGATAGCCGCGGCCCTTCTGGGTCCGGACGTGGACGAGGACCGGCCCGCGCAGCTCCAGGGCCCGGCCGAACGTGTCCTCGAGGGCCCGGAGGTCGTGGCCCGGGACGACCCCGATGTAGGTGATACCGAGATCCTCGAACAGGCTGCCCGGCTGCTGGGCGAACTGGACGACAGAGCGGCGGAGGCGCTGCGAGAGCTCGAGGGCGGTCGTGCCGATCAGCGGCAGGCGCTCGATGGCCCGGTCGTAGGCGGTCTTGCTCGTCTGCCAGGCCGTCGAGAGCTTGATCGTCGAGAGGTACTTCGAGAGGGCGCCGACCGTCGGGCTGATCGACATCTCGTTGTCGTTGAGGACGATGAGCATCCGCGTCTGGCGCTGGCCGATGTCGTTGAGGGCCTCCAGCGAGAGGCCGCTCATGAGGGCCGCGTCGCCGACGACGACGGCGATCCGCTCGAGGCCGTGCTGGAGGTCGCGGGCCGTGGCAAGGCCCTCGCCGATCGAGAGGCCGGTGCCGGCGTGGCCGCCGTCGAAGACGTCGTGAGGCGACTCCGCGCGCCGCGGGAAGCCGCCGACGCCGTCGATCTGGCGAAGCGTGCCGAAGCGCTCGAGTCGGCCCGTCAGGAGCTTGTGCGGGTACGCCTGGTGGCCGGTGTCCCAGACGATCCGGTCGCGGGGCGATTCGAGGAGCCGGTGGAGGGCGATCGTCAGCTCGACGACGCCGAGCGAGCTGCCGAGGTGGCCGCCGGTGTGGGCGACCGTCGAGACGATCGTCTCGCGGATCTCGGCCGCGAGCTCGGCGAGCTGGTCGTCGCTCAGGCCGCGCAGGTCGGCCGGGCCGGTGAGGGTGGGCAGGATCGCCACGCGCTGGGTCCTCGATACGATGAGCTACCGCCGAACGGCTCTCGGGTGGCTGTCGGGCGCGCCGAGTCTACCCCGACCGCCGCTCGCCGTCAGTCGCCTATGAGTGGTCGTCCACGCGGAGTGGTGTCGCATCGAGTCCGCCGCCGGCACGCTCGACGAGCTGTTCCATCCGCAGGCGCGCATCGGCGAGCAGGCGAGAGCAGTGGCGTTCGAGGGCGACGGCCCGCTCGTACAGGGCGATCGTCTGCTCGAGCGGCGCGCCACCCGACTCGAGGGCCGTCACGGTCCGCTCGAGCTCGGCGAGGGCGGCGTCGAAGGTCAGGCCCCCGAGCTCCGGCGCGGTCTCGGCGGCCGTGCGCTCCTCAGCCGGCGTCGTCATCGTCGTCACCCTTCCGATCCGCGAGGCGCCCGACACGGGGCGCCACCAGCATACCGATGCGCAGGCCGACGACCGCCACGAGCGCGACGACCAGAACGAAGACCACGACCTCGAGGATCACCGGTCCGGGCCGTCCGATGGCGTGGCCGCTGCGTCGATCTCGCCGCGGGCGAGGCGGATGGTGAGTGCCGTGCCACTCGGAGCATCGGTGGGGTCGCGGAGGATGCGACCGTCCGATCGGCGCCGGACGATCGCGTAGCCGCGATCGAGGGTCGCCTGCGGGCCGAGCGCGCTCAAGGCACCGCCGGCAGCCCCGAGGCGAGCCGCTCCCCCGTCGAGCCGCGCGCCGACGAGCATCGGCGCCCGCTGCCACGACGCGGCGAGGCGCGACTCGGCGGCTCGGATCCGCCCCGCGCTCGCCACCGTCGCCCGGTCGAGCAGGAGCCCCGCGCGCTCCCGGGCCGTCGCGAGCCGTGCCGCCGGATGGAGATGGACGAGCGCCCGCCGGTCGTTGGCCAGCCCGACCTCCATCGTCGTGAGGCGCCTGTCCAGCGCAGCCCGACCGCGCCGCCCGAGCCCCGCCACGACGTCGCTCATCTCGGTCCGGTCCGGCACGACGAGCTCGGCGGCGGCCGATGGCGTCGGCGCCCGCACATCGGCGGCGAAGTCGGCCAGGGTCACGTCGGTCTCGTGCCCGACGCCGGAGACGACGGGCCGCCCATGGCCGACGATCGCCCGCACGACGGCCTCCTCGTTGAACGCCCACAGGTCGTCGAGCGAGCCACCGCCGCGGGCGAGGATGGTCACCGCCGGGGCATCGTCGGGCCGTCCCGCGGTCGTCCGGTGCTCGGCCCAGCGATCGAGTCGTCCGAGTGCCCGGGCGATGCTCGCCGCCGCCCCGTCGCCCTGGACGAGGCACGGCGACACGACGATCCGGGCGAGCGGCCAGCGGCGCTCGAGGACCCGGGCGATGTCGTGCGAGGACCGCCCCGCTCGGGCTCGTCACGACACCGATGACCGCCGGCCGGACCGGCAGCGGCCGCTTCCGGGTGGCGTCGAACAGGCCCTCCGCCGCGAGCTTCGCCTTGAGCGCCTCGAACCGGATGGCGAGGTCGCCGAAGCCGGCCGGCTGGATGGCACTGACGTAGAGCTGGTACACGCCGCCCGGTTCGAAGACGTCGAGACGCCCATGGGCCACGACCCGAAGACCGACCCGGGCGTCGAACGGCGAGGCCATCCGGTCGTCGCGGAACCAGATGCACGACAGCTGGCTGCGGTCGTCCTTGAGGCTGAAATAGCCGTGGCCGGCGCTCGAGATCGTCACCCGGCCGACCTCGCCCTCGACCCACACGTCGCGGAGCCGCTCATCGCCCCGGATCGCGTCGCGCACCGAGCGGGTGACGTCGCTCACGGTGAGGATCCGGAGGCCCGGCGCCGCGGCGGGGGTGGCGTCCGTGGCAGGTCGGGCGGCGCTCCCTCCGGACGAAGTGCCCTCGGTGAAGTCGGCATCCCAGGCCGGCAGCGCCCAGTCGGGCGGCTCGTTCGGATCGGTCATCGGCTCGCCGCGGTCGCGCGATCGGTCACCGGGTCACCTTAGCCGACGTCGCCCGGGTCGATGCGGGTCCGCGGGCCGGCGGCCCACCTGGCGGCCGAGGTCCGCGTGCCGGCGTGCCCACCCGGTCATGTGCTCCCAGCGTGCATACGAGCGCGTGGGGCCCTCTCGACCGGCCCTCGTGCGTCGGCGTGTTCTTGTGCGTGCACGGACACCCAGGAAGTCCGTCTGGGCAGCGCTCATGCGTCCGTATGCACGCCCCGCGCACACGCAGCGGCCGGATCCCGGGTCTCTCCGAGCGGACCGACTGGCCGGCAAGGGGCGGTCCGGCAGTGCTCGAGCGAGCGGACGGAACCGCCACGGCGCCGCCGCGCCACGGCCGTCAGACGCGGGTCTGGTAGTCCCCGGTCCGGGTATCGACCCGGATCGTGTCTCCCTCGCTGACGAAGATCGGGACCTGTACCACGAGCCCCGTATCGGTCGTGGCGGGCTTGCGGGCCCCCGTCTGGGTGTCGCCGGCGAATCCGGGCTCGGTCTCGACGACCGTGAGGTCGACGGTGACGGGCAGCTCGACCCCGATCGTCTCGCCCTGGTAGCTCGTCCGGTCGAGGGTCATCCCGTCCTTGAGGTAGAGCGCCGCATCCTCGAGCTGGGCCGCCGTGAGGTGGAACTGCTCGTAGGTCTCGTTCTCCATGAAGTGGAAGTCGTCGCCGTCACGGTAGAGGAACTGGACCGGGCGCCGATCGAGCTGGGCGCGGGGCCACTTCGTGCCTGCCTGGAAGCTCCGCTCGATCGTCTGGCCGCGCTTGATGTTGCGGAGGGTGATGCGGACCTGAGCCGAGCCCCGGCCCATCTTGATGTGGTGGTAGTCGAGGATCTGCCAGAGCTCGCCGTCGAGCTCGATGGCGGCGCCCTTGCGCAGTTCGCCGGTGCTGATCATGGGATGGGGCTCCTGACGCCGTCGTTCGCGTCCACGTCCGCACGGTCCGGAGGGCGGGCAGCCCCGGCCGCGGGCGATGTCTTCGGTCTGAGGCGCCGATCGTAGCAGAGGAGGCGGGTGCAGACGGCCGCCGCCGCCGGCGACTACTTCGAGCCGTACTTCTTGATGTTCTTCTCGTGCTCCGCCTGGGTCCTGGCGAAGGCCGTCGTGTTGGAACCATCGTGCTTGGCGAGGAAGAACAGGTAGCCCGCCTTCGTGTCGGGGTTGAGGGCCGCGTCGATCGAGGCGACACTCGGGGTGCAGATCGGGCCCGGCATGAGCCCCTTGGTCGAATACGTGTCATAGGCCTGGAGGTCGGCCGGGATCGACACCCCCTGGAGCTTGCCGTTCACGGGCGCCCAGAAGACGTAGTCGGTCCATCGGGAGATCGGCTTCTTGGCCAGCTGGATCGAGTCGTTCACGTAGAAGACCGTCGCGTCCGACTGGAACTCGCCGAGCGGGAAGAGCTTCGGGTTCAGGCGGTTCTGGAACACCCCGGCGATGAGCGGCCGCTCCGAGTCGAGGATCGCTTCCCGCTCGACCAGGGATGCGAGCGTGACGATCTCGTAGAAGCTCATGCCCCGGCTCTTGGGCACGTTCATCCGGTCGGGACCGACCTGCTCGTAGAACGCATCGAGCATCTTGTTTACGAGCGCCTCCGGTGTGATGTCCGGCAGGACGCTGTAGGTGCCCGGTGCGAGGAACCCCTCGAGGGACGCACCCTTCGGCAGGTCGAGCCACGGATGGGCGGCCAGGATGGCCGGCGTCGGATGCTTGACGAGCTGGTAGAACTGCCCGACGTCCATCGTCACCGGCAGCGTCTCGAGCTTGGCCACGATCTGCTCGAGGCGCAGACCCTCACGGAACGGCAGGGCGATGGCGAGGTCCTTGGCCTGGAGCAGCGCCGTCACGAGCTGGTCCGGGGTGAGGTCGCGATGGAGGATGAACGTCCCTGCCTCGAGATGGCTCGTCAGGTCGCGCTGGATCGCGGTGAAGATGAAAGCCCGCGGATCGGTGAGGAACCCCTCGTCGTGGAGGCGGTCGGCGATCGTGGTCGCCGTGTCGCCATCGGCGACGACGAACTCCACCTGCGTCGAATCGGTCGATGGCGCGGTCGTCAGCGCTGTCCCGAGGTCGTCGCGGACCATGTCGGCGACGAAGGGGATGCCGAGGGCGCTCGGGTTCTCCGCGGCCCAGCCGACGATCGCCCCCGAGATGAGCGGCTTGAGGAACGTCACGAGTGCGACGAGAACGATCGCGGCGAGCACGAGCGCGAAGAGGAGGAAGCGGAAGAGTCCGCGGACTCCGCCGCTGGAGCCGCCGCGGCGGCGATCGAGGCGCCGCATCGCGGCAGCCTGCTCGGCGGTAGGCTGGGCGACGGCCGCGGTCGCCCACTCGGTGGCGTCGTGGCCAGCGCCGTGGCCGTCATCGGCGTGGATCGGTCGTGCCTGGTCGCGCGAGGCGGGGTCGCCCTGGCGCGGTGCCCCCCCGCCCCTGATCGTCACGTATCGCTCCCTGGTTCGGTGCCGCCGGCGGCGGTCGCGCGGCGCGCCACCTCGGCTCGAGCGTCGAGCTCGTCCTGCAGGATGACGGTCGCGGCCTCGCGATCCACCCTGGCGCGATATGCGTCGCGCTGGTGGGACGTCGGCGGTCCGCCTGACCGGCCCCGGGGCATCCGCCCAAGCCGCTCTTCGGCGATTTGACTGCTGAATCGCTCGTCACGGTACGACACATCGCGTCCGAGCGCAGGGATGACGGCCTCGACCCATGCCCGCGTGCGGGCCGCCTGGCTGCCGTCGATGCCGGACGCGTCGAGCGGCAGTCCGACCACGATCTCCTCGACATCGTGCTCGGCGACGATCCGCGACAAGGTCGTGACGTCGGACCTGGTGTTCGCGCCCCGGCGCACCGTCGAGAGCGGGCGGGCCCGCGAACCTTCGTCGTCTGCGATGGCGAGGCCGATCCGCCGCTCACCGAGGTCGATGCCGAGGATCGTCACGGCGCGGTGCTCGGGGACGATCCGGCGCCCCTGGATCCGGCCGGACCCGAACCGCCGGGCGCAGCGGAACCATGTGGGCTCGAGGTGCCGGCGGACGGCGCAGCCGATGCGCCGGAGCCCGGGCCGGGAGAGCCCGTCTCGACGGGCAGCGGCTCGCTGACGGTCAGGTCGATCCGGGCGTCGTAGACGGGGATCCGATCGGAGAAACCGGGCCAGAGGGTGATCGTGACCTCCCCGTATTCGGACAGGATCTGCTCCGCTTCGGACTTGCTCTTGCCGCGGACCTCAGCGCGCAACTCGTCGGGGTCGAGGCGGGCGACCTGGCTCGCGGTCGCCTTCACCGCGAACACGATCGTGTCCCCGACGACCTTGCCCTTGCCGACCGTCACCTGGAGCGAGTCGCTGACGAGGTCGTGGCCGGCCGAGACGCTGCCGCGGAGCCGCTGCCGGGCGAGGTCCTCCACGGCCGATGTGTCGACGGCCGTCACGCTCCCCGTCGCGGTCAGGCCGTAGGTGAACGTCGCGACCTGCTGACCGACGAGCGTCGACGGGTCGGGCGCCGGAACGGGCCTGGACATGGACTTCGTATCGGGGAACACGGTCGAACCGGCCGGCACCTGGGTGGGATCGGCGACCGCCGCCGTGAGCTGGTCCGTGAGCTGCTTCGTCAGGCTGACGGTCGCCTTGTCGATGTCCTTCTGGGCGACGACCGCCACTTCGGTGTGGGTGCCGCCGGTCGTAGCGGCCTTGTTGCGGACCTTGACCTTGGCCGGGTTCTGCTCGGGCGGGACGATCGTGATCGCACCGGCGGCCACGTTGCCGATCGTGCCGGATTGGACGGCTCGCACCGTCGTGTCGACGTTGGTCGGCACGATGTTGAGGCCGGTCAGGGAGGCCCGCGGGAGGACGACCGCGCGCTGAGTCAGGAAGCCGATCCCGGACGACGTCTGGACGAGGCTGCCGGCGGCGATCGTGTGCTGCGCGAAGGGGTCGATGTTGGAGAACGTCACGCTCCCGTTCGCCTTCGTCTCGGATACCTTCTTGCCGGTGGCCGGGAAGTCGTCGGTCGCCTCGAGCGGGAAGGTCACGACCGTCGCCGGGACGACACCGGCCGCGACGTCGGTCGTCGTCGCGTTCGGATCCGCCGTGACGGCGAACGTCAGGGGGCCGATCGGCTCGACCTTCGGCGTGACGACGATCGTCGCTGCCGGCAGGAAGAGGAAACCGAGGACGAGTGCGACGAGCGCCACGAACGCGAGGGCGAGACCGGTCGCCACCAACGCCGTGCGCGAACCTCCTCGCCGATGACCGCCGCTGACGACGGGCAGCGATGCACCGGCGCTCCGGCCGCCGAGGGCGCGGCCCGTGCCCATGTCGGGTGGCACGGTCGGCGTGGCCGGGATCGACGGCGGTTCGACGACTGGCGGAGGCACGACCGCCGGGGTCGCCGTCGCCTGGGTCGGAGCGGCATCCGGCTCCGGCTGCGCCTTCGTCCGGCCCCGGCGGCGAGCCGCGGCGCCGGCCGCTCCAGCGGCTCCGGCCGCTTCTATCGCATCAGCTCCCGCCCCACCAGCATCATCGCCGCCGGCTGCCACAACGGCTGCGTCGGTGCCCGCTGCGCCGGCGAGCCCGGCTCCGGCCGCGGCCGCGCCTGCGGCGCCCACGGCCCCGGCGCCTCGGCCCTCGGCGTCCGCTCCCCCGTCGACCGGCGGGGCGAACGATTCCTCGAGGTCGCGGACCGTCGGGAACACCGTCAGACCGGCCGAGGCGGCCAGAGCCCGTGTGGCGCCCTCCGCCGAAACGACGAGGAGCTGGCGGCTGCGGCCCTGCGCTTCCCGGGCGAGGAGACGGAAGTTGATCCGCGAGGTAGCCAGCCGCGAACCGGCCGGCAGGACGATCGCGACGCGGACCTCCTCGGCTGCCCGGATCCGGGCGGCGGCCGACGTGATCTCGTCGTCGACGTCGAGGTAGACGATGGCTACCGAGGCCATCGCTAGACCTTCATCGCCCGGAGGACGCGGCGGAGCGCGGCATCCACCGGGTCCTCGTCGGACTGGAGCTCGATCGCCTGGTAGGCGAGCCCGAGCGGGGTGACGTCCTGCTGATCGACGAGGAGGTCGGTCGCGTCGCGGATGGTCGTCACCTGGTCGGGCGACATGATCGATATCTCCGGCGCCCGGCTGAACGGGAGCGAGCGCCAGAAGCGATCGGCGCCGAGGGCCTGCCGGATCTCGGGCAGCCGCGACCCGCCACCGCACAGGTAGATCCGGCTGGGCAGCGGGTCGCCGCCGGCCAGTTCCTCGGTGACGAGCTCGACGCCGGCCGCCCAGACCGCCACGTCGTCGGCGATCACCTCGGCGACCGTCTCCGCGTCGGGGATCGCGATCCCCCGGGCGTAGTCGACCTTGAGCGCCTCGGCCCGCGGGAACGGCAGGTCGAGCCGGTCGGCGAGGGACTTGGTGAACGCGCGCCCGCCGAGGGCGAACATCCGGGTCCCCTCGATCCCACCCTGACGGACGAGGGCGACGTCGGTCGTCCCGCCGCCGACGTCGATGAAGAGGGCACCCGACTGGCGGATCTGTTCGGCGCCGAGCACCCGGGCGACCGCATACGGCTCGGCGACCACCTCGAGGAGCTCGAGATCGAGCTGGCTCGCCACGCTCTGCAGGGCGCCGAGATGGACCAGCGGCGCGAACGCGTTGAAGATGTTGATCCGGACGTGGCGGCCCTGGAACCCGACAGGATTGCTCAGCGCGTAGCCGTCGATGCTCGTCGCGGTGATCGCCGCGTGGACGAGGCGGACGTCGACGTGCGGCAGTCCGGTCTCCCACGTGATCGCCCGCTCGGCCTCGCGGAGCGCCTCGCGCTGAACGCCGTCGATCAGGCGCTGGAGCTCTGCCTCCGTGATGGGAGCATCGGGCTTTCGGCGTTCCTGGCTGTACGAGGTCGTGAAACCCTTGACCAGCTCGCCGGCGATGCCGATGACGACCTGGGTGGGCCGGAAGCCAGCCATCTCCTCGGCTTCCTGGAGGGCGACCGAGCAGTTGTCGACCACGGCGGCGATGTCGGCCACCGTCCCCGACTGCATGTGCGAGAGGCCCTGCCGGCGACGGCCGACACCGCGGACCGTGCCCCGACCGTCGTCGTCGATCTCGAAGACGAGGGCCTTGGCGAACTCGGTTCCGACGTCGAGCGCCGTGCAGGCGGCGAGCGTCTCGTCCTCATCGCGCTGCCAGATCCGGCGCCAGAAGGCCATCTAGCCGCTCGCCTCGAGGGCTCCGCGGATGGCGTCGAGGGCGCGACCGAGCCCGTCGCCGTCGGTCCCCTTCGCCTGGCCCATCTGGGGACGGCCGCCGCCGCGACCGGCGATCTCGACTGCCCCGGCCCTGACCAGCGCGTCGGCCGAGACCCCCCGGGCGACGAGGTCGTCGCTGACCGAGACGAAGAGTTCGGGCTCGGTAGCCTCCCGGCCGATGGCGATGACACCCGAGTCGAGGGCCGCACGGACGTCCTTGGCGAACGCCTTCATCGCCTCGCTCGACTCGAACGGGTGGCTCCGGACCACGAGGCGGATGCCGTCGCGGACGCTGACTGCGGCGGCGGCCGCGTCCCGCGGGCGCTCGGTGGCGGTGGCGCCCGCCTTGAGCCGTCGGCGGGCCTCGCGGAGGTCCTCGGTCAAGGCCGCGACCCGCTGCGGCACGGCGTCGACCGACTGGGCGCCGACGATCTCGGCGGTCCGCTCGAGGGCATCGAGCCGCTGGCCGAGCCAGGCGTCCGCGCCGTCGCCGGTCAGCGCCTCGATCCGGCGCAGACCGGAGCCGATGCTCCGCTCGCCGGTGATGACGAAGCTGCCGACCTGGCCGCTGTTCGAGCAGTGCGTCCCGCCGCACAGCTCGTGGCTGTAGCCGTCGACCCGGACCGTCCGGACGCGCTCGCCGTACTTCTCGTCGAAGAACGCGTCGGCACCGGCGGCGATGGCTTCGTCCATCGTCATGACGGAGGGGGTGACGGTCCGCGCCTCGCGAACGATGCGGCGGACCTCGGCCTCGATGGACCGCCGCTCGTCGGCGGCCAGCCCCCGGTCGAGGGGGAAGTCGAAACGGAGCCCTTCCGGGGTCACCTCCGAGCCGGCCTGGCGGGCCCGATCCCCGACGACATTGCGGAGCGCTCGATGGAGCAGGTGGGTGCCCGTGTGGTTGCGCATCGTCCGGGCCCGGCGTTCGGCGTCGACCCTCGCGCTCACGGTCTCGCCGACCCGGAGCCGCCCGTGGAGCGTGCCGCGAAGGACGATGAGCCCGGCATCCTGGGCGCCGACCGGGCGCTGCGTATCGGCCACCGTGAAGAGGGCCGATCCATCGCCGGCCTCGAGGAGCTGGCCGCGGTCGCCGACCTGGCCACCGCCCTCGGCGTAGAACGGGGTCCGGTCGAGGACGATCTCGGCCTCGGCGTTGCCGGTCAGCTCCTCGTACTCGACGCCGTCACGGAGGATCGCCACGACCCGACCCTCGGCGTTCGTCGTCTCGTAGCCGAGGAACGTCGTCGGGCCGACCCGGCGAAGGATCGACTCGTACAGGCCGACGAGCTCGGCGTGGCGCGCCAGCTCGGCCTTGCGACCGCTCCGGCTACGCTCGCGCTGCTCGGCCAGGGCCGTCTCGAACCCGGTCCGCTCGACGGCGACCCCGTACTCGGCCGCGAGCTCGATCGTGAGGTCGATCGGGAACCCGAACGTGTCGTGGAGCTTGAACGCGACGTCGCCCGGCAGGACGGGCGCGTCGGTGGGGACTTCCTCGGGCCGTCGCCCGATGGTCCGCTCGGTCGTGGCCAGGCCGGCGAGGGCCGCCTCTAGCTGGCTCGTCCCGGCGTCGAGGGTCCGGGCGAACTGCGCCTCCTCGCGCTCGATGGCGTCGAGGACTTCCGTCTCGCGCTCACGAAGGAACGGATAGGCGTCGGCCATGATCTCGATGACGACCGTGGCCAGGGTCGCGAGGAACGGTTCGCGGCGGCCGAGCAGGCGTCCGTGCCGCACCGCCCGCCGGACGATCCGGCGCAGGACGTAGCCGCGTCCCTCGTTCGAGGGCAGGACGCCGTCGGCGATGAGGAACGTGATCGCCCGGGCGTGGTCGGCGATGACCTGATAGCTGAATCGCTCGACCTCGAAGACGTCCGGGTCGTGGCCGAGGAGCTCCCGCATCCGGGCGTGGATCGGCGTGAACAGGTCGGTGTCGAAGTTGCTCGGGACGTGCTGGAGCACGCTGGCCAGCCGCTCGAGACTCATCCCCGTGTCGATGCTCTGGAACGGCAGCGGCACCCGCCCGGACGGCCGCTGGTCGAACTCCATGAAGACGAGGTTCCAGATCTCGAGCCAGCGGGGGCAGTGCTCGGAGTGATCCGGGATGCATTGCGGCCCTTCCGACAGCTCGATACCCCGGTCGAAGTGGATCTCGCTGCAGGGTCCGCACGGCCCCGTGTCCGCCATCCGCCAGAAGTTGCTGTCGTCGCCGGCGTCGACGTCCCCCCAGATCGCCATCCGCTCCGGTGGCAGGCCGATCTCGTCGCGCCAGACCGCGCGGGCCACCTCGTCGTCCTTGTACGTCGTCGCCGCCAGCCGCTCCGGCGGGATGCCCAGGTCCTCGGTGAGGAATCCCCAGGCGAAGTGGATGGCCTCACGCTTGAAGTAGTCGCCGAAGCTCCAGTTGCCGAGCATCTCGAAGAACGTGTTATGGCGGGTGGTCCGGCCGACCTCCTCGAAGTCGTTGTGCTTGCCGGCCACCCGAAGGACGCGCTGGTAGTCGACGGCCCGGTTGTAGCTCCGGGTCTCGGCGCCGGTCAGGACTTCCTTGAACTGGACCATGCCGCTGTTGGTGAACAGGAGCGTCTGGTCGCCGGCCGGGACGAGGCTGGCCGAGGGAACGACGGCGTGGCCTCGCGCGGCGAAGAAGGCGAGGAACCGGCGCCTGATCTCCGCCGCGGGGAGGCTCCGGATCCGCGGATCGGGGGTCGTTCGTGGGGTCGGCATCGGGCGCAATGGTACCGAACCGCCCACGGTCGGACGGTCGGTCAGCCCGGGGTGGCTCGCTCGGCAGTGCTCGGGGCGGCGAGCGCGGGCTGTCCCGTGACCTGTCCCGGGGGCGGTCCCGCCGCTGCCGTCGTCCCAGCGGTCGCGCCGAGCGACGGACGGGCCGCCAGCTCGGCCGACCGGGCGAGCCGACGCCGCCAGATCGCCGAACCGGCGATGGCCGCTCCGACGAGGGCGCCCATCGTCACCCCGCGGAGGAACTGGGCCAGTCGGGGTTCGTCGCCGGTCACTCCGCCGCGCCGCGTCCCGCCGGCGCCCGCACCGCTCATGTCCGCCGCCTCGACGGACCGAGGATCGCGACCACCGCGACGAGGCCGAGGCCGATCCACGAGACGACGAAGGCGCTGACGATGCGGAAGTCGCCGAGGCGAAGCACGTCGATGCCGAGGCGCGCCCCGAGCGCGTCGCCGGCCCAGGCGCCGAGGACCGCGGCGACGAAGAGGAGTGGCAGTTGACCGCCGCCGCTGCCGCGGATGGCCACGAAGAGGGCCGTGTTGAAGGTGCCGAGGAGCAGGGCGAGGATGAGAGCCGGACCGATGGTCATCGCGACCGAGTATAGGCCGCCACTCCCGGTCTCCCGCCCGGCAGCCCGGGATGGCGGCACGACGACGGGCCGGTGGCGCACCGCTCACTGCGTTCGCTCACCCGACGGTCACGCCCGGGCGATGCGCCCTCCGCCGAGCACGACGTCGCCGTCGTACAGGACCGCCGCCTGGCCCGGGGCAGCTGCCCAGACGGGCGTATCGGTCTCGACGATCCAGCGTCCGCCGCGGTCCGCCTCGTCATCCGTGGCTGGACGAACCGTGGACGCGACCGGGCGAGCCCGGTGCCGGATCCGCACGGATGCCCGGAAGCTCGACCGCGACGGCGCGGCGCCGGCAACGAACGACCCATCGTCGAGGATGACGGTCGTCGTCTCGAGGTCCCGCCGCCGCCCGAGGGTGATGGTGTTGGTGAGCGGGTCGATGCGGCTCACATAGCGGGGCTCGCCGAGGGCGACCCCGAGACCGCGTCGCTGGCCGACAGTGAAGCCGGCTGATCCGCCATGCGTCCCGACGGCAGTGCCGTCCGCGTCCACGAGCGCGCCCTCCACCGGCACCCAGCCGGCTCGTTCCCGCAGGGCGTCGCGATAGTCGCCGCCGGGCACGAAGCAGATCTCCTGGCTCTCGGGCTTGTCGGCGGTGACGAGGCGGAGCGAGCGGGCGATGGCACGGACCTCGGGCTTCGTCAACTCGCCGAGCGGGAAGACGGCATGGGTGAGCTGGTCCTGGCGGAGCCCGTAGAGGAAATACGTCTGGTCCTTGTCGGCGTCGGCCGCCGCGAGCAGGCGAGCCGTACCGCCCGGCCCGTCGTCGTCGCGGCGGGCGTAATGGCCGGTCGCCACCGCGTCGCAGTCGTAGTTCCGCCGCGCCCGGCCGAGCAGTGCCCCGAACTTCACGTACGTGTTGCAGTCCACGCACGGGCTCGGGGTCTCACCGCCGAGATAGGCGGCGAGGAACGACTGGAGGACACCGCGGTCGAATTCCGCCTCGAGGTTCATGACGTGGAACGGGATCCCGAGGCGGGCCGCGACACGCCGGGCATCGTCGGCAGCGTCGAGGGTGCAGCACGACCGGCGGAACTCGCTGTACGTGTCGGCGGCGTCGTGGAGGCGCATCCACACGCCGACCACCTCGTGGCCCTCCTCGTGGAGGATGGCCGCCGCCACGGAGCTGTCGACCCCGCCCGACATCGCGACGAGGATGCGACTCACCGGGCGATCGTCTCGAGCGGCCCGAGGGCCACCGGATCCCCGCTCGCGGCCGGGCGTATGCGGGCCAGGACCAGGGGGACGATCTCCACGGCAGCGTCGACGTCCGCGTCGGTCGTGGCCCGGCCGAGCGAGAGGCGGAGCGACCCCCGTGCCTCCTCCTCGGGGAAGCCCATCGCGGCGAGGACGTGCGACGTATCCGTCGAGCCGCTCGTGCAGGCCGACCCGATGGCCACGGCGACGCCCTCGAGGTCGAGGGCGAGCACGAGCTCGTTCCCGTCGGTCTCGCGGACGACGACGGAGAGGAGCCCCGGGAGGCGATCCCGGGGATGGCCGGTCAGCTCGGTCCCCTCGACGGCCAGGACGGACCGCTGGAGGCGCTCCCGCTGGCGGCGGAGGCGCTTCGCCGTGTCAGGCAGCTCGTCGCGGGTCAGCTCGTAGGCCCGAGCCATGCCGACGGCGCTGGCGACATCCTCGGTGCCAGCCCGTCGGTGGCGCTCCTGGCTGCCGCCGTGCTGCTGGGGCAGCAGATGCGTGCCGTGGCGGACGTACAGGGCGCCGATCCCCTTCGGACCCTCGAACTTGTGGGCGCCGATGCTGACGAGGTCCGCCCCGAGCGCCTCGAGGTCGAGGGGCAGGTACGGGGCCGCCTGGACCGCATCGACGTGGAGGACGACGCCCCGGTGGCGGCGGACCCGCTCGACGATCTCGGGGATGGGCTGGATCGTGCCGACCTCGTTGTTGGCGTACATGACCGAGACGACCGTCGTCCGATCGGTGATCGCGGCGTCGATCTCGTCGGGATCGACCCGTCCGTACCGGTCGACCCCCACCTCCTCGATCTCGAAGCCGAACTTCTCGAGATAGCGGACGGTGTGGCCGACGGCGTGGTGCTCGACTGCCGTCGTGACGATCCGATGGCCGCGAGCCTTGCCGGCCCAGGCGGCACCCTTGATGGCGAGGTTGTCGGCCTCGGTCCCGCCCGAGGTGAAGACGATCTCCTTGGGCTGGGCGCCGAGACGGGCCGCGAGCCGCTCACGGGCGTCGTCGAGCGCCTCGCGAGCGATACGGCCGGCGGCGTGCGCGGACCCGGGGTTGCCCCAGCCCTGCTCGAGGATCGCCACCATCGCCTCGACCACCTCGCGCCGGACCGGCGTCGTCGCGGCATGGTCGAGGTAGACCGTCGTCCGGCTCTGCATCGGCCGATTGTAGGCCCGGGCCCCTCGCCGGGCCGCCGGCGTGGCAGCATCCGCTCATGCCGGCCTTCATCATCGAACCTCGCGGACCGTTCAGCCTCGCCGCCGCCGACACGTTCGCTGGTGGCTTCCCGGCCGGGATCGGCGGCGGGGAGGCCGGTGGCCCCACCCTCGTCCTCGCCTTCCCCGTCGAGGGCTGGGCCGACAGCGCCATCGTCGAGCTCAGCCAGGAGGCGGACGACCGGCCCGTCGAGGCGCGAGTGAACGCCACGGAGGATGCCGATGGTGCGCTCGGCCAGGCGCTCCGCTCCGTATCCCTCGACCACGATGGGACCGGCTGGCCCGAGGTCGGCCGTCGCGACCCGGTCATCGGCCGGCTCCAGGCGGCACACCGGTTCCTCCGGCCGGTCTGCTTCTACTCGGCGTACGAGGCGGTCACCTCGTTCGTCATCGGCCAGCGCATCGCCCGCCGCCAGGGCGCCCGTATCAAGGGCTGGCTCGGCGAGCGCTATGGCGACGAGCTCGTCCTCGACGGCCGTTCGTTCCATGCCTTCCCGCGGCCGCAACGGATCCTCGAGACGACGGAGGTGCCGGGTCTCGCGGCCGAGAAGGTCCGCCGCCTCCATGGGATCGCCGAGGCGGCCCTCGCCGGCGAGCTCGACACGGAGCTCCTGCGTTCGCTCACCCGCGACGAAGCGATCGACCGGCTGCTCCGGCTCCCGGGCGTCGGGCCCTTCACCGCGGAAGGGACGTTGCTGCGCGGCTGCGGCGTCGTCGATGAGCTGCCCGGCGACCCGATGACCGGCGAGGCGATCGCCGAGCTCTACGACCTGGCCGGGCCCCCGGACGCGCCCGAGTTCGCGCGCATCACCGACGCCTGGCGTCCATATCGGATGTGGGCGACGGTCCTCCTCCGGGTGGGCATGGAGCGCTCTCGGCCGGGCCGCTCCTACCGCCGGGGATGAGCCGATCGCGCCGGCTCAGTCGTCGTTGTCGCGGCTGAGGTCCGCCTCGCGGCCGCGCTCGCGGCGGCGGTCGTGCTGGGAGAGGAGGCGCTTGCGGATCCGGATGGACCCCGGCGTCACCTCGACGAGCTCGTCGGCGGCGATGAACTCGAGCGCCGATTCGAGGGTGAGCGGGCGCGGAGGCGTCAGCCGGAGCGCCTCGTCGTGGGCGTGGGTCCGGATGTTGGTGAGCTTCTTCTCCTTGGTCGCGTTGACGTCCATGTCACCGGGCCGGGAGTTCTCGCCCACCACCATGCCTTCGTACACGTCGACCCCGGAACCGATGAACAGCTCGGCCCGCTCCTGGAGGTTGAACAGGCCGTAGGCGTTGGCCGTGCCCTCGCGGTCGGCCACGAGGACGCCGGAGGTCCGGTGGGTGACCTCGCCGGCCCATGGTCCGTAGCCCTCGCCGATCTGGTGCATGAGTGCCGTCCCGCGGGTATCGGTGAGGAGCTGGCCGCGATAGCCGATGAGCCCGCGGACGGGGAGCACGAACTCCATCCGGACCCGACCGTCCGCGTCGGTCGTCATCTGGTCGAGGCGGGCCTTCCGACCTGCCAGTGCCTGCTGGACCGGCCCGATGTAGTCGGGCGGGATGTCGATCGTGATCCGCTCGTACGGCTCGAGCGTCTGGCCGCCCTCCTCACGCAGGAGGACCTCGGGACGGCTCACCTGGAGCTCGAACCCCTCGCGCCGCATCTGCTCGATGAGGACCGCGAGCTGGAGCTCGCCCCGGCCGCGGACCTCGAAGGTGTCGCCCGACTCCGTCGGCCGGACCTCCACGCTGACGTTGCCGAGGACCTCGCGATCGAGGCGGGCCTTGATCTGTCGTGAGGTCACGTAGCGGCCGTCCTGGCCCGACAGCGGCGACGTGTTGACCCCGAAGGTCATCCGCAGGGTCGGCGCGTCGACGTCGAGCCTGGACAGCGGCCGTGGATCGTTCGGGTCGGTCAGGGTGTCGCCGATCGTCACTTCGGGCAAGCCGGCGACCGAGACGATGTCCCCGGCCGAGGCCGCCTCGATCTCGACCCGGTCGATGCCGTGGGCGGTCTGGAGGCTCGTGACGGTGCCGGACAGGGTGACCGTCCGGCCTGGTTCGACCGTGCCGGCCGTGTCGTCGGCCTCCTCGCGGACCACGGCGATCCGCTGGCCGATGCGGATCTCGCCGTTGCGGATCCGTCCGACGGCCATCCGGCCGACATACTCGTTGGCCGACAGGTTGGTGACGAGGAGCTGGAGCGGGTGGCCGGGTTCGAAGATCGGGGCCGGCGTCACTCGGACCAGGAGGTCGAGGAGCGGCCGCAGGTCCGTGCCGGCCGTCGCCGGGTCGAGCGTCGCCGTGCCCGCCTTGGCGTTGGTGTAGACGATCGGGAACTCGATCTGGTGCTCGTCGGCGCCGAGGTCCATGAACAGCTCGTAGACCTCGTCGAGGACCTCCGCCGGGCGGGCATCCCCCCGGTCGATCTTGTTGATGGCCACGACGACCGGCAGGCGGCGGGCCATCGCCTTCTGGAGGACGTAGCGGGTCTGGGGCAGCGGCCCCTCGGCCGCGTCGACGAGGAGCAGGATGCTGTCGACCATCAGCAGCCCGCGCTCGACCTCGCCGCCGAAATCGGCGTGTCCCGGCGTGTCGACGATGTTGAGGCGGACGCCGTCGTAGTCGACCGTCGTCTGCTTGGCGAGGATCGTGATCCCCTTCTCGCGCTCGAGGTCGCCGGAGTCGAGGACCCGATCGACGAGCGCCTGGTTCGCCCGGAAGGCGCCGGTCTGGCGGAGCATCGCATCGACGAGCGTCGTCTTGCCGTGGTCGACGTGGGCGACGATGGCGACGTTGCGGAGGTTGTGGCGCGTTGCGAGGGGGTGCTCCTGCTGCCGATCGACGGACAGGGTGGAGCCGGGGCGTGCGGTCATGGGTGCCGCAGTGTCGCACATCGGACCGTCGAGCGCCGCCGACGCTGGCGGGGGCATTTGACCGGTGGCGGAGAATGCGGGCATGGACACGCTCCCCGCGGTCCTCTCCGTCACCCTCCTCGTCGCGCTCGCGCTCGTGGCGAGCAGGGCCTTCGCCGACGCCCCGGATCGACACGCGACAGGCCTCAGCAGCCTGCTCGGCGGCTGGCGGCCGCAGACCTGGCCGGCCGGCGTCCAGGAGGACGATCCGGAGACGGGGTGGGCGCGTCACCCCATCGTGCGGCGAGACGCCCTCCCGTCGGGACGGGCCGTCGAGCCGTCGGATGAGGGCCCGACGTCGTGGATCGAGGAGCTCGACTGAGCCTCGCCGCCCGGACCCACGGCGGGGCCTGCTAGCATCGCCGGGTGACCGTCGCCGCGGTGATCCTCGCCGCATCCGCCGAGTCGGCCCTCGCCGACGTCGAGGGACTCCCCCGCGTCCGCCGGCTCGTCGACGTCGCCTGGTCCGGTGGCGCGACACCGATCGTCGTCGTTGCTCCGGATCCCGCCGGCAGCGTCACGGCGGCCCTCCGCGAGGCGCCCGTGACGCTGGCCGAACCGGCGCCCGTGGACGACGGGCCGGTCGCCCAGATCCTCCGCGGCGTCGACGTCGCGCTCGGCATCACGCACGAGACCGATGCCGCGCTCGTCTGGCCGGCCCGGATGATCTGGGTCGGCCCGGAGACGATCACCTCGCTCATCGAGGCCCATGGCGCGTCACCGGCGGCGATCCTGCGCCCGACCTTCGAGGCCGAGGCGGGCTGGCCGGTCCTCGTCCCGACCGCCGCGCTCGCTCGTCTGCGGACACTGCCCTCCGACCGGATGCCGGCCGAGCTCTTAGACGACCTCGTCGCGAGCGGCGTCCCGGAGGTCCGCATCGACCTCGGCGACCCCGGGTCGATCCACGACGCCGCTGTCGCCCGGACCGAGCTGCCGCCCTACGTCGGCCCGCCGGAACCGGCGGCCGGCCACAGCCACGAATGGGGTGAGGAGCTCGCGGACAGCGATCAGGGACCGCTCGCCGGGCCGGGCCACGCTCCGTTCGCGGCATCCGGTGCGAGCGGCGGGCGGGATGGGGGCGATGGCGGTCCGTCAGGCCCGGCCTGAGCCGGCCCCCTCCGCGGGTCTCGAGACGGAGCGGACCCAGGCGATCCTTCGTGCGGTCACGGCGGCCGCCCACATGCTCGCCTCGCCGGACTGGACCCGGGCCGTCGACGACGTCCTCGAGACCCTCGGCCGGGCCCTCGACGTGCGACGGGTGTTCCTCTTCGAGACGAACGTCGAGCTCGGCGTCCCGTCGGCCAGCCTCCGCAACGAGTGGGCCGCTCCCGGGGTGACGCCGCAGATCGACAACCCGGTCTTCCAGCGAGTCACCGGCCGGCGCCAGTTCGGCGAGCTCGGGGCGTCGCTCGATTCGGGGCGTGCCCTCGTCCTCCGGGCGAGCGAGACCGGCTCTCCCTTGCGGCAGTGGCTCAGGGCCCTCGGCACCTCGTCGATCCTCATGGTCCCGATCATCGTCGACGGGGTCCGCCGGGGCGTCATCGGCTTCGACGATGCGAGCGGATCGCGCGAGTGGGACGACGCCGATGTCGCCTCCCTGTCGGCCGCGGCCGGCGCGATCGGGGCGGCCATCCGCCATCGTCGCGCGGTCGATCAGATGCACAGCCGCGACGCGATCCTCGAGGCAGTCAGCTTCGCCGCCGAGCAGTTCATGGTCGCGAGCTCGCTCGACGAGGTCATCGA
Source organism: uncultured Chloroflexia bacterium (assembly GCA_963745405.1). Classification (GTDB taxonomy): domain Bacteria; phylum Chloroflexota; class Limnocylindria; order Limnocylindrales; family CSP1-4; genus C-114. The sequence goes on along the minus strand of CAVUWY010000002.1, from coordinate 2,682,199 downwards.
CGACGTACTCGCCCGCCTCGGTGGGGCGGCCCGTGCCTCGCGGGTCGCGCTGATCGCCCGCCTCGAGACGGATGGCGTCGGGCGGATGGGGATCCGGGCCGAGTGGACCGCCCCAGGCGTCCCCCGCCTCAAGCCGAGCGCCGAGCCCGGCGGCTTCCGCTACTTCCCGCGCTGGGCCGAGGCGCTCGCCCACGGCGATCTCATCGAGGGCCGCGTCGCCGACTTCCCGGCCGCCGAGCGGGGTTACCTCGAGGCCGACAACGTCCAGTCCCTCCTCCTCGCCCCGATCGTGGTCTTCGGCACGTGGTGGGGCCACGTCGGCTTCGACGACGCCCGGCCGGACCGGTTGTGGTCGGAGCCGGAGATCGAGGCCGTCCGGGCGGCGGCCGGCATCATCGCCGCGGCGATCGATCGGGATCGCGCCCAGGAGCGCCTCGTCGCGGTGCAGCGGATGGAGGCGGTCGGCAGCCTCGCCGGCGGCCTCGCCCACGATTTCGGCAACGTCCTGACCGCCGTCATCGGCAACGCCGAGCTCATCAAGCTCCGGGCCTTGCCCGATGACGCTCGTGAGGATGCCGATGCGATCCTCGAGGCGGCCGGCCAGGGCTCGCAGTTGATCCGCGATCTCATGTCGTTCAGCCGCGGCCGGGTGGGTGAGGTCCGGCCGGTCGACCTGAACGCGCTCATGCGGCGGATGCGGCGGCTCCTCGAGCGGATCGCGACCTCGCGGGTCGAGACCGAGGTCCGTCTCGCCCGGCCCGTCCCGTGGGTCCTCGCCGACGCCGCCCAGCTCGAGCAGATCCTCGTCAACCTCGTCGTCAACGCCCGCGACGCGATGCCCGACGGCGGCGCGCTGACCCTCTCGACCGGCCGGCGCGAGCACGAGCGTTTCGGGTTTCTCCGCGTCCGCGACAGCGGGATCGGGATGGACGAGGGGACGAAGTCGCGGATCTTCGAGCCCCTGTTCACCACCAAGCCGGAGGGTCGGGGGACTGGCTTCGGCCTCGCCACCGCGTCGTCGGTCGTGGCCCAGCTCGGCGGTCGGATCGACGTCGACACGGCCCCCGGCGCCGGAACGACCTTCACCATCCTCGTCCCGGAGGCGGCTCCGCCGAACGCGGACGACGCGGGCTCCGCCCTGTCCTAGATCCCCCCACCCGATCCGGCACCGGAGATGTCCGGGGCCAGCTCCCCCTGCCCCATCGAGACGGCCGTCGACGCAGGCCTGGCGGCCGCCATGAGCACCCCGCCGAGGATCAGGGCGACCCCGAACGCCTGGAGCGGCGATGGCTCCTCGCCGAACAGGACGAAGCCGAGGACGAGCGTGGCGACCGGCTGGGCGAGGAGCAGGAGCGAGGTGATGACCGCCGGCAGCCGCGGCAGCGAGATGTTGATGAGGCCGTACCCGGCGACCTGGGAGACGAGGGCGAGGGCGATGAGCCAGCCGACGGCCGGCCAGCCGGGCGTGAGGTCGAGGTCGCCGACGACGATACCGATGAGGGCCGCCACGACGACGGTCGCCATCGAGGCGTCGAGCAGGACGCCGAACGGACGCCGGCCGTCGCGATTGACCTGCCGGATGATGAGCAGGTAGGCGGCGTAGCTCGCCCCGGCACCGATCCCGAAGAGGACCCCGAGTGCAGGGTCGTGGCCGTACGCGTCGGCTTCGAAGATGCCCGACACGAAGAGCGCGCCGAAGACGACGATCGGCAGGGCCAGCCACGTCCGCCGGTCCGGCCGCTCACCGAGGAAGAGCCAGCCGGCGATGGCGACGAGAACCACCTGGAGGTTCGGGATCACCGTCCCGAGGCCGGCCCCGACCTCCTCCACGCCGTGGTGGTACAGCACGAGGTCGCTGGCGAAGAAGACCCCGGCCGCGACCGAGAACAGGCGCACCCGGCGCGGCCGCGGACCGTTGACCCGATCCTCGCCGAGGGCGAGGAGGAAGAGGAGCGGGAGGGCGAAGAGGCAGCGGAAGACCGTCGCCGTGGTCGGCGAGACGGCCGAATAGCGGAAGAAGATGCCGCTGACCGAGATGCACATCGCCCCGAGTAGGGCGGCGAGGCGCGGGCGGCCGGCCAGCCCGGCCATCGTCACGAGCCGGGCTTCTCCACCGGCTCCTGGCCGGCCGTGACCGCGGCGGCGGCGGCGGCGGCGGGCTCGACGTAGCGGAGCCCGAGCTCGGCGAGCTGCGCCGGTTCGGGCGGCGACGGCGCCTCGAGCATGAGGTCAGAGCCCGACTGGGTCTTGGGGAAGGCCATCACCTCGCGGATGTTCGTCTGGTTGGCGAGGATCATCGCCCAGCGGTCGATGCCGAGGGCAATCCCGCCGTGCGGGGGCGCGCCGTATTCGAACGCGTCGAGTACCGCCCCGAACTTCGCCTGCATCCCCTCGAGCGTCTGGCCCTGGAGGGCGAAGCTCCGCTCGAGCAGATCGCGGCGATGGATGCGGACCGAGCCGCCGCCGAGCTCCCAGCCGTTGAGGGCGATGTCGTACTGCATCGCCCGGGCCCGGCCGGCCGGGTCGTCCGGTGCCGGATTCGAGAGGTCGCCAGAGATCGTCGTCAGGAGCGGCAGGTCCTCGGGGACGACGCCGCTGAACGGGTTGTGGGTCGCGTCCCAGCGCCCGTTCTCGGCATCCCATTGGTACATCGGGAAGCGGTTCACCCAGCAGTAGGCGAGCTCGTTCGGGTCGGCCAGTCCGAGTCGGGCGCCGAGCTCGTTCCGGAGCCGTCCGAGGACGTCGGCCGTGACTGCGGCCGTATCGGCGACGGCGAGGATGAGGTCCCCCTCGGCCGCCCGCGTCGTCGCGACGATCGCGGCCGCCGTCGATGGCGACAGGAACTTGGCGATCGGACCGTGAACCTCCCCGCCCTGAACCGAGAGGTGGACCAGACCACGCGCGCCGGATCGCCTGGCGAGCTCGGTCAGGTCGTCGATCTCGTGGCGGGTCGCGCCGCCCCGGCCGGCGGCGACGATCGCCTTCACCCGGCCCCCGCTCGCGAGCGTCTCGTCGAACACCCGGAAGCCACTCGCCGGCTCCCCTGCCCCATCGACGAGCGCCGGTGCGAGGTCGACGAGCTCCATCGCGAAGCGCAGATCGGGCTTGTCGGTCCCGAACCGCTCGAGCGCCTCCGTGTAGGTGAAGCGGGGGAACGGCACCTGACGGATCGGCCGCTCGGGCGTCGTCCGGCGGGTCACCTCGAGGACCATCCGCTCCACGAACTCCGTCACTGCCTCCTCGGTGACGAAGCTCATCTCGAGGTCGAGCTGGGTGAACTCCGGCTGGCGGTCGCCGCGAAGGTCCTCGTCGCGGAAACAGCGGGCGATCTGGAAGTACCGGTCGATGCCGGCCACCATGAGCAGCTGCTTGAGCTGCTGTGGACTCTGCGGCAGCGCGTACACCGTCCCCGGCTGAAGTCGCGACGGGACGATGAAGTCGCGGGCGCCCTCTGGCGTGCTCTTGATGAGGTCCGGCGTCTCGACCTCGACGAAGCCGTTGTCGTGGTGGACGTCGCGGATGGCGTGGACGAGCCGGCTCCTGAGGAGGAGCCGCAGCTGCATCGGCTCGCGCCGGATGTCGAGGTAGCGATAACGGAGGCGCAGGCTCTCGTCGATCGGGGCGTCCGGCTCGTTGATGTAGAACGGCGGGGTCTTGGACTCCGAGAGGATCTCGACGCTCGTCGCCCGGAGCTCGACCGCACCGGTCGCGAGACGCGGGTTCTCGGTGCCGGGGAGCCGTGCCGCCACGATGCCCGTGACGCTCACGACGAACTCGGGGCGGAGCGCGGACGCGGCGTCGTGGGCGGCCTGTCCCGCATCGACGTCGACGACGACCTGGGTCAGACCGTGCCGGTCGCGGAGGTCGAGGAAGATGAGGTGGCCGTGGTCGCGACGGCGGTGGACCCAGCCCGACAGGCGGGCCTCGATGCCCGCATCGGCGGCTCGCAGCTCCCCGCAGGTATGGGTCCGGTAGGGCGTGGCGAGGCTCCGCCGGGCGTTCGTCATGACCGCGGTATCGTAGTCGAACGTGCCGGCCGGCCATGGGGAGCGCCGGCCCCGAGATCTGGGGGCGGTCCCGACGCGGCCGCGCCGCTGGAGGACCCGATGCTCACGGAGCGCCGCGCTCACACCACCCTTCCCGTCACCGATGTCGACCGGGCTCGCGTCTTCTGGGAGGAGACGCTCGGCTTCCGCCCGTTCGAGGTGCGGCCCGGGGCGGCCCTCTACCGCACCGGCGACGGATCCGTCTTCGCCCTGTCGCGGAGCGGGAGCAAGCCGAGCGGGGCGACGACCCAGATGGCCTTCACGGTCCCGGACGTCGAGGCCGAGGTGGCCGAGCTCCGGGCCCGCGGTGTCATGTTCGAGGAGTACGACCTGCCTGGCCTCAAGACCGAGGGTGGCATCGCCCGGATCGGGCCCGGACGAGCGGCCTGGTTCTTCGACCCGGAGGGGAACCTGATCGGCGTCGTCCAGTTCGACCCGCTCGGCTGACCGAGGCGATCGCACAGGTCCGCCGGACCGCCGGCCCCGGCCGTCAGCCCCGGGCGGCCGTCCCGTGATGATGGCTCGCCGCCGCCCGGCGGAGCTCCTTCGAGAGGTCGTCGAGCCGGACCGTGCGCTGCGTGCCGGCTTCGAGATCGCGGAGCTGGACGTCGCCGTCGGACAGCTCGTCACCGACGATGACCGCGAAGTGGGCCCCATCCCGAGCCGCAGCCTCGAGCTGTCGACCGAGCTTGCGGACGGAGAGATCGGAGCGGGCCGTCAGCCCTTCCGAGCGGAGCGTGGTCGCGACCCGCAGCCGGATGGACGTCGCCGCCGGGTCGGCACCGACGACGACGGCGAGCGGCTCGCCATCGGACGGACGCTCCCCTGACCGCTGCTCGAGGGCGAGCATTACCCGGTCGAGGCCGAGGGCGAAGCCGATGCCGGGCGTCGGCCGGCCCCCGAGCAGCTCGACGAGGCCGTCGTAGCGGCCACCGCCGCCCAGAGCCTGCTGCTGACCGGACTCACCCTGTCGGTAGTACTCGACCGTGGTCCGCGTGTAGTAGTCGAGGCCACGAACGAGCCGGGGGTCGATCCGGTAGGCCACCCCGAGCTCGTCAAGATGGCCGCGGACCGCGGCGAAGTGCGTCTCGCACGCGGCGCACAGGTGGTCGAGGATGCTCGGCGCCGATGCGTTGAGCTCCGCCATCCGGGGATCCTTCGAGTCGAGGAGACGGAGCGGGTTCGTCTCGAGCCGGGCCCGCTCGACCGGCGGGAGGCGATCCGCATGGGGCCGGAAATGGGCCCGGAGCGCCTCGACGTAGTCCGGTCGGCAGGTCCCGTCGCCGATCGAGTTGAGGAGGATCTCGACATCCTCGAGCCCGGCGTCCTGGTAGAAGCGCGCTCCTAGCTCGATGAGCTCGGCGTCGACCGCCGGCCCCGGATCGCCGATCGCCTCGACATCCCACTGCCAGAACTGTCGATAGCGGCCGGCCTGTGGCCGGTCGTGGCGGAACATCGGGCCGACGAGCGAGACCTTGACCGGTTGCGGCAGCGTCTGCAGCCCGTGCTGCAGGTAGGCCCGGACGATGCCGGCCGTCGCCTCGGGCCGCAGGGCGAACACGTCGCCGTCGTCGCTCCGCGGGGCGAGCCGGAAGAGCTCCTTCTCGACGACGTCCGTCACCTCGCCGATGCCCCGCTCGAAGACTGCGACGTGCTCGAACAGCGGCGTCTCCATCTCGCGATAGCCGTAGCGGCGGGCGAGGTCACGAGCGACGGCCTCGAGGCGGCCGAGAACGGCCCGCTCGGCCGGCAGGAGGTCGCGCGTCCCGCGTGGGGCACGGAGGTCGGGCATGCCGCGCAGTCTAGCCGTGGCAGGGTGGCCCGAGCGCGACGACGCTCGGAGAGTCGAGCCGCCGACAGCGCCTCCGCCAACGGACCGACGGTCGAGCGGTGCCGCCGTGGACCGGGCGGTCGTCGGCGCGTTGATGCCGCCAGCGGCCCGTCCGAGTCGACCATCCCGGTCAACAGGTCGTTCACCGACCGATACGTCCCAAGGAGATGAGAGATGACCGCAGGACAGAACGCAGGACAGCTCCGCCGAGCGAATCCCTCCGGAATGTATGTCGTCGTCGCGGCCGCCGTCGCCGGCGCCGTCGCGGGGGGCCTCATCGTCACGCTGGCCACCGCCCGACCCGCCGCAGTGACTTCGGCCACCGTCCCGGTGCCGGTCCCGTCGTACGAGTTCCGCCTCGACGAGAAGGGCATCAACAGGGTCGCGGTTCCGTGGTCGGTGCCGGTCCCGCCGATCGAGTTCCGTCTCCAGGAACACGACATCACCGCCCCCGCCCCCGCCACCGTGCCGTGGTCGGTCCCGGTCCCGTCGATCGGCGACCGCCTCGGAGAGCACGACCTGACGATCCCGGCCGCCGCCGTCCCGTTCATCCCGGAACTGCAGACACCGGCCACCGTCGCTCCGGTGAACCAGGAAGCCTGGGCCCGGGCGCAGCTCGCCGCCGCCGCGGCCGCCGCCGGATCGGCCATCAAGTCCCAGGAAGCCCGGGCGCGGGCGCAGATGGTCGCCGCTGCCGGCGGCCAGTCCTCGACTAGCCACACCCACGGTCGGCCGGCCACCCAGGCCAAGCCTTCGAACAACTCCTTCCAGCGCTGGGGCATGAACGCCCAGTGACCTCCCGGCGGCCCCGAGCCGCCCACCACCTCCCTCCGGCAACGAAGCCCCGACATCGTCGGGGCTTCGTCCTTTGGTGCGAGGAGAGGCCCGGCGTCGAGGAGGCGATCCGAGCGCACGTGGCCGCGACCGCCGCAACGTCGAGCGGCCGACAGGCCCGCCGCCACCCGACGGACCGCACGGCGGTGCCGCCGTCGACCCGCCACCCGTCGCGGCGTTGATGCCGGACCGTGGTGCGATCGATCGACCATCTACCCGACGAGGTCGCCTGACGACCGATAGTCCAAGGAGCAGATGAGATGACCGCAGGACAGAACGCAGCCCAGCTTCGGCAGTCGAATGGTGCCGGGATGTACGCCGCCGTCATGGCCGTCCTGGCCGGCGCCCTGGCAGTCGGCATCCTCGCCACCCTGGCCACCGCCCGCCCCGCCGCAGTGGCCCCCGCCGCGGCTCCGGTCCCCGTCCCGCCGATCGCGTTCCGCCTGTCGGAGCACGCTTCCCTGACGCCGCTCTCGATCCCGGTCCCGCCGATCGACTTCCGGCTGTCCGAGAAGGACCTCTCGATCACCGCCGCGTCCACGTCGATCGTCGGCGCGCATCCGCTCGGCCGCTCGGCCGACCAGGCGGCCACCGTCACCAGCGGCGCATCGAGCTCGACCGCGACGCACCCGCACGGCAAGGCCGTCAGCCCGGGCGCACCGGCCGCCAAGAGCACGAACTCCTACTCCCGCTGGGGCATGAACGCCCAGTGACCTCGCGGCGGCCCTGGGCCGCCCACCACCTCCCTCCTGCAACGAGGCCCCGACACCGTCGGGGCCTCGTCCTTCCGCGCCGGCGGCCGGACCGGCGTCAGCCGAGGTCGCGCTGGACCGAGAGGACGTCCTTGAGCTGCTCGATCCGGCCCATCACCCGGGCGAGCTGGGCGACCGAGGCGACCTGGAGCGTGGCGATCACCGTCGCGGTGTGGTCCGGGGTCACGTTCACCGAGGCAGCGAGGATGTTGACCTTGTTCTCGGCGACGACCTGGGTGATGTCGGACAGGAGCCCGGTCCGGTCGTAGGCCTCGACACGGACCGAGATCGGGTAGGTCTGGGCGGGCTCGGCCTCCCACTCCACCTCGATGAGGCGGCCGACCTCCCGCTCGTTGACGATCGTCGGGCAGGTCGTGAGGTGGACGGTGACGCCCTTGCCCCGGGTGATGAAGCCCGTGATCGGGTCGCCGGGGATCGGATGACAGCACTTGCCGAAGCGGACGAGGAGGTCGCCGACGCCCTTGACCCGCACCCCGCCGGTCCGGACCGGGATCGTCTGGGGAGCGATGGCCGGGATCCGCAGCTCCGCGTCGTCGACGACCCCGAGACGGGTCACGACCTGCTGGGCGTTGACCGCGCCATAGCCGATGGCCGCGTAGAAATCGTCGACCGACTCGTAGTTGTAGCCTTTGGCCATCTCGGCGACCCGGTCGAGCCCGACCGCCTGGATGCTCGTCCGGGCGAGGCGACGGAGCTCGCGCTCGAGCGACTCCCGGCCGTGGACGATGTTGTCGTCCCGTTCCTGGCGCTTGAACCAGGCCCGGATCTTCTCCCGGGCGTGGTTCGTCCGTACGATGTTCAGCCAGTCACGCGACGGCCCGTGCTCTGCCTTGGTCGTGACGATCTCGACGATGTCGCCGTTCTTGAGCCGGTAGTCGAGCGGGACGAGCCGGTTGTTGACCTTGGCACCGATCGTCCGATGGCCGACATCGGTGTGGATGCGGTAGGCGAAGTCGAGCGGCGTCGCGCCGGCCGGCAGGTCCTTGACGTCGCCCCGCGGCGTGAAGACGAAGACCTGGTCCTGGAAGATATCGAGCTTGATGCCCTCGACGAACTCGGTGGCGTCGGCGACATCGCGCTGCCAGTCCATGAGCTGGCGGAGCCAGGCGAGCTTGGCGTCGTACTCGCGGTCGCTCTTGGAGCCTTCCTTGTAGCGCCAGTGGGCGGCGATGCCGACCTCGCTCACCTGGTGCATCTGGTGGGTCCGGATCTGGATCTCGAGGGGCTTGCCGTCGAGAGCGATGACGGCGGTGTGGAGGCTCTGGTAGAGGTTGTTCTTGGGGACCGCGATGTAGTCGTCGAACTGGCCGGGGATGGGCCGCCACAGGCTGTGGACGACCCCGAGGGCGGCGTAACAGTCCTTGAGCTCGTCGACGAGGATGCGGATGGCATAGACGTCGTAGATCTCACCGAACTCGGCGCCCTTGCGGAGCATCTTCTTGTGGATGCTGTAGAGGTGCTTCGGGCGGCCCTGGAGCTCGGCCTCGATGCCCGCCCGGGCGAGCTCCGGGCGAAGCGTCTCGATAGCCCGCTCGATGAACGTCTCCCGGCCCTTCCGGCGGGTGTCGAGGAGGCGGGCCAGGTCGCGGAACGACTCCGGCTCGAGCACCTTGAAGGCGAGGTCCTCGAGCTCCCACTTGATCTGCCAGATCCCGAGTCGTTCGGCCAGCGGGGCGTAGATCTCCATCGTCTGGCGGGCGATGCGCTGCTGCTTGTCGATCGGCAGGGCGCCGAGGGTCCGCATGTTGTGGAGCCGGTCGGCGAGCTTGATGAGGACGACCCGGATGTCCTCGGCCATCGCCAGGAACATCTTCCGGATGTTCTCCGCCTGTTGCTGCTCGTGGGTGTGGGTGCTGAACTTCGAGAGCTTCGTCACCCCGTCGACGAGCCGGGCGACCTCCGGACCGAAGCGCTCCTCGATGTCACCGAGGCTGTACTCGGTGTCCTCGGGCACGTCGTGGAGAAGGGCCGCCGCCACGGCGGATACGTCGATGCCCAGGTCGGCCACGATCTGGGCCGCGGCGATCGGATGGGTGACGTACGGCTCGCCCGAGGCGCGGCGCTGTCCCTCGTGGGCCTCGACGGCGAGGTCGAAGGCGTTGCCGAGGAGCGTGACGTCGGCATCGGGATGATGGCCGACGACCGTCTCGAGGAGCACCGTGCGGAGGTGTTCGATCGAGGTCGACGGACGCTCGGAGGACGACGGCCGTTCGACCCTAGGGCGTCTCGGGCCGCGCGTCGCCGTCCGCGGCGTGCCGGCCGCGGCGGGCACTTTGGGCGGCGTCGAGGACGCTGCAGGCTCGATCGACATGTCGCTCAAGGATAGCAGCGAGCGTGAGAGCCTCCGCCGACGGCCCCGCTCGGCCTCGCTCGGCCTCGCTCAGCCGCGGAAGAGGGCGGGATCGAGCGACCCGACGAGGGTCGCCCCCGACGGTCCGACCGTCACGCCTTCGAGGCGGATCGGCACGTCGGGACCCGGCCGGACGATGTCGACCGAGGCCGGCATGGTGCCACCGGCGACGTTCGGCCCGAAGACGAGGCCACCGCCGGCGTCGACCGCGAGGCGCCCGGCGACCGTGTGGCCACCGACGACGACGGTCACCTTGTCCGGTGCCGCGAGGGTCACCTTCGACGGCGTCGTCCCGAGGGTCCGCTTCACGCCGGCCGTGGCGAGCGTTCGGAACTCGGCGGCCGACAGCGAGATGGTCGCCGCCACCGCGGTGCCCGATCCGGACAGGCGGATCGAGGAGACCGTGACCGGCAGGCCGTCCGTCGCGTCGAACTGCACGGTAGTGAGGGTGCCGGCGATGGTCTGGGCCGTCCGGTCCAGCAGGGCGACATCGCCGAGGGTGACGTCGACGTCGGCGATCCGCAGGCCGTGATATTCGACGTCGGTCGCCTCGACGTGGATCGCGTCGGCGTGAAGCGTCAACAGGTCCAGCGGCGGCGACGCGACGACGGTCACCCGTCGTGTCCCGCCGTCGAAGCCGGCCAGGCCGAGGCCCCGATCGATAGCTCCGGCGGCGACAGCCGGCAGGATCAGCCAGGTCGCCACGAGGACGACCGCGACGAGCAGGAGCAGGGTCGTCAGGCAGCCCCGCATCGTCAGGCCGCCCGGTAGCCGAGCTCGGCGAGGGCGGCTCGTGCCTCCGCCTGCTCGTCCCACGCCCGTGGTCCGTCGGGACCGATGATCGATCGTTCGTGGCCCTTGCCGGCGAGCAGGACGATGTCGCCCGCGTGGGCACGCTCGAACGCGGCGGCGATGGCGGCCCGGCGATCGGCGATCAGGAGGAGGTCGAGATCGCGCCGCCGACCGGCCGCCTCGGCGCCCCGGGCGATCTCGTCGAGGATCGTCTCTCGATCCTCCCCCCGCGGGTCCTCGTCGGTGACGACCACGAGCCGGCAGCGATCGCCGGCGATCCGGCCCATCAGCGGCCGCTTGGCCCGGTCGCGCTCGCCCGCCGACCCGAAGACGACGACGACCCCGCCGCCACGGGCCGCGGCGACGGGGGCCAGCAGGTCGAGCACGTTCTCGAGCGATGCGGGGCTGTGGGCGTAATCGACGATGACCCCGAAGGGCTGCCCGGCGTCGATCCGCTCCAGGCGGCCGGCGACGCCGGACACCCCACCGAGCCCCGCCCGGATCGCGACCGGGTCGAGCCCCCAGGCCTCGCCGAGGGCGACGACCGCCAGGGCGTTGTGGACGTTGAATCGACCGGCGAGCCGGAGGTCGAGCTCGGCCGGTCCGCTCGGCGCCGCCAGCTGGATGTGGATGCGCCGGGCATCCTCGGTCACGTGGACCACCCGGACATCGGCCCCGGGGTCGGAGCCATAGGTGATGAGCCGGGCGCCGGCCTCGCGGGTGACTGCCTCGAACAGTGCCGCCGACGGATCGTCGCGATTGACGATCCCTGCCCGCGGATAGGGCGATCCGGCACCGGCCCGCCCGGCGAGGCGCTCGAAGAGCGAAAGCTTGGCCTCGCGGTACGCCTCGAAGGTCCCGTGGAGCTCGAGGTGCTCGTGGGTCACGTTGGTAACGATGGCCGCGTCGTAGGCGATCTCGGCGACACGGTCGAGGGCCAGGCCATGAGACGTCGTCTCGACGATCGCAGCCGCGTCGCCCGCCGCCACCATCGCCCGCAGGAGATGCTGGAGCTCCGGGGCCTGCGGCGTCGTCACATGCTCGGCGTTCGGCTCGACGACGCCGCCGACGTGCGTCTCGACGGTCCCGACGAGCCCGGAGCGGATCCCCGCAGCCCCGAGGGCCGCTGCGGCGAGGATCGCCGTCGTCGTCTTGCCGTCGGTGCCGGTGATCCCGACGACCGGGAGCTCGCGGCTCGGATCGCCGTACCACCATGCCGCTGCGGCGGCGAGGGCCCGACTGGTACGGCCCACCACGAGCTGCGGCAGGGCGAGCTCGGGAAGCGGGCGCTCCACGATCGCGGCGACCGCGCCGGCCGCCGCAGCATCCGCGACGTACTCGTGGCCGTCGACGTGCTCGCCGGTCATCGCCACGAAGACCGCTCCCCGACCGACCCGCCGCGAGTCGGCGGCGATCCCGGCGACGGCGATGTCGGACAGGCCGGCCGCGCCGATCGGCCGGCCGTCGGACCGGGCGCCGCGGACACCCGCCTCCCCGAGCCCGGTCAACCGCTCGACGAGCCCGCCGAGGGGGCGCGTATCCGCCGGTTCCGTGGCGGCCAGGAGGTCGGCGATCGTCGTGCCCGGCGTCTCGCTCATGTGCCGGCTCCGGCGGAACGGGCGCCACCACCGAAGCCGACGAGGCGACCCGCCGCCCGCCCGGCGAGGTAGTGGAACCGTCTGGCCACCCACTCGCGATTGCCGACCAGCTCTACCCACTCTGCGCCGAACGACCGCTTGAACGCGTAGAGGCCATACATCGGTTCATCCGGCTCCGGGATCCGCCTGGCACCAGGGACGTCGACGCCGGCCAGATCGACCTCGTCGAGCCCCTCCGCGATCGCCAGCTGGATCGCGCGCCAGAGGATGAGGTGGACGACCCCAGGATGCGTGCGACGGACTTCGACGCGGTCGCCCGATTGCGAGTAGGTGAGACGGCGGCCGTGCCGGTAGAACGTCGCTCCGCCGAGCATCGCGCCGTCCGGGTCGCGGACCTCGAGATAGACAAGGTGGCCAGCCGCGAGAGCCGCCAGTGACCAGTCGACGAAGCCGGCCCTCGGCCCGAGATGGAACTGGCGTCGCTCGGCAAGCGCGACGAGGACGTCGTAGAAACGGTCGAATGTCGCGGCATCGGTGGCCGGTGCATCGCCCTCGCGCACGTCGAATCGACTTCCGCCGCCCTTGGCGTCGAGGCCGACCACCCGGAGGGACGCCTTCTCCGCTCCCCTGATCCGCTGCCGCAGCGTCGTGCTGAAGCCGGCGAACACTGCCGCCTCGTCGACCCCCGCTGACAGCGCCAGGCGCATCCGATGCCGCGATGGCTGGACCTCGTCTATGGAGGCGAAGCCGCGCGCCTCCACGAGCCGAGCGTAGCCCGTCGAGGCCAAGATCTCCGTGTCGCTGGCGACGACGTCGACGCCGCGCGTCGCCAGCCAGTCGGCCGCCTCGCGGAGGCGCTCGGCCGTGGTCTCGACCGGCTCCGAGCCGCCGATCGGGCCACGCGACAGGTAGGCGCCGGCTCCACCGACGACGGGCCACCGCCGTTCGAGCGACAGGAGCCGGAAGCCGTCCTCGAAGACGAGGTGACGGGCGGTCCAGCCGAGGCGCTCGCGGTAGGCCGCCCAGGCGAGCGACTGGTAGACGTGACCGCCGACCGGTTCGACCGTCCATCTATCCCAGTCGGCGAGCTCGTCGGTCGTCGCCTCGTGGATCGTCATCAGGTGTCGGCCGCCGGACCGCCGGCGTCGTCGGCCTCCGGGGCGCCGGCCGGGGCCGGGCCGCCGGTCTCGTCGGCCTCCGGGGCGCCGGCCGGGGCCGGGCCGCCGGTCCCACCGTTCGCCTTGCCGACCTCCATGTCGGACGACGCGTGGTAGGCGCGTCCCCGCGACCGATCGCGGACCCGTTCCGCCAGCTGATACGTCGTCGCACCGAGCCGATCGAGGGGCAGATCCCAGGCGCCGATCAGCTCGACCTCGCGACCTCCGAAGCCGGCCTTGAACTGGCGGATCCCTGGGTGGACGAGGCCCCACATGTCGTACGACACCGCCCCGGCCTCGCGCGAGCTCCGGATCGCCTCCCATTTCACGAGGTAGTTCGCCCTCGAAGCGGCGCCGGCCGCGGTCATCCCGCCGTACGGCTCGACGACGCGATCGCCGCAGCGGAGCAGGAACAGGGCCGCCTGTGGTTCGCCGTCGGTGCCGAGGGCGAACAGGAGACGGGCCGCGCCGGATGGCGCGTACGCCTCCCACACGTCGCGGTAGGCCGATTCGGCCCGGATCCGGGTCCCGGCCCGCGACGCCGTCTCGGCCATCAGCGCGTGGAAGGCCGGCAGCTGATCGGCGCCGACGTCGACGACACGCACCTCGGACGCCCGCGCCTTGTTCACGTACTGGCGCCACTTCTTGCGCAGTCCGGCCCACAGCGTCGCCTCGTCGACCCGGAGGTCGACCACCCGGGTGATCTTCGGCTGGACCATCGGCGCGGGCCGCCAGCCTGCGGTGGCGAGGGCCGCCCGGAGCGAGCCGTCGACGTCAGCTGGGCCGCCCGACTCGACTTCCGGGTCCATCCGCACGTGGGCGACCCGCTCGCCCCAGGCGGTCGTCCGGAGCGCCTCGGTCCAGGTGCGGACGGTCTCCTTGTCCCATCGCCCCACCAGTGGCCCACGGGGCGCGTAGGCGAACGTCCACGGGACGAGGCGCGGACGCTGGAGGAGGACCTGGCCGCCGATCCGCCAGCCCACGCTGTCTCCCGGTGGGCCGTCAGGCCCCGGCTCGCCCGTGCCCGCGACGACGCGTCGCGACCGCCAACCGTTCGGTGCCTTGACCCGTGCCCAGGCGGATAGCTGCAGGTATGTCGAACGGGGATCCGCGGCGACGAACCGGTCCCAGGCATCGTCGGTCGGGTCGGCTGCCGCGCTGGTCCGCGTCACACCGTCACCCGTCTCGCCGGCCAGGGTCGCGCCTTCACCCGTCACGCTGCCCCGTTCGGCCGGCGCACGGCTCCGGCGACGAGGCCGAGGAGAGCGGGTAACTCGGCACTGCCGAGGAACCGGCTCGCGCCGAGGTAGGTGAGGCCGCCGAGGCTGGTCGCGACGACGAGCTCGACGAGCGACCCGATCCGCGAGGGGTCGCCGCCGAGGGCGGAATCCAGCACCTGGAGCGTCACGAACGCGACCGACCCCGCGGCGATGGCGGCGATGCCCGCGGTCGCCGCCGCCGTCGCGATCTCCCACGGCCGGAAGCCGGGGATCCGCCGCCGCAGGCGCAGGGCGAGCAGTGACATCTCGGAGAGCGACCCGAGGACGATGCCCAGCGACACGCCGACGAGACCGAGCGTACCGATCGTGACGATGGCGAAGGTCGTGTTGATGGCCACGGCGAGGACGGCCGCGATGACTGGAGTCACCGTGTCGCGGTCGGCGTAGAAGGCCCGGGCGAGGAGGGCGATCAGGGACTCCGAGGGCAGGGCGAGGAGCAGCACCCCGAGGGCGATCGCCGTGTCGGTCGTGCCCGACACGTCGATCGAGCGGAAGAGGACCGCCACGACCGTTACCCGCAGGACGATGCCGAGGACCATGATCGGCAGCATGACGAACACGATGATCCGCATCGACCCGACGAGGAGCGACAGGTAGCGGTCGACCGCGCCGAGGGCGAGCTCCCGTGATAGTGACGGCAGGACGACCACGCCGATCGGCACGCCGATGACCCCGAACGGGATCTGGAACAGGGTGAAGGCGAGCCGGAAGGCGGTGATCGAGCCGCTCGGGAAGCTCGACAGCAGGGCCGTCGCGACGAGGAAGGTAAGCTGGCTCGCCCCGAGGCCGATCGCTCGCGGCGCCATGAGCCGAAGGGCGTCGCGGGCCTCGGTGTCGGCGAGGTCGACCGCCGGTCGGTAGCGGAAGCCGATCTGATGGAGGGGAACGAGCTGGACGGCGACGTGGGCGACGGAACCGAGGACGACCCCGATCGCCACGCCCTCGATGCCGATGAACGGGGCGAGGAACAGTGCGCCGCCGATGATCCCGACGTTGTAGACGATCGGCGCCAGGGCCGCCGCCCCGAACCGGTCGTGGGCGTTGAGGAGGCTGGTCGCCAGGGCTCCGACCGCGAGGAGCAGCGGGCTCAGGAGCATGATCCGGGTGAGCTCGACCGTCTGGGCGGCCTGGACTGCATCGAACCCCCGGAAGAGCCACGGAACGAGGACCGGCGCGGCGATCCCGACGACGAGGGCGAGAACGACGAGTGCGGCGAGCATGAGCGTCGCCACCGTCGAGGCGACCCGCCATGCCCGCCCGTCGTCGCCGTGGGCATGGAGCCCGGCGATGATCGGGATGAGCGCCGAGGAGAGGGCGCCGGCCGCCACGAGCTGGAAGATGAGATCGGGGATCGTGAAGGCGGCCAGGAAGCTGTCGAGGGCCGGATCGCCGATCGGGAAGACCGCCGTGATGATCGCCAGGCGGAGGCCGCCGAGGATCCGCGAGACGAGGAACGCCGTGGTGACGACGAGTCCCGCGCGGGCGAGGGTGCGGCCGGTACCGCCGCCCGTCACGCGGTCGTGTCGCGAGCCGCCACCCGGGCGCGCGGGTGGGCCGCCTCATATGCGGTGCGAAGTCGCCCGGGCGAGACGTGGGTATAGACCTGGGTCGTCGCGAGGTTGGCGTGGCCGAGGAGCTCCTGGACGACCCGCAGGTCGGCCCCGCCGTCGAGCAGGTGGGTGGCGAAGCTGTGGCGGAGCGTGTGCGGCGACACGCCGACCGGCAGGCCCGCCCGGACCCGGAGCGCTTCGAGGCGGAACCGCAGTCCACGCACGCCGAGTGGCCGGCCGCGATGGTTGAGGAATAGCTCCGCCGGCGCGGCGCCGGTAGCGTTCTCGCCGGCCGTCGGGCCTCGACCGAGCAGGACCGGCCGCCCATCGGCGAGGTATGCACCGAGCGCGTCACGGGCCGGACCGCCCAGGAGCCCGATCCGCTGGCGCCGGCCCTTGCCGGTCACCCGCAGCTCGCCACGCCGGAGGTCGAGGTCGGCCACCAGGGCCGAGGCCAACTCGGCGATCCGGAGCCCGGCCGCATAGGCGGTCTCGACGATCGCCCGGTCGCGCAGGACCAGCGCTGCGTCAACCTGCGGCGGCGGTCGCCCGCCGCCCGTCTCGTCCGCTGAGCCGTCCGCCTCGATGGCGTCGAGGAGGCGCTCGACCTGTTCCACCTCGAGGACGCGCGGCAGTCGGCGTGGCAGGCGCGGCGTCGAGAGCCCACCCCACGGATCGCCGGCGGCGAGCCCCGAGCGAGCGGCCCAGCGATAGAACGACCGGATCGCGGCCAGCCGCTGGGCGACCGACGATCGGGCGTGATCGGCACCGAGGTCGGCGAGGTAGGCCCGCAGGTCGGGGCGGCCGGGCGACCGCCAGTCGACGTCGCGAGCCGCCAGCCAGGCGAGGTAGGCGCCGACGGCGGTCGCGTAGGCCCGCCTCGTGTTCGGTGACGCGTCACGGGCGTCGAGTGCCCGGAGGAATGGCTCGAGGACGCCGTCGCCCTCCATGCCCACCGTCACGCGCCGGATGTCGGCTCGGCCCTGCGGGCCGGTCGGCGAGTCGGACGCGCCCGCGCGCTCGTCGTCGCGCCGCCGCTCCCCCGCGACTTCGCACCACTCGACGATCGGCCGCCGGCCGCGGATCGGCCCCGGCGGCTCGGGCGAGCCAG
This sequence comes from uncultured Chloroflexia bacterium, assembly GCA_963745405.1. Taxonomy (GTDB): domain Bacteria; phylum Chloroflexota; class Limnocylindria; order Limnocylindrales; family CSP1-4; genus C-114. Next base: position 2,664,877 of record CAVUWY010000002.1, on the reverse strand, counting down.
CGCCTCGGGATTCGCCGGACCGCCGGCCATCCTCGCTCCGGGCACGATCGTCGCCGGCGCCTCGATCGAGGCCCCGCAGGCAAGGCAGATCGCGCCGGACTCGCCGTCCCGCGCGACGGGCCCATCGTCAGCGTCGTGGACCGCGCCGAGCGGCTCATGGGAGGTCGTGAAGTCGCAGCGCGGATAACGAGAACAGCCCCAGAAGAGCGATCCGGTCCGCCGGGCGCGGCGGGTCACGAGGTGGCCCTGGTGGCAGGTCGGGCAGGTAACCTCGAAAGCGAGCGGCTCCGGCGGCGGCGGACCCGTCTTGTGGATGTAGCGGCAATCCGGGTAGCGGTCGCAGCCGACGAACGCTCCGTAGCGGCCGCGCCGGGCCACGAGGTGGCCACCGTGCTCGGCTCCGCACTCGGGACAGACCTCGCCGACGCCTTCCGCCTTCTTCTCGGGATCCTCCGGCGCCGCCGTCGCATCGCCGCAGTCGGCGAGCGGACGGGTCTCCTTGTGCTCGGGATAGAGGGAACAACCGAGGAATGCGCCGTTGCGACTCAGGCGGATCACCATCGGATGGCCCTCGGAGCATCGCTCGTCGCTCGGCAGGGTCCGGTACTTGTCCGGCGGGATCGTCTCGTTGCTCTGATCGACGAGCTCGCTGAACGGGGTATAGAACTCGCGCACGACCGGGACCCACGGCCGACTGCCGTTGGCGACCTTGTCGAGGTTCTCTTCCATCCCGGCGGTGAATTCGAGGTCCACGAGCTCCTCGAAATTGTCGATCAGCAGGTCGGTCACGATCTCCCCGGCCGGCTCGGGCCGGAGACGTCGCTCGCGGACGCAAACGTAGCCCCGATCGGTGATCGTCGAGATCGTGCTCGCATAGGTGGACGGTCGTCCGACGCCGTGCTCCTCGAGCGCCTTGATGAGGGTCGCCTCCGTATAGCGCGGCGGCGGCTCGGTGAAGTGCTGGGTGGCGCTCACCGACTCGACGGTCGTGGCATCGCCTTCGGTGAGGGGCGGCAGCGTCCGTTCGACCTCGTCGGCGTCGTCGTCGCGACCCTCGGTGTAGACGGCGGCGAAGCCGTCGAAGACGGTCCGGGTGGCCGACGAGCGGAGGAGGTAGCGGTCCGTCTCGAGCTCGGCCGTCGTGGTCTCGAGCTGCTTGGCCGCCATCTGGCTGGCCAGGGCGCGCTGCCAGATGAGGCGATAGAGGCGGCCCTCGTCCCGCGGCAGGGTCGCCGCCATGGCGTCGGGGTCGCGTCCGAACGACGTCGGACGGATGGCCTCGTGGGCTTCCTGGGCGCCTCGCGACTTGGTCCTGTAGACCCGCCCCTTCGGCATCGTGTAGCGCTCGCCGTAACGGGCGCCGATGACCGACCGGGCCTCGCCGAGGGCCTGTCCCGACAGGGCGACGGAGTCCGTCCGCATGTAGGTGATGAGTCCGACCTGGCCGTCCGGCGTGGCGATACCCTCGTACAGCCGCTGGGCCACCGACATCGTCCGCTTCGGGTTGAAGCCGAGCTTGCGGCTCGCCTCCTGCTGGAGGGTCGACGTCGTGAAGGGTGGCGCGGGGCTCCGAGACGACGTCTTGGTGGCCACTGACGTGACGACAGGTCGGCTCACGGCGATCGCGTCGCGGTGGGCGCCGGCGGTCGCTTCGTCGGCGATGTCCGGCTTCTCGCCATCGATGCGGACGACCTCGGCGGCGAACGTCGCACCATCCCGGGCCTCGAGGACCGCCTCGAGGGTCCAGTACTCGCGCGCCGTGAAGGCCCGGATCTCGCGCTCGCGGTCGACCACGAGGCGGACCGCGACCGACTGGACGCGACCGGCCGAGAGTCCCGATCCCACCTTCTTCCACAGCAGGGGACTCAGGCGGTAGCCGACGAGGCGGTCGACGACGCGGCGAGCCTGCTGGGCGTCGACGAGGTGGGTGTCGATCCCGCGAGGGTGGGCGAACGCGTCGCGGATCGCCGACTCGGTGATCTCGCTGAAGGTGACGCGGCGGGCCTTCGCCAGGTCCAGCCCGATCGCCTCGGCGACGTGCCAGGCGATCGCCTCTCCCTCCCGGTCGAGGTCGGTCGCGAGGTAGACGAAGTCGGCCTTGCGGGCGGCCTTCTCGATCGCCCCGACCTGCTTGCGACGGGCGTCCACGATGACGTAGTCGGGGGCGAAGTCGTGGTCGACGTCCACCCCGAGCTGGTTCCGGCCGAGCTTCTCGGGCAGGTCGCGGACGTGGCCGTAGGAGGCGAGGACAGTGTAATCGGGGCCGAGGTAGCGTTCGATCGTCTTGGCCTTGGCAGGCAATTCGACGATCACGAGGTTCTGGGTCACGCGCTCGAGTCTAGCACCGGGCCCCTGCACGGCCGCTCATCGGCCCGCTCGGCGCCACTGGGGACGATGGCCCGACCGCTGACACATCCGGCCGGGATGACGAGCTCAGATGTCCCGGACGCGCTTCAGGAAATCCTCGTCGATCTCGAGCTCCGGCTCCGCTGCCGGCTTCGTCGCCGGTGGCCGGCCGGCGTCGCCGGGCCGGACGGCGGGAGGACCGGAGGGCCGGGGCGGAGCCGCGGTTGGTCCTCGGTCGGGAGGGCCGGCGAACGTCCGCGCCTCGAGCGTCTCAACGTCGAGTCCTGCCTCCTGCTGACTCGCCGGCGGAATCTCGACGAACCGGATGAACGAGAGGGCGAAGACGAAGAACGAGGAGGAATCGTCGGCGAAGACCGGCCGGGTGCCGTTCATCGTCCGGAGGTTGGTGCAGATCAGGGCGAGGTCGCCCGGTCCGGGCATGTCGAACAGGTCGGCCAGCAGCGGCTGCTCGTTGGCGAGGTGGACGACCACGTTGCGGATCATCGCCGGGCCGCCCGTCCGATCCCGCTCAGGAGTGGTAGAAGTCGATGACGAGCCTGATCCGTCCGTTCGCTACCCAGACCCCGATCCCGCAGCGACTGTAGGCGGGGTTCATGAGGTTCGCGTAGTGGCAGTAGTCGCTGCAGGGCTTCTCGTCCTGGTAGAAGAGGTGGGTCCCGAGGACCGAGGCGTAGGCGTTCGCGGCCGAGCGACAGCCGATGTTCTCGGCCAGCCAGCCGCTGTAGCCTGCCTTGTGGAGTCGATCGTTCGGGCTGCTCGTGTAGAAGTGCGAGCACTCCCCGCTGGTGGCGAGGAGCTTGGCGTACGGCCGCGAGACCGTGTTCGACAGCCCCGCGTCGAGCACGATCGGCTTCGTCGAGAGGCCACCCGGGCTGCTGCAGGCGCCGCTGGAGGTGACCCAGCCACCCGTCCGAGTGCAGTTCATGAGTCGCAGGTAGTAGACCTCGACGGCGTGCCAGCTGCCGCTCCCGACCGACCCGCCCGAGGCGTGCGGGATCGGGACCGGCTTGCTCGACCTCGTCGCCTTCGGCTTGGCCTTCGTCGCGACGGCCGGGTGCGGCGCCGCGACGGTCGCCGTCGCGGTCGAGGCCGCGCCGAGCCGAGCGCCGGTCGACGCCGCGGCCGTGGCCGCCACTGTCATCTTTATCGTCGCGCCCTTCGGCAGCGCCGCCGACGGCGTGAGGACGAGGACCATGTCGTTCTCGGCCCAGGCGATCTTCCCGGTCACCGGCTTCCCGTTCGCCGTCGCGCTGAATGCGGCTGCGGTCGCAGCCCGATCCATCGACTGGGTGAAGCGGACCGACAGGCGAGCGCCGACGGCGACGTCCGTCGTGCCGTTGCGCGGTCGGAAGCGGACGACCTTCGGACCCAGGGCGGTCCGGACGGAGAGAGCGGCCGGCGGGGAGGTGGCCGCCCCGTCGGCGTCGGCGATGGAGCGGGCGAGGCTCACTCGGTACATCGCCCCGGCGGTGAGCGGACTCGTCGGGGTGAAGACGATGCTGTCTGCCGTGCGCGTCCCGTCGGCCGGCCGGAAGGTGCCGGCGACCGTGGGTTCGATCGTGAAGGCGGCCTCGGCAGCGGCGACGTCGACGGCGCGGTCGAAGCGGAGCTCGAATCCTGTCGACACATCGGCGTCCTGGCCGTTGACGACCGTCGCGAGGATCGACCCGGTGGTAGCCGGGCGGGTCACGAATGTCGTCCGCAGCGGGCCGCCGAGCGGGTGTCCCTGGAGGTCGGCGGCGATCGAGCCGACGGTGATCGTGTAGAGCGTGTCGAGCGTCCACGAGACCTGCGGGCGCACCGTCACGAGCGTTCCCGCGGCGTCCCACTCAAGGGAGATCGACGAGGTCGGCGCGACGCTGATGGCAGACGCGACCGTCGCCGGGTCCATCGGCCGGCTGAACGAGATAGCGATGCCGGCACCAGGGGCGACATCCGTGCGCAGCGAGGGGCCGAAGGCAGCCGAGGCGACCGGCGCCGGCGACGACGGAGGCGTCGCCGAGGTCAGGGCGGGTGCCAGTGCCCCGATGGCCGCGATGCCGATGATCCCGCCGACCCCGATCGCGATGCCGAGCCTGGCTGCGACGGAGCGGCGCAGAAGGACCGGGAGGTAGAAGGTCGCGAGGACGGGAACGGCCAGCGCCGCGGCAAGAAGCTTTCGCAATAGACAGTCTCCAGGCGCGTGGCTGGGGGCCCGACGGCGTCGCGTGGCTGTCTGGCCGTTCGGAGCGAGGCTCCTCTGGTCGCCGTGTACCCTACCACCGGCCGTTCACGCGGCGCAAACATGCGCCACGCTCGAGCGGTGCCTCCGGGCACTCAGGCGACCTCCCTATCGACATGGCGGCCGGCCAGCCGGTAGCGGCCGTAGGCGCCGCTGACCACGCCCCGGAGCTCGAGGAGGGTGAGGCCGCCGAGGACGGTCGCCACCGGCTCGCCGAGGATGGCGACGAGCTCGTCGACTGTGGCCGCGCCGGTCCCTATCGCCCGGACCATCGCCCGCTCGATCGCGCCGAGCTCGACTTCGGCCGCGCTCCGCGGACCGTCCGGCCTCGACTCCAGGAGACCGAGGTCCTCGATGAGGGTCGGGATATCGGCGACGACCTGGGCGACGCCCATATGGTCGCGGAGGAAGGCCAGGCAACCGGCGGACATGGTGGCACCGAGCGGGCCCGGCACGAGGTGACACTCGCGTCCCTGCTCGAGCGCCCAGCTGGCCGTGATCAGGGCTCCGCTCCGCAGCGGTGCTTCGACGACGATCGTCGCGTCGGCGAGTCCGCTGATCAGGCGGTTGCGACGTGGGAACGACCCCTTGCCCGGTTCGACATCGGGGGCCATCTCGGAGACGACGCACCCACCGCCCTCGACGATGGCCGCGGCAAGTCGTTCGTGGGCCCGCGGCGAGAGATGGGCGTGGCCCCCGCCGAGGACGGCGACGGTCGGCGCAGCGGCGGCCACGGCAGCGGCGTGGGCGGCCCCGTCGATGCCAACGGCGAGCCCCGACACGATCGTCGCTCCGGCGTCCGCGACCGCCACCCCGATCCGGGCCGCGATCCGACGACCGTATTCGGTCGCCCGCCGCGTACCCACGATGGCGACGGCCCGCGTCCCTGAGAGCGCCGTGACGGCACCGCGCACGAAGAGCAGGTGCGGCGGCATCTCCACCTCGAACAATCGCCTCGGGTAAGCGGCATCCTCGAGCGTCACCACCGTCAGGCCGAGTTCACGGACCCGGGCGATGAGTGCCTCCCCGCCGAGCCCCGCCTCGGCGATGCGGCTCGCGACTGCAGGGTCGATCGGCCGACTCTGGCCGTCCCGTTCCGCGATCCGGGCGAGGCCCCGTGACGTCCTCGCCGCCGCGAGGATGGAGCGGCCGTCGCCGAAGCGGCGCAGCAGTGAGCCGAGACCGACCGGCCCGAGGCCTTCGACGGACGCGAGGACGATCCAGGCTTCGCGTTCCTCCTCGCGGTCCCGCCCGCCGACCGCCGGGCGCCCGCCGGCATCCTCCCCCAGCTCGTCCATGCCAGCCCCGCCGTCCGGGACGCCGCTCCGCCCGCCGACGGGCCCGTCGGGGCCGATGCCGAGCATCAGACGGCCAGCCGGCGCTGCAGGGTGCGCAGTGGCGACCGATAGCGGGCCGCCTCGTCCAGCTCGTCCCGTCCGACGAGGTCGGACCCGGCGAGGTCGGCGATGGTCCGGGCGACGCGGAGCAGCCGCTCCGTGCCGCGCGCGGATAGCCCCTCGAGCTCCGCCAGCTCGACCGCCCGGACCTCCGTCCTGGACCCGAGTCGGCAGGCCGCTCGAAGGGCGCGGCCCGACAGGCGGTGATTGAGCCTGCCCGCCCGGGCCAGCTGCCGCTCGCGGGCCGTCGCGATCCGGGCGGCGACGATCCGACTCGATTCCGGCGCCGTCGGTCCGACGAGGACGGCGGGCGGCACCCGCGGCATCGAGACCCACAGGTCGATCCGGTCGCGGAGCGGGCCCGAGATGCGACCGAGGTACCGCTCGGCCACGCCACGCTGGCAGGTGCAGGTCCCGTCACCCTCGCCGGCCAGCCCGCAGGGGCACGGATTCATCGCCGCTACCAGCTGGAAACGGGCCGGGAATGTCTCCGCCCGGCCGGCCCTGACGATCGTCACCCGGCCATCCTCAAGGGGCTGTCGAAGGGCCTCGAGCACGTTCCGGTCGAACTCGGCCAGCTCGTCGAGGAACAGGACGCCGTTGCTGGCGAGGGTGACTTCGCCGGGCGAGACGCGCGGCCCGCCGCCGACCATGCCGGCATAGGAGATCGTGTGGTGAGGGGTCCGGAACGGCGGCCGGCGGACGAGACCGACGACCGGGTGCTCGGCGGCGACCGAATCGACGACGGTCGCGATCAGCGCCTCCGCGTCCCCGAGGGGCGGCAGCAGACCGGGGATCGTCCGGGCGAGGAGCGTCTTGCCGGCCCCAGGCGGCCCCACGAAGAGGAGTCCATGACCGCCGGCCAGGGCGATCTCGAGCGCCCGGCGGCCCTCCGCCTGGCCCCTGACGTCGGCCAGGTCCGGCACCTCCGCCGGCCGGTCGGTCCCCGGCTCGGAGCGATCCGAGACGGGACCCGGACCACCGCTGTCGGGCGTGGTGAGCTCGACCCGCGCTGGCAGTTCCGGCCGCCGCCGCCGCGACGACGCCGAGCGGATCTCAGTCATCGCCTCGCCGAGGGACGAGGCGGGCAATACCTCGATCCCGGCGGCGAGCCGGGACTCGACCACCCCGTCGGCCGGCACGACGACGCGGCGCACCCCGCGCCGGGCCAGGGCGGCGACCATCGGCAGCAGGCCGGGCATCGCCCGGATCTCGCCGCCGAGCGACAGCTCGCCGACGAGGGCCCAGCGGCCGGCAGCCCGCACCTGCTCGGAACCGACGAGGATCGCCGCGGCGATGGCGAGATCGAGCGATGCGCCACTCTTGCGGACATCGGCCGGGGCCAGGTTTACGGTGATCCGTCGCGGCGGATAGGCGAATCCGCTGTTGCGGATCGCACCGCGGACGCGCTCACGCGACTCCTGGAGCGCCGTGTCGGCGAGGCCGACGATGGAGAACCCGGGCAGGCCCGGCGCGACGTCGACCTCGACCCGGACGACCTGCCCATCGAGCCCGTGGAGCGTCGCCGAGAGCAGTGTCGCAAGCACGAGCGCAGGCTACGGAGGGGCGCTCACCTGCGGCTCACCTGGCGCTTATCGGCCGGTCCGCCGGTCTCCAGGGCGGCCGATCAGCGGGTCGCCGTCTCGGCGATCCGGCCGATGCCGGGGGCGGGCAGCTTGTCGACCGTCCGGGCGAAGTCGAGGAGCGACCGCCCGAGGAGCGAATCGGCCTTCGTGAACATGAACGGGGCGCCGCTGTTCAGGGCGCTGATCGCGCCGCGGTACTCGTTGACGATCTGGTGGTCGATCGTCCGCTTGAGCGCACCCTCGGCGTTCTTCACGTTGATGCCGGTGAACGCGTTCGAGCGGTTGAGGACCAGGCGGACCTTGGCGTTCTCGTAGCCGAGGTTGGCGATCGTCTCGAGGACGAGGCGGACGTTCTTCAGGCACGACAGGTCGGCGGTCATGACGACGAAGATCGTGTCGGCCGCATCGAGGATGCGGAGGTTGACCTCGTCGAGCTTCTTGTCGATGTCGACGAGGATGTAGTCGTACTGCGTCCGGAGCTGCTCGAGGATGGCCGGCATGTGGTCCTGGCCGACGAGCTCGGCCGTCTCCGGAGACGGCGGCGCTAGGAGCAGGTCGATCCCCGAATCGTGCTTGACGAGGATCTGCCGGATGAGGTCGATGTCGATGGACGGCGCGGTGACGACGTCGACGATGCTCTTGCGGTCGAGGCCGAGGTCGAGGAAGACGCGGTGGTCGCCGAACTGGAGGTTGCCGTCGACGAGGCAGACCTTGCGACCGAGCTCGCGGTGGAGGCCGATCGCGGCGTTGATCGAGATCGTCGTCGTGCCGACCCCACCCTTGGCCCCGTAGTAGACGTGGACCCTTCCGAGCGGCGGCCGTCCCATGAGCGTCTCGCTCGGGGCGAAGCGGGCCAGGAGGCTCTTGATCCGGGCGAGCAGCTCGGCCGGGTGGAAGGGCTTGATGAGGTAGTCGTCGGCGCCGGCCCGCAGGCCGCGGACCTTCTGTTCCACCTCGCGCTCGGCCGTCAGCATGATGATCGGGACGTGGGCGCCAGGACCTTCCTCGGCCCGGATCTTTGCGGCCACCTGATACCCGTCGAGCTTCGGCAGCATGACGTCGAGGAGCATGAGGGCGGGGTTGTCGGCGCCCCACATCCGGAAGCCCTCCGCCCCGTCACCGGCGACGATGACGTCGTAGCCCTCCTGGCGAAGCGTGTACGTGAGAAGCCGCTGGACGTTCGGGTCGTCGTCGACGACGAGGATCTTGGCCGCCATCAGCTGCGCTTCACCCCTGTTCAGGCGCCGGAGAGCCCGGCCCGCCGATTATAGGCATACGCCCACCGCCCCCCGACCCGACGGGCGCCACGCTCGTGTCCGTCGCGGTCACGAGCGCGTCGAAGGCGAGTCGACTCCATGACTCCATCCGGTCGCGGACGGCGGCGACCTCGTCGCCTGGGGCGAAGCCGCCCTCGAGCTTGTCCCGCTCGCGGATCGCGACCGGGCGTCCGGCTGCCTCGGCGAGGTAGACGATCCCGAGATGGACCGATCCGACGTCGGTCGCGTCGTCGTCGAGCAGACCGATCGGAGCGAAGTCGGGGAGGAACTCGGCCTCGAGTTCCTCGGCCCACTCTCGGCGAAGCCCGCCGAGGACGTCGCCGTCGCCCGGGTTGACGTGCCCGCCGACGCCGATCGACCAGCGGTCGTGCAACCGGGCGTCTGCGCCTGCCCGTGTCCGTCGCATGAGGAACCAGCGCGGACCATCGCGAAGGATGAGATACGGGATCACCTGCTTGAAGCGGGGATCGGCCTCCATCCGGGCCCGCGGTTCGAAGCGGGCTTCAGCGGCGATCGTCGCCAGCAGGTCGTCGATGGCGGCCGGGTCGCGGCGCAGGCCCGTCCACGGTGGCGGCGGGACGCTCTCGCGGGGGATGACGAGGACCGACTCCGCGTCCTCCGTGGAGGTCATCCGGCCTTGCCGTCGTCGAGGAGGCGTCGCCGGGCGTCCTCGAAGCGGGCGGAGATCCCCTCTGCGTCGCCGGCCTCGATCGCCCGGCGCCAGGATGCGAGTGTCTCCTCGAGCTCGCCGATCCGTTCGGCGAGGACGGTCCCGTTCGTGATCGCGATCCCGGTCGCCATGGCGACATCGCCGCGAGCGAGGCGGGTCGATGATGCCCAGCCGCCCGCAGCGAGCGCGCGCGCAGCCGGCCAGTCGGCCCGGGCACCGTCCGGCGATCCGTCCGAGTCGCCCCCTTCGGTCCGGCCGACGACGGTCTCCACGAGAGCAGCGGCGAGGACCAGAGGCAGGTGGCTGATCGAGGCGACCGCTCGATCGTGCTTAGCCGGGGACAGCGCCACCGGGCGAGCGCCGCAGGCCCGGGCGAGCGTAGCGACCCGCCCATAGCCGTCAGCCGGGCTCGTCGGTCCTTCGCAGATCACCCATGGCCGGTCGTGGAACAAGGTGCCGTCGGAGGCCTCGAGCCCGCGCTCGGTGACGCCGGCCATCGGATGCCCGCCGACGAACGGCAGCCCGAGGCCGGCCGCTCGCTCGACGATCGCCGTCTTGGTCGACGCGACGTCGGTGACGACGGCCCCGGGCGCGAGGACGGTACGAAGGGCGGCGACCGCTTCCAGCAGGTCGAGGCAGGCCAGGGGCGGCGCGGCGAGCACGACGAGGTCGGCTCCGGTCAGGGCGTCCCCGATCGAGTCGACGCCGGCATCGATGAGCCCTGCAGCGAGCGCGGCCGCCGGCGCCCGGCCGTCGGGCGTCCATGCGACGACCGTCGATGACTCATCCAGCGGTCCGCTGCCGTCCCGCCCGGCCGAGACGGCACGGGCGATGGAGCCGCCGATGAGGCCGAGGCCGAGGAGAGCGATCCGCATCGGCCGATTATCGCCGTCCGCCGGGGACCCCGAACGCTGGACTACAATCGCCGTCCGGGCCAGCGCCTGCAGGTCGGGACGCGGACGTGCCACCGCGACGACCCGGTGAGGGGAAACGCGACCGTGCCGACCAGTCGACCGAAGCCCATCCGCGTCATGCTGGTCGACGATCACCGCCTCGTGACCGGTCCGCTCGCCCAGATCCTCGCTCGCGAGCCGGACATCGTCGTGGTCGGCGTGGCGGCCACCGTGGCCGAGTCTCGGGAACTCTCACGGGAGCGGCTCGACGTGGTTCTGATGGACTACCGGTTGCCCGACGGGACCGGGGTCGATGCCACTCGGGCGATCAAGGCGCGCTGGCCATCGGCCAAGGTCGTGATGCTCACCGCCGCGCAGGACCAGGAGACGGTCCTCGAATCGATCCAGGCCGGCGCCGACGGCTACCTGACGAAGGATCGCGCCGTCGGCGAGGTCGTGGCCGCCGTGCGGGCGGCGAACGCGGGTGAGACCCTCCTTCCCCGCTCGGTCATCCTCGACATCGCCCGACGGGTGTCGGCGGCCCGCGACCGCGACGCCGAGGTGCGCCGGCTCGAACCGCTGACGAAGCGGGAGCTCGAGGTGCTTCGGGCCCTCACGGAGGGCCTGACCTCGCCGGAGATCTGCGAGCGTCTCTTCATCTCGCCGAACACGCTCCGGACGCACGTCCAGAACATCATCGGCAAGCTCCAGGTCCACTCCAAGCTCGAGGCGGTCGCCGTCGGCCTCCGCTACGGGCTCGTCGAGCCGCCGCGGGCCGCCGACTTCGTCTACTGATCGACGCTCGCCCGAAGGGCGCCGGTCGGGCCGGGGTCAGTGCGAGACCCAGCCGCCCTGACGCGACGAGTCGCTGACCTGCTGCTTGCGGCGCCGAGACTTGCGGCGATCCTCGACCCGCCGCTCCTCGCCATCGGGCGGTCCCGGCAGGTCGGGCGGATTGACCCGACGGATGCGCTCGCGACGGTCGTTCTCCCGTCGCTCATCGTTGAGGAATGCGCCGCAGCGCGGGCAGCGTCGCTCTTCGGCGAACAGGGAATCGAGAGGGGTGACGGTGTAGATCTGCCGGCCGCACGACCAGCACGCGAGATGGGGCATGTGGGCATCCTACCTGTGGACCGCATCGCCGTCCGGTCCGCGCCGAATCTACGGACTATGGATGATGCGCCCGCGGGGCCCGCGACCGCATCATGCTCGATGGTCCGCCCTCTGGGCGTACTCGCGGCCACTCGGGCAGGTGGCCGCACTCGCGGGTCGCTTCGTTCCCCCCCGAAGCGACCCGCACCCATCTCATCCTGGTTCGACGACGCCGTGTGTCTGCGCGCCGTGCGCCACCCCATCGGCCTCCCCGAACGGAACCTCGAGGAGCGGCACGTAGCGGGCCGGACCGCCGCCGGTCAGGCTCTCGAACAGGACGACCGAGTGCGCCTGCCAGGCGATCGACAAGCCGGTCGAGGCCGCGATGAGCGCCCGGGCGAGGCGTGGGCCGGCCCGGACCCCGTCTGATCGGGCGACCGTCAGATGCGGTCGGAACGGCCGCTCGTCCCGGGGCCAGCCGAGACGCTCGAGGGCGTCGTTGAGGGAGGCGGCGAGGGCCACGAGTTCGGTCGCCCCGTCGGTTATGCCGAGCCAGAGCGCCCGCGGCCTATCCGGACCGGGGAATGCCCCGCCGCCGCTGAGACGGATGGCGAAGGGGCGGGCGGCGGCCCCGGCCTCCTCGACCGCCCGGCCGACGGTCTCGTGGAGCGGATCGACGGTCGGGCCGAGGAACCGCAGCGTCACGTGAAGCCCGTCGAGTCGGACCCAGCGGACGTCGTTGCCCCGGCCGCCGGCCCGGCTCGGTCCCACGAGCGCGGCGCCGTCGGTGCCTCGGACGCCTTCGACGAGGGCGGCGACGGCCCGCATCGCCTCGGCGGGCAGCGGCACCGCCACGAACAGGCGGCGTCCCGGCTCGTTCGATCGGTCCCAGCGCGCCCGGTCGCCGCCCACCGGCGCTATGCGGTCGACCCGCTGCCGGCCGCTCGCCCGCCACTCGTCGCTCCCGTCATCGGGCCACCGGACTGCGCACCCGTCTCACGATCGAACGTCTCGCGGTCGGCGACGAGGACCTGCCGGGCGGCCGCCGCATCGCGCCAGCCGATGACCTCGGTCTCCTTCGCCTCGAGGAGCTTGTAGGTGTCGAAGAAGTGCTGGATCTCGACGAGGCGATGCGGCCGGACCTGGTCGAGGTCCTCGACGTGCGCCTGGTGGGGATCGCCGACGGCGACGCAGAGCACCTTGAAGTCGGGGCCCCGGTCGTCGCGCATCTCGAGGCCGCCGATGGGGCGGGCCCAGACGTGGCAGCCGGTGAACGTCGGCTCGTCGATCAGGAGCAGGGCGTCGGTGTGATCCCCATCACCGGAACGCGTCCCCTCGACGAAACCGTAGTCGAAGTTGTAGAAGACGGCCGACGACAGGACCCGGTCGAGGCGGAAGACGGACGCGCGCTCGTCCCATTCGTACTTGTTGCGACTGCCACGGGGGATCTCGACGACGACTTCGACGACGTCGGGGTACCGGCCGGTCGGGTGCTCCGCCATCGACACACGATACCCGGGCCGCGACCCGGGCGCCTCAGTCGTTGTAGAGGCGCTCCTCGATGAGCTTCTCCTGGACCGTCCGACCGTTCGGGTCGAAGCAGGAGAACTCGAAGTGCTTCTCGAACTCGAGGTCGACGTTGTCCTGGCCACCGCGGTTCTTCTCGACGCTGAGGACGACCCAATCGCGGAAACGCTGCGCCTGGTACGGGTTGAACTCGATGTTCACCTTGGCGACGATGTTGTACTTCTCGTTGAGGATCAGGATGATGTCGGCCTCGTAGTTGATGGCCGAGCTGCCGCGCAGGTGGTGATTGCGCAGGCGGGCCGCCTTGAGGCCCTCCTTGTCGGCCGCGACGATGGTGATCATCGGGACGTCCTCGGACAGGGCGATGTCCTTGAGGCCGTTGACGACGTAGGTCACCTTCTCCGACTCGGTCGGCGGCTCCGGGTAGACCGGCACCTTCTGGAGGTAGTCGACGACGACGAACAGGCGCCGATCGCCCGACAGCACCTTGTGCTGGCGGATGAGCTCGCGCATGTTGTCGACCGTGCTGGCGGTCTGGGTGCCGCGCATGAGGAACAGGTTCTGGCCGTAGCGGGCGATGCGGTCGAGCGAGGGCCGCAGGCGCGGGTTGTTGGCCAGCTGGGCGCCGCCAGTCCCCTCCGCCATCCACGACCCGAGGATCTCCTTGCGGACATCCTGGATCTTGATCGCCCCGGTCTTGTGGGGCAGGTGGGCGAGGGCGGACTCCATCGCGATGAGCCGGTTGAGGAGGTACTGCTCCTCGTGCTCGAAGCAGATGTAGAGGACATTGGCCTGGCCGCCGGAGGCGACGTTGCGCGCCATCTGGAGGGCCATGGTGGTCTTGCCGGTGCCCTGGGCGCCGCCGATGAGCAGCAGCTCGCCCGACCGAAGGCCGGCTCCGATCGTCTTGTCGAGCGGGGTGAATCCGAGCGGGACGGGCTGGTATTCACCGACCTTGCCGGAGACGACGTTGTCGTTCAGGTCGACGAGCACGTCGAGCGCGGAGCGCGGTGCCATGCTGCCGGTCGCGGTGTCGAGGCGCCAGGCGCCTTTGGGGGTGGCCTTCGGATCGACGGCCTCGGTGCTCACGCGGTGCGGACCTCCCGGTGGTGACGTGCCGGCATGGTAGCACCGGAAAGGGCCCGAATCACTCGACAAGACCTCACACTTCCGACCACTCGACCGGTCCCGGCCGCCCCATCGACGGCCCGGCGACCCTAGCGGGGGATCGTCGCCAGCTCGTCCCAGTAGCGGACCATGGTCCGGATGCCGCCCTCGAAGTTGCGGAGGTCCATCCACTCGTTGGGGGCGTGGAAGTTGCCGTCCGGCGGCACGAACCCCATGACGACGACCGGCACCTCGAGCTGCTCCTCGAAGACGGCGACGAAGGGGATCGAACCGCCCTCGCGGACGAAGACGGCCTCGCGGCCGAAGACCTCGCTGAGGGCCCGGGCAAGGGCCTGGTTGGCCGGCCGGTCGATGGGGGTCAGGCTCGGCCGTCCCGCGCCGAGGAGGTGGACGTCGACGGTGACCCCCGCCGGGGTGACCCGCTCGATATGGGCCTTCACGAGCTCGAAGATCCGCTCTGGGTCCTGGTCGGCGACGAGGCGACTGCTGATCTTGGCGTGGGCCCGACCGGGGATGATCGTCTTGCTGCCCTCGCCGGTGAAGCCGCTCCACATCCCGTTGATGTCGAGGGTCGGCCGGCCGGAGCGGCGCTCGAGCGTCGAGTAGCCCGGCTCGCCGACGAGGGCCGGGACCGCCAGCGCCGCCCGCTGGGCCTCCTCGTCGAAGGGCAGGGCGGCGTAGGCCGAGCGATCGGCCTCCGAGAGCGGTACGACGTCGTCGTAGAAGCCCGCGACGGCGATCGACCCGTCCTCGTTCTTCAGGGAGGCGAGGATCACGGCCAGGGCATGGGCCGGGTTCTCGATCGAGCCGCCGTGGGCGCCGGAATGGACGTCCTGGAACGGCCCCTGGACATCGATCTGGGCGTACATCATCCCGCGCAGGGCGATCGTCACCGCCGGCACGTTGCCGGTGAAGAAACCGCCGTCGCATATGAGGGCGATGTCGCCGCCGAGTCGACCCTTGTTGGCGGCCAGCCACGGCTCGAGGTGGACCGAGCTCGACTCCTCCTCGCCCTCGAAGACGAAGCGGAGGTTGACCGGCAGGCTGCCCCGGATGGCAAGGAGCGCCTCTACGGTCTGGACGAGGATCGAGATGTTGGCCTTGTCGTCGCTCGCGCCGCGGGCGCGCACCCGATCGCCGTCGACGGTCGGCTCGAACGGTGCGGTGACCCATTCGTCGAGCGGGTCGACAGGCTGGACGTCGTAGTGGCCGTAGGCGATGACCGTCGGCGCTCCGTCGGCGTGGAGCCAGTCGGCATAGACGATGGGGTGGCCGCCGGTCTCGGACGCCTCGACGTGATCGAGGCCGATGTCGCGGAGCCGGGCGACGAGCCAGTCGGCGGCGGCCCGGCAATCGGCGGCGTGCTCCGGCAGCGCCGAGATGCTCGGGATGCGCAGGAAGTCGAGGTACGAGGCCAGCCGGCGGTCGTACGTCCGGTCGAGGTATGCGTCGAGTTCGGACGTCGTCCGCGTGCTGGTCATCGCTCCTCCTGGTGATCGTCGTCGATGGTCGCCGGGCGTCGCCGATCGGTGTCTCGGGACCGGGTCGACGACCGGAACGAGAACGACGGGCCGGTGGCCCGTCGTTCGAGATGGTACGAGATGGATGCGGTCAAGCCGGGCTTGGCGCGGGTGCCGGAGCTCCGCCGGGCGCGGTGCCCGGGGTGTCGGTCGAACCCGTCGCGGCTGCCGGCGGCAGGGCCATCGGGAGGTTCGGGATGCCGCCGTGGGTGTCTTCCTTGGGCGGCAGGTCGCTGAAGAGCTTCTCGAACTCATCGGAGTCGACGGTCTCCTCGGCGACGAGCTTCTCGGCCAGGGCCTGGAGCCGGTCGCGGTGGGTCACCAGGACCTCCATCGCCCGCTCGTAGGCGCGGTCGATGATCGCCCGCACCTCGTCGTCGATGGTCTTGGCGACGTCGTCGCTGTAGTTCCGCTGCTCGCCGATCTCCCGGCCGAGGAAGACGAGCTCGTCGCGCTTGCCGAAGCTGAGCGGACCGAGCTTGTCGCTCATGCCGAACTCGGTGACCATGCGGCGGGCGAGGTCGGTCGCCTTCTCGATGTCGTTGCTGGCACCGGTCGTCGTGTCCCCGAAGACAAGCCGCTCCGCGGCGTTGCCGCCGAGCAGTCCGGCGATCTTGTCCTCGAACTCGGTCTTGCTCTGGAGGTAGCGGTCCTCGGTCGGCAGGGCCATCGTGTAGCCGAGGGCCATGCCACGGCTGATGACGGTGACCTTGGCCACCGGATCGCACTTCGGCAGGATCCGCTGGACGACCGCGTGACCGCCCTCGTGGAAGGCGATGATCGTCTTCTCCACGTCGGAGATCACCCGCGACTTGCGCTCCGGGCCGGCGACGATCCGCTCGAGCGCCTCCTGGAACTCGGGCATCATGATGGTCTTCTTGTTGCGCCGGGCCGCGAGGATGGCCGCCTCGTTGACGAGGTTGGCGAGGTCGGCTCCGGAGAAGCCGGGCGACTGGCGGGCGATCGCCTCGACCTCGATGGTCTTGTCGAGCGGCTTGCCCTTCGTGTGGACCTTGAGGATCGCCGTCCGCCCCTTCATGTCCGGCCGGTCGAGGATGACCTGGCGGTCGAACCGTCCGGGCCGCAGCAGAGCCGGGTCGAGGACGTCGGGGCGGTTGGTGGCGGCGACGACGATCACGTTCGTGTTCGTGTCGAAGCCGTCCATCTCGACGAGGATCTGGTTGAGCGTCTGCTCCCGCTCGTCGTGGCTGCCGCCGAGGCCGGCGCCGCGCTGGCGACCGACCGCGTCGATCTCGTCGACGAAGACGATGCAGGGGCTGTTCCGCTTGGCCTGGTCGAACAGGTCGCGGACGCGGGAGGCACCGACGCCGACGAACATCTCGACGAACTCGGAGCCGGAGATGCTGAAGAAGGGCACCCCGGCCTCCCCCGCGACGGCCCGGGCCATGAGGGTCTTGCCGGTACCGGGAGGCCCGACGAGGAGCACGCCCCGCGGGATGCGGGCACCGAGC
The DNA here is from genome assembly GCA_963745405.1 of uncultured Chloroflexia bacterium. Taxonomy (GTDB): domain Bacteria; phylum Chloroflexota; class Limnocylindria; order Limnocylindrales; family CSP1-4; genus C-114. The sequence continues at coordinate 2,647,727 of CAVUWY010000002.1, read as the reverse complement.
GAGTTGAACTTCTCGGGGTACTTGAGGAACTCGACGACTTCCTGGAGCTCGGTCTTCGCCTCGTCGACGCCGGCCACGTCGGCGAACGTCACGACCGTCTTGTTGCCGAGGAACATCCGGGCCCGGCTCTTGCCGAAGCTCAGGGCCTGGTTATTCGTCCCCTGGGCCTGCCTCATCATGAAGACGATGAAGCCGACGATGATGATCACGGGCAGGAGGATGCCGAGGAGCGAGAGGAACCACGACGTGTCGGGCGGGTTGACCGCCGTGAACGGCGGGATGGGCTTGTTCCCACTCTTGGCAGCCGCGGCGACGTCCGGGAACGCGTCGGCGAGGAGGCCAGGCACGACGACCGTGTACTGGACGCCGGCGTTGTTCGAGACGGTGAGGTTCTTGTCCTGCTGGGTGATCTTGGAGACATTGCCGGCCTGCACGTCGGACAGGAATTCGGTGTACGACTTGGCGGAGCCGGACGGGCTCGGGTTGATGAGCACGGCGGCGAGGAGGGCAACGGTACCGACGACGAGCACGAGCATGACGACGCCGTTGCGCAGGAATCGAGCGTTCAAGGAAAGTGGCCTCCGGATGCGCGGGGAGCCGTCGAGCGAGCGGCGGGCTCGCGGCGAGTATAGCGCCGAGTCCGGTGAGCGCCCGGAGAGCCGTTCGGACGGCGCCTACCGGTACATTCGACCCGGCGGCCCGAACGGATGGCGGGTCGGATCCGTGTCATCGCCCGATGATGCCCAAACGCGTATAAAGGCCGGTTCAGCGCCGTCGGAGTCGCCGACCGTGAGGCGCGGCTACGTCATCGGACGGACGGGTCTGGTAGCGGAGGGCGGATTCGAACCACCGACCAAGGGCTTATGAGTCCCCTGCTCTACCACTGAGCTACTCCGCCAGGGCGGCCGATTCTATAGCCGAGGCCGCGCTGCGCGCCAATCGACGGCGGATCGCGTGCCGCGGCGGTCAGACCGCCTCGAGGACGAAGAGGCGCGCCCAGAAGTCGCCGCGGGCGGGTGTCTCGTCCCGATGGTGATCGAGGAGCAGGCCGACAGACATGAGCTCGTCGCCGCCGCGGATGCCGACGTTGGCCGCCGAGATCCGGTCGGCGACGGCCGGCCAGGTCGTGACCCGATACGAGGCCGTCGGGTCGAGGCCGCGTAGGCGGAGCCGCTCCGGACCCTGGACCGGCCGGGCGAGCACCTGGTAGTAGCCGACGACGGCCGCGCGGGCGTCCTCGTCCACCGACAGCCAGGCCGTCGCGTTGCCGTCGCCCTCGAAGGGGCTCCGGAGCCGGACGAACCGGCCGAACTGGAAGACCTCCCGATGACGGAGGTAGAAGGCGATCTGGTCGGCGATCTCGGTCCGCTCTGCCGCCGACAACGCCGTCGCATCGAGCTCGTAGCCGAAGACGCCGAAGAACGCGACCGCGGCGCGGGTGGCGAGCGAGGTCAGCCGGCCGACCTGGTGGTTCGGGACCGCCGAGACGTGGGCCGCCATCGAGCTCGTCGGGTAGGCCAGCGACGTTCCCCACTGGATCCGCAGCCGCTCCACGGCATCGGTGTCGTCGCTCGTCCAGGCCTGCGGGGCGAAGGCGAGAAGCCCCGGATCGAAGCGCCCGCCACCGCCGGCGCACGACTCGAACAGGATGTCCGGGAACGCGCTCGTGAGGCGGCCGTACAGGTCGTAGAGGCCGAGGATGTAGCGGTGGAAGAACTCGCCCTGGCGATCGGCCGGCAGGGCCAGGCTGAACGGCTCGGTGATGTAGCGGTTGTAGTCCCACTTCACGTAGGACACCGGCGCGCCGCGCAGGACGTCCGAGAGGACGTCGAAGAGGTGATCGACGACCTCCGGTCGCGACATGTCGAGGACGAACTGGCTGCGGCTCTCGGTCCGGTGGCGGCCGGGGATGCCGATCGCCCAGTCGGGGTGCTCCTCGAAGAGCCGGCTCCGTTCGCTGATCATCTCGGGCTCGATCCACAAGCCGAAGCGGATGCCGAGCGCCTCGACCTTGCGGGCGAGGCCGTCGATCCCGTTCGGCAGCTTGCGGCGGTCGACGAACCAGTCGCCGAGCGAGCTGTCGTCGTTGTCGCGCTTTCCGAACCAGCCGTCGTCGAGGACGAAGAGCTCCACCCCGAGATCGCGGCTGGCCGCGGCGATAGCGAGGATCCGCTCCTCGTCGAAGTCGAAGTACGTGCCCTCCCAGTTGTTGAGGAGGACGGGTCGAGGCCGGTCTCGCCACGGGCCGCGGGCCAGCCGCTCGCGATAGAGCCGGTGGTACGTGTCGCTCAGCGTCCCGAGGCCGGAGCCCGACCAGGCGACGACCGCCTCCGGCGTCCGGAATGACGCGCCCGGCTCGAGGGACCAGGAGAACGTCTCCGGATCGATGCCGATGCGGACCCGGGTCGTGTCGTGCGGATCGACCTCCGCCTCGGCCAGGAAGTTGCCGCTGTAGACGAGGCTGAACCCGAACGCCTCGCCGGCATCCTCGGTCGTCGTCGGTCGAAGGAGGGCGATGAACGGGTTGTCCTGGTGACCGGCCGAGCCGCGGGCGCTCGAGACCGCCTGCCGGCCGGTCCGCAGCGGGGTCGAGACGACGTGGCGCTCGCGGGCCCAGGCCCCGCTCAGCTGGACGAACAGCCAGTCGGCATCCGGCAGGTCGAGCGAGGCGCTCATCGCCGCCGAGATGCGGGCCGGCGCCGTGCCTCCGTTCCGGATCCGGAGGCTGCGAGCGACCGCGTCGACATCGCGGAAGATCGTGTACGACGCCGTGATCTCGAGTCCGCTCCGCACGTCGAGGAGATCGACCTCGACGGTGGTGGCCTCGGCGTCGTCCTCGACGTACGTCGCGGGCAGGGCGACGAGACCCGGCTCGGCGACCGCCGCCGGCTTGCCGGCGACGATGCGATGGCTGCGATATCGCAGCTCGAGGACGGTCGAACCGTCGGCCTGCTCGACCGTCAGCGCCGGGATACGGAAATCGCCCGAGCCGGGGGTCGGCAGCTCGAGGGCGATGGGCTCGCCGGTCCGGTTGTCGAAGCCCTCGAACGGCTGCGGGACGAGGTGCCGGTACGTCCGGCCCGGCGTCAGCGCCGCGCCGACGTGGAGCTGGCCGAGCGTCCCGTCCTCGAGGACTCGGATGACGTAGCTCAGCCGGCCGTTGGTCAGGTGCAGCTGGCGGTCGGCGGCGTGCCACTCGACGAGCGCGCGTCCGACGGCCCGGCTGTCGGCCGCCGCGTCGCTCATCGCGGCGCCAGCGGAGTCATCGACCAGGTCCACTCGTACGTCCCGGCCCCGACGAGGTACTCGGGCAGCGTGTCCGGACCGCAGCTGCGTGTCCCGAGACCGCGGTGAGCCGCGTCGAGGTGGACGATGGTCTCCGGTCGCGGCCGGAGGTCGACGTCGTGAGTGGCGGTCGCAAGGTCGGCGGCCCGGAAGTGCGAGACGGAGGCCTGGCGCGGCCGGTCGAGCCCGAGGCGGAACCCCCGGCCGTCCTCGGCCCGCAGCTCGATCCAGCGCACGTCGGCGTGTCCGCCGTTCTCCTGTGGCCGGACGTACGGGACGTACTCCTCGCGGACGGTCGTGCCCCAGCGCCCGACGACGCCGCCACGGCGCCGATCGGGATACGTCTCGTGAGGGCCCGCCCCGAACCACTCGACACGCTCGAGGCCGGCCACGGTCTCGAGGACGGTCCCGACCCGGGCGAGGTCGTCGAGCTCGGGCGGCACGGCGACCCGCTCCTCGACGATCACCCCTCCCCCGGCCGCCGGGCTTATCCGCTGCACGTGGGTCACCACGATGTCGCCCGTGCCGCGGTACTCGCTCCGGACGATCGTCGCGCCGCCATCCCGCTCGGTTCCGAGCAACCGCCGTTCCAGGTGGTCGAGCCCCCAGGCCTGCCAGCGCCCGCTCATCGGGCCGATCCGATCGTTGTCGGTCGGCGCCCGCCACAGCGACAGCGTCGGCGGGGCCGACAGGAGGGGATGGACGAGCAGGCCCGCCTCGTCAAGCTCGAGAGGATCCCTGGTCCCGGCCGCGACCGGCGCGACGGACGAGGGGGCGGCATCGAGACCGACCTGGGAGGCGCCGACCTCGAAGCCGGCCGGGGCCCAGGCCTCATCGGCCGCGGTCCGGAAGCGGACGGTCAGCCATCGCTCGCCGCCGCCGGCGGCCGGTGGCCACGACGGAACGACGATCGGGCGTCGCTCGCCCGGCGCGACATCTGGCAATCCGAGGTCGCCCTCCGCGACCACGTCCGGGCCGACCGAGACCTCGTATCGGGCCCGCAACCAGGCCAGGTCGCGGAAGTCCTGGCGGTTGTGCACCTCGAGCCCGCTCGCGCCCGCCACGACCTCGACCGGTCGGGCGAGATATCGATGCTCCCGCAGAGCCGGCTTCGGGGTCCGATCCGGCCAGACGATCCCGTCGATGCAGAAGTTGCCGTCGTTGGGCGTGTCGCCGAAGTCGCCGCCGTAGGCCCATCGCTTCGTCCCGTCGGCGAGGGTCTGCACGAGCCCGTGGTCCCACCACTCCCAGATGAACCCGCCCTGCAGGCCGGGAGTCGACTCGATGGCGTCCCAGTACTCGGCGAGGGTGCCGTTGCTGTTGCCCATCGCGTGGGAGTACTCGCACATGATGAGCGGGCGCCGCTGGAGCCCCGACCGGGCGTGGGCGACGATCGCTTCGATCGGCGGGTACATGGGGCAGGTGATGTCGCTCGCCGCCGTGCCACTCGTCCAATCGAACTTGATCGCGCCCTCGTAGTGGAGCGGACGACTCGGGTCGTAGCGGCGGAGCCAGCCGGCCGCGGCGTCGTGGTTGGCCCCGTATCCGGATTCGTTACCCAGCGACCAGACGATCACCGACGGGTGATTCTTGTCGCGCTGGGCCATCCGGGCGACCCTGCTCACCCACGCATCGAGATAGCGCGGGTCGTCGCACAGGGTGTCCCAGAAGGCGTGGGTCTCGATGTCCGCCTCGGCGACGACGTACAGCCCGAGCTCGTCGGCCAGGTCGAGCAGGGCCGGGTCGTTGGGGTAATGGGAGGTCCGGACGGCGTTGAACCCGAACCGCTTCATCTGGACGAGGTCGGCCCGGAAGTCGCGGGCGGTCAAGGTCCGCCCGGTCAGCTGGTCGAAGTCATGCCGATTGATACCGCGGATCAGGACGCGGCGACCGTTGATGAGGAGGTCGACACCGACGATCTCGACTCGCCGGAAGCCGATCCGGAACCACTCGCTCTGGACGACCCGGCCGGTCGGGTCCTTGAGAGCGATCGATACCTGGTAGAGCGTCGGCCGCTCGGACGACCATGGCTCCGCGCCGGGGATCTCGATCGACCAATGGGCCGTCCCGTCGACGGGCAGGAGTTCGGTGTGGGAGTCGAACGGGGGCCCGACGGCCGCCCGCATGGTGAAGAGGTTTCGGTCGAGGTCCGGTTCCCAGCGGTGCCACGCGACGTCGGTGACGGAGGCTTCGGCGGAGAGGATGCCCGGCCCGCCCGGGACCGCCGACCCATCGGACCCTGACACCGTGGCCTCGACGATCCAGCCATGGATCGGCCGCCCGTCGGCGAAGGCGACCGACACGGTCAGGTCGAGCGTCCCGGTGGTCAGGTCGTCGGCGAGTCCACCGATCGCCCGGACGTCCGTAAGGTAGGTCGTCTTCGTCTCGTAGAGGTACACGGAGCGGGTGATGCCGCCGTGCCACCACTCATCCTGGTCCTCGACGTAGGTGGCGTCGGACCACTTGACGACCCGGATCGTCAGGCGGTTCTCACCCGTCCGAACGAGATCGGTGATGTCGAATTCGGATGCCAGGTGCGAATCCTTGGCGATCCCGACCTCATCGCCGTTGAGCGTCACGATGGCCACGCTCTCGGCCGCCCCGAGGTGGAGGACGACGCGCGGCCGGTCGACCCTTGGGCCGCCGGCGTCCGGATCCCACTCGAAGGTCCGCTCGTAGAGGCCCGTCGGGTTCGCGTCGGGCACGTCGGGCGGCAGGGCCGTGAACGGCATCTGGACGTTCGTGTACTGGGGCAGGTCGTCGAAGCCCTGCATCGTCCAGGAGCCGGGCACGTCGATCTCGGACCAGTCGTCGGTCGGCTCGGCGTCGGGCCGCGGGAGGAGCTGGAACCGCCACCGGCCGTCGAGCGACTTCCTCCCGAACCCGTCCATCGGCGAGTGCATCGGCAGGCGGCCGCGGCCGGTCAGCTCGGGGTCGAGCCAGGGGGGAGTCACGGACCGATTCTGGCACGGTGGCCGGCGCCGCGTCTCGTCGAGACAGCTCGCGGTCGCCGGGGGAAATGCCGCTCGCGTCAGTTCGCGGGCGTCGGACCGAAGAGCAGCTCGAGCCAGGAATCAAGCGGGGAGTGGTCGATCGGCGGGGCGCCGAGCCGGACGGCTGCCGAGCCGGGGGCCGTGTCCGGGAGCGGCGAGGCGTCCGCGATGACGAAGGCGTGGTCCTTGGGTCCGCCGAGGCCGATGCCGCGGGCCTGCTGCTCGACGTAGGTCTGCCGCTGTACGAGGTCGAGCTCGCCCTGGAGGGCGGCGACGTCGGCCGCCGCGGCGGCGTTGTCGAGACGGGTCCGATCCGCCTGGGCGGCGATGGACGCGGCGTCTCCCATCTGGCGGGCGAAGACGATGACGATCCAGGCGACGACGATCGCGCCGAGGAGCCAGGCGACGCGTCGCTTCGTGATCCCGGCGACAGTCAGTCCATCGAGGCGGACCTGGGGCCGGTCCCGGCGCCTGGGATCGATGTCGGCGCCGTCGGGATCGAGCTCGTCGTCGAGGTCGGGCGGCTCGGTCCGGTACGGGTCGTCCATCTCCGTCCGATGGTAGCTGCGGGCAGCTGACGTGTCAAACCACCGCGACTGTGCCACCCAAGGTGGCACGACACGGCCGCAGCCTGCCCGCTAGACTGCGCCCGAATAGCACAGGTGTTCTATCTGAGGTGGCGACGTGCGGACCTACGCCCCACTCGACACCGCGAGCGTCCTCGAGCGGCTGCTCGAGGAGCCGTCGCTCGCCCGCGGGATCGTCCACCACGAGCGGATCCCCGCCCGCGACGCGTCGTTCGCGGACCTGCCGCCGTGGATCGACCGGCGGATCGTGACCGGCCTGGCCGCCCGCGGCATCGACCGGCTCTACACCCACCAGGCCGACGCGCTCGAGACGGTACGGGCGGGCGAGGATGTCGTCGTCGTCACCCCGACGGCCTCGGGCAAGACCCTCTGCTACGCGATACCGACCCTCCAGGCGATCGCCGAGGATCCGGCCGCGCGGGCCCTGTGGCTGTTTCCGACCAAGGCCCTCGGCCAGGACCAGGTCGCCGAGTTCTCGGAGCTCTCGGCCGCGGCCGGCCTGGCGGTCTCTACGGCGACCTACGACGGCGACACGCCGGCACCGATCCGCTCGGCCATCCGCTCGGCCGGCCAGGTCGTCGTGACGAACCCGGACATGCTCCACGCGGCGATCCTCCCCCACCACACGAAGTGGTTCCAGCTGTTCGAGCAGCTCCGGGTGATCGTCATCGACGAGCTCCACTCGTACCGGGGCGTCTTCGGCAGCCACGTCGCGAACGTCATCCGGCGCCTCCTCCGGTTGTGCGCCCACTACGGCTCACACCCGGTGATCGTCTGCTGCTCGGCGACGATCGCCAATCCAGGCGAGCTCGCAACGATGCTCACCGGCCGCCCGACCGCGCTCGTCGAGCGCAACGGGGCACCCAGCGGCGATCGCCACATCCTCCTGGTCGAGCCGCCGCTGGTGGACCGATCGACCGGCGCTCGCGGATCGTCGATGACGGTCGCCCACCGCTGGGCGATGCCATTCCTCCGGGCCGGTCGCCAGACGGTCGTGTTCGGCCGGAGCCGGACCTCGGTCGAGATCATGCTTTCGACGCTCCGCGAGGCGCTCCGGGAGGATCTCGGCCCCCGGTCGCGGATCCGCGGCTACCGCGGCGGTTACCTGCCGACCGAGCGGCGGTCGATCGAGCGGGGCCTCCGTGACGGCGAGATCCTCGGGGTCGTCGCCACGAACGCCCTCGAGCTCGGCGTCGACATCGGTCGCCTCGACGTCTCGATCCTCGCCGGCTATCCAGGCTCCATCGCCGCGACGTGGCAGCAGATGGGCCGGGCCGGACGGCGCGGCGGGACCAGCGTGGCGGTCCTCGTCTCATCGGGCTCACCGGTCGATCGCTATGTCGTCCACCATCCGGAGTTCCTTCTCGATGGACGATCCGAGGAGGCCCGCCTCGACCCCGACAACCTCCACGTCCTCCTCGCCCACCTCCGGTGTGCGACGTTCGAGCTGCCGTTCGAGCCCGGGGAGACGTTCGGCCCCGGTCCGGCCGACGACCTCCTCGCGTTCGTCGGCGAGTCCGGTCACATCCGCCAGGCGGCCGATGACCGCTGGTACTGGAGCTCCGAGAACTTCCCCGCCTCCGAGGTGTCGCTCCGGAGCGCCGCCCCGGAGAACGTCGTGATCGTCGACACGACGCCCGACCGGCCGCGGGTCCTCGGCGAGGTGGACCTGTTCTCGGCCCAGGTGCTCGTCCACGAACGGGCGATCTACATGCACGAGTCGGTCCAGTACCACGTCGACCGACTCGAATGGGGTGAGCGGAAGGCATACGTCCACCGCGTCGACGTCGACCACTACACCTACGCCAACCGGGCGGTGACCCTCAAGCCCCTCGATGTGTTCGGCGAGGCCTCAGCCCCGGGCGGCCGGCGGGTCCACGGCGAAGTGATGGTCGCCAGCCTCGTCACGATGTTCAAGAAGCTCAAATTCGGGACCGACGAGAATGTCGGCTGGGGTCCGATCGATCTGCCCGAGCTCGAGCTCCAGACGACCGCCTACTGGCTGACCGCGGAGGGGCTCGCCGGACGCTGGCGACGCGACGAGCTCGATGTCGCCCTCCTCGGGGCCGGTCGAGCCGTGCAGGCGGTGGCGGCGGTCCTCCTCATGGTGGACCCACGCGACCTCGGCCTCGTCAGCCAGGTCCGCTCGCCGCACCACGAGGCGCCGACGATCTACCTCTATGAGGCGATGCCCGGTGGGGTCGGCCTGTCCGCCCGGCTCTTCGAGCGCCATGCAGAGCTCGTCGCCGGGGCCGCCGAGCTCATCGAAACGTGCTCGTGCGAGAGCGGTTGTCCCGCCTGCACGGGGCCGCGACTGGAGGCGAACGTCGACGCCAAGGTCCTCGCCCTGCGCCTCCTCGCCGAGCTGTCGGCGAACGGCGGCAGGGGCGGTCCGGCCGTCGTGCCCGATGCCGCGACGGTCGGCGCGGGATCGTGACCGACGGAGCGCTCCTCGAGCGGCGGCTCGCAACGTTCCGGGCGGCCCAGGCGATCCGACGACCTGCCGAGTCCTCTGCCCGCCGCCGGTCCGATCATGCCGAGCGACTGTCCGCGGCGCTCGACGCGGAGATCGTCCGGACGCCGCGCGGGACCGTCGTCCGACGAGACTGCGCGGTGGTCGACATGCCACTCGACCGCCGGCGCCTGGCCTCGCTCCCCGGCCTCCCACCGGCCGATGTCCCGCTCGTCTGCCTCGACACCGAGACGACCGGGCTCGCGACGGCGGCCGGCACGATCGCCTTCCTCGTCGGCGTCGGTTCCTGGCACGGGACGTCGTTCTGCCAGGTCCAGCTGCTGCTGCCGGAGCACCCCGACGAGCCGGCCTTCCTCGAGGCATTGGCCGCGCTCATCCCGGCCGACGCCTGGCTGGTCACGTACAACGGTCGGGGCTTCGACTGGCCGCTCCTCGTCGCCCGCTACCGGATGGACCGTCGACCCGCTCCCCTGCTCGCCGGACACCTCGACCTGTTGCCGGTCGTTCGGCGGTTGTTCCGTCACCGGATACCGAACGCCCGCCTCAAGACAGCCGAGGAGCACCTCCTCGCCGTCGCGCGCCACGACGACGTCGAGGGCTGGGAGATCCCCGGCCGGTACCTCGACTTCGTCCGCGGCGGCAGTGCGGCCGGACTCGTCGAGGTCGTGCGCCACAACGAGCTCGACGTTCGGTCGCTCGCCGGCTTGCTCGACCACCTCGACCGGACCCTGGCGGACCCGGGCCAGCGCCGCAGCGCACCCGGTGGCGACCTCGTCGGGCTGGCGCGACTGTTCCGACGGGCTCGCCGCCACGACGAGACGCTCGGCTGCCTCGACGCGGCCCTGGCAGCCTGGTCGAGCGTCCCTGGAGGTCCCCCGGCGGGACCTGATCCACGCTGGTCGACCGAGCGGCGGCGGGAGCGCGACCGGGTCGCGGCCGAACGGGCCCGGACGCTGCGCCGCCTGGGGCGCCATGGCGAGGCGCTCAGCGCCTGGCGCGGCCTCGCGGCGGAGGGCGGCCCGCTCACCGGCATCGCAGTCGTCGAGATAGCCAAGGCGCTGGAGCACACCTGGGCGGACCCGGCCGGAGCGCTCGACGAGGTGGAGCGGGGCCGGCTCCTCACCGACCGGGCCCGTGCCCTCGGCCGCCCGATGCCGTTGCTCGAGGCCGACCTGACCCGCCGCCGGACACGACTCACCGAGCGGCTGGCGCGACGGCGGACGATGCGGCCCTCGACGGGCTGAGCGTCCCGCTAGCCCTCGAGCAATCGCTCCCGGATCGCCTCGCGGGTCGGTACGCCATCGAGCCCACGGCCCTCGAGGACGAGCGACGACATGGTGGCAGCCAGCCGAAGATCCTCGCCACGGCCGCTGGCGTCGCGATCCCGCAGCAGCCGCGCACCGAGGAGGCCGGCGAGGAAGACGTCACCGGCGCCCGTCGGATCGACGATGGTCCGGGCCGGCACGGCCGGCCAGCGCCGCATCCGCACCGGTCGATCGATGCTCGAGGTCATCGCGATACCGCCACGAGCGCCACGGGTGAGGGCGATGGTCGTTCCCGGCCGCAGGAGCCGGCACAGGTAGGCGAGGTCCGTCTCGCGATCGACGTCCTCACGGCTGAGGCCGACGATGTCGGCCCGGTGGACGATGGGCGACGGACCGGGCTGGCGCCGCCGGACGCGCTCACCAGGCACGATGTCACGCAGCAGGCCCTGCCACCCCGTGGCGAGCACGGCTCCGTCCGGGACCGCGCCGGCCCACTCGTCGGTCAGCTCGTCCGCGATCGCGGCGAGCATCCATGCCCCCGCCGAGCGCCAGGCGGCCGGCAGCCCGTACGGGTCGATCGGATCCGACGGCGACAGGCCCACCTGGGCCCGGCCGGTCGGCGTCTCGACGTTGTCGAACACAGGACCCCGGACCAGCGGGTCCAGGCGCACGTCCACGCCCGCGGCGGCGAGGATGCCGAGCTCGTGGGCGGTCGCGGCCTCGGGATCGACCCCGATGAAGGCCGCCGTCGGGATCCCGAGCCGGGCGAGGGCCAGGGCTCCATACGTGACGCCGCCGCCGAGACGCCAGCCTCGCGGGTCGTCCTGAGCGATATCGCGGGTCGCCGCCCCGACCACGACCACGGTCGGCGGACCGGACTCCCGCGGCAGGTCGGCGGGCGACGTCTCGGGGAGGGCCGTCACGCTGCCCGCCTATACTGGCCGCGGCCACGCCGGACCGCCGGGATCGGGTCGTAGGGCCGGGAGGACACGTGTACTTCTACGAACTCCACGAGGGTGACGGCGACGTCTTCGCCGACCTCATGCTCGCTCGCGAGGAGGAGATGGAGCCGGAGGAATTCTTCTCCACCGTCAACGCCATCCGTGAACGGATCGTCGACTCCTATACCCACGATACCCTCATCGAGGCGATCGCCGACGAGCTCGAGCGCGACTACGACTTCATCTACATCTCGGACGACCGGCTGACCGCCGCCGTCAACGTGTCGCGCGACCCGGACGAGAACTACCTCACCGATCTCGAGCCGCCGGCCGAGGAGGACCGCGAGGGTGGCGGCGACGACGAGGATTACCGCTCGATCCTCGCCGAGTTCCAGTCGCACGGACCGCGCCCGAACTGACGAGCCGGGACGGTTCTAGCGGCTGAAGAGGATCTCGACGACGTCGCCGTCGCGCACCCGATAGGTCTTCCCTTCCGAACGCAGCTTGCCGTGTCGGCGCGCTTCGGCGGTCGAGCCGAGGGCGAGGAGGTCCTCGAAGGCGACGACCTCCGCCCGGATGAACCCGCGGGCGAGGTCGGTGTGGATGGCGGCCGCCGCGTCGACCGCGGTCGACTCGGCCGGGATCGGCCAGGCCCGGACCTCGTCGGGTCCCGCGGTGAGGAAGCTCACGAGGCCGAGGAGCCGGTACGACAGGCCGATGACCCGGTCGAGGCTCGAGCCGTGGATGCCGAGCTCCTCCATGAACGCGGCCGCCTCGTCCGCCTCGAGCTCGCCGAGTTCCATCTCGATCCGGGCCGACAGCGAGTCGATGATCGCGTGCCGGTGGTCGTAGCGGTCGGCGACGGCGGTGACCCGTTCGGCGGCCGCCGGGATGTCCGCCTCCCCGAGGTTGAGCAGCACGAGCACCGGCTTCTGAGTCAGGAAGCGGAAGCCGCGGAGGGTCTTCTCCTCGTCGTCCTGGAGCACCTCGTCACGGATCGGCCGGCCCGCCTCGAGTCCGACCTTGAGACGGCGCAGGATGGCCTCCTCACGCTCGTTCGCCTCACGCTCGGCCGGCGTCCCGTGGCGGCCCGACGTGGAGAGCCGCTCGATCCGTCGATCGGCGATGGCAAGGTCGGCCAGGATGAACTCGAGGTCGAGGCGCTCGAGATCGCGCCACGGATCGACCGAACCTTCGGGATGCGGGACCGCGGGGTCGTCGAAGGCCCGGACGACATGGAGGAGCGCGTCCGAGTCGCGGAGTCGGGCGAGATGCTCGGCCGGAAGCTCCTCGGTCCCGATCCTACCCTCGGACGACGCGGGCGGGGCGGGCAGGTCGGCATAAGTGACGTCGGCCTGGACGATCTTCCTGGGCTTGAAGATCTCGGCCAGCGCGTCGAGCCGTGGATCGGGGACCTTGACGACCCCGACGTTGAGCTGGAGACCGCCGAACCCGCCGGTCTCGGCATGGCCGCGGGTCAGCGTATTGAAGACGGTGGTCTTGCCCGCCGCGGCGAGCCCGACGATGGCGATCTGCATCCGCTCATTGTCGCGGCTCGAGTGGTCGCTCGTCCGTCAGGCCGGTCGGCGCGCCTGGCCCAGGGATCAGGATGGCGGGTTCTTCTGCTGCTGCGAGAGCTGCTTCTGGACTTCCTGGTCGATCTCGTTCTGGCGGTGCTGCCGGGCGCGCCTGACCACGATCAGGCCCATGACCCACGGCCAGATGAGCGCCACCACCAGGCCGACGAGGATCGCCAGCGCCCAGTTGGGCGTGGCCGGTGTCGCGAATCCGCCCGTGAGCCAGTACACGACCAGGAAGGCCACCACTCCGAGGATGATCCCGGTGATACGCCGAATCATTGCGATCCCTCCATCCCTCGAGCAGCCTCGCGCATGCGGTGCCGCGCCCTTGGGTTGAGCCTAGGCGTCGCGGGGTCGGCCCGTCAAACGGATCGGGTGTAGTCGCGCTTCAGTAGCCGATGGCGGGATCGACGACGTTCACGAGGCCGGTCCCGGCGGCGAAGCGGCGGAGGTTGTCGCAGAAGAGGTCGACGCTCCGATCGAGGACCCGGCCCGACGACCACGAGGTGTGGGGGGTGACGATGACGTTCGGCAGGCCGTAGAACGGCGACGACGTCGGCAGTGGCTCGTCGCGGAACGCGTCGAGGACGGCACCGCCGATCGGCCCTTCGGCCAGGGCGCGAAGGAGGGCCCGCTCGTCGACCAGCCGACCGCGGGCGACGTTGATGAGCCAGCCGCCGGGCTTCATCTGCTCGAGGGCCCGATCGTCGATGAGGTTCTCCGTGCCTGCGGTCAGGGGCAGGGCGAGGACGACGAAATCGGCCTCGGCGAGGAGCTCCGGCAGGCCATCCGGGCCGAGGACCCGGACCAGGGACGGGTCGAGGCCGGCCGCGGCCCCGTCGGCCGAGCCGTCCGCATCCGGCCGGCGGCGGGTGGCGATGACCCGGCAGCCGAACGCCGTCGCGAGCGTCGCGACCGCCCGGCCGATCGAGCCGAGCCCGACGATGCCGACGGTCACATCGCGGAGCTCGGCGCCCTCGAGTGGCTGCCACGTCCGCTCGCGCTGGAGCTCGAGCAGCTGGGGTAACCGCCGGCTCACGACGAGCATCATCATGAGGACGTACTCGGCGATCGGCCGCGAGAACACGCCCCGGGCGTTCGTGATGACGAGGCCGCGCTCGAGGCCGGCCGGCGTCAGGACCCGCTCGACCCCGGCCGAGGCGGAATGGACCCAGGCGAGGCGCGGCGCGCGGGCGATGAACCGGTCGAACGCATCGGTCGAGAGCCAGCCGCGGAGGAGTACCTCGACATCGTCGAGCGACCCGTCGGCGAGGCCCTCGGTCGAGACATTGACGATGCGCGCGCCCGGAGCCGCGGCGCGGATCCGCTCGAGATCGCGGACCCGGTAGCGGGCCGACAGGATCGGGGTCAGGGCGATCGCGGCCGGCACCCCAGCGGGTCCGTGTCCGGGCCCCGGACCGGCACCCGTAGCGGGCGTCGCGGGATCGCTCACGCGCTCGCCTCCGCGCCGGTCCCGATGACGCGAGCAAGCCACCGTTCGGGCGCATCGATCTCGCCGTCCCGTGGCAGCGTCTCGGGCCCGTCCCACAGCCTCCGCAGGGCGGCCGGACCGCCCCGCTCGGCGATCGCCCGGACGAACCGCTCCCCCTTCTTGTACTGCTCGAGCTTGAGGTCCATCCCGATGAGCCGGGATACCGCCCGCTCGAAGCCGCTCTTCTGCTCGCGGCGAGCGTGGAAGCGGGCGCTTATGCGCTCGACGTCGGGGACCACCTCGCGGCCTACCTCGTCCATGACGTAGTCGCTGAAGCCCTCCAGCAGGCTCATGACGGCCTGCGTCTCGCGGAACAGGCGGCGCTGCTCGTCGGTCATGAGGCGCTCCAGCCAGTGGTCGCCGGAGCGCTCGCCGCGGAGGACCCGGCCGAGCTGGCGGACCGTGTCGCGCGACACGCCGGCCAGGTCGTCGCTGAAGGCACCGAGCTGGCGCTCGAGCCGCTCGGCGAGATACGGCCGGAGCCAGGGATGCGACTCGAACTCGAAGGCGTGGGTCGTCTCGTGGAGGGCGATCCACGTCCGGAACGCCTCGAGCGGGACGTCGAGCGTGCGGGCCGTCGCCCGGATGTTCTCCTCGACGAAGAGGAGCCGGCCCGGAGTGGCCTCCGCCGACAGGAGGGCCAGGTCGTACTGGCCGAGCACGCGCTGGCCCATGAAGCCGAGGAGGAAGCCGAGCTGGCGAGTCGTCACGTAGCGGTTGGCGATGGCCATGGAGGCCTGGGCGAGGCCGCTGCCCGGCGGGATCACCTGGTCGAGGAGGCGCCCCTCGAGGTGGCCGATGAGCTGGGCGAAGGTCGTGACGTTGGCCCGTACCCAGCCGGCCCGATCGACGACGGCCGCCCGCTCCACGACACCCGGCAGCTCCGTCTCGAGGGCGGCCGCGAGGCGTGGGGCGATGAGGGCCATCGCCGCGGTGTAGGCGGGTTGCGCGGCGGCCAGCTCGGCCGCCGTCAAGCTGCCCGGGGCGCGCTTCAGGCGCCCGATGGCGATGGCCTCCGCCGCCGGCCAGTCGACGAGCCCACGCCGGGCCGACCGCTCCGCTCGTCGCCCGAGGACCGTCGCCGCCGCACCGATGGCGGCCCCGACGAGGAAGCCGCTCTGCCACAGCGGGTCGTTGAGGCGGCCGCGGCGGTCGGATCGATCGCTCATGCGGGCACTCCGAGCTCGATCGACTCGACATCGGCGAAGCCGTCGCCGAACAGGCGACCCGCCGTCCGGCGGAAGGCAGCCGGATCGCCGGTCGTCAGCTGGCGATGGGTGGCCGCCGGTCCGTCCGACGGCGCCTCCAGTCCGTTGATCGACAGCAGCTCGACGAGTGCCGAGGCGGTCGCGGTGGCGCTGTCGACGATCGCCACGCCGGCGCCGACGGCGGCCCGTATGGCCGGCAGGAGGAGCGGGTAGTGGGTGCACCCGAGGAGCAGGGTGTCGATGGTGGAGGACGGCGGCAGCGGGAAGATGAAGTCGCCATGATCGTCGCGGCTGCCGAGGAGCGGGGCGAGGGACTCGGCGACGACCGCCTCGACGTCCGGCCCGCCGAGGGATCCCGACTCGACGAGCGGGACGAGGGCGGGCGTGGCGTGCTCGTAGACCTCGACTGCCGGGTTCTCGTCCTTGATGGCCGCGAAATACGCGTGTGAGCGGACCGTCGCCGGGGTGGCGATGACCCCGACCCGCCGGGTCCGCGTGGCGAGCGTCGCCGCCACGGCGCCCGGCCGGATGACACCGAGGATCGGGATGTCGTAGCGGCGGCGCAGGTCGGACAGGGCGACCGCGGTCGAGGTGTTACAGGCGACGACGATCGTCTTGACCTCGCGCTCCGCGAGCGCGTCGAGGGCCTGACGGCTGAACGAGCTCACCTCGTCGTCCGGGCGGACGCCGTAGGGAGCGCGGGCGTTGTCGCCCAGGTAGACGGTCGACTCGGCCGGCGAACGGCGGAGGATCTCCCGGAGGACCGTCAGCCCACCGACCCCCGAGTCGAAGACACCGATCGGACGGGGGTCGGCCACCGTGATCAGCGGTGCGCCGCGACCGGCTGGCGGACTTCGAGGAGCTCCGCGGCCAATCGGCCGACGTCCTGGCTGATCGGCGCGTGCGGGTTGGCCAGGACGAACGGCACGCCCTCGTTGTTCGACTGCACCACGAGCAGCCCGTCCGAGACGATCGAATGTTCCGGCACCCGGCCGAGCGCCCTGGCCAGCTCGTCGGCCTGGATGCCGCCGGCGGAGTCGGCCCGGTTGATCAGGTACTGGACCTTCGAGGCCGAGTAGCCGATGGTCCGGAACGCGTCGGCCACCGCGATGGTGTTGTGGATGGTCGTCGAGTCGTAGGTGACGATCTCGATGATCGTGTCGGATGCGTCGAGGAAGGCGAGGTTCACGTCCGACAACGCCGGCGACGTGTCGAGGACGATCACTTCGTAGACCCGGCGCAGGAGGGACAGGACCTTGTCGACGTCCCGCACGGTCACCATCTCGGCCATCTCGACCCGTGGCGGGGCGAGGAGGATGTCGATGCCCGACGGGTCGCGCCACAGGACGTCCTGGAGGTCCGATTCCTGGATCCGGTCGGTCGGCAGGTCGAGGATCGACGGGGCGTCGGTGGGGACCTTGAGAAGCGCCCGCATGTCGCCGAACTGGAGGCTGCCGTCGATGAGGACTGTCCGCTTGCCGAGCTGGCCGATCGCCACGGCGAGGTTGAACGCGATCGTCGTCTTGCCGACCCCACCCTTGGGGGCGAAGACGCTCAGGAGTCGCGACGAGCCGCCCTCGTCGGAGGCCTGGAATGCCGTGTGGACCGTGTTGATGCGGTTGATGAGGTCGTAGCCCGAAAACGGCATCGACAGGACCCCGTGGACGCCGACCGCGGGGTTCGACTCGACGGGATTCTGGGGGACGGTGAGGATGATGACGGGCACTCCCGCCCGGCCCTCGTGGAGCTGGGCGGCGAGCTGGAGGCCCTTGACCCGGCCCTGCAGCAGGGCGTCGATGATGACGACGTCCGGCTTGAGCTGCTGGACCTGGCCCGCCACCTTCGAACCGTCGTTGATGACGTCGAGGAGCTTGATGTGGGCCTGGGCGTTGAGCAGTCCCCGGATGTATTGGGCGACCTGTTGGACGTCCTCGATCACGAGGAGTCGGACCTGGTTATTGCTGGCCATCGCGCTGGAGTGTAACAAGCGCGTCGTCTGCCGCCGGTCCCCCATCGGGTGCGGGTAGGGGCAGTACGGATGGGTTGCCCTGCGCCGGCTCCCTACGGTCGTCGTGGGACGGGGCCGGACGTTCCAGGGTCGGTTTGATCAGGGTCGGACGGCTCAGGGTCTGACGCCGACGAGGATCGCCCGGTCGGAGCCCCGACCGAGTGGATCGAGGTCGTAGGAACCGGCGACGACTTCGACCGCCAGGCCGGCGGCCTCGGCGGAGGCCCGGAGCTCGTCGGCCGAGACGAGACGGAGATGGTCGCGCCGCAGCCAGCGAACGGTCGGCGCGCCGGCCTCACCCTCTTCGTAGATCGTGGTCAGGGTGACGGTGGCGGTGGCCGCGTCGTGGAGCGCGCTGCCCATCTTCGCCACGGTGGACCCGGTCTCCGGGTCGCGGCGGGTGTACTCCAGGACGAGACGTCCGTCGTACCGTCCCAGATCGTCGGCATCGGGGAGCCAGACGTCCACCACGGCGAGCCCGCCGGGGGCGAGATGGTCGGCCAGGGTCCGCACGACCGCCCGCTGGGCCGCCGCGTCGCCCATGATCATGAGCGAGTTCAGGGCGACGAGAGCGAGGCGGAACGTCCCACGACCGGGCACGCGAACGTCCCGCGCGTCGCCCTCGACGAGATCGATCCGGGGAACGACGCCGCGTCCTGCGGCCGCCGCCCGCCTGCGGGCCCGGGCGAGCATCGCCGGGTCTATGTCGACCCCGGTCACGTCGTATCCGGCAGCTGCCAGCGGGACGGCGAGCCGGCCGGTCCCGACCGCGAGCTCGAGGATCGGGCCGCCGGCCCGGCCGGCGAGGGCGAGGTAGAGATCCAGGTCGCCCGGGTCCTCGACGAGGTCGACGTCGTAGAGGCGGGCGAGGGCCGCCGCCTCGGCCGCCGTCGCTTCGCCCTCGCCGGGTCGCGATCGGGTCATCCGGGGCGGGACCCGCGCTCGAACCGGACGGGCCGGCCGGCGGACTTCTTGACGGCGAGCGCGCTGATCGCTTCGAGGACGGCCCGGTTGGCCGCCATCGCCGTCGTCTCCGCGTGGTCGTAGGGCGGGGAGACCTCGACCACGTCCATGCCGGCGAGGTCGACCGCACCGACGACCTGCCGAACGGCCCGCAGCACCTCGCGGGTGAGCATGCCACCAGGCTCGGGCGTTCCGGTACCGGGCGCCAGGCCCGGATCGATGACGTCGATGTCGAGCGAGAGGTAGATCGCGTCGGGACCGTCGAGCGCCTCGGCGATCGCGTCGGCGATCACCGCCTCGGCGCCCCGTTCCTCGATCTCGGTCATGAAGTGATAGCGGAGCCCGTGTTCCTTCATCCACGCGAACACGTCGACCGGCGGCCAGTAGCCGCGCAGGCCGACCTGGACGAAGTTGCGGCCGGCGACGGCGCCGGACTCGATGAGCCGGCGCATCGGCGTGCCGTGGCCGTTGAGGACGCCGCGGTCCTCGTCCGCCGTGTCGGCGTGGGCATCGAAGTGGACGATGCCGATGCTTCCCGGCCGGCGCACCTCGGCGATGGCCGTGGCCGCCGGCCAGGTGATCGAGTGGTCGCCGCCGAGGATGATCGGGATCGCCCCGGTCTCGGCCACCTCACGGATCTTGCGATAGATCACGGCGTGGGCTCGATCGATCCAGGCCGGCACGATATTGGCGTCCCCGGCGTCGACGACGGTGAGGACTTCAAGCGGCTCGACGCCGAGTTGGAGCGAATTGAGCTGGCCGCTCGTGTACTGCGCCTGGCGGATCGCCCGGGGCCCGAAGCGCGCTCCCGAGCGATGGCTCACGCCGTCGTCGAACGGCACCCCGACGATCGCGACGTCGGCCCGCCGGGCGCCGATCTCCGCCGCATCGGGGACCCACGGCAGCTTGCTGAACGTCTGCATGCCGACGTAAGTCGGCAGGTCGAAATCGTCGAAGGTCTCGTACTCGACGTTCCAGCCGTTGGCCGCCGCGAAGTCACGCGTCGACGGGTCGTCGGAAGGGTGCGGACGATCGGACACGGGTGGTCCTCCGGGAGACGGGGCCAGCCGTCGGCTCACGCCGTCGGCGAGGTCACGGATCCGTCTCTGGGGGCGCCGCCGGTTCGCATCGGCCGTCCAGCGGGGCGCGCCGAGGCGATGATACGCCTAGCCCGGACCGGCCCCGGAGGCACCGTCCGCCGCGCCGGCCGCACCGGCCGAGCCCGATGGAGCGCCCGCCATCCTCCGGAACTCGGCCCAGGCCGCCTCGACGAGCGAGGGGTCGGCGAACAGCTCGTAGGCCGTCTGGGCGACGAGCGTCGCCGCGAGGAGCGTCGTCGCATCGGCGAGTGGCTCCGCGGCGGCATCCCGGAACGCGATCGAATGGCCCGGGGTCGGGCCAGCCACGATCGACAGGTCGGGGTGGATCGTCGGGACGACCCACGACACGTTGCCCATGTCGGTGCTGCCGATGAACGGATCCGGGCCCTGGTCGACGACGCCGTAGGCGAGCGCATTGGCGGCCCAGCGGTCGTCGAGGACCCGGTTCGAGTTCATCGTCGTGGCCCCGCCGAAGAAACCGATCTCGACCGAGACGCCGGCCTGGAGTGCCGCGCCCTCGGCGATCTCCCGGAATCGGGCGCGCATCGTCTCGTAGTAGGCGCGGTCGTCGCTCCGGATCATGAACCAGGCACGGGCCCGGTCGGGGATGATGTTGGCCGCCGTGCCACCCTCCTGGACGATGCCGTGGACGCGGGAGCTCGGGCGCAGCTGCTGACGCCACAGGGCGACGCCGTTGAACAGGAGGATGAGGGCATCGAGCGCGTTGAGCCCCTTCCAGGGGTCCGACGCCGCGTGGGCCTGGCGGCCGGTGAAGACGACCTCGATGTCCTCGCTCGCCAGCGCCTCGCAGTGGACGTGGTTCCGGTCGCAGGGGTGGTAGAGGAGGGCGGCATCGAGCCCGTCGAACAGCCCGTCTTCGATCATCTGCGCCTTCCCCGAGCCCCGCTCCTCGGCCGGGCAGCCGAGGAAGACGATCTCGCCGTCGAGCTCGGCAGCGATCGAGGCCAGGGCGATCGCCGCCCCGACACCCGAGGCGGCCATCGTGTTGTGGCCGCAGCCGTGGCCGAGCCCCGGCAGGGCGTCGTACTCGGCCAGCACGCCGATCCGCGGTCCCGCGCCGGCTCCGCCGCTGAGCCGCCCCCTGATCGCCGTCTCGAGCGTGCCGACCGGCGTCTCCACCTCGAAGCCGTGGTCGCGCAGGCTCTGGGCGACCCAGGCCGCCGCCTGCCGCTCCTCGTAGGCCGGCTCCGGTGTCGCGTGGATCCGGTGCGACAGGCCGAGGATCTCGGTCCGGTTCGCCTGGACCGCTGCAGCCAGCCGGCGCTTGACCTCGGGGAACGGCGCCGCTGGGACGGCCTGGGGATCGAACTCGGGCACGGGCGACTCCTTCGTCTGGGCGGATGGGATCAGCGTTCGGCCGACAGGGTCGCCTCGGCCACGAGGACCATGGTGACGATGAACAGGGCGATCGGCAGCTGCAGCGCTTCCTGGAGCCGCAGCGCGACGAAGATACCGACGATGAGCCCGACCCATGCGCCGCGGCGCAGGGCGCGGAGCCAGTCGCCGCGATAGGCGATCCGGCGGTGACGGGCGAACGTCGCCAGCCAGAAGAGCGGCGCGGTGGTGAGGGCGAAGGCGAGCCCGATGAGGGCCGCCCCGAGCGGCCCGGCATTCGGGTCGGCCTTCGGATCCCGCGTCGTCAGGACGATCGCGACCAGGATCCAGGCGACTGCCGCCGCGACGAGGATGGCGATATTGAACAGGCGGTCGCGCGCTTCCATCCGGCCGGAGTCTAGCGGCCGGGCCCGCGTCGCAGCCGCCGTCATCGGATCGCCCCCGGCAGGTCGGCCAACCGGTCGAGCTCGAGGTCGGGCCGGAGATCGGGATCGATATCGTCATCGCGCACACTCGTCGGCAGCGGCGTCGAACCCTGGTGGTCGCGGAGGTAGGCGACGAGCCAGCCGGCCCGCCGGGCACCGACCACGTCGGCGGCCCAGTCGTCGCCGACGTGGAGGATCCTGCCGCCCGGGATGCCGAGAGCCGCCTCGGCCGCCCGGAAGATCGCCGGCTGCGGCTTGATGGCGCCGACCCGCTGCGAGACGACGACCGCCGTGAGGTGGCGGTCCCAGCCGGCGGCGGCGACGAAGTGGTCGATCGTCGCGGCGAGCGGCCAGTTGGAGACGATCCCGAGCGGACGCTCGGCGGCGAGCGTGGCGAGGATCGGCCCGACCTCGGCTGGCACCGGGACCTCCGCGACGAAGGCGTCGCTGTAGGCGTCGACCGCCGCGGCACGTTCGGCGGGGTCGGACAGGGCGGCCGCCGCGACGTCGTCCCAGCGCTCGCGGTCCCCCGGCCGTTCCATCCCCCGGAGCCGGGCGAGGACCCGGGCGACCCGGACTTCGACGTCGACCTCACGACCGGCGGGCACCTCCTCGGCGAACTGGCGCTCTCGCTCCTCCGCCCAGGTCCTGAGGAAACGATCCCGCTCGAAAGGCCCGGACCGCTCCGAGACCCGGGCCGCCGTCCGCTCGACGACCCGCTCCGACGCCTCGTGGGTGACCGACACGAGGGTGTTGCCGAAGTCGAACGTGATCGCCCCGATCCCCGTCAGGGTCGCCCCCTCGTTCCGCGGCCGGAGCCGATCGTCGGTCATTCAGGCCGTCGCGCTCGCCGGGCAGATGTCGCGGTACGGGCAATAGGAGCACGACAGCGGGTCGGGCCGCGGCGTGAAATCGCGAGCCCGGATGCCGGCCGCGGCGACGGCGATGCGGGCGCGGGCCTTGGCCAGGCGGCGCTCGTCGACCTCGGCCCGTCCGACGAGGCCGGTGTCGAGGAACCACAGCTGGACCGCATCGGGCAGCCGCCCCGTCTGGGCCTGGTAGGCGAGCGCGTAGATCGACAGCTGGAGCGATTCGCGGGCCCGTTTGCGGGCGACCGCCGGATCGCGGACATCGCTCGACTTGTAGTCGGTGACCGTCACCCGCTCGCGTGGCAGGAGGGGCAGCGTGTCCTCCACGACGTCGGGCAGCAGGCCGTCGGCAAAGGGGGCGGCTGCGACACCCGGCCCGACGGCGACGCCGGGCCCGACCGCGCCGTCCGCCGCCGGCTCGATGTCGACCCGGTCCCAGCGACCGCGGATCCGGTCGCCGTCGAGCATGAAGGTGAACTCGCGCTCGACGTAGGCGGGGATCACCGCGCCGGGCAGGAGCTGCTCGGCCCGGAACCGGCGAAGGGCGTCGCGGCCGGCCTCGAGGCGCGCCTCTTCGTGCTCGCGAGTGACGAACCCCTCGTTCGACCAGGCGGTCTCGAACGAGGCGATGAGCTCAGCCTCGGTCATCACCTGCCCGCGCGCCTCGCGGCGATGGAACTCCTGGACCGCCGCGTGGAGGGCGGACCCATAGATGAGCGCGTGGTGCGGGGCGATCGGCAACCGCAGGACGTGGCTGTAGCGGTACTTCGCCGGGCAGGTGAGATAGGCGTCGATCGCGCCATAGCTGAGCGACAGTGGCCCATCGGCGGTCGACCGGGCGGCTGGTGGCGGCGGCACAGCCGGCTCCAATGCGGCCAGTCTCTCCAGTGGACCCGCGACCAGGGCGCCCGCACCGGGCGAGCCGGCCGTCGGGAGGTCGAGCGCCTCGATCACGAACGGCGAGACCCGCCGGGCGCGAGACCCGCCGTAGTCCGCGGCGTGGCAGAGGACCAGTTCGTCGCGCGCCCGGGTCATCGCAACGTAGAAGAGGCGACGCTCCTCCTGGAGCTGGAAGTCGCCCTCAGGCAGCGTCTCCTCGAGCAGGTCGTCGGGGACCCCCAGCTGCTCCCGCCGCGACACCGCCGGGAAGCGGCCGGCGACGAGGCCGACGAGGAAGACGACCGGAAATTCGAGGCCCTTGGCCTTGTGGACGGTCAGCACCGCGACCGCATCGGCGTCCGGGTCGAGCTCGGCCGTCGCCGGGTCGTCCCCCACCTCGACGAGCGTCGTGAGGTGCGGCGCGACGAAGGCGACCCGCGGATCGGCGAGCAGCTCCGAGCGGCGGCGGACGACCTCGAAGAACCGGGCGACGTTCTGGACCGCCTCCTGGCCGGCGACGCTATCCGCCGCCGCGAGGCGGGCGAGGATCCCGGACTCGCGGAGGAACGTGTAGAGGACCTCGCCGGCCGGTCGCTCGTGGGAGAGCGCCGTCCAGCGGCGGACGTCGGCGACGAGGCGCGACAGCGCGGTCCTCGTCGCCGGCGAGAGTCGGAGCAGGCCGGGCTGGCGGTCGAGTTCCTCCACCACCTCCCAGATGGAGCGATTCCGCCGGCGAGCCGTCGTGACGATCGCCGTCAGGTCTTCCCCGCCCAGGTCGTACACGTCGGAGGCGGCCAGCGCGTACAGGTCCGCGCTCGAGTGCGGGTCGGCCAGGGTCCGCAGCACGGCGAGCAGCAGGCGCACCTCCGGGCGGGCGTACAGGCCCGACGTGCCCGAGAAACGCCACGGGATGCCGGCCACGCTGAGGGCCCGGACGATCGGGTCCGCCCCGGCATTCGTCCGTACGAGGACGGCGTGATCCCGCGGCCGGTCCCCGGCGGCGATGCGGCGCCCGATCTCGGCCGCGACCCAGTCGGCTTCGTCGGATCCGGTCGCGAACGCCTCGAGGCGGACGGGCGCTGCGTCATCGCTCGATCGCTCGGGGCGCAGGCGCTTGTCGATCCCGACCCGGACCTCGAGCCGATCCGGGTCGTTGTGGCGGATGAGCCGGTAAGCCGCGTCGAGGATCGGAGCCCGGGAACGGTAGTTGCGCCGGAGGACGACGACCCGGGCGCGGCGATGGCGATCGCGGAACTCGAGGATGTTGCTGATCGCCGCTCCCCGGAAGCGGTAGATGGACTGATCGTCGTCGCCCACGACGGTGATGTTCCGGTGGCCCTCCGCGAGCAGCCCGACAAGCTCCGACTGGACCCGGTTCGTGTCCTGGAATTCGTCGACGAGGATGTAGCGAAAGCGGTCCTGCAGGCGGGTCCGGATGCTCGGCGATTCGCGGACGAGACGGAGGGCCCGGCTCACCTGGTCCCCGAAGTCGAGATAGCCGGCCCGTCCGAGAAGGTCCTGGTAGCGCTCGAATGCCCGGGCAAGCTCGAGCTCACCGGCCGCGGCCTCCACGGCGGCATCCCCTGCGTCGCGCTCGGCCTCGGTGGCGTCGTCGCCACGGACTGCGATCGAGGTCGCAGCGAGGGCGGCCGCGGCGACCGCGCGCTCCGCATGGTCGACGTAGCGGGCGGGGCCGATGTCCTCGTCCTTCAGGCGGCTGAACAGGCCTGCCAATGCGTCGAGGAAGCGAGTCGGATCGCCGAGCGGCCGGTAGCGGTCGAGTTCGAAGTCGAAGAGGTGCTCGCGGAGGAAGAGGACCACCTCGGCCCGGGACAGCACGCGGGCCGACGGCGGCAGGCCGGCCTCCAGGGCGAACTCGCGGATGATCCGGTCGCCGAAGGCATGAAAGGTCGAGATCGAGGCGTCGGCGAAGCCGTACGGCGCGAGCTGGTCGACGCGGACGGCCATCTCGTCGGCCGCCTTGTCCGTGAACGTGAGGGCGAGGATCTCCGATGGACGCGCCCGGCGGGTCGCGATCAGCCAGGCGATGCGCCGGGTGATGACCTGGGTCTTGCCGGTCCCCGCTCCGGCGACGACGAGGAGCGGTCCCTCGCCGTGGGTGACCGCGCGCCGCTGATCCGGGTTCAGGCCGCCGAGCAGTGCCGCGACCCCGGCGTCCGGCTCCTCGGGCGGGGCGCCCGGGATCGCGATGTCACCCCAGACCGGGATCTGTTCGAGGCGGCCGGGCTCGTGGCGCCGGATCGTCCTTCTCATGCCTCGTCGCCGTCGGCTGGCGCGACGCTCGGAAGCATCGCGCGGAGATGCGGTCGGTAGTGCTGAGAGGGCCATGGCCCGAGCATCGCCGACCGCCGTGCCAGCTCGTCCGTCACTGACCGCCGGGGCGGTCACTCGCTGGGTGGTCGGCGGAGGCCGGCCGGCCCTTCGTCGCCGCCCGGGCCAGGGCGAGTGCCTCCGACTCCTCGGCCGACAGGGCCCCGTCGGTCCGACCGGCGGTGAGGGTCCGGGCGTAGATCCGTGTCCCCGACCGGGCGTGGAGGCTGCTGATGATCAGGCCGTCGTCATCGGCATCGAGGAGGGCAAGGGCGAAGCTCTGGTTGCCGCCCGTCTCCTCGAACGGGTTGTAGCGGACGAGCCCGGCCCGCTGGAAGGCCCGACGGCTCGACGCCTCGAGGCGCGTCGTCCGGGTCACCAGGTCGTCGACGTGCCCGCCGATCGAGACGACCCGATCCAGGTGGGCATCGAGGACGGCCTCGAGGCTCCGCCCGCTCTCGCCCCGGGTCAGGTCGTCGATCCGGCGCTGGAGGCGGCCGACACGGCGCCACAGGACGACCGCGACCGCGACGGCGAGAACGGCCAGGACGAGGGCAACAACGGCCGCGGGCGCGGCGACAGCGACGTCGATCGGAGGTCCTCCAGGGGGCATCGAGTCTAGCAGGGGGTCCTGCACGGGCGCTCACCCGGACGGAGCCGCCGCCGGCACCGGGGATCGCCTGCCTCGGTGGCCCGGCCGCCCGATGGTATCCTTCGCGGTCGGTGCGACCGGCGCGCCTCTCGACCCTCTGTGGAGACCCCTGCCGACCCATGGCCAAGCGTCAGCGCACGCGACCCGGGCGACGCCCGCAGTCCTCGCGACAGTCTCGACCGACGCCCGCTCCGACGACCGCCTCGGCGGCGTCCACCCGTCCCGCCGGCTCCCTCTCCGCCGCCGAGGAAGCGCGAGCGGCCGAGCTCGAGGCCCAGATAGTCGCCGAGGAGCGGGCCGCCACGGCCGTCCGCGACCGCGGTCGGGAGCGCCGTCGTTCCGAGGCGAGCGGCACGCCGGGCGGCCGCCGCGACAGCGCTCCGATCGAGCTGCGGGCCGAGCAGGAATACGCCTACGTCGTCCGTGACGTGCGACGGATCGTCCGCGTCGGCGGCAGCCTCCTCATCGTCCTCGCCGTCCTGTTCGTCCTCATCGACGTGACCGGGGTGATCCGCCTCTAGCGACCCGTAGCCGGGGCCAGCGGCCCGACGGCGCGACCCCGCGGCGGACCGGGGAGGGATTACCTCGCCCCCCGAACGTCCTATCGACGCTCAAGCGTCGGCTCGGTACGTTCGCGGCCCATCCGTTCCCGCAGCCAGGTTGTCGATCCGATCGTGACCGCTCCACAGGGGGTGCGCGCCGCAGCGAATGCCGTCCGGTCGAGCCTGTCCGGACGTCGACCGCGCCTGCTCGCGATCGTCTTCTGCGTCAGCCTCGCCCTCGTCGGACTGACCGCGGCGACCCTCGTCCTCGTCGTCTCCGACCACATCCGTGAGAGCGCGATCGACTCGAGCGTCACCGCCGACGGCGCGCTCATCCGCTCGTTCGCCGCCCAGGTCGGGGCGGACGGCGACCTTGGTGCACCTGCGCCGCCGGACCGGACCGCCGCCATCGACGCCGGGCTTGCCTCGCTCGTGGATCCCGACGGCAGCGGCATCGTCCAGCTCAAGATCTACGGCGCTGACCACACGATCCGGTTCAGCAACGACCCCGCCCTCGTCGGCCGGCCCTCCGGCGACGACGACGACCTGGCCCAGGCGATCGACACCGCCCGGCCGGTCGCCGGCATCCAGCCGGCCGACGGCCAAGAGGAATCCACGGTCGCTCGCAGCGGCAACGTCCTCGAGGAATACCTGCCGATCCTTCACAACGGCCAGGTCGCAGCAGTGTTCGAGGTCTATCGCGACGCCGCGCCGATCATCGCCCACATCGACGAGACGCGGGCCGACGTCCTCCGGGTCACCCTGCTCGCCACCCTCATCCTCGCGCTGTTCCTTTACTTCATCTTCCGGGCGGCGAACCGGCGCCTCACCCAGCAGACCGACGACCTGCTCGACTCCGAGCGTCGCGACGCCCTGACGGGGCTGCTCAACCACGGCTCGATCGTGGCCGAGCTCGTCCACCAGCTCGAGGCGGCACGGCCGGCCGCCGACGCGCGCTCCGTGCGCGACGACCCCGAGGGCCGCACGGTCGGCGTGGCGATCGTCGACGTCGACAACTTCCGGCTCATCAACGACAGCCACGGCCATGCCGCGGGCGACCTCGCCCTGCGGCAAGTCGCGGGGATCCTCCGACGGGAGCTGTCCAACGCGACCCTCCTCGGCCGCTACGGACCCGACGAGTTCCTGCTCGTCGCCCCCCAGCAATGCGTCCACGATCTCGAGCCCGCGATCGCCCGCCTGCGAACGTCGCTGGCCGACCTCAGCCTCCAGTTCGGGGTCTCCGAGCGCCTGCCGGTCACGGTGAGCGCCGGCATCTGCTACGCCCCGTCCGACGGCGACGCCGCGACCGAGCTCCTGTCCGTCGCCACGGTCACCCTCGGTGAGGCCAAGGCCAGCGGCGGCGACGCGATCCGGGTCGCCGCATCGCTCGAGAGCCTCGGCCGACCGGCCGAGGTCACGTCGTTCGACGTGTTGCAGGGCCTCGTCATCGCCGTCGACACGAAGGACCGCTACACCAAGCGGCACTCCGAGGACGTCGCCCGCTACGCCCTCTTCATCGCCGACCAGATCGGCCTCGATCCGGACCTCCGGCGCACCCTCGGGATGTCCGGGCTCCTCCACGACGTCGGCAAGATCGGCATCCCCGACACGATCCTCCGCAAGCCGGCCGCCCTGACGACCGAGGAATACACGATCGTCAAGCAGCACGTGGCCCTCGGCGACACGATCGTCCGAGACCTGCCGAACCTCGAGCTCGTCCGGGGCGGCGTCCGCCACCACCACGAGCGCTGGGACGGCCGCGGCTACCTGACCGGCCTGGCCGGGGAGGAGATCCCGCTCCTGGCCCGGATCCTCGCCGTGGCCGACGCGTTCTCGGCGATGACGACGACCCGCCCCTACCGCAAGGCGCTGGCGGTCGAGGAAGCCATCAAGCGGCTCGAGGACGCCGCCGACAGCCAGCTCGACCCCCGCCTCGTCGTCGCCTTCGTCGAAGGCCTGCGAGTCGTGCCCGATGCGCCACTGCCCGGCACCGACCGACCCATGCCCCTCCTCTGGACTCCGCGCGCCAGCGTCGCCTGACCGCTCCCCGACAGGGGTGGATCAGCGGTCCATTCATCGTCGCGGCAGAGCGACACTCCGCCCGCGCTACCATCGGGCCATGCCCGCGCGGCGTCCACCTGCCCGACCCTCCGGCGCCCGGCCCGACGCACTCTTCCGGCCGCCCCCCGGCCGACAGCCGCTGGCCGCCCGGATGCGGCCACGGACACTCGACGAGTTCGTCGGCCAGCAGCACCTCGTCGGCGAGCGCGGGCCGCTGCGCCGCTCGGTGGAGCGTGGCCACCTCGCCTCGATCCTCCTGTGGGGTCCGCCGGGGACCGGCAAGACGAGCCTCGCCCGTCTCCTCGCCGCGGCGGTCGGCGCCGACTTCGAGACGCTGTCGGCGGTCATGAGCGGCGTCGCCGACGTCCGGGCGATCATCGCCGCGGCCCAGGAGCGAGCGGCGCTGAACGGCGCCCGGACGGTCCTCTTCCTCGACGAGATCCACCGCTTCAACAAGGCCCAGCAGGACGCCCTCCTGCCCCACGTCGAGGACGGCACGGTCACCCTCATCGGGGCGACGACGGAGAACCCGTACTTCGAGGTGAACAGCGCCCTCCTGTCGAGGATGCGGGTCTGGCGCCTCGAGCCGCTGTCCAACGACGACGTCGGGACCGTCGTCCGGCGCGCCATCGAGGACCCCGATCGGGGACTGGCCGGCGAGCTCGGACCGAGCGGCGGCGTCGCTCTCGCCGATGACGCGTTCGAGCACCTGGTCGACCTCGCCGGCGGCGACGCGCGGGCCGCCCTCAACGTGCTCGAGGGCGCGGTCGCCCTGGCCGACGGCGAAGGGGTGCGGGACGCCTCGGGCGCCGTGACGCCGCGGCTCGAGGACGTCGAAGCGGCCGCCCAGCAGCGGGTCCTCGCCTACGACCGGGCCGGCGACGGCCACTACGACACCGTGAGCGCCTTCATCAAGAGCCTCCGCGGCAACGACCCGGACGCCGCCCTCTACTGGTTGGCGGCGATGATCGCGGCCGGCGAGGATCCCCGGTTCATCGCCCGTCGACTCATCATCAGCGCCTCCGAGGACGTCGGGAACGCGGACCCGCGGGCCCTGACCATGGCCGTCGGGGCGGCCCAGGCGCTCGATCACGTCGGCCTCCCCGAGGCCCAGTACGCCCTGGCCCAGGCTACGACCTACCTGGCCACCGCCCCGAAGAGCAACCGCTCCGGTCTCGCCTACTGGGCGGCCGTCGCCGACATCGAGTCGCAGGGCGCGCTACCCGTCCCGAACCATCTCCGGAGCGGCTCGTATCGCGAGCGGAAGGACCACGGCATCGGCGTCGGCTATCGCTACCCGCACGACTTCGAGGGCGCCGACGTCGAGCAGCGCTACCTCCCCGACGAACTCGGCGAGCGGCGCTACTACCGCCCCACCGACCAGGGCTACGAGGCGACGATCGGTGCCCGGATGATCGCCCGCGAGGAGGCCCGCGAGACGGCGAAGGCGAGCGGCGGCGCCCGGCGCTCGAAGCAGCCGAAGCCGGAGGTCGATCCGATGCGCGCCGGCACCTCGATCACCCGGACCCGCGAGGAGTCGCGGCGCCGCCTCGCCGAGACCGAACAACGCGACGCCGGCGATCAGGTCACTTGACGGGAGCGGCCCTGAGCCCGATGGTGGGCGGGCAGTCGCACCGTGCCGGGCCCCTCGACCGGGGCTCGCAGCAGCGACAGATGGGAAGAGTTCTTGGCCCGAACCTCGTTCGCCGCCCCTGAGGCGCGCATCGTCGTGAGCAGCGACGGCTACTTCGACGTCTACCCCGCCGGCGCGCGCTCGGACGGCGACAAGCCCGCCTACCGTGGGCGCCTCGCCGAGTTCGGTGGCGCCATCCGCGGCACCGACGATCGCCTCGCGGTGCGACCTGATTCGGCCGCCCTCGCCCTGGCGGTGAGCACCTGGTCGACCGCTCATGGCGCAGCCGCCGTCCGCGGCGAGCTCGGTGGCGGGCGGGACGGCAACGAGGCTGCCGCATGAAGCGGCGCCCGGTGACCTATCCCCCGGCGAAGACGGCGACCAAGGGCGCCCCGCCGGCCGGCGTCTGGCCGGATGGCTCGACACGCCCGAACCTCGTGGCCATCGACGTCACGGCCGGCAAGGGACGACCGAGCCTGAAGGTCGGCGCCCGTGTTCGGATCAGCGGGACCGGCCTGTATGCCGGCGAGACCGTGACCATCGAGCGCCTCATCGCCGGCGTGATCCCGGCGGCCTCCGTGCGGACCGATTCCGGCGGATCGCGTCGCGTCCGGGCGATCGACCTCGAACCCGTCGGCGGCGACTGACCCGTCGCTCGACTCGGAACGATCGAAACCGAATATTGAGTCGCCTCGTCGGACCCGACACCCATACATAGCGAAGATGCCGAACCCATCGGCCTTCGTGGTGGAAGGGAATGGATACAGATCTCGTGGTCCGGGCGCAGCATGGCGACGAAGAGGCCTTCGCGAGCCTCGCCGTCGCCGTCGGTGGCCGGCTCCACGCGGTGGCGCACAGGATCCTGCGCGACATCGAGCTCGCCGAGGATGCGACGCAGCAGGCACTGCTGACCATCTGGCGGGACCTTCCACAACTTCGCGACCCGGCGCGCTTTGACGCCTGGTCGTACCGGCTCCTCGTGCGCGCCTGCTACGCCGAGGCACGCCGGGCCCGGGACTGGGGACCCAACCTCCGTCTCCTGCCGGTCGATCGGCCGGCTGAGGCCGAGGGCCTGAGCACGGTCGTCGATCGCGACCAGCTCGAGCGCGGGTTCCTTCGACTGTCAATCGAACATCGCGCGGTGGTGGTCCTCCACCACTACGTCGACCTGCCGCTCGACCAGGTCGCCGAAGTCCTCGGCGTCCCGGTCGGGACCGTCCGATCCCGTCTATTCCACGCGATGCGCGGGTTACGCGCGGCCCTCGAGGCCGACGCGCGGCCCGCTTTGCGGGAGGCTGCACAGTGAGCACCGATCGTGAAGTCACGCGCATCGTTCGGTCGTGGCTGGAGGAGGGCGTGACCGCGCTCCCGGACCGCGTCCTGGACGCCGTGCTCGACCAAGTCCCCGCGACCCGACAGCGCCGTGCCTGGTGGCCGGCGCGGAGGTTCGCCCAGATGAGTACGTTCGCCAAGATCGCCATGGCGGCCGCCGCCGTGGTCGCTCTCGCCGTGATCGGCCTGAACGTCATGCCGAGGAACGGCACGGTCGGAGGGGTCGGGGGCCCCGTCGCGACACCGACTCCGACCGCAACGCCCAGCCCGATCGCCATCGCCCACCGCGATGCCGCTGCTCGACGTCGGATGCGGTCGCTCTCGGCGCCGGCACCTACTACGTCCCCGATGCCGCCGGTTCCGGGGAAATCAATGCGCAGCGTCTTGACCTTCACGGTGCCGGCCGGTTGGTCAACGGCTGACTTCGCTGTCCAAGAACCACGGTCAGCGGAGAGTGTTCTTCGCCGAGTGGGTCGTCACCCACGTCTTCACCGACGTGTGCCACTGGGGCACGCTGGTCAGCGCCGGGACGACGACCGACGACCTGATCGACCGCGCTTTCGGCACAGCGCGGTCGCACGGCGTCGCCGACCGACGCCACGATCGGCGGCTACCGGCCAAGCGGATCGAGTTGACCGTACCTGCCAATCTCGACGTGTCGAAATGTACGAATGGGAATCTTCGGTACTGGCCGGGGCCAGGCCCGGATCTGTCAAGCGGTTTGTGCTGCAATCCGCCCGGCAATGTAGACGACGTCTACGCAGTCGACGTCGCAGGCAGGCGCCTCGTCGTGGTCGCCAGGTACTACCCGGGCAGCTCGGCGGCCGACAGGGCTGAACTGCAGTCCGTCGTCGACTCGCTCCAGATCGATCCCCTGCCTCCTCTCCCGGCGCCGTCCGCCTCGGCATCGCCACAGGCATCCGGCGTGACCGCGGTCCCGAGTCCATCTGGCAAGTGATCACGGGTGGAGTCCACGGGACCCCACCAGTGAGAACGCCTGGCCGGTCTTGTCGTGTGTGGCGAGGCCAGCCAGGCCGCGCAGACCACGGCCGAGGTCCAGGCTATCCTCGACTCGATCAAGATCACGCCCTGACTGACGGCACGGGCTCCGGGCGCTGGCACGGTAGGATTGACGCCTTCCACCCAGTGCCCGGAGGCCCCCCCCGTGAACCGCTTCGAGACCAACCTGCGGATCCCCGGTCCGACGTCCCTGCCGTCCGCGGTCCGCGAGGCCGGCTCGCGCCAGATGATCAACCACCGCGGACCCGAGTTCGCCGGGATGCTCGAGCGGGTCAGCGGCGGCCTCCAGGGATTCTTCGGCACGACGAACGACGTCGTCCTGCTCTCCTGCGCCGGGTCGGGCGGCCTCGAAGCGGCCATCGTCAATACCCTGTCGCCGGGCGATCGGGTGCTCGGCGTCAGCATCGGCGCCTTCGGCGACCGGTTCGCCAAGATCGCCCGCGTCTACGGCGCTGACGTCACCAAGCTCGACATCGAGTGGGGCCACGCCGCCGAGCCCGACGATCTCCGCCGGGCGCTCGAGGCCGACAGCGGCTACCGGGCCATCCTCCTCACCCTCAACGAGACCTCCACCGGGGTGATGAACCCGATCCACGAACTGGCCGAGGTCGCCCGTGAGCTCGCTCCGGATGCGCTCATCCTCATGGATGGCGTGTCCGCCCTCGGCGCCGTGCCGTTCGAGCAGGACGCCTGGGGCATCGACGTCGCGGTGAGCGGCTCGCAGAAGAGCTGGATGGCGGCGCCGGGCATGGCGTTCCTCGGCGTGTCCGAGCGGGCCTGGGAGGCGGGGACGACCGCCCGCATGCCGCGCTTCTACCTCGACATCGCCGAGCACCGTACCGCGGCGGCCACCGGCCAGACCCCGTTCACGCCGGCCCTCACCGTCCTGTTCCAGCTCGACGTCGCGATGGGGCTCATGGCGGCCGAGGGCGCCGACGCGATCTATGCCCGCCATGCCGCCTGCGCTGCCGCCACCCGAGCCGGCTTGGCGGCCCTCGGTTTCGCGCTCTTCGCCGAGCCGGCCCGAGCGTCGGAGACAGTGACCTGCGCCTGGTTGCCCGAGGACCTCGACTGGAAGGCCTTCAACACCGAGATGAAGAAGCGCAAGCTCGTCGTGGCCGGAGGCCAGGGCAAGCTCACCGGCAAGGTCTTCCGGATCGGCCATCTCGGAACGGTGACCCTCGACGAGATCATCGCCTGCATCGGCGTCATCGAGGAATCGCTCCTCGTCCTCGGCCGCGAGATCACGCCCGGAGCGGGTGTCGCCGCGGCACAGCGGGCGGGGCTCGAGCGGATCGGCGTGGCGACGGGGGTCAGGGCCGGCGCGTGAAGGTCCTCGTCGCCGAGTCGCTGGCCGGCGAGGGCCTCCAGCTCCTCCGGGCCCACCACGAGGTCGACGAGCGGATCGGCCTGTCGCGCGAGGCGCTCTGCGCGATCGTGGGCGACTACGACGCGCTCGTCGTCCGCAGCCAGGTCCAGGCCGATGCCGAGCTCATCGCCGCGGGCAGTCGGCTCGTCGTCATCGGCCGGGCCGGGGTCGGCGTCGACAACGTCGACCTGGAGGCGGCCACCCGGGCCGGCATCGTCGTCGTCAACGCCCCGACCGGCAACACGATCGCGGCGGCCGAGCACACCCTCGCATTGCTCTACGCACTTGCCAGGCGGATCGCGGCCGGCGACGCCGCGATGCGGGCAGCCGACTGGAGCGCCCGGAGCCGGCTGACGGGGGTCGAGCTCCGCGGCAAGACGCTCGGCATCGTCGGCCTCGGCAAGATCGGCATCGCCATCGCCGACCGGGCCCGGGCCATGGAGATGACCGTCCTCGGCCACGATCCGTACGTATCGGCCGAGCAGGCCGCCCTCCACGCGATCTCGCTAGTCGACGTCCCCGATCTGCTCCGTACTTCCGACGTGGTGTCGGTCCACGTGCCCCTTAATCGGGCGACACGCGGTCTCATCGGCGCCCGCCAGCTGGCTCTGATGAAGCCGACCGCGCTGCTCCTCAACGTCGCCCGGGGCGGGATCGTCGACGAAGCCGCCCTCGCCGACGCGCTGCGTGACGGGACGATCGCCGGCGCGGCCATCGACGTGTACGAGCACGAGCCGCCGTTCGGCGCCAACCCGCGCTCGCCGCTCCTCGACGCGCCGAACACGCTCCTCACCCCGCACCTCGGCGCGTCGACGGCCGAGGCCCAGGTCCGGGTCGCCGAGGAGGTCGCCGCCCAGATCGTCGACGTCCTCGACGGGCGGCCGGCTCGCTACGCCGTCAACGCCCCGCTCATGACGCCCGAGACCGCCCGGGCGATCGCCCCGTACCTCGCCCTCGGCGAAGACCTCGGGCGGTTCTTCGCCCAGTTCTCGCGGACCGGGGTCCGCTCCATCACCCTGGAAGTGGCCGGCGAGCTCGCCGAGCACGATGCCGCCCCGCTGACCGCGGCGGTCCTGCGCGGTCTCCTCGAGAACGTCACGACCGAGCGGGTCAACCTCGTCAACGCGGCCGCCCTGGCCCGGGCCCGTGGCATCACCGTCGTCGAGCGCAAGACGCCCGATGCCGGGGCCTTCTCGTCGCAGTTGACTGTGTCCGGCGAGGCCGGCGGCGTGACCACCACGGTCGGCGGGACCGTCGCCGGTGGCGAGTCCCGGTTCACCCGCCTCAACGCCTACCGGCTCGACATGGCCCCGGCCCCGGCGATGATCGTCACCCACCACCACGACCGGCCCGGCACGGTCGGCCGGATCGGGCTCATCCTCGGCGAAGCCGACGTGAATATCAGCGCGATGCACCTCGCCCGCTCCGGGCCCCGCCAGGACGCCCTCATGATCCTCGCCCTCGACGACGACCTGCCCGATCGGGTCGCCGAGGCGATCCGGGCGAGCGACGGTGTCCTCGAGCTGTGGTCGATCCGCCTTGGAGCGGAGCGCTGAGGTCATGAGCGGAGCCGGCGGACCGCCGCTCCTGCCGGCGGACCTGACGGCCTCGATCGTGCTCCTCCGGCACGGCGAATCCACCTTCATCGTCGAGGGCCGCTTCCAGGGTCGTGCTGACCCGCCGCTGTCGCCGCGTGGCGAGCGCCAGGCCGCGCTCGCCGCCGAGCGGCTCGCCTTCCCCGGCCGGTCCCCTGGCCTGCCGATGCCGCCCACGGCGCCGGTCGAGATCGCCCATTCGCCACTCCGCCGCGCGGCTGCGACGGCTGCGGCGGTCGGCGCGGCGATCGGCGCGAGGGGCGGCCCGGTGCCGATCCGGGCCGAGCCGGCTCTGACCGAGATCTCGCAGGGTTCGTGGGAGGGCCGGACGCGGTCCGAGATCGAGGCCGACGATCTCGATCGACTCCTCGCCTGGCGGCGGGACGCCACGTCCGCCCAGGCGCCGGGCGGGGAGCGGGTCGTCGATGCCGCCGGGCGCGCCCGGACCGGCCTCGACCGCGTCGTCGCGGGCCTCCGAGCCGCCGGAGAGCCCGAGCCCCACGGGCTGCGGCGGCCGCTCGTCGACGGCTACGATCGGACGGACGCGGCGGCCACTCCCTGGACGCTGCTCGTCGCCCACGACGGCATCTTCAAGGTCGTCCTGCTGACCCTCCTCGACCTGCCGCTCGACCGCTTCTGGTCCTTCCCGTTCGCCCTCTGCGGGATCACCGTCGTCGAGTTGCGAGGCGGCCGGGCGCTGCTGCGCGCCCACAACCTCGTCGACCACCTCGCCGTGCTCGAGGCGGCCGATCCGATCGAGGCGACGGCCGGGAGCGGGAAGGAGCGCGGCGGGGCGCTCTGACCGATCGGGCGCCCACCGCCGCGGGCGGTCTCGTCAGTGGGGAAGGATGTTCGAGAGGCCGCCGACGAGCCCGGCGCCGACGGCGAGGACCGCGACGAGGCCCGCCAGGCGCGGCGTCGCCGGGTGGCGCGGCCCGCCGCGGCCAAGGAGGACGATCACCGCCCCGACCAGGACGACCAGGGCCAGTTTGGCGATGGCGACCATCGGGAGGCCGAACGAGGCGAAGCCATTGGCGACGATCGGATTCGCCTCGGCCGCGATGCCGTGGCGTTCCACCATGAGGGTGAACGTGGCGTAATCGAAGAGCTGGGCCGCGAGCAGGGCCGCGAGGCGAAGACGAACGACGGGGGCCGATGTGGACCGGGCGCCGGCGGCCAGAGTCGGGGCCTGCCTCGCCGGATCCATCGCCACCTGCATCGACGCTTCCTCGGGACCGGGCGATGCTCATCGCCGCCTGCTCCGCCGGCGGTCCGGAGGAGACCGGCGCGCCTGGTACTAAAGTACTGCGTCGCCTCCCCCATCGGTACCATCGGACGGGTCGAAACCGTTGCAGCGGCGCACCGGAGATGTGGGCGGGGGGCGCGACGACGGATCGCGGACGGACCGCGTGGTGTCCGGGACGGATCGGGTCAGGCTCGACCGCGGCCTCGCCGGTAGCGACGGATCAAGGCGTCAGTCGAAGAGTCGTGGGCGAGGTCCGGGGCTTCCGCTGCGACCAGCTCGGGCGAGATCCGGGTCGCGAGCTTCTTGCCGAGCTCGACCCCCCACTGGTCGAACGAGTCGATGCCCCAGATCGTGCCCTGGGTGAAGACCTTGTGCTCGTAGAGCGCGACGAGGGCCCCGAGCGTCCGCGGATCGAGCCGGTCGGCGAGGATGGTGTTCGTCGGATGGTTGCCGGCGAACGTGCGATGTGCCACCTGGGCCGGCGGGACACCCTCGGCCACCACCTCGGCGCTTGTCTTCCCAAAGGCGAGCGCCTCGGTCTGGGCGAAGAAGTTGGCCATCAGCAGGTCCTGGTGGCCACCGGTCGGCCCGCCGACCTCCTCGGACGCGTGGACGAAGCCGATGAAGTCGGCCGGGATGAGCCGGGTGCCCTGGTGGATGAGCTGGTAGTAGGCGTGCTGGCCGTTCGTGCCGGGCGTACCCCACACGACCGGACCGGTATCGACGCCGACCGGATCGCCCGCCCGGTCGACCGACTTGCCGTTGCTCTCCATGTCGAGCTGCTGCAGGTAGGCCGGGAAGCGGCCGAGATACTGGCTGTACGGCAGGATCGCCTGGGTCTGGGCCCCGAAGAAGTCGTTGTACCAGAGGCCGATGAGACCGAGGATCACCGGCACATTGCGCTCGAACGGCGCGGTCCGGAAGTGCTCGTCGACGGCGTGGAAGCCGGCCAGCATCTCGTGGAACCGTTCCGGCCCGATGGCGATCATGAGCGACAGCCCGATCGCCGAGTCGTAGCTGTAGCGGCCGCCGACCCAGTCCCAGAAGCCGAACATGTTGGCCGGATCGATGCCGAAGGCTCGCACCTCGGCCTCGTTGGTTGAGACCGCGACGAAGTGACGGGCCACCGCAGCAGGATCGCCGCCGAGGCCGTCGAGGAGCCAGCGCCGGGCCGACGTCGCGTTCGTCAGCGTCTCGAGCGTGGTGAACGTCTTGCTGCAGACGATGAACAGGGTCTGGGCCGGGTCGAGGTCGCGGGTCGCCTCGAAGAGGTCCGTGCCGTCGACGTTGGAGACGAAGCGGACGTCGAGGTCCCGGTCGCCGTACCAGCGGAGCGCGTCGTGGGCCATGGCCGGCCCCAGGTCCGACCCGCCGATCCCGATGTTGACGATCGAGCGGATCGGCCGGCCGGTCGCGCCGACCCATGCCCCCGATCTGACGCGATCGCTGAAGTCGGCCATCCGGCCGAGGACGGCATGGACGTCCGGAACGACGTCGTGACCGTCGACGAGGATGTGGCTGCCCTCCGGGGCCCGGAGGGCCACGTGGAGGACCGGCCGGTCTTCGGTCGTGTTGATGCGATCGCCGCGGAACATCGCCTCGATGCGGTCCCGCAGGCCGGCCGCCTCGGCCAGGGCCACCAGGAGGCGCAGCGTCTCGTCGGTCAGGCGGTTCTTGGAGTAGTCCAGGAAGAGACCGGCCGCCTCGACGGCGAAGCGCGCGGCCCGACCCGGGTCGGCGGCGAAGAGGTCGCGCAGCTGTGCCGCCCGGAGCTCGGCGGCGTGGCGCTCGAGGGCGACCCACTCGGGGGTCTCGGCGATCGATCCCACGGCCGCCTCAGCGGATGCGGATGCGCGGGCGGGTCGGCCGTCGGACGATGAGGCGCAGCAGGGTCACCCGCAGGCGGCGTTGCGCCTGCCGGACGCGCGCGAGCCGGTCCGCGTCGAGGGAGTGCCGGCCGTAGACCACCTCGACCCGGGCGGTCGCGACCGTGTAGAGGTCGGGCCGGGCGACCGGGATCACCTCGCTCAGCGCGCCGGCATATTCGAACGGCGTCTGGTTGGCCCGGGGAGCCCAGCCGAACCGGCTGGCCAGGCCGACGACGCCGCGCCAGGCGGTCTCCGGATGGGTCGGGCCCCGTGGACCACGCCGGTAGGCGAGGAAGGCGAGCCCGCTGACGGCGATGAGCAGGAGGGCGGCCACGACGATGAGTCCGGCCGGCGAGGGGCCGCCCGGGCGCGGCGTCGTCGTCGATCCGGCGCCCGCGCCGGGACGGATCGTGCGGTCGGCGCCGCTGTCGCCGCTCGCGCGGGGCCGGGTCGAGGCGGACGGCTTGGGGGAGACGATCGGGCCGAGCGGCAGCTGAGCCGGCTGGATGCCACCGGGCGCCGTCGGGTCGAAGGGATACCAGCCGAAGCCGGGGAAATACACCTCGACCCAGGCGTGGGAGTTGCTGAAGAGGATCGGCTCGATGCCGGTCTTCGGGTCGCGCGTCCCCGGCAGCCAGCCCTGGACGAAGCGGGCCGGGATGCCGTCGGCGCGAAGCAGCAACGCCATCGTCGTCGCGTAGTACTGGCAGTAGCCGCGCTTGTACGTGGCGAAGCACTCGACCGAGCTCAGGTTCTTGCACGGCCCGTCGACGAGGTCCGTGATGTTCGTGTCGTAGTGGAATTCGCTCGAGTTCTGGAGGATGTGGTCGGCCGCCAGCGCCACGTCGTAGGGATCCTTGACCGGGCCGGCGGCCGCCACGATCCGGGCGAGGAGCTTCTGCGATTCCGGCCCGATGGTCCCCTCCGGCGGTTTCGCGAGGTACAGCTCCCTGACCGCCTGCGGATAGTCGGTGCCTGCCACCCGCAGCTCGTTCTCCGTCCAGCCGGTGGAGCCGTCCTTCGAGATGGCCGGGACGAGTGCGGTCGCCTCGTACGACTTCCAGTCGCCGGCCGTGAGGCCGCCGAAGTAGCGGTTCGGCCCGATCACGCTGAGCTTCGTATCGACCGACACGGTGGCCGGCGCATCCGGTACGAACACTGCGTCGCCGTGGTAGTCGATGTTCCGCACCTGGAACGTGAGCGACTTGCGG
Source organism: uncultured Chloroflexia bacterium (assembly GCA_963745405.1). Lineage (GTDB taxonomy): Bacteria > Chloroflexota > Limnocylindria > Limnocylindrales > CSP1-4 > C-114. The sequence goes on along the minus strand of CAVUWY010000002.1, from coordinate 2,607,443 downwards.
AGATCCGGCGACGGGATGGCATCCCCGGTCCCATCGAGGATCGGCTGGTTGGCCGCCCTGTCGACCGGGAGGTCCTCGGAGATGGACCACGCGTTCTGGTTGAACTTGTCGTAGGTGTAGGCCCGCCAGTAGTAGGACGTCGTGTCGCCTGGCGGGACGTCGATCTCGAGCGCCTCGGTCGTGTTGTTGTTCCACTGCCCGGTGATGAGGGCGTTCGGCCCGAAGGACACCCCGGTGATCCTCGTACCCGGGCCGCCGACGGGCAGGAAGCGCTCGAACTGCTGGCCGACGTTGACGAGCTGATCGTCGAGTCCGGAGAACGCCGCGGCCAGGGGCGCCGAGGCGGCCGTCGTCGTCAACACGAGCGCGCCGACGACCGCGATGGCGACGAACGCGGAGCCGCCCCGGAGATAGAGGCCGGTGACCGCGGCCGGATCGCCGATCCGCCGATGGAGCCAGCTCAGACGTTCCTCGTCGGCGTGGAGCCGGACGAGGAGGAGCAGCGCGGCCAGGCTGAACAGGACGAGCAGTGACAGCTGGTCGTTCCGGGTGATGGCCATGTTGGTGAGGAGGACGAGACCGGTGACGAAGACCGCCCCGAGCGGCCGACGATGGCCGAGTGTCGCGTAGCCAGCGAACTGGGCAGTCCCCCAGACGATGAACCCGAGGACGAGCAGGTAGTGGCCATATTCGGACGTCACGCTGCGCTGCCGGACGGCGAGGTCGAGGATCGCGTTGACCGTCGAATTGGCGGTCGCCTTGAACAGCGCCCCGATGTCCGCCGCGCCGGTGACGAGCGTCGTCCCGACGAGGATGGGCACGATGAGGGCCGCGATGACGGCCCCGAGCAGGTGGGTCCGCCAGCGCCCCCAGCCGACTTTCGCGCCGAGCATGCCCCACGAGACCCCGAAGAGGGCGGCCAGCGGCAGGAACGCCGTGAGGTCGCCCCGCCCGAGGACGTAGCGGGCGTCCGAGATCGACCAGGCGATGGGCATCACGAGCAGGACGATGAGGAGGATCGTCAGCCAGCCCTCGGCGGGCGCGAGGGGGATCCGCCGGAGCCGCGACGGCTCGGTCCGCTTCGGCCGATCGGCCGGCGGGATGAACGGCGAGATCGGCATGGCCGGCATGTCGTGGCCGGGGGTAGGCGCGCTCATCCGGCGAGGGCCTCCGCGAGCGGCCGGCCAGGGGTCAGCCAGTGGACGGGCAGCTCGTACTCGGCGAGGGCATGGCGCAGGGCACGTGCCTCCTGCTCGGGGGTCGGGACCGGCCTGGCCCCGGTCGTGCCTGCCGCGCCGAGCGCCGTCGGCGCCATCGTCGCCGTCGTCGCTCGTCCCGCTGCCCCGCCTGCTGCGGTCGCCGCCATGCGCTTGGTCGCGGCGACCCCGTCGCCGGACTTCCCGGCAGCGGTCGTCACCGCCGACGACGCCGACGCACCAGGGTCGGTGGCCCGACCGTAGGCCGGACCGTCGAGGACGACCGCGACACAAGCGACGCCACGAGTCCGCAGCGCGACGAGCGGTCGGATCCAGGTCCGATCGAGCGACGACGTGATGACGACCGCGGTCATCCCCCGACGGAGTCGCGGCAGCCCGGCTATGAGCGCCTCCGACAGGGGCGTCGCCCCGTCACCGTCCACGGCGGCGAGCAGTTGCATGATCTTGAGGTGCTGGCGGCCGCCACGGTCGGCAGGCAGGACGGCCGTCCGGTGGCCGATGGTCGTCAGCCCGACCGCGCGGTTCTCGAGGAGTGCCCGGTCGGCGATCGAGGCGGCCGCGCGGACCGCCACCTCGACCGTGGACTCATCGCCCTTGCCACGCTGCACCCGCCGCTCGAGGTCGAGGAAGATCCAGGCGTCCGATGTCTGCTCGAGGTCGAACTCCTTGACCTGGATCTCGCCATGGCGGGCCGTCGACTTCCAATGGATCCGGTTCATGCTGTCGCCTGGCGCATACGGCCGAACGCTCGTCGCGAGCGGGGTCGTCTGGAGGGTCCGCTCCGGCGCCGCGTGGCTGCCCTCGATGCTCGCCGCGGGCAGGCGCCACAGCGGCAGGCGCTCGACACGCGGGTAGACGATGAGCGAGAGGCCCTGGCCGACCGCCGCCGACGCCTCGAACAACCCGAACGGATCGCCGGTCCGGATCTGGAGCGGCTCGATGCGGAAGTGGCCGCGCCGAGTGAGCGGCGTCTTGGCGACCCACGAGCGCTCGCCGCGCGGACCGAGTGACAGCGCCCGGCCGGCCAACCCGCCGGGCAGGTTCGTCGGGTTGTGGACCTCGAGCCAGACCTTCGGCAGCCGGCCGGCGTTGCGCAGCGTATACGTCAGGCGGAGCGTGTCGCCGACCCGCCCGTGGAGCTGGTTGACGGCGTAGCCCGCTTCGAGGTCCGTCAGGCCGAGACGGGTCAGGACGTAGCTCCCGCCGACGATGAGGATGCCGAGATAGAGCAGATAGAACAGGAACGGCAGGCCGGTCGCGAACGCCGCGACCAGGAGCACGACCGCGGCGACGAGCGCCTGGAGCCGACGGATCATGGCGGGCCGTCCATCCGCGTCACGCGATCCTCACCGACCTCCGACGTGCTCCGTCACTCGGCCGTGTCGGTCGCCACCGCGGTGGCCATCTCGCGCGGACCACCGCCCCGGCCCTGCGGCCTGATGCCGTCGATCGGGGTCGTTTCGAGGAGCTCACGAACGACCTGGGCCGGCTGGACGTCGTGGATCGTCGAGCTCGTCTTGATGATGAGGCGATGGGCGAGGCACGGCTCGGCGAGGGCCTTGATGTCGTCGGGGATGACATAGTCGCGACCGAGCAGAGCGGCCATCGCCTGGCCGGCTCGATAGAGCGCCAGGGACCCGCGGGGCGAGGCGCCGAGATAGACGTCGGGGTGGGTCCGGCTGCCGTTGACGAGCCGGACGATGTAGTCGCTGACGGTCGAATCGACGTACACCTCGCGGACCGCCGACTGCAGCTCGCGGAGCTCCTCGACGCTGCAGACGACCTCGATCTCCTCCAGCGGGTGGGTCCGCTTCTGCTCGTCGAGGATGACGATCTCCTCGATGGGCTGCGGATAGCCGAGCCGGATGCGGAGCATGAAGCGGTCGAGCTGGGCCTCGGGCAGGGCGAAGGTGCCTTCGTACTCGATCGGGTTCTGGGTGGCGATCACGAGGAACGGGTCGGGCATGAGGTAGGTCGTTCCGTCGACCGTCGACTGGTGCTCCTCCATGCACTCGAGGAGGCTCGACTGGGTCTTCGGGGTGGCCCGGTTGATCTCGTCGGCGAGCACGACCTGGGCCATGATCGGACCCGGTCGGAATTCGAACTCCTGCGTCTTCTGGTTGAAGATCGACAGGCCGGTCACGTCGCTGGGCAGCAGGTCGGGCGTGAACTGGATGCGCCGGAACGTGCAGCCGATGCTCCGCGCGATCGCCTTGGCGAGCATCGTCTTGCCGGTCCCCGGGACATCCTCGATAAGGAGGTGGCCGCGGCACAGCAGGGCGACCAGCGCGAGCCGGACCTCGGCATGCTTGCCGACGATCACCCGCTCGACGTTGGAGACGACCCTGTCGCCGGACTCCTGGATCTTGGTCATCGGACTCCTCGCTGGTGGCGGCGTCGGGGCCTGGGGGAGGTGACGCCGCGGACGCGTCCGGTCGGGCGGCCGGACGTGGTGCGGCCGGAGGTGTTGATGGATAGTACGACCGACGACGCCCGATGGTTCCGAAGGGTGACGGCCGGCCGTTCATCGGCGTCTTGCCGGCGAGGGCTACGGCGGATCGCCGAGGCGTGCCCGGCGGGCCATCGCGCGGTGCGCCTGCCGGCGCATGATGGGCTCGAGATGGCCGGATGAGCGACGTCGACGAGGGTGCAGAACGCGAGCGGCTGTCGGCGGCGGACGACCCGACGAACCGCTGGCGCCGCTGGGGCCCCTACCTTTCGGAGCGACAGTGGGGCACGGTCCGCGAGGACTACTCGGCCGACGGGCAGCCATGGGACTACTTCCCCCATGACCATGCCCGCTCGCGAGCCTATCGCTGGGGGGAGGACGGCCTGCTCGGCATCTCCGACGACGAGCAGCGGCTGTGCTTCGCCCTCGCTCTCTGGAACGGGGCCGATCCCATCCTCAAGGAGCGGCTCTTCGGCCTCGGCGGCACCGAGGGCAACCACGGCGAGGACGTCAAGGAGCTCTACTACTACCTCGATGCCACGCCGACGAACAGCTACCTGCGAGCCCTCTACAAGTACCCCCAGCGCGCCTTCCCGTATGCGGACCTCGTGGCCGAGAACCGGCGCCGGACGAAGGACGATCCGGAGTACGACCTGCTCGACACGGGGATCCTCGCCGACGACCGCTACTTCGACGTCGAGATCGAGTATGCCAAGGCGGAGCCCGAGGACATCGCGATCCGGATCCGGGTCCACAACCGCGGCCCGGAGACCGCCACGCTCCACCTGTTGCCGACCCTCTGGTTCCGCAATACCTGGGCCTGGGGCCGCCACCACAGCCGGCCGACGATCCGGGGCATCGAGCGGACCGGCGAAGGCGACCACCGGACCGACACGCTCGAGGGGCTCGTCGTCGCCGAGCAGGCCCACCTCGGCCGGTTCGAGCTCCGTGGAGAGGGATCGCCCGAGCTCCTCTTCACCGACAACGAGACGAATGCGGAGCGGCTCTTCGGCACGCCCAACCCGACGACCTTCGCCAAGGATGGGATCGAGGCGGCCCTCGTCGGGGGTCGCCGCGAAGCGGTGAACCCCGTGGCGACGGGGACCAAGGTCGCGGCCCACTACGCCATCGACCTCGCCGCGGGGCAGGAGCGGGTGATCAGGCTCCGCCTCCGGGCGGGTGACGGGGCAGAGCCACCCTCGGGACCGGCCGGCGGTGAGCCGGCCCGCCTCGACACCCCGGACCGCCTCGATACCGGGGCGGGCCTTGACGCCCTGTTCGCCCGGCGCCGCGCCGAGGCCGACGCGTTCTACCGCCCGCTCGGCGGCCCGACCATGACCGACGATGAGCGGCTCGTCCAGCGCCAGGCCTTCGCCGGGCTGCTCTGGTCGCGCCAGTGGTACCACCTCGACATCGCCGAGTGGCTCGACGGCGATCCCGCCCAACCGCCACCGCCTCCGGAACGACGTCACGGCCGCAACCACGAATGGCGGGGGCTCAACAACGGCGACGTCCTGTCGATGCCCGACACGTGGGAGTACCCGTGGTACGCCTCGTGGGACCTGGCCTTCCACTGCCTGCCGCTCGCCCAGGTCGATCCCGAGTTCGCCAAGCAGCAGCTCATCCTCCTGACGCGCGAGTGGTACATGCACCCGAACGGCCAGCTGCCGGCCTACGAGTGGTCGTTCTCCGACGTCAACCCGCCCGTGCACGCCTGGGCGGCCCGGCGGGTCTACCAGATCGACGCCCGCATCAGCGGGCGACGCGACCGGGCCTTCCTCGAGCGGGTCTTCCACAAGCTCCTGCTCAACTTCACCTGGTGGGTCAACCGCAAGGACGCCGACGGCAACAACGTCTTCCAGGGTGGCTTCCTCGGACTCGACAACATCGGCGTCTTCGACCGGAGCGCGCCACTGCCGGTGGCGGGCTACCTCGGCCAGGCCGACGGCACCGCCTGGATGGGGATGTACTCGCTGAACATGCTGGCGATCGCCCTCGAGCTCGCCGTCGAAGATCGCGTCTACGAGGACATCGCGACCAAGTTCTTCGAGCACTTCCTCTCCATCGCCGGCGCCCTCAACGGCATCACCCTCGGCGACGAGGAGCGCATCCCGCTGTGGGACCCGGAAGACAGCTGGTTCTACGACGTCCTTCATCTCGACTCGGGTGGCCTGATCCCGCTTCGGGTCCGGTCGGTCGTCGGACTCATCCCGCTGCTCGCCGTCGAGACCCTCGAGGAGCGGGTCCTCGAGGCGCTCCCGGACTTCGCCCGCCGGCTGCGCTGGTTCCTCGCCAATCGACCGGCCCTCGCCTCGCTCGTCTCGTCGTGGGACGAGCCGGGTCTCGGGCGGCGCCGGCTGCTCGCCCTGGTCCACGGCGACCGCCTGCGGAGCGTGCTCGGGCGTATGCTCGATCCGGCCGAGTTCCTGTCCGATCATGGCATCCGCTCGTTGAGCCGCTACCACCGCGAGCACCCCTTCGTTCTCGACCTGTCCGGCACGACGAGCATGGTGTCGTACGAGCCGGCCGAGTCACGGAGCGGGCTGTTCGGCGGCAACTCGAACTGGCGGGGCCCGGTCTGGTTCCCCATCAACTATCTGATGATCGAGGCGCTCCAGAAGTTCGATCACTACTATGGTTCGACCTTCACGGTCGAAGATCCGCTCGGCTCGGGGGTCCAGGTCCCGCTCGGCAGCGTCGCCGACGACCTGTCACGGCGCCTCGAGCGCCTGTTCGTCCGCGGTCCAGACGGCCGGCGGGCCGTCTTCGGAGATCGGGCGATCCTGCAGGACGATCCCGCCTTCCGCGACCTGGTCCTGTTCCACGAGTACTTCGACGGCGATACCGGGGCGGGCCTCGGGGCGAGCCACCAGACCGGCTGGACGGCCCTCGTCGCCAAGCTCCTCGAGCAGACGACGCGGGTCGAAGCGACGGACGGGTCGCTTACAGGGCGCAGTTAGAACGGTTCCGGCAGCCTTCCGGTCGGGGACCGCCGCCCGACGGCCGCCCTCAGCCGCGAACGACGGTGAGGATCCCGACCCACACGGTCATGAGGCAGCCGACCGCGCCCATCGCAGCGAGGAAGACCTCGCCGCCGGACCAGGCCGCCGCCGCCACCGCCCCGAAGAGGGCGGCCAGGACGAGGGCGATGCCGGCGAGGCCGATCCGCTCGATCCACGGTCGTGGCACGCGCGGCTCGGCGGGCTGCTCCGCGAGCGCCCCGTCGACGGGCCGGACTTCCGCGTCCACCGGCGACTCGTCCGGGTCCGTGGCGTCGCCCGGTCCGCTCACGACTTCGCCTCCGTGTCGAAATAGAGCTTGAGCAGCTGGCCGGCCAGCGGTGACGCCCGGGCACCGCCGCGCCCGCCGTGCTCGACGAGGACCGCGATGGCGACCTGCGGATGATCGACCGGGGCGAAGCCGATGAACCAGCTGTGAGGCTCGCCGGGCCCGCCGAGCTGGGCCGTCCCGGACTTGCCGGCCGTCGGGATCCCCGGCACAGCCGCCCCGGTCGTGAAGAGTCGGCCGTAGCGACCCTCGACGGCCTGCATCATCGCCGCCTTGACGATCGCATCGTCCTCGGCCGACAGGACCCGTCCGATGGTCTGGCTCCCGACCGGGCTCGAGCCGGCCCGGCCCGCGATCGCGGTGACGAGCTGGGGCTTCATCAGGACGCCGCCGTCGGCGACGGTCGAGGCGACGAGCGCCATCTGGAGCGGCGTCACGAGCGTCTCGGCCTGGCCGTAGGCCGCGTTGGCGAGCTCGACGTCGTCGAGGAAGCCTCCCGGCAGCGGGCCGCCGCCGTTCGTCAGCTGGCTCGTCGCGGTCGGAAGGTCGAACGGCAATGGGGCGTAGAAGCCGAGCCGCCGGGCCATCGAGTCGAGCGCTCCCCCGCCCTCCTTGAGCCCGGCGAGGGCGTAATAGATGTTGCACGACACCTCGGTCGCGTCGAGGAGGTCGAGGACCTTGTTGCCGGTGAACGGGTGATGGCCGTCCTTGATCGTGTAGCCGGAGACGACGAGGCCGTTCTTCTCGGCCGCCGGCTGCTGGGGGAACTTCGTGGCCGCGGTCAGGGCGCCCGAGTCGAGACCGCCCATGGCCGTGACGATCTTGAGGATCGATCCGGGCACGTACGTCCCGAGCGTCGCTCGTGGCAGGAGCGGCTTGGCCGGGTCCGCGGTCAGGTTCGCCCAGGCCGCCTTGGCCGTCGCCGGGTTGGCGATCGCGGAGGCATCGAACGTCGGCGAGGAGGCGAGGGCGAGGACCTGGCCGGTGCGGGGATCCATCATCACGACCGCGCCCCGATCCGAGCCGAGGCCGGCCAGGGCAGCCTTCTGGAGCGGCAGCGAGATCGAGAGGGTCAGGTCCTGGGGGTCATACGGCGTCGACTGGAACTTGCGCAGCGCCTCGGCCAGCGGGTCGCTTCGGACCAGTCCGCTAAGCTGGGCGTCGTAGGCGCGCTCGAGCCCGGCCGTCCCGTAGACCCGTGAGGCGTAGCCGATGACGGGGCTCGTCGATTTGTCCCGGTAGACGCGGTACGGCTCGCCGTTGGCGTCCTTGCGGTTGGAGGCGAGGACCGTGCCGTGGCGGTCCTCGATCAGCCCGCGGGGGGCGTCCCGGGCCGCCGCGATGACGGCCGGGTCGTCCGGCGAGGTCGACAAGTCCTGCGACCGGACGAGCTGCCAGTAGCCGGCCCCGGCGGCGAGGACCCCGAAGGCGATGACGAGGGCCGCGCCGACCTGGGCGACGTTGCCGGCGATCGGACGGCGGTTCGTCCGCCGGCCGGCCTGACCGGTCACGAGCCCTGCCCTCCAGGCGCGACATCCCGGCGCGCCGATGGGCCTGGTCTCCAGCGCGACCAGCGCGACGAGGGACGGGCCGGGCGCGGCGGTGGTGGAGGCTCGACGCCGCGATCCGAGATCGCCAGCAGGAGCCCGACGACGACCGCGTTGGCGACGAGCGACGACCCGCCGTAGCTGATGAAGGGCAGGGTGATGCCCGTCAGCGGGATGAGCTTGAGGTTGCCGGCGGCGATGATGAACGCCTGGACCCCGACGACGAGCGAAAGGCCGGCGGCGAGCAGGGCCCGGAAGTCGTCGGCCGCGGCCGCCGCGATGCGCAGGCCGCGCTCGATGACCACGAGATAGAGGCCGAGGATGGCGAGGATGCCGGCCAGGCCGAGCTCCTCGCCGAGGGCGGCGAACGGGAAGTCGGTCTGGATCTCCGGGATCGGCAACCGTCCGCCGACGAGCGGCAGGCCCGCCCCGAGCCCCGTCCCGACGATGCCGCCGCGGGCGAATGCGTGAAGGGCCTGGATCACCTGGTAGCCGGCGCCAGTCGGGTCGGCGAACGGGTCGAGCCAGATGTCGACCCGGGTCCGGACGTGGTCGACCGTCGAATACAGCAGCAGCCCGCCGACGAGGAACAGGACGACCCCGATGACGAGGGTGCTCGTCCGACCCGTCGCGATGTACAGCAGGAGGAGGAAGACGAGGAAGAAGAGGAGTGCCGCGCCGAGATCGCGCTGGACGATGACCACGGCCAGGGCGACCGCCCACATGGCGAGCATCGGGGCGAGGTATGGCAAGGGTGGCAGGCGGAGCCGCCCGATCCGGGTGTCCTGCTCGATGAGGAGCGACCGATTCTCGGAGAGATAGCCCGCCAGGAAGATCACGAGGATCACCTTGAGGAGCTCCGACGGTTGCCCGGTGATCGGCCCCAGCCGGAGCGACAGCCGGACGCCGTTCACGTCGACGCCGAACGCGACCGTGAGGATGAGCAGGCAGATCCCGGCCGCCGCCCAGGTGTACTTGTAGAGGCGCAGCCATGAATCGGAGCGGACGACGATCGCCAGGGTCCCGACGATGACGAGGGCGAGGATGAGCCAGGCGAGCTGGACCTGGGCCAGCCCGAAGCTCCGGCCGCCGATCGTCTGGGTGACGAGGTCCTGCGGCAGCCGCTCCATGAGCAGGAGGCTGATGCCGCCGAGCATGCCGACCGCCGGCAGGAGGACCTGGTCGGTACGCCGGCCGGCGAGGATCTGGGCCAGGTGGACGCCGACAAGGACGGCCAGGTAGACGGCAAGGTCGCCCGGATCGGCGATCGATATCGAGAGGGGACCACCGGCAGCGACCTGGACCGTCGCCGACAGGGAGACGCTGCCGACAACGAGCGCGGCCGCGACGAGCGCGATGAGGAGGCTCTCGCGGCGTCGAAGTCGGGGACGGATACCCGTCAGGGGGATGGCCGGCAGGGTCGCCGAGCGGGCGCCGCTCATCTCGATCGCCCGCGCTCGAGCCGGAAGCGGGTCTCTCCGACCTGGATCTCATCGCCGTAGCCGACCGACGTGGTCGCCGTCACCGGCTGGCCGTTCCAGAGGGTCCCGTTGGTGCTGCCGAGATCCTCGACAAACCAGGCCCGGCCGCGGAAGGTCAGCTCGCAGTGCTCCGCGGAGGCGAACGGATCGTCGACCACGATGGCGTTGTTGACGTCGCGCCCGAGCGTCGTCACCGCGTCGAGCGAGAACACCGACCCGGTCGCCGGCTCTGCCGAAGGCGACTCGACGACGATGAGCCGCCCGAGCTCGACCGACCGCTCCCGCGAGGCGGACCGCAGGTCGCGGACGAGGACCCGGGCGACGGCGAACAGGAACAGGTAGATGAGGACGAGGAAGAGGATCCGCAGGATCCACAGCGAAGCGAGCGTCGGGTCCATCGGTCAGGACCTGGACGGCGGATCTACCACCAGCACGGTGTTCCCGACCTGGATCCGGTCGCCGCCGCCAAGGGCGACCTCGGTGACGGCGATCCCGTTGACCCGCGAACCGTTGAGGCTCTCGAGGTCGGTGAGGATGAGCGCGCCACGGCGGGCCTGGAGTCGCAGGTGGTGGCGGGAGACGAGCGGGTCGGCAACCACGACATCGTTGTCCGGCGAGCGCCCGATCGTGATCGGTCGCCCGTCGAGGGCGACGGTCCGGTCGATGGACCCGGGCCGCACTTCACGGAGGACCGCGATCGTCGGATCGGACGGCCGGGTCGCGAACGCCATCGTCGCGTCGCCGGGCACCCCGTCTGGAGCGGCGGCAACAAGGCCCGGGCGACCGCTCACCCGACCAACGGAAGCCCTCGACGCGGCGCGGTCGGCGACGCCGGACGGGTCGGCCGTCGGGCCGGCCTCGAACCAGCCTTCGACGACGATGTCGCCCAACGCGACGGCCCGGCTCTCCACTATCGCGACCCGCGGGCGGACGGCGACGTGGTAGCGATGAGCGCGGGCGAAGCTGAGGGCGCTATCCGCCAGCTGGGTCGTGAGTGAATTGGCGTCCGGCAGCAACGGGGCGAGGTCCTCGGGATGGAGCCGGATGGTGAAGTGATCGGGGACCACGACGCCGGCGAGAGTGGAGCGACGCCCGGTCTCCATCGTCCGTTCGAGCCGTCGCTGGAGCTGCACCGGCTGGACCCTGGTGCGGAACAGCCGTGCCGAGGGACGCTCGACGAGCCGCTCGATGAGCCGCTCTATGGTGGCGAATGGACGCATGCGGAGCCCCGAGTCTAGCAGAGGGCACGGCCCGGACCATCGGGCCAGGGCCGGGGTACCAGCGGTCGGGGGGAGCCAAAAACACCCTGCGGTATACTCTCGCTCCCGTTCGGGCGGCGTGCCGTGGCGAACGTGTCCTGTGACGATTCCGGTGGCCCGATGCCCGAGATCCTGACCGAATCATTCTGCGAACGGTGTGGCACCCGCTACACCTTCGAGTCACATGCCCCGCGCGCCGGACGGATGGGTCGGTTCAAGACCCTCTCCGCCGGGCTCAAGAACTACGTGCTCAGCGACGAAGCCTCTCTCGACGAGGCCCTGGCCGACGCGCGTGGTGACGGCGATCGGCGAGCGTCGAGTGAGCAGCTCGACGCCTTCCACAAGACGTTCAACTTCTGCATGTCGTGTCGGCAGTACACGTGCTCGAACTGCTGGAACGAGCCCGAGGGTCGCTGCCTCACCTGCGCGCCTCATCTCGGACGCGAGATCCTGCCGGCCCCCTTCCCCACCCTCGAGCCGACCGTCGGGCTCATCGGGGCCGCTCCCGCCACGAACGGCAATGGCAACGGCAACGGCCATGCCAACGGCAACGGCGCGTCGGGGCCCGTCACGATCGATGCGACGTCTTGGCCGACGGTCGACCTTCGAGACGAGGCCGGAAGCTCGAGCGGCGCCGGCCCTTACGACGCGGACGGCGACGACGCCGGGACTGCGCCGATCTCACGCCTCGAGGCCCTCTTCGGTGTCGCACCGAGGGCTAGGGAGCCCGAGCCGCCGACGATCGCGGACGAGCCCGCGGAGATCGCGGAGCAGGTCGCAGCCCCGGCGGAGGCGATCGTCGACGAGTCCGTGCTCATCGGCGACACCGGGATCGGTGACGCCGCGATCGAGCCCGAGGTCTTCGACGCCGAACCTGGAGCGGTCGCCGCCGCCGAGGCATCCGTCGCCACGCCGGCGACCGAGGAGACTTCGCTCGACCTGAGCGCCCCCATCGCCCTCTCGGCCCTGATCGGCGGCGCCGCGGTGACCGCCGAGCAGGAGCGGGCTCCGGAGCCGGAGATCGCGACCGAGCCGGAGATCGCCGCGTCGGCCGCGCCGACCGAGGCCGCCCCGCCGGCTCCGACCGGCCTTCCGAGCGAGCGCGACGAGCTCTTCCCGACCCTCCCCAAGCCCGCCTACTCGATCGAGCCTGAGCCGCTCTTCCCGGCCCAGCAGCAACGAGCCTATGCGATCGAGCCCGAGTCGCTCTTCCCGTCGCAGCCCGCGGGCTGGCCGGCCTCGGCGTCGCCTCCGACCGCATCGCCGACCTCCATCGTCCAGCCGCCTCTCGCGCCGGCGGCGCCTGCCATCCCGGCGCCTGCGGATGCGATGCCTGCCGCTCCGACGCCTGCCGTCGTGGAGCCGGTCGTCGCGGCCGCCGCGATCGAGGCGCCAGCTCAACAGCCGGCAGCCACGCCGGCAGCCACGCCGTCGCCCACGGCCGAGGCGCCCTCACCGGCAGCCACACCCTCGCCCGCGACCGACGAGGTCGCCGCGGCCGCCGCCACCAACACCACCGTCCTTCTCCGCCGGTTCCGGGCATCCCGGCCGGCTACCGATCCGACCACGCCGGTCCTCGGCACCGCCACCGTGCCCGAGCCGGCCGCGCCGACCGCGGCTGCCGCGGTCCCCGCCGCAGAACCGGCCGCCGCGACCCCCGAGCTCGCTCCGGCCGCCGAGATCGCCGCAGCCGCCGTGGTCGCCGAGGCGGCCGCCGCGGCGCCGGCTCCGCCCATCGAGACCCCGCCGCTCGAGACCCCGGCTCCGCCGGCCCGTCCGGCAGTGGACACCGTCGAGACGCCCGTCTGGCGGATGGTCGCGCCGGAGACCGCACCGCCTCCCGCCGCGGCTCCATCGGTCGCCGCCCCGAAGACCAACGGCCACGACCGAAGCGCCGAGCCGCAGTGGCCGGCAGCCCCGGCCTGGCCGGCGGCGGCGGCCTCATCGTCGCGGAACGTCCCGGTGACCGGGGCCGACGCGATCTGGGCCCAGTCGAGCAAGGATGTGCTGAACCGGCCCGAGGCCGGAGTGCAGGCCTGCCTGAACTGCGGCCTGCCGTTGTCGTCGACCGCCCGCTTCTGCCGCCGCTGCGGAACGAGCCAGGTCAGCGCCTGACGCTGTCACCCCCGCCCGTCGGTGGCGGGGACGTCGCGGTGGGACGCGGCGTCGTGGCCACTGGCGGAGTCGCCGCCGTCGCAGGCGGTGTCGTTCCGGGGTCGGTCGGATCCACCTCGATCGTCGGCGGCGTCGATCTCAGCCTCCACCGCTCCTCCCGTGCGCGGATCCACGATGCCCCGATGAGCAGGATCTGGAAGCCGATCGACAGCCAGATCATCGTGGCGAGGACGACCGCGAACGCCGCGAAGAGCTGGAACGAGCCGAGCAGGTATGACTGGAGGCGGACGAAGACCGTGTTGAAGACGGCGAACGTGACGCCGATCACGACCGCCGGTGGCCCGAGGGCTCGCCACGATGGCGGCGTCGGTGGGACGAACCGGTACACGAGGGCGACGACTCCGACGTAGACGGCCACGCTGGCGATCGGGGAGGCGATCCCGACCACGGTCTGGAGGACGCTGGGCGTCCCGGGGCCGGACAGGACATCGACCGTCAGGCTCAGGGTCGTGGCGATCGCCGCGAAGACGATCCCGAGGATGAGGATCCCGACGAGCACGAGTCCGCGGATGGTGCGGATCGCGAACCCATGCCCCTCCTCGCGGCCGTACAGCCGGGCGATGGCGATGTCGAGCGTGCCGTAGACGCCGCTTACTCCCCAGGCGAGGCCGGCCAGGCCGATGATCGAGAACTGGACGGCACCGCTCGCGACCCCATCGAGCCCGGTCTTGAGAAGTGGGGCGATCGGCGGGAAGCGCTGGCCGACCGCATCGACGATCTCGGCCTGGCGCGCCGGATCGCGGACGATGAACCCGACGACGCCGGCGATGAGGAGGCTCGCCGACAGAAGGGCGAAGAGGCTGCGGTAGGCGAGCCCCGCGGCGAGGATCCCGCCACCGAAGCCGTAGACCTCGAGGGTCCGTCGGACGATGACGACCGGGCGCAGGCGGAGGACGCGGTCGAGGACCGAACCCGGACCGGTCAGCCGCATCAGTGCGTCGACAGGGCGATCAGCCCTGCAGGTCCTCGAACAGCCCGGGTTGGAGCGAGTCGGCCTGGACCCGACGGGGTGCGGATACGAGCGCCCGCACCTGACCCCGCCGGACGTAGCGCCGGCCACCGAGCTTGATGCTCTGCAGACGACCGCGGCGGGCCCAGGCGCCGATGGTCTCGGGTCGGAAGTGCACGTTCGCCGCGGCGAGCAGGTCGGCCGCCTCGGTCAGGGTGATCCAGTCGGTCGGGCCCGGCATCGATCAGTCGCTCGAGCCCGCGCCGCCGGTCGGCGCCGGATCCGACGCGCTGGAACTCTTCGAGGCATCCGAGCCGGAGGGGGTGGTCGGCCCCCCGCCGGACTCGGTCGTCGCCGTCGACTCGCTCTTCACGCTCTTCGAGGCGTCACCCGACCGGTCGCCACCACCGGCCGCGGCGGCCGCCTTCGTCCGGGACGCGGTGCCCCGATCCTTCTTGGCCCAGCCGCTGCCCTTGAACACGACGGCGGGCGCGGTGATCGCCTTGCGCAGCGCGTGGGCGTGGCAGTTCGGGCACTGGGCGGGGCCATGATCGTGCACACCGTGCATGACCTCGATGCGATGGCCGCAGGCTGCGCAGATGTAGTCGTAGAGGGGCACGAGGCTCGTCCCGCGTCCGGGTCAGCCGCGCAGGAGGCGCATGCCGCACTTGGGGCAGTAGAACGCACGCTCGTGACCGGAGGCGAAGCCGCAATGGGCGCAGACGAGCCCGCCCCGCCCGGCCGCCGGGACCGGTCGCTCCGTCTCGGTGATACCCATCGCGAACTGGTTGGCGAGGATATTGGTGAGCAGGCCCCCGAGCAGGCGGGCGCCGATCCGGTCCGTGTCGCCGCGGACCCCTCGCCCACCCCAGCCGACGACGCCGCGGACGATCATGTCGCCCGTCGTCTCGTCCCAATGGGAGGCCACGCCGCCGATGACCGCGTTGTATTCCGGGTAGCCCGACGTGTCGACCTCACCGTCCAGCAGGGCGCAGACGAAGGTGTCGAAGGCGAGATCGATCGCGTCGATCGACTCGAGGACGACGAGCGCATGACGGGTGATGGGGCTGTGGACGTGGTGGGCGTTGATCCACTGCATCGCCTCGGACGGCCGGCTGATGACCGGCGACGCCTGGCCGAACTCGATCGGCAGCGGCTCGACCGTCTCGATCTCGCTCTTGGCCATCCCGACGAGCATGCCGGGCAGTTCCTGGAGCGCCCGAGGGCCGGCCTTCATCCGGACGCCCTCGCTGCTCTTGCCCGCGTAGTACAGCTTGAGGATGTATTCCTGGGCGACGACCTCCTCCGGCAACGAGGAGGAAGCCGTCGGGTCGGCATCGCCGGACGGGGCCGGTTCGCCCGACTTGCGCTTGAGGAACTCGAGTGGCACGCGGCGTATCCCCGTCGTGTGGTTGCTGGTCGCCGCCCATCGTAGCAGCGCGATGGTCGCGGTTCAGGCGAGGGCGGTCGGACGGCGCGCCTCGAGGCGGCGGCGCGGCCGCGGATCAGTCGGTCGGGCGACCCTCGTTCCAGGCGGCGAAGGTGCCATCGTCGAGGAGGACGACCGCCTCGCAGGGGCGGAGGGAGAGGCGCCCGTCCGCGCTCGGGGTCGGCGGCCGATCGTGGGTCGAAAGGGCGGACCGCCACGATCCGCCCGCGGCGGGGGCCGGCAGGGCGAGCTCGCGCGGCTCGTCGGCGAAGCCGAGCACGACGAGGGCGGTCGAACCGCCCGGGCCGTGGCGACGGTAGGCGAGGACATCCCGGGCCGAGAGGTCGACCGGCTCCTGGCTGCCCTCGTTGAGGGCCGGCACTGCCCGGCGCAACCGGAGGAGCCGCCGATAGATCGACAGGACGGAGGTCGGATCGGCCGCCTCGGCGGCGACGTTGCGCCGCCCGAAGTCGGGGCTCATCCGCATCCACGGCCGGGCGGCCGTCGTGAAGCCGCCGTTCGGGCCCGGCCCCCACGGCATCGGCGCTCTCGCCTGGTCGCGGTTCCACCACGGAGCGCGGCGGTTCGCCCGCCGGGCCGGCGGGTCGACGATCTCGGACTTCGGGACCGCCACGTCGCGGAGGGCGATCTCCTCGCCGTAGTAGAGGAAGGGCGTACCCCGCAGGGTGAGCTCGAGCACGGCGGCGACCCGGGCCCGATCGTCGGTCCCGCGACCGTCGTCGTAACGGCTGGCGTGGCGCGAGCGGTCGTGGTTGGAGAGCACCACCGTCGGCCAGCGCTCCGGCCCGAAGCCGGCCTCCCGGGCGGCGATGGCGCGGCTGAACGCCGTCGCGTCCCAGGGGGTCTCGACCAACGTCCAGTCGAAGACGAGGTGGCCCGGCGCGAAATACGAAGCGGCGAGCTCGACCGGCCCCTCGAACAGCTCGCCGACCGTCATCCGGCCCGGACGCTCGTCGACGATGGCCCGGATCTCGGCCAGCAAGCCGGCCAGCTCGGGGCGATCCTTGTCGTAGAGATGGCGCTGCCGGCCGTACGGCGTGGCGCCGCCCGGGCGGCGCGGGTTGGACGGCAGTTCGGGGTGCTTGAAGAACGCGTTGAAGACGTCGAAGCGGAGGCCATCGACGCCCCGATCGAGCCATGTCCGGATGACGTCGAGGCAGGCCGCCCGGACGGCCGGATCTCGCCAGTTGAGGTCGGGCTGCTGGGGCAGGAAGGTGTGGAGATACCACTGCTCCCGGGTCTCGTCCCAGGTCCAGGCCGGCCCGCCGAAGTAGGAGAGCCAGTTGTTGGGCCGGCGCGGCGCGCCGGTCCGGGTGCGGCCGGGCGGATCACGCCAGATGTACCAGTCGGCGTAGGGCCCGGTCCGGGCGGCGCGGGAGGCGGTGAACCAGGGGTGGAGGTCGCTCGAGTGGTTGAGGACGAGGTCGAGGATGACCTTGAGGTCGCGCCGGTGGGCCTCGGCGACGAAGCGATCGAAGTCGGCCCGGCTGCCGAACAGCGGATCGATGCCGGTGTAGTCGGCGACGTCATAACCGAGGTCGAGGCCGGGTGACGGGTAGATCGGCGACAGCCAGATCGCGTCGACGCCGAGCGAGTCGGGCGCGTCGCCGGCCAGGTGGTCGAGATGGGCGATGATGCCGGGCAGGTCGCCGACCCCGTCGCCGTCGCTGTCGGCGAAGCTGCGCGGGTAGACCTGGTAGACGACGCCGGTCCGCCACCAGGCAGTCGCCGCCGGC
Source organism: uncultured Chloroflexia bacterium (assembly GCA_963745405.1). GTDB lineage: Bacteria > Chloroflexota > Limnocylindria > Limnocylindrales > CSP1-4 > C-114. The sequence goes on along the minus strand of CAVUWY010000002.1, from coordinate 2,589,892 downwards.
CGGCCGGCCGCAGCCGACGCGTCGACGGCCTGAGCGACGAGGGGCGGGCGGGGCGCCTCTTCCATGCGAGCTCCCTCATGATCGTCCGCGACGACGGGCCAAGCCGCTTGACGCCCTCCGGTGGGACGACATAATGCGCGTTACTAACGCGGGTTAGTCTCCACTCCCGAGGGTCTCCGGTCAAGCCCATCGGGGTCCCGACCGATGACCGCCCAGGGGCGCGCAGTAAGGGGAACGGTTTGCCCGACGCCAGGCCCCAGCCGACCAGTGCCGACGTGGCCGCCCGGGCGGGCGTGTCCCGGACGACGGTGTCGTTCGTCCTCAACGGACGGACCGATCGGCAGATCTCGGGCGAGACCTGGCGTCGGGTCGAGGAGGCCGCTCGTGAGCTCGGCTATCACCCACACGGAGCGGCCCGCCAGTTGGCCGCCGGGACGAGCCTGACCCTTGGCCTGGTCCTCCGCCAGTCGGCCGAGCAGGTCGCTGCCGACGCCCTCCTGGCGGGAACGCTGTGGGGCCTGGCCGGGGCGGCCCGGGAGAGCGGCTACCGGGTCCTCGTCGAGCCGCTGGCGCCGGGCGAGGCTCGCTACGACGACCTCGTCCGGTCGCGCAGCGTCGACGGCCTGGTGGTGTCCGGACCGCGGACCGACGACGACGAGCTGGCGGCCCTCGTCCGCGACGGCTTCCCCGTCGTGCTGCAGGGGTCGCGGCCCGACCTCGAGGCACCGAGCGTCGACGTCGACAACCGGGCGGGCGCCCGGGCGGCCGTCGAACACCTCATCGCCCTCGGACATCGCCGCATCGCCTGCGTGACGAATGCGCCACTCGCCTATACCGCTGCGGCCGAACGAACGGCCGGCTATCGCGACACGCTCGAGGCGGCCGGCCTCGAATACGAGGAGCGACTCGTGGCGGAGGGCGCATTCGACGCCGCCAGCGGCCAGGTCGCGATGGCCGAACTGCTGAGCCGGGCCTCGTTCACCGCGGTCTTCGTCGCCAGCGACGTCGTCGCCTTCGGCGCGCTGCGGGCGATCCGCGGCAGCGGCCGGCAGGTGCCGCAGGACATGTCGGTCGTCGGCTTCGACGACATCCCCCTGGCCGAACACTTCGACCCGCCACTCACGACGGTCCGGCTGCCAGCCCATGCCCTCGGGGCGGCGGCCGGCCGGGCGCTGATCGACCTTATCGCGGGACGTCCGGTCGACCTGCGCCGCCTGCTGCCGACCGAGCTGGTCATCCGCGGATCGACCGCCTCGCGCCCTGCCGGCGGGTAGCGGCCGGCGACCGGACCGCCACTCGCCCGTTCAGCCACGGGCTCCGAGTCGCTCCCGCAGCCGGCCGACCTGCTCGGCGAGCTCGACCTCACGAGCGACGGCGCCCTCCACGATGTGTGGCGGTGCCTTCGACAGGAACGCCTCATCCGCGACGCGGGCGCGGGCCGCGGCCAGGAGCCGCTCCGCGTCGGCGAGCTCCTTCTCGAGGCGTCCCCGTTCGAGGGCGGCCGTCTCGTCATCGGCGTCCGCTCCATGACCGACGTGGGCCTCGATCTCGCCGGCGATGATCGTCAGGCCGCCGCCATCGCGGACCGCCTCGAGGGACTCCCTGGTCAGGTGGCGCTCGATCGGCCGCACCCGGGCCAGCCGGCCGACGGCCGGCCTGAGCGATTCGAAGGTCGGGCCGAGCTCGGCCGGGATGGCGACATCGAGCGGGAGCCAGGCGGCCGGATCGAGATGGGCCTCGGCGCGGGCGTTGCGCACGCCCGTCACGAGGGCGACGACCGCCTCCACCTCGGCCTCGGCGGCCGCGTCGCGAGCCGCCGCGACCGGCCAGTCGGCGACGATGAGCAGATCCGGATCATCGCCATCGTGCGGCAGGGTCGCCCAGATCGCCTCGGTCACGAACGGCATCACCGGGTGGAGGAGGCGGAGGTAGGTATCGAGCGCCTCGACCAGGGTCCACCAGGTGGCCTCGCGGTCGGCCGCCTCGAGTCCCGGATCGGCGAGGCGGACCTTGGCGAGCTCGATGGCCCAGTCGCAGTACTCGTTCCAGATCGCCTCGTAGAGGGCCCGGGTGACCTCGGCGAAGATGAAGTCGGCCATGCCCCGATCGACGGCCGCGACCGTCGCCGCCACCCGTGAGCGGAGCCAGCGGTCGGCCGGCCCGAGGCGGGTCGGATCCGGCGGCCGACGGACGCTCCCGGCCGGGATCGACCCTGGCCGGGCGCCCACGACGTAGCGGGCGGCGTTCCACAGCTTGTTGGCGAAGTTGCGGGCGTTCTCGAGCTTGTCGCGGCTGAACTTCTGGTCGTTGCCGGGGGTCGCGCCGTGGATGAGGGCGAAGCGGAGCGCGTCGGCCCCGGTCTCGTCCATCACTTCGAGCGGGTCGACGACGTTGCCGGTCGTCTTGCTCATCTTCTGGCCATACGGGTCGCGGATGAGCCCCGACAGGTAGACCGTCTCGAACGGCGCCTCCCCGGTCAGGCGGAGGCCGAGCATCATCATCCGGGCGACCCAGAAGAAGATGATGTCGTAGCCGGTCTCCATCACGGAGCCCGGGTAGTAGCGGCGGAGATCGTCGGTCTGCTCGGGCCAGCCGAGCGTCGAGAATGGCCACAGGCCCGAGCTGAACCAGGTGTCGAATATGTCGGGGTCCTGGATGAGCTCGCCGGCCGGACGGCCGCATGCATCGCAGGCGTCCGGACCGTCCTCCGCGGCGGTCACCGTCACGTGGCCGTCGGGGCAGTACCAGGCCGGGATGCGATGGCCCCACCACAGCTGGCGGCTCACGTTCCAGTCGCGGATCCCCGTCAGCCAGTGCTCCCAGACCTTCTCGAATTGCTCGGGCAGGATCCGGGTCCGCCCGCTGCGGGTCACCTCGAGGACGGCCTCGGCGAGGGGCGTCGTCCGGATGAACCACTGCGTCTTGAGGCGCGGCTCGACGATGTCGTTGCTGCGCTGGCAGCGGCCGATGACCATCTCGTGGGGGCGCTCCCCTTCAAGGTCCCCGCCCGCGGCGAGGTCGGCCACGATCCGGCGACGCGCCTCGAACCGATCGAGACCCGCGTAGGGACTGCTATCAGCCGTCATCCGCGCCTCGTCGTCGAGGATCGTGACGAGGGGCAGGTCGTGCCGTCGACCCATGTCATAGTCGTCGTGATCGTGGGCGGGCGTGATCTTGACCGCCCCGGTGCCGAACGCCGGGTCGACGGCCGGGTCGGCGATGAGGGGCACATCGCGCTCGGCGAACGGGATGCGGATGCGGCGCCCGACGAGGGCCGAGTAGCGAGCGTCGTCGGGATGGACCGCGACGGCGGTGTCGCCGAGGATCGTCTCCGGTCGGGTCGTGGCGACCGTGATGGTCGCGGTGGGATCGGGCTCGCCGGTCGCCTCGTCGACGAGGTGGTAGCGGACGAACCACAGCGTTCCCGTCTCCGGGGTCGGCACGACCTCGAGGTCGGACACGCTCGTCCGGCAGCCCGGGCACCAGTTGACGAGCGCCTCCGTCCGGTAGGCGAGGCCCTCCTCGTACAGGCGGCTGAAGGCCTCCCGTACGGCGCGGGCGGACACATCGTCCATCGTGAACCGCAGCCGGCTCCAGTCGAGCGACGCGCCGACCCGACGCTGCTGGCCGACGATCACCTCGCGGGTCCGCTCGACGAACTCGCGCATCCGGGCGAGGTAGGCCTCCCGGCCGAGGCTGGCCCGGCTCTCGCCCTCGGTGGCCAGGATGCGGTCGAGGACGAACTGGGCGGCGATCGAGGCGTGGTCGAGGCCCGGCAGGAACAGCGCCGGGCGGCCGGTCATCCGGGCATGGCGGGTCATGAGGTCCTCGACCGTCGAGCGCTGGGCGTGGCCGAGGTGGAGGGAACCGGTGACGTTCGGCGGCGGCTGGATGATGACGAACGGCGGTTTCCCCGGGTCCGCCCGGTTGCCGGCCCCGTCCGGCGCGAAGACATCGGCCGCCAGCCAGCGCTCGTAGATCGCCGGCTCGAAGTCGGCCGGACGATAGGCCTTGTCGAGCTGCGGGGCCGGAGCGGCCGCGCCCGCGTCCGGTCCGCTCGGGGCCGCCCCGGTCGGTATCTGCGCTCGATCGTCCATGTCGTCGCTCCGGAATGGAACGACCCGCTCGTCCAGCGGACGAACGGGTCGTGGTACCACCTGCTGGTTCGGCGCCGGGGCGATCCGCTCATCGCGGCTCGCCGGGTCCCGGCACCCTCACGGCGCGCTATCGGTCGCCGACCGCACGGTTCGCGAGCGACGTTCGCGCCGGCGTGCGTGCGGGGCTCTCACCTTCACCCGCTCGCTGGATCGCCCGACTCGGCGCTACTCTTCTCGGTCCTCACCGTGAGGCCGGGAGGATACCACGACGGGATTCGCCCGAGCCGTTCGACGGGATCGATCAGGGCCGGGTATCGTCGAGCGCCATGATCCCCTTCAACCGGCCGTTCCTCACCGGCAACGAGCTCGGTTACATCGAGCAGGCCCACGCGAACGGCCATCTTGCCGGCAACGGCGCGTTCTCGAAGCGCTGCGCCGGCTGGCTCGAGGACCGGATCGGCAGTCGAAAGGCGCTCCTCACCCATTCCTGCACGGCGGCTCTCGAGATGGCGGCCATCCTCAGCGGGGTCGGGCCGGGCGACGAGGTCATCATGCCGTCCTTCACCTTCGTGTCGACGGCCAACGCCTTCGTTCTGCGGGGCGCCACGCCCGTCTTCGTGGAGATCCGGCCCGACACGCTGAACATCGACGAGACGAAGATCGAGGCGGCCATCACGCCGCGGACCCGGGCGATCGTGCCGGTCCACTACGCCGGCGTGGGCTGCGATATGGACTCGATCCTCGAGATCGCCCGGCGCCACGACCTGCTCGTGATCGAGGACGCCGCCCACGCCATCCTCGCCCGCTATCGCGATCGGCCGTTGGGCGGGCTCGGCCACCTCGCCGCCGTGTCCTTCCACGAGACGAAGAACCTCATCTCGGGCGAGGGCGGGGCGCTTCTCATCAACGACCCGCGGTTCGCCGAACGGGCCGAGATCGTCTGGGAGAAGGGCACGAACAGGAGCCAGTTCTTCCGCGGCGAGGTCGACAAGTACACCTGGGTCGACGCCGGGTCGTCATACCTCCTGGGCGAGATCCCGGCGGCCTTCCTGTGGGCCCAGTTGGAGCATGCCGACGAGATCACGGACCGCCGCCGGGCGATCTGGGACCGCTATCACGCGGCTTTCGAGCCGCTCGAGGCGGCCGGCGCGGTCCGGCGCCCGATCGTACCGTCCGACTGCACGGCGAACGGGCATCTCTACTACCTGCTGCTGCCGAGCCTCGCCGACCGGACCGCCTTCATCGACCGGCTGCTGAGCCGGGACATCCGATCTGTCTTCCATTACGTGCCCCTCCACTCGGCGCCGTTCGGCAGGACCGTGGCCCGGACGTCGGGCGACCTGTCGATCACCGACGACGTCAGCGACCGGCTCGTCCGCCTGCCACTCTGGCTGGGCCTGGAGGAACACCTCGACCTGGTCATCGACGAGGCGATCGCCGCCGCGAGCCGGGGTGGTCGGACCGGGGGCACGGCCGGGTCAGCCGGGGCGGGCCGGATCGCCCCGGCGCCGGATCAGGCCGATTCGCCTCGCTCTGCCAGCCAGTCGACGTAGTTCGTCTCGTCGACGCCCTTGTCGACATCGGACTTCGTCAGGAGGAGCGGCAGCCGCCCGTCGCGGATCGTCTCCTCGGTGATGATGCACTTGCGGATGTCGGTCCGTTCCGGGATGTCGTACATCACCTCGAGGAGCGACTCCTCGACGATCGAGCGCAGGGCCCGGGCGCCCGTCTTGCGGTCGAGGGCGACATCGGCCGCCGCCACGAGCGCCGCCGGGGTGAACACAAGCTCGACCTTGTCGAGCTGGAGGAAGCGCTGGAACTGGCGGGTGACCGCGTTCTTCGGCTCGGTCAGGACCCGGACGAGATCCTCGGCTGTGAGGGCTGTCAGGGTGACGATGACCGGCAGGCGGCCGATGAACTCGGGGATCAGGCCGAACTTCAGGAGGTCCTCCGGCATGAGCCGGGTGAGGATCTTACCCAGGTCGGCCTTGGAGACCGCCGCGTCCGAGCCGAAGCCGATGCCCCGCTTGCCGACGCGCTCCTCGACGATCTTCTCGAGGCCGTCGAACGCTCCGCCACAGATGAACAGGACGTTGGTCGTGTCGATCTGGATGAAGTCCTGGTGGGGGTGCTTGCGGCCGCCCTGCGGCGGCACGTTGGCGACGGTGCCCTCGAGGATCTTGAGGAGGGCCTGCTGGACGCCCTCGCCGGAGACGTCCCGGGTGATCGAGGGGTTGTCGGCCTTGCGGGCGATCTTGTCGATCTCGTCGATGTAGATGATCCCCCGCTGGGCCCGGGCGACATCGAAGTCGGCCGCCTGGATCAGCCGGAGGAGGATGTTCTCGACGTCCTCGCCGACGTAGCCCGCCTCGGTCAGCGAGGTCGCATCGGCGATGCAGAACGGCACGTCGATGACCCGGGCGAGGGTCTGGGCGAGGAGGGTCTTGCCCGAGCCGGTCGGCCCGACGAGGAGGACGTTCGACTTCTGGAGCTCGACCTCATCGACCGCGTGGCCGGCATTGATCCGCTTGTAGTGGTTGTAGACGGCGACCGAGAGGACCTTCTTGGCCCGTTCCTGGCTGATGACGTACTGGTCGAGGGCGAACTTGATCTGGCGAGGGTTCGGGAGCTTCGCGCTCGAGGGCTTCGCCTTCGGCGCCTCGAGCATCTCCTCCTCGATGATCTCCTGGCAGAGGTTGATGCACTCGTCGCAGATGTAGACGCCCTGGCCCGCGATGAGCTTGCGGACCTGCTCCTGGCTCTTGCCGCAGAAGCTGCAGCGGTAGGGGACCTTCGGTCCCTTCGCGCCGCTCGTCGAGGTCACTCGCCTGGTCCCCTTGCCTGCCGGCCGTCGCCGGCGCTACCCGTCATCCCGTTTCTTGGCCGGTGTCGGGCCGTCATCGGGCCCGTCCCCCGCCCCATCGCCGGCCTCGTCCTCGGCCTTCGCCTTGTCCTTGACCTGGGCGATGAGCGAGTCCGCGCTGGCCGAGTACACCGCGTCGATGATGCCATAGTCGCGGGCCTCGTCAGGAGACATGAAATAGTCCCTGTCGGTGTCCTGGATGATCTTGTCCAGCGGCTGGCCCGTGTGCTGGGCGAGGATCTCGTGGTTGCGCTGGACGAGGTACTCCCATTCCTTCATCTGGATGATCGCGTCCTGGGCGTTGCCGCGGAAGCCGCCCGACCCCTGGTGGATCATCACTCGACTGTTGGGCAGCGCGTAGCGCTTGCCCTTGGCGCCGGCGGCCAGCAGGACTCCCGCCATCGAGGCCGCCATGCCGATGCAGATGGTCGCCACCGGCGCCCGCAGGTACTGCATCGTGTCGTAGATGGCCAGCCCGCTCGTCACCACCCCGCCGGGCGAGTTGATGTAGAGGAAGATGTCCTTCTCGGTGTCCTCCGACTCGAGGAACAGGAGCTGGGCGATGATGAGGTTCGCCGTGTGGTCCTCGATCGTGTCGCCGAGGAAGATGATCCGCTCGCGGAGGAGCCGGGAGTAGATGTCGTAGGCGCGCTCTCCGCGGCTCGACGACTCGATGACCATCGGGACGAGCATCGTCGGTTCTCCTGCAGTGCTGGGACTGGTCGTCAGGCCGGTCCGGCGGCGCTGACGGGGATGGCGTCGGGATCGGTCGCCCCGATGGCAGCGGACGCCTCCACCGAGGCGGCGTCGATGGCGGCCGGCTCATCGGCTTCGGCATGGGGGATCGGCGGGTGGTCGGGGTTGGCGGCCAGCCATTCGTCGATGAGCTTCTCGACGGTCTGACTGCGCCGCAGCGTGCTGCGGATGAAGTTGCGCCCCCGCTCCGACTCGAAGTAGGCGAGGAGCTTGGCGTCGCCGCGGTAGCGCTCGGCGGCCCGGTCGACCTCGGCCTGGACATCGGCGTCGGCGACGACGACGCCCTCGACCTCGGCGATCTTGGAGAGGACGAGAAGCGTCTTGACCCGGGTCTCGGCCCGCGGCCGGAACTCGGTGTGGAGGTCCGCTTCGGTCTGCTTCGTGACCGACAGGTAAGCCTGCTCGGTGATGCCCTGGCGAGCGATCGTGCTGCGGAACTCGTCGTGCATCACCTCGACCTCCTGGTCGATGAGGATGTCGGGGAGCTCCAGGGTGGCGTTGGCGACGGCGTAGTCGATGATCCGCTCGCTGAACCCGTGACGGGCCCGGTCGAGGGCGTTGCGCTCGAGCCGTCGGCGGACGTCGACGCGGAGGTCGTCCAGGGTCGGATAGTCGCCCATCGTGCGAGCGAACTCGTCGTCGGCGTCGGGCAGGATCTTGGCCCGAAGCTCCCGCAGGTCGACCTCGAAATGGGCCTCCTTGCCGGCCAGGGTCTCCTCGACGTAGTCGGCCGGGAAGGTGATGTCGAACGCCGTCGACTCGCCCGTCGAGAGGCCGACGAGATGATCCTCGAAGCCCGGGATGAGCCGCTCGTCGCCGATGATCAGCGGCATCCGCTCGGTCGATCCGCCCTCGAACGGCTCCCCGTCGCGGGTGCCGCGGTAGGCGATGATCGCGTAGTCGCCCTTCCGGGCGGCTCGGTCGGTCGGGGTCAGGGCGGCATTCTGGTCGCGCAGCTCGTCGATGACGGTGGCGACCTTGGCGTCGTCGATCGTCTCGATCTCAGGGCGGAACGGGAAGTTCCGGTAGTCGCCGAGGGCGACCTCGGGGCGGACCTGGACGGTCGCCTTGAAGATGACCGGCTTGCCCGCCTCGGCCTGGACGACCTCGACCTCGGGGTTCGTCAGGGGAACGATGTCGCGTTCGATGACCGCGTCGCGGTAGGCGTCGGAGACGAGATGCTCGACCGCCTCGTCGACGATCGCCTCGGGACCGAGGACCCGCTCGAGGACCGCCCGCGGCGCCTTGCCGGGCCGGAAGCCGGCGACCCGGGTCCGACGGGAGAGCCGTCGCACCGCGTCGTCCATGGCGCGGTCGTAGCGGTCGGCCGGGAGCTCGACCTCGAGGACGATGGAGCTCTTGGGGGCGGGCGTGGCGGTGACGTTCATCGGCGCGAAGTATACGGGGACGCACGGCCGGGACCCGCCGCATGGCACCATGGCGGCATGGGCGACGGGCCGCAGCGGATCGTCATCGTCGGTGCCGGCGGGGCCGCCGGCCAGCACGTCCGGGCGGCGCGCTCGCTCGGCGGCTGCCGCATCGTCGGGGTGGCCGCCCGGTCGACGGAGCGGGCGGCGGCGCTCGTCGCGGGCGGGGATCCGGCCGACGGCACCGTCCTCTATGCCGACTCCGACGCCGCCCGGATGCTCGACGAGCAGCGTCCCGACGCCGCCTTCGTGGCCGTGCCGCCGTACCTCGCCGGGCAGGCCTGCGATCTGCTCATCGCTCGCGGCATCCCCTTCCTCGTCGAGAAGCCGCTCGCTGCCGATGCCGGCACTCCGGTCCGGATCGCCGCCGAGATCGAGCGTCGTGGCCTCGTCGTCGCCGTCGGGTACGACTGGCGAGGGCTCGACTTCCTCGACGAGGTCCGGACGGCCTTCGCCGTCCGCCCGCCGCGGCTCGTCGTCGGCCGCTGGCTCGGTGATACGCCGGGGCCGTCGTGGTGGCGTCATGCCGCCGAGGGCGGCGGCCAGATCGTCGAGCAGGCGACCCACCTGTTCGACCTCGCCCGGGCCCTCGTCGGCGAGGCGCGCGTCGTGTCGGCCCGCGCGGTGGTGGCACATCGCTCGACGGTCGCCGACATCGATGTCGCCGGGGCGACGGCGGCCGTCCTCGAGTTCGACGGCGGCACGGTCGGCTCGTTCGTGGCGACCTGCCTCCTCGCCACCTCGACGATCGAGCTCGAGTTCGCTTCCGACGGGCTCCACACGACGATCCGCCACGGCGGCGCCTGGCCCGACGTCGGCTGGACGCTCACGTTCGACGATGGCGGCCCGCTGCGGGTCCTCGAGCCGCGCCGGAACCCGTGGCTGGTCCAGGCCGAGGCGTTCCTGCGGGCGGCCCGGACGGGCGACTCATCGGGCGTGCTGTCGACCTATGCCGACGCGCTGCGGACCGATCGACTGACCCGGGCGGTCGTCGCGGCGGCCGGCGCGCCGTGACCTGCCGGCGGCCACAGTGCCGTCGGCGCTCCATGTCGAGGTGGTAGGCGAGAGAGGGGTCGAACCTCTACGCCGCTCGCGCGGCACCGGCTCCTAAGGCCGGCGCGTCTGCCATTCCGCCACTCGCCCGTGGCGGGAGTCTAGCCGGGCTTCGGTGTCGAGGGTGGCGTCGGCGCCGTCGCCGACGCCGCGGCCGGCTTGGCCGGGTCCGGGACGAACTCGCCGGCCCCGGTCCAGCGGGCGCGGGCACGCTCGAGCGCACCGCCGAACGACTCCGGCCCGGCCGTCTTGGGGGAGAACAGGACCTCGGCGAGGCGGACCCCACCGCGGCGGGCCATCGGGCCGAAGATCGACAGGCCGATGAGGCCAGCCGTGGCCCGGACGTCCCGGCCTCGACGCGCCTTGGCCGTGGTCTCGAGATACGACGCGAATTCGCGCTCGAGCGTCCCCCGGACCCGATCGCCGTCGGTCCCGAGCTTCTTGAGCGTGCGCTCGATCTGGTCGGGCAGCATCGAGGGCGGCAGTTCCTTCTCCGGCCCACGGACCGCCCGACGGATACCGCGGAAGACCCGTCGAGGACCCCCGACGGCCAGGAAGGCGACTCCCGCCGCGGCACCGGCCGTCTTGGCCGGCGCCCGCTTGAGCTTGGCCGGGAAGTCGACCGCGGCCCGGGCCGATCCCTCGAGGAGGGCCAGCTGCTCCGCCAGGTCCCCGCGGCTCGCTACCGCGGCGGCCCGAGCGGCGTCCGTTCGCGCACCCACTCGATCGTCTCCTTCGTCGTGTCGATGGTCTGCCGCGGGATGAACCGAGCCATGAACTTCTCGCCGTCGAATCCGTGCCGCTGGAGGGCGCCGATCACGAGCGCGATCCAGGCACCGAGCCCGATCGCGATCCCCATCGCCACTCCCGGCCCCGTCCCGAAGCGGATCGCGCTGGCGGCTCCCACCAGGTCGGCGATCACGATGCCGACGACGATCCCGATCACTCCGCCCCGCAGGCCGGCCCGGCGGACGCCCCACAGCAGGCCGAGCAGAGCGCCGACGACGGCGAGTACGACCAGCGCGACGGCCAGCGGCCGGACGCCGGCCTCGACGTTCACCCCGGACGAGTCGCCGACCTGGGTCCAGGCCTGGTTCGTCAGGGCGAGGCCGAGAACCACGGCAAGGACCACCCCGACGATGAACGCGACGAGGATGGCCCGCAGGACCGGCCCGGTCGGTACTTCGAGGGCGATGACGATGGCCGTCACCGCGATGGCGACCAGCAGCTCCGTGCCGAGGAGGACGCCCCAGCCGAGCGAGCCGAACAGCCACTCGCCGAGGAAGAGGAACAGGCCGACCGGCAGGAGGATCGCGACGTAGATGAAGGCGCCGAGGGCCAGCCCGACGAGGCCGGCGATCCGCTTGATCTCGGCCGTGATCTCCTCGAACTCGGCCTGGGCGAGCTCGAGGTGAGCCTTGGCGACCCGGATCCCGGCATCGATCGTCGCCCGGACCTGTTCGCGGAGACCGGGCGCCTCGTGGCGGGGAGGCTTCTTGCCGGAAGGCCGGCCGGTGCCGGTCCCGGTCGAGCCCGTCCCTGCGGGTCCCGACCCGGTGGGACCTGGGCCGCTCGTGCCGGACGGGCCGTCGGCGCTCGAGGTCGGGCCGGGCCCGGACGCGGCGGCGCCGCCGGCGGCGGCGTCGGATGCGGGCGGCGGCTGGGGACTTGGGTCCGGCGGCGGTTCGGCGCCGCGCGGCGGCTGATCGTCCAGGGTTCAACTCCGGGCAGTCGGACGCGAGGTCTGGGGCCTCGCTGGGGTGGCGCCCCGGCGTATCGAGACCGCCCGATGATACCAGCGGGTCAGGCCGACCGACCGCCCAGCTGGAGACCCAGTCGCTCGGAGGCGTCGAAGAAGCCGTACGTCCGACGGAATGCCGGCGCGCTCGGTGGGTCGGGGTGGCCGGTCGCCGTCCGCCACAGCTCCCGCTCCATCTCGTCGATCCGCGCCGCGAGCTCGGCCGGCCCGCGCGGCGCCGCGATGTCGGCGTACGTCCGGCGGGGCCCCGGGAAGCGGACCGCGTCGTCCGGCAGGCGAGGCAGGAAGGCGAGGACCAGGCGGGCGTGGGCGAGGGCGGCCAGATGCCACGGATCCCCACGGCGGATCGGGCCCGTCGGATCGACCGGGCCGTCGCGATCCTCGGCCCGCATCCAGCCCGACTGGGCGATGACGTAGCGGAGCTCGGCAGGGCCGGCGGCGTCGGCCCGCAGCCAGCCGTGGAACCCGTCGCGCACGCCGTCGATGTGGGGCAGGGTGGCCTCGGCCAGGTAGTCGGCCCCGCCGGCCGGAAGCGTCCCCTCGATGGCGACGGCGTCGAGCAGCTCACGCGTCCGCCGGACGACCGCCATGAGGCGATCGAACTGCGAGAAGCCCGACTGTGCCAGGTCAGCCATCGTCCACCCCAGCCTAGACCGTCGCAGCGTCGGCCGTCGGGACCGCCGTCCACAGCCCCGAAGTGGTCCCGGACCGCCGTCCGAAGGTACCGCCCTCGACGGGGCCACGTTACGCTGTCGGTCATGGTCGCCGGCCAGCCCGCCCAGCCCCATGGATCGGTCTCGACCGAGGTCGCGGCCGCGGACCGCCCGATCCTGAGCGCCGAGATCCTCTCCATCGGCACCGAGCTCACGGTCGGCGAGACCCGCGACACCAACGCCGGCGAGCTCGCCCGCTCGCTCGTCGAGGCGGGCGTGACCGTGACGAGGCTGACGGCCCTGCCCGATGACCTGGCGGCCGTGGGCGGTGCATTCCTGGCGGCCCTCGAGCGGTCCGATCTCGTGGTGTCGACCGGCGGCCTCGGCCCCACGCCCGACGATCTGACCCGCGAGGCGATCGCGGCGGCCTGCGGTGAGGTTCCGGCCGTCGATGCCGGTCTCGAGACCTGGCTGCGGGCCCTGTGGGACCGCCGCGGACTGCCCTTCGCCGAGATGAACCTCAAGCAGGCCTGGCTCATCCCGTCGGCGCTCGCCATCCCCAACGACAACGGCACGGCGCCCGGTTGGTGGGTCGCCCGGCCCGACGGTCGCATCGTCGTCGCCCTGCCCGGACCGCCGCGTGAGATGCGGCCGATGTGGCTCGACTGGGCCCTGCCGCGGCTCCGCGATCGCGGACTCGGGGTCGAGGTCGCCGTCCTGACCTACCGCCTCACCGGCATCGGCGAGTCGGCCGCCGCTGACATCCTCGGCGAAGCGATCCTCCGGGCGACGAATCCCACGGTCGCCACGTACGCCCGGGCCGATGCGGTGGACGTTCGGGTGAGCGCCCAGGCAGCGGACGGCACGACAGCGGGGGAGCTGGTCGCCGAGGCAGCAGAGGTCGTCCGGGAGCGACTCGGCCACCACATCTGGGCGACCGGGTCGACCACCTGGGGCGGGGCCATCGGCGAGCGACTCGGCGAGCTCGGCTGGAGCCTGGCGACCTGGGAGAGCGGGACGGCCGGGGCGCTCGCCACCCTCCTCGGCGACGTGCCGATGCTCCGCCGGTCGGTCGTCGATACGTCCGCCACGATGGGCCCGGAACGGGCGGCGCACGGACTGCGCGGGGAGAGCGGCGCCGATGTGGCGCTCGCCGTGCTGACCCGCGAGCAGGGCGCCGATACCGCCGTGAGCGTCGCCGTGGCACTGCCCTCTGAGGTCCACCGGGAGCGCCGCCTCGTGTTCCTCGGCGGGCCCATGGGACGCAATCGGGCCGCCCTCACCGCCGCGGCGATCCTCCTCGAGCGCCTCCGCCGCCTCGCCTGACCGACGATCAGCGGCGGGCCATCCGGGCCAGGCCGTCGAGATCGAGGATGACGATGGCGTCCTTCTCCAGCCGGAGCAGCCCGTCGTCGGCGAACAGCCCGAGGAGCTTGTTCACGCTCTGGCGGGTCGCCCCGATCATCGAGGCGAGGTCGGTCTGGGTGAGCGGAGCGTCGAGCCGCACGGTGCCGTCGAGGGCGACCGCGCCGTCGGACTCGGCGAGGTGGGTCAGCCGGGCGGCGAGGCGGCCCGTGATGTCGAGGAAGTGCAGCTCTTCGACGTGGGTCGTCAGGCGTCGCAGCTCGGAAGCCAGCGTGGCGAGGAGCGCGTCGCGGAGGGCCGGTTCGTTGGCGATGAGGTCCCGGAAGCGGGAGCGCGGGAGGACGAGTGTCTCGGTCGGCTCCAGGGCGGTCGCCGTGGCCGATCGCGGAGCGCCGTCCAGGAGGGCCAGTTCGCCGAAGAACTCGCCATCCCGGATGGTGGCGATGATGGCCTCATCGCCCTCCTCGTTGGGCAGGCTGATCTTCACCGCCCCGCGGGTGACGACGAAAAGGGCGTCCCCGGGGTCGCCCTGGTGGAAGAGGACCTCGCCGCGCCGGAACCGGCGCGCTCGCATCTCGGCCGCCAGTCCGGCCAGCCCGTCGCTGTCGAGACCGGCGAAGAGGAGGCATCGAGCCAGGGCCGCCTGGGCCGGATCGGTGACCAGCATCGCCCCATCCTAGCGAAGCCCCTCAAGCGAACCAGTGTCGGCGGGCCGACAGGTCCATGGTCGTCGTGCCGCTGGCGACGGCGCCCGTCCACGGGCGACCATCGTCGCCATGTTCGCGCGTGCATCCCGGGGGTTCGCTTCTCCATGCGCCTGACGGTGGTCGGTTCGGGTCCAGCCGCACCGCAGACGGATACACCGGCATCGGGCCTCCTCGTCGAGTCGGTTTCGACGGCGGTCCTGCTCGACTGCGGATCGGGCGTCGTCGCCCGGCTGCGGACCCTCACTGACCCCGGCGCCCTGAGCGGCGTCGTGATCGGCCACTTCCACGCAGATCACTACATCGACCTCGCCGCCCTCCGCTATCTCTATCCCTGGCCGGGGACCCGGGTCGATCGACCGGCCATCTGGCTGCCGCAGGGCGGCCCGGACCGGCTCCGCGCCCTGGCCCAGCTCATCGCCGAGCGGGAGCGCTTCTTCGACGACGCCTTCGAGCTCCACGAATATCGCGATGGCGAGTCGTTCAGCATCGGGGACCTGGACTTCCGGCCGAGCCTCATGCAGCACTACGTGCCGGCCCGAGCCATAGCGGTGACCGGGGACGGCGGCGCCACCCATCTCGTCTACGGCGGCGACACGGGACCGACCGACGGGCTCGTCGACGCGGCGCGGGGCGCCGACCTCCTGATCGCCGAGGCGACCCTGGCGAGCGAGGCCGACGACGAGCAGACCCGCGGCCATTCCACTCCCGAGGAAGCGATCGCCATGGCCCGCCGGGCGGGCGTCGGCCGCGTCGTCCTGACCCACTACCCTTCGGCGCGGCGCCCGTTCCTCCAGGCGCTCGCCGCCGCGACCCGCGACCTCGACGTCGAGGTGGCCCACCCGGGTCTCCACCTCGACGTCCGGCCTCACCGACCGGGCGAGCGGACCGCCGGCTCGGCTGCTTCGACCGACCCGACCGCCTCGACGCGCTCCCGGATGCCGTCGGCCGCCGGATCGTCGCCCAGCAGCCGCAGCGCCGCCCGCCAGTAACCGATCGCCTCGGCCGTCGCGCCGACCGCGAGGGCCTTGTCGGCCGCCGTCTCCAGCAGCGGTACCGCCCGAACGCGGTCCCCGGCGGCCGCCCGATGCTGGGCGAGGACCCCGGGCGGCACTGGCGGCTCCATCGTCTCCAGCTCATCGGCGAGCTTCGAATGCAGCTCCCGCCGCCGCGCCGCGAGGATGCCGGAATAGGCCACGTCGTGGATCAGGGGGTGACTGAAGCGCCACGTCCCGTCGGACCCGTCGATCGATCCCACGACGGCCGCGGCGTCGAGGACTGCCAGGTCGCCCTCTATCCCTTCGCGTCCGCCGAGTCGGGCCACCAGGGCGGCATCGAAGGTCATCCCGACGACGGAGGCGACCTGGAGCACCGTCCGGGCATCGTCCGGCAGCGCGTCGATCCGGGCACCGAGGAGGGCCCGGAGGCTGACCGGCACCGTCTCCACGTGGTCCGGGTCGCGCAGGTGGAGGCGCCCTCCGCGGACGATGAACGCCTCGTCCTCCATCAGCGCACGGACGGTCTCGCCGACGAAGAGCGGATTGCCCGACGTCCGGCCGTAGACGGTCGCGGTCGTCGCGTCGGCGAGGTCGGCACCGGCGACCGCGGCGGCCAGCCGTTCGGTGCTCTGGCTGTCGAGGCCGCCGAGCTCGAGCACCTCGACATGATCGAGGCCGGCCCAGGCGGGCCGGGGCGCCGGTCGCGACGTCACGAACACGACGACCGGCAGCTCGGCCACGGTCCGGACGAGGCGGTCGAGGAGCGGTCCGGACGACTCATCCATCCAGTGGATGTCGTCGACCACGATCGCCCGCGGGCCGAGCGCCTCGACGAGCCGCCGCAGATAGCGCTCGGTCACGTCGCCCAGGTCGGCCCTGACCTGGGCCGGGTCCGCCGGCACCCGGGCGACGTCGGCCTCCCAGCCCGAAAAGCGGGCGTCCCGGGCCAGGGCGGCGATGGCGCCGGTGAGGCGGTGGACCGTCGCCTCGTCGATGTCCGCGGTGAAGAGGAGCCGACGGGCGAGCGAGCCCGAATCGGTCGACTCCTCGTCGGCGATGTGCTGGGCGAACATCCGGGCGAAGCCGTAATACTCGCCGGTCGTGTACGACAGGCACTCCGTCCACGTCCAGCGGAAGCCGAGGTCGCGGGCCTCCTCCTCGAGGTCGGCGGCGAGGCGCGACTTGCCGATGCCCGCATCGCCGACGATGAGGACGACCCGGCCGCGGCGGGTCCGCCGGGCGTCGACGAGGAGCTCCTGGAGATGGGCCCGATCGGCAGACCGCCCGACGAGCAGGCCGGTCGCGGTCGACCCGACCAGCCGGTGGAGGCGCTCGCCCCGGAGCCGGTGGACGCGGACCGGAGCGGCCCGGCCGCGGATCGGCCGCTCGCCGACGACGTCCGTCTCGAAGCGGTTCCGCGATGCTCGCTGGGTCGCCTCGTCGACGAGGATCTCGCCGGGCTCGGCCAGCTCCTGGAGGCGGATCGCGGTCACCACCGTCTCGCCCGTCACGGAGACGTCGCTTATCCCGGCCAGTGAGCGGCGGGTCGTCACGACCTCGCCGGTGGCGATCCCGACCCGCAGGCGGAGGGGCGCCTCGCCGCGCTCGCGGGCGGCCGCCTCGAAGGCGGCGACCATGGCCAGTGAACAGAGGCCAGCCCGGAGCGGGTCGTCGTCGTGGGCCCGATGGACCCCGAAGACCGCGAAGACCGCATCGCCGATGAACTTCTCGACCACCCCGCCGTAGCGTTCCACTGCGGCGGCCATGCTCGCGAACGCCTCGTCCACGCGGACGACCACATCCTCGGCGTCGAGCTCGCTCACGAGGCGCGAATAGTCGACGATGTCGGCGAAGACGGCGGTCACGATCCGTCGATCGCCCGACCTCGACGGGGCGGTGTCCGACTGGCGGGCGGGGAGCATCGCCCCGCACTGGTCGCAGAAGCGAGCCGTCCGGCGGTTCGGCGCGCCGCAGTCGGGACAGCGCACCCGACGGCCCTCAGGAGATCGTGAGGACCGGCTGCTGGGCGGCCGCGGCCCGGACGCTCATCCGGGCGGCCACGGTCCGGGCGAGTGCTTCGAGGGCGAGCGCGGCCGGACCGGGTTCACGCTGGGCGACGGCGGGGATGCCCGCGTCCCCGCCCTGGCGGACGGTGATGTCGAGCGGGATCCCGCCGAGGAACTCGATGTCGTGCCGCTGGGCGAACCGCTCGCCGCCACCGCGACCGAAGATCTCCGTCGCCTCGCCGCAGTGGGGGCAGACGAAGGCGCTCATGTTCTCGACGATGCCGATGACCGGAACGCTCATCCGCTGCAGCATCGCCAGGGCCTTCTCGACGTCGAGGAGCGCCACGTCCTGGGGCGTCGTCACGAGGAGGGTGCCGCTTATCGGGATCGCCTGGGCCAGGGTCAGCTGAGCGTCGGAGGTGCCGGGCGGCTGGTCGATCACGAGGTAGTCGAGCTCGCCCCAGTCGACGTCGCGGAGGAACTGCTGGATCGCCCCGCCGACGAGCGGCCCGCGCCACACGATCGGCTGGCCCTCGGGCACGAAGAACTGGATCGAGATGACCTTGACCCCGTGCCGCTCGAGCGGGGCGATCTTGCCGTCCGGGGTCGCCGTGGGACGCCCGTCGATGCCGAGCATGAGCGGGACGTTGGGACCGGTGATGTCGGCGTCGAGGAGGCCGACCGTCGCCCCGGCGCGGGCGAGCGCGACGGCGAGGTTCACCGCGATCGTGCTCTTGCCGACGCCGCCCTTGCCCGATGCCACGGCGATGACGTTCTTGACCCCGGGGACGAGCTGCTCCGGACGGGCCGGCGCCGAGCGGCGGACCATCGACGACCAGGTGATGTCGACCGAGTCGGCGCCGATCGAGCGGACGGCCGACTGGGCGTTCGCCTCGATCTCGTCCTTGAGGGGACAGGCCGGCGTCGTCAGCTGGATGGTGAAGGCGACCTTGCCGCCGTCGATGACGACATCCTTGACCATGTCGAGGGTGATGATGTCGCGGCCGAGCTCGGGCTCCTGGACGGTGCGAAGCACCTCGCGGATGGCGCCTTCGGTCAGTTCGATCATCGGCCGGGGACCTCGGCTGGGCTGGTTTTTCGTCGGGTGGGCGATCGTTATCGTACCGCCGCCTCCCGGAGACCGCGGCCGGCCGCCCGCCGAGGGGACGGCCCGACCGCGCGCGGCTCGCCGGAGCCAGCCGCCGCGGGCCACCGAGACCCTGCATCGCCCCACGCGATTCGCACGGAATGGACCATTTCGACGCGAAGCTCGCACCGAATCGGGCGCCTTGACATCGGACTCCGCGAGGTCATATCCTCCGGCCACCTGCGACCGGCGTCCCGCCGCAGGCTGGTGACGTTTCCCCCAGCGCTCGCCCCCCGGCCCGACCCCTCGCGATCGGGTCCACGGCCCCGTAGTCCCAGGAGTACGACCGGCTCGTGTCAACCATCGACGTTCGGCTCGTCGAGGTCGTCAAGATGTTCGGCGACGTGCCCGCCGTGGACCACATCAGCCTCGAGGTCCAGGACGGCGAGTTCTTCTCCCTCCTCGGCCCGTCCGGCTGCGGCAAGACGACGACGCTGCGGATGATCGGCGGCTTCGAGGAGCCGACGTCGGGCCTCATCGAGCTCCAGGGTCAGGACGTGACGTGGCTGCCGCCGTACAAGCGCAACGTCAATACGGTGTTTCAGAACTACGCCCTCTTCCCGCACCTGACGATCTTCGAGAACGTCGCCTTCGGTCTGCGTCGCAAGGGCGCCAAGGGCTCCGACATCAAGGGCCGGGTCACCGAGATGCTCAAGCTCGTCGAGCTGCCCGGCTTCGAGCATCGCAAGCCGAACCAGATCTCCGGCGGCCAGGCCCAGCGGGTCGCCCTCGCCCGGGCCCTCATCAACCGACCGGCGGTGCTCCTCCTCGATGAGCCGCTGGGCGCACTCGACCTCAAGCTCCGCAAGCAGATGCAGGTCGAGCTCAAGCGGATCCAGCAGGAGGTCGGGATCACGTTCATCTACGTGACCCACGACCAGGAGGAGGCGATGACGATGTCCGACCGCATCGCCGTCATGAACCGCGGCCGCTATGAACAGCTGGGCGATCCGGAGAGCCTCTACGAACGACCGACGACGCGATTCGTCGCCGGCTTCCTCGGGGTCAGCAACCTGCTGCCCGGCACGATCACCGGCAGTGCCGACTCGTATGCGGTCGTCCGCCTCGAGGACGACACGAGCGTTCGCGTCCCGAAGGCGATGACGAACGGCGCGGAAACGGTCGACGTCGGCGTCCGGCCCGAGAAGATCCGCCTCCTCGCCGAAGGGGCCGCTGCGCCCAGCGGCGCGACGAACCTCCTTGCCGGTGTGATCAAGGACGCGTCGTATGTCGGCGTGAGCACCCAGTACATCGTCGAGACGCGCTCCGGCAAGCGGGTCTCGGTCTACGAGCAGAACGTGGAGCGGACGAGTCACAGCTCGCTCCATCGCATGGGCGACGACGTCCGTCTGGCCTGGTCGCCAGACCATTCGTTCGTCGTCCACGACTCGTCCCCCAAGGTCGAAGGCGAAGGCTGAAGCGAGCTGCCGGGTCCAGAGTCCCGGCCAGGAGGAGCACGTGAACGACGAGACCGGCGCCGCCCCACATCCCATCTCTCGACGGCGCTTCCTCCAGGGGTCGGCCCTGGCCGGCTTCGGGGCGTTCGTCGCCGCCTGCACCGGCGGCGGGGGGGCGACCACCGAGCCGGGCGCGACGCAGGCGCCCGTCTCCGTCCCGATCCCGACACCCCCACCGGCGACCGCGGGCCCGACCGTTGCGCCGACGCCGAAGACCGTCACCGGCCCGCTCCACTGGGCCCAGTGGCCCGCCTACATCGACCTCGTCGGCAAGGCGGGGACCGAGGGCAAGTACGCCCCGGGCTCGTCGCCGACCCTCGAGGCGTTCAAGAAGAAGTACTCGGTCGACGTGAACTACGAGGAGAAGATCGAGGCCAACGAGGACTTCTACGCCACGATCCAGCAGCAACTCGTATCCGGCCTGCCGACCGGCTGGGACATGATCACGATCACGGACTGGCTGGCGGCCAAGATCATCTCCAAGGGCTGGGCCGAGAAGATCGACCAGACCAACGTGCCGAACTGCGTGGCCAACCTCCGCGACGCGTTGAAGGGCTACACCTGGGATCCGAACATGGACTACCACTACACGTGGCAGTCGGGGATGACCGGGATCGGCTACGACAAGACGACCCTGACCAAGAACGGCAAGGCACTGCCGAAGTCGCTGGCGGACCTGTGGGCCCTGCCGCCCGACAAGGTGACATTCCTCAACGAGAAGCGCGATACCTTCGGCCTCGGCCTCCTCAAGCTCGGCAAGAGCGCCGACCCGGCGACCACCACGGACGCCGATCTGCAGGCGGTCCACGACGACATCCAGAGCTTCTCGGGCGGCAAGCTCCGCTTCGTCGGCAACGAGTACCTGACCGACTTCGCTTCGAAGGCGACATGGGCGGCGATGACGTGGAGCGGCGACCTCGCCTCATCGGGCAGCGCGGACGATGTCTGGGTCGCACCGACCGAAGGCTCGATGGTCTGGTCCGACAACATGGTCATCCCGAAGGGGGCGACCAATATCTACACGGCCGAGCTGATGATGAACTTCGTGTACGACCCACAGATCGCCGGGAACATCGCCAACTACGTCTACTACGTGTCGCCGGTGAAGGGCGCCGACGTGGTCGTCAAGGAACTGAACAAGGCCGCTCCCCTTGACCCTGCCTTGTTCGACCTCCTCTTCCCGCCGCCCGCGGTGGTGGCCGGGCAGCACAACTTCCAGTTCCTCAGCGACGAGCTGGAAGCAAAGATGAACGAGCTCTACTCCGACCTCGCCGGGACGTAGCGGGAGCGGCGGAGGAGCGCCGAGGGTGGCCACCCAGTCGGAGATCCGCAAGGCACCGGGACCGGGGCTGCGTCAGCGCCTCGGCCGGGCGACGCCGTGGCTGCTCCTCGCACCCGGGATCCTTTGGCTCGTCTTCTTCTTCATCATCCCGTCGTTCCAGATGTTCCTCACGTCGATCTCGACCGGGAGCATCACTGACGGGTTCAAGCTGACCTTCTCGGCGGACGCGTACCAGACGGCCCTGACGAAGTTCAGCAAGCAGTTCATCAATTCGCTCATCTTCGGCGGGCTGGCGACGCTCCTGACCTTCCTCGTCGGCTTCCCCCTCGCCTACACGATCGCGTTCCGGGGCGGGCGCTACAAGAACCTCCTCCTGTTCCTGGTCATCGCCCCGTTCTTTACGAGCTTCCTCATCCGGACGATCAGCTGGAAGATCATCCTCGGCGACCAGGGCCCGGTCCTCGGGCCGCTCAAGGACTTCGGGATCGTCCCCGAGAGCCTGACCCTCCTGTACACACCGCTGGCCGTCGTGGCGGGCATCACCTATAACTTCCTGCCGTTCATGGTCCTGCCGCTCTACGTCGCCCTCGAGAAGATCGACCCACGGCTCATCGAGGCGTCGAAGGACCTGTTCGCCACCAACTGGCAGGCCTTCCGGAGGGTGACCTTCCCGCTGGCACTGCCGGGCGTCTTCGCCGGGACGATCCTGACGTTCATCCCGGCGATCGGCGACTGGGTCAACGCCGAGCTGCTCGGCAACACCCAGACCAAGATGATCGGGAATGTGATCCAGGACCGCTTCGTCAACCAGGGCGACTACCCGACCGCGGCGGCACTGTCGTTCATCCTCATGGCCGGGATCCTCGTCTCAGTGGCGGTCTACGCCAAGTTCCTCGGCACCGAGCAGCTGACGGGGTAGGGCATGACCAGCGTCGCGATCGAACAGCCGGCGGTCCGCACCAAGGCCCCGCGGCGGATCTGGCGGACCATCGGCAACTGGGCCCTGCCGGCCTTCACGGCCCTCGTCGTGCTCTACCTGATGGTCCCGATCATCGTCATGATCATCTTCAGCTTCAACGACTACCAGGGCAAGTTCAACTACATCTGGAACGGCTTCACGATCAACGGCTGGCTCCACCCGCTCGACTGGCCGGGCCTCTCCGACGCCATCCGGACGAGCCTCTTCATCGCCTTCGTCTCGACGCTGTTCGCGACCGCCCTCGGCACGCTCATCGGCCTCGCCCTCGTGCGCTACCAGTTCCGCGGCCGGGGCGCCATCAACGGGCTCATCTTCCTGCCGATGGCGACCCCCGAGATCGTCCTTGGTGCGAGTCTGCTGACCCTGTTCGTCGCCTCGGCCAGCCAGTCGCCGATGAAGGACGTCATCCCGCGCGGGACGCTCTTCCCGCTCGGGATGCAGACGATCCTCATCGCCCACATCATGTTCAACATCAGCTTCGTCGTCGTGACCGTGAAGGCCCGCCTCATCGGCTTCGACCGCCGCCTTGAGGAGGCGGCGATGGACCTCGGGGCGAACGAGTGGGTGACGTTCTGGCGGGTCACCTTCCCGCTCATCCTGCCCGGCGTCGTCGCGGCCGGCCTGCTCGCCTTCAGCCTGTCGATCGACGACTTCATCATCACCAATCTCGTGTCCGGCCCGACCGTCAACACGTTCCCGATCTGGGTCTACTCGATCCAGCGCAACGCCCTGCCCGTCCAGATCAACGTGATCGGCTCGATCGTGTTCCTCACCGCGGTCGGGTTCGTGGCCATCTCCACCATCGTCTCGGCCCGCCGCAGCCGCTGATCGCGAGCCGCCCGCCCGAACGGGAGGCCGCCACTCAGCGAGGGAGGCATCGTGATCGGATCCGCCGAACCCACGTCGAGCCCGCCGTCGGAGGCGCCGGCCGAGTCGATCGAGGCGACCTCGCCTCCCCTCCCCGACCGGAGCGTGGTGCCGTCGGTCTGGAGCCGGATCGCGAACATCACCGTCGAGCGCGGCGAGGGTTCCTGGCTCGTCACGACCGATGGCGATCGCTACCTCGACTACAGCTCGGGGATCGGCGTCACCAACACGGGCCACGCACATCCACGGGTCGCGGCAGCCGTGGCCGCCCAGGCCCAGAAGCTCCTGCACGGCCAGCAGAACATCGTCTACCACGAGGCCGGCCTGCGCCTGTACGAGCGGCTCCAGCACGTCCTGCCCGGCGAGGGCTGGGGTGCGTTCCTCTCGAACAGCGGCGCGGAGGCCGTCGAGGCGTCGGTCAAGCTCGCCCGCATCGCGACCGGCCGGCCGGTGATCCTTGGCTTCCGCGGCGGCTACCACGGGCGGACGGCCCAGACGATGGCCCTCACGACGGCAAAGGACGTCTACCGCGGTCACTTCGAGCCGCTCCCCGGGTCCGTCTACCACACCGCCTATCCGTACTGCTATCGGGCCGCCGGCGGCGCCCATCCGATCGACGCCTGCACGTGCGATTGGGAGGAGCAGCTCGATCTGACCTTCCACCAGCTCATCTATCCGGAGCACGTGGCGGCGGTCATCGTCGAGCCGGTCCTCGGGGAGGGCGGCTACATCGTCCCGCCGCCGGGCTTCCTGCCCCGCCTCCGGGAGATCACCCGGCAGCACGGCATCCTCCTGATCGCCGACGAGGTCCAGACCGGGTTCGGGCGGACGGGCCGGATGTTCGCCGTCGAGCACTGGAACGTCGAGCCGGACATCGTGACGATGGCCAAGGGGATCGCCTCGGGGCTGCCGCTGTCGGGGATCCTCGCCAAGCGGTCGCTCCTCGAGAAGTGGCCACCCGGCACCCACGGCGGCACGTACGGTGGCAACGTCGTCTCCTGCGCGGCCGCCAACGCCACACTCGACGTGATCCGCGACGAGGGCCTGGTCGAGAACGCAGCCGCCCGGGGAGCGCAGTTCCTCGCCGGGCTGCGGGCGCTCGGCGCTCGCTACCGGGCGATCGGCGACGTGCGCGGGCTCGGCCTCATGCTGGCCCTCGAGTTCGTGAAGCCCGATGCCGGCGATGGCCGCGTCCCCGATCCGGACCTCGCCAAGCGGGTCCTCGCCGAAGCCCTCTCGCGACGCCTCATCGTCCTGTCGGCCGGGACCTACGCCAACGTGGCCCGCATCATCCCGCCCCTCGTCACGACGGCCGACGAGGTCGACCTCGCCCTGCGCATCCTCGACGAGAGCCTCGCCGCCGCCGGGGCGTGAGCGAGCCGGCAGCGGCCCCTGTCGAGGTTCACCCGGCGACCTCCGAGCGCTGGCCCGATGTCGTCGCCGTGATGGGCGGCAGCGGCGGCGATCGGGGCTGCTGGTGTCAGTACTACCGCTGGTCGTCGAGCGAGTTCGCCAAGCTCGGCGCCGGCGGCGGCCGGGCCGCCCTCGAGCGGCAGGTCGGTGAGAGCCCGCCGCCCGGTCTCCTCGCCTACCTCGACGGTGTCCCGGTCGGCTGGGTCGGCATCGGCGTCCGATCGGAGATGGGCCGTCTCGTCCGCTCCCGGACGATCCCCCGCCTCGACGACCTCCCGGTCTGGTCGGTCCTGTGCTTCCTCGTCCGGCCGGGCTTCCGGCGGCGCGGCGTGACGCAGGCCCTGATCCGCGGAGTCGTCGCCACGGCGCGGGCGGCCGGCGTGCCCGCGGTCGAGGCCTATCCGATCGACGCGGCCGGCCAGCGCCTCGACCCGACGCTCTCGTATGTCGGCTTCACCTCGACGTTCGAGCGGGCCGGGTTCCGACGGGTCGTCGAGACGGCCGGGCGGAGCGCCGGCCGGCCCCGCTGGCTCATGCGGCTCGACCTCGACGAGGGGCCCGCCGGGCGGCCGTGAGGGTGCGTCGGCGCTACGGTGCACTGCCGCGCCGCGACCGGTGCGTGAGCGCGCCACCTTTCTCGCGACGGGCCGCCGAAATGACGCCGAGGATGCACCGCGGAACGCCCTCACCACTGGATTCCCGCTCGTCGATGGTGCACCATCCGTGCACCGTACCTGCCGGGCTGGACCCCTCCGTAGGTGGTCGCGCCCGGTGAACACGGGGGGAGCGCTCCGCCAGCGATGACCGGGCCCGCATCGATGGCGTTCTGACATGGTCGGTGCCCGACTGAGAGGAGTGGGAGCGCGTGAGAAGGGTCCATTTCCTCCGCCACCTCAGCGTCCTCGGTGTGGCGCTGATCGTGGCGGGCGCACTGGCCGGCGGCGCATCAGCCGGATCCCGGCCGACCGTCCACCGCGCCGCGTCCACGTCGGCCCACACGGTGCGCTACGACTCGGTGTTCACCAGGCTGGCCAAGCCCAAGGACGCGACGTTCACCTGCCAGCCCGACCCCAACGTGGTCGGCGCGGTGTGCTATGGCCCGCAGCAGATCCAGCACGCCTATGGCGTCGACAAGCTCTACGCCAAGGGCTGGGACGGCAGCGGCCGGACGATCGCGATCATCGACGCTTTCGGCAACCCCAGCGTCCAGACCGATCTCGCCGTGTTCGACGAGATCTGGGGCCTGCCCGATCCGCCGTCGTTCAGCGTCCACACCATGCCGGGTACACCGGCATTCGACTACACGAACTCGAACATGACGGGTTGGGGGATCGAGATCGATCTCGACGTCGAGTGGGCGCACTCGATCGCCCCGGGCGCCAACATCGTCCTCATCGCCGCCAAGTCCGACTCCGACGAGGACATCCTGGCCGCGACGCAGTACGCGATCGGCCACAACGTGGGCGACGTCATCTCACAGAGCTTCGGCGAGGCCGAGCAGTGCGTCGACCCGCAGATCGCCGCCAAGACGCACGAGGCGTTCGTGAAGGCGCAGAAGAAGGGGATCACCCTGTTCGCCTCGTCGGGCGATGAGGGATCCGCCCAGCCGAGCTGCGACGGCTCGAGCTGGATCAAGGCCGCCAGCTCCCCGGCCAACGACCCGCTCGTCACCGCCGTCGGCGGCACCGAGTTGTTCGCCTCGCCGGATGGTTGTGAAGACGGCGCCGGCAACATCATCACCTGCGATCCGCCGCTGCCGACGCCCGGCACGTACGGGCACGAGGTCGCCTGGGACGAGCTCGACGGAGATCCCATCTTCGGGATGCCCAAGACAGGCGACGCCGCGACCGGCGGCGGGTTCAGCCAGGAATTCCGACGACCGGCCTTCCAGAGCAGCGTCCGTGAGATCCCCCGCGGGACTCGCGGCCTTCCCGATGTCGCCTACTCGGGCTCGATCAACCACGGCGTGATCGTCGTGGCGCTGCTCGAGGATCCGACCGGCCTCGTGGGTGGCTTCTATCTCGTCGGCGGGACGAGCGCCGGCTCGCCGCAGTGGGCGGCCCTGACGGCCATCGCCGACCAGGCGGCCCACCGTCGACTCGGCACGATCAACCCGACGCTGTACGCGTTGGCCGGCCCCGGGGGCAACGGCTTCTTCAGCCCGTTCCACGACGTCACCAAGGGCAAGAACGGCGTGCTCGAATACGACACGTCGGGCAACCCGGTCCACATCTCCGGGTTCCACGCGAACGGTGGTTGGGACGCCACGACCGGCCTCGGCTCACCGAGGGCCGACCGCCTCGTCCCAGCGCTGGCCCTCTTCGGGGGCCACTGAACCGGTACGACTGACAGTTCAGACTGACATCGGAACGGCCGGGCTTCGCCCGGCCGTTCTGCATTCCGGTGCGATGTCGGCCCCTCGGCGCTCGACGTACCGCCGCTGCGAGCGGCTCGCTAGCCCACTCCCGCGCTCGGCTGTCCGCCCAGGGTTTCACTGCGGCGGTTCCGGGTCGGTCATCCGACAGGATGACCGGTTAGCGCTCCATCGGACGGCGGAACCGCCCGCTCGACCGCCTCGCGTTCAGTTCGGCGGCCGGCCCGGCTGTCGACTGGCTCAGGAGCGACGCAGTGATCGCTCGGCGATCAGGGTCGACGATGAGGGGCCGTCGGGCGGAGGCTGCCGCGCTCAGGCTCGGTCATCGCAGCTAGCCGCCGTTGACGAAGCCGCTCGTGTCGACGACCTCGAAGTCGGATCCGTCGAGCCCGCCGATGGCGTGCAGCACGTCGTCATTCCAGTGCGGATCCGGCGCTCCCGTGACGTACCACGGCGAACCGTTGTCGGCCAGGATCATCCCGTAGCGCTTGAGGGCGGTGAGGAGGATCCGCGCCTGGGTCCCGTAGCCGGACAATGACACCGACGCCTTCAGGCGGACCCGCAGGCCCATCGGCGGCTCGGCCGAGCACGAGCCGCTGCCGGCGTCGTGACGGGCCGGGTAGATATGACCGGCGCAGGTCGACGGGGCCGTGAAGCGGAGGGCGTGGAGGATGGCGCCGCGGGCCACCTCGTCGTAGCGGACGAGCCCAGGCAGGATCGGCAGGCCCGCCGCGTCGGCGCTCGTCCAGCCGTTCGGTCGGAGCGCGTTCGAGCGGAGATTCCAGACGGCGCCGGAGCCGGCCTTCCAGCCCGACGCCGTCTTGACCGCCGCGTACAGCTCGTACAGCTTGCAGGCGTTCGTGTCGACCATAAGGAGGTGGCGGTCGGATCCGCCTTCGATCTTCGGGTGGGCCGGGATCGGATAGCCGACCTTGTCGGACTCGCTCGCGTACTGGAACTTGACGGTGCTGCGGGGGGTGGACGTGCCGACGATGTTGTACGGGATGCCGTAGCCGCTGTACGAGCCGAAGTCGGGATGGAGATGGGCGCCGAGGCCGATGGCGGAGATCATGGCCGCCGAGTCGCCGGCGACCGGGAGGCTGTCGACGCGGCGGTTCCAGACGTTCGAGGAGGGGAACATCGGGCAGGCCGAGAGGGGCCTGGTGGCCACCGGTTTCGGGGTGGGCTTCGGAGTCGGCTTGGGCGTGGCCGCCGGGTGAGCCGCCGGGTGCGGGGTCGGCTTCGCTGTCGGCTTGCCGGCGGTGGCCGGCCCACCGGGCGCGCTCGAGGAGGCGGCCCCCGGGGCGAGGGCCGATGGCGACCCGGGCCCATCGGACGACGTGCCGGTCCCGGCCGCGGCGATCCCCGACGTCGCCCACGCTGGGCCATCCCCGGCGACCTGCGATCGCACCGGCTCCGCTCCCGGCGTCGCCCGAGCCGACGAGGGCGACGCCGCCGACGGCGAAGATCGCGAGGAGCGCCAGCAGCGCCGATCGCGTCCGGCCGTTCCGCGAGCCCGGGAGGCGCCAGCCGTTCACCTCGCGAGGCTACCGCCCGGTGGCCCGATCCGGCGACCGGCTCGATGGTCCCGGTACCCTGCCGGCGGATCGCCGCGGACCGCCCTGGCAGTCCTGCAGAAGACGCTACTCGGACCTGGCCAGCCGCTCGAGGACGCGATCGTGGAGAAGCCCGTTCGAGGCGACCGTCTCGAGGCCATCGATGCGGCGCCGGCCGGCGAAGTCGGTCAGGCGGCCGCCGGCCTCCTCGATGATGACGAGCGGGGCGGCGAGATCCCACGTCTTGGCGTCGACCTCGACCATCGCCTCGGCGGCTCCCTCGGCGACGAGGGCGTAGCCCCAGAAGTCGCCGAACCCGCGCTCTCGCCAGACCTCGCCCAGCAGGCCCCGAAAGCCGGGCGCGCGACCGTGAGCCTCGATCTCCGCGCTCGAGCCATAGACGATCTGGGAATTGGCCAGGTCGTCGACCCGCGAGACGGCGATCCGCCGCGGACCCTCCATGCCGGCTGCCCCGACCGCCCAGGCGCCCAGACCGCGGGCCGCGTACCAGCGCTCCCGGAGGGCCGCCGCCGAGAGCACGCCGAGCTGGAGCTCGCCGTCGACCTCGAGGGCGAGCAGCGTGCCGAACAGGGGGATGCCGCGGATGTAGTTGTGAGTCCCGTCGATCGGATCGATGTACCAGCGTGACGACGATCGGCCGGCCTCCTCGCCGTACTCCTCGCCGACGAAGCCGTGGTCGGGAAAGCGAGCCCGGATCCGCTCGCGCAGATGCCGCTCGATGGCCGTGTCGGCCTGGGTCACGTACGACCGATCGGGCTTGGTCGAGATATCGAGGTCGCGTCGGAAATGCCGCAGCGCGATGGCATCGGCCTCGTCGCAGAGCTTCAGGGCGAACCCCTGCCACTCCTCGAGCTCGTCGGCCGTCGCCCGGGCACAGGACGCCGAGAAGACGCGGCCCGAAGCCGGCGGCCGACACGCCGGCGGAGTCGGACCGGACGGCGTCGTCGGTCACGACCGGATCCGCTCGCCGGAGGGGTCGTAGAGCGGTTCGCGGGCCACCTCGAAGCCGACCCACTCGCCGAATACCTCCACCTCGCCGCGCGTCCCGACGGCGGCCAGGTCCGGGGGCAGATAGGCGTAGGCGATGCTCCGCTCGACGACGAAGCCGTAGCCGCCGGAGGTGACCCGGCCGACGATCTCGCCGTCGACGCGGACCGGCTCGTTGCCGAGGGCGATCGAGCGTGGATCGTCGAGGACGAGGCAGCGCAGCCGCTTCCGGGGTCCCGCCGCGCGGGCCGCGACCAACGCCTCGCGGCCGATGAAGTCGACGCCCTTGTCGAGGCGGACGGCGAAGCCGAGACCGGCCTCGTACGGCGTCTCGTCGGGCGTGATGTCGCTCGACCAGACCCGGTAGCCCTTCTCGAGGCGGAGGGCGTCGATCGCCCGGTAGCCGCCGGCGACCAGCCCGTGCGGACGGCCGGCCTCCCACAGGTCGTCCCACAATCGGCGGCCGAATTCCGTGTGGGCGTAGAGCTCCCAGCCGAGCTCGCCGACATAGGTCACCCGGAGCGCATAGACGGGCACCGAGCCGACCGTGATGGTTCGGGCCGTCAGGTACGGGAAGCCCGCGTCCGACACGTCGTCGGTCGTGAGCGGAGCGAGGATGTCGCGAGCGCGGGGGCCCCACAGGGCGAAGCACACCCGGCCGGGCGTCAGGTCGTCGATGAGGACGCTGCCATCGTCGGGCAGATGCCGGCGCAGCCAGCCGAGATCGTGGTTGCCGACCGCGGTGCCGGTGATGAGCAGATACCGATCGGCCGTGACCCGGGTGGCGGTGAGGTCGCATTCGATCCCACCGCGGCTGTCGAGGAGCGCGGTGTAGACGATCGTACCGACCGGGACGTCGACGTCGTTCGCGCAGACCCGCTGGAGGAAGGCGACGGCGCCGGGACCGACGACCTCGATCTTGGCGAAGCTCGTCTCGTCGAACAGCCCGGCGGCGCTCCGCGTGGCCATCGCCTCGGCCCCGATCGCCGGGCTCCAGTGCTGTCCCGCCCAGCCCCGCGGGCGGAGCCCCTCGTCGCCGGCCGAAGCGTTGGACTCGAACCAGTTGGGGCGCTCCCAGCCGGACTTCTCGCCGAACGCGGCGCCGAGGGCCGCCAGCTGCTCGTAGGTCGGTGACGTGCGCAGCGGTCGGCCGGCGTGGCGCTCCTCGTTCGGGTAGTGGATGTCGTAGTAGGTCTGGTAGACCTCGACCGTCCGGGCGAGGGTGAACTCGCGGGAGCGGTAATGGGCTCCGAACCGACGGATGTCCATCTTCCACAGGTCGAGCTCCGGTTCGCCGTCGACGATCCAGCTCGCGACCTGGCGGCCGATGCCGCCGGCCCCGGCGATGCCGTGGGCGCAGAAGCCGGCCGCGACGAAGAAGCCCCGGACCTCGCTCTCGCCGAGGATGAACTCGTTGTCCGGGGTGAATGCCTCGGGGCCGTTGATCATCCGGCTGATCCCGACGTCGGCGATGGCCGGCACGCGGCGGATGGCACCGTCCATGATCTCGCCGAAGCGGGGCCAGTCCGGGGCGAGGAGCCGGCCGTTGAAGTCGGCCGGCGGGCCGTCGATCGACCAGGGAGCCGGGTGCCGCTCGTAGCCGCCCATGCACAGCCCGCCGACCTCCTCGCGGAAGTAGCACAGGTTGTCGGGGTCGCGCATCGTCGGCAGGGTCGGCTCGACACCGGCGAGGGACTCGGTGAAGACGTACTCGTGGGCCATCGGGATGATGGGGACGGACACGCCGGCGAGGGCGGCGATCTGGGCGGCGTACATGCCCCCGGCATCGACGACGATGTCGGCCCGGATAGTTCGATCGCTCACCACCATGCTCGATCTCGACGCCCGTCACCCGTCCCCGTTCCGTGCCGATCGCCACGACCCGCGTGCCCGTCCGGATGGAGGCGCCCCGACTGCGGGCGCCGGCAGCGAGGGCGAAGGCGAGGCCCGACGGGTCGAGCCAGCCGTCGGTCGGCAGGAAGACGGCGCCGAGCACGCCGTCGGTCGACATCAATGGGAAGTGCGCCTGTGCCTCGGCCGCCGAGATCAGCTCGAGCGGCAGCCCGAACGTCTTCGCCCAGCCGGCCTGGCGCTCCAGCTCCTCGAAGCGCTCCCGGCTCGAGGCGAGGCGGAGCGAGCCGACCTCGTGCCACGACGGATCGGTGCCGGTCTCGTCCCGCAGCCGGCGGTATAGCTCGACGCCGTACATCATCATCCTGGTCAGGGTGACGCTCGAACGCAGCTGCCCGACGAGGCCTGCGGAGTGGAAGGTGCTGCCCGAGGTCAGGTCGGCCCGCTCGAGGAGGACGATGTCGCTCCAGCCGCGCTCGGCCAGGTGGTAGGCGATGCTCGTCCCGCCGACGCCTCCGCCGATGACGATCGCCCGCGCGTGCTCCACCCGGTCCCGCCCTCCTTCGTCCCACTGGCCGTCGCTCGTCGGGGATCGTCTGGCCGATAGCGACAGGGTACCGGGGCGAGCCCACACCTGGCGGCGCGGGACCGCGCGGCGGCCCGCCATCCCCGCGCCCGGTGGGCGCTCCTGTACAGTCGCCGACCGGAGGTAACGGAGCCATCGCCACCATCGACGAAGTCATCGCCGCGATCCCGGAGTGGGCCGGCCGGACCGTCACGGTCGAGCCGATCGCAGCCGGCCTGACGAACGCGAACTATCGCGTCGTCGTCGACGGCAGGCCCGTCTTCGTCCGCATCCCCGGTCCGTCGACGGACCTGCTGGCCGTCGACCGAGCCAACGAGGCGCACAACACGATGGCGGCCTCCGAGTCGGGCGTGGGGCCGCGGGTGCTCCATCACCTGCCGGAGCACGGCGTGCTCGTCCTCGAGTGGCTGCCCGGCCGGACGATGTCGAACGAGGCGTTCGCCGCCGAGGACATGCCCGCCCGGATCGCCGTCGCACTGCGCCGCCTCCACGCCGGCCCCCGCTTCCGCGACGACTTCGACATGTTCCGGCTTTCCGAGCGATATCTGCGGGTGTGCGACGAGCGTTCGTTCCCGGTCCCGGACGGCTACCGTGAGCTCGTGCCGGCCGTGAGCCGCATCGAGGCGGCCTTCGCGGAGCGGCCGCTCCCGACGGTCCCCTGCCACAACGACCTGCTGGCCGAGAACTACCTCGACGACGGGACGGACCTCCACATCGTCGACTACGAGTACAGCGGCAACAACGACCCGACCTTCGAGCTCGGCAACACCTGCCAGGAGCTCGGCTGGGACGACGCCCGGGTCGAGGCACTCTGCGCGGCGTATTTCGGAGCCGCGAGGCCGGCCCTCCTGGCCCGGATGCGGCTCAACATGATCATGAGCGACGTCGGCTGGACGCTGTGGGCGGCCATCCAGGCCCGGATCAGCTCGATCGACTACGACTTCTGGGGCTGGGCCGTCGAGCGGTGGGGCCGGGCCCGGGCCAAGCTCAGCTCGCCCGATCTCGACGCCTGGCTGGCCGACGTCAGAGGCGAGGTCTGAGGGCGCTCAGGCGCGCATCCGGGACCCGGTCGGGTCGACCAGGACGTCAGGAGCGACGGTGCCGGACGCGCGGTCGGCGAAGACGTCGACCTCGATCGCCGTTCCTTCGGCGACGTCGGGCGGCAGGTAGACCGTGCCGACCGTCCGCCTCACCGTCGGGCCGTAGGCGACGCTGCGGAGCCGGCCGGCGATCTCGCCATCGAGCCGGACCGCCTCCCCGCCGTAGAGCTGCAGGTACTCGGCGCCGCCGATGACGACCGTCCGCAGCCGATGGCGAGGCGGTGCCGCCCGCCGTTCGAGGAGCGCCTCGCGGCCGATGAAGGGCCCCGTGGCCGGGCGGACGAATGCACCGAGGCCGGCCTCGTCGGGCGTCTCGAGCGCGGTCAGGTCCGTCCCGTAGTAGCGATAACCCTTCTCGAGCCGGAGCGCGTCGAGCGCGCGATAGCCGAAGGGTTCGATCCCGTGCCCGGCACCGGCTGCCATGAGCGCGTCCCAGACCTGGACCGCCCATTCCCGCTCGGCGTACAGCTCCCAGCCGAGCTCGCCCGCGTAACTGATGCGGGCGGCGAGGACCGGTGCCGCGCCGATCCGGATCTCCCGGGCGACCCGGACGGGCAGGGCCGCGTCGTCCACCGACTGGGCGGTGGCCGCCGCAAGGACGTCGCGAGCCCGCGGACCCCACAGGCCGATGCACGCCCACTCGTCGGACACGTCGCGGATCGTCACCGGGGGATCGTCGTCCGCCCGGTTCAGTCGGAGCCAGCCGAGGTCGCCGGCCACCGAACCCGCCCCGCTGACGACGCGGAACCGGTCGTCGGCCAGGCGGGTCACCGTCACATCGGCCAGCATCCCGCCGCCCGGGCCGAGGAACTGGCTGTAGACGACCGCCCCGATCGGCCGATCGACATCGTTCGCCGCGACCCGCTGCAGGAGATCGAGCGCCCCGCGCCCCTCGACGGAGATCTTGCCGAACGAGGACAGGTCGATGAGGCCGACCCGCTCCCGGACCGCCTCGCCCTCGGCGACGACCCGGTCGAGGAACGGGGGCCTCGTCCAGCCCCACCCGCGCTGGTCGGGTCCGGCCCGCCGCCAGGCGCGCCCGGGCTCGTGGTAGTCGGCCCGCTCGAAGCTGGCCTTGACCCCGAAGACCGCCCCCGTCTCCTGGAGCCGCCCGTGGAGGGCGGAGAGTCGGCGCGGCCGGCCGGCCTCATCCGCGTCGAACGGATAGCGGAGGCGGTAGTAATAGGAGTAGGCCTCGCGGGCGACCGCCATCGCATACCCCGGGTCGCGGTACGGCGCGGCGAACCGCCACGGTCGGTAGGCGACGACGTCGATGTCGGGCTCGCCCGTCGTGATCCAGGCGGCCGTCGTCCGGCCGATCCCCCCGGCGCCGCCGAAGCCGTTGAGCGAGAGGCCGGCGGCGACCCAGAACCCCTCGACACCGGGCAGCGGGCCCAACAGCGGGTTCGCGTCCGGGGTCATCGCGTCGGGGTGGCAGACGAGGCGGCCGATCTCGGCGTCGGCGAGGAACGGGAAGCGAAGCGCCGCGCCGCCGAGGAGCGGCGCGAACCGCTCGAGATCGGGCGGCAGCCCCGTCGCGGCGTGCTCCCAGGGGACGCCGTCGATCCAGCGGACGGTGGGTTCCGCCTCGTAGCCGCCGACGAGCATCCCGCCGGATTCGCTCCGCCCGTAGACGAGACGGTCCGGGTCGCGGAAGGTCGGCATGTCGCGTGGCAGCTCGGAGCCGGCGACGGCACGGAGAGCCGCGTGCTGGTGATCGACCGGCGTGGACGGGATCCAGCCGCCGACCATCGCACTGACCTGGGGCGCCCAGATACCGGCCGCGTTGACGACGATCTCGGCCTCGATCGGGCCGTCCGTCGTCAGGAGTCGCCGCACCTCGCGACGCGGGCCGAGCTCGATGCCCGTCACCCGCACCCCGACCCGGATCCGGACGCCGGCCGCCCGGGCCGCCGCGGCGACGGCATGGGTGGCCGTGTGCGGGTCGAGATGACCGTCGCCCGGCAGCCATACGGCACCGTACAGGTCGTCCGGGGCGAGGGCCGGCATGAGCCGCCGAGCCTCGTCGGCCGAGACGAGCTCCGCATCGAGCCCGATCGCCCGGGTCCTGCTCAGCGTCCGCTGCAGCTCGAGGAGCTGGTCGCGGGACGATGCGATACGGAGGCTGCCGACCGCGTCGAACGCGCCGAGCGAGCGGTACAGCTCGATGCTGTAGCGGCGGTAGGCCATCATCGTCGAGGACGGGTTGAAGGCGGTGACGAGGCCCATCGCCTGGCAGGTCGAGCCGGCTGTCAGCTGGGCCTTCTCGACGAGCAGGACGTCGCGCTCGCCGGCCTGGGCGAGGTGGTAGGCGACGCTGCAGCCGGTGATCCCGCCGCCGATCACGACGATCCGGGCCTGGTCCATCGGCACAGCCTATCGGTCCCCGCGCCTGGCGGTCAGTCCCCCGCCGCCTCGCGGAGCCAGCGCTCGAAGTCCGCCGTCGATGCGTTCGCGATGAGGCGCTCGAAGTGCTCGCCGGCGTAGGCGACGAAGTCGACATCGAGGGTGCTGATCCCCTGCTGCAGGACGCCCCACATCGCCTCCCGGAAGTCGGACACGACCCGCATCAGCTGGAGCCGGGCGAAACGGTCCGGCCGGGGTGCTCCGCCGTCGTAGGCCTCGAGGAGGATGGTGTCCTCGGCCGGTCGGAGACCGTGATTGACGCTGACGTTGCCGAGATCGAAGAACGGGTCCCCCATGCCCGCGTACTCCCAGTCGACGATCCGGATGCGCCGGCCGTCGTCGATGAAGTTGGCATTGAGCAGGTCGTTGTGGCATGGCCGCAGCTCGAGCGGCGACGACAGGAGGGCGAGCTCGATGCGGCGGCCGATCGCGAGCGCCAGGCCATACTCGGGCGGGATAGGGACGCCCCGGGCGTCGGCCAGGGCGCGATAGGCCTCGACGATGCGGAGCGGGATGAAGAGACCGGGTATCGCCGGCCCGTCGTGGACGCGGCGGATCGCGTCGGCCACCCGTCGGATCGTCTCGGGCCGGTGGACCGCGGCGTCGTCGACCGGCGATCCGACGATGAAGCGGGTCACGAGGTAGCCCTCGGGGCGGATGAACGCCGTCACCTCGGGCCCGACCCCGACGCCGGCCGCGGCGACCGTCGCCGCATGTTCCACCTCCCGGCTGATGCCGAGGAGGTGGGTGTCGTTGCCGGCCAGCCGGATGACATACCGGTCGGACGAGCCGTCCAGCTCGATGAGGAAGTTCCGGTTCGTGATCCCGCCCGAGAGGGCGGTGAGGGTGAGCGGTCGACCGGCGACCTCCGGCACGCGCTGGAGGGCGCCGACCAGCTGGTCGTACAGCTCCCCGCGGAGCGGGTCGACGGTCTCGGGTCCTGCGCTCATCGCCCCTCCCGAGATGAGGACGGCGCGTCGATCGCTCGGCGCGCCGTCATGGATCGTTGACCGGGCCGGAGTCAGCCGATAAGGGCTTCGCCCGTGGCAATGTCGGCGGCGACCTGCGTCTTGTCGAGCTTGCCACGCTGGGCCAGGAGGTAGTAGACCGCCCCGACGACGATGGTGATGATCACGAGCGTCTCGAAGATCGGCCACGGTGGCAGCTGGTCCTGGATCTTGCCGTTGACCTTGACGATCGTGTTGATGAACGGGTTCGACCAGGTGTTCCGCAGGTCCGTCCCGAAGGCACCGAAGGCCGGGTCCGTCCATAGGGCGATGTTGACGATCATGAAGCCGCCCCATAGCAGGGCGATGACGTTGATCACCGTGCCCCAGCCACGGAGGGTGAAGATCGCGTCCTGATGCGGCCAGCCCTTGGTCCGGGCGACGAAGACGCCGAGATTGCAGAGGAAGTACGAGATGTAGATCATCCCGGTCGCCGCGATCGCGATATACGCCATCGCACCGGCGCCGGTGATGAAGAATGGGATCGCCGCCAGCACGCCGACCCCGATCGCCGCGTAGGCCGGCGTCTTGAGACTGTGGTTGACCGTACCCCAGACGCCGCCGATCGGCAGGCGCCCGTCCCGGCCCATGGAGAACATCAGCCGAGTCGTGGCGCCCTGGATGGCGAGGGTGCAGACCGAGACGGCGATGAGGATGACGACGAGGTAGATGTCGCCCATCGTGATCCCGCCGATGGAGGCCGTCAGGTTGTCCTTGATCGTGTCGGCGATCGGAAAGCCGAACGCCTGGGCGGTCGTCACGGCCGCTGCGATGTCCTTGAACGACAGGGTGACCGCGAGAAGGAAGATCGCCCCCACGATGCCCGACAGCCAGAGTGCGGCGAGGACGCCACGGGGCGCCTGCCGGCTCGCGTCGACCGTCTCCTCGCCGAAGGTCCCCGCTGTGTCGAAGCCGTAGACGACGAAGAGGGCCATGAACATGCCGATCATGAAGAGGGGCAGGTAGCCGCTGTCGGACAGGCTCTGGGTGTAGCTCGTGTCGAACAGGACGGCCGGCGACTGGTGATTCGCGAAGATCAGGAGGATCAACGCGAACACGAGCATGCCGAGGATCTCGGCGGCGACGCCGATGTTGTTGATGATGGCGAGGATCCGCACGCCGGCGATGTTGATGATCGTCGACACGATGAGGGTCACAAGAGCCAGGAATGACTGCATGTCGAGGAGCGGGATCGGCGACGAGTCGCCAAGCTTGATCTGGTCCGGCCAGATCGTCGAGAGGACGAGCGGTACCGTTCCGGCGACCGCGCTGACCGTGATGACGCCGGCCCAGAAGTAGATCCAGCCGGTGAACCAGCCGAGTGTCTGGTTCGAGAGCCGCTTCGACCACTGGTAGATAGATCCCGCGACCGGGAAGTGGCTTGCCAGCTCGGCGAAGTTGAGGGCGACGAACGTCTGCCCGATGATCACGAGGGGCCACGCCCAGAAGATCGCCGGACCGCCGACGCCGAAGGCGACCGCCTGGTTCGTGAACGTTCCCGTCGAAACGCTGATGTAGCTGAACGCCACCGCGAAGTTCGACAGGAACCCGAGCGAGCGCTGCAACTCGGGCTTGATGCCAAGCGAGCGCAGGTGGGCATCGTCTCGGGCGATGACGTCGGCTGGCTGCGTCGAATTGGCCATCTCTCTCCTCCCACCACCGCACGGACCGTGCGAGACCGACCTCTGGAGACGCGAGGACGCCGGGAACGGTCGGGGGCCCTCCTCCGACCCACGATTGACCCGGCAGCATAGGGGCCTGCCGGGGCAGAATCAATGGCGGATGCGGCCGCCGCGACGTTCGCGACGCTCGCCCGGACCGACGCGACCGGCCGCATGCGACGCGACGTCGACGCCCGGTCGCGATCAGGCGGCGGACCGCCGCCGTGAGAGCGTCCGGTGCCGGACGATGGACGGGCACCGGCGCGATGTACCGATCGACCATGTCGCGCGTCTCGTCGACACCCAGTTCGCGGAAAAGGAAGCCGATCTCCCCGGCCTGCGATGCGAGGATCTCGTCCTTCGCCGCGAGGTCCCACAGCTGGCGCTTGAACGGCCCGATCGTCTTCTTGCGCGACGTGTAGACGAACTGCTGGTCGGTCTGACCCGGCTTGCGCTCGTCGGCGGCGTTGGCGTAGCACCAGGCGTCGATCTCGCGCGCGGAGGTCGGCCGGGAAGGCCGGGTGGTCGTAGAGCGCGTTCTGGAAGCCCGTCGCGAGGTGGATCTCGGCGGTCTCGACCTCGCGGAAGCGGTGGAACACCTCGTTCGGGCAGGGTGCTCGCGCCGTGCTGGACGGTGCCTGCCAGCCCGTACTCGCGGCGGGCGATCTCGCCGAGTCGCGCATGGACCGAGAAGTCGACGGCGACCCTGGCCACTGTCCCGTCGGGCAGCACGCTGCCACCGTGGCTCGTACCGGTCTGCACGCTCACCTTGCTGATGCCGATCGCTCCGGGCATGCGCGCATCGAGGTCGCGGCGGTAGCCGTCGAGGAAGGCCCGTAGCTCGGCCTCGGTCGAGTTCTCCTTGCCGACCTCGCCGATCTCGCCGCCGACGCTGACCGTGACGCCGTCAGACTCCAGGGTCCGGATCAGGGCGGTGAGCTCGGCCGCCCGCTCGTAGTTGTCGCGCTGCTCCTCGTCGACGTCGGGTCGCGACAGGTCGACGAGGGTGGAGCTGTCGATGTCGATGTTGCGGTAGCCGGCATCGATCGCGAGCCGGCACGCTCGCCGGATCTCCTCGGTCATCGACTCCGGGTCGGTCGCGTACTTCTTGGCGTTGAACTGGTAGTGGTCGCCCTGGAGGAAGACGGGCCCCTGCCAGCCTGCGGCGATCGCCCCGGCGAGCACGCTCGTCGCATAGTCCATCGGTCGCTGGAAGGTGTACGTCTGCTCGCTTCGGGCGAGCTCGAGGATGACCGCCCCGACGCCGCCCGCCTCGGCCGCCTCGTAGACCACCCGGGCCATGTCGAACGTCTGGGCCCGGATGTTGATGGCCGGCACAGTGAACCCGCTCACCTCGCCCTGGGCCCGGGCCATGTAGAGGTCCTGGATGCTCGCGCTCCGCGCTCCGAGCGCCTGCGAGGCCTCCCAGACGAGCCAGCGGGCCGCCTCGGCGGTCGGATCGTCGGTCGTGAACGCCGCCGTCCAGGCAAGGTCGCGGATGACGCGGTCGCGGAAGGCCGCCTCGTCGTCAACGACGAGGCGCTCGCCGTCGATGTGGGCGGCGCCGGCGAGGGTGGCGATCAGTTCGGCGGGGGACGTCGCGACGGTCGGCATCGGGTCGGTATCTCCTCGGTCGGGGGGCCTCCGACCATGGTAGTCCGGCCCGCACAGCCGAGGGCGGACCCTCGCCCGACCGCGTCGGATCAGAAGGTCGGCTTCACGACCATGAGGAAGACGATGGAGACGATGAGGACGGTGAGGAACATCCCGCCGCGCTGGAGCTTGGCCGCGGTGGCCAGCAGCTCAGGGGGCGGTCCGCCCGCCGGAGGACCACCTGCCGGAGGACCACCTGCCGGAGGACCACCTGCCGGAGGACCACCTGCCGGGGATCCCAGTACCGCGGCTGCCGCGCCACCCTCCGCCGGAGCGCCCGGAGGCGGTCCGGCCATCGCCCGGGTCAGCTCGACCATATGCTCGGACGCCGGTGCCTGGACGAACACGGCGAAGAGGATCGCGACAAGGTAGAGGGCGATCCCGAGGCCGAGCCAGTGCCAGGAACTGCTCGTGAAGTCCGGCCCGACGATCAGGATAAGGGCGAGACCGGTCAGCCCCTGGACGACCGCACCGGGGATGACGATCCGACGCTCGATGAGGTCGGCCAGCGCCGCGGCGAACGGGCCGTTCTGGGGAGAGCGCTGGGCCTGCCGGGCGATGACCGGAAAGACGAAGGTCGGCCCGAAGACCGCGATCGCCCCGAGGACGTGAAGGAACAGGAAGATCGACAACCACATCCGCCCGACTCCCGACCAGTCGCCAGCGGCCCGGCGCCATCCGGCCGGGGCACGCGCGCTCGCACCACTCTAGCGTCCCGGCGGGGCCGGCGAGGGGTCAGGAGACGCGCTTGGTCCGGCGGCTGACGAAGTCGACGAGGACGTACTCGCCGAGGTGCTCCGGCTCGGCGAAGAAGGCCCGGCCGCGGTTGAGCCTCGTGACGAGGGCGACGAATTCGGCCAGGGCCCGGCTCCGCTCGAGCATGAACGTGTTGATCGTGATGCCCTCCTTCGTGCAGCGCTGCACCTCGCGGAGGGTCTCGGTGATCGTCCGCCGGGTCGGCGGGTAGTTGAACTCGACCTGGCCGTCCTCCATGTGGGCGGTCGGCTCGCCGTCGGTGATGACGACGATCTCCTTGTTCGTGCCGTGGTTCCGGGCGAGGATGTGGCGGGCAAGCATCAGCCCGTGCTGCAGGTTCGTGCCGTACTCGTAGCCGTGCCAGTTCAGCTCGGCCAGGGCCTGGGGCCGGATCTCGCGTGCGTAGTAGGCGAAGCCGACGATGGCGAGGTCGTCGCGGGGGAACTGCGTCCGGATCAGGGTGTCGAGGGCGACCGCCACCTTCTTGGCCGCCACGAAGCAGCCGCGCAGGAGCATCGACCGGCTCATGTCGACGAGGAGGACCGTCGAGGTCCGCGTCGTCTCCTCGGTCCGGAACACCTCGAAGTCCTCCGGCGCGAGGCTGAGCGCGCGACCCACGCGCCGGTCCGGGGCGTTGGCCGCCCGGGTCACGGCGTTGGCCAGGGTCCGGCGCAGATCGAGGTGGAAGGGGTCGCCGAACTCGTACGGCTTCGTCGTCTCGTCGCGCTCCCCTCCCCGGCCCGCGTGGCGCGAATGGTGGTCGCCGAAGGCGTCGCGACGAAGACGGGCGAAGAGGTCGTCGAGGACCTTCTGGCCGATCCGGCGGCTGCCCCGCGGCGTCAGCTCCAGGCGTTCGCCGTCGCGGGTGAGGTAGCCGGCTCGCTCGAGACGACGCGGCCAGCTCGTCGAGCGCCTCGAGGTCGCGGACCGCGTCGTCGCCGAGCAGGTCGCGCAGGCGGTCGCGGTCGACGTCGCCGAGGTCGCCGGGGCCGGCCGTGCCGTCGAGCTGCTCCTCCAGCGCGTCGAGGGCCTGGAGGTCGGCCATCTGACGGAGCGCCCCCTCGAGCCCGAGGGGCTCGTCGCCGCCGAAGCGGAACCGCTCCCCGAGGCCGCCCGGCAGGAGCTGGTCCATCGTCGCCGCGAGCTGGGCGAGGTCCCAGCGGAGACGGTCGTCGCGGAGGAGCGCGTCCATCGCGTCCTGGAGCTCGGCGCGCTGTTCCGGTGTCATCGACTGGAGGAGCGACTGCATTGCCGCCATCCGCTCGGCGAGCTGCTCGATGATGTCGTCGACCGTCTGGGCGCCGGGGAAGAACCGGCCGTGCTTGGCGAGGAACTCGGACGCGTCCGGGTCCCCGCCGGACAGCCGTTCCTGGAGCAGGCGGTTGAGGTCCCGGACCATCTCCCGGTTGGCGGCCAGTTCCTCCGGGGTCGTGCTCTTGATGGCGTCGGACAGGCCGCCGACGTACTGGTCGAGGACCTGCTTCCGGAGACGCTCGACGAGGGCGTCGAAGCGCTCCCGGGCGCCGGGCTCCATGAAGTCGTACTCCTCGAGGCCGCGGATCCGGCCGCCGACGTCGGGCGGCAGGGCGTCGAGCTGGTCGAGCCGCTTGGCCGCCATGTCGCGGAGCATCTTCCGCAGGGCCGGGTCGTCCGACGCCGGTGCGTCCGATGCCTCGGCGTCCGCCGTGGACGTCGTCGACTCCTCCGGCTCCTTCGGCGTCGTTCCGGAGGCAGCGGTGTCGAGGCGGCGCTCCACGCCTGCCCGTTCCTCGCCGACGATCTCGTCGAGCTCCCGGCGCACGTCGCCGAGGACGTCGCCGAGCTTGTAGCGTTCGAGCAGCTCCTCGCGGCGCCGGGCGAGACGGTCGAGGAGATCGCGCAGGCCGGCCATGTCCGGTCGGGTCGGGTCGGACGAGCGCCAGCCGCGCTGCATGAGCCGGCGGAGCGCCGCCTCGATATCGCCCTCGGCCATCATGTCGTCGGCGAGCGCGTCGAGGATCTCGTCCGCGTCGAGGTCGGGCAGCGACTGGCTGCCGTCCCACGAGGAGTAGCGGGCTGCCCCGGCCAGGGCGATCCGGCGCGGGTCGAGGGGCGTGGGGCCGTCCCGGAGGTCCCTGCGATCCGGCGTGAATCGGTCGGGGGTGGATCCGAAGCCGGTCATCGCCGATAGATGACGCCGCTCGGGCCGCGATCCTTGTTGAGCCGCCGCTGGAGATGGAGTCCCTCGAGGGTGAACTCGACCGCGGACGCCACGAGCGACGGAGTGGCCGGGTCCTCGGCATCGAGGTCGATCCCCAGGGCCCGCACCGCCGCGGGCATGCCGGGCACCTCGTGCATCCAGCGGACGTACTCGCGAGACGGCACCCGATCGCCCGTCTCCATCACGAGGCCGTCGTCGAACGCCTCGACGATCTCGTCCAACTCGTCGCCGTCGTGGTGCCGGCCGAACGTGGCGTGGAGGGCCTTCGTGATGAGGCGCTCGACGATCCGCTCCTCGGGGATCTCGTCGCCGACCGACTCGAGCTCGACCTTGCCGGCCGTCGAGGCGAGGATCGCCCCGAGGTCCGAGACGCGCGGCGCACCGGCCGGCTCGCCGAGGCGGATGGCTCGCTTGAGGGCGGCCGACTCGAGGACTTCCGCGTTGGCGACGCTGACCCGGACCGAGACCCCGCTGCGCTGGCTGATCTCCGGTGCCCGTCGGGCGAGATGGGTGATCTCGGCGACGAGCTCCTCCATGAACGGCGGCGTGACGATGGTCGGGACGCCCTCGTCGGCCGGGAAGCGGAGCCGCTCCTGGCGGACGATGGCGGTCTCGTCCTCGAGCGTCCGCGGGTAGTGGGTCCGGATCTGGCTGCCGAGTCGGTCCTTGAGCGGGGTGATGATCCGGCCCCGCGAGG
The DNA here is from genome assembly GCA_963745405.1 of uncultured Chloroflexia bacterium. Classification (GTDB taxonomy): domain Bacteria; phylum Chloroflexota; class Limnocylindria; order Limnocylindrales; family CSP1-4; genus C-114. Next base: position 2,546,211 of record CAVUWY010000002.1, on the reverse strand, counting down.
TGTAGTCCTCGGGGTTCGCCGACGCGACGACGAACAGGTCGAGCGGCAGCCGGACGGTATAGCCGCGGATCTGGACGTCGCGCTCCTCGAGGATGTTGAGCAGGCCGACCTGGATCCGCTCGGCGAGGTCGGGCAGCTCGTTGATGGCGAAGATGCCGCGGTTGGTCCGCGGGACCATCCCGTAGTGGAGGGTCAACTCGTCGGACAGGTAGCGGCCCTCGGCGACCTTGACCGGGTCGACCTCGCCGATGAGGTCGGCGATGGTGATGTCCGGCGTCGCCAGCTTCTCGCCGTAGCGGCGGTCCCGTGACAGCCAGGCGATCGGCGTGTGGTCACCTCGCTCGGCGACGATGGCGCGGGCGGACGCGCTGACAGGGGCGGTCGGGTCGTCGTTGAGCTCGCCGCCGTCGACGATGGGCAGCCACGGATCGAGCAGGCCGACGAGGAGGCGGGCGAGACGGGTCTTGGCCTGGCCGCGCTCGCCGAGGAAGACGAGGTCCTGGCCGGCGAGGATCGCGTTCTCGATCGACGGCACGACCGTCTCGTCGTAGCCGACGATGCCGGGGAAGACGACCTCGCCCTCGCCGAGCCGCTGCAGGAGGTTCGAGCGGAGCTCCTCCTTCACCGTCCGGCTGCGCCAGCCGGACGCGCGCAGCTGGGCCAGCGTCCGAGGGGTCGGCGGGATCGTCGTCGGGTCGGTCATGGGAGGCTCCGGCGCGGCACGCCCTCGGGGCGCACGACTCGGCTGGCTCGATGTGGGTCGGGAGGTCGAGCCTACGCCCGCCTCCGGGACCCGTCAAACCTCGGCGGGGTATAGATGATGCGGTTCGACTGAACACGAGCGGCCGTCGTTGGACAGCTCGGGGTGACCCAAGGTCGGGTGTCCGATCGCGTCGATGGGCTACTCCCTTAGCCGACGCCCTCAGGAGAGGTCATAGCCGGCCTCAGGGAAGCCATGGCTGCCAGCTCGCGGGAGCGTCGGGATGGCCGATCGAAAGCACGATCGCCGCACGGGTCGCGATGTCGATCGCCACGACCCGGTCCCCACCGCCGACCGCGGCCCCGAGTTCCACCGCAAGGATCCGCTGCCCGTCGGGCGACCAGGCCGCGGTGAGGGGGCCAACGACTTGTGGCATCACGGCCTGATCCGTCCCGTCGGAGGCGGAGACCACGACGTGGAACCGCTGCGACGAGGCCGCCATCTCGCGGACATAGCCGATGTGGATTCCATCGGGTGACCATTGCGGCCCTTGCTCATCGGCGGGGTCATTCGAGACGTCGATCGCCGGCGAGCCGTTGAGCCCGACGGTCCAGATGTCCTTCTGGAAGGGGTCGGGCCCGGTGGTCTCGGCCGCGAATGCGAGACGGTCGCTCGACGACGACCAGACCGGGACCTCGAACCCGGCGCCCCGGGACGGCATCGCCGACAGCAGTCGGACGTTTGAGCCGTCGGGATCCATGACGTAGAGCCCGCGGAGGGCCAGGTCCGCGTGCCCTCGAGCGAAGGCGATGTGTCGGCCGTCCGGCGACCATGCCGGGTCGAACGAGTCTGTCGGGCCGATCCGGGTCCGCGCGAGCGTCTCGGTATCGACGACGACGACTGCCGGGCTGTCATCGATGACGTCGCCGACGACGAGGCGGCGGCTGTCGGGCGCCCACGACATACGGGTACGTGCGGCGTTCGAGATCGTCATTAGCAGGCTCGTCCGCGGCGCCGCCGGGTCGCGCATGTCGACGAGCATGAGCCGACGGGCAACCCCGGCCGAGTCGTGCCCGCAGCCGCAGGTAGCCGGGTCCGTCGGTATAGCCCAGTACACGAACCGGGTCCCGTTGGGCGCCCAAAGCGGCGCCCAGTCGAACTCGGCGCCACCGGTCAGAGCCTGCGGTTCGGAGCCGTCGGCATCGACGATGACGATCCGGTGATCCGTGTCGAGGACGACAAGACCGCCTCTGGATTGGATGTGGCGTGAAAGCACGACGATCCCGGCCACGGCGGCCAACAGGGCGAGGGTCAGGATCGCGGCGACGAGCATCCAGCGAGCAACCGGCGAGCGTTCCTGACGGGTGCGGCGTGCCGTTGCCACGATCGCCGCGAGGTCGTCCGATAGCTGGCCCGCGTCGGGTCGCCGGGCGAGGGCGTCCCGGAGCTGCGCGTCGGAAACGAGTGGGCGTCGCCGATCGGTCATCGCCGTTCCGCCTCGAGGGCCCGTTCGAGGGCTCGGCGTGCCGCATAGAGGCGCCACTTCGCCGTGCCCTCCGGGATCCGGAGGATGCGGGCGATCTCACTGATCGACCGCTCTTCGACGTGGTGGAGAACCAGGATCGTCCGCCTCTCGACGTCGAGGCTGGCGAAGGCGCTGCGGACAGCCAGGGTGTCGGACAGGGCCTCGCCTGGTCCGGGAGTCACAGCGACCGGCCGGTCGTCACCCGGATCGACCCGGATGGCGATCTCGTGGACATCGATGCGGCGGCGGTCACGGACGAGAGTCCTGCATGAATTGACGACGATCCGCCAGAGCCACACATCGAACCGCGATGGGTCTCGGAGGCCAGGCAGCTTGCGCCAGGCCCGCAGACAGGCATCCTGGAGAGCATCGCGGGCGTCCGACTCGTTGGCGGTGATCGACAGGGCGAGTCGGCTCAGACGCCAGAATTGCGGCTCGAGGAGAAGCTCGAAGGCACTCGCGTCGCCGGTCCGGGCGCGCTCGATGAGGGTGGCATCCGGTGCATCCACCGCTGCGGTCGCCGGGATCATGGCTTCGCCGGCCACGCCATCGTCCAGCTATCTTCCCGCAGGCGATCCAACGAGGGACAGGGTCGTCGTCAGCGCCAGGTCGGGTACGACTCCTCATCTGATGGGGTATTCGTGAGGTCCCGTTGGCCGGTGCCGTCAGCATTCATCACCCAGATGTCGGCGACCGCGTCAGGCGTTGCCCGTCGGCCGTAGGCGATGTGCATGCCGTCGGGCGAGAAGACCGGCTTCTCGTCGACATCGGTGTCAGTCGTGAGCCGGACGACATGCGAGCCATCGGCGTTCATAACGTAGATGTCGCCGTTGCCCGTCCGCCCGCTCTGGAACACGATCCGCTTCCCGTCCGGTGACCATGACGGGAGGCCATTGTCGGCCGCGGTCCGGGTCAGCTGCACAGGCGACGAGCCATCGGGGTTCATCGTGGCGATCTGGTCATTCGTTCCGCGTTGGTCGATATAGGCGATCCGCTTCCCGTCCGGTGACCACGTGCCCATCGACGCAGGCGCGGCGATCCGGACCTGCCCCGTGCCATCCCGGTTGACGGTGTAGATCTCGCTGGGAAAGCCCGCGAAAAGGATCTTCGAGCCGTCAGGTGACCAGATGGGATAGAAGCCGTTGAAGTCGTTGCCGGTGATCCGCTGGCTGTCGGATCCATCCGGACGGATCGTGTAGATGTCCATGTTGCCCGCGATGTCGCTGACGTAGGCGATGAGCGATCCGTCCGGAGACAGGTCCGGGTGCCAGCCGTGGACGAAGACCCGCCGGAGTCCGGTCCCGTCAGGCTTCAGCGCCGAGATCACGTCGGGGCCTTGGCCATTGGGCTTGACGGCAAAGAGGATGTCGCCCAGCACGGCCCGGGCGGACACTGTCGAAGGGCTTGGTGCGACGGACGCGGCAGGGGATGCCGGTGACGCGGCAGGCGACTTCGGCGTCGCCGCGGACACCGTCGGCGTGATCGGGGTCGCGGCGGGAGCGGGCGTCCCGGCCGCTGCGCACCCGGCGAGGGCCACCACGAACGCGACCGAGGTCGTCGCCGCTGTCCGCGTCCTGCGGAGCTGAGTCATCCCGTTCCTCCTTCGGGTCGGACCCGACCAATTCGTGCCTCGATAGCAGAGACTCACCGAGTGCACGACGCGTTTGTCCGAGTTGGTCAGGGTGTGCCATTGGTGTTCAGCGAGACGGCTTGCGCTATACCCCGTCAGACCCCTGCGGGGTAGGGCTGACGCCCGTGTGCGCACGGGGGTTCAAACCACTCCACCGCACGCGTACACTTACCGCCCGCTACGCCACCAATCCTTGGAGGGGAATCCATGGCTGATCAGCCGGCCCAGACATTGGCCGTCTTCGTGGTCGACAAGGCCGCCGGCTCGCGACGGCTCCTGGATCGTCTCCGGACGATCGACGAAACCGACAATAACGTCCAGATCGTCGACGCCGCGATCGTCGACCGGTCGAGCCGCCTCGGGCGGGTCAAGGTCCATCAGACGAAGGACATGGGCGCCGCGAAGGGTGCCTTCCACGGTGGCGCGATCGGCGTCGTCGTGGGGGCTCTCCTGCTCGGGCCCGCGGGTGCGGTCGTCGGCGGTGCGGCCGGCGGCGTCCTGCACGGACTGCGAAGTCGCTTCCACGACATCGGCATCGACGACAAGTTCATGCGCCAGGTGGGGAAAGAGGTCGAAAAGGGTAAGAGCGCCCTGTTCGTCCAGTACGTTGGCAACTGGGCCGCCTCGATCGGGCTCGTCGAGGAAGTCGTGGTGGCCGAACACGCTCTCCTCATCCACAGCACGCTGCGCGCCGAGACCGCCGCCAAGCTCCAGGCGCTGGTCGAACCGGCGGTCGAGCAGCTCGGCGGCGAAGAGGCGGTCAGCGATTACGAGATCGAGGAGTCCGACGCGGCAGAAGAGGCTCCGGTAGAGGAGGCTCCCGCCGAGGAGGCCGCTCCCGAGGCGGCACCCGTCGCCGCGGTGGCCGCCGTGGCCGCCGCACCGGCGGCCGACGACTTGACCCAGCTGGTCGGCATCGGCCCCAAGGCAGCCAAGGCTCTTGCCGCTGCCGGGATCGGGACCTACGCCGCGCTGGCGGAAGCCAACGAGCCCGCCATCCGCCGTGCCCTCCACGACGCGGACATGCTTCCCCCAGGGAACGTGTCGAGCTGGCCGATGCAGGCGTCGCTGGCCGCCAAGGGCGACTGGCAGGGCCTGATGAAGTACAACGCCAAGGCGTCGGCGGCCGCTCCGAAGGCCGCCAAGCCCAAGGCGGCGTCCGCCGCGGCCGGGCCGCCGGACGACCTGACCAAGATCAGCGGCATCGGCCCCCGGATGGCGACGATCCTCGAGGACGGCGGCATCACGACCTACGCCGGCCTGCAGCACTCGAGCACCGAGGATCTCCGCAAGGTCGTCGCGGCCGGTGGGGCGCTCCCGCCGTCGAGCCTGAGCAGCTGGCCCACCCAGGCCACATTCGCGGCCAAGGGCGACTGGCAGGGGTTGGCCAGCTATAACAGTCATCGCTGATCGGTGAACGCCGCGACCCGGCGCTGATGTGGCGCCGGGTCGGCAGTCGAGGTTCGTCCGCCACGGGGCCCTCGACCGCCCCCCGTACCGCATGGAGGTGACGACTGCATGGATCGCAAGCTGATCGCCGCGCTCGTCGGCGAGGGCCTCGGAACGTTCCTCTTCCTGTTCGTCGGCGTGGGATGCATCGTGCTCGGCGGGCTGACCGGCACGCCGTCCGACCTGATCGGCGTGGCGCTCGCACACGGGATCACGCTGGCGGTCGCCGTGACGGCATTCGCGGCGATCTCCGGTGGCCACATCAACCCCGCCGTCACCGTCGCCCTGTGGGTCAACGGCAGCATCGACGCGGTGCGGGGCGCCCTCTACATCGTGGCCCAGCTCATCGGGGCCGTCCTCGGTGCGGTGGTCATCCACCTCACCTTCGGTGACAAGGCCTGGACGACGGCCGGCTATGGCAAGCCGTCGATGATGCCGGGCATCGACCCCAACGTCGGGCTCGTCCTCGAGGTCGTGATGACGATGGTGCTCGTCAGCGCCGTCTTCTTCACCGCCGTCGATCCGCGCGCGGCCAAGCTCGGCGGCCTGCTGGTCGGCCTCTCGATCGTCGGCGACATCCTCGTCGGTGGCCCCGTGACCGGCGCGGCGATGAACCCGGCTCGCTGGTTCGGCCCGGCCGCCGCGTCCGGCGACTTCAGCAACGCCTACGTCTGGATCGTCGGACCCGTCGTCGGCGCGGTCATCATCGCGCTCCTCTACAGGTTCGTCTTCGAGCCGGCTCGCGAGGACGTTCCCGCCTAGGCATCGACGCCAACGGTCCTGTCCCGGGCGACCCGGGACACCGGCGATCGGCCGCGCCAGCCGCAGCAGCGGGTCGGCGCAGGCCTAGTGGCGGCCGAAGATCGCCCCGAAGACGCCCTTGAGGAGGCCCAGGGCCGCCGCGATCACGAGGACGACGATGAGTCCGATGATCAGCAGCGGCCAGAGCGGGAACGGGACGAGGACGAACAGGAGGATGACGAGCAACCCGGCGATGAGACAGCCGAACACGGCGGGACGGACTCCGTTGCGATGCGGGAGGGCAGAGTCTACGGGCTCGCCGCCAAGGGCGCCGGCCACCCGTCCGTAGGCCTACCGACCCGCGTGGCTCCAGTGGGCGATCGCGGCGGCGACCTCGTCGGGTCCGTCGACTCCAGCCCGCACGAGCCCCGCCAGGTAGTCCGCCCGACGATCCCGCTCCGACTCGAAGTCGCCGGCCCTGCGGCCGATCCGCTCGGCGAGCTCGGGCACGACACCCCAGGCGAAGTCCTCGAAACGGTCGGCGCGACCGTCCCACGTCGCCAGCACGGCCGGACCGAGCCGCTGGACATGCCCGGCGGCGTCCCGGGCCACCGGCCGGACGTAGTGGGCGGCCACGACCCGCCGCACCGGGCGCCCGTCACTCGGCGAACGGACCACCCGAAGGATGAGGACGACGCCGAGCCGCGAGAGCTCATCGTCCGTCAGGCCCACGTCGGGCCCGCCGAGGAGATCGAAGACCCCTTCGAGGGACTCGGCGTGGATCGTCGCCCCGAGGTCGTAGCCGAGGCTGAGCGCGCGGACGGCGATCCGCGCCGGTTCGCCCCAGGTGTAGAGCGGGATGTGGTCGCTGAACTCGGGCACGAGCAGGCACGTCGTCGCCGGGTCGACCGGCCCGTCGGGCCCCGCCGACATCGATGGCGCCCTTCCCTGGGCGGACGCGTCGGCGATCCCGGAAATCCCGGCGATCCCGGTGAAGCCATGCGGACGCCAGCCGAGCGTCGGTGCCTCCGGCAACCAGTCGAAGTCCTCGGCATAGCCGGCCAGCACCCGAAGGCGCACGGCCGGCGGGAGGAAGTCGAGGAGGGCGAACAGGAGGGTCGTCTTGCCCGAGCCCTGCGGCCCCGCGGCGACGACGAGCGGGACCCGCGCCTCGACGAGGAGCCACAGCAGGCTCGCCAGTGGCGGATCGAGCGTCCCATCGGCGATGAGCCGGACGATGGAGCGCGGCTCGGCCGGCCCGATCGGCCAGGGAAGCCGCTCAGTCGCCCGGTCGTGGTCCAACGCGCCCATGGCGGCGAATCGTAGCGACCATGGACGGATGACGATGTCCCGGCATGGACGTTCGTCCACGTTGACGGTCGCGCGACGACGCGCGTAGACTCCGGGCCGGCGCCGTACCGCGCGCCATCTAGCCGAGAAAGGAGGGCCCCGAATGAATGTGACCAGCATCTTCGCCCCTCGCCCGCCGATGGCTCTCGAAGCCGTCGATGACGGGAGGACCGTGCCCATCTCGAGCTAGCTGCCGGCGGCCTGACCGCCCTGACAGCGAACCACGAGCCGTGGGCCGGATCGGGCCCACGGTTTTTTCGTCGCCGCGATCCGGCACGACAGGAGCCGCGAGCCCGCCCTTCCGAGGGGCACCGGGCCGCGGCTCTTCAGATTCGCGGCCCGGCCCAACCACCAGCCACCGTCACACCCGCCACCCTGGAGCGCAGAACCGTGACCGCCATCCTGGACCGACAACCGAATAGGACGGACGATCGGCTGCCTTCACGGGTGCCGATCCCCGGACCGTCGCCCGATCGACCATCGGCCGACCGATCGCCTGAAGGCGCACCGCCGGCGCTCCTCGTGGAGCGCGTGACGAAGCGCTTCCAGGTCGAGCGGAAGAAGCCGCCGGTGCTCGCCATCGCGGACGTCTCGATGCGCCTCGAGCGGGGCGACATCCGGGGCATCCTCGGTGCCAACGGCTCCGGCAAGTCGACCCTCATCCGGCTCATCAGCGGTCTGCTGACGCTCGACGAGGGTCGGGTCGAGGTCTTCGGCCACGACCTCGCCCGCGACGAGCTCGCCGTCAAGCGGCTCATCAACCGGGTGAGCGTGGACGCGGCGTTCTTCAAGAAGCTGAGCCCGCTCGAGAACCTGTCGTTCGCGGCCCGGCTCTACGGGCTCGACGCGGCGGACGCCAAGCGCGACGTCGTGACGATCCTCGGTCGGCTCGGCATCAGCGAGCGACGGATCGGCCGGCCGATCGAGCAGATGAGCCGGGGCATGCAGCAGAAGGTCGCGATCGCGCGAGCCCTGTTGACGAGCCCATCGCTCCTCCTGCTCGACGAGCCGACCACCGGCCTCGACCCACGCTCGAAGCTCGACGTACAGACCTTCATCGAGGAGATGCGCGATACCCACGACACGACGATCGTCCTCACGACCCACGACCTCGACGAGGCCGCCCGGCTCTGCAGCCGGATCGCGATCCTCGACGGCGGCCGGGTGGTGGTCGAGGACACGCCGTCCGGCCTCACCGAGATGGTGGCCCGCGACCACGGGCTGCCGCCGACGCTCGAGTCGGCATTCATGACCTACACCGGGCGCTCGCTCGACGACGACGTCGAGGACGGGCCCGACGATCCCACCGAAGGGAGGTGATGACGATGCAGCAGCAGATCGAAATGCAGCTCCGACTGGCGAAGGAGCGGCGACAGGTGCAGTTCCAGGCGGCGGCCGACGCCCGCCTGGCTGCCCGGCCGGCGCGACGCGCCCCTCGGCGCCCATTCCGCCGTGCCCTCGGTGCCCGGATCATCGCGATCGGGAACCGGATCGCGGCGGATCCCTCCCTGCGGCCGGCTCGATCCCGATGACGGGGTCGAGCCGGCCCCGGCCCCTGGCCGGAGCGCACCACGGAGACCATCCGATGACTGCCATGACAGCCGAGCTGAAGGCGAGTTTCGCCTTCATCGAACGGAACTTCTACCTGACCCGCCGCTACTGGGGCTGGGAGGTCGCGTTCCTCGTCTACTCCGTCGCCGGTGCCCTGTCGATCTCGCTGATCGGAGTGGCGGCCGACGACACGCGCCTCCTGTTCAGCCTGATGATCGGGGCGATCTTCTGGAACTACCTCTCGATCACCTTCAGCTGGATCGCCGAGACGATCGCGGTCGAGCGCTGGGAGGGCACCCTCGAGTACACGATGATGGCCCCGATCCGGCGCTCGTCGCAGCTGGTCGGGTCGGTCGCCTACGCGGTGCTCTACGGCCTCGTCCACACCGCGGTGATGCTCGTCGTCCTCACCCTGTTCTTCGGTCTCGACCTGAGCCACTCGAACGTCCCGACGGCGGCCGCCTTCATGGTCATCGGGTCGTTCAGCTTCGTCGGGATCGGGATGATGGCCGCGATCCTGCCGCTCCTCTACGTCGAGCGGGGGGCCCAGATGACGTTCGTCCTCCAGTCGTGCCTCCTCCTCGTGTCGGGCGTCTACTACCCGATCTCCATCCTCCCCGCCTGGATGCAGGTGCTCGCCCACCTGTCGCCGGCCACCTACATCCTCGACGGGGTCCGCGCCGCCCTCCTCGACGGCGTCGCCCTGCCCGACCTCTGGTACGACGTCTGGCCGCTGCTGGTCATGGGCGTCGCATTCATCCCGATCGGCCTGTGGGCCTTCGGGCGAGCCGAGCGGTACGCGAAGCGGACCGGCAAGCTGAAGCGAGTGGGTTGACATGATCGTCGAGATGGGGCTGGGCGACCTGCCCGCCCCCGCCGACTACCCGGGGATCACCTTCCGCGCGTTCCGCGGCATCGATGCCGACCTGGCCGGCATGGCCGAGGCCAACCGGGCGGCCCGCCTCGCCGACGGCGAGATCGAGCCGCTCGACTTCGGGGCGATGCGGAACGTCTACAGCCACTTCGAGCGCTGCGACCCGGCGACCGACATCCTCATCGCCGAGGCCGACGGTGAGATCGTCGCCTACGCCCGGGTCGAGTGGAACGACACGAACGACGGCGAGCGGGTCTACACGCTGATCGCCCTCGTCCATCCCCGGGTCCGGGACCGAGGCGTGCCCCGGGCCCTCCACACCTGGTCGGAGCGCCGGCGGCGGGCCATCGCGGCCTCACATACGGTTGCCGGCGAGGCACTCGATCGACCGCGCTGGCTCATGACCTTCATCCCGGACACCGATCGCGCCAGCGGCGTGCTCGTCCGGGCCGCCGGGTACGAGCCGTTCCGCCGGTTCCACCAGATGGCCCGACCCGACCTCGAGGCGATCCCGGACGTTGCGCTGCCCGACGGGCTCGAGGTCCGGCCGGTCGTCGCGGAGCCGGCGATGCTGCACCGCATCTTCCTCGCCCAAACTGAGGCGTTCCGCGACGGCTTCGGCTGGGTCGACGAGTCTGACGAGGCGTTCGCCCAGTTCTGCGAGGACCCGACGAAGGACCCGGCGCTCTGGGTCGTCGCCTTCGAGGGCGAGGAGGTGGCGGGGGCGGTCATGCCGGTCCTCCTGACCGGTCGCGACGGGGCGGTCGAAGGCTGGCTCGATCCGGTCTTCACCCGCCGGCCGTGGCGGCGCCGGGGCCTTGCCCGGGCGCTCATCGCCCGCAGCCTCGTCACCCTCCGCGATCGCGGCGCAGCCCGGTCGTGCCTCGGCGTCGACGCCCAGAACCCGAACCAGGCGCTCGACCTGTACGAGTCCTGCGGCTACCGGGTGGTCTCGTCGGAGACCGGCTATCGGCGTCGGCTCGGCGATCCGGCACCGACCGGCGGTGTCGCGTGAGCGGCCTCGCCGCCCTCGGCTGGACTCCCGAGCTCGAGGCCGCGTTCGCGCCGCACGCGGAGCGCGGTCACGAGCCGGCCCGGGTCACCGTGGAGCATCGCGGCGCGTACGAGGTCCGCTCGGCCGGCGCCGAGGGAACCGCGGTCGTCTCGGGTCGCTTCCGGTTCGATGCCGGGCCAGGCGGCTTCCCGGCCGTCGGCGACTGGGTGGCCATCTCCGGCTCGCCGGCCGACGACGCGGCCACGATCCACGCCCTCCTGCCCCGCCGGACGTCGTTCACCCGCAAGGTGGCCGGTCTGCGCTCCGACGGCCAGGTCGTGGCCGCCAACGTCGATCTCGTCTTCGTGGCGATGTCGCTCGACGGCGACTTCAACCTCCGCCGGCTCGAGCGCTACGTGGCGGTCGCCTGGTCGAGTGGGGCCGAACCGGTGGTCCTCCTCACGAAGGCCGATCGCTCGTCGGACGTCGAAGGGATGACCCTGGCCGTCGAGGCGGTCGCTCCGGGCGTCGCCGTCCACCCGGTGTCGGCCCTGACCGGCGACGGCCTCGATGGGGTCCGGGACCGGCTCGGACCGGGACGGACGGCGGCCATCCTCGGCAGCTCCGGGCGTCGGCAAGTCGACCCTCATCAACGTGCTCGTCGGCGTCGAGCTGCTCGCGACCGCGGCCGTCCGCGCCGACGACGATCGGGGTCGTCACACGACGACCCATCGCCAGCTTGTGGTCCTGCCGGGTGGCGCGTGCATCGTCGACACGCCGGGCATGCGCGAGCTCGGGATGTGGGAGGGCGAGGGTCTCGACGAGGCGTTCGCGGATATCGACGAGCTCGCGGCGGCCTGCCGCTTCCGCGATTGCCGGCACGAACGCGAACCGGGCTGTGCGGTCACGGCGGCCATCGCGGGCGGCGAGCTCGCCTCGGATCGGTTGCGGGCACGTCGCAAACTGGAACGCGAAGCGGCTCACAGCGAGGGCCGACGGACCGCCGCCGAGCGAGTCGAGGCCAAGCGCTTCGCTCGCCTGGTCCGCAACGTCTCGGCCGACGCGATGGCCCGCAAGGCGGCGCCGTACGGGAGGGAACGATGACGATCGAGGAGGAAGCGGCCGCGTCGGCGGTCCCGGGGCTCACGCTCCGCAACTACGCCGGCCCGGACGACCTGCCGACGATCGTGGCGATCGAGAAGGCGGAGAACCTGGCCGACTCCTTCGACATGATCCCGACCGTCGACCAGCTGACGATCCAGTTCGCGACCCCCGATGGATTCGATCCGGGCCAGGACGTCGTCCTCGCCGAGCTCGACGGCGAACCGGTCGCGTTCGGCATGGTCCGTTTTCGGGCTCGCGACGACGAGCGGTCATTCGAGCTCCACGGCTGCGTCCGGCCCGACGTCCGCCGCCGCGGCATCGGACGGGCTCTCCTCCATCGCAACGAGGCGCGGGCACGCGAGCGAGCCGCGTCTATGCCGGCGGGGCGGCCCATCCGCTTCTCGACGTGGGCCGTGGACTCCGCGGTCGGCCATCACGTCCTGCTCGAGTCGGAGGGCTTCCGGCCGGTCCGCTACTTCTTCGAGATGGTCAAGCGCGACCTCGATTCGCCGCCGCCGCGACCGCTGCCCGACGGCCTCGAGCTGCGGCCGGTCACGATGGCCACGGTCCGCCAGGCGTTCGACGCGGAGAACGAGGCGTTCCGCGATCACTGGGGACACCACGAGTTCACCGCCGAGGAGTTCAACGAGGTCATCAGCGACCCCGATCTCCTCCTCCACCTGTGGCGGGTCGCCTGGGACGGCGACGAGGTCGCCGGCGTCGTCGCCGTCGGCGTCTACACCGAAGAGAACCGGGTCCTCGGCCTCAGTCGCGGCTGGCTCGATCGGATCAGCGTCCGTCGGCCGTGGCGGCACCGCGGGCTCGCCTCCGCGCTCATCCTCTCGGCCTGCGCCGGGCTCCGCGAGCACGGGCTCGCCGAGGCCGCGCTCGGCGTCGACGCCGAGAACCCGCATGGCGCGCTCGGCCTGTACGAGAGCCTAGGCTTCGCTCAGGTCCAGCGGGCGACCACCAGGCGGAAGCCACTCGAGCCCGGCGAGGACTGACCGACTCGCGAACCGGGGCGCCGGCCCTCCATCACGGGAGGGCGGGTGAGGCGAAGAGAGGCCGCCGCGCCGCGACTGGGAGCTGCCGCGCCGCGGGCGAGCCCAGGTGCGGTCCCTAGGGAAGGAGCTCCACGTCGTCCTGGCCCAGGTCGCCGGCGATGAGGTGGAGTCGGCCGTTGGGGGCGTCGTAGACGAAGAGCGCGCCCGGAGCGTCGGTAGCCCCGCCCGCCGCGGTCGTGGCGGCCGACGCCGCGAGATAGACCTGCCGGCCGTCCGAGCTGACCGCGATCGAGACCAGGTCTCCGAGTGGAGCCCAGTGGTCGACCTGGCGCATCGACGTCGTGTCGAACACGTCGACTCCGGTCGAGCCGCTGATGTAGTTCTGCGGCGGCAGGATGCCGAGGGCATAGACGCGGGTCCCGTCCGGCGACAGCGCGAGCCCCGGCTGGAGGAGTGTCTTGGCGTTCGCCGACGGGGCCAGCCAGCCGGCGATGGCCCGCCCGATCCCGCCGAGGTCGAACCGTCCGGCGTCGGCCGCCCCGGGCGCTTCGGAGGCGGAGGTGGCGGCCGCCGTCACGGTGCCGGTGATCGATCCGGTCCCGAGGTCGAGCCGGGTGAGCGTCCGTGAGACCGGGTCCCAGTGATAGAGCAGGCCGGCCGCCGGATCGACGACCTCGGAGCCGCCCGACACCGTCTCGACCGATGGCCCGCCGCCGCCGACGGCCGTCCGGACGAGCACCGTCCCGCCCGGGTTCATGAGGATGTAGGTCGAGGGATCCACGCCGCAGACCGTGTAGAACGCATCGGCCGATGCCCATCCGGCGGTCAGCGTGTAGGCGCAAGGGTCGGTCCCGCCGCTGCCGGTCGGCAGCGTTTCTACCCCGGAGATCCGGCCGTCGGCGACCGTGGCCGAGACGTACGTTGCCTGGACGCTCGCGTCGTTGGCCGTCGACTCACCGACGATGACCATCAGATGTGCGCCGTCCGGCGAGATGCGGGCCGTGCTCGGCACGACGTCGATCGGTTTGCCACCATCGAGCGACGGCCGGTCCGGCAGCCGCAGGGTCTGGGTGACGGCCCCGCGAGCGACGTCGACGACGTCGATGCCGATGTGCCACGTCGGACTGCGGCGATACGCCCACGCGACGTACGCGGTGCGTCCATCGGCCGACAGGTCCGCGGTCGCGACGGCTCCCGGGAAGTCGTAGGTCGCCGCGTCGCCGGGATCGGCGTCGCCGACAAGGGACGCGACCGGAAACCGATCGCCGATCGAGCCGTCCGGGTCGGTCCGGCGGATGTCGACGACGAGGGTCCCCTGGACGAAGTTCGTCGACGACCAGCGCTGGCAGACGCAGAGGAGCCCACCGCCGGGCAGATGGAACAGCTGGGTGCCCCACGTCGTCCCCGGGAAGAGGTCGCCGCGCAGGGCGCCGCTTCCGAGGTCGACCGCCCCGTACGACGCCCCGAAACGGGCGACGACGCGGCCGCTGAGCTTCGATCCGTACACGGCGTAGGCCGGCAGGGGGCCGTCCGCGATCCCCGACGGTCCCGGGTAAGCGGCCGGCGCCGGTGAGGCAGGACCGGAGGGCCCGCCGCTCGGACGGGGACTCGCCAGGCCGGCGGAGGCCGCCGGGCCGCCCGACCCGGGCGCCTTGCCGATCGAGGAACCACGCGGGACCGTGAGCAAGACGGCGGCGAACGCCAGGACGACGGTCGCGGCGAGGGCGATCGAGGCGGCCGCGCCGAGCCCCCGCAGGCCGCGACGGCCCACGCCGCCCGACCCGTGCCGTGGCTTCACGTCGACACGGTCGCGCCATGTCGCCAAGCCGAGCCGGCGCGGCGGCATCGTCCAGCCGTCGGCGACGTCGCGGACGATCCGGCCGAGCGCGTCGTCATCGAGACGCGGGTCGATCCGGGGCGCCTGGCCGGTCCGGATGCCGTCGGTCGGGGCGCCGTCGGTCCGCGCCGCGTCGGTCCGCGCCGTGTCGGTCGGTCGCGCGGCCTCGGCTGGTCGGTCGGGACCGGTCGGTCGTTCGTTCATCTCGTTCTCCTGGGCTCCGGATCAGCCGGCCGACCGGTCGCGGGGCGCGCCGGCCACGGCCTCGTCGGAGGCTGCGGTCGTGCCGGGCGCCTCGGCCGCAAGGCGTCGGCGGAGGTCGGCGTGGGCCCGGCTCAGGATCGAGCCGACATTGCCCGCGCTCGTCCCGAGGAATGCTCCGATCTCGCCGTAGTCGTAGCCGTAGTAGTGGCGGAGGACGACCGCCGCCCGCGACTTCGGGGCGAGGGTCGCGAGGCCGGCGTCGACGACCTCCCGGCGGGCGACCTCGACCCCCGGATCGGGGGCTCCGCCGATCGACGCGATCTCGGTCACCCGGGCGAGGACCGGGATGGCCCGTTCCCGCACTCGGCGGCGGCGGAGCGCGTCGAGCGACGCCTTGGCCACGATGCCGTGGAGCCACGGCCGCAGCGGCCGGTTCGTGTCGTATTGGTCCCACCGCGCGTGGGCCCGGGCGAACGCCTCGTGCGTGGCGTCGGCCGCGGCGTCGGGATCGCGGAGGATGGCGAAGGCCACCCGATAGACGTCGTCGGCGTGGGCACGGTAGGCCTCCTCGACGGCTGTCCGGCGGCGCTGGTCCTCCATCACGTCCGACATACGCGCCGGCCTCCCGATGCCTTGCATCGTCCTCCCGGATGGGGTCGTCGCGGGGCGCCGCGCCTCAGGCGAGGAGCCGTCCCTCGGCCACGACGAGCTCGAGCCAGCCGCGCTCCCGGCCGATCGTCGTCTCCGGCCCGTGTCCCGGCAGGACCCGGACCCGGTCTTCGAACCCGGCCAGCCGGCCGAGCGACTCGACCATCTGACCCGGCGAGCCGCCCGGCAGGTCGACCCGGCCCCAGGCGCCGGCGAACAGGGTGTCGCCGCTGAAGAGGGTCGCGGTGTCGCGATCGAGCAGGCAGACCGAGCCCTCGGTGTGGCCCGGCGTGTGGAGCACCTGGAGATGGATGTCGCCGAAGCGGACGACCCCGCCCTCGGCGAGCGCGACGGCCGGTACCGATGGCGGGATCTCGAACGGCGCCATGAGCGGCGCCGGCCGCTCGAGGCGCCCGCGATCGAGTGGATGGACGGCGATGGCCGCCCCGGTATGCTCGGCCACCGCCGCGTTGTCGCCGATGTGGTCCCAGTGCCCGTGCGTGGTCACGATGAACTTGAGGGTCCAGCCGCGGGCGGCCAGCTCGTCGGTCACGAACGACAGCGAGGGGATCGCCGTGTCGATCGCGATCGCTTCGCGGGTGGTCGGATCGCCGAGCAGGTAGACGTTCGTTGCGGCCGGTCCGACCGTCCGCTTGATGAGCTCCACGGGTCGATCGTCGCACACCCGCGCGATGCGAGCGTGGGGCCCCGGGGCGGCCGAGCACGGCCCGGGTGGTCGTCACGCTCGGCCGAGCATCAACCGATGGGACCATCGGTACTGGGACCGATAGGCCACGGACGGCGGGCACCGGCGCGCCATAGGCTCGCACGAGCATTCATCCATCTCGTCGCTCCTTGGTAGTGCCCACAAACGTGACGCGAGCAGCTTTCGGCGCGATCGCAGCGTTGGCCCTGGCTGTGGCCTGGACCGCCGCGGGTTCCCCGCGCCCCGTGGCCGCCGCGTTCTCGGCAGCATCGAGTCCGTGCCCGGCCGGGCAGAACACCAGGATCTGCAACGGCGCCGTGACACCGGGATCCGGCACGACGGTCACGACCTTCACGTTCTCGGTCGAGTATCAGGACGTGCTCAATCGCAAGCCGTACACCGTCGAGCTCCATATCGACGGCGGGGCGCCGATCCCGATCGCCCCGACGACGAGCCAGCCCAACGTGACGACCGGTGAGATCTTCACCTACTCGACGACTCTGCCTCAGGGCTCGCATTCGTACTGGTTCAAGGGCTTCCATGGAGGGACGGCTCGGTGCGATCCGGGCGGCGCGTGTCCCCCCGGCACGTCGTACGGCCCGATCGTCGTGGGTCCAAAACCGACGCCGACGCCGAAGCCGACGCCCAAGCCCACCCCCAAGCCGACGCCGAAGCCGACCCCCCGGCCGACTCCGCGGCCGACGCCACGTCCGACGCCGAGGCCGACTCCCAAGCCGAAGCCGAAGCCGCAGATCCTCGCCACGCTGGTGCCATCGCCGAGCCCGAGCGCGAGTCCGAGTCCTTCCCCGAGCGCCTCGGGGGCCGGGTTCGGCTCCGGCTCGAGTGCGACGCCGTCCCCCAGCCCGACACCGCTGCCGCTCATCGCCGGGGTCGGTGGGCTCGGTTCATCACCTGGACCCGGCGGTGGCACCGGGTTCGGCGGCACCGACCCGATCGGCCCGTCCGGCGGCTCGGGGCCGCCCATCGTCCCGCTCGCTCTCATCCTGTGCGCTGCAGTCCTCGGCGGGTTCTTCCTCATCCTCGGCAAGCGTCGCCGCGGCTCGGACGAGCCCGAGCCGGTCGCAGTCGCCGCCGGAGCGGCGGCCGCCCCGGTCCTGACCGTCGTGGCGCCGCGCGCCGCCCCGGCCGACGACCCCTATGACGAGGCCCACATGCCGCGCTGGCGGCGGCCGTCGCTGAAGGCGGCCCGCTACGCGAGCGGCGTCCCCGGCCAGTCCTGGCAGCTCGCCTTCGCGGCCGCGAGCGAAGCCGGGGTGGAGCGACGCCTCGTCCGGTACGACCTCGTCCGCCTCTACGACCAGCCCGACGAGATCCGCAGCCAGCAGGTCGGCGAGCTCCAGGCCAACGACGAGGTCGAAGTGCTCGACAAGCGGGCCGGCTGGCTCCTCGTTCGAACCCCGATCGGGAGCGAAGGCTGGGTCCACCGGACGACACTCGGACCGGCCATCGAGGACGCCCCGCCGGCGGAACCATCGGTCGACGACATGCCGCTTGCGGCCGCTGCCATGGCATCGGTGGCCGGGGACCCGGCGACGGGCGATGCGATCCCCGATGGAGTGGCCGCCGCGTCCGCCGACGGTGAGGCCTTCACCAGCGAGACCGAGACGACGGCATCGTTCGCCGCCTTCATCGCCGGTCGCCACGCCCTCGAGGCGATGAACGCCCGCCTCGAGGAAGCGTCGTCGGGGGCCGGCGAGACCGACGCTGAGCCGACCCCGACCACCGATCCGGACGCGGTCGCCGAACCCGCGGTCGCCGAGGCCCCGGTCGTGGCCGAGACTGCCTCGGTCGCCGAGCCGGTCACCGAGCCCGACGCGAACTCCTCCCCCGACCTCGAGCCGTCCTCGGAGCCGGCGCCCAAGTCGCGCACCAAGAAGCCTCGCACGGCGGTTCGTCGCTCGAGCCCCTCGAAGCCCACCGCGACCCCCGTGCGACCGCAGCGCGCCGCCGACTGAGCGACTCGCCGGTGCCACCCACCGACGAGCGGGACTCCCGGCGCTGGCACCTCCGAGGCGCCGCCTGACACCTTGTCCGCTGGGAGGACCTCCGGGCGCGCGAGGGGGATGCTGACGGCGGTCGGCGAGGGCTCCTGGCACCCTTGCTGCTCGTTCAGAGGACGAAGCGGCACGTGAGGCATGCGATCTGGCCTGGTTCGGAGCCGATACAACGCCCTCACGAGCCCGGACGCTTTCCCGGAGGACAGGACGAAGACGGCCCCATCCGGGTGGCGCTGCAGCTGCTCGAACCTGGGCTCCGAGATCAGGCCTCGAGCTTGGTCCGGACGCAGTCGAAGGTCTGGCCGATCATCTTGTTGGCCGTCCCGTCGATGAGGCGCGCACCGACGCTCGCCAGGGTGCCCGAGATGGTCACGTCGGCCGCCCAGTCCATCGTCGTGACGCCATCCGCTCCATCGCGGAGGCTCATCGTCGCGGTCGCGTCGACCGCACTGCCCGGTGCCAGGCCGTGGGCCTTGATGACCGCCTTCGACGGTGGATCCTGCTCGGCGAGCTCGAGATCGACGACGAAGCGGGCGCTGATGAAGCCTACACCGACCTTGGCCTTGGCCCGGAAGTGGGTCTCGTCGACCACCTCGATCGACTCGACGCCCGGTCCGCACGAGCCGACCTGGTTCGGGTCGATGAGGAACGCCCAGACCTTGTCGCGGGGCGCCTTGATGTCGACGGTGCCCGAGAACTGCATCGGATCCTCCTGGGAACGGGGCGGCCGGACCGTCAGGCGGTTGACGACCCGGTCGTGGAACCGGACTCGGCCGGGACGTAGGCGGTCGGGTCCTTCATGAAGCGCGCCCGGCAGCCGATGCTGCAGAAGGCGTAGACGACGCCGCCGTGCTCGGCGAGGTGGCGGGCGAACTCCCGCTCGACCGTCATCCCGCAGACCGGGTCGAGGAGGACGATGTCATCGCTGACCACGAGCGGGGGCGACTCCAGAACCGGCGTCGCGGCCTCTCCGACCATCGTGGCCGGTCCGGGTGAGGCCACGAACGACGCTCGGCCGCGGCGGACCTGGACGAGTTCGCCGAGGATCGAGAGGGCCACCTCCTCGGCCGTCTCGGCCCCGAGGTCGAGGCCGGCCGGCGCACGCAGGGCGGCGATCCGCTCCTCGGGCACCCCCTCGTCGCGGAGATACGCCCGGACCGTCGCGGCACGGGTCGGCGAGGCGACGAGACCGACGTAGGCGACATCGCGGCGAAGGGCGGTCGCGACCGCTTCCTCGTCCCACTGACCCTGGGTCGCCACGACGACGTATGGGCTGGTGCCTGGCTCGTGTCCGCCGAAGTCGAGGTCGGCGACGATCGAGGCAGCCCCGGGGAACGCCTCGGCGTCGGCGATGGGATCGATGACCGTGACCCGGAAGCCGGCCGCGGCCCCGAGCGTCACGAGCGCGCCGGCGATCGGCGTCGTGCCGGCGACCCAGAGGGCCGGCGCCGGAAGCTGTGGTTCCACGTAGATCTCCAGCGTGCCACCGGAATGGCAGGTCATGACCTCCTCGACGATGCCGTCACCGCGACGCGAGTCGGACGGCAGCTCCTTGGAGATCCGGAGCAGGCGTGGCTGGCCGTCGGCGAGCGCGCGGAGCGCCTCACGGACGACGATGGGCTGGGCGCAGCTGCCGCCGACCCAGCCCTCGATCGCGCCGTCGGGATGGACGATGCCACGGGCACCGGGCCGCGCCGACGTCGGCCGGCGGACCGCGACGACCGTGGCGATGGCGAACGGGCGGCCGGCTGCGGTGAGCTCGGCCACCCGCTCCCAGGCAGGAATGCCTATGTCGCGACCCCCTTCTCGTTGAGGATCGCCCAGATCTTCGGCGGGGTGAGCGGGATGTCGACGTTGCGGACGCCGAGGTGCCAGAGGGCGTCGACGACCGCGTTGTTGATCGCCGGCGGGGCGCCGACGGTCGCCGACTCGCCGACGCCCTTGGCGCCGATCGGGTGGTGCGGCGACGGGGTCACCGTCTTGTCGGTCTCCCAGCGGGGCGTCTCGACCGCCGTCGGCAGGAGGTAGTCCATGAACGTGCCGGCGAGGTTGTTGCCGTTCTCGTCGTAGACGATCTCCTCGAGCAGCGAAGGGGCGAAGCCCATCGTCAGCCCGCCGTGGATCTGCCCGTCGACGATCATCGGGTTGATGATGTTGCCGCAGTCATCGACGGCGACGAAGCGGCGCACGTGGACCTGGCCGGTCCCGCGGTCGATGTCGACGACGCAGATGTAGCTGCCGAAGGGGAAGGTCAGGTTCGGCGGATCGTAGTAGTCGACCGCCTCGAGCCCGGCCTCCATCCCCTGCGGATGGTTGGTGTAGGCGGCGAAGGCGATCTCCTGGATCGTCTTGCTCTTCTCCGGGCTGCCCTTGACACTGAACTTGCCGTTGGTCCACTCGAGGTCGTCCGGGCTCGCCTCAAGGAGGTGAGCCGCGAGGAGGCGGGCCTTGTCGCGGATCTTCCGCGACGCGATCGCGGTCGCGGCGCCGGCGACGGGCGTCGACCGACTGGCGTACGTGCCGAGGCCGTACGGAGCGGTGTCCGTATCGCCGTATTCGATCTTGATGTCGGCGACCGGGAAGCCGAGCTCCTCGGCGATGATCTGGGCGAAGGTGGTCTCGTGGCCCTGGCCCTGGGTCTGGACCCCGATGCGGGCGAGGACCTTGCCGGTCGGATGGACCCGGATCTCGCAGGAATCGAACATCTTGAGGCCGAGGATGTCGAAGTCGTGCGACGGGCCGGCCCCGACGATCTCGGTGAACGAGCTGATACCGATGCCCATGAGCTCGCCCCGGGCGCGGCGCTCGAGCTGCTCCTTGCGGAGGCCCTCGTAGTCGATGATGTCCATCGCCCGGCGGAGGGCGGCCGGGTAGTTGCCAGAGTCGTAGTCCCAGCCTGTCGCGGTGTGGTACGGGAATTGCTCGGGCTGGATGAAGTTCTTCATCCGGATCTCGGCCGGGTCCATCCCGATCTCGTGAGCGGTGATGTCGACCATCCGCTCGATGGCGTGGACCGCCTCGGTCACCCGGAACGAGCAGCGGTAGGCGACGCCGCCGGGCGGCTTGTTCGTGTAAACGCCGTCGACTTCGACGAAGGCGTGCTTCAGGTCATACGAGCCGGTGATGACGTTGAACAGGCCGGCCGGGAACTTCGACGGGTCGGCCGCGGCGTCGGTATAGCCATGGTCGGCGATCGTCTTCACCTTGAGCGCGTTGATGTGGCCGTCCCTGTTTGCGCCGATCTCGGCATGGATGTGGTAGTCGCGAGCGAACGAGTCGGCCTGGAGGTTCTCGGAGCGATCCTCGATCCATTTCACGGGCTTGCCGGTGAGGAACGAAGCCGCGATCGCGAGGACGTAGCCCGGATAGACCGGCACCTTGCCGCCGAAGCCTCCGCCGATGTCGTGGGTCTTGACCCGGATGTTCTGTTCGTAGATCGGCAGGCCGGCCCCAGCTGCGACGAGTGCGATCACGGTCCGGATGGCGTGGGGCGCCTGGCTCGTCATGTGCATCGTCAGCTGCTGGCGGATCGGGTCCCAGTCGGCGACGCAGCCGCACGTCTCGATCGACGCGACGTGGATCCGGGGGATGTAGATGTCCTGGGCGACCCGGACCTCGGACGCGGCGAGCGCCGCGTCGGTGTCGGATCGATCACCCGATTCCCAGTGCCAGATGTGGTTGTTCGCCTTGTCGGGGCCCCGGTCGGGCCGGAGGACGAAGGCGTCCGGCAGGAGGGACTTGATCGGGTCGACGATGACCGGCAGCGGCTCGTAGTCGACCAGCACCGCCGCGACGCCGTCGGCGGCCGCGTAGCGCGAGGTGGCGATGACCGCCGCGACTTCCTGGGCCTGGTACATGACGGTGTCCACCGGGAGCACCATCTGCATGTCGCCGGCGAGGGTCGGCATCCAGGCCAGCTTGTAACCCTCGAGGTCCTTGCCGGTGACGACGGCAGCGACGCCGGGGACCTTGAGGGCCTCGGACGCGTCGATCGACTTGATCTTGGCGTGGGCATACGGACTGCGGACGATGTCGAGCCAGAGCTGGCCGGGCAGGTTGAAGTCGTCGATGTACTGGCCCTTGCCCTGGATGAAGCGAGGATCTTCCTTGCGCTTGACGGAATAGCCCATCCCGCCGACTTCAGGGGTCGTGTGGGTCGCGATCTCGGTCATCTCCGTCACCCCGCCACGGCCGGCTCGGCCGGCGCGTTCTTCGCGTCCCGCATGACGTCGGCCGCCTGCTGGATGGACTTGACGATGTTCACGTAGCCGGTACAGCGGCAGAGGTTGCCGGCGATCCCCTCGCGGATCTCGTCCTCGGTCGGGTCGTCGTTCTGGGCCAGCAGCCACGATGCCTGCATGAGCATCCCCGGCGTGCAGAACCCGCACTGGAGACCGTGCTGGTCCCAGAAGGCCTGCTGGAGCGGGTGGAGGGTCGCCCCGTCGGCGAGACCCTCGACGGTCGAGACCGAGCGGCCGTCGGCCTGGACGGCCAGCATGGTGCACGACTTGGCGCTCTCGCCGTCGACGAGCACGGTGCAGGCACCGCAATTGCTCGTGTCGCAACCGATGTGGGTCCCGGTCAGGCCGAAGTCCTCGCGGAGGAGATGGACGAGGAGGAGGCGCGGCTCGACGTCGGCCTCCCGTGCCTCACCGTTGACGGTGACGGTCACGTGCTGAGTGCTCACCTGTGTCCTCCTACGCCTGGCCACGGGCTCGCGCGAAGGCGAGTCGCAGTGCTCGGGTGGTCATCTCGGCTACCATCGCCCGCTTGTACGTCGCGGGTCCGTGGCCGTCGTCGGCAGGGCGGCTCTGGGCGGCGGCGGCCTTGGCTGCCCTCGCGATCGCCTCGGGTCCGCCGTCCGTGCCCATGAGGGCCGCCTCGGCGTCCGTGGCGGCGAACGGCGTCTCGGCCACGGCTGTCAGGCCGATGCCGGCCTCGACGACCTTGCCGTCTTCGCCGAGGCGGACCCGCGCCGCCACCCCGACGGTGGCGAAGTCGCCGGCCCGTCGCTCGAGCTTCTGGTAGGCGCCGCCGACCTTCGGTCCACGGCGCGGGATGCGCACTTCGGTGAGGATCTCGGTCGGCTCGATGGCGGTCTGGAAGGAGTCGACGAAGAACTCGCGGGCGGGGATCGTCCGCTCTCCCGTCGCGCTCAGGAGGACGATCGTCGCCCGGGCCGCGATGAGGACCGCCGGCCAGTCCGACGACGGATCGGCGTGGGCGCAGGAGCCGCCGATCGTGCCCCAGTTGCGGACCTGTGGGTCGCCGATGCCGCCGGCCGCCTCGAGGATGCCGATGTAGCGAGCGACGGCCGGGTGTTCGTGGATCTGCCGATGGGTCGCCCGGCCGCCGATGCGCAACTCGTCGTCGGTCTCGACGATGCCGTCGAGACCGGTCACGTCACGGAGGTCGACGAGGAGGCCCGGCTGGGCGAGACGGAGTTTCAGGAGCGGCAGGAGGCTGTAGCCGCCGGACAGCACCTTCGCCTCACCCTCGTGCTCGTGGAGCGCTCTGAGGGCGGCCTCGAGGTTCGGCGGTCGGACGTAGTCGAATTGGGGCGGGATCATGGCCGGCTCGACCTCCTCGCTCCCGTCGTCGGGAGCATTCCGACCGCCGGTGCGCCGGCGGGATCAACGGGGCGACCGACCCGGGCGTCCAACGCCGCCTGTACGCGCGGGATCCGGCGGACCGAGGACGCGGGGGTGAGGACCTGATGGTAGGTCCGGGTCATACACTCGTCAACGAATCGAGGGACCGTTCGGTTTCGGTTCTGTCGCTGCTCGGGAGCGGGCACGGCCGAGCGTGGGAATGCGAGGTTCCGCGCGGGAGGGCCGCGACCGGTTCCCCCCGCCTACGCAGGTACCGCCCCACGGGTGGTAGGCGGGAACGGCGACCGGATACGTGACACCTACCCGTGAGGCGGCGGTGGTATCGGGCCGGGGCGACCGGATCCGTGACACCTACCCGTGAGGCGGGTGGTAGCCACCGAAACGCCGCGCTCGCGCTGAGGATCCCGCTTGGCCCGAGCGCGGATCGAGCGTCGGCCTTGACTCGCCAGGCCTCCCCTACCTGATGAAGTCGGACTTATCACCGAGGTGGCGGGTGGGGTGTCGGCGCCGGTCGGTCGATCGTGACCTCCGGCTCTGGCATCCGGCGAGTCGCATCCACCACCCTGAGCGGACGGAACCAGCGAACCGGAGGGGGCACAGATGACCGTCAAGATCGGCGATCGGATCGTCATCGAATCAGAACGGGTCGGCACTGCCCCGCGGGAGGGCGAGATCCTCGAGCTCATCGACTCGAGCGCCGGGCCGCGCTACAGGGTCCGCTGGGACGACGGCCACGAGACCACGATCCGGCCGGCGGCCGGCAGCGCCAGCATCGTCACGAAGGCGGGCAGGCACCACAGCGATACGAGGTTGCCCTGAGCCGAGGCGGAATCCCCGTCAGCCCGCCCCGACCACAAGCGCCCTATCGGTCTCGAGCATCGTCTTGAGACCCGAGGCGATGTACGCCATCGGCTGCGACGGTGCCGTCGGCGTAGGTGTACGGGATCGCCGAACCGGGGCTGCCAGTCGGAGTTCACCCGGGTGCCGTAGTAGTAGCGGACGGTCTCGTCGCCGTCGGTGATCGCCCGCCACAGCGCCTCGGGCGACGTGCGGATGTGAGCGGAATTTCCGACGAATCGAAACGGGCGGCCGCTGGGGGGAACGGCCGCCCGTCGAGACAGGGTGCGGGGAAAGCCTAGACCGTGGCGGCGATCGCCCAGCCGGGCTGCGCCTCGACCTTGGTGAGGAGGTAGTCGCGCGACGCTTCGACCTCCTTGCGCGGCCCGTCGAGCGAGGCGAGGAGCTTCCCGTCCCGCTTCCGGAAGACGCCGTCGATGATCACCGTCTCGACGTTCGAGATGTCGGCAGCGCAGACGACGGCGCCGACCGGATCGATGACCGGCGCGACGTTCACCGCCCCGCCGTCGATGATCACGATGTCGGCCTTCTTGCCCGGGGTCAGCGATCCGACGCGGTCGGCGATCCCGGCGACCTTGGCGCCGCCGAGGGTCGCCATCTCGAGGACGTCCCGCGACGTGATGAGCTTGCTTTCGGGCTCGTTCCACTCGAGGTTCTCGTCCCATGCGATCTCGTAGCGACGAGCCCGCTCGGAGGCGAGGATCGCGTGCATCTGGGTGAACTGGTCGGACGAGGCGGTCGTGGCGACGTCCGACGACAGGCCGATCGGCACGTCGTGGTCCATGGCCGTCACTGCCTGCGCCCAGCCGTGGCCCATCTGCAGCTCGATCTGGGGTGCGTAGGAGACGTTGCTTCCCGAGTCGCGGACCATGTCCCACTCCTCGGGGAGCAGGTGCGATGAATGGATATACGTCGTATTCGGATACAGGAGGCCGAGCTCCTTGAGCCGGCTCAGCTGCATCTTCGTGTAGCCGAAGCGGTACATCGCCACGTGGACGGTGATGTTGAGTCCGAGCTCCTTCGCCAGCTCCCACTCATAGCGCACGACCTCCTCGCGGCAGAAGTTGGTGCCGCGGGTGGCCAGGGCCATCGTGATGAGACCGTCCTCGGAGTTGAAGTACTGCTTGCGGATGGTCCGGGCGAGGTCGCCGTCGATCGTCTTGACGCTCCCGGCGTAGTCGGGTCCGAACCACCAGTCCTGGAGCGAGGTATTCGGGAATCCGAAGGCGAAGACCGACCGGATGCCGCTCTCCTGGAGGCCCCGGATGGCGGCGTGAGCGTGGTCGGCGCTGTTCATGATGTGGGACCAGTCGACGAGGGTGGTGATCCCCGCGTTCACCGACTCGTGGGCGCCCCACTGGTTGGCGGCGAACACGTCGTCGGCCCGGTAGTGCGGGGCGAACTTGTCGAGGATGCCGTCGAAGTAGGCACCGAGTGTGTAGTCCGGGGCGCACGTCCGGATCGACGTCTCCCAGGTATGGCGGTGGCTGTCGATGAAGCCGGGGATGACGATATCGCCGGCCGCCTCGATGACCTGGGCGTCGCCGGCGCTCAGGTTCCGGCCGACCTGGGCGATCTTGTCGCCCTCGATGAGGACGTCGCCGCCGTTGATCTCGCCGATGGCGGGATCCTGGCTCAACACGTGGCCGCCGCGGATGAGGATTCGTTCGGTCACCGATCGTCCCTTCCTTTCGTTCGTCGTCCCGTTCGTCGTCCGACGTGGTGCGGTCCCGCCGGCGACACGGTCGTCCGCCCGGCTGTCTCCTCGGGTCCGGCTCCTCCCGGCCCGTCAGCGATCGACTGGTCCTGCTCGTGCACCGGCTGCCGCCAGGCCCCGAAGGTGGCCGGCGACCGTCGCCATGTCTCGCGACGGCCCTTCGCTCGCCGCGGCAGCCCGGGCGATGGCGAGATTGACGGTCGCCTGGGGGATCGCCGCCCCGACATCGCCGGCGAGGGCGGTGATGAGGGTGAGGTCCTTCTCCTCGAGGTCGAGGGAGAACGCGATCGGCGTCGAATCCGGCTCGACGAAGTGGGCCGTCTTGTAGGCGACGTACGGCGCCGCGATGGCGCTCGCAGGCGAAGACCTCGTAGGCAAGCGACCGCTCGATGCCGGCCCGCTCGGCGAGGACGAGGCCCTCGGCCACTCCCCCGTTGAGGGCGAACACGATCGTATTCACCGCGAGCTTCATCGCCGCGCCGGTCCCGAGCGGGCCGAGGTGGAACAGGCGGGCGCCGATGACGTCGAGGGCCGGCCTGGCCCGGGCGAGGTCCTCGTCGCTGCCGCCGACCATGATCGTCAGCTTGCCGGCCTCGGCGAGCGCCGTGCTGCCGCTGACCGGAGCGTCGAGGATGCCGGCGCCCCTCGCCTGGACGGCCGGTGCGACAGAGCGGATCGTCGACGGCAGGACCGTGCTCATGTCGACCACGACCGATCCGGCCCGGATGCCGGCGGGGATGCCGTCTGGTCCCTCATGGAGCGCCGCTACGGCCTCGCCGTTGGCGACCATGCTGATGGCGATATCGACGTTGGCGGCGAGGGCGCCCGGTGTCGGCCAGGCCGTTGCCCCGAGGCGCTCGGCGAGCTCCGCGGCGGGCCCCGGCGAGCGGTTGTAGAGGTGGAGCGGCAATCCGGCGTTCGCGACCGCCACGGCCATCGCCGAGCCCATCCGGCCGGTCCCGAGGATGCCGACCGCGGTCACCTCAGCGAGCCTCGTCCAGGCGGGTCCTGACCGTCTCGACGATCCGCTCGACCGACGGGATGGCGAGGTCCTCGAGGGCGGCGGCCGCGGCGAGCGGCACGTGCGGCGAGGTGATCCGGACGATCGGCGCATCGAGGTCGTAGAAGGCCTCGTCGGCGACGATCGAGACGACCTCCGCACCCCAGCCGCACAGGCGGGGGTTCTCCTCCACGGTGAAAAGCCGGCTCGTCCGGGCGACCGAGCCGAGGATCGTGGTCATGTCGAGCGGGACGAGGGAGCGGACGTCGACGACCTCGGCCGAGATCCCGTGCTCGGACTGGAGGATCTCGGCGGCCTCGGCGGCCTCGGGGACCATCGCCGCCAGGGCGAGGATCGTCACGTCGGTCCCGGGCCGGACGATGCGGGCCGTCCCGAGCGTGTCGACGTGCTCGCCGTCGGGGACCTCGCCCTTGACCGGGTAGAGCGCCTTGTGCTCGCAGAAGATGACCGGGTCGGGATCGCGGATCGCCGCCGCCAGGAGCCCGACGACGTCGGCCGGCGTCGACGGGGCGACGACCTTGAGGCCGGGGATCGCCATCGCCCAGTTCTCGACGCTCTGCGAGTGCTGGGCCCCGAAGCGGAGGCCGCCGCCGTTGGCCGTCCGGAGGACGAGCGGCAGGGCGACCTGGCCGTCGGTCATGTAGCGGGTCTTGGCGACCTGGTTGGCGACCATGTCCCAGGCCACGGCGAAGAAGTCGGAGAACATGAGCTCGCCGATCGGCCGCAGGCCGGTCATCGCCGCGCCCATCACCGCCCCGACGATCGCCTGCTCGCTGATCGGGGTGTCGCGGACCCGCTGCGGACCGAACCGGTCGAGGAGTCCCTCGGTCGTCTTGAAGACGCCGCCGGCGGCCGCCACGTCCTCGCCGATGAAGACGACCGACGGGTCGCGCTCCATCTCCTGGGCGATGCCGGCGGCGACGGCCTGGCGATAGGTCAGTTCCGCCATGACGAGCCCCCGTCGCTCCAGACCTGGCGGTCGAGATCGGCCAGCGTCGGTTCGGGACCCGCCTTCGCCTCGGCCTCGGCAGCGGCGACCTCCGCACCCGCCTCGGCCTCGATGGCGGCGAGGGCGGCTTCGCCGGCCCCGGCGTCGAGGAGGCGGGCGCGGTCGATGACGAGCGGGTCGCGGGCGAGCCACGCCTTGACCTCGTCGTCGGGACGGTACGTGCCGGGGTCGGCCCGGGAGTGACCGCCGTGGCGATAGGTCAGGGCCTCGACGAGCGACGGCCCGTCGCCGTTCCGGGCTCGGTCGATCGCGGTCCGGGCGACGCCGTAGACCGCGTCGACATCGTTGCCGTCGACGACGATCGGCTCGAGCCCGTAGGCCGAGGCCCGGTCGGCGGCCGGCCGGGCGACCGCGGTGACCGCCTCGATCGGGGTGTACTCCATGTAGCGGTTGTTCTCGCAGACGAAGACGACCGGCAGGCGCCACACGACGGCCATGTTGAGGGCTTCGTGGAACGAGCCGATGTTCGTCGTCCCGTCGCCGAAGAAGCAGACGGCGACCTGGCCCGAGCCGCGGTACTGGGCCGACCAGGCGGCCCCGGCGGCGATCGGCAGGTGGGCCCCGACGATGGCGTACGAGCCCATCGCCCCCCGCTCGACGCTCGTCAGGTGCATCGAGCCGCCCTTGCCGCCCATGAGGCCGCTGGCACGCCCGAAGAGCTCGGCATAGACCGGCGCCATCGGGACTCCTCGGGCGAGGGTGTGGTTGTGGCCTCGGTAGGTGCAGAACGTGTAGTCGTCGGCCCGCATCGCGGCGGCGAACCCGGCGGCGACCGCCTCCTGGCCGTTGCCGAGGTGGGTCGTGCCGCGGACGAGGCCCTCGAAGAAGAGCTGCTGGGCGCGCTCCTCGAACTGGCGACAGCGGACCATCGTCCGGTACATCGCTAGGCGGGCGTCGAGGTCCACCGCCATCTCGTCCGGGCGCTCCGTCGTCGCCATCGTCAGTACGGGTTGGCCACGAACAGCTCGGCCGACGGGAACTTCGTGATGATCTGCGGTCCGTCAGCTGTCACCACGACCTCCTCCTCGATCCGGGCGGCCGAGAAGCCGTCCG
Organism: uncultured Chloroflexia bacterium; assembly: GCA_963745405.1. GTDB lineage: Bacteria > Chloroflexota > Limnocylindria > Limnocylindrales > CSP1-4 > C-114. Next base: position 2,516,606 of record CAVUWY010000002.1, on the reverse strand, counting down.
ACGCCGGGCAGTAGGTCTCGAGGGCGATGACCATCCCCTCCTTGATCTCGACCGGATGGTCGAGCGAATTGAGGCGGCTGATGATGGGCCGCTCGTGGAGGAACAGCCCGACGCTATGCCCGAACTGGAGGCCGAAGCACTCCATCTCGCTCGAGAAGCCGAACTCCTCGGCCTTGGGCCAGACCTTCGCCACCTGGTCGGTGCCGACGCCGGGCCTCATGAGCTCGATCGAGGCGTCGATCCACTCGCGCGCCCGCTTGTACGCATCGCGCTGGGCGTCCGACGCCCGCCCGACCACGAACGTTCGGTAGTAGCACGTCTTGTAGCCGACGAAGGTCTGGATGATGTCGAAGAACGCCTGGTCGCCGGGCCGGATGATCCGGTCGCTGAACACGTGGGGGTGCGGGCTGCACCGCTCGCCCGAGACGGCGTTGATGTTGTCGACGTGCTCGGACCCGAGGTCGAAGAGGAACTTCGTGACCTCGGCGACGAGCTCGCTCTCGCGGATACCCGGCTTGAGGCGTTCGGAGATGAGCTGGTACGCACCGTCGACCATGGCGCAGGCGGTGTTGAGCAGCATGATCTCGTCACTCGACTTGACCTCGCGGGCGTCGAGCATGACCTGCTGGGCGTCACGAACGACGATCCCCTCGTCGTGGAGAGCCTCGAGCATCGGCGGCTCGACGATGTCGACCCCGAGCGGCATGTCGGCAACGCCCTCCGACCGCAGGATCCCCGCCACCTCGCGGGCTGCCCGGCTGAACAGACCGGCGTCGGGGGCGACCGCACCGCGCAGTCCGACCATCCCGCCGTTGATGTTCTCGGGCGGCAGCCACGGGCAGTAGAGGCGGTGGTGCTTGGCCGCCGAGCCGAAATCCCAGAGGTGCGGCTCGCCGCCACGAGTCAGGAGGGCGTAGCGGGTCATCTTGTCGCGGGCCCACTCGCCGATATGGGTGCTCGTGACGTAGCGGATGTTGTTGAAGTCGAAGAGGAGCATCGAGCCGAGCTCGGAGGCGTCGAGGGCGGCCCGGGCGCGGGCGAGGCGATGGGTCCGGAGCCGGTCGGGGTTGACCCGCTCCTCCCAGTCGACCGTCATGGAGCCCGGTGAGCCGATCGGCCTGGCCATCCGTCCCGCCTCCGTGGTCGGTGCCGTGCGCTGCCCGCGGAACGTGCCGACGGGCCCCGAGGACCGACTCCAATGGTAGTGCAGAAGCCGTCCAGTTTCACTGCACAATGCCCGGCAGGTGGAGCTTCACCGGGCCTTGTCCGGCCCGTTCAACGCTGCTTAAACTACGAGCACCGGAGCGGCACAGGCGAGAGGTGAGCGTGGCCCCCAGGCAGACGGGAACGGGCGCGACTCGGTCGGGCACGACGGCCGCCATCGACCACCCCGGGATGGGCGACCGCATCCGGCGCGAGCGGCGAGCCCACGGATTGAGCCTCCGCGACCTCGCCGACCGACTCGGCGTCTCGCCGAGCCTCATCTCCCAGGTCGAGACGGGCCGGGCGATGCCGTCGGTCAGCACCCTGTATGCGATCGCGACCGAGCTCGACGTCTCGCTCGACGATCTCCTCTTCAACGGTCGCCGTCCGGCACGCGGGCACGGCCGGCGGTCCCAGGGGCCGACCATCGGCCTGCCGCCCATCCCTCTCCAGCGGGCGGGTGACCGGAAGCGGATCCGGCTCGCCTCGGGTGTCGTGTGGGAGCGCCTCACCTCCTCCTCGACGCCCGGCCTCGACTTCCTCCACGTGATCTACGACGTCGGTGGGGCGTCGAGCCCGGCGATGACCTCGCAGCGGCATGAAGGTCACGAGTGGGGCTACGTTATCAGCGGCACGCTCCAGGTCACGATCGGCTTCGACGACTACGTCCTCGGCCCGGGCGACGCGATCTCGATCGACTCGTCGGTGCCCCACCGCCTGGCGAACGTCGGCGACGAGCCGATCCACGGCATCTGGTTCGTCCTCGGCCGGCAGCCGTTCGACGGTCACGCCCCCGACGACGGCGATCACTGGGATCCGCGACCACCGTCAGCGCGGAGCTGAGGGAGCTCTGACCATGCATCTCGTCACCGCGGTCGATTGGAGCGCCGGCTCGCCGGTGGCATCGGCGACGTCGTCCGGACTCGTGCGAACGGTGCTCATCGGGCGGGACACGGGCGCCACCCACACCGAGCTGGCGGCGACCCGCCTCTCCCCGGGGGGCTGGCTCGGCCGCCATCGTCACTCGTTCGAGGAGGCCCTCTACGTCCTCGGCGGGGAACTCATCGTCGAGCTGGACCGTCGCGTGCACCGTCTGCGGCCGGGCGACTTCATCCTCATGACAGTCGGCACCTGGCACGCCCTCGTGAATGCCGGGACCGAGGAGGTCCGCCTCCTCTCGGTCAACACTCCCCAGCGCCTGGCTCCCGACGCGGGCCGTCGCGACACCTTCTTCGACGGCCTGCCCCTCGACCCGAGCGTCCTCAACGCGGAGGCGAAGCTGCCGGACCTCCGCGATCCGAGCACCCGGTACGTCGGCCACTACGACGGCACTCCCCGACAGGCGGAGGCGCTCATGGTCGCCGACCCCGCCCGAGGTCGTGCCCCGGCGGGTATGGACACCGCCCTCCTCGCCTACAGCGGGATCAGCGTCAAGATGCTCGTCGACCGCGGCTTCGGGGCCGATCTCCTGACGATGTTCACCGTCGACTACGAGATCGGCGGCGCGGCCCAGGCCCACGACCATCCGTTCGAGGAGTGCTACTTCTTCCTCGCCGGCGAGGTCGAGGCCGAGCTCGACGGCGAGCGCCACGTCCTGCGACCCGGCGATGTCGTCTTCGCCGGCGTCGGTAGCCTGCACGGCTTCTTCAACACGGGCACCGAACGCGTCCGCTGGATCGAGACACAGGCTCCGCAGCCGCCGACACGCCATGCCTACCGGTGGGCTCCGACGTGGGCCCGCTCGAGGCCGCTGGAGGAGATCGATGATGTCGGACGACGGAGCGGTCGTCGTCGTCGGCGGGACCCGGGCCATCGGGCTCGAGGTCGTCCGCCACTATGCGGCGACCGGCCGTGAGGTGATCCTTACCGGTCGGCACCCCGAGCACGTCGCGGAAGCGGTTCGGTCCGTCCCGGGCCGCGTCCGGGGCCTGACCTTCGACCTGGCGGAGCCGGAGTCGATCGCCCCCGCCCTTGCCGACGTCGGGCCGGTGCGCTACCTCGTCCTGGCGGCGATCGACCGCGACGCGAACTCCGTCCGCGACTACGACCTCGCCGCCGGCCTGCGGCTCGTCACCCTCAAGCTCGTCGGTTATACCGAGGTCGTCCACACCCTCGCGCCGCGGTTCGACGACGAGACCGCGATCGTCCTGTTCGGCGGCGTGGCCAAGGAACGGCCGTACGTCGGCTCGACGACCGTCAGCACCGTGAACGGTGGCGTCGTGGGCCTCACCCGGACGCTCGTGGCGGAGCTCCGGCCGATCCGCGTCAACTCGATCCACCCCGGAGTGGTCGGCGACAGCCCCTACTGGGAGGAGCGCCAGGCCGCGGTGGCGGCCAACACCGCCCGGACGCCCATCAACCGCCTGGCGACGATGCAGGACGTCGTCGGCGCCGTCGTCTTCCTCCTCGAGAACCGTTCGGTGAACGGGATCGAGCTCTACGTCGACGGCGGCCTGAGCACCGGCATCCTGTAGGGCTCGCTCGCGCCGGCCGGAGGGAGCCAGGGCTCAGCTGCCACCAGTCGGGACGTCCTGTTTTTCCGCGATGCGCGTGGATGCATCGGAGCGCTAGCATCTCGGCGGCGAACAGCGGGTTTGTCGTCGGGTAGTGGTCACGCTCGCGGAGGTCAGCGTGCCGTCCAGGTGACGAGGCCGACCTGGAGCTCGGGGGCGTCGCGAAGGGCGATCCGCCCGTCGGGCCGCTCGATGACCCGTTCGTCGAGCAGCGCCTGGAGCTGGCGGTCCTTGTCGCTGTCGGGGCGCACCCAGGTCTGGCGGCGGAGCAGTCCGAGGGCCTGGTCGCGATCGACGTAGGCGCGCTCGGTCCGCTCGACGAGCCGCACCTCGGGCGATCGTCCGCGGGCGCGGAGGAGGGCGACGAACTCCGGCATCGCCGGCAGCGGGATCCGCGGCTCCCCGTGGACCGGCGGCCAGAACGGCTCGGCGATCGAGGCCGGAGTCCGGTCCATCATGACCGCCACGCAGGTCGTGGCCGCCCCTTCGAGCGCATCGAGGAATGGCCCGATCGACTCGATGTCGTATCCGACATGGGCGATGAGGGCGGCGTCGAAAGCCGCTCCGGTCTCGGCGGCGACGGCCGGCCATCTACCCTCGACGACCCCGACGTTGTCGATGCCGTGCGTCCGCATCCCCTCGCGAAGGGCGGACAGCATGCCGGCCGAGACCTCGACCGCGGTCACCTCGCCGGGCGCGACCGCCAGCGCCAGCGGGAGCGCGTAGCGGCCCGCGCCGGCCCCCACGTCGAGCCAGCGCTCACCAGGCCGGGCCATCGAGCGGAGGGCCGCGAGCGTGGCGTCGTCCGCGTCGGACCGACGCGGATCGGCGATGAACAGCGAGGTTCCGGAGGCATAGAAGTCGCCATCGCCGACCTCACGAACGCGGTCGACCTGCTCGCGGTTCTCCCGGACCCGACGGGCCCACTCGACGAGGGCGAGATCGGCCGGCGTGTCGACATCGGGGTTGTCGCCATCGACCGGGACGTCGACGACGAGCTCGGGGTTGGCACGGATGACAGGACCCATCCCTCGGTCACCGGTGAGCCCCTCCGCCAGCGGCCACGCGGCGCGGAGGAGCAGCGCCGGGTTGAGTGCCCCGTCGTCGCTGTAGCGGGGAACGACGATCGACCGGCCGCTCGGGACCGGCGCGGCGAGGAGCATCGCGATGACGTCGGTCCGGACGAGCGGCTGGTCGCCGAGGAGGACGAGCGCCGCGTCGGAGCCCGGCCGGACGGCCGCCAGCCCGAGCCGGAGCGAGCTCGACAGCCCATCGGCCGGACGCGGGTTGCGGACGATCTGCACGCCGCTGAGGTCGATCGCCGACTCGAGGTCCGGAGCGGCGTCGCCGAGCACGAGGACGATCTCGCGGACGCCCGCCCCGCGGGCGATCCCAAGGACGCGCTCGAGGAGAGGTACGCCGTCGAGCCGGGCGAGGAGCTTCACGGCGCCGAACCGCGAGGCGCTCCCGGCGGCGAGGACGATCGCGGTCGTCCTGGCGGGGTCGGTCACCGGCGGTGGCTCCCGGGGTCCAGGATCAGGTCGCGACGAGGGTGGCCTGTTCGAGCAACGGCGCCCCGGTCCCGCCGTGGCGGGAGGCGACCACCTCGGCGAGGATCGCGAGGGCCATCTCCGACGGGGCCTTGCCGCCGAGATCGAGCCCGATGGGGCCGTGGAGCCGGGCCAGTTCCGCCTCGGAGAGGCCGGCCTCCAGGAGCCGGGCCCGCCGGTCGGCCTGGGTCTTGCGCGACCCGACCGCCCCGACATAGCGACAGCCGCGTCGCAGCGCCTCGACGATGGCGGGCTCGTCGAACTTCACGTCGTGGCTCAGGACGGCGACCGAATCCGCCGGCCCCAGGCCGATCTCCTCGGCGACCTCGTCCGGCCAGCCGACGACGAGCCGGTCGACGTCGGGGAACCGCTCCGCCGTCGCGAACGCCGGCCGGCCGTCCACGACCACCGTCTCGAAGCCGAGCTCGCGGGCCATCCGGACGAGGGGGATGGCGACCTGGACCGCACCGACGATGACGAGACGAGGGCGGACCGGGAACGCCTCGATGAAGTACTGGTGGTCGCCGGCGCTGACCGTCCGCGACGTTCCCCGGGCGAGTGCGTCGAGCGCGCCGCGGACGACCTCGGCGTCGTTGCCCGGGTCGCCGGTCGTGGCGGGGCCGCCGTCCGCGGCGGTCAATCGGCCGTCCTCCCGGACGACGAGTGGCTCGGCGGGAGCGGCCCCGTCGCCGGGCTCGTGCGGCCCGAACACGGGCGGCGGCGAATCGGCGGGGAGTGGCACGACCACGGCGGTGCCACGCTCGAGGTCCGCGGCCGCCGCGGCCGAGGCCACCGGCACGGACGGCTGGATGAGGACGTCGATGGTCCCGCCGCAGGCGAGGCCGACGTCCCAGGCCTGCTCGTCGCTGATCCCGTAGCGGATCACCCTGTCGTGGCCGTCGCGCTGGGCCCGCTCGATCTCCTCGTAGGCAGCGCCCTCGACGCAGCCGCCGCTGACCGAGCCGGCGATGCGGCCGTCGGCCGCCCCGAGGAGGACGGCACCCTCGGGGCGCGGCGCCGACCCGAACGAGCGGATGACGACGGCGCGGCCGGTCGGCACCCCGGCCGCCTGCCATTCGCTCAGCGTCTCGACGAGTTCGCGCATCGTGGTCTCCTCAGGCGAGCGGCCGGGCCGAGGCCCGATCGCCTTCGTCGCGATCCACCGCCCGTGGCGGACCGGCGACGATCCGCCCCGCGCCGGGCCGAGTCCCCGTCCGACGAGTGAAGCCGATGGTCCGCCCCGGCGCGCCGACGCCGACGAGGCGGGGCCGTCCGGCGAGCCGTTCGTGGGGGCTCGAACCGCCGGCGAGGAGCGCCCCGAGCCGCTCGAGGCTGCCGAGCGTGCCCGAGGCGACGAAATCGTCGATGTACGGGAAGGCGGCCTTCATCCCGGCGGCCAGGGGTTCGTAGCCCTCGGCGCCGGCCAGCGGATTGAGCCAGATGAGCCGATGGCAGTTGCGCTGGAGGCGAGCCGTCTCGGCCGCGACGAGGGCCGGGTCGCCCCGATCCCAGCCGTCCGAGATGACGATGACGATGCCGCTCGTCCGCAGCACGCGGCGGGCCCAGCGCAGGTTGAAGTCGCGGAACGAGTCGCCGATCCGCGTCCCACCGGCCCAGTCGGTCACCGCGTCGGCGACCTGGCGGAGGGCCGCGTCGCGATCGCGCTCGCGGAGGAGGCGGGTGACCCGCGTCAGGCGCGTCCCGAAGACGAACGACTCGGTCCGCACCCGATTCGAGGCGGCGAGCGCCTGGATGAACCGGAGCAGGAGGCGCGACTGGCGTTCCATCGAGCCGCTGATGTCGCACAGGACGACGATCTGGCGCGGCCGCCGGGTCGGCCGGCTCCAGACCCAGTCGAGGGCCTCGCCACCGGTGGCGAGATTGCGCCTCAACATCGCCCGCGGAGCGACTCGACGACCGCGGTGATGGAGCTCCTGGCGGCGGGTCCGGCGGGTCTCGAGCCGGGGAGCCAGGAGGTCGATGAGTCGCTCGGCGTCGCGCAGCTCGTCGGCCGTCATCCGGTCGAACTCGCGATGGCGGAGGACCTCGGCCGCCGAGTAGGCATCCGGGGCGATGATGAAGCCCTCGACCTCGTCGCCTTCATCGCCGTCGTCGCCGCCCGGTTCCGGCATCCCGCTCGAGCGGACGAGGGCCGACCGCTCGTCCTCACCGTCGGTCGTGCCCTCGCCATCGGCATTCGACTCCGCGTCCGGGTCGATGAAGTCCTCGATGGCCGTCTCCATCGGCGGCAGCTCGCCGGAGAGCGGCGCCCCCCGCCGGCGCCAGAAGCGGTCGAAGGCCACGTCGTACGGCTCGCGGTCGTCGCGGCGGCGGACGAAGAGCGCCTCGCCTGCCGCCCGGACCTGTTCGCGGTCGCCGATGTCGACAAGGGTCAGGGCTCTCGCGAAGTCGATCGCCGCACCGAGATCGACCGAAAGCCCGGCCGCCCGCAGCGTCCGCCCGAAGACGACGGCCTGACGGAGGAGTCGATCGCCATCGACGTCGAGGGGAGGCAGGACGGGAGCCCCGTCAGCCACTCGCGGCGACCTCCTCCAGGTACGCCGCAGCGGTCGCGCCGCGGATGCGGCGGACGTCTTCCTCGTACTTGAGGACGACGCCCAGCGTCTCGTCGACGAGGGCCGGCTTGAGCTCCCGCGCGCCCAGGGCGAGCAGGGCGGCCGCCCAGTCGAGCGTTTCGGCGACACCGGGGACCTTGGTCAGGTCGGCCTCGCGGAGGCGGTGGACGAAGCCGACGACCTCGGCGGCCAGGCGATCCGGGGCGGCCGGCACCCGGGCCAGGACGATGGCCACCTCGCGGTCCCGGCTCGGGTAGTCGATCCAGTGGTACAGGCAGCGTCGCTTGAGCGCGTCGTGGACCTCGCGGGTCCGATTCGAGGTGAGGACGACCCGCGGCGGCCGCTCGGCGGTGATCGTGCCGAGCTCGGGGACGGTCACCTGGAAGTCGGACAGGATCTCGAGGAGGTATGCCTCGAACTCCTCGTCGGCCCGGTCGATCTCGTCGATGAGGAGGACCGGCGGCACGCCGTCGTCCGACTCGAGGGCCTGGAGGAGCGGCCGACGGATGAGGAACTCGGGTCCGAAGATGCCGCGCCCGTCGCCGATGTCGCCGCGCGCCTCGCGAAGACGGATCTCGAGCATCTGGCGGGGGTAGTTCCACTCGTAGACCGCGCTCGAAACGTCGAGCCCCTCGTAGCACTGGAGGCGGATGAGCCGCGCCCCGAGGGTCGCAGCGAGGACCTTGGCGAGCTCGGTCTTGCCGACCCCGGCCTCGCCCTCGAGGAGGAGCGGCCGGCCGAGCTCGAGTCCGAGGAAGACCGCCGTCGCCAGCGAGCGATCGCACAGGTAGTCGCGCTCGCGGAAGGCCGTCTGGAGCCCCTCGATCGTGCGGGTCTCGGCCGGTCGGAGGGCGCTCGCCGGTGGCAGTTCCCCGGGCGAGTCGCGGTCGTTCGTGCTCATGCGGCCGAGTCTACACGCGACGCCGACCTACGGCCGCGACCGTCCCGATGCGGCCGCTATCCTCGATGCCGACACGATGTTGCTACCGGGCGGCGGTAAGCCAGCGACTGTTCTAGTTGTACACCTGACCGTGCAGCTCGCAGACATAGGTGACATTACCCCCGGCGGTGCCTCCGCCGGCGTCGTCGATCAGGTCACCCTGCCGACCGACGACCGCGCCGGACGGATCGAGGAGTTCCAAGTTCGGCGCGAATCGCGCCGAGAATCCAGCGGGCCATACCAAATCCATCCTTCCGCCATCCAACGCGCGGATTCCCCAGACGTGGACTCGGGCCGACGAATCTCCGGTCAGCGTGAACGGAACGACCTTGGCGGCTGGGCAGAGCAGCGGCTGGCCGGACGGGACCGCCGATCTGTCGACCGTCGGCACGCTGACGGTAGTGGCCGAAGCGCAGCCAGCTACGAAGATCGAAAGTGCCAGCGATATCGCCCGAACGGAGGGTCCACCAATAGTCAGCTGCATGAGGTGTTGAGGCACGGAACCGCCCCAGATGCGGACTCCTCCCAAGCCATCGTGCTGTAGTAGCTCGATCCCCCGGCGACATCGTCGACGATGCCCATCTCCCGGTTGCCATAGAACACAGGGCCACCACTGTCGCCACCGCCGGAGCTGAAACTCGCGATCCACATGTGCAGCTCAGTCCAGGTCGCGCCTCCGGTACGTGGGACAAATTGGGTGGTATCGACGCCCGTGACAACGCCGCATCTGTAGAGACTCGCGAAGCCGGTTGCGCATGCAGTTGCGCCCACAGTTTGACTTGAATTCGCGAGGACGCTGGTCATGAGCCGGCCCTTCTCGCCATCGCTCACGTACACCTGATTGAAGCCGCTCGTTCCGTTCTGCGTCATCAGCATCATGTCCGCGACCATGTTGTTGTGAAACATCTGATCCCACTTCAAGTAGTGACGCGTTCGGTGTCCCACTTCTTCCGTCTGTCGGCCGCGTTGATTGCGCTCTCGGCGGCGGTCAGTGCCACCGTCGCAGCGGCCACTCCATCGACCGATGCGGCGGAGGCGGTGCTCCCTCCAGCGTCGCGATACGACGAGGATGGAACTAGGGCGCACAAGCATCAAGCTATTCTGAACATCGGGTCAATCAATCATTACGCGGGGTGCGTCGGTCCCGCCAACCTGGACGCAAGACATTTCGCTCCCCACCCAGGGGTAGGCCCAAGCCGACAGGTATGCCCCTCCTCCTCAGCTGTCTACCCTTCCGGGGCGTCGAGCTCGCGGGCGTAATCCGGGAAGCGGAAGCGCATCGAGCGGGTGAGGATGCCGCCGTGGCCGAGCCGGGCGATCGTCGCCCGCGAGGCCGGCTCCCCGGCGAGCAGTCGCGGCAGGAGGAGGTCGGCCGCCGTCGCCTTCGAGTAGGCGCCGCAGGTCGGCAGGCCGAGGACCGGCACCCGTCCGAGCGTCGCGAGCCAGAGCATCGATCCCGGGTGGGCCGGCACGCCGCGCCGGACGAGGCGCCCGCCGAGCGCATCGAGGGCCGCGAACGTGGCGTCGGACGGGTCGGCGCTCCGGGCGCCGGCGGTGAGGATGAGCCGGGCGCCGGCGCGACGGAGGGATCGGAACGCGGCTGCAACGGCCTCGGCATCGTCGGCGACGTACTCGATCCCGACGATCGTCGAGCCGAGGCCCTCGACCTTGGCCCGGACGCTCGCCTCGAACCGCTCCCGGGCCGGACCGTGGACCGATTCCTTCACGAGGACGCCGACCTGGGTCGGCCGGAACGGCCGGACGCTGACGACCGGTCCGTGATCCAGCGCGATCGCCTCGCCACGCTCGAGGGCCGCTCCGTCGACGAGCTGAGGGGCGACCTTGACGCTCGCCACGAGGTCGCCCGCCCGGACGACCTGGCCGTCGAAGACGGTGAAGACCTCGAGCGGGTCGATCCGATCGAGGCGCTCGAGGGTGGGGACCCGGACCCGCACGACCCCGTCGACGTCGGCGATGAGATCGACCCGGCTCTCGGCCGGCCCCCGCGTCGTCAGCCCCGGCCCTGCCACGGCGGCGGCGAGGCGGATGGCGGCCTCGTCCTCGTGAACGTCGCCCGGCTCCGGGACGAGTACCGCGATGGGGTCCTCGAGGGCATCCGGGTCGGCCGCCAGGCGGGCGAGGTCGTCGGCCGACAGCCGCCGTCCCTTCGACCAGCGTTCGCCACCGACCCGCACGTCGCGCGGCAGGACCGCTCCGACGAGGTGCGCCGACGGACGGCCAGCGGCGAGGCGCTCCAGTCGCACTCGCCGCTACCGCATCGAGGTCAGGCGAGAACGGCCAGCGCCGCCTCCACCGCCCGCCGCACGTAGACCTGGGCCATCTGGCCGCGATAGGCGGCATCGGCATGGATATCCGAGTTGACGGCCTGGCCATCGGTCGCATGCGCCGCCGCGGCCGAGATCGCTCCCGCCGAGCCGTCCGACCCGACGAGAGCCGATTCGACGGCCCGGGCACGGTAGGCGACCTGGCCCACCCCGGTCACCCCGATGTGAGCCACCGAGATCGCCGCGCCCTGCCAGCCCATGACCGCGGCGACACCGACGATCGAGTAGCCCGAGGCGGGCTGCTCGAGCTTGCGGTACGCCGATCCGAGCGCCTGCGACGCCGGCGGCAGGATCACCCGGGTCACGAGCTCACCGTCGGCGAGCGCCGTCTGGAAGGCTCCCCGGAAGAAATCCGTCGCGGATATCAGCCGCTCCCCGGCCGTCGAGCGGGCGACGATCGTCGCATCGAGGGCGAGGAGGACGGCCGGCAGGTCCGACGCCGGGTCGGCGTGAGCGATCGAACCACCGACCGTGCCGCGATTGCGGACCTGGACGTCGCCGATGTCGGGGACCGCCTCGGCCAGACACGCGTAGACCATCGCCCCGGGCGAGTCGAGGAGCTCCCGGTACGTGGTCAGCGCACCGATCGAGAGGCCTCCGCCGCCGTCGCGGGTGATGCCTCGCAGCTCGGCCAGCCGGCCGATGTCGACGAGGCGGTCGGTCGAGGCGAGCCGCATCTTGAGGAGCGGCAGGAGGCTCTGGCCGCCGGCGATGGCCTTGCCGCCTCCGGCCAGGCTCCGGAGCGCCTCGTCGAGCGAGGCGGGCCTGGCGTAGTCGAACGCGGCCGGGATCATGCCTGGCCTCCCTTCGTCGTGGCGCCCTGGATCGCCCGCCACACCGTCTGCGGCGTGTAGGGCATGTCGAGGTGTCGGATGCCGAGCGGGCCCAGCGCGTCGATGACGGCGTTGGCGACCGCGGCCGTGCTGGCGATCGCCCCGGCCTCGCCGACACCCTTGACGCCGATCGGGTTCACCGGTGACGGCGTGACGGTCTCGTCGAGCTCGAAGGTCGGCAGCCACGAGGCCCGTGGCAGCGCATAGTCGAGCATCGAGCCCGACAGGAGCTGGCCGTCGTCGCTGTAGACGGCCCCCTCCCAGAGGGCCTGGCCGACCCCCTGGGCGATGCCGCCGTGGAGCTGGCCATCGACGATCATCGGGTTGATCTTGTTGCCGACGTCGTCGACGGCGACGTAGCGGATCAGGTCCACGAATCCGGTCTCCTCGTCGATCTCGACGACCGCGATGTGCGTCCCGAACGGCCACGTGCAGTTCGGCGTGTCGTAGTACGCCGTCTCGTCGAGGTACGGCTCCATGCCCTCCGGCGGATCGAAGGCGAGGTCGAGGGCGAAGGCGATCTCCTGGATCGTCTTGACCTTGTCGGGCGAGCCCTTGACCCGGTAGTTCGCCCCGTCGATCTCGATGTCGTCGACCGACGCCTCGAGCATATGGGCGGCGAAGCGGCGGGCCTTCTCCTTGATCTTGCCGGCCGCCTTGATGGCGGCGGTCATCCCGACCGACGACGTCCGGCTGCCGTACGACCCGTAGCCGAACGGCGTGCCCAGCGTGTCGGAGTGCTGGACGATGATGTCCTCCATCGGGATGCCCAGCTCATGGGAGATGACCTGGGCGTAGGTCGTCTCGTGGCCCTGACCCTGCGGCTGGGTGCCCATCGTGAGGATCACCTTGCCGGTCAGGTGCATCCGGAGGTTGGCCGACTCCCACATCGCCGCGCCCCAGCCCTCGCCGACCGCACCGATCCACTTCGACGGCGCGACGCCGCAGACCTCGATGTAGGTAGAGAGGCCGACGCCGAGGAGCTTGCCGCGCTTGCGCGCCGCCGCCTTGGCCGCGTCCATCCCGTCGTAGCCGACGGTCGTGAGCGCCTTGTTCATCGCGGGTTCGTAGTTCCCCGAGTCGATGAAGATCTTGGCGCCGCCCGAGGCCGTCCCGAGCCCGGACGGGTTCTCGTAGGGGAACTGGTCCGGCGGGATGAAGTTCTTGCGGCGGACCGCTGCCCGGTCCATGCCGATCTCGCCGGCGAACAGGTCCATGGCCCGCTCGATGACGTAGGTCGCCTCGGGCCGGCCCGCGCCGCGGTAGGCGTCGACGAATGTCGTGTTCGTGTAGACGCCGGTCACCTCGGCGTAGACGTTGGGGATCTTGTAGCAACCCGACAGGACCCGGGCGTAGAGGGTCGTCGGGATGCCGGGGCCGATGGTCGACAGGCGGCCGCCGAGGTTGGCGAACGTCTTCACCCGCAGCCCTGTCACCTCGCCGTCGCGCTTGCCGGCGATCTCGAGGTAGGTGATGTGGTCGCGGCCATGGATCGTGCTCTGGTAGTTCTCCCGCCGGCCCTCGACCCACTTGACCGGCCGGCCGTCGAGGGCCTTGCTGGCGAACATCACGAGGGCCATGTCGGCGTAGCAGAAGATCTTCGTCCCGAATGCGCCGCCGACATCCGGCGAGATGCAGCGGATCTTGTGCTCGGGGATGCCGGTGACGAACGCGGCCAGCAGGAGTCGCTGGATATGCGGCGTCTGGCTCGACATCCAGATCGTGTACTCGTCGGTGCCGGGGTTGTACCAGCCGATGTCGCCCCGGGTCTCCATCGGATTCGGGATGAGCCGCTGGTTGACGATCCGCTGGCGGACGACCACCTCGGCCGAGTCGATGGCGGCGTCGGTGCCGGCCTTGTCGCCGACCGACCACTCGAAGACGACGTTGTTCGGAGCGTTCTCGTGGAGCTGCGGCGCGCCGGGCTCCATCGCCTTCTCGGCATCGACGACGGCCGGCAGCGGGTGCCAGTCGACGACGATCGCCTCGAGGGCGTCGAATGCCTGGGCGGGCGTCTCGGCGACGACCGCCGCGACCCCCTCCCCCGTCCACTTCACGCTGTCGGTGGCGAGCGCGCGCGGGGTGTTGACGTTGTTCTGGAGACCGGCGCTGCCACCGGCCGGCCAGGCCATGGGCAGCGGGTTGTAGGGGATGTCGGCGCCGGTGAATACGGCCACGACGCCGGGCATCGCCTTCGCGGCGCTCGTGTCGATCGAGGCGATCTCGGCGTGCGCGTAGGGGCTGCGGAGGATGGCCATGTGGACCATCCCGGTCAACGAGATGTCGTCGAGGTAGCGGCCCTTGCCGGTGATGAAGCGGGGGTCCTCCGTCCGCTTGACGGGGGTTCCGAGGACGTCGACAACCATCGCGGTACTCCTCCGTCTCTCGGGCTATGCGCCGGCGGCGATCGGGGCGGCGGCGCCGGCCCGGATCGTGGCGGCAGCCTCGCGGATCGCGGCGACGATGTTCTGGTAGCCGGTGCAGCGGCAGATGTTGCCCTCGAGGGCGTGGCGGATCTCGTCGTCGGTCGGATCGGTGGTCCGCGACAGGAGGTCGGCGGCGACCATGATCATGCCCGGCGTGCAGAACCCGCACTGCAGGCCGTGCTTCTCCCAGAACGCCTGCTGGATCGGGTGGAGCCCTTCAGCGGGGGCCATGCCCTCGATGGTCGTGACGCCCGAGCCGTCGGCCTGGACGGCCAGCATCGTGCAACTCTTCACCGCCTGACCGTCGACGTGGACCGTGCAGGCTCCGCACTGGCTCGTGTCGCAGCCGACGTGGGTGCCGGTCAGGTCGAGGTCCTCGCGGAGGACCTGTACCAACAGCCGTCTCGGTTCCACCTCCAGCTCGCGGGATACGCCATTCACGACGAAAGCGATGTGCTGGGACACCAGCGGAACCTCCTTCCGGGAGCGATCGCGCGCGGGGTGGCCGAACCTCGCGGCCCGGGGATGGGGAGGGGGACGAGGTGGTCATCGAATGCTGGCACTGCTGGGCGCCGGAATCAAGCGAACCGAGGAATTGGACCGCGATCCGGCGCCGCGTCCGGCGAGCGCCGTCGTTCCGTTCCTCGCCTCGCTCTCGGGCTCAGTCCCCGGTCGACGGGCCGTCGTCGTCGACGACCTCGAGTGCGTAGTACGCGCCGACCGCCCGGACGTGGGCCCGGGCGAGGCGGTAGACCACGTTGCCGGGGAAGGGATGCTGGTTCGTCGCCAGGATCGCCCGATCGCGTTCCGGGCCGTCGGGGAGCCGCCGCGCGCGCACGGTCAGGGTCGTCGGCCACGACGGCGTGAGGGTGCCGCCGCCGGCCGCCTCGAGGTTCAGCGTCCATTGGCACGGGCCGTTCGGATGACCGACGAACCAGCCGCCGTCGGCGCGGAGGAGGCCGACGAGGACGCGTCGCGGCCGGCCGGTCCGCCGGCCGACGAGACCGAGCTCGACGACGTTGCCGAGCCCGTATCCCCGCCAGACGAAGCGGATGAGCGGGTCCATGAGGCGGATGAGGCGGTACTGGCCGCGGAGATAGACGCTCCAGCCACGGGATCGATGCGGCGCCGAGAGGGTCACGACGACGCGGGATCGGTGCCGTCGTCGGGCTTGGGTCGTGACTCGGGCGGAGCCTCGGGCTCGGCCGGAGTCTCGGGCTCACCTTCACGCACTCGCTGGGGCGACGCAGGGTCGTACGGCGCCGGCGCGTAGCGGCCCATCGCCGCGCTCCGGATGTCGACGGCCCGCGGGTCCAGCGCCTGGGCAAGGGTGCCCGTCGGCGCCTCGTAGAAGGCGGCTGCTTCGCCGATCCGACGCATCTTGGCGATCGCCGCCTCCCAGGTCAGGCTGGTCATGTCGCCCGAGGTGGCCAGGCCGACTCGATCGTGGCCGCGCCCGCCGGTCGAGGCCGCGTAGCCGACGGCGAAGGCGAGCACCTCGAGCTCGTCGACGCGGGTCGCCCGGGCGTCGGCCGCCCCGACGATCACGCCCCGGTCGCCCGGCACCTTGACCGCCAGGCGCCAGTTGTCGGGGCCGGCGCACAGATCGAACATGAAGCTCTGGTAGGAACCGTCGAGGATCGTCTCCGCTCCAGCCGTGTCGGCATTGCCACCACGGATCGCGAGCGTCCGATGGACGTCCCCAGCGCCGTCGAGTCCGTCGAGGAGTCGCCGCTGGCTGTCGACGAACAGGCGTCGCGCCGTGAGCGAATCGCCGATCGTCGTGGCGCCGTCTTCGACGACCTCGACGAGCGGGCAGCCCGCCGTCACGAGCACCTTCAGCTCGGCGTTGAGCGCCTCGGCGAGGGCGAGCGTCAGCCGCCCCCGACGGATCGGCCCTGGCTCGAAGGTTCGGGCGAGAGTGTACGGCCCGACGACCGCCTGCTTGACCGCTCGGTCGGTACAGGCCGCCGCGAACGTCCAGCCATCGACGAGGATCGGACGCCGCCAGGCCGGCAGAGCCGTCGCGCGAAGGCGGCCGCCGACGACCTCGACCCCGTCGAGTCCTGAGCCGATCGCGAGCCCGGCATCGGGATGGCGGACGCCTCCGTCGGAGATCGCCTCGAGTCCCGCCTCCACCTGGGCGGCGATCGCCGCCCGGACGAACGCATCCGGTTCGAGATCATGGCTCGCAGGTCGGATCGGCATCGACCCGCCGAGGGTGGCGAACACCCGACCGATGCTAGCGCATGGACGGATCCGGGTCGGCCGGCTCCGAGGGCCGGCGCACAGCGGATCGGTCGATCAGGGCCGGCTTATGGATCGCTCCGCGAACCGCTGCCGGATGCGAGCGACGAGGCCCGGCGGCTCGGGCGGCGGTTCGCGGTCATCCGGCGGCTCGGTCCGCGCGTCGTGATAGTCGTCCGAGAGGGTCCGCATCGGGACCGGGATCAGGACGTCGGGGCCGAGGAAGGCTCCGGCGTTGTGTTCCGCTTGCTTCCGCGGAGGCTCGCCCATCTACTCCATGGCTCCCTTCTGCGGTGGACCGGCGGGTCGGGTCGACAGTAGCAGCCGCCGGGTCGCGGCGCGCGGAACGTCACGACGGGGACCTCACCAGGTGGAGGATCGCCCCGACGCTCGGCCGCTGCCCGTACAGGAGCACGCCGGCTCGATAGATCCGAGCGGCCAGCCAGAGTGAACCGACGATGCAGGCGACGAGAAGGGCGATCGACAGGAGCACCTCGGCAGGGGTCACCTGGTCGCTGGTGATCCGGCCAAGCATCATGAACGGACTGACGAGTGGAACCTGAGAGAGCACCGAAATCCAGCCGGACCGGATGTCAAGCAGCCCGGTCGAGGCGTAGACGGCGATGAGGTAGCCGGCGGTCGAGATGAGCGTCAGAGGCATGACCGCGGCATTGACGTCCTCCTGCCGGCTCACGAGCGACCCGGCGGCGGCGTAGAGGGTCCCGTACAGAAGGAAGCCCAGGACGCCGTAGACCCCGAAGAGCAGCAACACTGGGATCGTGAGGCCCTCGGGAAGGCCGGCGGAGTCGTCCGGGCCGAGGATGACCCCGGCGACCGCTCCCTGCAGTAACAGGGCGAGCACACCGGTCGCCAGCAGGGCGCCGTACTGGGTCAACGCGACCGCCCCGACGCCGAGGACCTTGCCGGTCAGCAACTGGAACGGTGTGGCGGCGTTGAGGATGACCTCCATGACCCGCGAGGACTTCTCCTCGACGACGCTCATCGCGATCCACGTGCCGTACAGGATGATCATCATGAAGATGAGGACAGTCATCCCGAAGCTGAGCAGGCCGCGTCCGATGGCCTCGGTCGTCCCTTGGGTCGGGCCGGTCTGCGCGGGATCGGGCCAGGCGACACCGAACGCCGCCGGAACGAACAGGCCCGCCTGGTCGGCCGGCTGGATGCCGAGCCGAGCCAGCCTGTCGCTCACCGCGATCGTCGTCGACGCCTGCCGGATGAGTCCGGCCGTCCGGCCGGTCGCCGGGTCGCTCGTGTAGAGCGTGAAGGCGAGGTCGCCGCCGGGGGCGCGATCGATCTCGAGGACGGCGGCGAACGTGCCGGTTCCCACCGCCTGACGAGCCGCCAGGAGATCAGGCACCGAGCTGACGACGAACGCCTGCTTCACGTCGGGCGTCGCCGCTCCGGTGTCGGTTGACGCGTTCATGAGCACACCGAGGGTCTTCACGGGATCGGCGACGAGACCCGTGGCCGCCACGTGCACGGCGATCCGCTGCTGGCTAGACCGATCGATGGCCCTGACGATGACCGGGGCGAAGGCGATGGCCATCACGGCGACGACCAACATGAGTGTCCCGACCAGATAGCTCCGCGTGCGGAGGCGGATCAGGTACTCGCGCCGCGCGACCGCGAAGGCGTTGGCGAAGACTGTCATGATCCGACCCCCGTCGCAGCGAGCACGCGTTCCTCGACCTCGAGCTCCCCGACCCGCTCGACGAAGACGTCTTCCAGGGAGGGGTCGGCCACCTCGAAGCGGAGGACGTCGTCGCCCCTGGCGATGGCAGCTCGCAGCACGGCCTGCGGATCCGCCCCGTCGTCGACGCGGACTTCGGTGTAATCCCGGCCGGGGCGGGTCACCGTCACGTGGGGTAACGACCGAAGCCAGGCAAGGTCGCCGTCAGCCGACGTTTCGACCCTGACGACCTGGTGGCCGGTCGAGCGCTTGACTTCGCGGGTCGGCCCGGCGGTGACGATCCGGCCGTGGTCGATGATGACCACGGAGTCGCAGAGCTCTTCGGCCTGGTCGAGCTGGTGGGTGCTCAGGACGAGCGTCTTGCCCCGGTCGCGCAACTCGAGGAAGGCGTCCCTGAGCAGGGCGACATTGATCGGGTCCAGTCCCACGAACGGTTCGTCCATGAGGATGACCTCCGGATCGTGGAGCACAGTCGCGATGAACTGGACTTTCTGCTGATTGCCCTTCGAGAGGCTCTCCGCGGTGCGGTCGGCGTGCTCAGCGATCCGGAACCGGGCCAGCCAATCGAGCGCCACACGCCGCGCCTCACGCCGGGACATGCCGTAGAGGGACCCGTAGAAGACGAGCTGGTCGACGACCGGCATCCGGAGATAGAGACCCCGCTCCTCGGGCATATACCCCCACGTGCGCCGCGGCCAGAGGCGTGTCTCACGGTCGTTCCAGGTGGCCCGGCCCGAATCCGCCTGGAGGAAGCCGAGGACGACGCGCATGGTCGTCGTCTTCCCCGCGCCGTTGGCCCCGAGGAACCCGCAGATGGCTCGATCGGGCACCGTGAAGCTCACGCCGTCCAGGGCCTGGACGGTCCCGAACCGCTTGGTGAGGGCATCTACGACGAGCGGCATCGTGTCTCCGGGATCCAGTGCCGACGGTTCATACCCGCCATTCAGCCGCCGGCCTCGCCCGACGGCAAGTGCCATTAGTCGCGTCATCCGACTCTCGCTCGAGCAGCGTCTTACGTTCCCCTTACGGTGCGGCCCCGAGTAGAGCGAGCGGCTCGCTATCCTTCGGCCCGGATGAAGACGATCCTCATCGTCGACGACGAGCGGAACATCGTCGACCTGCTGCGCCTGTACCTCGAGAAGGAGGGCTTCGTCGTCGTGAGTGCGGCCGACGGGGAAGCCGCCCTCGCCCTCCACGCTCGCCACGACCCCGATCTCGTGATCCTCGACCTCATGCTGCCCAGGATCGACGGCTTCGAGGTCTGCCGGGAGATCCGGCGCCGGGGCGACACGCCCGTCCTCATGCTCACGGCACGGGACGACGACGTCGACGCGATCGTCGGGCTCGAGCTCGGGGCGGACGACTACGTGACGAAGCCGTTCAACCCACGCGCGCTCGTCGCCCGGGTCCGGGCCATCCTCCGCCGGACGGAGGTCACCTCTCGAGGTGGCCGGCCGATGGAGGTCGGCAACCTCCGCATCGATCCCCGCCGCCGCGAGGCGACCGTGGGCGACCGCCGCCTCGAGCTTCGGGCCCGGGAGTTCGACCTCCTGGCCGCCCTCGCTCGCGATCCCGGGGTCGTCCTCACCCGCGACGGCCTGCTCGAGGACGTCTGGGGGACCGACTTCCCGGGTGAGACGCGGACGGTCGACGTCCACGTCGCCGAGGTCCGCAAGAAGCTCGGCGACGACGGACCCCCGATCGAGACGGTCCGTGGGGTGGGCTACCGCCTCGTGCCGCCACCACGCGAACCCGTGTCGCCCGCCGGCCCCGGCTGAACCGTCGTGCCTCGCAGCCTCAGCGCCCGCATCGCCCTCTCGTTCATCGGCGTGGCCCTCGTCGCCTGGCTCGCCATCGGGGCGACCCTCTTCGTCCTCCTCCGCGGCCTCCACACGGAGTCGACCGGGACCCGCCTCGAGGACCAGGCGACGGCCCTCGTCGCCCAGGCCCGTCAGGACGTCCTCAATGGCGACGCGCAGGGACTCGTGGCGGACGTGCGCCAGACCGCCTCGTCGGAGGGGCTCATGGTGTTCGTCGTGACCGTCGACGGACGGGTCGTCGCCCCCGCCGGCGTGGCGACCCCTGCCGCCGGCACGTTCGTCGTGGATCCGGGCGGGCGGAACGCGTCGAACCACGGGACCGCGACGTTGTCCGACGGGACGACCTACGCCTATGCCGCGACGGTGATCAGGCCGAACGCCACTGCCGGTGCCCGGGCGCTCGTCGTCGCGACGCCCGACCGTTCCGGTCGCGACGCGCTCGGAGACCTCCTCGCCACGTTGCCGGCCGTGATCCTCGTCACCCTCCTCGTCGGTGCGCCGATCGCCTGGTTCGTCGCCCGGTCCGTCTCGGCTCCGCTCCGCCGTCTCGCCGCCGCGACGGCGGATGTGCCCACGACCGCGCCCGTCGCTCCCCTCCCGCTCGA
Organism: uncultured Chloroflexia bacterium; assembly: GCA_963745405.1. Classification (GTDB taxonomy): domain Bacteria; phylum Chloroflexota; class Limnocylindria; order Limnocylindrales; family CSP1-4; genus C-114. Next base: position 2,495,837 of record CAVUWY010000002.1, on the reverse strand, counting down.
GGGACCGACCGAGGTCCGCGAACTGATCGGCCGCTTCAATGCCATGACCCAGGCCCTGCACGAGACCCGGGAACGGGAGACCGAGTTGCTCGCCAACCTCCGTCACGACCTGCGGACGCCGCTCACGGTCATCCGCGGATTCGCCGACGCGCTCGCCGACGGGACGGCCGCAGGCGACGACGCGACCAGGGCCGCCCACGCCATCGCCGAGGAGTCGGCCCGGCTCGAGCGCCTCGTCGACGAGCTCGGCTCGCTCGAGCGGCTGCGGGCGGGCACGGCAGGCCTGCGGCCGGAAACGCTCGATGCGCGCGCCTCCCTGCGCGAGACGGCTGAACGGTTCGCTCCGGGCGCCGCGGCCGCCGGCGTCGAGGTGCTCCTCGTCGGCGATGCGGCGACGGGCACGGCCGATCTCACCTTCGTGGCCGACCGGGTCGCGGTCGACCGGATGCTCGGCAACCTCGTCGGCAACGCCCTGGCCGCCGTCCCGACGCCGGGTGGCCACGTCTGGCTCGACGCACGGCTGCTCGCGCCGGCGCGGCCGGACGAGCCGGCCGGTATCGCGATGTCGGTCACCGACGATGGCCCGGGCTTCTCGCCGGGCACGACCGAGCGGGTCTTCGAACGGTTCTACCGGGCCGATGCGGCTCGGTCCGGGACCGGCAGCGGGCTCGGCCTCGCCATCGTCCTTGAGCTCGCCGAGGCGCACGGCGGCACGGCCCACGCCGAGCAGGTCGCCCCGCACGGAGCGAGGGTCAGCGTCGTCCTGCCGCGGGTCCCGCGGGTCCGCGCGCCGGCCTGATCCCGGCCGGAGAGGCGGGCGCCGCGCGCCGGGCCCGATCCGTCCGGCCGCCGCGGCCCTCTCAGTGCGGGGAGACGATCGTCACCGCGGTCGAGCCGCTGGCGGGCGGCGCCTGGTACGAGGCGTCGCCCGCGACGATCCCGGCGACGACAGCGACCGCGAGCGCGCCCACCCCCAGGACCTGGATCAGGGCCGCGTTGCTCCGGCGGCCGGTCGTGCCGTCCGGTCGCTGCCACATCGAGGCCATCGTCGGTCCGCCCGCCGGTTCGATGACGTAGCCGAGCCACAGGCCGCCGAGGAGGCCGCCGACATGCGCCGCGTTGTCGATCGACCCGCCGCCGAGGCCGAAGCCGAACAGGAGGTTGATGAGGATGAGCCCGCCGACCTGGCCGAGGACGGCCCGACTGCGACGGTCGAGGATCGGCCGATGGACCCGCGAGGCGATGAAGAGCACGCCGAACATCCCGAACACCGCCCCGGAGGCGCCGGTGGCGAAGCCCTGCGGCGTGGCGACGAAGCTCGCCGTCGAGGCGGTGATCGCCGTCGCGATGTACATGAACACCATCCTCGGCGAGCCGTAGATCTGCTCGACGACCGGCCCGACGAGATAGAGGGCGTACATGTTGAAGCCGAGATGGAACAGGATGATCGTCGGGTCGTGGACGAGGGCCACCGTGACGAGGCGCCAGTACTCACCGGCGACGATGCCCGCCTTGTCGAGCCAGAGGACCGGGTAGAGCTGGCCGTAATCGGGGCCGGTCGGCGTGTCCGAGTAGCCGGCCCAGGCGGCGACCGAGACGGCGACGGTGATCGCGATGATCGCGTAGGTCGCGATCGGGGTCCACGTCCCACGGCTGCGCCGGAACTGGCGGGCCGCACCCCGGCTGTCGCCCGTCTCCTTGGCCAGCCAGCCGAGCCGCGAGGCGATCTCGGCCTTGTCGGCGGGCGGCGCCCGGCGGTCGGCCTCGCGGTAGGCCTTGATCGCGCCGGACAGGTCGCCGTCGCGGACCCGCTGGGCGGCGATCTGGCGCCAGGCGAGGTAGGTCGACGGCGTCTCCGGCAGTTGGAGGACCTGCTCCCATGTGGCGAGGGCCGCGTCCTCGCGGTCGAGCCGGTAGAGCGCGTTGCCGAGGCCGTACATCGCGCCGGCGGTGATCGCCGCATCGTCGAACCCGACCACGCGCTGGTACAGGGGAGCGGCGGCCTCCGGCCGGCCCTGCTCCATGAGCAGGTCGGCGTGCTGGAGGGCGAGGACGGCTGTCGACCGGTCGAGCGGTCCGGGCGGGATGGTCAGCGGCGGCAGGCTCGGCCGGTAGCCGCTCGGATCCGGCTGCCCGGGACCTGCGGGGCCTGCGCCGGCGTCGACGCCGCTCCCCTCGGTGCCCTGGCCCGCGCCATGGAGATCGTCGTCCATCGGCCGGACTCTACAGGGAGGCGGGGCAGCGGGTATCGCGGCTAGACTCGGGACGATGTGCGGTCGCTTCACCCAGCAACGCTCCGACGCCGAACTGGCGGACCTCTTCGAGGCCGACCCGCTCACCGACGACCCGGGCGGTCGGTACAACATCGCCCCGACCGACCCGGCCTCCGTCGTCGTCGAGCGTGGTGAGCGGCGGGCCCTGACGACCTATCGCTGGGGCCTGGTCCCCCACTGGGCCAAGGACCGCTCGATCGGGACGCGGTTCATCAACGCCCGGGCCGAGACGCTGGCGACGAGCAGCGCCTTCCGGGACTCGTTCAGCCGCCACCGCTGCCTCGTCCCGGCCGACGGCTTCTACGAGTGGCGGCGCGACCCGCGCCGGCGCCAGCCGTTCCTCTTCCACTCAGTCGACGGCGAACCCCTTGCGGTCGCCGGGCTGTGGGCCGGCTGGCACGACCCGGAGACGGACACCGTGCTGCGGACCTTCACCATCGTGACGACGGCGGCCAACGAGCTCATGGCCCCCATCCACGATCGGATGCCGGTCCTCATCCCGCGCGATGCCTGGACGATGTGGCTCGACCCCGAGCTCGAGGACATCGGCGAGCTGCAGGGCCTCCTCGTGCCGGCGCCGGACGACGAGCTCGAGGTCTATCCGGTCGAGACGCTCGTCAACAACGTCCGCAACGACGGCCCCGCGTTGATCGTGCCGCTGGCGATACCGACGACCGGGACGGGCTAGGTCGCGGCGGGCTCCCAGACGGATCCGCCGAGTGCCCCGCGGAAGGCGGGGGCGGGCGGCTGTCCCGCGTCGAGGGCCACGGCGTAGCGGGCGACGAGCGCCGCGAAGTCGCCGTCGGGGTCCGCCGGTGGTGGCTCGAGGACCGTGACCGCGTCCCCCGCCAGCGGTGGCACGTCGGCGGTCGGTGCGGCGACGACGAGGTGCGCGCCTGAGAAGGAGGCGGCCTCCGCGGCGACCGCGAGCGTCGCGGTCGCGACCGGTTCGGCCACGACGAGGACATCGAACGTGACGAGGTAGCGGAGGGCGAGGTCGAGGTCCTCGGGCGCGAGCGCGGACGGTCCGAACCGCGGCATCGGGCTCGGACCCTCGGCCGGACCCTCGTCGGCGGCGGCCTGGGTGTCGGCCTCGGCCAGCTCCGCGTCCGTCTCCCGAGCCCACGCGGCGTCCACGGACGGCGCCTCGAGGTCCGGGTCGGCGACGTCCCGGGCCGGGACGACGCGGGTCGCGAGACCGGCGTCGCGGAGGAGCGCGACGTGCCCGATCCCGTCGCGGCTAAGGGAGAGGAGGATCTCGCTGCCGGCTTCATCGTCGCCGATCTTCCCGGCGATCTGGACAGCCGCGCCGGCTGCGGCGCAGGCCCGTGCGATCGCGGCCGCCGGACCCTCGGCTACGGACGACGCGCTGCCCTCGGCGGGACGGAGGGTCGGGTCACCGACGACGACGATCACGCGAGAAGCGTATCCGGAGCGATGGCGACCCGTCGTGCGGCGCTGCCCTCAGCCGCGGCCTACCCGCCCCCTTGATCGCCCGACGGCTCCGGCGTTTCACTCGGCTCGGGCGTCTCGGTGGGGCGGGGCGCGCGGCCCGTCTTCGGTGCCTCGGTCGGCTCGGGAGTCTCAGTCGGCTCGGGCGTATCGGTCGACTCAGGCGTCTCGGTGGGCTCAGGTGTATCGGTCGCGGTCGGCGTCCCGGTGTCTCCCGCGACAGGGCTCTGACCCGGCCCGAGTCTCCCCGGGCGGGAGACCGGCGGTGCGGTCGAGGGAGGCGGGGCGACGATCGATGGGGCCGGCGGACCGTGCGGCGCGATGGTCGGCGACGATGGTCCCAGTAATCCGAACGCGCCGGCCGCGGCGAGGCCGCCGACCGACCCGATGGCGAGCACGAGCAGGAGGACGAGCGCGATCGCGGGTACTCGGGCGCCGAGGGGGCGTCCGCCCGTCCAGGCGACGTGCCAGGTGTCGCGAAGGGCGAGGAGCAGCGCCGCCGGGCCCCCTCGCCGGGCGGCCGGACCGAGCGCCCCGGTCGGGCGAGGCAGGGGTTCGGCCGATATGGCGGCCCAGACCCGGTCAGTGAAAGCGTCGCTCGGCCGGACGTCGGCGGTCGCGGCCAGCGATTCGAGCTCACGGGCGGTGGCGAGCAGGTCGGCCTCCTCGCCGGCGGTCCCGACGGCCCCACCGGGTTCGGCGAGCTCGGACGGGCGGAACGGGCCGCTCATCGGATGCCGTCCTCGTGCTCGAGCGTCACCCGCAGCCGTTGGAGCCCCCGACGGAGATGGGTCTTCACGGTCGGCACGGGCCGATCCGAGACGAGGGCAATCTCTGCCAGCGACAGGTCGCCGAAGAACCGCAGCGCGACGACCTCACGGTACGGTTCGTCGAGGCGGGCGACCGCCGCCCGGATCGATGCATCGCGCTCGCCGCGGACGGCGCGTGCCGCCGGGTCGTTGGTCGCCGCCGCCGCGATCGAGTCGGCGGCGATGGCGGTGGCGACCGCTCGCTGCGACGGACCGGCACCCATCGACGCGCTGCCCGCCACTTCCGGTCCGAGCGGGTCGATCCAGGCGACCGGACGGCGCCGGCCGGCCTGACGAAGGGCGAGCCGGACCGCGATGCGGGTCAGCCACGCCCCGAAGGGGCCATCGCCGCGCCACGTCGAGAGCGAGCGGAACGCGGTCACGAACGCCTCCTGGGCGACATCCTCGGCTTCGTGCAGGTCACCCAGGATCCGATGACAGGCGCGGACCACGGCCGCAGAATCCCGCTCCACGAGGACACGGAACGCGTCCCGGTCGCCGCCGAGGACGGCCTCCACCGCCGCCCGACCGATCGGATCGTCTCGGGAGATCGCTGTCGGGAACTCGGGGCGGGCTGGTTCGATCGCTCGGGCTCCGTGACGGTCGTGTTCAGGGCGTTCGACGACTGGCGGATCGGGCCGCGGCAGGAGAGCTTGCCTCGACACTGCCGCCGCTGTCGACTACGTCGGGCGACCGGCCGCAGGACTGCCGTCGCAACCTCAGTCGCCCGATGAGCCGTCGTCGTGCCCGCCATTGTCGCCGCCGTCGTGACCGGCGTCGTTGCCCGCGTCGTGGGTGGCCTCGGGCTTCTCGGTGCCCTCCGGCTTCTGGATGCCCTCCGGCTTCTGGATGCCCTCCGGCTTCTCGGTGGCTTCGGGCTTCTCGGTGGCTTGTGGCTTCTCGGTCGCCTCCGGCGTCTCCGCGGCTTCAGGCGTCTCCACGGCTTCAGGCGTCTGCACGGCTTCGGGCGTCTCGGTCGCTTCGGGCGTCTCGGCGGCCTCCGGGGTCGATGCCGAAACCGGAGTCGTCGTGCCCGGGTCGGGTCGGCTCAAGGCGTCGGCGCCGACCGCGACAGCGACGACGAGGAAGCCGGCGATGAGCGTGCCGCCGACGGCGCGCGTAAGACGGGTCCGGTCCATCTGGTGTCGTCTCCTGGCCGGCGCCGAACGTACGGTCGGCGTCTACCCCGTCTGAGACTCCCCGCGCGGAAAAGGTTTCAGCCGGCCGTCGGCGCCTCGTCGTCGCGGACGACCTCGACCGGCCCGAACCCGGCGGTCTCGAGGTCCGAGCCGATGGCGTCGACATCGCCCACCAGGACGATGGCCGCCCGGTCGAGGTCGACATGGTCGCGGGCGACCGCGAGAACGTCGGCAGCCGTCACCGCGTCGATGCCGGCCCGGTAGCGGGTCAGCTCGTCGTCGGGCAGCTCGTGCACGGTCAGGCCGGCGATCGCCCCCACGACCGGACCCGGCGTCTCGAAGCGGAGCGGAAAGACGCCGACGAGGAAGTCCCGAGCAGCCCGCAGCTCGTCGTCGGTGACCGGCTCGTCGCGCATCCGCTCGAGCTCACGGAGCATCTCCCGGATGGCCGGGATCGTGACCTCGGTATTGACGGCCGCCCGAGCCGAGAACGGACCGGCGCCGCGACGCAGGTCGAAGCCTGCGCCGGCCCCGTAGGTGTAGCCCTTCTCCTCGCGGAGGTTGCGGTTCAATCGCGAGTTGAACAGCCCGCCGAGGATCGCGCTCATCACCGAGACCGCGTGGAAGTCCGGGATACGCCGGGACAGCCCGATATGGCCGAGACGGATCTCCGTCTGCACGGCGCCCGGCCGGTGGACGATCCGCACGACCCTGGCATCGATACCCGGGTCGCTGACGATCGGTGGCTGGCCGGCCACCCCGGCGGCCGGCACCCAATCCCCGAACAGCCGCTCGACGATCGCCCGGACGTCGATCCCCGCCAGGTCGCCGCCGACGACGAGCGTCATCGCCGCCGGGTCCATGCCCCGCTCCCAGGCTCGTCGCAGGTCGATGGCGCCGAGCGGCGCGACGGTGTCGCGCGTCCCGGCGGCGGGCCGATGGTACGGCGAGTCGGACGAGTAGATCGCCTCGACGAACGCCTCGTCGACACGCCGTCGCGGGTCGGCCCGCGCCTGGAGGATGTCGTTGAGCCGCTCCTCCCGGAGTCGCTCCACCTCGGAGACCGGGAAGGTCGGGTGGCCTGCGAGCTCGGCGACGAGCTCGAGGGCCGGCTCCAGCCGCTCGGCAGGGACCTCGACTCCGGCCGACATGCCGTCCCAGCTCGTCTCTGCGTGGAGGCTCGCTCCGAGCCGCTCGGAAGCCTCGACGAGGGCGATGGCGTCGTAGCGCTCGGTCCCCTCGGTGAGGGCGCGCGCGGCGAGGACCGTCGAGCCCGCCTTGGCGGCCGGCTCGTCGACCGCGCCGTTGCGGAGCAGGAGGGTGGCACTGATGAGCGGTCGACCCGGCACCGAGACGGTGATGAGGGCGAGGCCGTTGGACAGCCGCTCGCGGCTGAAGGCCGGGAAGGCGTACGGCCGCGGTTCGCCGGGGGTCGGCCGGGTGCCGACGACGATATCGGTCACGCGGCGACCTCCTCGTCGAGGGCCGCCTCGTCGGCCGGCCCGGTCGCCGGCACGTAGGTGAGGACGACCCGGTTGTCGGCCGTGAAGACCTGCTCGGCGATCGAGCGGATGGCCTCCGGGGTCACCGCGAGGTAGCGGTCGAGCATCCGGTTGATGAGGTCGGGGTCGTCGAACAGGGTCGCGTACATGGCCAGCCGGTCGGCCCGCTCCTCGACCCGTTGGAGGGCGCCGAGCTCGTCCGTCTCGACGAGGGCGCGGGCGCGACTCATCTCGTCGTCGGTGACCGGCTCGCGGGTCAGGCGGTCGAGCTCATCGAGGAAGGCCGTCTCGACGCGGGCGATGTCGGTGCCCGGCCGGACCGTCGCCCAGCCGGCCGCCACGGACGCTCCACCGATGAAGCCGAGGCTGAAGAAGGCGATGTCCTGGGCCAGCCGCTCGTCGCGAACGAGGCGGCGGTGGAGGCGGCTGCCTTTGCCGCCGGCGAGGATCTGGGAGGCGACCTCGAGCGCATCGAGGCGGGTGTCGCCGAACGGCGGGGCCCGGAACCCGAAGTAGATCCGCGGCAGCGGCACCCGGTCCTCGACGGTCTCGCGGCGCTCGCCGCCGAGCGTCGGTGGCAGGCTCATGTCGCCCAGCGACGGGATCGCCGGGTTGGCTGGGATCGCCCCGAAGTACCGCTCGATCCAGCGCCTGACCTCGGCCGGGTCGGCATCGCCGACGACGGCGAGGACGGCGTTGTTCGGTGCGTAGTAGGTCCGGAAGAAGGCCTTCACGTCGTCGACCGACGCGGCGTCGAGGTCGTCCATCGAGCCGATGGTCGGGTGGTGGTAGGGGTGCTCGGGCGGGTAGAGGTGGGCCTGGAGCTTCTCGTTCCACGTCCCGTACGGCCGGTTGTCGTACGACCAGCGCTTCTCGTTCTTCACGACCTCGCGCTGGTTGTCGAGGTTCTCCTGGCTGAGGGCCTCGGTGAGGGTGCCCATCCGGTCGGCCTCGAGCCAGAGAGCCAGCTCGAGCTGATGCGACGGCATCGTCTCGAAGTAGTTCGTCCGGTCGAGCCAGGTCGTGCCGTTCATCGTGCCGCCGGCCGCCTGGACGAGCGAGATGTGCTCCGCCTTGCCGACGTGGGCGCTGCCCTGGAACATCACGTGCTCGAAGAGGTGGGCGAAGCCGGTCTTGCCGGCCACCTCGTTCTTGCTCCCGACGTTGTACCAGACGTTGACCGCGACGACGGGGGCGAGATGATCCTCGGCGATGATGTAGCGCAGCCCGTTCGCGAGTCGCTCGTCGGTGAAGCGGACGGTCGGGATGGGCATGCGTGGTCACTCCTCAGCCGGATCGATCGGGTCGAAAGCGTGCCCCCCGGGACCGCCGTCGCCCGGGGATTGTAGGGCCCCCCGACGGACCGCGTGACTCTTGACGTGCCGGGACGTCGGTGTTAGATTGTCATCTAACAGCTCGTTAGGAGAAGACCGAAGCGATGGCTCCCCGCCCGACCGCTCCCCGCTCGACCCGACCGGACCCAATCCGGCCCGCTCCCGTCGTCCGCGACTTCCGCGCCTCGACGGCGAGCTACCGCGTCGAATGGGATGTCAGGTCGGTGTACGACTTCGTCTTCAGCCTCTCGGACGAGGCTGGCTCGACCGACGACATGCCATCCGCGGATCGGCGCTGGTTGACCGAGGCGCGGACCCTCCTCCCGGCCGCGATCCAGGCGGACCGGGTCGCCCTCCTCGGCAACGAGATGTGCATCCAGATCGCGGAGCTCATCGTCGACCGCCCGTCGGCGACGACTCCGGCCGCCTTCGTCGAGGCCGTCGCGGCTCTCGATCGCCGCGAGGCAGCCCACTACCTCGTCGGCGACCTGCTCCATAAACAACCGCTCGCTGATGTTCACGCCGTGGATGATGACCAACCAGGACGCCGGGTTCCTCGCCTCACGGATCCGGCGACGGCCACCCTCGTCGAGCGAGCGCTCGACGATGACGCCGCCGCCCTCGCCGAGCTTGGGACGGCGCTTCCCGAGTGGAAGCGCGACGGGCGGATCGCCGTCCTCCAGGACCCGGAGGGCATCATCGGCCGCCTCGTGTCGGTCCTCCACGCCTGGCAGCGCGCGTTCACCGAGGTCGAGCCGCGGGTGTCGGCGATGCTCCAGCGCGACGTCGATGCCCGGGCCGCGGATGTGCGGACCCTCGCTCCGGGCGACCTCATCGAGCGGACGACCGGCGGCCTTCGCTATGTCGCCGAGCCGAGCGTCTCCCGGGTGATCCTCGCCCCGAGCTACTTCGCCCGGCCCTACAACTTCCTCTTCAGCCGCGACGAGTGGCGGCTCTACGGCTATCCGATCGCCGACAGCGCCGTCGACGCGACCGACCCGCTCGAGCCACCACCGGCGGTGGTCCGTCTCCACCGGGCCCTCGGCGATCCGTCGCGGCTCCGGATCCTGCGGCTCCTCGCGGACGGCGATCGCTACCTCACCGAGATCGCCCAGGCGCTCGAGCTCTCGAAGCCGACGATCAAGCACCACATGGCCCAGCTTCGGGCGGCCGGCCTGGTCACCCTGACCGAGGAAGGATCCCTCACCTACTTCAGCCTGCGGCGTGACCGACTCGGTGAAGTCGGCGACGACCTCCGGCGGTTCATCACCACGTAGCGCGACCAACACTGCCCGTCCTCCCAACGGGCGGATCGGCCGCGGCCCCACCGAACAGGGTCGCGGCCAATTCTCAGCCCGCATGTTAGATAGCGATGTAACAGGAGAACGATGACAATGGACAGCGGCGCTGCCCAGCTCGACCACCCTCCGACGGCGACAGGAGCCCAGCCCATGACCTCCCACGACGCCCTCGTCCAGGCCCGCCTCGACGACTTCCGCGCCTACGCCGATGCCAATGCCGCCCGCCACGAGCGTGAGCTCGAGGCCGCCGACCGGGACGACGCAGACTGCGCGGACGGCCATGTCTCCCCCGCTCCCCACCATGCCCTCCGCGTCCGGCTCGGCCGGCGCCTCGTCGAGCTCGGGTCGGCGGTCGCGGGCGAGCCGGTCCGCCCCGACGGCGGCCGCGTCGCCTGACGGGCCCGTAGAAGGCCGTCCGCGGAGGTCCGTGGCCTACAGGGCCATGCGCGGGTGTCAGGCGGGCGTCGCTACCCGGGCCCGTGAAGCGGCCCCGCCGGCCGGCATCCACTCCTCGAGCGATCGCACCTCTGCCAGTGCACCCTCGATCGCCGGGTCGAGTGCCTCCGCAGCCGCGATCGCCGTCTCGATCGCCGTGAGGCAGAGGATCCCCTCCCCCGTCGCCGCCAGGCGGATCTCGGCGGCGTCGCGGACCGCCCCGCTCCGCGGCGTCGGGGTGTTGACGACGAGGCGGACCTCACCGGACTCGATTAGGTCGATGATCGGGACCTCGTCGCCGACCGCCGCCTCGCCGAGCTTGGCCACCGGGCGGGCATCGTGCCCGAGGGCCGCGAGGGCGGCCCGCGTTCCGGGCGTGGCGGCCAGCGCGTAGCCCGCCCGGGCGAGCCCGTCGGCGAGCCGCGGCAGGTGGGCCTTGTCGCGGTCGGCGATCGAGAGGAGGGCGAGCGACACGACCTCCGGCGCGTCGTCGGTCGGCCGGTACACGACCGGCCGCGGCGGGACGAGCGCGGCCCCGAGGAGCGCCTTGGCCAGGGCGACCCGCGGATCCTCGTGGATGCCGATCACCTCGCCGGTCGATTGCATCCCGGGGCCGACCGAGGGATCGACCCCGCGCAGCTTGGCCGTCGAGAAGGCCGGCGCCTTGACCGCGACGAACGGCGGCGGGTCGAGGAGACCGCCCGGCCAGCCCTGCTCGGCGAGGCTCGACCCGAGGGCGATCCGGACGGCGAGCTCGACCATCGGGACGCCGGTGACCTTGGACAGGAACGGCACGGTCCGGGAGGCTCGCGGATTCACCTCGATGAGGTACACGCCGTCCTCGCGGACGATGAATTGGGCGTTGACCAGGCCGCGGACGCCGAGAGCGAGGACGACCCGCTCCATCGAGGCGACGATGAGCTCGCGATCGCCCTCGCTCACCGTCTGGGGCGGGAAGACACCGACCGAGTCCCCGGAATGGACACCGGCCCGCTCGACGTGCTCGAGGAGACCCGGGATGAGGACATCCGTGCCGTCGCAGATCGCGTCGACGTCGACTTCGACGCCCTCGAGGTAGCGGTCGATGCGGACCGGCCGGTCGGGGTCGACGACCGTCGCCGCCGCCAGCTGCCGGACGAGGTCCTCCGGCGAGTAGCAGAAGTCGATGGCGAGGCCGCCGATCACGAACGAGGGCCGGAGGATGACCGGATAGCCGATCCGCTCGGCGAGGGTGAGTGCCTCCTCGACGCTGTGGGCCATGCCGCCCTCGGGCTGGGGGATGCCGAGCCGGTCGAGGAGGGCGGCGAAGCGGGTCCGTTCCTCGGCCTGGTCGATCGTCTCAAGGCTCGCCCCGAGGAGCGGCACGCCACCGGCGACGAGCGGCGCGGCCAGGTTGAGCGGCGTCTGGCCGCCGAACTGGACGAATGCGGGCAGGCGCGACTCGCCCTCCTCGGTCTCCGCGTCCACGACGCTGCGGACCGACTCGGGGTCGAGCGGCTCGAAGTAGAGGCGGGTCGACGCGTCGAAGTCGGTCGAGACCGTCTCCGGGTTGGAATTGATCATCACCGCGCTCCAGCCGGCCCGCCGGAGCGTGTCGGCCGCCTGGACGGCGCAGTAGTCGAACTCGATGCCCTGACCGATCCGGACCGGGCCGCTGCCGATGACGAGCGCCGCCGGGCGGGGCACCGGCGGCGCCTCCGGGGCGGAGCCGGCCGCCGCATACGTCGAGTAGAAGTAGGGCGTCTCGGCGGCGAATTCGGCGGCACACGTGTCGACCATCGCGAAGCCCGGTACGAGTCCGGTCGCCAGGCGGGTCGCCCGGAGGCGGTCGCCGTCGACGCCGGCCAGCCCGGCCAGCTCGCGGTCGCCGAAGCCCGCCCACTTGGCGGTAGCGAGGAGGGTCATCGCCGCGTCGTCGGTCGCGTCGACGAGGCGCTCGCCTGCCCGGGCCACGTCCGCCTCGAGCCGGACGTTGCGGTTCATCTCGGCGACGAACCACGGCGCGATGCCGGTCGCCGTCTCGATGGCCGAGCGGGGCACGCCCCGCCGGAGCAGGGCGAGGAGCCGCCACAGCCGCGAATCCGAGGGGGCGAGGAAGCGGCGCAGGACGATCGGTGCCGCAGCGCGTTCGGCGTGGCGGGTCGACTCGCACGCCTGCCCGGCCTCGTCGACCCAGCGGATAGGGGCGTCGTCGTCGCCCGCCCGGTCGTCGTCGCCGCCGTCGCCGTCGTCGATCCCGCTCGCCTCGCGGCCGAGCACGCCGCCGAGGTAGTCGAGGGTCGGCCGCCAGGCGGGATCCTCCGCGAGCGGGCCGGCACCGGCCTGCTCAAGCCCGCGGAGGGCCTTGTTGAGAGCGGACCCGAACGTCCGATCGATCGCCATCACCTCGCCGGTCGCCTTCATCTGGCTGCCGAGGCTGCGGTCGGCGGTCGGGAACTTGTCGAACGGGAACCGCGGCAGCTTGACGACGACGTAGTCGAGGGCCGGCTCGAAGGCCGCCACGGTGGTCCCGGTCACGACGTTGGGGATCTCGGCCAGTCGGCGACCGACAGCGATCTGGGCGGCGACCCGGGCTATCGGGTAGCCGGTCGCCTTGCTGGCGAGGGCCGACGAGCGGCTGACCCGGGGATTGACCTCGATTACCGCGTAGTCCGTCGCGTCCGGCGAGAGGGCGAACTGGACGTTGCAGCCACCCTCCACGCCGAGGGCCCGGATGATCGCCAGGGCCGCGCTCCGCAGTCGCTGGTGGACCGCGTCGGTCAGCGTCTGGATCGGGGCGACGACGATCGAGTCGCCGGTATGGACACCGAGCGGATCGACGTTCTCCATCCCGCAGACCGCGATGCAGGTGTCGTCGGCGTCGCGCATCACCTCGTACTCGATCTCCTGCCAGCCGACGAGGCAGCGCTCCACCATCACCTGGCCGATGGGGCTCGCCCGGAGGCCCGAGCGGACCCGCTCGTGATACTCGGTCTCGGTGCCGACGATCCCGCCGCCGGTGCCGCCCAGGGTGAAGGCCGGCCGGACGATGGCCGGCAGGCCGATCTCGGACAGGGCCGTCGCCTCGGATACGCGCCGCTCCTCGGCCGTCTTCCCCTCGACGATCGCCGAAGGGGCGTACGGCTGGCCGATCCGGTCGAGCAGGTCGCGGAACCGCTCGCGGTCCTCGGCCATCTCGATCGCCTCGAGCGGCGTGCCGAGGAGGCGGATCGGGTGGCGCTCGAAGACGCCGGCCCGCGACAAGGCGACGGCGAGGTTGAGGGCGGTCTGGCCGCCGAGCCCGGCGAGGAGCCCCTCCGGCCGCTCCCGGGCGATGACCGCCTCGACCGCCTCGACCGTGAGCGGCTCGAGGTAGATGGCGTCGGCGACCGAGGGGTCGGTCATGATCGTCGCCGGGTTGCTGTTGACGAGGATCGTCCGGACCCCCTCGGCGCGAAGAGCGCGGCAGGCCTGGGTCCCGGCGTAGTCGAACTCCGCCGCCTGGCCGATGACGACCGGTCCCGATCCGAGGATGAGGACCGACGCGGGCTTGGTCACCCGTCCGTCCGCTGGGGCGACGGAGCACCCGCACCTGGGTAGGGCGACGGAGCACCCCTCCCGGCCCGCACCGCCGCCGCCGCGAGGAACCGATCGAACACCGCCAGCGCATCGAGCGGCCCGGGTGCGCCTTCCGGGTGGTACTGGACCGTCTCGATCGGCAGTTCCAGGTGGCGGAGCCCCTCCACGGAGCCGTCGTTGAGATTCAGCTGGCTGACGTGGAAGCCGCCGGCCCGCGGAAGGCTCGCCGCGTCGACCGTCACCTCGTGGTTCTGGGCGGTCACCTGGACGAGGCCGCTGTCCGTGTCGCGGACGGGGTGGTTCGCGCCATGGTGGCCGAAGCGCAGGCGGCGGGTCTCGGCCCCGGCCGCCCGGGCCACGATCTGGTGGCCGAGGCAGATCCCCAGCAGCGGCCGGCCGTCGTCGATGGCCGCCCGGGCGAGGGCGACCGGGCCGTCCAGCCGCGCCGGGTCTCCCGGACCCGGCGAGAGGATCAGGCCATCGACATCGGCGGCGAGGGCGTCGGCCGGGGCGATCGTGTGAGGCAGGATCCTGACCCGGGCGCCGCGGCGGCGCAGCGAGCGGGCGATGTTCGCCTTGAGTCCGTAGTCGACGATCGCGATGAGGGGGCCGCTCTCGCCAGGACTCCCCAGCTCGGTGATCGCGGCCGGCGACACCTGGGCGACGAAATCCTGGTCCTCCCAGCGCGGAACGACCCGGGCCGCCGCGCGGGCGACCTCGGGGTCGACCATCCCCGGCTCGGTGACGATCCCACGGAGCGATCCGTGGGCCCGCAGGTGACGGGCCAGCGCCCTCGTATCGACGCCGGCGATGGCCGGGATCCCTGACTCACGGAGGAGGGACGCGAGCTGTCGCGCGTCGTCGAGGATGGCGGCCGTCGCGTTGGCCACGACGAGGGCCCGCAGCCACGGCCGGGCGCTCTGGTCGTCGTCGACGAGGCGGCCGTAGTTGCCGATGAGCGGATAGGTCATGACCACGACCTGGCCGGCATAGGACGGATCCGTGCAGACCTCCTGGTAGCCGGTCTGGCTCGTGTTGACGACGAGGTCGCCGCCGCCGGCCACCGGCGCGCCGAAGGCGATGCCGGGGAAGATCGCCCCGTCCTCGAGGACCAGGAGGGCCGGTCCAGCGTCGCCGATACGGGGATCGACGAGGGCGGAGGAGGCCGGCCGAGGAACGCCGATCACGCTGGGCGGTACGGGGGGAATGGCACCATCCGGACGCATCGGCAGCGGTGGGGCGGCCTCCTGAGCGGAGCGCCGCAGGCAGCCGCGGACATCGGACGAGCCTCCTTCCCGGCCTCACGGGACCGGTACGCCGGCCTCACAGGACCGGCCGCCAAGGAACGCCCAAAGGGTAGCAGGTCGGCTCGCTCCGAGGTGCCAGTCAGGCCGTCCAGACCTCGGCCAGGACCCGCATCGTGTTGCCGCCGATGGCCTTGGCGATATCGCCGTCGGAGTAGCCGTGACGGACGAGCCAGCGGACGATGTTGGGGAAGTCGCCGAGGTTCTCGAGGCCCCTGACGTACTCGGGCACGATCCGGTCGTACTCGCTGTCGCCGCTCACCAGGAGTCCGCCGCCCGGGATGGCGTACGAGGCGGCATGGTCACCGAAGAACGTGTCAGGCCCGAACGTCACGTGGTCGATCCCGACGAGCTCGACGCAGTACTCGAAGTGGCGCATGAACGTCTCGATCGAGTGCTCGACGAGGTCGTCGGTCGTCATCGTCGTTCCCGGCGCAGCCTCGATCCCGATGATGCCGCCGCGCTCCGCGCAGGCCCGGATCACGTCGTCGGGCTTGCATTTCGAGATCGGCCACAGGACCCGTGAGCCGGAGTGGCTGATGCAGACGGGGACGCGGCTCGCCTCGATCGCCTCGAGCGAGGTCCGGTCGCCGCAGTGGGAGACGTCGATGAGGAGGCCGAGCTTGTTCATCCGGTCGACGGACCGCCGCCCGAAGTGGGTCAGACCTCCGTCGGTCGTCTCCCGGCAGCCCGCCCCGAGCAGGTTCCCCTCGCTGTAGGCGACGCCCATCATCCGGACCCCGAAGCCGTAGAGGACGTCGATCCGGTCGAGCTCGTTCTCGATCGGCGTGGCCGCCTCTAGGGCCGAGATCATCGCCAGCCGGCCGGTCGCCTTGGCCTCCCCGATGTCGGCGATCGTCTCGGCCCGGACGACGAAGTCCTGGTGGGCCCAGTCGCTGTAGCGGAGGCCGAGGTCGTGGATGACATCGGTCCACTTCCAGCCGCTCTTGGAGGTGATCGTCGCGACCCCGTCGGCGTAGTTCTCGAATACGGCGGTGAGGCCGGACCTGGCCAGGCCCGCGTAGCCGGTCGCGATCCGGGTCTCGCGGATCCAGGCGTCGGTCTCGGCGGGGTCGAGCGGGTCGATCTCGGTGTGGTCGTGGAGGGAGATCGAGACGTGGTCCTGGAGGAGCCGCCGCGACCGCTCCTCCTCGGCCTCGCTCACCTCGACGACGAACGGCTCGACGCGGTCGAGATCGGTCGACAGCTCGAAGGGGCGGTAGTCGACGCCGGCCTCGAGGTACTGGAAGGAGCGGTAGGCCGTCGTCCCGGGATCGGAGCGGAGCGGCCTCTCGGTCGATGCGATGGCTGGTCCTCCTCCGCCTGAGCCTCGTGCCCGAGCGTACCATTCGACGACGTGACGATGAGTGGCCTCCGCCCGAGCCCCGGCTGGCAGCGGCGGCAGGGCCGCACGCTTGCGATCGTGGCCGGAGCGCTGGCCGGGGCGACGCTCGCGGTGGCGGCGGTCCAGGCAGCCTTCGGCATCCCCTACGCGGCACCGGTCTACCTGCTCGCCGTCCTCATCGTGGGCCTGTTCGGCGGGACCATCGCTGCGATCGGGACCGCGGTCGCCTCGTTCCTCCTCTACGACTTCCTCTTCGTCCAGCCCCTCCACACGCTGACCGTCTCGGACCCCAACGAGTGGCTCAACCTCCTCCTGTTCCTCGTCGTCGCGGTCGTCATCGGACGGCTGGCGGCACTGGAGGCCGCTCGCTCGGCCGAGGTCAGCGAGCGGGCCCGCGAGGCGGTCGCCCTGTTCCGCATCAGCCGCTCGCTCGCCACGAGCGACGACCTCGCCGGCGGTGCCCGGGCCGTCGTCGACCAGCTGAAGGGCGTCAGCGGCATGGATCGCGTCTGGCTCGGGCTCGGGTCGGGCCGGGCCGACGAGCGCATCGTCGCCGACAGCGGCGGCGAGGAACCGCTGCCCGTCCCGAACTGGCTCGTCGTCCTCCAGCGCAAGCCCGGCGACGAGCCGGCGACCTGGGCCCGGACCCACGTCGGAGCCGGGACGGCACGGCGCCGGGAGGGCTCGGTCGTCTACCGCGTCCGCATCGAGGTGCCCGGACAGGTGCTCGGCTCACTCTGGGCATTGCGGACCCGGAGCGAGGTCGAGCCGGACCGCGCCGAGACTCGCATCCTGTCGGCCGCCGCCGACCAGCTCGGCCAGGCCGTCAATCGCGATCGGCTGGCCCGGGCGGCCCTCGATGCCGAGGTGGTCCGGCGCAGCGAGGCGCTCAAGACGGCCCTCCTCGACTCGGTCTCCCACGACCTTCGCACGCCGTTGGCGACCATCCGGGCGGCGGCGGGCAGCATGCTCGATCCGGCCGTCGATCTGTCCGCAGCCGAGCGGAGCGATGCCCTCCGGACGATCGACGCCGAGGCGGAACGGATGAACCGGCTCGTCCGCGACCTGCTCGACCTCAGCCGGATCGAGGGCGGCATGCTTCACCCGGAGCTCGAGCCGCACGACCTCGACGAGCTCGTCGGTCGGGTCGTGGGACGGATGCCGCCTGGCCGACGGATCGAGGTCGAGCTGCCGGACGACCTGCCGCCGCTCCTTGTCGACGACACCTACCTCGACGAGGTGCTGACCAACCTCGTGGAGAACGGGGTCCGCCACGGCGGTGACCGGGTCCGGATCCGCGCCGCCGGCGTGCCCGACGAACGGCAGGTCGAGATCGTCGTCGAGGACGATGGGCCCGGCGTGGCCGCCGCTGACCTGCCCCACCTGTTCGAGAAGTTCTACCGGGCGGGACCCTCGACGAAGCGGTCGCGCCAGGGGATGGGGGTCGGCCTCACCGTCGCCCAGGGCCTGAGCCAGGCGATGGGCGGCTCCGTCACCGCCGATCGGAGTCCGCTCGGCGGACTCGCCTTCCACGTCCGGGTGCCGGCGGTCGAGCCGCCGGGAGACGACCCGGTGCCGGATCGCGACGCCGGCGACGAGGCGGCGCCGTGAGCGGCGACCGCACAGGGCTCCGTCTCCTCCTCGTCGAGGACGACGATGCCTCGCGCCGCCTCCTCGCCCGCTACCTCGCCCGGCACGGCTACCGGGTCGACGAAGCGGCCAGCGCCGCCGATGCGTGGCGCTCCTGGGATGCCCATCGGGCCGATCTCATCCTGCTCGACCTGGGGCTGCCGGACGCCGACGGGGTCAGCATCATCCGGCGGGTCCGGGCCGAGGCAGCGACGCCGATCATCGTCCTGTCGGCCCGTGACGAGGAGCGCGACAAGATCGCCGGCCTCGATGCCGGCGCCGACGACTACCTGACCAAGCCGTTCGGGACCGACGAGCTCGACGCCCGGATCCGGGCGGTCCTCCGACGAGCGGCCGGCGGGCCGGCCGGCGCCGAGGGTCGGCTCACGCTCGGTTCGATCAGTCTCGATCCGATCGGCCACGAGGTGACCGTCGGCGGCGTGCCCGTCCACCTGACGCCGCGTGAGTTCGAGCTCCTGCGGGTGCTGATGGCCCATCCCGGACGGGTCGTCACGAAGGGCCGACTCCTCCGGGCGGTCTGGGGCGTGGCCTATGCCGAGGAAGGCCACTACGTCCACGTCTACGTCAATCGGCTGCGCCGGAAGCTCGCCGCGGCCGACCCGACTGGCACCGCGGCCGACCTCATCGCCACCGAGCCCGGCATCGGCTACCGGATCGCGACCGCCTGACCGGCAACCCCACGCCGCGCCGTCCCGGCCGCGAGGTGCCGCTTCGGCCGGCGGACCTCAGTCGCCCCGGGTCTCGTGAGCGCCCGGCCCGACGACACCCGGTCCGGTGCCGACGAGGTGGACCTCGATGGCCGGCAGCCGCTCAAGGAGGACCTCGGCGAGGGGCGGAGCGAAGCGTCCGGTCAGGCTGCGGGGCGCCTGGCGGGCCATGACGACGTGAGTGATGCGACGGTCCCGGGCAAGCGACTCGAGGCCCGACACGAGGTCGGGCGCCTCCACCCGGATCACCTCCGCGCCGAGGTCGTCGGCGTAGGCGAGGTTCTCGCGCAGGTCTCGTTCGCGGTCGAACGAGAGCCGGGCGACCTCCGGGGTGACCACGACCACGGCGGTGAGCGACGCATCGAGCGCGGACGCGATCATCGCCCCGCGCCGGACGGCGCGGCGGCTGATGGCGCGATCGTCGACCGCGACGAGGACCCGCTCGGTGATCGGCCGTAGGCGGCCGAGACCCCGGTCGCTGACGATGTCCTCGAGCTGCTCGTCGACGCGGCGGGTCACGAACCGCAACGACAGCTCTCGAAGGGCCGTGAGGTTCGGCTCGGTGAAGAAGCGGTCGAGGGCGACCTGTGCTCGCTCGGGCGGATAGACGTTCCCGTGGCGGATCCGCTGGCGCAGCGCGTGGGGGCTCATGTCGACGAGCTCGACCTCGTCGGCGGACTCGAGGATCTCATCGGGTAGCCGCTCGTTGACCGGCGCACCGATGATCGTCTCGACCGCGTCGGCGATCGAGTCGACGTGCTGGACGTTGCAGGTCGAGATCACGTCGATGCCGGCGTCGCGGATGAGCTCGACGTCCTCCCACCGCTTCATTCGCGGCGAACCGGCGACGTTCGTGTGGGCGAGCTCGTCGACGATGGCCACCTCCGGCCGCCGGGCGATGACCGCCTCGGCGTCCATCTCCTCGACGACGACCCCGCGGTAGTCGACATGGAGCCGGGGGAGGATCTCGAGCCCCTCGAGCAGGGCGAGCGTCCGCGGACGGCCGTGGCACTCGACGAAGCCGACGACGATGTCGGTGCCACGCTCGAGGCGGCGATGTCCCTCCTCGAGCATCCGGTACGTCTTGCCGACCCCCGGTGCCATGCCGAGATAGATGCGGAGGCGTCCGCGGCCGTCGGGTCGGTCCTCCTCGAACCGGGCGAGCATCTCGTCGCTCGTCGGTCGCTGGGGATCGATCCGCTCGGAGGTCACGGAACGATCGTCACTTCAGGAGCCCGTCCAGGTCAAGATTGAGGGCGAGCACGTGGACGGTCGGCTCGCCGATGAAGCCGAGGATCGAGCCGTCCGTGTGACGGGCGATCGCCGCCCGGACGGCGTCGGCCGTCATGCCCCGGGCGGCCGCCACTCGGGCGACCTGGTACTCGGCGGCGGCCGGGCTGATGTCGGGATCGAGACCGGATCCCGAGGTCGTCACGAGGTCGACCGGGACCGGGCCACCGCCGTTGGCGGCCCGCATCTGGTCCACCGATTGGGTGATCCGATCGATGAGGTCCTGGTTCGTCGGCCCGAGGTTCGAGCCGGCGGAGGACGTCCCGTCGTAGCCCTTGCCGGCGGCCGATGGGCGACCCCAGAAGTACTTCGGCTGGTCGAAGGTCTGCCCGATGAGGCTCGAGCCGACCGTCGTCCCGTTGACGACGATGAACGAGCCGTTGGCCTGGTTCGGGAATGCCACCTGGGCGATGGCGGTCACGACGGCCGGGTAGAGGAAGCCGGTGATCATCGTCAGAAGGACGAGGACCGCGATCGCGGGCCTCAGCTGGGTGCGGATGAAGGAGCTCATGGATCCGTCCTATGCCAGGTGGAGTGCGGTGACGACGATGTCGATCGCCTTGATCCCGATGAACGGGGCGATGATCCCGCCGACGCCGTAGATGAGGAGGTTGCGGCGGAGGAGGTCGCTCGCCGGTGCCGCCCGGAAGGCGACGCCGCGGAGGGCGAGCGGGATGAGCGCGACGATGATGAGGGCGTTGAAGATCACCGCCGACAGGATCGCGCTCTGGGGTGTGCTCAGCGCCATGATGTTGAGCGCGTTGAGCTCGGGATAGACGGTCGCGAAGAGGGCCGGGATGATCGCGAAGTACTTCGCGACGTCGTTGGCGATCGAGAACGTCGTGATGGATCCGCGGGTGATGAGCAGCTGCTTGCCGATCGCGATGACCTCGAGGAGCTTCGTCGGATCGGAGTCGAGGTCGACCATGTTGGCCGCCTCCTTGGCCGCCGACGTCCCGCTGTTCATCGCCAGCCCGACGTCGGCCTGGGCGAGCGCCGGGGCGTCGTTCGTGCCGTCGCCGGTCATCGCCACGAGGTGGCCCTCGGCCTGTTCCGAGCGGATGAAACCGATCTTGTCCTCGGGCTTCGCCTCGGCGATGAAGTCGTCGACCCCGGCCTCGCGGGCGATGGTCGCCGCCGTCCGCGGGTTGTCGCCGGTGACCATGACCGTGCGGATGCCCATCCGGCGGAACTCGGCGAACCGCTCGATGAGCCCTTCCTTGACGGTGTCCTTGAGCTCGATGAGGCCGATCAGTCGCTGACCCTCGCGGATCGCCAGCGGAGTCGCACCCTGGTCGGCGATCCGATCGGTCTCCTCGACCACGGCGGCCGGGAGAGCGGCGTCGACCTCGCGGGCGATGGCGTCGACCGCTCCCTTGAGGACGAGGGTCCCGTCGGTCTTCTTCACGCCGCTCGTCCGGGTCTCGGCCCGGAACGGGATGTCCTCCGCGATCCGCGCGGCGAGCGTCGCGAGGCCCGCGTCGTCGCCGGTGCCGGCGGGTGCCTTGAGCTCCGCCAGGCGGGTTCGGGCGAGCTCGGCGATCGAGCGACCCTCGGGCGTCTCGTCGTGGACCGAGGCGATGAGCGCAGCGGTCACGGCGGCGACCTCGTCCACGCCGGGCGCGGCGGTGATCGAGGCGGCAAGCCGGTTGCCGTACGTGATGGTGCCGGTCTTGTCGAGGAGGATGACGTCGACGTCCCCGGACGCCTCGACCGCCCGACCGCTCATCGCCAGGACGTTGAAGCGGGCGACCCGGTCCATGCCGGCGATGCCGATCGCGGAGAGGAGCCCGCCGATCGTGGTCGGGATGAGGCAGACGAGGAGGGCGACGAGAGCCACCGTGTCCAGGACGGTGCCGGCGAACTGGCCGAACGGGCGCAGCGTCACGGTGACGAGGAGGAACACGAGGGTCAGCCCGGCGAGGAGGATCGACAGGGCGATCTCGTTGGGAGTCCGCTGCCGTTTCGCGCCCTCGACCAGGGCGATCATCCGGTCGAGGAACGTCTCGCCCGGGTCGGCCGTGATCGCGATGACGAGACTGTCGCTCGTCAGAGTGGTGCCGCCGGTGACACTGCTCCGGATGTCGGTCCCCGGCTCCTTGAGCACGGGCGCCGACTCGCCGGTGATGGCCGACTCGTTGACGAAACCGACGCCTTCGACGACGTCGCCGTCGCCGGGGATCGTCTCGCCCTCGTTGACGACGACGATGTCGCCACGGCGGAGCTCTGCAGAGCCGACTTCCTCGAGCGAGCCGTCGGTCCGCCGCCGGCGGGCGGTCGTGACCGAGCGGGTCCGCCGCAGGGTAGCCGCCTGGGCCCGGCCGCGAGCCTCGGCGACCGCCTCGGCGTACGTCGCGAAGAGGACGGTGAACCACAGCCAGACAGCGATCTGGACCTGGAAGCCGAGGCCGGCGGGTCCGGTGACCGGCTGGAGGCCCGTCGCGTTGCCGAGGGCGATCAGGGTAACGAGGACCGCCGTGATCTCGACGATGAACATGACCGGGTTCTTGGCCAGGAGACGGGGGTCGAGCTTGCGGACCGATTGGGGGAGCGCGGACCGGAGGAGGTCCGGGTCGAGGATGCCGCGCGGCCGCTGCGGGCCGGCGCCGCCGGAGGGGGAGGCGGCGGGCCGGCCCCAGCGCTGGAAGCGTCGAGTGCCGCGAGAGAGATCGATGGAGCGAGATAGGAAGCCCATGCCTAGAAGACCTTTCCGGCGTTCTGGAGGAGCTGCTCGACGATCGGGCCCAGCGCGAGCGCCGGGAAGAAGTTGAGCGCACCGACGATGACGATCACGCCGATCAGGAGGATGCTGAACAGGGGTCCGGTCGTCGGGAACGTGCCGAGCGACGGGGCCACCCGCCGTTTGGCTGCCATCGAGCCCGCGAGGGCGAGGATCGGGATGATCATCCCGTAGCGCCCGATGAGCATCGCGAACGCTCCAGTGATGTTGTAGAAGGGCGTGTTCCCGGTCAGGCCGGCAAAGGCCGAGCCGTTGTTGCCGGTCTGGCTGCTGAACGCGTAGAGGATCTCGCTGAAGCCGTGCGGCCCGGGGTTGAGCGGCCCGGCCATGCCTTCGGCCGTGACCGAGGCGAGGGCGGTGAAGCCGAGGATGCTGGCCCCGAGGACGAGGACGACGATCATCGCCATCTTCATCTCGAAGCTTTCGACCTTCTTGCCGAGGTACTCGGGCGTCCGGCCGACCATGAGCCCGGCGATGAAGACGGTCAGGATCGCGCCGATCACGAGCATCCCGTAGAGGCCCGCCCCGATGCCGCCCGGGGTTATCTCGCCGAGCTCGATGTTGAAGAGCGGGACGAGGCCGGCCATCGGCTGGAAGCTGTCGTGCCAGGCGTTGATCGAGCCGGTGCTGGTGCTCGTCGTGATGGCCGCGAACAGCCCGCCGAGGGTCGCGCCGTTGCGGACGTCGACTCCCTCCATGTTGCCGAGCGCCTGGTCGACGCCGGACGGATAGAGCGGGTTGCCGAGGGCCTCGACGTGCATCGCGAACACGGCGCCGACGATGAATACGGCGGCCATGGCGGCGAAGATCGCCCAGCCCTGGCGCTGGTTGCCGGCCATCCGACCGAACGTGTAGGTCAGGGCGAACGGGAACGCGAACATCGCGACCATGATCATGAAGTTCGTCAGCGGCGTCGGGTTCTCGAACGGGTGAGCGGCGTTCGCGTTGAAGAAGCCGCCGCCGTTGTTCCCGAGGTCCTTGATGATCTCCTGCGACGCGACCGGCCCGACCGAGATCGTCTGCTGGACGCCCTGCAGGGTGGTCACCGTCTGATTCGGGTTCAACGTCTGGGGCATTCCCTGCCACACGAAGATGACCGCCCCGACGACGGCGATCGGAAGCAGCAGGTAGAGGACCGTCCGGGTGAGATCGACCCAGAAGTTGCCGAGCGTCTTCGCGCTGCGGCGGACAAGGCCACGGATGAGGGCGATCGCGACGACGAGGCCGATCGCGGCCGAGGTGAAGTTCCGGACGGCCAGGATGGCCATCTGGGACAGGTAGGTCGCCTGCGACTCACCCGAGTAGTTCTGCCAGTTCGTATTCGTCTCGAACGAGACGGAGGTGTTGAAGGCAAGGTCGGGGGTCATCGGGGGGATGCCGCCCTGGTTCAACGGCAGCTGGTCCTGGAGACGGAGGACGACGTAGCCGACTGCGATCGCCACGAACGTGACGGTGAGGAGGGAGAGGGTGTAACCCTTCCAGCCCTGCTCGACCGATGGATCGACGCCGGCGACCCGGTAGATGACCCGCTCCACGGGAGCGAGGACCGGACTGAGGAATGTCCGATCGCCCTCCATGACATGGGCGATGTAGGTCCCCAGCAGCGGCGTGATGAGGAGGATCGCCGCCGCGAAGACGACGAGGGTGAGGAAGTCGTTGACAGGCACGCTTAGAAGTCCTCAGCGCGAAGGAGCGCCCACAGGAGGTAGATGAAGGCGAAGATCGTGGCCAGGGCGGTCAGCGCCTCGAGGGCGTTCATCGACGCACCCGGTCGCACAGGACGAACAGGCCGGCGGAAGCGACGATGCTCCCGACGAAGAACAGCAGGATCTGCAGGTCGGTCATGGGGTCTCCATTCGATCGGTTCCGTCCAGGGATCCTTCCGCCTCGACCGGCCCATCGGTCGTGTATCGCCGGGCCGTCTCGAGCAGCGTGTCCATAGCGAACGGCTTGGGCAGATAGCCGGCGACGCCGTACTCGCGGAGCCTCGAGCTCGGGATGCGCGTGGCACTGACGACCACGACGCGCGGCGACCCGGCCTCGACGTAGGCCGGGCTGCGGAGGATCGACCACCCGCTCCCGCCCGGCAGGTTGATGTCGAGCAGGACAAGGGCCGGCCGCAGGCCGCCGGCGAGCAGACGCTCACCCTCTTCGGCCGATGCGGCGATGCGGGTAGGGAGATCGTGGGCCGTCAGGTGCCGGGCGAGCATCGCGGCCAGCGACTCGTCGTCCTCCACGAGGAGGACCGTCGGGTGTTCAGCCATCGATCCGCCGCACGACGATGTCGCAATCGGCCTCGCCGGGACCCCAGGCAGCCTCGACCGCGATCCCGATGAGCGCCGCGGCGGCGCGTCGGGACTCGACGATCGCCTCGCCGTGGCGGACGCCGGCGATCGTGACCGACCGGCTCTTGCCGGAGTCAACGAGGGCGATAGCGGCCTCCACCTCGGCGAGCTCCAGCTGGAGCGCCCGTTCGGCGGTGGCCTGGGGGTTCGTTTCGAACGATCTCATGTCCCGAGCATCGCCCCAGGCCCCAAGAGGGAGCAGGGGTCCGACGGCTCGGTTCCCGTCAACAGGCGCTCAACGTTCGTTCAGGGCAGGGATCCTTCGCCGTTCCGCCGGCGTATCCAGGCGTGAGACATCACTTGACCCTGGAGGTCCCCGTGTTCGATCGACTCACGGCTGCGGCGCGACGGGCGCCGCTCGCCTGGCTCCTCATCGCGCTCGGCGCCATCGTCGCCGCCTGCAACAACGGGAGCGGTGCCGGCTACTGAGGCGTCGGCGAGGGGCCATCGGGACGCACCTCCCGAGTAGGCTGAGGCGGTGACCGAGCCTGCCCATCCTCCGCCCGCCCGCCTCGGCCTCGCGACGGTCATCGCCAGTCCGCTCGCCTCGCGGATCCGCGATGGGCGAGTGAGGGCTGGCGTCCTCCGTCGGACCGCCGAGGCCCTCGCCGCGCGGGGACATCGCGACGTCGTCGTCGTCGAGGTGAGCACGCCTCCTGGTGTCCGCGATGCCGCGGCGGCGGCGCTCCGCGACGGCTCCTCGCTCGTCGTGCTCGCCGGCGGCGACGGGACGATCCGTGATGCCGCCGGGGTCCTCGCCGACCATGAGGCGACGGTCGGCATCGTCCCGAGCGGCACCGGCAATCTGTATGCCGTGTCGGTGGGCGTTCCGCGCGAGACCGACGCGGCGATCGCGGCACTCCGGACCGGCGCTCCCCGCCCGTTCGACATCGGCGAGGTGCTGCTGTCGCCGCCCGCCGGGCCCGAACCCGCCGCGGTCGAGGCGTCCGAACGCGCCGTCCCGCGGGCCGCGCTCCCGAGCCCGTTCATGGTCGCCTGCGGCACCGGGCTCGACGCCCGCCTCATCGAAGGGACATCCTCGGAGATGAAGCGCCGTTACGGCGTGGCCGCCTACTTCTTCGCTGCTGCCGGTCTCCTCCCCCACCTCCATGCCAATCCGACGATCCTCACCATCGACGGGGCACGGACCGAGCTCGAATCGGTGGTCGTCCTGGTCGCCAACTGCGGCGAGGCGATCCCGGGGCGGGTCCGCCCGCGGCTTCCGCTCGATCCGGCCGACGGCCTGCTCCACGTCTTCGTCCTGCCGCGCGGTGGCGTGGTCCACGGGATCCGCGGCGTCCTCGAGCTCATGACGACCCAGGCCACCGGCACGTCGTCGTCGGGCTCGGCGATCCGCCTCGCGGGGAGTCACGTCACGGTCGAGGTGACGCCCTCGCAGCCGGTCCAGGTCGATGGCGACCCATTCTCGCCGGCCTCCATCGACGCCCGCATCCGGCCGGGAGCCCTGTCCGTCATCGTCCCCTGACCGTGAGCCTCCCTGGGCCATGTGCGCGGCCGACTCCCAGTCGGCGACGGAGCCGCCGAGGCGTCGCGGACGCCAGTGTCTCTAGTGGACCCCGAGCTCGTCGAGGCGGTCGTCGTCGATCCCGAGGTGGTGAGCAAGCTCGTGGAGGACGGTGATCCGGACCTCCTCGGCGAGGTCGTCCGGATGCGGGTAGTCCTCCTCGAGGGGCAGCCGGAACAGGGTGATCTTGTTGGGGACGGGGACGAGGTCCGCGCCCCAGTCGGTCCGCGGCACCCCTTCGTACAGCCCGTACAGCGTCTCGCCCGGTCGGAGATGGCTGTCCCGCCGCTGCTGCGGACTCGGCTCGTCGTCGATGACGATGGCGACTTCGTCGAGCGCCCGCGAGAACGGCTCGGGGATCTCGGCGAGCGCCTCGTCGACGAGGTCCTCGAACGCGATGGAGCCGCCCGAGCGGGCGGTCGCCCCGAGGCGGCCTGATCGCGAACCCCGGCGGCGTTTCGGCATCGCTCCCTATCCTACGGCGATGAGCCTCGAACCCCGGCGTGACGAAGAGCGGCGCGACGGCGCGCCAGACGATGACGGCCTCGACGAGACGGCGGTCCCGGCGTCCGACCCCGGCATCGAGCCGGCCGGCTTCACGGTCGACGTCGACACGGCGGATCGGATCCATTTCCTCGATTGGGGAGAGCCGCCGAGCCCCGCGGCGGGCGCGGGCGTCCTCCTCATCCACGGACTCGCCGGGACCGCATGGGCCTGGGCCCCGGTCGCCCGGAGGATCGGGGGCGTCCGCCATACCGTGGCGATGGACCTGCGGGGCCACGGCCTGTCGGACGCGCCGACCCACGGTTACGACCCCACCACGTTGACGGCCGACGCGATCGCGGTGGCCGAGGGTGCCGGCCTCCTCGCGATGGACGCAACGGGGGCCGCCGACGGCTCGGGGGCCGCCGACGGGCTCGCGGCGGCCGACGCGGCGGATCGCATCGTCCTCGCCGGTCACGGCTTCGGCGCGATCGTCGCGGCCTGGACGGCAGCGACGCTCGGCGAACGGTGCGCCGGACTCGTCCTCGTCGACGGGGGCTGGGAGGACATCGGAGCGTCGACCGGGATGGCGCCCGACGAGTTCCTCAAGACGATAGAAGAGCCGCCCGAGGTCCTCCGCTCGATGCGAGCCTATCTCGCCGATCGGCGCGGCTACGACCCGGCGACCTGGGACGCCGATCAGGAGCGGGCCGCCCGGGCGGCCATCGTCGAACTGCCGGCCGGCCACGTCGTCTCGTCGACGCGGCCGCACGCCCTGGCTGGGGCGGTCGAGGCGATGCTCGACTATCGGCCGATCGAGACGCTGGCTGCGGTACGAGGGCCGACGA
Source organism: uncultured Chloroflexia bacterium (assembly GCA_963745405.1). Lineage (GTDB taxonomy): Bacteria > Chloroflexota > Limnocylindria > Limnocylindrales > CSP1-4 > C-114. The sequence goes on along the minus strand of CAVUWY010000002.1, from coordinate 2,467,797 downwards.
TCGCCCTCATGGCCGCCGATGACGAGGACGGCCGCCGGTCGGCGGCCTTCGAAGCCACCCGGACCGCCGTCATCGCCGGTGGCGGACCGTCGATCGCCGTCGAGCGTTTCCCGGCCCTCGGCCACAACCTCATGCGCTATCGACCGGCGGCCGTCGCCGCCGCGATCCTCTCCGTCGCCGATCCCGTCCCGGGCTGACCGTCGCGCTCCGTCGTGCCGGGCCGAGGGTCGCTTCCGACCGTCCCGGGCTGACCGTCGCGCTCCGCCGTTCCGGGCCGACCGTCGCCCGGCTACGATGGCGACCGAGGTCGCCGCAGGAGGGATCGATGCGCGTCGTCTACTCGCCCGCCCATCTCGGCCACGACATCGTCAGCGAGACGGTGATGGGCACGGCGATCCCCGCCAACGAGGTCGCCGAACGGGCCGAGCTGATCCGAGGCGCCCTCGAGGCCGACGGCGGCTTCACCCTGGAGCCGCCGACCGAGCACGGCGAGGGCCCCATCACGGCCGTCCACGACCAGGGGCTCGTCCGCTTCCTCGCCGAGGCCTGGGACCAGAAGGTCGCCGAGAAGGTCGACCGGCCGTCGGTCATCCCCGAGGCGTTCAACGTGCGAGCCCTGACCGACGGGATGAGCGGGGCCGCCAATGGGGCCGGCGGGCCGCTCGAGCCGCGCGGCTCGATCTCCGGGCGAGCCGGTTTCTGGGCATTCGACACGTCGACTCCCATCGTGGCCGGCACGTACGATGCCGCCCGTGCCGCGGTCGACGTCGCCCTCACGGCGACCGATGCCGTCGTCGGCGGGGAGACCGCCGTCTACGGCCTGTGCCGGCCGCCGGGCCATCATGCCGCTCGCTCGATGTACGGCGGCTACTGCTTCTTCAACAACGCCGCCATCGCCGCCGATGCGATCGTCCGCACCACCGGTGAGCGGGTCGCGATCCTCGATCTCGACTATCACCACGGCAACGGCACCCAGCAGATCTTCTGGCGACGGGGCGACGTCCTGTACGTCTCGCTGCATGCCGATCCGGAGGGCCAGTACCCGTACTACCTCGGCCGGGCCGACGAGATCGGGGCCGGACCGGGCACCGGGGCGAATCTCAATCTGCCGCTGCCGCCGGGCACGACCAACAAGCGCTACCTGGCCGCTCTCGATCGCGCGCTCCAGGCCATCGCCGCGACGCCCGGATCGATCGTCGTCGTGTCGCTCGGCCTCGACACCTACGTCCACGACCCGATCTGCGACTTCGCCCTCACGACCCCCGTCTATCACGAGGTCGGCAAGCGGGTCGCGGCGCTCGGACGCCGGCTCGTCATCCTCCAGGAGGGCGGCTACCACCGCCCCTCGCTCGGCCAGAACGTGCGGGCCTGGCTCCGCGGTGCCGAGGGCCGGCCCTTCGTGACGTAGAAGGAGGCGGCCGGCCAGGCGCGACCCCAGCCGCGTCGGTCGTTACCGCCGGACCTGCCGTAAGGACCCGGTCATCCGCCCCACGATCAACGGACGCCTGCCAGCCGCCGGACGATCGCTCGACGCCCGTTTCGGGGCCTGAGATATCCGCCAGGTGGATATCTCAGGCTGTAACGAGACCTCCCGGGGGCTCCGATCAACCTCCTGGGTATCCATCGAACGTGGTCGGAGCGCCGGCTAATCGTGGGACGAATATCGCGAACGCTCCGACACGAGCCGAAGACACGGAGCGATCCGCCGAACCGGCGCGGGCCGGATGACGACCATCCTTCGACGTCGCGCTACCATCGGTCTGCCGAGCCGCCCAGCCCACACAGCGTCGGGCGCGACACACGAAGATGCACGACCGAGGGTCCATGACCGCCCTGCCAGAACACGTTCGCCGCATCGTGACCGAGATCGAGACCGAGATCGGCGAGACCTCGGAGATCCCGGTCGCCGAGATCGAAGGCGGGCTCACTGCCGCGCCCGGCGCCGCTGGCACGGACGACCACAGTGCCGGGTCGCCTGCGAACGGTTCGGTCGAAGAGGCCGTCCGTCGGATCCTCGCCGAGATCGGAGAGGATCCCGACCGCCAGGGGCTGGTCGGGACGCCGGGCCGGGTCCACCGGATGTATACAGAGCTCACCGCCGGCTATCACGTGGATCCCGAGCGGCTCATCAACGGGGCGATCTTCGACGTCGAGTACTCGGAGATGGTCGTCGTCAAGGACATTCCCTTCTACAGCCTCTGCGAGCACCACCTCCTGCCGTTCTTCGGGAACGCCGCCGTCGCCTACATCCCGCGCGGCCGGGTCCTCGGCCTCTCGAAGATCCCCAGGGTGGTGGAGATGTACGCCCGCCGACTCCAGGTCCAGGAGCGGCTGACCCAGCAGGTCGCCGACTTCCTCGAGGAGCGGCTCCATCCACAGGGCGTCGGTGTCGTGATCGAGGCGACCCACCTCTGCGCGGTGATGCGCGGCATCCGCAAGCCGGGCACGATCATGACCACCTCCGCCGTCCTCGGTCTCTTCCGGTCCCGAGACAAGACGCGGGCCGAGTTCCTCTCCCATCTCGAGCGCCGCTCGCCGGGCGCCTGATCGTGGACGCCGGACTCCGGGACCGGGTCGTCCTGCTCACCGGAGCCGGCGGCGGGGCGGGCGGCACCGTGGCCGCCGCGTTCGCCGCCGAGGGCGCTGCGGTCGCCCTGAACCACCGCGGATCGGCCTCCTCCACGTCCCGTGCCGAGGCCGCGGCCGAGGCGATCCGCACGGCCGGCGGCCGCGCCATCGCGATCAGAGCCGACCTGCGCTCGAGCGACGAGATCCGGGCGATGGTCGCCCGGGTCGAGCGCGAGCTGGGGCCCGTCGCCGTCCTCGTGACGGCCACCTCGGCCTATCGCAACGACCGGTTCGTGGAGGTGACCGACGAAGCCTGGTCGTCCGTCGTCGACGACATGCTCGGCGCGGCGTACCGGACGTGCCGGGCCGTCGCCCCCGGGATGGAGTCGGCCGGTTGGGGTCGCATCGTCAACGTCGCGGCGCGGTCCGGCCTGACCGGCGTCGCCCGCTCGGCCCACTACTCGGCCGCCAAGGCCGGCATCATCGGGTTGACGAAGTCGCTCGCCAAGGAGCTCGGTCCGAAGGGCATCCTCGTCAACGCGATCGCCCCGACCCAGCTCCTCACGGTCAAGGACGGAGCGCCGTCGATCCCCGAGGAGCGGCAGGCAGACATGGCGAAGGCCATCCCGCTTCGCCGCCTGGCCACGCCGGACGATCTCGCTGCCCTCGCCGTCTGGCTCGGCTCGGCCGCCAACACCTACGTCTCGGGCGAGGTCGTATCCCTCACTGGCGGTTCCCAGAGCTAGGCGGCGGCCGGCGCGCCATGCCCGGGACGGGGTCCTGGCCTACGGGGGCATCACTCGGCCGTCCGGCGCTTGGGACGGGCGACGAGCTCGCCGGAGCAGTTCGGGCAGACATGCTCGAGCTCGTCCCCGCACCGCGCGCAGAACGTGCACTCGAAGCTGCAGATGACGGCCTCATCGGTCGGAGCCAGCGCCGTCGAGCACCGCTCACAGACAGTCCGCATCTCGAGCATCCGACCCTCATCGCGATCGGTGGGCGATCACCCGCGCCCACGCCTCGCCACGATACGCCGCCGGCCGACGGGACAGGGCCGCGGGGGCCCGACGCCTAGCGGCGCTCGACGATGGTGACCTTGCTGGCACCGCCGACGATGTCGAGCGAGTAGCGGTCGGGCGCCCGCGAGGCGCCGGGCGACTCGACCGAGACGACGCCGCCCCGGCTGCCTTCCTTGCGCCCGTCGAACTCGAGCTTGGTGATCCCGCCGATCACCGAGATCGCCACGGGCACGCCCGAGGGCCGGTCGATCCGAAGGTCGGTCGCGCCGCCGACGAGCCGCATCGAAACGACGCCGTGCGGCCGGCCGAGGGACAGCCGAGCGTGCGATGCGCCGCCGGTCAGGTTGAACGAGCTCACGTCGAGCTTGGTCAGGTCCGCGGTCAGGTGCGACGCGCCGCCGTGGAGGTCGATGGCCCACGGGACCGCGTCGTTGAGGCGGATCGACGCCGTCCGTCTGCGCCAGTCGAACATCCCCCGGTACTGGATCGAGACCGTGCCATCGCGGAGGCGGACCTGGGGAACCGAGCCCTCGAATTGGGCGTGGTACAGGTCGGACGACCCGTGCTCGGAGCCGAGGGTGAGCTCGGACGTGCCCGAGCGCATGAGGAGTCGCGCATTCGTCAGCCCGCCGAGCGGCGCCGCGTGGTCGCCGCGACTGCCGGCTTCGTCGCTGGACTCGCGCACCTCGCGGAGCTTGGCCGCCTCCTCGCGGGTGACCTCGGCCATCCGGGCGAGGAAGTCGCCGATGAGGGCGAGCTGTTCATCGGAGTAGTGGGCCATCTCCGACGAGCTGGCCCGGCCGACTCGGTCGAGGAGTGCCTCGACGTCGACCATCTTCTCGGGCACGACCTCGACGATCACCCGCCGCCGGTCGCTCGGATCCGACACGCGGCGGACGTATCCCGCCTGCTCCAGTCGATCAACGACGCGGGTGACCGCCCCGGTCGTGAGCCCCATCCGCTCGGCCAGCCAGCCCGCGGTCGCGGTGCCACTGTCGATGAGCATCGAGAGCGCCTCGATGTCCGACTCGGACAGGCCGAGCCGGATGGCCACCGTCTGGCCGAACAGGGATCCCTGGACGTTGACCTGGCGAAGGGCCCTGACGACCGCGTCCACGGCCGGTTTGCGATCCATGGTTGACAACAGCTCCTGTTGTGGTGATTATCTGCACTGCGCAGATAGTGCACGACAATGGAGACCAGCGCAAGTACCCGGGCCAAAGCATAGGCCTACCGATGACAGGAGACCAGCGATGACGGAGCGCGTCACCGGCCCCGCGATGATCGAGACACACGATCTGCGGCGCACATTCAAGAGTCGCGGCGGCGATGTCGAAGCCGTCCGCGGTGTCGACCTCGACGTCAAGGCCGGCGAGATCTTCGGCTTCCTCGGCCCCAACGGGGCCGGCAAGACGACTACCCTGCGGATGCTCGCGACCCTGCTCAAGCCGACCGGGGGTCGAGCCACCGTGGCAGGCGCCGACCTCGCTCGCGAGGCCCAGACGGTCCGCCGGCGGATCGGCTACGTGCCCCAGGGCGGTTCGACCGATCCGGCCGAGACGGGACGGGGGGAGCTCGTGATCCAGGGACGGCTCTACGGGATGGACAAGTCCAGCGCCCAGGCACGCGCCAGGGAGGTCCTGGCATCGCTCGACCTGGAAGCCGCGGCGGATCGCCCGACCTCCACGTACTCGGGCGGTATGCGGCGCCGGCTCGACGTCGGCCTCGGCATCGTCCATCGGCCGCAGGTCCTCTTCCTCGACGAGCCCACGACCGGGCTCGACCCGCAGGCGCGGGCCGGGATGTGGGACGAGATCCGGCTGCTCCGCACGCAGGGGACCACGGTGTTCCTCACGACCCACTACCTCGAGGAGGCCGACGCACTCGCCGACCGTCTGGCGATCATCGACCACGGCCGCATCGTCGCCGAGGGCACGGCCGACTCACTCAAGCGGCAGGTCGCCGGCGATGTCATCACCCTCGGCGTCGACGGCGACCAGGCACGGGTCCTGGCGACCGTTCGCGACCAGGCCTTCGTTCGCGAGGCGAGCAGCGAGGACGAGCTGATCCGGCTCTACGTCGATCAAGGCGACGTGGCCGTCCCGCAGATCCTCCGGATCCTCGACGGTGTCGGGCTCTCGGCTCGGACCATCACGATGGCCCGGCCCAGCCTCGATGACGTCTTCCTCCGCCAGACCGGCCGGTCCCTTCGAGACGAGCCGGCGGCATGAGCGCGACCGTCCTCTCCGACCAGTTCACCACCACTCAGACAAGGAATCCCGTGATGAACCTCATCCGCGACACGTGGCTCATCTTCCACCGGTCCCTCTGGCTCACCCTCCGGCAGCCGACCTGGATCGTCTTCGGCATGATGCTGCCGGTCCTCTACCTGTTCCTGTTCGGCCCGCTCCTCGAGGGGGCCGTGAAGTCGGCCGGCACCGGGGTGAGCGCCTTCAACTGGTTCGTACCCGGCCTACTCATCCAGATCGCCATCTTCGGCACGGCATTCGCCGGGTTCGGCCTGATCGCCGAGCTCCGGGCCGGCGTCGTCGAGCGGATGCGGGTCACCCCGATGAGCCGGGCTGCGATGCTGCTGGGCCGTTCGCTCCGCGACGTCGTGATCCTCATGGTCCAGGCGATCCTCCTCATCGTCCTCGCGATCCCGCTCGGTTTGTCGGTGGACCTCGGCGGTGTCGCGGTCGTGCTCGCCCTGCTCGCCCTGTGCGGCCTCATGGTCGCCCCGTTCTCGTACGCCGCGGCGCTCGTGCTCAAGAGCGAGGACGCCTTCGCGCCCCTCGTCCAGGGCATCGCGATGCCGCTGCTGCTCCTGTCCGGGATCCTGCTGCCGATGGCACTCGCGCCGGACTGGCTCCAGTTCCTCAGCACGCTGAGCCCGTTCACCCACGTGGTCGACGCCGCCCGGGCGCTGTTCAACGGCCAGTGGGGCGACCCGGAGATCCGGATCGGCGTGGCGGTCACGACGCTGCTCGCCATCGTCTCGGTCTGGGTCGCCGCCCGGACGTTCAGCCGCGCCAACGCCTGAGGTAGACCCGCCGGCTCGGCCGGCACTCCCCTCCTCTCTCCACGCGGCGTCGGTCCGAAGGTCCACTCCTTCGGTCGGCGCCGCTTCTTCGTGCGTGCCTGCACGCGTACGGTCGGCTGACCCGTCGCGCCGCGCTACCATCCCGCCATGCCAACCCGCCCCATCAAGGTCCTGATCGCCAAGCCCGGCCTGGACGGCCACGACCGAGGCGCCAAGGTCCTCGCCCGAGGCCTCCGCGATGAGGGCTTCGAGGTCGTCTACACGGGCCTCCGCCAGACGCCCGAGATGGTCGCTACCGCGGCGCTGCAGGAGGACGTCGACGTCGTCGGGCTGTCCATCCTGTCCGGCGCCCACATGACGCTGGTCCCCCGGATCTGCGCCCTCCTCCGCGAACAGGGCCAGGGCGACGTGCTCGTCACGGTCGGCGGGATCATCCCCGACGACGACATCCCCGCCCTGCGCGAAGCCGGCGTCGCCTCGGTGTTCGGCCCCGGCACCACGATCGGCTCGGTCGCGACGTTCCTCCGGGCGACCGTCCGGCCGCGCGACTGAGGTGGCCGGCGCCGGTCTCGACGATCGGGCCATCGCCCGGGCGGCGGATCTCGGGGCGGCGGCCCTCGCTGGTGATCGGCTCGCCCTCGCCCGGCTCCTCACCGCGGTCGAGAACCGCTCGCCGCTCGCCGAGGCGGCCCTGCGCGACCTCTACCCGCGCGCAGGTCGGGCCCACATCGTCGGGATCACCGGTCCGCCCGGAGCCGGCAAGTCGACCCTCGTCGCCTCCCTGATCGGGCACGTTCGCGGGCTCGGACGCCCGGTCGCCGTAGTGGCGGTCGATCCGTCGAGCCCGATCACCGGCGGCGCGCTGCTCGGCGATCGGGTCCGCATGCAGGCGTACGCGTCGGACCCCGATGTCTTCATCCGCTCGATGGCCGCCCGCGGTCACGCCGGCGGGCTGTCGTCCTCGACGAGCGCCGCGGCAGCGGTCCTCGATGCGGCCGGCTTCGACCTCATCCTCGTCGAGACCGTGGGGACCGGACAGAGCGAGGTCGAGGTGGCCTCGGCGGCCGACACGACCGTCGTCCTGGAGTCGCCCGAGATGGGCGACGAGGTCCAGGCGATCAAGGCCGGCCTCCTCGAGGTCGCCGACATCGTCGTCGTGAACAAGGGCGACCGACCCGGCGCCCAGCGGACCGCCAGCCAGCTCCGGGCGATGCTCAGCGCGGCGCCGCGGGTCGGGGCGGACGGGGAGGTGCCCGGACGGCCACGACCGAAGCGGCCCGACGTGATGATCACGACCGCCTCGACCGGGGCCGGGGTCCCCGAGCTCCTGGCCGCGCTCGATCGGCACCGGCCGGTCGTCGGTTCCACCGATCGGGAGGCCCGCCGGTCGCGGGCCGAGGCCCTCGTCTGGGCGGTCGTCGGCGATCGCTTGCGCGACGAGCTGCTCGGTGCGGCGCGACTCGACGGCACGACGGAGACGCTCGACGCGGTCGCCGAGCATTCGCTCGACCCGTACGCGGCAGCCGATCGGCTCCTCGCGTCGCTGCGAGGCCGTCGATGAGCGGTGAGACGGGCGCGCCCTGGTCGGTCGAGCGCGTCTTCGTGGCCGGGGCGGGGCTCATGGGCCACGGCATCGCCCAGGTCCACGCCGTCGTCGGTGCATCGGTCGTCGTCTACGAGCCGGATCTCACCCGGGCGGTCGCGGGGCGCGATCGGATCGCCGCGAACCTCGATCGGGCGGTCGCCAAGGGCCGCCTCGGCGCCGACGAGCGCGAGGCGGCGCTGGCCCGGATCGTCGCGACCTCGAACACCTCGCTCGTCGTCGAGGCCGACCTCGTCATCGAGGCCGTCTTCGAGGACCTCGCGGTCAAGTCGGCGCTGTGGAAGGAGCTCGATCGCCTCGCCCGGCCGGGGGCCGTGTTCGCCACCAACACCTCGTCGATCCCCATCGACTCACTCGCCGCGGCGGTCTCCGCCGGACGGCGCGAGCGGTTCCTCGGGATGCATTTCTTCAGCCCCGTGCCGGTGATGCCGCTCGTCGAGCTGATCCGGGGATCCGCCACGTCCGAGGCGGCCGAGGCGCTCGTCCGGGCCGACGCGGCCGCGCTCGGCAAGCAGGTGATCGTATCGGCCGACCGGCCCGGCTTCATCGTCAACCGGATCCTCATGCCGTTCCTCGCCGAGGCGATGCGCGCCTACGAGGAGGGCGTCGGCACGGCCGAGGACATCGATACCGGGGCGCGGATCGGCCTCAACCACCCGATGGGGCCGCTCGCCCTCGCCGACTTCATCGGCCTCGACGTCTGTCTCGGGATCCTGCGCGTCCTCCACGAGGGGCTCGGCCAGGAGCATCTCCGGCCGCCGCACGTCCTCGAGGAGCTCGTCGCTGCCGGTCATCTCGGGCAGAAATCGGGTCGCGGGTTCTTCGTCTACGGGGAGGACCTCCGGTGAGCCAGGTTCGTGAGTCGTGGCCACTCACCGAGGAGGAGCGGCTGCTCGGTGCCACTGCTCGCGAGTTCGCCGAGCGGGAGATCGCTCCCGGGGCGATCGAGCGCGACGAAGCCGAGCGATTCGACCGCTCGATCTTCACCGGCATGGGCGGACTCGGATTGACCGCTGCGCCGTTCCCCGAGTCGGTCGGTGGCGGCGGGTTCAGCTACGTCGGCTGGACGGTCGTCATGGAGGAGATCGCAAGAGCCGACATGGCCGCCGCGGTCACCCTTTCGGTCCATGTGCTGTCGCAGTTCCCGGTCGTCACCTGGGGCACCGACGAGCAGCGGGCACGCTGGCTTCCGGCCATGCAGGCGGGGTCCGCGCTCGGCGCGTTCGCCCTGACCGAGCCGCACGCCGGCTCCGATGCGGCGGCGCTGCGGTGCCGGGCGGAACGGGTCGGCCCCGCGGACGCACCGACGTCATACCGGCTGAGCGGCACGAAGATCTGGATCTCGAACGCCCCAGAGGCGGACCGCTATCTCGTCTTCGCGACGCTGGATCCGGCGGCCGGCGCCTCGGCCATCACGGCGTTCCTCGTCGAGAAGGGCACGGCCGGCTTCCGCTTCGGCGCCCACGAGCGGAAGATGGGCATCCGTTCCTGCCCGGCCGCCGAGCTCGTATTCGACGGCTGCGAGGTACCCGCGGCGAACCGCCTCGGCCGGGAAGGCGACGGCTACCGGATCGCCCTGTCCGCGCTCGGTGAGGGACGGGTGTCGATCGGGGCCGCCTGCGTGGGCCTCGCCCAGTCGGCGCTCGAGCAGGCCGCCGCGTACCTCCAGCAGCGGCGGGCGTTCGGGGCGCCGCTCTCGGAGCAGCAGGGACTGCGGTTCACGATCGCCGAGATGGCACGGGACGTGGAGGCGGCACGGCTCCTGGTCCGCTCCGCGGCGGCCACCCGCGACCGTGGCGAGCCCCTGGCCGAGGCGTCATCCCTCGCCAAGTGGACCGCCTCCGACACCGCCATGCGGGTCGCCACCGAAGCCGTGCAGTTGTTCGGCGGCTCCGGGTACTCCCGCGAGACCGGCATCGAACGCCTCATGCGCGACGCCAAGGGCGCCCAGATCTACGAGGGCACGAACCAGATCCACCGCCTCATCGTCGCCGACGAGGTCTTCACCCGGCACGCCCCGTCCTGAGCGCGAACGAGGCCGCCTCCCCTGCCCGGCTGAGCGCCCACGCTTCGAGCACCCCCTCCGGCTCGCCACCCGTGCCGCCACTCGACGGGCGCCCCCAGGTCATATTCCTGCCTTACCGTCACCCCATGACGCTTGGCCGTGTGGGAACCGGCCAGAGGGCCTTGCCGCCCATCCCGGCGACCCCGCCTGGACCGCGGCAACGCCGACCCATGGTCGCTATCAGGTGCGACGGGACGGTCGGACCCGCCGGGTCGGGGCGATCTGTCGGCTACCAGTCACTCCATGACCGTATGACAGGAAACTGAGGGCATCGACCCTCCCGACCGGATCCCGAAGCCAGGTGCGGATGCCTCGCCCATCGGTCGGCATCTTCGCGCGCAGGGCCGTGGCATGGCGCGCCACCGCGCGTCGGTTCGTCCGGCTTTCCGCCACGAGCACCCACGTGCTCACGCTGGACGGCACCCATCGCCGCTCCCGGGCGATCGCGCCAGCGAGCCGACGCCTCCGATCCATCGTCCGCATGAGGTCGCCGACGTCGACGACCTCGGTCTTCAGTTCCACGATGAGCAACGCTCGGCGAGCCCCGTGCCAGGAGAGCAGATCGATCGCGCCGCGCTCGCCGTAGATGGCGAACGACACCTCCGGCTCAGCCTCCCAACCGTCGAGGCGAGCGAACTGCCGCGAGATCCCTTCCTGCATCGCGGCGTGGCGCTCGTCGAGGAGACGACCGAGATCGGCGCCTTGCCACCGGACAAGAAGGTCGAGCCTGGCACCGAGCCCTGCGGCGACCTGCCGCACCCGCCCGACCGGGACGCTGGCGATCGCGCCACGCTCGATGCGCGCGACCATCGTGGGTGAGACTCCCGCCCGATGGGCCAGATCGACCTGGCGCCAACGCCGGCGCAGGCGGATCGCTCGGATCGCGGCTCCGGTCCTGATGTCGTCCATCGCGCCATCGTCGCGATCAGCTCTCACCCGGAGATGCACGGTGGTGGCCCGAGCCAGTCCAGGGGACCACCACCCGCCGCGGTGTAGATTCGGGAGGTGAGTCAGGCGGCCAACGACCGGGCACCCAACGGGCATACGTACCTCGTCAGCGCGGCCCGGACGCCGATCGGGAAGTTCGGCGGTGGGTTGAGCACGACGCCTGCGACGGAGCTCGGCGCGACCGCGATCCGCGCCGCGGTCGGACGGTCGGGACTGCCCGAGGGCACCCCCATCGACGATGTCCTGATGGGCCAGGTGCTCCAGGCGGGGGTCGGTCAGGCACCGGCCCGCCAGGCGGCGCTCAAGGCGGGCCTCCCGCCGACCACGAGCGCCACGACGATCAACCGGGTCTGTGGCTCGGGGATGAAGTCGATCATGCTCGCGGCGGCCGAGATCAAGGCCGGCGACGCCGATATCGTCGTCGCCGGTGGCATGGAGAACATGAACCTCGCCCCGTTCCTCCTGCAGAACGCTCGCTTCGGCTACCGTCTCGGCGACGCCACGCTCATCGACGAGGCGGTCCATGACGGCCTGTGGTGCGCCTTCGAAGACTGCCACATGGGCACCCACGCCGAGCGGGTCGCGATCCGCGACCATGTGAGCCGCGAAGACCAGGACGACTTCGCCCTGCAGAGCCACCAGCGGGCGACCGCCGCCATCGACGCTGGCCGCTTCGCCGACGAGCTCGCCCCGGTCACGGTCCGCGACGCGAAGGGGCGCGAGACCGTCATCGATACCGACGAGGGCCCCCGCCGCGATACGAGCATCGAGGCCCTCGCCCGCCTCAAGCCGGCATTCGTCCTGCCCGACGGGGTCGACCGAGGCGACGCGACCGAGGGGACCGTCACCGCCGGCAACGCGCCGGGCATCACCGACGGCGCCGCAGCCACCGTCGTCGCCAGCGAGCGGACCGTCGAGCGGCACGGCCTCCGTCCGCTCGCCCGGATCGTCGGCTACGCCCAGGCCGAGGTCGAGCCGAAGTGGCTGTTCCTCGCCCCCATCGAGGGCGTCCGCCGCCTCCTCGATCGCGTCGAGCTCCCCATCGAGGCGTTCGACCTCGTCGAGATCAACGAGGCGTTCGCCGCCCAGACCCTCGCCGACGGCCGCGAGCTCGGCTTCGACTGGGACAAGGTGAACGTCAACGGCGGGGCGATCGCGCTCGGCCATCCCATCGGGGCGAGCGGCGCGCGTGTCGTCGCGACGCTCCTCCACGAATTGCGTCGCCGCGAGGGCCGCTACGGGCTCGCCACACTGTGCCTCGGCGGTGGTGGTTCGGTCGCGATGGCCTTCGAGCGCGTCGGCTGAGACGATGACGACGACCGATCGCGCGGAACCGTCACCCGGATCGGCCGCCGCTCCCTCGACGTTCCGGCACTTCATCGCCGGGGAGTGGGTCGAGACGGACTCCGGGGAGGCGTTCGAGAGTCGCAATCCGGCCGACCAGCGCGACCTCATCGGCCGGTTCCAGGCCGGGACGGCCGCCGACGTCGCGAGAGCAGTCCGGGCGGCCGAGATCGCCGGGCTCCTCTGGCGCCGCACGCCCGCCCCGAAGCGCGGGGAGATCCTCTACCGCTTCGGCGCTCTCCTCGCCGAGCACAAGGAACGCCTCGCCCGGGCGATGACCCGGGAGATGGGCAAGGTCCTCGCCGAGGCCCGGGGCGACGTCCAGGAGGGCATCGACATCGCATTCCTCATGGCCGGCGAGGGACGCCGCATGTTCGGCGAGACGACGCCGTCCGAGCTGCCCGACAAGTGGGCGATGAGCATCCGCCAGCCGATCGGCATCGCCGGGATCATCACGCCGTGGAACTTCCCGATGGCGATACCCTGCTGGAAGATGATGCCCGCCCTCGTGGCCGGCAACACCGTCGTCTTCAAGCCCTCGAGCGAGACGCCGCATTGCGCGACCCTCCTCGTCGAGCTCATGGCCGAGGCCGGCTTCCCGCCGGGGACCGTCAACCTCGTGACCGGTGCCGGCGGGGCCGTCGGCGACGCCATCGTCCAGAACCCCGACATCGGGGTCATCAGCTTCACCGGCAACACCGAGACCGGTCGCCACATCGCCGGCCACGCCGCCCGTCGGCTGAAGCGCCTCAGCATGGAGCTCGGCGGCAAGAACGGGATCGTCGTCCTCGCCGACGCCGATCTCGACCTGGCGACGGACGGCATCGTCTGGTCCGCCTTCGGCACCACCGGCCAGCGCTGCACCGCCGCCAGCCGGGTCATCGTCGACCGACTCGTCCTCGCGCCGCTGCTCGACCGCCTCGCCGCCAGGACGCGCTCGCTCCAGCTCGGCGACGGGCTCGAGCCGACGACGGACGTGGGGCCGCTCGTCAACGCCGCCGCTCGCGACAAGGTCGAGGGATATCTCGACGTCGGCCGGCGCGACTCCGATCTCGTCATCGGCGGCGGACGGCCATCCGACGCACGCCTCGAGCACGGGTTCTTCCTCGAGCCGACGATCTTCACCGGCGTCCGCCCGATGGACCGCCTCGCCCAGGAGGAGATCTTCGGGCCGCTCCTGTCGGTCATCCCCGTCGACGGCTACACGGAGGCCGTCACCGCCCTCAACCAGACCCGCTACGGCCTCTCGTCGAGCATCTACACCCGCGACGCGAACGCGGCCTTCCGGGCGATGCGCGACTTCGAGACGGGCATCGTCTACGTGAACGCCGGGACGATCGGGGCCGAGACGCACCTGCCCTTCGGCGGCATCAAGGACACCGGCAACGGCCATCGCGAGGCGGGCCACGCGGCCCTCGACACGTACACCGAGTGGAAGTCGATCTACGTCGACTACTCCGGCCGGCTGCAGAAGGCCCAGATCGACAACCAGCCGAGCTGACTCGCGCCGCACCGCACGCCGACGGCCGACACGGCCACGCCGGCCGCCGCGGCCGACCGCCGGAGGGAACCGGCACGGCCCTGAACACGAATGATGGGCTGCGGGTAGATTCCTCAGGCCCCGATCTGCCCATCGGGACCTGGTCCGACCGCGACCTAACGACCAACAGCCCCCGGAGACCCCGTCATGTCGACCCCCGTCCAGCCCCGTCCGCCGCGCGACCCATGGACCGTCCGGGTCGCCGGCTGGAGCGCCCGTCACTCCTGGCCCGTCCTCGCCCTCTGGTTCGTCTTCACGATCGGCCTGTTCGTCGCCAGCGGCCTGGCCGGCGGGACGAACGCCCAGGGCGCGGTGTCGCAGGACCAGCGGGCGAAGTACGAGGCGGCCCACGCCTACGACGTCTTCAACGACGCGGGCCCCAAGGCGGCGCCGACCCAGCCCGTCTACGTCATCATCTCGAACCCCAACGGGACGCTGGCCGACCCTGCCTACAAGCAGGCCGTGACCGACGCGGTCGCCAAGCTCACCGCTCTCCAGTCGACCGTCGACGGCACGACCGGCCCGACCTTCGCCCGGGTGGACGATCCGACGACGGCACCGGCCGAAGCAGGGCTCGTCTCGCCGGACGGTTCGACGGTCCGGATCGTCGCCACAGCGGACGGCGACGGCGATGTCCTCACCCAGCGGCTCGCACCGGTGCCGGCCACGCTCGACGCGATCCGCGCCGCCAACCCCGGCCTGGCGGTGCACGGCCTCTCGAACGCCCTCGCCAACGACGAGATCAGTACGCTCGTAAACAACGACCTCGACGGTTCGCTCAAGATCACCATCCCGCTGACGTTCGCCATCCTCCTCATCGCCTTCGGCGCCGTCGTCGCGGCCGTCATCCCCCTCATCCTCGCCATCACCGCGCTCCTCGGCGCGTTCGGCGTCCTCGGCCTGTACAGCCAGTTCGTGGCTCCCGTCAGTCCGTACGCGAGCCAGCTCGTCGTGCTCATCGGGCTGGCCGTCGCGGTCGACTACTCGCTCTTCATGCTGAGCCGCTTCCGGGCCGAGCTCCGCCGCGGACGGACGAAGCAGGAGGCCATCCACACCGCCTCCGGCACCGCGGGCCGGGCCGTCTTCTTCTCAGGGCTCGCGGTCGCGATCTCGCTCGGCGGCCTGTTCCTCCTCGACGACCCGCTGTTCAAGTCGATGGCCATCGGGACGATCTCGGTCGTCGCCATCGCCGTCATCGGCTCGCTGACGTTCCTGCCCGCCGTCCTGTCGCTCCTCGGGAAGCGGGTCAACGCCGGCCGGATCCCGTACTTCGGCCGGGAGCGCCCCGAGGGCAGTGGCATCTGGAGCCGGGTCGTGGGCGGGGCGATGCGCCACCCGGCGGTCACGTTCATCGTCGCCGCGGCGGTCCTCCTCGTCGTCGCCTTCCCGGTCACCCGCCTCACCCTCGGCTCGAGCGACCTGACCTCGTTCCCGCCCAGCCTCGATTCGGTCCAGGCGATCAAGCTCATGCAGGAGAAGTGGCCGAACGGCACGACCCTCCAGCTGCAGGCCGTGGTGACCCACGCCGATGAGCAGCCGACCAAGGACGCCATCGCGGCCTTCTCGAAGGCTGTCCTCGCCATCCCCGGCATCTCGGAGCCGACCAACACCCAACTCTCGACCGACGGCACGGTCGCCCTCCTGTCCTACACGATGGCGGGCGGGCAGAACGACCGGTCGAACTGGGACATCGTGACGAAGGTCCGGTCCGAGACCGTCCCGGCTGCCTTCGGCTCACTGCCGAACGTCCAGGCCCTCATCACCGGCGACGCGGCCTACGCCTTCGACGCGACCCAGCTCTACGTGACCGGCGTGCCCCAGGTCATCCTTTTCGTCCTGACCCTCTCGTTCCTCCTCCTGCTCGTCGTGTTCCGCTCACTCGTGATCCCCATCAAGGCGATCCTGCTCAACCTCCTGTCGACGGCGACCGCCTTCGGCGTCCTCGTCCTCGTCTTCCAGGAGGGCTGGTTCGGCGACCAGCTCGGGGTGCAGCCGGGGGTCATCGAGTCCTTCGTGCCGATCTTCGTGTTCACGATCCTGTTCGGCCTGTCGATGGACTACCACGTCTTCATCCTCAGCCGGATCAAGGAGTTCCGGGACCGGGGGCACTCGTCGGATATGGCCGTCGCCCGGGGCATCGCGATCACGGCCGGCACGGTCACCAGCGCGGCAGCGATCATGGTCGTCGTCTTCGCCGTCTTCGTGACGCTCCAGCTGACGATCATCAAGCAGCTCGGTCTCGGCCTGGCGGTGGCGATCTTCGTCGACGCGACGGTCATCCGGAGCCTGCTCCTGCCGGCGACGATGCGCCTCCTCGGCGACTGGAACTGGTGGCTGCCGGGCTGGCTCGGCTGGCTGCCTCACATCACCATCGAGGTCGACGAGGGCCCGGACGGCGCGGAGCCAGGCGCTCCGGCCCCGGACCGCGGACCGGAGTCTGCTGCGGCCTGAAATCGGCGTCTCGCCCGGCCATCGAGGCTCCGCTCTTCGGGTGCGGTCGTCCCCGAGGAAGCCTCAGGCGAGCGGCGCGGCCGCCGACGCCTCGAGCTTCGTGAGCCGTTGGACCGCCTCCGCCCTGGTCCGGCAGTCGAGCTTGACGAGCGCGCTCCCGACGTGCATCTCCACCGTCCGTGGGCTCAGGAACAGGGTCCGGCCGATGTCCCGGCTCGTCATGCCACGGGCGACGAGGTGAAGGACCTCGATCTCGCGGCGGGTCAACCCGCCGCTGGCCAGTCGGCGGGCCTCCCGGCCTCCGAGCCGCCGTTCGACCGACTCCTGCAGCCCGGCCAGATCGGCAGCGATCTCCGTGCCGAGCGGTGTCGCTCCGATCCGTCGAGCCGTCCGCGCGGCCGTGACGAGAGCCGCGATGCCGTCCTCGCGGCGCCCGACCCGCACGAAGGCCAGTCCGGCACGTCGGCCGATCTCGGCCCGGGCGAGGGGCAGGTCGCAGCCGGAGATCGTGTGCAGGGCGCTGGCGAGATGCTCCGCCGCCGCTTCCGTGTCTCCCTCGACGGTCGCCGCCGAGCCGAGAGCGGCGGCGAATGCCGCGACGGGCTCGGGCTGGGCAGTCCGGGCGGCCACCCGGGCAAGCGCATCCACGCATGCCCGTGCGCCGGCGGCGTCGCCGAGGTCGCCGAAGGTGGCCGCCGCCCAGCGCAGCGGTGGCACCACGTAGTGGCATTCCTCTGTCCGCGACCAGCGCTCGAGGATGTGCGCGCATCGCTCGGTGACTGACGTCGTGTCGCCGTCGAGCCGATCGCACAGCGCGAGTCCCCACGTCGATGTCAGCTCCATCGCCACCAGCTCGATGTGGCGGGCCATCTGCAGCGCGGCCTCGAGATGCGGGCGGGCGCGAGCCGTCCCGCCCCGGAGCGCGGCGACCAGCCCGAGCATCCCCTCGGCGACGGTCCGAGCATGCGGCGTCGCGTCTGCCGAGGCGAGCACACCGCGCGAGGTCTGTTCGGAGCCATGCCAGTGCCCGGTCTGCCACAGGACGACCGCCATGCAGGCCAGGCAGAGCTGGGCGGTCGGTTCCATCGACTGGGTCCGGCAGTATTCGGCGCCCTCGAGATAGGCGAGGTGAGCCGGGTCGTAGCGGCCCGCGTGCTCGAGAGAATTGGCGAGGCGCTGATAGAGCTCGGCAGCCGGAGCCGTGAGACCACCGTCGAGCGCCAGGGCGAGGCCACGCCGGACGAGCGCCAACCCGTCGTCGGTCCGCCCGGACCGGGCGAGCACGTTGCCTTCGAGCCCGGTCGCACGTGCGACGAGGTCGGGTCGATCCGCCTGAACGGCCTCGGCGTGGGCGACCGCGAGGAGCTCCAGCGCAGCCCTGAAACTCGCCGCCGAACGGAGATGCGCAGCGGCCGCGAGGCGTTCGGTGGCAGCCGCCCCCGGCAGGCCGGCGTCCGCGAAGGCGTCGGCGGCCGTTATCCGTGCCTCCAGGGCCTGAGTCCAGCGGCCCTGGATCTCGAGCGCCCTGGCCCGCCGGGCGTGGGCGTTCGCGGCGAGTTCCATCTGGCCCGTCGCGGCGCGCTCTGCTGCGACCGCCGCCCAGACGCGGGCCGCCTCCCGTGGCGCGCCCGCAAGCTCCTCGCATTCGCCGAGTCGTTCCAGGATCGCGACCCGCGAGCGCAGCATCGCTCGGTCCTCGTCGAGGGCTCGACGGTACGCGGTGGCGGCGTCCCGATATGCATGGACGGCCACGAAGGCGTCGGCGGCATCGAGGAACCGGGGGACGGCCCGATCGGGATCTCCGCCACGAAGCCAGTGATCGGCCACCACGAGCGCAGGGGCACCGCGCTCGGCCAGTGCGGTCGCGATCTGACGGTGGCGCGCTCGTCGATCGGGGGCGGGCACCTCGTCGACCAGGACCTCGCGGACGAGGCTGTGGCGGAACGACACCGTGCCTTCGTCGGCCGTGGTGAGGATCCCCCGCTCGAGTCCCGTGTCGATCCAGCCGGGCACATCGGGCACGAGAGAATCGACCAGGACACTGTCGATCGGGTCGCCGACCAGCGCGGCCGTCGAGATGGCCCCGAGTTCTGCTGCCGTCAGGCCCTCGAACCTGACCATGATGCTGTCACGCAACGTCTCCGGGATCGGCAGGTCGGCCCGGACGAGCGTGGCTACCCCGTCTGTTGTCGAGACCGCGCCCTCGGCTACCAGCGCGGCCGCCAGCTCCTCGACGAACAGCGGCAGGCCCTGGCTCCGATCCACCAACCGGACGGCAAGCTCAGGCACCGGGCTCGCCTTGAGGACCCTCGTCGCAAGCTCGGCGGTCGCCACCGCGTCGAGCGGACCGAGCACGAGCTCGTTGAGCCGACCGCGTCGCCGGAGCTCGACCCGGAGTCTGCGAACCGGGTTCCCCCGCGGGAGTTCATCGGTGCGCAGGACTCCGATCACGAGGAATGCCTCACGAGTGCCGGCCTCAGCGAACTTCTCCATGGCATCGAGGGTGGCGAGGTCGGCCGCCTGCAGGTCGTCGACGACGATGACGAGGGGCGTCTGACGTGCGAGCTCGCAGACGAGCTGAACGATCCCGATCGTCACATCGCCGGCCGGGCCGTCGGTCGATCCAAGCGGTGTCACTGCCTCGAGCTCGTCGGCCGGGTCCGCGCCCTTGGTCGGTACGCCGAGCATCGTGCGGAGCGCGTCGCGGGCCTCGGCGCCGATGGCGGCACGGCGGAGCGCTCCGTCTCCGCGCGACGACCAGGCTGGATGAGCGTGGATCGCCTGGATCAGGGGTTCGAACGGGCGACCCGGCGTCCTGGCGGCAGCTCCGCGGAGGACCACGAGGCCGCGCTGATCGACCGCCTGATCGACGAGTGCGGTCTTGCCGATCCCGGTGTCGCCCGCGATGAGGAGGAGGCCGCCACGCCTCCGGCGTGTCGACGCGATCGCCTGACGAACGGCCGCCAGCTCACGATCGCGGCCGACGAGCCGTGTATGCATCCTGGAACGCCTCCCGGGCGATCGACTATAGCGTCCGGCCCGGTCGAGGACCGGGTTCGGCCGACGGCGGCCGCCGACATCGACCCGTCCGGCGGAAGCGCATCAGTGGGCCGCTGTCCACGCCTTGGCCGAGCTGGACGAGGCCCCGACGACGACATCGGTGGCTGCACCGATCGCCGTGCTCAGCGCCTGGGCACCGGCCATGTCGGACGCCGGAGAAGACTGGGTCCACGTCATCCCGTCCTTCGAGGTCCAGACGAGCGCGGTGTTCGAGTCGTAGCCGACCGCGACGAACCTCCCCCCACTGGCCGCGATCGACAGCATCTGCGCCCCGGCGAACCCGGGGCCCGCGGGCTCCGCCTTCCAGGAGGATCCGTCGGTCGAGGTCCAGACGGCCGCGCCGGAACCGTCGCGGCCGACCGCGACGAAGCCCGGACCACCCGCCACGACCGAGTTCATGAGCGCTCCAGAGAACGACGCGTCGGCGGTGACCGGGCTCCAGTCCTTGCCGTCCGTGGAGATCCATACCGCCGCCGAGCGGCTGGTGTCGGATTGGGCGAGACCCACCGCGACATCGATTCCCGCGCCCACCGCCAGCCCCGAAAGGCTCCCGTGCAGCGAACCGTCGGACGGAAGGTCTACGGTCGCCTCCGTCCATGACGAGCCGTCTGCCGTCGTCCAGATAGCCGGACGCCTGTCAGCAGCGTCGCTGCCGACCCGCCAGCCGCCGACGATCCAGCCGGGTCCACCGGCAGCGACGACATGACTCACCGCGTAGTACGTCTGCTCCACCGGGAGGGGCGCCGCCTCATGCCACGTCTGCCCGTCCGTCGATGTCCAAACGGTCTCGTCGAAGCACTCGCCGTTCCCGCACGACCCGCCGACCGCCGTCCAGCCCGACGGCCCCGACGCGACGCCGTTCATGAGGTGCATCGAGAAGCTCGGGTCGTCCGCGACCCGGGTCCACGCCTTGCCGTCCGGCGACGTCCAGACAGCGGCGTGGTTCGTCTCGCCCGAGAACGGGGCCTGCCCGACAGCCACGAACGACGCGGACCCGGCGGCGACCCCGCCGATCGTCGAGCCATCCGCATCCGGGAAACCCGAGACCGGGGTCCAGGACGCTCCGGACGAGCCCGAACAGGCAGCGATGAACAGCCCGAGGATCAGAGCCGGCGACCTCCGGATCATCACACGCAACGGTCTGGGCGCCATCTCTCCTCTTTCGGGTTCAGAAGGACAGCGAACCGGCGCCCTGAGCGAGAACCTCGACGATCTGGGCCGCGCTGACGATCGTCGCTCCGTCGACCAGGTCGTCCGTGGTGATCCCCCGCGGCTTGGCGCAGGCCCCGCAGAGCCAGATACGCCCGCCCGCGGCGACGAACTGGGCCCGCACGTCGACCAGGGCCGGCAGCGTGTCCGCCGCGACCTCGTCGGCTCGGCCCTTCACCGCAAGCCACGCACCATCGATGGTGAGCAGCACGATCGTGTCCTGGTCCGCCGTGGCGGCGACGTTGGCGGTCACGAACGCCAGGGTCGCGCGCTCCGGGTCGTCGGGGCCGTGCGTTGCGTTGATGAGCATCCTCGACATCGGATCTCCTCTTCTATCGCCCGTCAGCGGGCCCGTGTGGTGGAACGCCTGATGTAGAGGCGGAATGCCTCGTCCCCGGCTGCCTCACGCCCGACCAGCTCGTTGCCCGTGAGTCGGGTCCACGACCCGAGGGCCTCCTCGGCGGACGGGTCGTCGGTGAGGATCTCGAGGAGATGACCCGGTTCGAGCGCCATGACCTGGTTCCGGATCTCCGGGGTGAGGGTCGCGCAGCTCAGGCCGAGCGCATCGAGATGGCGCTCGGCTTCGAACGTCGAGCCTCGGTCCGCGCCGGCCGACGCCGACGGGTCCCCGCTCACGAGAACCGACTCGAAGCGGAGCAGAACCCGGAGCAGAGGAGCCACACGTCCTGCGATCCGATCGGCCCTGATGACGGCGAAGGCATGCTGCTCGACCGTCCGTATCTCGCCGTTCTCGCGGAGCCGAAGGCGGTAGTCGACGGTGACCCGGTCGGCGATGAGGCCAACGCTCGACGTCACGAGCTGACGGCGATCGGTCCCGCCGAACCAGTCCTCCACGACGGCCCGCGCCGCCCGAGCCGATCCGGCTTCACGAACGGTGTTCGGCGTCACGGCACGAAAGCGGACCTGAGGCGCGAACAGGCCCTCGATGACGTCGAACCGCCCTTCGACGATCCCAGTGACGAAGGCCGCCCCGACGCGGATCGAGGACGCAGGGTCGGGGCGATCGGCCGCATCGACATGCGGGTCCAGCAGTGCGGTTCCCATCGGCAGCCTCCTCAGCGGTAGCTGAGTCTCAACCTACATCCCTGAGCGGTCGCGAACCACGTCAGGACTACGGGGTTTCTTGAGGCCGCGCGGATACCGTAGGAGCTGCTCGTCGACGGGCAGAGTGACCAAGGCCCACATCGGCACGGGGGGGTGTCGGCATCACGGGGCTTCCCCGTGCCTGGGGCGGCGGGCGCCATGCGAGGCAGCCGCGACCGCCTCCTGCGGTATCATCCGCCCGGGCCGGTAGCTCAACGGCAGAGCAAGTGACTCTTAATCACTTGGTTGGGAGTTCGAATCTCCCCCGGCTCACCAGCGTTCTACGCGACCTCCGCCTGGGTGGGCGGCGCCGTCGGATTGGGCGTCGCGCTCGACGAGCAGGCGGCGATCACGAAGGCGATCGTGAGGACGGCAGCCGGCCGTGCCGTCACGAAGCCGGACCGGGATCCTTCCATGGCGGTCCCCCTCCGAACCAGCGGTCGCACGCGCGGCCAGTACCGAGGAACCTACCCGGTCATCGTCACCCCGGCGTCGCGATCCCTGAGTATCGCCTGAGGACCGCTGGCCGCGACTCCACGACGTGCGCGGTCAGCCGAGGACCAGGCCCTCCACGGCCGCGGACGGAGCGACGTCCGGCAATCGCATCATGCGGAACGAATTGACGAGGCCGAAGAGGCCGGCCAGGAGCGGCACGAGCAGGGCCACCTGGAGGGCGAGGTGGCGAGCCTCCGTGTTGATGCGGATGATCTCGGCCTGGACATCGGCCGGCTGACCCACCAGTTGCTCGGCGAGCTGGGTGTTGCTCATCACCTGGGCGTCCTCGTCGAGCGCGGTGGCGACCTGCTGCTGTTCCGCCGGGTCGAGGACCACGCTCGCGGCGGCCATGTTGGTGAAGGAGAAGGCGAGCGTCGCCATCATCAGCCCGCCGGCGAGGGCCAGCCCGAACGACAAGCCGAACGAGCCGGCCGCCGAATTCACCCCGGCGGCTTCACTGATCCGCTCCTCGGAGATCGGGGCGAGCGTGTAGTTGTTGAGCTGCGACACGAGCAGGCCGAGGCCGGAGCCGGCGATGAGGAGCGGGATCGCGAGCCACAGGCCCGAGTCGGCCCGAGGCACGAGCGGCAGCAGGGCTGCCATCCCGAGACTGAGCAGTCCGAAGCCGGCCCGGACGATGCTGCTCGGGCGGCGATTCCCGGCCCTCCGCCCGGCGAGGATCGCGACCGCGAACATGCTGAGCGAGAGGGGCGCGAGGGACAGGCCCGCCTGGAGGGCGTTGTACTCGAGGACCATCTGGAGGTAGATCGGCAGGGCGATCATCGCGCCGCCGAGGGCGATCTGCTGCAGCCCCTGCTGGGTGATGCCGATGCGGAAGATCTTCGAGCGGAACAGGTCCGGGTCGATCAGCGGCAGGTTCCCCAGCCGCTTCTGCCGGAGCAGCCACCAGCCCAGCGACCCGAGCGCGACCGCGCCGACCGCGATGAACAGGAGGACCGCCTCTCCGCCTTCCTGCCAGACGAGGATGCCGAGCACGATCCCGCCCATCCCGAGGACCGAGAAGACGGCCCCGACCACGTCGATGCCGCGCGGTCCCGGTGTAGGGCGCATCGCGGACCGACCGGATGCCGGCCAGGACGACGGCGATGACGACGATCTCGAGGAGGAATCCGACCCGCCACGACAGGAACGTCGTGATGAAGCCACCGAGCAGGGGGCCGATCGCCGCGGCGATCGCGGCCGAGGCGCCGACCAGTGCGTACGCCCGCTTCTGGGCGGCCCCTTCGAAGTTGCCGTGGATGAGCGACTGCATCGCCGGCAGGAGGAGTGACGCACCGAGCCCGCCGAGGATCGCCCAGAAGATGATGACCGCCCGGAGATCCTGGGCGAGCGTCATCGCCAGGGCGCCGATCCCGTAGCCGAGGAGGCCGAGCACATAGGCCTTCTTCCGCCCGATGAGGTCGCCGACCTTGCTGCTGATGAGGATGAAGGCGGCCGAGACGAGGGCCTCGAGGGCGATCGCCGACTGCACGCCGCTGACGGTCGTCTGCAGGTCGCGGACGACCGCCGAGATCGACACGTTCATGAGCGAGGTGTCGACCACGAGGACGAACATCGCCATGGCGAGGAGGATGGCGACGCGCGGGCTCGCCGAGCCTGTCTCGGGCGCCGCGATGGCCGTCGGAGCCGCCGTCATCTCGTCGACCTCCAGGGTCGTGGTCGAGGTCGGGCGATCGGTGCGGGCATCGCGTGAAGGCTCCCTTCGGTGCGCCGGAGGCGACGCCACACCGCGGCCGAGGCCCGTGTCGACGACGTCGTCACCTGGCGCATGGTGACATGCACGAGCACGTCGGGGAGCGGCCGGCAGCCCTTCGGTCGATCGAAGTCACGAAGCGCTCGTGCCGGTGTCGGCATCGGCAGGGGCGTCCGCGACCGTCGCGCCGTGCTCGCTCGAAGCGGCTCCGACGACGCCGAACCCCTCGTCCGGCAGTGCCCCGAGCTCGGCCGGGAAGAACTCGTGCATCGCCACGTTGATCGCGGCGGCGACCGGCACGGCCAGGAACGTCCCGAGGATCCCGAACGCGGTCGTGCCGACGACGACGGCGAACATCGCCACCAGCGGATGGAGGTGGACCGCCCGGCCGAGGACGAGTGGCATGACGACGGCATCCTCGACCTGGCGGAGCAGGAACAGGAAGACGACGACCGTGACCGCCAGGCCGATCCCGCCGCTGGACAGCGCCACGATCGCCACGATCGCCCCGGCGACGAGCGGCCCGATGAGGGGGATCACCTCGAGCAGGCCGGTCATGACCCCGAGCGCGGTGGCATACGGCAGGTTGAGGACCGGCCCGAGGACCACCGACACGATCAGGGCGACGAGGACCACCAGCACGAGCTGGCCGCGCAGCCAATGGCCGAGGACGACATGGATCCGCCCGGCGATCCGCTTCGTCTGGGCTCGATCGGCCGGTTCGAGGAACCGCAGCGCGATGTCGCCGAAGCGGCCGCCGTCGAGGAGCAGGTAGAAGGTGACGATCATCGTCAGGACGACGTCGAGGGCCGTGTGGAGGACCTGCTCCGCGCTCCGCAGCGCCCCCTCCGGTGTCTGGGTGAACGCCGCGATCGCAGACTGGAGGCGGGAGGCGAGCTCGGCGACCGTGATCGTCCGGTCGCCCACCGTGATGCTGTCGGCACCGAACAGCTGCCGCAGGGCGGTCGTCAGGGCGTCCGGGCCGCTCTGGACGAGGAGCTCGAGCTCGCGGTAGATGAGGCCGGCGAAGACGAAGACGACGGCGCCGATGGCGATGAGGCCGAGCAGGTAGCCGGCGACGACGATGAGGATCCTCGACCGGCCGGTCCGCGCCTGGGCGGTATCGATGAACGGCGTGAAGGCGTAGGCGATGAAGGCGCCGACCACGAACGGTGCCAGGACCGGCCGGGCGAACCACAGAAGCACCGCCGCCGCGACGAGGAGACCGACGATCCGACGGGCCGGAACGTGGAAGTGCGGATCGACCGCCGGCGCCTGGCTCATCGGCAGAGCCTACTCGCCACCGATCCGTCGACGATCCGCGGCGTCATGGCCCGGCATCGTCGCGAGCGAGCAGGGCGGCGATCCACCGCGTCTGCTCGCTGTCCCGGAGCACGAGCACGATCAGGACCGTGATCGGCATCGACAGGAGCGCCCCGACCGGCCCGATGAGCCAGACCCAGAAGAAGAACATGAGGAACACGAGCCAGGTCGAGAGCGACAGGGCCCGACCGGTGAGCGTCGGCTCGAGCACGTTCTCGGCCACGACGTTGAGTACCACCCCGCCGAGGACCATGAGGCCGGCCGCGACCGGTCCCGACTCGGCGAAAGCGAGGATCGTCGGTGGGATGAGGGCGAGGGTCAGCCCGAGATAGGGCACGAAGCTCAGGAAGAACGCCCCGACCGCCCACAGCAGCGCGTCGTCGACGCCGAGCACGAGCATGAGGGCGAACAGGCCCACCGCCGTCACCGCGTTGATCCGGATGCGGACGACGAAATACGTCACGGCCGCCCGGGCCAGCGCCGGGACCTCGTGGAAGACCGGGTTCCCGCCGCCCGTCCCGCCGGCCTGCAGTCGGGCGAGTCGGGGACCGTCGAGAAGGAGCAGGGCGGCGACGACCACCGCGAACACGAGGCTGCCGCCGACCTGGAGCAGGATGTCGATCACCGAGCGCAGGACCGAGACGAGCGTCTCCGGGGAGATGATCTCGCGGACCGCGGTGGGCACGCCCATCGAGGCGAGCGCCCCCGAGGCGTCCCCGTAGCGCGCCTGCAGATCGTCGCTGTACTGGGCGAGTGAGTCGGTCAGGGTCCGCGCCGAGGTCAGAGCGAGCAGGACGAGCGTCGCGCCGATGATCAGGACGAGGCCGATCGTGATGGTCAGCGCGACCGGGGCCGACAGCCCGCGCGCCTCCAGCCGCCCGAACAGCGGCGCCGCCAGAGCCGCGACGAACAGGCCGAGTCCCAGCGGTGCGAGGACCGCGGCCGCCCAGCCGACGAGGAACAGGAGCGCACCGATGGCGACCGCGACGACCAGGGTCGCGAACAGCGGCGAGGTCCCGCGCAGCCCCTCGATGGCGCCCGACGTTCGCGACGGGTCCTCCGGCGTGGGTCCGGACGGGCCGGTCACCCCTTCGCGTACGAGCGCAGCTCGGAGGTCGTCGGCAGCATCGACCGACCGCGGCGGGCGAGCTTGAGGAGGATCCAGGCGATCGGGATCGGCAGGAACCACTGGTAGAGGCGGAAGAGGAAGACGCCGGCCGTGATGACCGACTCGTTCTGGTCGCCGGCGATCGCGGAGAGGCCGGCGATGTACAGCAGCTCAGGGACCCCTGCACCGCCGGGCGAGATCGGGATGATCGTGATCACGCTCACCAGGGCGAAGACGGCAAGGACGTCGCTCGGTGACAGCGTGCTCTCGGGAACGCCCACGACCCGCAGCGCGGCGATGAGGACGACGCACCAGCTGAGTTGGGCGATGATCGAGACGATGAGGGCCGCCAGCCCGCGGCGCTGGATGACCGCGCCGAGCTGGTCACGGAAGCGGTGCACCGACGCGGACACGTCCGGGGCGCCGGTCCGGCCGAGACGGGCCAGGACCCAGGACACGACCCGCTGCCCGGTCCGGCCGAGCCAGTCGGCGACACGATCGGAGCGGACGACGGCGGCGATCAGGCCGGTGGCGACCACGAACACCACGATGCTGATCAGCGTGATGACGAATGCGGTTCCGCCGCCCCCACCGAGCCCGCCCGTCGCGATCAGGACGATCACCGCGACGAGTGGCAGGGCGAGCCGGCCGAGCTGATTGATCACGCCGTAGAGGGCGATCCCCGACGTCGCCGGCTGCACCCCGACGCCCCAGCCCCGGACGACCACCCAGACGACACCCATGTTCCAGGGGCCGAACGGGACGCTCGAGCCGATGCCCGAAAGGATCAGGTACGACGTCCCGCCCTGGATCACCGACAGGCCCTCGGTGAGCACCGTGAAGAGCTGGCCGCTGATGAGCCAGGCGATAGCCCCGAGGACCGTCATGAACGCGACCTGCGGCAGGGTCAGCTCCCGGAACGCGTCGGCGACCTCGCTGTAGTCGACGAAGCGGGGGATGATCACGACGAAGACGACGAGGAGGACCCCGAGGATGAAGCCCGATCGGAGCAGGGCCGCGCGGCGGCTCGGCGGTGCTGCCGCCGAGGCGGGATCCTGCCCCTCGGTGCTGCTCGACCCGTCAGGGTCCGTCGACGCGTCCGACCCGGTTACCGACATCCCGTATCGCCCTCATGGCAGCGGTGCTCCGGCACAGGGTAGCGGCTCGCGACGGCGATGATGGCGGCTCCGCCCCGGATGGCAGGATGGGACACCGGTGGCTCCGGTGGGACCGGGCACGCGGGACCGTCTCGTTGACACCCCCGAAGTGCGGCGACTACGATCGAGAACCCGCTCAAACAGCCCTATCGCCAGTGGTGGAAGGACCGGGCAGCAACGCATGGTCGAGGAAACACCCGCGTCGAGTCCACCGCCGGCCGGCGCCGGCCCATCGAGCGTAGCGGCGATCACCCCGGAGCAGGCCCGCTCGCTCGTCGAGGCAGTCCTCGGGCATCGTCCCGCGCGACGGCCGCTGGCCATCCACTTCGCCCCGGCTCCGGCGACGAGCTGGGAACTGCTCATCGACGGTCCGGCGTTCTTCCCGAAGATGCTCGCCGACATCGAGGCCGCCCGCTCCGACGTCCACATCATCATCTTCGGGTTCAAGGCCGGCGACATCGGCGACCGCTTCCGCGACCTGCTCATCAAGAAGGTGAGCGAAGGCGTCGCCGTGCGACTCATGGTCGACGCCGGTTACAGCCAGCCCGGGCTCGGCTCTCGCCAGCTCTACGGGGCGTTGAGGGCGGGTGGCGTCCAGGTCGTGGCCAACCAGGGCGCCTTCTTCGACCTCGACGGCCTCGTCGGCAGCCGGCGGATCGACTGGCGCTTCGACGACTTCGGCCACTTCGACCACCGCAAGGTCGTCGTCATCGACGGGCGCATCGGGTATGCCGGCGGACCGGGCATCGAGGACCACTTCAACGACGAGCGGTTCCACGACGTGATGCTCCGCATGGAGGGCCCGGTCGTCGCCCAGCTCCAGGCGGTCTGCCTGCTGTCGTGGCACTTCCAGGGCGGTCCGCTACCGGAGACCGCCGCCGAGCTCGACCAATTCTTCCCCGAGCAGCCGACGGGCGACGGCGTCCTGATGGAGATCCTCGCCAACAACCCCGGTGAGGGGCACCTTCCGATCGTCGCGGCCTACAAGGAGGCGATCGCCGGGGCGCGCCGGCGGCTCTACGTGATCAACCCGTACCTCGCCGACCGGGCGATCATCCGCGGCATCATCCGGGCCGGCAAACGCGGCGTGGATGTCCGGGTCATCGTGCCGGCCGACCCGAAGTCGTTCCCCGCCAAGGGCGCCGTCCGCCACTGGTTCGCCGAGCTCACGGAGGCCGGCGTCGACCTGCGCGAGCATCCCCACATGGCCCACGCCAAGGTCCTCGTGTCGGACGACACGGTCCTCGCCGGGACGGCCAACCTCGACGGCCTGAGCCTGCGGCGGAACTGGGAGCTCCAGGTCCGGTCGAACGACAAGGACTTCGCCGACCACGTGGCCCGCGAGTTGTTCGACCGCGACATGATCATCTCCGCCCCGGCCCGCATCCCGACCGGGAAGCGGGAGCGGGCGCTCAACGCGGCGATGTCGATCCTGTCGCCCTTCTTCTAGGCGTCGGGCCGGCGGGCCGGCGACGACGCCCTACGGCTTGGCCGCGGCCGTGAATTCGAGCGTCCCGCCGCCGGTCTCCGTGACGGTCATCGTGTCGGCCGCGGTGGTGTACGACGCCGCTCGGCCGAGGGCGAAGACGTAGAGGTCGGAGCGTGAGCCCGGAGGGCAGGCGACCATCGTCGAGGGCCCGATCGTGATCGTGAGCGTCCCGCCGGCGCCCACGACGTACGTGCCGGCCACCTGGTTGCAGTCGGCCTTGGCCGCGAACGTCCCGTCGGCATTGAACTGGATCGTGTAGAGCGGCGGGTTCGTCGCCGGCACCGTCGCCTCGTAGACCGGGTCGATGAGCGTGAACTGGGTCAGGGTCCAGCCCGTTCCAGCGAGCCCGGTGCCGCCGCTCGGGGCGGGGGTCGGCGTCGGGGTGGGCGTCGCGGTCGGTGCCGCGGTCGGAGCAGGCGTGGAGCTCGGCGCTGCAGTCGGCTTGCCGCTCGCGGCCGGTGTCGGGCTCGCGGTCGGTGTGGGCGATGGCGTCGGGCTCGGGGTCGGTGTGGGCGATGGGGTTGGCGACGGAGAGACGCTCGGAGCGGCCGAGGGCGAGGCGGCGGCCGAGGCGCTCCCGACCGGCGCGGCGCCTCCCGCGGCGAACAGGAGCGACCCGCCACCGTCGAGGCCGATGGTCAGTGCGTTGTCGGCGATCGCGTACGTCGAGGCGGACGTCAGTGCGTGGGCGAAGATCGCCCCGTACGAGCCGCTGCCGCAGGCCACCAGGGTCGATGGCCCGACCTGGATCGTCAGCTTGGAGTCGCGGGCCACGTAGGTCCCGACGAGGTTGTTGCAGTCGGCCGTCGCGAAGTACGAGTTATCGGTCTTGAAGGTGATCTGGTAGCGCGACTGGTCGGCCGGCGGGATGAGCGCCGTGAACGCCGGCGAGGACTCGGTGATCGAGGTCAGCATCCACGGCTGACCGGTCAGTTCGGGGCTGGCCGTGGTGGCTCGGCACGCCGAAAGGATCGTGATGGCGACGCCGACGAGCACGGTGAACGCGATTCTTCGCATGTGGGACCTCCCCTGGGCTTCGACGGTCCGCCTGTCGACGCCCGCCGGTCGAGTCTACCGGACCGCGACCGCCGACTTCCGACGCCCCCTCCGGGTGGACCGCCGGACGGTCGGACTCACCGAGACAGCATCGAGGAGACGGCCACTGCCGGCTCGTTGTTCAGCGGTTCGTCGAGCGGCCCGGGCGGCGCACTCGCCAGCTGCAGGAGGCCGCCGACCATGCACAGCACACCGGCGATGACGCCGAGTCGAAGCGGGATCGTGAACCAGCGGAACCGACGTCGCGGCTCCACCCGTTCGACCTGCCAGTACGTCGCCGGAGGAGGAGTGGGGGTCAGGTAGGCCGGCGGCAGCCCCAGCGGCGCCACGACGGGCGCGACCGCCGGACCGGCGAGCGGCGAGACCGCGGAAGTGGCGTAGGTCATGACCGGTATCGCTGCGATGACAGGGGTGGCGGTTCGGCCATGACGTGCCGCGACCTGCTCATCGGCACGGGCGGCATCGAGCCCGCCGGTGTAATGGGTGAGCGACAGGAAGGCGATCACCTGCGGGGCGACGCTGATCGCCGAGACGAGGAACAGCAACGAGCCGAGGGCGAACACGAAGATGAGCCCCAGGACGCCGATGATCGCGATCGCGCCGATGCCGCCGTCGGGCGACAGGCCGAGCGGGGCGATGACCCGGGTGAGGATGTCGCCGCCGACGCCCGCCCCGAACACGAGCAGGTACTGGGCGACGGCGGCGAAGATCGCGACCGTGATGCCCAGTCGCTTCCGGACCCCGAAGAGGGTGAGCGACCGGCGGACCGCCTGGCGGGCATTCACGTCGCCGAGGACGATGCCCGTGGCGTAGTAGGTGAACGGCATGATCACGACGGTCGAGACCGCCGTCGCCAGCAGCGTCGGTCCCTCGGACGTCTGCGAGCCGCCGGACAGGGGGATGAGGACGACGAACTGGGCGATCGTCGAGGGGATGGCCACGATGATGGCCGCCCGCACGAGGCGCCAGAACACGCGCCGGGATCGGACGAGCGCCTCGTCGAGCGATATCGGCCGGTCCGCGACCCGACCAGCGAGCAGGAGGATCGCGATCGCCTGGCCCTCGATCGAGATCACGAAGTAGCCGATGATCGCCAGGAAGAGCACGACGAACAGGGTCGCCCCGAGTGCCTCGCTGGCGGCCTCGCCGGCCGGCGTCCCGAGATCGAAGACCGAGGCGCCCTGCAGCAGGTCCTCGAGCGGGGTGCCGTGGGCCACGATGCCGAGGACGACCACGACCAGCGGTGCGACCGTCATGAACAGCACCGCCCCGATGTAGAGGCCGCCACGGCGAAGGTCGATGCTCGCCGCGATGAGCAGGTCGAACGCCGCCGACAGCAGCCGGCCGCTCCGGATGGGCAGCCCGGCGAGCGGGTCGGGCGTCGTTTCGGCCGGCCGCGCGGCGACCGGCGGCGCAGCTGGAGGCGGCGCGGGGATGGCCGGTGGTGCGGGGATGGCCGGTGGCGCGGGGATCGCCGGTGGCGCGGGGATGGCTCCAGGGGCGACGGCGGGCCACGGCGCGTGCCCGGGCGGCGGTACCCCTGCCGCCGCGCCCGAGTCACCCGGCGAGACGGCCCCGCCCACAGGGATCGTGTCCCCTCCCGTGACGACCCCCGGGTCGAACGCCGGGACGGGCTCCTCGGTCATGTCGGCAGGGGTACCGCCGCGTCCATCAGTGCACCGATCTTGCCGATCTCGACATTCCCGCCCGAGGCGACGACACACACGCGATCGCCATCCTGGAGCGGGACCCGGCCGAACAGGACGGCCGCGAGCGCAGCCGCCCCAGCAGGCTCGAGGACCTGCTTCATCCGCTCGGCCGCGAAGCGCATGCCGGCGAGGATGGTCGGGTCGTCAAGGAGGATCAGGCCATCGAGGTAGTGCCGGCACGTCGCCAGCGTCCAGGCACCGGCGAAGGGGGCCGCGAGTCCGTCGGCGACGGTGGATGGGGTCATCGTCACGACCTCGCCCTTCTCGAGGGCAAGACTCATCGCGTCGGCGCCGTCTGGCTCGACGCCGTACACGCGGGTCTGGGGGCGGCGCTCCTTGATCGCCGTTGCGATGCCGCTGATGAGGCCGCCACCGCCGACACCGACGACGACGACGTCGACGTCCGGCACGTCCTCGAGGATCTCGAGGCCGACACTGCCGTGCCCGGCGATGACGGCCGGATCGTCAAACGGATGGCAGTAGACGAGGCCGCGCTCGGCGACGAGCTCGTGCACCCGGGCGAGGGTCTCCCCGACGTGCGCGCCATGAAGGACGACCTCGGCGCCGTAGCCGAGGCAGGCATCGACCTTCGATCGAACGGCCCGCTCGGGCATGACGACCGTGGCGTGGACCCCCGCGTCACGTCCCGCCCAGGCATAGGCCTGGGCGGCGTTGCCGGCCGACAGGGTGACGATCCCTCGCCTCCGCTCGCCGGCGGTGAGCGAGGCGACCTTGTTGGTCATCCCGCGCGGCTTGAAGGAGCCCGTGACCTGCAGGTTCTCGGCCTTGACGTGGATCGTGCCGCCGGCGACCGGCGGACCGCCGGCTTTCCCCAGGACCGCCGCGGCAGTGGCCGACGAGAGCATCGGCGTCCGATGGACACGCCCGGCCACCAGCTCCCGAGCGGCGAGGATGGCGTCGAGGCCGACCAGGTGGTCGTCCGCGTCGTCCCGTTCCCGCGCTGAGCTCGAAGCCGCCATCGGCGCAGTATGGCATCGCATCGCTGGCGCGCCGGGCGTCGGATCCGGGCGGGCGCCAGCACCGTGCGGCGCGCCTGCACCCGCCTAGCCCGCGCCGCACTTGCATACTTGCGCAATCAGTGAGAGACTCCGTGCATGACCGGTTCGGCCGTGTCCAGTGAGGTAGATCGACAGCGGTTCGCCGCGGTCGGTCGCGCCCTCGCCGATCCGAAGCGACTGTGCGTCCTCGAATCGCTCGCCGTCGGCGAGTTGTCCGTGAGCGACCTGTCGGCCCGGGTCGGCTGCCAGATCCCCAACATGAGCCAGCACCTCGCCGTGCTGCGCAGCGCGGGGTTGGTCACGACCCGACGGAGCGGGAACACCATCTACTACCGCCTCGCGGACCCACGGGTCCTCGAGGCCTATCAGCTCATCCAGGCGCTCGCCGGCTAGCGGCGGCAGACGATCCCGCTCTGAGCGGGAGAAAGGATCATCCGGCAATGGCCGAGATCAAGGTCGCGACGGACGCGAATTTCGAGGAACTCGTCCTCAAGAACGACAAGCCGACCGTCGTCGACTTCTGGGCCACCTGGTGCGGGCCGTGCAAGATGGTCGCCCCGGAGATGGTCAAGCTCGCCGAGAAGTACGAGGGCACCGTCGACGTCGTCAAGGTCGACGTGGACGCCAACCCCGGTCTCTCGCGGATGTTCAACATCATGAGCATCCCGACGATCGCCTACTTCAAGCCCGGCGACCAGCCCAAGGGCGTCGTCGGCTTCCGGCCGCTGGAATTCCTCGAGGCCCAGTTCGGCCTCCCGTCGCTGGCGGCGGCCGGCGCGCCAGCCAGCACGCCGGAGACGACCGCCTAGGTCAACTCCGACTCCAGGCGCGCGATCGCGCCGATCCCCCGCTCCTCCTCCCACGACCCCGACCACCGACGGCCGGGGTCGTGTGTCATGTCCGGGGTGCGGCCAGGCCAGGGGCGGCGGGCGGCCGCCTATTCAGTCGAGGGCGTGGCGCCAGGCGTACTCGAGCCACGCGGCGGCCCGGTCGACGGCCATCTGGTCGAGCACGGACGGCGAGAACGTGACCCAGCCGTGACCCCGCGGAGAGGCGTCCGTGTCGGGCGTCCGCAGGGCGGCCGTCGCGATCGTCGGATCGAGGCGCACCTCGAGAGCACCGCCGTCGAGGACCGCGAAGGGCCTGTCGGCGCGCTCGAATACGGTCGCACTCCGATCCGACCGGCGCGACACCGGCTCGAGATCTCCGACGACATCCTCGACCACGACCTCGAGGGTCAGGTCGGCGGGGAGCTCGTCCCCGGGTGAGCTCACGACGCCCCGGCGCCGGCCGCCGCCAGCACGGCGGCGAGGTCGGCCTCGTGGTCGACGTAGTGGTCGATGGTCTCGCCCATGAACCACTCCATGTTGGTCTTGTGCTTGATCCAACGCGTCTCGGGCACGACCGTGAGGGTTCCGCGGAGCTCGCCGGGCACGTTCCGGAGGCGGTCACGGACCTCGGTCATCGGCAGGGCTGCCCATTCGAGCACCGCCCGGTCGTTCTGCGCGTCGCCCTCGGCCGCCCACTCGGCGTCGCTCCGGACCAGGGTGGGGCTCGTGTCGTTCACCGCGAGTTCCCGGGCGACCGCCAGCGCGACCTCCAGCCGGACGACGAGGTGACCGATCAGGTCGCGACCCGACCAGCCGTGCGCCCCCGTAAGGGGGACCTGGAGCTGTTCGTCCGTGAGGTCGTCGAGCGCCTCGAACGGGCGGAAGGCGTCGCGCTCCTCCTCGAGGAACTCGAGGGCGTCCAGATACATCATTGGGGCATCGTACGGCCTGGCCACCGAGCCGGACCGTCGCTCAGACCGCGACCGGCTCCCGGTACTCCCCGAAGACCTCGCGGAGGACCGCGCACTGCTCCCCGAGCGTTGCGTAGGCGTTCGCGCAGCGGAGGAAGTGGGGCATGAGGTTCGTGTCGCTCGTGCCCGGGCGACGAGCCGCGTCGCGCAGGCCGGCGAGTGCCGCGGCCACGGCCGTGCCATCGCGTTCGCGGCGGGTCCGCTCGAGCCGGGATCGCTGGGCCCGCTCCGACGCCTCCGAGACGGTCAGCAGCGGGATCGCCAGCTCCTCGTCGGGGTCGGCGTAGCGGTTCACCCCGACGATCGCCCGCTCGCCCGAATCGAGCTCGCGCTGGAACCGGTACGCCGCGTCGGCGATCTCGCGCTGCGGGTAGCCCTCGCCGATGGCGGCGACCATCCCGCCGCGCCGGTCGATCTCGTCGAGGTAGCGCCAGACGGCCCGTTCCGTCTCGTCGGTGAGCGACTCGACGAACCATGAGCCGCCGAGCGGGTCGACCGTGCTCGCGACCCCGGATTCCTCGGCGATGATCTGCTGCTGGCGCAGGGCGAGGAGGGCGGCCTCGGCCGAGGGCACGGCCCATGCCTCGTCGTACGAGTCGGTGTGGAGCGACTGCGTCCCGCCGAGTACGGCCGCCAGCGCCTGGAGGGCGACCCGGGTCAGGTTGTTGAGCGGCTGCTGGGCGGTGAGGCTCACGCCGGCCGTCTGGGTGTGGAAGCGCATCCAGGTAGATCGCTCGTTCTCGGCGTGGTAGCGCTCGTGCATGAGGCGGTACCAGACCCGTCGCGAGGCCCGGAACTTGGCGATCTCTTCGAAGAATTCGCTGTGGCTGTTGAAGAAGAAGCTGAGACGCGGAGCGAAATCGTCGATGCGAAGTCCGCGCTGGAGAGCGGCTTCGACATAGGCCATCCCGTCGGCGATCGTGAAGGCGAGCTCCTGGACGGCGGTCGAGCCGGCCTCCCGGATGTGGTAGCCGCTGATCGAGATGGTGTTCCAGCGGGGCAGCTCGCGGGTCCCGAACTCGATCGTGTCGGTCACGAGGCGCATCGATGGCTCGGGCGGGAAGAGGTACTCCTTCTGGGCGATGAACTCCTTGAGGATGTCGTTCTGGGTCGTGCCCTCGAGGACGTCCCGGGGGACGCCCCGCTTCTCCGCCGCGGCGATGTACATCGCCCAGATCGGGGCGGCCGGCGAGTTGATCGTCATCGACGTGCTCACCTTGTCGAGCGGCAGTCCGTCGAGGAGGACCTCCATGTCGGCCAGGCTGCTCACGGCGACCCCGCACGTCCCGAACTCGCCCTCCGCCTCGGGATCGTCGGTGTCGTAGCCGTACAGGGTCGGCATGTCGTAGGCGATCGAGAGGCCCGTCTGGCCCGCCTCGAGAAGCTGGCGGAAGCGAGCGTTCGTGTCCTCGGCAGCTCCGAAGCCGGCGAACATCCGCATCGTCCAGAGGCGGCTCCGGTAGCCGGTCGGATGGATGCCACGGGTGAACGGCGGCTCGCCGGGAAGGGTGTCCGTCGAGGTCGCGGTCTCAGCCTGCAGCCGGTCGCGCTCGGTCCACGGGCCGTACAGCCGCTCGACCTCGACGTCGCTGATGGTCGAGAAGCGCTGGCGGCGCTCGGGCGTGCGCTCGAGGGCGGACGCGAGGCGCTCTCGCGTCCACGCCTCGTGACGAGCCGACGGGTCGGTCATTGCGGCGATGCTAGCACCGGGGACGGTCGGGCCCCGATGGCCCGGACGGGGGTTCAACGAGCGCCGCGAGGAGGAACGTCTTCCTGCGCGATGCACGTGGATGCATCAGCTGGGCGCGACGGCCGATCGGGGGGCCGGTGAGACCGACAGCCGCGGGCGGAAGGGGCGCGGTGGCTCAGTGGGCCGTCGGGAAGGCCTTGATGGCGGCCTGGATGTCGGCCGGCGGCGTGTCCGCGGTCAGGACGACGTAGACGGTCCCGGGCGTCGCCGAGGGCCAGCTGATGACCGTCTGGTTCGAGTCGCCGTTGATCGTGTCGAGCCGATAGCCCTGCTGGCCGGCGACCTTCGGGCGGGTCGGCGTGATCTGGCGGGTGTTCGATGCGGCCCGCGCGCTCGCCTCGTACCACTCGCCGAGCCACTCTGCGGTGAGGCCATCGCCGCTGAACACGGCCAGGGTCACCCCCGAGTTCGCCGACGTGTTCCACGTCCCGCCGGCGAAGCGGAGTTCCTTGAGGCCGTGGCCGGTCAGCGTCCCGAGCTCCGTCGAGGAACAGTTGCGGCCCGAGTCGAGCGTGTCCGGCGCGCGGCCCATGTACGTCGTCGGAACCTGGACCTCGAGAGTCGGATAGGCGCCGGGAAAGCGGCCGTCGGCGGTGCACGGTCCACTCGGGTCGAAGCTCGAATACGGGGAGCCGGAGCAACCGGCGAGGAGCAGGGCGAGGACGAGGGTCGCGGCGAGCCCGATCGCGCGCGCGACCGCGCCACGCCGGTGAGGGATCGTGCGCACGGGCGCAGGGTACCGGGAGCGCGCGGATCCTGCCGACGCTGCCATGATTGCCGGCGATGTCGACCGCCGACCCGCCGACGCATCGCCGGTTCCGCCTCCGCGTCGCCGACCGGCTGCCCCCCACGGCCGACCTCGTCGTCATCGGCGGCGGGATCGTGGGCTGCGCCACGGCGTTCGCGGCGACCGCGGCCGGGCTGCGTACGGTGGTCCTCGACGCTCGCCCCCGACCGGCCACGCTCACGACCCCGGCGGCCACCGGGGCGTTCCGCCTCCAGTTCGACAACCTCGAGGAGCTGGCACTCGTCCGCGAGGGAGTCGCCTTCATGGCCGAGGTCGCCGAGCGGAGCGGCCTGCCCGGCTACGACATCGGGATGGTCCGCCGCGGCTACCTCTTCTGCGTGTTCAGTGCGGAGGCGGCGACCCGGCAGCGGGCCCTCGTCGAGCTCCAGCACTCGTTCGGGCTCGACGACGTCGAGATCCTCAGCGGGGACGAAGCGCGGGCGCGGTTCCCGTACCTCTCCCCGGACGTCGTCCAGGCCCGCTTCCGCCAGGGCGACGGCACGCTCGACCAGGTCCGGCTCGCCTATGCGTATGCCTTCGCCGCGTCGGGCGGTGCCGGAGTGGAACGGGCGACCGGCACTGCGACCGCGGCATTCCGGCTCGGCACCATGGCGACCGCGATCCGAGTCTCCGGTGGACGCGTCGAAGCGGTCGAGACCTCCGAGGGCGAGATCTCGGCTCCGGTCGTCGTGCTCGCGACGGGGCCGTTCCTCGCCGAGACCGCCGCCCTGGCCGGCGTCTCGCTCGACCTCCGCCCGACCCGCCGCCAGAAGGTCGTCATGCCCGACGTCCCGGAGGTTCCGCCGGATGCCCCGATGACGATCGACGAGGACAACGCTGCCCACTGGCGGCCGGCGCTGCGCGGTGCGTTCGTGCTCTGCACCGAGGCGGACACGCCGCCCGGCGAACCCTCGTGGGAGGTCCACGGCTCCCCCGACTTCGCGTTCCGCCTCCTCGACCCGACCTCGCCACGCTCGGTGGCCCGCCTCTCGCCGTTCTGGGCGGACTCCTGGGAGCGCGGCGACCGCTGGTATCTCCAGGCCGGCCAATACGAGTACACGCCCGACCATCGGCCGTACATCGGGCGGATCGGGCCCGACGGGCTCGCCGTCAACGGCGGGTTCAGCGGCCATGGCGTCATGTCCTCGGCCGGTGGCAGCCGGTTGCTGCTCGATCTCCTGCTCGATCGCGACACCGCCCCGCCGGGCGGACTCCGGGCGGCCGACGATCCGTTCCGGGTCGATCGGGCGATGCCCGACCGCGAGTTCGACCTGCTCTGAGGCATGGCCGGCTGCCGGCATGGGCATGCACGGTGCGCATGCGCACGAGGCGGGCGTGCACGGCCTGAGCGTGGCGGGTGCGAGGGCGCCTCGGCGGTGCGTAAACGCACCCGGTACGTCGGTCCCACTGCCGGTGCGTGGCTGCCTCCGACCATCGCCCGACCCGCACCCGGACGGAGGGACCATTCCTTCCGGGACGGGCGAGGCGCATAGTTCGGTCAGCCGGAACGCGACGATACCGGGAACAACCTGGGGCGTCGGTCACGGGACGAAGAACGGATAGGCGGCCTGCTCGAGGGGCCACTCGGGTGGTCGGGGGCTAGCATCCGCGACTCGTTCACGAGCCGAGTAACCACGGATCATTCGGCCAGCAGGCCCGGCGCGCGTGACGGCTGGAATAATCGCTCTTCACAACGACGCAGGATCGCCTCTCGGTATCGAGAGGCGATCGTCGCGTCTACGAGGTCCGCGAACCTCCGGCTCAGGCCTCGGCGATCTCGTCGCCGAAGATCCGGCGCCACTCGCGCTGCTGTCGCAACCGATCCCGCTGCTGGCGATCCGTCTCCCGGATCCGGCGGACCACCCCACGGCGGTCGAGGTCGGCGCGGATGGCCCGGGCAGCGGCGACGAGCGCTGCGTCGCGGGTGATCGTCGAGGCGATCCAGTCGATGTACGAGGGCTCGAAGCCGGCTACCTGGCCGAGGGTATGCCCGCGGAACTTCCCGAAGTCGAGCTCGATCGAGGCTGCCGCCTCGAGGTCGGGCGGGTCCGGTGGCTGGAAGCTGTGGCTTCTCGACCGGCGGAGCGGACCGGTCGGATCGGACGCCCGTGGCGGCTCACGATGCGACGCGGATGGACGCGGCGGCTGCTGGCCGCCGGGGTGGGCGCTGCGTGACCCGGACGTCGTCCGGTTACGCGCGCGGAACGTGTCGGCGGTGTCGACCCGGCCGGTCACCGGCCGGGTCGGGCGGGGCGGAGGCGGACCGCCACGTCGGCGAGCCGGCCGCCCCTCATCGTCGTCCGTGGATCCTCGGGTGGCCTTGGCCGGACCGTCTCTGAGCGCCTCGTAGGCGGTGTTGATCGCCGCCATCCGCCGGGTGGCGGCACGGGCCGAGGCCGGATCCGAGCCGATGACGTCGGGGTGGTTCTCCCGGGCGAGCCGGCGCCAGGCGGCCTTGACCGTCGCCTGGCTGGCTCCGCGCTCGACCCCGAGCACCACATGTGGATCGCGTGTCGGCATAGCAGTCCAGTCTACCCGGACGCCTCAACGACCCCGGTCGGCCGCCGGGATCGCCCGCCGAGCCGGCGGGCCGGTCGCCGTCAGGCTCGAGCGCGAGCCGACCGGCGCTTGACAGTCGCCGATCCGTGGCGTCCCCTACGAACGTGCCTTCCCTCCGTCGTCCCGCCACCCGGGCCGGCATCGCGGCCTCGCTCGTCGCGATCCCGGCCGCGCTCGCCTACCGGTTCGCCGTCGTCTACCGCGTCCGGGCCGGCCTGCCACGGCGTCGACCGGTCGCCCTGACGCCGGCCGATCGGGGGCTGCCCTTCGAGACGACCGTCGTCGCATCCGGCGGCCTGCACCTCCCGGCCTGGTTCATCCCGGCGCGCGGGGGCCAGGCGGGACCCGGGATCGTGCTCGTCCATGGTTGGGAGTCGAACCGCGATCGCACGCTGCCCAACGCCGAGGTACTCCACGCGGCCGGCTATCACGTCCTCACGTTCGACGTCCGCGGCCACGGCGACAACCCGGCCGAGACGCTGCCGATCAGCGTCGGCGAGTTCGCGGCGGACGCCGCGGCCGCGCTCACGGTGCTGCTGGCCCGGTCGGAGGTCACTGCCGGCGGGTTCCTCGGCCACTCACTCGGGGCGGTCGGCTCGATCATCGCCGCCGCCGAGGCCGGCGAACGGTGCTCGGTCCTCGTGAGCACATCGGCCCCGGCCGATCCACGGCGCCTGACCCGCCAGACGTTCCGTCTCGCCCGGCTGCCGATCCCGGAACCGATCGCGACACCGCTCGCCTGGCTCACCACGCGGATCTACCTGCGGCCGCGCGGCCATCGGGTCGACGACCTGTCGGCGAGTCGCGCCATCGCCCGCTACGCCGGGCCGATCCTGCTCCTCCACGGCGCCGACGATTCGGTCGTCCCGCCGACCCATATGGCGAGGCTCGAGCGGGCCGCTCGCCGTGGCGCGGCGGAGCGCGCGGCGGCCGGACGCGACCCCGGTGGTCCCATCGAGGCGGTGATCGTCGCCGAGGGCCGCCACAGCTGGCTGTACGAGCTCGAAGCCTACCGGCGGACCGTTGCCGGATTCCTCGCCCGAGCGCTCGGCGGTCCCCATACGCCCGACGAGGCCGCCGAGCTCGCAGCCGCGATCGATGCCCGCCGGATCCCCGATCCGGACGAGTCGTTCGCCGCCGTCGGCGAGGGCGTCGGGGCGCGACGGACCATCGGCGAGATGGTCGGAGCCGTGACGCCGACGACGGTCGAGGCCGGCGAGGTTGGTGGAATCCCGTCTTGACCGCGGGCGGCAGGAGCAGTAGCGAGCCGGGCGGCCAGGCCGTCTGGGAAGCGATCCTCCATCGCCGGGCGATCCGCCGGTTCGCCGATCGCCCGCTCGAACCGGCCCACGTCGATCGGATCCTCGCCGCCGCCCGTCGATCCGGCAGCTCGAAGAACCAGCAGCGCTGGGACTTCATCGTCTGCAGCGACCGGGACCACCTGCGCGAGCTGAGCGTGGTCGGGCCCTACGCCGGCCACATCGCGGGAGCGGCCGTGGCGATCGCCCTCGTGACGCCGGACCCGTGGTCGACCGAGGCGCCGCTGTCGGTGCTGTTCGACCTCGGCCAGGCCGCTGCGAACATGCAGCTCGCCGCCTGGGAGCTCGGTGTCGGGTCCTGCCCGGCGACCGTCTACGACCACGACCTCGCCGCGCGACTCCTCGGGTTGCCGGACGACCGCCACTGCGAGTTCCTGCTCTCGTTCGGCTATCCCGCCGATCCGGCCGAGCTCGAAGCGCCGCTCAGGACCGGTGGCCGCCGCCCGCTCGACGAGCTCGTCCACGAGGAGCGCTGGTAGCCGGGTCCTGCGAGGCCCGGAGACACCGGACAGCGGCCCTCGCGCGCGGAACGGACCGCGCCGACCGGAATCCCTACTGCCAGCGGAAGAAGCGCGCCGAGATGCCGAAGCAGGCGACCGTCCAGCCGGCGAGGACGACGAAGCAGACCCACAGCGGCGAGAAGGCCGCGCCGTTGACCATGATCTGGCGGAGAGCGTCCGACAGGTAGGTGAGCGGCATGAACCGGGCGACCGTCTGGAGCGGCGGGGCCATCTGGTCGATCACGAAGAACGTGCCGGACAGGAACATGAGTGGGAACTGGACGATGCTCGTCATCCCGTTGGCGGCGTCCTCGCTCGTAGCGAACGAAGCAATGACGTAGCCGAGGGAGATGAAGGCGACCGCGCCGAGCAGGACGAAGACGGCCGCCAGCGCCAGGTTGCCGGTCGTCTGGAGGCCGAAGAAGTACGTCCCGACGCCGATGATGATGATGGCCTGAGCGATCGCGATGAGGAGCCGCATGATGACGTTGCTGCCGACCAGCTGCCAGCGATGGAGCGGCGTCGCGCTGAGCCGCTTGAGGATGTTCTTCTCGCGGTCGGCGACGAGGGGGATGGCCGAGAAGACGCCGAGCTGCATGATGGCCATGCCGAGGATGCTCGGGACGAGGTAGCTGATCCCGTTGAGGTCCTGCGTCTCGACCGTCGTCACGCTGGCGACGACCGCCGGCGGCCGGCCGCCGAGGTTCACCTCGCCGAGCACAGCATTGACGACCTGCTGGACGATCGCCGTCGTCGACGACTGGCTCGGATCCGTGTACACGGTGACCGATGCCGGCGCCGCCGAACCGGAGCCCGACGCGACCGCCGCCAGCGCTGCTCCGTAGCCGGCCGGCACCTCGACGATGCCGGAGACCTTGCCGGTCTTCATCGTCTCGAGGGCGGTGTCGTGGTCGGCGGTCGTCAGGATCACGCCCTTGACCGAGGCGAATGCGTCGTGGAGCTGCTGCGACGCCGGCGTGTTGTCGAGGTCGACGAAGGCGAGCTTCACACTGACGCTCGGACCCGAGAAGATGAGCCCGAAGAGGACGACGAAGATCAGCGGGAAGGCGAGCGTCCAGAACAGGGCCGCCCGGTCGCGCACGAAGCTCCGGATATTGGCGACGGTGAGGGCGAACAGCGGTCGCACGGCCTAATCCCGCAGGGCCCGGCCGGTGAGGTCGAGGAAGACGTCCTCGAGCGACGGCCGGCGGATGCCGAGGTTGTTCGGCTCTACGCCGAGCCGGTCGGCCGCCGCAAGGAGCGCTCCGATCGTCGCGGCGACGTCCTGGGTGTAGAGGAGGGTGGCGCCCTCGTCGTGCTTCATCGACTCGACCCCGGGCAGGACGGCGAGGACGTCGTCCTCCAGTCCCTCGATGCGGTCGAAGCGGACGGTCCGCGTCTTGAAGCGCGTGTTGACGAGGTCGTCGACCGTGCCCATCGCGATGACCTTGCCGTGGTCCATGATCGCCAGGCGGTCGCACAGGACCTCCGCCTCCTCGAGGTAGTGGGTCGTGAGGAGGATGGTCTTGCCCTGGGCCTTGAGCCCCACGATGAGGTCCCACAGCGATCTCCGGGCGGCCGGGTCCAGCCCCGTCGTCGGCTCGTCGAGGAAGACGACCTCCGGATCGTTGACGAGGGCGAGGGCGATCGACAGGCGCTGCCGCTGGCCGCCAGACAGCTCGCGCGTCTGGGCCCGCTTGCGCTCGTCGAGATCGAGGAAGCCGATGAGCTGTTCCGTCGGCAACGAATGGCGGTAGAAGCTGCGGAACAGGTCGAGGATCTCGACGACCGTCAGCTTCGGGTAGAGCGACGCGGTCTGGAGGGTGACCCCGATCCGCTCCTTGAGGGCGCCCGGATCGCGGGCCGCGTCGATGCCGAGGACCTCGAGGTCGCCCGAGTCGGGGGCTCGCAGCCCTTCGAGCATCTCGACTGTCGTCGTCTTGCCGGCACCGTTCGGGCCGAGGAGACCGAAGACTTCGCCGGAACGGACCTCGAACGAGACGCCGTCGACCGCCTGGACGTCGCCGTACGCCTTGCGGACGTCGCTGACCCGGATGACCGGGGCCGGCGCCCCGACGGCGGTCACAACCGCTTACGGAGGTACGCGGCGACGTTCCCGTCGTATCCGACGGCCTCGTACAGGCGGCGCGCCTCTGGCCGGTGGTGACCGGCGGTGATCTCGATGAAGGCCGCACCCGCCTCGCGGGCGATCCGCTCGGCCTCGCCGAGGAGCAAATGGCCGATGCCCCGCTCCCGGACACCGGCATCGACGACGAGGGCGACGACCCTGGCGAACCGGTCGTCGTGCTCGAAGCGGGGCACCAGGTGGACGGCCACGAAGCCGAGGATCTCGCCTTCGTATTCCGCGACGTGGACGGCCGACATCGCCGACGCGAACCGCTCGAGCCGGGCGACGATGTCGGACG
Source organism: uncultured Chloroflexia bacterium (assembly GCA_963745405.1). Classification (GTDB taxonomy): domain Bacteria; phylum Chloroflexota; class Limnocylindria; order Limnocylindrales; family CSP1-4; genus C-114. The sequence continues at coordinate 2,423,631 of CAVUWY010000002.1, read as the reverse complement.
GGCCGGCGGGATAGCCCTCATCGGTGAAGAGCGCCGCGATGCGGTCGGCGTCGTCGGCGGTGGCGGGACGGAGGCTGGCGGCCGGCTGCTCGATCACGCTCCGATGGTACCCGGCGGGGGCGGATCGGTGCCGTCATCGCCTATCGCGCCGTCGTGGCCACCGCGGCCGACGACGAGGATGACGTGTGGGCCGGTGATCGGGCCGCCGAGGAGGATGACCGACGGACCGAACGGTCCCTCGCGAACGGTCGAGACGACCGCAGTGCCGGCGTTCCCGTCGCCGCTGAACGGGCGATCGTCTCCACGGGAGGCGAGATAGAGCGCGACGAGTCCTTCGCCCCATCGGGCCAGCGTCGCCGACAGCCTGCCCTCCGTGCTCGGCTCGAGCATTACGAGGCGGCCGTCGCCGACCGAGCGCCGGGCGAACGCGCCGAGGAGCGGATCGTCGGGGGCCTCCGTGAAAGCCGCCATCGGGAACTCGGTGGCCGCGCGGTCGATCTCGACCGTCGCCCAGCCGACGCCGAGGAGCTCGAAGGCCGCGTCGCTCGGGCGGTCCGCGGGCGCGGGCGCGGCGGCGGACGGATCGGGTTCGAGGACGAGGCGTTCAGCGCCGTCGGGTGAGTCGACGAGGCGGGCGCTGCCGGCCGCCCAGCGCAGGGTGTGATTTGCGTCCGGAACGAGCCCGATCCGGGCCAGCCAGCGCTCGAGTCCCGGCCGGTCGGCACTCAGCCAGGCGAGCCGCAGGGGTTCCAAGGGCGGGGAGGTCATCGGCCGCGACGATAGCCGACCGGGAACCGGTGGCGCGACCCCGAGCGTACCCACGGGTGAGAGGTCGGACAGTCCCAACGACCCTCGACCACAGCGGCCCGGATGGGCCGACCCGGAGGACCATCATGTCGATCCGTCATGTCATCGGCTTCATCGTCGTCGTCGCGCTCGCGGTGGGCGCCTGTTCGAGCTCGTCGAGCGCACCGCCGCCGGCCTCGGCCGGCGCCGCGACGAGCGCAGGCGCCGTCACCATCGCGGACTTCGCCTTCTCTCCGGCGACGATCACCGTGGCGATCGGCACCACGGTCACCTGGACCAACAAGGACACGACCGCCCATACGGTCACCCTCGACGACGGCTCCGCCACGAGCGACGACATCGCACCCGGATCGACGTACCAGCACGCGTTCACCACGGCCGGCACGTTCACCTATCACTGCAAGATCCACCCGACGATGACGGCGACCGTCACGGTCTCGTCCTGACCCATCCACCAGCACGACCGGGGGGATCGGAAGGGCCGCGAGTCGACGACTCGCGGCCCTTCGCCTGTCCTACGAGTAGTCGGCCGGTCAGGCCGACTACCCGAGCGCTACTGGTCGATCCACCAGTCGCCGGCGTTCCAGTTGCCGGTCGTCGTGGACGGGTTGCCGAGGAAGTTATGGACCTTCGTGCTCACGAGCCACAGGTTCTTGTGGTTGAAGAACGGCAGCTCGAAGGTGTTCTGGTCCGAGCCGTAGATGTCCTGGAGCTTGCCCATCGCATCCTTGATGACGGCTGGGTCGAGCGAGGTGTTGACGGTGTCCCAGGCGGTGTCCATGGCGGGGATCGAGATGCGTGTCTCGTTCGCACCGTTGTGGGGCGGATCGTCGGGGATGCCCTTCGTCGCGTACACGAGGTACCCGCTCGTGGGATCGGGGCTGGCCGTGAAGCCGTGCATGACGATGTCGTAGTTGCCGTGGATGGTGTTGCACTTCGTGTCGGCGGGAACGTCGTTCCAGCTGCCGAACACGTCCGGTTGGGCCGGCTTGACGAGGACGTTGGCGTCGATCCCGATGGACTTGAGCTGGCTTGCGACGAGCGTGATCGAGTCGGCGCGGTACGGCCGATTGGTCGTGCAGAAGTCGACCGCGAGCTTGACCCCGTTCTTGGCCCGGATGCCGTCGGAACCGGCGGTCCAGCCGAGGGCGTCGAGCTTGGCTGCCGCATCGGCCGGGTCGCTCTTCGGGCAGGTCTCTTCCTTGTAGAACCAGTTCAGTGGTGAGGCGAGGTTGTTGCACGAGCGGGTAACCGAGCCGCCCATCGGGCCGGCGATCACGGCGTCGACGTCGGTCGCCTCGATGATCGCGTGGATGATCCCGAGGTAGTCGTCGCCGAACTTCGCCTTGAAGCTCTTCTGGTTGTAGTAGTTGGACTCGGTGAAGAGGGCGTCCTGGATGAGCTTCTGGTCATCCGGGATGTCCTTGACCGAGTCGATGTCCGAGTCGGACAGGTCCATGGCCAGGTCGATCTGGCCGTTCCGGAACGCGGCGATCTCGCCGGGTGAGTCGCCGAAGTACTGGAACACGAGCTTGTCGAGATACGGCGCGTGGTTCTTGGTCGTGTCGGCCCCGAGGCCGATCGTCTTCCAGTTCGCATTCGGGGCATAGGTGATCTGCGAACCCGGCTTGATGTCGGTCGGGATGTAGGGCCCGCTGTAGACGGCCGCCTTCGGGTTGTTGAGGGCGTAGAGCTTCGTCGGCGCATCCTTGACCGGGATGGTCGCGATGTACGCCTTGGGCAGCACCGCCGTCACGAGGAGCAGGTAGGCCGAGTACAGGGACTTGAAGTGCATGACGCACGTCGTGCCCGTCCCGCCGTCGATGCCGGTGATCTGGTCCCACCCGGTGACTCCCGCGTACAAGCCGGTCTGGGCGGGATCCATGACCCACTTCCAGGTGGCCTCGAGATCGGCGCACGAGACAGGCGAGCCGTCCGACCAGAGCATCCCGGTCTTGAGCTTCCAGGTCACGTCCATGCCGGCGCCGACCTGCTTCACGTCGCCGTTGGCGACGGTCGGGATGTTGGTGGCCATGTCGGGGATGTAGGCGAGGTCGTATCCGACGGTGAGGAGGGCGTCGAACGACGGGGCCGTCGCTTCGGCGTCCGAGTTGGCCGAGACGTAGTAGGGGTTGAACGTCGAGACCGTCTGCCACTCGGCCATCACGAGCGTGCCGCCCGTGTGGGTGGCGGGCGTGACCTTGGTGAGGTAGTCGGTCTTGCCGAGGTCGATCGGCGCGGTCGGGGCGGGGGTCGGCGGTTGCGTCGGCCCCGTGCTCGCCGCCGCCTGCGACGGCGCGGGGGTCGCGCTCCCCGAACAGGCCGCGAAGGCGATCGCGGCACACGCGATGAGACCGGTGAGGCGTCTGTGCATCGAGGTCCTCCCAGGGGCCGCCCGCTCCCGGGTCGGCCGGCACCGGAACGGCACGACCCACGGGAGTCCGCTCCGGCGATCTCTGCGACGCCGGCACGACGCGTCTGGCGGTTGGGCGGCCTCCGCCGCCCAGCAGATGGAGGGTCGGGCCCGGCCGACGCGGCCAGCCGAGCCCGTGCCCACCGTGGGAGCTGGGAGGACCGTGCCTCCACCACGAGCGTGGCCTCCCACGGGGTCAGCGGGAAGGGCCACTCCCGTGGCGGACGGACGGTACGGTGGCCGGTGGCCCGGTCGGGCGACCGGTACACCGGGATGACCACCGGGCCACTGGACGGGCCGTGCCGGGGCTTCGCAGGTCCAGGTCCGTGCCCGGTCGACCAGGCGCCGCCCGATTAGGGCTGGGCGACCCGCCGGCCGGCCCGATCGATCGGACCGCCGCCCGTCGTCGGTGTGGCGCACGCGGTGCGACCGCCGCACGGGCTCACGGCTGCCAGGACGTCACCGAGGCGGGCGATGCCCGCCCGGATCGCCGCCTGGTCGTGACGGGCGTACTGGAACACGACCCGCCGCTGCTCTGCCGCGGTGGCGGCCCCGCCGGCTTCGTCCAGGGGCTCCGGCAGCGCCTCGAGGAGGACTCCGTTGGTCCGGCCGAGCTCGACGATCCGTGCCGCGCTCCAGCGGTCGTCCTCGAGATGGGCGACGACGTGCAGGCCGGCCGCCGCGGGCTCGACCGAGAGGAGGCTCCCCAGCTCCCGCTCGATCGCGTCGACCATGGCCGCCTGGCGCTCCGCCAGCACAGTCCGGACCCGACCCTGGTGGCGGGCGAGGTGGCCGCCGGCGATGAACCGGGCCAGGGCGCGCTGCTCGAGGACCGCCGGCCCGCGGTCGAACACCTCGAGGGCGGCCGTGAAGCGCTCGACGAACCGCTCGGGCAGTACGACGCAGCCGGTCCGCAACCCCGGGTAGAGGACCCGGCTGAACGAGGCAAGATGGATGACCCGCCCGTCGCCGTCGAGGCCCTGCATCGACGCCAGCGGCTGGTTCCCGTAGCGGATGTCGCTCTCGCGGTCGTCCTCGACGACGAGGGACCCGACCTCGGCGGCCCAGCTCAGGAGGCGGGTCCGACGGGCGAGTGGCAGCGTGCCGCCGGCCGGGTACTGCCAGGACGGGGTCACGACGACGAGGCTCGCCTCGGGCGGCAGGGCGTCGGTGACCAGGCCGCGCTCGTCGACGGGGACCCCGACGACGGTCGCGCCGTTCACCGCGAGAGCCCGCCGGACCAACGGGCTGCACGGCTCCTCGACCACGGCCACCCGGCCCGGCTCGAGCCACAGCGACGCGATCGCAGCCAGGGCCGCCGGCGTCCCCGACGTGACGACGATCCGCCGCGGGTCGGCGACGACGGCGCGGGTCTCGGCGAGATGACCGGCGAGGACCGCTCGCAGCTCGGGGTCGCCGGCCGGATCGGGGTAGTCGACGTCGGAGCGGACGCGCGAACCCTCGAGATCCGCCCACACTTCGTGGAGGAGCCGCTCCCAGGTCCGGCTCGGGAACAGCTCGAGGGCGACGGCACCGAGCCGGAAGTCGAAGGCCCCCTCCCCCGCCTCCGCTCCGGGCACACCCGCGGCGATCCGCCGGCCGATCGGCTTCCGCGGGGTCGAGCCGCGCATCGTCGGCAGCGGCCGGGCGGTCCCGTTCGACGCGACCGAGGCGACCCGCCGCGGCATCGCGGCGGCCTCCGGGCCCGTCGCGACGATCGTCCCGAAGCCCACCCGGCTCACGATGTAGCCCTCGGCGGCTAGCTCCTCGTAGGCGGTGACGACCGTCAGTCGCGATACGCCGAGGTCGCGGGCGAGGGTGCGGATGCTGGGGACGCGCGTACCCGGACGGAGCCGTCGTTCGCGGATGGCCCCCCGGAGCTGGTCCTCGATCTGGCGATACAGCGGCTGCCCACTCGCCCGGTCCAGGGAGAGCGGCGTGGTCGGCGACATGGGCGATGTCCCGTTGGCGGGCGCACCTGGGGGTGGCGCCCGGTCACCAGTGAATAGCCGCCGAACGGGCGGGAGGTTCGGTCACGAGCGCGCACCGGGCTCTCAGGGCCCCGTCAGGCGGCCTTGACGAACCGCTCAGGCTCCCCGCAGCGACACGAAGATCGTCGCCCCGGACGGCAGGTCGATGACCTTCGGGTCGGCGAGCCCGGCCGCCCGGTAGAGCTCGACGAAACCGTCGTGGGTGTACATACGGGTGCCCTGGTACAGCTCGTCGAGCTGGATGCCCCAGAGGATCTGGCCGTGGATCGTCCGCGACTCCTCGAGGATCGCCGGCAGGCACCAGTCGAGGACCACCATCCGGCCGCCGCTGCGGACCGCCGCCCACGACGCCCGGAGCGACTCGACCGGATCGGGGATCTCGTGGAGCGCGTCCTGGAGGTAGACGAGGTCGAAGGCACCCTCGATGCCCATCGTGGCGATGTCGCGGGACTCGATCCGGACCCGGTCGCCGAGGCCCGCCTCGGACACCCGGCGCATGGCCCGGGCGACCGAATCGGGCTCGAACTCGACGCCGGTGAGGCGGCACTCGGGGAATCGCCTGGCCATGGCGACGAGCCAGCGGCCGCCACCGCAGGCCACGTCGAGGATGTCGACGCCCCGGCTCAGGACATCGGTCAGGGTCGGCAGCGCCGCGAGGGCCTCCTGGAAGAAGACCGCGATGTCCTGGCCGGTGACCTGCTCGATCGCCCGGTGGAACCGGGGCGGCCGCTCGGCGATGGTCCGCCCGGTCCGGAAGTACTCGGCCATCCCCTCGTAGTCGAGGGTCGACACCACCGTCGAGACGAACTGACCGCCGAGGAACTCCGGCCGCTCCTCGTCGAGGAGGACCGCCGCGACGTCGTCAGGGACACGGGCCCGGCTCCCGTCGAACTCGATGAGGTCGCTGGCGAAGGCCGCCCGCATCCAGGCTGCGACCGGCGCGGGTCGGGTCCCCGTCCGCTCGGCCAGCTGGTCGCCGCTCAGGCCGTCCGGGCCGGCCGTCCGGAGGGCCGCGAAGAGCCCGAGCTCGAGCCCGAGGTAGGCGGCCCAGCTGCGGTAGAAGCCGCCGATGCTCGCCGCGAGGTCGTCGTACCGATCGTCGAGGCTCACTGCCGGATTGTCGCATGCACTCCGCGGCGGACTCATCCAAGAAACGTGCTATCGCGTACTAGCAAGTGAAACGGTTCGCGAGTACACTGCTCGGACGAACCGCCTGCGCAGGAGCGCTCACCCGATGCGTGCACTCGCTCGACCCATCGGTCTCGGACTCGCCGCCCGTGGCGACATCGACGATGTCGTGACCTGGAGCCGGAGTGCCCGCCACGCCGGTCTCGATTCGATCTGGATCCACGACAGCTACTTCGAGCGCGACGCGGTGAGCTTCGGCTCGGCGGTCGCGGCGGCGATCTCGGCCGACGACGGCCGGACGTTCGTCGAGGGTGAGGCCGGCTTCCGGGTCGCCCTCGGGGCGGTCAATCCGTTCACCCGCCACCCGGTCGTCCTCGCCATGACCGGCTCGGCCCTCGACGAGATGCTCCCCGGCCGGATCGTCATGGGCCTTGGGACCGGGCTCCCGCTCCGCCTCAAGCAGATGGGCATCCCCTACGTCCCGGACGACGCCGTTGCCCGCGTCTCGGAGACGATCGACCAGCTGCGGGCGCTGTGGGCCGGCGAGCGCCTGCCGTCGGCGACCGAGGGTCTGCCGCCGATCCAACCGATGTTCCCCCCGACGCATCGGATCCCGCTCGTCATCGCCGCCTATCGCAAGGAGTTCGTCGCCCTGGCCGGCCAGAAGGCCGACGGCTACCTCGCCCGCCCGGCCGAGTCGATCCCGAGCCTCGCCGGCATCCTCGCCCGGTTGCGCGCATCGGCGACCGAAGCCGGCCGCGACCCCGACTCCCTCGAGACGGCCGGCTATCTCCTGTCGCTCGTCGACGCCACCCGTCGCGAGGCGCTGAACCGGGCCAAGCGCGAGCCATTCGTCATCTACATGATGTCGGTCCTGGGCGACGTCTCCCTCCGCCGGGCCGGTTTCGACCGCGAGCTCCGGGACCGGATCGCCGCCGCCTGGCGGGCCGAGGACTACACGACCGCGGGCAACCTCATCCCCGACGAACTGCTCGACGCGTTCATGCTCTGCGGCACCCGCGAGGACGTCGCGGCCGGAGCGATGGCGTTCCACGCCCAGGCCGGCCTCGGGCTGCCCCTCCTCCAGCCGGTCGTCCAGGAGGACCGCCAGATCGACGAGCTCATCGCCGCCGCGGCCCTGTATGCGGCGGCGCCGCTGCCGGCCGGCCGGGCCGCGACCGCCGCGGCAGCCTCGTCCGCCATCGACGGCGCCCCGGTCCTCGTCGGGGCTGCCGCCGCCGCGGCGGCCGGGGGTCCCGGTGCCTCGACAACGCTCGAGAGCGATCGCCGCCTCGGCGTGGCCGAGCTGATCCGGCGGCGGGCCGGCGGTGTCTGGGAGATCCTCCGGCCGTTCGCCTACACCGCATCGGTGATCCCTGTCCTCGCCGGCGCAGCCGTCGCCTCGGTCGACGGGCTCTTCCAGTGGACGCCGTTCCTCGCGGCGCTGGCGGGGGCGATGCTCCTCCACTCCGGGACGAACGTCGTCAACGAGATCTACGACGTCCGGCGCGGCGTCGACACGATCACCTCGCCACGGGCGAGCCACGCCCTCGTCAAGGGGCGCCTCACCGAGCGCGCCGCCTTCGTCGTCGCCTTCGGTGCGTTCGCTCTGGCGATCCTCATCGGCATCTACCTGATCGTCCTGCGAGGACCGGCCATCCTCGGCCTCGGGATCCTCGGGCTGACCGGCGGGTACTTCTACACGGCGCCGCCCTTCGAATACAAGTACAAGGCCCTCGGCGTCCCCCTCGTGTTCTTCCTCATGGGACCGCTGATGGTCGAGGGCACGTACTTCGCGGTGACCGGGGCCTGGTCGCTGATGGCCCTCATCGCGTCCATCCCGGTCGGCCTCCTCGTCGCGGCGATCCTCGATGGCAACGAGTGGCGCGACATCAGCGAGGACACCCGGGCCGGCATCCGGACGCTGTCCGGCGGGATCGGCAAGGAGTACGCCCACTACCTGTACGTCGCGCTCGTCCTCGGCGCCTACATGGTCCTCGGCATGGCCGTCGCGCTGCGGCTCCTGCCGCCGGCGACCCTGCTGGCCATCCTGTCGCTGCCGTTCCTCGCCCAGGTCATCCGATCCGCCGAGCTCGGGGCGACCGGGCAGGCCCGGGCGATCGCGATGATCGACGTCCAGACCGCCCGCCTCCACATGGTCTTCGGCGGCCTGCTCGTGGTCGGGCTCCTCCTGTCGGGGCTCGCCACGCCGTGAGCGACGTCGTCGACGCGGAGCGCGGCGGCGAGCCCGGGCGCGGCATCGACGGTCCGCCGCTGGCGGTCCTGCTGCTGGGACTCGGTGGGGCGATCGCCGCCTTCAGCGCGACATTCCAGGGCCCGCGGGCGCGCTTCTGGCAGCGGATGACGTTCACCGGGCTCGGCCTCGGCACCTACGCGCTGCTGACGTCTCGACCGTCGCGGCGGCTCCGGCCGCGGGGCTGGTACCTGCCGGCCGGGCTCCTCTCGGCGGTCGTCCTGTACGTCACGTTCGCCTTCGGCGACCGCTTCGCCCGGCGGTTCGTGCCCGGCGGCGACCGGGAGATCCGCGACATCTACGCCCTCCGAACGCTGCGCCCACGGGTCGAGATCGCCGCCCGGCTGGCGACGATCGTCGGGCCGGCCGAGGAGATCTTCTGGCGCGGGCTCGTCCAGTCGGCCCTCATGCGCCGTTACGGCCGCTGGCCCGGCGCCGCGCTCGCGACGATGGCCTACGGCGGCGTCCACGTCGTGACCGGCAACTTCACCCTCCTCGGAGCGGCGACCGTCGCCGGCGCCCACTGGGCCGCCCTCTACGCGGCCGGCGTACCGCTCGGGGCGCTCGTCGTCAGCCATTGCGCCTGGGATGTCTGGATCTTCCTCATCCAGCCGACCGGCGAGGTCGAGGTCATCGGCCCCGACGGCTCGATCCGAGCGATCGCTCCGGCCGCGGCAGCCGCCTGACGCCGGTCAGGCTCGAGCCGCCTCCATCGGGGCCGCCGATCGGCCGGTGATGGCCGGCCAGCGGAGCGGGATCACGGCGAGGAGCAGGGCGAAGCCGCCCCACCAGAGGAGCGGCAGGGCGAGGAGGCAGCCGATCGGGACCGCCCAGCGGCGATCGGTCCAGGCCGCCCACCCGACGACGGCGATGGCGAACGGCAGCCGGTAGACGAGCGGGATGTTGAGCGAGGCCCACGTCCCGGGCGCCGAGGTGTTGCCCTGCAGGACCGCGATCCAGTCGGCCCAGGCGCCGGGCACGATCAGGTACGTCAGGCCGACGATCGCCGCCGTCACCAGGCCGACCTCGACGAGCGCGCGCCACTCCCGGCGGATGAGGAACCAGATGAGGCCGACGGCCGGCGTGACCTTCGTCAGGAGGATGAACGCCCAGCTCGCCGGCCGGCGGAACCCGACGACGATCGCAGCAGCCATGAGGATCACGATGTTCGCCCCCCACAGCTCCGGGAACGCGGCGATCACCGCGAGGCCGAGCAGCCGCGGCCCGACGATCCAGCGCAGCGCGAAGAGGAGGATCGCGACCCACGCCGCGACGAACAGCGGCCAGGGCAGGATCCGCAGCGGAGCCAGCAGGACGAGGAACGCCGGCGAGTAGAGGTAGGCGCCGGGGACGCCGGCACTCGCGTTGGCGTACGGGTCGGCGAGGTCGGCCTCCCAGTACGCCCGGGCGTCGAGTGCCGGCCCGACCGGGACGTTGCCGAGCGGTTGGACCTGGATGTCGAAATGGACGCCCGAGGTCAGCACCATCACCGCCCACAGGCCGACGGCGACGACGATGCCGAAGCGCTCGCCGTGGCGGTCGAGCCAGCCGAGCGCCCGCGCCGACCACGTCGGTGGCACGAGGGCGGTCGAGGCGTCGCGTGCGGTCATCGTCCTCCATCGGTCGGCCCCGTGAAGCGGATACGGCTATCGCGGTCCAGCGCGGTCACCGCTCGGTCATCGATCGGGTCCCGGCGCGGCCAGCCGTCGGCGGACCGCCCGACCGATGATAGACGCCGCTGCGGCCGCGACCGACCGTGACCGGCCGGCAGCGGGATGCAACGCTCCCGCCTTCGGCCCTGTTCTGAGTGGTGATGGACGACGAGACGCTCCTTCGCAACATCGCACGAGACCTCGACGGGTGCTTCGAGACGCTGGTCCGGCGGCACCAGGACCGGGTCTACTCGATCGCCCTCCGACTCCTCGGCGATGGAGCCGATGCGGAGGAGGTCGCCCAGGACACGTTCGTCCGGGCCTACCGCGCTCTGGGCGGATACGAGGCCCAACGGATCCGCGAGCTCCATCTCCGCGCCTGGCTGGCGACGATCGCGGTGAACCTCTGCCGGAACCGGGCCGCGCCCCGTCGTCCGCGAACCGTTTCCCTCTCGGCGTCGGATGGCGAGGCGCGGGAGATGGCTCACCTCCTGCCACCGGCCCCGGCGGCGGAGAACCCGCCCGAGCGTGCCGCCCGCCGCGAGGGCGCCGAACAGTGGGCAGCCCTCGTCGCCGATCTTCCCGACCGTTATCGCGCCGCCGTCGTGCTCCGGCACGTCGACGGCCTGTCCTACACCGAGATGAGCGAGGTCCTCGGCCGTCCCGAGGGCACCGTCAAGGCGCAGGTCCACCGCGGACTCGCGCTGCTCCGAGCCGCCTTCGAGGCAGCCGAGCGAGAGGAGTCGATCGCATGACCAGCCCGACCGCCCACGAGGACCCGGCGCTCGCCCGGATCGAGGCCGCCCTCCGCGACCTTCGGGTCGCCGCCCCGCCGAGCCTCCTGCCGGACACGCTCGTGGCGGCCGGCCTGGCCGACGAGTACGCGGTCATCGACACGGCGATCGGGCCGGTCTGGGTGGCCTGGAACGGCCGCGGCGTTTCCGCTCTGACATCGGCGACGGACGCGGCAGCGTTCGAGGAGCAGTTCCGGACCGGCTACGAGCGGCCCATCCGGCCCGCCCGGAACGGACTGCCGCCACGCCTCGCGACGGCCATCCAGCGGCGACTGGCCGGCGATCGCCGGGTCCGCATCGACGTCGACCTCCGTGGACGCGGCGCGTTCGAGCAGGCCGTCTGGTTCAAGGCGCTCCAGATCCCCCGCGGCGAGGTCCGGCCCTACGGCTGGATCGCGGCCGAGATCGGCCATCCGGCCGCCGTCCGGGCGGTGGGCACGGCGCTCGCCCGGAACCCCGTCCCGCTCGTCATCCCCTGCCACCGCGTCGTCCGGACCGACGGCCACATCGGCCAGTACTCGCTCGGCGGCCCGGACAACAAGCGGACCCTCCTCGCCTGGGAAGGCGCCGATCCCGACGGACTCGAGCGGCTGGCCAAGGCCGGCATCCGCTACATCGGCTCGGACACCACCCACATCGTCTGCCATCCGACCTGCCACCACGCCCGCCGGGTCACCGACCGACACCGGGTGTCGTTCCACTCGCTCGGCGAGGCCGGCGAACGGGGCTACCGGCCCTGCAAGGTCTGCCGCCCGGTCTCCCTGGCCGCCTGATCCGACCCCTCCTCCGAGCCCGGCCGGGGGCGTCCAGATGGGGGGTGACAGCCGGACGGGGACCCGGTACGCTGTCGGCAACTTGGACCAGTCGACTATGACAACCGCTCCGGCAGCCCCCACCGCCACGGCCCAAAGCGCAGTCCTGCGCCGCCCTGCGGCCTCACCGCTCGCCGTCGCGGTCGGACTGCTGGTCCTCTACTTCGTCTGGGGCTCGACCTACGTAGGGATCAAGATCGCCGTCGAGTCGATGCCGCCGTTCCTCATGGCCTCGGCGAGGTTCCTCCTCGCCGGCGCGCTTCTGTTCGGCTGGTGCGTCCTGCGAGAGCGCCGCGATGCCTTCCGGATCGACCGGGTCGAGCTGCGCGACTCGTTCATCGTCGGCGCACTCCTGCTCGGCGGGGGTATGGGCATGGTCGCCCTCGGCGAGCAGACGGTCCCGGCGAGCATGGCCGCCCTCCTCATCGCCCTCATGCCGATGTGGGTCGCGATCTTCGGCCGGGTCATCTTCGGCGAACGGCTGCCCAGGGCCGCCGTCCTCGGCATCGCCCTCGGGGTCGTCGGCGTCGGCATCCTCGTCGCCCCGGCGAGCGGCGGGACCCTTGCCCTCGGCGGCCTCATCGCGGTGATCCTGTCGCCCATCTCCTGGGCGAGCGGCTCGCTGTACTCGTCGCACGTCGCCCGCCTGCCACGCATGCCACTCCTCGCCACCGCCGTCGAGATGCTCTGCGGCGGCCTCGTCCTCGCCGTCATGGCCCTCGTGACCGGCGAGTTCGCCGGCTTCGACCCGGCGGCCGTCACCCAGGCGTCGTGGCTCGCGTTCCTCTATCTGACCACAGTGGGCAGCGTCATCGGCTTCACGACCTTCTCGTGGCTCATCCGCGTCGCCCCGCTGCCGAAGGTCGCCACGTACGCGTACGTGAACCCGGTCGTCGCGTTCGTCCTCGGGGCGATCCTCCTCGGCGAGGAGCTGTCGCCACGGACGGTCCTCGCTGCCGTGGTGATCGTCGGGGCAGTCGCCCTCATCATCACCGCACGGAGCCGGGCCACGGCGCCGACCACCGCCCCGGGGGACCAGCCCGGGCTGCAGCCCGCGCCCGAGATCATCCCTCGGCCAGCATCGTCCGAGCGGTCCGTCGAGCCAGCGCCATCACCGTGATCATCGGGTTGACGCCGATCGCCGTCGGGAAGAGCGAGGCGTCGCCTACGTAGAGCCCGCGAACGGTCGCGCCGGCCCGATCGCGTCGCACCCGGCCCCGCTCGTCGACCGGGTGCTCTGCCGGGTCCACACCCGTCCGCGCCGTCCCCATCTGGTGGGCGGAGAAGACCGAGCCGCGGTTCGGTCCGAAATCGAAGGCAGCCAGCCTCTCCAGGTACCCATCGAACGCCGGTTGTGGACCGGGCGCCGTGCTCCGCTCCGTCCCGATCCAGGCCGGCGGCGTGCCGAAGGCGACGAGTTGAAGGCCGCCGGCAGCGCGGCCGAGCCGAGCCATCTCGACGAGGCCCCGGCGGAGTGTCGCGACCTCGGCCGTACCGACCCGGTAGTCGATCCGGGTCGAGCCGCCCTTCGTCGTCCTGACCGTCCCTGAACCGAGGTCGCGGGTGATCGCGATGAGCGGCGCGAGGTGGGTCACCCGGGCCATGAGGCCGGCGTGGCCGTCGGTCGACTCCCACGGCAGGGCCTGGGCGATGAGCCCGGGGTGAGCCGGGACCGACTCGATGACGAACCCCGACCCGCCGGCCGATCGCGGTTCGAGGAACTCGAGCGAGCGGGCTGCCTGCAGCGTTCCCGACCACATCGTGACCGGGCCCGGCATCCGTACCCCGACGACCGATACCGGATGGAGCCGCAGGTTCCGCCCGATCGCCTCGTGGTCGAGGCCGCTCCGCTCGAGGATGCCAGGCGTCCGCAGTGCGCCGGCGGCGACCACGACCTGTCCCGCCCGGACGACGAGGAGTCGGCCATCATCGAGCGTCGCCTCGACACCGGCGGCCCGGTCGCCCTCGATGAGGACCCGCCGCGCCAACGCGCCGGGCACGATCCGCGCCCCATGCCGCCAGGCATCGGCCAGGTGGACCCGAAGCCCGCCCTGTCGGGCTCCCCGCCGACAGCCGAACGGGCAGGCACCGCAGTCGCCACAGCCGACACCGTTCCGGCGTGTCTCCGCCGCCTCCCAGCCGAGCGCCGCCGCGCCGCGGAGGATGGCCGCGTCCTTCGGCGGCACGTTCGGCGGGCCGGTCACCCCCATCTCGGCCTCGATCGCGGCCACGTCGCCGTCGAACTCAGCGCCGTCGATCCCGTCGAGTCCGTGCTCACGCGCCCAGGCTGCCCTGACCGAGGGCTGGACGGGCAGGCACGTCATCCAGTTGATGGTCGTCCCGCCACCGATCGACGAGCCGGCAAGGATCGAGATGGCACCATCCCAGGTCGCCGTGAGGCCGTGGTCGAGGTACAGCCGATCGTAGGCGGCGAGCTCGTCGGTCGGCATGTCCGGTTCCGCCACGAACGGCCCGGCCTCGAGGACGACGACCGCCCGGCCGGCCCGGGCGAGCTCGGCTGCGATGAGCCCGCCGCCGGCCCCTGAGCCGACGACGCAGGCGTCGGCCTCGATCGCGACCGCGCCGTCGCGACCCGCCGGCGGACCCGGATCGAACGGCACGATCGGCGTCGGCTCGTCGGTGACCGGCTCGATGGGCGCCCGGTAGCCGATCGTCGACCACAACGGGTTGACGACCGCCTCGCCGCCATCGGCGTAGGCGATGAAGCACGACAGGCGCTTGAAGACCTGGTACGCCGACCGTCGGAGGGCGAGGCGAGAGCCGCCCCAGTCGACGAGATAGCGCTCGCGGTCGGCCGGCCCGAGGTCGCGGAACGTGCTCCATCGGCCCGCCAGGAGAAGGTTGGCCGGCCGGTTCTCGACGAGGCGGAGGACGAGCCGCAGCTGGCGCACCTGGCTGGGATCGAGGCGGTCGATGGCCTGGGCGAGAAGGCCGGCTCGACGGGCCGCCCCGCCTCGGACGAACGTCTCGGCGAGCGAGGTTAGCGTCGCCAGCTCGCGCTCGGACCAGCCGCTCGGAGCGTCCGCCGTCGGCCGCGGGAACGGGGCGGACGCGGCGCTCGACATCGCCGGATTGTAGGGGCGGGAGACCGGCCGGCGAGCCCACTCGCCGCGCTCACCGAGCCGTGCCTATACTCGGCCGACCCTCCCTCGCGATGAGGTACGCGCATGCCCGCCGCCCCACGCGGGAACGACGCCCCGCTCGATCTCGCGGCCCTGTCCCGCGACCACCTCACGCCCGTGCTCGGGCGCTACTTCGAGCGCAGCTGGAGCCACGGCGTCGGGCACCGCCTGTACGACACTGCCGGAACGGCGTACCTCGACTTCGCCAATGGGATCGCGGTCTCGGCCCTCGGCCATCACCATCCGGCGGTTACGGCGGCCATCCACGAGCAGGTCGACCGGCTCATCGCCCCGACCGCTGCTGTCGGCTACTCGGAGCCCGTCGTCCGCCTCGCGACCGAGCTCGCCGAGACGTTCCCGGCTCCGCTCGACACCGTCTTCTTCCTCAACTCGGGCTCCGAGGCGATCGAGGGCGCCCTGAAGCTCGCCCGGCGGGTCACCGGGCGGGCGGCGATCGTCGCCTTCCGCGGCGCCTTCCACGGCCGGACCCTCGGAGCGACCTCGGTCACGAGCTCGAACCTCAACTACCGGCGCGGCTACGAGCCGCTGCTGCCCCAGGTCCACCTACTGCCCTACCCCGCCGCCTACCGCGATTTCGGGGGTGACGAGGCACGGGCGACCGAGGCCTGCCTGGCGGCCCTCGATGCACTGACGGCGACGACCGTCCCGGCCGACTCGATCGCGGCGATCCTCATCGAGCCGGTCCTCGGCGAGGGAGGCTACTACCCGGCCCCCGCGGCGTTCCTCCAGGCGCTCCGCGCCTTCTGCGACAGGAATGGCGTGCTCCTCATCGCCGACGAGGTCCAGACCGGCTTCGCCCGGACCGGGCGGATGTGGGCGTTCGAGCGAGCCGGCATCCAGCCGGATGTCGTCTGCCTGGCGAAGGCGATCGCCAACGGCCTGCCCCTATCCGCGGTCGTCAGCTCCCGAGCGCTCCAGGAGCGCTGGGGCAAGGGCGCCCACGGCTCGACGTTCGGGGGCAATCCCGTTGCCTGTGCGGCGGGTCGCGCGGTCCTGCGGACGATCCGCGAGCAGCGCCTCGTCGAGAACGCCTCCGTCCGCGGCGACGAGCTGAGCAGCGGCCTGCGCCGGATCGCGGCCGAGGACGACCGGATCGGCGACGTTCGCGGTCCGGGGCTCATGGTCGGGGTCGAGTTCGTCCGGGACGGCGACCCCGGCAGGCCCGACGGCGCGACCTCCGACGCCCTCGTGGCCGCCTGTGCCGACCGCGGCCTCCTCGTCCTCAGCTGCGGCGCCGAGCACCAGGTCGTTCGCTGGATCCCGCCCGTCGACGTCACCGGCGGCGAGATCCTCGAGGGCCTCGAGATCTTCGGCGACGCCCTGGCCTCGCTCCCGCGCTGATCCGATCGACCGGCCTTCAGATCGAGGGGTGCCCTGCTGATCCAGACGACCGCGCAGGGCGAGGGATGAGCTATGACGTGATCGTGACCGACGTGGCGGCCCGTCCGACGGCGGTGGTAGCGGCGACCACCACCTGGCGGGAGTTTCCGGCGCTCTGGTCCGTGCTGCTGGACGAGGTTTGGGCGTGCCTGCGCGCGAACGGGATCACCAGGGGCTGCCGCTACTGCGACGCGCTACCCCGTAGGGCCCCGGGTGCGAGATCGCCACGGTGGTCCGGGACGCGCCGAAGCGGCCGACCGAGGTCGGCGCGGCGTGTCGATCTTGGTGTTCGCGCCGTCGTCGAGCGGCGCTGGATCCGCGGGTCGCTGACCCGCCGGGATCAGCGGTTGCGGGCGAGGAACTCCATCACGTCGTCGAGGCGGAAACGGCGGTCGCCCCGCTTGCAGACGCGATAGAAGGGAAGCTCACCACGGTCGCCGAGTCGCTTCACCGTGTTGACGTGGAGGTGGAGCATCTCCGCCACCTCGGTCGCCGTGAGCATGGGTCCCAGTTCATTGACGGCCATCGATGCCATTCGTTGCCTCGTTCAGTGCCTGTGGGCTCAGCGCGTCCCGTGGGGTACACACGGGTGTGGTGAGGCCCGCTGCTGGCCGGAGTGTGTCGGTCCGGAGCAGGTGCCGCCAAGCCGTACTTCGGTCCGGGTACGTCCGCCCCCGGGGGTACCAGCACGGTGGGGTCCGGTGCGGTCCGGTGAGGCCTCCGACCTGGTCGGTGGGGGCGCGACCCGTATCCTCGTTGCCATGAGTGGAGCGCACGGTCACCGGGTCGGGTTGTGGGCCGCCATCCTCGTGATCGCTCTGGTCCCGCTGGCCTGCGACGCCACGACCGGGACGCCGCTCGCGCCGACCGTACCGACCGTCTCGATCGGCGATGCCGCTGGCGCCACGGATGTGGCCCCTGGCCCCATCGGCGCCGGCCCGAGCGCGGAGTCCTCAGCCTCGCCGACGGCGGCGGGATCGATCGGCGCCGAGACCGGTGGTTCGGCAGGCGGCCCAGGCCTGCCGGACCCGAGGCTCACGCCCGGCGCCCGCAATCCCGACGTCACGCCGGCCGACCTCGGCAGGACCATCTGCAAGAGTGGCTGGACGAAGACCGTCCGACCGCCGGTGTCGTACACGAACGCGCTCAAGAAGAAGCAGATCGCCCAGTACGGCTACGCCGACACGCGCCTCAGCCAGTACGAGGAGGACCACCTCATCCCGCTCGAGGTCGGCGGCGCGCCGCGCGACCCGCGGAACCTGTGGCCCGAGCCGCGCTCGGCGACGCTGCCGGATGGCACGAAGGTCGGCGCGACCCAGAAGGACGGGCTGGAGAACTACCTGCGCGCCCGGGTCTGCAACGGCACGATCCCGCTCGGCGCGGCCCAGGACGCGTTCGCGAAGGACTGGGTCGCCGCCTGGGAGGCAGCCGGACGGCCCTGAGGTCCGGCAGCGCCCGATGCGCCAGAGGGTCGCGCCTGAGCGTCAGCCCGCCGCCGCCTCCGGAGCCCCAGCTGGCGCTTCCATCTCGAACGTGGCCCGCATCGGCTCCTCGTGGAGGAGCAGGACGCAGCCGGCGGCGATGACGGCCCCGACGATGCCGACCCAGAAGGTCGACGCAAGCGCGATCGTGAACGCCTGGTGGATCGCCGTGACGATGTTCGGGATGAGCGGCTCGAGCTGCGGCCTGAGCTCGGCCGGGATCTGGGCGAGGATCGCCGCCCCGAGGTCGCCCGTACCGGTCAGTGAACTCGTGTCCCCGCCTTTCGCGAACTGGTCGATCACCGTTTGCGGGACTCCCGCCGCGGCCAGCTGGGTCGGGATCTCGGCGACGAGGCGGCTGGCGAACAGGGTGCTCGAGATCGTCAGGCCGACCGTCCCGCCGATCTGCTGGAAGAACGTGAGGCTGCTCGTGGCGACGCCGATCCGATCGGGCGAGACGGCGTTCTGGACGACGAGGGTGAAGACCGCGAACGACGGCCCGATGCCGACGCCGGTGATGAACATCCACAACCACATGAGCTGGCGATTCGTGTCGACCCGGAGCTGGGTCATCAGGAACAGGCCGACCGCCAGGAGGATGAGCGAACCGAACATGAGGACCTTGTAGCGGCCCGTCCGGGCCACGATCTGGCCGGACAGGATCGCGCTGAAGATCAGGCCGCCGAGGAGCGGCAGGATGTTGTAGCCGGACTCGGTCGCGCTCGCCCCGGCGACCGTCTGGAACCAGCGCGGCAGGAAGACGATGGCGCCGAAGAACCCGAAGCCGACGAGGAACATCGAGGTGACCGAGATCGAGAAGCTCCGGTTCCGGAACAGGGACAGCGGCACGATCGGCTCGGGAACCCGCGACTCGATCGCCAGGAACACGGCACCGAAGATCAGGCCGAGGGCGATGAGCCCGCCGACCGCCGGATCGGTCCACTCGCCGCCGCTCTTGTTGGTGAGGCCGATGAGGAACAGCGAGATGGCCAGGGCGAATACGGCCGCCCCGACGTAGTCGATGTTCTTGGCCGCGTCGGGCCGCCGGATGGCCGGCAGGAGCCGCCACAGGATGACGAGCGAGACGAGGCCGATCGGCACGTTGACGAAGAAGATCCAGTGCCACCCGAAGTTGTCGGTGATGAACCCGCCGATGGCAGGCCCGACGAGCGACGAGAGCCCGAAGACGGCGCCGAAGAAGCCAAGGTACTTGCCCCGCTCGGCCGGCGTGTACAGGTCGGCCACGACTGCGAGGGCGACCGGGAAGATCGCCCCGCCACCGAGGCCCTGCAGGCCGCGGAAGAGGATCAGCTGCCACATCGTCTGACTCAGCCCGGACAGAACCGAGGCGATGAGGAAGAGGCTGACCGCGAAGATGATGATCGGCCGACGGCCGAACAGGTCGGACAACTTGCCGTAGATCGGACCGCTGATGGTGGCCGTCAGCAGGTAGATCGTGACGACCCACGTGTAGAGGTCGTTGCCGTTGAGGTCGGTGACGATCCGCGGCAGGGCCACGCCGACGACCGTCTGGTCGAGGGCGAACAGGAACAGGGCGAGGAGGATCGCCCCGAGGATCTCGAGCTTGGCGCGCGGGCTGAGGTTCACGGCCGCGCCGGTCGTGGACGGATGAGACATGGGGCTCCTCGCTGGGGTCGGGCAGGCCCGTCGCCTTGGGCTCGGCGACGGAGGACCGGGGGTGAGCCTCGGCCACCTGAGTCTACCGCGTGCCGTCACCCCGGCCTGTCAGGATTTGTCCAGAAAACGCCGTTCAGATGGCGTCCCCGGCAGGATTCGAACCTGCGACCTTCCGCTTAGAAGGCGGTTGCTCTGTCCACTGAGCTACGGGGACGCGCGACGCTCAGTCTACGCACGGATCCTCTCTCTTCGATCCGGACGACCTACCGGTCCAACCACTCGAACGGGCTACCATGGCTGCGGGGAAGCAGAGGACGGCACGATCGACAACGATCCGATCACGGGCGACCCGCTGTCGCTCGCGCTCGCGCGCGAGGACGCCGCCTGGGCACGCGAGCATCTCGAGGGTGACATCGTCGCCTGGCTGACGACCGTCGCGCCGGATGGCCGCGTCCAGTCATCGGTGATCTCATTCCTCTGGGACGGTGGGGCCCTGTTCTTCTACAGCCAGCCCGGCACCCCGAAGGTCCGCAACCTCGCTCACTCGCCGCTCGTGTCGTTCCATCTGCAGTCCGATCCGTACGGCGACCACTGGCTCATCGTCGAGGGCACGGCCGCGGTCGACGAGACCATCCCGCCGTTGGACGTCAACGAGGCCTACGTGGCGAAGTACCGCGAGCCGCACGCTCACTGGGGTCTCGACTTCACCCAGACCGCGCGCGACTTCAGCGCGCCGATCCGGATCCGACCGACGCGAGTCCGCCTCGGCTGATCCGCCGCGTCGCGCTCGCGGTGCTACGTGAGCGGATACAACCGAAAGACGAAAGGAGCGATCCAGCGTGTCGATGTTCCGCACCGAGCGCGACCATGAGGAACGCGTCAGCCATGTCCACGGCGGCAAGGACGTCGAGATGGAGGAGCTCGGCGAGGCGATCGCCCACGACGTGGACGCCGACCACGAGCACGTCAGTCAGACTCGTCGGTATCGCTGCCCCGAGTGCGATGTCGAGGTCGTCCTGGACATCGCCTTCAACATGCGTTCGCTCCGCGCCTGAGCCCGCGGCCCGATCGCCGAAGGTCGGGTACAGTCCGGCCGTGTCACCGAGCGCCACCCCGGCGAAGCCGTCCCCGAAGGCCACCCAGGTACCCCGCCCGAGGGCCGCGGCCCCTGAGCCGCCGAAGCCCACGACCTCGCCGAGGCGGGTGATCGGTCCGGCCGTGGCGATCGTCGCGGTCGCGGCGATCGCCCTCGGTATCTGGCTCGTCGCCTCCGGCTCGCACTCGCCGACCTCCGATCCCGGAGCGGCCGGATCCTCCGCCCTGGCCGCCCAGCAGCGAGCGCTCGGCGCCCTCAGTGCCGCCATGAACGCCAAAGACAAGGCCTGCGGGGCGATGACCGGACCCGCGTTCGGGACGTGCATGAGCCAGTTCGCTGTCCTGACGAAGCAGTACAACGACCTCCTGGCCTGCTTCGGGAACGCGACGACGGTCGACAAGGTCACCGCCTGCGAGGACCGCCTCGGCGTCGAGCCCTGACGTTCCAGTCGCTCGACGGTCAGTCGCTCGCGCCGCGTCTACACTCTCGCCGATGGGCTACGCGAGTCCCGACGAGGAGTGGAAAGCGCTCCTGACCGGAGAGCACGAGGACATGCTCCGGCTTCGGCGTACCTTCCGGCATCTGCCGCACGCGCCGCGCTGCAAGCTGTGCCACGCTCCGTTCGAGGGTATGGGCGGATTCGTCCTCCGGCCGTGGTTCGGGCCCTGGGAGCGGAATGCCCAGCTCTGCAAGAGCTGCATGAAGCACCTGAGCGAGCAGGGGCTCCGCGGCGCAGAGGTCGAGCTGTCGCTGCTGTTCGCCGACATCCGCGGCTCGACCGGCCTCGGCGAGAAGCTGCGACCGGCGGAATTCTCCGCCCTGCTCTCGATGTTCTACCGGCTGGCGGCCGACGCGATCACGTCGAACGACGGGGTCGTCGACAAGTTCGTCGGGGACGAGGCCATCGGCCTGTTCATCCCGGGCTTCTCGGGCCATGACCACGCCGCCAGGGCGATAGCCGCCGGGCGGGCCCTGTTGGCCGCCGCGGGTCGAGACGATGCATCGTCGAGCGGCCCGATCCCGGTCGGCGCCGGCATCCACTCCGGTATCGCCTACGTCGGGACGGTCGGCTCGAGCGAGAGGATCTCGGATTTCACCGCTCTTGGTGACCCGGTCAACACCACGGCCCGCCTCGCCTCGCTCGCCAAGGCGGGCGAGCTCCTCATCTCGGTCGAGGCGAGCACCCAGGCCGCCCTCGATACGACCGGCCTCGAGCGGCGGACCGTCGAGGTCCGCGGGCGCGACGCGACGCTCGATGTCTTCGCCGACCACCCGGTCGCGGTCGCGGCCTAGCGTTCTCGCGCCCCTCGGGCCGATCGCGACGGCGGCGCCGGTCGGCCCTCAGGCGGCTTCGATCACCGACAGGATGTTGCCCGCCGGGTCCTTGAACCAGGCGATCCGCGGCGGGTATTCGGTGGCGATCCCCCGCTCGTCCTGGGCGATCCCCTCGTAGCGCTCCAAGGTTACGCCGGCCGCGGTGAGCGCATCGACGGCCGCCTCGATGTCCGCGACCGGGAAGTTCAGGACCGTGAAGGTCGCCGGCTCGTGGCCGTCCTTCGGGTAGACGATCGCCGCCCCACCGTTGGCGAGATGCAGGCGCAGGATGCCCATCCCCTCGCTCGTCTCGAGACCGAGCGTGCCGCCGTAGAACTCCCTGGCGGCCTCGATGTCGTCGGTCGAGAAACCGGAAAACGCATGGCTGTCACGGAACATCGGGGTCCTCCAGGGTACGGGTGCGGAGCCACCGCGGTCGAAAGACGATGCGGCGGCTCCGCGTGGAGCTCGGGTGGCCTCTTCGCCGGTGAAGCGGACCGGACGGTGGGGACGGGCCCGACTCGAGACCGGGACCCGACGGCAGCACGACGGCCGCCACCGGACGCCCGGCCGTCGAACGGTTCCGCACGACAGCCTCGAACTCCACGACTAGGGTACGCCGACGGTCCGGCCGGAACCAGCCCACGCCCCCGCCGTTTCGGCCCTTCGCCGTCGCCGCGCCGTCGCCGCGCCGTCGCCGCGCCGTGTTGATCGCGGATACCCGTGCTGCGGGTAGGTGACACGAATAGGCGGCCTTGCCGGGTGGGCCGGGCATCATGCCGGGACCGGGACGAGGCGCTCGAGCGCGGATTCGGGCCGTGCTATGCTCCGCCACCCTGCCGGCCGGGAACCGGTCGGGACCGGTGCGAAGCCGGTGGATCGATCGGGAGGATCGCCGGAGCGTGGCGCGGACTCGGGCCATCGACACATCGGGCCAGCTCGCCCTCGAGCTGCCCCTCGGCCTGCCCGAGCTGGCGATCGCCCCGGAGTGGAAGGACCAGCAGCGGCTGTGGGGCCACAGCCTCCACCCGATGTGCTCGTACCTGGCGAGCTTCCCGGCGGCGCTGAGCCACGCCTTCATCGCCCGCTGGTCGCGGCCGGGCGACGTCGTGTTCGACCCGTTCAGCGGCCGCGGCACGGTCCCGCTCCAGGCGGTTGCCGAGGGGCGGATCGGGGTGGGCAACGATCTCAATCCGTTCGCCCATGTGCTGACCGCGGCCAAGGTGAACCCGGCCACTCCTGCCCAGGCCCGGACGCGGGTCACCGCCCTCCGGCTCGGCTGGGCCGGGAGCTCGACCGGGTGGATCGAGCTCGCCGATGCCGTCGTCGATGAGGTCTCCCCCATCGCGCTGGTGCCAAGGGCGGGCTCGGGCGCCGGCGCGGGTGACGGGGTCGAGACCGTCCCGACCGAGGTGGCCCTCGCCTTCCATCGGCGGACGATGGCCCAGCTCCTCTACGTCCGGACGACGCTCCGGCTCGACGACCGGGTCGACCGGTTCCTCGCCGCCGCGATAACCGGCATCCTCCACGGCAAGAGCCAGACCTACCTGTCGGAGCTCATGCCGAACACGTTCAGCATGGCCCCGCGCTACGTCCGCGAGTTCGCTGCTCGGATCGGCTTCGCCTCCCCGGAACGGGACGTGTTCGCCTGCCTCGAGGCGAAGCTCGATCGACTCTACCGCCAGCCGCCGCCGACCTCGCCGGGGATCGCCCTCCTCGGCGATGCTCGCGATGCCGGGGCGCGGGCCCGAGTCGCCCTGCGCGCGGCCGGCCTGCCCGATCGCGCTCGACTCGTCGTCACGTCGCCGCCGTACCTGCGGGTCGTGAAGTACGGCTACTACAACTGGCTGCGGGCGTGGTTCCTCGGCGAGGACGCGGCGGCCATCGACGCCGCCCTCGACGACGCCCACCACAGCGAGCCGTACCTGGCCTTCATCCGCGAGGTCCTCGCCGACCTCCGCGGCGCCCTGACCGACGACGCGATCGTCGCTCTCGTGATCGGGGACGTCGAGCTCGATCGGGGGCGGGCGATCCGCAACGGCTACGGCCTCGCCGAGCGGGTCTGGGCAGCGGCGGGAGCGCCGGAGGGCTACACGCTGGCCGGGATCGTCGTCGACCCGGTCGCCTCCCATCGCAAGATGACGAAGCTGTGGGGCGACGAGGCCGGCCGGGCGACCAAGACGGACCGGATCCTCGTGCTCGGCGCCACCGAGGCGGGACGTCGCCGAGCGATGTCGTCCGCCGCCACGCCGATCTCCTGGGACTGGCCGCCGCGCGGGTTGCGAGCCTTGTAACCCCCGACCCGCGGCATCGGGTACGATCGGGGAGCCATGAAGGAGATGTACGCGCCGTCCGATCTCGCGGCGATGGACCCGCTCGTCCTGATGAAGAACCTCGATCACGTTCGGATGACGAGCCGGCGCCTCAGCTACATCCTCCAGCAGCAGGTCCACCTCTACACGCCTGAGGCGAACCAGCTCCGCGAGCAGATCGACACGTACGTCGAGGCCGAGCGACAGATCGAGGGCGAGATGGCCCGTCGCGCGATCCGCGCCTGAGCGCGGATCCGGGGGTCGCCGCCCAGCCCGTCGATAGCCGGGCGACCCGCCTCGCGACCTTCGCCCGGTTCGCGCCGGCGATCGCCGCGATCATCGCCCTCGCCGTCTACGTCCGGACGCTCCTGCCCGGCATCGCCTTCGGCGACTGGGGCGAGATGCAGACGGTCCCCCACATCCTCGGCATCGCCCACCCGACCGGCTACCCGACCTACATCCTCATCGCCGCGATCGCCGAGCTGGCACCCATCGGCTCGGTCGCCTTCCGGGCGAATCTCCTGTCGGCCGTCTTCGTCTCGGCCGCTCTCGCCACCCTCGTCGCGATCGCCATCCGCCTCAAGGTCCACCCGCTCATCGCCATCGCGGCGGCCCTGGCGACCGGGGTCGTCGGGACGGTCTGGGCGGCAGCGACCGTCGCCGAGGTCAACCCGCTCCACCTCCTCCTCGCCGCCCTCATCCTCCACCGCGCGCTCGTCTGGGCAGACGACCCGACGCCGGTCAACCTCGCCATCGGCGGGCTCCTCATCGGGCTCGCCCTCGGCAACCACCTCCTGACGATCTTCATCGCCCCGTTCGTCGTCCTGTACGTCCTGTGGGCCGGCCGTCGGGCACTCATCGCCCGGCCACTCATGCTGGTCCCGGCCGCCCTGGCCGGCCTCCTCGGGCTTGCCGTCTACGCCTACATCCCGATCGCCGCGGCCGCGAACCCGGCCCTGCCGTACAACCACCCGACGACCTGGGACGGCTTCGTCTTCCTCGTGACCGGCGAGCAGTTCCGGGGCCAATTCGACTTCTTCTCGGCCCAGGGCCCGGGCGACTTCATCGCCTCGCTCGGGAACCTGCGCGACCTGCTCATCGCCCGCGGCACGGTGATCCCGGTGCTGCTCGGCGGGATCGGCATCGCGGTCCTCCTGTGGCGACGGCCAGCGTACGGCCTCCTCCTCGCGACACTCCTCGGCTTCGGCCTCTACGTCTGGGCCAACTACCTCGAACTCGAGCACTACCTCCTCGTTCCGTGGTTCATCCTCGGGATCGGCATGGCCGTCGCCCTCGGCTGGCTGGCCGAGCTCCTCGCGGCCGCGATCGGCCGGCTGCGACGCGGCGACGACCGGACGGCCGCCACGGTGCGCACGGCGACGGGCGTAAGCGTCGCGGTGGTCACCCTCGTCTTCGCGGTCGTCCTCGGCTCTATGAACTTCACTGCGTCCGACCGGAGCGACGACCACTCGGGCGACGACTACGTGGCGGCCCTCTTTGCGATCCTGCCGCCGAACGCGGCCGTCCTCACCGAATGGGACGCCTCGAGCCCGCTGTGGTACGCCCAGAACGTCGAGGGCGAGCGGCCCGATGTCCTGGTCGTGGACGACTCGAACATCGTCTACGAGGGCTGGGGCACCCGCGAGAACCGGATCGCCTCGCTCATCTGCACCCGACCGGTCTACATGGTCCGGCTCAACGAGGACGACGTGATCCCGACGTCCGAGCTGTTCGACGTGAGCCAGGTCGGCACGGTCCGGATCGGCGGCGGAGGGCCGACGGCGGCCTACGACCGCCACGTCTACCTCGTCCAGCCCTCGGACCCGTCGACCTGCCCGAGCTGAGCCGGGCGCTCGCGGCCGACGACGCCGGATCAAGTGCCGGAGAATCGAGAACCCCCGCCGACATCCGGTGGGGGTTCGTCGTCCGTCCCGGAGATGGGACGGGGATGAATGCTCGATTCGCCGGCTCCCGGACCGGCTGCCTCAGCCGGCTGACGCGCCTGCCAGTCGGAGGATGGGCGGCGGAGTGACGTCCACAGGATCGGGCTCGACCGTGGTGGCCTCGATGGCCACGACGGTGGGCTCGTCGACGACCGCGATCGCCGCCGGATCCACCACCGCGGTCGTGGGGGCCTCCGGTGCGACTGCGTCGATGACGACCTGGCGCCGTCGTTCTGCCTCCTCGCGGACGACCTGCTGGGCGAGTATCGCCAGGCTGGGCGTCTCGAAGAGGCTGAAGCCGATCCCGTGTTCGGCCAGCTCCGTGAACCCCCACCCGTTGTACAGCCGCCGACTCGCGACCGCACACATCTCGTCGTAGAGCTCCGGCCAGCCGGCGTGTCGCCGGCGATAGCAGAAGCGGACGAATGCAGCGGCCTCGGGCGGCGGAGCGACCTCAGCAGGCCTGCTGGAATCCATCGATGGGGTGCCTCCTTCCTCGCGCTCGGTCTCTCGCAGGGCGCGCGCGACCGCGGGACGGGCGGTCGGAGCGGGTCCTCAAACCCCATCGGGCCGGGCTGCTGGGGCGCCTCGGCGGGGTGGGACCGTCATCATAGGCCGCCCGGCTGGGACCCGGAAGGCGGTTTGTCCACCTTCTCGTCCACAAGTTCGTCCACACGAACGGGCGTTCGCCCGGCGGGGCGTGGACAGCGCCCACCGTCGACCCTCAGTCGGGCCTCAGGCGACCGGGCGAACCCCCAGGCCGGGCGCGTCGGTCAGTCGCCAGCGATGCTCCGCGTCAAGGTCGAGCCCCTCGAACGGGTCGGCGGCGATCAGCAGGCAGCCGTCGAGGTCCACCCAGTCGGCGAGCGAGGCGACCGCCGCGGATGCCGCGATGACGACCCGGGTCTCCTCCATGCAGCCCTCGAAGCGGCGGAAGCCGAGGTCGCGGGCGCGGCTGAGCATCCTCTTGGCCGGTCCGACGCCGCCGCACTTGGCGAGCTTCACGTTGACGCCGGCGACGACGCCGACGAGCGCATCGAGGTCGTCGATCGTGACCGCGCTCTCGTCGGCGACGATCGGCAGCTCGCTGCGCTCCTGCAGCCAGGCAAGCTGGTCGAGTCGATGGCGGGGGAACGGCTGCTCGATGAGCTCGACCCCGAGGCGGACGAGGTCGGGGATGAGGCGAGCGCCGTCGTCCGGCTGCCAGCCCGTGTTGGCGTCGACCCGGATCGGGCCGTCGAAGACCGCCCGGACCGCCTCGAGCGTCGCGAGGTCGTGGGCCCCGCCGACCTTGATCTTGAGGGCCGGGAAGTCGCGGGCCCGCTCGGCCCGGGCGGCGACGATCGCCGGCTCGTCGATGCCGATCGTGAAGTCGGTCGGCGGGATGTCGGCCGACAGGCCGAGCAGCCGATGGACCGGCAGGCCGAGGCGCTTGCCGACGAGATCGTGGAGGGCGACGTCGAGGGCGCACTTGGCGGCGCCATGGTGCTCGATGGCCTCGTCGAAGCCGGCGGCGACGGCCTCCAGAGCCGCCTCTGCCCGCGCCGGATCGGCATCGAGGAGCGACGGATCGATGGACTCGAGGAGGAGCGGCAGGACGGCGGCCACGGTCCCGACCGTCTCGCCGTAGTAGGCGTCGGGATAGCCCTCGCCGTAGCCGACGAGGTCCGGCCAGTCGCGATGGCGGAGCTCGACGAGCACGGTCGTGATCCCGTCGGCGCCGCGACCGCGGGCGATCCGGAACGGGTCCCGGTACGGGATGCCGACCGAGCGCGCTCCGAGGGTGAGCGGGCCGGCCGCGACGTCGAGGTTCACGCGCGGCAGGCCAGACGAATCACTGGGCGAGGGCCTCGACGGCTGGGCGGATCGCCGCCCACAGCGGCCCCGGGCCGAAACGGACCGGATCGTCGGCCGGCAGTCCGGTCGAGGCGGCCGTGTCGGCGATGACCCGGCGAGCCTCGGCGTCGTCCGCGATGAGCGACGTGTTGAGGGCGACGCCGACGACCCGCGACGGGGCCACGAGTGCCGCCACCTGCTCGTGGAGGCGGATGTACCCGGGCAGGGTGGCGATCGGGAAGTGGCCGCCCTCGACGTGCTCCCAGTCGTGCTCGGCGAGACCCGGCTTGTGGACCATCACCATCGCCTGCGGCGTGCAGCCGTGGATGAGCCCGAGGGTGACGGCGCTGTAGGCCGGGTGGTCGAGCGAGCCCTGGCCCTCGACGAGGAGCCAGTCGCCGCGCTCCTCGCCCTGCTCGACGAGGGCTTCGCAGACGCCGTTGCTGAAATCGCTGATGACGCGATCGACCGCGACGCCCCAGCCGGCGATCATCATCCCGGTCTGGCCGGTCGGCACGAAGACGGAGCGGAGGCCGTCGGCGGCGGCGGCCTTCGTCAGCTCCAGGGCGACGCTCATCTTGCCGATGGCGCAGTCGGTGCCGACGGTGAGGATCACCTTCTTGCCGGGAGCGTGGGGCCGCCCGACAGCCGTGCCGAGGCCCTCCGGCGGGCGGCGGTAGTCGACGATCTCGACGCCACCGGCGGCCGCGGCGGCGGCGAACTCGGGATCGTCGCCGATGAACGTATGGAGGCCGGAGAGGACGTCGAGGCCGGCCCGGATGGCGGCAAGGATGGCGCTTCGCCAGTCGTCCGGGAGGCGGCCGCCGGTCGGCGCGATCCCGATGAGGAGGGCCGTCACCGGCGTGCCGGCGTCCTCGCCGACGGCGATCGCCGCGTCGAGCGAGGCGACGACCGGGATGTCGAAGCGAGGGGCGTCGCCGAGCCACTCCCGGACGCTCCGGCCGGCGTTGGTCGAGTCGATGACGGCGACGACCGGGTCGGGACCGTAGCGGATGACCCCCATGGCGGTCTTGCCGTGATGCGGGCCGAACTGGCCCTCGGCGAGGATCGCCAGCCGTCGTTCAGGACCCATCGCCGCGACTGCCTCCTCGGTCGGATCGAGCGCCAAGAGGGACGCCCCCGGGGCGCGGTCCGGGGGCGTCGGGGTGTTCGGGTGGGACCGCACGCCGGGAGCGGCCCGGACCGTCATGCGGACCGGGCGAGCTTACCAAGGACCTCCAAGCGACGTATGGACGCTCGAGCCACCCCGCCGAGCACCCCGGTTCCCGACTCCGACTAGTACGTTTGAACTAGTCCGAGTGGTCCGTGCTGTGGGGTACGGTGTCGTCGAGACCGCGGGCCACGTCGTCCGCGGTCGACGACTGTGGCGCGAGATGCGCCGATATAGGGGGCGACTTCTTGACCAGCCGTAAGCGGCGCGCGCGCTATCGGCTCCTCGCTGCGGCACAGGCGTTCATCGTCGTCGGATCGATGCTCGCCCCGCTTTCCGTGGTCGCGAAGGAGCCGAGCGGCGATCCCACGGCTCTTCAGCCGACGCCGGAGGCGTCGTCGAGCCCGCCACCGGCGGCCGACGGTGCGGTCGACGTCACCCCGACGCCTGCGCCGGCCGCACCCGCCCCGACACCGACCGACGCTCCGGCGCCCGCTCCGACGAGCGCGCCGACTCCGACCCCGCGGCCGAGCCGAGTCAGGCACCCTCGGTCGAGCCATCCGTGCAGCCCACGGCGACTCCCTCCGCGACGCCCTCGGTCGCACCTCCCGCGGAGGCGACACCGCCTCCCGCGGAGACAGCGTCGCCCGCCGCGGAGACAGCAGCGCCGTCGCCGGCACCGAGCGCAGCGGCCGATGCGAGCGACTACGTCGTGACCTTCGCCGCGGGAACCGATGCCTCCACGCGGGCAAGCATCCTGTCAGGGGTCGGCGCGGACGTCGTCGACTCGATCGCGCCGCTGCGCATGGCCGTCGTCCGGGTCGCCGTCGGGTCGTCGGTCCTCGACGGACTGCGGGCGCACGACGAGGTCAGCCGCATCGAACCGGACCGCGAGCGGGCGAGCGGGGCCCGGCCGAGCGACCCCGGCTACCGCTCGCAGTGGTCCTTGCCGATCATCGGCTGGGACAGGGTCTATGGGACCGTGCACCCGTCGGGCTCGGCGATCGTCGCCGTGCTCGATACCGGCGTCGATGCCAGCCAGCCGGACCTGGCCGGCCAGCTCGTCGCCGGCACCGGCGTGCTCCCGGGCTCGGATCCGACCCGCGACCCGAACGGCCACGGCACCGAGATGGCCGGCATCATCGCCGCGGCGACGAACAACCATCGCGGGATCGCCGGCATCGGTTACGCCGGGGTCAAGGTCATGCCCGTCACCGTCCTCGACGCCGACGGGCTCGGCCAGGACAGCGACATCATCGAGGGCATCGTCTGGGCCGTCGACCACGGCGCCGACGTCATCAACCTGTCGTTCAGCAACCCGGGCTACAGCACGGCGCTGCAGGCTGCGATCGACTACGCCTGGGACCACGACGTGGTCGTCGTCGCCGCGACCGGCAACGACGGATCCGGCATCCCGACCTATCCCGCCGGCGATCACGGCGTCATCGGCGTCTCCGACACGGACCGGTCCGATCGCCTCGACGGCTCGTCGAACTACGGCGCCGACACCTTCCTCGGCGCTCCGGGCACCGATATCCGGACGCTGCGGGCGGGCGGGGGCACGACCACGATCACCGGCACGTCCGCGTCGTCGGCCGAAGTCGCGGCAGCGGCCGCCGTGCTGCGGGCGATCGACCCGGGAGCCTCCAACGGCGTCATAGTCGGCCGCCTGGCGCGCTCCGCCGCCGCGGTGGACACACGAGCGGAGACCGGCAACGGCCGTCTCGACCTCCGCCGTGCCGTCGCCGATCGGGGGATCGCGCCGATCACGCCCGTCGGAGCAGCGCCGTTCGGGAGCGGCGGTCCGTTCGTCGGCCCGTACGTCATCGCTGCGGCGACGGTCAGCGCGACCTCGACCCTCAATGGATCGGTCGGCAGCATCAGCGTCGCGCCCGGGGCGTCGATCACGCTCGTGATGACCGTTAAGACGACCGGTGCCGGAGCCGCCGCCGCATGGAACTCCTCGCGCTGGGCCTTCGGGACGGTCGCACCCGCGGCGGCGGCCATGACCTGTGTCGATCACCCGAACCACGCCGGCCCAGGCACCTTCAGCGAGACGATGACCATCACCGCACCCGCGGCGGCCGGCACCTACAACCTGTACCTGTACGCCTACAACGGCGACGCCTGCGCCTCCGGACAGAGTGCGCTGTTCACCCGGGCGAACGCGCTCGACAACGTCGTCCCGACCGTCACCATCGACCAGGCCGCCACCCAGGTCGACCCGACCAACGGCGCGACCATCAAGTTCACGGTCGTCTTCAGCGAGACCGTCATCGGCTTCGTCGGTGGCGACGTGACCCTGTCCGGGACGGCCGGCGCCACCACCGCCACGGTCACCGGCGGACCGACGACGTACACCGTCACGGTGAGCGGGATGACCGGCTCGGGCACGGTCATCGCCACGATCGGGGCCGGCGTCGTCGCCGACGCGGCCGGCAATCCCAACGACCCGTCCACCTCGACCGACAACACCGTCACCCGCGACGTCACGCCACCGACGGTCACGATCGACCAGGCGGTCGGCCAGGCCGACCCGACGAACAGCACCCCCATCCTCTTCACCGTCGTGTTCAGCGAGCCGGTGACCGGCTTCATCACCGGCGACGTGACCGTCGGCGGCACCTCGGGCGGGGCGAAGACCGGCACCGTCAGCGGCGGACCCACGACGTTCACGGTCAGCGTCACCGGCATGACCACGTCGGGGACGGTCGTCGCGACGATCGCCGCCAATAAGGCGACCGACCTCGTCGGCAATGCCAACACCGCCTCGACCTCGACCGACAACACCGTCACCTGGGACGTGGCCGGGCCGACCGTGACGATCAACCAGGCGGTCGGCCAGGTCGATCCAACGAACACGAGCCCGATCCTCTACACGGTCGTCTTCAACGAACCCACCATCGGCTTCGCCACCGGCGATGTCACGATCGGGGGGACGTCGGGCGGGGTGAAGACGGGCACCGTCAGCGGCGGTCCCACCACGTACACCGTGGCGGTCAGCGGGATGACCACACCGGGCACGGTGATCGCGACGATCGCCGCCGGCGTGGCGACCGACGGCCTCGGCAACCTGAACACCGCTTCGACCTCGACCGACAACACGGTCACCTGGGACGCGACCCCGCCCACGGTCACCATCGACCAGGCCGCCGCCCAGGTCGACCCGACCAACGGCGCGACCATCAAGTTCACGGTCGTCTTCAGCGAGACGGTCATCGGCTTCGTCGGTGGCGACGTGACCCTGTCCGGGACGGCCGGCGCCACCACCGCCACGGTCACCGGCGGACCGACGACGTACACCGTCACGGTGAGCGGGATGACCGGCTCGGGGACGGTCATCGCCACGATCGGGGCCGGCGTCGTCGCCGACGCGGCCGGCAATCCCAACGACCCGTCCACCTCGACCGATAACACCGTCACCCGCGACGTCACGCCACCCGTCGCGACCATCGCCCTCCAGGCCGGCTCCGACACCGGCGTCTCGAACTCCGACCTCATCACGAACGCGGCGTTCCTCATCTTCGACGTCACGTTCAGCGAGTCGGTGACCGGCCTCGCCGCCAACGACTTCTCGAACGTCGGGACCGCGACCGGGTGCGCATTCGTCGCCCCGGTCGGCTCGGGCGCGGTGTACACGGTGAGGGTGAACGGCTGCGGTCAGGGCACGGTGATCCTGCGGCTCCGGGTCAGCGCGGTCACCGACGTCGTCGGCAACCCGAACGCCGTGACCGACGGCCCGGCGGTCACCATCGACCGCACCGCGCCGACCGTGACCATCAACCAGGCGGTCGGCCAGGTCGACCCGACGAACGCGAGCCCGATCAACTTCACGGCGGTGTTCAGCGAGACCGTGAGCGGGTTCTCGACCGGAGGCGTCACGATCACCGGCACGTCGGGCGGGGTCAAGACGGGCACCGTCAGCGGCGGACCGACGACGTTCAACGTCGCGGTGACCGGGATGACCATCTCCGGCACGGTCATCGCCAACATCGCGGCGGGTGTCGCCACCGATATCGCGGGCAACGCCAACACGGCTTCGACATCGGTCGACAAGACCGTCACCTGGAACCGGGCGACCCACCTCGCCTTCCAGCAGCAGCCGTCCGACACGCTGTATCGGTCGACGATCAGCCCTGCCGTGACCGTCCAGATCCTCGACGCCGGCGGACTCGTCGTGACCGAGAGCAGCGCCTCCGTCACACTCGTCCTGGCGCCGGCCGGCCCGACCCTGGGTGGGACGCTCACCGTGGCCGCCATCAACGGCGTCGCCACGTTCAATGGGTTGAGCGTCGACCAGATCGGTACGTACACCCTCGGCGCGTCGAGCGGCGGACTCATCGGCGCGACGAGCGCCGCATTCGACATCCTCCCCGCCCCGCTCACCGTCACCGCCACCGACCGGACCAAGACGTACGGCCAGGCGGTCATCTTCGCCGGGACCGAGTTCAGCGTCAGCGGCCTCCTCGGGACCGACACGGTCACGAGCGTCAGCCTGGCCAGCGCCGGGGCGGCAGCCACCGCCACCGTCGCCGGCAGCCCGTATGCCGATCACCCCATCGGCCGCCGTCGGGGCCGGTCTCGCCAACTACACCATCGCCTACGTCGCCGGTGCCCTCACGGTCACCCCGGCGACGGCGATCATCGTCGTGACCGGCTACTCGGTCACCTACGACAGCCTGCCCCATGTCGCGACCGGCAGCGCGACCGGCGTGTTCGGGGAGGACCTCTCGGCCGACCTCGATCTCTCGGCCACGACCCACACCGCGGTCGGGGTCTCGAACGATCCGTGGACGTTCTCCGATCCGGCCGGCAACTACGCCGCCGCCGCCGGCACCGTGGCGACCGACATCCTGCCGGCTCCGCTCACCGTCACCGCCACCGACCGGACCAAGACGTACGGCCAGGCGGTGACCTTCGCCGGGACCGAGTTCAGCGTCAGCGGCCTCCTCGGGACCGACACGGTCACGAGCGTCGGCCTGGCCAGCGCCGGGGCTCCCGCCACCGCGACGGTGGCCGGCAGCCCCTATCCGATCACCCCGTCCGCTGCGGTCGGGACGGGCTTGTCCAACTACACCATCGCCTACGTCGCTGGCGCCCTCACGGTCACCCCCGCCCCGCTCACCGTCACCGCCACCGACCGGACCAAGACGTACGGCCAGGCGGTCATCTTCGCCGGGACCGAGTTCAGCGTCAGCGGCCTCCTCGGGACCGACACGGTCACGAGCGTCAGCCTGGCCAGCGCCGGGGCGGCAGCCACCGCCACCGTCGCCGGCAGCCCGTATGCCATCACCCCATCGGCCGCCGTCGGGGCCGGTCTCGCCAACTACACCATCGCCTACGTCGCCGGTGCCCTCACGGTCACCCCGGCGACGGCGATCATCGTCGTGACCGGCTACTCGGTCACCTACGACAGCCTGCCCCATGTCGCGACCGGCAGCGCGACCGGCGTGTTCGGGGAGGACCTCTCGGCCGACCTCGATCTCTCGGCCACGACCCACACCGCGGTCGGGGTCTCGAACGATCCGTGGACGTTCTCCGATCCGGCCGGCAACTACGCCGCCGCCGCCGGCACCGTGGCGACCGACATCCTGCCGGCTCCGCTCACCGTCACCGCCACCGACCGGACCAAGACGTACGGCCAGGCGGTCACCTTCGCCGGGACCGAGTTCAGCGTCAGCGGCCTCCTCGGGACCGACACGGTCACGAGCGTCGGCCTGGCCAGCGCCGGGGCTCCCGCCACCGCGACGGTGGCCGGCAGCCCCTATCCGATCACCCCGTCCGCTGCGGTCGGGACGGGCTTGTCCAACTACACCATCGCCTACGTCGCTGGCGCCCTGACGGTCACCCCCGCCCCGCTCACCGTCACCGCCACCGACCAGCCGAAGCCTTCAGGCACCACCTTCGTCTTCACCGGCTCCGAGTTCACGACGGTGGGCTTGCTCAACGCGGACACGGTGGATTCCGCGACGCTGACGAGTGCCGGCGCCGCGGCCGGGGCGCCCCCGGGCACGTACCCGATCGCCATCTCGGCCGCCGTCGGGACGGGTCTCGCCGGCTACACGATCACGTACGTGCCCGGTTCGATGCTCGTCGGCAACACCAGGCCGACCATCGGCGACGCCGATGTCACGACGAACGCCACGGCGACGGTCAGCGGCTCGGTGGCCGTCTTCGATCCGGACGCGGGCCAGACCCTGACGCTGACCATCGCGAGCGGCCCGGCCCACGGGACGGCGACCGTCGCCGATGACGGCTCCTTCAGCTACATGCCGACCGGCGCCTACACCGGCCGCGACACGTTCACGATCGAGGCCTGCGACGACGCGTCCGTTCCGGCCTGCGCCGACGGCACGGTGAACGTGGCGATCTATCCGGTCGCGGTCGCCGACACGACGGCGACGACCGAGGGCACGACGATCGAGGTCGACGTCCTGGCGAACGACATCGGGGACGCGACCGGTCTCAAGATCATCTCGGGACCTGCCCACGGGACCGCGACGATCGGCTCGATCATCTATACGCCGGACGCCGGGTTCACCGGCACGGACGCTGTCCTCTACCGCGTCTGCAGCCCGAACGATGAGACGCTGTGCGCCGAGGCCACCCTCACGATCCACGTCGACCCGCCCGTCCCCGACACGGGCACCCAGCCGATCGGTGTCTCGCCCGACCCGACGCGGCCGTGGAGCCTTCCGCTCGCGTTCATCGTCCTGCTGTCGGTCGTCGTGGGCGCGACGCTGGTCCTGCGCCGCCGTGCTGACGACGAGTAGCTCGGTCGTGAGGCGAGGGCCGGCCCGGAGGTCGGCAGCGACCGGGACGCGGTAGTCCGCCCGAGGAGGTCCCGGCCGACCGGCTATCGTTGGGCGATGCCGCGAGATCCGAACATCCCCGACGCGTTCGACGTGTACACGCTGGTGCTCCTGCGCCGTCGCGCCGACGCCCCCGAGATGCCGGAGGGCGAGCTCGACGCTCTTCAGGCACGGCACCTTGCCTACCGGGCGAAGCTCCACGATGACGGCGTGCTGGTCGCCAACGGCCCCCTCGGTGAGCAGTCGGACCCGTCGCTTCGAGGGCTCTCCATCTTCTCGTGCGATCGCGACGAGGCCCGGCGCCTGACCGACCTCGATCCCTCCGTCGCGGGAGGACGTCTCACATACGACGTGTTCGCATGGTGGGTGGCCGCCGGGACGCTGGCGTTCCCGGGCACCGCCGTGGCCGTCGGCGAGCGCCGCTCGCTGCCCGACGACTGACGCCGGACGCGCCGTGGTGTGGTGGTACCGCATACCGGATTCGAACCGGTGGTCTCCGCCTTGAGAGGGCGGTGTCCTAGGCCTCTAGACGAATGCGGCCCGGTGGCTCGGCGCGAGGTGCCGGACCGGCCGGCATGATACCAGCCGCCTCGCCGATCGTGCCATCGACCGGCATCGTGGGGCTCGACTCCTAGAGGCGATTCGTCTCGAGGAAGGCCCGGACCGCGTCTGCCACCTGGACGAAGCTGTGCTCGCCGGCGACGAGGCCGAAGTGGGAGTGAGCGCCGAACGGCTCGTAGCCGGCGCCGAGCCAGTCGGCGAGCCGCTCCGAGCCCGGCTCGGGCACGAGACGGTCGAGCCCGCCGCCGATCACGAGGGTCGGCGTGTCGGCCAGTGCCTCGCGGCGGACGGCGATCCCGAGGAGGACCTGCCGACGCGACGCGCCCGATTCGTGTGGCTTCTGGCCGAGCATATGCTGGATCCGCCGGACGTCGTCGAGCGTCAGGTCGTTGTTATCGCGCTGGATCCGCTCCGACAACGTCTCCCAGCCGATGCGATCCTTGCCGTAGGCATCGCCGACCTCGCGGAGCTCGTACGGTCGGGCGGGCATCCGGAGCTCGCCGGGGAGCTCGGGACTGATGAGGACGAGGCCGCCGAGCGGGCGCTGCTCTGCGGCACGGAGGGCGAGCAGTCCACCGAGCCCGTGGCCGACGAGGACGGCGCCTTCGCCGATCCGGTCGAGGACGGAGACGACGTCGGCCGTGTACGACTCGATCGTCAGGTCGGCCGGATCGGCCGTGTGCGACCAGTAGTGATTGGCGAGGTTGAGGGCGTGACCCTCCCAGCCGCGGGAAGCGAAGTAGCCGAGGTAGCGGTCCCAGACCCACGAGCCGGCCAGCTCGCCGTGGACGAAGACGAGGGGCCGACGCCGCGAACGGCGCTCGGGCAGCCAGCTCTCGACGTAGACCCCTCGCTCGACGATCTCGATCTCGTCCTTGCGGATGGGGCGTCCGCCGGGCGCCTGCCCGGTGATGGGCATCGTTCCGCTGGTCACGTCAGGCATCGGGATGTCACGCTCTGCTCACCATTCGTGGGGGTTGATGACGAGGCCGCTGAGCGGCTTCGGATAGAAGTAGGTCGACTTCTGGGGCATGAGGTCGCCGTCGTGGGCGACGGCGACGATGTCCTCGACCGGCGTCGCCTCGAGGAGGACGGCGAGGTCGGCCCCGTCGCCGGCGAGATCGACCGCGTCGAGCGCCTCGCCGACCGACTTCGTGTACGTGACGCGGCCGGCGGCCGTCGCGGCCTCGTCGATGCCGGCCAGGCGGGCGAGGGCCGCCTGGAGAAGGGTCACGTCGAGCCGGCGGAGTGCCTCCCCGCCGTCCGGCAGCGAACCATCGAAGGCGGTCCGCCGGGCCTCGAGGACCGCACCGCCGGACCGGGTCCACAGGCCGAACCGCCCACGGCCGCCGGCGCGCGTGTCGAGCGCCTGGGCCTCGGCGCCGAAGTCGGCCTCGAGCGCCTCGCGCGAATGGACCGGGTGACGGTCGAACAGTTCCCCGAGCCCTTCGAGGAACGCCGCGACACCCTCGTCGCCGAGACGGTGGACGATCCGATGGGTCGGCAGGACCGTGAGTTCCTCGCCGGAGGCGGCGAGCAGGAGGGCGAGGACGTAGTCGAAAGCGGGGTCCTCCTCGCAGGCGCGGCTCATCCGTCGCTCGTCCCGATAGCGGAGGGCCGTCTCGTAGCGATGGTGCCCGTCGGCGATCGTGATCGGGTCCGCCGAGGCGACCGCGACGAGCTCGTCGACGATCGTTCGGGGCGGAGCGGCGGTGGCGACCGACTCGGATCCGGCCGCGCCCTCGGGGGCCGCATCGGGGCTCCCAGCGCGCTCGACTTCCGGCCCGGCCGGGACGACCGGCAGGACCCACATCCGATGACGGGTCTCGTCGCCGTCGACGATGTCGGCGACGGGCCCCCCGTTCGCGCCGCCGGCGACGGCGGCCAGGAGGGCGGCGACGGCGCCGTCCGGGTCCTCGTGGAGGCCGACGATCGGGCTCATGTTGGCGCCCGTCGCCCGGAGGAGCTTGTAGCGATCCTCGCGCGGGGCGGCCAGGGTGCTCTCGTGGGGCAGCACCCCGCCCGTCTCCGCCGATTCGAGGCGCAGGCGGGCGAAGAAGCCGCGCTGGATCCGGCGCACGTCCGAACCGGGGACGGTGTAGGTCTGCTCGTAGACGTAGAGCGACGGCCGCGGATCCTTGTGGAAGGTCCCGTCGGAACGCCAGGCCGCGAACGTCCTGGCCGCCCGGCGGTAACGGTCGTCGGGCTCGTCGCCGAGCTCGTCCCCTGGGAGGTCGAGGCGGACGATGTTCTTGGGGTGGCGGGCCAGCAGCGAGCGGCGCTGCTCGCTGCCGATCACGTCGTATGGCGGGCTCGTCACGAGGGCGAGGTCGCCGACCTCGTCGGGCTCGTAACGAAGGGCGCGGAACGGCTTGATGACCGGCACGGGTTCCTCGAAGTCGGGCGGGAGTCCGATCCACGACCGCGGCGAAGCATGCTGGGCGCTCGACCGGGTGGGTTCGTCGTGCATCGTACGACAGCCACGGCGCGAGCGGCCAAGCCGACCATCCCCGGCGACCGATCGGTCGCAGCGGACGACCTCCCGTTCGACGCTACGCGCGCCATGCGGGGGCGTCACAATCCCCCTCAACGGCCGGGTCGATGTCGTCCAAGCATCGGTTTCGGGGATCCGGACAGGGGCCGTGACGACTGAAGACAGGGAGGTCGAGGGATGGCCGTGGATCCCCCCGCGCGTTCGCCGCGCGGTCGTCGCCCATTCAGGGCGGCCGC
The DNA here is from genome assembly GCA_963745405.1 of uncultured Chloroflexia bacterium. Lineage (GTDB taxonomy): Bacteria > Chloroflexota > Limnocylindria > Limnocylindrales > CSP1-4 > C-114. The sequence goes on along the minus strand of CAVUWY010000002.1, from coordinate 2,384,342 downwards.
AGTCCTAGCGGCAGTGGTGCTCGCGCTTGTCTCCATTCCCGGGACCGCGTCTGCGCGGGCGGTGGTTCACGGATCGTCGCACGAGCGCGGCTCGATCGCTCGCGAGGCGCGGCGTACGTTCGCCCAGGCGTCCGCCCTGAGCCGGAGCGCGCAAGCCGCGCTCCATCGTCACAAGATCCCGTCTCGACGGGCTAAGCCGGCGGGGACCGGCAGCCGGCGCTCGACCGGAAACCCGCCGCGCAGGTCGCCCACGGTCGCTCCGAGGATCGCGGTCACCGACCCGGTCACGACGGTGGCGTTCGACGGCACCGCGATGTCCGACCTGGCCGTGAACCTCGAACCGCCTGACGAATGGGTCGCGGCCGGTCCTACCGCAGTCGTCGAGTCGACCAATGGCCTGATCCAGGTGTTCAGCCGCACGGGCGTCCCGATGGCCAAAGCCGCCACCTGGGCGTTCTTCGGGATCCCCGCCCCGTTCCTCGATTCCGATCCACGGATCATCTACGACGCCGCGCATGGGCGCTGGGTCGCATCGATCTTCGGCTACATCCCGGACGGATCCGACAGCCGTCTGTTCTTCGGCTTCTCCGAGACCTCGGACCCGCAGGGTGCGTGGGACATGTTCTACATGGGCTACGGACAGAACGACGAGCCGGACTTCCCGGGCCTCGCTTCGTCCAGCGACAAGCTCGTGATGACGGCGAATGAGTTCGACGGCTCGACCTTCCTCGGTGCCTCGATCCTCGCGCTCAGCTGGTCGAGCCTGCTCACGGGGGGATTCGATCGGATCCCTCTCCGATCCCGACGAGACGCTCTTCTCCATCCGCCCGGCCCGGATCGTCGGCTCTTCGACCGATGTCCACCTGATCGCCGAGAGCGTCACCACGGACGACGTCATGTACGAGCGATTCTCGGGGCCGGCCACCTCGGCCAGCACCGCCGGGTTCATCGATATCTCGAGCTCCGGGCCGGCAGTCGCCCCATTCACCGACGACTCTGCGATCGTCCAGCCCCGTCAGACGGGCGGCGACACGATCGATTCGGCCCTCGACGGGCGCCCCACAGACGCGGTCTGGCGCGGCAACAACCTGTGGTTCGTTGCCACCGCGACGGCCGATCCAGGTGGTGGCAACGTCGACGAGGTCCGCGTCACCCGCATCGTCACCGGCGTCGGTACGCCGACCGCAGGCGGGAGTGCGCTCCTGGCGACGTCGGGCGTCGACTCGTATATGGGCGGGATCGGCGTGTCGGGCAACGGCACCCCGTTCGTGACGTATACGACCTCGTCGCCCTCGAGTGACCCCGTCGCCCACTTCGCGTCGCTCGTCGGAGACGTCTTCAACACCGAACACGTCATCCGATCCAGCGACAGTCCCTACAGTGGCGAACGCTGGGGCGACTACGCCGGCGTGGCCTTCGATCCGCTGGCCGCCGGTGCAGCGTGGATCGTCGGGGAGACCGCGGCCGGCGATGGAACCTGGCGGACGACCGTCGTCCGGGCCGACGTCGACTCTGACCTGCCATCCACCCCGGGCGTCCCATTCGAGTCGATCGTCGCGCCGTCGACGCTTGCCCTCTACATCCCGACCCGGATCGCGTGGGGCGTCGCCTCGGACCCGACATCCGGGATCGCCGGCTACCAGGTCCTCACCAACGAGGGCGGAGGCGGGTTCGGGTCGCCCGCGCGAACGACCGGCAACGCCACGTATCGCAACCTGATCCCCACCGACACGTATGCGTTCCGGATCGAAGGCATCGACGCCGTCGGCAATCATTCGCTCGACTCCACCGGGGCGACGTTCACGCCGCTCGCCTACTCGAACCCGACGCTTTCCGTCACGGGTCCGTGGTCGACATGGTCGAGCGGCTCCTACTTCGGCGGTACGAGCCGATGGTCGTCCGCGAAGGGCGCCACCGCGACCGTTTCGTTCACGGGTCGTGCCTTCGCACTTGAGACCTATACAGGCCCGGCAAGGGGCAGTGTGCAGATCTATGTCGACAGCAAGTACGCCGGCACCGTGAGCACCTACTCCACGACGAACAAGGGCTATCAGCTCGTGTTCGCCCGTTCCTGGGCGACCTCGGGGTCGCACAAGGTCAGGTTCGTGATCGTGGGCACGCCCGGCCACCCGCATGTCGACATCGACGGACTGATAGTCCTTCGCTGATTCCAAGCCGACGGACGTGGCGTATCGCCCGGCTCCAACGGCGGAGGCCGACCTAGTCGCTCGCGTCGGGGTGCGAGCTTGATCCTTGGAGTGGACCCAGATCCGGCTCGGGGTGCGTCTCCTTCGACGCCTCCGGGTCGTCGCCGCCCATCGCGTTCAGCCACGGCCCGAACAGGGCATCGAAGTCGGCATCGTCGAGGACGTCCTGGAGGGCGAGCGCGGTCGCGGTGTCGATGAGCGCCGGGACGGCTGCCTGACGGTTCGCCCCGACGCTGATGTCGGGCTGGCCCGGATCCACCCACTGTTCGCCCCAGCCTGTCGTCCCGCGGCTGCGGCCGGCCGCACCCCAGTCGTACAGCTCCGCCTGGATGTCCGCGATCGCGTCGAGCCGGCGGGTCCGCCCGGCGGCGTCGCGGGCGTGCTCGTGAGCGGTCGTGAGGACCGCCGGCTCGATCCCGGACCAGAAGGCGTGGAGCCGGGCGCAGTCCGCCTGGCCGAGGCCGTCGAGCGCCGCGAGGAGGTCGTCGAGATCGCCCCGGATGGCCGCATCGAGCGACCCGGGCACGCCGGGAACGGGAGCCTGACCGTGGTCGTCGTCCGGGCGTCGCCGACCCTTCCCGAGCGCCGGCATCTCAGCCGTCCGTCCCGATGTCGGCGTAGCGCTCGCGAAGCTCGCGCCGGAGGAGCTTGCCCGAGGGGCCCTTGGGGATCTCGTCGATGAGGTGCACCTCGGCGGGCACCTTGAAGTCGGCGAGGTGGACCCGGCAATGCTCGGCGAGCTCGTCGGGCGACGCCGACGCGCCCTCCTTGAGCACGACGAAGCTCACCACCCGCTCGCCGTACTTCTCGTCCGGCGCGCCGATGGTCGCCGCGTCGCGGACCGCAGGATGGCGATAGAGCACCTCGTCGATCTCGCGGGGCATGATGTTCTCCCCGCCGCGGATGATGATGTCCTTCTTGCGGTCGGTGATGTACACGTAGCCGTCGGCGTCCATGTGGCCGATGTCGCCGGAGTGGAACCAGCCGTTGGCGAGGGCGGCGGCCGTCTCCTCGGGCCGTTTCTCGTAGCGGACCATGACGTTCTCGCCGCGGATGCAGATCTCACCGGCATCGCCGAGGGGTACCTCGAGGTCGGCATCGTCGAGGATCGCGACGTCGTTGCCGACGGCGACCCCGACCGAGCCGAGGCGTCGATAGCCGTCGTCCTCGCCGAAGCGGCGGACGTCGGCCGGCGGGTGCGGGTTGAACGTCGAGTAGCAGGTCGTCTCGGACAGGCCGTAGCCCTCGATCACGAGGAGGTGAAAGCGGCGCTCGAAGGCTCGCTGCACCTCGACCGGCAGCGGGGCCGCGCCGCAGATGCAGAAGCGCAGGCCCGACCGCGGGTAGCGGGCCGGATCGCTCTCCTCGGCCGGTCGATTGACGAGGATGCCGAGGTTGGTCGGCACGGCGCTGAACCAGGTCACTCCGTGGGCGGCGATCCACTCCCAGTGCCGCGAGGCGGTGAACCGCTCGGGCATGACGACCGAGCCGCCACTCCACAGCGGGCTGACGGTCGTGACGACCTCGCCGTTGACGTGGAACAGGGGCAGGATGCACATCGCCCGGTCGACCCCGGTCAGGCCGTGCCAGCCGGCGATGAATTCGGCGTCGCGGAGGAAGTTCCGCTGGGTCAGGACGACGCCCTTGGGCTTCCCCGTCGTCCCCGAGGTATAGATGATCTGGGCGGGATCGTCGAGGCCGATGCCCCCGGCCAGGGCCGGCAGGCTCGGTTCGGCGGCGGCGACGAGGGGCGCCAGCGCCACGACCCCGGTCAGGCTGCCGCCGGCCGGGCTGTCGCCGGCCGGGATGTCGCCCGCCGCCCCGGTCGCAGCACCCGCCGCCGGTGCGACGTCGACCACGACCGTGCGACGAAGGTGGGGCAGGCCGGCCCGGATGCCTTCCACCTCGGGCAGCAAGCGGCGATCGACGATGAGGACGCTCGCCTCGGCGTGGTCGACGACATAGGCGATCTCCTCACCCTTGAGGCCGGTGTTGATGGGGCAGGCGACGGCCCCGAGCGACCAGATCGCGAAGTACGGCCAGACGAAGTCGGGGCCGTTGAAGAGAAGGAGGCTGACCCGATCGCCGCGGCTCACGCCGAGGCCGGCGAGCGCCCGGGCCGTGGCGCCGACGCGCCGTCCCAGCTCGGCGTACGAGAACACCTCGCCGGTCTCGGGCCGGATGAGGAACGGCGCCTCGCCGAGGCCGGCCACCCGCTCCTCGATGAGGGCGCGGAGGCTGGGGTGACTCGGTTCGGGCATGCCGCGCAGGCGGGGCTCGATCATCGTTCTCGGATACTCGGTCGCGGCGTCATCGCAGGCTCGATGGTAGCCTCCCGGCGTGGCTCCCCTCCCCCGCCGCCGGGCCCGACTCGCCGTGGTCGCGGCGGCGGCCGTCGCGGTCATGCTCGCTGCCTGCAACCCGGCCGGGGTCGCCGCGCCGTCGCCGACGCCGGCCGACTTCGGCGGGATCTCGCAGGTCCTCCAGAATCGAGGGCTGACGATCCTCGACGTCGTCTCCGGCGACGCCGGCTGCCCCGGATCTGACCTGGCCAAGACTGCGATCAGCTTCGAGGCCAGCGGTCTCGACCAGGCTGCTCCGGTGCAGGTCTACCTCTACATCTTCCACGACCACGACACCTGGGTCCGTCGCTCGACCGACGTCGGCGGGTGCGCCCAGTCGTACGTGACCGACCCCTCGACCTACGAGTCGCTGGCGATCTCGCCGTACGTCGTGAGCGGCCAGGGACCGTGGGCGCCCGGCTTCACCGCGCAGCTCCGGCAGGGGTTGACGAGCGCCGCCGGCGACGGTGGGACGACGCCCGACACCGAGATCCAGTAGGCGACTCGGGGACCGCGGCAAGGGTCCGCCGTCCGTGGCGGGACGACCTGTCGGGCGACCCGGTCAGACGACGCGGAGGTCGAGGATCCGTCGGGCGATGACGAGGCGCTGGATCTGGCTCGTCCCCTCGCCGATCTCGGTCAGCTTGGCGTCGCGAAGATAGCGCTCGACCTTGTACTCCTCCACGTAGCCGTAGCCACCGTGGACCTGGATGCCCGCGTTGGTCGCCCGTGAGCTGACCTCGGAGGCGAAGAGCTTCGCCTGGGCAGCGGCGAGGCCGTAGTCCCGCCCCTGGTCCTTGAGCCAGGCGGCCCGCCAGACCATCTGCCGGGCGGCCTCGATCTCGGTCGCCATGTCGGCGATGAGGAAGGCGACGCCCTGGAACGTCCCGATCGGTCGGCCGAACTGCTGTCGCGTCCGGGCGTAGGGGATCGACGCGTCGAGGGCCGCCTGGGCGAGACCGACCGCGAGGGCGCCGATGCTGATCCGCCCGCCGTCGAGGATGCGGAGGAACATCCGGAAGCCGTCGCCGCGCCCCCCGAGCATGTCCGCGGCCGGCACCCGCACGCCGTCGAAGATGAGCTCGCCGGTCGCCGAGGCGTGGAGCCCGAGCTTCTCCTCGAGGCGCCCGATCGAGAAGCCGGGGCTGTCGGCCGGGACGATGAAGGCCGAGATCTCGGGCGCACCGTCGTCGCGGGTCCCACTGCGGGCGGTGACGATGTACGTCCCGGCCTGGCCGGCGTTGGTGATGAATCGCTTCCCGCCGTCGATGATCCAGGTCCCGCCGTCGGGGCCGTCCTCGTGGCGGGCGGTCGTGCGCGTCCCGCCCGAGTCGGAGCCGGCGTCGGGCTCGGTCAGGCCGTAGCCACCGATGACCCTGCCCGACGCCATCGGGACGAGGTAGCGGGCCTTCTGGTCGGCGTTGGCGGCGAGATGGAGCGGGCCGCAGCCGAGGCTCGTGTGGGCCGCGACGATGAGGCCGAGGCTGCCCCAGACCCGGCCTATCTCCTCGATCGCGATGGCGTAGGCGAGCGTGTCGAGGCCGGCCCCGCCCTCGTCCTCGGGGATGGGGATGCCGAGCCAGCCCATCCGCCCCAGGTCGTCGACGATCGCCCGCGGAAAGCGGCGCGCCCGTTCGTGCTCGTCGATGTGCGGAGCGACCTCGGCGAGCAGGTACTCGCGGATCGTGTCGCGCAGGAGGACGTGCTCCGGGGAGAGGTCGAAGTCCACGTGATGCTCCTGTCTCAGTCGCGAGACCCGACGGGGCGTTCTCGAGGCCATGGTACGAGCCGACCCGGATCGACGTGTCAGCGACCAGCTATGTCCACGGTGGCGTCTACCACCGCCCGTGGTGCTATCCGCGGCGCCCCCCCCGGCCGCCGGCGGCGACTCGGGTATCCACGCTCGATGCTCCCCAGGCGGGGTTGATAGCACTTCCCGTGGTGGTATTCGGTGCGAAACCGGGCAGGCGGGGTGGATAGCACCACCCGGCGTGGTATTCGGTGTGAAACCGGGCAGGCGGGGCACGAGTGCGGCGCGGAACACGAATGCGGCACAGACCTTTGCGAATCCCGCCGGGGGCGATCACCGCGGGCCGGGGGCGGGCGACCTCCCCGGGTCGGCCCGGCGACCTTCGGCGGCAACGCCAACCTGGGTGTCACCGAGCGAGCGCCGGTGAGCGCACGGTGCTAGCCTTCCGCGATGGACGCGCGCCAGTCGCTCGACCCCGCCTCGCCGCCGGTCGAAGCGCCGCAGCCCACGGCCGCAGACCTCCGTCGAGCGGTCCTGATCCGGCTCCGCCAGCACGGTCCGTCGACGCCCGACGACCTCGGCAGCGCCCTCGGCGTCGGCCGGGCCACGATCCTCCACCAGCTCCAGGCGCTCGAGTCGGCCGGCCTCGTCGCCCGCGAGAGCGTCCGCCACGGCGTCGGTCGACCGCGCCACCGCTACGACGTCACCGCGGAGGCCCAGGGCTTCCTCCCCACCAACTACGACGCTCTGGCGACCGGGGTGATCGCGGCGATCGAGGCGGTCGGCGGGCCCGACCTCATCGACCGGGTCTTCGAGGCCCGGCGGACCGAGGCCCGCGAGCGCGTCACCACCCGCCTGGCGGAGCGACTGCCGGCCGATGCGCCGCTCGTCGACCGGGTCCGCGAGCTGGCGGTGATCCAGGACGAGCAGGGCTACCTCTGTGAGGCGACCCTCGGGGCCGACGGGACGATCCGGCTGGCCGAATACAACTGCGCCATCCACCATGTCGCCGCCGGCCAGCCGATGGCCTGTGCGGCCGAACTCGAGCTCTTCCGCGACGTGCTCGGCACGAAGGTCGTCCGCGAGTCGCACATCATGAGTGGCGAGCGCTGCTGCTCCTACCGCATCGGCCCGTCGGCCGGACCGGGCCGCACCGTCGGGGACGCCTGACCCGGCTTCGCCGAAGAAGAGCGGACCGACACCGACGGCGGGCGGGTCCTCAGGCCTCCTCGCGCTCGACGACCTCGCGCGGCGCCGGGACGAGGATCGGCGACGGCACGTCGGATACGTTCGGCACGAACGATGAGGCGAGCGAGGTCGCGGCGACCTGCTCCTGATCGTCGAGGGTGAGGATGCCGAGTCGGCCGAGCGTGGCGAGCTCGTCGCGGATGTAGGTCTTGAGCATCTCCGGCCCGTCCGTGTTGATCGTGAAGCGGACCTCGTTGCGGCGGAACGTGTCGAAGATCCAGCGGAACTCGTCCCAGCCCGAGACGACCCGGGTGTTGAGGTTCGAGGTCGGGCACAGCTCGAGGACGATCCCACGCTCGCGGATCATCTCCATCGCTCGCGGGTCGTAGGCCGCCTTCACCCCGTGCCCGATCCGATCCGGCTCGAGCAGTTCGATCGCCCGGGCGACCTCCTCGACCGGACCGGCCTCGCCGGTGTGGACGGTGAGCCCGAGGCCGAACTGGCGGGCTCGGCGATAGAGGCGCCGGTAGTCGGCCAGCCGGAACGTCGAGGACTCGGGGCCGGCGATGTCGATGCCCACGACGCCCCGATCGCGCCAGGCGATGGCCTTCTCGCAGATGATCTCGTTGAGCTCGAACGGGAACGCCCGGTCGAGGCAGAAGATGAGGCCGGGCTTGATCGGATACTCGAGCGTGGCCCGGTCCATCCCCCGCACCGCCGCGGCGATGATGTGGTCGAGGTCCTGCTCGCCGCCGCGGTTGCGCTTCATCGGGTTGAAGCGGAGCTCGGTCGTCGTGACGTTGTTCTTGCGGTACGCCCCGCCGACGACCTCGTAGACGGCCCGCTCGACCGCGATCGGAGACGACTGGATGAGCTCGGTCCAATGGAAGAGCTGGAGGTAGCCGTCGAAGCTGCGGTTCCGCTGCGGCGAGACCGTGATGATGTCGCGGAACTCCCAGTAGTCCTTCGTCGGGAGCCGGATCCCCTGGGCATGGGCGATGCCCCACATGATGGCCGGGGTGACCGCGCCGCCGAGGTGGCAGTGAAGATCGGCGAGGGGGACCTTGCGGGCGAGCTGGCGAGCCATCGTCTGCAGGATAGCCGACGGTCCTGCGCCGGATCAGGCCAGCAGCGACACCGCGGGCAGCGTCGCCGCGGGCAGCGTCGCCGCGGGCAGCGTCGCCGCGGGCAGCGTCACGAGAGCTCGCTCAGGCAGACCGTCATCGCCAGGATGTGGTCCCCGGACACGATGTGGAACTCGTAGCGACCGTCGGGCCAGGGGGTCGTATCGGGGTATTCCAGGTAGCTGATCTGCCGATTGCCGGGTGGCGACACCTGGCGAAGGATCGTCAGCGGGGAGATCGTCGTCCCGTCCGACCGCCAGGTCAGGATCCGCCAATCGGGCTGCAGGCCGGGTGGCACGGTGACCGCGAGCAGTGCGGGCCGGTCGTAGAACTGCGGGACGCCGAGGCAGAGGTCGGTCCCCGGCCAACGGAGGAGGTCTCGCGGGTAGGCCGCGCCGGCGACTGGATCGACGGCCTGCCACTCGGTCCACGGGTCGTCGCGGACGAGGCGCGGGCCGGCACCTCCCTCGCCGATCCCCCAGGCCCCGGCCTTGGCGGCCAACCGGCTGACGATGACCGCGAGCGTCTCTGGCGCGGGGGCGTCCCCGGAGCCGACGGTCTCGTCCGTCGGTCCGGCGGTTGCGCCGAGCGCCGGCGATCCCTCCTGGCCGCCGTCGACCGGCCCGCTCGCCGCGGGCACGGCGGACGCGCCGACGACCGCCGCCTCGGAGCTCGATCCCGGGGATCCTCCCCAGGGCTTCAGCACGGCCGCTCCGAGGACCGCGGCGATGGCCGCGACGACGAGGACGGTCGGGAGGGTGCGGCGACGGGAGAGGGGCACGGCCTCGAAGGCGATCGGGCCGGAGGGAACGTCCAGGGCGGCGGGGTCGGGCTCGAGCCGGTCGTGCCGCGCGCGGCCGTCGTCCGGCGGGACCGACGGGGCGACACCGCGGCCGGCCATCGTGCCGAGTCTCAGCTTGCCGCGGGCACGACCCGGCCGTCGGCATCGAGCGTCGCGCGGCGGCGAAGGCGGCGCAGCTCTGCGCCGGGGACCTGGTCGCGGGCGTGATAGGACGAGCGGACGAGCGGGCCTGACTCGACGTGGCGGAAGCCCAGGGCGAGGGCCTCGACCTTCATATCGCTGAATTCGTCCGGGTGGTAGTAGCGGATGAGGGGCAGATGGCGCTCCGACGGGCGGAGGTACTGGCCGATGGTGAGGATGTCGCAGTCGACCTCGCGGAGCGCCCGGAAGGCCGCCGTGAGCTCGTCGCGCGTCTCGCCGAGACCGACCATCAGCGAGCTCTTCGTATGGACCGTGTAGCCGATGTCGGCGGCGTCGGCCTTGGCCTGGGCGAGGACGCCGAGGGTCCGATCCCAGCGGGCCCGCTTGCGAACCGGCTTCTGGAGGCGCTCGACCGTCTCGAGGTTGTGGTTGAGGATGTCCGGCCGGGCGTCCATGACCTGCCGCAGCGGGGCTGACTCGCCGTTGAAGTCCGGGATGAGGACCTCGATGCCGAGGAGCGGCGAGATGGCCCGGAGGCGGCGGATCGTCTCGGCGAAGATGTGGGCCCCGCCGTCGGGCAGGTCGTCGCGGGCGACGCTCGTCACGACGACATGCTCGAGCCCGAGCCGCGCGATCGCCTCGGCCACCCGACGCGGCTCGTCCTCGTCGTTCCAGGTCGGCCGGCCGGTCTTGACGGCGCAGAACCCGCAGGCCCGGGTGCATGTGTCGCCCAGGATCATGATCGTCGCGGTGCGCTGGTCCCAGCACTCCCCGATGTTCGGGCAGCGGGCCTCCTCGCAGACAGTGTTGAGCTCGAGGCCGCGGAGCAGTCGCTTCAGGTCGTGATAGTTCTCGCCCGAGGGGATCCGCGCCTTGATCCAGTCGGGGTGGCGACGCAGGGCGGACGAGCCGTCGACGGCGACCCCAGAGAACGAACCGCCGCCCATCGCGATCGAGATCGGCTCGTGAGGACCGTGGCCGTGGCCCCCGGCCGGCTCGAATATCGGGAGCTCGCGTGCCATGGCTGGGAGTCTAGCCCGGCGCGACGGTTCCGTCGCCGTTGGCGGTGGTTCCGTTCGCGTTCGGCAGCAGTCCTGTCGGCGCCGGAGCGGACCCCTCGCCGAGGAGCCAGTCGCGGAGACCGGTCTCCAGGTCCCGAGGGTGGAAGCCGAGCTCGCGCTCGGCCTTCGCGCTCGTGACCCAGTAGGTGACGCCGTCCGACGCCCGGATCACCTCGCCGAGGTCGGCCGGCATGCCGAAGCGGCCGCCGAGCCGGGGGGCGATGGGCACCATCAGCCGCAGCATCGCAGACGGCACCTCGATGCGCGGCGGCCGGCGGCCGCCGAGGCGGGCGGCCAGCGCGATCGCCTCCCCGAGGAGCTGTGTCCGGCCGCCGATGTTGTACGTGTCACCGATCCGCCCGTCGTCGAGGACGCGGATCAGCCCATCCGCCTCGTCGTCGACGTGTACGAGCGACGTCCCGGCTCGGTCGACGGACCTGTATCGGAGAGTGCCATGGAACGCCCCGGCGAGCTGCTCGCCGACGGCCGAGTGATCGCCCGGACCGTAGACCGCCCCGGGCATCGCGATGAGGATCGGCGCGCCCCGCCTGATCCGCTCGAGGGCGAGCTCCTGGGCGCGGACCTTCGTCTCGTCGTACCAGCTCAGATAGCCTTCTACCGGGTCGCGCCGATAGGTCTCGTCGACGATCTGACGATGGGTATCGCCATGGATGTTGGCTGTGGTAACGGTGACGATCCGGGGGATCCCTGCGTCGATCGCCGCGTCGAGGACCCGAGCCGTCGCCGTCACGTTGGCTGCGAACATCGCCGGTCGGTCGGACGGCGCGATTCCGATCCGATAGTCGCCGGCGAGGTGGATCACCCCGTCGTGGCCGGCCATCGACTCGGCCAGCAGGTCGACCGGCCCGGTCGTATCGCCGCGGACGATCGTCAGCCCGGCCGGTTCCTCGATCGTCTCGGTCGGCCCGCGGCGACGATCGCGGACGAGACTCGTCACCCTGTCGCCCCGGGCGAGCAGCTGACGGACGACGGCCCGGCCGATGAAGCCTGAGCCTCCGGTGACGAAGATCCGTCGCCCCCCGGCGATCCCGTTCGCGCTCGCCATCTCCCCCTCGACGCGCGTCAGTTGATGGCGGTCTCGCCGTTCACGGCCTCGAGCCACTCCTTGGCGGTCCGGAGGAATGCCGCGCCCCCGGCCCCGTCGTTGGCCCGATGATCGATGCCGAGGACCATGTTCATGACGGGTCGGATCGCGATCGCGTCGCCGGCCGGATCCTCGACGACGACCGCCCGCTTCGTGATCGCCTCCATCGTGAGGATCGCGACCTCCGGCACGTTGATGATCGGCATCGTCAGGTTGGAGCCGAGCCAGCCGGTGTTGTCGACGGTGAACGTGCCGCCGCCGAAGTCGTCCAGCCGAAGCTTGCCGGCCCGGGCCCGGGCGGCGACATCGGCGATGGCGTGGTTGAGGCCGTTGATGGAGAGCTGATCGACGTCGCGGATCACCGGCACGATGAGGCCGTCGTCGACCGCCACGGCGACCCCGACGTTGACCCGGCGCTTGGCGAGGATCCCATCGTCGGTCCAGTGGGCGTTGAAGGTCGGGTGGCGGCGGAGCGCCTCGACGCAGGCCTTGACCACGAACGGCACGTAGCTGAGACCGATCCCCTCGCGGGCCTGGTAGTCGCGCTTCTTCGACTCGCGGAGGGCGACGAGGCCCGACGCGTCCACCTCCATGTGGACGTAGGCGTGGGGCGCGGCGAGCGCTCGCGTCATCTGGGCCGCGATGCCCTTCCGCATCTGGGTCATCGGCAGGAGCACTTCGTCCGTGCCGGGCGGGAAGACGACTGGGGCTCCAGCCGGGAGCGTCGGGGCCGGTGCCGAGCGTCGCGCGGCGGCCGGAGCGGGTGCGGTCGGAGCAGCCGCACCGGGAGCCGCCTGGCCGCCGGTCGCCTGTCCGGTCCGCGCCGCTTCGACGAAGTCGCGGACGTCCTCGCGGGTGATCCGTCCGCCACCGCCGGTCCCGACGATCTGGGCGGCGGTGAGGCCGTGCTCGCGGAGGAGACGCCGGACTGCCGGTGTCATCCGGGCGTCGGCGTCGCCGATCGCCGGGGCTTCTGACACGGCGGCGATCGTGGCCGTGGGAGCGGAAGCGGGCGCGGTCGCTATCACAGGGGCGGGAGAGGTCGGCGCGGGCGCTGCGGCCGCGGCGGCGCGTTCCGGGCGCTCGTCGGAGCCGGCCGGCCCGGTCGCTGCTGCGGCGGTAGGCGCCGACACCACGGTGGGAGTGGCGTCGTCGGACTCGCCGGCCACCGCGATGACCGCGATCTCGGCGTTGTTGGGGACGGTCTCACCCTCCTCGACGAGGATCTCGGTGAGGGTGCCCTCGAACGGCGACGGGACTTCTGCGTTGACCTTGTCGGTGATGACCTCGAGCAGCGCCTCGTACTTGTCGACGTGGTCGCCGGGCTGCTTTAGCCACTTGCCGATCGTCCCCTCGGCCACGCTCTCACCGAGCTGGGGCATCGTCACCTTCGCCACCGGGTACCTCCGCGTGCTCGCCTGTCGCCGGCCTAGTGTCGCGCATCCGCGGTGAGCCCGTCACGATGGGGCCCGTCGACCGACAGGGCGCCTCCTATCATCCGCGGGGTGAACCGAGTCGGACGTGTCCTGGCCATCCGATCGGGCGAGGGTCGAACCGTCGCCCTCGTTGCGGCGTTGTTCGCCCTCATCGAGGCGGGTCGCGGCCTCAGCGAGGTCGGGGCCGACACGATCCTTCTCAGCCGCGTCGGCCCGAGCGTCCTGCCCTACCTGTACGTCCTGCTCGGACTGGCCAGCTTGCTCGTGGCACTGGCCTTCGGGGCGGCCATCGGGCGACTCCGGATGGGACCCTTCTTCACGGCCCTCCTCGGCGTCTTCGCCGTCCTCCTCGGCGCCCTCGGCCTGATCGCCCAGAGTGCCGGACCGAACGGCTTCTCGATCATCTGGCTCATCGTGTATGTCGTCGGGACGGTCGAGGGCACCCTCGTCTGGTCGGTCGCCGGCTCCGTCTTCGACGCCCGCCAGGCCAAGCGGCTTTTCCCGATCTGTACGAGCGCCGCCATCCTCGGCCGGTTCGTCGGAACGCTCGCCTCTGGACCTATCGCGGGGGTGATCGGGGCGCCGCTCCTCGTGTTCGTCGACGGCGCGATCATCGCCGTCGCCGCCGTCGTGGCGGCACTCCTCACCCGGCGGGCCCGGCGCTCCCTGATGGACCGTCCGAAGTCCGCGCCGCTCGTCGCCCAGGTCCGGGCCGGCTACGAATATGTCCGGGCGTCGCCGCTCATGCGGCTGGTCGCCATCTCCTACGTCCTCTTCTCGGTCCTCGCCTTCGCCGTCTCCTTCCCGTTCCTCAAGGCGATGGCCGGTGCGTTCACCGATGAGGCCGAGCTGGCGACCGCCCTCGGCCTCCTCTCGGCGGCGATCACCGCCACGTCGTTCCTGACGTCGATCGGCCTGGCGAACCGCGTATACGCCCGGTTCGGGATCGCCACGGCCGCACTCATCCTCCCCATCGTCTACCTGGCCGGGTTCGGGACGTGGCTTATCGCCTTTACCGTCGCCACGGCGATCGCCGTCCGCTTCGCCCAGCAGGTCACCCAGCAGGGCCTCTCCAATGCCGCCTGGAGCGCCTTCTACAACGTCGTCCCACGCGAGCGACGGGCGCGGGTGCTCTCGTTCATGGACGGGGTGCCGGGCCAGCTCGGGACGTCCCTCTCGGGCCTGCTCCTCATCGCCGCCGGTGCGTTCCTCGCGCCGAGCCAGGTGGCCTGGATCGGCCTGGCCACGGCCGCCATCCTCGTCTGGGTCGTCGTGCAGGTTCGCCGGCGCTACGCGGAGAGCATCGTCACCACCCTCCGGGCAGGGCTCGCCGAGCAGATGCTCGAGGGAGGCCCCGGGCTCCTCGCCCTCGGCCGCGATCCGGAGCTGATCGGCCAGCTGCGGGCCGGACTGCGCGACGACAACCCACGGGTCCGCAGCCTGTCGGCCGAGATCCTCGGACGACTGGGCCGGACCGAGGCGATCGACGACCTGACGGCACTCCTGGCCGACGACGGCGGCGAGGTCCGGGCAGCCGCGATCGGGGCCATCGGAGCGATCGGGGCCGGGTCGGCCGCAAACGGCGCGGCCGCGGACGGGGCGGCCGTCGACCTGCGGCCGGCGATCGAGGCGGTCGCGGCCCACCTCGACGATCCGTACCCGTCGGTGCGCGTGGCCGCGGTCCGCGAGCTGAGCCGGCTCGACGGCTCGGTCATCGCGGCGCGCTGCGACGCGATCGCGGACGATCCCGACCCCGCCGTCCGGGGCGAGCTCGCGGTGGCCCTCGTCGGTCGCGGCGACGAGGAGCGCCCGCACGCGATCCTCGCCCGGCTACTCGAGAGTCCCGCTTCGCAGGACCGGGTCGCCGGCCTTGCCGCCGTCGCCCGCCTCGGCGGCCACGCACCATCTCCCCGGCTGACCGAGTCGCGCGCGGACCCTGTCCCGGCCGTCCGGGCGGCCGCGCTGTCGGCCGTCGCGGCGATCGACACGCTCCCGGACCGGGTCGCGATCCTCGCCGATGGCCTCGACGACGACGACGCCATGGTGCGGCGGGCGGCCGCCGCCGGCCTCGGCATCCACTTCGCCGAATCGCGGGCTGTGGCGCTCGAGGTGCTGCGAACGGGATCGCCGCGGGCGCAGGAAGCGGTCCTGCAGGCACTCGACGGCCACGGTCCCGAGGTCAGGCGCGACCTCCTCGACTGGTCGACCGCCCAGGTCGGTCGCGCGGAGACGCTGCGCGATCACGCTCGCGCCCTCGACGGGGCGGCGTCCGCCGCCGGCGTTGCGGAGGCCGGGTCGACGGTCATCGACGAGGAGGCGAGCGTCGCCTTCCTGCGCGACATCCTCGCGCGGCGGGAGTGGCAGATCGAGGATCGCCTCCTCACGGCGGTCGCCATCGCGGGCGCCGGCGACGTGACCGGGCTCCTCCGCCGCTGCCTGCGCTCGAACGACACCGAGATCCGGGCGCAGGCGATCGAGGCACTCGACTCCATCGGCGATCGCACGCTCGGACGGGCGCTCGTCCGCCTGCTGGAAGGCGATCCGAGCGGCCCGGTGCGCTCGGAGACGGAGGTCCTCCGCGACCTCACGATCGACCCCGATCCGTGGGTCCGGGCCCTGGCCATCAGGTCGCGGTCGACGCAGCTGGAACGTGAATGGCGGACCATCGTCGGGCTAGCGCGAGCCGACCCCGAACCGATCGTCCGGGCGATGGTCGGAACGATCGAGCAGCGAGGAGGCGAAGCGATGCCGGAGACCCGTGACACGCTCGACGAGATCGAGCGGATGCTCTTCCTCCGCCGAGTGCCCCTGTTCAGCGAGCTCGCACCCGAGGACCTCCAGCGGATCGGAGCGACCGCGGTCGAACGGGTGTATCCGGCTGACGAGCCGATCGTCCGCGAGGGCGAGCTCGGGGACGAGCTCTTCGTCATCGTCGAGGGCAGCGTCCGGGTGGTCCGCGGCAGCGAGACCGACGGAACGACGATCCGGGGCTACGTGGCCGGCGACCACTTCGGCGAGCTCGCCGTCCTCCGCGATCGGCCCCGGGCGGCGACGGTCATCGCCAACGCCGACGGCGTCCGCGGGCTGGTCATCGACGGCGAGGGGCTGCGCGCGATCCTCCGTGAACGGCCGGAGGCCGCGATGGCGATGCTCGCCACCCTCGCCGAGCGGATCTCCAGTCAGTAGGCTGGGCTGGTGAACGCCCGAACCCCGACCCTGCCGACCGGGACCGTCACCTTCCTGCGGACCGACGTCGAGGGCTCGATGGCCCTCACCCGCGCCCTGGGCGGGGCGTGGGACGGCATCAATGCGGCTCATCTCGAGCTCATCCGGGGAGCCGTCCAGTCCCACGGGGGCACCGCCGTTCGGACCGAGGGGGACGCCCTGTTCGCCGTCTTCCCCGAGGCCGGAGCAGCGACGGTGGCGGCCGTGGAGGCGCAGCGGGCGCTCGCCGGGCATCCCTGGCCGGACGGCGCCCGGATCCGCGTCCGGATGGGCCTCCACAGCGGCGAGGCCCACCTCGCCGGCGCCGACTACGGCGGGTTCGAGGTCAACCGGGCAGCCCGTGTCGCAGCCGTCGGCCACGGCGGCCAGATCGTCGTCTCCGGACCGACCTACGAGCTCATCGCCGACGCCCTCCCGGCGGGGGTCGAGGCTCGCGACCTCGGCCGATACGTGCTCAAGGACGTGCCTCGACCGGAGCGTCTCTACCAGCTCGACGTCGCCGGTCTCGAGACGACATTCCCGCCGCTGCGGGCAGGACGAACGACGATCGGCAACCTGAGACCCCGTCTCACCACGTTCATCGGCCGCGACCGGGAGGCGGCCGAACTGGCGGCGCTGCTCGGTTCGTCCCGCCTCGTCACCATCACGGGCCCGGGCGGGATCGGCAAGTCGAGCCTCGCGGTCGAGGTCGTTCGCTCGGTCGAGGGCGACTTCCCGGACGGTGCCTGGTTCATTCCGCTCGCGACGGTGGAGGAACCAGCTGCGGTCGCGCCGCTGGTCGCCCGGACGATCGGCCTCTTCGACGGCACGGTCCGGTCAGCGATCGAGGCGCTGCCGACCTTCGTCGCCGACCGCTCGATGGTCTTCGTCGTCGACAATTTCGAGCACGTCCTCGAGGCGGCGGGCGTGGTCGGTGACCTCGTCCGCTGGTCGCCGGGCTCACGGGTCGTCGTCACGAGCCGGGCGCCGCTGCACCTCGGTGGCGAGCAGGAGTACCCGCTCGGCCCGCTGTCGACGGGCCCCGACGGCAACGCCGCAGGTCGCCTGTTCCTCGAACGGGCCCAGGCCGTCCGACCAGGCTGGGATCCGGGGTCCGACGGTCCCGTCGTCGCCGAGATCTGCGCCCTCGTCGATGGTCTGCCGCTCGGCGTGGAGCTCGCAGCCGCCCGGGTCTCGCTCCTGCCGCCGGCGACGATCCGAGACCGGCTTGCGGCCCATCTCCCCCTGCCTGGGACCGGCGTGCGTGACGCGCCGGCCCGCCAGCGCACGCTCGAGCGCGCCGTCGCCTGGAGTCACGACCTCCTCCCCGCCGACCTCCAGGCTCGATTCCACCGCCTCGCGGTGTTCGAGGGAGGGTTCGACGTCGAGCAGGCGGGCCCGGTCATGCGAGACCCGGACGCGGCCCCGACCGGCGACGACGGCGACGTCCTCGACGACCTCGCCCGACTCGCCGACGAGAACCTCATCGCCCGCGACCCGTCGACGGTCGGTGTCCGGTTCCGCCTGCTGCGGACGATCCAGTCGTTCGCCACCGCCCGGCTGGTGGGCGACGGCGACGAGCCGGCCGTCCGGCGTCGCCACGCGGACGCGTTCCTCGCCCTGGCCCGCGAGGCGCAGCGGCACGAGTCCGATGCCGACCGGGCGGCCTGGCTCGATCGGCTCGCCACCGACGAGGCGAACCTGCGGACCGCGGTCCTCTGGGCGATCGACGCCGGGGAGGCGGACCTCGCGATGCAGCTCGTGGCCGCGCTGTGGCGCTTCTGGCAGGCTGACGGCCACCTGACCGAGGGCCGCCAGCTCGCCGAGCGCGTCCTCGCCATGCCCGGAGCCGAGGTCCGTTCGGAGAGCCGGATGTGGGCCGTCGCGGCCGCCGGCAGCATCGCCTACTGGCAGGCCGACACGGCCCAAGCCAGTGCCCGCTACGAGGAGCAGCTCGCCCTGGCCCGGGAGCTCGGCCACGAGCGAGGGATCGTCGACGCACTCTTCAACCTCGCCCATGCCTCGTTCGCGGGCGGCGAACCGAAGGACGGGGCCGCATTCGTCGAAGATGTCCGTCGACGCTACCGCGACCTCGGCGACGAGCGCGGGGTCGCGCGCACCGACTGGGCGGCCGGGAATATGTTGCTGGCAGACGGCAGGGCGGTCGAGGCACGGGCTGTCTTCGAGAAAGCGTTGGACCGCTTCAGCGAAGTCGGCGACGCGCAGTACCACGCGATGGCGGTCGGGAGCATGGCCTGGGCGAGCTTCGCGCTCGGCGATCGGCGGGCCGCGGTCGAGTGGGCCAGCAGGGCACTCCAGGAGACGTTCGCCCAGCGCGACCTCGGGACGACCGCGATCTCCCTCCACAGCGGCATCCTCGTGGCTGTCTACACGGGCCACGCCGAGGACGGCGCCCGGCTCACCGGGGCGTTTGACGCCGCCCGCGAGCGCTACGGCGTCCGGCCGCCGGCCGGCCTCGAGCGGTTCGTCACCGCGCAGGACCCGTTCCGTCTCGTCCGCGAGGCGGTCCCGCCGGATCGGTTCGAGGCCGCTTACGAGGAGGGTCGCCGGCTGTCGCTCGGCGAAGCGGTCGAGCTCGTCGCCGGGATGGCCGAGTCGGATGATGGTCCGATGTCGTGGATCGAGGATCTCGACTGGGGCGCTGCCGGTTCCGGAGGGCCTCAGTAGGCGGCCAGCGTCCGGATGGCCGCCAGGATCTTCTCCGGGTTGACCATGAACCAGTCCTCGAGGACGTGGTTGTACGGGACCCCGGGGACGTCGGGCCCGGCGACCCGGGTGACCGGTCCGTCGAGGTAGTCGAAGGCTTCCTCGGCGACGATCGCGGCGATCTCCGCCCCGTAGCCGCCGAACTTGTTGTCCTCGTAGACGACGAGGCACTTGCCGGTCTTGCGGACGCTCGAGAGGAGCGTCTCGCGGTCGAGCGGGCGGAGGGTCCGGACGTCGACGACCTCGACGCTGATGTCCTCCTCGGCGGCTCGGTCGGCGGCCTCGAGCGCGTAGTGGGCCATGAGCCCGTAGGCGACGATCGTCATCTGCGATCCCGGCCGGGTGACCTGGGCCCGCCCGAGGGGCACCGTGTACTCGCCGTCGGGGACCTCGCCGCGGACCGAGCGGTACATCTTCTTGTGCTCGAAGAACAGCACCGGGTCGTCGTTGCGGATCGAGGAGCGAAGAAGGCCCTTGGCGTCGTAGGGCGTCGACGGGATGACCACCTTGAGGCCGGGGATGTGGGTGAAGAAGGCCTCGACCGACTGGCTGTGATAGAGGGCGCCGTGGACGCCGCCGCCGTACGGCGCGCGGATGGTCATCGGCACCCCGAGCGCGTTGTTGCTCCGGTAGCGCATCCGGGCGGCCTCGGACAGGATCTGGTTGAAGGCCGGGAAGATGAAGTCGGCGAACTGGATCTCGGCGATGGGCCGCAGCCCGTTGACAGCCGCCCCGATCGAGGTCCCGACGATCATCGATTCCGTCAGCGGTGTGTCGATGACGCGGTCCTCGCCGAACTCGTCGTAGAGGCCGTCGGTGGCGAGGAAGACGCCGCCCTTCTTGCCGACGTCCTCGCCGAGGACGATGGTCGTCTCGTCCCGCCGCATCTCCTCGGCGAGACCCTCGCGGATCGCCTCGATGAACGTCCTGGTCGGCATCAGAACGTCCCCTCGACGCCTTCGGCGAAGACGTGGTCGAGGGCGGTCGCCGGATCGGGGTCGTCCTGCGCCTCGGCGTAATCGGTCGCGTCGTCGACGACCAGGCGGTTCTCCTCGTCGATCCGGGCGATGAGCGCGTCGTCGAGCACGCCGGCCGCCCGAAGCTGGGCCCGGAACACGGGCAGCGCATCGCGGCTGCGCTCCTCCTCGAGCTCCGCCGCCGGCCGGTACTTGGTCTGCTGGTCGTCCGAGGAGTGGGCTGTCAGGCGGGTCACCTTCGCCTCGATCAGGGTCGGCCCGTCGCCGCGACGGGCCCGCGCGACGGCCTCCACGGAGGCCCGGTAGCAGGCGAGGACGTCGGTCCCGTCGACGACGACACCCGGGATGCCGTACCCGGAGGCACGGGCGGCGACGTCGGGCACGGCGAGCTCCGCCGAGGCCGGGACGCTGATGGCGTAGCCGTTGTTCTCTACGACGAGCACGAACGGCAGGTGATGGATGGCGGCGAAGTTGAGGCCCTCGTGGACGTCGCCCTGGTTCGAGCTCCCCTCCCCCATGAAGGTCATCGCGACCTGGCCGGTCCGCCGGATCCTGGCCGCCAGGGCGATGCCGACGGCGTGGAGGATCTGGGTCGCCACCGGCGAGCTGACGCTGACGATGTTGTGCGACGGATGGCCGTAGTGGCCCGGCATCTGGCGGCCGCCCGAGGACGGGTCGTTCGCCGTGGCGTACTGGGCGGTCATGATGTCGCGGGCGGTCATCCCGAAGGTCATGCACGTCGCGATCGAGCGGTAGAACGGGGCGATCCAGTCGTGGCCGCGCTGGAGGGCCCAGGTGATCCCGACCTGGGCGCCCTCGTGTCCCTGGCCGCTGATGACGAACGGGATGCGGCCGGCCCGGTTGAGGATCCACATCCGCTCGTCGACGGCCCGGGCGAGGGCGACCGCCCGGTACATCTCGACGAGCTCGGCGTCGCTCAGGCCGAGCTCGGCTCCGAGATGGGAACCCTCGCTGCTCGATGTCCCGCTGCGCGATGTCACGGCCATCCGACGCGGGCCTCCTCGCGGCTCAGAAGTTGATCGACCTGCCGTCGACGGCCATGGCCGCCTCGCCGAGGACCTCGGCGAGGGTGGGGTGAGCATGGGTCGCCCCGCCGATCTCCCACGGGGTCGCATCGAGGGTGAAGGCGACCGACGCCTCGGCGATGAGATCGGTCGCGTGGGGCCCGACGATGTGGACGCCGAGGGTGTCCTGAGTCTCGGCGTGGCCGATGACCTTGGCGAAGCCCTCGTACTCCCCGCCGACGATGGCCTTGGCGATCGCCTGGAACGGGACCTTGCCGACCTTGATCGGCAGCCCGCGCTCCTCACATTGCTGCTCGGTGAGGCCGATCGAGGCGATCTCCGGCCGGCAGTAAGTCGCCCGCGGCTGCTTGACGTAGTCGATCTCGTGGACGTCGCTCTCGCCGGCGATCGTGTGGGCGGCGACGATGCCCTCGTGGCCCGCGACGTGGGCCAGCCACAGGCCGCCGACGACGTCGCCGATGGCGTACACGTGGGGCTCCTTCGTCCGCATCCGGCCGTTGACCTTGATCACGCCCTTCTCGACCTCGACCTTCGTCGTCTCGAGGCCGATGTCCTCCACGTTCGCGGCCCGGCCGACCGCAACGAGCATGACCTCCGCCCGGATCTCCTCGGGCGTCCCGCCCTCGGGTCCGGCCTCGACGCAGATGCCGTCCTTCGTGGTCTCGACCTTGGCCACGTCGAAGCGGGCCTTCGTCATGACCTTGATGCCGCGCTTCGTGAAGCTCCGCTCGACGAGCTGGCTGACGTCGCGGTCCTCGAGGGGCACGACCGCCGGGAGGTACTCGAGCACGGTCACCGCGGTCCCGATGTCGTGATAGAAGCTGGCGAACTCGACGCCGACCGCACCGGCGCCGACGACGACGACGCTTTTCGGCACGTCGGTCCGGCGGAGGATGTCGTCGCTCGTGAGGATCCGCTCGCCGTCCGGCATCAGGCCGGGCAGGCTCCTGACCCGCGACCCGGTGGCGATGATGATGTCGGTCGCCTGGAGGATGCGCTCGCCGCCACCGCCGGGCGTGCCGTCCTCGCCGGGCTGGCTCACCCGGATCCTGCCCGCTCCGTCGAGGCGGCCGCGGCCGTCGATCCAGGTGACCTTGTTCTTGCCGACCAGGCTCTTGAGCCCGGTCCACATCCGCTTGACGACGGCGTCGCGGCGGGCAGCCATCTGGGCGTAGTCGATGCCCGGCTCGCCGGCCATCTCGACGCCGTACTCCTTGAGATGGCGGGCGCGATTGACCATCTCGGCCGACTCGAGGAGGGCCTTGGTCGGGATGCAGCCGCGATGGAGGCACGTCCCGCCGATCTTGTCCTCGTCGACGAGGGCGACTCGAAGGCCGAGCTGGGCCGCCCGGAAGGCGGCCGTGTAGCCGCCCGTCCCGGCGCCGAGGACCACGAGATCGAAGTCGTTGGAGGAGCCGACGGCCATCGGTCAGTCGGGCTTCGGCCCGCTGGCGTCGGGCATCGCCCGGCGCGGACCGGTCCACGGGTGCGGGATGGCGAGGGTCATCGGCTCGATGGTACGCGCGACGTCGCGCGAGGCGCAACCGAGGGCGGAAGACCGCCCGGGCGCGAGGGGGACCGAGGTCGAAGGCCGGCGGGACCGGTGCTAGACTCCGGCCGGCACCCGGGGCCGGGTCGTGGACGCGTCGCTCGCTCCAGCGGTACCCGTGGCGCCGATGCTGGAGTCGGCCGCGTGGACCCATCGACGATCGTCCTGAGCGTCGCCCTCGCCATCGGCTCCTATGTCGTCGGATCGATCCCCTTCGGCGTCCTCGTCGCCCGCCTCAGCGGCGGACCCGACCCGCGGACGGTGGGTTCCGGCCGGACCGGCGGCACGAACGCCCTGCGGGCACTCGGCCGCAAGTGGGCGGCCGTCGTGGTCATCGGCGACCTCGCCAAGGGTGCAGTGCCGGTCCTCGTCGCCCGTGCCCTGACCGGCCAGCCGGCCGTCGAGGTCGTCTGCGGCTTCGCGGCCGTGGTCGGCGCCTGGCGATCGATCTTCCTCGGCTTCCACGGCGGCCGCGGGGTCGCGACCGGGGTCGGCACGATGCTCGTGATCCAGCCGGCCGCACTCCTCCTCGCGACGCCGGTCTTCATCGTCGTCATCCTGGTGACCCGCTACGTCTCGCTCGGCTCTCTCCTCGGCTCGGCCGCCATGTTCCCGGCCATGGTCCTCCTCTGGCTCGTCGCGAGCGGCGCCGTCCCGCCGGCCTACGTCGTCTACGCCGCGGTCGGGCCGGTGATCATCTGGCTCGCCCACGCCGACAACATCGACCGGCTGCTCCACGGGACGGAGCGCAAGTTCGACCTCGGCATGCTCGGCGGCGGGCGCAGCGCGGGCGGCTGAGGGGGAGCAGCCGGCTGCTTGCGGCTGAGGCAGCGCCCGAAGGACCGCCGGATCGGAACGGCCCTGGAATCGAAACGACCCGGGTGGCTGACGACCCGGGTCGCTTGGTGCTCGGGGCGGGTCCGACTGGGCTGCCGACCCGGAGAGAGGAGTCTGGACTTAGTTGCCGCGCATGCTCCGGAAGCAGTCGCTGCAGTAGACGGGCTTGCCACTGGTGGGCCGGAACGGGACCTGGGCCTCGCGGCCGCAGTTGCTGCAGGTGGCGCTGAACATCTCGCGCGGACCGCGGTCGTAGCCGCCGCCCGAGCTGTAGCCGCCGCCACCGCCGTAACCCCCGCCCGAGCTGTAGCTGCCGCCGGACGTCGTCCCACGGGCCGCCTTGCGGCTCGCGCGACAACTCGGGCAACGGCGAGGCTCGGTGAACCCGCGCTGTGCATAGAAGTCCTGCTCACTCGCGGTGAACACGAACTGCTGACTGCAGTCTGCGCAAGTCAGGGTCTTGTCGTTGTACACGGAATCGAAACTCCTCTCGGTAGCCCGCGCGATCCGTCGAGATCCCGCGTCAGCCGAGAGGAGTCCGAGTCGGTCGGTCAAGCTACTGTTCTGCTGTCACGGGCGTCCCGCGACGTTTACTCGCGGGACTATAGGCCCCACGTCAAGTCCTGTATAGCCCTTAAAAATCCTCAGCATCCTCGCGCTCCGCTGAGCGTGGCCGGGAGGCCATCCGGCGGGAGCCGACGGACGGCGGTGCGGCGGTGCGGACGGCGGTGCCGGCCGGCCCTCAGGAGGTCGGACGGGCCCAGTCGCGCGAGCGTTCGACGGCCCGTTTCCAGCCTGCCAGCAGGACGTCGCGCCTCCCGGGATCCATCGAGGGGTCGAATCGGCGATCGACGCGCCGGAGACCGGCCAGCTCGGTCGGCGACTCCCAGAAGCCGACGGCCAGGCCGGCCAGGGCCGCCGCGCCCCAGGCCGTCGTCTCGACGACGATCGGGCGCTCGACCGGCACGCCGAGGAGGTCGGCCTGGAACTGGAGGAGGCTGTCGTTGATCGACGCGCCGCCGTCGACGCGGAGGATGCCGAGCTTGCCGGCATCGGCCTCCATCGCCGTCACGAGGTCGTTGACCTGATAGGCGAGCGAGTCGAGCGTGGCCCGGGCGATCTCGGGGAGCCCGGTACCCCGGGTGATCCCGACGAGGACGCCCCGGGCATACGGATCCCAGTACGGCGCGCCGAGCCCGACGAAGGCCGGGACGAGGTAGACGCCACCGGTGTCCTCCGCCTTCGAGGCGAGGCGCTCGACATCGCCCGAGTGGGCGATGGCCCGCAGCCCGTCGCGAAGCCACTGGATCGCCGCTCCGGCGACGAAGACCGAACCCTCGAGTGCGTAGACGACCGGTCCGTCCGCCCCGAGCCGCCAGGCGACCGTCGTGAGCAGCCCGTTGGCCGAGTCGACCGGCACGTCGCCGGTCACGAGGAGGAGGAACGCGCCGGTGCCGTAGGTGTTCTTCGCCTGGCCTGGATCGAGGCAGGCCTGCCCGAAGGTCGCCGCCTGCTGGTCGCCGGCCATGCCGGCGATGACGACCGGGCCGCCGAACAGGTCGGGTTCCGTCTCGCCGAGGATCTCCGAGGACGCCCGGACCTCGGGGAGGATCGCCCGGGGGATCTCCATCGCGGCCAGCAGCTCGTCGTCCCAGGCCAGCCGATGGATGTCGAAGATCATCGTCCGGCTCGCGTTCGACACGTCCGTCGCGTGGACGCGGCCGCCGGTCAGCCGCCACAGGAGAAAGGAGTCGACGGTCCCGAAGGCGAGCTCGCCGCGCTCGGCCCGCTCCTGGAGACCGGGCTCCGAGCGAAGGATGTGGCGGATCTTGGGGCCGCTGAAGTAGGCGTCGATCGGCAGGCCGGTCCGCCGCCGGATCAGCGGCTCGAGCCCGCGGGCCCGCAGCTCGTCGCAGTACGGAGCGGTGACCCGGCTCTGCCAGACGATGGCGTCGGCGACGGGCTTCCCCGTCGATCGCTCCCAGACGACCGTGGTCTCGCGCTGGTTGGTGACGCCGATGGCGGCGAGGTCGGCCGCCCCGATGTTCGCGTTCGTGAGCGCCTCACGGGCGGCGGCAAGCTGGCTCCACCAGATCGCCTCCGGGTCGTGGGCGACGTCGCCCGGCGCCGGGTAGAGCTGAGGCAGCTCGCGTGACGCGATCGACACCGGTCTGCCGTCGTGGTCGAAGACGATCGCCCGCGACGACGTCGTGCCCTGGTCGAGGGCCAGCACGAAACGCCCGGTCACGGACGGTC
Organism: uncultured Chloroflexia bacterium; assembly: GCA_963745405.1. Classification (GTDB taxonomy): domain Bacteria; phylum Chloroflexota; class Limnocylindria; order Limnocylindrales; family CSP1-4; genus C-114. Next base: position 2,358,590 of record CAVUWY010000002.1, on the reverse strand, counting down.
GTTCCCGGCTGCGGGTCGATGGTTCGCGGCGCACGCGGGAGCCGTGCGGCACTCGACCGTCATGCGGCGCTCGACGCGGGAGTGCCATCGTCGGCGGCCGGCGGGACGTCGAAATCGTGATGGGCGCCGCGGAGGTAGGCGGTCACCTCGGCGGTCCGGCGACCCCGGCTCCAATCGAGCTCGGTACCGACCAGGGCGGCGACCCGCGGGGCGATCGAGGCCGCCCGGTCCGGTCGTTCCTGGGCCAGTCGGGTCCGCCTGGCGAGGACGTCGGCGAGGCCGAGGGCATGCTCATGGCGGACCGCCCAGACGACCTCGGCCTCGAGGTGGTCGACGTCCGGAGCGAGCGGGCGAAGGAGGCCGAGTCGTTCGCCGAGCTCGACCACCTCGACCGACTCGGTCCCGTGGCGAGCCACGAGCCGCTCGGCGTGACGCCGTTCGAGGCCATGTGGGGCGAGCCTGGCGCCGAGGGTGGTCGCGAGGAGGTCGAGATCGGATCGTGCCGCCGCCCCGATCAGCGGCAGGTCCTCGGTCGTCGATGCCGGCGGGCGCCGCGTCCGCGGATCGTGGGTCATGTCGAGGGCGGCATCGACGACGTCGCGGGCCATGACCCGATAGGTCGTGTACTTGCCCCCGCCGATGCGGGTCAGGCCGTCGGCCTCGGTCGTCACCCGATGCTCTCGCGACGCCTGGACCGTCGAGCCGTCGGCGCCCTCGTCCGCGACGAGCGGACGCAGTCCGGCGTACGCCCCGACGAGGTCGTCGCGCGTGAGGTCGACGTCGAGTGTCCGGTTCACGGTCGCCAGGAGCTCGGCGACGTCGTCGCGGGTCGGGACGACCTCGTCCGGCTGGCCGTCGAACGAGAGGTCGGTCGTCCCGATGATCCAGTGATCGGGCCACGGAACGAGGAACACGACCTTGCCGGGGACCCGGATGGTGAGCCCCGAGGACGAGGCGATGCGGTCGCGGCGGACGATGATGTGGGAGCCGCGGCTGGGCCTGATCGCCGCCGGAGCGGGTCCACCCGAGCGGCGGGCGGGAAAGGCACCGTCGGCACGACCGGCCCAGACGCCGGTGGCGTCGATGACCGCCCGGGCGCGGATGTCGAACTCGGCTGCCGTTCAGCTCGTCGGTCACGTGGGCGCCGCGGATCCGTCCGCCCTCGTGCAGCGCGCCGTGGGCCCGGACCCGGGTCGCCACGATCGCGCCACGCTGCTCGGCCGTCCGGGCGACGGCCAGGGCGAGGCGGGCATCGTCCTCGACCCCGTCGTGGAAGACGAAGGCGCCGCGCAGGCCCTCGTGACGGAGGGCGGGCGTGTGTTCGAGGGCCGCCGTGGGCCCGAGGAAGCGATGGCGGCCGCCGTCGTGGGCGGCGCCGAGGAGGTCGTACATCCACAGCCCCGTCCCGTAGAACGGCCGTGACAGGACGTTGCCGTAAAGCGGGAAGAGGAGCGGCTCGAGGGTCACGAGGTGGGTGGCGTTGCGGAGCAGCCGCCCTCGCTCGGTCAGAGCCTCGTGGACGAGGGTGACCCGGAACTGTTCCAGGTAGCGCAGCCCGCCGTGGATGAGGCGCGACGAGCGACTCGACGTGCCGGCGGCGATGTCGTCGCGCTCGACCAGGGCGACCCGGAGTCCGCGGCTGGCGGCGTCGAGCGCGGCCCCGCAGCCCGTGACCCCGCCGCCGACCACGAGGACGTCCCACCGCTCGTCGGCGAGCCGGGCGAGGTCGGCCGCCCGGCGATCGAGGCGCGAGCCGCCGCGAGGTGCGTCGATCTGATCCGTCGCGGGACCGCCGTTCGTCATCGGGCGGCTCAGGATGCCGGGCGGCGGGCGAGCCAGGCGAGCAGCCCGATCGTACCGACGCCGATCACGATGATGGCGAGGGGCGTCTTGAAGACGACGTTCTGTTCGGCCGTCGGCAATACGCCGGTGAGGAACGCGGCGCCGAGGACGACCGCGACGACGATCGCCGCGACGATGAGGACCTCGCGCCAGCCCGGCGTCCGGGCGGGGTCCCGCGGCGGGGCTGCATTCCGTGGGGAACCAGCGTTCCGCGGCGGTTTCGGGGTCCGCGGCGCCTCGGCCGTCTGCGTCTCGGCGGCGGTCCGCGCCGCCTCGTCGATCGTGGGCATGTCGGCGGTCGTCGGTCGGTCAGCCACGATCGGCGAGATCAGCCACGATCGGCTTCGGCCGGGATGCCGATGGGAGCGACGAGGACCCGGCCGGCGAAGGCACGACCGCGCCGCGTCTCAAGGCCCGACTTGGGGCGATGGAAGGTCACCGTCGCGTCGGCCCGGACGACCGGGTCCGACAGCTCACCGCTCGTGAGGTCGACGGCCGTCGGTGTGTCGACCGCGACGACGGGCACCCCGACCGCCCGGGCCTGGCGGGCGAGCTCGACGGCGGAGCGGATCGGTTCGCGGAGGGCGCCGCTGACGCCGGTCCCGAGGAGCGCGTCGACGACGACGGCCGCCTTCTCGATCCCATTGGCGAGTACCCCGACCTCGCGCGACGTCGGGGCGTGGATCCTCTCGACGTTCGGCTCGCCGGCGAGACGATCCCAGTTCGGCCCCGTCGACGGACCCGTCGGGCGACCCTCCGATCCGACGAAGGCGACGACGACCCGGGCCCCCTGACGCGCCAGCCGGCGAGCGGCGACGAACCCGTCACCCCCGTTGTTGCCGGGTCCGCACAGGACGAGGATCGGGCCGCTGCCCCAGCGCTCGTTGCGCTCGGCAACGGCTCGCACGACCGCGGCGACCGCCGTCCCGGCATGCTCCATGAGCGTGGAACCGGGCACGCCGAGCGCCTGGGCCCGTCGGTCCGCGCCGGTCATCGCCGCCGCGCCGATCGGCGAGCGATGCATGACCTCGGACCAGCGTTCGGCCAGCCCGTCGAGGTCGAGCTCGAACAGCTCCGGGTCGTCGGCGGGCAGCGGGATCGACTGCTGGAGCGTGGGGCGGGCCATCGCTGCAAGCCTAGCCTGTGTCCCGGCCGACCGTCAGGGCCGAAGCCGGGCCCGGTCGGTGCCGCCGGTATCGGGGCTTCCGAGATCGATGAAGCCCTCGGCCTCGAGGTCGGCCAGGGCGGCCCGGACCGCTGGAAGGTCGTGCGTCCCGAGCGGGGCCTCGAAGACGACCCAACCGTTCGCCGGAGCCTCCCGCAGTCGCGCGAGCACCCTCCCGCGGAGCCAGCGCGAGGTCGACTCGAACGGCGCGGGCGCCTCGTGGCGGGCCAGGGTTGCCTCTCCGGTCGTGCCCCGTGAGAGGCACAGCTCGGCGAGCGGGCACGCGTCGCACCGCGGCCGTCTCCGCATGCAGACGGTCGCGGCGAGGTCCATGGTGGCGTGGACCCAGCGCGCCGGGTCGGTCGCGGCGATCAGTCGGTCGGCCTCGGCCTGAACGGCCGCCCCGTCGATGCCGGCCACCCTGGACACCACCCGTCGCACGTTGACGTCGACCGGCGCGACCGGCGACCCGAAGGCGTTGGCCGCGACCGCCCTCGCCGTGTAGCGGCCGATCCCCGGCAGCGCCTCGAGGGCAGCGACGTCGGACGGCACCTCGCCGCCGTGTTCGGCGACGATGCGGCGAGCGGCGTCGCGAAGGGCGAGCGGCCGGCGGTTGTAGCCGAGACCGGCCCACGCTTCGAGGATGTCGCGCGTCGGTGCCACCGCGAAGGCGGCCGCGGTGGGCCAGCGTTCGAGGAACCGCCGCCAGTACGGCCCGACGCGGCCGATCTGGGTCTGCTGCGACATCACCTCGGCGACGAGGATCGCCCACGGCGACGTCGCCGAGCGCATCTCGAGGTGCCGGCCCGACCGATCGTACCAATCGGTGACGGCCGCCCCGAATACCTGTGCGTCGATCATCGCCGGAGCGTAGCCGCAGCGGCGTCCGGTCGCCCTGCCGCTGCCATTCGTTCGCCCTGCGATCGTTAGGGCGCCGCGGAAGCCGATCCGCTGCCATTTGTTCGCCCTGTGATCGTTACGCGGTGCTCGATGCCCCGCCTGAGCGCGGTTGAGTCGCACGGGAGCGTGGCCAACCCGAGCGCCACGTCCAACTGGCCATCGCCGGCCACCTAGTGTCCGCCCGCGGCGCATATGGCAGCCGACCGAGCCCGCGGGCCACTCAGTGTTCGCCGGCGGTGCATATGGCAGCCGAATCGGGTCTGATGGCCGCGGATCGACCCGGCCGACGGCCGCCGCCCGACCGAGCCCGACGGCCGTGCCGTCCGGTAGCATCGGCGGGTGAACGCGCCGGATCCCCGGGACTTCCTGGCTATCGATTTCCTCCTCAGCGGCGAGGAGCTGCTCGTCCGCGACACCGTCCGAAACTGGGTCGAGTCGACCGTCCTGCCCGGCATCGAGGACTGGTACGAGCGCGGCGTCTTCCCGCGCGAGCTGTTCCCGCGCCTCGGCGAGCTCGGCCTCCTCGGGATGCACCTGAGCGGCTACGGGACCGCCGGGGCGAGTGCCGTCTCGTACGGCCTGGCGTGCCTCGAGCTCGAGGCCGGCGATTCGGGCTTCCGCAGCGCGGTCAGCGTCCAGGGCTCGCTCTCGATGTTCCCGATCTGGAAGTTCGGCTCCGACGCCCAGAAGGAGGAGTGGCTGCCGCGGATGGCCCGCGGCGAGGCCATCGGCTGCTTCGGCCTCACCGAGCCGGACGCCGGCTCCGACCCTGGTTCGATGCGGACGTCGGCCCGCCGGGCGGGCGCCGGTGACGACGCCGACTGGATCCTGTCCGGGACCAAGATGTGGATCACTAACGGCGGCATCGCCGACGTCGCGGTCGTCTGGGCCCAGACAGAAGACGGCATCTGCGGTTTCGTCGTCCCCCGCGGCACCACCGGCTTCACGACCCGCGACATGCACCACAAGCTGTCGCTGCGGGCGTCCGTGACCTCCGAACTCATCCTCGAGGAGTGTCGCCTCCCGGCGAGCGCGGTCCTGCCGGGCGTCAAGGGCCTCAAGGGCCCCCTCTCATGTCTCTCGGAGGCCCGCTACGGCATCGTCTGGGGGTCGATGGGGGCGGCCCGCGCCTGCTACGAGTCGGCTCTCGACTACGCGACGACGCGGCGCCAGTTCGGCCGCCCGATCGGCGGCTTCCAGCTCACCCAGCGCAAGCTCGCCGACATGCTCGTCGAGCTCGAGAAGGGGCTGCTGCTCGCCCTCCATCTCGGCCGGCTGAAGGACGACGGCCGGATCCGGCCCGAGCAGGTCAGCCTCGGCAAGCTCAACAATGTCCGGGAGGCGCTGGCCATCGCCCGCGAGGCCCGGACGATCCTCGGGGCGAACGGCATCACCCTCGAGTACCCGGTCCTCCGCCACGCCAACAACCTCGAGTCGGTCCTGACATACGAGGGCACGGCCGAGGTCCACCAGCTCATCGTCGGCAAGGCGATCACCGGCCTCGACGCCTTCTCCTGACGGCTGCCGGCGCGCGCGCCCCACCCGCGGCCCGGCCGAACGCGCGCCCGAGCGCGCGGCCGCCGACGATCAGAGCTTGATCATCACGTGCTTGACGACCGTGTAGTCCTCGATCGCGTACATGCTCTGGTCCTTGCCGTAGCCGGACTCCTTGAAGCCGCCGTGGGGCATCTCGGAGACGAGCATGAAGTGGTCGTTGATCCAGACCGTGCCGAACTGGATCGCCTTCGCGACCCGCATCGCCTTGCCGATGTCCGACGACCATACCGAGGCGGCCAGCCCGAAGCGGACGTCGTTGGCCCAGGCGATCGCCTGGTCCTCGTCGCTGAAGCGCTGGACGGTGACGACCGGTCCGAACACCTCGTCCTGGACGATCTCGCTGCGCTGGTCGGGGCCGGCGATGACGGTCGGCTCGTAGTAGGCGCCGGGTCGTGACGGCCGATGGCCGCCGGTCACGATCTCGGCACCCTTCTTGGCCCGTTCGACCATGCCCTCGACCTTGTCGGCCTGGGCCTTGGCGATAAGGGAGCCCATCTCGACATCGTCGCCTTCGGCCGGGTCGCCCCACTTGATCGTCTTGACCTGGTCGGCCAGCGTCGCGACGAACTTGTCGTAGATCTTGGGTCCGGTGATGACCCGGCAGGCGGCGGTGCAGTCCTGACCGCTGTTCCAGTAGCCGAAGAGCTTGATGTTCTCGGTGACCGCATCGAGGTCGGCATCGTCGAAGACGACGACCGGCGCCTTGCCGCCGAGCTCGAGATGGAGGCGCTTGACCCGCTCGGCCGCGGTCTTCGCGATGTGCTTGCCGGTGTCGGTGTCGCCGGTGACCGAGATCATGCCCACCTTCGGATGAGCGACGAGCGCATCGCCGATGGCGGCGCCGGTCCCGGTCAGGACGTTGAGCACGCCGGGGGGAAAGATGTCGGCGGCGATCTCGGCCAGGATCAGGGCCGTGAGCGGCGTCCGGGCGGACGGCTTGAGGACGACCGTGTTGCCGGCCGCCAGCGCCGGCCCGATCTTCCAGCCGGCCATCATGATCGGGTAGTTCCACGGTGCGATGGAGGCGACCACCCCGACCGGCTCACGGCGGATGAGCGAGGTATGACCGCTCATGTACTCGTTGGCCGCCTTGCCCTCCATGACCCGCGCCGCGCCGGCGAAGAAGCGGAGGTTGTCGACGACGACGGGGACCTCGTCGATGGCCGCGCCGACCGGCTTGCCGGCGTTCTTCGACTCGAGCCGGCCGATCTCGTCGGCCCGCGCCTCGATGCCGTCGGCGAGCTTGAGGAGCATGAGGCTGCGGTCCTGCGGCGTCGTGTGCTGCCACGTCTGGAAGGCCTTGGCGGCGGCGTTGACCGCCCGGTCGACGTCCTCGTCCGAGGAGGCCGGCACGTTGGCGATGACCTGACCGTCGGCCGGGTTCTCGACGGCCAGCGTCTGGCCGCCGGCACTGTCGACCCAGGCGCCGTCGATGAACTGCTGGTAGGTCTTGACTCGATCGAGCGTTCCGGTCACGGGTGCCTCCGGTCGTCGGTGGCGTCACCGCGATGAGGGGCGGTGGCGCCGGGAGATTGGGCGCTTCGGGAAGGCCCTCATTGTGCACCGCAGCGTCCAGAAGGCGGCACGGTTGCGCGGTGCGTGACCGGCTCGGCCCGCCGCTGCGTGGATGGACGCGGACTCCGACCAGCAACGGGCATCGGACACGGACCGAGGAATGTGCCGGACGTGGAGTGAGGCCACCCCGCAGGGCGGCCCCACATGTGTTCGGCGTCGATGGACGCGCGGAGGATGGACGATCGGAGCGACCGCTTCGCTGCGGCGAACGCGACCGGCAGCCTTCGCGACAGCTCTTGCGGCGGCTGCGCCGCCCGGCGGACGACGCTGCTTCGCTGGCCTGAGGGGAGGTCCCCGGACGGGCCGAGTGTCAGGCTGCCGCCTCGCCGGCGGCGCCGGGAACCGGCAGATCGATGGGGATGTAGCCGAGAGCACCCATCTCCGGGATATCGAGCCCGCCGATCTCGGTCTCCGCGCTCACCCGCATCGGGACGAACCGATCGAGGATCCTGAAGAACACGTACGAGGCGCCGAACGCCCAGGCGAAGCACACGGCACCGCCGATGATCTGGGCGAGTAGCTGGCCCGGGTTGCCGTATAGGAGCCCGGTCACGCTGAAACCACCGTAATTGGCGGTGCCGTCGGCGAAGATCCCGACGGCAAGGACTCCCCACAATCCGTTGACGCCATGGACCGAGATCGCCCCGACGGGGTCGTCGACGCGGATCCGGTCGAAGAACGCGACCGACAGGCAGACGAGGACCCCGGCCACGAGGCCGATGATGGAGCCGGCGATCGGGCCGACGAAGCCACTCGGCGCGGTGATCGCGACGAGCCCGGCCAACATGCCGTTCGCCATCATGGCGGGATTCGGCTTGCCCTCCGTCCACCAGGTATAGAGCATCGCCGAGGCCGCTCCGAACCCGGACGCGAGCAGCGTGACGACCGCGATGATCCCGATCCGAAGCGCGCCGTTGCCTGCCGCGCCGAACGTGCTGCCCGGGTTGAACCCGAACCAGCCGAAGGCGAGGATGAACGTGCCGAGGATGGCCAGTATCTGGTTGTGGCCCGGCATCGGATTGGCGATCTTGCCGTCTCGCGCGTACCTGCCGATCCGTGGCCCGATGACGATGGCGCCGGCGAGGGCGCACCAGCCACCGACCGAGTGGACGACGCCGGAGCCGGCGAAGTCGGCGTATCCGCTGCCCAGGCCCAGGGTGCCGAGCTGCGACAGCCAGCCGCCGCCCCACGCCCAGTTGGCGAACATCGGGTAGAGGATCGCCGAGATGAACAGTGCGTAGATCGCGAATGACTTGAACCGGAAGCGCTCGGCCATCGAGCCGGTCGGGATCGTCGCCGCTGTATCCATGAAGACGAGCTGGAACAGGAAGAAGGCGATCACCCCGACGTCGTAGGACGCGCCGGTCAGGGCGAAACCGGTTCCGCCGGCGATCCCCCAATTCGTGCCTCCGATAGACACGGAGAGCATCGAGCCCAGCGGCTTGAGCCCGCCGAGGTTCGAGACTCCCACCGTGCCGAGCCCGCCGAACGCCAGTCCGAACCCGACGAAGAAGAAGCCGATGATGCCGATGGCGTAGACCATGAAGTTCATGCTCATGGTGTGGAGCGCGTTCTTCGCCCTCGTGAAGCCGGTCTCCACGAGCGCGAAACCCGCCTGCATGAACATGACGAGGAACCCCGTCATGAGCAGCCAGGTGAAGTTGACACCGAGCCGGTTCTGGTCGACCAGGTCCGCGAGCTTGACCGCGAACGGCTCCGCCCCGGTCGCCGTGTCGTAGTCGTCCTGGGTGATCGTGCCGGGCGGCAGGCCGACGAGCTGCGTGCCGCTGCCGGTCGTCAGGCCGGACGGGTCGCCCGGACTCGGGACAGAGGCCGGCCCACTCGCGCAGGCGCCGACCAGGAGGGCGATGAGGGCGAGCCCGCCCAGGACACCGGCGACCCGCCGAAGTCGCCGCAGGCGTCGGCCGCGCTCCCGGCGTCGGTCCTCCTCGATGGGGTGCCCCGCCCGGCTGTCCGGTGGAACGCTGTCGCTCATCGTCGATCGACCCTCCTCACTCCCTGACATCGATGACCCCCATCCCCCGTGGCGCCGGGACCCGCCGCTCGCCCACCAGCCGGGCGATCCAGTTCGGCAGCGCCGCCCGATGCTCGATGGACTTGCCCGACGCCCGCTGGGCCGACGCCCGGGCCGACGTCGCGACCTGCGCCTCGCGAGAACCGGGCACCGAGGCGCGGAGCGCGCCGAGAAACCGTTCGGCGGCCGTCCCCGGATCCCCTAATCGCAGAGCGAGTTCGCCTGCCTTCATCTGGACCAGGAAACCCGCCGGGTCGAGGCGGAGCGCCTCCTCGATCTCGAGCATCGCCCCCTCGGGCCGCCCGGTCGCCAGGAGCGTCGCTCCGAGGAGGGCATGGGCATCGGCGTGCTGGGGAGCGACTTCGATCGCGACGCGCAACGCCGCTTCGGCCGTCTCGAGATCCTCGTGCCACAGGGCGGCCAGGGCCTGGCGCAGGTCGGGCTGCCGCGTCACGTCGACGGCGGTCTCGACCGGCGCGACCCCCACGGCACGTGCGGTCGAGGGCACCGGAGCCGTCATTCGATGTCGACCTTGACGGTCGACATCGCCGGCACACCGGCTGATTGGAATGCCGCACCCTGCAGGGACTCCCCTGCACGGCGCGCGAACCGGTCGGCGGCCGCCGGCAACGCCCAGCGCTCGCCCGGCTCGACCCTCGCCATCAGGCGATACCAGGCCGCCATCCCGATCGGCGTCGCGATCGTCGTTACGACGGCCATGACCACGACCGCCGCGTACAGGCTCGCGTCGATCGCGCCGACCTGTAGGCCCAGCGCCGCTGCCACGAGCGCCACCTCGCCTCGCGCCGCCATGCCGACGCCGACCAGACCGGCCTCGGGACCGTCCATCCCCGCCAGCCGCGCGGCGACGGCGCAGCCGACGACCTTGGTCAGCAGGGCGACCGCGATGAGGGCGAGGACGAATGGGAAGATCGGTCCTGCCGCACGCAGGTCGGCGGCGATCCCGATCGAGACGAAGAAGGCGGGTGCGAAGATGAGCTCGACGGTCCGCTCGAGGTGCTCGCGGACGTTCGGGCCCAGGCGTGCGTCGCTGAACGCGAGCCCGGCCACGTAGGCGCCGGTGATGCCGGCGAGGCCGCCGAACGACTGGACCAGGCAGGCGACGACGACGACCACGCCGAACGCCCCGGCAGGCCCTCCGCCGCGGAGGTGGAGCGAATCGAGGCCACGGTCGAGGTGGACGGGCAGGTATCGCATGGCGACGGCGGCAGCGAGGACCGTCACGACCATCGGGACGAGGACGAGCACCGGATCGACCGTCGGGACCGCCCAGCCCGTGATGACGGCGAGGACCATGAGGCCGAGGATGTCGTCGATGACCGCCGCAGCGAGGATGGTCGCGGCGGGTCGCCCGCCGGCTATCCCGAGCTCAGACAGGGTGCGAGCGGTGATACCGACGCTCGTGGCCGTCAGGATGGCGCCGGTGAAGGCCGCTGCGTGGGGCGCCAATCCGACCGCCAGGCCGAGGGCGACACCGGCGATGAACGGCAGGATGACGCCGCCCGTAGCCGTGAAGAACGCCACCCTTCCGACGCTTCGGATGGCTCGGCGGTTCGTCTCCAGGCCGGCCAGCCCGAGGATCGCGATCGCGCCGAGCTCTCCCAACCCGACGACGGTTTGATCGGGGAGCAGTATCCCGAGGACGGTGGGCCCGAGGATGATCCCCGCGAGGATCTGCCCGACGACCCGTGGGACGTGGACGGTGTGGGCGGCCCAGCCACCGATCTCGGAGGCGACAAGGATGATCCCGATCGTCGTCACGAGCTCGTTCAACGGTCGCCTCCACGCTCCGCCTCGCCGGATCCCACCTCACCGATACCGTAGGCGGCGCTCGGGGTCGGGTCATGGGGCCGACGGGTTGCGTCCAGGCGTTCGATCGGGTTGCAATGGATCGGCCGGCGCGAATGGTCGGATCCGCCGAGCCGCGCGGCTTCGTGCGAGAGATCGCCCGCCGCCGAGCCTATGACGCCACACGTTTATGCGAACCGCACATGATTCGCGGGTTTCGCAACCGGACCGTGGCCGTTTCGCAATCAGCGTCGCAACGTGCCGGTGACCGTGGGGCATCGAAGCCCTCGGAACTTGTGCGCCCCGCACAATCCGGCCAAGGCAAACAGTGCAGTGCGCCTCGTGGCCGCTACGCCAGGACCGGCTCTCCGGTCGCGGCGAGTCGTTCGACGAGGTCGGCTGCGCGGACGGTGCCCTGAGCGGCCTGGATCCGGCGGGCGATCGGATCCATGAGGTGATCGACAGAGCGCTGGGCGACGAGCCACTCGACAGCCTGCGTCAGCTCATATGGCTCGAAGGCGTACGTGTCGAGGCGGATCCCGAAACCCAGCTCATCGATCCGCTGGGCGTTGTCGACCTGGTCCCAGAACAGCGGCAGGACGACCATCGGCTTGCCGTGATGGAGCGCCTCGGTGACCGTGTTGTTGCCGCCGTGAGTTATGACGAGATCGACCTGGGGCAGGATCGCCGGCTGGGGCAGGAACCCCTCCCCCGTCATGTTGTCGTGGAGGCGGATCTGGTCGGCCAAAGGCCCCTTGCTCACGACCACCCGGTTGTCCGTCGCCCCGAGCACGTCGACGAGCCGCTGCATGAGCCCGACGTCCGCCGAGCCGAGGCTGCCGAGCGAGAGGTAGACGAGCGGCCCGGGACGACCGGCAAGCGCCTCAGGCAGCGACCACGACACATCCGTCGCCCGGACCGACGAGTCCAGCCGGTGCCAGCTCGGTGGCAGCCGCCGGTCCCTGGCGTAGTCGGCCTCCGCGGGGTACAGGTAGAGGTTGAGGTAGGGCGACTCGGCGATGAAGTCGGGCCCCTCGGGACCGTAGCTCAGCGGTGCGCCGCCGCGCTCGCGGCAGAACTCGGCGAAGTCAGCCCACAGGTCGGCGTGCGTCCGCCTCACTTCCTCGAGGAACCCCGGCCAGGCGCTGCGGTCGCCGGCCGGGTAGCCGCTCGAGAATGGAGGCACGGCCGGATCCTTGATCTCCGCCGGATTGCAACTGGCGATCCGGGCCCACGGCCGGCCGGACGCGGCGAGGGCCGGGAAGGCGACGACGTTGTCCTCGACGATCGCGTCGGGGGCCAGTTCGTCGATGATCTCGCGCAGCCGCTCGTCGACGAACTTCGCGCCGTCGATGAGGGCCGAGAACGTCGGGGCGATGAACTCGCCGAGCTGCTCGATCGTCGGCTTGCGGAAGACCGGCGCCGTGTCGCGGATGAAGTCGATCCAGAACTGGCCGGGGACCTCGGGCTCGGCCGGCGGCGGTCCGAGCCGCATCGTCCGTTCCTCGAAGCCCTTCGCCTCGAGCGTACCGGCGAAGCTCTCCTCGACGATGAAGACGACACGATGGCCGCGCCGCCGCAGGACGTCGCCGATGCCGACGCAGTTGTTCGTCGGCCCATACGCACCCTCGGGGAAGAACACGATCGTCTTTCCGCCGCCGTCGCCCATCGGTCCTCCGTCGTCAGTCGGCCGCTGCGGATCCCGCTCGATCCTCGCTCGATCATGGCAGAGCGGTGCCGTTCCCGGCAGGCCGGATCAGCGGCGGGCACGCCTCGCCTGCCCGGCCCAGGGGACGAGCAGTCGCTCGAGCGCTACGACCGCCCCGAAGGCCGCGACCGAGATCAGGACCACGATCAGCACCGCCCCGAACACGAGGTCGACCCGGAACGCCTTCGACGAGGTGAGGATCCAGATCCCGAGCCCATCGAAGGACCCGATGTACTCGGCGTAGACGGAGCCGACGACCGCGTAGGTCACCGCGATCCGCAGTCCGGTGAAGAACGACGGCAGCGCGGCGGGCCAGCGGAGAGCCACCAGCGCCTGGCGGCGCGACGCGCCGTACGTCTCAAGGAGGTCCGATGCCTCCGGCGGAACGCCGGCGAAGCCGTCGAGGAGCCCGACGACGATCGGGAAGAACGTCAGGAGGACGATGACGACGACCTTGGGCAAAAGGCCGAAGCCGAACCACAGGACGAGGATCGGGGCGACGACGAGGATCGGCACGGCCTGGCTGCCGACGAGGAGCGGGTAGATCGCCCGCCGCAGGGCCGGCACGAGGTCCATGGCGACGGCCACGGCGATGGCGAGGACGAGCGACACAGCGAAGCCGACGACGGTCTCGCCGAGGGTGACGAGCGTGTGATGCGCGGCCAGGTCACGCTGGTCCCAGAGCGCGGACAGGATCCGGGATGGGGCCGGGAGGACGGACGCCGATCCGCCGAGCGTCTGCGCGTAGAGCTCCCAGGCGACCAGGACGACGGCGAGGACGAGGACCGCCGGGCCGAACCGCCTGATCAGGGCAGGAACTCTGTCGTGAACAGGGAGGCGTAGTCGGGCGGGGCCGCCAGCGGCTTGCCGTCCGGACCGGTCAGGAGGCCCTGGTCGTAGAGGAACTTCGAGTAGCCGGTCCACTGGGCGAGCGTCTGGGTCCCGACGTTGCCGTTGACGTCGGTGTAGTAGTGGCCAGCGGCGAGGAAGCGGGCCGAGTCGAGCGGCAGCTGCCTGTTCGAATCGAACACCCCGGGGTTCTGGGCGATGAGGATCGCCGCCGCGTCGCCGGGGTTCGCCGCCGCGTACTGGAACCCCTGGACCGTCGCTCCGACGAATCGCCGGGCGGCATCGGGGTGGGCCGTCAGCCACGAAGTCGAGCAGGCGAGGACGACCTGGTAGAAGTCGGGGAAGCCGTAGTCGGTGAACTGGAAATAGCGGAGCGCGATGCCGCGCTCCTGGGCTTCGACGCCCTCCCAGGCCGTGAACGGGATCGTGAAGTCGGCCTTGTGCGAGTAGAGCGCCTCGTAGGCGGTGCTGTCGGCGGTGACGACCTTGAAGTCGCCGCTGCCGCCGTCGGCCTCGATCACGGTCTTGAGGGTCGGGACCTCGTTCGGGTAGCCGAAGCCGGCATAGACCTTGCCGTCGAGCTGGCGCGGCCGGGTGATGCCGCTGTCGGCGAGGACGGCGATCGCCGAGGCGTCGTGCTGGAGGATCGCCATGACGCTCTCGATCTTCACGCCGGAGGCGACCGCGAACGTGAGCGCGTCCTGGAAGCTGATGCCGCAGTCGGCCTGGCCGCTGCCCATGAGCGTCTCCGGGGCGAGCGTCCCGTACGGGAGGATCTGCAGGTCGATCGCCGCGTCGTGGTACCAGCCCTTCGCCTGGGCCACGTAGAACCCGGTGTGGTCGGTGTTCGGGGTCCAGTCCAGGGCGAGCCGGACTGTGTCGGGATGGGCGATGTCGGGCGTCGGCGAGGCCGCGCTGGACGGCGACGCGGAGGTCGTGGCGGCGGTACCGCTCGGAGAAGCGCCATTCTGGGCGAGGGCGGGCGACGAGAGCGACGGGCTGGCTGCCGCGCCCGCCGAGCAGGCGCCGGAGACGAGCGCGACGGCGATCGCGAGGATGGCGCCACGGGCGCCGCGAGGAAGGGACACCGGGATCGGAACCTCCGCTTCGTGTCGGTCGCCGTCCGGTGGGATACGGGGACGGCCTCGAGACGAGGCGGGCCTGCTTCCTTCGCTGGTACGAGCCAGATCAGGTTCGGCGGGTCTGTGGCCGGAGCCACACTCTCAGCGCGTCAGCGCTCCCCGGAGGCGTTGTTCGATTGGGCCGAGTCTAGCACCGGTCCGCGCTCAGGCCGGCATCGACCAGCTGGTGCGTGCCATGTCCCGTGTCCTCTGGGAGAGCGTCCGGGCTCGCGGACGTCCATCCGGAACGACTCCCACGCTCGGAAATGATCGCTGAGAGAGTCGGCCGACGCGTGAAGCTCGATCCCGGAGGCTCCCAGCACCCGGACGTCCGCCGGGAGGACAGCAATGACGACCGAAGGCCGGCCGAGGGCTCAACGAGCGCCCTCCGACCGTGCGCCTACGGCGCCGATCTGGGCTCGGATCCAGGCGATCATGTCGGCAACGATGGCCGGCCCCTCCGGCTCGTTGAGCGATTCATGGCGGAGGTCCGGGTACACCGTCCGGGTGACGTCCGGGATGCTCGCCAGGTACTCGGTCGAGGCGGTCGGGACGATCGTATCGGCACTTCCGTGGATCACGAACGTCGGGATCGACAGGCGGGCCGCGGCTTCCTGGACCCGCTCCTGGGCACGGAAGCTCTCGGCAGCGAGGCGGATGGTCGTCGAGTCCTCGACGAGCGGGTCGGCGAAGTAGGCCTCGGCGACGGTCGGGTCCCGCGACAACTGGTCGCCGCTCAGCGGGTTCGAGAGACGCACGGTCGGAACGAGCCCGGCGAATGTCGAGGCCATCGCCTTCTGCCAGCCTGGGACCGTCGACGCGACGGCCGGTGCCGAGAGGATGAGCAGATCCGGCAGCGGCCGGCCACTCGTCGCGTAGTCGAGGCAGACGAGGCCGCCGAGGGAGTGCCCGAGGAGGATCACTGGCAGGCCGTCGGCTTCCCCGCGGATGACCGCGAGCCGCCAGTCCACGTCGTCGAGGTAGTCGGAGAAGCGCTCGACATGGGCCCGCCGCCCGGCCGATCCACCGGCGCCGCGAAGATCGACCGCCTCGACCGTCAGGCCGGCGGCGGCCATCAGCCCAGCGGTCCGCTCGTAGCGGCCGCCGTGCTCGGCGAGGCCGTGGACGATGAGCACGCACCCCCACGGCGCAGTGGCGGGCGACCATCGATGGACGAGGAGATCGGGCCCGCCGTCCGAGCGATGGACGAGCTCCCCGGTGGAGGTCAGTTCGCCACCGTGGCCGCGGCGATCTCGACCGGCTCGCCGATCGGGATGGCGACCGGGGCGGCATCGACCGGGGCGGCCCCGGCCGGCAGCGCCAGGGGCTCGGTAAGCGCGTCGTCGCCCGCGACGAGGGGGATCTCGGCGATGACCGGGATCCCGGCGGCCTCGTGGCCGGCCTCCTCGGCGAGCTCGGCTGCGTACGCGGCGCATGCCCGCGCCCGCCGGCCGGCACCCGATTGGATCCGTCGGACGGTAACGAGACCGAGCACGGCGGCGAGGGCGAGGACGATCTCGCCGATGGCGAGTGCCCCGAGGGCGACCTGCCGGCCGGCCAGGGCGACCGCGCCGGACACGGACCCGACCGTGAGGCGCAGATCGACGACCGACGAGGCCTGCGGCCCACGGGTCAGCACGGCCCCCAGGATGACGATCCCACCGAGCATCAGGGCCCAGGCGCCGAGGACGATCCACGCTCGGCGACCCCCGGCGACGCGCCGATACAGGTCGTGGACGATGACGAACGGCATGAGCAGGTTCGCGAGCGGGATCAGCCACCAGGCGATCGACATCCGGGGCGAGGCCGGTGGCGTCGGGGCGGCGAGGGCCAGGGGCCCGAGGTTGTCGATGGAGCGGGCGACCCAGGCGATGAGGGCGATGAGGACGAGCCCGGCGAGGGTGAGCCCGAGCCGGTCGAGGGAGGTTCCCTGGGCATCGAAGCCGGCCACCCCGGAGATCGTCCGCGGGGATTCGACGACGCGGTCGATGGCGAGGATCTCGAAGACCCGATGTCCGGCGCTGGCGATGGCCGCCACGGCGGCGAGGGCGAGGAGCGCGACGAGGATGAACGCTCGTGGCCGGGCCGACCGGTAGGAGCCGCCCGAGGCGACCCAGGAAGCAGCTTCCCAGAGGTAGGCTGGCGGCGCCGGTCGCGGTTGCGCCACGAATGCGGGGACCGGCAGGGGTGTCGGCGCCGCCGGCGCCTCCGGGGTTGGCGCCGGTTCCGTGGCAGCCCCCGGCGCGGAGGCTCCCTCGGTCGCCACCGGGGGCACGATCGACAGCGGCGCAGGCTCGGGAGCGGGTTCGACCATCACGGGGACGCCGTCGACAGAGGGAGCGTCCACCGCTTCCTTCCGCGCCTTCATCGATCCCTGGGGCCTCCGCCGTCCGCTCATGGGAGCCGCACGATCCACCGGCCGCGGGCTCGCCCGGCGAGGATATCGTCCAGTGCGCCGTCAAGTGTCTCGAGGGTGACCTCGGTGGCGGACTCGGCGAGTGCCCTTGGTCGGAGGTCCGTCGCGAGGCGGCTCCAGATCCGCCGCCGGTCGGCGATCGGCACGAGGACCGAGTCGATGCCGAGCAGGGCGTTGCCGCGCAGGATGAACGGCAAGACGGTGGTCGAGAACGAAGGGCCGCCGGCATTGCCGCTCGACGCGACCGCGGCGCCGTGGCGGAGCGTCCGCAGGACGTAGGGCAGCGTCGCCCCGCCGACCGCATCGACCGCGCCGGCCCAGCGCTCCGACTCGAGCGGCCGGGCACTCTCGGCCGTGCACACCTCGCGCGGCACGAGCCCGGCCGCGCCGAGGCCACGGAGGTAGGCCTCCTCGGACGGCTTGCCCGTCGCCGCCCAGACCTCGTAGCCACGCTCGGCGAGGATCGCCACGGCCGTGCTGCCGACACCGCCCGTGGCGCCCGTGACGAGGACCGGCCCGAGATCCGGCTCGAGGCCGCGCGCCTCGAGGGCGATCACGCTCATCGCAGCGGTGAAGCCGGCCGTCCCGATCGCCATCGACTCGCGGGTCGTGAGGCCGGCCGGGAGCGGCACGACCCACTCGGCGGGGACCCGCTCGTACGCTGCGAAGCCGCCGTGACGGCTGACCCCGAGGTCGTACCCGTGGGCGACGACGGCGTCGCCCGGCTGGATCGCCGGGTCGTCGCTCGACACCACCGTGCCGGCGAGATCGATGCCGGGGATGAGCGGACTGATCCGGGCGACCTTGCCGTCCCGGACCGTCGCCAGCGCATCCTTGTAGTTGACGCTCGACCACTCCACGGCCACCACGACCTCGCCGGCCGGGAGGTCGGCCGCGGCGAAGTCCTGGACGCCTCGGCGGACATCGTCGCCGTCGCGCTCCGCCACGTAGGCGGGAAAGGACGCCGGGAACGCGCTGTCGGTCATCGGCCGGTCATCGGCGGGGCGGCTCCAGGGGCGACTCGGAACGGACGGATCGTCGCAGCGACCATCCGCGCCATCTTCGCCGACGACGGACCACGCCGCGCGCCCGTTACGCGGCGGTGGTGACTCGACGCAATGGGCGGATGACGGTCGGAGGGCACCGGGACGATCGACGGACGTCGCCGCCTAGCCGCGTCGGCGGGCCTCGCGGGCCGGAAGTCTCGCCCCCGTACGGTCAGCTCGGCTCGGGGCTCGCCTGGGTCGATTCGGGTGACGGCGAAGGAGTGGGCGGCTTCGCCGTCGGCTTCGATGTGGCCTTGGGCGTCGGTTTCGGCTTCGGCGTGGGCTTCGGGGTCGGATTGGCCCCGGCGCAGTTCGAGACGCCGGATCCGCCACCGCCTGTCGAGGTCGGCGGCGCCGCGTACTTGGCCGGAGGCTTCGAGCCATCGATCGGGAACATCTGGGCGGCGAGCGCATGGATCAGCTTGAGGTTCGGCACCTGGATCGACCCTCGAGCATCGAAACCGGGCGCGACGAGTGGATGCCCGATGACCGCTCGGTATGTCTGGTTCCGGCCGACCTTCGTCATGACATCGGCAAGGTCGGGCAGGATGCTCCGCGGCACGTTCGTCTGGATCGTCTTGCCGAGCGCCCGGAAGAGGCCGACCGGGTCTGACAGAAAGCCGCCCTTGACGATCCGGTCGCGGAGGCCGTTCAGGAGCTCCTGCTGGCGGGCCGCTCGGGTGAAGTCGGATTCCCCGGCCGCCTTGCGGACTCGAGCGTAGGCCAGTGCCTGGTACCCGTTGAGGTGGTGTCGGCCGGCAGTGATCGAGAAGCCGTTCGCGTAGCCGTACTGGTCGTAGGTCGGGTCGCAGAACGAGTGGGCGACGTTGACGTCGACCCCGCCGAGCGTGTTGACGACGTCGGCGAACCCCTGCAGGTCGACCGCCGCGTAGTAGTCGATCTTGAGGTTGAGGAGCGTCCCGAGAGCGGCCATGAGGACGTCGTGCCCGGTCCCGTTCGAGCCGGGGAACTCGTTCGGGTGGTGGCGGGCCCACGAATCGAGGCTGTTGATCTTGCCTCGGAACCTCCGCCCGTCGGGGAGCGGCACGTCGACCGTGTCGCGGGCGACCGAGACCATCGAGACCGTGTTCGTCGTCGGGTCGAGCGAGGCGACGATCATCGTGTCGGTGAGGGCGGTGTTGCGGTGGTAGCCCGAGTCGACGCCCATGAGGAGGACGTTGACCCGCTTCGATTGGGCGGCCGTCGGTGACGGGGACGGTGAGACCACGCCCGATGCCGACGGCGAGGGCGACGAGTATTCGAAGTCGTTCGGGTCCTTCGGGGGCGGGGTGCCGGTCGGCACGTATGCGCCCGGCGACTGGAGGTCGCCGACGAAGATCTGGTCGGTCGCGATCCGGGCCTCGTTGGTGACGTAGCCGAGGGCCGCCTGAGGACCGATGATGAACAGGAACAGGACGGCGATCGGGACCGCGTCGATGGGGTGCAGACGAGGCAGGCCCGGAGCGAACAGGCTCGCCCCGGCGGCGAGCAGGCGCCAGATCAGGACGATGCCCTGCAGCCCGAGGACGAGGTTGAACGAGTTGACCGCTTCGGCCGCGAGCCGGCCGCCGGAGGTCGTCGCCACGACGACGAGTCCGACGAGGACGACGGCCAGGAACGGAATGCCGAAGATCGCCGCCATCCGTCGCCGGCCGGCCACGAGGTGGCCCAGCCCGGGCACGATCGCATCGAGGACTGCCGGGAGATAGCGGGACCGCCAGCTCGGCAGTGGCGGCGGGGTCGAGGCAGGCGTCGCCTGGTTCCGGGTGGTGGGGGGCGTCACGGCCGGAAAGGCTAACAGACGTCCGGCCGGAGCGGTCGCCGGCGCTCAGCCGGAACGGTCGCCGGGGGGCTCCTGCGGTATCATCCCGGCCTCACTGGCGAGTGGCCAAGCGGTAAGGCGCCTGACTCTGGATCAGGAGATCGAAGGTTCGAATCCTTCCTCGCCAGCCAACACCACGACCTGTTGGGGGTGTCGGGGAGAAACGACCACAACATCTTGTGGAGGGGCCGGCTTCCCCTGGGGCCGAGTGGAGCAGAAACGGCGGTCCCCGAAAATCAGGCGCACTCGTTTTGAGGGTGAAACGGTCGTTTGTGCGCCTGACTCTTCCCGACTTGTGCGCCTGACTCTTCCCGACTTGTGCGCCTGACTCTTCCGCACGTGCGCCTGACTCCGGTTAGCGACCGACGTTTCAGGCTCGGTAATGGAGGCTTCTCGTCTCCATCCGCCAAGCGGAATCCGGGTTGGTTACGCAGCTCGACTGCCTGATCTTCGGGGACCGGACCGCGTTGCTCATTGGCCAGAGCTAAGCGGCCGTGAGACGCTCAGACGGTCTATTGCCGGCTGGCGATCGCACGCGAACGCGAGCCTCCCTGGGGCTCACGGCACTCCGACCCCCGAGGATGATGCCGCTCCTTCATGAGACCGTCTGGTCGGCACCAAGGTGAACGAGCACCTCGGCGGTCGACCAGCACGACCCGTCGGTGCTCGGCTAGCCGCGACGCCAGCGGCGCGAGCTCGATCCCCGAACCGGCCGCGTTGAAACTATGCAGGAGCAGGACCGTCCGACCCTCGCCGAGCTCGTAGGCGGTGACCAGGCCGGCGGCAGTCTCCACATCGAACGGGACACCGGCTACGGGAGGGGGCAGGGGGATCACGACGCCCGTGCCCGCAGCGCTTCGATCAGGTCGCCGAGCCCTCGCGGATCCGCGACCCACCCGTCCGCACCGAGATCGAGCGCCACGCGTTCGTCCGGGATCGCGTTTCCGCCGACCAGGCGCGGCACCGACGGTCGCTCCCGACGCGCGGCGGCCAAGAGGCGTCCGGCCGCCGGACGACGCTCGATGTCGACGACACTCACCACGACCGCCGCGAGAGAGCCCGCATCGCGCATGGCGGCGACGAGGGATGCCGTCGGCGTGTCGGGTCCCAGGTTGAGGACCCCGTATCCGGCGTCGGCAAGGATATCGGCGAGCATCGCGACCCCGAGTCCGTGACGCTCACCCGGCGGCATCGCGACGATGACGACGCCCTTCTTGCGGCCCGGGTGCACGAACCGGGGGCCTAATCGTCCGATCAGCGTCGCCGCCACGCTGCTCGCGAGATGCTCCTGGTCGATGGAGACGCGACCCGATCGCCACGACGCACCGATGGCGTGCAGCGACGGCGCGAGGAGCCGGACGTAGACCTCGCCTGGCTCGAAGCCCGAGGCCATGGCAGCCTCGATGACCTGCCAGCTACCCGCCACGTCACCGCCGAGCATCCGCGCCTGGAGTCGCTCCTGCCAGATCGATAGTCGCGGATGGCTGCTCCCGCGGCGACGACGACCACGGTCGGGCGTTGTCGTCGCCCGCTCGAGATCGGCAGGATCGACCAACCACGTGCCGCCGATCTTGCGGGCCGGCAGGATCCCCAGCCGGACGCGACGGTAGACCGTCATGTAGTGGACCCCGAGAAGATCGGCCGCCTCGTGCAGGCTGAGATGGTGTGCAGGGTCCGAGGGCATCAGCCCGCCAGCGTCCCCGCGAACACCTGCCAGGCGAGCGCCGACTTCGCGACCAGGCTGAGCACGAAATAGGCCCTCTCGCCGAAGACGTACGACTTCCAGCGACCGACCCGCCGGTACTGGAGCCACATGTTAAGCGCGAAGATGTTGAAGAAGACGAAGAGCGAGACGAAGATCGCGTAGACAAAGGCGGGCGGCTCGGCGGTGCTACCGGGCGACCAGAGGTAGACGCCCACGGCCAGCCACGGCGCGATGCCCACGACGCACCCGAGCCAGAACGGCCACAGAGAACCTCCGGGTCGCTCGTATCGTTCCTGGACAGCTCCGAAGAAGATCATGGCCGCATTGGCCGCGAAGATGCCGATCAGCGCCGCGACATCGCTGATCCCGGTGAGCATCGCGATGAGCACGATCATCACCGACGATGAGAGCGAGTACTCGGCCCAGCGAAAGTAGTTGTGCTGCGCCGTCAGGCCGGAGGTGTAGCGCCCGAAGACGCCGGGCAGCACCACGAGCCAGTGGAAGACGGCCGACAGCAGCAGGAACAGGGCGACGCCCCACGCAACGGAGACGTCGAACAGGGTGGTCGGCGCGCCTGCCGCAGTGCCCGGCGGCCCCTCCATGAACGTCGCCGTGACCGGCAGCGCGAAGGCGGTCGCGAGCGCCAGGACGGCGACGGCCTGGACGGCGTGGACGAAGCCAAGCCCGATGTTCCATCGCCGCAGCGAGGCGGCCCGCGAAGCTGGGAGCTCCACCAGTCGGGGTGGAGATGAGCTGGTTGCTGGCGATCACGATGGCGTCCTTCACAGGACGAGGGTGGGGCCTGCAGGAGAGACTGGCCCCACCCTCGGGGTGGAAATGGGTCGCGGGAGGGTCAGTTCGCGGGCGGAAGCAGGACCTGGTCGATGACGTGGATGACGCCATTCGAGGCCATCACATCAGGAGTCACGACCTTGGCGCTGCCGTTCAGATAGACGGATCCGTCCTTGACGGCGATGGTGATGGGCGATCCCTCGACCGACGTGGCTGAGGTCAGTCCGACGACCTTGTCAGCGGTGACCGCGCCCGAGACGACGTGGTACAGGAGGACCTTCTTGAGCGCGGCCGGGTCCTTGAGGAGGCCGTCGAGCGTGCCGGCCGGCAGGGCGGCAAAGGCCGCATCGGTCGGTGCGAACACGGTGAAGGGGCCCTTGCCCTGGAGTGTCTCCACGAGGCCGGCAGCCTTGACCGCGGCCAGCAGGGTCTTGAACGAGCCCGCCTCGGTGGCGGTCTCGACGATGTCCTTGGTCATGGCGGCCGATACCGAAGGCGCGGTGCTTGGGGCGGCGGCGGCGGCGGGCGCCGTGGGAGCGGTGGTGGGCGCCGCGCTCGGTGAGGCCGCGCTGGAGCAGGCCGCGATCGCGATGGCGAGCGCTGGCACGAGGAGGGCGATGGATCGTTTCATGACTGAATGACTTCCCTTCAGGCTTCGGACTGGATGTTGTCGGGTCGGGTTGACTCGACCTGGCACAGTATTTAGCACTAAATCCAGATTGTCAAGCA
The DNA here is from genome assembly GCA_963745405.1 of uncultured Chloroflexia bacterium. Lineage (GTDB taxonomy): Bacteria > Chloroflexota > Limnocylindria > Limnocylindrales > CSP1-4 > C-114. Next base: position 2,335,519 of record CAVUWY010000002.1, on the reverse strand, counting down.
CGGACCTGAGGGAGTGCCGTCCAATCCCTGGCGATGTCGGAAAGGACGTCATGGCTGAGTATTCGGACAGGCTGTCATCTTGAGTCTTGACCCGGAGAGGTCAGCACCGAACCATCGCGAGATCGCATCAACCGATGGAGCGTCCAGAGATTGCATCAACGGACGGCACGTCGGAGATTGGGACGACGGGCATCTCGATCTCGGTCCGGTACTCGCTCGTGCTGACGCGTCGCACGGTGCGTTGAATTGCTCTTGGATCGGACCGCGGTCTCAACTCCGTGGGCCCCGATCCAGACCCACAGCGCCGAATGCGCATCCCCGATGCATCTCGTATGGCCCCAGATGGACCGTGCGCGCAGCGTTCATCGCCGGCATCACGCGACTTTCGATCCTGATGGCGCTTGGAGGCGGGGGTCGCTGTGCGTCAGCGGCCGGCGAACGGCGAGGCTACATCACGCGAGCAGGAGGTCGTCGAGCGTCACGAGCTCGAAGCCGGCTTCGCGGAGGCCGCCGACGATCCGAGGGAGGGCCTCGAACGCGTTGTACCCGCCGAGATGCATGAGGACGATCGAGCCGCCCCGGGCGTTGGCCAGGACCTTGGCCACGATCTGGTCGGCCGTCGGGCCCGGCGGATCGTTCGAGACGGGGCGCCAGTCGATCGTGTCGATGTCCCAGGTGAGCGTGTAGCGATAGCCGGCGGCGCCGACCGCCGCGAGGACGTCCTCGTCATAGCCACCGTTCGGCGGCCGGAAGAAGGGCCGGAGGTCCTGCGAGCAGTACGGTGCGATCGCGCTTTCCGTCCGCCGCAGCTCGTCTCGGATCTGGGACGCCGTCAGATCCCGGAAGTCGCGGTGGGTGTACGAGTGATTGCCTAGGGTCAAGAGCTCCGAGTGGGCGTCGACGATGGCGAGCACCCGGCGGCCGGCGTCGGTGTTCGGGTTGTCGGCCATGGCCCCGGTCATGAAGATCGAGGCGTGGACGTTGTGGTCGACCAGCCAGTCGACGATGGCGATGGCGTCGCCCACGCGGCCACCCATGTCGAACGTCAGCGCGACTTCCTCCCCGGTCCGGGCGCCGTGCGTGACGAGCCGGCTGGGCAAGACCGGCGTCGGGGTAGCGGTCCGACGAGGTGTCGCTGTCGGCCGCGGTGTCGCCGTTGGGCGCGGCGTCGGTGTCGGTATGGGCGTCGGCCTGACTGTCGGCATCGGTTGGAGCGTGGGCGTCGGTGTGTCGGTCGGGCAAGCCGACGCCGATGGAGCGCTCGTTCCGGGCGGGCACGGTGAGATCGCGCTGGGTGACGCCGGCGGCATGGCGGTCGGCGACGCAGTCGTCGGCAGCGGTGATGGGGAGCTGATCGGCGAACCTGCGCAGGAGCCAGCGATCAGCAAGGCGACGGCGAAGAGGGCGATCAGTCGTGCGGGCAGCCGCGGCTGCTCGTGAGGCACACTCAACATCCGACGCTACGCCCGCGCGCCAGCCGTGCGTCGGTGATCGTCAGCTGAGCTGCGCCGATTGCACGATCGGTAGGCATCCGATCGCCCAACGGCCCGAGCTCCTGGCGGCGACCCAGACGTGCCACCGCGGCAGCGGTCAAAACGCTGAGCACGACCGCTGCAACCGCGACGAGTGGCGCGGTGCCAGCGGCTGCCGACCTCCATGCCGTGCTCAGCGCAGGAGGTCGCGGCGACGGAACAGCCACAGCGCGGCCGCCCAACAGACGGTTGCCAGGGCACCGAAGATCGCGAGGCCCTCCAACGGCAGGCTGCCAGCGTTGATCACCGGCGCCGGCGAGAAATACCGAAAGGCGCTCAGGTACGAAACCCACGACAGTTCTGGTGCCAGCTTGGCAATCGTCTGGCCTAGATACATCGCGACGAGGAGCCCGGCGACGAGACCGCCAGCGAGCGAGCGACTGAGCGTGACCACCGACAGGAGCGTGGTCAGCGCGGCGATCGCGGAGGCGAATGTCAAAGCCAGGACGGCGACGAGAGACCAGCGAACAAGGTCGACCGCGACACCGACGACGAGGAGCGTTCCGACGATCGCGGCCACCGTCGCGACCACGAGCGCGCTCAGCACGACGAGCTGGGCCGCGATCGCCGTCATCAGATAACTCGTCCGCGAGATCGGAGTTGCATGCGATAGCTCGAGGACGCCGTGATCGAGATCTGCCCCAAGCGTCCGGGTCGGGATCAGGATGGCCGCGATGGCAGCGAGCAGCGGCCACATCATCGAAAGCAGGTATACGTTGAAGTAGGTTCCCTGCTCCGCCAGGTTCCCCTCGAGACCAAACGCGGCGGTCATCGCCTTCGGGAAGTTCTTGATCATCGTCTCGACGAGCTCGGTATCGGCAGCGAGCGTCGGGTAATACGCGGCGATGAACACGGCGTAGAGAATCGCCGTGAGGCCGAGCCAGAACGACAGGACGCGGCTTCGGCGGAGCTCGAGTTGGAGGACAAACGCATTCATCGGACGATCTCCCGAGTCAATTCAGCGGGTCCCGCAACGCCGTTGCCGGTCGCGTCGGACTCGTAGAAGCGGAGGAAGACGTCCTCGACGTCGGGGGTGGTGATGGCCACGTCCCGGAGTTCCAACTCGACGATCCGCCGCAGGAGCGGACGCACGTCGCCCCGGACCATGAGGTGCACCTCGCGGCCGGAGTCCGCGATCACCTCCACGTCGGGCATCTCGAAGACACCTGGATCGTGCGCCTCGGCAAGGGCGAGGTTGACCGATCGCCAGTGCTCCCCGAGGAGCGCCTGCACCGGTCCCACCTCGGTGAGGCGCCCCTCCCGGATGACTGCGACGCGGTCGCAGCAGCGCTCCACCTCGGGCAGGTTGTGCGAGGAGAGGAAGACGGTCCGACCCTCCGACCGCGCCTCGGAGATCAAGGACAGGAACTCACGCTGCATCAGCGGGTCGAGACCGCTCGTGGGCTCGTCCATGATCAGCAACTTCTCGCGACCCATGAAGACGGAGACCACGCCGACCTTCTGACGATTGCCGCGCGAGAGCTTTCGAATCTTGATGGTGCGGTCGAGCTCGAGTCGCTCGGCGAGCCGCCTCCAGGAGCCCGCGGGAAGCCCACGCAGCCCGGCGAGGTAGTCGAGCTGCTCCGCCACCGTCAGCTCGCCGAGGAACCCAGGATCACTCCCGAGATAGGCGAGGTTACGGTGGACAGCTGCCGCCTGCGCCCAGGTGTCTAGTCCGAAGATGCGGGCCTTGCCCCCATTCGGACGGATCGCCCCGAGAAGCAGCCGGATCGTCGTCGTCTTGCCGGCGCCGTTCGGCCCGAGGAAGCCGAAGACCTCTCCTTCGTCGACCCCAAAACTCAGCTCGACCACGCCCCGACGGGAGCCATATCGCCTGGTTAGGCCTGTCGCCTCGATGACCTCGGACATTGCCGCATCCTTTCAATCAGCCGAGTGTCGGACGCGAGTTCGCCCATTCGTCCTGGCCGGAGCCGGCTCAGCCGAGGACCGTGGGGACCCGTCACCGGGACACATCGATCGGTCCCGCCGGCACTCTGGTCGATCGATTTGGCCGCACGCTCGCGCCGACCAGGCTGATGCGGCGTTCGACAGCCGGGGCGAAGCGCCGCCCGAGGATGATCCCGATGGGAAGCGCCACGACCGCCGGGACCCCGATCAGGAGCAGGGCCGCGTAGGGAACCCCCACAACGCTGAGCATGATGCTGATCGCGCCGATCTCTCCACCTAGTGAGGTGGCCGACGCAAGTGCCCGCGTCATCCGCGCCGAGACATAGATGACGCCGGCCGCGAGGCCCAAGGCAAGGCCCGGATGTCCCGTCCACCGATCCACGGCGTACCAGATGCCGATGCCTGCCAGCGGCCCTGCGATCGCGACGCCGAGCGCCGGGAGATTCATCGCCTCCCGCTCGCGCATCTCGTCCTCCTTCTGCCCAAGCAGACTTCCGGTGAAGAGGACGCTACGGGACTCGGGGCGGCACGGCGTCACCCCGATCGGGGAAGTCCGTCACCCGTATGGGTGAAATCAGGCCCGACGGATCAGTCCGAGTTCGCGAGCGCGCGCTGTCGCCTCGAGTCGTGACGAGACGCCGAGCTTCCCGTACAGGTGCTCAAGGTGCGTCTTCACCGTGTTCCCGGACACGACGAGATGTTGGGCGATCTGGCAATTCGACATTCCAGCCACGAGCAGACCGAGGATCTCCCGCTCCCGTGCAGTCAGCGGCTCAACAAGGCTCGTCGATGACTCGATCTCAATCTGACTGCCGATCGCTGCACGGCCTGGCCGCGTCACCGCCGACGCACCCAACACGACGACAAGGAGGAACAGGACGAGGGCCGCCAGGTCCTCGATCGTCCCAACCGGAAGGCCGCCGGCCGGCCGAATAACAAGCACGACGATCACGGCCGCTGCGCCGAATGCGACAAGCACGGACGGCCAGAAGCCGACCTGACGGGCGAGCAGGATGAGGACGGCCGCGGTTCCGAGCCAGATGGCATCGACCTCATCGCCGGGGATCAGCAGCTCGACGGCCACGACCATCACCAGGACGCCGATGGCCGCGAGCGCCAGTCGGCCGAGGAATCGCTCAAGCGAGCCGCCGACGAGGGCTCCGTCGCGCAGCTCGCTGACCGTGGCGAATGTGAGACCGGGCATGCGTTGGTCCTAGCGTGTTGATTTAACACACTGGGGAGGCTAACCGACAGGGCCAGATGGACTCACTTCCCCCTCCGCTTCGCCCGCCGGGGCGATGAACTTCGCGTCCTCGTTACGACCATCGCGTCACGGCTGCCGAGCCTCGACGCGGGCCTGCGCATGGCGCGACTGAGATCCCGGGCCGCAGGTTCCGGGGCGTAATCACCCCTTCGGGTGAACGATCTCGCCCATCCTCCGGACGAGGAATCGTCTCGTCACAGATAGCGTCGTTGACGGTGGACGGTGACTTTCATCGAAGCACCTTCCGGCCATCACTCGCGCAATTGCCACGGTCCGGCGATGGGAACGGACGGTGATGGGGAGACCACAGGCGATGCAGGTGAACCCACGGTCCTTGGGCGTTCCGATCGCGGCCGGCACCGGCGCCGCACTCGGGCTGTTGTTCGGCTTGCTGCTCAACGAGGTGATCCTCGGCGTCGCGTTCGGGATCATGGTCGGCGCCCTCGTCGGTCGACTCGCGGCGGCAGCGCGATGACGCTCGAGATCGACGGGCTGCGGAAGCGGTTCGGAGACAACGTCGCGCTCGACGGCGTCGGGTTCAGCGTCGGTTCCGGCCAGGTCTTCGGGTTCCTGGGACCGAACGGAGCCGGCAAGACCACAACGATGCGGATCGTCCTCGACATCCTTCACCCGGACGAGGGCACCGTCACGTGGAATGGGGTCAACGTCGCGGCCGTGCCACGTCGAACGTGGGGGTACCTTCCGGAGGAACGCGGGCTCTATCCGCGGATGGGCGTCCTCGAACAGCTCGTGTTCGTGGGATCGCTGTATGGCGTCCGGCGCGACGAAGCCGCCCGACGGGCGCGGTCGTGGCTCGCGCGGTTCCGGATCGCGGACTATGCGGATCGGCCCGCAGAGCAGCTCAGCAAGGGCAACCAGCAGAAGGTGCAGTTCATCGCCGCGATCCTCCATGACCCCGACGTCCTGTTGATGGACGAACCCTTCACCGGCCTCGATCCGATCAACGCGGCCCTCGTGCGGGACGCATTCCTCGAGTTGCGTGACCGGGGCAAGGCGCTGATCTTCAGCACCCATCAGATGGAGGCGGTCGAAGAGCTCTGCGACGCGATCGCGATCATCGACCGCGGACGACTCGTTGTCTCCGGCGCGACGGCGGACGTCAAGCGTGCGAGCGGCCGGCGCGTCGTCCGCCTTGGGGTTGCGGGCGATCGTGATCTCGAGTGGCTCGACGCCCTCCCGGACGTGACCGTCCGTCGCTCAGGCCTCGACTTCCATGAGGTCGAGCTCCGCGATGGGCGAGATCCGGAGCGGATCCTTGCCGAGGCGCTCGCCCGTCATGAGTACGTGACGCGGTTCGAGATCACCGAGCCGTCGATCGAGGACATCTTCGTCGAACGCGTGGGTGCGCCGACAACGGACGAGCGGACGCTGGCGGCTGCTCCGGCGGGGCTGGCGGCATGAGGGCGTTCGCGCGCGCCGACCTTCGGAACATTCTCGCCGTCGCGCGGCGCGAGTTCATCGTCCGCGCACGAACCAGGACATTCCTCGTCTCGACCGCCGTCCTCATGCTCGTGGCGCTCGCCGTCGGCTTTTCGCCCGTCGTGATCTCGTACTTCAACCGGGAGTCCACGCACGTGGCTGTGTACGTCGGCGCGAGCGACCTGTACGGCGACCCGGTGGCCACCCTCGATGCCCTGCTCAACCCCGCGGATAGCGGCGGCTCGGGCGCGAACAACGCTCCGATGTTCAGCGTGCGGCGATCGACGGACCTCGCCGCCGACCGCGAGCTCGTCCGCACGGGGCAGCTCAATGCCGTGCTCGACGTCGAACGGGGCGCGACCGGCGATGTCGCCTTCACGGTGTATACGAGTGAGCCGAGCAGCAGCCGCACCGCCGCTATCAGCCGCCAGGCCGCGACATCGATCGCCGTCACCGACCGGCTCGGACGTCTCGGCCTTGACCCGGCATCGCAGACAAGCCTGTTCGTTCCGCCGGATCTCGCGTTCCGGTCGCCCGATCCAACTGCCTCATCAGTGGTTCCCGACTCGCTCGCCCAGGAGGTGGCTGACCTCGCGGTCATCTCGGCGCTCGAGATGTTCCTCTTGCTGGCGATCATCATGTACGGGACCTGGATCGCCCAGAGCGTCGTCGAGGAGAAGAGCAGCCGGATGATGGAGATCATCCTGGCGGCCGCGACGCCAATGCAGATTCTCGCCGGTAAGGTCCTCGGCGTGAGCGGGGCGGCCCTGCTCCAGTTCGGCGCGGTCCTCGCGGCGGTCGTGGCTGCGTTGCTCTTGCAGGGTCAGGTCGCCGCCGTCGTGCTCGGCGACAGCCAGGCTGGCGTGCCGTCCGGCCTGACGGCCGAGTTGCTCATCACTTTCTCGGTGCTATTCGTCCTCGGGTTTGTCCTCTACGCGGTTCTGTTTGCCGCGATCGGCTCCCTCGTCAGCCGCCAGGAGGACGTCAGCCAGATCGTTACGCCGCTAACGCTCGCCGCGTCCGCGGGCTACTTGGTAGCCGTCTACACCTCGATCGGGACGTTCGACCCGAACGCGCCTTGGGTGGCCGCGCTGTCCTGGGTTCCATTCTTGTCCCCGTACATGATGCTGTCGCGCCTGGGCGTCGGTACCGCCGGGATCCCAGAGGTCGCCCTCTCGGTAGTGATCCTGCTAATCACGATCGTCGCCGCCACGTGGATCGCCGGTCGCGTCTACGCCGCGGGCGTTCTCATGTACGGGCAGAAGCCGAGCATTCGCGGGATGTGGAAGGCGATTCGGGAGGCCAGCTAGATGCGGACGGCGTTTCGCGGGATCAGGTCCCGCGCGTGCACACGGCGCGTGGGCCAGTCCTTGGACAAAGACGGCTCCGGTCGCTCCCTAATCGCTGGTCCGGCCGTCCAGCCAGCCCTGCGACCTGACCAAGGCGCTGACCCCGCATCACCCTACGCCGGAGGGTCGCCGGAGGGGCGGGTGGTCACGGCCCCTAGCTCGATGACGTCGAGTACGCCGTGGCCGCCGTCGAACTGGATATCCGGGCCCGTGAATGACCGCGACAGCTCCCTGAACCCGAGCTTGCGGTGCAGGTCGAGCGACACCTGATTACGAGCGTTCGTGAAGTAGTAGGCCCGTTCGGCCCGTTCGGCGATCCATGCCAGGCGGGCTGCGGTCAGCATTCGGCCTATGCCCGCTCGACGCCAGGCATCCACGACCACCACGCCGACGAGGTACCAGCCTTCCGGGATCCAGTCGGCGGCGGCGTCCGGCGGCTGCGCGATGTAGGCCGCCCGGCCGAAGCCGACGATCTCGCCATCGATCACGGCGACCACGAGGAACGTCGCCTCATCGGTGAGCTGACGGTCAAGTCGGGCCTCGAAAGGGCCAGGAGCGCCGCCCTCGCGCGCCGCCTCGATACCGGCGACGGTCTCGACGTCAGCCCGCTCCATGGCACGCACACGAACGTCCGCCGCGCGGTTGAGAGCGCTGCCGCCCGGGTCGTAGGTGGCCAGATGCGAGACGCGCCGTTCCACCATCGCGAACCTGATGTTGCCGGGCCGGTCAATCGATCGCCGGGCGCGCCGGCCCCAGGGCACGGAGATGGTCATCGTGATGGTGGAGGCCGTGGAGTCAGCCCAGCCGGGTGAGGATCTCGGGCCCGATCAGTCGGAACCAGGCGGCCGCGGTCAGCCCACAGGAGACGACCGCGAGGGCGAACGCGAGCAGGCTCACGATGCGGCTGCGAAGTCGCTGGTGGCGAGCGTCCGAGCCCTCGAGGTCCCACCAGGGATCCCTACGGGAGGGCAGCAACGAAGGCAACGTGCGGGACGGCAAACGGACCCTCCTCCAGGGTTCGGTCGACCTGTCCATGGTCGCGGCTGTGAGCTCGACTGTCGAGCCGGACCTTCGTCATCCCACCGTCGCGGAGGGGGTTGACAGCGCTACTTAGTGAGTACTAAGTTACCGCCATGACGACGACGACCACCCGTCCGACCCGGATGACCGCCGACGAGCGGCGCGACGCGATCGTCGCTGCCGGCGTCCAGGAATTCGCGACCGGCGGCCTCGTTGGCGCGTCGACCGAGGCGATCGCGGCCCGGGCCGGCGTCTCCCAGCCGTACGTGTTCCAGCTGTTCGGCACGAAGAAAGAGCTCTTCCTGGCCGTCGTCCGCCTCTGCTTCGAGCAGACCCGGCAGACGATGGAGCGGGCGGCGCGCGACTTCGTCCCCGGCCAGACGCCCGGCTGCGACACGGTCCTCCAGGCGATCGGCGCGTCGTACATGCGCCTCCTCGACGACCGGACCAAGCTCATGGTCCAGCTCCAGGCCTATGCGGCGTGTGCGGACCCTGATGTTCGCGCGGTCGTCCGCGAGGAGTTCGCCTCCCTGCACCGCCGCGTCAGTGAACTCTCCGGGGCGAGCGGCGAGGAGCTCCATCACTTCTTCGCCGAGGGCATGCTCCTGAACGTCGCTGCAGCGATCGAATTCGGCTCGGCGCCATCGAAGCACTGGCTGCTGGAGAACCTGGAGGGGGAGGGTTGACGAATGTCGATAGCGGTGGCCTGAGGAGTCCGTCTATTTTGTTTGTCATCTGGACTTAGCGATCGATCACTAGATTGGAGTAGGGATCATGCCCGTGACCCGTTCCGCACCCACCCATCGAGTCGGATGGACGTTCGCCATCAGCTCGATCGCCCTGTTCATGGCGGCCCTCGACAACCTCGTCGTGACGACCGCCCTGCCCGTGATCCGGCAGAGCTTCCAGGCCGGCCTGTCCGAGCTCGAGTGGATCGTCAACGCCTACACGTTGACGTTCGCCGTCCTCCTGCTGACCGGCGCCGCGCTCGGTGATCGCTTCGGTCGGAAGCGGATGTTCATCATCGGCCTCGTCATCTTCACCGGCGGCTCGGCCATGGCCGCCCTCTCGTCGTCGGTCGGGATGCTCATCGCCGCCCGGGCGATCCAGGGCGTCGGCGGCGCGATCCTCACTCCGCTGACCCTGACGATCCTGTCGGCCGCGGTGCCGGCCGAGCGTCGCGCGGTCGCCCTCGGCGCGTGGGGCGCGGTCGGTGGCCTGGCCATCGCCATCGGGCCGCTCGTCGGTGGGGCCATCGCCGAGGGACTCGCCTGGCAGTGGGTCTTCTGGATCAACGTCCCGATCGGGCTCATCGCGATCCCGCTGGCGCTCAGCCGGCTGACCGAGACGTATGGACCCAAGCAGCGGCTCGACCTGCCGGGCCTGGCGATCATCACCGCCGGCCTGTTCTCGCTCGTCTACGGCCTCGTCCGTGGCAACGAGCTCGGCTGGGGCGACCCCCAGATCGTCGCCGCCCTCGGGCTCGGCATCGTCGGGATCGTCGCGTTCGTCGGCTGGGAGGCACGGACCACCGAGCCGATGCTGCCGCTGCGGATGTTCCGGTCGCGGACCTTCAGCGCCGCCAACACGGCGTCGCTCCTCATGTTCTTCGGCATGTTCGGCTCGATCTTCCTGCTCGCCCAGTTCTTCCAGGTCGTCCAGCACTACAGCCCGTTCCAGGCCGGCCTGCGGACGCTGCCGTGGACGATCATGCCGATCTTCGTTGCCCCGACCGCCGGCCTCCTCTCGACCCGGACCGGGGCGCGGCCGCTCATCGTCGCCGGTCTGACCCTTCAGGCGATCGCCCTCGCCTGGCTGTCGATCGTCACGACGCCGACCGTCGAGTACCTCGTCATCGCCCCCGCGTTCGTCATCGCCGGCGTCGGGATGGGCCTCTTCTTCGCCCCGATCGCCAACGTCGTCCTGTCGGCCGTCCGGCGCGACGAGGAAGGCAAGGCATCCGGGGCCAACAACGCGATCCGCGAGATCGGCGGCGTCTTCGGCGTCGCGGTCCTTGCCGCCATCTTCGCCGCCAACGGCTCCTACCTCACGGGCCAGGCGTTCGTCGACGGGATGATCCCCGCCCTGCGAGTCGGTGCCGTCGTCGTCGCCATCGGCGCGGTCACCGCGCTCGCCCTCGGCTCCCGGGTCCGGGCCACGGCCGCCGAAGCGGAGGCAGCGGCCCTCGCGGAGCCGGACATCGAGGTCGCGGTCGCCTGACCCGCCACAACATCGCTCGAGAGCCCGGTCGGCGTTCCGTCGGCCGGGCTCTTCGTCATCTGCGACGCGAGCCGGTGCCGTCCCGACGAGCCCTAGACGACGATCTCGTCGTTCGCGTCGGGGCGGACGCCGACGGACACGGGCTCGCCCGCCACCTCGCCGACCTCCTCGCCCGGACGCGTCCGCGTTCGGCGCATGTTGATCTCGATGACGTCGTGGGCGAGGAAGAGCTCGAGCGCCCAGTCGAGGGCGACCCGCAGGCGGCGGTCGCGACTCGGCAAGCGAAGCAGGTAGTAGGTCCGCCAGGCGAACCAGGCGAAGAAGCCCGAGATCTTGATGCCGAGGATCTCGCCGACGCCCTTGAAGCGGCCGAGCGACACGAGCATCCCCTGCTGGCCGTAGTCGAACGGGAGCGGCCGGCCCCCGTCGATCACCGCCAGGATGTTGCGCGCCACGTGCGGCCCCTCGCGGATCGCGTGCTGAGCCGTCGCCGGCATCGGCCGGCCGGTGCGCGGATCGAGGATGGCGGCGCAATCGCCCAGCGCCCAGACGTCGTCGAGCCCCGGCACGGCGAGGGTCGCATCGGGGTGGATCCAGCCGCCGGCATCGGTCGACCCGGTGAGCCGGGCGACGACCGGGTGCGGCGCGTTGCCGACAGTGCTCACGACGGTTGCCGCCGCGATGGTCGACCCGTCGTCGAGGTGGACCCGATCGGCCCCTACGCGTACGAGGCGGCGGCCGAGGACGAGCCGGACGCCGGCCCGGGCCAGCTTCTTCGTCGCGTAGCGGCCGAGCCGCGGCCCGAATTCCGACAGCACGTACTCCCGGCTGTGGACGAGGACGACCTCCGGCGGCGGCAGGTTCGCGAACGTGCGACGGGCCGTTCGGAGCAGATCCTCGAGCTCGGCGGCGACCTCGACGCCGGTAGAGCCACCGCCCACGACGACGAACGTCAGGCGGACCCTCCGGCGCTCCGGATCGGTCTCGCTGGCAGCCTCCTCGAGCATCGACAGGGCCCGATTGCGGAGGTAGAAGGCGTCGCCGAGGCTGCGGACGCCGAGCGCGTGCTCGGCCATCCCCGGTACCGCCCCGAAATCCGTCACGCTGCCGAGGGCGACGATGAGCGCGTCGTACTCGACGGTGAATGCCTCTCCGCTCTGGCGCCGGCGGACCGTCACCCGGCGGCTGGCCGGATCGATGTCCTCGACGTAGCCGACCTCGACGTCGACGCCGCGGAGCATCCGGCGGAGCGGGACGACGACATGGGTCGTCTCGATCGTCCCCGAGATGATGTCCGCCAGGAGCGGCTGGAAGACGAAGTAGTTCTCCCGGTTGATGAGCGTCACCGAGACCGACGACGACGCGGCGCCCGCCTCGGCGTTCCCGGACGGGCGACCATCGGCGAGTCGGCCCTGGCGTCGCAGCCGGCGGCTCAGCTCCTGGGCGGCCGATACGCCGGCGAACCCACCGCCGAGCACGACGATCCGTCGAGGGCCGGAGGACCCTCGACTGCCATCGGATCGGTCGGCCATCCACACCCTCCCTTTCGCGTGCCGCGCGCGCGACGTCGCGGGGACCCTGATCCCCGGGCGCTCGCGGCAGCCGAGGACAGGTTCAGCCTAGGGCTGGGAGTCCGTCCTCTTCAAGCCGATACCCGTTCGCGCCGGCCAGGATAGCGGTCGATAAGAAGGCGGAGCCCGCCATCAGCTCGCGGGCCCCGCCTCGCCGAGCCGGCACGCCGGATCGGGTAGCGTCAGCGGACTTCGACCTTGACGTGCCTCGGCTTGACCTCCTCGCTCTTCGGGAGGGTCAGCGTGAGCAGGCCGTCGGTGAACGATGCGGTGGTGGCTTCGGCCTTGACGGCGGTCGGCAGCGCGAAGCTCCGACTGAACGAGCCGCGGCTCAGCTCGCTGTGGACATAGCCGCTCTCGGTCAGATCCTTCTGCTCCTCATAGGACCCACGGATTGTCACGACATCATCCGCGATCGAGACGTCGATGTCCTCGGGCTTGACCCCGGGCAGGGCGACCTTCGCGATCACCGCCTCGGGAGTCGCGTAGAGGTCGAGCGGCGGCGTGACCTCGCTGGCCTCGCTCCAGGACCACATCGACCGCATGAACCGATCGTCGAACAACCGCTCCATGAGGTCGCGGACGGTCACGACATCGGCCATCGGTGAAGGACGACGAACGAGCGTCATCGGTGGACCTCCTTTCCGGCTCGGATCCGGGTCGCCCATCTTCCGCGGGCACACCCCTCCACGGTCGAGTGTCGGGTGGTGGATCGCGGCGAATCAGGGCCGACGGGCCCGTTCCTTCCAGTCGCTCGGACCGAAGTCGCGGTCGACGCTCGGGTCGACGAATCAGGCCATCCGGCACAGGACTCGGCATCCAACGGCCGATGCTGGATGGCACCCGAAGCGCCACGCTGCGATGGCTCTTCAGGACCCGGCGTCGATCGTTCGAGGCCCGGGCCGGCGACCCGAAGGAGCGAGGAGATGCGTGTCCTGGTTGCGACCGATGGCTCACCTTCCGCGCGGCGCGCCGTCGATCTCGTGGCCGGCATCCGCTGGCCCGGGGGGACGACGATCCAGGTCGACGAGGCGATCGAAACAGGAGCCGGGCTGTTCAGTGGACCGTGGACGATCATGGACCTCGGACCGGTCGAGCGGCTCGAGGTGGATGTCCAGGCGACCGCCGGAGGGACCGTCGAAGAGGCCCGCCGGCATCTCAGCCGGCCGAACCTCAGCGTGGTCCCCGGCGTCCTGCACGGGCGGGCGGCCTCGGCGATCCTCGAAGCCGCCGAGGCGATGAAGGCCGACCTGATCGTCGTCGGGAGCCGCGGCCACGGAACGATCGAGACGATGGTCCTCGGGTCCGTCTCGGCGGAGGTCGTCGATCAGGCGTCCGTACCCGTGCTCGTCGCGCGAGGCAGGGACATCGACCGGGTGATCCTCGCCTGGGATGGGTCGCCCTGTGCCGCTGCCGCCGCGGACCTCCTCCTCCGCTGGCCGATCTTCGCCGGATCGTCGGTTCGCGTCGTGAACGTCGCCGACATCAAGATGCCCTGGTGGACGGGCCTGCCGGAACCAGGTTCTCCGGAGATGATGCCGATGTACCTCGAGACCGCCGCCGCCGCGCGTCACGAAGGCGACACCCTGATGAACGACATGGTCACCAAGCTCCGGGCGGTGGGGATCGCCGCCCAAGCGGATGGGCGGGAGGGGGATGCCGCGACCCGGATCATCGACGCGGCCAGGGCATACGATGCCGGCCTGATCGTGCTCGGCACGCACGGGCGGACCGGGCTGTCGCGCCTCGTCATCGGCAGCGTCGCCCGCAACGTGCTCCTCCATGCGCCATGTTCGGTGCTCATCCTCCGCCACACGCCGGTGGCGCATTGACGAGACGGGTGGGTAGTCTGTCCCGGGCGTAGAGTCGAAAGGGCCACGACCGGGCACGATCGAAAGGACTCGCCGACCGATGGCATCGCCGCAGACCGGGATCTTCGCCCTCGGCACGGGCTCCCATGCCTATCTCGAGTTCGACCTGCTGCCCGATGCCGACGCGGGGTCTGCGGTCTCACGGGTCGCGTCGCTGCGCGAGCCGCGGACGACGATCGGCGGCGTCAACCTGGTCGCCGGCTTCCGGCCCGAGCTGTGGGCGACGGTGGCACCTGACGCCGCGCCGTCGGGCGTCCACGGGTTCGACCGACCACTCGTCGGCCCCTCCGGTTACCTCATGCCGGCGACCCAGCACGACGTCGTGATCTGGCTGGCCGGGGGTTCGTACGACGTGGTATTCGACCTCTCGCGAGCGGTCCTCGGGTCCCTCGCCGGCCAGGCCGACCTCGGCCACGAGATCGTCGGCTGGCCATACCACCACGACCTCGACCTGACGGGCTTCATCGACGGGACGGAGAACCCGACGCTCGCCGAGGCCGCGGCCGTCGTTCCGATCGCGGCCGGGCAGCCCGGCGAGGGCGGGACGATCCTCCTGCTCCAGCAATGGGAGCACGATGCGGCCGCCTGGGAGGGCCTGTCGGTGGGCGCCCAGGAACAGGTCATCGGGCGACGTAAGGCCGACAGTGTCGAGCTCGACCCGCAGCCGCCGGGCTCGCACGTCGCCCGCACCGACCAGGCCCGCTTCGGGAAGATCTTCCGCCGCAACATCGCCTACGGCTCCGTGCTCGTCCACGGGACGACGTTCGTCGGCTTCTCCGCCGACCAGCGGATCCTCGCGACGATGCTCGACAGCATGCTCGGCCTCCCCGACGGGCGAGCCGATGAGCTGACCCGCTTCACCCGGCCGGTCACCGGGGCCTATTACTTCATCCCGTCCGCGGAGCGACTGGCGGGGCTGGCGACGGGCGGGGCCTGACTCGGGTATCGCGTCTCCTCGATACCGAGATTCGGGCCGTCTGGCCGGTGGCGGGGGCCGTCGCCCGCCGGATACTCTGATCGACCCGATCCGCTCGGGAGGCCCGACAATGTTTCGCCCGACCCGTCTCCTCGTCGCGTTCGCCCTCGTCGTCGCCCTGGCCGGCTGTTCCGCGCCCGGCGGCTCCGCATCGGGCGGCTCCGCGCCAGGTGGCTCCGCCACGGGCTCGTCGCCGGCCACTGCGTCGGCTGGCTCAGCGATCCCGTCCGCGCCCGTATCGCCGAGCAGTGGGCCGACCACACCGACCGCCGAACCGACCCCCTCCGCCTCGGCGTCCGCGGTGACGGGGACGATGGTCGTGCGGAACTACTACTTCCTCGACGACGTGAGCGGCGGGAATCCCGGGCTTGTGCCGGTGGAGCGGACGGTGCCGAAGTCGGTGGCCGTCGCGCGGGCGGCGTTGACGACCCTCCTCGCCGGGCCGTCCGACTCCGAGCGGAGCGCGAAGCCGCCGATCGCGACCTGGATCCCGGACGGCTCCGAGCTGCTCGGCATCGAGGTCGCCGGGGGCACGGCCACGGTCGACCTGTCGGGCACGTTCACCTCGACCCGGGGGACGTTCGCGGTGGGCGGCCGGTACGCCCAGGTCGTTTATACGCTGACCCAGTTCCCCACCGTCGATCGGGTCGTGTTCAGGATCGACGGCGCGGCGACGACGGCGTTCTCGCCCTCCACCCGGACGACCTTCCGCGACACATACCAGCCGCCGATGTTCGTCGACGGGCCGGCCTGGGGTGCGGCCCTCCCGGCCGGTGGCCGGGCGACCGGGTCGGCGAACGTGTTCGAGGCACAGTTCCGGTTGGCCCTCCTCGATGCCAGGGCGAAGACGCTCCTCGATCGACCGGTGCTGGCGACGTGCGGGTCCGGATGCTGGGGGACCTTCAGCGTCGTCGTCGCGTATCAGGTGAGCGTCGCCCAGACCGGGACGCTTCGGGTGTGGGATCCCTCGGAGCAGGACGGCTCGCCCCAGAACGTCCGCGAATACCCGGTCACGCTCGCGCCCTGATCGTCCGCGGAGCGCCGGCGACCTACCCTCCCCCGCCCCGCTCCTCGATCAGTCGCCCGCGACGAGCACGGGCGTCCCGTCGAGCGCACCCGCCGCCAGCCGGCGGAGCGCCTCGCCGCCGTCCTCGAGCGGGAAGACCTGGACCTCGGTCCGGATGGGGACCGCGGCGGCGAGCTCGAGGAACTCCCGAGCGTCGGTCCTGGTGAAGTTCGCGACGCTACGCAGGCTTCGCTCCGGCCAGAGCAGGTCGTACGGGAACTCCGGGACCCGGTCGAGATGGATGGCGTTGATGGCGACCGTCCCGCCGCGATCGACGCTCCTGAGGGCGGCCACGACGACGTCGCCCGAGGGAGCGAACGTGACCGCCGCGTCGAGGGCGGGCGTCGGCTCGTCATAGGCCGCGGCGGACACGGCGCCCAGGGCGAGAGCCCGCTCCTGTTCCCTCGCCGAGCGTGTTCGAACGTGGACTTCGCAGTGCCAGTGGCGGGCGACCTGGAGGGCGAGGAGGGCCGAGGCGCCGAAGCCGAACAGGCCGAGCCGGCCGCCGGGACGGATGCCGGACACCCTCAGCGAGCGATAGCCGATGACGCCGCCGCACAGGAGCGGCGCGGCGGCCAGGTCCTCGAAGCCGTCCGGGAGACGGAAGGCGAAGTCGGCCCGGACGGTCGTCCGGCTGGCGTACCCGCCGTCGCGATCCCAGCCGGTGAATCGGGCCGCCGGGCAGAGGTTCTCCCGGTCGCTCGTGCAGAACCGGCACGTGCCGTCGGTCGAACCGAGCCAGCCGACCCCGGCCCGGTCGCCGATCTGCCAACCGTCCACGGCCGTCCCGACCTCGACGACCCGGCCGACCACCTGGTGGCCGGGCACGATCGGCAGGCGGCGCGCCTCGAGGTCGCCTTCGACGATCTGGAGGTCGGTCCGGCAGACGGCACAGGCGGCCACATCGAGGAGGAGCTCGTCGGCGCCCGGGTGCGGATCGGGGAGCTCCACGAACGCGAGCGGGCCGTCGGCTGCCGGTCCGGGGGAGTCGAGACGGAGGGCGTGCATCAGGCGCGCTCAGTCTCCGATCGTCGCCGCGACATCGCGGGCGATGACGAGATCCTCGCGGGCGGCGATCCGGAGGAGCGCCGGCCCGGATGCAGGACGGACGATGAGGTCGCCGTCGACCTGGCGCTCCTCGCCGTCGCTGCCGACCACGTGGAGCCGGTCGCAGATCCTCGCCCTGATGGCCGCAGCGTGCTCACCGATGCCGGCGGTGAACACGATGGCGTCGATACGCGACAGGGCGGTCGCCGAGGCGGCGATGGCGGCCGCCGCCCGGCGCACGAACATGTCGATCGCGAGTGTGGCCGGGCCATCGCCGGCCGCCTCCCGGCGGAGGAGCTCTGCCATATCGGCCGTGCCGCCGACCCCGAGGAGCCCCGACCGCCGGTCGAGATCGGCCTCGATGGCCGACGGATCCCGACCGTCACGGATGAGGCGGAAGACGATCCCCGGGTCGATGGAGCCGGCCCGGCTGCCCATCATCAGCCCCTCGAGCGGCGTCATCCCCATCGACGTGTCGACGGACCGCCCGCCGTCGACGGCGGTCACCGAGCAGCCGCCGCCGAGATGGGCGACGACGAGGCACAGGTCACTCGATGGGCGCTCGAGCAGCTCCGCCGCCCGGGCCGTGGACCAGGCGACGGACAGCCCATGGAAGCCATAGCGGCGGATCCCGGCATCCGTCCACGACGATGGCACCGGGTAGCGCCACGCCGCCTCGGGCAGGGTCGCGTGGAAGGCGGTATCGAAGACGGCGACGTGGGCGACGTCGGGCATGGCGCGCCGGGTCGCCCGGATCGTCTCGACCGCCAGCGGGTTGTGGAGCGGAGCGAGCTCGGCGAGGTCGGCGAGCTCGGCGACCGTGGCATCGTCAAGGACCGCCGGGGTGGTGAACCGTGAGCCGCCATGGACGACCCGGTAGCCCACCGCGTCGATCGCGATGGGCAGCTCGAGCGTCCGGACGGCATCGAGCATGGCGGCGATGGCTCGAGGTCGGATATCTCCCCCGTGGCCGGCCCAGTCGAGGGTCCTCTCGAACGCCGGCGTCCGATCGGGCAAGGAGATAAGGGACGCCTTGAGAGTCACCGACCCGGGGTTGAGGACGAGGACGGCCACGGCCTCAGGACGGCCAGCGCCAGGCGCTTATCTCCGGCGCGTCCTCGCCGTGCTCCCGGGTGTATGCCCGGGCCCTGAGCCGCTCGTCGACGAGGTGCTGGCGGAGGGACGCGGCATGAGAACCGAGGCCAGGCACCCGATCGATCACATCCATCACGAGATGGAACCGGTCCAGATCGTTCCGCATGACCATGTCGAAGGGGGTCGTGACGCTGCCCTCCTCCTTGTAGCCCCGGACATGGATGTTGGGGTGGTTGGTCCGCCGGTAGGTGAGGCGATGGATGAGCCACGGATAGCCGTGGTAGGCGAAGATCACCGGCCGGTCGGTCGTGAACAAGGCGTCGAACTCGCGGGCCGCCAGGCCGTGGGGGTGTTCTTCCTCGTCGACGAGCCGCATGAGGTCGACCACGTTGACGACCCGGACCTTGACCTCCGGCAGATGCTCGCGAAGGAAGGCGACCGCGGCGAGGGTCTCGAGCGTCGGGACGTCGCCGCAGCAGGCCATCACGATGTCGGGCGAGCCGTCGTCGTTGCTCGCCCAGTCCCAGATCCCGATGCCGCGGGTGCAGTGGAGGATCGCCTCGTCCATCGCCAGGTAGTCGAGTGCCGGCTGCTTGCCGGCGACGATCACGTTGACGTAGTTCCGGCTCCGCAGGCAGTGGTCGGCGACCGACAGGAGGCAGTTGGCGTCGGGCGGCAGGTAGACCCGGATGACTTCCGCCTTCTTGTTGACGACGTGGTCGATGAAGCCGGGGTCCTGGTGGCTGAACCCGTTGTGGTCCTGCCGCCAGACATGGCTCGTCAGGAGGTAGTTGAGCGAGGCGATCGGTCGACGCCAGGGGATCTCGCGGGTCATCTTCAGCCACTTGGCGTGCTGATTGAACATCGAGTCGATGACGTGGATGAATGCCTCGTAGCAGTCGAACAGGCCGTGGCGACCGGTGAGGAGATAGCCCTCGAGCCAGCCCTGGCAGAGGTGCTCCGACAGGACCTCCACCACCCGTCCGTGCGGCGCGAGGTGCTCGTCGGTCGGCCGGATCTCGGCCATCCAGGCCCGATCCGTCACCTCGAAGACGGCGTCCAGGCGATTCGATGCGGTCTCGTCGGGACCGAACAGGCGAAACGTCGTCGGGTTGTCCCGGATCACGTCGCGCAGCCAGCGGCCGAGGACCCGTGTCGCCTCGCTCGTCCCGGACCCCGGAGCGGGCACGGCGACGCCGTACTCCCGGAAGTCGGGCAGGTCCAGGTCGCGCAGGAGCAGGCCGCCGTTGGCGTGCGGGTTGGCACTCATCCGTCGGTCGCCGGTCGGCGCGAGGTCGAGGATCTGCTGCCGTGGGCGTCCGTCGCCGTCGAAGAGCTCCTCGGGCCTGTATGAGCGTAGCCACTCCTCGAGCTGGGCGAGATGAGCCGGGTCGGCCCGGACGTCCGCCAGCGGGACCTGGTGGGAACGCCAGGTCCCCTCGGTCGGCTTGCCGTCCACGAATTTCGGCCCCGTCCAGCCCTTCGGCGTCCGCAGGATGATCATCGGCCAGGTCGGGCGCGCGGTCGACCCGTCGCGGACAGTCGCCTTTATCTCCGCCACGTCGTCGAGGACCCGGTCGAGCGTCGCGGCCATGTCAGCATGGACGGTCATCGGATCGTCCCCTCCGACGATGCGCGGGGCGTAGCCATACCCCTCGAACAGCTTCATGAGCTCCTCGTCTCCGATCCGGTCGAGGATCGTCGGGTTGGCGATCTTGTAGCCGTTGAGGGCGAGGATCGGGATGACCGTCCCATCGACGGCCGGATCGAGGAATTTGTTCGAGTGCCAGCTCGCCGCGAGCGGGCCGGTCTCGGCCTCGCCGTCACCGACGACGCAGAAGACGATGAGATCGGGGTTGTCGAAGGCGGCCCCGAACGCGTGGACGAGCGCGTAGCCGAGCTCGCCTCCCTCGTGGATCGATCCCGGCGTCTCGGGCGTCACGTGGCTGCCGATGCCGCCCGGGAACGAGAACCGGCGGAAGAGGTACTGCATCCCCTCCACATCGAAGGTGAGCCCCGAGTCGACTTCCGCGGCGCTGCCCTCGAGGTACGCGTTGGCGACCGCCGCCGGACCGCCGTGGCCTGGTCCGACGATCCAGATCGCGTCGAGGTCACGGGCCTTGATCGCCCGACTGGCGTGCACGTAGACGAGGTTGAGGCCGGGTGTCGTTCCCCAGTGGCCGAGGAGGCGTGGCTTGACGTGCTGGGGCGCCAGCGGCTCGCGGAGGAGTGGGTTGGCCATGAGGTAGATCTGGCCGACCGACAGGTAGTTGGCCGCCCGCCACCAGGCGTCGATCGCCACGAGGTCTGGTGCCACCGCCGTGCCGCCCTGTTCGTCCATCGCCGCAGGCTCCCCTTTCGTCATCCCGGCCCGTCAAGTATCGGCCCATCGGTGGCCCCTCTATCCGCCCGGCGGTCGAGTCGGGCCGTCTGCTACGGTGACCTCGTGACTGGGATCCACGAGGGGCCCTCGGAATCGGGGGTCCTGGACGCCTTCGAGAGCGCGACGCGGGCGATCGCCGAGCTCCGCTCGGTCGACGAGATCCTCCAGGTCATCGTCGACCGCGTCCGGCCGCTCGTCGGGGCGCGATACGCGGCCCTCGGGATCGTCGGCGGGGACGGCGTCATCGAGCGCTTCATCACCTCGGGGATCGACGCCGAGACGCGACGGGGGATCGGTCCCCTCCCCCGCGGCCACGGCTTCCTCGGACTCATCGTCCGCGAGAACCGCTCGTTCCGGATCCCCGACGTCAACGTCGATCCACGCCGCTACGGCTTCCCGCCCGGCCACCCACCGATGCACAGCTTCCTCGGCGTCCCGGTGACGGTCAAGGGCCGCTCGGTGGGCAACCTCTACCTCACCGACAAGTCCGGCGCCGATGAGTTCTCCGAGGACGACCAGCGCCTGGTCGAGGCGTTCGCGGTCCACGCCGGGATCGCCATCGAGAACGCCCACCTCCACGAGCAGGTGCAGCGCCTCGCGATCGTCGACGAGCGGGAACGGATCAGCAAGGAGCTCCACGACGGGATCATCCAGAACCTCTATGCGGTGGGCCTGTCGCTGGAGGACGTCCCGGAGCTGCTCCAGGACGACCCGGCCGAGGTCGAGCGGCGGGTCGAGCGGGCCATCGACAGCCTTCACCTGACGATCCGGGACATCCGCAGCTTCATCTTCGGGCTCCGGCCAGAGCTGCTGCGAGGGACCACCTTCATGGTCGGCCTGGCCGCGATCGTCGACGAGTTCTCACACCACTCCCTCGTCGACGTCGACCTGCAGGCCACCGGGTTCGATCGGGAGCCTTCGCCCGACGCCACGGCACACCTGCTGGCCATCGTCAACGAGGCCCTGAGCAACATCGCCCGCCATTCGCGCGCCTCCCGGGCGACCATCCAGGTCCGAGCGGAGACCGACGGGTCACTGCGACTCTCGGTGACGGACAACGGTCACGGGTTCGATCCGAAGGCGATCGGCAGCTTCGGTCACCAGGGACTCGTGAACATGCGCTCCCGTTGTGCCACTATCGGTGCCACCATGGACATCGAGAGCGGCACGACCGGGACGACGATCGAGATCCGACTTCCCGCCCGGGACCAGGCCACAGCCGACGGGAGCCCCTCCGCGTGAGCGACGGACCGACCCGACCACTCACCCTTCTCGTCGTCGACGATCACGAGGTCGTTCGCCAGGGCCTCGTGTCGGTCCTCGACCGGCGGCCGGGCTTCCAGGTCGTCGCCGAAGCCGGGACGGTGGAGGAGGCCCTCGAGGCCGCCCGGCGGTTCCAGCCCGACCTCGTCATCATGGATGTCCGCCTCCCCGACGGTTCCGGGGTCGAGGCCTGCCGTGAGATCCGCTCGGAACTGCCGAACACGCGCGTCGTCATGCTGACGAGCTATCCCGACGAGGAGGCGGTCATCGCCGCGATCGTCGCCGGCGCGAGCGGCTATCTCCTCAAGCAGGTCCGGGCGCGCGACCTCGTCAGTGCGCTCGAGGCGGTCGGACGGGGCGAATCGCTCCTTGACCCGGCGGTGACCGGCAAGGTCCTCGAGCGGATGCGCCGGATCGCCTCGGCCGATGAGCCCGACGAACTCGCTGCGCTGACCCAGCAGGAGCGGAAGATCCTTGCCCTCGTCGCCGAGGGCAAGACGAACAAGGAGATCGCGGCCGAGGTCTTCCTGTCCGACAAGACGGTCAAGAACTACGTGAGCTCGATCCTCGCCAAGCTCAATCTCGAGCGCCGTGCTCAGGCGGCGGCGTTCGTCGCCCACATGAAGACCCACCCGACGGACTGACCACCTCGCCGGCTCAACTCCGCGGCAGCGCCGCGACGGGCGCCTCGCCCGACACGGCACGGGCGATCTCGCGCGCCCAGTCCATGATGTCGTCCCACGCTCGGAAGTCACCGAATGGTGTGCGCGCCATCTTCGCCAGGAGCCGCTCGGGCGTTCGCAGCCCGCTCTCCGTCAGACGCCCCTGAAAGAGACGGTGGTCGCGGGGATGGATCGCCGCCTTGAGGGCGGGCAGGTCGCTCGGGTCCCGGACGCGCCGGGGCGGATCGCCGAGCGGGCCACTGGAGAACAGGAACACGGGTCGTTCCGCCAAGGCGTCGGCGTTGCGGGCGACGAACGCGGTCGCCGGTCGGAGCCAATGGTCGCGGTAGACCGCCGAGCCGATCACGACCGCGTCGTAACCCTCGACCCCGTCGATGGAGTCGGGCGACCGCACGTCGACCTCCAGGTCCGCTGAGCGCAGCACCGCGGCGATGGCGTCGGCGATCCCCCTCGTCGTGCCGTGGCGAGATGCGGCGGTGACGAGGATGGTCACGGCATCGCCGGCTCCGGCACCTCCATGGTGAGGAGCGGGTCGTGGCGGAGGTCGCGCGCTGCGACGAGCCGAGTCACCGAGATCGCGATCAGGGTGGCTACCAGCGACAGGACGATCGGAACGATGATCTTCATGACCGAGACCTCCGGTTCGGATGGCGATGCCGCTACACGAGGTCGGCTCACATGGACGTCCGACCCCACGGATCGCTGTCTTCGATCGTGGCCGTCGGCCGTCCGCGGTCATAGCGCCGTTCGTCGCCCGGCAGCGGGGCCATTGGTCACCTTGTCACCCGTTCGGTCGATCGTGGGCCGACCGCCCGGCCTCGGGACAGGCCGCGAACCGTCCGGACCGGATCCAGGTGACCTTCGGACCTTCGCCGGGTCGACCGATCGTGATTGACTCGCGCCATGACATCGAAGACGTCCGTCCGATATCGCGTGCGACCGATCGGCCCTGCCGACCGGGACGGACTGACGGCCTTCTACGCCCGCCTCTCGCCGGACAGTCGCGAGGCCCGGTTCCACGGGGCGGCGCCCGGTATCGGTGAGACGACCGCCCGGTTCTTCTGCGGCCCCGATCACGATCATCGCGAAGGCATCGTCGCCGAGGCCGTCGGCGCGGCCGGAGGGGAGATCGTCGGCCACGTGTGCCTCGAACCGATCTCGATCGACGAGGTCGAGATGGCGATCGCGGTCGCCGATGCATGGCAGGGCCGGGGAGTCGGACGGGCGATGCTCGCCGAGGCCATCCGCTGGGCCGCCGCCCACCGGGTTGCCCGCATGCGGGCGTCCGCCCGGACCGGCAACGCCGCGGTGATGGGCCTGATCCGCTCGATGGGTCTGGTCGTCCGAACGCGACCGTCCGACGCCGGCGTCGTCGACGCCTTCATCGAGCTCGGCGCCACCGTCCCCCACGCCGCCTGACCGGGAACCGCCCCCGACGGTCCGCCGCGGCGACCGACACGGGTCCAGGCCCGACTCAAGCCCTGACCCGGACCTCCTCGGGTGCGATCTCGTGAGCGAGCTCGACGCCGTGAGCCCACGCCTCGTGATCATCCACCTGGAGACGGCGCTCCTCGGCTTCCAGGACGTTCCACAGCGCCCCGTCGCCGGCCCGCAGGATCGCACTGCGCCGATATCGACCGACGAGGTCGAAGATGAAGGCGGCGTAGCGGGCGACCGGTTCAGCGGCCGAGAAGCGCGCCTCGAACCCAGGGGAGTAGTCGATCGCGAGCAGCACCCGGGCGAAGTACGCCCCGGCACACGCCGCACCGTGATCCCAGCCTTGGGAGTGGCCGCCCCGACGGAGGATCGGGGCGGCCGAGGTGAAGACCGCGATGACCGTGTCGTCGACGGCGGCCGCCGCGACCCGTCCGCCGAAGGCCAGGTACTCGTTGGAGACGTTGAGGCGGTCGACGATGCGGATCAGGCCCCACGAGAACTCCGTCTCCAACGGCAGCTGGGCGTCCCGCGTCAGATCACGTCGTCGACCGTGGATCCCATCGGTGACCCAGTAGTCGATGCGTTCCGGGTCGTAGTGCCGGAGGGTCGGATCCGGCCGGATCGCAACGAGCAGATACGCCGGACCGGGCCGGTCGGGCAGATCGGAGTTGGCGACGAAGCCGAGCGACGCAAGGAGCGGTTCGGCCGTCGTCGGGTCGAGGCGAGAAGGGAGCCCGACCGCGGTCATGACTCGACTCCCGCCGGCCGAGCCTCTGGAGTACGGCCGGACGCGCCGGCCGCCATGGTCGGGAAGTCCTCGGCCAGCAGCGGGATGAGGAACCGCTCCTCCCGCTCGATATGGGCCCGAAGGAGTGCCTCGAGGCTGAACAGTCGGCAGCGCAGCTCGGGCAGCCGGACGATAGCGTCGACGTCGTCGAGGTGGCGCCGGTCGTCGCGCAGTCGATCGACGACGAGGCGGACCTGCTGGTGGTCGAAACGGGCGGAGCGAGTCGCCCATGGCGTACCGGCCCGGGCGTCGATCTCGGGATAGAGCCACGCCTCCTCCCAGGCCAGGTGCGGCTCGAGGACCTGGTCGAACCAGTCGATGATCCCGACGAGACGGCTTGCGGCCTCCTCCCCGACCCAGCCGTGGAGCTCGCAGCCCGTGTCGTGGATCCGATCGATGCCGCGACGGAGCTCGCGGTGCTCGTGTTCGGCGAATGCCCACACATGGGGGGTGGCTGTCAGGTCGACCATGATCGGACTCCTCGCGCGCTTCCGGCGAGCGGTCTTCTCGCGCACCGTCACCATCGTCGACGACGAGTCGCGCGGATAGTCTCGAAGGTCACGGTGGAGACGGGCCGGACGGCCCGAACGCCGACCGGATGCCGAGGTCCGCGGAGGTCAGACCGACTGGTTCGCGACGTCGAGCTGGCGCTGCGTCCAGGTCCTGAGCCCGGCAAGCTGCCGGCCCGACAGCCGCTCGCAGGCCCACGACCAGTGGATGGCGACGACCTCGCCCGGCTCGACGTCATCGACGAAGCCGACCCCGTCCTGCCATGCATCGACCGACTCTGCGCGAGGCGGACCGAGGACGAGGCGGCCCTCCACGAACTGCATCGGTGCCACGTCGACGAGGAGGCGGGATCCGTCATGGGCGAGGACCCGGCCCCAGCGGATACGACACGCGTCCATCACCTCGAGGGCCCGGTCGATGGAGCCCGTCCGCAGGAGGCCGACCCGCGGGAAGACGTCGAAGACGTGGAAGGCGTGGACCGGCACGGCCCCGAGGCCGACCGTATCGGCCAACCAGTGCCATTCCCCGTTCCGTGCCCGCGGCCGGAAGCGCACGTCAAGCGACTCGGCGAGACGACCGGGCGGCACGGCGCGGAGCAGGTCGTTGCCGAGCCAGTAGGCCTCCACGACCCGCCGGTCGAGCGGATCGGGCACGCCGTTGGACGAGGCGATGAGCTCGAGGTACGGCCAGGCGCCCTCGAATCCGCGAGCCAGCTCACGGATCGCTCGATCGTCGTGGCCGCCGGTCGCTTCGCCGAACAGCTCGGCGGCCGCGTCGGGTCCGCAGTAGCCGAGCCGGTTCGGCCCGAACGCGAAGCGGGCGAAGAGGACGGGCCCGGACACCGCCTGGTCGATCATGATCGCCCGGCGGTGACGGCCTCGGGCGCGGGGGTGAACATGGCCGTTGAGCGACGCGCGGTAGCGATGGACCACGCCGCGAGGCCGGCCGCAGCCGCGACGATGAGGACGTAGCCGGCGACGACGCCGGCGTCGGGAACGGTGCCCTTCGTCGCCGAGGTGAGCGCGCCGGTCACGACCGCACCGAGGACGAGGACGCTGGTCACCACCGAAGCGGGCGCGGACCGCAGGGCGCCGAACCAGGTCGTCACGTAGCCGGCGAGGACCAGGCCGGTCACGACGACCCAGCCCCACTGGACGGGAGCCAGGCCGGCGACGATGGACAGGCGCCCCGTGATCCCGAGGTAGGCGACGAGGACGACGAACCCGATGCCCATCCGCAGGGCGGCCATCGTCCCGGCGGGGACCTCGACCAGGAGCCGCTTGACGAGCACGGTCTCGACGCCCCACAGGAGGGTCGCGGCGAGGATCAGGGTCTCGCCGGTGCCCCAGTGGATGCCGTCGGGCGGCAGGACGAGCGCCTGGCCGACGAAGAGCGTGGCGAGGGCGGCGATCGGGGCAAGACCGAGCCGCTCGTGCAGTAGCGGC
This sequence comes from uncultured Chloroflexia bacterium, assembly GCA_963745405.1. Taxonomy (GTDB): domain Bacteria; phylum Chloroflexota; class Limnocylindria; order Limnocylindrales; family CSP1-4; genus C-114. The sequence continues at coordinate 2,308,652 of CAVUWY010000002.1, read as the reverse complement.
ACCGCGAGGAGGGCCACCCAGACGAAGAGCGTCTTCTGGATGAATGCCGCGCTCGGCGCACTGGCCATCGCCAGTCCGCTGAAGAAGAGGATGAACGGGATGCTGCCGCCGACGATGCCGACCGCGACGATCGCCGGCCAGCGGCGCCGGTCGATCGCCCGGAGGTCCCGACGGCCGCCGGCGACGAGGACGGCGCCGACGAGCAGGGCCGCTGCGACGCCGTTCTTGAGGGTCGTGTAGACCGCCGCATCGGGGACCTGCTTCACGGCGAACGAGTTCAGGTAGATGGCAAGACCGCTGATGAGGGCGGCGCCGACGGCGAGGAGCAGGCCTCGACCGACGGGTCCGGACAGGCCGCCAGGTCCTCGATCCCGGGTCTCAGTTGGTACGTTCGGCATCGGTGCGGTCATCGTGATCTCCTTCCAGGCCGTCGATCGCGGTCCGGAGGAGCGCGTCGATGTCGGCGGCCTCCCACGCATCGAGGCGTTCGACGATCGTCCCGGCCGCCACGACGACACGGTCGCCGGGGCAGACGTCGGGGAGCAGCAGCGTGGAGGCGCGTCGTCGTCGACCGTCCGTTTCGACGAGCGCACCGGAGGCATCGACCTCGATGACCGTGCCGGGGAACGATATGCACATCAGGCGGTCCTCGCCGGGTCACTCACCGGCGCGACCAGGGCGGCTTCCTCGCCATCCAATTCCGCGACCGCCCGGACGGCTCGGCGGACGGCCTCGGCAAGTGCCGGCAGGGCCGCCTCGACCCGACGGGACAACGGTTGGCCGAGGCCGAAGTGGCGGGTGCCGATGACGACGATCCGGCCGACGAGCGGTCGCCCGCGGACCATGTCGGCGACGCCGATGACCTCGGGCATCGCGAGTGCGTGCGAGGAGCGCGGACGAGGCGATGCACCATCGCCGAGGAGACCACGCAGCGGCATCTCGAGGATGACTCCCGGCTCGATGCCTGTCGCGGCGTCGACGATGACGACCGCTCCCGTGCTCGGGACGTCGAGGAGGTCGTCGATGTCGAGTTGGCCGACCGCCTGGACCCGCGTACCGGTCGGGAGGTCGCGCAGGAGACCGCGGGCGGCCAGCGGCGCGCCGTCGTCCCCCCGGTCGATGGAGCCGCAGATGAGGACGTCGACGGGTCTGGTCGGCCGGATGCGAGTGCGATCGGGTCCGAATGGATCGCGTCGCTCCGAGGTGGTCGCCGTCATGGCACTGCCTCCACCGTGACATCGAGGAAGTGGGTCGCGCAGCTGATGCACGGGTCGTAGCTCCGGATCAGCTGCTCGATCCGATGGGTGGCCTCAGCCCGGGGCAGGTCGAGCACCCGTGGCGCGAAGGTGGCGAGGTCGGCCTCGATGGCGGCCTGGTTCTGGCTCGTCGGCGGGACGATCCGGGCATGGCTCACGAGGCCACGTTCGTCGAGGTCGTAGGAATGGAAGATGAGACCGCGGGGTGCCTCGGTCGCCCACGCCGCCGCACCTGGACCCATCCGCCACGGCACAGCCGCGTCGGCGGGCGGCTGATAAGCGTCGACGAGGTCGATCGCCTCGGCTACGGCATCGACGAGCTCGACCGCCCGGGCGACGATGCTCCGATACGGGTTCGTCCGGATCTCCTCGGCGAGGCCGGTCCCGGCCAGGGCCGCCGCCGCCAGCGGATGGAGGCGGTCGGCGTCGAGGGTGATCCGCGACGAGGGTCCGAGGAGGTACGGGCGTTCGTCGCGACCGCGCGACTGCAGGGCGTGCGACCAGGCGACCTGCCGTTCGCGGAATTCCGTCGGCCACGATCCGGCGGGGATGTCGAGGCCGTCCGTCGACACGATCCGCCCGTCGTTCATCGGGTACTCGGTCTGGTGGCGGAGCGCGACGAGGCGCGCCTCTCGATGGAAGTCGGGGGTCTCGAGGCCGGCGACGAGCTCGACGGTGTTCAGGGCGATCTCGAGGGCATGGTCGAGGGTTCCGCGGAGGGTGGCGATCTCGGTCCGCCGGAAGGAGCGGGAGAAGCCGCCGACGCGGACAGAGACGGGATGGATCGCCCGGCCGCCGATCAGTCCGACCAGGTCATTGCCGGCCTTCTTCATCGCCAGACCCGCCGCGACGGTCCCCCGTCGGTCGGCGGCGAGCTCGAGCGCGCTGTGGTAGCCGAGGAAGTCGGGCAGGTGGAGCAGGTAGACGTGGAGGGCGTGGCTCTCGATCCATTCGCCGCAGTAGAGGAGGCGGCGAAGGAGGCGGACCTGCGGATCGACCTCGATCCCGAGCGCGTGCTCGAAAGCGTGGACGGCGGTCATCTGGTAGGCGACCGGGCAGATGCCGCAGATCCGGGCCACGATGTCGATGACCTCGTCCGGCGTACGTCCGACCACGAGCCGCTCGAAGTACCGGGGAGCCTCGAAGATCTCGAGGTGGGCCTCCTCGACCACCCCGCCGCGGACGCGCAGCCGCAGGGAGCCCTCCCCCTCGACCCTGGTCAGGCCGGCGACGTCGATCTCCAGGTCGCCGGTCTGCCCGGCGAAGGTGTCGGTGTCATGCATCGTGGACCCCCGGTCCGCCGTCGCGCAGGCCGGGCGGGCCGCCCTTGGCATCGACGACCGCACGGAACGGCTCAGACCAGGCGGTGAAGCCGGCGAACAGGCGGGCGACCTCCGCCGACGATCGAGCGTCGCCGAACCACGTTGCCAGGGCCGAGGTGTTGGCCGACTCGCGCGGCCCGAAGCAGCCGTAGCAGCCGCGGCCGTAGGCCGGGCACAGCGCGCCGCAGCCGGTACGGGTGACCGGGCCGAGGCACGGGACGCCCCTGGCGACGGCGACGCAGACGACGCCGCGGCGCTTGCACTCGAGGCAGACCGCCTCGTCGGGAAGCTGCGGCCGGCGACCGGTCACGAGAGCGACGAGGAATTCGCGGAGCTGGGCGGGGGAGATCGGGCAACCGCGGAGCTCGGCATCGACGGCGACCAGGTCGGCGACCGGACGGACCGTCGCCAGCGACTCGACGAAGGCCGGTTCCGGGTAGACCGAAGCACGAACCTCGTCGAGGTCCATCCAGTTGCGCAGGGCCTGGATCCCGCCGGCCGTGGCGCAGGCGCCGATCGTCACGAGGCGTCGGGTCACCGCCCGGAGGCGAAGGATCTCGGCTGCCTGTTCGGCCGTGCTGATCGAGCCCTCGACGAACAGGACGTCGAAGGGACCGGCCGACCGTCGCGAGGTGGCCTCCGCGAACTCGACGACGTCGACGCGTTCGGCGATGGCGAGGAGCTCGTCCTCGAGATCGAGGAGGGTCAGCTGGCAGCCGTCGCACGAGGCGAACTTGACGATGCCGATGCGAGGACGCCGGGGACCGGCGGCGCGGGAGACATAACGGGCCCGCTCCGCGGCCGGGTCGAGAGGCAGGTCGGTGCCCATCACAAGCCCTCCCGACCGAACGCCGTTCCGAGCTCGGCCAGCGAGAAGACCGGCCCATCGCGACAGACGAAGAACGGCCCCAGCTGGCAATGTCCGCAGGTCCCGACACCGCAGGCCATGTTCCGCTCGAGGGTGAGCCAGGTCGCCTCGGGGGCGACACCGAGCCGGCCGAGCGTCGTCGCGGCGGCCTGCATCATCCGTTCGGGACCGCACATGAAGGCGGTGGCGGCCAGGCCGTCCCAGTCGGCCCGATCGAACAGCTGGGTGACGATGCCGACCCGGCCGAGCCACTCCGGACCGGCCCGGTCGACGATCTCACCGACCTCGAGGTCGGCCCGGCCGGCGAGCGCGTTCATCTCGGCGACGAACAGCCGGTCGTGCGGTGTCCGCGCGCCGAGATAGAGGCGGACGGCCTTGAACCTGGAGCGTTCGGCGAGGACCGCGTCGATGAGTGGGCGGAGCGGAGCGAGGCCGATCCCGCCGCCGACGATCACCACGTCGCGCCCGAACGCCGCGTCGAGGGGCCAGCCTCGACCGAGCGGACCGCGGAGGGCGACCTCGTCGCCGGCCGAGAGGGCGGTGAGGGCGGCCGTGGCGGGACCGACGGAGCGGATCGTGAGGTCGAGAGAGGCCGGTCCGATGCGCGAGATCGAGATCGGCGGGACCGCGAAGCTCGGCAGCTCGACCATGACGAACTGGCCGGGTCGAGCGGCGAGGAGGTCCTTGTCGTCCGTCTCGAGGGCGATGGTCGCGGTGTCCGCCGTCTCGACGACGACCTCGCCGACCCGGACCGTGACGTGGCGGGCAGGCTCGACGCGCTCGAGCGCGGCCGGCGCGCGGCCCTCGACCGGAGCGACCGGCCAGGGGATCGGGCCGGGCGTCGACGCCAAGGCCGTCGCCTCGATCGTGGCGGTCGGCGGGGCGATCGCCATGAGCTCGGCCCGGACGTCGATCCCGACCGGGCACCAGGCGATGCAGCGTCCGCAGCCGACGCAGCCGGAAGAACCGAACTGGTCCCACCAGGTCGAGAACTTGTGGGTCAGCCACTGGCGGTAGCGGTCCTGCACCCTCGGTCGGAAGTTGGCGTCCCCGGCGACCCGGCCGAAGCCGAGGGAGAAGCAGCTGTCCCATGACCGATCCGTGGTCGCCTCGACGCCGTCGAGGTCGGACGCGACGGTCACGCTCGTGCAAAAGCAGGTCGGACAGACGAGCGTGCAGTTGGCGCAGGCGAGGCAGCGCTCGGCGATCTCCGCCCAGTGGGGGTGATCGAGCGAGGCCCGCAGCCGCTCCGGCAGGCCGGCGGTCGGCACCGGGTCGCCGATCGTCGCTCGGACCTGGGCGACCTGCTCCCCGGCCGCCCGGATCTGCTCGTCGTCGGCCGGTCGCAGTGCGAGGCGATCGACGACGGCCTCGCCGGCCGGCGTCCCGGCCCGGACGACATACCCGTCGTCGAGCTCGGACAGGGCGATGTCGGCCCCGTCGCCGATCTCGGGCCCGCTGCCCATCGAGGTGCAGAAGCACGTGTCGGCCGCCGTCGCACACTCGACGGCCACGACGAGGGTGGCCGTCCGACGGGCGTCGTGGTCGGCGTCGCCGAGCGGCCCGGCCCGCATCGCCCGCTCCTGGATCCGGATGGCGGCGAGGTCGCACGCCCGGACGCCGATGAGGGCGATCCGCGGCGCCTCCTCCACGATCGCCTCGATCCTGACCGAGCCGTCGACGCGTCGGCCGCGGGTGAGCGGGATGAGCGGCGGATGGATGGACCGCTTGGCCGACGTCGGACCGGTCGTATGGTCGAAGGCCCGGTTCCGACCGGACGGCACGAGCCGGTACGATCCCGGACTCGTCTCGGCGGTCCAGCCCCACGGCAGCTGCTCGGCCGAGGTCAGCTCGTCGTCGACGATCGCCCCATCGACGACGGTCGGCCCGACGACCCGCCAACCGTCGGCGACGAGCAGGTGGATGAGTGTGTCGAGCCCGTCGCGGCGGAGGAAACCGGCCGCCTGCGTCACCACGGCTCGCCCTCCGCCCGATAGAGGTCGAGGAGCTGAAGCCGCGTCGCCTGCAACCGTCGCGCCACCGCTCCGAGGACGAGGCGGTAGACCGCGGCGGCGAGCTCGCAATCGGCCGCCATCGCGGCGGACAGGCGGTCGCGATCGAAGAGGAAGGCCCGGGTCGGCAGGAGGGTTACGGCGAGCGACGAGGCGCTCGAGCCCTCCAGCACTGCCGACCAGCCGAAGATGTCGCCGGCCTCGAGCGTCTGGATGGTCCGCGGGCCGCGGCCGGGCACGGCGAGCCGCAAGGCGATCCGCCCCTCCTCGATGAGCCCGAGTGCCGGGCAGGGCTCGCCCGCCCGGACGACCGTGACGCCCGGGCCGTATTCCTCGAAGCGTGCGATACCGGCCAGACCGTGCCGCACCGACGGCGACAGCCCGGACGCGAACCGTGTTCCATCGAGGAGCGTTGTGGTGACGGGATCCATGCCGCCATCGTCGCCGCGCCCGGCCGGCCCATCGAGAGCCATAGGTCCCTGGTCCAGATGACTCTCGGCATACGCCGCCGGGCAGGGCCCGGAGCATCCTGACGGAGGCCGGAGCGGCCTCACACGGACCTCCGGTGAGAACGAAGGAGCAGTCCGATGAAGATCCTCGTCGCATACGACGGTGGTGAGCCTGCCGGACGGGCGCTCGAGCTCGCCATGGACCTCACCAAGAAGTACGACGCCGAGGTCGGCGTCGTGAGCGTCATCCCGTACCATCCCGGCCGCGCGCCGATCGACCCCGCCGATGACATGGTCGCCCATCGTGCCCAGCTGGCCGAAGCGAAGCGGATCCTCGAGGAGCGCGGCATCGAGCCGGTCATCATCGAGCGAGCCGGCGATCCCGCCCCGACCATCGAGCACGTCGCCGAGTCAGGCGGCTACGACTTCGTCGTGGTCGGCTCGCGCGGCCTCGGCGCCGTGTCGCGCTTCCTCCAGGGGAGCGTCTCCGAGCATGTCGCGACCCACTCGACCGCGACGGTCGTCATCGCGCGCTGAGCGGGCGGCTGCTCGCGAGGTCCGAGTATCAGGGAGGGCTTGACGATGCGCATCCTCCTCGCCCTCGATGGATCGCCGGCAGCCGACGCCGCCCGACAGGCGGTCGCGTCGCTGCCGTTGCCGTCGGGATCGTTCGTCGAGGTGGTCGGCGTCGCCGAACCATCGATCGACCACCTCATCCCGACACTGGTCCCTAGTCCATCCCTGGGCGAGGCGGACGACCGCCTGTCCGCGGAGCTTGAAGCTATCCTCGACACGGTCGCCGCGTCGCTCGAGCGACCGGGTATCGTCGTCCACCGGGCGCTCCTCGTTGGACGCCCGGCGACACTCATCGTCGACGCCGCGCGGAAGCTCCGGGCCGACCTCGTCGTCGTCGGCAGCCGCGGTCGCGGCGCCCTCGCTTCGATGGTCCTCGGCTCCGTCTCGGCGGAGGTCCTCGATCACGCCCCGTGCCCGGTCCTCGTGGTGCGAGGCCCACTGACGGGACCGACCCTCGTCGCCGTCGACGGCTCGGCGCCGTCGGACGCGGCGGTCACCTACCTCGTCGCCGAGCGGCTCCTCGCCGACCGACCGGTCCAGGTCCTCTGCGTCGCCCCGGGTACACCGATGCCCCTCGCCTACGACTCGACCGGCATCTCCGATATCGCTGTCGACGCCTTCGGGCGCAAGCGCCAGGAGGCGATCGACGACTCCCGCCGGCATGCCTTCAATGCGAGTCGCCGCCTTCGGGCGGCCGGCTACGACGCGACCTGGTCGACGAGTGAGGGCGACGCGGCACGCGAGATCGCAGCCGCCGCCCACCACTTCGGCTGCGGCGTCATCGTCACCGGCAGCCGCGGTCTCAGCGGCCTCAGCCGGATGATCCTCGGCAGCGTCGCCCGCGACGTCCTCCACCATGCAGGCGTCTCGGTCCTCGTCGTCCACGAGCCTGTCCGAGTGCAGCGCCCGGAACCCACCCGGGGGCATCTCGCCCGGGCCGGAGAGCCGGTCGCCGGCTAGCCCGTCGGATCCGGTCGACCTGGTTCAGTCGAGGCGGAGGCGCCGCGCCTCGGACCGCAGGTACACCCGGTGATCCGGATGGGCGATCGCGATGAGTGCCGCGGCCCGCTCCCGCAGGCTCTGGCCGAACAGTTCGGCCACCCCCCATTCCGTGACGATCGTCCGGACGTGGGCTCGCGTCGTGACGACGCCGGCGCCGTCGGACAGCGAGGGGACGATCCGGGAGACGGTGCCCCGGGCGGCTGTCGACGGCAGGGCGATGATAGCCCGGCCGTTCTCGGCGCGGGCCGCTCCGCGGATGAAGTCCATCTGCCCGCCGACACCGCTGAAGATCCTCGGTCCGATCGAGTCGGCGACCACCTGGCCACTGAGGTCGACCTCGATCGCCGAGTTGATCGCGGTCATCGTGTCGAACGAGCGGATGACGTGAGTGTCGTTGGTGAAGTCGACCGACCGCATCTCGACCATCGGGTTGTCGTCGACGAAGTCGTAGAGCCGCTGGGTGCCCATCAGGAACGCCGTCACGACCTTGCCCCGGTTCCGTTCCTTGCGGGCGCCCGTGACGACGCCGGCCTCGACGAGGTCGACGACAGCGTCGGTGAACATCTCGGTGTGGATGCCGAGGTCGCGATGGCCGGTCAGGGCGAGGGCCGTGGCGGCCGGGATCGCGCCGATCCCGAGCTGGAGGGTCGCCCCGTCGGGGATGAGCTCGGCGACATGAGCCCCGATCCGGCGCTCGACGTCGCCGATGAGCGCCTCGGTGTGCTCGTAGGGCGGGATGTCGACCTCGACCGCGAGGTCGATGTCGTCGACGTGGATGAAGCTCTCGCCGAGTGTCCGGGGCATCGCCCGGTTGAGCTGGACGATGACAGTCGTGGCCGACCTGATCGCCGCATGCATCGCCTCGACCGACACCCCGAGTGAACAGAACCCGTGCTCATCCGGCGGCGTGGCGTTGACGAGCACGGCGTCGAGGGGCAGGACGCCGCGCTCGAACAGGTGGGGCACGTCGGACAGGAAGACCGGGACATAGTCGGCCCGGCCCTCGTTGACGGCGGCCCTCGCGTTCGGGCCGACGAACAGCGCCCGGTGCCGGAAGTGCGAGGCCATATCGGGCGCGAGATGGGGACCCGGACCCTCGATGTGGAGATGGACCATCCCGACGTCGCGGAGCTCGTCGGCCCGCGCCACGAGAGCGTCGAGGAGGACGGATGGGGCGGCCGCGGCGCAGTGGACGTAGACCTGGTCGCCGCTGGAGATGCCCGCGACGGCCTCGGCCGGGGTGACGATGCGCATGGTCGATCTAGTCTGAGGCCCGCGCGATCCCGGCGCGTCGTCAGTCGGGCCGGGACGGTGGCCGTGGGCCGGCGGCCGGGAGGAGGCCGGCCAGCTCCTGCAGCGTCCGCCAGTTCGCGAGGCGGTCCGCTTGGGTGGCCACGATCTCCGCGCTCGGCGTCCCGTCGGGCCCGAAGTGGCCGGCGAAGCGGCCCTCGGTCCGGGCGAAGGCGAGGAAGTCGACCGGCGTCCCGTCCGGCAGGCGCTCCCAGTCGTCCTTGCAGGGCCGGATTGCCCTGCAGGCGACAGGCGCTCGGCGATGGCGCTCGCCGCGGCGCGGGTCGTAGGTGAAGAGCGGGAACGCGCGCGAGTCGACGGCGAGCTTCGCCTGCGCGGTTGGCCGCGTCGTCGGCGATGCCGTGCTCGGGCATGCAGGCGGTGTAGGCGATGACGACGGCCGGGCCCGGGATACGCGTTGGCCTCCATGATCGCCCGGTAGAAGTGGTTGATGTGGGCCGGCGTCGTCTGGGCGACGTAGACCTCGCCGTGGGCGATCAGGATCCGGCCGAGCTCCTTGCGTCGCTCGGGCCGGCCGTGGAGCGCCTTGCCGAAGGCCGACAGCTTGGTGACCTGGCCGCCGAACGATGGCGGTCGAGGCCTGGCCGCCGGTGTTCGAGTAGACCTGCGTGTCGAGGACGAGGACCTTGATGTCGGCGCCCGAGGCGACCATCCGCGACAGCGACTGGAAGCCGATGTCGTACATCGCGCCGTCGCCGCCGATGACCCACAGCCGGCGATCGGGGTGGCCGGCCTGGTCCCAGCGGCGCGCGGATGCCGAGGGCGACCGCCGGGGCGTTCTCGAAGAGCGAGTTGGTCCACGGCACGAGGTACGGGTTGTACGGGTAGGTGCTGCCGAAGACGGTGTTGCAGCCGGTCGCGGCCACGATGCCCATCGACTCCGGGCCGTGGACCTGGCGGGTCGCGGCGACGAGCATCCGGATGGCCGTGCGCCTCGCCGCAGCCGGCGCACGAGCCGGCGCCGCCGACGTAGCCGATGGCGTGCTCGCCGAGCATGAGGTCGGCGAGCGCCTTCTCGTTGCGATAGGCCGGCCGGGGTCGGCGGGCAGCGAGCGGAAGAAGCGCATGTCGCGGGCGATAGCGCTCGAGCGTGCGCTCGCCGGCGCGCCTCGATCGCGCGACCTTGTCGATCATCCGGAGCGCGTCGTAGCCGAGCGCGTGGCAGACCTCGACGCACTCGGCGCAGCCCTTGCAGTGGATCGGGTCGACGAAGATGCCGAACGCGGCCGGCTCGAGGCCGCGCTTGCGCGCGGGACGTCGCGCGTACTTCGTGCGTGTGCGCGAAGTGGCTGCGCGGCCGTCGTCTGCGGCCAGGCCGGGTCCGGCTGCGTCGGCGGCGAACGCGGTCGATCGCGGCTCGACCATCGCGGCTCGGGCATGAGCGATGCCGAGGATCGCGGTGTCGGGGCAGGCGTTGACGCAGGTCATGCAGCCGACGCACTGCATCGAGCGAGCGAACTCGGGGATGCGCGGCGCCAGGCCGCTGAAGTCGCGGGTCGCGGCGGTCCCCGGCGGGATGATGCTGCGGGCGACGCCGGTCGTCGGCCGGCAGCTCCACGTCGGCGACGCCGCGGCGGTAGGCCTCGACGACCGTCGAGTTGAAGTCCTCGACGTAGGCGTGGACGTCGAGGACGGTCGCGGCAGCGCCGAGGCGCGGCCTGATGGTGCTCCAGCGGCTCGCCCGGTTCCTTGCGGGTCGGGGCGGCGAGGTGGTGGAGCGGCAGCTCGAGGTGTCCATGCTCACTCCGCCGGACCGTCGTAACCGGCGGCCATGCACCCGGACGAGGTCGCTCGTCGAGATGACCCCGATCGGTGCGTCGCCGTCCTCGTCGGCCACGACGAGGCGGTGGATGCCGTGCTCCTCCATGAGGCGGGCGGCGTCGCGCGACCGTCGTGGCGGCTGTGACCGCCACGGGCGGGCTGGTCATCAGGTGGCGGACCGCGAGGCCGGGCCAGTTGGCCCAGCAGCTGCCTCGGTGCGTCCGGGCCCGGATGAGGTCGGTCTGGCTGAGCACGCCGGCGAGCCGGCCGTCCGCATCGACCACCGGCAGGCCGCTGATGCGATGCGGTCCATCGAGCGAGCGCGGCCTCGGCGAGCGGCATGTCGAGGCCGACGACGATCGGGTCGTCGGTCATGAGCCGGCCCACCGTCCGGGGCGCTGCATGGCGTGGTCATCGTGCTGCCTCCTCGCGCGACGACGAGATCCGTTCGCCCGGCCGGGATGAGGGCGGTCACCGCCGTCGGTCACGTCGATCACGCCGTCGTAGGCCTCGGCGATGACGGCCAGGTTGGCCTCGACGACGGCCGCGCCGCGCTTGCCGAAGAAGCGCGTCGAGCTCGGGCCGGACGGCGGCGAGGAGCGCCTCGCGGTCGAGCCCGGCGCGCGCCGCGAACGGCGCCACGCGGAGGAAGACGCCCGACGAGGGCGACGCCCTGCATCCGCACCTCGCAGCTCCGGCCGCGGGGCGTGGCGGCGGGCGAGGTCGGCCGTGTCGAGCGCCGCGACGCGGATCCCGCGAGCGAGGATCTCGGCGCGGGCGGCGGCCGGGATCGACGCCCAGATCGCCTCCGGGTCGGTCAGCGGCGATCTGGACGAAGACGGTGCCGCCGTCCACGAGGCCGGCGAGCGGATCGCCGTGGCCGGAACGCCGCGACGTCGTGGAGCGGCACGAAGTCGACCTGCGTCGAGCTCGGCGTGCTGGCGGATCGGCTCCGTCGGCGATGGTCAGGTAGTAGGTCGTCGGCAGGCCCTTCTTCTCCGAGCCGTAGCGCGGGTAGGCCTGGACCTGCAGTGCCGAACAGCTCGCCGACGAGCGTGGCGACGAGCTTGTTCGTCGTCACCGAGCCGAAGCCGCCGATCGAGTGGCCGCGCAGGCTGATACGCGCCGGGCGGCCGCAGGTCGAGCGGCGTCGCGGGCAGGGCGCAGCGGGTGGCGGATGCCGAGCGACGGCGTGCCGCGCATCTGCCGGCACGCGACGGTCGGCCAGCCAGTCGAAGACGGCGACGAGGTCGCCGGCAGCCGACGTCGCGCGAGCCGAGGCCGGCCGAGACCGACACGACGCGCGGCACCATGGCCGCCCTCGGCGGCGCGCTCGTACGAGAGCCGCCTTGACCTCGCGAGTCAGCGGGTTGTCGGCCGCGCGCGGCTCGTCGGTCCGCTCGACGACAGCGATCGACCGGGCGTTGCGGACGAGCGGCCAGAGAGCCGTCGGCCGGGAACGGACGGAAGCACGTCACGGCGACGCAGCCGACCGGGCGGCCCTGGCGCGCGGAGGTGGTCGACCACCGCGATCGCCGTGTCGGCCATCGTGCCCATCGCGACGAGGACCTCGCTCGGCGTCCTCGCAGCGGTAGGCGCTCGATCGGCGCGTAGCGCCGGCCGGTCAGATCGCCCCACTCGGCCATCGCCTCGTCGAGTGCCGCGGGCAGCCGGTCGTAGAAGGCGCGCTGGCCGATCCGGCCCTTCATGTAGCTGTCCTGGTTCTGGACGACGCCGGTCATCAGCGCCTCGGTCGGGTCGAACAGGTCGCGGATGGTCGTCCGCGGATCGCCGACGAACTCGCGCAGCAGCTCGTCCTCCGGCAGGCCGAGCGTTCTCGAGCGTGTGGGTCGTCAGGAAGCCGTCCTGGGCGACGATGAACGGCGTCTCGCGTCGCCTCGGCGACGCGGCGGGCGATGGCCGTCAGGTCGGCCGCCTCCTGGGCGTTGCGGGCGAAGAGGATCCCCCAGCCGGTAGTCGGCGACGCCCATGACGTCGTCGTGGCCGGCGTGGATGTTGAGGGCCTGGCTCGTCAGTGCCCGGGCGCCGACGTGGAACACGACCGGCAGGCGCTTGCCGGCGATGACGTAGAGGACCTCCTTCATCAGGATGAGGCCCTGGCCGGCGGTGAAGTTCGTGACCCGGCCGCCGGCGAGGGCGGCGCCCTCGGCGGCCGATGCCGACGAGTGCTCCGACTCGGGCTCGATGAACCGCGAGCGGCGTGCCCCACAGGTTCGGTCGCGCCGTCGGCGACCGCGGCCTGGTAGACCGCGGCCATCGTCGTCGACGGCGTGATCGGGTAGGCGCAGGCGACCTCGGAGAGGCGCGATCTCGACGTGGCGCGATCGCCTCGGAGCCGTCGACGATGGCCGCCGTCCCCGGGAACGGCGGCGCCCCGGCCGCCTGGGACGATCGGCGAGGGCGGGCGCGCTCGAGGGGCGGCCATGCGACGAGGGACGCTGCATCCATGGCTCAAGGGTCGCCGCGCGCCGCCGATCGCGGCAGGCCCGAACGGCCGCCAAGAAGGGGCCGATCGGCCTGTTCCCGCCGCTTCGCGTCCGCGTCCGGACGCGCCCTGGCTGCCGACTTCGGGTCCGATGGCCCTATCGCCCGATCGTCGCGACAGGTTCCATCACGTCGACGGCGGATCGGTCATCGGCTCGTACCCGTCGCAGGGCAGCGGTCGGAAGGGAGTAGCCATGAGCGCGATCGCCGGGGAGGCAAGGCTCCATACCATCGAGCGTCACGTGGCGACGCCGTACGCCCGGGCGATGGTGTCCAAGGCCCTCTACGACGTCCTCCTGGAGGCGATCGAGTTCGGGCCGCGGGAGCTGCCGTCGCCGGCCGATCGCGAGGCGCTCCGGATCGCCGCCGCGGGCGCGCTTCGGGAGGCGACCGACATGGCGATCAGGGCCCTCGTCTGGCGGATGACCCTGGCCATCGACCACGCACCACCCGAGGTCCGCGATCGATTCGACCGCAGCCACGACGGCGAGGAGCTCGGTCTCGACTGAAGAGGAGGCCGATCAGGCGCCGCGCGACCTCCGGCGACGTCGGCCGACGAGCCCGACGACGAGCGCCGCCCCGCCGACGAGGAGTGGCACGACCCAGCCGGCCACCGAGGGCGACGCCGGAACGCCCGTGACGCTCGACGTCGCCGGCGGGGTGATCTCCTCGCCGCTCGGCAGGACACCGCCGCTCGGAGGCGGCGTCGGGGTCGGGGTGAACGTGTCGGTGAAGACACAGATTTGATCCGGGTTCGCGGCGGTCAGCGTCACGGCGACGGAGCCGAGGACCGTACCGCGGAGCGCGGTCCCATCGCAGCGGACCGACGTCATGGTCCAGTTCCCGCCGGCCGGTCCCTCGGGAGTCAGCTCGTCGATGTCGTAGGTCCCCAGGACGAGTCCATCGAGCGACTCGCCCACCGCGGTGGCGGGTACCCCCTGGGTCGTCGTGTGAGCGACCTGGACGGCATTGAAGGTCTGGTCCGTCCGCTTCGTCGTCTGGAAGACCAAGGTCGCCGTGGCCCCGAGGGTGATCTTGCGGATCGTGATCGAACCCGCCGGGTCGAACGTGTTCGTGAACGTACAGATCGGCTGCTCGCCTACCGGCACGACGACGTGGACCGGTTGGGTCGTCGGCAGATCCGTGCCATCGCACTCGACGGCGGTCAGATGCCACGTCCCGCTCGACGTCGACGGCGGCGTCTCGGTGATGTCGTACGGCCCTGCCGTGAGGGCCGTCTCCGGTCCGCTGACCGCGACGCCCTCCTCGGTCGTCGTGATGCTCTGGGTGACAGCAGCCCGCGCCGAGGGCTCGATGAGGAAGTCGAACGTCCCGGTGCCCCCGTAGGTCACCTTGCGAAGGGTGAGGCTCGCCGGAGGGATCGGCTCATCGGTGTACGTGCAGGTCACCGTGTCGCCGGCTTTGAGGGTGATCGTCACGGTCTGGCCCGAGATCGCCGTGCCCGAGCCGGTCACGGTCGTGCACGTGGGCGGTCCCGACGGGCGCCAGTTCGCGGTCGCGCCCTCCGTCACCACCCACGGGTCGGCGGAACCCGTCTCGGCCCGGACGAACGTCGTCGAGGCCGCAGCGCCGTTCGTGACCTTGAGGTCGAACGTCCCACCGGGGTTGAACGAGACATTGCCGCCGAAGTGGAACGTCTCGGTCGAGGTGTTCCCAGCCGGGATCTTCTTGACGATCCTGATCGTCCCGCTCGTCGGCGGCGGGGTGACGTAGTAGGCGTAGCAGAAGACGTGCTTGTACGACTGCGGGTAGCCGACCCATTCGACGTTGTCGCCGTTGAGGTTGTCGATGGCGCAGCGGAGGGAGCCGAACCCGTACAGATCGGGGAAATCGACCTGATTGAGCGGATCGGCCGGGTTGCCGCCCTGGGCCGCCCGGCCGCCCTGGACCCAGAGGTTCTGGCCGCTCTGGGCCCGTTCGAGCTGGGCCGACGACAGCTCGATCGTGACCGCTCCGGCGATCTTCCGCCCGGTGTCGGCCCCGCTCGAGCTCAGCTCGGCGGTGCTCGCCTTCGTCACGGCTGTCCCGTCGGCGCCGCCGACGACGGAGAGCTTCCCGAATGCCCCCGTCACCTGGCCGGCGATGCTCGCGCCGAGCGTGAACGTCCAGCCCGTGATGGGTGTGCAATTCGGCTGGCCGGCGTCCTCCTTGGCGACGGAGATCGGCTGACCCGCGGAGTAGAGCGTGTCGGCGCCGAGGTCGCGAAGGCTCTCCATGATGTTGTTGCGGGCGCGGTTGCCGGTGATGTCCGTGTAGTCCGGGCACGACCGCGCGGCGAGGGTCAGGAGATAACCGGTCCCGGCGGCCTGGGCCGCGGACGGAGCGGCGACCGAGCCGACGGCTCCGAGGGCGAGGGTAGCCACGACGCCGAGGCTGAGGCGGTGAAGACGTCTGAGGCGCACCGGCGAGCGCTCCGGGTCGATGGGTCGCGGCGTGGACGGCGATCTTGCGCCCTCGGAAGCCGGATCGCAACGCCCGATCCCGGCGGCTCAGGTCTGGGCCGCGTCAGCGCCGCCGTCGCCAGCCGAACGGGGTGCACCGACCCGAAGCGCCGGGCCGTGACTCTCGAGGATCGCGGCGATCCGGGCGAGCTCGGCGTCGAGGAGGTCGGCCGGCGGCCGGTCCGACTCCGGGAACCAGTCGAGGACGACGCCGCTTCCGTCGACCCGCCACGTCCCCTGGACGCGGCCGTCGACCAGCACGACCGGCGAGATCCAGCCGCTCTGGCGGCTGACCTCGGATCGTCGGGCTGTCGGGACGACATGCTCGTCGGCCGTCCCCGGTCCGAGGACGTATTGGTCGAAGCCCGGTAGGAGCCGGACGACCGTCGTCCGCCGCGCCGCGGCGAGCTCGTCGGCGTGCTCGGCGAGGACGAAGGCACGCTCGCCCTCGACATCGACCTCGGTCATCCGGTCGGCCAGGCCGTCGAACCATCGGACGAGCTGGCGTTTGCGCGACCAGCCGGCCGCCAGCCAGCCGCCGAACGAGGCGGCGGTCGTCGGGCCGTAGGCGTCGACGTAGGCGAGGATCGCGATCGGGGCGGCCTCCTCCGGGTCCGGGACGCCGGCCCAGCGCCGACTGGCCGCCTCGGGTCGCATGAACGTGACGCGCGTGCCGCGGTTCGGACCGAAGCAGAGATCGCCCTGCCAGGCCAGCGGCTTGAGGAGCGTCCCCCATCCCGAGGCCAGGCCTTCCGCGACGTCTTCGAGGCCGGGCCGAGCGGCGACAGCGGCGATCAACTCCTCCCGGCTCAATGGCGCTCCGTCGAGTGCCTCCCCGACCGCCCCGCGGAGGCGCTCCATGATCGACGGTGTCACCCCGAAATAGCGCTGCCAGCTCGGCCGCTCCCAGGTCCGGCCCGAGGCCATCAGGGAGAGGAAGGCGCCGCCATCTTCGGGCCCGATGAGGTGCAGCGAGCCGCGCATGGCCCACGTCTTGATGAGGCGGCCGTCCGCGATCGCCGCGGCCACCTCGCCGCGCTGCGGAGACCGCTGCCGGACCTCGACCGCCAGCTCGGCCGATGAGGCGACCTGGGCCTGGACGCCACATAGCCGTCGGACGACGTCTTCGACCGTCTCCGACCCGAGGGGCTCGAGGAGCTGACGCCGCATCCGCCAGGCGAGCGCCTGGCGCCAGGTGATCCTGATCGCCACGGCCCAAGGCTAACGCGCCGAGGGCCGGCACCGCGGGCGGGTCGCCGGCGAGGGTGGCGACCGAGCCCCCGGCAACGCTCGGGCACCCGCGAGTTGTGCGGATACGGTCCGTGGCGATACTTGTCGCGTGAACGACCTCTACGACGGCCGCCCTGCGACCTCGCCCTCCCCCGGCCAGACCGGCTTCTTCGACACGCGCGCGCCGACCGGAACGGTCACCCTCGCGTTCACCGACATCGAGGGCTCGACGCGCCTCCTCCAGACCCTCGGCGACCGGTACCCGGAGGTGCTGGCCGATCACCATCGCCTCGTCCGCGACGCCTTCACCCGGCACGGCGCGGTCGAGCGCGGCAATGCCGGCGACGGCCTCTACTTCGTCTTCGACTCCGCCCGGGAGGCCGTCCAGGCGGCGGTCGACGCCCAGCTCGCGATCGCCGGCCACGCCTGGCCCGACGGCGCGGTCGTCAAGGACCGGATGGGCCTCCATACCGGTGAGCCGGTGAGCGCGACGGAGGGGTACGTCGGCATCGACGTCCATCGGGCGGCCCGCATCTGCGCGGCCGGCCACGGTGGTCAGATCCTCGTCTCGCAGACGACGCGCGACCTCGTCGGCGGCGAGCTGCGGGCATCGTTCGGGTTCATGGACCTGGGATCGCATCGCCTTCGCTCGCTCGACACCCCCCAGCGCCTGTCGCAGGTCGTCGGTCCCGGTCTCGAGGAGACCTTCCCGCCCCTCCGCACGACCGACACGCCGCGCAACAACCTCCAGCTCGAGGTCACGAGCTTCATCGGTCGGGAGCGGGAGCTCGAGCAGGCCATCAGCATCCTCGACGACACCGGGCTCCTCACCCTCACCGGCCCCGGCGGCGTCGGCAAGACGCGGGTCGGCCTGCGCCTCGCCCGCTCGCTCCTCGAGCGCTTCGACGACGGTGCCTGGATCGTCGAGTGCGGCGCCCTGACCGACCGCGACTTCGTCCTGCCGACGATCGCGAGCACGCTCGGCATGACCGAGCCGGCCGGCCGCTCGCTCCTCGCCGCCATCGTCGACTACGTGAAGGGCAAGCGGATCCTCCTCGTCCTCGACGACTGCGATCCGGTCCTGGCCGAGTGTGCGGAGCTGTCGGAGGCGGTCCTCCGGGCGTGCTCCACGGTCCGGATCATCGTCACGAGCCGCGAAGCCCTCGGGGTCGGCGGGGAGGTCATCCTCCCGATCACCTCGCTCGCCACGCCGGAGACCGGGCCACGCGTACGTCCTCGCGACCTCGCCGACGTCGATGCGGTGCGGCTCTTCGTCGAGCGGGCCAGGGCCGTCCAGCCGGCGTTCGAGCTCACCGATCAGAACGCGAAGGCGGTCGCCCAGCTGTGCCGGCGCCTCGACGGCATCCCCCTCGCCATCGAGCTCGCGGCCGCCCGGGTCCGGGCCCTCCCCGTGGAGCAGATCGCGGCCCGCCTCGACGACCGCTTCCGGCTCCTCACCGGGGGCAGCCGGGCCGCCGTGGCCCGGCATCAGACGCTCCAGGCGACGATCGACTGGAGCTACGAGCTCCTGACAGAACCGGAGCGGGCCGTCCTGCGGCGCCTGTCGGTCTTCGCCGGCGGGGCCACCCTCGAGGCCGCCGAGGCCGTCTGTGTCGGTGGATCGGTCGACGCGCTCGACATCCTTGATTGCCTCGGCCGGCTGGTCGAGAAGTCGCTCGTCCTCAGCGACCCACAGGCGAGCGAGGCTCGCTTCCGCCTCCTCGAGACGGTCCGCGAGTACGCCCGGGCCCGGCTCGTCGAGGCCGGCGAGGCGGAGGCGACCCTGCGGCGCCACCGCGACTGGTACGTGGCCCTCGTCGACGAGACATCGGCCGCGTTCTTCCACGGCCCCGAGCCGGTCGATCGCCTCCGCCGGCTGGACCGCGAGCACGACGACATCCGGGCGGTCCTCGAGTGGTGCCTCGACCAACCGGGCGAGTCCGGGACCGGCCTCGGGCTCTCCGCCGGGCTGTGGCGGTACTGGGAGATACGCGGCCATCTCACCGAGGGGCGCGGGTGGCTCGAGCGGACGCTCGAAGCGGCCGGCGAGGACGTCTCGCCGACCCGGGCCAATGCCCTCACCGGGGCCGGCAACCTCGCCCTCATGCAGGGCGACTACCGGGCCGCCGCCGGGTACCACGAGGCATGCCTCGCCCTGAACCGCGCCGTCGGCGATGGCTATGGGGTCGCCTACGCGACGAACAACCTCGCGAACGCGGTCCTGCAGGCCGGCGACCACGTCCGTGCCCGAGCCCTGTACGAGGAGTGCATCGCCCTTGCGATGGAGCTGGGCGATGATCGAGGCGCCGCGTTCGGCTCCATCAACCTCGCCGATGTCGCGACCCGGCAGGGCGATTTCGACGAGGCGCGGGCCCTCCACAAGCACGTCCTCTCGATGATCCGCGGGCTCGGCGATCGGTGGATGGAGGGCTTCGCCCTCGACACGTTCGGCCGGGCCACCGGACGAGCCGGCGACCGGGATTCGGCACGTGGGCTCCACACCGAGGCGCTCGCGATCCTCGAGTCGATCGGCGATCGTCGTGGCGTCGCCCGCGTCGAGACCCACCTCGCAGAGCTCGCCCTCGCGGACGGCGACACCGCGGGCGCCCGGGACCTGCTCCGCCGGAGCCTCGCCATCCGCCAGGAGCTCGGCGACATGCCGGGCCTGGCGACCGCGATGGAAGGGCTCGCCGGCGCCGTCGCGGTCGACGACCCCGAGGCGGCGGCCCGCCTAGATGGTGCCGCCGAATCGCTCCGCGAGGCCATCCGCGCGACGGTCCCGCCACAGGCCGCCGCCGCCCACGACCAGACACTGGCCGACATGGAGCAACGCCTCGGGAGCGAGCGGTTCGAGACCGCCCGCCGCGAGGGTCGCCAGATGACCCCGAACGAGGCGCTCGTCACGCTGGCGCTCTGACGCGGTCGGCGGCGGCGGCGGGCCCTCGGGAGCCTCGAGGGCCGCGGGGTCAGATCCCTTCCTTGACCTCGACGATCGAGTCGGCCACGAGGCCGTGCGCCTCGCGATGGACCGCGGCAGCGGCCTCGGCGCTGGGGGCCTCGGCCAGACAGAAGACCTTGCCGGTCGCCTCGTCGTACCAGTAGCGCATGTAGTTCACGCCGTACTTGCCCTGCGTCGCGAGATCGGCGGCGTGGGCAGCGGCGACGGCCTCGCCGGTGAGGCCATCGACCTTGTCATGGGTATCCAGGTACAGCGGCATCCTTCGGGACTCCTGAAATTCAGCGAAACGGCTTGGGGGGTGGGGCTTCGCGCGCTGGGAGGAGCATCGCTTTCCGGAGCAGATTGTCTATCGCGAGGCGCACTGCTGTCCTGTCGCCTATCGGTCAACCGCCGGGACCGGGCCCCGCGGCGTCGAACGCTTCGGCCGACTATCGTGGCCGCTGACGGAGCCATGGCGCGATCGCGACGGAGCGGTACGCCGGCGAGGCGCGATCCCTCAGCTGAGGCGCCGCTTCGCACCGAACGATGAACGCGGCCGGGAGGCATCGATGACCCTGCGGGAGATCCAGGCGCCGATCAAGGCGCTCTACCAGGCGGAGCCCGACGCCGCGATGATCACGCTGCGGGCGACGGGCAGCACGGCCGACGGGGCGATGAGCTGCTCGGTCGATCTCGGCCGGGCCCTCTACGCTGCAGGCGCCCACCCGGGTGTCGGCGGCAGCGGGGCGGCCGCCTGTTCCGGTGACCTCCTCCTCGGCGCGCTCGCGGCCTGCGCCCAGATCACCTGCCAGATGGTCGCGGCGAACATGGGCCTCGACGACCTCTCGATCGCGGCGACGGTCGAAGGCGACCTCGACCTCCGCGGGACGCTCGGCACGGCAGACGTCCCGGTCGGCTTCGAGACGATCCGGGTCCGGTTCGACATCTCCGGCGAGGTACCCGCGGAGCGGCTCGTCAAGCTCAAGGAGCGGACGGAGCGCTACTGCGTCGTGCTGCAGACGCTGCTCGCGCCGCCGTCGATCGAAACATCCTGGGGCGGCGACTGACGGCACGCACCAGCGGGGCTCCCTGAACCGTCAACCGCGTACCCACCCAAGGAGTGCCCGTGAGTTCCCG
The DNA here is from genome assembly GCA_963745405.1 of uncultured Chloroflexia bacterium. GTDB lineage: Bacteria > Chloroflexota > Limnocylindria > Limnocylindrales > CSP1-4 > C-114. Next base: position 2,287,823 of record CAVUWY010000002.1, on the reverse strand, counting down.
GCTGCTCAAGCCAGTCATCTTCGGCGCGGTCGCGATCGTCGCGGCAGCTTGCCTGTCATCGTCCGGTCCCGCGAGCCGGGCGGCGATCGTCGGACTCGATGACGCGCCGAACGTCATGGCGTCCGGGGAGCCCATCCCGTCGGTGGACGTGACCGACAGGCTCGCGATCGGTGAGCCGCCGGACGGACGGGGCGGGAGCCAGGTACCGATCCCTTCCGGGAATTCGGAGCCTCCCGTGATCGGGAGCCCGGCGCCCTTCGCGATCGGCGCGACGCCCGCCGTCGCTCACTACTGGCCGGCAGCGGACAGAACTGCGCGCGACAGCTCGATCGTCCTCCACGTCCCGATCCTTCTCTACCATCGCATCGTCCCGGAGTCGGTCGGACATTGCCGGCTCGCCGCGCTGTGTATGCCGCCGTCCATGTTCGATGCGGAGCTTCGAGCCCTGGCGGCGGCAGGCTGGCACACGGTCACGCTGGCTGTCCTGGCGGGCGACCTCGCACGGGGAACGCCGCCGGCGCAGAAGACATTCGTGATCACCATCGACGACGGCTATCGCGACGGCCTCGTCAATGGCTTGCCGATCCTCCGCCGGTACGGCTTCGTCGCGACGTACTTCATCGTAAGCGGCCGCCTCGGCCGGCCTGGCGTGCTGCGCCAGGCGGATCTCGTGACGCTCGCCCGGGCCGGCATGGAGATCGGCGATCACACGGTGAGCCATGTCAACCTGGTTCGGCAGCCGCCGGCCGGTCTGGTATTCGAGATCATGGGCGCCGCCCAGGCGATCTCGACGATCGTCGGCGAGCCACCGACGTGTTTCGCCTACCCGTTCGGCGACCGGAACGAGGCGACCGTCGCCGCGGTCGCCGGCTCGGGCTTCGGCGCGGCCGTAGTCAATCGCAACATCGGCCTCGAGGACTGGGCGGACCGATTCAGCCTGCCCCGACTCGAAGTCGGACGGTCGACGCCGCCGGCCCAACTCCTCGCGGTCGTAGCCCGCTACTCGCGGCACCTGGGGCCGACCCTGGTGGCGCGTGTCACCGGTAAGGGTCGCCGGGCCTGACCGGCCCGCCCGAGCCCGATCGGGCAGCTGGTCCAGCGTGGCGCAGGACGGGCCGCCACCGGACCCCGATGGACTCCGGGAGCGGCTGGACCGAGAGCCAGGCCGATCCCTCCCCATCCGCGAACCGGTTCAGACCGCGGGTGGCCGGGCCTCAGCCAACTTCGGCAGGCTCGCCGCGGCGACGGCTTGCCCGTGGCGCTTGTCGCGCTCGGAGACCCGGTGCATGACGACCGCCTCGGCGAAGGCGGGATCCTCGGCGCGAAGGACCTCCTCGGCCCGGTCGACGATGACGTCCCCGCCCGGCCCGCTGGTCACCCGTCCTAGCACGAGGACATGATCGATGTCGTACAGCGTCCGGTAGTCGAGCAACGCGTAGCCGAGGTAGGTCCCGATGGTCTCGTAGATCCGCCTGGCCCGCTCGTCGCGGTCGGCCATGAGGCTCTGCAGGAGGAGGAGCTGATCCGGCAGTGTCGTCCCGGTCGCGACCTCGATGCCGGCGACCGGCAGGAGCCTTCCGACCGCCTGCTGCGAGAGGTACTGGGCTCCGCATCCACGGTCGCCCGACCAGTCGTCGACCGGCGCGCCGGGAGCCGCATCGAGCGGAGCGAAGGCGAGCTCGTTGAGCCGCCGGGTAAGGGTCCGTTCGCGGGTCACGTATCCCGTCGCCTCGCTCGAGCCCATGGCGATCCCGAGGAGCCCGCCGACCCCGGCCAGCATCGACCCGGAGAGCGCCGTGACGTCGCCGTCGTTCATGAGCGCGAACGGGATGCCACCCCAGGCCGCCTGGACCTCGAGGAAGAGATCGGCCACCCGGCTTCGGAACAGCTCGGGCGGCACCGCCCGGAACAGCGAGGCCACCCGGACCCGACCGTCGACGTAGATGCCTGCCGAGCTGCAGCCGATCGCATCGACCCGTGGCAGGTGCTCGGCGGCCCGGCGGAGCGAGTCCATGATCTGGTCGAAGTGCCACTGCGGATCGGGCCGGCGGACGGGGTCCCAGACGACCTCCTCGCTGAAGACGACCTGACCGTCGATCACCGCCGCGGCCTTGCGGTCGCTCGCCCCGAGGTCGAACCCGATCCGACAGCCGTCGAGATGACCGCCTAGCGCGCTCGTCGTCTCGCCCGCCACCGGGAAGTCGGAGCGGGGGGCGGCGACCACCTCGAATGGCTCCTCGAAGACGGTCGTCGCGATCGTCGCCACGTCGAATCGCCCCGCCGCCGAGACATCGTAGTGGCGGCGCAGGGCATCGACCAGGCCGGCCGGCCCGTCGACCCAGACCCGCGACCCGCCGCGCGACCAGAGCATCGACTTGAGGAGGCGTTCGCTCAGTGCGTGACCGGCGGACGCGCGTGGGTCGCTGTCCGGGAACACGACCGCGTCGCGGACACAGGCCGCCCGGCCCGGCTGCTCGACGGCCAGGGTGATACGCACCCCGCGGCCGGATCGGGCGGCGGCGGCCTCGAGCTCTCGCCGGGCGAGCAGGATCGGGCGGAAGCCTGGGTCCAGGGGCGGCACGATGCGCGGCTTCACGAGGAACGGCTCGAGCGGGTCGTTCCCACCCTGGTGGATCGTGGGCGGCGTCGCCGTGTCGCTCATGACGGGTGGACCGGAAGTGCGTCCCCGAGCAAGGACGCCGTGCCGTCCGCTTCGCCCGTGTCGCCCGTGCCGGCCGTGCCGCCCGAGTCGCCCCGGTCGAACGCTACGGTGCCCCTGACCAGCGTCGCCTCGACCGACCAGTCGTCATCGAGCAGGGCGATGTCCGCCGCCCGGCCGACCGCGATACGCCCGAGGTCGTCGGCGCAGCCGATGGCCCGGGCCGGGTTGAGGGTGGCGAGCCGGATCGCGGTGGCCGGCTCGAGACCAGCCTCCCTGACGAGGTTCCGCAGGGCCCGGTCGAGGGGCAGGAGCGAGCCCGAGAGCGTGCCGTCGGGAAGCCGGCCGACGGTCCCGTCGGACCGGTACTCGCGGCCGGCGAGCACGTAGGGCCCGGCCGGCATGCCGAGGCCGGCGAGCGCGTCCGTCACCAGGACGAGCTCGTCCGGCGCTTTCACCCGGGCGAGCAGGCGGATCGTGTCGAACGCGAGGTGCTGGCCATCGGCGATGAACCCGGCCAGCAGCGACGAGGCGAGCACCTGCCCCACGACACCCGGATCGCGGTGATGAAGCGGCCGCATCGCATTGAAGACATGGGTGGCCATCGTGGCCCCGGCTTCGACCGCGGCTGCCGCCTCGGCCCATGTCGCGTCCGTGTGGCCGATCGAGACCCGCACTCCGCGGTCGACCAGGAACCGCACGAGGTCGAGGGCGCCGGGGAGTTCCGGCGCGAGGGTGAGCCAGCGGATGTCGCCGGCCTCGAGCCAGCCCTCCGCCTCGACCCGGTCGGGCAGGCGCAGGTACGCCGGGTCGTGGGTGCCGTGGTGGCGGGGGCTGATGAACGGACCCTCGATGTGCGTCCCGAGCACCCGGGCCTCGCCCGGCTGCGGGCCTCGGCGCAGGTTGGCCAGGGCGGCCGGGTACACGGACGGTGCCGAGGTGACGATGGTCGGCACGAACCCGGTGACGCCGAATCGCGGCAGTGACCGGGCGATCGTCCCGATGTCCGCGGCGGGGTCGGCGAAGTCGTGACCGAACGCGCCGTTCAGCTGGATGTCGATGAGGCCGGGCACGATCCTCGAGGTCGCCGAGCCGAAGTCCGGTCCTCCGTCGACCCCGACGGCCTCGGCCGCCTCCGCAGCTTGCGTCGCCTCCAGCGGCTGGATGGCGACGACGACGCCGTCGTCGACCGTGACGATCGACGGCCCACGCTCCTCGGGCGCGAACAGGGTGCCGAGCAGGCGGATCACCTCGTCTGTCCCGCCTCGGCGAAGCCGTCCGACGTCCCCGCTCCCAGCGCGACGGGGAGCCGGCCCTGGAACGGGATCCGGCCCACGAGCGCGTCCGCCAGGGCCTCCATCTGGGGCACCTGGATCCCGTACGTGCAGACGAGCGCCAGCTCCGGGGGCAGGACCTCCGCGTCGTAAGGGCTCCGCAGGGCGACCGCCACGCTGGATGGACGCCCCGCGACCGCGTGTGCCAGCGCGACCTGGCCGGGATGGGAGACGGCGTCGTACGTCCCGAGGATCGTCGCATCGGCATCCCCGGCGGCGAAGGCCAGAGACGCCACCTCGGCACTCGTCGGATCCAGCGGGACGACGAGCTCGGTCACTCGGAGGCCGCGGTCGCGGAGCGCCTCGGCAAGGCCGACTCGGATGTATGACGAGGTCTCGGCCGGCGTCAGGTCCACCGGCACCGGGGCGATCAGCGCGACCCGGCCGCCGTCCGGCACGGCGAGCGGCAGGGTCCGGCGCTCGTCGCGGACGAGGGTGATGGAGGCCTCGGCGATCCGTCGGGCCAGGGCCCGGTGCTCCGGGCTGCCGACGACCTCGATCGGCGGCGGCGATCCCAGCCCGAGCCGGCGCCTCAGGGCGAGGACGCGTTCGGCCGCGGCTCGGGCCCTCGCGGTCCCGTGGCGGCCGGATAGGATCGCCCTGCTCAGCGCATCGACGACGGCCTCCTCCGCGGCCACGTCGTGATTGAGCAGGAGCAGGTCGATGCCGGCCTCGGCCGCCGCGACGACCGTCTCATCGAGGCGGTCGGCATCGCCGGCGCCGCCCATGTCGAGGGCGTCACTGACGGCGACGCCCTCGAAGCCCATCTCCTCGCGCAGGACCGTGCCGAGGATCGTCCGGGAGATGGTGGCCGCCTCGATCCGTCCGTCCGTCAGGCCAGGCACGGCCAGGTGGCCGGACATCACGACGAGGGCTCCGGCGGCGATCCCGGCCCGGAACGGGGGAAGGTTGCGCTCGCGGATCCACTCGCCCGGACCGTCGACGACGGGCAACCCGACGTGTGAATCGGCGCCCGCCGCTCCGTGGCCAGGGAAGTGCTTGAGAGTGGCGGCGACGCCAGCCGACTGCAGCCCGGCGGTGAACGCTCCGGCCAGCGCCGCGACCGCCGTCGGATCCGAGCCGAACGACCGGGTCCCGAGCGGCGTGGCGGAGGACCGAGCGATGACGTCGCAGACCGGCGCGAACACGAGCGTGGCTCCCATCGCGGCCACCTCCGCGCCGATGGCGGCACCCGCGGCTCGCGCGAGCTCGATCGAACCCGTCGCCCCGAGGGCCATCGCACCCGGCCAGGCGGTCGCACCATGACCGACGGCCTGGAGCTGGCCGCCCTCCTGATCGAGGCCGATCACGAGCGGCGGGTCGCCCGCCGGTCGGGCCGATTGGAGTGCAGCGCAGGCGACCCGGAGCTCGGCCGGTGAGCCCACGTTCGCCGCCCGGAAGAGGGTCACCCCCGCGGCCCGCCCGGCGCGGACGGCATCGAGGATCGCCTCGGTCGGCTCGAGGCCTTCGTACGTGCGCAGGACGCGGCCTCCGGCGAGCGCGATCGCCTCGCGCTCCGTGACGACGGCGACCCCGGTCATCGCCTCACCGCGCCAGCCATCGGGCCCCGCATCCGGATCTCGACGAGGAGAAGAACCATCTCATCCGCACTTTGTCAGGAGACTGGACTAAGGCAGCATACGTGTTCTGTCAAAGAGTCCGTGCGGAGTCTCGGAGACCGCGGCGCGCGGGTCTGAACGACGGGGCGTCGGAAGCCGGTAGAAGCGGCCGGCGCGGCGGGGCGCCGAACGCATCGATCGGGGGTGGCAGCGCATCGGGGCGAGATCAGATCCGACTGAGGAGGTCCGCCTTCTTGGCCTCGTACTCCGCGGGAGTGATCGCACCAGCGTCGCGCAGCTTGGCGAGATCGCCGAGTGTCTTGGTGAGGTCGGCGGACGTCGGCGCCGCGGCCGCCACCGGAGCCGCGGCGGCGGCCGGGGTCGTCGACCGGGCCTCCGCCAGGGCACCCGACCCGGCCTTCTGCTCCATGAGGTTCTTCTTGAAGGCGTCGACGGCGCGCATCGACGTGAACGTGTCACCGCCGGCGTCCCCGGAGGACGACAGGATCTTGATGTTGCCGTAGCCGAGTCCCCGGCCCAGGAAGGGCACGTTGATCCGGACATCGGAGATCGAGGTCAGCAGCGAGTCCGTGCTGCGACGCCGGAGCAGCCCCTCGGTGCCGAGCACGCGCCTGTTCGTCACGTAGTAGTCGGCGGTCCGCCAGGCGACGATGTTGTAGACGATCCAGCCCACGGCGCTGATGACGAGGACGAGGTTGATGAGCTCGATCACCCGACCGAAGAAGCCGAGGATGCCGCTCGTGCTGTCGGGTTGGAGCCAGGAGAGGGCGAGGGCGGCGAGGAGCTCGACGGCGGCCCACTTCGAATCGGCCAGCGGGGCGATCCAGTGCTTGCTCGTCTCGAAGACGACCTTCTCGCCCGTGACGAGGCTCTGTTCGACGTCCACCCGGCGCTCCCTCCGTCTTGCCATCCCCACGTGATCATGGAATGGTCGCACGCGCGTCGACCCCGGTGCGCCCGCTCGCGAGCGTGCCGCGGACCGGACAGGACCTCCCCGTACCGGTCGGTTCCCGACAAGACCATGACGGATCGGCTAGGGCGCGAATGGGACTGTTGGCCCCTGTCGCGGGTTGACCCCGCGTGACATTCTTAACGTCCGCGCAGCGCGAGGTCCACGCCCTTGACCGACAGCTCACGTCGCGTCGCCCCCCGGCCGGCCACGCTCATCGGACTTGCCGTCCTGATGGCCCTGTGCCTGTACGCGGCCGTGTCCGTCGCCGCGCCATCGAGTGCGCTCGGGGCGACCGCGACCACCAAGTTGACCGCCTGCAGCGGCGTCAACGTGCGGACGTCCCCGACCACCGGGGCCACGAAGAAAGCGTCGCTCAAGAGCGGCCTCAAGGTCGTCGAGGTCGCGACCGTCAACGGCGGCTCCTGGAAGGTCGATTGCACCGGCAGGACCGTTTCCGGCAAGACCTGGTACCGGATCAGCTCGATCAACGGCAAGAGCGTCAAGTCGGTCTACAAGGTCACCTATGTCTACGCCGCGACCGGCCTGTTCAAGAACCCTCCGCCGACCGCCGGCCCGAAGCAGCCGGCGCCTCCGCCTCCACCGCCGCCACCGCCGGTCACCCGCTACGCCGCCTGCGGGGTCAATCTGCGGATCAGCGCCAGCACGAGCGCGGCCGTCAAGACGACCCTCAAGACGAACGCGAAGGTCACGGTCGCCGCGACCGTGAGTGGCAGCTCATGGAGCGCATCGTGCCCGAAGGCCGTGTCCGGCAAGACCTGGTATCGGATCAGCGCCATCAACGGCAAGACCGTCCTATCGCTATACAAGGTCGCCTACCTCTACGCCGCCAGCGGCCTGTTCAAGTCGACCCCGCCGCCGCCGGCCCCGCCCCCGCCGCCTCCCCCGCCGCCCGTCGGCGGGCCGAACAAGCCGCCCGGCCTCACCGGCATCGACGTCAGCCACTGGCAGAACGCGATCGACTGGACCAAGGTCGCCGGGGCGGGCTACAAGTTCGCCTTCGTCAAGGCCTCCGAATCGACGAACTTCGTGGACCCGAACTACGTCGCCAACCGGACGGCCGCCAACGCCGCCGGCGTCACCATCGGCGCCTACCACTTCGCTCGTCCGAGCTCGACCGCCGGTGACGCGGTCGCCGAGGCGGACTGGTTCCTCCAGACCGCCCAGATGGCCAAGGGCGACCTCCTGCCGGTCCTCGACCTCGAGACCGCCGGCGGCTTGAACGACGCCGACCTCCAGGCGTGGGTCGCCGCCTATCTCGGTGAGATCCAGGCCAAGACGGGCGTGGCCGGCGTGATCTACACGTCGCCCGTGTTCTGGCAGAACTACGTCGGCGACACCGAGTGGTTCGCGGACAACGGCTACAAGGTCCTGTGGATCGCCCATTGGACCGCGGCCGACCAGCCGACCCTCCCGGCCAACGACTGGGGCGGCAACGGCTGGACGTTCTGGCAGTACTCGAACAACGGGACCGTGCCCGGTATCAGCGGCCGCGTCGACCTCGACGTCTTCAACGGCGCGAGCCTCACCCCCGTCCTGATACCGTGACCGCGGGACGCGGCTGACGCGTCCGCTGTCGCCCAGCCGAGGTCTCCGTGCCGCGCTACGAACCGGCCGACTCCCTCGAATCGCCGCGCTTCACCGGCCCGTCGACCTTCGCCCGACTGCCCCACGTCCGGACGCTCGAGGACGTCGACCTCGCGGTGGTCGGGGTCCCGTTCGATACCGGCGTCACCTACCGAGTCGGAGGCCGGTTCGGGCCGAATGCGGTGCGGGCGGCGAGCGTCATGCTCCGTCCCTACAACGCGAACCTCGACGTGAAGCCATTCGAGGTCCTGTCCTGTGTCGACTACGGCGACGTCGCGATCGTGCCCGGCTACACCGAACGGAGCTACGTGGCGATCGAGGAGGCGGTCGCGCCGATCGTCGAGGCCGGCGTCGTGCCGCTGCTCATCGGCGGCGACCACGCCTGCACCTTGCCGCACCTGCGGGCGACGCGCTCCCGGGGTCCGGTGGCGGTGATCGACTTCGACTCCCACACCGACGCCTGGGACTCGTACTTCGGCGAGAAGTACAACCACGGAACGTGGATGCGACGGGCGATCGAGGAAGGGCTCGTCGACGTCGGGCATTCGATCGAGGTCGGGCTGCGGGGACCGCTCTACGACGCCGGGGACTGGACGAGCCTGCGGAGCGAGCTCGGCCTCGAGTACCTCACGACCGAGGACGTCCTCGCCGGCGGACCGGCCGCGACCGCCGCGGCCATCCGGGAGCGGGTCGGTGATCGGCCGGCCTTCATCAGCTTCGACATCGACGTCGTCGACCCCGCGTACGCGCCGGGGACCGGCACGCCGGAGCCGGGCGGCCTGTCGTCGCACGATGCGCTCGCCATCGTCCGCGCGCTGACGGGCATCGACTTCGTCGGCTTCGACGTCGTCGAGGTCATCCCGGCCTACGACCCGGCCGGCCAGACCGCGTTCCTGGCGGCGAACCTCGCCTACGAGATGCTCTCGCTCGTCGCCCTCCGTCGGCGCGCCGCGCCCGCCGAGCGATGACCGAGCGGCGCGACCAGGCGACCCCGGCCGCCACCTGGCGCTCGACGATGCCGGCCGGCTTCCGCTGGCCCGACGGTGTCCGGGCCGCGGCCTGCTTCACGTTCGACCTCGACGCCGAGAGCCCGATCCTCTTCGAGCACCCGGAGTCGGCCGACTGGCTCGACGTGATGACCCACCAGGCGTACGGCCCACGGACGGGGGTGCCGCGGATCCTGCGGCTGCTCGAGCGGCACGGCGTCACGGCGACGTTCTTCATCCCGGGCTATTCCGCGGAACGGTGGCCGGCCACGGTCCGGGCCATCCGCGACGCCGGCCACGAGATCGGCCATCACGGCTTTCTCCACGAGTCGTCCCGCGGAGCGAGTCCCGAGGAGGAGGAGGCCCGCTTCGTCCGTGGCCTCGAGGCACTCGACCGGGTCGCCGGTGTCCGCCCGGGCGGCTATCGGGCGCCGATGTGGGAGATGAGCCGGGCGGGTCCGGAGATCGTCGCCCGGCACGGCTTCCGCTACGACTCGAGCCTCATGGACGCCGATCACCCCTATCGGCTCGCCGTCGCCGCCGGCTCGGACGCGCCGACGATCGTCGAACTGCCGGTCCACTGGGCCCTCGATGATTGGGAGGCCTACGCCTATCTGCCGGCCATCACCGGTTCCGGTGTCATCGCCCGGCCGACGGAGATGCTCGAGCGCTGGACGCTCGAGCTCGATGCCCTGGTCGACGAGGGCGGGCTCTTCATGCTCACGAACCACCCGTTCCTGTCGGGGCGCGCGTCGAGGGCGGCCGCCCTCGAGCGGCTGGTCGTGCATGCTCAGTCGATCGACGGCCTGTGGATCGCGACGTGCGCGGAGATCGCCGGCTGGGTCGAGGGACTCGATCTCGCGCCCGTCTTCCACGACCGGCCGGAGGTCGACGCTCCTGCGCCGGCCGGATGAGCGAACCGGCCCGGGCCACCGACCGCCCGGGCCCAGGCACGAGTGATCGGTCAGGCTGAGCGGCGGATGGCCGCTCGAGCGCCGAACCAGTAGATGAGGAAGGCCACGCCGCCACCGACGTAGTAGGCGAGGTCGGCGCCGTGGAGGTAGTTCGCGGTCACGTAGTTGAACGGGCCGCCCCACGAGTAGCCGAGCGTCGAATTCTGGAACGGGATGCCCGCGGCGAACCCGACCACGAGGGCGACGAGGCCGATGGTCCCCATCGGCAGGGCGGAGAAATCGACGATCGATTGCGGGTCCGCCCGCTGCCGGCGGAGCCACCAGTCGGCGAGGACGACGCCGATGAACGGCGTGATCCAGTACGAGATGAAGAGCAGGAAGTTCGTGAAGTTCGTGGCGAAGTCGCCGGTGTTGAGCAGCAGGGTGAAGAAGAACGCAAGCACCCCGACGACCGCTGCCGAATAGATCCGCTTCACGCGCACCCCGGCCGCCAGCAGCGACAACGAACCGGTGTAGTCGTTCATCGCATTGACCGCGACCGTGCCGAGGACGATGGCCACCATCGCCAGGCTGGCGACGATCGCTCCGCTTCCGCCGAGGATGTCGTAGATCGTCTGGCTGGATTCACCGCCGGTCGCCTGGGTCGCGACGAGGAGGCCGAGGATCTCGAGCCAGGCCGAGGCGATGGCCATCCCGGCGAAGGTCAGCCAGAAGACGCGGCTCGGTGACGTATCGGGAGCGAGGTAGCGCGAGTAGTCGGAGGCGTACAGGGCCCAGGCGATGACGAAGCTCGCGACGATCGCGACATAGGCGATGAACGCGCCGATCTGGTCGGCCCCGCTGAAGCCGTCCGTGTAGCTCGTGTCGGCCTTGCCGGCGATCGAGATCGTCAGGACGACGAACATGATCCCGAGGATCACCGCGCCCCACTTCTCGAACGTGTGGATGGCCTCGTAGCCGACGATCCCGAGGGCTGCCTGGCAGAGGACGATGACGAGGAGGCCACCGACGAACGGCAGGCCCGGGATGAGGATCGTGAGGGCATAGGCGCCGAAGAGGCTGTTGATGCCGTCCCAGCCGATCGTGCTGAGCCAGTTGAGCACGCCCGGGACGACGATCGTCTTGCCGAAGGGGAAGCGGGCCGCCGGCAGCTGGGCGAGCCCGAGCTTCGGGCCCATGGTGCTGAGGAGGGCCACGAACGCCGATCCGAGCACGTTGCCGACGATGACGGCGATGAGCGATGTGACGAAGCCGAGCTTGAGGAAGTCGAGCGTCACGAGCGTCCCGATGAAGAACGCGGCCGGCACGAGGTTCGGGGTGAACCAGACCGTGAAGATCCGGTTGACCGAGCCGTAGCGCGCATCCACCGGTATCGGCTCCATGCCGTGGCCTTCGATCGAGAGGTCGCCCTCCCGCGTCGGCATCCCCGTCTGTTCCGTGATCGCGGTCATGACGTGGTTCCCTCTCCCTTCGTGAACGTGACCTGACGGTCGGTCCCGGCGTGGTGGACCACGCTCCGGGCGGGCTGCGTCTCGGCGACGATCCGACCGTTTCGAACAACCCAGCGAGCGGCGGGCCGCAGGCGGATCGCCTCGGCCTCATCCTCGCAGTCGAGCACGATGAAGTTCGCCGGTCGGCCCTCCTCCACCCCGTAGGGAACCTCGGCCGCCCGGGCCGGGTTCGTGGTGACCATCTCGTAGGCCCGGAACAACTCGGAACGGCCGCTCATCTGGGCGACGTGGACGAGCATCGAGAGCGCATCGAGCATCGATCCCCGGCCGAGCGGATACCAGGGATCCATGATCGAGTCGTGGCCGCAGGCGACATTGACGCCGGCGGCGTCGAGCTCCTTGACCCTCGTCATCCCCCGCCGCTTCGGGTACGTGTCGAAGCGGCCCTGGAGGACGATGTTGTCGAGCGGGTTGGCGACGATCGTCACCCCCGCCCGCTTGAGGATCTGGAGCAGCTTGAAGGCGTATGCGTCGTTGTAGGAGCCCATCGCCGTGGTGTGGCCGGCGACGACCCGGCCGCCCATCCCGTCGCGCATCGTCCGGGCGGCGACCACCTCGAGGAAGCGCGACTGTTCGTCGTCTGTCTCGTCGCAGTGGAGGTCGATCGGCGCGCCGGTCTCCCTGGCCAGGTCGAACAGGAAGTTCACCTCCTCGACTCCGTCCTCCCGGGTCCACTCGTAATGGGGGATGCCGCCGATGACGTCGCAGCCGAGGCGCATCGCCTCCCGCATGAGGCCCTTGCCATCGGGGAAGGAGAGGATCCCGTCCTGGGGAAAGGCGATGAGACGGAGATCGACGATGTCGCGGAGCTCGTCGCGGAGCTCCAGCAGGGCGCGCAGCGCGGTGAGCGTCGGGTCGCAGACGTCCACGTGGGAGCGGATGAGCCCGGTCCCCTGGGCGACCTCCCAGAGGATCGCCTGGCGGGCCCGCGACTTCACGTCCTCGTGGGTCAGCGATGGCTTCCGCTCGGCCCAGGTGAGGATGCCCTCGATGAGCGTGCCCGACTCGTTGTAGCGGGGCTCGCCGACGGTGAGGACGGCATCGAGGTGGACATGGGGGTCGACGAGAGGAGGCGACAGGAGCCGACCCTCGCCGTCGAGCTCGACGGACTCCGCACCGCTCGGCGTGGGAAGGACACCCGGCGGGCGGATGGCGGCGATCCGATCGCCCTCGACGAGGACGTCGACGGGATCGGGGCGTGCCCCGAGGGTCGGGTGCACGCGCACGCCGCGGACGATCAGGCCCATCCGGGCTCCACCACCACCTCGCTCGGAACGACGACGATGGAAGACCGCTCCGCCGGCGCCCCGGTCACCGGCTCAGTCGCGAGTGTGGTGCCCGCCGAGAGGCGAAGTCAAGTCGGCCGCGGTCCCGCAGGACGGTTCAGCGGCGCTCGCCCAGGTCGGCCCGAAGGGTCGCCCGGGCACGTGAGAGCGAGCTCGCGACGGTCCCCTCGGCGACCCCGAGCATCGCGGCGATCTCGCGCTGGGTGTAGCCGTCGACGACGTTGAGGAGGAGCGCCGACCGGGAGCGAGCGTCGAGGCGGCCGAGGGCGGCCCACAGGTCCGGATCGACCCGATCCGTCCAGGTGGAGGGCTCGACGTGTCGAGGGGCGAGGTGGCGCATCGCCGCGAGCCAGCGTCGGTGGCGGCGGAGATGGTTGAAGGCGAGGCGGAGGCCGATCGTGTAGAGCCAGGCCCGGACATCGCTGCCGTCGAAACGGCCCCAGGCTCGGAATGCGCGGAGGTAGGCCTCCTGGGCGATGTCCTCGGCGTCGGCCTCGTCACCGAGGACCAGGACGAGGCGCCGCACCAGGTTGGCGTAGTGGGGCCGGACGGCGGCCTCGAAGGTCGCGGTATCCCCCCGTCCGGCCGGCGTCTCGGCCGGCACCGCGCCGGCAGACACGATCCGTTCGGACCCGATCACGGCATCGCCATCCCGTGGCAGGTGCCGACGCCTTCGGCGCCGACCCGCTGGTCGACCACCATGTGGAGCCGCCCGTCGTCGAGGACCGCCGCCGGGACCACGAACCCGTGCTGCGGCGGGCTCGCCTGCTGGACGCTCGTCAGGCCAGCCTTGCCGAGACCCGGGTCGCCGCTTTCGACCTGCCACACGACATCGGCATAGCCGTGTGCGGCGAGGAACGCCGCGGCTTGCGGCGGGGTCATGCACTCGAGGTCGGCGCCGTAGAGCGGTTGACCGGGGTTCTCGATGCCGGGGGCCGAATGGGCCTGCTGGCCGGCGACGACGAGGACGCCGGCGCCGACCGTCCCGGCGAGGACGAGGACGAGGACCGAGGCGGCGGCCATCGAAGCGCCCCAGCGGCGCCACCTGCCGGGGGTCGGCAGGGCCGGTGGGTCATCCCTCCCCGGCGCCCTCGCCTCGAGGGCGCTCAGGCGGACGGCGAGGTCGTCATCGGCGGCCCGGGTCGAACGGGTGGCTGGGAGGTCGGACGCGTGCAGGTCGGTCATCGGTACGGTCCCATCGTCGCTGGTCCGATCGACTCCTGGGTGGCCGACCGGTTCAGCCTCTTCAACACCGGATCGGGAAGGATCCTTGCACGACCGTCTTCGGTTCACCGGTGCCCGAGCACCGGGCTGGCGTGGGGCGCCGATCGCCGCTGACCGGAGACGGCGCCCCGATCGCCTACGGACCCTTGACCTGGATCGACCAGCGCGCCTTCGAGGTCACGTCGAATGCGTACGTGCCATCGAGGTCGTGGACGACCGTGCTCGACGAGGTGGCGCCGGTCGCCGACGCGGCGTCGACGACCGAATAGCCGGTCGTGGCGTCGATCAGGGTGAGGTCGAAGTCGGCCTGGGTCGAGTACGTGATCGTGATGTCGCCGGAGGCCGAGAACGGCTGGGTCGTCATCCCGAACGAGCCGTTGAAGTTGGCCGGCAGCGACAGCACGGTCGGCGGGACGGGGCTCATGACAGTGACGCCGAACTTGCCCGACGCGGTCACGTTGATGGTGACCTCGCTCGAGGTCCCGTCGCCGTAGATCCAGGTCGTGCCGCTCGCGCGGCCCGACACGTCGGCGATGGTGCCGGTCGAGATGTTGTTGACGCCGCCCGTCGGCACGACCACGGCGGTGAACGGCCCGGAGCCGCTGGACGACCACGACACCCGCGCCGGGGTCCACATCGTGAACGGCTTGCTGTTGGCGGTCTTGTCACCCTTGAACGTGAAGGTCGTCGTCGGCGGGAGCGACGCCGGCGGACCCGACGGCTGCGCCGACGCCTCGGCGCTCGGCGACGCCCCTGCGTCACTCGGAGCCGCCGACTCGCCTGGAGAAGCGGCGGCCTCGCTGGCCGAGGCCGCCGGAGCGCTGGCCGGCGCCTCGGTCGGCGACGGCGTCGGTGTGGCGCTGCTGGAGCACGCCGCGGCGGCGAGGCTCAGAACGACGATGGACATGATCGAACGTCGTAGGCGCATCGGTCCCACCTCTCGATCTCGCCACGACTCCTCACGCGGGCGAAGGCCCGCGCCGTGCGATTCGCCCGGATGCTATCGCCATCTCCGCCGGAACGCCCTGGAGAGGGCTGAAACGCAGGCCCTACGCAGGGTCGCCGGCCTGGGACGCCGGGACGACGAGCACTTCACATTGAGCCAGCTCGCAGACCCGAGCCGAGGTGCTTCCGAGGATCAACCGGCCGAGCCGCCCCCGGCCGTGCGAGCCGAGGACGATGACGTCGGCCGACTCCGATGACGCTGCATCGAGGATCGACGGGGCCGGGTCGCCCTCCCAGACAAGGAACGTCGCCCGGGCGCCCGCCGTACGGGCGCGGGCGACGATCGCCTGCGTCGCGGCCTCCACCCGGGCCCGTTCCTGATCGATCCGCCGGAGGAACGGCCCACCGGGCAGGCGGATCCGTCTCGGGTCGACGACGCTCATCACGAGCAGTTGCGCGCTCCGCTCGGTCGCGAGGCGGATCGCCGCGTCGACGGCCTGCTCGGAGGCGGGCGAAAGATCGGTCGCGAGCAGGATCCGCCGGGTCTCGGGGCGGATCGACGGTTCGGAGACCCGGTTCCGAGCGTCCGTCGGCGGGGTCGGCGACTCGGCGACGGACGACTGCTGCATGGTGACGAGCATCGACGCGGGTCGTCGACACGGGCAGTGACATCCGGCCCGTTCCGACGGGCCGGATGGGCCCGCGCCCCTGCGGCTGTCATCCCGGCTCGGGCTGTCGATCCGCCGCGTGCCGGTGATCCGCTGCCATCTGCTTCGCCGGCGAACGCTATCCGCGCGGGGCCGTCGATCCGCTGCCACCTGCTCCGCCGGTGAGCGTTAGGCGGCCGATAGGCAGGTCGGGCGGATGGCCGACCTCGAGATCGCCGCCCGTCGAGCGTGGATCGAGCTCCCGCGGACGCTCCACCGGAACCTCGCCCGTTCTGGAAGCCTCGAATGATCCAGGAAGGAACATATGGCAGCCGATCGACCCGCCGCCCGGCGAGGTCGCCGGGTCGGGAACGCGTGGAAGGGCCGAGGATGGGACACCTCGCAGTGGCCCTGCCCGCCGGGCAGCGGTCGACTCGCGCCGAGTATCGTGACGCCGATGCACGAGCAACCGTCCGAACCACCGCCCGCGACCAAGACCGACCCGTTCCGGACCATCGTCTGTTTCGGGGACTCCAACACCCACGGCTGGGAGCGCACCGTCGGGCGCCTCGGCCGCGACGCCCGCTGGCCCGGCGTCGTCCGCCTCGAGCTCGGCCCGGGTTGGGAAGTGATCGAGGACGGACTCGGCGGCCGGACCGCTGGGGTCGACGATCCATACAGCGAGTTCCGCGACGGCCGGCGACAGATCCTCCCCTGTCTGTGGGCCCATGCCCCGGTCGACGTCGTGGCGATCATGCTCGGGACCAACGACCTGAAAGCGAGCTTCCACCTCTCGGCGGTCGACATCAGCCGGGCCATCAACCTCCACGTCGAGCTCGCCCAGCGAAGCCTCAGCGGGCCCGACTCGACGTCGCCGCGCGTACTCCTCATCGCCCCGGCTCCGCTCGGGTCCCGCGAGACGATCCCGGAGAGCTCCGGGCTCGCCGACGCCATCGCCGAGTCGCGCCGCCTGGCGCCGCTCTATCGCGAGGTGGCCGCCGGCGCGGGCGTGGAGTTCCTCGACGCGGGCGAGGTCGCCGCGGTCAGTCCACTCGACGGGATCCATCTCGACGCCGCCGGCCATCGCGCCCTCGGCCTGGCGGTGGCGGAACGCGTGCGCTCGATCGTCGGACCGGCCGCCGACTGAACCCGCCGGGCCGGCGGGGGGCGCCGACCGTCGATCGCCTCAGCCGAAGAGACCATCCCCCACGAGCCGCCGGCCGCCGTGGCCATGCCCGCCTGGTCCAACCGTCAAAACGCGATCGGCGTCTCTGGGCGCTCCCCATCCGGCGTGCCCGGACCCCGCGTCGAGCGCCTCGGCCTTCAGGACGACGGCCTCAGGCAGCTGGCGAGCCGGCGGGGGGCGAGTCGGACGGTGCGGCAGCGGCCGCCACCGTGAATGGGGTGGACGGGCTGGCGGCGCCGGGGCAGGACACGACGTAGTCGCCCGGATCGAGGGCGAGGCTGAAGGATCCGGAGATGCCAGGGGCGAGGTTCTCCTTCTCGCCGAGGATCGTGCCGTCCTTGATCAGCTCGACTTCGGTAACGGCGTTCGCGCTGCCGTTGACGACCTGGAACGTCGCCGGTCCCGCCGCGATCACTGCCGGTACAGCCGTGCAGCCGGCGTCGGCCATCGTGATCGTGACGGTCACCGGTCCGGATCCCGAGCCCCTGCCCGGGGCCAGCGAGCCCGGAGCCGTGGTGGCTCCGCCCTGACAGGCGGCGATCAGCAGGACGACGGGGAGGGCGACGAGCCGCGCTGAGATCCGGCCGGTCATCGATCGCTCCTGGTCGCCGGCGACGGGGCCGAAACGGAGGGCGGGGAAGCCGTGGCCTGTGCCGTCGCCACGGCCCCGACCGGAGCCGGGCTCCGTCGCTGCGGCGGCCACAGCACATAGAGGAGCATCGGGATGAGGTACAGGAAGTAGCCGATGGTCTCGATGACCGTCGGGTGGGGCTGGATGCCGAGGGCGCCGGTCAGCAGGGCGGCCTGGATGGTGCCCGGCGTGGCGAGCCATGAGAGGTCGACGAGCGGCGTCTGCCCGATGTCGAGCCAGCCGGCCTCGTGGGCCGTATGGAGGGCGGTGGCGACGAGTCCTGCCGCGACGAAGACCAGGACGATCCCGGTGAACTTGAAGAAGCGGGCGAGGTCGAGGCGGACCCCGCCGCGGTAGATGGCGTAGCCGATGGCGACGGCGACGCCGATCCCGAGGGCGGCCCCGAACCCGGCGGCCGCCGCCGAGCCGCTCGCGTTGAAGGCGGCGAGGAGGAAGACCGCGGTCTCCAGGCCCTCGCGCATCACGGCGAGGAAGGCCATCGCCACGAGCGCCCACGCCGTCCCCTCGGCGAGAGCAGCCGAGGCTGCGCCCTCGATGTCGCGCTTGAGGCCGCGGGCATGCCGCCGCATCCAGACGATCATGTAGGTGACCATCACGACAGCGGCGATGCCGACGACCGTCTCGAGGCCCTCCTGCTGGGCCTGCGGCAGGCTGGCCGACCAGACCTGCAGGCCGACCGCCACGGCG
Organism: uncultured Chloroflexia bacterium; assembly: GCA_963745405.1. Classification (GTDB taxonomy): domain Bacteria; phylum Chloroflexota; class Limnocylindria; order Limnocylindrales; family CSP1-4; genus C-114. The sequence continues at coordinate 2,269,655 of CAVUWY010000002.1, read as the reverse complement.
ACGCAGATGGCGATGGCGACGGCGACGCCGATCCAGACCAGGCGGAGGGCATCGGTGCGCCCGCGCTGACGGAGGAATGCGGCGATGATGCCGACGATGAGGGCGGCTTCGAGGCCCTCGCGGAGGCCGATGACGAACGTCGCGAGCATGGGTCTCCAGCGGAGGAGCGTGCCGGTGGGTTGCGAGACGAAGCCTAGCCCGGCAGGCGGGGCGTAGTCAAGCGCCCTTGCTCACTATCAGCAAGACCACTTTCCGCATCGCCGCAAGCGTGCACCCGGACGAACGGCGCGCTGGTCACCGACGGCTGGGCCTGCTAACGTTCGCTATCGCACGGAGTTGCAATAGCGCCGTGACTCATCCGGATCGCCGTCCACCGACGAATACCCGGACAGGCAGGGCCGCCACGGTGGCCGTATCGCGCGCTGGGGAACCACGATGCACATCCCGGACGGATACCTGAGCCCGATCATCTCCGTCGGCATGGGCGTCGTCACCGTCCCGACCTGGGTCGTCGCGACGCGCCGGGTCCAGAAGGTCCTCACGAACCGGACGGTCCCCCTCCTCGCGATCTTCGCCGCGATGAGCTTCACGATCATGATGTTCAACATCCCCGTGCCGGGAGGGACGACCGCTCACGGCGTCGGCGGCACGCTCATCGCCATCGTCCTCGGGCCGTGGGCGGCGGTCATCGCCGTCAGCGTCGCCCTCATCATCCAGGCCCTCTTCTTCGGCGATGGCGGCGTGCTCGCGATCTTCGCCAACTGCCTCAACATGGCGATCATCCTGCCGTTCGTCGGCTACGGCACGTACCGCCTGCTGGCCGGCCGCTCGCCGATCCTCTCGAACCGTCGCGTGTGGGCTGCCGGCATCGGCGCCTACGCGGGTATCACCGTCGCGGCCCTCGCGGTCGGCATCGAGCTCGGGATCCAGCCGTTGCTGTTCAGCGAGAACGGGCATGCCCTCTACAGCCCGTACGGCCTGTCGGCGGCGATCCCGGCGATGCTGGCGGCGCACGCCTTCGGGGCATCGATCGTCGAGGCGCTCATCACCGCGTTCGGCGTCGCCTACCTCCAGCAGCGCCATCCCGAATACCTCACCTCGCTCCGGGGCGTGGTCGCCGGTCCCGGGGTCGCCGAGGGCGAGCGTCCGCGACGGCCGCTGTGGCAGACCGGCGGCGCGATCGCCGTGGTCGGCCTCGTCCTGCTCGGCCTCGCCGCGGTGGCGACGGGCGGCGGCGACATCACCCACGCGTTCGGCGCCGACTGGGGCCAGGTCGACTGGCCGAGCGTCGCGACGATGATCCTCGTCGTCGGCCTCATCGCGATCGTCCTCGTCCCCCTCGCCTGGTTCGTCCTCCCCCGCCGCATGCGAGGCGTGGGGACCGGTTTCGTGATCGCCGCCATCGTCGCCCCGCTCGGCCTCATCGCCCCCGGTTTCGCCTATGGCGAGGGCTCGGCCCAGGACGTCGAGGCGGCCTTCGGCTACATCCCGTCGGGACTCCACGACCTCTCGTCGATCTTCAGCGCGCCACTCGGCGGCTACAACCTGCCATTGCCCTTCTTCAGCGAGGCGAACGCAGGCCTGTGGCACGCCGCGGTCGGCTACGAGATCGCCGGCATCGTCGGGATGCTCCTGTGCGGGGCGGTCGTCTACGGCCTGGCCACCCTCATCCGGCGGTCCGGCCGGCAGGCCGCCGACCCATCGCCGACGCAGGCCGCCTGACGATGGCCGCAGCGACCCCCACCGCCGCTCCCGAACGCCGTCCCGCGGAGGGCCACATCGGCTGGCTCGAGCACACCGTGGCCGGCATCACGGCCTCGATCGAACGGGCCGTCTTCACCGAGGAGCACGCACGACGACGAGGCTGGCTCCAGGGCGTCGACCCACGGGCCAAGCTGGCGATGTTCCTCGCCGTCGTCCTCGCGGCCAGCCTGACGGGCTCGATCGCCGTCCTCGTCGGCCTGTACGCGGTCGTCCTGGCCGCAGCCGCCGCGAGCCGGGTGCCGTTCGATTTCTTCGTCAAGCGCGTCTGGCTGGGGATCCCGCTGTTCGCCGGGATCGTCGTCATCCCGGCCATCTTCTTCGTCCCCGGCCCGCGCCTCTTCGAGCTCGCCATCGGGCCGATCATCATCGCTCCTTCGATCCCCGGACTGATCGGCGCGGTCATCTTCGTGAGCAGGGTCGCGGTGAGCGTGTCGCTCGCCGTCCTCCTCGTCCTGACGACCCCGTGGGCCGACGTGCTCAAGAGCCTCCAGGCGATCCGCGTCCCCCAGCTGTTCATCCTCGTCCTGGCCATGGCCTACCGCTACATCTTCCTGTTCCTCCACCTTGCCAACGGGATGTTCGAGGCCCGCAAGAGCCGGATCGTCGCCCGGACGAGCGGCGGCGAGCAGCGCCGCTGGATCGCCGGTGGCATCGGCAACCTCGTCAATCGATCGTTCAAGATGAGCACGGACGTCTATGGGGCGATGGCCGCCCGGGGCTTCACCGGCTCGATGCGGACGCTGAACTCCTACCGGATGCGGAGCGCGGACTGGGCCGCCCTGATCGGCGCACTGGCCGTGGCCGCGCTGGCAGTGGTCGCCGGGCGGGCCCTGTCGTGAGCGGCGATCCGATGGCCGCGGCGCTCGAGGAGTCTCCGGTCACCGACCCGCCGGTCGAGCACGGGCCACCGTCCGACGAGGTCGTCTTCGAGCTCCACGGCGTCCGCTACCTCTACAACGGGCGGCAGGTCGCCCTCGACGGGATCGACCTCCGGATCGTCCGCGGGGAGCGGGTCGCCCTGCTCGGGGCGAACGGCTCCGGCAAGTCGACCCTCCTCAAGCTGCTCGACGGGATCGTCGGTCCGTCGGCCGGCACGATGCGGGCCCTCGGCCAGGACGTCGCCGCGGTGGCCGACGGGGTGGACGCCTTCCGCTTCCATCGCCGGGTGGGCCTCGTCTTCCAGGACCCCGACATCCAGCTGTTCAGCGCGACCGTGCTCGACGACGTAGCCTTCGGCCCGCTCCAGCTCGGCCTCTCCCCGGACGATGTCCGAGCGTGCTGCGACGAGGCACTCCGGGCGATGGACATCGCCCACATCGCCGACCGGGCACCGTTCGAGCTCTCGGGCGGCGAGAAGAAGCGGGCTGCGATCGCCTCCGTCCTGTCGCTCCGCCCGGACGTACTCCTCCTCGATGAGCCGACGGCATCCCTCGACCCACGGACGAAATGGGTCCTCGTCCACCTCATCCGTCAGCTCGGCGAGGGCGGCAAGACGCTCGTCACGGCCACCCACGAGCTCGATATCGTGCCGATCATCGCCGACCGCGCCATCGTGCTCGGGGAGGACCGGCGGGTCCTCGCCGACGGCGATCCGACGACGATCCTCGCCGACCGCGATCTGCTCCTCCGGGCCAACCTCATCCACGAGCACTTCCACGAGCACGGCACGACCCGTCACACCCACGATCACGACGTGGAGCACCACCTCGAGGTCGGACCCGTATGACGGTCGCCAAGCCGACTCCCCTGTCCGACCTCCGCGACGAGCTCCGGGCGCGTGGATTGCGCTGGACACCACAGCGGCGGCTGATCCTCGAGGTCCTCGCCGAGACGAGCGGCCATGTGACCGGCAGCGAGATCGTCGACCGCTGCCGGGAGCGCGACGCCGAGACGACGCCGTCCACCGTCTACCGGACCCTCGACGTCCTCGAGGAGCTCGGCTATGTCCATCACAGCCATGGGGTCGACGGTCGCGAGGAGTTCCACGTCCTGCCGGAGACCCGCCACGCCCACCTGCAGTGCTCGTCGTGCGGCGGTTCGTGGGAGATCGCCCCGGCAGAGGCGGCCGAGCTCGTGGCCGGCATCGAGCGCAGCCGCGGCTTCGCGGTCGACGTCGGGCACCTGACGATCAGCGGCACATGCGCGGTGTGCTCGGAGCCGGGACCGTCCGACCGCTAGGAAACGTCCGGCAGGCCTGAAGGCCGCGGCCGGCGGCCGAGCAGCTCGATGGTCCAGGCGCTGAGGCGGTCGAGGTGCTCGGCGTAGTGATCCGCCCCCGACTTGCGGATCCACCAGGCGGCCTCGTCGTCGACGGTGGTCAGGTCGGCCCAGGCCTGCAGGAGGCGGGTGCGGGCCGCATTGGCCTGCGTCCAGGTGACGTCCCAGGGCTGGCCGTGGATCGCCTCGAGGAGCCGGGCGTTCAAGTCGTCGATGTCGATGTCGTGGCCCTCGTACGTGCCGCCGGCCATCCGTTCCAGCTGGACCTGGGCCTCGGCGAGCCACGAGCCCAGGTGGCCGACGACGTCGCGCACGGACCAGGCTGGGTCGCTGTAGTAGCCAGGCTCCATCCGCTCGTCGAGGTTCAGCGATCGGACGAGCCGGACGAGGGCGTACCAGCCGGCGCTCTCGGCATCGATCGCGGCGAGGGCCGAGGGTCGGGCGCCGCCCTCCGGACCGACCTCCCCTTCCGATGACACCGTGCCGCTCCTCCCCTCGACCGGCGCGAGGCCGCGTCGGTGCCCGCCAGTCTGACACGACCGGGAGCCCTCACGGAAGCCTCCCTGCTCTCGGCACCGGCAGCGAACCACCGGGTAGCTGAGCCGGCTAGCGGCTCCAGCCGTTCGTGGTGATCGACGCCGGACTCCCCTGGCCGTTGCAGGGCGGGACGGCCTCGGCCTGATCGCCGGTCGTGAGTGCCGTGGCGACGAGCGGCTCGTGGCCGCCGTTCGGCAGTACCAGCGCGACGGTGAGGGGCAGCGCCGGCGATGCGCCGCAGTAGTTCGAGGCCCCGATCTGAGTCTTGAGCGGCTGACCGGACGAGACGACGTAGCGCGGGTCCGTAGGCGAGACGTGCGCCGGGCCGCTGCCGCTCTTCGCGGAGTCGATGAGCGTCGACCCATGAGCGTCGAGCAACAGGACCTGGGGCCGGCCCTGGATGAGGCACGAGGCACCGTCGCGGCTCGCCAGCTCGATGTCGGCGATGCGGCTTCCCGCCGCTCCCTGCCAGTCGAGGATCCGGGCGGTCAGATCGGCGGCCGCGCAGTCGACCGAGCGGGACGCGGTCGGCGAGGGGGCCGGCGACGGCGAGGACGATGGATGCGCCGGCGATGCGGCAGCGGGCGACGGCGGCGGCGACGGGGGAGGCGTGGTCGGCGTCGCGGCGATCGAGGCGCCCACCGCGGCCTGCGAGGCCGACGGACCCGGATGGGACCCGCCGGCGAACCAGACGGCCGCGACCGCGAGGGCGACGCCGGCGGCAGCGACACCGCCGACGCCGAGCGCGGCCCGCCACCAGCTGAGGCCCGACGCCACGGGTGCCGGGGCCCGGAGCGCCCGGTCGAGGATGGGGCCGACCCGGACGCCGTCGGCTCGCGCGGCGCGGGCGGAGAGCATCTCGCGGATCTCGTCGTCGGACGTCGTCATCGCTGCCTCCCGAGGTTGCGTTCCAGTGATCCGCGTGCGGCATGGAGCCGCGACTTGGCGGTTCCGACGGGTATGCCGAGGATGGCGGCCACCTCGTCGAGCGGGCGCCCGTCGAGGTGGTGGAGGACGAGGATCGACCGCTCGTCGGCGCCCAGCCGCTCGAAGGCGGCCTCGAGGGCGAGTCGGTTGACGACCGATTCGGCGACGCCGGCCCGCGGCGAGACGGGGTCGCCGGCGCCCGATCCATCGTCGACCGGGATCTCTCGGATCCGGGTCCGCGTCCGTCGCTTGAGGGCGGTCCGGCATTCGTTGACGACGATCCGCGTGAGCCAGGCCTCGAAGCGGTCCTCGTCGCGGAGCCCGGACAGGCCGCGCCAGGCGCGGGTCAGCGCATCCTGGAGCGCGTCGCTCGCGTCGTCCTCGTGGCCGAGGATGGCGGTCGCGGTCCGGAGGAGGCCGGCGAGGCGCGGATCGACCAGTTGGGCGAAGGCATCGCCGTCCCGTCGTCTCGCCCGGTCGAGCAGCCCGCCATACAGGGATCCATCGGTCACCGTCACGCCTACTAGACCACGCCCGAGCCTCGTCGGTTCGGTCGAAGTTCCTCGGCCGTTCCCTGGTGGGGTGGTGGCCGACTCCGTCAGGCTCCCCAGACGGTCGGCAGGCGCGGAGTGTACGGCGCGTGGAAGAAACAGATCGTCGCCGGGTCCGTGGTCGAGTAGACAGGTGCGGCCGTCCCGTTCGGATCGCCGACGTCGAGGGACAGTGTCACCTCCGTCCCCGGCCAGTTCGGGTCGTAGATGCGCAGGGTGAGGGCCGTCCCCTCGAGGTCGTACCCGTAGGCGAGCACCTGATGGTTGTGCCCCAGCAGGTTCGCTGTCCGGTCGAGGACCCGAACGAGTCCCAGCATCGCCGGCTTGCCGGCGTCCAGATCGGCCCGGATCGACGGCCATTCGTCGTTGATCATCACCCAGGTCCGGCTGTTGCGGTCGAGGATCAGTGCGCCGATCCGGACGACACCGATCCAGCGCGCCCAGAACGGCTCGCGGGCCGGGCGCGTCGGGTCCATCAGCTCGAGGAAGCGGACCGGCAGGGCGATGCCGTCGAAGCTGTCGATCTGGCGCTCGCGGATGTAGTCGAACCGAGCGTCGCCACTGCCGGGCGGGCTCGTGTCGGGCGGCGGCGCGACGTTGGCGAGCAGCAGGTCGGCGACCGTGAACGACATGCCGCCGCAGAGGCCGTTCGAGACGTCGCCGATGTCGAGGGTGGCGACGCCCGGGACCGTGATGACCTTGAGCGGGGCGGGCGAGAACGAGTTGGAGAAGTGCAGCCCGGAGGTGGCCGGGCTGAAGCCAGGCAGGCGGACGCTCGTCATGGCCGGCAGGGTGCCGCGCTCTCGTCTCCGCCGCGTCTCGACGGCGCCACGGGGCGCGACCCGCCCGGGTGGGTCAGGCGGCCGGCTGCTCGAGGCGGGGGATGTCGGCCCCGGTCCCGTGGACGAGGTCGTCGATGCGGCGGTCGACCGCGTGGAGGCCGGTCCGCAGGTCGGCGACCCGCCCGGCCTGCCACTCCACGGCGAACTCGGTGAGGATCTCCTCGTAGGCGGACCCGATCGCGGTGACCGGGGACGAGGTCGACCGGGGGTGGGCGAAGATGTCGAGGAAGACGGCGAACTGCTCGTCGCGGACGAGAGCGGGCGATCGGACCGAGGTCTTCGTCGAGGGGACGTTGCGGAGCCCGTTCGAGAGCTTGGCCAGCGCCCCGTCGTCGGTGGCGAGGTAGCGGACGAGCTTCCAGCTCTCCCGCTGCTGGCCCGCCCGGGCCGGGATGCCGATGACGCTGCCGTTGATGTAGCCCGACCCGTAGTGGCCGGGGATGCCGTCGTCGACCGGGGTAGGCGCGGCGCGGTAGTGGATGTCGGCCGCCTCGGAGGCGAGGAAGGCGACCCGCCACTCCCCGTCGATCATCATCGCCAGCCGACCGGTCTGGAACGCATTGGTCGCCGTGAATTCGTGGCCGACGCTCTCCTCGAATCGCTTGAGCGCGTCGTGCCCGAACCAGTCGACGAGCGCCTTCTGCCAGGTGAACATCCGGGCCCAGGCCGGGTCGGTCGAGATGCACGAGCGGCCCGACTCGTCGACCCACTGTGCCCCGAACATGTGGCCGAACACGGTCACCGAGTTCTCGTAGAAGCCGATGAGCGGGTCGAAGCCGACCGTCCGAAGGGTCCCGTCCGGGCTCCGCTCGGTGAGCCGCTTGGCGAGCGATGCCAGCTCGGTCGCCGTCCGCGGTGGGTCGGTGATGCCGGTCGCGGCGAGGATGTCGAGGTTGAGGTACAGGCCGTACGTGTCCGCGAGCATCGGCAGGGCCCAGCGCTTGCCGTTGCGGCGGGTGTAGGCCTGGGTGGCCGGCACGAGGAGCGACTCGGAGATGCCGTCGCGTTCCATGTGCGGCCCGAGGTCGATGAGGCCGCCGTCGGACGAGTAGATCCCGAAGTTGTCGGACTCGAACGACGAGACGACGTTGGGTCCGCTGCCCGAGGCGAGGGCGGCCATGATCCGCTCGTCCGAGACCGCCCCGGTGACCTCCACCTTGAGACCCGGGTTCTGGACCTCGAAGTCGGCCACGACCGACTTGATGATGTCGAGCTCGTGGCCCGAGTGGCCGACCCACAGGTTGAGGGTCGTGTGGCCGACGAGGTGGGCGGTCGCCCGGACGCTGTCCATCGGCTTGGCGAAATAGAAGCCCTGGGCCTGGTCGCTGCCCATCTTGGCGAGGCGGCGGACCTGGCCCTCGAGCTCGACGCCCTCGGCCACCGTCTTGATCTTGAGGCTGTGGGCGAGGCGCACGATGGCGCGGGCGAGGACCATGTCGTCGGTCCCGCTGGCGATGCCGTCGACGAAGCTCTTGTCGATCTTGACGACGTCGATCGGGAAGCGACGCAAGTAGCTGAGCGAGGAGTAGCCGGTCCCGAAGTCGTCGATGGCGAGGCCGACCCCGAGCCCCTTGAGCTGGCGGAGGCGGCGGATGACGTCCTCCGTCTCGTGGGCCATCACGCTCTCGGTGATCTCGAGGGTCAGAAGCTCGGCCGGCAGCTGGCTGTCCTCGAGGGCGAGGCTGACGGCGGCCACGAGGCTCGGATCGCGGAGCTGAACGCCCGACAGGTTGACGCTCATCATGAGCGGCGGCTGGCCCGGCCGAGCGAGCTGCCAGGCTCGCGCCTGGCGACAGGCCTCCCGCAGGATGAACTCCCCGAGCGGGACGATGAGCCCCGTCCGCTCGGCCAGCGGGATGAAGTCCAGCGGCGGGATGAGGCCACGCTCGGGGTGCTGCCAGCGCACCAGCGCCTCCATGCCGGTGACCATCCCGGTCGGCAGCGTCACGGTCGGCTGGTAGTGGAGGACGAACTCGCGCCGCTCGAGGGCGCCGCGGAGGTCGACGCTGAGGCGGAGGCGCTCCACGGTCGCCTGCTGCATCGCCGGCTCGAAGACGCGGAAGCGGCCCTTGCCCTCGTCCTTGGCCGCGTACATGGCGATGTCCGCCGCCCGCAGCATGTCGGTCGCGTCCGGCAGCTCCGGTGAGGCGAGGGCGACGCCGATGGTCGTCCCGATGCGGAGCTGGCGTTCGCTGAGGTCGAACGGGCGGTCGAGGGCCTGCAGCACGCGCGAGGCGACGACGACCGCCTCGTCCTCGTCGACGTCCTCGAGGAGGATGCCGAACTCGTCGCCGCCGAGGCGGGCGGCCGTGTCCTCGGGCCGGATCGTCTCGACGAGGCGGGCCGCCACCAGGCGGATCAGCGCGTCACCCTCGACGTGGCCGAGGGTGTCGTTGACGGTCTTGAAGTCGTCGAGGTCGAGGAACAGGACCGCCGGGCCCCGGGCGTGGTGGCGGCGCCGGCCGAGGGCGTGGCCGAGGCGGTCGATGTACAGGGCCCGGTTGGCGAGGCCGGTGAGAGAGTCGGAGAACGCCTGCCGGGTCAGCTCCTCCTCGAGCGCCTTCCAGCGGGTCGCGTCGCGGACCGTGAGGACGAGACCGCGATCCTCGGCCAGGCGGGTCGCCATCACCTCGACGGCCAGCCGTGTGCCGCCCTCCTGGACGATCTCGCAGGCGAGGCCCTGGCTCTCCCCCGGGGCAAGGGAGCGATGGGCTTCCCGGAGCGCGGCCGCCGATGCGGCCGTGACGATGGCCCCGATGTCCCGGCCGACGAGCTCGCCCGGTTCGTGGTTGATCGTCGTCGCGACGGACGGGCTGGCGAACTCGATCGTGCCGCTCCCGTCGACGACCACGCTGGCGTCGGTCCCCGTGGTGAGGAGCGACCGGATCACCGCGTCCGCCTGGGACTCGTCGGCTCGGCCCTGGGCCAGTCGCCCCGCCTCCAGGAGCCAGGCGACACCCTCCCCGGTCGCCACGCAGAGCGCGACGACGATCGAACACGCCACGAGGGCGGTCTCGGTCAACCGTCCCTCGAGCGCGAGCGGGGCGACGAGGAGCCCCGCCAGGAGGAGCGAGAAGGCGAGCGACCAGCCGCGCGGGTTCGTGGCCCCGATGAGGACGAAGACGACGAGGTAGAGGGCCGCCGCCGCGACGCCGGTACCCGATGCCACGGCCGCCGCACCGACGGCCGTGCCGGCCGGCACGCTCGACGCGATGCCGAGCCCGTAGGCCTGCCCGATCGCGGCGATGAGGACCATGGCGACGCTCGGGAGGACGACGGCGAGGAAGCCCCGGCCGTCCGCAGCGCGACGGCGCCAGCAGAGGGCCGCCGCCGCGAGCGCGGCCATCGCGACGAGGACGGCCGGCCGCGGGTCGGATCCATCGGCCACGACGGCCACGGCCCCGAGCAGGGCGGCGGTGCCGCCGATCGTGTAGAGGATGGCCCAGGCCGGCAGTGCTACCGGCTGCACATGGGCTTCATGGGTTGGTCGCACGCGTGATCCGTTCCGCTCCACCGCTCCTGGCATGCAGTGACCCGAGGACTACCGCGGCGAGACTGTCCGAACGTGGTCCCGGCCACCATCCCTCCTAAGTACCGATGAGCACACCGGACGATGCCCGGCCGAGGACGGTCAGTGGTGGTGCGACTCGCTCGCCAGCGGGGCCGTGTCGGCGAGGCGCCGGCCTTCGGCGCCGATCGAAAGGGGCCCGACGACGAACCGCGCACCGAGATAGGAGGCGAAGCTGAGCGAGGTCACGAACACGCTCACGGGCAGGTCGCTCACCAGCGCGAGGAGGATCCCGCCGAGGACGCAGAACAGGGCGATGGAGACGCTGTAGACGGTCGCCCGGCCCGGTCGCGCGGTGAGCCGCTCGGCAGCCGCCCCGGGTGTGATGAGGAGCGTGAGGATGAGGAGGACGCCGACCACCTGGACCGCCTCGGCGACCGCGGCCGCCATGATCAGGAGGAAGACGATCGCCAGGAGCGCGACCGGCACGCCGCGGGCCTCCGCCACCTCCGGGTCGACGGTCGCGAAGGTGAGCGGCCGATAGACGACCGCGAGGGCCGAGAGCGTCACCACGCCGATGGCGATGAGCAGCAGGACGTCGCCACGGCTCACGCCGGTGATGGTCCCGAAGAGGATCGCGAACGCCTCGGTCGCGTAGCGAGGATACAGGGTGAGGAAGAGGACCCCGAGACCGAGGCCGAAGGCCATCACGACGCCGACGACCGCGTCGCGCTCCCGGACCCGGACACCGAGGAGCCCGATGAACAGGGCCGTGATCGTCGTCCCGGTGAGCAGTCCGACGACAGGCGACACGCCGATGAGGATCGCCCCGGCCGCCCCCGTGAATCCGAGCTCGGCGAGGGCGTGGACGGCGAACGACATGTTCCGGGCGACCACGAAGCGGCTGACGATCCCGGACACGATGGCCACGACGATCCCTGCCGCGATCGCGTTCTGGACGAAGTCGTACGTGAGCAGGTGGATCACCCGGTCGATCATCGGCCGGCCCCGGCGGGTTCGTGCCCGGCGTCGTCGTCGATGGCCGGCAGATGATGCGGCTGTTCGAGGTCGAAGCCCGAGTCGGTCGTTTCGCCGACGACGAGGACCCTGCCGTGGACGCGGAGCACGTCGACGTGCGACCCGTACAGGTCGGTCAGTCGCTCCGAGGTCAGGACCTCATCGGGCGTGCCGGCCGCCCAGCGGCCATTGACGACGAAGAGCACCCGGTCGACAAGGTGAAGGACCGGGTTCACGTCGTGGGTCACGAAGAGGACCGTGCCCCCGCTTCGGCGCTGCCAGCCGCCGATGAGCTCGGTGATCTCCTGCTGATGGCGGAGGTCGAGGCTCGCGAGGGGTTCGTCGCACAGGAGAAGACGCGGGTCGCCGACCAGCGCCTGGGCGATCCGGAGCCGCTGCTGCTCGCCTCCGGACAGTCGCCCGATAGGGGCATCGGCGTAGGCCGTCGCCTCGACCGCCTCGATCGCCTCGGCCACCATCAGCCCGATGGGACCGGAGGACGGCCCGAATCCCCAGCGGTGCCCGTCGACGCCGAGCCGCACGAGGTCGCGGCCACGAAGCGGCAGATCCCGATCGAAGCTCTGGTGCTGCGGCACGTAGCCGATCCCCGGGTTGCCGCGCCGTGGTGGTTCCCCGAGGACCTCGACCGTTCCGCTGGTGAGCGGCGTGAGCCCGAGGATGACCCGCAGCAGGGAGGTCTTGCCCGAGCCGTTCGGGCCGAGGACGGCAACGAAGTTCGGGGCCTCGAAACTCAGCGACAGATCGCTCCAGACGCGACGCTCGTGGTATTCGAGCGTCGCGTCGTCGAATCGGACGACCGGATCCGCCACCAGGCTTCAGCCGGCCTTGGCCAGGGCCTGTTCGAGGTCGGCGAGCTGGGCCAGCTGCCAGTCCTGGAAGGTCTGGAGGCTCGGCGGGATGGTCTCGGCGACCCCGACGATGGGGATACCCTCCTGGGCGGCGAGATCGTGGATGGACTTGGTCGTCGGGGACGTCACCTGGCTGTTATACACGAGCACCTTCACGACCTTGCCGGTGAAGAGGTCGCGCTCGCCCGCAACATCGGCGGGCGCGGGGTCGGTGCCCTCCTCGACGGCCTTCATGAACCCGACCGGCGTCTTCACGACGAGGCCGATCTGGTCGGTCATGTAGCCGGCGACGTTCTCGGTGAAGGCGATCGGCGTGCCCGCGTATTTGGCCTTGAGCTGGGCGATCTTGTCGGTGATCGGCATGAGTGCCGTTACATACGCCTGCTCCTGGGCGGCGAAGTACGGAGCGTTCTGCGGGTCGATCTTCGAGAGGGCGTCTGCCGCCGCGGCGGCCACTTTCGGCATCGTCGCCGGGTCGTACCAGATGTGGACGTTCACGTCGTCCGGGAGGCCGAGCAGCTGCTGGACATCGATGACCGTGCGGCCGGGCTGGTTCGACGCGCCGAGGAGCTTCTGCATGAAATCGTCGTACCCGAGGCCGTTCACGATGACGAGCTTGGCGTCGGCCACGAGTGCGGCATCGGCGGGGCTGCTCTCGAACTCGTGGGGGTCGGCGTTCGGGTCGTTGATGAAGCTCGTCGCATGAACGCGCGGGCCGCCGATCTGGCTCAGCAGATCGGCGTAGAAGTTCTCGGTGCCCACGACGGCGATGGGCGGACCGCTGTCGACCGGCGCTGCCCCGCCGGCGGCGAACGACGATCCGGCCGACGGGCTCCCGCTGCTCGACGGTGGCGCAGATGCGGCCGCCCCGCACGCGGCGATGACGAAGGTGAACGTGATGGCGGCGACCCATCCGGAGAGCCTGCTAGTGCGACTGAGTCGCAGGATCGATGGGTACATCACGGCCTCCATATGCTCATCTGGCGGTCAGGGATCGGCTCGGGTCATGGCCTGGCAGTGCCGGCACAACCCGAACAGCTCGAGACGGTGGGCGTCGATCCGATAGCCGCTCCGGCGGGCGATCTCCTGGACGGCCTCGCCGACACCGCAATCCTCCACCTCCGCCGATCGCCCGCACCTGGAGCAGACGACGTGATGGTGGTGAGCGGGTGCGCAAGGAACGTAGGCGTGCTCACCGGACGGGAGGTCGATGCGCTCCACGACTCCGAGCGCGGTCATCAGCTCGAGCGCCCGGAACAGGGTCGCCCGGCTGATCCCGAGCCGCCGGTCGCGGGCAGCCGCCTCGAGCTCCGAGGCGGTGAAATGGCCGTCGTGGTCGGCGATGAGCCTGGCCACGGCCCGGCGGGGAGCCGTGACCCGGTGGCCGGCCTGGCCGATGGCGTCGACGATCGGGTCGTTGTCGATCATCGCCGGATGGTACCGGCAGACGGCGGTCTTGTCGAGAGTCAGTCGCAATAAGGACCGTGGGCGGTCAGGCTCGCGGGTCCTCCACGATGACGACCGAGAGGTGCCGGGGTCCGTGGACGCCCTCGATCCGCTCGAGCTCGATGTCGCTCGTCGCGGACGGGCCGCTGATCCACGTCTGCGGACGGGAGGGGTCGAGGCGGGCGATGGCCTCGGGGACGGAGCCGACGATCTGGTCGGCCCGGACCACGCAGACGTGGTGGTCGGGCAGGAGGCTGAGCGCGCGCCGGCCCTGCCCGGGCCCGCCGTCGAGCACGATCGTGCCGGTCTCGGCGATAGCGACGGCGCAGCCCGTCACGACGCCGTCGATGGCGTCGAGCTCGTGGGTCGTCAGGGGCGGCTGGTCCGCCAGTCGTTCGGCGGCCGAGGCACGGAGCCAGCCAGCCGGGATGCCCCGCGGCACCACGACCCGCCGGATACCCTCGGCCTCGAAGACGGCGCCGATCGCCGCCGCGATGCCGTCCGGGGCCGCCCGCCTCACGGTGGCCCGGTAGTCCCCGACCCGCTCGGCGAACAGCTCGACGAGGGACGCCCGGTCGGGCGGTCCCTCCAGTGTGCTCCGGTAGTCACGCGGGACGACGGTCGGCGCGGGCCCGTCGGCGAGCGCCTCGGCGATCCGGGCGAGGATCGCGGAGCGGGCGTCGGATCCGCCCGCTCCCTCGTCCGTCATCGATCCTCCCTCGTTCCGCCGTTCGTCCGTCGCCACCAGGCACGGAACGATTCGGGTGGCGGCGCGCCGAGGTCGCGGCCGCCGAACCAGCCCGAGATCGGACCCGGCCCCCGGAGCCGCCGGATCACGCCACGTCGTCCCACGACGCGGCCGCCGATCGCCGCCATCCGTTCGGCGGTCCGGAGCCGTCCCGGCCGATCGAAGGTCCAGCCGAGGGCGCCCATCGCGACGGCCTCACCGGTCGGGATCCGGCGCGCCCCCTCAGTGCCCTCCACCACCTGGGCCCGCAGGTGGACGAGGATCTCCGGGATGTCGATGCGGACGGGACAGACCTCGAAGCACGCGCCGCACAACGACGAGGCGTACGGCAGCGATGCCGTCTGCTCGTCGACCGGATGGCGGCCGATGCCGCGCAGCTGGGGGGTGAGGATGGCCCCGATCGGACCCGGATAGACCGAGCCGTAGGCACGTCCCCCGGTCCGCTCGTAGACGGGGCAGACGTTGAGGCAGGCCGAGCAGCGGATGCAGCGGAGGGCCTGCCGGCCGACCCGGTCGGCGAGGACATCGGTGCGGCCATTGTCGAGGAGGACCAGGTGGAACTCGCGCGGGCCGTCGCCCGGCGTCACCCCTGTCCAGATCGAGGTGTAGGGGTTCATCCGCTCGGCCGTCGACGATCGCGGCAGGAGCTGGAGGAAGACCTCGAGATCGCGCCAGGTCGGGACGAGCTTCTCGATGCCCATGACCGTGATGAGGACCTCCGGCAGGGTCAGGCACATCCGGCCGTTGCCCTCCGACTCGAGGACGACGACCGCGCCCGTCTCGGCGACCGCGAAGTTGGCCCCGGAGATGGCGACCCGGGCGCGGAGGAACTTCTCACGGAGGTGGAGCCGAGCGGCCTCGGCGAGGTCCGCCGGCTCATCGGTCAGGCCATCCGGTGCCGGTCGCCCGACCGAGCCCATCTCGGCCAGGAAGATGTCCCGGATCTCGGTCCGGTTGCGGTGGATGGCGGGGACGAGGATGTGGGACGGCAGGTCGTGGCCGAGCTGGACGATCATCTCGGCGAGGTCCGTCTCCCAGACGTCGATGCCGACCCGGGCCAGGGCGTCGTTGAGCTCGATCTCCTGGGTCGCCATCGACTTGACCTTGACGACCTCGCGAGCCCCGTGGGTGCGGGCGATCTCGGCGACGATCGCGTTGGCCTCGGCGGCGTCGCGAGCCCAGTGGACGACCCCGCCGGCCCGGGCGACCGCGCCCTCGAGGCGTCGGAGCAGGGCCGGCAGGTCTCGCATCACCTCGTCCTTGATGGCCGCCCCGGCGAGCCGCAGTTCCTCCCAGTCGTCGCGCTCCGCCACGACACGAGCCCGCTTGGTCCGGATGGTGGTCGTCGCCCGGCCGAGATTGCGCCGGAGCTGCTCATCGGCGAGTGCCGCCCGGGCCGCCTCGGGGAACGGCGGGCTGCCGTCGAATGTCGGCGTCCCGATGTCGGTCCGGGCCGGGCCGCTCACGCGCTCGCCCCCGTTGTCGCCAGGATCTCGGCCAGGTGCATCACCCGGACGCCGGACCGCTGTCGGGACAGGATCCCGCCGACGTGCATGAGGCACGACGTGTCGGCCGCCGTCAGGACCTCCGCGCCGCTGGCCAGGACGTCGGCCGCCTTGTCCCGGCCCATGGCGATCGAGGTGTCGGCGTTCTTGACGGCGAAGGTCCCGCCGAAACCGCAGCACTCGTCGGCGTGAGGCAGGTCGACGAGCGACAAGTCCGCCACCGCTTCGAGGAGCCGGCGGGGCCGGTCGCCGACGCCGAGGAGTCGGACGGAGTGGCAGGTCGGGTGGAGGGCGACCGTGTGGGGGAACCGGGCTCCGACGTCGGTCACGCCGAGCTGGTCGACGAGGAACTCGGTGAGCTCGTGGACCCGCGGCCGGAGGTCGTCCACGCCGTCTGCGAGCGAGGCGCGATCCTCCGACGCCAGGCCGGCCGCACCTTCGACGATGACGGGATGGTGGTGACGGACCATCGAGACGCAGGAGGGCGATGGGGAGACGACGGCGTCGTAGCCGGCGAACACGCGGGTGAAGCGCTCGACGAGGGGGACGCAGGCAGCCCGGTAGCCGGAGTTGAAGTGGATCTGGCCGCAGCACGTCTGATCCGCCGGGAAGTCGACGTCGTGACCGAGCCGACGGAGGATGGTCACGACGGCCCGGCCGACGTCCGGGAAGAGGGCGTCGTTGAAGCAGGTCAGGAACAGGGCGATCCGCATCGCGTCAGTGACCGCGTGCCACCGGGATGAGATCCGCCTGGGCGGCACCGGCCGCATCGTCGAGGGCGACGACCATCCAGCCGAGCGGCTGGCTCGCATCGGGTGGGGCGAGGCTCAGCCGGGTGAGATCAGCCGCCAGTGGCAGCGTCTCGGTCTCGCCCGGGTCGAGCGGGATGTAGTCGCCGTCCGACACGAGCTGATCGTAGGCGTCGACATGGGCGGAGCCGGCGACCGTATCGACCGCGCCGTTCTCGTTCGAGAAGCCGACGATGTCGTAGTCGAATTTGGACGTGCCAGCGGACAGACCGAGGTCGCTGGCGAGGGTCGGCAGCTCGACGACGGAGCCGTTCATCGGCGCGTCGGCGGCCCAGCCGTCGATGAGGTTCCCGGTGGCGTCGAAGGTGAACGAATAGAGCTGACCGTCGGGCTGGCCGGTGGCCAGCGTCCCGAGGTCGGCCGAGGCGACGATGAAGTCGTCGAGACCGTCACCGTTGGTGTCGATGCCGATGTCGAACTCGTCGGCGACCGGCGTCGACCAGGGCCGCCAGGTGTCGACGGCGAAGATGAGGACGCGGTCCGACCCAGCGACGCCGACGAATCCGTCGCCCGGCAGCGACTGGACGCCGACCGCCCGGATGTCGACCGAGCCCGGAGCGTCCGATGCATCGGACAGGCCCCACGTGTACACGTCGGCGATGCTCGAGTGGATGCCGCCGTTGTGGAGGACCGAGGAGGACGTGACCTTGCCGCGGGTCGGTGGAGTCGGATGGATCGGGTTCGCGAGGAGGCCGGAGCCACCGGTCGGGACGAACGGTGCGCGGGCTGCGGCGGTGACCGAGGAGAGGCCGCGCGGCACGAACACGAAGGGCACCCGGAGCTGATACACGCCCGTCCGGCTCGTCCGCGGCGTCGCCGTCACCGCCCCCTGGACGACGATGACTCCGCCCGGATCGGGGCCGGCGCCGGAGAAGATGTCGGCGTCGTCGAGGGCGGCGACCGCCGCGGCCCCGATGCTCAGCGTCGCCGTGATCGTGACGTGACCGCCGCCGGCGACCGTGACGCTCTTCGGCGAGAGGGAGACCGCCGTTCCCCAGCGGGCGCCCACGAAGGACGCTGCCAGGTCGTAGGTGACGGCCGAGGCGCCGGTGTTGGTCAGGGTGAAGGCCTTCTTCTCGCTGTAGGCGCCGCCGAGCGCCCGGAAGCCGAAGGCGAGGCTGTCGAGATGGTCGGCGGTCGTGGCGAGACCGACGGTCGAGACCGCCCGCCCGGCGCTGATCACCCCGGCCCCTGCCGACCGGACCTCGTAGCCGGCGATCGACGAGGAGGCCACCGTCGCCGTGTTCATGATCGCCGCCTTGATCCGGTCGACCGTCCAGGTCGGATGGGCGGCCTTGACGAGGGCGGCCGTGCCGGCGCCCATCGGGCTCGCCATGGACGTCCCGGAGAGGACCTCGCCGCCCGTCCCGGATCCGACGCCGGCCGAGGTCATCGCGACGCCTGGCGCGGTCACGTCGGGCTTCGGCGCGCTGTCGCCGTTGCGCGGACCGGCCGAGCTGAAGTCGGCCACGTGTCGGTAGGTGTCGTTCGCGATCGGTGCGCCCGTCGATAGTGTGACCGTCGTGCCGTCGGCGCCGACGAGGGCGGCGGAGTCGATCGGATCGACCCCGATGAACGGGATGGTCACGCCCGGGATCGTGCCCTCGAACGGCGGCAGCTCGGGCGAGTCGTTGACCATGATGACGGCCGCTGCGCCGTGGGCCTGGCCGAAGGTCGCCCGGGCGGTCCGGTCGCAGTTTCCCCGCTGGGTCACGACGATGTCGCCGGGCGCGACCGCCGAGTAGTCGCTGTCGTCGCAACCGAGGGCGATGACGCCGCCCGACATGAGGACGCGCAGGGGCCCGCTCGCCGGCAAGGCTCCACTGGCGTTGGCGTTGATGCCGTCCACGTCTCCCTCGACGCCGAGACCGATCTTGACGGTCGGGTACGAGGCGAACTCCGCGTCGAGTGCCGCGACCGACAGGACCCGGTCGCCAGCGGCCGGCGAGCCGGTGATGTACCCGGCCGGCCCGGCGTTGCCCGACGAGGAGACGACGACCGTGCCGGCCGCCGCCGCGTTGTCGGCGGCCACCGTCGTCGGATCGTCGGCCCGGCCGAAGTCGGTCCCCAGCGAGAGGTTGATCACGTTCGCGCCGTCCTTGACGGCCCGGTCGATCGCGGCGGCGATCACGTCGGTCGACCCGACGCAGCCGAAGACGCGATAGGCGTAGATCGTCGCCTGGGGGGCGACGCCCGGCCCGACGGTGAACGAATGGGCGGCGTAGGTCGTGCCGTCGTACGGCCCGCTGAACGTCGAGCCGTTCGAGAGGACCCCCTCCCCCGCCGCGGTACCGGCGGTGTGGGATCCGTGCCCGTCGCCGCCGGCCGCGATGCCGCAGTCGAGTGGGTTGCCGTCCGGATGGGGGATCGGCTGGTAGGTCGTCGAGTTCGGATCGGCGTCGAAGTCGTCGCCGACGAAGTCGTAGCCCTTCGGCACCTTCACGCTCGGAAAGGCCACGGTCGTCCCGTCGGCGTCGTGGGCCGGGAGCGTCGTGTCGTGGGCCTCGCCGTAGGTGAAGTCGGCCGCGCTGCCGGTGCCGCCGAAGTCGGCGTGGTAATAGTCCAGGCCCGTATCGATGTCGGCGATCGAGACGCCCTTGCCGGTGGTCTTCGTCGCGCTCCAAGCCTGCGGCGCTCCGATGTAGGGCACGGCCACGGTGTTCGAGCGATGGAAGATCTGGACGGAGTGGACCGCGGTGACGCCCGGCAGGCGGGCGAACCGGGGCAGGGCCGAGGCGGGCGCCCGGACCTGGATCCCGTCGTAGGCGTCCTGCAACTGGGCGACGATCCGTCCACCGGCCGCCCGGATCGACGGGACGATCCGATCCTGGGACCGCTTCACGACGGCCCGGATCGAGGACCGCTCGATCGTCGAGAGGCGCCGGGTCGACTTCGCCTGGCGGACGCTCACCGGATCGGCGGCGAGCTGGAGCATCACGGTCACCTGCCGGTTCGGCGTCAGCAGCGCGGGCAGGAGCTGCGGTTCGATACCGTGGACGTCGAGGCGATGGAGGCGGTCCGACGGCAGACGCGGCCCGACGGCCAGCGTTCCGAGGGGCAGCGTCGCGGCGAGGAGCAGGGCGGTCGCGGCGGCGGCGAACAGGGCCTTGCGGTGCACGCATCTCCTCCGCCGGAGCCCGTGGTCCCGTCAGCGGATCCGATCGCACGCGCGCGTCTTCCCCGGTCGGGCTCGGGAGTCGTCGGCAGCGTGAGGATGGCGGGGCACGCCGCCCGGCGTCAAATCGGGCGGGTGCCGGCTCCCTCGACGGGCACGCTGAAGGAGACGGTCGTGCCGCCGCCCGGTGGGCTCACCGCCTCGATCGTCCCGCCGTGGGCGACGATGAGGTCGCGGGCGATGGCGAGCCCGAGACCGGTACCGCTCGAGCCCGGCTCGCGGACGAACCGTTCGAAGATGCGGTCTCGGAGCTCCACCGGGATGCCCGGCCCGGTGTCGCTCACGGCGACCGTCGCCGCCGCATCGCCGCCCAGCACCGAGACCGTCACCGAACCACCGCCCGGGGTGTGGCGGATGGCATTGGCGAGGAGGTTGCCGAGCACCTCGCGGATCCGGGTCGGGTCGGCGTCGACGATCGGCCCGGGTGCATCGGGCACCGCGGCCGGCGGAGGCGAAACGGCGAGCGTCACCGATCCGGCGTCGGCGGCCGGCCGGCTCGCCTCTACCGTGTCCTGGACGAGGGCGAGGAGGTCGACCGGCTCCCGGCGGAGCTCGAGTGCGCCGCGGTCGGCGAGGGCGAGGGTCCGGAGGTCGTCGATGAGCCGGCTCAGGGTCCTCGTCTCGTCGAGGATCGTGGCGAGGTGCGCCTCGTCGGCCGGGTAGACGCCGTCGATGACGCCCTCGAGGTTGCCCTGGATGACCGTGAGTGGCGTGCGCAGCTCGTGCGTGACGTCGGCCATCAGGGTCCGCCGGGACTCGGCATCGGCCTCGAGGCGGGCACTCATCGCGTTGAACGACCGGACGAGCTGGCGGACGGCGACCGGGCCGCGCTCCTCGACCCGGACCGCGAGGTCGCCGGCCTCGACCCGCGCGGCGGCGTCGATGAGGTCGCCGACGGGTTCGGCAGCCCGGGTGAGGGAGACCCCGAGCAGGACGAGGGCGGGGATCCCGAGGCCGAGCAGCACGACGGCACCGAGCCGGGCGTCGGCCGACAGGCCGATGAGGCCGAGGAAGCCACCGACAAGGACGACCGCGAGCGTCGAGGCGAGGACCATGAGGACGAGAGCGGCGAGGATGGCGCAGCCGATGCGGAGGAAGAAGGATCGACGGACTGTGCCGCCCGGATACCAGGCCCCATCCATCGCCCCGCCACGGCGCTGGGCCCAGTGGCGATCGGCCGGCGGCCACGGCTCGTCCTGGGGCCACCACGGCGGCGGTCCTCCCCGGCCCCAGCGAGGCGGGCGTGGGGGCCGCCGCGGTCGTGGCGTTCGACCGCGCCACGGGGGTCGACCGGTCGGCGGACCGGGATCCGGGCCGGGCGCGTCGGTCATGTGGTCGGTTCCGCCAGCCGGTAGCCGACCCCGTAGACGGTCTCGATCCGGCGGGCGTCGCTCACCCCCGGATCGAGCTTGCGGCGGACGTTCTTCACGTGGGCGTCGATGGCTCGCTCGTACGACTCGAAGGCCACCCCGTGGATGGCATCGAGGAGCTGGCTCCGGGTGAACACCCGGCCCGGCTGGCGGGCGAGCGTCTCGACGAGGGCGAATTCGGTCGCCGTGAGGTCGACCCGACGGCCGGCCACGGTCACGGCCCGGCGCGGCACGTCGAGGACGAGCTCGCCGACCGTGATGACCTCGCGCGCCTCGGACGGCCCGTCTCCGGTCCGCCGGAGGACGGCCCGCACCCGGGCCACGAGCTCCTTGGGGCTGAAGGGCTTGGTCAGGTAGTCGTCCGCGCCCAGCTCCAGCCCGACGAGCTTGTCCGACTCGTCTGCCCGCGCGGTGACCATGATGATCGGCAGGGTCGAGTCGCGGCGGATCGAGCGGGTCACGTCGAGGCCGTCGATGCCCGGCAGGCCCAGGTCCAGGACGACCAGGTCGGGGTGGGCGGTCCTCGCGAGGCGCAGTGCGGTCGGACCGTCGGAGGCGATGACGACGGCGAACCCGGCGTGCTCGAGATAGTCGCGGGCGAGGGTGGCGATAGCCGGCTCGTCCTCGACGACGAGGATGGTCTTCACGGCGGTCATCCTAGGGCGTGGAGGAGCGCCGGAACGCGGTCGCGTTCCGGCGCGTTGGATGCGGGGAGCTCGTGCCCGCCCCAGGCGGGGTCAGGCGGTCGGTGTGGGTCCGCTCGACGACCCGGGACCCGCACTCGGATCGACGGGCGGCGCGCCAGCGGCGCCGGGCGCCTGGGTCGAGGTCCGGGCCGCGTCGGCCGCTCGGGCCGCATCGGCCTCGTGGAGCTGGCGGTGGAAGTCCTCGTAGGCCTGCCGGCGAGCATCCCAGAAGCCGCTCCGGTCGGCGGGTCCGCCCTGGCCGCTATCGACCGCTCCCGGGCCCCCCGGGCCATAGGGGCCGGGTCCCCAGCCGCGATGGCCGTACCTGCCACGCGGCCGCAGGGCGAAGGCGATGAGGAAGATGAAGAACAACGGGAAGAGGAACCAGAGGAACCCGAACCCGAAGCCCCAGCCGACCTGCCCGATGTAGACAGGGACGGCGACCGTCCCGGCTGCGCCACTGCCGACGACGACCGCTGAGGTGGCCTGGCTCACGCCGAGCTGATAGGCGACCGCGGCGACGATGCCGAAGACGACGAAGAAGAACAGGACGCGCAGGAAGCCGCCCATCCGATAGCCGACCATTGGTGTTCAGGCTCCAGTGCTGGTTGCGAATGTCATGGGCGGAGCATCGAGCCGGGCGATGCGCGGATCGTGAAGGGACGATGGAGAAACCGCGGACCCGTCCCCGCCGAACCCAATTCAGGACACGTTCTGGGGGCAGCGATACAGTGGAGCTCACGTGGCGACCATCGACCGATCCATGCAGACCACGCCACCCCAGACCGATGACGCCACGACGCCAGCGCCGCGACAGATCGGGCGCCGCTACGTGGCTCCGGCCATCGCCGGGGCGGTCTCGGCGGGCGTCTCGATCGCCGTCAGCGAGCTCATCGCCGGCCTGATCCCGGGAGCCCCCTCGCTCGTCATCGCGATGGGGACCCTGGCCATCGATCTCCAGCCCCCCGGCGCCAAGGACTTCGTCGTCAGCCTCTTCGGCACGAACGACAAGCTCGCCCTCAACGTCTTCATCCTCGGCGTCGCCCTCGTCATCGCCGGCGCGATCGGCATCGCCGGGAGCCGTGACATCCGGCGGGCCGACATCGGATTCGGCGCCTTCGGGCTCGTCGCACTGTTCGCCGCCTACCGCGAACCGCTCGTGTCGTTCCCCCTCGCGGTCGTCACGACCGTCGCCGCCGTCCTCGCCGGCCTCGGTGCCCTCCGCTACCTCCTCGGTCTCATCGTCCCGTCCGCCCCGGTCCCCGTCGCAGGGACGTCGCGGAACGCCCGGCGGGAGGCCGAGCGACTCCGCCGGCTCGGGCTCGAGCAACAGCCGCGCCGGAACGCGAAGACGGTGTCCGGCATGCCCGACTGGGACCGGCGCCGATTCCTCATCGGCAGCGCCGGCGTCGCCGTCGGGGCGGTCGTCGCCGGCACGCTCGGCCGCTCCCTCACCACGAGCCGCGCTTCAGCCGCGCCTGCCGCGGACACGTCCATCCCCAAGCCGGCGGAGACCGTGCCGCCACTCACCCCGGACGAGTCGCTCAACGTGCCGGGCATCACCCCCATCGTCATCCCCAACGACGAGTTCTACCGGATCGACACGGCCCTGCTGCCGGTCCGCCTGGACGCGTCGACCTGGACCCTCACCGTCAAGGGGATGGTCGACCGTGTCGTGACCCTGAACTACAAGCAGATCACGACGATGCCCCTGTTCGAGCAGTACGTGACGATCCAGTGCGTCTCGAACTATGTCGGGGGCGACCTCGTCGGCAACGCCAAGTGGACCGGCGTCAACCTCCGCGACGTGCTCGCGATGGCCGGCGTGCAACAGGCGGCGACCCAGATCGTCGGGCGGTCCGCCGACGGGTTCACGGCCGGCTTCCCGACCGAGCACGCGATGGACCCGGCCCGAGCGCCGATGATCGCCCTGCTCATGAACGACCAGCCCCTGCCGACCGAGCACGGCTACCCGGCCCGCCTCATCGTCCCTGGCCTCTACGGCTACGTCAGCGCCACGAAGTGGCTGACCGAGATCGAGCTCACCACGCTCGAGGCCGTCGACGGCTACTGGATCCCCCTCGGCTGGGCCAAGCTCGGGCCGATCCTCACCCAGTCACGGATCGACGTCCCCCACGACGGCGCCTCGGTCAAGGCCGGCACGACGACGATCGCCGGCGTCGCCTGGGCGCCCGATCGAGGCGTCTCGAAGGTCGAGGTATCGATCGACCAGGGAACGTGGCAGAACTGCATCCTGTCGGCCCCGATCTCGAAGGCGACCTGGCTCCAGTGGGAGCTCGCCTGGGCCGCCACGGCCGGCACCCACACGATCGAGGTCCGGGCCACCGACGGCACCGGCGCCGTCCAGACGGCCGACATCACCCCGCCCGCACCCGACGGCGCTCGCGGCCACCACACGATCCAGGTCCGGGTCGACTGACTCGGAGGCTCGGCGGCCCGCTGCGGCGAGCCTTTCGGGCCGGCCCGCCTCGCGCGGAACCCCGCGGCGATGCATCCACGTGCATCGCGCAAGTGGACCGTCTCCCGGCTTCTACCTACTTCTCGACGCCGGTGATGACCACGCCGCGGATGAATACCCGCTGGAAGACGAGGAAGATCGCGACGGGGATGATGAGGGTGAGGATCGTGCCGGCCTGGATGAGCCCCGGATCCTGGGCGATCCGCGCCCCGCTGAAGCGGGCGAGACCTACCGCGACGGGCTGCAGATCCGGCGCGGCCGAGAGGTAGATGAGCGGCCCCAGGAAGTCGTTCCACGAGTAGACGATGTGGAAGATCGCCACCGCGACGATCACCGGCCAGGCCTGCGGCAGGATGACCGAGGTCAGCGTCTTGAACGGACCGGCCCCATCGATGGCGGCCGCCTCATCCATCTCCCGCGGGATCGTGAGGAAGTACTGCCGCAGCAGGAATACGTCGTAGGCATTGGCGAAGAACGCCGGGACGAGGAGCGGAAGCCAGGTGTTCACCCAGCCGAGCCTTGAGAAGATCGTGTACGTCGGGATGATCGTGACCGCGCCCGGCAGGAAGATCGTCGCGATGACGAGGAGGAACAGCCAGTCGCGGCCGGGGAACCGGAACCGGGCGAACCCGTAGGCGACGAGGATGCAGGAGACGAGGGTCCCGATCATCGAGATCACGGCGATGGCGATCGTGTTGAACAGCAGACGCGGATAGTTGATCTCGTTCCAGACGTTGACGTAGTTCTCCCAGTGGGGGTCGAACTGCCAGACCGGCGTGAGCGTCCGCCACGAGCCCTGCCACGTGACGAGGTCGGCGTCGGGGTTGGCCGGATCGGCGAACTGGCTCGAGTCGCGGCCCTTCTTGACGAGGGCCATCGGCTTCGTGCCGCTGTCGAGGGGTACCTGGTAGACGGGGTAGTCGCGGTCCCGATAGGTGAAGGTCTGCTGGCTGGCCGGCCAGATCGGCGAGTCGACCGCCGCGACCTGCTCGGGGCTCTTGATCGACAACGTCGCGGCGTGGACGAGCGGTGCAAGGAACGCTGCGAGCACCACGACGCCGATGAACGTGAGGGTGAACGAGCGGCCGGCCTCCGACGCCGTGCGCCGCCGTGAACGCTTCCAGGGGACGGCCGCGGTGACCGGCCGGCGGGTGGCTCCGAGGGCCATCGCCTAACGCTCCCCGGCGTAGTAGACCCAGCGCCGGGCCGTGCCGAAGAGGACGAGCGTGATCACGAGGGTGATGCCGAACAGGAACCAGGCCAGCGTCGCGCCGTACGACATGTCCTGGTAGGAGAAGAAGTTCTTGTAGATGTAGAGGTTGAGGAAGTTCGTCTTGCCGGCCGGCTCGCCGGTCCCCTGGTTGAGGACGAGCGGCACGAGGAAGTACTGGAGGAGGTCGACGACCGAGAGGATGAGCGTGTAGAAGACGACGGGCGACAGCATGGGCAGGGTCACGTGGCGGAGCTGGGCCCAGAAGCCCGCGCCGTCGATGCGGGCGGCGTCGTAGAGCTCGCTCGGCACCCCGCGCAGGCCGGCCAGGTAGACGATGATCCCGCCGCCGATCCCCCAGATGCCGATGAGGACGAGGCCCGGGTAGATCCATGTCGGGTCGTTGAGCCAGTCGGGCGGGTTCTGGACGCCGATCGCGCCCAGGAACTGGTTGAGCCAGCCGCTGTCGGCGTTGAGCATCGATTGCCAGATGATCACGCCGGCGACAAACGGCACCACGTACGGCAGGAACCAGAGCACGCGGAAGGCGCCGGCACCCCGGAGCCGCGGACTGCTGAGGAACAGGGCGACGAGGAATGGCGCGATCACCGCCACGGGGATGGCGAGGGCCGCGAACAGGATCGTGTTGCCGAGCGACTGCCACGTCTGGGCGTCGTTGATCATCGCCACGTAGTTGTCGAGGCCGACGAAGCGGAGCGGCTCGGTCTGGGCGAGGTTGATGTTCGTGAACGTGAACAGGAACGTGGCGATCATCGGGAGCGCGATGAAGGCGAAGAACCCGACGATCCAGGGCGATATGAAGAGGAGCCCCCAGAGCGCCTCGCGGCGAGCGAGCGGAGTGAGCCGGCGGCGGCGCGGCAGGGCGAGCGCCCGGGCGGTCATCGAGCCCTCCTCACGATCCGATCGGTGGATCCCCGTCCGCCGGCGGCGGACGGGGATCGTGAACGCGCTTGCCGCTACTGCTTCGAGTTCCAGACCGTCTGGAGCTCGTTCTGCAGGTTGGTGAACTCGGTGTCGAGGTTGAGATTCGGCGTCGAGGTCCACTTGGTCAGGTACTTCGCCAGCGTGTCCAGCGACTTGTTGTAGTTGGGCATGACGTTCTCGGAGTTCGGATCGATATCCGCGTACTGGATGGCCTGGGTGACGACCGACCAGTTCACGTTGGGCGGGTAGATGAACTTGCCCTTGTCGTCCTTCTGCTGCTCGAGCTGGGAGAAGTAGGTCGGCTGGTCGGATGTGAGCGCGGGGAAACCCGAGATCGAGTTGAGAAGCTTCGTGCGCTCATCCCCGAGGACGAACGACTGGAGGACGGTGAACGCCTCGTCCGGGTGCTTGCTCGCCTTGGTGATCCGGAACTGATCCGCATTGATCGGAGCGGTGACCTTGCCCTGGTACGAGGGCAGGGCGGCGAGATCCCAGTTCCCGCCGGCGTCGGTCACGCAGCAGACGTCCCAGAGGTAGTTCTCCTGCATGGCCACCTTGCCCGAGTTGAACGTGTACCCGCCGCCGTTGAAGCCCTGACCCTGAAAGACCTGGTTCGTTTCGATGAAGTGGTCGGTCCAGATGCCGTTGTAGACCCACGTCCATGCGGCCTTCCAGGCGTCGGGGATCTGGACGGTCTTCCCGTCGTCGGCCAGGAACTTGCCGGCCGAGAAGAAGGCCGCACCCATCGTCCGAAGGTCGTCTCGCTGGGGTTCGAAGCCGTACTGGACGATGTGCTTCGAGTCGAAGTTCGGCATCGTCGCGTCGTTGCCCTTGTTGTCGACGGTGAGCTTCATCGCGACCTGGCGGATCGTGTCGTAGCTCCAGTCGACCATCGAGCCGTCGGGCATCTGGTACTGGTCGCCGTACTTGGCCGGCGGGTAGTTGAGCTTGGCCTCGTCGAACATGTCCGGCTGGTAGTAGAGCTCGGACGGATAGATGGCGAACGGCAGGCCCGGCTGGCCCTCGCCGCCGCTCTGGTAGAGCTTGACGATGCCGGGATCGAACTGGCTCAGGTCGATGTTGTTCTTGGCGATGTACGGCGACAGGTCGAGCCACTGGCCGGCGAAGGCGTTCGCGCCGCCGACTCCGAGTGGACCGACGATGTCCGGCGGGTTGCCGGACGCGAGCTCGGTCGCGAACGCGTCACGGGCGCCCTCGTAGGCGACGTGGTCCAGGACGACCTTGATGTTCGGATGGGCCTTGTTGAAGTCGGCGATGATGCTGGCGAAGACCTTGAGCGTGCTCGGATCGTCGCCACCACCGAGGCAGCAGAACCACTTGATGGTGACCGGGCCGCCGGGTGGGACGGTCGGCACTGGCGTCGGGCCGGTCGACGGCGGCGTGGAGGCGAGGGCCTCGGTCGCCGCGGCGGTCGGAGTGGCACTCGATGCGCTCGGTGTGGGCGTGGCGCTGCCACCGCAGGCAGCGAGGATGAGGGCGGGTATGGCGAGGATCGCCCCGTACCGCTTCCATCTCGTTCTCATGGTGCTCCTCGTGCTCTGGACCCCCTGGTGCCCCGGATCGTGGATCACGCTGTCGCTCCTCCTCTTGACGTGCTTCGGTCCGCGGGCCGCGACGCCGAGGGACGGCGTCGGGGCGATGGACGAGTCGTCTTGTCAGGGGCCATCCCCCGTCGCGAGGCTGCGGCCCCGGCCCGCTCCCACGAGCCGGTCCGCTGCCGTCGCCTCGTCGGTCCCAGGTCTGTGGTCGGCTTCGTCCGCGGCCTGGCTCCGTGCGCGTATCCCGGTAAGGCCGCGCGCCTCCCGGCCGGAGGACTCGACGAGGAATTTCGAATGGTGGCCCGGTACGTACGTCCGGCTGACCTCGACCGGCCGGTCGGCGCCGTCGTAGGCGACGCCTTCGAGGAGCAGGGCCGGCTGGCGGCCGGATTGGCCGAGGAGGCGGGCCTCGCGGGCCGGCAGGAGGATCGGCTCGATCGTCTCGCTCAGTCGCTCGATGGGTCGGTCGTGGCGGACCGCGAGGAAGTCGTACAGCGAGCCGCCCTCCAGGTCGGCCTGCAGCAGGTCGGTGAACTCGGCCGCCGAGAGGCGGACCTGCTCGAGGAGGAGCGGCGTATCGCCGGCGCTCCGAAGTCGCTCGAGGAAGACGACCGGGGCCCCGGGCTCGATGCCGAGGGCGGCCGCGTCGGGCTCCGCCGCGGGCTCGATCCGCGAGGTGAGGAGGCGCGTCCGCGGCTCGAAGCCGCGCAACTCCATCTCCTCCGAGAAGCTGATCGTCGAGGTCAGCTCGCGGACGATGCGTGGCGCCTTGACGAACGTGCCCCGGCCGCGGGTCCGCTCGAGGCGATCCTCGCGGGCGAGGTCGGCCAGCGCCCGCCGCACGGTGATGAGGCTGCAGCCGTAGTGCTCGGCGAGCTCACGCTCCGGAGGAAGCCGATCCCCGACCGCCCACTGGCCCTCGTCGATGGCGGCTCGCAGGTGGAGATAGACCTGATGGTGGAACGGTATCGGGCCGGGAGCCAGCTGGAAACGTGCCAACCGAGGTCCTCGCAGGGGTCCGCCGCTCGAGGTTGCTCATAAGGTTATATGCAATCGCCGTCGGCCCTGTCAATCCCCGGCGCCATCGCGGGGGGATCCCCGGCGGTGATCCGGAGGGATCGGGGCGGCATCCGGTCGGCGGCCCGGATGGTCGGGACCGTGTAGATTCGGGACCATGCCCCGCCGCATCTTCTCGTTCGACGAGCCCGAGCGGTTCGTCGCCGGTACCGTGGGTGAACCCGGTGCCCGCGTCTTCTTCCTTCAGGCTCGCGATGGCGGCCGGATCGTCAGCGTCGCCCTCGAGAAGGCCCAGGTCGCGGTCCTCGCCGATCGGCTGGCCGCCCTCCTCGAGGAGCTCGGCCGGCACGGCCTCGATCTGTCGGGGCCGGATGGGATGATCGAGCCGCCGACCGACGTGGGACCGCTCGACGAGCCGCTCCAGGAGGCCTTCCGAGCGGGCGCCCTGACGTTGACCTGGGACGGCGAGCGGGAGCGGATCATCGTCGAGGCCCGCGAGATCACCGAAGCAGACGAGGCCGGCGAGCCGGTCCAGGTCGACGACGACGACGAGGACGGTCCGGACGTCATCCGGGTCGTCATGCTGCCGGCCAGCGCTCGCGACTTCGCCGCCCGGGCTGCCGCGGTCGTCAACGCCGGTCGCCCGCCCTGCCCGCTCTGCGGCCAGCCGCTCGACCCACTCGGCCACCTGTGCCCCCGCCGGAACGGGACCGGGTACCTCAACTGACCACGGTCGACCGGGCGGCCGCCCTGGAGCTCCTCCGCGACGGCGAGCTCGAGGTGGTCGGACGCCTCGTCGCCTCGTCCAACGCGGCCCTCTACTGCCGCATCGTCCGACACTGCCCCGACCCGGAGCCCGACCTCGAGGCGGTCTGTGTCTACAAGCCGGTCCGCGGGGAGCGGCCGCTCGACGACTTCCCCGACCGGACGCTATCCCGCCGCGAGGTCGCCGCGCACGTCCTGTCGGAGGCGACCGGCTGGGGCATCGTCCCGCCGACCGTCTTCCGCAACGGCCCGTTCGGGCCGGGCATGGTCCAGCTGTGGATCGACGTCGACGAGGCGGTCGACCCGTGGGACCTCGTCGAGCGCTCGGACCCGAGCCTGCGGCCGATGGCCGTCTTCGACGCCATCGCCAACAACGCCGACCGCAAGGTCGGCCACATCCTGCCGGCCGATGGCCACCTCTACGGCGTCGACCATGGCATCTGCTTCTCCGCCGAGCCGAAGCTGCGCACGGTCCTGTGGGGCTGGCGAGGCCGGCGCCTGAACGAGGAGGAACTCACGGTCGTCGAGTCCATCCACGACCGACTCGACGGCGACCTCGGCGCCTCGCTCCGAGAGCTGCTGTCGCGGGCCGAGGTCCGTACGACCCGAGTCCGGGTCGACGATCTCCTGAGGACCCGCCGGTTCCCGCTCCCCGACCCGGACCGGCCGGCCATCCCCTGGCCCCCGTTCTGACCCTCGCCTCGGCGGGATTCGCCTGAAAGGCGCACAATAGGGGCTCCCCCGCGTGAGGCGACGCGTCGCCGACGGCACCAGCCCAGGAGTCCGCCCTGTGAATCCGAATCCGCCCAAGTCGGCCGCCACGCTGACGGAGGAGCCCCTCAAGCACGTCATCGAGACATACGTGCACCGGCTCCAGCACGTGACCTGTGTCTGCGGCTGGCAGGGCAGCTCGGCCACGAACGACGGGCAGACCTCCGAGTGGACGTCCCACCTCGTCTCGGTCCGGGGCAAGCGCCGCTAGACCTCTCATCGTCCCGGTGAACGCGTCCGCCGCCCGTGAGCTCGGCGGCGTCTGGAACATCGTCCCCACCCCGTTCGCGCCCGACGGCGCCCTCGACCTGCCGAGCCTTCGCCGGCTGACGGGGTTCGTCGCCGCGAGCGGTGTCGACGGGATGACGATCCTCGGCTTCATGGGCGAGGCCCACAAGCTGTCCGACGACGAGCGGACCGAGGTCATCGAGACCACGATCGCCGCGGCAGACGGCCGCCTGCCCGTCTGCGTCGGGGTGACCCACGCCGACAGCGATCGTGCGATCGCCTTCGCCCGGGAGGCTGGGTCGCGCGGCGCCCACTCGCTCATGCTCGCCCCGCCCGCCCTCGATCCCGTGACCGACGAGGGCCTGCTGCGCCACTACGGCGCGGTCGCGGACGCCACGGTCCTGCCGATCGTCGTCCAGGACTACCCGCCGGGCTCGGGCGTGATCATGTCCGTCCCGGTCATCGCCGCGATCGCCGGCGGGCTGCCGAGCTGCCGCCATCTCAAGCTCGAGGACGAGCCGACGCCGGCGAAGGCAAGGGCGATCCTCGCCGCGGAACCGCGGACCCGGATACTCGGTGGGCTCGGGGCGAGCGCCGTGTACGACGAGCTCGAGGCCGGCGCGGTCGGCACGATGACGGGCTTCGGCTTCCCGGAGCTGCTCGTCGATATCGTGGGTCGCTTCCGGGCGGGCGACCTCGCCGGCGCCCGGGCGGCGTTCGAACGTGCGCTGCCACTCATCCGGTTCGAGAACCAGCCCGGCATCAATCTGCCGCTCCGCAAGCATCTGTATCGGCGTCGCGGCGCGATCGCCCACGAGCGGGTGCGGCCGCCGGCCCCGACGCTGACGCTCGAGACGATGGAGGGACTCGACGCGATCCTCCAGGATCTCGGCCTCGCCGACGGGCTCGGACCGATCGTCGAACCGGCGACCTGACGAACGTCCGGCGGATCCCGTACCGTCGGCACGTTTGACAGGGCGGGCCCCCGGCCTCAGAATCCAGGCATCGCCCGACGCCCAACGGCTGCAGGTCAGAGCACGACTCCGCTCCCGCACCGAACGTCGCCAGCGATGTCCAACCGCTCCGGTCCCCATCACGGATCGTCCTGAGCGGAACCATCAGGCCGCAGCAGCCGTGGGATGAGAATGTCCCGGCGCCGGCCATCGAGAAACAGAGAGAAACACCCGTGTTGTCCCGTTCCACCACCACCAGCCTTACCGGCCGGGCGAGCGCCATGCGCCGCCTCCGCCGCCGGACCGCCGTTTCGAGCCAGCTCTTCTGCCGCACCAACGGCTGCCCGAGCTTCCTCACCCTCGACCCGGAGACCGGCCTCGCGACCTGCGAGATCTGCGGCTTCACCCGACGGATTTCCTGACCACCTCGGCCCGCCGTCGCGGCGGGCCGTAACTCGCGGCAAAGCCCGCGACCGCCGACGTTCGGCGCATCGGGCCGTCATCCGCGACGACCCGACCCCGCGGCCGTCCCCCGGCGCATGATGTCGGGGTGCCCGCCACCCTGACCCTCGACCGGACCCGCCTCGCCGCCCTCATGGAGCGCGAGGAGGCCACCTTCATCGCCGACCATCCACGCTCGGCGGCCCTGCACGCGCGCGCCATGGACTCGCTGCTGGCCGGCGTGCCGATGAACTGGATGGTCAAGTGGCCCGGCGCGTTCCCGCCCTACGTCGAGTCGGCGAGCGGCGCCCATTTCACCTGCGTCGACGGCCACGACTACGTCGACCTCTGCCTCGGCGACACCGGGGCGATGGCCGGCCATGGCGCGGCGGCGACGATCGCGGCGGTCGAGCGCCAGCTGCCCCGCGGCATCACCCACATGCTCCCGACCGAGGACGCCGCCTGGGTCGGTGAGGAGCTGCAGCGCCGGTTCGGGCTCCGCTACTGGCAGTTCGCGATGACCGCCACCGACGCCAACCGCTTCTCGATCCGGCTCGCCCGGATGGTGACCGGCCGGCCGTTCATCGCCGTCCACGACTTCAACTACCACGGTTCGGTCGACGAGACGTTCGCCTGGCTGACCGACGACGGCCGGGTCGAGGCGCGGCGCGGCAACATCGGGCCGCCGGTCGATCCGGCGCTCACCACCCGGGTCGTGCCGTTCAACGACGTGGCCGCCCTCGAGGCCGCCCTCACGGACCGGCAGGTAGCCGCCCTCCTCATCGAGCCGGCCCTGACGAACGTCGGCATCGTCCTGCCGGACCCCGGCTATCACGAGGCCGTCCGCGACATCACCCGGCGGACCGGCACGCTCCTCATCATCGACGAGACCCACACCATCTGTGCCGGTCCCGGCGGCATGACGAAGCGCGACGGCCTCGATCCGGACCTCTTCGTCATCGGCAAGACCATCGGCGGCGGCATCCCCGCCGCGACGTACGGCTTCAGCGAGGCGGTCGCCGCGGCGATCACGGCCGGCATCGGCCTCGAGGACTCCGACGTCGGCGGGATCGGCGGCACGCTCGCCGGCTACGCGCTCTCGCTGGCCGCCGTCCGGGCGACCCTCGGAGAGGTCCTGACCGAGGCCGCCTTCGAGCGCATGATCCCGCTCGCCGAGCGGTGGACGGCCGGCGTCGAAGGGGTCATCGCCGCCCACGGGGTGCCGTGGAGCGTCACCCGGCTCGGCGCCCGGGCCGAGTACCACTTCATGCCGACGCCGCCGCGGACGGGGCGGGAGCAGTGGGACCACGGCGACTTCGAGCTCGAGCGCTTCCTCCACCTGTACGCCCTCAACCGGCGCGTGCTCATGACCCCGTTCCACAACATGGCCCTCATGTCGCCGGCCACGACCGAGGCGGACATCGACCGCCACACGGTCGCCTTCGACGACGCGGTCGGCGAGCTCTTCGGCTGACCTCTGCCCCTCCCCGTCGTGACCGATGGCTCTGGCAGGCGGCCTCCGTCACCCCGAGAGTCAAAGCAGGGAACGCGCCGTGGTCGCCCGACCCGGCATGCGCGTCCCGTACGAAAGCGCGGGTGAACGCCATGAAAGCCGTCGTCGTCTACGAATTGCACTGGGGCAACACCGAGAAGGTCGCCCGGGCCATCGCCGACGGCATCGGCGAGGGGACCTCCGTGCTCACCACCGATGAGGCGTCGCTGGCCGCCGTCTCGGGCGTCGACCTGCTCGTCGCCGGAGCGCCGGTGATGGCCTTCCGGCTGCCCCAGGAAGGGATGCGCGACAACATCGAGGGAGCAGGGCGCAAGGCGCACAAGCCGGCCGATGTCGGTCATCCCTTCATGCGCACGTGGCTCGAGACGCTGCCACGCGGCACCGGCGCCGGCGCGGCGTTCGAGACCCGCGTGCGCTGGTCGCCCGGCAGCGCGACGGGCGCGATCGAGAAGGAGCTGCGGGAATTGGGCTACCGCACCGTCGCCCAGCCCGGGCGGTTCGTCGTCACGGGCAGCCAGGGGCCGCTCCGCGATGGCGAGCTCGAGCGCGCTCGCCACTGGGGCGAGGAGCTGCGGACCGCCGTCACCACCGAGTAGGTCCGCGGTCGAGCGGTCCTCGGGGCCGATCCTTCGGGACCGGTCTCGCGGCGGTATAGCGCCCTCGGTGACAGGCGAGCTGACACGGTCGTCGGCTAGGCTCAACGGGTCAACCGACCCGTTCGGGAGTCCGCGTGCAGCTCATCGACGGCACGATCATCGTCAGTGCCACCGACCTCGTCGGGTACCTCGCCTGCGACCACCTCGCGACGCTCGAGCTCGGTCGTCTCGAGGGTCGCTGGGAGCGGCCGCACCATCGCGAGGATCCCGAGCTGCTCCTCCTCCAGGAGCGCGGCGACGAGCACGAGAAGCGCTACCTCGAGCGCCACCGGACGGCCGGCCGGACGATCCACGAGATCGTGAACCGGGACCCCAAGTCGCCGGCGGAGCTGCAGGCGGCCGAGGAGGAGACCCTCGACGCGATGCGGCGCGGCGTCGAGGTCATCTACCAGGCCACGTTCTTCGACGGCCGCTGGCGCGGCCACGCCGACTTCCTCCTGAAGACCGAGCGCCCGAGCGATCTCGGTGCCTGGAGCTACGACGTCGCCGATACGAAGCTCGCCCGAGGCGTCAAGGCCGGGGCGATCCTCCAGGTCTGCGTCTACGCCGATCGGCTCGCCGTCCTCCAGGGCGTCGCGCCCGACCGACTCGTCATCGTCACCGGCGACAACGTCGAGCACGTCGAGCGACTCGCCGATTACGGGGCCTTCTACCGGACGGTGAAGGCCCGCTTCGAGGAGCGGATCTTCGGTCCACCGGATGCCCGGCCGACGTACCCCGACCCGGTCGAGCACTGCCGGGTGTGCACCTGGTTCCCGACGTGCATGGACCGCCGCCGGGCCGACGATCATCTCTCGATCGTCGCCGGGATGAGCCGGACCTACACGGAGCGGCTCGTCGCCGACGGCGTGCCGACGCGGCGGGAGCTGGCCGTGCTGCCCGCCGATCGCCCGGTCGTCGGCATGAGCGCACGGCCGCTCGAGCGCCTGAGCGAACCAGGCTCGTCTGCAGGTGAGCGGCGAGGGGATGGAGCCGCCGATCTACGAGCTCATCGAGCCCGATCCGGACGCGCCCGACCACGGCCTCGCCGCCCTGCCGGAGCCGTCGCCGCTCGACCTGTTCTTCGACATCGAGGCCGATCCGTGGATGTACGACGACGGCCTCGAGTACCTGCTCGGCGTGTCGTGGCGGGAGCCCGACGGCAGCCATGCCTACCGCCCCATCTGGGGTCACGACCGGGCCGCCGAGAAGGCCGCCTTCGAGACGCTTCATCGACTTCGTGATCGAGCGCCTCGACCGGGACCCGGCGATGCACGTCTACCACTACGCGGGCTACGAGTCGGGCGCCATCAAGCGCCTCATGCAGCGCCACGCGACGCGCGAGGAGGAGGTCGACCGGATCCTCCGCGGTGAGGTCCTCGTCGACCTCTACCAGGTCGTCCGACAGGGCATCCGCGCCTCCGTGGAGTCGTATTCGATCAAGCGCATCGAGAAGCTCTACCTGCCGGCCCGGGAGGGCCCGATCACCGAAGCCGGCTTCAGCGTCGTCGAGTACGAACGCTGGCTCCGTGACGGCGACGAGCGCCACCTCCGCGATCTTGCCGACTACAACCGCGACGACTGCGTCTCGACGCTCCTCCTCCGCGACTGGCTCGAGGACCGCCGCCGGGAAGGCATCCTCCAGCACGGCTGGGACCTGCCCCGGCCACCGGCTCCGGAGGCGGCGGTCTCGGAGAGCCTCACCGCCTGGCAGGAAGCCACTCGAGCCCGGGCCGAAGCGCTCCGCCTCGGCGTGCCCGAGGACGACGCGGACCGGTCGGCCGAGGAGTCCGGTCGGTGGCTGCTGGCTGGTCTCCTCGACTGGCATCGGCGCGACGCCAAGCCCGCCTGGTGGGAGTTCTTCCGCCTCCGCCGCCTCGCCCTGGAGGACCTGTTCGACGAGAGTGCGGCGATCACCGGACTCGAGTACACCGGGGTCGTCGGTGAAGAGCAGAAGTCGTACATCCACCGCTACCGCTTCGATCCTCGCCAGGACACCCGGATCCACGTCGGGGACGCCTGGGAGGACCCGGCGACCGGCAAGAGCGCAGGGTCCGTCGCGGCGTTCGATCCGGTCGAGGGCACCGTCGACCTCCGCCGCGCCCGTTCGAGCTCCGTGCCCCATCCGCTGGCGCTCATCGAGCCCGGGCCGATGTCGCCCGGGCCGATGCCTGAGGCGTTGGCCGAGATCGCCGACCAGGTCGTCGCCGGCGGCCTTGCCGGGCCCGGTCCGTATCGCGCCGTCCGGGAACTGCTGCTCGGCCTGCCGCCGCGGATCGGGACGGACGCCGCCGGCGGGCCCCTGCGAGCGACGGACGAGGACGCGCTACAGGCGGCGCTCCGCTGCGTCCTGGCGCTGGACGAGAGCGTCCTCGCCGTCCAGGGACCGCCGGGGACGGGCAAGACCTGGACGGGAGCGCGGATGGCGGTGGCCCTCATCCGGGCCGGGCGCCGGGTCGGCATCACCGCCCAGTCGCACAAGGCCATCACCAACTTCCTGGAAGCGGTGGACGGCGCGCCCCACGGCGGACGCGGGATCCGGGTCCTCCAGCGCTGCGAGACCGGCGACGACGCCACCCACCTCGAGGGCGTCGACCTCGCGGCGAGCAGTGGCGACGTCGGTCCGGCATTGGCGGCGGGTCGCTACGACGTGGCCGCCGGCACCGCCTGGCTCTTCGCCCGGCCCGACATGCGGGCCGCCGTCGACGTGCTGTTCGTCGACGAGGCCGGCCAGCTGTCGCTCGCCAACGTCGTGGCCATCGGCGGTGCCGCCCGATCCATCGTCCTCCTGGGA
Organism: uncultured Chloroflexia bacterium; assembly: GCA_963745405.1. GTDB lineage: Bacteria > Chloroflexota > Limnocylindria > Limnocylindrales > CSP1-4 > C-114. The sequence continues at coordinate 2,232,374 of CAVUWY010000002.1, read as the reverse complement.
GACCCGAACCAGCTGCCCCAGGTGTCGAGCGGGATCCATCCCTACGGGGCTGGCGTCTCCGCCCTGGAGCATGTCGTCGGCGACGACGAGACGATCGCCCCGGATCGCGGCCTGTTCCTCGACGTCACGTACCGGATGCACCCCCGGGTGAACGGGTTCATCTCCGACACGTTCTACGCCGGCCGACTGCGGACCGATCGGACGACGGCCCGCCAGCGTCTCGTCGACGACGACGGGGCGGACGACCTCGGCCTGCGCTTCGTGCCGGTCGAGCATGCCGACGACGGCGTCCGGTCGCCGGCCGAGGCCGAGGCGGTCGGCGCCGCCATCGAGGACCTGGTCGGCCGCTCGTGGACGGACGTCCATGGGGCGACCCGGGCCCTCGAGCTCGAGGACATCATCGTCGTGGCGCCCTACAACGCCCAGGTCGGTGAGCTCCGCCAGGCGATCCGCCGTCGATTCGGCGACGAAGGTCGGGTCGGCACCGTGGACAAGTTCCAGGGCCAGGAAGGCGCAGTCGCCGTCTACTCGATGGCGAGCTCGTCGCCGGACGATGCCCCTCGCGGCATCGACTTCCTGTACGACGGCAACCGGTTCAACGTGGCGGTGTCGCGCGCCCGCGGCCTGTCGATCCTCGTCTGCTCGCCCGAACTCCTCCGGGTCCGCTGCAGGACGCCCGGGCAGATGCGGCTCGCGAATGCCCTGTGCGCCTACGTCGAACGTACCGGGGGGTCGACCGAGGCCCCTGTGGTAGGGTCGGGCGGGGCTCCCTGAGCAGCGCGAGGTGAACCGATGGACCGAGCACCGCTGAACGTCCGGTCGCATCGCGATCGCCGCACGGCCCTCGCCGCCCTCCTCGTCGCGATCGTCATCGCGGGCTGCGGCACCTCGACACCCACCCCCACTCCGATCGCGACCGAGGGCGCCGCCATCGTCGCTCCACCGACGTCCGGCTCGACCGCCTCGGCCAGCCCAGCGGGTTCACTGGAGCCGTTCGTCGGGACGAGCCCGTCCGCGGCGACCTCGCCATCGGCGCCGCCCTCGGTCGCCCCGAAACCGGCGATCAAGCCGACGCCCCGGCCGACGCCGCGACCGACCCCCAGGCCCGCCCCGAAGCCGAAGCCGAAGCCGGTCACCTACCAGGCCGGCCACCTCGCGATCGGCCTGACGGCAGTCGGCGGATCGTTCTCGTCGCCGATCCTCGTCACCAACGCCCACGATGGCTCAGGCCGGTTGTTCGTGGTCGAGCAGGGCGGCCGTATCCGCATCATCTCGAAGTCCGGGACCAAGCTCGCGACCCCGTTCCTCGACATCCACTCGCTCGTGTCGTGCTGCAGCGAACGCGGACTGCTCGGCCTGGCCTTCCATCCCTCGTACAAGTCGAACGGCAAGTTCTACGTCGACTACACCGACACGAGCGGCAACACCGTCGTCGCCGAGTACCACCGATCCTCGACGAACGTCGCCTCGACGTCGGCCCGCGTCCTCCTCCGGGTCACCCAGCCGTACGCCAATCACAACGGCGGCATGCTCGCCTTCGGCCCCGACGGCGACCTGTACATCGCCCTCGGCGACGGCGGCTCGGCCGGCGATCCGCAGAACCATGCCCAGGACACGAACAGCCTCCTCGGCAAGCTCCTCCGGATCAACGTCAACACCCGGACCGGGTCGCTGCCGTATGGCGTGCCGAGCTCGAACCCGTTCGTCGGCAGGGCCGGCAGCGACCTCGTCTGGTCGTACGGCCTGCGCAACCCGTGGCGGTTCAGCTTCGACCGCACGACCGGCGACCTGTGGATCGGCGACGTCGGGCAGGGTAGCTGGGAGGAGATCGACCGGGCGACCCACTCGAGCGGCGGGGGTCGCGGCGTCAACTGGGGCTGGCACGTCCTGGAAGGTCGTGCCTGCTACGACCCGTCGTCGGGCTGTTCGACGAGCGGCAAGCGCGGGCCGATCGCCGTCTACGACCACAGCCAAGGCTGCGCCGTCATCGGCGGCTACGTCTACCGCGGCACCGCCTACCCGGCGATGAACGGTGCCTACCTGTTCGGCGACGACTGCTCGGGCAGGATCTGGGCCCTGACCGCCAACGGCGCGTCCGTCCAGTCGCCCCGTCTCCTCAAGGACACGTCGTTCGCGATCAGCTCGTTCGGCGAAGGCGAGAACGGGACCCTCTACCTCACCGACCTGGCCGGCGGCCGGGTCTACCGGATCTCCGGCTCGCGCAAGTAGGGCGCGGGCGCCGCCCAGCGGGAGCGGTCAGGCGCGGAGGATCTCCCAGCGACGGGTTCTCAGCTGCGGAGGATCGGCCGCGTCAGGCAGGTCGGACCGCCCGAGCCGTTGATCCCGATCTCCGTGGCGACATACGTATGGACCTCGCACCCGGCATCGACGAGCGCCCGCTCCGTCCGTGGATTGCCGGCGGCGAGGATGACGACTCCCGGACGAACGGCGAGGACGTTGCAGCCGAGGGTCGGGAATTCCTCGACGGGCACGTCGATGAGGCGGATGTCGAGCTCTCCGAGCAGCTCCCACAAGGCGACGGGCAGGAGCGGCAGGTGGACGATGGCGAGGTCGTCGGCGACCGGCGAGATGACAGACAGGAGGTGGAGGAGCTCGACCGGGCCGCCGCCGTACGGCAGGTCGAAGATCCGGACGTCGCCACCGACGATGTCCGCCAGCTGGCCGGCCCCGAGCGCGTTGGTGCGCAGGGTGTGGCCGATGCAGAACAGGTCGGGCCGGAGCCAGAAGGTGTCGCCTCCGTCGACCGTTCCCGGACCGGCGATCCGCCCGATGGTCGGGATGCCGTGCGCGGTCGTCCAGCCCTCGAGGACGATCTCCTCGCCGCGTCGGTTCGGCTTGCCGGAGCGGAGCGGGATGGCCCCCGCATCGGTCACGAGGAGCGGGTCGAACACGTAGACGAGGTCGGGGCTCGCGGTCTCCTCGTCGAGCACGTGGACGGCCGGGCCGAGGCCCGCCAGGAGTTCGACGAACGCCTCGTGCTCCCGCCGGGCAACCGCGAGGTCGACCGGATGGAGGAAGTGGTGGGCGGGGTCGTCGAAGGCCGCGCCGAAGGCGGCCCCGGGTCGCTTGACGAGCACGTCGCGCAGGGGCGCGGTCATGCTCTGGGCGCCGAACGCCCGGCCGGTCACCCCGGTACCGCCTCCAGGGACGCACGTCGCGCGGTGCCGCCGCCGACGACGGCCTCGAGTGCGCGGAGCAGGCGGTCGACCTCGGCCGCGGTGTTGTAGTGGCTCAGCCCGATGCGGAGTACGCCGTCCTCGCCCAGCCCGAGCCGCTCCATCAGCGCCTGGGCGTAGAAGTGCCCGTCCCAGGTGGCGATGCCCTGCCGGCCGAGTGCCTCCGCGATCGCCCTCGGCGCGAGGCCGGGGAAGGTCACGGCCGCGGTCGGGGTCCGCTCGGCCATGAGGCGCGACCGATCGGCGACGCCCCAGATGTGGCAGCCGGGGATCGCCTCGAGGCCGTCGAGGAGGCGGCCGAACAGCTCCATCTCGTAGGCCCGGATCGAGGCCATGCCGGTGTGGAGGTCGAGTCGCCGGCCGCTCATGGCCGGGAACGACCCGGCCCGGCCGCTCCCGAACCGCTCTCCGATCGAGGCGATGTAGTCGAGCGCGCCGAGCGTCCCCGCGACGCCCTCGAAGTCCTGCGTCCCGGTCTGGAAGCGGTCGTGGGCCGGCCGCACCTTGTAGGCGTCGGCCGGCAGCGCCGCGAGGACTTCGGCCTTGCCGTACAGCACTCCGAGGTGCGGTCCGAAGAACTTGTAGACCGAGCAGGCCAGCAGGTCGGCGTCGAGGGCTCGCACGTCGATCGGGCCATGCGGGGCGAAGTGGACCGCGTCGACGTAGGCGAGGGCGCCCACCGCATGGGCGCGCCGGACGATCTCGGCCACCGGATTGATCGTCCCCAGGGCGTTCGAGGCATAGCCGACGGCCACGAGGCGGGTCCGCGGCGAGAGCTTCGCATCGAGGTCGTCGAGGTCGAGGGTGCCGTCCTGCGGGCGGATGTCGACGGTCCGGACAGTCGCGCCGCGATCGACCGCAATCGCCCGCCAGGGGCTGACGTTCGCCTCGTGATCGAGCGTCGTGACGACGACCTCGTCGCCGGGCGCGAGCGTCGCCCCGATCGAGCGGCTGACGTGGAAGGTCAGGCTCGTCATGTTCGCCCCGGTCTTGATCTCGCCGCCCGACTCGGCGCCGAGGAAGTCGGCCAGGGCACGGTGGGCTTCTTCGACTATCGCGTCGCTCCGCCGGCTCGTCCCGAAGGCGCCGCCGTCGTTGGCGTTCGAGGACTCGTAGTAGCGAACCACCGCGTCGATCACCCGCCGCGGCACCTGGGTGCCGCCGGGCCCGTCGAAGAGGGCGACCGGGACGCCACCCTCGCTGAGCGAAAGTGCCGGGAATTCCGCCCGCAGCGTGTCGACGTCGAACCCATCCATAGTCGCGATGGTAGCGCGGCGCCGAGCGCCGAGGACGACCGCGACCGGCGGCCGGGCGGCCGAGCAGCGACGAGCAGCGGCGAGCAGCGACGAGCAGCGACGAGCAGCGACGACGCTAAGGTCGACGAGGTCCGGGCGGCCCAGGCCGTCGCGTAGACTCCCGACTCATGCGCTACCGCCGGATGCCGATCGAGGTCGAGTCGCCCGAGCAGTACGGCTACGACCGCATCGAGTGCAACCTCGCCGAGAGCTCCCTGACCGACCTCCGCCTGGGCGACCTGATCGGTACCGGGGAGCTGGCCGACCTCGTCCTCGCCTACGGCGACCACCTCGGCCATCCCGGGCTGCGGGCCCTCGTGGCCGCTGACGGGCCGGGGCTCGATCCCGACGACGTCCTCGTGACGCCCGGTGCCGCCGGCGCGCTGTTCTTCCTCCATACCGCCCTCCTCGAGCCCGGCGACGAGCTCGTCGTCGTGCGGCCGAACTACGCCACGAACATCGAGACGCCGCGCAGCCTCGGCGCGTCGGTCGTCCAGCTCGACCTCGCCTTCGCGGACGGCTGGCGGATCGACCCGGCCGCCGTCGCCGCCCTGACGACCGAGCGGACGAAGCTCGTGAGCATCACGACCCCGCACAACCCGAGCGGGGCGGTCACGACCGCCGAGGACCTGGCGGCGATCGTCGCCCATGTCGAGCGGATCGGGGCCCGCCTCATCGTCGACGAGACGTATCGCGAGATGACCTTCGCCGGTCCCGGGCCGCTGGCCGCGGCCGGGAGCGACCGGGTCATCTCGGTCTCGAGCGCCTCGAAGTCGTTCGGGCTGCCCGGGTTGCGGGTCGGCTGGCTCGTCACCCGCGACCGCGAGCTCCGCGAGCTGCTCCTCGCGGCGAAGGAGCAGATCGTCATCACCGGCTCGATGGTCGACGAGGAGCTCGCCTATCGAGCGCTCGCGCGACGCGAGACGTGGCTCCCGGAGACCCGCGGTCGGATCGCCGCCGCGCTGTCGATCGTCGGCGGCTGGATCGAGTCCGATCCACGGTTCGAGTGGGTCGAGCCCGCCGGCGGGGTCGTGGCCTTCCCCCGGATCCGGCCCGACGTCGAGGCGGATATCGATCGCTTCTACGACGTGCTCCTCGAGCGGTACGCCACCGTCGTCGGGCCAGGCCACTGGTTCGAGCAGTCGCGCCGCCACTTCCGGGTCGGCTTCGGCTGGCCGACGATCGAGCGACTGGCCCGCGGGTTGGCGAACGTGTCGAGCGCCCTCACCGACGCCGGCGGCTGACGCCGGCAACGCACGGCGCTCGAGTGAGATGGTTGCGCACGCAACGAGCATGACGGTGCCGTATGATGGAGGCATGACGGAATCACCACGGGCGACGCCAGTCGCCGCGGAAGCGCACGATCTCGACGCGTGGCGCGCGTTCCTCCAGGCCCACGCGCTCCTGAGCCGGCGCCTCGACGATGAGCTGCGAGCCGAGCAATCCATGTCGCTGGCCGAGTACGACGCGCTCATCCAGCTGGCCGTCGCCCCGGAACGGCGGCTGCGGATGAACCAGCTCGCCGACCGCGTCCTGCTGAGCCGGAGCGGCGTCACCCGCCTCGTCGATCGGCTCGTCGCCGACGGCCTCGTCGAGCGCTCGGCCTGCACGACCGACGCGCGGGGCGCCGAGGCGGTCCTGACCCGGGCCGGGGTGGCCCGTCTGCGAGCCGCGTCGACGACGCATCTCCGCGGCGTCGAGCGCTACTTCATCGAGCCGCTGTCGGCGGCGGAGCGTGGCGCACTCGGTCGATCGCTCTGCTCGGTCATCGACAACCTGCGGGCCGGCGCCGAGCTCGACGCGTGCGCTCCGAGCGTTGCGGAACCGGCCGGAACGGGAGTGGGCGACGCGGCGATGGGCGAGACGAGGCCGGCCCGGGCCTGATGCTCGAGCCAGCGCCCGGGAGTGCCGCGACGGCTCGGCGGCGACCGGGACGCCTCCTCGTCGGGACGAGCGGGTACGCGTACGCCGATTGGGCGCCGCGGTTCTATCCGCCCGGCATGAAGTCGTCCGACCTCCTGCGGCACTACGCCGGGCGACTGCCCGCCTGCGAGCTGAACAACACGTTCTACCAGCAGCCCAAGCCCGACCGGATCGCGGCATGGCTGGCGGCCACCCCGGACGACTTCCGGTTCGTCGTCAAGGCGCAGCGAGGCGGCAGCATGGCCGCCCTCGCCGCCGATCCGACCGGCACGCTCGACTGGCTGCTGCGGCCGTATCGCGGTTTCGGGGAGCGTCTCGGCTCGGTCCTCTTCCGCATCCCGGCCAACGTGCGCCGCGACGACGAGCGGCTGGCGGCCCTCCTCGCGGCGTGGCCGGCCGACGTCCCGCTCACCCTCGAGGCCCAGGATCCGTCGTGGGCGGTCGACGAGACGTTCGACCGTCTCGCCGGTATCGGCGCGGCGTGGTGCTCGACCGACCTCGACGACGGCGACGAGCCCTCGATCCGACTCCTCGCCCCGTGGATCTACCTCCGCCTCCGGCGGACCTCGTACGACGCGGCGTCCCTGGACGCGTGGGCCGACCGCCTCGAGCCGTTCCTCGCCGACGGCCACGACGCCTTCGTCTTCTTCCGCCACGACGCGACCGGCGAGTCGGCTTTGTCCGCCCTCGGTCTGGCCGAGCGGGTCGGGCAGCTGGTCGGCTGATCGTCAGGCCCGGGCGTACTCGGCCGGGCCGAAGGCGACGAGGATCGTGAGCCGCTCTTCGATGTCGTGGAAGCGGTGCTCGATGCCGGCCGCGACGAAGGCGACCGACCCGGGTCCCACGGCGACGTCCTCGTCGCCCATCCGCAGTCGGCCCCGGCCGCTGATGACGACATACACCTCGTCCTCGGTATGGGGCGACTGGCCGTCGACGCCGCCCGCCTCGAGGACGTAGAGGCCGGCCGACAGGTCGGGCACGTGGAGGAATTCGAGATACGCGCGCCCGGCCGAGGCCCGCCGAGCGACGAGCTCCTCGAGGCTCCACGACGCCACCGGCGCGGTGGTCGGGTCCTGATCCGCCATCGTTCACCTCCTCGGCCGGAGCCTACCAGCGCGGACGGGCAAGGCGGCTACGATGGTCCCCGTGCAGCGGGTCACCGTCGACCGTCGCCGCTCGACGCGCCACCGGCCGGCATCGGCGATCGCGGCAGCGGTCATCGCTCTCGCCCTCGTCGGATGCGGCGGTTCGGCGACCCAGCCGCCGACGTCGCCATCCGCCCCGCCGGTCGCGACCCTGCCGGCCTCGGTCGGTCCGTCGGCATCTGCGTCCGCCGGAGGACCCACGTCCAGCCCGGGGACCGACGCTCCCTTCGATCCGGCGGCGGTCCACCTGGGCCTCCGCCTCGTCGTCGACGGGTTGAACTCACCGCTCGACGTCGTCGATCCGGGCGACGGAAGCCATCGGCTCTTCGTCGTCGAGCAGGGTGGCCAGGTCCGGATCGTCAAGGACGGGGCGCTCCTGCCGACGCCGTTCCTCGACATCCACGACCGAGTCTCATGCTGCGGCGAGCAGGGCCTGCTCGGTCTCGCCTTCGCCCCACAGTACGGCGCGAGCGACGACCGCTTCTACATCGACTACACCGACACGGCCGGCAACACGGCCATCGCCGTCGGCAGCGTCGGCCCCGACCCGAACGTGGCGGACCCGGCCAGCCTCACCGTCCTCCTCTCGATCGCCCAGCCGTTCCCCAACCACAACGGCGGCAACGTCATGTTCGGACCCGACGGGGATCTGTACATCGGGATGGGCGACGGCGGCTCGGGCGGCGACCCGCAGGGCAACGGCCAACGGCTCGACACACTGCTCGGGAAGCTCCTCCGCCTCGACGTCATTTCGCCGCCACCGGACGGCAAGACCTACGCCATCCCGCCGACCAATCCATTCGTCGGGAAGGCCGGCGCGAAGCCGGAGATCTGGGCCTACGGCCTGCGCAATCCGTGGCGTTTCAGCTTCGACCGCCAGACGGGCGCCCTGTGGATCGGCGACGTCGGGCAGGGACGGTACGAGGAGGTCGACCGGGCCCTGGACGGCGGACCCGGCGCGAACTACGGCTGGAACGTGATGGAAGGGAGCCACTGCTATCCGGACGGCGACTCGTGCGCCAAGACCGGTCTCGTCCTCCCGCTCACCGAATACGACCATTCGCTCAGCGATTGCGCGATCGTCGGCGGCTTCGTCTACCGCGGGACGGCTTACCCGACCCTGCGCGGCGGGTACATCTTCGGGGACGAGTGCACCGGCTACATCCGGGCGGTCGTCGCCGCCGGCCCCGACCAGCAGACGCCGACCACCCTCGTCGACACGCACCGGGCGATCAGTTCGTTCGGCGAAGACGAGGCTGGCGAGCTCTACCTCACCGACCTCGCCTCGGGCGGGCTGTACCAGGTCGTCACGACCCCCTGAGCGACGCCGAGCGCCCGGTCAGGGGATGAGGTACGTCACGGCGACCGTGACACTGACCTCGGCGGTCCCGGCCTGGACGGGCGTCGGGACGGACTTCAGGGGAGCCCCGGCGACGGCCGAGTCGGCCGCGTACGGGATCGGGTTCGGGGCGGGGGCGACGGTCTCGACGATCGAGGCGACGCCGGTGATCGAGACGCCGGCCGCCGATGCGAGCGCGTCGGCCTTGCCCTTCGCGTCGGCCATCGCCGCGGTCCGGGCCTGGGCCTCGGCCTTGGTCTCGTCGTCGACCCGGAAGTTCACGCCGTCGAGGCTGGTCGCGCCGGCTGCCAGCGCGCCGTCGATCGCGCCACCGAGCGAATCGAGGTTGCGGACGGTGGCGCTGACCGCGTTGCTGAAGACGTAGCCGGTCAATCGCGGCGGGTTGCCGCTGTTCGAGTAGTCGTACTGCGGCTGGAGGCTGAGGATCGAGGTCTTGAGGTCCTTGTCGGCGATGCCGGCCGAACGGAGGGCGGTGAGGACCGCCGTCATCGCGGTGGCCGCGTCGGCCCGGGCCGCCTTGACCGACGAGCGGGTCACCGTGACGCCGAGCTGGACGTCGGCGACATCCGGCGAGAGGACGACACGGCCGGTCCCGCTGACGGCGATCGTGTGCGGGTTCGGGGTGGTGGTGTCCACCGCCAGCGAGGACCGCGGGCTGAGCGACGGCAGGCCGGCGATGACGAGGAGCCCGGCCGTCGCGACGCCGGCGATGGCGAGGCGGCCGCGGGTTCCGAGGGCGGGGATCGTGACGGTGGTCGACATCGGTGGCTCCCAGTAGGCCGCTCGAGCGGCGGCCGAGTGGGCTCCAGACGCCGCCGCCGGTCCCGTGGTTCCCGGACCGGCGCGCCGACGCACCGCCGGACATCACCCGACCCCAACCCGCCTCTGATGCATCCACGTGCATCGCGCAGAAGAGAGCACTCCCGGCTGGGACGACCCGCCGACCCGGCTCTGATGCATCCACGTGCATCGCGCGGAAGAGAGCACTCCCGGCTGGGACGACCCGCCGACCCGGCTCTGATGCATCCACGTGCATCGCGCGGAAGAGAGCACTCCCGGCTGGGACGACCCGCCGACCTCAGACGCTGAGTGGCGCGTCCCGCTCCGGATCGAGGCCGAGCTCGCGGATCGCCTCGGCGGCCCGGGCCGGCGTGACCGAGCCGCAGCGGGCGAGGGCAGCCACCGTCGCGGCGGCGATCTGGGGTGGGTCGATCTCGAAGTACGAGCGGAGTGCCTCCCGGGTGTCGCTCCGGCCGAAACCGTCGGTGCCGAGCGATACGTACGGCGCGGGGAGCCAGCGGCTGACCATGTCGGGGAGGGCCGTCGTCCAGTCGGTCGCGGCGACGATCGGCCCGCCGTCGGGCCCGAGGACGGACGCGACGTAGGGGACCCGGGCCGGTTCGATCCGGGTGGAGCCGGTTCCACCGCTCCGCCTCGAGCGCGTCGCGGCGGAGGAGCGGGAACGATGGTGCCGAGTAGACCTCGGCAGCGACCCCGAACCGCTCGGCGAGGAGCGCCTGGGCGGCGATCACCTGCTGGAGGATCGAGCCGCTGCCGAGCAGTCGGGCTCGCGGCGTCGCGCCGCCCCGCGCGAGCCCTTGCGCCCGCCCTCGCCGCCGACGGCCGGTGCCTCGCGCAGCCGGTAGAGGCCCCGGACGATCCCGTCATCGATGCCGTCCGGCCGGGCGGGCATCGGGTAGTTCTCGTTGTAGAGCGTCACGTAGTAGAAGACGTCCTCGCCTCGCCCGTACATCCGCTCGATCCCGTCGCGGACGATGGCGGCCACCTCGTAGGCGAAGGCCGGGTCGTAGGGACGGACGTTGGGGATGTTGGCGGCGAGCAGCTGGGAGTGCCCGTCGTCGTGCTGGAGCCCCTCGCCGTGGAGGGTCGTCCGGCCGGCCGTCGCGCCCATCATGAAGCCGCGGCCGCGGGCATCGCCGAAGGCCCAGGCCTGGTCGCCGGTCCGCTGGAAGCCGAACATCGAGTAGAAGATGTAGAACGGGACCATCGCCAGGTCGTGACTCGCATAGGCGGTCCCGGCGGCCTGCAGGCTGGCCATCGAGCCGGCCTCGGTGATCCCCTCCTCGAGGACCTGGCCGTCGATCGCCTCGCGATAGCTGAGGACGAGGTCGGAGTCGACCGGCTCGTAGCGCTGGCCGTGGGCGGCGTAGATGCCGACCTCCTTGAACAGCGGGTCCATGCCGAACGTGCGCGCCTCGTCCGGGATGATCGGCACGATGCGGGGGCCGATCTCCGGGTCGCGGATCAGGTTCCGGAGGAGCCTGGTGAACGCCATCGTCGTCGATACGGCGATGTCGGAGCCGGCCGCGAACTCCGCGTCGACGGCCGGGCTCGGCGACGGCAGTGGGGCCGACCGGACGATCCGCTTCGGCAGCGCTGCCACCGAGCGCGCGACGCCGCTCGCGGATGTACTCGACCTCCGGCGAGTCGGGCCCGGGGTGGTAGTACGGCGCGTCCTTGAGCTTCGCGTCGGGAATCGGCAGCTCGAGCCGGTCGCGGAAGACGCGGAGCTCGGCCTCCGAGAGCTTCTTCGCCTGGTGGGTGATGTTGCGGGCCTCGACGCCGGCACCGAGGGTCCAGCCCTTCACCGTGTGGACGAGGATCGACCGTCGGAGCGCCGCTGTACTCGGTGGCGGCCTTGTAGGCGGCGTAGACCTTGCGGTAGTCGTGGCCGCCGCGGCGGAGTCGGGTCAGGTCGTCGTCGGACAGCTGCTCGACGAGGGCGCGGAGCCGCGGGTCTGGCCCGAAGAAGTGCTCCCGGATGTAGGCCCCGCCGGCGACCGAGAACTTCTGGAACTCGCCGTCGAGGGTGCTGTTCATCTTCTCGACGAGGACGCCGTCGACGTCGCGGGCGAGGAGCGCGTCCCACTCGCGACCCCAGATGACCTTGATGACGTTCCAGCCGGCGCCCCGGAACAGGCCCTCGAGCTCCTGGATGATCTTGCCGTTGCCGCGGACCGGGCCGTCGAGGCGCTGGAGGTTGCAGTTGACGACGAAGGTCAGGTTGTCGAGTCCCTCGCGGGCGGCGATGGAGAGGCCGGCCAGCGCCTCTGGCTCGTCCATCTCGCCGTCGCCGAGGAAGGCCCAGACGCGCTGGGCCGTTCGTGTCGCTGAGGCGGCGGTTGTGGAGGTAGCGGTTGAAGCGGGCCTGGTAGATGGCGCTGAGCGGGCCGATGCCCATGCTCACCGTCGGGAACTCCCAGAAGTCGGGCATGAGCCGCGGGTGCGGGATACGAGGAGAGTCCCGCCCCGGGCACCACCTCGCGGCGGAAGTGGTCGAGCTGGTCCTCGCTCAGGCGCCCCTCGAGGAATGCCCGGGCGTACATGCCGGGCGCCGCGTGGCCCTGGTAGAAGATCTGGTCGCCCGGGGCGTCGTCCTTGCCCCGGAAGAAGTGGTTGAAGCCGACCTCGTAGAGGCTCGCGGCCGAGGCGTAGGTCGCGAGGTGACCGCCGATGCCCGGCGTAGCTTGCTGTTCGCCCGGAGGACCATCGCGACTGCGTTCCAGCGGACGATGCGCCGGATGCGCAGCTCGAGCTCCTCGTCGCCCGGGAAGAACGGCTCCTGCTCCGGGCTGATCGTGTTGATGTAGCGCGTCTGGGTGAGCGGCGGCAGGCCGATGTGGAGCTGGCGGGCTCGCTTGAGCAGCTTGAACATGAGGAAGCGGGCCCGGATCTCGCCCTCGTCGCGCGACGACCTGGTCGAGCGAGGCGAGCCAGTCGTCGGTCTCGCCCTCGTCGATGTCGGGCAGCTGGTGCTTGAACTCGTCGAGGTACATCGCCGGCCTCAGGCTGGTTCGAGGCGGAGGGTGGTCTCGAGCGTGTCGCGGCTGGACCATCGAGGCCATGTCCCGGTAGCGGGCGTACTTGCGCTCGAACGCGCGCGACGTCCGGGCGACGGAGCTCGGGATCGGCGGCGGTCACGGCACGGGCCGGCGATGCGCTGCTCGCCGATCCGGACGACGACCTCGGGGTGGGCGACCGCCTCGCGATACCAGCGGGCGCCGCTGCCGTTCACGGACCGGACGAACGCGTCGGGGCCGTCGGTGACCGCCCAGATGATCGTCGAGTGGACCGGCGCATCGGACGCGGCTCGCGTCTCGATCTCGATCTCCCCGGCCGCCGCGACGGCGGCGAGATCGGCGGCGTGACAGGGTCATATCGGGGAGCGTAGCCCATCCACTCGACAGGCGTCGACGGCGCGGACGTCGCGCTCCGGTGGCGGTGCGGTAGCGTACTCGGTCGTGGTCACCTTCGCCCCCGACACCGGCCTCGTCGTCGTCGACGTCCAGAACGACTTCGCCGACCCCGGCGGGTCGCTGGCCGTGGCCGGCGGCGCCGACGTCGTCGCCGATCGTGAACGGCGCAGTCGCGGCGGCGCGGGCGACCGGGGCGCTCGTCGCCTACACGGCCGGACTGGCATCCCGGCCCACACGCCGCACTTCGCCACCGACGGCGGCATCTGGCCGGTCCACTGCGTGGCCGGACACGTGGGGCGCCGAGTTCCATCCCCGCCTGGCCGTGGATGGGCCCGTCGTCCGCAAGGGTGCTCATGGCGAGGACGGCTACTCGGGCTTCACGATGCGCGACCCGACCAGCGGCGAGACGATCGCCACCGAGCTCGCGGCGACTCCTCCGGGCCGCCGAGGTCCGAGCGGGTCGTCGTGTGCGGCCTGGCGACCGACTACTGCGTCAAGGCGACCGCCCTCGACGCGGCGGCGCTCGGCTTCGAGACGGTCGTCCTCGCCGACGCGATCCGGGCGGTCGACCTCGCGCCGGGCGATGGGCGAGCGAGCCCTCGACGAGCTGCTCGGCGGCCGGAGTCGCACCGGTCGGCGTCGGCCCGGGCGACCTGAGCGCTCGTGGAGCTCCACCTCGTCGACGCGACCTACGAGCTGTTCCGCGCCCATTTCGCACCGCGCCCGCCGGTGCTCGGCCGGGACGGGCGGCCGCTGTCGGGCGTCAGCGGCCTCGTCGAGCAGCTGCTCTACCTCCTCCGCGAGGAGGGCGCCACCCACGTCGGCTGCGCCACCGACCGGGTCATCCGCTCGTTCCGCAACGACCTCTACCCGGGCTACAAGACCGAGGCGGGGATGCCGCCGGAGCTGCTGGCCCAGTTCCCGCTGGCCGAAGCAGGCCATCGAGGCCCTCGGGCTCGTCCTCTGGCCGATGGTCGAGCTCGAGGCCGACGACGCCCTGGCGACTGCGGCCGACCGCTGGGCCGACGACCCGGCGGTCGAGCGGATCCTCATCTGCTCGGTCGACAAGGACCTCGCCCAATGTGTCCGCGATGGCAGGGTCGTCCTGCTGGGACCGCCGCCGCGGCATCACCTACGACGCAGACGGGGTACGTGAGAAGTGGGGCGTCTCGCCCGACTCGATCCCCGACTACCTGGCCCTCGTCGGCGACTCGGCCGACGGCTATCCCGGGCCTCCAGGGCTGGGGCTCGAAGTCCGCGGCCGCCGTCCTCGCCCGCTACGGATCCCTCGACGACATCCCCGACCGTGCCTCGTCCTGGGACGTGCCCGGCGGCGTGCGCGGCGCCGTGACCCTGGCGGCCGTCCTCGCCGAGCGCCGCGACGAGGCGCTCGGCTACCGGACGCTGGCCCGACTGCGGCTCGATGCCGACATCCCCCAGCGAACCCCCGAGGAGCTCGTCTGGCGCGGCGCCGATCGGGCGGCCTGGGAGGCCTTCTGCGACGGGCTCGGCCTCGATCGGCTCCGAGCACGGCCCCACCGCTGGCGGGCGGACTGAGGAGCTCATCGCCGGCTCCGCGCGCGAGCGGATCCGACGAGCGGCCGGGCCCGGGCAGCGTCAGCAGTCGAACGCGAACCAGCACAGCTCGTTGCGCAGCCGCTCATCGTCGAGCACGAGATCCCGGATCTCCCCGGGGAGTCGGCCGCGCTGCCAGCGGCACTCCACGCGTCCAGCCGCCTCGCCCTCGCCTTCAGGCGCTGCCGCTCGTGCCGCCCTGATCGCGTAGGCCGCGGCACCGAGCTCGTGGGCCGCCACATGGCCTACCGCTGCGGCCTGGGCGGCCGCGTACGCGGCATGCCGGGCTGCTCCGCGCAGGTCCCTGGCCGCGGCGTTCGCATGGCCGGCCGCCGTGCGGGCCTCTGCCCAGGTGATCTCACCGCGCGCCCAGGCGCGCCCGAGGTAAATCGCCCGCCGTGGACGGTCGTCCGTCGGCCGTGCCTGCTCGAAACGCGGCAGCACGTGCTCCGCGCAGTCGGCCGCCCACATCGCGAGAAGACGATGATCGTCGTCCTGCAGGGTGCCGCCGCGGCGCACGGTGATGAACCGCGGATCCCGGATCTTGGGGAGGATCACCGGTCTGCCCATCCCGCTCGTGTCCGCCTGGGTGGCCGGAGCGGCCGGCGACGGACGTGCCCTATCGTCGGTCGGCCACCCGTCCCAAGGCAAGCGGGCGGCGGCTCAGCGCGAGAGGGCGAGGACCTCGGCGTGGAATCGCGACGGGGCGGCGACGATGCCGTTGACATTGCCCTTCCGCGACAGGTCGAACCAGGGCCCGCCACCGGCGTCGGTGACGGTGGCGCCGGCTCGCTCGGCGATGAGCCCGGCCGCCGCGATGTCCCAGGCCGACAGGCCGGCCGACTGGATGAGGGCGTCGAAGCGACCGTTCGCGACGTAGGCGAGCTCGAGCGCGGCGGCGCCCATGTTCCGCCCGACCCGGACCGCCTTGCGGATCCGGCGGACCCGGGTCGCCACGGCCCGGCCCGAAACGGACAGCGCGATGACGAAGTCGTTGAGAGCGTCCTTCTCCGAGGCGACGATCGGCCGGCCGGCCGGACTGTCGCGGTCGACGAGGAACGCCGGGCCATCCGCGTCGGCGGCGAATGTCTCGTCGCGCGACGGGTCCCGCACGACGCCGACCACCGGCCGGCCGTCGACGACGAGGGCGATCGAGACGCAGAAGAACGGGATGCCGTTGGCGTAGTTGACGGTCCCGTCGAGCGGATCGACGACCCAGACCCGGCCCGTCCCGGCCGTCGCGGCTGCCCCGCCGGCCAGCGCGTGCGCGCCCGACTCCTCGGCGAGGATCCCGTCGCCCGGAGCATGAGCGCGGATCGACGGAGATGATGAGCTCCTCGGACAAGTGATCCGCCTCTGTCACGACATCCTTGGCGCTCTTGTGGTGGATCCGCTCGAGTCGCTCGTAGCGGTCGAGGAGGACCACGCCGGCCCGGCGGGCCGTCTCGATGGCGAACACGCGGTCAGCCGCCCATCCGGAGGGTTCGGCCACGCCCGTCGAAGGATCCGCGGTCGGCCCGGGGATCGTCACGGCTGGCTGCAATCGACCTGGAGCGACACCGTCGGCTGGAGGCCGAGCAGGCCCGTCGTCCGGGTGAACGTCGCGGTCTCGCCGGGCGCGATCTCGGGCGAGACGAAGATCGCCGAGTGGTCCGAGTTGACCGCCGCCCGGTCGCGTACCTGGCACGTCGACGCACCGGACCGCGAGCCGCGATTCGTGACCTGGAGGGTCACCGCCAGGCCGGTCGGCGCACCGGCCGCGTCCGTCGCCACGGTGACATTCGTCACCGCCGAGTCGAAGGGCCCGATCCCGACGAGGAAGAACCTTCCGACGAGGGCGAGGGCGACGACCCCGACGCCGATGGCGAGGAAGATCGTCCCGTGGGCCTGGGACGCCGCCGGGTCGGCCAGGCCGAGTGGATTGCAGTACTCGCACATCGCCGTCCCGATGGGAACCGGACGGCCGCAGCGGACACACGGATGGGTCGGCTCGTGGACGGGCGGCGTGGTCGCCTCGGTCCCGACGGCCGAGGCGGCGTCGGGTGTCCCGGGATCGGCGGCGTCGTTCGCGGCGAGGGTCGGGACGGTCATCGGCAGGAACGTTCGTGCATCGGCACGGCCGATGGTGCCACGGATGGCCGAGGCCGGCCCACCGGCCCCGACGGATCACCAGCGGCCGGCCGCCTCCACGAGGGCGTCGACGTCGGCGGTCGACTTGGCCGTCACGACCGCCCCGTCGGCTCCCGCCTCGTGCCAGCGCTGCCAGGTCGCTCGCGGGTCTGTAACCCAGGGCGAGCCGGCGATGGGGACGTCGTCGAGCCAGTCGCCCTGGAACCCGACGAGGACCAGCTGATCCTCGCGGCGTCGCCCGGTCGCCTCGAGCGACTCGAGGTAGACGGGGAGGTTCGCCTCGAAGTTGTCGTCGAAGGCGGTCCAGCCGTCACCGACCCGTCCGGCCAGGCGAGCGCCGGCAGCCGTCTCACCACCGATGATGATCCGCGGAGGATGCTCCGGGATCGGCCGCGAGTAGGCTCCATCGAGGGGGTAGTACGGGGACGGGCGCGTCACCGGTCCGCCGCCCCACAGGGCACGGAGGACGGCCGCGGCCTCCTCGACTCGGGCGACCCGCTCGGGGGCGGGCGGGAAGTCGATGCCGAGGGCACGATGCTCGACCGGGTGGCCGCCGATACCGAGACCGAGTATCAGGCGGCCGCCGCTGACGATCTGCAGGGTCGAGGCCATCCGGGCGAGGACCGCCGGGTGACGGTTCGTGACGTTGATGACGAACGGTCCGACGGTCACCCGCGACGTCGTCGCCGCGGCCGCAGTGAGGATGGTCCAGGACTCCACGACCGGCACGGTCGGATCGCCGTGGCCCATGAAATGGTCCCAGGCCCAGACCCCTGCATAGCCGGCCTCGTCGAGGCGGCGGGCGCTCTCGAGCCACCAGCGGGGCTCGGCCCGGATCGTCCTGATGCAGACGCCGATCGGCAGGACGCTCACGGCAGCACTCGCCCCCGTCGCATCCGCTCTAGAGCCGGGTCTCGAAGAGGCGGATGTCCTCGACCGATGCCGCGTGGCCGTCGCCGCGGGTGAAGCGCATCGCCTCGACCGCGCCGAGCGAGTCGAGGTCGGCCGGGAAGCGGCCGACGAGGTCGACGACGACCTCCCGGATGCGGGCCGCATTGCGCTCGAACACCTCGAGCACACTGACCGCATCGACCGCGTCGGTACCCTCGATGACGCCCGCGTCGAAGTCGGTGATGAGGCTGATGTTGACGACGGCCATGCCGAGCTCGCGGCAGAGATACGCCTCCGGGAACTGGGTCATGTTGATGACCTCCCAGCCGGCGTCGGAGAACCACTTCGATTCGGACTTGGTCGAGAAGCGGGGACCCTGTATCACCACCACGGTGCCCTGCTCGTGGACGGGGATGTCGTGGTCGCGGATCGTCTCGATGGCCAGCTGGCGCAGGACCGGGTCGTAGATCTCGGCGGAACTGACGTGGGTCACGATGGGGCCGTCGTAGAAGGTCTGATCGCGGCCGGAGGTCCGGTCGACGAACTGGTCGCAGACGACGAAGTCGCCGGGCTTGACGTGGGGCTGGAGCGAACCGGCCGCGCAGGGGCTGATGACCGCCTTCACTCCGAGTGAGCGCATCGCCCAGACGTTGGCCCGGTACGGGACCCTGTGGGGCGGGATCGTGTGGCGCCGGCCGTGGCGCGGCAGGAAGGCCACCGAGCGGCTGCCGATCGTGGCGAGGAAGAAGCTGTCCGACGGAGGTCCGTACGGGGTGTCGACCTTCACCTCGCGGACGTCCTCGAGCAGGCTGTAGAACCCCGAGCCGCCGAAGACGCCGATCTCCGCCCTGTCCGCCATGCGCCCGTTCCTCCTCGCGCTCACCGGTCGCAGAGCGATCGCTCCGGCCCACCTGGTCCAGCCGCGTCATTCTGGCACGGCGGCCGCCCGCGACTCGCCGTCGCTACGATGACGCGATGAGCGACGCTGCCGGCACCGAGCTCGAACTGGCCGACTGGCGGCGCCGCGTCGCCAAGATCTACGCCGACGTGCGCTTCCTCTACGCGGACGACGCCGTCGCCGCCTGGCAGCTGTGGCGCTCCGAGCGCGAAGCGCTCTTCCGCGACCATCCGCAGTCGCCCGTGCCGGCCACCGAGCGAGGTGCATTCCGGGCCCACCACTGGGGCTACGACTCGCGCCTCGCCTTCGAGGTCACGGTCGATCCGGATCCGCCGGCCCCGAGCGGCGGCGGTCTCGGGCTGTCGCTCGAGCTGCCGAACAGCGGGGCCGACGTCCTGTCGTTCCGCCGGATCGGCTCGGTCGCGCTGCCGTTCCCCGACGGCGCCCGAAGCCTGTCGCTCTTCTGGATGGCCGGCTACGTCGGCGGCCTCTTCCTGCCGTTCCGCGACGCGACGAACGGGACGGAGACATACGGCGCCGGCCGCTACCTCATCGACGCCGCGAAGAGCGCCGACCTCGGCGGCGACCCCGGCCGAAGGACCGTCATCTGCGACTTCAACTTCGCCTACCAGCCGTCCTGCGCGTTCGATCCACAGTGGGCCTGTCCGCTCGCCCCAGCGGAGAACCGCCTCGACATCCCGATCCGCGCCGGCGAACGGCTCGCCTGATCGCGTGTTCGAGGATGCGCGGGCGCTGCGCCGCGGCCGTCAGGCCGGCGTGAGGCGCACCATCGGGATGACCCGCCCGGTCTGCTCCGGGTACCGGGCGAAGTTCGGCAGCAGCGCGACGTGCGCCGCCCAGAGGCGGTCGCGTTCGGGGCCATCGGCGACGATGGTCGCCGTGGCACCGACGACCCGGCCCTCCGCCTCGACCGACACGAGCGGCGTTCGGCGTACGTTGGCGACCCAGGCCGGGTCCTTCGGTGCGCCGTTCGCGGTGGCGGCCACGATGTAGTCGCCGCCGTCGCGCGACCAGGTGAGAAAAGCTCGTCGCGGCAGGCCCGATACGGCGCCGGTCGAGGCCATGACGAGCAGCGACTGACCGGCCAGCGGCCCCTGCGACGCGACGCCGGCGTGGGCCCGCAGGTCGTCGAGCATCGACTTCTCATACGCTTCGCGATCCCAACCGCTCATCGTGGGCTCCCTTCTCGCTGCGAAGGTCGGACGTGGCGTCGGAGGCGTCTCGCGACCGTTGACGGTGCAACCATCTCACCATCGCGGCATCCGTGCAGGCGGCGTCATCCCGTGCCGCGGCCGACCCCGAGCCGCCGCACACGGCCCGGTAGTACCAAAGTCCTCCCCGGGCGGTACCGACGGTGGTACGCCACGCCGACGACGGATGGCGCATCATGTCGCCCTCAGCTGACCGATCCGGGGACCTATGCGCTTCTTCACCGCACCTCGGCGCGCCGAGGAATTGCTCCTCTGGTCACGCGACATCCGCTTCGTGAACATGCTCGCCCGCGAGATGATCGACGGGCGCCTGCTCGAGCTGGAGTCGGGGACCTGCCTCATCGCGCCGGCCGACGAGCTGACCGAGACCCGTGCCGCCGAGACCGCCCGGAGGAGCCACTCCCCGGAATACGGCCTCGTCCACGTCGACTCCTCGATCCCGGAGGCGGACCGCTACCTCGTCGCTCTCGCCTCGGCCGTCCAGCAGTCGGGCATCGCCGACCGGATCGGGATGGGCCAATCGGTCGCCGTCGCCCAGACGAAGATGCTCGACCTGTTCTTCCGGTTGAGCCACCGGGTCGCCTTCCAGCCCATCGTCGAGCTGGCCAGCGGCGAGGTCCACGAGTACGAGTGCCTCTTCCGCCCGGAGATGCCGACCCTCCAGACGTCGATCAGCACGATGGTCGAGGCGGCCATCAGCACCGGCCGCAGCGTCGAGCTCGACACGTTCATCGTCGGCCGGGTCCTCGATCGGATCGGCAACCTCGAGGATGATGCCCGGGCCCACGACCGGCCGGCCCATCGCTACGCCATCAACTTCACCCCGTCGAGCCTTCTCAGCCCGAGCTTCACCGCCCAGTCGTTCGCGGCGATGGTCGCGACCCGGGGACTCGGCAACCGGCAGATCACCCTCGAGTGCACCGAGCAGCAGTCGGTCTCCGACGTCACCCCGCTGACCCGCCAGGTGAAGGCGCTACGCCGCCTCAA
Organism: uncultured Chloroflexia bacterium; assembly: GCA_963745405.1. Lineage (GTDB taxonomy): Bacteria > Chloroflexota > Limnocylindria > Limnocylindrales > CSP1-4 > C-114. Next base: position 2,211,524 of record CAVUWY010000002.1, on the reverse strand, counting down.
GTTCGGCTTCGCGGTCGACGACGCCGGTGCCGGGTATGCGAGCTTCACCCTCATCGCCGCGCTCCGGCCATCGATCATCAAGATCGACCGCGAGATCGTCCACGGCATCGGCGACAAGAAGGGCGACGCGAAGCAGGCCCTCGTCGAGGCGTTCGTGTCGTTCGGCCGGCGCATCGGCGCCCAGCTCGTCGCCGAGGGCATCGAGACCCGTCGCGAGCTGGCGATGCTCCATTCGCTCGGCGTCCAGTTCGGGCAGGGTTACCTCCTCGGCCGGCCGGCCGGCGAGCCCGCCCTCCCCCGCCCGATCGAGACGCTCATGCCGGCCGGTTGGACGAAGCCCGCCGGCCCCGAGACGGACAAGGACCAGCGCCGCGGTCCGCGCGAGCGACGGCGGCTCGTTCCTGCAGATCCGCGCCGCAGGAGCATCCAGGCCAGCCACTGAACTCGGGCCGGGCCGGCCCGGCCAGCGGCGGCGCCTTCGCCGGCGGCGTCCTCGCGGGCGCTCGCGTACCATCGGGCCATGCCCGACTCCGCCCCGGCCACGGCCGCGCCGGCGACCTTTTCGACCGACGGCCTCCGCTTCATCCGCATGCCCGGCCTGTACGCGACGATCGCGACGGTCGGCCGCGACGGCGCTCCCCACCAGGCCCGGATCTGGTACCGGCTCGAGGGCGAGACCATCGTGATCAACAGTGCCGTCGGGCGACGCTGGCCGACGGACCTGCAGCGCGATCCGCGGATCAGCCTCACGGTCGCCGAGGGATACGACTGGGTCGGCCTCAACGGCCTCGTCGAGCCGATCGAGGACCAGGCGACGGCCCAGTCCGACATCGCGGCGATGGCCCGCGCCTACGAGACGCCGGAGGTCGCGGCGACCTCCATCGCCCGCTTCCGCGGCGAGCGGCGGATCTCGTTCCACGTTCACCCGGAGCGCATCCACGAAGAGTTCGAGGAGTAGTCGCCATGGGCCAGGCACGGATCGGCTACGCGGCGATGCTCGAGCAATTCGGGCCGATCGAGGTCACGGACTACAGCGCCCTGGCCGAGCAGCACGGCTTCTCCGGCGTCATGGCCGCCGACCACTTCCAGCCGTGGGTCCCCCAGCAGGGCCAGGCCGCCTTCGTGTGGAACGTCATGACCGCCATCGGGGCCCGGACGACCGGCGACATCGGGCCCGGCGTCACCTGCCCGAGCTTCCGGATGCACCCGGCCATCGTGGCCCAGGCGTCGGCCACCCTGGCCGCGATGTACCCGGGCCGCCACTGGCTCGGTCTCGGCTCCGGTGAGGCCCTCAACGAGCACATCATCGGCGGCTACTGGCCCGAGACGCCTGAACGGATCGCCCGGATGTTCGAGGCGATCGAGATCATCCGCAAGCTGTTCCGCTCGCGGGACAAGGACGTCAAGCACGACGGCCGCTACTTCAAGCTCGAGACGACCCGCCTCTGGACGCTGCCCGACGAGCCGCCGCCGATCCTCATCGCGACGGCCGGCCCCATCACGGCCAAGAAGACCGGGGCGCTCGCCGACGGGCTCATCACGGTCGGCGCCCCGGAGGAGAAGATCGAGGCGATCTTCGCCAAGTGCCGGGAGGGCTGCATCGAGGCGGGCAACGACCCGACGAAGTTCCGCTACATCCTCCAGCTCCACCTGTCGTGGGCGCCCACCGATGAGGAGGCGCTGCGCAACGCGATGGTCGAGTGGCCGAACGGCGGGATGAAGTTCCCCAAACAGGACATCAGGAGCCCCCACGACCTGGCCCAGATGGCCAAGCTCGTCCGGCCCGAGGACTTCCAGGGCCGGATGCTCATCTCGTCCGACCCCGAGAAGCACCGGGCCGAGATCCAGCGCTTCCTCGACCTCGGCTTCGACCAGGTCTACCTCCACAACGTCGGTCGCAACCAGGCCGAATGGATCGAGGTCTTCGGCCGCGACGTGCTACCGAAGCTCCGCTCGTGAGCGAGCCGATCCGCTTCGGCGCCCAGCTCTGGAGCCAGGCGTCCGACTGGGCCGGCTTCCGCGACGCCGCGGTGGCGGCCGAGGCCGCCGGCTGGGACGACGTCTGGACGTGGGACCACCTCCTCGCCATCCAGGGTCCGTGGGAGCAGCCGATCTTCGAGGGCTGGCTCGCCCTGGCCGGGGTCGCCGCGCTGACCTCGCGGGTCAGGGTCGGCCTCATGGTCGGGGCCAACACGTTCCGCGAGCCCGGCCTCACCGCCAAGCTCGCCACGACCCTCGACGCGATCAGCGGCGGCCGCTCGATCCTCGGCATCGGCGGCGCCTGGTTCGAGCGGGAGCACGACGCCTTCGGCCTGCCGTTCGGGGCGAGCGTCGGCGAGCGGCTCGACCGGCTCGACGAGTCCGTCTCGATCCTCCGCCGGCTGCTCGACGGCGACCGAGTCACCCACATCGGGCGCTTCTACGTGGTCCACGACGCCCTCTGCCTGCCGCGACCGGTCCAGGCGCACCTGCCGATCCTCATCGGCGGCTCCGGCCGCAAGAAGACGTTGCGGACCGTCGCCCTCCGGGCGGACGCCTGGAACACCAGCGGCACGGTCGAGGCGGTCCGCGACAACGACGCCGTCCTTCGCGAGCACTGCACGGCCGTCGGCCGGGACGAGGCGAGCATCGAGCGGACGGTCAGCTTCCCGATGGTCATCCGGGCGACGCGCGACTCGGCGGTCGAGCGTCTCGCCGAGCTCCGTCGCCACAACGGGATGGAGCAGGACTTCGACATCCCCCCGCTCGTCGGGCCGCCGGACGAGATCGCAGCGACGCTCCGGCCGTACATCGAGCTCGGCTTCCGCCACGTCATCGCCCGCCTCCCGGCGCCATACGACCGCGAGACGATCGATCGCATCGGCGAGGTGCGGGCGGCCATCGAGGCGTCCCCGACGGTCGGCGTCGGCGCCTGACCCGTGCGCGTCCTCGAGCTCGCCGGCGGCGTCGGCGGAGCGCGCCTCGCCTTCGGCCTGCAGGCCGCGGTCGGCTCCGAACTGACGGTCGTCGTCAACACCGGCGACGACACCGAGCGGCACGGACTCCATGTCTCGCCGGACCTCGACTCGGTCATGTACACCCTCGCCGGCATCGAGGATCCGGTGAACGGCTGGGGCATCCGCGACGAGACGTACGCGGCGGCCGGGCAGCTCGGCCGGCTCGGCGAGGAGACGTGGTTCCGCCTCGGCGACCGCGACCTCGCGACCCACATCGCCCGGACGGCCCGGCTGCGAGCGGGCGGGCGGCTGAGCGACGTGACGACCGGCCTCTCCCGGTCGCTCGGCGTCCAGGCCCTTGTCCTGCCGATGACCGACGAGCCGGTCCGGACGATGATCCGGACCGACGACGGCTGGCTCGAGTTCCAGGAGTACTTCGTCCACCGCCACCAGGAGCCGGCCGTGCTCGAGGTCCGCTTCGACGGGATCGAGCGGGCCGAGGCACCCGCCCGGTTCCGGGCCGAGATCGGCTTCGCCCAGGTGATCGTCGTCGCGCCGTCGAACCCGCTCGTCTCGATCGCCCCGATCCTCGAGGTCCGCGACGTGCGCAACCTTCTCGCCACGGCCCGGCGAGCCGGCACGCCGATCGTCGCGGTCAGCCCGATCGTCGGCGGACGGGCGATCAAGGGCCCGGCCGATCGGATGCTGGCGAGCCTCGGCCATGAGCCGACCGCGCTCGGGGTCGCCCGCCTCATCGCCCCGGTCGCGACCGGCTTCGTCCTCGATGACGTCGACGCGGCGCTCGCCCCGGAGGTCCAGGCCCTCGGTCTCCGGACGCTCGTGACGGACACGCTCATGGTCGACGATGCCGCCCGGACCCGGCTGGCACGGGAGGTCCTCTCCTTCGCCCGCTCCATCCGCGACTGACACGTCGCGTACGATCGGGAGATGGAGCAGCACACCGGCGGTCGACCCGCCCCGGCGCCTCGCCCCCGGCTCGTCGCGATCGTGCCCGTCGGATCGCTCGATTCGGCCAAGTCGCGGCTCGGGGAGTCGCTCGACGCCGAGGAGCGGCACGAGCTGGCGGTCCGACTGCTCCGACGGACGCTCGAGGCGACGACCGCAGCGCCGGCCATCGACGAGACCCTCGTCGTCACGCCCGATGACGAGGTCCGCGCGATCGCCCTCACCGGCGGCGCACGGCCGATCCGCCAGCGCGGCGGCGGCCTCATAAGCGGACTCGAGCAGGCCCGCGACGAGGCGGTCGCCGGTGGAGCCGAGGCGATCCTCGTCCTGCCGATCGACCTGCCGCTCATCTCCCCGGAGGAGATCGCCACGATCGTCGAGCCGCTGCTCGCGGCTCGCACCGACGGTGACGCGCCGCTCGTCGTCATCGTTCCGGACCGCCACGGTCGGGGGACGAACGCGCTTCTCCTTGCCCCGCCCGATGCGATCGAGTTCTGCTTCGGAGGCGACAGCCGGGCGGCCCATGCCTCGAACGCGCGGGCGAGCGGTGCCCGGCTCGTCGAGCTGACCGACGGCCCGCTCTCGCTCGACGTCGACACGCCCGAGGACCTCCTCCTCGTCGAGCGCCTCGTCCCCGAGCTCGTCGGCGCGGCCTGATCCGTGGCGACCGCCGAGGGTCGGATCCAGATCGTCGCGCTGGACGGCGTCCCCGAGGTCGTCGCCGGCGACGACCTGCCGGCGCTCCTCTGCGCGGCTGTCGAGCGGACCCGCGAGGTCCTCCCGCTCCGACCGGACGACGTCCTCGTCGTCACCCAGAAAGTCGTGTCGAAGGCAGAAGGCGCGGTCGTCGACCTGACGACGGTGACGCCGAGGCCCGAGGCGATCGAGTTCGCTTCGCGGTTCGACAAGGACGCGCGGCAGGTCGAGGTCGTCCTCCGCGAGGCGAAACGGGTGGTCCGGATGGCGAACGGGGTGATCATCACGGAGACGCGCCACGGGTTCGTCTGCGCCAACGGCGGTATCGATGCTTCGAACGTCGGGCCCCGCTCAGGCTCGATCGTCCTCCTCCTGCCGGTCGACCCCGACGCCTCGGCAGCGCAGATCCGGGCGGCCGTCGTGGCTCGCTTCGGGGTCGCGGTCCCAGTCGTCATCTCCGATTCGTTCGGGCGGCCGTGGCGGAACGGCATCGTCGACGTGGCCATCGGCGCGGCAGGGCTCGAGCCGCTCGACGACCTCCGCGGCTCACCCGACCGCGACGGCCGGCCGATGCGCTCCACCGTCCGGGCGGTGGCCGACGAGCTCGCCTCGGCCGCCGAGCTCGTCCTCGGCAAGTCGGCCGGGCGCCCGGCGGCCCTCGTCCGCGGCGCCCATCCGCCCATCGGCGACGGCACCGGCCGCGACATCCTCATGCCCGCCGAGTTCGACCTCTTCCGCTGACGGGCCGGCGCGACCCGGCGAGCGGCCCGGCGCGAAAGGCCGGCGCAAGGTGGCGATCGGCCCCCGTCGGCTCGAGGCCCCGATCGGTTGCCATTCGTCTCGCGGGTGATCACTTGGCTTCGATCGGCCCCGACCGCTGCCATCTGTCTCACGGGCGGGCGTTAGGCGGGCGAATCGACCGCGCCACAGGTCGTCCCACGAGGGACGAAACCGTCTCGGGGCACGCGGGGACCGCGTAATGATCCACCGGCGCGCAGATGGCAGCCGCCGTGCCGCAGGAGCCGCCACTCCGCGCTCTCGCCTCGGCGGCGTCGCGGACGAGGGCCGCGCGACCCGCATCGGAGCCGGAACGCGGGCCGATGTACTCTCCCGGCGACCCCGTTCCTTCAGTCCCACAGGAGCGACCAGCATGCGGCTCGGCGTCCAGATCGACTCCTTCACCTGGCCCGGCGGAGCGGCCGAGATCGGTCCCACCCTGCGGCGGATCGTCCGGACGGCCGACGACGTCGGCTTCGACTCGATCTGGGTCATGGATCACTTCTTCCAGATCCGGGGCGTCGGGCCGGAGACCGACCCGATGCTCGAGGGCCTGACGACCCTCGGCTTCATCGCGGCCGAGACGAGCCGGGCCCGCCTCGGACTGATGGTCGGCGGGATCCATTACCGCCAGGCGGCGATGTGGGCGAAGGCGACGACGACGCTCGACGTCCTGTCCGGCGGCCGGGCCTGGCTCGGTATCGGCGCGGCCTGGAACGAGTCGGAGTCGCGCGGCCTCGGTTTCCCCTTTCCGCCCCTCGGCGAGCGGTTCGAGATGCTCGAGGACACCCTCCGCTACGTCCTCGACATGTGGGACGGCGAGCGAGGCACGGAGGCCCCGTTCCACGGCCGTCACGTCGAGGCGACCCGCCTCCTCAACAGCCCCCAGGCGCTCTCCCGCCCCCACCCACCGATCATGGTCGGGGGTGGCGGCGAGCGGAAGACGCTCCGGCTCGTGGCCCAGTACGCCGATGCGACGAACGTCTTCGGTGGACCGACCGCGCTCCACCACAAGTTCGAGGTGTTGCGGACTCACTGTGAGACGCTCGGACGGCCCTTCGACGACATCGAGCGCTCGACCCTCCAGGACATCGACATCTCATCTGCCGGCGGCCGCGGAACGGTGACCCCGGCAGGCGTCGTCGACCTCGTCGGAGAGCTGTCCGACGTCGGCGTCCAGCAACTGATCGTCAGCATCGCCGACATCCACGACGTGTCCCGGCTCGAGCTGATCGGCCGCGAGGTCATCCCGCAGATCCGCGACCTGTGAGGCCCACCCTCTCGCCCGACCGGTCGGCCGGCGCCTCCGGAGGCACGGGGATACTCCCTGGGAGTATGTCGTTCGTGCTACGATCGTCCGATCGGGCGGCCCGACTCGCACGCCCACGGCAGGGGACCCAGCCCGAATGACCGACGACACCAGGACCGACGGGCCGACGAACCGGTTCCCGAGCCTCAGCATCGATTTCGGCGACGCGACCGGCGGATCCGGTGGCGCCAACGGCGCCGCGGCCGTGGCTACGCCACTGACGACGGGTGGTCCGGCGGGCCTGTCCTTCTCGAGCGCACCGCTCGCCATCCTCTCCGACGAGCCGACCGCAGATGGCGGATCGGCGGCCGTCGTCGAGACCGGCGGGCCGCGCGAGACGACCCTCCTCATCATCGGTTCGGGCCCGGCCGGCCTGACGGCGGCGATATACGCAGCCCGGGCGGACCTCGAGCCGACCGTCCTCGCCGGCTCGGCCGCCGGCGGCCAGCTCATGCTCACGAGCGACGTCGAGAACTACCCGGGCTTCCCTGACGGCATCCAGGGCCCCGACCTCATGGGCGCCATGCGCGCCCAGGCCGAGCGGTTCGGCGCCCGGCTCGTCGACGTCGACATCGACCGGGTCGATCTCGGCAGCCGCCCGTTCCGCGTCTGGGCTCGCGGGGTCGAGTACCGGGCCCAGGCCGTCATCGTGGCGACCGGGGCGTCGGCCATGTGGCTCGGGCTCGAGAGCGAGGAACGCCTCCGCGGCCGCGGCGTCAGCGCCTGCGCGACGTGCGACGGGTTCTTCTTCCGGGACATGGAGATCGCCGTCGTCGGCGGAGGCGACACGGCCCTCGAGGAGGCGACCTACCTGACCCGCTTCGCCAGCAAGGTCCACCTGCTCCACCGTCGCGACCAGTTCCGCGGCAGCCGGATCATGGTCGACCGGGCCGTCGAGCACCCGAAGATCGACATCCACTACAACACCGCCGTCGAGGAGGTGCTCGGCGATGCCCACGTGACCGGGCTCCGCCTCCGCGACACGGCCACGGGCGAGGCGCGCGAGATGATCGCCGAAGGGCTCTTCATCGCCATCGGCCATCGACCGAACACCGAGGCGTTCCGCGACTGGCTCGAGGTCGATGCCAAGGGCTATCTCGTCGTCCACGACGAGACCGGCTCGCAGATCGAAGGCGTCTTCATCGCCGGCGACGTCCACGACCACCGCTACCGTCAGGCCGTCACCGCTGCCGGCGACGGTTGCAAGGCCGCCATCGACGCCGAGCGCTGGCTCGAAGCCCAGGGCCTGACCGGCGCGGACGCCGCCTCGTCGGCCTCGTCGTCGTCGTCGGCGGCGGGTGGCTCGTCCGCGTAGTCGGCCTCGTCGGTCCGTCAGGAACGACCGCCGTCCGCAGGAGCGACCGCCGTCCGCAGGCCCAAGCCGCATGGGGTGTCGCGGCCCGGGCACAGGGGTCTTTCCGCGATGCACGTGGATGCATCGCGCCGGGGCGCTCGGGCGGTCGGCCGTGCAGGGCTGAGGCACAACCGCTGGTGAACCGCGTTCGGGCATGCTCGGGTCATGTCGTGGGAAACCTTCAAGCTCGACCGGCGTGACCGACTCCACGTACGTGGCGCCGAAGCCATCGGTCGACTCGTCCGAAGCCGCCGCGAACAGTTGCGGCTGAGCCAACGCGATCTTGCGGACAGGAGCGGACTGCACCAGTCGGTGATCTCGCGGCTGGAGAACGGCCGGATGTCCGCCATGCGCTGGTCCAGGTTCGCGACCCTGGTCGCCGTCCTGGGCGGGCTGTCGAGCGATGACCCGCCTCCGGATCCCTCCTGGCGAGTTCCCTGGGACCGGTGACCAGAGTGCCCTGCTCGTCCGAGCGATCGGCCGTGATGCTCCCGCCGCCGATGCATCCACGTGCATCGCCCAGGAGACCCTCGTCTGCGCAGGGTGCACCGGGCCACCACCCGCCGATGCATCCACGGGCATCGCCCAGGAGGCCGCTCGTTTCCGCGGGGTAAACCGGGTCACCCGCCGCGGGCCGCCCACCGACGAGTACCTCCACCGGCGCTCACCCGGACATCGTGGTAGCGTCGAGGCGATGACCGACGGAACCGGGGAGGCATGAGCTTCCCGAGAGGATCGACGCGCCAGGCCACGGGCGGGGCGGCGTCGGGCGCCGGGCGCGCCTTCGGCGGCCCGCGCGGGGGACGAGGCGGTGGTCGATGGAGCGGCGGTGCCGGCGTCGACTTCACCCCGGTACCACGCGAGCGACGAGCCCGCACGCTGCGACGCATCGCCGGCTTCTTCGGGCCGTACAAGCTCCAGGTCGGCATCGTCCTCGTGGCGATCATCGCGACGAGCCTGCTCGGCCTCGTCAACCCGTTCCTCCTCGAACGGCTCATCGACGAGGTCATCGTCGGGCAGGACTATTCCAAGCTGAACCTGTACGTCGGGCTGATGATCCTCATCCCGGTCGTGTCGGGCCTCATCGGCGTCGGCCAGACGTACCTCAACAACATCATCGGCCAGAGCGTCATGCAGGACCTCCGGGCGGCGCTGTACACCCATCTCCAGCGGATGCCGCTGCGGTTCTTCACCGAGACGCGGACCGGTGAGATCCAGAGCCGCCTGGCCAACGACGTCGGCGGCGTCCAGTCGGTCGTCACCGATACCGCCGCCTCGGTCACCAGCAACCTCGCCATCGCCATCTCGACGATCATCGCGATGTTCCTGCTCGACTGGCGGCTCAGCCTCCTGTCGCTCGGACTCCTGCCGTTCTTCATGTACCTCACGTATCGGGTCGGCAAGGTCCGGCGCGCGGTCAGTTCCGAGACCCAGAAGTCGCTCGCCGACATCTCTGCCCTGACCGAGGAGACGCTGAGCGTCAGCGGCGTCCTCCTCGCCAAGACGTTCGGCCAGCAGGACCAGGCGGTGGCGCGGTTCCGTGGCCTGAACCGGACCCTGGCCGGCCTCGAGATCCGCCAGGCGATGGTCGGCCGCTGGTTCTTCATGATCATCGGGACGATCTTCAGCATCATGCCGGCGTTCGTGTACTGGCTGGCCGCGACACTTGCGGCCAACGGTGCGCCGGACGCGCCGACGGCGGGGACGATCGTCGCCTTCACGACCCTCCAGAGCCGGCTCTTCTTCCCCCTCGGCCAGCTCCTCAACATCCAGGTCGAGATCCAGGGCTCGCTCGCCCTGTTCGACCGCATCTTCGAGTACCTCGAGATGGAGCCCGAGATCGTCGACGCGCCCGATGCCGTCCATCTCGACCCCCAGACGATGGGAGGCCGGGTCACCTTCCGCGGCGCGACCTTCCACTACCCGGCCGCGGCCAGGCCGCTCGCGACCGAGGAAGAGTCGGGCGACGCCGCCGAAGGCGCGGACGGGACCGAGATCGGTGCCGACCCGGAGGCCCTCATCGATGGCGGGAGCATCGCCGTCGCCGGCGAACTTGCCGATGCCGGCGGACTCGCCGCGGCGGGGAGCATCGCCGACGCAGTGCTCGAAGGCGGCGGCGACATCGGTGCGGAGCAGCAGGGCGAGCTCGGGACACCCGTGCTGCGGAGCGTCCCCGGATCGCCCGTCCTGCCGGCCGAAAGCCTCCCGACGTTCGGACTCGAGGGCATCGACTTCGACGTCGCGCCCGGACAGCTCGTTGCCCTTGTCGGGCCGTCGGGCGCCGGCAAGACGACGACGACCTACCTCATTCCCCGCCTGTACGACGTCGATGATGGCGCGATACTCATCGACGGGATCGACGTCCGCCAGATCGCCCTCGCCTCGCTCGGCGAGGTGATCGGCTTCGTGACCCAGGAGACGTACCTCTTCCACTCGAGCGTGCGGGACAACCTTCGCTACGCCCGGCCGGATGCGACCCAGGAGGAGCTCGAGCGAGCGACCCGGGCGGCCGCGATCCACGATCGGATCGTCGAGCTGCCAGAGGGCTATGACACGATAGTCGGGGAGCGCGGTTACAAGCTTTCCGGCGGCGAGAAGCAGCGGGTCGCCATCGCCCGGGTCCTCCTCAAGGACCCTCGTATCCTCATCCTCGACGAAGCGACGTCCGCCCTCGACACCGTGAGCGAGCGGCTCATCCAGGCAGCCCTCGAGCGGCTCATGGAAGGCCGCACCACGGTGGCCATCGCCCACCGCCTCTCGACGATCCTCCGCGCCGACCAGATCCTCGTCTACGAGCGGGGCCGGATCGTCGAACGTGGCACCCACGCCCAGCTCCTCGACCGAGGCGGGCTCTACTCTCGCCTCTACGAGGAGCAGTTCCTCATCGCGCCCGAGGCCGTCGAGGCCGCCACCGCCTGACCAGCCGGGAGGAGTCGATCGTGAACGTGAAGACCGCCGAGATCCGACACGAGGGCGGCATGCGGTTCATCGCGACGACGGGCAGCGGCCACACCATCACGTTCGACGACCGGACGGACGACACGGCGCCGGGGCCGACGGAGACCATCGCGGCCGCGCTCGGTGCCTGCACGGCGATGGACGTCGCCTCGATCGCCCTCAAGAAACGCCAGGACGTCGCCGCCTATGCGATCCACGTCAGGGCCGAACAGCGCGATGAATATCCGCGGGTGTTCACGACGATCGAGATCGTCCACGACATCGAGGGCCCGGCCGTGACCGAGGCTGCCATCCGCCGCTGCATCGAGCTCTCGGCGATCAAGTACTGCCCGATCAGCTCGATGCTGGCGGCCGGCGACACCACAATCCACCATCGCTACCGGATCCGGAATACAGGTACTCGGCCCTTCGAGGTCGAGGGTGAGGTGATCGCCACCGGCCCCTACCAGAGACCCGACCCGATCCGGGGCTGACGCGCCGGAGGGACGGGCACCTCGCCCGCGCGGACGCGCCGGCCGGGCACTCGCACCGGGCGAACTCCGCGTTGCATGACGATGCGCCCTCTTGTATAGTCATGCATCCGATGACGGTGCTCCGGATGCTCCTGCCATTCGCCCCTCAGCCGCCCTCGATGCGGTCGCCCGAGAGCGACCCCGTGCGCCGGTGAGCGCGCGCGTCGAGACGGTGGCGGGCACGCGCCCGGATCGCCGCCACCGTGACGGACGGCCGATCCGCGTCGCGATCGTCGGGGCGACCGGCTACGTCGGCGGCGAGCTCGTCCGGCTCCTTACCCGGCACCCCGGCGTCGAGATCGTCGGGCTCGTCGGGCGCGACCGCGACGACGTCGCCATCGAGTCGATCCATCCGCACCTCGGGACGACCGGCCTCAGCGTCGACGCGGCGACACCGGAGGCGGACGCCCTGTTCCTGGCCCTGCCCCACGGCGTCGCCGCGCAGCGTGTCCCCGAGATCGCCGCCGATGGAACGCTCATCGTCGACCTCGGTCCGGACTTCCGTCTCCGCGACCCGGCCGACTACCCCCGCTGGTACGGCTTCGAGCATCCCGCCCCGGACCTCCTGGCGGAGGCCGTGTACGGCCTGCCCGAGCTCCATCGCGACGAGCTTCGCCGCCTGGCCGACGCGCCGATCGCGATCGTCGGGGCCCCCGGCTGCTTCCCGACCGCGACGGCCCTCGCCCTCGCCCCGCTCGCCCGGGCCGGCCTCATCGGCGACCTCGTCGTGGACGCCAAGACCGGCGTCTCCGGGGCTGGTCGTGAGCCGCGCCCGGACCTGGCGTTCGCCGAGGTGAACGAGAGCGTCCGCGCCTACGGCGTGGCCGGCCACCGCCACACCGCGGAGATCGAGCAGGAGCTGGCCGCCGCGGCCGTCGCCGGCAGCCAGCCGACCGAGGCCAACCCCGGAGCTCGCGGGGTCGACTTCCTCCCCCACCTCGTGCCGATGACCCGCGGCATCTTCGCCGCCTGTCACGTCCGCCCGACCCGCCCGCTGAGCCAGCCCGACCTCGACGCGCTGTACGCCGCCGCCTACGCCGGCGAGCCGTTCGTCCGGGTCGTCGCGGAGCCACCGGCGACCGGCCACGTCCTCGGCAGCAACGAGGCCCACGTTTACGTGCGGTGGGACGAGCGGACCGGCCGGGTCCTCGCCATCGGCGTCGTCGACAACCTCGTCAAGGGCGCGGCAGGCCAGGCTATCCAGGCCTTCAACGTGGTCGTCGGACTGCCCGAGACGACCGGCGTCGACCAGCTCCCGCTGGCGCCGTAGGTCGGGCCGAACATGACGACCGCGACGAGCCACTACGATCCCTCGGCCGCCGATGCCGCGGATGTGGCGCTGCCCCTTCCGGCGACCCCGCTGCCGCCGGTCGAGCGGCGGGCGGCCCTTCCGGCCGGGTTCGTCGCCGGCGGCGCGACCGCCGGGATCAAGCGGTCGGGGCGGCCGGACATCGCGATCGTCGCGACGGCCTCCGGGGCGGCCGGCCGGGAGGCCGCGGCCGCGGCCGCCGTGTTCACCCCCAATGCGTTCGCCGCGGCGCCGATCGTCGTGAGCCGCTCGAACCTGCGGGCGACGGCCCCGGACGGTGGCGGGAGCTACGGCTGGGCGGCCGGCGTCGTCTCGACGTCCGGCTGCGCGAATGCCGCCACCGGGTCGGCCGGCACCGAGGACCAGCTCCTCGTCGTCGAGGCGCTCGCCGGCGCACTCGGTGTCCCCGTCGCCCGGACCCTGGCGATGTCGACGGGGATCATCGGGACCCGACTGCCACTCGACCGTGCCCTCCCCGGGATCATCAGCCTCGCGAACGGGGGCCTGACGGCGACCGACGATGGTCTGGCGGCGGCCGCGGAGGCGCTTCGGACGACCGATTCGCGGGCGAAGGCGGCGACGACGTCGATCGAGCTGCCCGGCTCCGATGGGCGGCCGGTGCCCGTCCGCGTCTCCGGCATCGCCAAGGGAGTCGGGATGATCCACCCCCGGATGGCGACCATGCTCGCGATCGTCCTCACCGATGCCGCGGTGGATCCCGCGGTGCTCGCCGGACTCCTTGGGCCGGCAGCAGCCCGGACCTGGGACCAGCTCTCCGTCGATGGCGACACGAGCACGAACGACACCGTCTTCGTCCTCGCCGGCGGGGCGGCCCGGAACGCACCGGTCGCTGCGGAGGGCGAAGCCGCCACGGTGCTGGGCCGCGGGATCGAGGCGGTAGCCCGCGACCTTGCCCGCCAGCAGGCGGCCGACGGCGAGGGCGCGACGACGCTCATCACCTGCGCGGTGACCGGCGCTCGAGACGACGCGGACGCGCGGGCCGTGGCACGAGCCGTCGTCTCGAGCTCTCTCGTCAAGGCCGCGATCCACGGCCGCGACCCGAACTGGGGTCGGGTCGTCGGAGCGGCCGGCAACGCCCGCCTCGCCGACCCGGCGGTCCTCGTGGCGGCCGGACTGACGAGCGACGATGCCGAAGCCCGCGGCGGCCGGGCCGCCGACGTCGTCCCGGAGCGGCTCCGCGTCTCGATCGCCGGCCGGCTCGTCTTCGACGGCACGGCCGGCGGGCCCCTCGACTTCGACCGAGCCGCCACGCGGAGCGCGCTGGACGCGCCGGAGTGCCTCATCCGCCTCGATCTGGGGCTCGGCGACGGGTCGGGCGAGGCCTTCGGCTGCGACCTCACCGAGGCTTACGTGCGGGAGAACGCGGAGTACACGACATGAGCGAGATCCTCGTCGTCAAGCTCGGCGGGTCGACCATCGCCGACCAGGCCCAGGTGCTCGCCGAGGTCGCCGTCGTGTCGCGCCGGCGGCCGGTCATCCTCGTCCACGGCGGGGGGCGGCGGATCACCGAGTGGCTGGAGCGGCTCGGCGTCCCGAGCCGGTTCGAGGGCGGCCTCCGGGTGACCGACGCCCAGTCGCTCGAGGTCGCCGCGGCGGTCCTCCGCGGCGTCGTCAACAGCGAGCTTGTCGCGGGCCTGCGCGACCTCGGCGTCGATGCGGTCGGCCTGTCCGGCGTCGACGGCGGCCTCCTCATCGCCGAGCGGGTGCCGGGGATGGGGCTCGTCGCCCACGTCGTCGGCCTGCGGCGCGACCTCCTCGACGCGGTCCTCGTCGCCGACCAGGTGCCGGTCGTGGCTCCCCTCGCCCGCGACGAGGAGGGGGTCGTCTGCAACGTCAACGCCGACGATGTCGCGGCGGGCATCGCCGCCGGGCTCGGTGCCCGCCAGCTCGTCCTCCTCACCGACGTCGACGGGGTCCGCGACGCCGACGGGACTCGCCTCGACTCCCTCACCGCCGGCGAGGCCGAGGCGCTCATCGACTCCGGCGTCATCGCCGGCGGCATGGTCCCCAAGGTCCGGGCCGCCCTCGGCGCCCTCGGCTGGGACGAGGCCGAGGCGGTCATCGCCGATTCGGCCCAGCCGAACGCCCTCGAACGGGCGCTGTCCGACCCGACGTTCGGGACCCGGATCTCGGCCCGCCGCACGGCCCGGGCGGGCGCGGCCTGAGCGGCCGATGGCGACCTCGATCCTCCCATCGCCGCTGTCCGCCGGAGACGCCTCGAGGGCGGGCCGCCTGCGGGCGATCCGCGAGCTCGTCGCGGAGCGGACGATCGGCAGCCAGCGCGAGCTGGCCGATGCGCTCCGCGACCGGGGCATGCCGGTGACCCAGGCGACGGTGAGCCGCGACATCGCCGAGCTCGGACTGGTGAAGGTGGCAAGCGTCGAGGGCCACGCCTACGTCGCGGCCGAGGACCTCGCCGCCGCCCGGCCCACCACCGACCGGCTGCTCGGCCGGCTCCTCGCCGACATCCCCGTCCGGGTGGGACGAAGCGGCCTCATCCTCGTCCTGACGGGAAGCCCGGGCACTGCGAGCTCGATCGCCCAGGCGATCGACCAGTCGAGCCTGACCGAACAGGAAGGCACCCTGGCGGGCGACAATACCGTCCTCGTCCTGTTCGCCGACGAGGCTCGACTGGTCCGCTGGCAGGGTCGCTTCGAGGCCCTCCAGCCGGGCCGCTCGGCCGCCCGACCAGGTCGACCGGGACGCCGCCGCGCCGGCGCACCGACCAGCACGACCCGAACCGCCACGACTCACGCGACCCGTCGCGCCCAGGAGGTCCATCGATGAACAAGGTCGTCCTCGCCTACTCGGGTGGGCTCGACACGTCGGTCGCCGTGGCCTGGCTGCGCGAGCGACACGACGTCGAGGTGGTGACGCTGACAGTCGACGTCGGTGGCGGCTCGCTCCGCGAGGGTGTCGAGCGTCGGGCCATGTCGGCCGGCGCCTCGCGCGCGTACGTCGTCGACGCCCGGGACCGCTTCGCCACGGACTTCGTCTGGCCCCATCTCCAGGCCAACGCCCTCTACCAGGGCGTCTACCCGCTGGCGACGGCCCTCGCCCGGCCGCTCATCGCCCAGCTCCTCGTCGAGGTCGCCCAGCGCGAGGGCGCCGACGCGGTCGCCCACGGCTGCACCGGCAAGGGCAACGACCAGGTCCGCTTCGACGTCGCCGTCCACGCCCTCGATCCGGGGCTCGAGGTCGTCGCCCCGATGCGGGTCGGGATGGGCCTGTCGCGTGATCAGGAGATCGACTACGCCCAGGAGCGCGGGATCGAGATCCCCATCACGAAGGCGTCGCCGTACTCGATCGACGTCAACCTCTGGGGTCGCTCCTGCGAGACCGGCGTACTCGAGGATCCGTGGACGACCCCGCCCGACGACGCCTACGAATGGACCGTCGCCCCGTCGGCCGCGCCGGCCCCGGCCGAGATCGACGATCGCGTTCGAGGGCGGCATCCCGGTCGCCATCGACCGCGAGCGCCTCGCCGCGGTCGAACTCATCGAGCGGCTCCATGTCCTCGGCGGGGCCCACGGCGTCGGCCGGATCGACCACGTCGAGGACCGCCTCGTCGGCATCAAGAGCCGCGAGATCTACGAGGCACCGGCGGCGACGATCCTCCACGCCGGCCACCGCGCGCTCGAGGGCATGACCCTGTCGAAGGACACCCTCCGCTTCGACCGGCTCGTCGCCGACGAGCTCGCCCGCCTCACCTACGACGGCCTTTGGTTCAGCGCCCTCCATCGCGACCTGCGCGGCTATGTAGCCTCGTCCCAGCGGGTCGTGTCCGGCGATGTCCGGGTCCGCCTCGACCACGGCCAGGCGATCGTCACCGGGCGACGCTCACCGCTGTCGCTCTACGAGAAGACGCTGGCGACGTACGACGCGGACGACGCGTTCGACCACGCGGCCGCGGTGGGCTTCATCGAGATCTTCGGCCTGCCGCTGCGGACCGAGGCCGCTCGCCACGGTGCGGTCGGGGCCCGCCACGGCGCCGCCTGGACGTGGACCGAGCCGCTCCTGGCCGGCCTGCCGACGACGGTCGTCGACCACGAGCCCGCGACCGCCTGACCCCCGCCTGGCAGTGGCATGGCCGGGCCGGCTCAGGACACCCGGGTGGCTCAGGACTTCCTGGCGGCCGCAGCCCTCCGCCGCGCTCGCCAGGTGAGGATCGCTCCGCCGACGACGATAACCGCGACGGCAGCACCGAGGACGTAGAAGGCAGCCGTCGGGGCGCCCGATCCGCCGCGCGCGGCCCAGTCGGCGATGGCGAACTGGACGCCCTGGGCGACCAGGCCGAATTCGAGGAGGGCGCCTATCCCCAGCACGAGCGGCACGAGGCTCGGGACGAGGTGCTCGCTCTCGGCGGCCGCCCGGTTGAACACGACCACTGCCATGCCGACCACGACGAACACGAGCAGCGTCCCGTCGCCGACTCCGCTGAGGGCGTTGGCGCTCACCGGACCGTCGAACGGCGTGGTACCCGACGCCATCGGCTGGGTCACCGCGACGAGGATCCCCAGACAGGCGAGACCGATCGCCGCGCGGACCGGCTCGCGCCACAGCCCCCGCGGTGGCGGGATCGGCTCGGCCGGCCGGCCCCACTCGAGCCGGCCCAATGGGCCGCCGGGCTGGTCAGCGGGCGCGTCGCCCATCAGCCCGACGTGACGACGCGGGCCTCGCCGGCACGGACCCGGGCGTAGCCCGGCTTGATCACCTCGTTGATGATCCGGAGCCGCTCGTCGAACGGCGCGAAGGCCGACTTCAGGGCGTTGATCGTCAGCCACTCCATCTCGCCGAGACCGATGGCGAAGGCCTCGTCGAGCGCCGCGAACTCGCTCGACAGGGTCACGTCCGACATGAGGCGGTTGTCGGTGTTCACCGTGACCCGGTAGCGGAGGCGGCGGAGGAGGTCGATCGGGTGCTCGGCGACCGACGCGGCGGCACCCGTGTGGACGTTCGAGGTGGGGCACATCTCGAGCGGGATCCGCCGATCGCGGACGAAGGTCGCCAGCCGGCCGAGGGCGATCGTCCCGTCGGGCTCGACGGTGATGTCGTCGACGATCCGGACCCCGTGCCCGAGTCGCTCCGCGCCGCAGTCCTGGAGCGCCTCGCGGATCGACGGCAGCCCGAAGCTCTCGCCGGCGTGGATCGTCAGGTGGAAGTTCTCGTGGCGGATGTAGTCGAACGCGTCGAGGTACTGCGTCGGCCGATAGCCCGCCTCGGGCCCGGCGACGTCGAAGCCGACCACGCCGGCATCGCGCCAGCGGACGGCGAGCTCGGCGATCTCCCGCGAGCGGGCGAACTGGCGCATCGCCGTGACAGCACCTTCATGACGATCGGGTGGCCGGCCTCGGCGGCCCGCTCCGATCCCGAGGCGGAACCCCTCGAGGTTCGCCTCGACGACCTCGTCGAGGGTCAGTCCGCGCTCGACCGAGAGCTCGGGGGCGTAGCGGACCTCGGCGTACACGACGCCGTCGGCGGCGAGGTCCTCGGCACACTCGGCGGCGACCCGGACGATCGGCGTCGCGCTCCTGCATGACCCCGATCGTGTGGGCGAACGTCTCGAGGTACAGCTCGAGCGACTTGCGGTCGGCGCCGCGGCGGATCCAGGCCGCCAGCTCCGCCGGGTCGGTCGTCGGCAGTCCGCCGTAGCCGTACTCGGCGGCGAGGTCGACGATGGTCGACGGTCGGAGCCCGCCGTCGAGGTGGTCGTGGAGGAGCGCCTTCGGGCGCCTGCCGGATGGTGTCGAGGGCGAGCATCGGTCAGGCCCGCGCGCCGTCGAGCCGGGATCGAGCCGCGGCGAGGGCCGCCGCGACCCGGGTCGGAGCCGTCCCGCCGACCACATCGCAGGCGGCGAGGGCGGCATCGAGCTCGGCGGCGGCCCGGATCGCGTCCCCGATTCCCGGGTCGGCGGCGAGCTCACCGGCCGTCGCGTCGCCGGCCGAGCCGAGGGCGAGCCCGACCATCGCGTCGGGGACCGCGTCGAGGCCGAGGCCCGCCTCCTCGGCCTGGGCGACGAGCGAGCCGACGACGTGGTGGGCGACCCGGAACGGCAGCCCCCGCCGCGACGAGCAGGTCGGCGACCGCCGTCGCGGTCGTGTAGCCCTCGCCGGCGGCCGCCCGCATCCGCTCGCCGTCGATCGTCAACGTGTCGATGAGGCCGGCCATCACCCCGAGCGACGCCTCGAGCGTCGCCGCGGCATCGAACAGCGGCGACCTTGTCCTCCTGGAGGTCGCGCTGGTAGGCGAGCGGCAGGCCCTTGATCATCGTCAGCGTCCCGGCGAGGGCGCCGACGACCCGCGCCGGTCCGGCCCCGGACGAGCTCGGCCGGATCGGGGTTCTTCTTGTTCGGCATCATCGAGCTGCCGGTCGAGAATGCGTCGGCGACGCGGACGAACCCGAAGCGCGGGTTCGACCACCAGGTGATCTCCTCGGCGAGCCGGCTCAGGTGGACCATCGCGAGGGCGGCCGCGGCCAGGAACTCGACGACGAAGTCGCGATCGCTCACCGCGTCGAGCGAGTTGGCCGTCGACGCCGTCGAAGCCGAGCTCGCGGGCCGTCGCCTCGCGGTCGAGCGGGTAGCCCGCCCCGGCCAGCGCGCCCGAGCCGAGCGGGCTGAGGTTCGCCCGTCGCTGCGCGTCGGCGAGCCGGCCGCGATCGCGCTCGAGCATCTCGACGTAGGCGAGGAGGTGATGAGCGAGGAGGACGGGCTGGGCCGGCTGGATGTGGGTCGTCCCCGGCAGGACCGCGGTCGCCGTCGCGCTCGGCGAGACCGACGAGTGCCGCCTCGAGGTCGCGGACGGCCCCGTCGAGGCGGTCGATCGTCCGCCGCAGCCACAGCCGCAGGTCGGTCGCGACCTGGTCGTTGCGGGAGCGTCCCGTGTGGAGCTTGCCGCCGAGCGGACCGATCCGATCGGCGAGTGCCGCCTCGAGGTTGAGGTGGACATCCTCGAGCATGTCGTCCCAGGCCAGCGTCCCGGCCGCGACCTCGGCGCGGAGGCCCTCGAGCCCGGCGACGATCGTCGCGACCTCGTCTTCGTCGAGGATGCCCGCCCGGCCGAGACCGCGGACGTGGGCCATCGACGCCGTCGAGGTCGTCGTCGGCGAGGACCCGATCGAGCTCGATCGAGCGAGTGAAGTCGGCCACCCGCGGGTCGTTCGCCTCGCTGAACCGACCACCCCACATCCGCATACGGACTCCTCGCTGCCGTTCGGCCCATCGTACCGGGCCGCGGTCACAGCGGACGTGGCTGAACGCCGCCCAGGAACCTGCGCCGCCGCATCGCGTGACACCTACCACCGGGCGGGTGGGTATCGGCCGAGATCAAGGCGTGCGGCCGCGGATCGCGACCGTGGGCGGGTTCAGGACGAGGCGGCGCCCTCGTCGACTGCCAGCCCACGCACCGGCTGGGCGGCCCGCAGCCGCTCGGCGGCCTCCTCGGGCGAAAGGTCCCGCTGCGACTCGGCGAGCAGCTCGTAGCCGACCATGAACTTGCGGACCGTGGAGCGGAGGAGCGGCGGTAGGAAGTGGGCGTGGAGCTGCCAGTGGCCGCGTCGGCCCGGACGAGGAAGGGCGCCTGGTGCCAGCCCATCGAGTACGGGAACGGCTGGTCGAACAGGTTGTCGTAGCGGCCGAGGAGCCGGATGAGGGTCCTGGCCAGGGCGTCACGCTGCCCATCGTCGAGATCGGGCAATCGCTCGACCGGCCGGCGCGGGATGACCAGCGTCTCGAACGGCCACGTCGCCCAGAACGGGACGACGGCCAGCCAGTCGTCGTCCATCTCGACCACCCGCTGGCCGCCGACCTCCTGGTCGGCGTAGTCGAGGAGGAGGAGCCGACCCGTCGAGCTCGTGATGGCGGCGCTGGGTGGCGTCCTCGCGGGTGGCCTGCCGGGGCAGGGCCGAGCCGGCCCAGATCTGGCCGTGCGGGTGGGGGTTCGACGCGCCCATCGACTTGCCCCGGTTCTCGAACACCTGGACCCACGGGTAGCGCTCACCGAGCTCGGCGGTCTGGGTAGCCCACACGTCGACGACGCTGCGGACCGCCTCGGGCGACATCCGGGCCAAGCCCTGGTCGTGGCGCGGCGAGAAGCAGATCACCCGGCAGATGCCGCTCTCGCCCTCGGCGACGAGGAGCCCGTCGGCCACCCGGTCGGTCGGCGAGTCCGGGCGTGAGGGCGCTGAAGTCGTTGGTGAAGACGAATGTCGACTCGTAGGCCGGGTTCGCCTCGCCGTTCGCCCGGACGTTGCCGGGGCAGAGGTAGCACTCCGGGTCGTAGGCCGGCAGGATCTCGTTGGCCGGTCGCTCCTCGCGACCGAGCCACGGCCGGTGCGTCCGGCCGGCCGAGACGAGGACCCATTCGTCCGCCAGCGGGTCGTAGCGTCGGTGTGGTCCGTCGAAGATCCGCACCCCCGTGGCGGACGGGCTCACTCGGCGCCCAGCGAGGCGGTCGCGCTCCGCGCCGAGACCGCCGCTCGGCCGGCGGCGCGGCGATCCGCCGACGGGCCGCCCGAGTAGGCTCCATGGAAGTGACCGCCATCGAGAGCGGGCTCGACGACGACGAGCTCGCGGACCTGACCGCCGAGGATCGTCTTCGCCTCGGGATCGATGGCCGAGTCCGTGATGAGCACGTCGGCCTCGTCGAAGCGGGCGATCGAGCTGATCCCGATGACGCCCCACTTCGTGTTGTCGGCGACGACCACGAGCCGACGGCCGGCCTCGATGAGGGCCCGGTCCGTCTCCGCCTCCAGCAGGTTCGGGGTGGTGAACCCGGAGCGGGGATCCATGCCGTGCACGCCCATGAAGACGATGTCGAGGTGGACGTTGCGGAGGGCCGAGACGGCGAACGGCCCGACGAGGGCATCGGACGGGGTTCGGACGCCGCCGGTCAGGATGATCGTCTGGTCCGCGCGGCCGGCCTCATGAAGGGCGTCGGCGACCGGGATGGAATTGGTGACCACGGTCAGGCCCGGCACCTCCACGAGGGCCCGGGCGAGGGCGTAGGTCGTGGTCCCGGCCGACACCCCGATGGCGGAGCCTGGCTCGACGAGGAGGACGGCGGCGGCGGCGATGGCGTCCTTCTCGTCCTTCTGGAGGGTCGCCTTGGCGGCGAACCCGGGCTCGAAGACCGAGCTACCAGGCAGCGCAGTGGCCCCGCCGTGGACCTTCTCGAGGAGGCCCTGGTCATGGAGTAGCTCGAGATCGCGACGGATCGTCATATCGGACACGCCGAGCATCCGAACGAGGTCGGCGACTCGGACTGCGCCGTCCTCCCGGACTCGCTCGACGATCAGGGCCTGGCGCTGCCGTGCAAGCACGTCACCGGCCCTCCCCTGCTACGGTCCACCCCGCGTCCCTCTGCGTGATCCCGACCTATGCTCTGCTCTTGTTGAGATTGGCGGACAACGACCCGAAAGTCAACGTGTTCGAACATCTCGACACCGAAATGCACGCATGTGCCCAAAGTCACTTGACACCTATCATCAGGCGAATGACAATCCGTGCGGTCCTGTTGGATTATGTTCGCACGGACCGGATTCTGAGGAGGAGTCGTTCGATGGCATTCCCCGAGACGCCCGGTTCGCCACTGGCGGACATGGGTTCGAGAACGGTCAGCCGCCGGGCTGTCCTCAAGGGCATGGCCGGCGTCGCCGGTATCGCGGCGGTCCCGGCGCTACTGGCGGCCTGCAGCACTGCGGCCACCCCCTCCCCCGCCGCATCGGCGGCCCCGCCCGCCTCGCAGGCTCCGGCCTCCGCGGCGGCCTCCGCGGCCGGCTCCGCGGCGACCGGCTCACTCACCCTGGGCAGCTATCACACCGATACGCAGGGTGAGAAGGACGGCATGACCGCCGTCAACACCGCCTTCACGGCGGCAACGGGCATCACGATCAAGTACAACCTGGTCGATCACACCACGTTCCAGAACCAGATCACGACATATCTGGGCGGCACCCCGGACGACGCCTTCACCTGGTTCTCCGGCTACCGGATGCGCTTCTTCGCGGCCCAGGGGCTGGCCACCCCGATCGACGACGTCTGGGCGGCGGTCGACTCGAACTTCACGGCCGGATTCAAGGCCGCGTCGACCGGTGACGACGGCAAGACCTACCTCATCCCGACCGACTACTACCCGTGGGCGATCTTCTATCGGAAGAGCGTCTTCGCGGACAAGAAGTACACGATCCCGGCCACGTGGGACGATCTCAAGGCCCTCTGCGTCCAGATGCAGAAGGACGGCCTCATCCCGTTCGCCTTCGCGGACGTCGAGGGCTGGCCGGCCATGGGCACGTTCGACATCCTCAATCTCCGCCTCAACGGGTACCAATTCCACGTCGACCTTATGGCGGGCAAGGCCAAGTGGGCCGATCCGAAGGTCACCACGGTCTTCCAGAAGTGGGCGGAGATCCTCCCCTACCACCAGGACGCGGCCACCGGCCGCAAGTGGGTCGACGCGGCGGCTGCACTGCAGCAGAAGAAGGCCGGGATGTACCTGCTCGGCCTGTTCGTCGGCGGTGCATTCACTAACCCGGCCGACCTCGCCGACCTCGACTTCTTCCCGTACCCGTACTTCGGCAACCAGTACGACGCCGAGAAGGCGCTCGACGCGCCGATCGACGGCTACATGATCAGCTCGAAGTCGCCGAACCTGACGGCCGACCTCGACGCCGCCAAGGCCTACCTCAGCTTCTGGGCGAAGGGCTCGACTCAGAGCCTGTTCCTCAAGTCTGCGGTCGGGAACCTGGCGGTCGCCAAGGACGCTGACGTCAGCGCCTACAGCCCGCTCCAGACCAAGGCGGTCCAGGTCGTCAGCGACGCCCAGAAGATCACCCAGTTCCTCGACCGCGACACGCGGCCGGACTTCGCCGGGCCCAACGGGATGCAGGGCTTCCTGCTGAGCTACCTCAAGGATCCGAAGCAGGATCTGGCCAAGCTCCAGGGACAGATCCAGGCATTCTGGGACGGGCTCCCGCCGACGGGCTAGTCCCGACCACTTCGGTCATCGGCTAACCTTCGGTCGTGGCCACCACGAGCGCAGACGCGGCCCCCGCTTCACCCGACCTCGTGCCGGGCGAAGCGGGGGCTCGTCCTATCCGGAAGGCCCGGCGCCACTTCAGCGTCCTCACCCGCCGGGACAAGATCCTCCTCGGCCTCATGGTCGGGATCCCCGTCTTCCTCGACCTGGCCCTCGTCTGGGGGCCGACGGTCGCCTCGGTCTTCCTCTCGTTCACCGACTGGCGGGGCATCCAGGGGCTCAACGCCAGCAACTTCGTCGGCCTCAAGAACTACCAGACGCTCTTCTTCTCGTACCTCTTCTTCTGGCCGGCCGTCAGCCACAACCTCTTGTGGCTCGGCTTCTTCCTCCTCGTGGCCACCCCGATCGGCATCTTCTTCGCGGTCCTCCTCGATCGCGAGATACGCGGCAGCCGCTTCTACCAGACCGCGTTCTATATCCCGGTCGTCCTGTCGCTGGCGCTCATCGGATTCATCTGGCAGCTGCAATACGCGCCGGATAACGGCTTCCTCAACTCGATACTCGGGCGGACGGCCAACGGCGACGAGATCAACTGGCTGGGCGACCCGAGCCTCAACATCTGGGCCGTGATCATCGCCGCGAGCTGGCGCCAGGTCGGTTACGTGATGCTCCTGTACCTCGCCGGCCTCAAGAGCGTCGACCCGGCGCTCAAGGAAGCGGCGGCCATCGACGGCGCCAACGAGCGGCAGACGTTCTTCCGGGTCGTCTTCCCGGTCATGGCCCCGATCAATGTCGTGATCCTCGTCATCACGGTCATCGAGTCGCTCCGGGCGTTCGACCTCGCCTACATCATCAACGGCGGGAAGAACGGTCTCGAACTCCTGTCGACCCTGATCACGAACAACAGCATCAGCGAGGCGAGCCTCGTCGGCTTCGGCTCGGCGATCGCGGTGGTCCTGCTCGTGATCTCGCTCGTCCCGATCCTGTTCTACCTCAGTCGCGCCATGCGCCAGGACCGTCAATGACCGCCGCCACGATGGTCGGGACGTCGCCGCGCCGGTCGCGCCGGCGACGGTTCGCCCTCCACGCGTTCCTCCTCACGATGGCCCTCGTCTGGCTGTTCCCCCTGGCCTGGGCCGTCTACACCTCGTTCCGACCGTTCGAGGACACCTTCGCGAACGGCTACATCTCCCTGCCGGCCGTCCTCAACTTCGACAACTACGTCAACGCCTGGAACCTCATGGACCTGCCCCTGTACTTCACGAACACGATGATCATCGTGATACCAGGGGTGATCCTGACCCTGTGGCTCGCGTCGATGGTCGCCTTCGGGGTCACGCTGTTCAAGTGGCGGTTCAACATCTTCTTCCTGCTGCTGTTCACGGCCGGCAACCTCCTGCCGCCGCAGGTGATCATCATCCCGCTCTACAAGCTCTACCTGTTCCTGCCGATCCCGAGGTTCATCAGCGACAACGGGCTGCTGTACGACCAGTTCATCGGGATCATCCTCATCCACGTGGTCTTCCAGACCGGGTTCTGCACCTTCGTCCTGGCCAACTACATGCGGACGCTGCCACGGGAGCTCGTCGAGGCGTCGCTCGTCGACGGGGCGTCGGTCTTCCGGATCTACCGGAGCGTCATCCTGCCGCTCTGCCGGCCCGCCCTGGCGGCGTTGGCGACTCTCCAGTTCACCTTCCTGTACAACGACTTCTTCTGGGCCCTCCTGCTCATGAAGTCGGGCGACCGCCGGCCGATCACGTCGGCCCTCAACAACCTGCAGGGCCAGTTCTTCACCAACAACAACATGGCGGCGGCCGGCGCCCTGATCGTGGCCATCCCGACGATCGTCGTCTTCCTCGTCCTGCAGCGCCACTTCGTCCGGGGCCTGACCCTCGGCTCGACGAAGGGCTGAGGCCCGTCCGGCCGACGATCAGGCGGTCGCGTCGAACTCGGCCCGCAGCTCCGGGATCCGGTCGCGGGCGATCCACTCGAGGAGGCCCATCCGATCCTCACCGGGGAGGACCGTCACGAGGTCGGTGAAGCCGAGCGCGTGGTGCCGGCGAACGAACGCCAGGTATGTCTCCTCGCTCTCGAAGACGTCCGCCTCGGCCCACGTCGAGCGGCGGACCGTCGCCGGGTCGCGCCCGACCTCGCGGCAGGCCTCGTCGAAGGCGGCGATCCGGTCGGCGACGTCGCCTTCGACGCCATCGGTCGCCGTCCCGGCCAGGGTCGCGAACGTGTCCCACTGGTCGGCGTAGCGGGCGGCGATACGGAGCATCCGCGGCCGGTGGGCGGCGATGAGGATCGGGATGCGCGGCTGCTGGACCGGCTTCGGTGACAGCGGCGCGTCGTCGAGCCGATAGAAGCGGCCCTCGAACGACGTCCGCTCGCCGTCCATGAGGGCCCGGATGAGGCGGACGGCCTCCTCGAACCGGTCGACCCGCTCGCCGGGCGGCGGCAGGTCGATCCCGTAGCGACGGTGCTCGTCTTCGTGCCAGCCCGTGCCGAGGCCGAGGATGAGGCGGCCGCCGCTGATGTGGTCGACCGTGACGGCCTCCTTGAGGAGGACCGCCGGGTGGCGGAACGTATTGCTCGTGACGAGGATGCCGAGGCGGATCCGCGAGGTGAGGGCGGCGATCGCAGCGAGCGACGTCCAGGCCTCGTGGATCGGGTTCTCCGGCGGGCCGTCCGTGTCGACGAGGTGGTCGACGAGCCAGGCCGTGTCGAACCCGAGCGCCTCCGCGAGGCGGAACTCCTCGAGGACGCGATCCCACGACTTGTTCGCCTGGCTGAGGAAGAGCCCGAAGCGGACCGGGACAGTCATCGATGCGCCGCCTCTCCGTCGTTCAGCAGGCCCGCTCCGTCGACCGCATCGACGAGCCAGACCCGCGGCGTCCGGCCGGTCCGGGCAGGATAGTCGCGCTCGACGGCAGCCCGCAGCGCGTCGACCGCCTCGGGGCGGACGAGGTTCACGGTGCAACCACCGAAACCGCCGCCGGTCATCCGCGCCCCGATCACGCCGGGCACGGTGGCGGCGACCTCCACGAGGGCGTCGAGCTCGGGCGAACTGATCTCGAACAGGTCGCGCATCGAGGCGTGGCTCTCGGCGAACAGCCGGCCGATGGCCACCCCGTCGTCCGCGACGAGCGCCCGCTCCGTGGCGAGGACGCGATCGTTCTCGGCGACGATGTGCTCGGCCCGTCGCCGGGCGACCGGGTCCATCCGGTCGCCGTGCCGGACGAGCATGTCCGCGGTCACGTCCCGCAGCGTCCGGATCTCCGGCCCTTCCACGGCGGCGATGGCGGCAACGGCCCGGGCGCACTCCGCCACCCGGGCGTTGTAGGAGGAGCCATCGAGACGGCGGGTCGAGCCCGTGTGACAGACGACGAGGCGCATGTCCGCCGGCAGCGGGACCGGGTGCCAGTCGAGCGAGCGGCAATCGAGGAGGAGGGCCGAACCGGCGACGCCGCACGACGAGGCGAACTGGTCCATGAGCCCCGACTGGACGCCGACGTAGCCGTTCTCCCCGCGCTGGGCGACCCGCGCGAGCGAGAGCGGATCGAGCGCCGGCGGTCCATCGCCGGCGAGGGCCCAGGCGGAGGCGAGCTCGAGCGCCGCCGAGGAGGAGAGGCCTGAACCCGTGGGCAGGTCCGAGGCGAGGATGCCGCTGAACCCGACCAGGTCGACGTAGGCCTCGCGGAGGGCCCAGGCCGTGCCCGCGACGTAATCGATCCAGCCACCGCCGCGATCGCCGATCCGATCGAGGTCGATCTCTCCGCGCTCGCCCGTCTCCGACAGCGCCAACCGGACCCGCCGGTCGTCGGTCGGCAGCGCGGCGATGGAGATCCCGAGGCTGATCGCAACCGGGAGGACGTATCCCTGGTTGTAGTCGGTGTGCTCACCGATGAGGTTCACCCGTCCCGGGGCATGGACGACGCGGATGCGCTCGGGCTCGGCCGCAGCGAGCGGCTCGATGGCCGCGAGGGCGCCGACGAGCGCGGCAGGATCGCGCGGGGACGAGGCTCATCGGTGCCGATGGTACGGGAGCCCGGGCATTCCGGACGTCATCTGTCAGGTTGGCCCACCACGATAGTCCAAGGCAGGTATCATGCGCCGGTAGTCGGAGAGAGGACTGGCATGGCGTCGCGCACATCCCGGATCGACTGGCTGCTCTTCTTCGCCCTCGGCTTCTTCTGGGGCAGCAGCTACCTGTTCATCAAGATCGGGGTCGAGACGGTCACCCCGTTCACCCTGATCGCCGGGCGTCTCCTCGTCGGCAGCCTCCTCCTCGTCGTCGCTCTCCGCCTGTCCCGGGCGACGCTCCCGCGAGACCCGAGGATGTACGGCCACCTCTTCGTCATGTCGCTCATCAACATCGTCATCCCGTTCTCGCTCATCACCTGGGGCGAGACGACGATCGACTCGGGTCTCGCCGCGATCCTCACCTCGACGGTCCCTCTCTTCACCATCGTCCTGGCGGCCCTGTTCCTCGTCGACGAGCCGATGCGGGTCAACCGGGTGGTCGGGCTGGCGATCGGCTTCATCGGGGTCGTCGCCATCACCGCGCCGAGCCTCGACCCGTCCGCCCGCGGCGACCTGCCCGGTGAGATCGCCCTCATCCTGGCCGCGATCTCGTACGCCGCCGGGAACGTCTACGCCCGGCGGAACGTCCGCGGCCTGAAGCCGATCATCCCGCCGTTCTTCCAGGTCTTCTTCGCCTTCCTCGTGACGGGCGTCCTCGCCGTCGTCTTCGAGAACCCGCTCGCGATCGACTACCAACCCTCGTCGATCTTCTCGATCCTGTGGCTCGGCCTGCTCGGCTCGGGCCTCGCCTACCTCGTCTTCTTCCGGCTCCTCGCCGCCTGGGGTTCGACCCGCTCGTCGCTCGTGGCCTACCTCCTGCCGGTCGTCGGCATCGTCCTCGGGGCGATCGTCCTCGGCGAGACCGTCGCCCCGGAGGTGATCCTGGGCACCGCGTTGGTGGTCGGCGGCATCGCGGCGACGAACAGCCGACGGGGCCAGCGGCGACTGTTCGGCCGAGGGGACGAGGCTGCGACCACGGCGACGACTTCCGCTGCGACGACCCTGGCCGCGACGTCCGCCGCCGCGACCACCCCCGCCGAGGCAGGGGCCGACTGACGCCCGACTGACGGGCCGGCCGGCTCAGCCGGCGATCGCGAGCAGGATCGCCCCCGCGAGGACGAGGCCAGCCCCCGAGACGCGCCGGGCCACGTCGGCGGAGCCGACCGCCTCGTGCATGGTGATGGCGCCCCAGGCCGACGCGAGCACGACCGAGCTCTCGCGAAGCGGGGCGACGACGGTCAGCGGGGCGAGCGTATAGGCCACCAGGATGAGCCCGTAGGCGGCCAGGCTGATGGTGCCGGCGGCTCCCGCCCGCAGCCACGACGCCGGCGCACCGCGCAGCGGCTGGACGTCCGCGTCCGGCGTAGCCGCGCTGCGATCGGCCGCTCTCCCGCGATCCGCCACGAGCTTGATCCACAGGACGAGGGCGACGGCGCAGATCGGGAAGACCAGCCCGGCGTACAGCCACGGCACGACCTGCTGGACGGCGACCCGGTCGACCGCCGAGTACAGGGCGATCATCACCCCGGTGAGGAGGGCGAACTCGGCCGCGCCGACGCCCGACCGCCCGCCCCCGCCCTCGCCGCGGCGACGGAGGATGGCCAGGGCCCGCCACGGCCGGAGGACGAGGAGGATCCCCGCCAGGAGGGCGAGGACCCCGAGCGCCCCGAGCGGGGAGAGCCGCTCACCGAGGACGACGACACCGATGGTGACCGACAGGATCGGGGCCGTGCCGCGGGCGATCGGGTAGACCTCGGACAGGTCGCCGCGCTTGTAGGCCGCCGACAGGGACACGAAGTAGGCAGCCTCGAGGAAGCCCGACGCGATCCCGAGCGGCACGACCTCCGGTGGGAGGCCCGGCCGTCCCTGGGACAGCCAGACCACGAGGATGATCGGGGCGAAGACGCTGACACCGACCACCATCGCCCGGCCGGCCGTCCGGAGGGTGTCGCCGGACGTCTTGAGGATCGCGTTCCAGATGACGTGGAGGACGGCGACGAAGAGGACGAGGACGAAGACGCCGAGTGGCATCGGGCCAGTCTACGAAGCGCCCGGGCCCGGCAGGCGACCGCGACGCGGTCCGGCGACGAGGACGGCGCCCCTCAGAGCCCCACGTCGCGCCGGCTGAGACCGACGGCCGAGACGCCCACCCAGTCGACGATGAGGATCGCGCAGGCGACCATGCCCGGGACGTCGTAGATCCCGATCAGCGGCCGGCCGAGGTGGGCCGACAGGGACAGCTGGAGGACGACGTCAGGCAGCTTGAGCAGGGCGCCGAAGAAGTCGATGAGGAAGAACCCGATGGCGAGCAGCCCGACGACCGCCGCCGCCAGACCCGGCCAGCGGAGGCCACCGACGGCGAGCCCGACCCCGGCCAGCGCTCCGCCATACAGGCCGGCGACGCAGATCCCGACGATCGGACCGACGGGGTCGTCACCGCTGGCGAGGGTGCCGATCGTGACGAACGTGACCACGACGACGGTGAGCACCGCGATCGAGGCCATCACCCCGACCCCGCTGGCGAGACCCCAGCGAGCGGTGGGTCCCGTACCACTTCGTCAGGCGTTCGGTCTCGATGATCGCGCTCATTGGACCTCTCGCTGCGAGATCAGACGCCGATCGGGTGCCAGACCGTCTTCATCTCGAGGTGGGCGGCGATCCACTCCGGCCGCTGGGCCGCCCGGTCGTCGAGCCAGTCGAACTTCGCGTCGGCGACCCGGGCCGGCCGGCGGAGGATCCGCTTGATGTCGTCGGCGGCCGCGATCTCGACCGATTCCTGGAGGTCGGGCGGCACGCCCCACGTGTCGATGCCGTCGACGTCGCCGTGGGCGGCGAGGATCGGGACGAGCTCGCGGCGCCGGCCGGTGACGAGGTTGACGACGCCGCCCGGCAGGTCCGAGGTCGCCAGGACCTCGGTGAGCGTGACCGCCGGCAGGGGCCGCGACTCCGACGCGAGGACGACGGTCGTATCGCCGGCCGCGAGCGCCGGTGCGAGGCGCGAGATGAGGCCGAGGAGCGACGACGTCTCCGGCGCGACGATCGCCACGACGCCGGTCGGCTCGGGGATCGTGAAATTGAAGTACGGCGCCCCGACCGGGTTCACCGAGCCGAGGACCTGGGCGATCTTGTCGGTCCAGCCGGCATACCAGACCCAGCGATCGATGGCCCGGGCGACGAGGGCCCCGGCGCGGGCAGCGGTCGTGCCCTCGGCGACGGCCACCTCCTCGGTGAACTGCGCCCGGCGACCCTCCATCAGCTCGGCGACCCGATAGAGGATCTGGCCCCGGTTCATCGCCGTCCGGCCGGCCCACGGCTCGAAGGCGGAGCGGGCCGCCCGGACCGCATCGCGAAGGTCCTTGCGGGAGCCGCGGACGGCGTTGGCGATCGGCGCTCCGTCGGCGCCGGCCACGACGTACGAGCGACCCGATTCCGAGCGCGGGAACTGGCCGCCGATGTAGAGCTTGTACGTCTTGCGCACGTCGACCCGGGCAGCGGGCGTGACTCGGGCTGCTCGGGTGGCTCGGGCGCCTCGGACGGCCACCTCAGCGGTCCTCGAGGCGGACGTAGGCGTGGAGACCGTGCCGTCCGCCCTCGCGGCCATAGCCGGATTCCTTGTAGCCACCGAACGGGCTCGTCGGGTCGAACCGGTTGAACGTGTTGGCCCAGACGACGCCGGCCTTGAGGCGGCGGACCATGGCGAGGATCCGGCTTCCCTTGTCGGTCCAGACGCCGGCCGACAGGCCGTACGGCGTGTTGTTCGCCTTCTCGACGGCCTCCTCCGGCGTCCGGAAGGTAAGTACCGAGAGGACCGGCCCGAAGATCTCCTCGCGGGCGATCCGATGGCTCTGGGCGACGTTGGTGAAGAGCGTCGGCCGGAAGAAGTAGCCGCGCTCGGGCAGGTCGCAGGCTGGCTGGTACATCTCGGCGCCCTCGGCGACCCCGGAGGCGACCAGCTCGGTGATCTTCTCCAGCTGGGATCGCGAGTTGATGGCTCCCACATCGGTGTTCTTGTCGAGCGGATCGCCGACCCGGATCGTCGAGAGGCGGTCCTTGAGCTTGTCGATGAGGGGTTCGACGATGCTCTCCTGGGCAAGGAGGCGGCTGCCGGCGCAGCAGACCTCGCCCTGGTTGAAGTAGATGCCGTTGACGATGCCCTCGACGGCCTGGTCGAGCGGAGCGTCGTCGAAGACGATGTTGGCGGCCTTGCCACCGAGCTCCAGGGTCAGGGCCTTGTCGGAGCCGGCGACGCCGGCGGCGATGCGACGGCCGATCTCGGTCGAGCCGGTGAAGGCGATCTTGTCGACGCCGGGGTTGCGGACGAGGGCCATCCCGACCTCGCCCGGACCGGGCACGATGTTGACGACACCGGGCGGGAGGTCGGCCTGGCGGCAGACGTCGGCGAAGAGGAGGGCCGTCAGCGGCGTCGTGGAGGCGGGCTTGAGGACGACCGTGTTGCCGGCGGCGAGAGCCGGGGCGATCTTCCAGGCGAGCATGAGGAGCGGGAAGTTCCAGGGGATGATCTGGCCGGCGACGCCGAGCGGCCGGGCCACTCGCCCGGGGAACGCGTAGTCGAGCTTGTCGGCCCAGCCGGCGTAGTACCAGAAATGGGCCGCCGCGAGGGGGACGTCGACGTCGCGGCTCTCCTTGATCGGCTTGCCGCTGTCCATGCTCTCGAGCACGGCGAACTCGCGGCTCCGCTCCTGGAGGATGCGGGCGATGCGGAAGAGGTACTTGGCCCGCTCGGTGCCAGGCAGGTCGCCCCAGCGACGGCGGAAGGCGCTCCGCGCCGCCCGGACTGCCCGGTCCATGTCCTCGGCGGTGCCCCGGGCGACCTCGGCGAGCGGCTCCTCGGTCGCGGGATCGACCGTCGCGAAGGTCCGGCCGTCGCTCGCCGAGACCCACCGGCCGCCGATGTAGAGGCCGTATCGCTCGCGGAGCGTCACGACGTCGCGACTCTCCGGCGCCGGCGCGTACTCCCACGGGATCGCCTGGCCGTCACCGAGCCCCCAGCTGTTCGGGGCGTGCTCCTGCCGCACGACGCTGGGCCTGGTCTCGGTCGCCATCGCCGTCGATTATGGCACTCCGACCCAGACGCTCGGCCGGACGGGGTAGCATCGGCGGACCGCCGAGCCGCCGACCGCGGCCGATGCCCACGGAGGACGAAGACATGGGACGCCTCATCCGGGCCATCCTCAGCGCATTCCTGCTCCTGCTGATCGTCGCGGCGGTCGGCGCCGCCGCCGCTCGGCGGCGGCTGGTCTCCGTCGGCGACCCGGACAGCGACGAGATCGGCCTCGCCGCGATCTACGACGAGGCGAACCTCGAGAGCACCGCCTCCTCGTTCCGTGGCGGGACACTCACGACCTGGTTCGGCGGCAGCGACCTCGACCTGCGGAAGGCCACGCTCGACCCGGCGGGTGCGAGGCTGACCGTCAGGGCGATCTTCGGGGGCGGCCGGGTCATCGTCCCCGAGGACTGGGCCGTCGACCTCCACGTCGTGGGGATCTTCGGCGGCGTCGGCGACACGAGGCCGGTCGTCGATGAGCGCGGCGGCGTCCCGCGGCTCTCGATCACCGGGTTCGCCTTGTTCGGCGGCTTCGGCATCGTCTCGTCGACGGAAGAGCTGGACGACGACGAGGGTGACGACGCGGATGACGACGCGGATGACGACGAGGACGAGGAAGACGAGGCGGACGACGAGGACTGAGCCCCGTCAGTCGAGCGTGTAGTCGTCCGGATCGGAGTAGCGCCCCGACCGTTCCTTGTCGATCTGCATGAGGATGTCGTTGAGGAGGCTGCTCGCCCCGAAGCGGAAGCGATCGGGGGTCATCCAGCGGGGTCCGAGCGTCTCGTAGAGGACGACCAGGTACTGGACCGCTTCCTTGGCCGTGCGGATCCCCCCGGCCGGCTTCATCCCGACGGCCCGGCCGGTCTGGCGCTCGAAGTCGCGGATCGCTTCCAGCATGACGAGGGTGACGGGCAGCGTCGCCGCCGGCGTCACCTTGCCGGTCGAGGTCTTGATGAAGTCGGCCCCGGCCGCCATCGCGAGGACCGAGGCTCGCCGGACGTTGTCGTAGGTCTCGAGCTCGCCGGTCTCGAGGATCACCTTGAGGTGGGCGGCCCCGCACGCCTCGCGGACCGCGACGATCTCCTCGAAGACGGACAGGTAGTCGCCCGACAGGAAGGCGCCGCGGTCGATGACCATGTCGATCTCGTCGGCGCCGGCCTCGGCCGCTGTCCGGGTCTCGGCGACCTTGATGTCGAGGAAGGTCTGGCCGCTCGGGAAGCCGGTCGCGACGCTCGCGACCTTGACCGTCGAGCCGGCCAGCTCGGCCTTGGCGTCCTCGATGAGCGACGGGTAGACGCAGACCGCCGCGACCGACGGGATGGTCGGATCGCCCGGCGCCGGATGTATCGCCTTGACGCACATCGCCCGGATCTTGCCCGGCGTGTCCTTCCCCTCGAGGGTGGTCAGGTCGATCATCCGGATGGCCAGGTCGAGGGCCCAGAGCTTGCTGGACTTCTTGATCGAGCGCTTGCGCAGCGAGTCGACTCGCTCCTCGATGCCGACCTGATCGACCGGACCGACCCGCCCGATGATCGCGCCGAGGGCACCGTTGCCGCCGCCGACGATCGGCCGGCCCTCCCACGCCCGGATGAGCGCCTGGGCCTGCTCGCGGGTCGCCGAGTCGGTCGGGTGTCGGGCGGTCGTCATGGGACCGCGAGGATACACCGAGGCCCTCGGCGGCCGGGTCCCGGCTCGTGGTCCCGCGCTCGCGGTCCGCGGCTGGGCGGTTCGGTGGCTGCCGTCACACGGCTGGGCGGTTCGGTGGCTGCCATCCGAGGCTTGGCGTTCTCGGTCGCTCCCGTCCGAGGCTTGGCGTTCGGTGGCTGCCAGATGCCTCGCCTGCGATCGTTAAGTGGCGCCGGCGCATCGCACGGCATCGTCGGCCCTCGGGTCCACGCTCGCGCGCGGAACCGGCGACTGCCAAGCGTTCCTCTATGCGACATATGGCAGCGGCCCGGATATCGGCGCCCGCCTAGTGCTCCTATTCGCGACAGATGGCGGCCGTTCGGGGCGAGCGCCCGCTTAGTGCTCCCATACGCGACAGATGGCAGCCGTTCGGGGCCGGCGCCGCTCACTGCCGCTCACTGCCGCTCACCGCCGCTCACTGCCGCTCACAGCCGCTCCCAGCCCCTCTACCGGCCGGCCCGGACCCTCGGCAGGGGCGGCAGCTCGCGACGACCGTCCACGAGGAAGTGGCGGAACCAGTCGCGGACCTGGATGAGGTTCTCGACCCGGCGGAACGGCGTGCCCGAGCGGGTCAGTTCGTGGTTCTCCTCGGGTACGCGCATGAGGCGGGCCGGTCGGCGATGGGTACGCAGGGCTGCGAACAGCTCCTCGGCCTGGGTGATCGTGCAGCGCAGGTCGCGCTCGGAGTGCTGGATGAGGATCGGCGTCCGGATCCGCGGCGCATACGTCAGCGGCGAGTGGTCGCGCCAGAAGGCCGGGTCGTCCCACGGGGTCGAGCCGAACTCCTCGCGCCCGAACTCGGGCCCGCCGATGTCGCCGGAGAAGAACTGCGAGGTCAGGTCGACGACGCTGCGGGCCGTGAAGGCCGCCGCGAACCGGTCGTCGTGGCCGACGATCCAGTTGGTCAGGTAGCCGCCGTACGAGCCGCCGGTCACGCCGAGCCGGTCCGGGTCGACGAAACCCTCTTCGACGAGCGCATCGATGCCGGCGATGACGTCCCGCATCGGGCCAGGTCCCCAGTCCCGGAAGTTGGCCGCGTTGAACGCCTCCCCGTAGCCCTCCGACCCGCGCGGGTTGCTGTAGAAGACGCCGATCCCGGCCCCGGCCAGGACCTGGAACTCCCAGACCGGGGACCACCCGTAGTAGGTGTGCGGCCCGCCGTGGATCTCGGTCACGAGGGGGTCACGCGCGCGCTTCGTCGGGTCGGAACCGAGGGGCGGGATGTACCAGCCCTGGACGTCGCGGCCGTCGACCTGCACCCAGCGCTCGATCGGAGCGACGAGCTCGACGTCGGCAAGCGCCGTGGCGTTGAGGTCGGTCAGCCGGCGCGGCTCGGCCCCGCGCCCCGATTCGGTGCCGCCGGCCGGCAGGTCGATGACGTGGATGTCCGTCGGCGCCGTCGGGTTCGACAGGGCGATGGCGATGCGGCTGCCTCCCTCGCCGCGCTCGCGGTTCGATCGGCCGTCGGCCCGAGGGACGGTCACCTGGTCGAAGGCCGAGATGTAGTGATGGCCTTCGGTCAGGCGGACGAGCTCGCCGTCGGCGGTCGAGATCCGCCACAGCTCGTTCGAGCCCCCGTACGGAGCCAGGAAGGTGATCCAGCGACCGCCGGCCGTGACCGCGAGGTGCGGCGACTCCCCCGGCGTGAGGTCGCAGGCCATCGACGAACCCGGCATGAGATCGTGCCGGGCGGACAGGTTGCGACCACCCGCGCGGCCGGCATCGGAGCCATCGGCCGAGAACAGCCAGATGTCGTTGCGCGAGCCGGCGGCGGCCGGGAAGCGATGGCCGACGACGGCGAGCGTCTTGCCGTCCGGCAGCCAGGCCGGCTCGTCGAAGAGCGCGTGTCCGTTGTCGGTGATGCGCGTCTCCACGCCGGTCGCAACATCGACCACGTAGACCTGCGCGTGCCACATCTGGTCGCGGTCGGGGCGGCGATCGGCGGCGAAGGCGATGCGCGATCCGTCCGGCGACCAGGCCGGCGAGCCGACGCTGCCGGTGCCGCCGCTGAGCCGGCGAGCCGTGCCGTCGGCCGCGTCGACGACCCAGAGTGCCGCTTCGCGGCCGGTGGTGAAGCCCGACCCATTGCTCATGTAGCTGAGGCGGTCGGCGTAGCGATAGTCGGACTGCGGCGGCTCGGCGGGATCCGGGTTCAGCCGCTTCCCGCGGCGCCGGGCATCCTCCTCGCGGGTCGCGCCGCGAGAGGCCGACAGGACGGCGAGGCGACTACCGTCCGGGGACCAGGCGAAGCCGCCCACGCCGCGGGGCAGGTCGGTCAGGCGGTGGGCCTCGCCCCCGCCGAGTGGCAGCAGGTGGACCTGGTCGCCGTCCTCGCGGTCGTCGCTCGTCTCGGTCGAATCCTCGGTCACGAGCCGCCGGTCGGACAAGAAGGCCAGCCACGCGCCGTCCGGCGAGAATCGCGGGTGGCGATCGTGCTTGGCGCCGATCGTGATCGGCCGGGCCGGCTCCGACCCGTCGGCCGTCGCCAGCCACAGCGCGTGGCGGTAACCGTCACGGCGGAGCGCGGCGGACTGCACGGTGAAGGCGACGAGGCGACCGTCCGCCGAGAGCCGGGGATCGGTCGCGATGCGGAATTCGTACAGGTCCTCGGGTCGGGCTGGTCGGCTCAAAGGTTCCTCGCGGGCGGTCGGGGCGGGCGAAGCGGCAGCGTGGGAGCGATCGGGTCCCGGACGGTCGAGGCGCCCGGGTCGAGGCCTGCGGTCCAGGGGACGCGACCGAGTGTAGCGGCTACCATCGGCCGACGATGACCGACCAGCTCTCGATGCGGTTGGATCCTGGGCTGCCGAACCTGCCGGCCGACCTCCGACCGATGCTCCCGCGGCCGGCGGAGCACCCTTTCGACTCGGCGGACCACCTCTTCGAGCCGTCCTGGGCCGGCGAACGCGTCCTCGCCTTCATCGAGCCTCCAGATCGAGCCGTGCTCCGCCTCGTGGACGCCTCGGGTCGGGACCTGGCGCCCGTCCTGCCGGAGCTGGCCGATCTCGGCAGTCGGATCGTCGCCCGTTCGGCCGTCATCGACGGCGAGGTCGTGGTGGTGGACGACCGTGGACGCCCGGACCCCGCCGCCCTGCGGACGAGGCTCGCCGGCGGGAGCGGTCCGCCGGTGGCCTATCTCGTGTTCGACCTGCTCGTGCTCGACGGCCGGCCGATCCTCGGCGAGCCGCTCCATCGTCGGAGGCGGGAGCTCCATCGACTCCTGACCCCGGGCGATACCGTCGTGGCCGTGCCGGCCATCGCCGGCGAAGGGCTGGCCCTCCACGCGGCGGTGAGCGCCCAGGGCATCGCTGCGACGATGGCGCGGGTCCGCACGAGCCCCTACCTGCCCGGGGTGCGGAGCCGCCTGTGGCGACGGATCGAGGCCGCGCCACCCGGTCCGGCCGACGGCCAGGCCACGCTGGACCTGCCGGCCGCGCTGCCGCCGACGACGTCGCCGGTCCTCGCCCTCATCCGCCGGCTGCCGTTCGACGAGGATGCCTAGGGCGCCGCTGTCCCGGCCGGGCGGGGTCAGAGGCCGGCGCGGTCAGTGGCCGGCGCGCGCGGCAGCGAGGAACTGGCGAACGCCCGGGCGCTGTCCGTACATGAGCACGCCGACCGTGTAGACCCGGGCCGCCACCCGCATCGCCACCACGATCGTGGCGATGAGGATCGCGACCGACACGAGGACCTCGCCGAGCGAGGCGCTGCCTACGGTCAGGCGGACGAGCATGAGGAACGGGCTGAAGAACGGCACGTAGGAGAGCGGTGCCACCCAGGCCGCGTCGATCGACGAGACCGCCAGCGAGGCGAGGATGTAGCCGCTCATCGAGAGGCCGATCATCGGCATCGCCACCTGCTGGACGTCCTCCTGGCGGCTGACGAGTGAACCCGCGGCCGCGTAGAGGAACGCGTACAGGGCGAAGCCGAGGACGAAGAAGACGGCGAAGCCGATGAGGATCTCGGGCGACATGCCGGAGATGGGCGGGCTGTCGCCTGCGGCATGGAAGAAGGCCCGCCCGACCGGCTGCTGGACGGCGAGGCCGAGGAGCCCGGCCCCGAGCAGGAGGCTGTACTGGGTCAGCCCCGCCGCGCCGACCCCGATGACCTTGCCGGTAAGCATCTGGATCGGCGTCGCGGCGCTGAGCATCAGTTCCATCACCCGGCTCGACTTCTCCTCGGCCACGCTCGTCGCGATCCACATCCCGTACGCCATGATCGTGATGAAGATGAGGATCACGAGGACGGTCGCGAGGATCAGGTTGCCGACCGCCTGGACGTCGCTCGCCGGCGGCGGCGTCCCGGCCAGCGGGGTGATCTCGAAGCTGCCGATGATGTCGGCGCCGCCGGTCACGTCGCTCGCACGCTGGAGCGCATCGCGGGTGGCGATCCACGTCGCGACGAGACGGAGGTAGACGGCCTGGGTCCCAGCCTTGCCGGCATTGGTCCGGACGTCGAAGCTCAACCGCCCGTCGGGTTCGCGGTCCACGATCATCAGCGCCCGGAGCGCCCCGGACTGCAGCTCCGAGGTGGCAGCGGCGACGTCCGAGCGCGACTCGACGATGAACGGCGGCTGGCCACCGACCGACGAGGCATAGATCCCGAGGATCGAACTCGCATCGGCGACCGGGTCGGTGACCATGTCCGTCGCCTTGACGACGATGGCCATCTTCACCTGGCTCGTCCGCTCGACCGACTGGAGCGCGACCGGGGCGAGGCTGAGGAGGACGAGGACGCCCGCCAGCACGACCGTCGAGATGACGAACGCGCGGCTGCGGACACGGCCGAGATATTCCCGCCGGGCGACCAGCCAGGCGTTGGGGAAGATGCTCACCGGTCGCCTCCGGCCAGCGGGGCCGGTTTGGCGGCACCCGACGGCGTGGCACCCGGCCCCGGCGTGGTGGCGGTCACCGGGATGCTGCCGGTTCCGGGGGGCGTCGCCGTGGCGAGGTGGCGCTCGTCCTCGTCGGGCCGCCGGCCGACGTGCTCGATGAAGATCGCCTCGACGCTCGGATCGGCCAGCTCGAAGCGGGTGACCGGGCCGTGTTCGCGGGCCGCCGAGAGGATCGCCTGCGGGTCGGCCCCCTCGTCGAGCTCGACCTCCGCGTAGTCGAGCCCCGTCCGGATGACCGTGGAACCAGGCAGCCCGGCGAGCCAGCCGAGGTCGGGGTCGCCGGCGACCGCGATGCGGATCATCCGCCGCCCCGACGCCCGCTTGATGTCGGCGAGTCGACCGCCCACCACGACCCTGCCACGGTCGACGATCGCGATCGATCCGGCCAGCTCCTCGACGAGGTCCATCTGGTGGGTGCTGAAGATGAGGGTCTTGCCGCGGTCCCGCATCTCGATGAACGCCTCCTTGAGGAGGGCGGCGTTGACAGGGTCGAGACCGGTGAAGGGCTCGTCCATGATGAGGACGTCGGGGTCGTGGAGGATGGCGGCGATGAACTGGACCTTCTGCTGATTGCCCTTGGAGAGCTGCTCCGCCCGCCGGTCGGCGAACTCCGGGACGCGGAACCGCTCGAGCCAGGCGTGGACCTCGTGTCGCGCCGTCCGCCGGTCGACGCCGTAGAGCCCGGCGAAGTAGACGAGCTGGTCGAGGACCGTCATCCGGCTGTAGAGCCCGCGCTCCTCCGGCAGGTAACCCCACGTGCGGCGCGGCAGCTCGGCCGTGGGTCGGTCGTTCCAGAGGACCGTGCCGGCGTCGGCTTCGAGGATGCCGAGGACGATGCGCATCGTCGTCGTCTTGCCCGCCCCGTTGGCGCCGAGAAAGCCGAACACCTCACCCGGCTCGACCCGGAAGCCGATCCCGTCGAGGGCGACGACGTCCCCGAAGCGCTTGTGGAGTCCGTCGATGACGAGCGACATCCGTGCAGGATAGCCGCGGTCGGCCGGCGAGCCCTCCGGCCGACGGTCCGGGCGCCCGTGGTCCCTTCGACCGCGCGCGGCCCATCGCCCGCTGTCTCGTACACTCTTCCGGTGAGCGACGCTCCGACGCCAGCACGGACACCGACCGGCATCCATGCCGACCGGGCGGCCGGGACCCTCGCCATCGACTGGGCCGACGGCCACCACAGCGAGTACGGCACGACCGCCCTGCGCTGGCTCTGTCCGTGCGCCTTCTGTCGCGGTGAGGCGGGCCTGCCGGGCTGGCTCGATACTCGCCCGGTACTGGGTCCGGAGCAGACCCGCCTGGTCGACGTCCAGCTGGTGGGCCAATATGCCCTGGCACCGACCTGGGGCGACGGGCACCATACCGGGTACTACACGTTCGCCCTGCTCCGCGAGCGCTGTCCCTGTCCGGCCTGCACGGCCCGGCGGGGCGCGGACCCGGAGACGGCGACCGCCGGCGTCCACGGCGGCCACACGGACCACGCGGACCACGCCACGACCAGAAGCACGACGGAGGGCTCCCCGAGATGATGGTCACGACGACCCCGTACATCGCCGGCTGGCGGGTCCAGGAGACCAAGGGTCAGGTGTTCGGCCTCGTCGTGCGCAGCCGAGGCCTGGCCGGCAACATCGCGGCCGGCCTCCGCTCCCTCGGCGGCGGCGAGATCCACGAATACACCTCGATGCTCGAGGACACCCGTCGCCAGGCCCTCGACCGGATGATCCAGAACGGGACGCTCATGGGCGCCAACGCGATCATCTCGATGCGCTTCGACTCGTCGGAGATGGGCCAGACGATGTCGGAGGTCGTCGCCTACGGGACCGCCGTCGTCGTCGTCCCCGATGCGGCGGCGCCGCAGCCGATGAGCGAGTAGCGGGCCGGGACGCTCGATCGTGTACCTCATCCTCCGGGTCATCGTCGGCGCGTTCGGCGCCGTGCTGCTCGTGGTCGGAGCCGGGCTCATCGCCGCGGGCATCGTCATCACCGGCCTGTTCACCCTCGTCTTCGGGGCGATCGTCATCCTCGCCGCGACGTTCGAACGACTTCGCTACCGGTCCGCGGCGGCCGAGCGCTCGCTCGAACCGCCCGGTCCCGGCGGAGGCGAGCCCAGCGGCCCGCTCGAGCCGCGCTTCCAGCGGACCGCCGAGGTTTTCATCGACCCGACGACCCACCACCGGATGCGCGTCTGGGTCGATCCGAACACGGGTGAGCGCCGCTACCTCGCCGAGGGCTGACCCCCGGCGGGACCATCGGCCGGTTCGAACGTCACGAGGGGCCGTGCTACGATCGCTGGCCCGGATCGACCGTCCGGGCCTATCGATGGAGTCGACCGCCGGATGACCGCACTTCGCTCGGGTGTCGCCGCTCGCTCGTCCGGGACGATCCGGCCGCGCAGGCGAGCGGCTACCGAGGCGCCGTCGCCATACCTCAACCGCGAGGTCTCCTGGCTCGACTTCAACGCCCGGGTCCTCCACGAGGCGCGCGACGAGCGCAATCCACTCCTCGAGCGAGCGAAGTTCCTCGCCATCTTCGCCAGCAACCTCGACGAGTTCTTCCAGGTCCGGGTCGCCGGCCTCCGCCAACAGGTCGCAGCCGGTTCGGCCTCGGTCTCGCCGGACGGGCGGACCGCCGCCGAGCAGCTGGCCGAGATCCGGCCCCGGGTGCAGGCCCTCGTCGACGAACATGCGGCGATCTTCGCCGGCCTCCGCCAGGAGCTCGCCGACGAGGGTGTCGCCATCGTCGACTACGCCGGCCTGCCGGACCATCACGCCCGGCTTCGCGAGCGGTTCATCGACGAGATCTTCCCGGTCCTCACCCCGCTGGCCGTCGATCCGGGCCATCCGTTCCCCTACATCAGCACGCTGAGCCTCTCGATCGCGGTAGGGATGCGCGACCCGGAGACCGGCGAGCGGCGCTTCGCCCGGGTCAAGGTCCCCCAGATCCTGCCCCGCCTCGTGGAGGTCGAGCCCCACACGTACGTGCTCCTCGACCAGGTCATCGAGGCGAACCTCGACCTGCTGTTCAGCGGCATGGAGATCCTCGAGACGCACCTCTTCCGGGTCACCCGCAACGCCGACCTCGCCATCGAGGAGGACGAGGCCGACGACCTCGTCATGGCGATCGAGGAGGAGCTCCGACGACGCCGCTTCGGCGAAGCGGTCCGCCTCGAGGTCGAGCGCTCGATGCCGGCGGCGACCCGCCTCATCCTCCTTCGCGGCATCGGCCTGACCGAGGAGGACTGCTACGAGATCACCGGCATGCTCGACCTGTCCGGCCTGTGGTCGATCGCCGAGCTCGATCGACCCGACCTCAAGGCCCCGGCCTGGACGCCGGTGGTCCCGACCCGGCTCCAGCCGCCCGACGACGACGAGCCGGCCGACGTGTTCAGCGCGATTCGGGCCGGCGACATCCTCGTCCACCACCCGTACGAGAGCTTCGCGGCGTCGGTCGAACGGTTCATCGCCCAGGCGGCCGATGACCCCGAGGTCCTGACCATCAAGCAGACGCTCTACCGGACGAGCGGAGACTCACCCATCGTCCGCGACCTCATCAGGGCCGCCGAGCAGGGCAAGCAGGTCGTCGTCCTCGTCGAGATCAAGGCCCGCTTCGACGAGGAGGCGAACATCGTCTGGGCCCGCAAGCTCGAGCAGGCCGGCGCCCACGTCGTGTATGGACTCGTCGGGCTCAAGACCCACTCGAAGGTGCTCCTCGTCGTCCGCCGCGAGGGATCGGGCCTGCGCCGCTACGTCCACGTCGGGACCGGCAACTACAACCAGCGGACGGCCCGGCTGTACATCGATCTGGGGCTCCTGTCGTGCCGACCCGAGCTCGGGGCGGACGTGACCGACCTGTTCAACGTCCTCACCGGCCTCTCCCGTCAGCGGTCGTTCCGCCGATTGCTCGTCGCGCCGCTCTCACTCCGCTCCCGGATCCTCGAGCTCATCGAGCGGGAGATCGGCCACGCCGAGGCAGGGCGCGAGGCACGGATCACCCTCAAGCTCAACGCGATCGTCGACCCGGCCTGCGTGTCCGCCCTGTACCGGGCGAGCCAGGCCGGCGTCGACGTCCAGCTCATCGTGCGCGGCACCTGCGCCGTCTGGCCGGGCCTGCCGGGCATCTCCGAGCGGATCCAGGTCCGCTCGATCATCGGCGAGTTCCTCGAGCACTCGCGGATCTTCGGGTTCCTCAATGGCGGCGAGCAGGAGTGGTACATCGGATCGGCCGACCTGATGGAGCGGAATCTCGACCGGCGGGTGGAGGCGGTCATGCCGGTCGAGGACCTCGAAGCCCGGGCGCGGATCGAGGAGATCATCGCGATCATGCTCGAGGACGATCGCCGGTCGTGGCAGCTCGGGTCCGATGCCGTCTGGCGGCGGACCGAGGAGATCAACGCCGCCCAGGGGACGTGCGACACGTTCGCCGCCCTCAAGGAGCGGGCCCTCGCCTCGGCGGCGAGCTCGGGCTCGCCGCGCCGACCGAGGTCGGGCGCCGGTTCGCTCGACCCGCGGGCCTGATCGATCGACCGATGACCGTCGACCCGACCGCCGAGGCCCCCTTCCGATGACCGTCGACCGACCCGTGGAGATCGAGCTCAAGTACCGCGTCCGCGACCGGGCCACGGGAGAACGGCTGCTGGCGGCCGACGTCGTGGGGCCGTTCAGGGCCACCTCCGGGGCCCGGACGGCCCAGCACGAGGATCGCTACATCGACACGTCCGATGGGGCACTCGCCCGGGCCGGCTACGCCGCCCGCCTCCGGCTGACGAACGGCGGCACGATCGTCACCG
The DNA here is from genome assembly GCA_963745405.1 of uncultured Chloroflexia bacterium. Lineage (GTDB taxonomy): Bacteria > Chloroflexota > Limnocylindria > Limnocylindrales > CSP1-4 > C-114. The sequence goes on along the minus strand of CAVUWY010000002.1, from coordinate 2,167,200 downwards.
TCAAGAGCACGACGCCGGCCGAGGGCGCGCTCGCCCGGCGCGAGGAGCTCGAGGGTCCGGCCGACCGGACGGCCGAGCCGCGCGACTGGCCCGCCTCTGCCGCCCGCTCGCTCATGCTCGAGCTCTGCGGCGACGCCCCGCTCGTCGAGCTCGTCACGGTCCGCCAGCTCCGCCGCAAGCGCCGCCTCAAGGGCGACGACGCGGCCGCCGAGCTGAGCCTCGACGAGGTCGATGTCGTGTCGCGTGGCCGGGTCATCGACCGCTTCGTCGAGCTCGAGGTCGAGCTCACCTACGGCAACGACGCCCGGCTCGAGGAGCTCGCCTCGTTCCTGCTTGCCGATCCAGGACTCACGCCGGCGACAGGTTCGAAGCTCGACGCGGCCCTGGCCGCCTCGGCCGAGGACGACGAGGCCGGTCCGTCGAACGACGGCGACCGTGGCGCGGCGCCGGTGCCGGTCATGTCGCCGATCGAGGAGGCGGATCCGGCGACGGAGACGGATGGTTCCGTCCGGGATGGTTCCGTCCGGGATGCCGCCGCCGATGCGCGGAAGGCCGCCAGGAAGCTGGAGAAGCGTGCGGCGCGGGCAGCCGTCGAGGCGGCCGCGATCGAAGCGGGACGAGCGGCGGCCGAAGCGAGGGCGGATGGCCCCCTCGACGCGGTGGATGCGGCAGCCACGGCGGACCCGCCGGCCGGATCGGCGTCGACTGCCGCAGCCGTCCCCGACGTCGCCGCTCCCGAGCCCCTGGTCGTCGGCAAGAACGCCGGCGTCGTCGGCGAGGACACGGTCGCCGAGGCGGGCCGCAAGGTCCTCCGCTTCCACCTGGCCCGGATGCTCGCCCGCGAGGCCGGCACGCGGAACGGCAGCGACCCCGAGGAGCTGCACTCGATGCGGGTGGCGACCCGCCGCATGCGCGCCGCGTGGCGGGTATTCGGAGACGGCTTCCGGCCCGGCCGCACCAGGCGCCACCGCCGCGAGCTGCGGGAGATCGCCGGCCGCCTCGGCGCGGTCCGCGACCTCGACGTCCTCATCGAGGCCGGCGAGGCCTACCTCGGTCTCCAGCCGCACCAGGAGCAGCTCGCCCTCCAGCCGCTGTTCACCGCCTGGCGGGCCCAACGCGAGGACGCCCGGGTCCTGCTGATCCGCGAGCTCGACAGCGACGGCTACGGCCGCTGGGTCGACGAGTTCCGCGAATTCGTCCGGACCGACGGACTCGGCGCGGTCGCGGTCCTGCCGACGGCGCCGCACCGCATCCGCGACACCGCCGCATCCCGGATCTGGACCGCCTACGAACAGGTCCGGGCATACGAACCGGTCCTGCGCTGGTCCGACGTGGCGACCCTCCACGAGCTCCGTATCGCGGCCAAGTGGCTCCGCTACTCGCTCGAGTTCGTCCGGGAATGTCTCGGTCCCGAGGCCGCCGTCCTCATCGAGCGGGTCACCGCCCTCCAGGACCATCTCGGCCTCCTCCACGATGCCGACGTGGCCGCCTCGATGACGAGGGCGTTCCTCGTCGAGCGGGCCGGCCGTCTGTCCGAGACGGAGACCGTGGCGATCGGACGCTACCTGGTCGATCGCGAGCGCGAGGTGAGCCGCCTCCGCAGGTCGATCGGCGCCCCGTGGCGAGGCGTCGGCGGGCTGACCTTCCGGCGCGCGCTCGGGAGGGCCGTCAGCGCCCTCTGAGCCTCGATCGGGGCATATGTCGCCGCTCGGATCGCCGGCGGTCAAGATGAGTGGCGTCAGTGGCGCCGACCGTCAGTGGCGCCAGCCGCGGGCCAGGGCCTCGAGGTCGGTTCGCCAGTCGGGGCCGCCCCGTGTCGCGGCCAGCACGGCCCCCTCGCGGACGCCGGTGTCGACGACGTGGAGCCGGTCGAGGCCGTAGCGGTCGAGGAGCGCCTCGAGGATCGTCACGCCGGCCGCCAGGACGCGAGCCCGCAGCGGATTGATGGCGTGATGGATGGCGACGTACGCGGCCGGCTCGGCGGTGAGGATCGCCATCGCCCGGGCGAGACGCGGCCCGGTGAGCCCCCGGTCGAGCGCGGCAGCCGGCACGACCTTGAGGAGGTTGGTGGCCGTCCCGCCGACGGCGACGAGCTTGCGGGGACTGGCGTCCGGCGCAGCGGCGAGCCGATCGCGGGCCGAATCACGCATCGCCCGGACCTCCTCGGCCGTCGGCGGGTCGTGGTGGACGAAGGCCGCGGTCAGCCTTGACGAGCCGACCCGGATCCCGCTCGCGACCGCCGCCCGGTCGGGCCCCACGACGATGAACTCGCTGCTCCCGCCGCCGACGTCGACGACGACGAGGTCGGCGGCCGGGGGGCGGCCGAGCGTCACCCCGAGCAGGGTGAGGTAGCCCTCCTCCTCGTGGCTGAGCACGTGGACGGGGACCCGGCCGGCCCGCTCGGCGTCGCGGACGGCGATGCGCCGGTCATCGGCCCGGCGGAGCGGCTCCGTACCGACGAACGTCGTGGTCGTCGCGTCGAGGTCGCGGGCGACGCCGGCGAATCGGGCCAGCGTGGCGGCGAGCTCGGCCCGCTTCTGGCGACCGAGCCGCCCCCGCTCGTCGACCGCGCCACCGAGACCGAGGAAGGCCGACTCGTCGAGGAGCGGTTCGAGCCGATGATCGCCAACCACCGCGACGAACAGGTGGACGGAGTTGGACCCGACGTCGGCCGAGGCCGCGATGACGGGCGCGGTTCCCCGACCTCCTGGACCGGGTGCCGAACGGATGACCAGCCCGACCGCCCCTGCAACGGCGTCAGCCACTGCCGATCCCGCCGGCGGCGGTGCCGGGTCGGGGCGACCTCCGGCTGCGGGAACGGGTCGTCGGACGGCCTGAGGGCGTCGGACGGGTCGCCTCCTCGGCCGAGGCAGCCACGGCCGTCGTCGCCCGGTCCTCGTCGAGGATCGTGGCGCGACGGGCCTCGATCGCGGCGACGTCGGCGATCGCCCGGTCGAGCTGGCGTCGGCGACGGTCGACCTCGAGCCGCGCATCGGCGAGTCTCCGGTCGAGCTTGGCGAGCGACCGTCCGTGCTTGTTTGCCATCGTGCCTCCTCGAAGGGCGTCGGGACCGTGCGGCAGCGGCTATCGGGAACCTCGACCGATCGTGCCGATCCAACGTTAACGCCGTGCTGACGGCCCGCCAATGGCACGTTGACGGCGAGGTTCGACCGTACACCTCGGACGAAGCCCAGAGCGGTGGGGGAACTCGCTCCCGGACTCGTCCCGCACCCTCCTCAACCGGCGCCCGGTTTGCTCGGAGCCGCGGCGCTGGGCTCCTCCGCCGGCGTGTCCACCGACTTGGACACGCCGGCTTCCCCTTTCCAGGGACCCGATCGGCCCTCGGGCGCCGAGCCACGTTGTTCGACCGTTAACAGAACCGAAACCGCCGGTTCATGCCACGCCCCGAGCGTTCCAGCCGGTAGATGCCCTGTCCGGTATCGGCCGGCCGACCGCCGGCCCCAGAAGAGGAGATCCATTGATCGCACCCGCGAAGCGCTTCGGAACCCTGGCGGCGATCGCCGTCCTCGTCCTAGGCGCCTGCAGTAGTGCAGCGACCCCCACCCCACCGGCACCGACAGCCGCGCCGCCCAGCCAGGCCCCGGCATCGGCGCCGGCATCAAGCGCCGCATCAGCCCCCGCCTCGGCCCCGGCGAGCGCCGCGGCGATCGTCAATCGCTGCACGAAGGGCGATGGTCAGCTCAACGGTGCAGGCTCCACCTTCATCTTCCCCCTCATGTCGAAGTGGGGCGACGTCTACAACACCAAATGCGGAGTCAAGCTCAACTACCAGTCGATCGGGTCGGGCGGAGGCGTCAAGGCCTTCACCGATAACACCGTCGACTTCGGGGCGAGCGACGCCTATCTCTCCGATGCGGAGATCGCTGCCGCTACCAAGGGCACGCCGGTCGAGATCCCGGTCACCTTCGGCGCTGTCGTCGTCGCCTACAACCTCAAGGGCCTGTCCGCGCCGATCAACATGACGTCGGACATCATCGCCAACATCTTCCTCGGCACCATCACGAAGTGGAACGATCCGGCCATCGCGGCCGAGAACAGCGGTGTCGCCCTGCCAGCGACCGACATCAGCGTGGTCCACCGGTCCGATGGTTCGGGCACCACGAGCATCTTCACCAAGTACCTGACCGCAGTCAGCCCGGACTGGGTCACCAAGGTGGGCGGCGGCGACCCGACCAAGTCCGCCGGCAAGACCGTCGAGTGGCCGACCGGTCTCGGCGCGAGCGGCAACGAGGGTGTCACACAGGGGATCAACCAGACCGACGGTGGCGTCGGCTACATCGAACTGTCATACGCCCTGGCGAACAAGATCCCGTTCGCGACGGTCAAGAACAAGAGCGGGAACTACATCGTCCCGTCGCTCGACTCGGTCAAGGAGGCCGTCAACCTCCCGTCGTATCCGGCGGACCTGCGCTTCGACCTCGTCAACACGGCCGCGCCGCAGGGCTACCCGATCTGCGGAGCGACCTGGCTGATCGTCTATCAGGACCTTTCCAAGACGATGAAGACCCAGGACCGGGCGATGGCCCTCGTCGACTTCCTGTGGTGGGCGATCCACGACGGCCAAGCCGAGTCGCCCGCTCTCTACTACGGCCAGATCCCGGCGGGCTTGCTCGCTCAGAACGAGGCCGCCGTCAAGTCCATCAACTGGGGTGGGCAGCCGCTCCTGCCCTGACCGTTTCGATCTACGCAAACGCGCGCCGCCCCGGTCCACGCCGGGGCGGTGACGTATCGTGCGAGGCCTCATGACCAGCCACGACATCGTCGCGTCGACGGCCGGCAGCTCGAGCCGCCGGTTCGACGGAGGCAAACGCCGACTCGACGGAGATAGCGTCTTTCGGTTCGCCCTCCTCGCCGCCACGATCGTCACGATCGCGGTCATCGCGGTGATGATCTGGGAGAGCGTCGCGACGACGATCCCCGTGTTTCAGAAATTCGGGATCTGGGGTTTCGTCACCGGTCAACGTTGGTCGCCGTCGTTCGGCATCTATGGCGCGCTTCCGTTCGTCTACGGGACGTTGCTGACGAGTGCGATCGCCTGCGTGATCGCCGTGCCGATCGCACTCCTGATCGCGCTCCTCGTGACGGAGTTCCTTCCGCCTCGATTCGCCAATCCCGTCGCCATCACCGTCGACATGCTCGCGGCCATCCCGTCGGTCATCTGGGGGTTGTGGGGTCTCCTGGTGCTCGTGCCCTTCCTGCGACCATTCGAGCAAGCGGTCGCCGGCTCGATCGGGCAGGTGATCCCGTTCTTCGGACCACCGACACCCGGGCCCAGCTACTTCGTCGCCGGCGTGATCGTCTCGATCATGATCGTGCCGATCACAACGGCCGTCACGCGGGAGGTTTTCGCCTCGACTCCGCGTCTTCAGCGTGAGGCGATCCTCGCTCTCGGCGGGACGAGGTGGGACGTGATCCGCGACGGGGTGATACCGATCGGCCGAACCGGGTTCGCCGCCGCCGTCATCCTCGGGCTCGGTCGGGCGATCGGGGAGACGATCGCGGTCACGCTCGTCATCGGAAATTCGGTGACGATCGGCCGATCCATCTTCTCGCCCGGTTTCACCCTCGCGAGCGTCATCGCCAACGAGTTCAATGAGGCGACCGAACCGTTGCACGCCGAGTCTCTCATCGCCCTCGGCGTCGTGTTGCTCGTGATCGCCCTGATCATCAATGGCATCGGACTCTACGTTCGACGCCGGTTCACGCAGGGTGGACGCGGTGCTGGCTGACGCCTCCACCCTGTTCCGTCCCACTGGTCGATCGCGGCGGGTCAAGGCTCGCCTGATCGTCGTCCTCGCGGCACTTGCCTTCGTCCTGGCCCTCATCCCGCTGGCGGCCGTGGCCTGGTTCATCATCAGCCAGGGGCTCGCGGCCATAAACGTGGATTTCTTCCTGCAAGACCCACCTGGGGACCTCACGGCTCCCGGCGGGGGCATCAGGAACGCGATCGTCGGCACGTTGATGATGACGGGCCTTGCGGCGCTCATCGCCGTGCCGATCGGCGTCCTCGTCGCTGTGTTCACGATCGAGGTCGGCGGCCGAGCCGCGATCATCACGAGGTTCATCGTCGATGTCCTCGTGGCCCTCCCATCGATCGTGGTCGGTATCTTCGTCTACTCGGCGGTCGTGGTCGCCCAGGGGCATTTCTCGGGTTATGCCGGGGCGATAGCCCTGGCGGTCATCATGCTTCCGCTGGTCGCCGTCTCCACGGAGGAGATGCTTCGCCTCACGCCCCGGCCGGTCGCCGAGGGTGTCAGGGCGCTCGGGTTGAGCCGCTGGCGTTCGTTCCTGTCGGTGATCATCCCGACCGCGCTCTCCGGGATCTTCACGGGCGTGCTGCTCGCCGTCTCGCGGGCCATCGGCGAGACGGCCCCGCTCCTCTTCACGGCGCTTGGGAACAACTTCTTCACCCTTGACATGAGCGAGCCGATGCAGGCGCTCCCATTGCTCATCTACCGCAACGCGCTCAACTCCGCCTACCCGACGGCACGGGACAGGGCGATGGGCGCCGCGCTCGTCCTGGTCGTGATGGTCTTGATCTTCAATCTGCTCGGGCGCTGGCTGGTTGCCAGGCGACGCGTCCGCGGAGCACGATGAACGCATGAGCGAGGTACAGATGGCCGTGGACGCAGAGACTCCACCCACGACGCCCCCGGCCGTCGCGGTGATGAGTCCGCAGGCCGATCCTGTGCAGTCCGAGGTGATCCTCCGGCTGCAAGGCGTGAATGCCTGGTATGGCTCCCGGCACGTTGTCCGGGACGTCGATCTGGACGTGCCCCGAAACACGATCACCGCGATCATCGGCCCGTCAGGAAGCGGTAAATCGACCCTCCTTCGCTGCATCGACCGGATGCATGAGGTCATTCCCGGGGCGCGGGCCAGCGGGCGGTTCGAGTATCGCGGCATCGACATCTATGGCGATGGCGTGGACCCGGCGGCGGTCCGTCGTTCCATCGGAATGGTCTTCCAGCAACCGAACCCGTTTCCGATGATGTCGATCTTCGACAACGTGGCAGCGCCCGCCCGGTTCAATGGCCTGGTCAAGGGAAAGCGAGCTGAACGCGAACTCGTTGAACGGTGCCTCCGCCACGCCGCTCTCTGGGATGAGGTGAATGACAAGCTCGATCACGGCGGAACGTCGCTGTCGGGGGGTCAGCAGCAGCGTCTGTGCATCGCCCGGGCCCTGTCCCTCGAGCCGGATGTCCTGCTCATGGACGAACCGTGCTCGGCGCTCGATCCGGTCGCCACTCTGCAGATCGAGAAGCTCATGCAGGACCTCCGCCGCGACTACACCATCGTCATCGTGACCCACAACATGCAGCAGGCGTCCCGGGTGAGTGACCGAACCGCGTTCTTCACGATGGGAGACGATCGGGCCGGCTACCTGGTCGAGGAGGGCCCCACATCCGTCATCTTCACGCAGCCACAGAATCAGCTGACCGAGGACTACATCTCCGGCCGATTCGGCTGATCGGGAGGATGCATCAGCGATGACAGAGCACGATAGCCGCCCTGTTGGGAGCATCGGATCGGACGCCCCCGATCCATTCGCTCCGACCGGTCGCGCGGTAGTCGAGGGTGGCGGACTGCACCCGCCCCGAGAAGTACTCGACCGCGACCTGCGGGCCATCACCGACGAGATCCTCCGCATGGGCGGGCTCGTCGAGGAGGCGATCCGCCGGGCGCTGCAGGCGCTCGTCGACCACGACGCCGACCTGGCACTCCAGGTCATCATCGGAGACCGGCGGATCAACGAGGCCCAGCGCCGGGTGTCGACCCTCATCACGACGACGATCGCGACCCAGTCGCCGGTCGCTCGCGACCTGCGCTTCCTCCTCACCCTCGACCACGTGAGCTACGAGCTCGAGCGGATGGGCGATCACGCCGGCAGCGTCGCCAAGCAGGCCCGCAAACTCGCCCCTCACGCGCCGCTCCTCGGCTACGTCGACCTGCCCGAGATGGCCTCGACCGTGGCCCGCCTCGTCCACGGCATCCTGCGGGCCCTCGTCGACGTCGACGAGGGAGCCGCCCGCCTCGTGGCGGCCGGTGACGACGAGGTCGACGCCCTGTACCACCGCACCTTCGACCAGGTCCTCGACCTCATGCGGGCCGATCCGGAGAACGTCGATCGCGGTGCCCGGATCCTCTTCGCCGCCCATTACCTCGAGCGGATCGGCGACCGGGTGACGAACATCGCCGAGGACGTCGTCTTCCTTTCGACCGGCGAGATCGAGGACCTCAACCCCTAGGACGTCGCCAGCGCGGATCGGCACTTCCGCCCGTGCGATGATGGCGCCGATGGCCGACCGGACCGATCGCCTCGAGCTCTACCTCCTGCGGCACGCCGACGCCGGCGACCCGGGCGCCTGGACGAGGCCGGATGCAGATCGCCCGCTGTCGGCCAAGGGCCATCGCCAGGCCGAGCGGATGGCCCGCCACCTGGCCGCCCTCGGCCTCGTGCCGGATGCCATGGTGTCGAGCCCCAAGATCCGGGCCGCCGAGACCGCCGCTGCCGTGTCCGCCGCGGTCGGCTGCCCGGTCGTCGAGGATCCCCGGCTCGCCGGGATGCTCGACCTGTCGGATGTCGAGGCGATCCTGCGCGACCACGGGCGGCCGGCCCGGATCATGCTCGTCGGCCACGACCCGGACTTCAGCGACCTGCTCTCGGTCCTCGTCGGGGCGACCTCGCTCGCGATGCGGAAGGGTGCGCTCGCCCGGATCGACCTCGTCGGCCCGCTCGAGCCCGGTAGCGGCACGCTCCGCTGGCTCATCCCCCCGGACGCCCTCACCGACGGCTGATCGGCTCCTCGGCGACGGTCGAGTCGCGTGGCGCTCCCGGTCCGTCGGGTGCGTCCCCGGCGTCGACCGGGAACGGGAGCGCGATGGGGTCGGGCGCGAGGCGGCTGCGGCCGTGCTCGTCAAAGCGGTCGAGGCCGAGCTCGGCGATGTCCGTCACCTCGGTGCGCCCGTGGACCGCGAGGTCCGCGGCGACGCAGGCGACGGCCGGTCCCCACATCATCCCGTGGCCGCCGGCAGACGCGACCGTCAGCCCCTCGATGCGGACGCCGTCGGGGGTGAGACCGGGACCGAGGATCGGCAGGTGGTCGGGCGTATAGTCGATAGTCGCCGCCCACACCTTGCGCAGGCCGAGATCGGCGGTGATCGGGACCAGCGTCGCGAGGCGCGCCTTCGTCCGCTCCAGGGCCGCCCAGTCGATCGCCCGCGCCTCGCCGGGCGCATCGTCGGGGTCGCTCCAGCCGAACAGGAGCCCGCCCTCCTCGAGGCGCCAGTAGAGGCCGCGCCCGATGTCGAACACCATCGGCGCGCGCTCGAGGTCGAAGGCGGGATGCGGCTCGGTCACGGCGACCGTGTGGCGGACGGCGCCGGCGGGGATCCGCAGGCCGGCCAGGCTACCGACTGACCGCAGGCTCGGGCCGCCGGTGAGGATCACCCGGTCGGTCTCGATCGGGCCGGCGGTCGTATCGACCCCGACCACCCGACGGTCCCGGATCGTGATCCCGGTGAGCGCGGTCCGCTCCCGCAGCCTGACACCGCCGGCGGCCATGGCCAGCGAGTAGGCGCGGACGTTGCGTGGTGGCGAGATCGCCCCGTCGGTGGCGAGATAGCTGCCGCCTCGGTGGCCCGTCGGGGCCAGCGTCCCCGCGATCCCGGCGGCTTCCACCGCGTCGACCCAGCGCACGTCGAGGCCGGCCGCCCGCTGCATCGAGACCCGCTCGCGTCCCGCGCGTTCGTCCTCCTCGGTCACCGCGAGGATCATGTAGCCGTGCTCGCGGAACCCTGAGTCGGTCCCGTAACGGGCCGCCTGGCCGCGGTAGAACTCGATCGACCAGCGGCCGAAGGCGACGGTCGCCGGCGTCCCGCCCTGGGCCCGGACGATGCCGGCCGCCCGGCTGCTCGCCCCGTCGCCGGCGAGACCGCGCTCGAGGACGACGACGCGACCGACTCCCGCCTCGGCGGCGAACACCGAGGCCCAGCCGCCGATCGTCCCCGCCCCGACGACGACGAGGTCGGCCCGATCGGTGGTCACGCGGGTGTCCGTTGGGTGCATGCCGGCCCGAGCGCCCGCTCAGCCACGGAGGGCCGGCCCCTCGACGCAGACGGCATCGATGCCGAGTCGTGCGAGCCGGTCGTAGGTCGGCCGTCGGGTCACCGTCCAGGCGGTCAGGCCGAGACCCGCCTCCCGGACCCGCCGAGTCGATCGTTCGTCGATGGCCCGCCACTGGACGGCGATGCCGGCACAGCCGAGGTCGAGCGCCCGCCCGATCGTCGCCACTGCAAGATCGACGGCGTTGAGCCAGATCGGCCAGTTCGGCGCCAACCCGTGGACGCGACGAAGGGCGTCCTCCTCGAACGACGAGACGATCGCCGCCATGAGGTCGGGCCCCCGCCCCGCGGCGAGGACCTCGATGAGGGCCCGCCCGATCGGCACCTTGAGCTCGACGTCGAGGAACGCCCGGTGGGGCACCGCCGCGATGGCGGCCTCGAGGGTCGGCACGTCGTGGCGCTCGAGCTCGGCGGCGGTGAGGTCGGCGACCGCGGCCGCGACGCCCTGGATCCGCTCGAGCGTCGCGTCGTGGATCACGACGGGTACGCCGTCCCGGGAGAGGTGGACGTCGAACTCGACTCCGTCGCAGGCGGGGTCCGCCATCGCCGCGACGAGGGCGGCGATCGTGTTCTCCGGATGCGTCCCGTGGTCGCCGCGGTGGGCGAGCCGGAGCGTCCGTCGCTCGGCGGTCGTCATCGGGCGGTCACCCCCTCGGCAGGCCCCGCGACAGGGTCCGTCCCGGCTGCGTCCGCCCCGGCGGCGTTCGCCCCGGCGGCGTCCGCGTCGGCGACGGCCGTGATCGGCAGGGCGAAGAAGAACGTCGAGCCGACCCCGTCCTTCGACTCGACCCAGATCCGCCCGCCGTGCTGCTCGACGACGTGGCGGGCGATCGAGAGCCCGAGTCCCGTCCCGCCGCCGCTCCGCACGCGAGCCCGGTCGACCTTGTAGAAGCGCTCGAAGACGCGCCCGATCGATGCCTTGGGGATGCCGATCCCGTGGTCCTCGACGGCCGTCACGACGGTGGCATCGACGACCGAGACGCGGACCGTCACGGTCCGCCCGGCCGGGCTGAACTTCACCGCGTTGTGGACGAGGTTGACGATGACCTGGCCGAGGCGGTCCTCGTCGCCGCGGACCGCGGGCACGGCCGCCGGGACGTCCGACCCGAGGGTGACGCCCTGCCGGTCGGCGAACAGCCGCAGCCGCTCGACCGAGGCCACGGCGAGGCGGCCCATGTCGACGTCGTCGAGGAGGAGCATCGGCCCGCCACTCTCGATCCGGGTCAGGTCGAGGAGCTCGTTGACCATCTGGACGAGATGACCGGTCTCGATCTCGATCTTGCCGATGCGGTCCTTCATCTTGGCCGGGATGGCCTCGCCGGCCGCGTCCGCCTCGCGGGTCAGCGTTTCGGCCAGGAGGCTGACCGTCGTCAGCGGCGTCCGCAGCTCGTGGGACAGGTTGTCGATGAACTCCGCCCTGATCTGCTGGAGACGGCGCAGCTCGGTGACGTCCTCGAGGACGAGCCACACGCCGCCCGGCGATCGGCGGGACCGAGCGACGAGGGTCGGGCCATCGGCGTCGGCGACGACGAGCTCGCCGCTCACGACCCCGCCGTCGACGATCGCCGTCCTGACGATCGCTTCGAGGCGGCCGTCGACGAACGCCTCGATCGCCGGCCGGTCCCGCATCGTGCCGGCGGGTCGGCGGAGGAGGACGTGCGCTACCGCGTTGGAGGCGTCGACGACGAGGTCGTCCGTGAGATGGACGATGCCCATGCCGACAAGCTCGACGAGGTGGTCAAGCTCGCGCGAGGCCAGTTCCACCTCGCTCTCGGCCGAGGCGAGGTCGTCGCGCAGCGCGCGGACGGTCCGTTCGAGGTCGCGCTCGTCGGTCGCCCCGACGATGCCGCGGAGCTCTTCGAGCCGGCGACCGCGGGCGATCGCCACGGAGCCGAGCATGACGCTCAGGCCGATGCCGACGACCGCGAGGAGGAGTGCGGGATCCACGCCCGGAGCATCGCACACCGTGCCGTCGCGCGGCGCGGAGGCGCCACGGCACGGCCGACGGGTCGGTCAGTCGCGCCGTGGGCCGCCGTAGGGAGCGGCCGGCTGGCGCTGCTGGCGCTGGAGCCGCTCGCCGGGCAGGATCGTTTGGTGGTCGTCCCTCGGCGCATAGCGGTCTCGTGACTGCCACGGCGCCGGCTGATACGGGGCGGGCTGAGATGATCGCCGGGGACCACTCGGTCGACCGTTCTGCGGTCGGGCATTCTGCGGTCGAGCGTCTTGTGCGCGGCCGGGCTGAGGGCGGCCCGTCTGCGGCCATCCGTTCTGCGGTCGACCGGGCTGTGCGCCGGGCCGCGGTCGGCCGGCCTGCACACCGTCCGGTCGCGGACGCCCGCTCTGCGGCCGACCCTGCTGCGGTCGCGGCTCCTGTGGCCGCCACGCTTGCTGGCGTCCGGACTGGGGTCGGGGCGGCGGCGCCGAGCGGAGCCTGATCGGCTCCGGGCGGATCGATCGGTCGGGCTCGAAGCCCGGGACGACCTCCGACGCGATCGGGTGGCGGAGGAGCCGCTCGATCTCGCGCAGGAGTGGCGCCTCGTCGACGCAGACGAGCGAGATCGCTTGACCGTCGACACCGGCCCGGCCGGTCCGGCCGATCCGGTGGACGTAGTCGGAGGCGACGACCGGCAGTTCGAAGTTCACGACGTGAGGCAGCGACTCGATGTCGATCCCGCGGGCGGCGATGTCGGTGGCGACGAGCACGAGGACGCGACCGGCCTTGAAGTCGTTCAGGGCCCGCACGCGCTGCGACTGGCTCTTGTTGCCGTGGATGGCGGCCGCGGCGATGCCGTCCTGGTCGAGCTGGCCCGCCAATCGGTTCGCGCCGTGCTTGGTCCGGGTGAAGACGAGGGCCTGGTCGACCCGCCGCGTCTTGACGAGGTGGCTGAGCAGCTCGCGCTTGCGCTCACGGTCGACCGGCATGACGAGCTGGTCGACGAGCTCGGCCGCCATGTTGCGGGGCGCGACCTCGACCGAGACCGGATCGTGGAGGATCCCACCGGCGAGCTGGCGGACCTCGTCGCTGAAGGTCGCCGAGAAGAGGAGGTTCTGGCGCTCGGTCGGCAGGAGGGCGAGGATCCGCCGGATCGGCTGGATGAAGCCCATGTCGAGCATCCGGTCGGCCTCGTCGAGGACGAGGATCTCGACGCTCGAAAGGTCGATCGTCCGCTGCTCGACGTGGTCGAGCAGGCGGCCGGGAGTCGCCACGACGATGCCGGGTCCTGCCCGGAGGGCGCGGACCTGGGGATCGAAGCCGACGCCGCCGTAGATCGTGGTCGAGCGGATCGGCCGGCGAGCGCCGTACGTCCGGATGCTCTCCTCGACCTGGAGGGCGAGCTCGCGGGTCGGGGTGAGGACGAGCGCCCGGATCGGGCCGCGGGGCGCGTTGCGGGTGTCACGAACCGGTCGCTGGCCTCGCTGGCCGCGGGAGTCGCGAGGGTCGGCCGGCCGGGAGGCGGGCGCCTCGACGGTCGTGGCCGGCTGGAGCAGCTGAAGCATCGGCAGGACGAAGGCTGCCGTCTTGCCGGTGCCGGTCTGGGCGGCCGCGAGCAGGTCGCGGCCCTCGAGGACGAGCGGGATGGCCCGCTCCTGGACCGGGGTGGGTGTCTCGTAGCCCTGGTCGGCTACGGCACGGAGAAGCTCGGGCGACAGTCCGAGTCGATCGAAGGACATGGAGGAAACGCTCCTGAGGGGCCCATCCCGCCGTTGCGGGGCCCGGTCAGGGCGTGAGGTGGATCGGGATCGAACGGTGAGAAGACCGTGGGCGCGGACCGGAGCGCCTGTCGAGCACGAAGGTGCGGAGCATAGCCGACTTCGCTCGATCGCGCTCCTCGTTCACCGAGGGGCCGCGGTCTCCGACGTGTCGAGCTCGCGCCACGGGCGGAGGAGCCGGGCCGCTTCGGTCCGGCCGAAGCTCGAGCCGAGGGCGGTCACGTGGGCGAACGCACCGACGGCGAGGGCGACCCGCCCCGGGGAACCGCCGTCGCGCGCCGCGTCGACGGCATCGGCCGCCGCGAGGTCGGCCGAGATCCGGAGTGCCTCGTCCTCGGCCGGGTCGACCCGTCGCGGCCACGGGCGGTCGAGCACGCCGAGGCGGGCGGCCGCATCCGCCAGGCGGTCGCCATCCGCGCGGCTCAGCCGTCCGGCTCGCGCGATGAGCGCGTCGACCGCCGCGGTCTCGGGTCCGTAGCGGGCTCGACCGACGGCCGCCTCCCAACCGCGGGTCATCCGCTCCTCGACCCGTTCGCGGAACGGCTCACTCAGTTCGTCGGCGAGGAAGCCGGCGAGGAGGAGGTGCTGCCCGTAGCCCGTCACGGCGTCACGGATCGTCGAGCGCCTCGCCACCCGAGGCAGGCGGGCACCGATCGCGACATCGAGGGCGTCGAGGGCCTCGACGCGATCCCTCGAGAGGAACCGCCGGATGCTCGCGACGAAGGCGATCGGCGGCGGATCGGCGAGGGCGAGCCGGTCGAGGTCGTCGCGACCCAGGTGCTCGACGGCGACGAGGAAGGCCACGACCGCCGGCGAGTCGAGGTCGAGGTCGACCGGCCGCGGATCGGCGTCCCAGTCGAAGATCGGTCGCACGGGACGCGTCGCCCGGTCACGCTCGGCCGTCGCGGTCGAGGCCGGTGCCGACCGCCGGACCGTGCCCGTCGGCGCCGCCCGGATCGAGGTCCCCCGTCGTCCCTCGGCGTGCGCGTCGTAGCGAGCGCGAAGGGCCGCATCGGTCAGCCAGTCGTGGGCGACGTTGATCCGCTTTGCCGCCTCGAGCGAGGCCTCCCCGGCGACGTCGGGGTGATGGCGCTTGAGGAGCGCTCGCCAGGCGATCTCGATCGCCTCCGGCGCGGCGTCGTGCGGCAGCTCGAGCCGGGCGTAGAGGTCGTCGGTCGGGATGTCTGGGCCGCGCACCGGCGCATCGTAGGCCGGGGCGCGAAGAAACGCCCCTCAGCAGCCGACCGGTCGCCTCACCCGCCGACGAGCGACGCCTCGACCTCTTCGATCGGGACCGTCGCACGGGCTCCGGACGCGCGATCGGTCACCTCGACGCCGCCGGCCGCCAGCGACCGCGGGCTCACGGTGAGGATGCGCGGCATGCCGAGCAGCTCCGCATCGGTGAACTTGACCCCCGGCGATTCATCGCGGTCGTCGTAGAGGATCTCGAGCTCGGGCGCCCGCTTCTCGGCGGCGGCAGTGAAGGCAGCCTCGTGGAGGCGCTCGGCGACCTCCTTCACCCGTGGGTCGCGGTCGGCGCCGATCGCGACGAGATGGGCCTGGTACGGCGCCACGGACGTCGGCCAGACGATGCCCTTCTCGTCGTGGTGGGCCTCGACGATGCAGGCGACGTTCCGGCCGAGCCCGATCCCGTACGAGCCCATGACGATGGGGTGGGCCACGCCGTCCTCGCCGAGGTACGTCGCCCCGAACGGGATCGTGAAATCGGTCCCGAGCTTGAAGATGTTGCCGACCTCGATGCCCTTGCTGAGCCGCACCGCCAGGCCACAGGTCGGGCAGGGGTCGCCCTCCCGGGCGTTCGTGATCTCGGCCACGATGTCGGGCGTGAAGTCGCGGCCGACGTTGACGTTGCGGAGGTGGAAGCCCTCGCGGTTCGCCCCGGCGACGAGGTTGGGCGACCGCTCGACGAGCTCGTCGACGACGACGAGGGAGTCCTGGGCGCCGATGGGCGAGCCGTAGCCCGGCTCCATGCCCCGGGCCTTGATCTCCTCGACGGTGGCCGATCGCAGGCCGCCGATCGCCTTGATGGCGTTGACGAGCTTCGTCTCGTTGACGTCGTAGTCGCCCCGGACGATGGCGACGATGAACCGGCCATCGCCGGCGACGAAGAAGGCTGCCTTCGCCGTCCGCTCCTCGCCGACCTCGAGGAACCGGGCGAGCGTCGCGATGGTGGTCGTGCCGGGCGTCGCGATCTCCTCCATCGGGAGAGGATCCTCGGCCGCCGGACTCGGCTTGCCGACGACGGCGATCTGCTGGTTCTCGGCGTAGCCGCAGCCGTCGCACAGGACGAGGGTGTCCTCGCCGAAGTCGTTGAGGACCATGAACTCGTGGGCGCCGCTGCCGCCCATGATCCCGACATCGGCGCCGACGACGATGGCGTCCAGGCCGAGCCGCTCGAAGATCCGCTGGTAGGCGCCGTACTGGAGCTGGTAGCTGCGGTCGAGGCCCGCCTCGTCGCGGTCGCAGCTGTAGGCGTCCTTCATGACGAACTCGCGGACGCGGATGAGGCCGCCTCGCGAGCGCGGCTCGTCGCGGAACTTCGTCTGGAAGTGATAGAGCATCACCGGCAGTTGCCGATAGCTTCGGACGACGTCGCGGAGGAGGTCGGCGATGACCTCCTCGTGGGTCATCGCGAGGACCATGTCGCGGTCGCCGCGGTCCTTGAACCGGACGAGCTCGGGACCGATCTTCTGGTAACGCCCGCTCTCCCGCCACAGGTCGGCCGGGTGGACGACCGGCATCTCGATCTCCTGGCAGCCGATCCGGTCCATCTCCTCGCGGATCACCTGCTCGACCCGCTGCGTCACCCGGAAGCCGAGTGGCAGGAGCGAATAGATCCCGGCACCGAGCTGGCGAAGGTAGCCGGCGCGCAGCAGCAGCCGATGCGACGGCATCTCGGCCTCGCTCGGATCGTCGCGCAGGCTCGTGAAGAAGAGTTCCGACAGGCGCATCGGCGAAGGATACCCGGCGCCGTCGGTCGAGCGCTGCCAGCGCGTCGCCCTACGACGGGCGGCGGAACCCGTAACCGACGCCGCGGACCGTGTGGAGGAGCTGCGGGTTTCCGGGATCCGCCTCGATCTCCGCCCGGAGCCAGTGGACGTGGACATCGACCGTCCTGGTCTCGCCGGCGTAGTCGTAGCCCCAGACGTGCTCGAGGAGCTGGTCGCGGGTGAAGACCCTGCCGGGGTGGCGGACGAGGAAGGCGAGGAGCTCGAATGCCTTCGGCTTGAGCGGGACCGGGCGGCCTTCGCGGAGGAGGCGATGGCCGGCCAGGTCGACCTGGACCCGGCCGAGGTCGATGAGTGCCGGCGGAGCCTCGGTCGCCTGCGTCTCCGAACGCCGGAAGAGGGCCCGGATGCGGGCCGTCAGCTCCCGCAGGCTGAAGGGCTTGGTGACGTAGTCGTCGGCCCCGAGCTCGAGGCCTACCACCTTGTCGAGCTCGGCGTCCTTGGCCGTGAGCATGACGATCGGGACACCCGACTCGGCCCGGATGATGCGGCAGACCTCGATGCCTGACAGCTCCGGCAGCATGAGGTCGAGGAGGACGAGGTCGGGATGATCGGCCCGGAAGCGGGTCAGCGCCTCGCGCCCATCGGCCGCGCTGACGACCCGGTAGCCCTCCGCCTCGAGCGCCTCGACGAGGGTCTCGCGGAGGGTCTGCTCATCGTCGACGACGAGGATCGTTCGCGACATCGAGCCTCAGGATACGCAGCGGCGTTAACGGACCGTTGGAGGCCCCGAATGGAATCGAGACCGGGTATCGGCTGACCGGCCGACCAGCTCGCGAGCCCCGCTCACGGGTGGCGCCTCAGTGACGGCTCTCCGGCAGCTCCATGAACAGCTCGGTGAACGAGCGGCACAGCCCGTCGTCGTCGAACCGGAGGAGGAAGACATTGTGGAACACCTTCTTGAGGGTCCCGTCGGGGTTCGTGTAGCGACTCTGGCCGACCGCCACGGCCCGGTCGCCGTCGACCGAATACGGCGAGTACTCGGCGTCGTAGGTGCCTGATGCATCCGGCGCGCCTATCCAGTCGCTGACGATGGCGTCGCGCCCGATGAGAGGATCGCCCCACGGCTGATAGCGGTACTCGGCGTCCTCGCTGAAGAGTTCGCCGATCTCCTCGGGGTCGTACGAGCGCCAGGCGGCGATGTAATCGTCGAGCCAGCGCTGGACTTCCGCTCTCGTCATCCTGCGTTCTCCGCACGTCGCGTTGACGCCATCGACCCGTCGCCGCGCGTCGTCCGGGTCGATCCCTCGGCGCCTCGATGCGCCGCATTCTCGCACGCGCCGTCACCCGCCGAGCCGCCATCGGAGCAGTGGGGGGCGGCGACTCGGTCGAGCGTCAGCCGAGACTCGCTGAGGCTCCCGCGAGGACGGCCTGGGCCCGGTCGAGTCGAGCGAGGGTCCGCTCGAAGCCGAGTGCGACGAGCGTCTCGAACAGTGGCGGCGTCGCCGTCCGGCCGGTCACCGCCACCCGGATCGCCATGAAGAGGTCACCGGCCTTCCAGCCGCGAGCCTCGGCGAGTCCGCGGAGGGTGGCCTCGAGGCCCTCGTGGTCGAAGGCGACCTCGCCACCATCGGCGATCGCCGCTCGTGCCGCCGCGAGTCCGTCCAGCGCCGTCTCAGGATCCCAGCGCTTCGGGACGAGCACAGCCGGGTCGATCGCCGGCTCGTCGACAAAGAGGAACCCGACGAGGTCGCCGATCGTGCCGAGTGTCGGCAGGCGCTCCTGGACGAGCGGGACGAGGTCGGCGATCTCGTCGTCGCTCGGCATCCGCTCGATCCGACCCGCCTCGAGCTCGGCGACGAGGAACGGGCGGAGGCGGTCGACCAGCTCGTCGGTCGAGAGGCGGCGGACCCATTGGCCGTTGAGCCATTCGAGCCTGGCCCGGTCGAAGACCGCACCGCCGCGCTGGACGTGGTCGAGGTCGAACCGACCGGCCAGCTCGTCGAGGCTGAGGATCTCGTCCTCGCTGCCGGTCGACCAGCCGAGGAGGGCGAGGTAGTTGACGATGGCCTCGCGGATGAAGCCCTCGGATCGATAGTCGTCGACCGCCGTCTGGCTCTTGCGCTTGCTCATCTTCGTCCGGTCCGGGTTGAGGATGAGCGGCAGGTGGGCGAACTGCGGCACCGGCTCGCCGAGGGCCCGGAACAGGAGGATGTGCTTCGGCGTGTTCGAGAGGTGGTCCTCGCCGCGGATGACGTGACTGATCCGCATCGCCGCATCGTCGACGACCACGACGAAGTGGTAGAGCGGCGTCCCGTCGGCCCGGACGATGACGAGGTCGCCGCCGAGGGCCGATGCGTCGATCTCGACGTGCCCCCGGACGAGGTCGTCGAAGGCGACGACACCCTCGCCTATGCGGAACCGGAGGGCCGGCCGGCGTCCCTCCGCCTCGAAGGCGGCCCGCCCCTCGGGGGTCAGCGTCGCGCAGCGGCCGCTGTAGCGTGGCGGGAGGTGGGCGGCCTCCTGGGCCCGCCGTTCGGCGTCGAGCTCCTCCGGCGTGCAGTAGCAGGGGTAGGCCATGTCGGCCGCCTTGAGCCGGTCGGCGGCCGCGGCGTAGAGATCGAGCCGGAGCATCTGGCGGTACGGCGCATAGGGCCCTCGAGCCGCCTCGCCGGCGACCGCCGGCCCCTCGTCCCATTCGAGTCCGAGCCAGTGCAGCCCGTCGAGGATGTCCTTCTCGTAGGCGATCGAGCTGCGGGCGACGTCGGTGTCCTCGAGGCGGAGGATGAACGTGCCGCCGTGGTGCCGGGCGAACAGGTAGTTGAACAGCGCCGTGCGGGCCGTCCCGATGTGGAGCGGTCCCGTCGGGCTCGGTGCGATCCGGACACGGATGTCGGGGTGCATGGGACCGATGATAGGGCCGGGGTCGCTCGGACCGGGCTCAGGTCGTGCGGCCGCCCCGCTCCGGAACGTGGTGGAAGAGGGCCGGGTCGGCCTCTCCGGACAGGACCCTGATGAGGGCGGCCGGCCGAAGCCCGAGCGTCGCCCGACCACGCGGGCCCTCGAGGGTGAGCGAGTCGAGCGACTCGGAGCGGGCGAGGATCGTGACCGGGGCTCCCGGCGTCAGCGCCCGCGCCTCGAGGTAGGACAGGAGTCCGGCGTCCTCCTCGGCCTCCTCGGTGATGCGGTAGACGGTGGCGTGCTGGCCTGCCTCGACCTCGGACAGCCGCACGCCGGCGGGCCGGCGGGCCGCGGTCGCGGCGTCGATGGGATTGCCGTGCGGGCACGTCTCGGGGTGGCCGAGCATCTCGTCGAGCCGGGCCTCGACCCGTGGGCTGATGGCGCCCTGGAGGCGGGCCGCCTCTTCGTCGGACTCGGCCCAGCCGAGGCCGACGACCGCGGTGAGCAACCACTCGAGAAGGGCGTGGCGTCGGAAGATCGCGTCGGCGGCCGCTCGCCCGGGGACGGTCAGCAGGAGCTCGCGACCCTCGGCCTGGTCGACGAGCCCGTCGGCCGAGAGGCGGCGGAACATCTCCGAGCTCGCCTGGTTGCTGACCCCGAGCCGGCGGGCGACCTGGGCCGCCGTCACCCGCGAGCCGTCGCCGGCCATGATCCGGAGCGTCAGCAGGTACTCCCCGGCGGCACCGGTGAGATCGTGCTTGTGCGTGCGTTCCGAACGTTGCGCCACGCGCCGATGGTACGTCGCGGCCGTGGGCGCATGTCCCCGGCGAGCTCGGATCCCGCCCGGCCCTGTGCGATCACGTCCCTCGTCGGGCGGTCCCGGTGAGGCCCCGGACGAACCGGGCGGCCGAGGCGCGGAACCCGGCCGTTGCGGGGAGGGGGTCGCCGCTGCCCGGCAGGTCGACGGTGTGGGCCGGTTCGGCGGCGGTGTCGAAACCCGCGGATCGCGGTGCTGCGGTCGCCGCGGTGGCTTGGGTCGTAGCCTCTGCCGTCCGCGGCTCGACCGGCTCCCCTGCCCCATCGGCGGCTGAGGCGGACGGGCGAGTCCCGGGCGCCACATCGCCATCGCGAGGAGCCGCCGCGGTGCTCCCGCGGGTCTCGTCCGCTGCGTCGCCCTCGGTCGCGGTGGGGCCCGGGGCAGGACCGCGATCGGCGGTCCCGGTGGGTTCGGCGGCCGCGGCGGGATCGGCGGCCGCGGCGGGATCGGCAGCCGTCGCTGCCCGTGCCGCCTGTTCCGCCTTGGCGGCCTCGCGCCGTCCCCGGGCCTGGTATTCCGGGCCGTGTTTGCGCGGGTCGGCGAATTCCTTGGGATTGAGCGTCCAGTACGTGCCCGACGAGCCGCCGTACCAGCTTGCCCCCTCCCATTCGGGCTCGAACGGCTCGAGGTCGGCGCCGTCGTAGGAGGTCGAGGTCGGCTTGCGTCGATCGCGGCGTGCCCTCGGCCCTGCCGTCGAACCCGCCGAGGATCCGTTGGAGCCGTTGAAGCCGCTCGCCGAGCCGTTGGACGAGCCCGCCGGACCGCGGCCCGCCTGGCTGGTACGCCCCGTCCCTGACCCGGCGGTGGACGAACGACCGCCGGCCGTCGACCGCGGACCAGATCCCGTCGAGCGAGATCCGGCGCCAGTCGAGCGCGAGCCCGTGCCCGTGGAGCGGGATCCCGCAGCGGTCGCCGAGCGAGCGCCCCGGTCGCGAGGGGCAGTCCCGAGGCGGAGGCGGGCCGGACCTTCGGTCAGCGACTCGTACGCGGCCTGGATGGCGAGGAACCGGGGGAGTGCCTTCTCACCGGCCGAATTCGGGGTGGTAGAGCTTGGCCAGCCGGCGGTAGGAGGCCTTGACCTCGTCGAGGGTCGCACCCCGAGAGACCTCGAGCGTTCTGAATGGGTCGGGTGGACGCGCCATCGCCGTCGAGTATCGGTCCCCGGGCGAGATCGCGCCGGGCGGACCCCGAGCGCGGCGAGGCGGTCAGGCGAACAGCTCGCCGACCGGCGCGAGATCGAACTCGGCGACCGCTTCGGCGACCACGTTTCCGTGCGGATCGAGGGAGGCCGGCCGATGGTAGCGGCCGAGCTCCCGCAGGGCGGAGCCCTCGACGACGCCGGCCTGGCGCAGCGCCTCCACGGTCGCGGCCCACGTACTCCGGTCGTGGCCGCCGCCATCCTCGATCTTGAGGGCGAGCCCGGAGCCGCCGGCGACGCCGCCCGTGGCGCGCGGACCCGGCAGGATCGCCATCGCCCGCAGTCCCTCCATCCCCGACTTGCTCACCAGCCGGCCGGGCAGCGCCTTCATGAGCGACGTGTCGAGGCGATCGCGGGTGCCGGCCACCATCTCGGGATGGGCGAGCATCGCGTCGCGGATCGTGACGAGGGCCGGCCCGAGCTCCGCCCGCGCATCGCCCGCCGGGGCGGCGGCCGGGTCGGCGAGGAGGGCATAGGCGCGGGCCACGTCACGGAGCGGGAAGGCGTAGGTGAGGACACCGCAGCCGTCGACGGCCGTCACGAGCGCATCGGGCTTCACCCCGAACGCCCGGGCGACCGCGCTCTTGTAGGCGAGGTGGGCCGGATGGTCGGCCTGCCAGTACGTCTCGAGCGGCCAATCCTTGATCCGGGCGAGCAGGATGAAGACCGAGTGCTGCCCCGAGCACATGTGCCGGATCGGCGATGGGCGCTCCCCGTCGCGCGCGAGTCGGGCGGCCGTCAGCGCATCGAGCGGCATGCCCTCGGTGCCGCAGGCGAGGAGCGATTGGGTGACTCCGGCACGCCGGTAGATCGCCTGCATGGTCCGGACGTGGAGGTCCTCGCCCGAATGCGATGAGGCCATGATCGCGATCTCCGCCGGCGACAGGTCGAACGCCTCGACGCCGCCGGCCTCGAGGAGGGCGACGAGACCGAACGGCTTGACCGCCGAGCGCAGGGTGACGACCCGGTCGGGGTCGCCGAGGACCCGGACGATCCGTCCGGAGCCGTCGACCTCGACGACGTGACCGCGATGCTCGCTCTCGGCGATCCCGCCGCGGATCTGGCGGACGAGGACCGGCGGAGCAGTCCGCGTCGACGACTTCGTCGATGCCCGTGCTGACGTCCTGGCGGATGGGCGGGTCGTCGTCCCGCGACCGCCGGCGGCCCGGTTCGTGGGCCCGGTTCCGGCTTCCAGGATCGGCCCATCGTCGGTGGTCAGGGGCATCCCGAGGAGCGGGTCAGAGGTCGATGCGGGCACCCCCGGAGGATAGCGCGCCGGCGACGGCCGGATGGCGTCGAACGACCCATCGCGGGCACTCGAAGAGCCATCCGGCGACCCCCCGGCCGCCGCTTTCGCAATCGTAGGGTCGCCGAGGTCACTCCGTCCCTGTCGGCCAGCCGACATCTCGGCCCGGACCCGGTCGGCGCCCGTGCCGGCGGTCGGGTCGGCGCCCGTGCCGGATGCTACGATCGGCCCGGTGAGCGAGCCCACGAACCTCCACGTTTCGACCCATCCGGCGGTCCTCCACAAGCTCGCCGTCCTGCGCGACACGGCCACCGAGCCGAAGAAGTTCCGCGAGGTCGTTCGCGAGCTGTCCTGGCTCCTCGGCTACGAGGCGCTGGCCGACGCGCGGGTCCGCCCGGTGAGCGTCCAGACTCCCCTCGAGACGATGGAGGGCCGAGAGCTCGCCGACCGGATCGGCCTCGTCCCGATCCTCCGCGCCGGCCTCGGCATGGTCGACGCGATGCTCGAGCTCATGCCGACCGCCCAGGTCTGGCATCTCGGGCTCTTCCGCGACGAGCGGACCCTCCGACCGGTCGAGTACTACAACCGGCTGCCGGACTCGGCGACCGTCGACCTCTGCCTCATCCTCGATCCGATGCTCGCCACCGGCGGCTCGGCCACCGCCGCCATCGAGGTCCTCAAGCGCTGGGGCGCCGTGCGAATCAAGCTCGTCAACATCATCGCCGCGCCCGAAGGCGTGGCCGCGGTCGCCGCCGCCCACCCGGATGTCCAGATCCACGCCGCCGCCCTCGATCGACAGCTCAACGGCAAGGGCTATATCCTGCCCGGCCTCGGCGACGCCGGCGATCGCCAGTTCGGGACCGGCAACACTGGCTGACCGGCGCCGGCGAGGGCACCGTCGGTGCCGCCCCGGCCGATTCCGGGGCGGCACGATCACGCGGGCGTACTGACCGGCACGCGCTCGTAGAGCCGGCGGGCCCAGAGGTATCCCGCGACCGAGATCGCGACGCACCAGGCGACGGCGATCCACCCGTCGTTGCCGATCGGGGTGCCGAGGAGGAGGCCTCGCAGGGTCTCGATGATCGGGGTGAACGGCTGATGCTCGGCGAACCACCCGAGCGGCCCCGGCATCGACCCGGTCGGCACGAAGCCCGAGCTGAGGAACGGCAACAGGACGAGGAACATCGGCAGGTTGCTCGCCGTCTCGACGCTCTTCGCCACGAGCCCGAGGGCGACCGACAGCCAGCCGATGGCGACAGCGGTCAGGATGAGCAGCCCTCCGGCGGCCAGCCAGTCCACGGGACTCGTCGTCGGCCGGAAGCCGACCAGCAGCGCGACCGCGAAGACGAGCACCGTGGCGAGCATGGCCTGGATGACACTGCCGACGACATGCCCGGCCAGGACAGAGCCACGGGCGATCGCCATCGTGCGGAACCGGGCGATGATCCCGCTGGTCATGTCCATGGCAACGGTTATCGCGGTCCCCTGGGCCGCGCTGGCGATCGTGATGAGCAGGATCCCAGGCACCACATAGGCGAGATACGCCTCGCGGCCGATCGATGCACCGGCGGAGGGTCCCGGCGAGACCAGCGCGGCTGAGCCTCCGAGGCCCGAGCCGAGGGTGCCGCCGAACACGTAGACGAAGAGCAGCAGGAGCACGATCGGGATCCCGGCGATGAACAGTGTCAGCGACGGGTAGCGGCGCATCCGGCGCAGGCTCCGCCGGAGCATGATCGCCGAGTCGGCGAGCAGGTGGGTGGTCATGGCGTCGGTACCTCCGAGCCGTCGCGGCGGCCGGTGAGTGAGAGGAAGACATCGTCGAGGTCGGCTGACCGGACGGACAGGCCCTCGACCTGGATCGAGGCCGCATCGAGGCGATCGAGGACCGCGCGCAGCGCGTCCACGCCGCCGTCGCCCGGGAGCTGGAGGGCAAGACCCGGGTCGTCGCGCGACCCGGCCTCGAACAAGTGGGCTGCTCGGTCGAGAGCCGGCTCATCGGCGAACTCCAGGCGCACGCTGCCTCCGGGCACGAGTCGCTTGAGCTCCGTCGGTGTGCCCTCGGCGACGATGTGCCCGCCGTCGAGCAGGGCGATCCGCCCGGCCAGCCGGTCCGCCTCCTCGAGGTACTGGGTAGTCAGCAGGATCGTCGTGCCGCGAGCGACGAGGTCGCGGACGATGTCCCACATGACCCGCCGGCTCCGCGGGTCGAGACCGGTGGTCGGCTCATCGAGGAAGATGATCCGGGGGTCGCCGATGAGGGTCATCGCGAGGTCGAGCCGTCGGCGCATGCCACCCGACCAGGTCGCCACCGGCTTCCCGGCCGCCTCGACCAGGTCGAACCGCTCGAGCAGCTCGGCCACCCGCCGCCGGCCGGGCTCGCGGCCCAGGTGATGGAGGTCGGCCATCAACCGGAGGTTCTCCTCGCCGGTGAACTGGCCGTCGACTGCCGAGACCTGGCCGGTCATGCCGATGAGGTGCCGGACGGCGTCTGGCTCCCGGATCGGGTCTATGCCGGCGATCCGGATCTCCCCGGAATCGGGCGAGACGAGCGTCGAGAGGATGTGGATCGCCGTCGTCTTGCCCGCCCCGTTCGGCCCGAGGAGCGCGAAGACGGTGCCCTCGGGCACGTCGAGGTCGATGCCGTCAAGGACGACCTGGGAGCCGTACGACTTGCGAAGGCCGCGGACGTGGATCGCGACGGCCGGCTGGCCGGTCATGCCACCGCTCCCGCGAGGGGGCGCGGCCGGCGAGAGAGCTCAGATGTCGAGCTCCTCCACACTCGGCTGTCGTGCCGATCGAGAGACCATGTCGAATAGCTCCGACGGGACCTTGTCCCGCAGCTCATCGAGGGTCGCGAGGACCTCGAGCGTCGACTCGCGCGGCGATCCGCCGTACTTGACGTTGCCGATCCCGAGATGGCCGCGCCAGCCGGCCGGCTTCCCCTCGGCGTCGACCATCCAGAACTCCGGGCTCCGCTCGACGTGGAGGACGTACTTGCCGGTGCGGCCCCGGTAGACCCGCAGCCGCTCCGACCGGTTGGGCGTGCTGTCCATCCACTCGCCGACCAGGACTCCGGTGAAACGGACCTTACGCCCGCTCCCGAGCCCCACCCGGACCGTGACGTCGTCGAAGCCCTCGTTGACGCTCTCGGTCGCATCGACCCACCGTCGAAGGGCCTTGGCGATCGCCGCGGAAAGGTTGCCGCCGGCAAGCTCCTGCGCTCGCTGGAACAGCTTCTGGTCTCCATCGGAGACGTAGATCGTCTTGTTCGGCACGGCCACATCCTAAAGCCTCCTCGGCTCTGCGACTAATACGCATGAGTATACGTATAGTCTGCGAAGTGTCAACCCTCTCCGGAGCATGGGACGAGGCGCGACTGCCTCGACTGGCGGCGGCCGAGGTCGCTAGGGAGGACTGACCGGCGCCGGCGAGCTCGCCGGCAACGTCGGCTGGACGCTCAGACGCCGAGCGTCCTCGACGCGATCTCGTTCCCCTCGATCCGGGCCCGGATCTTGGCGAAGGCCGTGTCGCGCGACGTCGAGACGTCGTCGCCGAAGGGCGAGAAGCCGCAATCGTCGGTCGTGCCGAGGTGAGCGGGGTCGATGAACCGGGCCGCCTCGACGATGCGATCGGCGACCGTCTCGGCTGTTTCCACCTGCGCGACGAGCGGGTCGATCACGCCGACGAAGACGCGCCGGTTGCCCGTCGCCAGGCTGCCGAGGATCCCGAGCACCCGCGGGCGGTCGGCCTCGCTGGCGAGCTGGACGAAGAACCGGTCGACGTCGAGGCGGAAGAGCGACGGAAGCAGGTCCGCGTAGTCGATGTCGGCGCTGTGGGTCGAGTCCTGGTCGCCGCCCGGACAGGTGTGGACGCCGACCCGGCTCCGCTCGTCGTCGCTGAGCTGTCCGAAGACCCGGTTATTGAGGTCGACGAACGATTCGAGGAGGCCCTTCGACGGGTCGAGCTTGAGCGACAACCGCGCCTCGGTGAAGTCGACCTGGACGGTCGCACCGCGCTCGAGGCAGCCGCGGATCTCGGCGGTCGCCTCGGCGACGAGGTCGTCGAGGAAGGCCTCCCGGGAGTAGCCGGCGATGCCGTCGGCCGGGTACATGAGGCTCACCGCCGAAGCGGTGATGACCGCCTGCTTGAGCGGTGTCGTCGTGTACGGCCGGGCACCGTCGAGGTACTTCCAGGCCGGGGTCGTGTAGCGGAACGGCGCGCTCGTGAGGACCGGAAGTTGCCGGGCGTGGCCGTCCGCGAACGGGATCGTCACGCCGCCGCCGGCGAGCCCGCTGAGGCCGTCGAGCGGATAGGTGGCGAAGCTCGACTTGCGCTGCTCGCCGTCGGTGACGACCGGCGAACCGGTCTCCTCGAAGCGGCGCAGCGTGTCGCGGACGGCGTCGTCGAACTGCGCTTCGAGGGCGTCCGGCGCCAGGTCGCCGGCGGCGGCAGCGGCCATCGCCGCCTGGAGCACCGCGGGGCGCGGGAGGCTCCCGATCGGTTCGGTGGGCAGCGTCATGCGGGCGTCCTTTCAGCTGATGGCCGCCGCGGGCTGGCGGCCGGATGGGCAGTGGGCCTGGGGGACCAATTCGTCGGGGTTGGAAGGGGCGATCGTCGCACCACGCGACTCGGGGTCGGATGCTCGTCGAAGTCTACGGCCCTAGAATGCGCGGGACCTACGCGGCCGCTCCGACCCTCGAATCGCCGGGAGTCGAGGGGCGAACGGCCGATCGACGACGCCCCGGAGGCCAGGTGACCGCTCGGACCCTCACCCTCGGCCGGACGAGCTACCCGCTCGTGCTGCCGAACATCCGCGACCCCCGGCTCCACGTCGCGGCGGTGATCATCACGATCCACGTCCTCGGCCAGGTGACCCTGCACTTCCGGGTCAGCGTCCCCCAGATCCTGGCCGCGATCCTCGCGACGGCGATCATCGAGATCTCGCTGACGTTCCGCCAGACGAGGACCTTCGTCTGGCCGGCCAGTGCGATGCTGACCGGCAGCGGTGTCGCCCTCATCCTCCGCGTCGTCGGGACGCCGCCCGACGACCCCTGGAATACAGACGCCTGGTACGTCTTCGCCGGCGTGGCCGCCTTTTCGCTCCTCACCAAGTACGTCATCAAGTACCGCGGCAGCCACGTCTTCAACCCGTCGAACATCGGGCTCGTCATCGCCTTCGTCGTGCTCGGCAGCACGCGGGTCGAGCCGCTCGACTTCTGGTGGGCGCCGCTCGATACGTGGGGGATGATCCTCGCCTACGTCGTCATCATCGGCGGTGGGTTGCTCATCACCCGGCGGCTCCACCTCCTCGCCCTGGCGGCGACGTTCTGGGTGACCCTCACGATCGGGCTCGGGATCCTCGCCGGGTCGGGCCATTGCATGACCGCGAACTGGGCCTTCGCCCCGGTCTGCGGCATCGACTACTGGCGGGTCATCGTCTTCTCGCCGGAGGTGATGATCTTCCTCTTCTTCATGATCACGGATCCCAAGACCGTGCCGGGCGGGCAGGTCGGGCGGGTCGTCTTCGGCTTCCTCGTCGCGGTGACGAGCGTGCTCCTCATGGCGCCGCAGACCAACGAGTTCGGCACGAAGGTCGCCCTCCTGTCGGGCCTCGTCCTCATGTGCGCGGCGCGGCCCGTCCTCGATCGGGTCCTCCCCCAGCCGCGATCGGCGGCCGACGACCTGCGGCGGCTCGCAAGCGGGCTGGCCGGCGGCGGCACCGGCGCCGGGGTCGCCCATGGCGCTCGGGCGGCCGGCCGGATCGGGCTCGCCGTCCTCGCCGTCTTCGTCCTCGGGGCGGGCATCGTCGTCGCCGGCACCCCGGCTCGCACCCTCGTACCGGACACGAGCGAGGCCCTCGATGGGGTGCCCCACCAGGTCGACCCGGCGACCTTCCCCTCGATCACCGTCGACCAGTCCGTGGCCGACTGGGACCACACGATCGCCGGGTCGGGGGCCCAGCAGATCCTCGTGACCCTGGCCGAGAACCTCGAGCTCGAGAACCAGGCGCTCCAGCGGAGAGACGGGACGATCCTGACCGCCGTCGACCACGGCGATCGCCTCGCCGAGATGCAAGGCCGGCTGAAGGACACGGTAGCCTCCGGCACGACCGTCCTGAACCACTATCGGTTCGACTCCGTCCACGTCGTGCTGCTCGTGCCGTTCGGCGTCCAGACCGGCCTCAGCCTCGGCTTCGACTCGACCGGGACGGTGACGACCGAGACCTACGACTCGACCGGTGCGCTCGTCGACCGGACGTCGGCCCCGTTCGCCCAGACGTTCGCCGTCCGCCGGGCGACCGGCGCACGGTGGCTCAATGTCGGGGTCCTGCCGCCGGGTTCGGGGAGCTGAGCGAGGTGTCCGCGATGACCGACCTCGACTTCGGCGCGTTCGATGCACTGACGTTCGACTGCTACGGCACGCTCATCGACTGGGAGAGCGGGATCCTCGCCGCGCTCCGACCGATCCTCGGGCCCGCCGCGGCCGGGATGGGCGACGACGCCCTGCTCGAGGCGTTCGGCCGGGCCGAGTCAGCCGTCGAAAGCGGTCCGTACCGGCGCTACCGGGAGGTCCTCGCCGAGGTCGCCCGCGAGATCGCCTCCGGTCTCGGTGCCTCACCGTCGGATGCGGCGGTGGCTGCCTTCGGCGGCTCGGTGGCCGACTGGCCGCCGTTCCCGGATTCGGCGGCCGCGCTCGCCAGGCTCCACGAGCGCTTCCGCCTCGGGGTCATCACGAACTGCGACGACGACCTGTTCGCCGCCTCCGCCCGTCGGCTCGGGATCGAGTTCGACTGGGTCGTCACCGCCCAGCAGGCCGGCAGCTACAAGCCGTCGGAGCGCAACTTCCAGCTCGCCTTCGAGCGAATCGACGTGCCGCGGGAGCGGATCCTCCACGTCGCCCAGAGCCTGTTCCACGATCACGTGCCGGCCAAGCGGCTCGGCCTGTCGACGGTCTGGGTCGACCGACGTCACGGACGCCCCGGCGGAGGCGCCACGCTGCCAGCGAGCGCCACGCCCGACCTCACGGTCCCGGACATGGCCACCCTCGCCGAGGTCGCCCTCGGCTGAGGCGGAGCCTCGTCAGTCGTTCAGCCGCGGCATCAGCGTCGGCGCCATGCGGACAGGCGCGTTCCCGCCAAGTCCGACCAGACGAGCCCGGGTTCCGTCGGCGGCACGCCACCCGTCGCGAGCGCTCCGACCCAGTGGTGAGAGGACCCGGGGAAGCGCGTCGCGAACACGTCCGGGTAGCGCCGCGCGAGGCCGCGGTTCCGTGCAGTCGCCCGCAGGACCCAGACCGCAGCCACCCGATACGGGCCCTCGTCGGCCCCGATCGCGGCGGCGAGATCCGCGGCGTCCGAGACCTTGCGAGCGGTGGAGCGAGCCGCGCCTCCGATGTCATCGAGCCGATTCCAGGCCTCGGCGAGGATCAGGACTCGGTGGCGGTCGTCACGGATGCACACGTCGACCGATCTGGCAGGGTCGGCCGGCCGGGTCGCCAGCTCGAAGCGTCGGTCCCGGCCGGTCTCGCGTGCGAGCCGGAGGAGGAGCTCCTGGACCACGAGGTGGCCGGCGTCGACCGGCGTGTCGTCGGCCCCTCGGGTCAGCTCGACGCGCAGCGGCCGTCCGAGCGCGAGCGCCACCCGTTGCCATGAGTCGAGCGTGAGCCCGCCCCCGAACCCGCGTTCCAGCCGGCTGACCGTCATCTGGCCGACGGCTGCCCGCGCCGCGAGTGCCCGCTGCGACAGCCGCCGATCGAGACGCGCCCGCCGGACTTCGCCCCCGAGCCTCGCGAGCTGCTCGAGGTTCCGCCGAGCTGCCTCTGCCGACAGGCGAGCGGTCTTGGCACTTCGTCGCATCGTCGGATGATTTACCTGAGGGCTTCGCTGGCGATAGCCACCCGGCGCGACGCGGGTATCGTCGGCTTATCGGGCTCCACGGCCGACCTGACGCCTCGGGTGGTTCGGATCGCCACCAGCGGGCCGGGCCTCAGACCCGGCGAGATGCTTACGCGCGAGCTTCCGCAGGAATGAACCATCAGAGGATGCAGAGGGCGGCGAGACACCAAAAACCGGCGCAAACTGCCGGGCGGGCTGGGCGCTGCGTGCCAACCGGCACCGGCACGCGTGCCGGGACTCCGATCCGGCGGCGCCGCACTCAGTCGCGGCGGAGCGCCTCGCGGACGGTCGTGACGAGCTCGAAGTAGCGGGTCGACTCGCGGGTGTCGGCCGTTCGCGGATGGGGCATGTCGATATCGATCACCGCCGAGACGCGGCCGGGCCGGGCCGACATGACCACGACCCGGGTCGAGAGGAAGACCGCCTCGGGGATCGAGTGGGTCACGAAGAGGACGGTCGTGCCGGTCTCCGCCCAGATGCGGGTGAGCTCCAGGTTCATCCGCTCGCGGGTCATCTCGTCGAGGGCGCCGAAGGGCTCGTCCATGAGGAGGAGCCTCGGATCGAAGGCCAGGGCGCGAGCGATGGCGACCCGCTGCTGCATCCCGCCCGACAGCTCCCACGGGTGCCTGGAGGCGAAATCCTCGAGCTCGACGAGGCGAAGGAGCTCGGCCGAGCGGCGCTCCCGGTCGGCCTTCTCGAAGCCCATGATCTCGAGTGGCAGTTCGACGTTCCTGGCGACCGTCCGCCAATCCATGAGGGCGGGCGCCTGGAACACCATCCCGTAATCGCGGTCGAGGCGGGCCTGGCGGGCGGGCTTGTCGTTGACCCGGATGTCGCCCTTCGTCGGTTCGGTCAGGTCCCCGACGATCCGAAGCAGGGTCGACTTTCCGCAGCCGGACGGCCCGATGATGGACACGAAGTCGCCGCGACGGACCGTCAGGTCGACCCGTTCGAGAGCGATCACCGGGCCGTCGTCGGTGGCGAAGACCTTGCCCACGCCGGTCGCCCGGACGATCTCGGGCGAGTCGCCCCCGCTGGAGCCCTCGGCCGGTCGGGCGGCCGCCAGGCCCGCCGCGGACGACACGCGACTTCCGGCTACGCCGTGACCGCCCGGTCGGCGATGTCGAGGGCGCCGTCGAGGATCGCGAAGGCCTCGTCGAGCTGTCCCTCGGTGATGCACAGCGGCGGATTCGTGTGGATCCCGTTGTTGGCGATCATCGCATAGAGGCCGTGCTCGCGGAGGTACGCCCCGACCCCCTTCATCTCGTCGCTCGTGCCGTTGAACGGGGTCATCGGCGTCCACGGGTCGTGGCTGCGGACGAGCTCGACGATGCCGAACAGGCCGAGGTTGCGATGAGCCCCGACGCTCGGGTGCTTCTTCGCCAGGGCCTCGTGGTGCCGCCGCATCACCGGCCCCAGGCGGGTGGCGTTGCCGATGAGGTCGTCCTCTTCGTAGACCGAGATCGTGGCGAGGGCGGCCGCGAGGCTGACCGGGTGGCTGCTGTAGGTGAGCCCGCCGTAGAACATCTTCGTCTCGAAGGCCTCGGCGATGTGGTGGCGCATGGCCACGGCGCCGAGCGGCAGGTAGCTGGAGGTGAGGCCCTTGGCCATCGTCATGAGGTCGGGCACCGTATCCCAGTGGTCGACGGCGAACCAGCGCCCGGTCCGCCCGAAGCCGGCCATGACCTCGTCGGCGACCATGAGGATGTCGTAGCGGTCGCAGATCTCGCGGACGCCGGCGATGTAGCCGTCGGGCGGGATGAGGATGCCGTTGGTGCCGACGATCGTCTCGAGGAAGACCGCGGCGATCGTGTGGGGGCCTTCGTAGCGGATGACGTCCTCGAGGCCCTGGAGGCTCTCCGCCACCGGCCGTGGTTCCGCCTCGCCCCAGCGGTGGGTGTCGGGATAGCGGACGACGCCGACGATGCCGGGCTCGTTGGCCCAGCGGCGCGGATCCCCGGTCAGGGTCATCGCCCCGAGCGTCGCGCCGTGGTAGGCCCGGTAGCGGGCGAGGATCTTCTGGCGACCGGTGAAGTGGCGGGCGAACTTGATGGCGTTCTCGATCGCCTCGGCACCGCCGAGAGTGAAGAAGACCTTGTCGAGGTCGCCCGGCAGGATCTCGGCGAGCTTGGCCCCGAGTCGGGCCCGCGGCTCCGTGACGAAGGCCGGCTGGACGTACTGGAGCCGGGCCGCCTGGGTCGCGATGGCGTCGATCACCCGGCGGTCGCCGTGGCCGATGTTCACCGACATGAGCTGGCTGTTGAAGTCGATGATCCGCTTGCCTTCGGGCGTGTAGAGGTAGATCCCCTCGGCGCGGTCGATGGCGATCGGATCGAGGGCGCCCTGCACGGACCACGAGAAGAACGTGTGGGCGCGAGTGAGGGCGACGATCTCGGCGCTGGACAACGAACTGGCGTGCTCGACGGCCATGGGAGGGCTCCCGTTCGAAACGGCTCGGTGTGTGCCCAGGATTGTCGCAGATGCGGGTCGGGACCTCGCGTCGGGCGACTCGCGTCGGCCGCCGTGGACCACCCGGCAGCGACTACCATTCCGCCGCTGTGGAAGCCCCCTCCCTGTGGCGAAACTCCGATTTCCTGAAGCTCTGGACGGGTCAGACCGTGTCCGAGCTGGGCTCCGTCGTGACCCGCACGGCCGTGCCCCTCGTCGCCCTCCTCGTCCTCGGCGCCGGGCCGCTCCAGATGGCCCTCATCGTCGTCGCCGGCAGCCTCGGCGTCCTCCTGGTCGGGTTCTTCGCCGGCGCCTGGGTGGACCGGCTCCGGCGCCGACCGCTGCTCATCGCCGCAGACGCCGTCCGGGCCCTGCTCCTCTTCTCGATCCCGCTCGCCTACGCGACCGGCGTCCTGCGGATGGAGCAGCTCTACATCGTCACCTTCGTCGAGGGTTGCCTCGGCACCCTGTTCGACGCGGCGTACCCGGCCTACGTCCCGTCCCTCATCGGGGTCGATCGCGTCGTCGAGGGCAACAGCAAGCTCGCCACGAGCTCGTCCATCGCCGAGATCGGCGGGCCGGGTCTCGCCGGCGCGCTGGTCCAGCTCGTCAGCGCGCCGTTCGCGATCCTCGTCGACGCCGTGTCGTTCGTGGTCTCGGCGATCTCGCTGCTCCTCATCCGGGCACCGGAGCCGGCCCGCCCGACCCGGACGGCGGCGCCCCAGATCAGGCGCGAGATCGTCGAGGGGCTCCAGCTCGTCCGCCGCCATCGGGTGCTGTTCCCGATCGTCGCCCGCTCCGTCGTGGCCCACGTCGCCGGGGCCTTCTACGGGGTCCTCTACACGATCTACCTCATCGACGACCTCCATCTCGACCCGTTGCTGCTCGGCATCGTCGTGTCGGCCGGCGGGGTCGGCTCGCTCGTCGGCTCATTCTTCGCGGCGCCGGCCATCCGCCGGCTCGGGATCGGACCGGCCCTCATCTGGAGCGCCGCCGGCGCCGCGGCGCTCGGGATCCTGACGCCTCTCGCCCAGGGACCGATCTTCCTCGCCACCGTCATGGTGCTGATCCCCCAGCTCTTCGGCGACGGGCTCCAGACGATCGAGGGCGTCGCCGAGCTGTCACTCATCCAGGGGATCAGCCCCGATGGCATCCTCGGCCGGGTCAACGCCACGTTCGACGTGCTCTCGCACGGGATCGCCTATCCGATCGGGGCACTCGCCGCAGCCGGCGTCGCCGGGGTCATCGGCGTCCGGGGCGGGATCGCCCTCGGCTGGGCGGGCATGGCCCTCTCGATCCTGTTCCTGGTCTTCTCCCCGCTGCCGCGCATCCGGACGGCCTCCGACGAGGCGGCGATCGCCGCGTGATCGTGCCCGGCGGGAGCGGCTCAGCGAGCCAGGGAGACGGCCCCCGCCCCGGCCGCATCGGCGGCGCAGCGGAGGATCGCCTCGGCCGAGAGGTCGATATCCGCGGCCGTCGTCTGCCAGTTGCTGACCGAGACCCGCATGGCGGCCATGTCGTGCCATGTCGTGCCGCCGAGCCAGCACGTGCCGTCGGCCTGGACACGGGCGATCACGTCACGGGTGAGCGCATCGGCCTCGGGTCCGGGGCCTGACGCCGCGCCGGTCGGATAGAAGCGGACGAGGACCTGGTTCAGGACGACCTCGTTGAGGACCTCGATACGCAGGCCTGCGATCGAGCCGTCCGCCGTGGCCAGCCGCTCGCCCATCAGGCGGGCGTTCGCGCAGCAGCGATCCATGAGCTCGGCTAGACCGTCACGGCCCAGGGCGCGTAGCGCGGCGTAGATCGGGAAGCCACGGGCTCGCCGGGAGGACTCCGGCACCCAGTTGTACTCGTCGCGCTCGCCGCCCTCGGTCTCGACGTAGTAGGCCGCGCTGAAGGTCATCGCGGCATGGTGGGCCGAGGCGTCGCGGACGAACACGAGGCCCGAGTCGTAGGGCACGTTGAGCCACTTGTGGGCGTCGGTCGTCCACGAATCGGCCCCGGCCAGGCCCGCCGCCAGGTGGGCGAGCGACGGTGACGCCTGCGCCCACAGCCCGAAAGCGCCGTCGACGTGGAGCCAGCCGCCGTGCGCGCGGACCGCATCGACGATCTCGGGCAGCGGATCGAACGCGCCGGTGTTCACGTTGCCGGCCTGGGCGCAGACGATCGCCGGCCCCGACAGGCCCGCCAGCGCCTCGCGGAGCGCGTCGGGCCGCATCCGACCCTGCTCGTCCGCGGCCACCCGTACGAGCCGCCGGCTGTCGCGGCCGAGCCCGAGCATCGACAGCGAGGCGAAGATCGTGATGTGGGCCTCGGCCCCGACGACGATGTCGATCGGCGGGGCCCCGATGAGCCCCTCCCCCGCCGCGTCCCAGCCGACGTCGCGGAGGACCGCGGTCCGGGCGGCCGCCAGGGCGGTGAACGAGGCCATCGTCGCGCCGGTCGTGAAGCCGACGCTCGTCCCGGCCGGCAGGCCGAACAGGTCCACCAGCCAGTCGGCCGGCGACCTCCTCGGCGACCGCGGCGGCCGGTGAGATCACGTAGAGCCCGGCGTTCTGGTCCCAGGCGCTCGTCAGCCAGTCGGCCGCGAGGGCGGCCGTGAGGCTGCCGCCGATGACGAAGCCGAAGTAGCGCGGACCGGCGCTGCCGACGAGGCCCGGCTCGGCGTCCCGGGCGAGGCGCTCGATGACGACCGACGGCTCCTCGCCGTGCTCCGGCAGCGGTCCGCCGAGGGCAGCCCTGAGGGCGGGCAGGTCGGTCGAGAGCCCGACGGGTCGATCGGCCAGTCGGTCGAGGTAGTCCTGGGCCAGGTCGGCCGTTCGTCGCAGCAGCTCGCCGTCGCTCATCGGTGCCTCCATCGCTCGGACCGGCATCGTAGCCGCCTTCCCGATGGAGGAGCCATCGTCGCGCGTCCATGGCGCGGATCTTTCCCCCGCCCGGGAGCGTCGGCCAGGTCTCTACGCGGTCTCGGCGCGGTCGGCGCCGCCTCCTGCGGCGGTAGAATGCGGCCACTTCCTCACGCCCCATCGACCTCGCCACTGCATCCCAGGAGGGACGAGATGCCCCGGAACGTGCGCGGTGCGCTGCTCCAGGCGACCTGGACCGGCGACAAGGAGTCGATGATCCAGAAGCACGAACAGGCCGCCCACGACGCCTCGAAGCAGGGCGCCCAGGTGATGTGCTTCCAGGAGCTCTTCTACGGACCGTATTTCTGCCAGGTCCAGGAACCCGAGTACTACTCGTTCACCGAGCTCATCCCGGACGGCCCGACGACGGCCCGCATGCAGTCGCTGGCCAAGGAGACCGGGATGGTCCTCGTCGTGCCGATGTACGAGGAGGACGAGACGGCGAGCGGCATCTACTACAACACCGCCGCCGTGATCGACGCCGACGGCGAGTACCTCGGCAAGTACCGCAAGACCCACATCCCCCACGTCAAGGGCTTCTGGGAGAAGTACTACTTCCGGCCGGGGAACCTCGGTTACCCGGTCTTCGAGACCGCGGTCGGCAAGGTCGGCGTCTACATCTGCTACGACCGCCACTTCCCCGAGGGAGCCCGGGCGCTCGGCCTCAACGGCGCCGAGATGGTGTTCATCCCCAGCGCGACCTCGCGCGGCCTGTCGGAATACCTGTGGCGGATCGAGCAGGTCAGCCACGCGGTCGCCAACGGCTACTTCGTCGGCACGATCAACCGGGTCGGCATCGAGCCGCTCGGCGACGACGACTTCTACGGCCAGAGCTACTTCTGCGATCCGCGCGGCCAGTTCATCGGCGCGGTCGGCGACGCCCACGATGAGGAGCTGCTCGTCCGCGACATGGATCTCGACAAGATCACCGAAGTCCGCCAGACGTGGCAGTTCTACCGCGACCGGCGGCCCGACATGTACGAGGATCTCGTCGCGCCATAGACCCGGCCCGACCCGGCCCCACCGAATCCGACCGAGGAGACCTCATGCCCGACGATCCCAGCCCGGAGCCGACCCCACCGACGGTGGCGGCCGAGACATCGGAC
Organism: uncultured Chloroflexia bacterium; assembly: GCA_963745405.1. GTDB lineage: Bacteria > Chloroflexota > Limnocylindria > Limnocylindrales > CSP1-4 > C-114. The sequence continues at coordinate 2,129,855 of CAVUWY010000002.1, read as the reverse complement.
GCTGACGACGACGCGGCCGCACGAACGGCCGGCCAGGTCGCCGAATCGGCGGCCGAGATCGCCCTCGGCGCCGTCGATCGCGCCGTTCACCGGCGGCGAGACGGTGACGATGGTCGAATCGATCAAGGAGACGGTCGAGGAAGGCGTCGACCGGCTGACCCATCTGCGGCACCACGACGCGCCGGCCGACGACGACGAGCCACCCTCCTTCTACAGTCCGGACCCGGGCCTCGACAACCAGACCGACGACGGCCGCGAGTAGCCCCGGTCGCCCATGCAGTTCGGCTTCACCCTCAAGCCCGACCACTCGATCGAGCGAACCCTCGACCTGGCACGGCGGGCCGAGGCCGCCGGCTTCGACTACGGCTGGCTGTTCGACTCGCACGTCCTGTGGCGTGACCCGTACCCGCTCCTGACCCTCATCGCCGGGGCGACCGAACGGCTGCGGCTCGGGACCTGCGTGACGAACCCGGCGACCCGCGAGCCGTCGGTGACGGCCTCGTCGCTGGCGGTGCTCGACGAGATCTCCGGCGGTCGGATGGACCTCGGCATCGGGCGCGGCGATTCCGCCCGCCGCGTGCTCGGCAAGCCGCCGACGACGATGGCCACCCTCGAGGAGGCGATCGTCGTCATCCGCGACCTCGTCGAGGGCCGGCCGGTCGAGTTCGAGGGGACGACCCTGCAGCTCACCTGGGCGGGCCGCTGGAAGCTGCCGGTCTGGGTAGCCGGCTACGGCCCGATGGCCCTGGCGATGACCGGCCGGGTCGCCGACGGGGTGATCCTCCAGATGGCCGACCCCGACCTGATCGGCTGGTTCGTCGCGACCGTGCGCGAGGCGGAGGTCGCCGCCGGCCGACCGCGCGGCACGGTCCGGGTCCAGGCCGCCGCGCCGGCCCACCTCGGCGACCGCGAGCTGTGCCGCGAACGGACGCGCTGGTTCCCGGCCCTCGTCAGCAACCACGTCGTCGACCTCGTCAACAAGTACCCTCCCGAGGAGCTGCCCGAAGCGCTCACCGGCTATATCCGCGAACGGACCGGCTACGACTACCACCACCACGCCGAGGTCGGGTCGTCGAACGCCGGCTTCGTCGGCGACGAGGTGACAGACCGGTTCTGCGTCCTCGGCTCGGTCGACGAGCACCTCGCCAAGCTCCACGAGCTCGCCGCGGCCGGCGTCGATCAGTTCAACATCTACCTGATGAACGGCGACGAGGAGGACATCCTCGCCATCTACGGCCGGGAGATCGTGCCGGTCATGCGCGGGGTGGCGGCGGCCACGCACTGAGACGTGGTATCACCGCGGCCGGACTCAGCGCGGGCTCGCCGGATCCGCCCCGGCCAAGCCGACGGCTACGGGTTCGGCAGGAAGATCTTCAGGCTCGGGTGGACGATGATGAAGCAGAGTGTGTTCGCGCAGCTCCCCCCGCCGGTGGCAGGCGTCCACCAGGCCTTGCCGCCCGAGAAGTTCGCCGACCAGCCGCCGTCGCCGTTCGCATCGGCGAGCGAGTCGCCGACTGGGTAGCCGATCGAGCTCGTCCCGGCGCCGAGGCTCTTCCAGTAGGTGGCCAGGTCCTTCTGCAGGGCGAAGGCCGCCGTCGCGCCCGGCGCGAGATAGATAGTCCCGTTGGCGAAATCGCGGAACTTGCCGCCGTCGGCGATCGCGGTGTCACAGCCGAGCGGCGCGCCGAGGAACGAGCCGGCGCCACCGAGCGCCGTGTAGTCGACGTCGATCGGGGACGGCGGGCAGAGCGGGGTCGGCGTCGGCGTGGGCGTCGGCGATGGCGACGGCGCCGGCGCCGCTGACGGCGCGGCGGTCGGCGGTTTGCTCGGCGGCGGCGTCGGTGAGGGCGTCGCGGCGATGGCGATCGATGGCGGCGGCGTCGGCGTCGGGCCGGGCCGGATGAACGCGGCGTAGACGGCGAACGCCCCGAGGCCGAGGGCGACGAGGGTCGCGATCGCCACCGGGATCCCGGAGGGGATGATCGCTCGCTTCTCGAGCGTGCCGGTCAGGGCGACCGGCGGCGTGTCCACGCTGCCGGCCCGGACGAGCACGTTGAACGGCCGGGTGTCGGTCCCGCCGACGAGCTTCGCTCCCCCGGCGGAGAGGCGGATCGGCACGGTGGCCGCTTCGCCGGCGGCGAGCGACAGGGTCGTCGGCCGGATGTCGAAGGAGATCTTGTCGGCCCGGTCCGAGGCGCTGACCTCGACCGTCTCGGGCCGATTTCCGCGATTCGCCAGGGCCAGCGTCGTCTTCGCCCCGAACCGGCCGGCGGCGATCGCCGGCCGGAGGTCCGCCTCGAGCGCGCCGAACGGCAGGAAGACGACCGTCCCCTCCTCGACGAGGCGGTTGCCCGGATCGTGCTCGCTCTGGACCTTGGCCCCGAACGTCCACGGACCGGCCGTGGCGGCCGAGCTGCGCGGCGGGTGGATGGAGACGGTGAACCGCCCGACCGACGGTGGATCCGTCCGGGTGGGTTCTCCCCGCGAGGGTTCGCCGCTGTCGCGCGGCGGGAAGAGCTCGATCGAGGCCGGGCTGACCGTGACCCAGGCGGGGTCCATCCCGACGATCTCGCAGCGGTAGCGGTCGACGACCGAGCCGAGATTGCGCACCTCGACCGTGATCGTCGCCGCGCCACCCGGGACGAGTTGCGCACCGTCGGCGTTGATCGAGACGGCGAGATTCGGCATGGAGAGCGACTCCGGATCGAAGTGATGGCGCGCCCGGCGGCGCGACGCCCGGACGGTAGCACAAGCCGATCCAGAGCCGTCTCGCGTCGTATCCTCATGGGCATCACACCCACGACCGGCCCGCCGGTCGAGACGCGGCCCGCCGGTCGAGACGCGGCCCCCGGTCGACTCGGCCCCGGGTCGCCCGGGCCCCGGGTCGCCCGGGCCCCGGTCCCGTGCATCCGCGGAGGAGACGATGCGCACCCTCATCGCCAACGGCACGATCGTGACCGCGGACGGCTCACAGGCCGCCGACGTCCTCATCGACGGCGAGACGATCGCCGCCATCGGCCGCGACCTGGCGGCCGGCGGCGTGACCGCCGACGAGACGATCGATGCGACGGATCGCTACGTGATCCCCGGCGCCATCGACGTCCACACCCACATGGAGCTGCCGTTCGGCGGCACGTTCGCCAAGGACACCTTCGAGACGGGGACCCGGGCGGCCGCCTTCGGGGGGACGACGAGCATCGTCGACTTCGCCGTCCAGTCGCGGGGAGCCTCCCTCCGGGCCGGCCTCGACGCCTGGCACGCCAAGGCGGAGGGCAACGCCGTCGTCGACTACGGCTTCCACATGATCATGAGCGACGTCAATGACGGGACGCTGGCCGAGATGGACCAGCTCGTCGCCGAGGGCGTGCCGGACTTCAAGCTCTTCACCGCCTACCCGGGCGTCTTCTACAGCGACGACGGGGCGATCTTCCGGGCGATGCAGCGGACCCGCGAGAACGGCGGCCTGATCATGATGCACGCCGAGAACGGGATGGCGATCGATGTCGTGGCCGCCGACGAGGTCGCTGCCGGCCACACCGACCCCTACTACCACGGGGTCGCCCGCTACCCGATCTTCGAGGGCGAGGCGACGAACCGGGTCATCCGCCTGGCCGAGGCGGCCGGCGTCCCCGTCTACATCGTCCACCTCTCGGCGCGGGACGCCCTCGACGCCGTCCGGGCGGCCCGGAATCGCGGCGCCCAGGCCTTCGCCGAGACGTGCCCGCAGTACCTGTTCCTCTCGCTCGACGACCTCGGCAACGGCTTCGAGGGTGCGAAGTTCGTCTGTTCACCGCCGATGCGGACGAAGGACCACCAGCCCGAGCTGTGGGCCGGCCTCCGCAAGGACGACCTCCAGCTGGTCTCGACCGACCACTGCCCGTTCGACTTCCACGGCCAGAAGGAGCTCGGTCGGGGCGACTTCCGCAAGATCCCGAACGGCCTGCCCGGCGTCGAGGACCGGCTCGACCTCATGCACGACGGTGGCGTCGTCGGCGGCCGGATCAGCCGCGAGCGCTGGGTCGAGATCTGCTCGACGGCCCCGGCCCGGATGTTCGGGATGTACCCCCGCAAGGGCTCGGTCTCCGTCGGCGCCGATGCCGACCTCGTCGTCTACGACCCGGTCCGCCGCCACACGATCAGTGCCAGGACGCACCACATGGACGTCGACTACTCGTGCTACGAGGGCCGCGTCGTGCAGGGCGCGTCGGACGTGGTCCTGTCGCGCGGCTCGGTCGTCGTCCGGAACGGCGAGTTCACCGGCCGCACGGGCGCGGGCCGGTTCATCAAGCGCGGCCCGGCGGAGTTCGCCCGCCTGTCCTGATCCCACGGCGGCTCTGATCCCGCGGCGGCCCAGTGCCGGCCGCGTCAGTGCCGGCCGCGTCAACCGCGGATGCCAGTGCTGCCCGCGTCAACCGCGGCGCCAGGCGAAGATCCTCGTCGTGGCGACGTCGCTCCACACGATTGCCGGATCCTTCGGCGGCTCGGCACCGGTCGTGAGCGCTTCGACCCAGCGCCGCGAACTGCCGGGGAACCGCGCCGCGAAGACTTCCGGATAGCGGGCGAGCAGCGCACGGTTGCGCGCGGTCGCTCGGACGACCCAGACGCCACGGACCGTGAACGGCCGCTCCCCGCCGGCGGCCATCGCGAGTTCGTCGGCCTCGGCGAGCTTTCGGCTCGTCGATCGCGCGGCCGCCCCGATGTCGCCGATCGTATTCCAGCACTCGACGAGGATCAGCAGCCGGCGGCGGTCGTCGCGCAGACCGACGTCAGTGGAATGCCGGGGGTCCGAAGGACGGCTCGGCAGCTCGAACGACCTCGCGTATCCGGCCGTCCTGCCGAGCCGCAGCACGAGCTCCTGGATCGCCAGGTGACCCGCGTCCGCCGTCGCCACCAACGGATCGCGGCCGATCGGCCTGCTCAACTCGACTCGAAGCGGCCTACCCAGGGCGATCCCGAGCGCGATCCACACTCCGAGCGGCGCTCCCCGACCGTCGCCGCGTTCGAGATCACCGAGTCGGCCGCGGCTCAACCCGCACCGGGCCGCGAGGGCGGACTGATCCAGGCGGAGGCCGCGTCGAGCGTCCGCGATCTGGGCGCCGAGCGTGGCCGCCAAGGCCGCGGCCTCCCGGTCGCCGGCCAGCCTTCGCACGGTGCGCTTGCGTCTCGGCATGACGGCCACATCGTCATACCGAGTACTAGCCTGGCCCTCAATCACCTCGGTGGGGAGAGGAATGCGGCTTGAGTGAGTTCGCCACGCTCGGGCGACGCCGCATCGGCCGCCGGCCGGTCTGCCCGAGGAGATCAGGCTGGGCTTGTCGACTCCCTTAGCCAGCACATGCCGGCCTCGCCGTCATGGCGCGCCAGAACGGCCGATGGCAGGCCGAGGGCACGCCGATGGCAGGCCGATGGCGCGCCAGAACGGCCGATGGCAGGCCGAGGGCAGGCCGATGCCGGCATGGCGCCAGAAGGAACGAGGCAGGCCGAGCCGAGCGCCACTCCCCGAGCTAGCGAGTCCGCGGGAAGCCGAGATCGACCTTGGAGGTGCCCGGATCGGGCCAGCGCGACGTGACCACCTTGGCCCGGGTGTAGAACTGGATGCCCTCGGGGCCGTACATGTGGAGGTCGCCGAAGAGCGACGACTTCCAGCCGCCGAACGAGTAGTACGAGACCGGCACGGGGACCGGCACGTTGATGCCCACCATGCCGACGTTGACGTCGAACTGGAACTGCCGCGCCGCACCACCGTCGCGAGTGAAGATCGCCGTCCCGTTGCCGTACGGGTTGTCGTTGATGAGGGTGACCGCCTCTTCGTACGTCTTCACCCGGGTGATGGAGAGGACCGGTCCGAAGATCTCGTCCTTGTAGGCGTCCATCGCCGGCGTCACGTCGTCGATGAGCGAGAGGCCGAGGAAGAAGCCGTCCGAATCGCGATAGAGCGGGTGCTCGCGGCCGTCGGCCACGACCGTGGCTCCCTGCTCGGCCGCCGAGTCGAGATAGCCGGCGACCTTGTCGCGGTGGACGCCCGTCACGAGCGGCCCCATCTCCGCCTTCGGATCCGTGCCCGGCCCGACCCGCACCTTGGGCAGGCGCGCCTTGATCGCCGCGACGAGCGGATCGGCCACGTCGCCGACGGCCACCACGGCCGCGATGGCCATGCAGCGCTCGCCGGACGAGCCGTAGCCGGCCGAGACCGCGGCATCGGCGGCCATGTCGATGTCGGCGTCGGGCAGCACGATCATGTGGTTCTTGGCCCCGCCGAGGGCCTGGACCCGCTTGCCGTGCCTCGTCCCCGTCTCGTAGATGTAGCGGGCGATCGGGGTCGAGCCGACGAACGAGACCGCCGCGATGCCGGGATGCTCGAGGATCCGGTCGACCGCCACCTTGTCGCCGTTGACCACGCTGAAGACGCCGTCGGGCACGCCCGCCTCGGCGAGGAGGCCGGCGAGGAAGATCGACGCCGACGGGTCCTTCTCGGACGGCTTGAGGACGAACGTGTTGCCGCAGGCGATGGCGTTGGCGAACATCCACATCGGGACCATCGCCGGGAAGTTGAACGGGGTGATGCCGGCGGCGACACCGAGGGGCTGGCGGATCTGGTAGACGTCGACCCCCGTCGAGGCCTGCTCGCTGAAACCGCCCTTCATGAGGTGCGGCACGCCACAGGCGAACTCGATGTTCTCGAGTCCTCGGGCGACCTCACCCTGGGCGTCCGACGGGACCTTGCCGTGCTCGGCGGTGATGAAGGCGGCGATGTCGTTCTTGTGCGTCTCGACCAGGTTGCGGACGCGGAACATGATCTCGGCCCGCTTCGCCAGGGAGGTCGCGCGCCAGGCGGGGAAGGCCGCCGCGGCTGCCGCGACCGCCGCGTCGATCTCTTGGACCGAAGCGAAGTCGACCTCGCGGGCGACCCGACCGGTCGCCGGGTCGTAGACAGGCCCCGTGCGCCCGGACGTACCGGCGACGCGCCGCCCGCCGATCCAGTGACCGACCCGCTCGAGGCCGGCGGAGTCACCGGAGCCAGCGTTCGGCGCCTTCGTCGTGCCGTGTGGTTCAGCGACCTGCGTCATCTCGCACCTCGCGTCGTCTCGTAACTCTGGTCGGTCGCCGTTCGCCTGGGCCGCAGGTGGGCGCCTATCGGGACCGCAAGGATACCCCGCTCCGCGAGCCGGTCTGGACCGCGGCCCGCCGGCGCACGAGCCGGCCAGGAACGGAGCCCGCCGCGAGTCAGAAGCGCGGCCGGTCCTCCGGCTGCGGCCAGGCCGGCCCACCCGGCGGTGGTGGCCCCTCGTGGGCCTGGAATCGGACCCGCCCGGCGTTCCAGCGGGCAAGCCACAGGCCGGCGACCGCGGCGACGCCGACACCGATCGCGATGATGCCGCCCGCGGGGATCGGGCCGAGGACCGCCTCGTCGCGCCAAGTCGTCGTGACGACGAGCCGCCCGATCGCCCAGATGAGGAGGGCGACGAAGAACGCCGACCCGCTGGCGCGGCTGAACCCGCCGAGCCAGACGACGATGCCGACCGCGGCGAACGCCACCGCGGCCGCGATGGCGCCGTAGGCCTGGGATGGATCGGACGGGATCGCCGGGGCGAGGGAGCCCCACGGCCCGGGGCCGAGGTAGGCCGTCGACCAGGCCGCGTCGCTCGGGGAGCCCTGGCCGCTCCCGCCGAGGATCCGGGCCCCCTCGCCGAGGGCGATGGCGAGGAAGACCGGCACGGCCGCCACGTGGAACCAGCGCCCGACCGGCGCATCGAGCAGGCGCGCCACGTATGCCCCGGTGAGGAGCCCGCCGAGGACCGCCAGTCCGAGCTCGAGGCTGCCCTGCGACGGGTCGAGGATCGCGGACGTGTTCGCCGAGTAGAAGTCGAGGTGGAGGAGGATGTAGCCGACCCGCCCGCCGATCACCGCGCCCGGCACGATCCCGAGGACGATGAACAGGAGGTCGTCGCGGCGCAGGTGGGCATCGGCCGGATTCAGGACCGGGACGGGCACCCCGCCGTGCGGATGCGGCGCTCGCGTCCGGCCGGCAAGCATCGCCGCGAGGAGGATGCCGACGAGCGCCGCGCCGGCGAGGCCCAGGGTCTCGTAGCGGACGGTGCTGTCGCCGATGCGGAGCAGCGGGTCGAACTCGAACACGATCGTCGCGAACGGCACAGTGCAGGTGAGTGTAGCCATGGCGGGTCGTGTGCAGATGGGTCGGGCCGGGTGTCGGCTGGCCGACAAGGACCGTGTCCGACCGCCGCTCACCTCGGTTCGGGAGCCGAAACCATCATCGGGCGACCGGATGACCCGACCCGTGCCGGCAGGACACGTGGGGGTGACACCGCCGGGGTCCGTGGGACCCACAGGATCGAGGTGCTTGGGGGTGCCTCGATCGGCCGGGCCGTCCGAGTTGCCGCCTCCCGGCCCGACCGGGGGGAAGGGTCGGGGGCGGCCAGCCAGGAGTCGACGATGGATCCTCGGAACCAGGCTCGATCCTTCGAAACCGTTTCCGTCAGGGTCAGCCTGCTCGGCCGGATCAGCGCCGTCGTCGACGGCCATGAGCTGCGGATGACCGGGCGCCACGCCCAGGCCCTCCTCGCGTTGCTGGCCCTCCGGCCGCGGCTGCGCTCCAGGGAAGCCGTCGCGACCGACCTCTGGCCCGACGCGGACGCCGGCTGCACCGCCTCGCTCCGCCAGGCGCTGTGGCTGCTCCGCGGCTCACTGAACGGCGCCGGGGTCGATCCCGACCGCGTCATCGAGGCCGACCAGGACTCGATCGGGCTGCGGCCGACGGTCAGCCTCGAGGTCGACGCCCATCGCTTCGAGCGGCTCGTCCGCTGCCGGCCGACGGAACCGGAGGAGGCCCTCCGCATCTACCGCGGCGACCTCGCCGAGGGGCTCGGCCACGAATGCTTCGCCGCCGATCGCGAGCGGCTCTCGGACGCCTACGAGGATGCCCTGGCGCTCGCCGCCGGGACCCGGCTCGCCTCCGAGGACCTCGAGGGCGCGCGATTCGCGGCAGAGGAACTCCTCGCTCGCGACCAGCTCCGCGAGGAGGGTCACGAGATCCTCATCCGGGTGTACGGCTCGATGGGCTCGCGGGCCCAGGTGCTCCGCCAGTTCCGCCGCCTCGCGGCGACCCTCGAACGGGAGATCGGCGTCGAGCCACTGCCCGAGACGATTGCCGCCTACCGCCAGGCGCTCGACCAGACGGTCGAGCGGTCGCGCCGGCGGGCCGCCAGCCAGGTCTTCGGGACGCGCCTCGGGTTGGTCGGCTACCCGACCTGACCGGGCGGGCGCAGCGTCGCCCCGCCACCCTCTACGCGAGGGAGGCCGTTACGGCGAGGGCGGCCAGCGCCTCCACCAGCTCCCGGACGGCGGCGGCCGAGTGATCGAACGCCGCCTGCTCGTCGGGCGTGAGGGCGATCTCGAGGACTCGCTCCATCCCGCCCGAGCCGAGGACGACCGGCACGCCGACGAACAGGTCGGTCGTGCGGAACTCGCCCTTGAGCAGGACCGCGCACGGCAGGACCCGCTTGCGGTCGAGGAGGATCGACTCGACCATCTCGAATACCGAGGCGGCCGGAGCGTAGAACGCCGAGCCCGTCTTGAGGAGTGCCACGACCTCGGCCCCGCCGTTGGCGGTCCGCGTCGTCAGCGCCTCGACCCGCTCCGGGCTCATCAGCTCGGTGATGGGGATGCCGGCGACCGTCGAGTAGCGCGGCAGCGGGACCATCGTGTCGCCGTGGCCGCCGAGGACGAAGGCGTGGGTGTCGCTGACCGACACGCCGAGCTCCTCGGCGATGAACGTCCGGAAGCGGGCCGAGTCGAGGACGCCGGCCATCCCGAGGACGCGCTCGCGCGGGAAGCCCGAGGCCTGCATCGCGACGTGGCACATGGCGTCGAGCGGGTTCGTGACGACGATGAGGATGGCGTCCGGCGAGACCGCCGCGGCGGCGGTGACGACCGCCCGGACGATACCGGCGTTCTTGGCCAGGAGGTCGTCGCGGCTCATCCCCGGCTGGCGGGCGAGCCCCGAGGTGACGACGACGATGTCGCTGCCGGCCGTGTCGGCGTAGTCGTTCGTGCCGACGATCCGGGCGTCGTGGCCGACGACCGGGGCCGCCTCGGCGAGGTCGAGGCCCTTGCCCTGGGGCAGCCCCTCGACGATGTCGACGAGGACGACGTCGGCGAGTCCGGCCTCGGCGATGCGCTGGGCGGTGGTCGCACCGACGTTGCCGGCGCCGATCACGGTGACCTTGTTGCGGGCCATGGGGGCTCCTTCGCGGTGGGTGGAAGGTGGTCGGTCGCCGGTTCTTCGGCCGGGAGGGCCTCGGGCTTGTCGGCCGATTCTACCGTCGGGCCTCATCCGGGGGCGTCGTTCGGGCCCGGCACGAGACGACCCTCGTCGGTGGACGGAGGCGACATCCGTCGATACCGCCGCGAACGCCCATGGCCGAGTCTGGGATCACCACCACCGACACCCGGAGCGCCACGATGACTCGACTTCTCGCCACCGCCGTCGCGATCCTCGCCATCGCCGTGTTCCTCGGCCCGATGACCGGCGGCGTCGCCTTCGCCCTGGCCCTGTTCTGCGCCGGCGTGCGCCTGCTCGACGCCGACGTCCAGTACTGGGACGGGATGGCCCCGGCCGGGATGTACTGACCCCGGCGGCTCGCAGAACCCGGCGGCCTACGGGCCGATCGGTGGCGCCGTCGCCGAAGCGCTCGGAGCAACGCTCGGAGACGCGCCCGGACTCGACGTCGACGTCGGCAGTGCCGGCTCGACGGTCACCAGCACCTGCGCCGGAGCCGACCCGTTCGCGGCGAGCGAGCCGTGGATCGGGCTGACGAGGTCGATCACGAGGACATAGGCGCCCGGCTCGGCCGGTGCCGTCATCTCCAGTCCGACGACCGCCTGGCCCCCCGGCAGGACGGCCGGCGTCGTCTCCTCGACCGTGTCGGGCAGCGTGCTCGCGTTCGGCGAGAGCGGGATCCAGCGACCGACGAGGAGCGGTGACGGTCGATACACGCCGCCTTCACGGTCGTCCGGCGTCAGCGGCGGCAATGCCCAGGTCATCGAGCCGTCGTTGGCGATCCGGATCGGCAGGACGCCCCGTGTGCCGGCCGTGATGTCGATGGCCGGCGCCACGCCGTAGGCGACCGACAGCGGCGCGCTGACCCGGATCGTCAGCGGGCTCAGGAGCGCCTGGCTCGCGGCGTCATAGGCGATGCCATCCCGATCGTGGATCGTGGTGACAAGGCGGTAGTGGCCGGGGTCCGTCGGCAGGGTGACCGTGATCGTCAGTGCCCCCTTCGCGATCCGTGCCGGCACGGTCGTGACCACCGAGCCGAAGGCCTCCGGCTCGACCGGATCGATCGGCGGGGACGGAAGCGCGAACTGGGTCGGGCTCGGCTCCGGCGTGGGGGTCGGCGAGGGAGTGGGCGAGGCCGAGGGCGGCGCGGATCCCGGAGGCGAGGCGGACCCGGGCGGCCGAACGGATGGAGCGGGCGACGTGGTCGGTCCAGGCGTCACCGACGGGCCACCCGTCTGGCTCGGCGGGCTCGTCACCGGCGCCGGGCGTGGATCGAGCGGCTGCCAGCGGATGCCGAGATCGAAGCGCGTCGTCGAGCCGGTGGCCTGGGAGGTCGACAGCGGGACGACGAGCGTAGCGGTCGTGCCGGCCACGAGACCGCGGTCGGTTGCGGCCGGGGCGAGGTCGGGCGACTCCGACGGTCACCCCGATCGAGGCGAGCGACGGCGCTGACGGGAGGACGCTCGTCGGCACGATCGGCAGCGGCACGATCGAGCCGGTCGCCGTGATGACCTGGCTCGCCGTCAGCCCGGGGCGCCAGACGAGCGAGCGGTCGAAGCCCGACGTAGCCCCACTCGGGTCGATGCGCGCCTCCGCGCCGGGGGTCCGCGTGCTCGCGTACACCTGGACATGGCCGTTGGCGTTCGGCGCCGCGGCCCAGAGCCGGTCGATGGTCGTCGCACCGTTCCGGGCCGCGAAGAGGTTCCGGATGGTCGTCGCCGGCGATCCATAGGTGTCGGCGATGACCGCATCGGCACCGGCCGCCAGCCAGCCCGCGGCGAAGTTGTCGACCCGCTGCTGGGCGACCGCGACGGTCGGCTCCGGCAGGCCCGGCTCGGAGTTGCCCGAGGCGTAGCACAGGTGGCTCATGAGGACGATCGCGTGCGGCGCGAGATGGATCTGCGAGGCGATGAACGACTCACCGAAGTACTGGTGCGAGTCGTCGCCCTGGCCGGCTACGGGGTTGAGGCCGAGGCCGTCCTCGGTCGGCCGGAAGAGCGTCGACCGATACGGGCTCGGGAAGCCGTTGCCGTGGCCGAGATAGAGGACGATCGAGGCACCCTGGAGCGCCCGCTTGACGGCCGCCCACGTCGCGTTCGGCGACACGACGGACACGACGTCGGTCGTCCAGCGCTGGGCTTCCTTCACGGCGGCCGCTCCGATCGAGCGGTAGTCGTCGGTGAGACCTTCGACCGGCCCGACGATCACGACGACGCGGGGCGCGCGGGTCGCCGCCGCGGCCGGCGCGGGCGCGGCGAGCAGGCCCATCCCCATGAGCCCGACGATCGCTATCCCAAGGAGTCGTCGCATGTGCAGTCCCGCCCAGACGGGTCGCGTGGTCGCGAGGTTCCGTGTCGGCCGTTGGCCGTCGTTCGATGTGCGTTCCCGGTACGTGAGCCGTTCGACCGGCCGTTCGGGCGACCGGTCGGTCAGACAACCGATCGTACGCCCTCTTTCCACGAGGTCCTACGAGGGCGGTGCCCGGTCGCACCCGTTATTCGCGCGGCCTACTGGTAAGTACGGATGAGGCCGATCGGAGGTTCGCGGTTCGATCTTCGTCCGCTCGGCGTCGGCCCAGCCTAGCGGTGGGGCATCACCCGGCCGTTATCGGTGGCCCTGGCATCGTTGTCCGTCTCGCCCGTGCGCTGTTCTCGAACCCACGCCGCGACCTTCTCCGGCGTCGACCACTCGGGATGCGCCGTGCGATCGAGGACGCCGATGGTCAATTCGACGGACTGCCGCGAGCGCTCCCGTCGGATCCGATCTCGGACCGCCCCCTCGACGAACCGGCTCCTCCCCCGCCGGCCGGCGAGGCGATCGACCTCCCGCACGAGCTCCTCGGACAGCAGCAGGGTTGTGCGCACCTTCATGTCCGCATCGTGACACGGGCCGCCATAGGAGGGAGGGCGTTATCCGCTGGGACGCCTCCGGGCACGGGCCCGCCGGCGCGTTCCGGCTACCTGAACCGCTAGGCCTGGGTGCGCGGGCCTGCCGAGCGTACGTCCTCGTCGACGCCGTCGGCGAAGATCGCGAAGTTCTCCTCGAACATCGCGGCGAGCTTGGCCGCGGTCCGGTCGTAGGCGGCCGTGTCCTGCCAGGTCGAGCGCGGGTTGAGGAACGACGACGGCACGCCGGGCACGGACGTCGGGGACCGCGACGCGGAAGATCGGGTCCTCCACGGTCGGCACGCCATCGAGCGCGCCACTCAAAGCGGCCCGGACCATCGAGCGGGTGTGGTCGATGTTCATCCGCTCGCCGGTCCCGTACGGTCCGCCGGTCCAGCCGGTGTTTACCAGCCAGACAGGGACGTTCCACTCGGCCAGTCGCTCGGTGAGCATGCGGGCGTACTCGCCCGGGTGGCGCGGCATGAACGGCGCCCCGAAGCAGGTCGAGAAGGTCGCCTTCGGCTCCTTGATCCCGATCTCCGTTCCGGCGAGCTTGGCCGTGTAGCCGCTGATGAAGTGGTAGGCCGCCTGGGCGTGGGTGAGGCGCGAGATCGGCGGGAGGACGCCGAACGCATCGGCCGTCAACAGCACCACGATCCGTGGCTGGCCGGCCATCCCCGTCGGGTCGGCGTTGCCGATGAAGCCGAGCGGATAAGCGCCGCGGGTGTTCTCGGTGAAGCGCTCGGAGTCGAGGTCGAGCTCGCGAGTGACCGGGTCGAGGTCGACGTTCTCGAGGATCGTCCCGAAGCGGCGGGTCGTCTGGAAGATGTCCGGCTCGTACATCGGCGAGAGGCGGATCGTCTTCGCGTAGCAGCCGCCCTCGAAGTTGAACAGGCCGTCGGCGCCCCAGCCGTGCTCGTCGTCGCCGATGAGACTCCGCTGCGGATCGGCCGACAGCGTCGTCTTGCCCGTTCCGGAGAGGCCGAAGAAGACCGCCGGATCGCCGTCGGCGCCGACGTTGACCGAGGAGTGCATCGGCAGGACGCCCTCGTCGGGCATGAGGTAGTTCATGACCGTGAAGGCGCTCTTCTTGATCTCGCCGGCGTATTCGGTGCCGACGATGATGATCTCCATCCGCCGCAGGTGGACGAGGATGGCCGTCTCGGTCCGGGTGCCCTCGGTCGCGGGGTCGGCCTTGAACGACGGCACGTTGATGATCGTGAAGGTCGGCTCGAACGCGGTCAGGTCGTTCGCGGAGGGCCGGCGGAAGAGGTTGCGGGCGAAGATGCTCGCCCAGGCCGTCTCGGTGTAGACGCGGAGCGAACGGCGGTGGGCCGGATCGGCCCCGATGAAGCAGTCCTGGGCGTAGAGGACCCGGTCCTTGGCGTAGTCGAGGAGTCGGGCGCGAAGCCGGTCGTAGTTCTCCTCGGAGATCGGGCGGTTGACCTCGCCCCACCAGATCTTCGCCTCGGAGCTCGACTCCTTGACGAAGAACTTGTCCTGGGGGCTCCTGCCGGTGTGCTTGCCGGTCCGGACGACGAGCGGCCCCTCGGCGGCGACCATGCCCTCCCCCGCCCGGAGCGCGTCCTCGTACAGCTCGGCGCTGGAGAGGTTGGCCCGGATGTGGCGACCGATCAGCGGCGTTGCGTCTGTCCCGCGCGCGCCGAAAGCGGTCGCCTGGCGAGTCCTCGGTCCGGGGTGAGCTGCTGCCATGTCTTCGACTCCGTTCGCAGGGTCCGTCGCACCGCCCGACTGACTCGGGTGGTCGACCGGCCGCGCTTGGCTCCGGTAATCGGTGGCGCTCGCGTCGAGCGTTCCCGGTCCGGAGGGAGTCGGCTTTCGCAGTCCGGGGCATGGTACACCCGACGCGCCAGAGGTTGCGACAAGGTTGCGGCGGAGGCGGTGCGCCGCGGCTCCACGGAGCGTGCCGGCTCCACAGCCCGTGGCGGCCTCGGGTCGGCGCGGCTGCCGCTCAGGCGAGCATGCCAGGGCGCCCGCGTGCGGCCCGCCGGCGCCCAAGGCCGGGCGTGCCTGCCAGGGCGCTCAAGTGAGCCCGTGTATCTCCTCATGATTGATCTCGTGCTTGGCCAAGCCCGTAAGGCTTCGGCGCGGAACTCCGGCCTCCGCGTTATCGGCCGGATGGCCCGTACCTAAGCGTCCGGTGGTTCGCGCGTGCGATAGGCGGTAGCTCGGCGAGGCCCGAATGTCCCTTACGCCCGAGCCTGAGCGCGAAGTGAACCATCAGAGGATGCAGCCCGGCACGAACCGCCCCTCGGCGGCGTCGACGGGCGGATACTTCTCGGACGAGGACCACGCTGGCCCTCGATGAGGAGTGTCTCGTGAGCACGGAACCCGAGCGGACGAGCTGGATGGACCGATTGAGCGCCGCGCTCGGGCGCGGGCGTCAGCGCCCGCTGGCCACGCACGAATTCGAGGGGACCATCTCGATCGTCGACCCTTCGCGTTCGCCGTCGAGCCCACAGCTGTCCCCAGTCGTTACCCAGGTCGAGACCTGCGCACACTGCGGACAGCCGCGAAATGCCTCGGTCCACCTCGCCTTTCCGCCCGACGAGGACTCGGACTAGCCGCTCAGCTCGGGGCCGCGGCGCGCCTCCGGAGAGCGTCGGTCAGCGCAGGCGGCGGTACGTGCTCTCCGATCGGCGGGCGACGCGGAGGACCACCACCACCCGCTCGGCGTCGTCGATCGAGTAGACGATCCGCGGGTCGCTGATCCGAAGCCGCCAGAAGTCGGTGCCCGTGAGCTTCACGGCGCCCGGCGGTCGCGGATCGATCCCGAGGGCGAGGATCGGTGCGCGAGCTCGGGCGGCGTCGCCGGGAGGCAAGCTTCGCAGGTTGCGTTGGGCCGACGGCGAGAGATCGACTCGATAGTCGCTCTGGCCGACGTCCGTCGACCGACGGGTCACTCGCGATCGTCGGTGCCGTAGGCCGCCTTCGTCTCGGCGGCGTGGCGGGCGAAGAACGTCTGCGCCGCCACCCCACCGTCGCGCTGGTACTCCTCGAGTGCGGCCACGGCCGATGCGCGGTCCTCGGCCTCCTCGGCCCGCTCCAGCCAGCCGGTGAGGGCCTCCTCGACGACCTCGCGGACGCTCCGATCGGAGCGCGCGGCCTCGACCTTGATCGCCCTGTACAGGTCGGCATCGAGATCGAATGTCGCCTTCATCGACCCAGCATACCAGCTTGCTGGCCGAGGTCCCGGCGGGCTCAGCTCCCGGCCGGCGGCCGCCACGACGTGTATATCGGCGGCCAGTCGTCTGGGTCGGCGCGCTCGCCCCAGACCGCGTGGTCGATCGAGAACTCGAACAGCCGATAGCCGTCGTCGGCCTCGAAGAACCAGCGGGATCGAGCGGCGGCCACGATCGCCTCATTGGCCACTGCGTGGGCCCGGCCGCGGAGCAGGAACTCGTGCGGCTCGGCCGGGTCCTGGTGGGCGTGGAGCGCGTAGCGGCCGTCGGCATCGAGGTCGGCGATCTTGGCCGAGCCGACGATGATGAACGCGACGAGGTGACCATCGACGACCGCCAGGCTGATCGGGTTGATGCGCGGCGGCAGTTCGCCGCGGACCGTCGCGAGAAGGGCGGACCCGTGCCCCGTCCGCTCTAACAGCCGCCGGCCCTTTGCCGCCAGTTCGGGGGCGGCGGTCTCGAACTCGCTCCACGAAGTCATCGCGTGTCCTCCCCACGGCCGGCAAGTCGGCCGTGGATGCGTCGCTCGGCAGGAGCGAGAACACTCCGGCCTCCTCGCGGTGCCGGCAATTCTGCCGCGGCGCGGGAGGCGGTCGGAGGGGATCGCCTCCTCGACCGGATCAGCTGCAAGTCAAGCTGATCGGATGGCCGAGCGCTCTTGGACTCATCGCCAGGACTCCAGCGCTGGGCCTGGGCTCGGGCCTCGACGACCGGGAGGCGACGCGAGGTGGCCGGCGACGCGATGCTGGGGCCAAAGGCGCCGGCGAGTTCGCGCAAACGCTCGACCGCCTGGGGTCGGAGCGAGTACCAGATCCAGGTGCCGCGACGCTCGCCCTTGATCCAGCCCGCATCTCGGAGGACTTTGAGGTGATGCGAGACGGTCGGCTGGCTGACGTCACAGCAGGCGGTGAAGTCGCAGGCGCAGACCTCGGCAAGGTCGCTCAGCTGGCGGAGGATCGCGAGTCGGGTCGGGTCAGCGGCGGCCTGGAGGAGAAGGACGTCGGGGTCGGTCTGGCGCTTCATGTGCCTACTGTATTGACAGATGCCTATGTTGACAAGTATCAATACAGCCATCACGGCCCGTCAGCCTCGGCCGGCGGGTCAAGCGCCGCCTATCCCTCGTCCATCTGCCTGGAGCATCGACATCTCTCGTTCGTCCGTCGCCCCGCCTGACCTCGCGGCGCTGATCCTCGCCGCCATCTGCTGGGGCGTCGGGACGGTCATCAGCAAGGCCGCGCTCGCGGAAGTCTCGCCATTCACGCTCCTCCCCATCCAACTCGCTGCCAGCCTCGCGATCCTGGCGATCCTCATGCGTCGTCAGGGGATCTGCGTTTCGAACCGAAGGCTCGCCGCTGCTCGGCCGGCTCGGTCTCCTCAACCCGGGTCTCGCATACGCGCTCGGTCTGATCGGGCTGACCACCATCACCGCCAGCCTGTACGTGCTCCTGTGGGCGCTGGAGCCGCTGATGATCCTGTTCCTGGCGGCCTGGTTCCTCCGCGAGCGGATCACCCTGGCCTTCATCGTCCTGTCGCTCATCGCGGTTGCCGGGATGGTCCTGATCGTCTACGACCCGGCCTCGAGCAGCGGGCAGTTGATCGGGGTCGCGGTGACCATCGCCGGCATCGTCTGCTGCGCGGTCTACTCGGTCGTCACACGGCGCTGGATCCCGGACGCCAAGGAGACGAGCCAGGTGATCCTCGCGCAGCGGCGCGCATACGCGCTCGTGTTGGCCATCGGGCTCGTGCTCGTCGTCGGCATCGCGGGTGGCCAAGTCGTGCCGACTGCCCTGACACCGCTCGGGCTCGCCAGCGCGATCGGCTCGGGAGCGCTCTACTACGCCGGGGCCTACTGGTTCTACCTCGGCGCCCTGCGCCACGTGCCGGCCTCATTCGCGGCGGTCTCGTTCTACCTCATACCGATCGCCGGTGTCGCCGCCGGGGCGCTTCTGCTCGGCGAGCGGCTTGATCAGCGACAGTCGGTCGGGGCTGTCATCGTCCTGGTGGCGATCCTCGCCATCTTCCGCCAGACCTCAGCCGAGGCGGTCGAGGCGCACGCGACCGCCTCGGCTTGACGGCACGAACGGTCCAGGCCGGTTTCGAGGCACCAAGGCCGTCAACCCGGCCGCCGGGCGTCTCGACCAGATCGCAAGAGTCGAAGGACAGCCTCGGTTTGACTACCAGACGCTGTCCGACCCACAACGGCAGTCGACTGATATCGCCACGTCGTCGGGCAGTCGCGGATGGTCAGCGCTTGCGGCGGGACCGCCGGATCCTCGACTCGAGACGCCCCGAGTCCGGCGAGGGCGACCAGGGTCACGACCGCGACGTTGATGAACGATCCGTCGTTCCTGTCCGCGACCGGGACCATGGTGGCCGTCGGCGGCGGCGTGATGGTCGGCTTCGCGGTGGGCCTCGGGGTCGGGGGCGCCGGGATCGTCACGGTGAACCCGACCTCGTCGAGGAAGTTGCCGATGGATGGGTCCCCGGAGCCGGTGCTCACCGCGCGGAACGCGAAGCGCGTGCAGGTCTGACCCGCCGGAACGACGTAGTCCGCGGTGTGGGTGCCCCAGGCGGTGATGCCATCGGTCAGGTCGGGCGAGACGTAGTTCCAGCCGGTGGTGCCGGTGACGTCCGCGACGTTGGCGTCGCCGATGAGGACCTGCATGACGTCATCGCCACCGCGACCGCGGTGCAGCAACGACCAGCTCATCGTCGAGCCCGGCGTCGAGACGACATCCTGGTACAGCGTTCCCGCGGTCGTGGCGTTGAGCTCGGCGAAGTTGGCGCCGTGGCCGGCCGGCACGCCGAGATAGCCATCCCCCCAGAGCTCGATCAGGCCGGCCTCATCGGTGGTCTGCCACGGCGGGACGGACGCCGCCGGGAGCTGGACGTAGCTATCGGCCGGGACCGGGGGCGTCTCGAAGTCACCGTTGCCGAGCGACGTGCCGGCCCCGTCGCATACGGCTGCCAGGGCCGGCCGGGCGAGCGAGAGCGAGGCGACGGACCCGACGACGAGAGCCGCGACGATCGGCACGAGCATGGTTCGATATCGCATCGCGCAGCGCTCCTCCACCGGGCCAGCGAAGACGTCCCTGGACTCGACATCCTGACACGGCTGAACGGTTCGCGCCCGGCGGTCCTGCATGGCGTTCCGTCGATGTGCGCGCGATGTGCGCGCCCGGCGGCGTTTGACCTCTGCGGCCTCACCGCCCTGGAGTCTGGGCTCCGGAGGGCTCCTGGGACATCGCGCGAATCAGGCCGTCGTAATGGTGTCGACCGGCGACGGAGGCGAACGCCTCCCGGCCTGCCTCGCTCGATGCCGACCACGCCTGGGGGTCGCCGAGGCCCCGGATCGCGCCGGCGATCTCGCCCGGCGTGGCACACGCGAGGTATGCGCTCGAACCTAGATCCGCGCAGAACCGGTACGCGGCCGAGCGCGGGTGGACGGTGCCGACGAGGGGGAGACCGATCGCCAGGAAGTCGAGGACTCTCGAGGGGATCGAGTAGCGGCTGCGCGGGTCGACCTCTGGGTCCCCGAGCGGACCGGGCAGGAAGCCGATGTCGCATTCGCTGAGGGCGCGGTCGCGCGCCGCGTCGCTGGGCAGGAAGCCGACCACTCGATCGGGATATTCGCGGGCACGCCGATGTGTCGGAGCGCACCCGGCCGACCGATGTAGCGAACCGTGACCTCGTAGCCGCCGGCGCGGAGCATCGTCACGGCGTCGAGGAGCTTCAGGACGCCGGAGCGGTAGGCGACGATGTCCCCGATCAGGGCGATCTTCGGCGGCGCGGCCGGCCGGCCGGCGGCCCGGTGAGTCGGTGGACGCCTGGTGATGGAGAGCATCTCGGCACCCGGTCGCAGCTGCCGCACCTCACGGAGCAGCGGTTCGCTGCCACAGAAGACCGCGTTGGCGCGGTCGATCAACCATCGGGTGGACCGATCGCCGGCGCGGAGTCCATCGTCGAGGAAGTCCCACAGGTGAAGGGCGAAGGGAAGACCCAGGAGCTCGGCGATGGACCGCATCCGGCGTGCGTCCGACGAGTCGATCGGAGCGAAGTAGACCGAGCGCGTTCTTCCCTTGAACGCCTCGATGAACGCGCGGCCTCTGCGGGTCGGTCGTGTCACCGGTCCAATAGGTGACGTTGAGCTGTGACAGGAGCCTCGCCAGCGGCGGGACGTTCCTGATCCTCGTCGAGCGAGCGATGAGGCCGTTCTCGGCGCGATATGACCGTGGGTCCAGCGATCGAGATTCGTACTGCGTCCAGAACAGGTGCTGCCATTCCGGGAACTGCTCGAGGATCAGTCGTGTCTGGACGCCGATCGCCGTCCGCGATGACAGGCTGAAACGCGTCACGAAGACAGGTGCCGCTGCGGCCCGCGAGCGGTCGATCACGCCGATACGGGCCAGGTCAAGCGCCTTGCGCGACTCATCGGCTCAGCATACGCACGGCTACCGGTGCTCCGGGAACTCAGTCGCGGCGACGGCCTCGGGCGATCGGGCCCTTCGTTGACACGATGAGGATCAGCGCGCTGACCTCGGCCACCGCAAGGAGGGCGACTGTGAGGACCGGTCCGTCCTGATCGCTTGACGTACCCCCGGTGCTGGTGCTCGGCGGTGTCGTGTGGGGCTTCGATGTCGCCGCAAGCACGCTCTCGGCCGGAGTCGGCGTCGGGGTCGGGGTCCGCCGGTGTCGGCGTGGGCGTCGGCGTTGCGGTGGGCGTCGGCGTGGGTGTTGGCGTGGGCGTCGGGGTCGGGGTGGGCGTCGGCGTCGGGGTGGGCGTCGGCGTCGGCGTGGGCGTCGGCGTCGGCGTCGGCGTGGGTGTCGGCGTCGGCGTGGGCGTCGGGGTCGGCGTCGGCGTCGGCGTGGGCGTCGGCGTCGGCGTCGGCGTGGGTGTCGGCGTCGGCGTGGGCGTCGGGGTCGGCGTCGGCGTGGGTGTCGGCGTGGGCGTCGGCGTCGGCGTCGGCGTCGGCGTCGGCGTGGGTGTCGGCGTCGGCGTGGGCGTCGGCGTGGGCGTGGGTGTCGGCGTCGGCGTCGGCGTCGGTGTCGGTGTCGGCGTGGGCGTCGGCGTGGGCGTGGGTGTCGGCGTGGGCGTCGGCGTCGGTGTCGGCGTGGGCGTGGGCGTCGGCGTGGGCGTCGGCGTGGGTGTCGGCGTCGGCGTGGGTGTCGGCGTGGGGCACGGTCCGCGACGAGCGACGTCGCTGTACCACGGTCCTGTCGAGCTCCTATCGCCGTCTCCCCATGCCGTCCCCGGTTTGAGATCCGCCTTGATCCGGGCGCTGATCGCCGCGCCGCCGTCGAATGACGCGCCGAAGCCGGTCAGGTAGTTCGACGAGGTGAAAGCGAAGTCACCGACCATGGCCCACGCACCGCCGTCGAGTGACGACCAAACCTCGATGTGCGCGGCGAGTGCCTGGTTGTTCGTGTTGTCCGTCGTCCAGCTGTCGACGTGCCAGGTGACGGTTCCCGAGCACGACAGGCCGACCGATGGGAGAGCGTGGTGACCCAGCGCCGTACCGGCGAACGAGAAGACGAGGACCACGGCCGCGATCGCGGGGAACAGGATCCGCGAACGACGAGGCAGATGCGCCCGACGCGGGTGATGGGCAGACATCAAGTGACCGCTCCTCGATCGGTGTCCCGTCATCTCCGATCGGAGGGAGCCCCCGCGTGCACCCGGCCGGCAGATCGAGCCTGACCGTCCATGAGACGGCCGGCGTCGCGATTGTCGGCTACGGTCCTACCCCGCGTCTAGTGCCTTTGGACTCTGGCGGCCAGGACCCGCCCGCGACCGCGTCGACTCCCGGGCTGAAACGAACGAACGCGGGGCCGGCGATGCCGACCCCGCGTCCTCTAACCAGCGACGAAGGTCAGGGAGTAGCGACGATCGTGCCGAAGGCACCACCGTTCTCGTCGTTCGGACCGGCGGCGAAGAAGAGCGTGTTCTTCGGGCCGTTGTTGACGGTCCCGCCGCCGAAGCCGATGCCCCACAGGCCGTCGATCGAGAGCGACTTGTGGTGGGCGCCGGTCAGCGTGCCGTCGGAATGCCAGTGGCTGCCATTCCAGGAATACGCGTGGAGCCTGCCGTCGCCGAAGTTGCCGACGATGAGGTCGCCGCTGAAGGGCCCGAAGTCGGACGGTGCCCAGGCCATGCCCCACGGCGCGTCGAGTCCATCGCCCCTGGCCACGCGGGCGAAGAAGGTCCCGTCGGTCAGGAACACGTCGACGACGCCGAGGCCCTTGCCGTCGACCTCGTCATCGCTGCCCTGCTGCGTCTTCGCGTATGTGACGAAGATCAATCCCTTGAGGTTCTGGATGCCGAACGGGGCGTAGCCCTTGGGGAGCTTCGGGTCGACGAAGGCGCCCGTCCACGTCTGCGATGCGAACGCGTTGTTGAAGACGTCGATCCGACCGTTGTGGAAGTCGGTGGCATAGAGGTAGGTCTGCATGCCGTTGCCGACGTCGGCCGTTCCGATGGCGAGGCCCTTGTAGACCGCGTCGCCCTGATGGTCGTTGTTGCCGACCTCGGCATTCGTCCCGAGTGCGCTGCGCCAGCCGGAGATCACGCCGGCCTCGCTGTCGAACAGGAACGGATCGCCGTGGAAGTCGCTGGCACTGCCGTTCGACACGGTGCCGGTCGGCTCACCGAAGGGGATCGCGACCTTCAAGCCCTGCTTGGTGCCATCGGCCTTGTACAGGGTGGACTGGTCCGTGCCGTTGTCGGCGACCCACCAGGGGCTACCCGGGAGGCGGCTGATGCCCCAGCCGTTGACGAGGTCCGTGTCCGGGGACGGTCCGGTGACGAGCGTCTGGACCGCGTAATCGGCGTGGTCGTGGTGGTCGCCGCCGGCGGCGACCGGGATCGCTGTCGCGAGGGTCAGGCCGATCACGGCCACGATCACTACAAATCGACGAATCGCCATGCGGCACCTCTCTCCTCCGGTGCGACGCGGCAGGAGGGTTGCGGACAGACAAGCCGCACCGGTGAAAAGGACTACGTGCCGAGATCGGCCCCGGTTTCCAGCCGCCGCTGCCGGCCGGGCCATCGCGTCCGTGTCGTCGCGCCCGGGTGAACCCGGCACGCCGTGCCTCGCGGTCCATCGATTCGGGCCGATCGGCCCTGCAGCCGATGACCGAGACGGCCAATCCTCGGATCATCTCGCAGTCGCCCGACGGCAGCCGAGGGTCGTCAGAAGGAGGAGTGTCAACGATGGATGCCCTGCGTGCCCTCCGCGTCGCGGACGTCATGACGATCGATCCGGTGACCATCACCCCGGACGCCTCGATCGAGGTCGTCGAGCAGCTCCTCCGCGCCAATCAGATCAGTGGCCTCCCGGTCGTCGACGCGGACGGTGGGCTCGTCGGCGTCATCAGCCAGACGGATCTCCTCCTGGCCGGGTCACCGGCGCTCGGCGCGGCATTCCGCAACCGCCCGAGCGGGCTGCGCGTCGGCGAGCTCATGACGTCGCCCGCGCTCACGGTCCCGCTGGCGGCCTCGCTGCACGATGCGGCCCGCCGGATGCGCGACGGGCGAGTCCATCGACTCGTCGCCGTCGACGACGATGGGCGGCCGGTCGGTGTCCTGTCGGCTACCGACTTCGTGACCCTCTTCGCCGACGGCTGAGCGCACAAGTCGACGGGCGGGCCGCACGCCCTCCCTCGGTCCGACCGCCGTCTCGCGGTGCCGATGGTCACCGCAAAAGCTCTCAGGATGTGGATAAGTCGGCCGTCTGAGCGTGGCTCAGGGTCCCGCGGAGCGTGACGCTGGGGCTCCGACCGTGGAAACCGGTGTAGGGTAGGGCGACCGACGTGCTCGATCGAACAGCGAGCCCGCCCCGACAAGCGAACCCCCGCGCAGAGCCGTTCCAGCGAAGAGCAATCGGTGTCGGGATCCCAGGGCTCGTGTGCAACGAGGAGACATCGTGATCCCCCAGCACTTGCGGCGTGCCGCAACCTTGTCGGGGTTCGCCCTGCTTGGGCTGATCCTGGCCTTCCCCGGCGGCGTCGCCGCCACCACGAACGAGCCGATCGCGCAGACCGGTGGCATGTCCGCCACTCTGCCGCTGCTCGGTACCTCGCTCACCGTGAACGTCACCCTCGCCGCCACCGGCGACATCTCGGGCGTCGGGCTCTCCCCCGCGAGCGGGCTCGCCCAGACATCGCCCGCGACGGACAAGGAAGTCGTCCGCTTCTCGACCTCCGACGGCACCACCAAGGTCACCGTCAAGGCCTATGGCGACCGACTCTCGATCGTCGCCAAGACCAAGACCCTCGCCGACCTCAAGGGCAACGCGACCTGGTCGGCCGCCGTCTTCGGCGCCGGAACGACGTCGAGTGTGCCGTACGCCATCGGTGACGACGGCAGCGGCCATCCGACCCTGGCCGTCGGTTCCGCCTCGACGTCGGGCGGCGTCGTCGCGACACCGATCGCCGTCAAGTCGAAGTCGAACGGCGGCGCCTCCTCGGTAAGCGGCGGCGTCAGCTTCGCCTACCAGGGCTTCGTCAAGCGCCTGACGATCAGCGTCAGCGTCGGCAAGGACGGCAAGGCGGCCGAGAAGATCACCCTCTCCGGCAAGGATCGCCAGAAGCTCTCCGGGGCGCTGGCCGATCTCCTCGGCGCGCGGACGTGGACGGCTCACCTCTGCGACGGCACGAAGGTGACCATCGCCTACCACGTCACCTCCGACGGGACCGTCGCATACGACGGCGCGACCGGCGGCACGGCCAAGGAGAAGGCGATCGTCTGGCCGAAGGCCAAGGACCCGTCCAAGGACAAGGACAAGTCCTCGAGCGCCGCGCCGAAGAAGGCCTCGATCGTGTCGGCCAACGGGTTCGTCGCCCACTTCGAGAAGACGTGGGTCGGCGTCTCCGTCCTGCTCGTCAAGAAGACCGACGGCACATACGCGCTGAAGGTCTCGGGCTTCTCCGGGTTCTGCGGCAAGCACGGCCACCACGGCAACGGCAACGGCTTCGGCGGGCACAAGTACGGCGCGCCGGAGATGCACCGACTGAGCGGTTCCAGGGACTCCAAGCACTGAGACCTCGAGCTCACAGGGGTCTCGACGCGCGGCCCCGCCCTCGTGGCGGGGTCGCGTTTCTCTCCCTAGGCGGCTTCGTCCTGGCCGCGGCCGTCGCGGTCGCGGGCTGCGGCTCGTCGACGTCCACGCCCAGCCCCTCGCCGACGCCGGCCGGGACCATCACGGCCGATGCCGCATCGACCCTGAGCGCGGCGTTCACCACGCTCGGTGACGGCTATGCCTTCGACACGACCGTCACCGTCGGCGGCGCGGTCGCGACCGAGGCGAAGGGCCGCTGGACGTCGGGCAATTCCGAATTCGTCGTGACGAGCGGCGGGACCTCGATCACCTACCGGACGATCCCGCCGAACTCGTGGGTCCTCGAGGCCGGCAAGCCGTGGGTCGCGGTCGACGGGCAGATCCCGAGCGGCGACCCGCTCGATGCGCTGAGCAAGCCGACATCCGCCTCGGTGATCTCGACCGACGCGTCCGGGACGCGCATCGCCGCGGTCTATCCGGCCACGTCGCTCGGGCTGGCCGGTTCGAAGCCGGTCTCGGTCGAGCTCACGATCGCCCCCGACTCCTCTATCACCGCCCGCTACGACGCGCCCCTTACGACGGCGTCCGGCTCGGCCGCACCGAGCCCCGGCGGGACGGCCTCGGCGCAGACGGTCCTCGACCCATCGCCGAACCAGCCGGCGATCGCCGTGCCACCGGTGGGCTCCGCGGCCCCGTAGGCTGACGCCGGTCGAATTGGGACGCGCACGGCGGCGGGCTTCGACCGTGCGTGGTTCGGGACCGGTTGCATGGGCTTGGGTCCGGTGCATGGGCTCGGGTCCGGTGCATGGACGCGGACCGGATAACGAGCCGAGGCCGAAGCCGCCTCGGGCCGTCTTGGGTCATCTCGGGCGCTCGATCCTCCGCCTCCGCCGACCTTCTCGATCGACGTGGCGGGTCCATGGACGCACCACGCTGGCCGAGGGCGAGAAGGCCCGGCCCACGTTCTGAGATTGACCCCTGGTCCGATGCCGCTCCGGAGCTTGAGGCCACAGTCACGCTGCGAGTGACCATGCACCGAGCACGAGTTGTGCTAAGGACCGCCCACGGCCTCGATCTCCAAGCCGTGAGGGCTCTTGTCGCGCTTACCGCGCGCACGACCATGCACCCGTCGCGCGAAGACCGCGAACGCGACGACCCCGAGCGAGCGACCCCGACGAGGGCGTCAGCCGGCGGTCGACTCCACGGCCGTACCTTCCGCGTCGGCGGCGTCGCCGTCCGTGCCGGCGTGTCGGCCGTGGCCTCGGCGACTCCCGCTTCGAGGCGAGCGAGCAGCGGCAGCCAGCCGGCACGGGTGAAGATCGCCCGAGCCTCGTCGACGGCGGCTGTGGCTTCGCTCCGGTCGGGCCGACCGATGAGGGCGAAGTCGAGCAGGGTGAACCCGAGTTGCATCGGCAGGTCGAGGTCGCGGTAGACAGAGATAGCCGATCGGAAGGCGGTGAACGCCCCGGCTCGATCGCCTTCGAGGGCTCGGCAGCCGGCCTCGAGTCGAAGGCGAGCGGCGGCCTTGAGCGCCCCTCGTTCGTTCCGTGCCCGGTGGAGATCGAGCGCGACCCGGGCGCGCGGTGCGTCGCCGAGCGAGAGGGCGGCCATCCCGGCCAATTCTGCGCCCATCTCGGCGCCATCCTCGCCGCGCCTGGCACAGGCGATCCCGTGTGCGTAGGCGTCTTCGAGCCGACCGGCCATGAGGTCGACGATGGCCGTCGTCGAGAGGCGCCAGCCCTCGACACGCGGGTCGTCGATCGAGGCGCGCAGCGGCTCGACCGCGGCCATCGCCTCCTCGGCCCCGGAGATCTCCCCGTGCATCGCCCGGACGGTCGCGAGCGCCTCGGCCAGTGCGACCTGGACCGGGACCGACAGATCGACACCCTCGAACTCCGCCAGGTTCCGCTGGGCCTGCTCCATGTCGCCGACGCCGATGTACTGGCCGGTCATGCCGAGCAGCAGGAAAGTGAGCCAGCGTCGATCGCCGAGACGCCTCGCGAGCTCGACCCCCCTCTCGCTCACCACGAGCGCCTCACGTGGATCGTCGTCCTCGAGCGTCGCCGAGAGGTTGTTGATGGCGCGGAGCCGGGTCGAGCCGAGTCCATTCGCCTCGGCGAGGACGAGGGTGCCGCGAAGCAGGGCGACCGTCTCGTCGTGGTGGCCCGTGAAGCCGAGCGCGAGAGCGCGGTTGACCAGCGCCTCGGCGATCGACGGGACCAGGTCGAGGCGTTCGGCCGCCTCGAGAGCGCGATCGGCGGTGGCGGTCGCTCGCGGGTCACCGGCGATGGCGTATGCGCGCGACAGCTCGGTCAGCAGGCGGACGACGCTCGGGTCGTCATCGACGAGCGTATCGGTCTCCGCCTCGCCTGCCTCGATGACCTTGGCGGCGGCGATCGGTTGGGACAGCCCGATGAGGGTCGATCCGAGAAGCGCCGTGGCCCGAGCCACGGACCGCAGGTCGTCGTGGGCGCGGTGCCAGGCGATCGTCTCCTCGAGTAGTCGACGCTCGCCTCGAACTGGCGTCGTCGACTGCGGCCTGTTCGCCGCCCGCTCGCAGAAGCGCGATCCGTTCCGCCTCGTCGTCGCTGATCTCGAGCGCCTGGCGGAGGAACCCGAGCGCCTGGCGGTTCGAGCCGAGCGAGGCCGCCCGGTCGGCGGCGCCCTTGAGGGCGATCCGCGCCTGGCCGGCGAGGGCGTCCGCCTCGGGACCCTCGGGCGAGTTCGCGATAGGCGGCGAGGTAGTGTGCCGCGAGCGCGCCCGGCGAGCTCGTCCTCGCCGAGCGCCTCGAAGTAGCGGGCCGCCGCGAGGTGGCGGGCTCTTCCGGTCCGCCTGCGCGAGCGTGTTGTAGGCGACCTCGCGGATGAGCGCCTGGACGAACGCGTACTGGCCGCGCTCCGGGCGAGCGCGGATCGGTCTCGACGATGAGCAGCTCGCGGCGGACGAGCGTCCGCAGCGCGTGGCTCGAGCTCCGCCTGGTCGAGGCCGGTCACCGCCGCCAGCGCCGGCCGCGCGTGAAGCTCTGGCCGAGGACGGCGGCGTCCTGGAGCAGCGACCGGTCGGCCGGGTCGAGCGCGTCGAGGCGGGCCGCGATGAGCGCCGTGGAGCGTCTCCGGGACGGCGAGGCTCGTCGAGGTCGCCGACCGGCCGATACGCGCCGTCCTCGCTCGCGCGAGCCGGCCCTCGGCGAGCGAGCATCCGGACGGTCTCGACGGCGTACAGCGGGATGCCGTCGGCGCGCGCGACGATCGCGCGGACGGCGTGCTCGGGCAGGCCCGGCACGAGGCCGGCCAGGAGCTCGCGCATCGCCGTCGTCGGCGAGCGGCTCGAGGCTGAGAGCTCGTGAAGTTGCGCTTGCCCGGCGCCCCAGTCGGGCCGCCGCTCGAGGAGCTCCGGCCGGGCGAGGGTGACGACGAAGATCGGCAGGCTCGCGCGACCACTCGAGCAGGTGGTCGATGAAGTCGAGCAGGCCGGTGTCGGCCCAGTGGAGGTCCTCGAAGACCAGCACGACCGTGCCCGTGCGCGGCGATCCGCTCGAAGAACGTCCGCCAGGCGGCGAACAGCTCCTCGCGGCCGCCGGCCGGCGCCGTCGTCCGACGCCGAGCAGCGAGCGAGCGAGGGCCGGCTCGATCCAGCGCCGCTCCGCCTCGTCGGGGACGTGCTCGTCGACCGGCCTCGCGACCTGCGGCGCCGGGTCGTCGCCTCGTCGTCGGTCTCGGCGAGGCCGGCGCGCTCGCGGACCATCTCGCCGAGCGCCCAGAACGTGATGCCCTCGCCGTAGGCGGGGGGCGGCCGTGGTGCCACCAGATCGTCTCGGCGAGGCCGTCGACGTACTTGAGGAACTCCCAGGCGAGGCGGCTCTTGCCGATGCCGGCCGGGCCGATGACCGAGACGAGGCGGGCCCGCTGCTCGCGGCTCGTCGCGTGGAAGAGGTCCTTGAGCAGGCGCAGCTCGTCGTCGCGGCCGACGAACGGCGCCTCGAGCGCCTCGCTCCGGTTCGCGGCCGCCGCGCTCGGCGACGACGCGGAGCGCCCGCCAGGCCGGGACCGGGCGCGTCTTGCCCTTGAGCGTCTGCTCGCCGGCCGCCTCGAAGGCGATCGCCGCGCGCGCCGCGCGGTGGGTCGCCTCGCCGACGAGGACCGTGCCCGGGCGGCGCGACCGACTGGAGCCGGCGCGCGGTGTTGACGAGGTCGCCGGCGACCATGCCCTGGTTCGTCGCGCCGATGCGTCACCGCCGCCTCGCCGGTCAGGACGCCGGCGCGGGCCTGCGATGCTCGGCCCGAGGCCGCGGACCGCGTCGACGAGCTCGAGCGCGGCCCGGACCGCGCGCTCGGCGTCGTCCTCGTGGGCGATCGGCGTGCCCCAGACGGCCATCACCGCGTCGCCGATGAACTTCTCGACCGTCCCGCCGTAGCGGTCGATGACGTCGCGGGCGAGCTCGAAGTAGCGGGTCAGGAGCTCGCGGACGTCCTCCGCGTCGCGCTCCTCGGCGAGCGGCGTGAAGCCGACGAGGTCGGCGAACAGGACCGAGACGAGGCGCCGCTCGGCGATCGGGGTGGCGCGGCCGGAGCTGCGCCGGCGGTGGCGGTCGCGCCTGCGCCGGTGCCCGCGCCCGCGTCGGCGGTCAGGGTCGTGCCGCACTCGCCGCAGAACTTGGCACCGGGCGGGTTGGCCGCGCCGCAGGTCGGGCAGCCGCTGGCGAGCTTCGCCCCGCACTCGAGGCAGAACTTCCGGCCGCGTTCGTTCTCGGTCCCGCAACTCGTGCAGATCAAGCCCAGTTCCCTCGTGGATGGATGGCGAGGGTACACCGCCGGACGCGCCTTCCGCGACCGACGAGGGTCGCGATCGTCGGGCGGTCAGGCCTCGTCGAGGGCGTGACGGAGGTCGGCGATGAGGTCGACCGCGGACTCGATCCCGCAGGAGAGGCGGATCAGGGCGTCGGGCACCTCGAGGGCCGAGCCGGCGACCGAGGCGTGCGTCATCGTCGATGGGACCTCGATGAGCGACTCGACGCCGCCGAGCGACTCGGCAAGGGTGAACAGCCGGGTGCGACGCGCAGATCGCGTCGGCACGCTCGCGGGCGGTCCGGGCGGGACGACCCGCGGCGGCCGGCTGGGGTCGCGGTACGAACGAGACCATCCCTCCCCCGTTGCGCATCTGGCGGGCGGCGAGGCCGGCCTGCGGGTGGGCGTGCGGCCCGTCGGCGAGACCGGGGTAGCGGACCCACTCGACGTCGTCGCGCGCGGCGAGGAATCGGGCGATCGCGTCGGCGTTCCCGGCGTGCCGATCGGCCCGCAGGGCGAGCGTCCGCAGGCCGCGGAGGACGAGGAAGCAGTCGAACGGTCCGGGCACCGCGCCCATCGCGTTCTGGAGGAAGCGCAGGCGCTCGGCGACCTCCGGCCGGTTCGTGACCGCGACCCCGTTGACGGTGTCGGAATGGCCGCCGAGGTACTTCGTGGCCGAGTGGAAGACGATGTCGGCACCGAGGTGGATCGGCCGCTGGATGGCCGGCGAGGCGAACGTGTTGTCGACGACGACGAGCGGCGCCTGGCCGCCGGCGCCGGGATGGCCGCGGACCGCCTTCGCGACGGCGGCGATGTCGATGAGCTTCAGTAGCGGGTTCGTCGGGGTCTCGAACCAGACGAGCCGGGTGTTCGGCGAGAGGGCGGCCGCCAGCTGGGCGGCGAGCTCGGCGGCTGGAGTCGCATCGCGCACGCACAGGTCGGCGAACCGGATCGCGACCCCCCGCGGCCGGAGGACCTTGTCGAAGTAGCGGAACGTCCCGCCGTACAGGTCGTCGCCGGCGACGATCTCCTCGCCCGGCCCGACGAGCTCGGCGATGGCCGCGGTCGCTGCCGATCCCGACGAGAAGGCGACGCCGTACTCGGCGCCCTCGAGGGTCGCGACCGCCCGCTCGAGGCGCTCGCGGGTCGGGTTCTGGGTCCGGGCGTACTCGTAGCCGGCCCGGGTGACCCCGACGCGCGTCCTGGGCGTACGTGCTCGTCTGGTAGATCGGTGGTGCGACGGCTCCGGTCGCCTCGTCGGGCTCCTGACCGGCGTGGACCGACAGCGTGTCGAGCTGCCAGCCCTCGTCGACGGCGTGCCGCTCGTAGAAGGGTCGACGGTCGTGGTCGGTCATGTCGCCGTCTCGCGGGACGGCTCCTCGACGATGCCGACGACCGGCGGCCAATCGACGATGAAGATGAGCTCCTCGCCATCCTCCTCGTCCCACTGGGACCCGGTCTGCCGGAACCCGAAGTGCCGCACGACCCCGAGCGAGGCATCGTTCGTCGGGGCGACCGCGGCCCGGATCCGGTGGACTCCCTGGTCGGCGGCCCAGTCGAGCATCGCTGCGACGGCCTCCGTCGCGTAGCCTTCGCGGCGCCAGCCCGGCTCGACGTGATACCCGATCTCAACGACCCCGTCGACCGGTGCGGAGTGGAACCCGATCGAGCCGATCATCCGGCGGCGGATCGGAGGGGTCGTGTCGGTCGCGAGTCCCGGGCGGTAGACGCCGGCCAGGCTGACCGGGATGCGCTCCTCGATCACCATCGCCCGGGCCAGCCAGTCGGCCCCTGCCGGATCGACCTCGAGCTGGGCGGTCCTCAGCATGAACAACCCGCCGAGCCGCTCGTAGAGGTCGGCCGGCACCTCCGCGCCAAGCTCCGTGGCGGCTCGCTGCAAGTCGCGCTCGAGGGTCGCCCGCATCGCCCCGACCGAGAACGGGACGAGCTCGAGCCTCGCCGTGCGGATCACCGGGACCATGGCGCCATCATCGCATGCGGCATGGGCGTAGCAGCTCGCCTGGCGTCGTCGCGAGCGCCGGCGGCGGCTCCAACCGGCCTTCGCGTCCGCGATGACGGCCAGGTCGGCATTCCCTGCATAGACATGGCGGTAAGGACCTGAAGCGATGTCTGCTCGGGCGGCCGGCCTGCCGGACCGAGCGTGGACACGACGCGATCGCGCCCGCAGACCGCCCGCAGACCGCCGGTCAGACCGCCGGCGCCAACCTGATGGTGAGCGTTAGCCGGGGTATGACGACCCGGCCGTCATGGGGAGTGACAAGGCGCCGGAATGCAGCGCCCGAGGCGCCGCCAAGGAACGTCGGCCGCCACCGCCCGAGGCGCCGGCACCGGGGCGCCGCAATCAGGCGTGCGGCTGCGGCCGGTGGGCGAGGAACTCGAGGATGTCGAGCTTGGTCACGACGCCGGCCGGGCGCTCGGCCCGGACGGCGATGACCGCGTTGGCGCCGTCGGACAGGAGGGCGAACGCGTCGTCGAGCGAAGCCGACACGTCGACGAACGGCAGCGGGTGGTCCATGACCTCGCCGACGGTCCGCTCGACGACCGACGGGTCGCGGAACGCCCGGTCGAGGAGACCCTTCTCGGAGATCGAGCCGACGAGCCCGGCGATCGCGTCGCCGTCGACGTCCTCCGAGACCGGCAGCTGGCTGATACCGAACTCCTGGAGCAGGGCGATGGCGTCGCCGACCCGCTGGGTCGTCCGGGCCAGGACGAGGTCGGGCAGCGTCGGCGCCGTGGTGGCGGTCGGTGAGCAGGTCGCCGACCCGGACGATCGCTCCGGTCGTCGCGAGAAGGCCGTTGGACCGCATCCACTCGTCGTTGTAGAGCTTCGAGATGTACGAGCGGCCGCCGTCGGGGAGCAGCACGACCATGACCGCATCCGGGCCGGCGCCGGCCGCGGTCAGCTCGGCGGCCACCTCGAGCGCGGCGACGAGGGCCGTCCCGCACGACTCGCCGGACAGGATCCCCTCCTCGCGGGTGAGCCGACGAGCGGCAGCGAATGCGTCGCGGTCGCTCACCCGGACCCAACGATCGACGGTCGCCGGGTCGTACGTGCCGGGCAGGAAGTCCTCGCCGACGCCCTCCGTGAGGTAGGGGCGAGCGGTGTCACCCGACAGCACGCTGCCCTCCGGATCCGCGCCGACCACGACGATGTCGGGTCGTTGCGCCTTGAGGTAGCGGGCCGCGCCGGTGATGGTGCCGCCGGTCCCGACGCTGGCGACGAAATGGGTCACTCGCCCGTCGGTCTGGTCCCAGATCTCGGGGCCGGTCGTCCGCTCGTGGGCGTCCGGGTTCTCCTGGTTCCAGTACTGGTCGGGCTTGAAGGCGCCGGGGATGTCGCGGGCGAGTCGGGCGGCCACCGAGTAGTAGCTCTCCGGCGATTCCGGGGGGACGTTGGTCGGGCAGAGGACGACCTCGGCTCCGTAGGCGCGAAGGAGCTGCTGCTTCTCGGTCGACTGCTTGTCGGCCATGACGAAGATGCAGCGGTAACCCTTCAGGGCGGCCGCGATGGCGAGGCCGTGGCCGGTGTTGCCGCTCGTCGGCTCGATGATCGTGCCGCCCGGCTTGAGCAGGCCCGCCCGTTCGGCCGCCTCGATCATCGGCAGCCCGATGCGGTCCTTCACCGAGCCGCCCGGGTTGAGCATCTCGAGCTTGGCCAGGACGAGGGGCTGGCGAGCCGCCGGCCCGAGATCGCGGGTGACCCGGCTCAGGCGGACGAGGGGCGTATTCCCGACGAGGTCGATGATCGACTCGGCGTACTGCATCCGGCCGAGGATACCCCGGGGCGAAGCGGCCGAGGGTGACCAGGGCCGCCGAGGGTGACCGGGCGCCGAGGGTGACCGGGGCCGCCGAGGGTGACCGGGGCCGCCGAGGGTGACCGGGGCCGCCGAGGGTGACCGCGGTCAGTCGAGGTCGGAGGCGAGGAGCGCCCACATGACGACGTCGCGAGGCTCGTCCCGGACGACCGCATAGTCGCGGAGGGTGCCCTCCCGACGGAACCCGACCTTCTCGGCGACCCGCCGTGAGCCCTCGTTGCCGATAAGGTGCAGGAGCTCGAGCCGATGGAAGCCGAGGTCTTTCAGGGCCCAGCGGCCGACCAGTCTCGTCGCCTCGGTGGCGATGCCGCGGCCGCGTTCGGCGGGCACCATCCAGAAGCCGATCTCGACCCGGTGCGGCTCCTGCGGGCTCAGGCCGATCGCCCCGAGGAACCGGTCGTCCGTCGCGTCGGTTATGGCGAGCGCCCCATGGCGAGCCTCGGTCCATTCGGGCACGGCTCCCTCGATCCAGCCCTGGGCGTGCTCGCGGCGGTACGGAACGGGAGTCGCCGCCCAGCGCTGGATGTCGGGGTCCTGGCAGGCGGCGAAGATCGCGTCCTCGTCCCTTATCTCCGGCAGTCGGAGGCGGATGCTCCCGACGGCGAGGGGTGGATCGGGCGGCGCGAAGATCCGCGCGCCGACAGGCCGCTCACCCGGCGCGGAGCCTCCCTCGGTCACGGCGTCTTCGGTCACGGCGTCTTCGGTCACGGCGTCTTCGGTCAAGGGGTCTTCTCCCCATCGCGCGAGGCCTTCGGCCGGGCGATGAAGAGCCAGGTCAGGCCGCGGAACCGTCGCGCGCGGTCGGGCGGATCGACCGTCCGCGGATAGAGCTCCGTCACCGCCGGTTCGAGGAGGGCGGCCAGCCGCTCGGTCAGCCGATGGGCGAGGTCGAGCTCGGCCCGCGAACCGCGCTCCGGGGCCGGGCCGGAACCAGCCCCGAGTGCGCCCCCGAGCAGTGCAGCCGCCGAGGTCGGCGGCAGGATCCGGGTCGCCATCCGCCGGCCGAGGTACAGCTCCTTGGACCCGACGATCGCGAGCGGCACGATCGGCGCGCCGGTCCGTATGGCGATCAGCGCCGAGCCGAAGCGGAACGGCGCGAGGCGGTCGGGTGGGCCGGGGATACCGCCCTCGGGCATGAGGACGAACACACCGCCTGCCGCGAGGACGGCCTCGGCCGAGGCGACGTGCTGGTCGATCCCGACGCCGCCGCGCCAGACCGGCAGCATCCCGCCGACGCGATGGAGGAGCGCCTCCCGCCAGCGGCTGCTGAAGGCCGTCGGCCCGGAGCCGAGGAACCAGACCCGCGGCTCGATCGGCAGGGCGTGCTGGACGAGGAACGGGTCCATCCAGCCGCGATGGACGGCCGCCACGAGGAGATACCCGCCGGAGGTCGGGACGTGCTCCCGGCCCGACGTCTCGACGCGGAACCGGAATATGCCGAAGAAGACCGCCCGGGCGAGCAACCGGAGCGATCGATAGAGGAGCGACGCCTTGGTCTCGGGCTGCCGGCCGAGCCAGTCGAGGCCCTCGCGGGCGTCGCCGCGGGCAGCCGCGATCGCCTCGGGCGCGAGCCGGGCCTCCTGGGGCCGGGGCCGACGAGCGGGTGGGGCGGGCTGTCCGGGATCGCCCGACTCGACCGCGGTCACGTCAGGACGGAGGCTCGCCGGTCGTCGCCGGGCTCGGACCAGATGGGTCGGGGTCGGGGTCGGGGTCGGGGTCGGCCGCGTCCACGTCCGCCGGGTCCACGCCGGCGGGATCCGCGTCCCCGTCCGGTTCGTCGTTCAGACCGGCAGCGGCGGCGGCGTCGGCGATCGCGGCGGCCTCAGCCGCAGCAGCCGCGGCAGCGGCGGCGGCCTCCTTGGCCGCCTGCTCCGCGCGAGCCGCGGCGTCGACCGTGTCGAAGGTCGGCCCTCGGCGCCCGCGGATGAAGATCACGAC
Organism: uncultured Chloroflexia bacterium; assembly: GCA_963745405.1. GTDB lineage: Bacteria > Chloroflexota > Limnocylindria > Limnocylindrales > CSP1-4 > C-114. The sequence continues at coordinate 2,093,855 of CAVUWY010000002.1, read as the reverse complement.
GAGGCCGGCGAGGATGAAGCCGGACGAGAAGATCTGCGCGGTCGGGATCCCGAAGAAGGTCCAGTTGTCCGCTCGCAGGTACTCGAGGAAGAAGCGCGTCACGCCGTACCAGATGAAGAACACGCCGAGCAGCTGACCGGTGTGGAGGCGCGACCCGTAGCGGCGGGCGAGGATCAGCAGGAACAACAGGCCGAAGAGGCCGGAGATCGACTCGTACAGGAAGAGCGGCTGGAAGCCGGTCGTCGCGAACGGATAAGTGGAGCACGGATAAGCCTCGATCCGATGCTCGCATTCGATGGCGATGCCCCACGGCAGGTTCGTCGGCGGCCCGTACAGCTCCTGGTTGAAGAAGTTGCCCCAGCGGGCGATGGCCTGCATCGCGAACAGGCCGGGCGCGATCATGTCCGTCCACGTCCAGAACGAGACGTGCTTCCAGCGGGTGTAGAGGATCACCGCGATGGTGCCGGTGATGATCCCGCCGTAGACCCCGAGTCCCGTGTAGGGCGGCAGGAAGACCTTGATCGGGTCCGAGGCGTAGAGGTTCTGCCACTGGTCGATGACGTGGTAGGCCCGGCCACCGATGAGGGCGGCGATCGCCACGATGATCAGTCCGTTGACGAGGATCTCGGTGTCGTGGCCCCGCCGGCGGGCCTCGCTGCTGATGACCAGATAGGCGACCGCCAGGCCGACCGCGTAGCCGATCCCGTACCAGAAGACCGTCAAGGGCCCGAGCTGGAGGGCGATGGGGTTCGGGGTGAAGTCGATCATGCCGGCCGAGTGTACCGGGCGGGGTCGGTCGGCCGCGTCCGGTGCGGCCGACGGCGCAGTGTCGTCTCCCCGCCGGGATGTCCGTCCGCGTCGCCCGAAGCCGGTGCTCCCTATACTGGCCGACGCATGGATCCCCTCGACCGCGGTCCGGTCGCCGGACAGCCGTGACCGTCCGCGCCGATCGATGAACGTCCAGTTCGACTGGTGGCTGCTCCTCGTCGGCCTCGTCATCGGAGCGGGACTCACCTGGCTCGTCCTGGCCGAGGTCCGGCGTCGCGACGACGACCTGTCACGAGACGAACGGGCGGCCGAGGCCGACTGGATCGTCGCCAACCTGGCGGCCCGCGGGATGGACGCCGACTCGGACGCCGTGCAGGAGGTCCTCCGCCTCCACCGGACGTATCTCGCCAATGCCCCGTCGACGGTCTCGATCTGGGATGCCGGCGATCCGTCGTGGCCCACGCCCGAGGATCTGGCCGCCGCCGAGCGCGAGACAGCCGACGCAGGCGCCGTCCCCGCTGCGGTCCCGGCGGCGGACCCACCGACGGTGCCCTTGACCGCCGACTCACCGACGGACCCGCCGAGTCGCCCGCCGGCCTGACCGACCGACTAGCCCGGCACGGACCCCCGGTGGAGGGCGACCGCCCCGAGGGCCAGCCGCCGATAGCCGACGTCGACGAGCCCGGCCCGCCGCATCGTCCGGGCGATCTCGTCCGCGTCGGGGAACCCGTCGAGCGACGAGGGAAGGTAGCGATAGGCGTCGCGCTGCCCGAACGCCGCCCCGATGAGCGGGGCGACCCGTCGGAACGAGGCGAGGAAGAACCGTCCCCAGACGCGTGGCCGCGGGACGGAGAGCTCGAGGCAGACGACCCGTCCGCCCGGTCGGACGACCCTCGCCAGCTCCCGGAGGCCCGCCTCGAAGTCGGCCAGGTTGCGCAACCCGAAGGCGATCGTCGCGGCGTCGAAGGCGTCGTCGGGACCCGGCAGGGCCAGGGCGTCGCCGACCCGGAACTCGAGCTGGACGAGATCGCCGTGCTGGGCCCGGGCGGCCGCGACCATCGCCGGCGACAGGTCGACGGCCAGCACCCGCCCGAACGGCCCGACCCGGCCGGCGAGGAGCCCGGCGAGCTTGCCGGTCCCACACGCGACATCGATCACGGCCTCGCCGTCGGCGAGCCCGGTCGAAATCCACGGCCAGCCGCCGCCAGTGACCATCGAGGCCGAGGGTCATGACGGTGTTGAGTCGGTCGTAGACGGGGGCGATGTCGTCGAACATCGCGGCCACGTCGTCGGGCGGGACCGGGTTGCCGCTCCGGCTGCCGTCCCGTCCGGCCGAGTTCACCGGGTCACAGCGTTCCGATGAGCACGGGGTCCCCGCCGATCCCGCTGCCGCCGGCGTCCTCGAGCGAGACCCCGAACTTCGTCCCGGGGGTCGCCGTGGCGAGTCCTTCGACGTCGCCGACCCAGTAGGCGATATCGCCCGAGAAGAACATCTTGCCGACCTTCGTCCGTCCGGCGGACGTCTCGAACCAGCAGCGGTACTCGTGCCCGGCGGGCGCCGGCGCGAGCTGGTCGGCGACGACCGCCAGGCCGCCGTCGGTGGCCGAGAACGACAGCGTCCCGGCGGCCGCCCCGCCACTCGGGTCACTCAGGGCGACATGCTGAGCATCCGGCGCGGCGGCGATGTCGATGCTCCAGCTGGCGACCTTCTGGAGCGACTGCTGGTCGTCGGCACGGCTGTTGAAGAGCATCGTGGTGCCGACGACGGAGAGGATGACCGCCGCCGCGATCGAGGCGACCCAGACGGCCGGCCGAAGGAAGGTCCCGCGTCGAGCGCCGGCGTCGGGAACGGCCGTCGGGGCGACCACCGGAGCGGCGACGGGGGCCAGCTGGGCTGCCGGGGCCGCGGTGCGCTCGCCGACCGGGAAGGCGATGACGTCGCCGGCGCCGACCGCGGCGACTGCCGGGCGAGGCACGCCGAGCTCGCGCACATAGGCGAGCGTCCGCTCGCGCAGGTCGGGTGGCAGCTCGACGGGTGCCTCGGTCGGGACGACGTCGCGGAGGATGGCGGCCGTCAGCCGCAGCCGGCCGAGTTCGGCCGTGCAGTCGGGGCAGCCGGCCAGGTGGGCAGCGACCGCACCGGCTTCGATCGTGTCGCCGGCCATGAGCCGGTCGAGGCCGCCGGGCTCGGCCGCGGCGACTTCGAGGACCTCGCGGACGTCGGCGTGATCCATCACTCACCGACCTCGACGGGAAGGGCGACCGGGGCCAGCTCCGGACCGAGCTTGTCGGCGAGGAGCGCGCGCAGCCGGAACAGGGCCCGGCGGGTCCGGGTCTTGACCGTGCCGAGCGGCCAGCCGAGCCGGTCGGCGATCTCGGACTGGCTCAACTCGTCGCGATAGGCGAGGACGATCACCGTTCGTTCCGTCTCGGGCATCTCGGCCAGGGCGTCGCGGAGGGTCGCCCGCAACTCGGCGCTTACGAGCTCGCTCTCCGGTCCGAGGGCGACGTCGCCGCCGGCGACGACCACGCCGGACGCGGCGAGCCGCTCGAGGGCGATCGACTCCGGCTCGTCACCCGGGCGCAGCGAACCGGCCGACACGAGCCGCGGCCGCCGCCCGATGGCCCGCAGGCGATCGACGGTCCGGTTGCGGGCGATCGTGTGCAGCCATGCCGGAAGCGACCCCGTCCCCGGATCGTAGGTCGCTGCCCTGTTCCACAACGCGAGAAACGTCTCCTGTACCACTTCTTCGGCGACCTGGCGATCGGCGGTCAATCGGCTGGCCGCCGCGTAGACGGCGCGCGCATGCCGGTCGTAGAGGGCCGCCAGGGCATCCTGAGAACCGGCCGCGACCGCACGTACGAGCACGGCGTCGTCCGTGGTCACGCCCTTCCCATCCATCGCTTACGCCTCAGCGGCCCCGTCGGTTTCGACGGGGAAGCGGACCGGCCGCCGTTCGAACGCCGTGGAGAGGACCACGTCGGTCTCGGTCGTGAAGACATGGGGGACGGCCTGGATGCGGCGGAGGACCCGTTCGAGGTCGATCGTGTCGCGGGCGCGGACCTTGAGGAGGTAGTCGGCCTCGCCGGCGATGTGGTGGCACTCCTCGATCTCCGAGATCGGGGCGAAGTCGCCGGCCAGGTCGGTCGCCGTCGTGCCCGGCGCCTGGGTGACCCAGCAGAAGGCGAGGATGACGAGGCCGGCCGCGTTCGGGTCGACCCGGGCGGCGTAGCCCTGGATGACGCCGCGCGCCTCGAGCTTCTTGACCCGCTCGTGGACGGACGGCCCGCTGATGCCGACGTCGGCGCCGAGATCGGCGTACGGACGTCGTCCGTCCCGCTGGAGGACTTCGAGGATCCGAGCATCGGTCGAACCGATACGAGTACTACTCGCCATCCCCTACCACTTCGTTAGGCGCAATGCTCTGGACAGCCATCATACGTTAGGTTATTCTGTGCAACGGCACTGGACGTCGGCCCGTCGCACCAAGCGGCGAGGCGGCACGCCTGACGGCGTCCACGCAGCGGAGGAACCGATCATGTTGCTCGTCATCGCGATCGCCGGCCTCGCGCTGTTCTCAGTGATCAGCATCCTGCTGGGCTCCGAGGATAGTCGTGAGCCAAGCGACTCGACCCAGTACGTCTCGACCTGGGTCAAGCTCGGACGCCGGTAAGACCCGCGGGCCGCGAGCCCGCGGCGCCATAGCCTACCCCACGAGGCCCCGGTACTCCCCGGGGCCTCGATTCATGTCCGGGACCCGTCCGCCCACGAGCGGGTGGCGTCCGGGATGAAGGCCTCGCCGACGGCGTCGGCCGCCCGGATCACCAGGAGCCGGCGGCCCGCCTGACCGGATCCGCGCCGAACGTCCCGGCCGGCGCATGCGCCTCGAGGCAGGTCACGCCGTCCGGCCCGACGAGGGCGTCGTGGGCCGTCCCGGCCGGCAGGTCGAGCCGGTCGCCGACCCCGAGGTCGACCCGGCGATCCTCCGCGTGGAGCCCGAAGGCGACCGACCCGGCCGCCACGACGAGCGCCTTGTCGTAGCCGTGCTCGTGGACCGAGTAGCGGTCGCCCGGCCCGTTCGACCAGGATCCCGCCGAGAGCCCTTCGGCGGCGAGCCGTCGCCGAAGGTCGTACTCGCTCACTCGTCGTCCTCGCTCAACCCTCGCCATCCTCGCGGTCGAGCGGGATCGGGCGGGGGACCGGTGACGCGAGGTCGGGCGCCTCGGCCCGCCAGGCCGCATCGGCCGCCTCCGGATCGCCGCCCAGCCCCGTCGCGATGAAGAGGAACAGCGCGCCGAACAGGGCACCCCCGACGATCGCGGCGATGATCGGGCTGTGGAGGATGACGATGAGGATCCCGACGACGATCGCGCCCATGAGCAGGGCCACACCGAGCAGGCGAGCCGGCGACGCGCGCCTGATCACGCGACGGTCACCCCGATGATGACCCCGACGCCGTAGGTGACGGCGGCCGCGGCCGCCCCGAGGGCCACCTGGCGAAGGCCGGAGAAGAGCATCCCCCGGCCGGTGAGCAGGCTGACGCCGGCCCCGACGAGGAAGAGGACGGCCAGGCTCGCGATGAGGCTGACCCGGAAGGCGAGGTCGCCGCCACCGAACAGGTACGGGATCAGCGGCACGACGGCTCCGCCGGCGAAGGCGAGGAACGACCCGCCGGCCGCGCCGAGCGGCGAGCCGAGCTGGTCCGGATCGAGCCCGAGCTCCTCGCGGATGAGCGTGTCGAGGGCGGCTGTCGGGATCCTGGAAGATGCGGTGGGCGATGGTCCGGGCCTCGGCCTGCGAGAACCCCTTCGAGCGGTAGATCGTCGCCAGCTCGGCTTCCTCCTCCTCGGGCATCGCCTCGAGCTCGGCCCGCTCGAGGGAGATCTGGCGCTCGTAGAGCTCGCGCTGGCTCTGCATCGAGATGTACTCGCCGGCGGCCATGCTGAACGAGCCGGCGAGGAGCCCCGCGATACCGGACAGGAGGATGAAATGGGGGTCGGCGCCCGCGCCGGCCACGCCCATGATCAGCGACAGGTTGCTCACGAGGCCGTCGCTCACTCCGAAGATGACGGCCCGGAGGGTGCCCGACTGGCCGGTCCGATGCCACCGTTCGGCCCGACCGTCCGAGCCAGCCGGGTGGGCACCGACCGTCGCCGCACTGGGAGCGCCGGCGATCCGCGGAGCGCCGGCCCCAGCCGTCTGACCTTCGAGTCGCCGCCAGATCTCGGCGTGCTCCCGCTCGTCGGCCGCGATCGAGGCGACCTCGGGCGAGGACTGGGTGTCATAGAGGTTCTCCTCGTCGCCCTCGAGGGCCTGGACGAGGTCGGACACCGCCCGGGTCCCGAACACGCGAGCGAGGAGGATGATCAGCCGGATCCGGCCTCGAGGCGCGCCTGGCGGCGGGACCTCGGCGCCCTGCTCGCGCAGCTTGCCGGCCCAGATGTCGGCGTGACGACGCTCGTTTCCGGCGATCGTGCGGAATGCGCCGGAACGACGCTCGTCCTTCTCGATCGACGCGAGGGCGTCGTAGAGGACGATGGCGTCGCGCTCGAGCTTGAGGTTGTCGAGGCTCTGCTGGACGTCGCTGACGGGCATGGACCCAGGCTGGTTCGGGACGGTGATGGTCGAGCGAATCGTACCGCCGAGTCGCTCCGTGTGAGCAACGGTCGAACGGCCCGTCGGTCACAATCCGGGCGTGCCCGCCGTGTCCTCCACGCTGCCGCCCCTCCGCTACCTGTCGGCCGAGGACGTCGAGGCGTGCATGCCGCCGATCGACGAGCGGCTCGCGCTTGCCGAACGGACGATGCGAGCGCTCGTGGCCGATGCCGACATGCCGCCGAAGATCGCCGTCCACCCGCGACCGACGGGATCGTTCGCCCACGCGATGCCGGCCTTCCTTCGCGGTTCGGGCGCCGAGACCGGGGCCCCGGCGGGTGTCGCTGCGGCGGGCACGGGAGCCGGCGATGGGCTGGGCATCAAGTGGGTCACCGGCTTTCCCGACAACGTCGAGCGCGGCCTGCCGTCGATCGCCGCCCTCGTCGTCCTCAACGACCCGGCGACCGGACTCGCGACGGCGATCCTCGACGGCGGACCGATCACCGCCCAGCGGACGGCGGCCGTGAGCGGGGTCGCCATCCGAGCCTTCGCGCCGGCGGTGACAGGTCGCCCGATACGGGTCGCCCTCATCGGCGCGGGCGCCCAGGCGCGGAGTCACCTGCCGGTCCTCGGCCACGTGCTCCCGGGCCTGACGCTGACCGTCTTCGACAATCAGCCAGACCGGGCCGAGGAGGTCGCCGCGAGAGCCGCCTCGACCGCCGGGGTGAGCGACGCCGCGGCGGCAGGCAGCGCCCGGGCCGCCATAGACGACGCCGACGTCGTCGTGACCGTCGCCGCGTTCGGGCCGGTCCGCCAGGTCATGACGCCCGACTGGATCGGGCCGGAGACGCTCGTCGTGGCCGTCGACTACGCGACGTATGTCTCCGCCCGCCTGGCGACCGAGGCCGCCCTCTTCCTCGTCGACGACCGGCCGCAGTTCCTCGCCAACCGCGACGTCGGCAACTTCGACGACTACCCCGATCCGACGGCGACCCTCGGAGAGGCGCTCATCGCCGGGACGCCGCGGCCGCCGGGCCGGGTCGTCGTCTCCCACCTCGGCGTCGGCCTGGCCGACGTCATCTTCGGCGGCGCGATCCTGGTCGCCGCCGAGCGGGCCGGGCGCGGGACGCTCCTGCCCCGATGAGTGCGGGCACGTCACCGCGATGAGAGCCGATCTCGTCGTCGTCGGAGCCGGCACGATGGGCGCCTGGACCGCGCTCTGGGCCCGTCGGTCGGGGCGGGAGGTCACCCTCATCGATGCCTACGGCGCCGGCCATCCGCGAGCCACGTCCGGCGACGAGACGCGGATCATCCGGGCCTCGCACGGCGCCGACGTCTTCTACACCCGCTGGTCGCGGCGGGCGCTCGCCCTGTGGAAGGCGGCCGGCGAGGAATGGGGCGAGCCGCTGTTCAATGAGGCCGGTTGCCTCTGGTTCGCCGGCCGCAGCGACGGCTTCGAGGCCGCCTCGGAATCGACCCTCCGGGCGGAGGGCATCCCGGTCGACCGCCTCAGCCCGGCGGAAGTCACGGAACGATGGCCCCACATGTCCGTCGACGACATCGCCTTCGCCCTCCACGAGCCCGAGGCGGGACTGCTCCTCGCCCGACGGGGCGTGGCGATGGTCGCCGAGGCCTTCGCCGGCGAGGGCGGTCGGTTCGAACTGGCGACCGCGCGGCCAGGGCGTCGCGAGGGACGTCGCCTCCGGTCGGTCGTCAGCGCCGACGGAACCACCCAATCGGCGCAGGAATTCGTCTTCGCCTGCGGACCGTGGCTGCCGCGGCTCTTCCCGGAGGTCCTCGGCGATCTCATCCGGGTGACGAAGCAGGACGTCTTCTTCTTCGGCCCGCCGGCTGGTGACGGGCGATTCGCCGCCGAGTGGACGCCGTGCTTCGTCGACTACGACGCCGCGATGTACGGCATCCCGGCTTTCCAGGGCCGAGGGCTCAAGGCCGCGCCGGATCGGTACGGGCCGGTATTCGATCCGTCGCGCGGCGACCGGCTGGTCGATCCGGAGTCGACCCGGCTCACCCGCGCCTACGTCGAGAGCCGTTTCCCCGACCTGGCCGGCCAGCCGATCGTCGAGACCCGCGTCTGCCAGTACGAGACGACGCCCGACACGAACTTCGTCATCGACCGCCATCCCGACTTCGACAACGTCTGGCTCGTCGGCGGCGGCTCGGGGCACGGCTTCAAGCACGGCCCGGTCATCGGCGAGTATGTCGTCAAGCGGATCGACGGCGCGCCGCTCGGCCCGGGCGAGGAGCGCTTCGGCATCGAGCGGCCGCGCATCTCCCAGGCGGGCGTGCGGACGGGCGGCGACTCGATCGTCTCGCGCTGGCAGGGCTACTGAGCGGGATCGGAGGCACGAGGTGGAGTTCTCTGACGTGGTCCGGAAGCGGCGGATGGTCCGCCACTTCTCCGACGAGGCGGTCGACCGGGCCGTCCTCGAACGCATCGCCGTGACCGCCCAGCGGGCGCCGAGCGCGGGCTTCAGCCAGGGCCAGCGCCTCCTCGTCGTCACGGATCCGGACATGCGCCGGCGCCTCGCGATCCTCTGCGGCGAGGACGAGTACGTCGAGGCCGGCTGGGACCGCTGGATCAGCCGGTGCGCGGCCCTCTTCATCCCCTGCGTGAGCGAAGAGGTCTACCACGCTCGCTATCGCGAGGCCGACAAGGTCGACGACGAGGGCAACGAGATCGAGTGGCCGGTCCCGTACTGGTGGATGGACGTCGGCTGCACAGTGATGCTCGTCCTCCTCGCGGCGGTCGATCAGGGCCTGGCTGCGGGGTTCGCCGGTGCCGATGCCGCTGGCTACGTCACGATGCGCGAGCTCCTCGGCATCCCCGCCGACTTCTCGCCGGTCGGCGTCATCCCCGTCGGCCACCCGCTCCCCGACGTGCGCTCACCATCGCTCAAGCGCGGCTGGCGCCCAAATGCGGAATTCGCCCGCTGGGAGCGTTGGTAGGCGATGGATACGCGCCCTGAGCGGGCCGTGTTCGACGGCAGGTTCGACCTCCGGGCCTACCATGGGGACCGTGTCGACGTGGGCGGAGATCGAGGCGGCCGAACCGGAGCTCGCGGGGTCGGTCCGAGCGCGGTTCGAATCCCATGGATTCGGACTGCTCGCCACCCTTCATCGGGATGGGTCGCCGAGGATCAGCGGTACCGTGCCGCTGTTCGCACTCGGCGACCTGTGGCTCCCGATGCTGCCCGGCTCGCGGAAGGCACTCGACCTCCTCGCCGACCCGCGCTTCGCGCTCCACTGCGCGACGATAGACAAGGACCTCGCTGCCGGTGACGCCAAGCTGTCAGGACATGCGACGCCCGTCGACGACGACCTGACGGTGGCGAGCTTCTGCGACGCCTTCGTTGCGGCCACCGGCGAGGAACCGCCGGACGGTCCCTTTCCGCTGTTCCGCGCCGATGTCCTCGACATATCGATCGTCCGCTCGGATGGCGACCGCCTTGATATCCGCTGGTGGCACGAGGGCGAGGGCGTCGGTCACGCCGAGGCGCGCTGAGGGACGCTGAGGCGCGTGCGATAGCGCCGGCGAGGCCCGGGCGCCGCCGCGCATCGTCGGCCGAACGCGGTTACTCGTTGACGTTGAGCGGCCCGTCGGGGATGTCGATCGCGATCCGGCCGCCGTCGACCACGACCTCGTACATCGCGAGCGGCAGCTCAGCGGGCGGATCGAGGGCGTCGCCGGTCGCGAGATCGAAGCGGCTCAGATGGAGGGCGCAGGTGAGGAGCCGGCCGTCAGGAAGCCCTTGTCGAGCTCGAAGTACTCGTGGCTGCAGATGCCCTGGTAGGCCCGGATGATGCCGTCGACGTTGATGACCACCACCTGGTCCGTGCCGTCGACCCAGGCCATCTTCATCGTGCCGTCCGGCACCTCATCGAGCCCGAGGAGGTCGACCCGGCGGGTCACGCGGCGGAAGAGCCGGCCTCGACCCCCTGTCCGGCCATCGACGAGGCCGCCCACTTCTCCTCGAGCAGCTCGCGCAGGCGATCCTGGGCGGAGGCCAGCGGGACGCGCGCGACGACCGGCTCGAGGAAGCCCAGGACGATGAACTTGCGGGCATCGTCCGGCGGGATGCCGCGGCTCTCGAGGTAGAAGAGCTGGGTCTCGTCGATCGGCCCGACCGAGGACGAATGGGCGGCCCGGCGGCAGTCGGGCTGGTCGATCTCGAGGCTCGGGATGGCGACCGCCCGGGCCCGCCTCGACAGGTTCATCCCGAACTCGCCGAGGAAGCTGTCGGTCCCGACGGCGCTCTTGTCGATGACGATGAGGCCCTTCATGAAGCTCCGAGCTCCGTCGAGGAGGGCGCCCTTCGACAGGAGGTTGCCGGTCGTGTCGCGGCCGAGATGGCGGGTATACGAGGTCAGGTCGACGACCTGCTCGTCGGAGCCGAAGACGATCTCGACCTGCTCGACCGTGCTCCGGTCGCCCTCGAGGCGGTTGTCGACGCGGCTGCGGACGATGCGACCGCCGAGCTGGGCGAGGGCCCAGCGCAGCGAGGCTCCCTCGCCGACGACCCCGTTGCGATGCTCGAAGACCGTCACGCCCGCCGGCAGGTCCTGGATGCTCGCCACGGCGAGGTCCGCGCCTGGCGCGAGGTCGATCTCGAGCGAGCCGGCGAACAGGCTTTGGGGGACGGGCTCGCCTTCCGCGCATTCGATGGGCGGGCCGGACGGGACGAGCTCCTCGACGAGCGAGGCGGCCGCCCCGGCACCGAGCCGGACGACGGTCCTGGTGATGAGGGCACGATCGGGGACACCGGCCGCCCAGCGGATGACGATGGGGCGCTCGAGGCGGACTCCGGCGGGCACGACGAGCCGGACAGCCCTGGTTCCAGCAGGCCCGGGTCAGCTGGGCGAGCTTGTCGTCGGCCGGGCAGCGAGGAGCCGCCCTCGAGCTCGCCACGGAACGTGGCCTCGTCGCGCTCGAGCGCCGCGCCGAACGTCTCGAGGGTGACGCCGGCCGCTCGCGCCGCGGCGGACAGCTCCAGGCTCGCCACGCCGTCCTCGCGGAGCGACAGGAGTCCGTCGGTGTCACCGTCGGCGGGACTGGCCGCGGCAGCGGCGGTGGCGCCTGCGCCCGTCGACGCGTCGGCGGTCCGCACGTACGGCCGGACCCCGAACAGGTCGGCCTGCCGCAGGTCGATGTACGTCGTGTAGAGCTGGTTCTTCTCGATCGGCAGGGCGTCGTAGGCGGCCGCGGCGGCGAGCCGCTCGGCGGCGAGCCAGGCGGGCTCGGACCGCTCGGTCGAAAGGTTCCGGGCCAGCTCGGCGACGTCGAAGTCGAAGGGGAGATCCGCCGGGCCGCGGCGGGCCGGCCGTCGACGGTCCGCGGGCGTGGCCTCGGCCGAGCCGGGCTCGGTCGCCGACGTCACCCGAGAGAACCCTCCATCTCGAGCTTCACGAGGCGGTTGAACTCGATGGCGTACTCCATCGGGAGTTCCTTCGTGAAGACCTCGAGGAAGCCCTGGACGATGAGGTTCTGGGCCTCGTTCTCGGTCAGGCCGCGGCTCATCAGGTAGAAGACCTGCTCGGCGCTGATCTTGCCCGACGGTCGCCTCGTGGGTCATCGTCGTGTCGTCTTCCTGGATGTCGATGTAGGGGTACGTGTCACTGCGGCTCTGGTCGTCGAGCATGAGCGCGTCGCAGCGAACGCTGGCCACGACACCGGTCGCGCCCGGCGACGACCTTGAGCTGGCCGCGGTAGGTCGCTCGGCCGCCGTCCTTTGACACCGACTTCGACGACGATCCGGCTCTTGGTGTTCTTGGCCAGGTGGATCGCCTTGGCGCCGGTGTCCTGGTGCTGGCCCCGGCCGGCGACCGCGACCGAGATGATGTCGGCCGTCGCGTTCTCGCCGCGAAGGTAGATGCTCGGGTACTTCATCGTCAGGCGGGAGCCGGTGTTCGCGTCGATCCACTCGACCGTCGAGTTCTCGTGCGCGTGGGCCCGCTTGGTGACGAGGTTGTAGACGTCGTTCGACCAGTTCTGGATGGTCGTGTAGCGGACCTTGCGAGCCCGGCAGGGCGATGACCTCGACGACCGCGGCGTGGAGCGAGTCGGTCGCGTAGATCGGGGCCGTGCAGCCCTCGATGTAGTGGACCTTGGCGCCTTCCTCGACGACGATCAGCGTCCGCTCGAACTGGCCGGTGTTCTCGCCGTTGATGCGGAAGTAGGCCTGCAGCGGCAGCGGGACCTCGACGCCCTTGGGGACGTAGACGAACGAGCCGCCCGACCAGACCGCGCTGTTGAGGGCGGCGAACTTGTTGTCCTCCGGCGGGACGACCGTGCCGAAGTGCGGCGGAAGATCTCCGGATATTCCTTGAGCGCCTGGTCGGTGCCCATGAAGACGACGCCGATCTTGGTCAGCTCCTCGCGGACCGAGTGGTAGACGACCTCGGAGTCGTACTGGGCGCCGACGCCGGACAGGAACTTGCGCTCCGCCTCGGGGATGCCGAGCCGCTCGAAGGTCTGCTTGATCTTCTCCGGCACGTCGTCCCACGACTTCTCTTCGCGCTCGGACGGCTTGCGGTAGTAGACGATCTTGTCGAGGTCGATATGACCGAGATCGCCGCCCCACTGCGGCATCGGCCGGGTGAGGAAGTGCTCGTACGCCCGGAGCCGGAACTTGAGCATCCACTCCGGCTCGTCCTTGAACGCGCTGATCTCCTCGACCGTCTCGCGGGTCAGGCCGCGCTTGGTCTCGCTGAGGTAGACGATGTCGTCATGGAAGGCGAACTCGTCGCGTCGGTCTCGGACTGCGTCGCGGGTCGACGGGGTGGTGACTGCCACGTGATCTCCGACGGGTGGGTGGACGACGGCGCTGGCATGACATGCGCGATCAATTCCGAGTCAGATTATCGGGATTAAACGCCGAACCGTCAACGGAGGAAGGGAAGAGGAGGGCGCACGACGTGACCCCGTCGAGGATCGGCGCTCAAGACGATCACGGTGACGACGCCCAGGCAGCGTTGAGCCACTGCGTGCCGAGCTTCCGCTGGTTGGTGCCGTCGGCATTCATCATCCATGTCGCTGTCGGCAACAACGCAGTGGGGTCGGCCGGGTCGACCGGTACGACCAAGTAGAGAATCTGCCGTCCGTCGGGACTCCACGAGAGCGGGACAGCCTGGGCGCCCGACATCGTGAGTCGCACGAGGTGGGAGCCGTCGGGATCCGACGCGTATACGTCCGTGTAGACGACGTCGCTGCCCGTGGGCGAGCCCGGCGGAGGCTGGTCGAACAGGACGTGCGTACCATCGGGCGACAAGAGACCCGACTGCTGGGCGTCCGGGATCCTCTCCCGACCGGAGCCGTCGGGGTGGACCCGGAAGGCCGCGAACTGACAGCCTCCCGCGTCGCTTGAGAGGCAGGTCGCGCTGTAGCTGATCCAGTTTCCGTCGCGAGACCAGCGCGGGCCGCTGACAATGCCGTTGGACGGGTCGGTCAGCTGCGTTAGGGGACGACCGTCGATCGGCACGACCCAGAGGCCCCATGACTGGGCGGGCGTGTCGTCGTACTTGTCCCCATGGCAGCCGATGCATCCCGCGACGGCGAGCGAGTACCCGTCGGGTGACCAATCGATGCCTTGCGTCAACGTCGAGACATCGGGGGGCAGCGGGACCCTCTTGAGGAGCAGGCCATCGGCTGTGTAGAGCGCTACCAGTGGGTGCGGCAGCGGTGACGCGTCGCGGAAGACGGAGTACACGAGGAGCACGTCCTGCGTCGGGGACCACTGGACCTCGCCGAGCTCTCCGCCGTCGATAGAGCCGATCGACTTCCCATCAGGAGTGATGACGTTGACGGTCTCGGTGCCCCCGGCGCTGCTGTTGGGCCGAGTGAAGGCGAGGTACCTGCCGCTCAACGACCAGCCCCAGAGTTCGTCAACCTGGGTCGCGACCGGGCGAGGGTGGGCCCCGTCGCGGTCGCCGACAAAGAGCGTGCCCGGATCGCCAGACGACGGATCGGCAGGACCCTGGAGATACGCGAGTGAGCCAGTGTGACCGATCTTCGCCGTTGGACCTGGCAGGGCCGAGGTCGAAGGGGTCGGTCCGGTCGCGGATGGGCCCGAGGGCTGGACCGACGGGCTCTCTTGCGCGACGATAGCCGGCCCCGACGGCGGTGGCGTCGGGACATCCGCACGTCGCAGCGGGCCACCGCCGGCCGCCAGAATCCCCGCGACGAGCGCGATCATGACCGCAAGAGCCAGCAGCAGCGCGAGGACCGGACGAGCGCCGGGGCGCTCAGCCGTCGATCCAAAGGCCGCTCCATAGGCTTGCCCGCGGAGAGAGACCGCCCAGGCGGGTCGAGGCTTGCGCGTCGCCGTTGCGTCCACGACGGACTCCACAAGACGAGGCGGAGCTGCCCGTCCGCCCTCGCCCTCGAGCCACTCGCGGACGCTTCGCTCTAACATGTTGTCTCCGCTCATGCCGTCCGTCCTTCCACGGTGCCGACGCGGCGCTCCTCGGCGGCCAGCGCGGACTTGAGCGCGGATGTCGCCCGGTTCAGTCGTGACTTCATCGTCCCGACCGGGATGCCGAGTGCATCGGCCGCCTCCGTGTCGGTGAGGTCGAGGTAGAAGTGGAGGACCAGCACCGCCCGCTGCTCGGGATCGAGGCGCTGGAACCCCCGGGCCAGCTCGTCGCGAACCGCAGCCGCCCCTTGCCCGTCCGGGACCCACGGCTCGACCGTAGCGATCGTCTTGACCTCGGTCAGAGCCCGGGCCCGGTGGCGCTTCGCCGCCCGATAACAGGCGCGGACAAGCAGTCTACGGAGCCACGCGTCGAAGCGGGCCGGGTCGTGCAGACCCCGGATGTTGAGCCAGGCCTGGATCAAGGCGTCCTGGACCGCATCCTCCGCGCGGTCGTCGCTCCGGAGGATGAGCCGGGCGGTGTCGTACATCGACCCGGCCACCGCTGCGGCAAGGAGCGAGAAGGCCGCATGATCGCCGTCCCGTGCTCGCTCGACCAGGTCGCGGTTCACCTTCCCTCCCTACACAGCACATTCTCGGTGCACTTACCCGGTATGAGGCAACCGCTCAGGAATCCGTTCCATCTTGGGAAGGGCTCCCTGACCATCCTGCGGCGTCGGACCCCACTGATACCCCGAAACGAGGGTGGCCGTCCTTGTCGATATTCCCGGGTGGACCATCGAGCGTGCCAGCGCCTCGCAAGGCTGTCGCCTCTAGAATCCGCATGTGAAACGGATCGGATTCCTCTCGTTCGGGCATTGGTCGGCCTCGCCCTACTCGCAGGTCCGGACGGGGTCGGACGCGCTCATCCAGTCGATCGAGCTCGCCGAGGCGGTCGAGGACCTCGGCGCGGACGGCGCCTACTTCCGGGTCCACCACTTCGCCCAGCAGCTCGCGTCGCCGTTCCCGCTCCTCGCGGCGATCGGCGCCCGGACGAAGCGGATCGAGATCGGGACGGCCGTGATCGACATGCGCTATGAGAACCCGATGTACATGGCCGAGGATGCGGGCGCCGCCGACCTCATCGCGGGCGGCCGACTCCAGCTGGGCATCAGCCGCGGCTCGCCCGAGCAGGTGATCGATGGCTTCCGCTACTTCGGCTACGCGCCTCCAGATGGCCAGACCGATGCCGACATGGCGCGCGGGCACACCGAGGTCTTCCTGAAGGTCATCACCGGTGCCGGGTTCGCCGAGCCCAACCCGTCACCGATGTTCCCGAACCCGCCCGGCCTGCTCCGCCCGGAGCCGCACGCCACCGGCCTCCGCGACCGGATCTGGTGGGGCGCGGGGTCGCGCCCGACCGCGGAGTGGGCGGCCGAGCAGGGCCTCAACCTGATGTCGTCGACCCTGATGACCGAGGACGCCGGCGTGCCATTCCACGAGCTCCAGGCCGAGCAGATCCGGCTGTTCCGCGAGGCCTGGGCGGCGGCCGGCCATGAGCGCGAGCCGCGGGTGTCCGTGAGCCGGAGCATCTTCGCCCTCGTCGACGACCGGGACCGGGCCTACTTCGGGCGCGGCCAGCAGGACGAGGATCACGTCGGCTACCTCGACGCCCAGACGAAGGCGATCTTCGGGCGGTCCTACGCGGCGGAGCCCGACGTCCTCGTGAAGGAACTCGCCAAGGACACGGCGATCCAGGCCGCCGACACACTGCTGCTGACCGTCCCGAACCAGCTCGGCGTCGAATACAACGCCCACGCCGTCGAGAGCATCCTCAAGTACGTAGCCCCCGAGCTCGGCTGGCGCTAGTCCGGCTCGACAGGGCCCTCAGCGATAGACGTCGCGCCGGTGGCCGACCTTCACGACCATCACGACCAGATCCGTGTCGTCGATCTGGTACACCACCCGAATGGCTCCCTGCCTGAGGCGGTACTTCTCCGCGCCGCTCAGCTTCTCGCATCCTCGCGGCCGGGGATCGTCAGCCAGGCCCCGGATCCGCGTCACGACGCGTCGTCGATCCGGCAGTGGCAGGGCCTCGATCTCCTTTGACGCCGTCCTTCGGATCCGGACGCTATAGCTGGCCACGCCGCTTCAGGTCACGGACGAAGTCCTCGAAGGCGAGGCTCGGCTCGTCGGCTCGCTCGCGGAAGGCAGCCAGGTCGTCCGCGTCCTCGGACAGGGTCCGGCGGACGGCATCCGTCACGAGACTCGAGATGCTCTGGTCCGTCTCGGCTGCCTTCAGTCGCAGCGCCTTGTGGGTCGACTCATCGAAGTAGATCGTCGTTCGCTTGGCCATGGCAGGAGTCTAACGCTATGACGTCATGATGTCATGACGTCACCACCGCCTACGGCCGCGACGGTCATGCGCGGTGCCCAGACGGCCGCGGTGGGGCGGATGACATCATGGATCGGCGACGCCATCTGTTCGGGTTCGCGGTGGCCGCGTTCGTCCTCATCACTGAGTCGGAGGGTCTCGAGTGAGCGAAAGGCCCCCGCACGTGTGGATCGTCGAAGGGGGCGACGTGGGGCGCCTCGGGCCGCGTCTCGGCGAGCTGTTGATCGACTCGGTCGAGAACGGCGCATCGGTCGGGTTCCTCGTGCCGTTGAGCGCCGATGAGGCCGACACCTACTGGCGGCGGATCGAGCGGAAGGTCGCCGACGGGGTCGTCGTGCTGTTCGCCGCCACGGTCGACGACGGGCCGGTCGTCGGGACCGTCCAGCTCGACATCGACACCCTTCCCAACCAGCCCCACCGAGCGACCGTGAGCAAGCTGCTCGTGCTCTCGACGGCCCGGCGGCGTGGCGTCGGCGAGGCGCTCATGGCCGAGCTCGAGCGGGTCGCCCTCGAGCGGGGCCGCTGGCTGCTCACGCTGGACACCGCGACGGCCGAGGCGGTCCGCCTGTACGAACGACGCGGCTGGAGCGCGGCAGGCGCGATCCCCGATTACGCGATGAACCCCGACCGCTCGCTCACCCCGACGACCTTCTACTGGAAGGACCTCAGGCACTCCTCAACCGACTGACCGCCCACGGCGATCGACGACGCCCGAGACCGCGGGCGAAACCGCTCCGTCATCGCCCGTCGTATGGCTCCTGTGACCGTCAGGACCGAGTCCACGAGGGACCCGACGGCCGAGAGGAGACACACGATGTCGATGACAATCACCGGACCGAGGCTGAGCCTCGCGACCGCGATCGCCGGGGCGGCGATCGTCCTGGCAGCCTGTTCGAGCGCCGCCACGCCGACGCCCGCTGCACCGACTGCCGCGCCCACCGCCGCTCCGACCGAGGCACCCTCGACAGCACCGTCCGTCGCAGCGTCCGCGGCCCCGTCGGCCGCCGCGTCGCAGGCCGCCGGAGGCGGAGGCCTCGCCCTCGCCGCCGCAAGCGGGGCCGTCGGTCCGTACCTGACGGGCGCGGACGGCAAGGCGCTCTACGTCTACGCCAAGGACACGACCCCGGGCAAGAGCGCCTGCAACGGGCAGTGCGCCACGAACTGGCCGCCGCTCACCCTCCCTGCCGGCGCCGCAGCGACCGCGGGCACGGGCGTCGGCGGCACGATCGGCACCGTCACCCGTGACGACGGGACCACGCAGGTCACCTACAACGGCAAGCCCGTCTACTACTTCGCCGGCGACAAGTCGGCCGGCCAGACCAACGGCCAGGGCATCGGCGGCGTGTGGAGCGTCGCGACCCCATGACCCGACCGTAGCGATCCGGCCCATCGCGGGTCCGGGCCCTCGCCCTGGGGGTGAGAGCGGCAGAAGCCGACTGATCGGCTCGACCGCCGGACCGCGGGCTACCGGCCCGTGGTCCGGCGGATCTCTGCGTTGATGGCCGGCACGATCGCGTGGAGGTCGCCGATCACCGCGTAGGTCGCCTGGGTCACCATCGGGGCCTCGCGGTCGGTGTTGATGGCGAGGATCCGCTTCGCCGTCCGGGCCCCGACCATGTGCTGGATCGCCCCGCTGATGCCGCAGGCGATGTACAGCTCGGGGGCGATGCGCATCCCCGTCTGGCCCACCTGCTCGGCATGCGGCCGCCAGCCGGCGCTCGTGACGGCCCGGGAGACGCCGACGGCGCCGCCGAGGAGCGCGGCGAGCTCGACGATCTGGCCAAAGGCCTCGGAACTGCCGACTCCTCTCCCCCCGCCGACGACGACCCTGGCGTCGGCCAGCGAGACCGTGCCGCTATCCGGGGCGACCCGCCGGACGACGCGGACCGCCAGGTCGCGCTCCGACAGCTCCGCCGCGAACGACTCGACGGCACCGCGCCCGGCTGTCACGGCATCCTCGGCGCCGACCGCATGCGGCGCCACGGTGAGCAGCCGCGGCGTCCCGTCGAGCCGGGCATCCTCGAGGAGGCTGCCGCCCCAGCGCTGACGGGTGACCTGCCAGGTATCGGCGGCGGCCGGGCCGCTCGCCCGCACCTCGGTGCAGTTCGCTGCCAGCGGGAGGCCCGCCCGGGCGGCGAGGTGGGCCATCACCTCGGCTCCCCGTTCCGTGCCCGATGCGATGACCGCCGCCGGCGCGATGGACGCTGTCAGCGCCGCGAGCCCCGCAGCCCAGCCGGCCGGCGCGTACTCGTCGAGCCCCGGATGCTCGACCGCATGGATCGTGTCGACTCCATGGGCGGCGAGCGGTGCGGCGGCCCCCGCACCGCCCGGACCGACGACCGCCGCGTGGAGCGGCAGGCCGGCCGATCCGGCGATGCCGCGGGCGAGGGCGATCGCCTCGAGCGACGTGAGGTCGGGCCGACCGTCGGCGTGCTCGACGAAGACGAGGATCATGCGTCCGCTCCCGACGATCCCTCGAGGAGCCCGAGCGTGCGAAGGAGCTCCACCACGGCCGGCGCGGCGTCGGGACCGGTGCCGAGGATCTCGGCCGTCGTCTCGGTCCGGACCGGCAGGCGGAGGCCGAGCTTCACCGGGCCGCTGGTGCCCTCCGAGCCGGCGGCTCCACCCGCCCCCGCGGACTTCGTCGGGACGATCCGCTCGACCTCCTTCTTGCGGGCCCGCAGCCGCCCCGGCACAGACGGGTAGCGCGGCAGGTTGATGCCCTCCTTGACCGACACGACCGCCGGCGTCGGCAGCTCGTAGACCTCCCAGCCGCCACCCGCCTCGCGTCGTGCCGCGACAGAACCGTCGCCGATCTCGAGCCCCTTGATCCCGGTCACGCACGGCCGGTCGAGGGCGACCGCGACCCGCACTCCGACCTGGTAGTCGCCGCTGTCGGCGGCCTCGTTGCCGAACATGACGAGGTCGAACGGCCCATCGGCGGCCTCGCGGACGCGGATCGCGTCGACGATCGCGGCGGCGGTCGCCATCGGGTCCCACTCGACGCCGTCGGTCTCGAGGAGGATGGCCCGGTCGATGCCGATGGCCATCGCGTCGCGGAGCTGCTCCTCGCTCTCGGGCCCGCCGAGGGTGAGCACGGTCGAGGAGCCGCCGTGGGCCTCGACGATGCGGACGGCCTCCTCCTCGGCGCACTCCTCGTGGGGGCTCACGGTGAAGCCGAGGAACTTCGTGTCGACGTCCATCGCGTCGGCGGTGAGGTTGATCCGGTCGCCCGTCGCCGGGACCCGCTTGACGCAGACGAGGACGTTCATCGCGAGGGGGTCGTCCGCATGGTCAGGAACGGATCCGCGCGTTCTCCGGGTCGAAGAGCGGCGTCGGCTGCCGACGACCGCAACGGTGACCGGGTAGCGCTCGCCGAAGTACTCGACCAGGAGCCGGTTCCCCTCGACCGCCTCGGCCGGCGGTGAGGTAGGCCATGAGGAGGTGCTTGCCGACCGACGGGCCCGAGCCGGCGCTCGTCACGTACGAGCGGCGGCCCTTGGCGTCCACGATCGACTCGCCGGACGCCGTGAGGACCGGCTCGCGGCCGAGCATGTAGCGCTTGACGCCGCTCTTCGACGTCGGGTCGTCGACGGTGAGCGTGCAGAGGATCGCCGCCGGCGCCGCCGAGCGCTGCTCGACATAGGCCGCCTTCCCGACGAACTCAGCGTCCTTGACCGTCGGTCGGGCCATCCCGGCCTCGACGAGGTCGAAGTCGAGCTCGAGCTCCGCGCCGTGGGCCCGGTAGCCCTTCTCGAGCCGAGCCGTGACCGCGTACGCGCCGATCCCGACCGGCACCATCCGGTGCGGACGACCGGCCTCCCAGAGCGCGTCCCAGACCCGCCGTCCCTGCTCGATCGGGACGTAGATCTCCCAGCCGAGCTCGCCGACGTAGCTGATCCGCGAGGCGAGGGTCCGGACCCCGTCGATGTCGACCGTCTTCGAGGTCAGGAACGGGAACCCGGCGTGACTGACGTCCGCAGACGTCACCGACGAGAGGACGTCGCGGGCCCGCGGGCCCCACAGGCCGATCGTCGTCCACTGGTTCGTGGCGTCGTGGAGCTGGGCCGAGCCGTCGGCCGGCATGCCGTCGGCGAAGATCTTGCGGTCGCGCATCCCCATGCCGCCGCCGGTCACGACCCGGAACCGGTCGTCGCCGAGCCGCATGATCGTGAGGTCGGCGAGGATCCCGCCGGCCGGGTCGAGGAGCGGCGTGTAGACGGTCCGGCCCGGCGCCACGTCGACCTTGTTCACGCACAGCCGCTCGAGGGCGGCCGCCGATCCGGGGCCCGTCACGTCGAAGATCGCGAACGCCGACAGGTCGACCAGCCCGACCCGGTCGCGCATCGCCAGGTGCTCGGCGTTGATGATCGGCGACCACCAGCGCGACTCCCACTCGGCGGCTCGCGGCATCACCGCGTCGCCGAACTCCTCGAGCAGCGGGCGGTTCGACTCGTACCAGTACGGCCGCTCCCAGCCGGCCGCCTCGAAGAACTCCGCGCCGAGGGCGACCTGGCGGTCGTACGCCGGCGACAGCCGGATCGGCCGGTTCGAGGCCCACTGCTCGTTCGGGTGGACGATGCCGTAGGTCTTGTTGTAGCCCTCGGTCGTCCGCGCGGCGATGTGCTGGGCCGTCTTGTGGTGGTCGTAGAAGCGGGCGATGTCGGAGCCGTGGGGGTCGATCTCGGGCTCGCCGGTCGTCATCCACTCGGCGACCGTCTTGGCGATCCCCGGCGCCTCCTTGATCCAGATCGCCGCGACCGACCAGAGGTTCTTCACCTCGGGCGTCTCGCCGATGATCGGGTTGCCGTCCGGCGTCAGCGAGAGGAGGCCGTTGATGGCGAGCTTCACCCCGACCGACTCGTCGCCGACGATCTCGGGGAACAGCTCGAGCGCATCCTCGAGCTGGGGGTCGAAATCCTCCTGGGTGAACGGCAGCATCGTCGGCGACAGGGCGGCCGAGGCGATCGATGGGATGTCCTCGGGATCCATGAGGATCGCCCGGTGGGCGTACGAGCCGATCTCGAAGCCCGTCCCATGCTGCCGCTCGTACATGTTCGTATCCATGTCCCGGATGATCGGGTAGCCGACCTCCCTGGTCGTGTGCTCGAACTGGGGGACCGGACCGATGTCGATCATCTGGTGGACGGCCGGGGTGAGCGGTATCGAGGCGCCGGCCATCGCCGCGATCCGCGGGCTCCAGACGCCGCAGGCGATGACGACGAACTCGGCCTCGACCGTGCCCGCGTCGGTGTGGACCCGCCGCACCCGCCCGTCATCGACGTCGATGCCGCTGACCTCGACGCTGGCGGCGACCGTGAGCGCGCCGAGCTCCTGGGCTTTCTGGCGCATCAGCGTCCCGGCCTGCAGCGAGTCGACGATGCCGACACCGGGCGTATAGAACGCGCCGAGGATCACGGTCTCGTCGATGAACGGGACCATCGCCTTGACCTCGGCAGGAGTCAGCAGGCGCGTTCCTCCGACGCCCCACGAGAGCGACGACGCCATCCGCCGCTTGAGTTCCTCCATCCGCTCGGGCGTCCGGGCGACCTCGATGCCGCCGGTCTCGTCGTAGACACCGAGCTCGCGGTACTGGCGGGCGCTCTCGATCGTGAAGGCCGCCATCTCCTTGGAGTGGTCGGTCAGGAAGATGAAGTTCGAGGCGTGGCCGGTCGAGCCGCCGGGGTTCGGGAGGGCACCCTTCTCGATGAGGACGATGTCGCGCCAGCCGAGTCGGGCCAGGTGCCAGGCCATGCTGCTGCCGACGATGCCGGCGCCGACGATGACGACCCGTGCTCGCTCGGGAAGCGTGCTCATGCGGTCGGGAACCTCCTCCACGTGGGGGGTCGAGTATTCGGTATCGGCCGGTCTATCCGCAACCCGCCGGCCCTGTGCCCGGCGGCGGCGCGCGCGATGATGTCGAGGTCGCCATGAGCAGTCGCACCAGCGCCGGGATCGTCCTCTTCCGCCGGGCCGGCGGCACCCTCGAGGTGCTGCTCGCCCACCCCGGCGGTCCGTACTTCGCCGCTCGCGACGAGGATGTCTGGTCGATCCCGAAGGGCGAGGTCGAGCCGGATGAGACCCTCTACGAGGTCGCTCGACGGGAGTTCGAGGAGGAGACCGGCCATCGGCCGCCCGATGGTCCGCCCATCGAGCTCGGCTCGATCGTCCAGAAAGGCGGCAAGGTCGTCCACGGCTGGGCGCTCGATGGCGACCTCGACCCGGCCGCCGCCCGCTCGAACACGTTCTCCCTCCAGTGGCCGCCCCGCTCGGGCCAGACGATCCTCGTCCCCGAGATCGATCGGGTCGCCTGGTTCGATCCGGCCGAGGCCCGCCGGCGCATCAAGTCGAGCCAGATCCCGCTGCTCGAGCGTCTCGAGGCCGCCCTCCTCGCTGATGAAGCGTCTTCGCTGCCGGACGACTTCGCCGAGGACGGCTGACGGCACGGGCGCTCCGAGCCCGCGGTGCGGGATTTCGCTTGCGACGGCCACCACGCGTGTTGATACTGGAATCGTGGAAGCCCGATGAGGATCTTCTTCGCGACCGACGTCCACGGTTCGGACGTGTGCTGGCGCAAGTTCCTCAACGCCGGAGCCTTCCACAGCGCCGACGTCCTTGTGATGGGCGGCGACATGACCGGCAAGGCGATGGTCCCGATCGTCGCCGATGGCAGCTCCTGGGAAGTGACGATCCAGGACCAGCGCCACGTCCTGTCGACCGACGCAGAGCTGACCGCGATGGAGAAGCGGATCTCGGATCGCGGCTACTACCCGATCCGCCTGAGCCGCGACGAGGTCGAAGCCTGGACCGACGACCCGGCGCTCGTCGACGCTCGCTTCAAGGCCGAGATCGTCGCCGGCGTCGCCCGCTGGATCGCCATCGCCGACGAGAAGCTTCGCGGGACGGCCATCCGCTGCATCGTCTCGCCGGCCAACGACGACATGTTCGAGATCGACCCGGTCATCGCGGCCGGCGAACGGGTGACTCTTGGCGAGGCGAACCTCATCGACCTTGACGGCTTCACGCTCGTGTCGACAGGTTGGACGAACCCGACGCCATGGAACACGTTCCGGGAGATGCCCGAGGACGAGCTTCGTACCCGCATCGACGCCCTCGTCGGGGACGTGCCGGACATGAGCCGGGCCATCTTCAACTTCCACGTGCCGCCCTACGGCTCGAACCTCGACAACGCGCCCAAGCTCGATGCGGACATGCGGTACGTGTCGGGCGGGCAGGCACTCATCCCGGTCGGCTCCCACGCCGTTCGGGCCGCCATCGCCGACTACGGACCGGTCCTCTCGCTGCACGGACACATCCACGAAGGGCGAGGGGCGGTGAAGCTGGGACGGACGCTCGCGGTCAACCCCGGGAGCGCATACGAGGATGGCGTCCTCCAGGCGGCGATCGTCGACCTGGACTCGAAGAAGGGATCGGTGAAGCGCTACCTGCTCATCAACGGCTGAGGTCAGGAAGAGAGGAGGAGAAGGACTGTGGCTTCGGTAAGTCGCGAAACACCCACGGTGTTCCTGCGCAATGCGACCGGCCTGGTCAAGGGCTGGTCCGCATTCGATGCGTTCGGCTACTCGTTCTTTTCGGTGAATCTCGTCACCCTGGGGATGTTCTACAGCCTGGCGATCTTCGCCTTCGTTCCCGACGGGTCGGTCCTGTCCGCCCTGCTCCTGTCGGGGATCACGATGACGTTCCTGTGCATCGTCTATGCCGGTCTTATCGCCGTCATGCCCCGGGCCGGCGGCGACTACGTCTGGCAGACTCGGATCTTCGACGGTGTCCCCGGGGCCGTCGTCGCCGCCCTCGTCGGCGGACTGACCGGCTACCTGGCCGCCAACGCCTTCGCCCTCGGCGATGCCATCGCCATCGTCGCCGGCATCGCGGGGCTGGTGATCGGGGCGATCCTCGGGATGCGGCGAGGCGGCATCGGCTTCGTCCTGTCCAGCACCGGCTGGTGGTTCATCCTCGCCCTGTGGGCACCGATCTACGGCTACATCCTCAACATCGAGGTGCTGCAGCCGCTCGCCGCGATCGCCGGCGCCACCGACCTGCTGACCTTCCTCGGGACGGCGACCGGCACGTTCACCGTCTCGATCATCACGATCATCATCGCCTCGGGCGCCGTGGCCCTCGGCATGGCCGGCTACGCCCGGATCCAGCGGGTGAGCCTCTACATCGGCCTCATCGCCCTGGCCGCGATGTTCATCCTCATGCTCGTCGGGTCACAGGATGCCTTCAAGACCGCCTTCGACCGTGAGGGCCAGAGCCTGTTCGGCGTGGCCAACGCCTACCAGGCGACGATCGACAACGCGGTGGCCAACGACGCCTTCGTGCCCGGCGGCTCGCCGCTCGACTTCGGGCTCGGGACCGGGACCTGGCTGCTCCTGCCGTTCATGATGTTCTGGATCCTCTACCCGAACTGGGGCGCGACCCTCTATGGCGAGGTCCGCGGGGCCGGCGACTTCCGCAAGGTCCTCAACGGGATGCTCGGCGGCCTGTGGGTCACGATCATCCTCGCCATCGTCTTCGTCCTGCTCGCGGCGAAGACGTTCGGCTGGGACTTCTTCAACGCCGGCAACGTCAACTTCATCAACTACGCCTACGGCTACGTCACCACTGCACCGGCGATCCCGATCTGGGGCTACCCGCCGATGCTGGCGGCGTTCCTCATCGACAACCACCTCATCCAGATGATCATCGTGATCATCTTCGGGGTCTGGTTCCTCGGCTGGGCCGGGACCCTCTGGCTGTCCTCGACCCGGATGATCTTCGCCGCCGCCTTCGACCGGGTCCTGCCGGAGCGGGCCGCCCGCGTCTCCGACCGCGGCGTGCCGTGGACGGCACTGCTCCTGATCATGATCCCGGGGGTCATCGTCTCGTACCTGTACTCGTACGTGACGGGCTTCTCGAAGCTCACCCTCGACGCATCGCTCGTCATCGCGGTCACGTTCTTCGGGACTGCGATCGCTGCCACGATCCTGCCGTGGTGGAAGAAGGACATCTATCAGAAGTCGCCCCTCGTCCGGTATGCGATCGGCGGACTGCCGATCATCAGCATCGCCGGCGCGATAACGACGATCTTCCTCGGCTGGGTCATCTATCAGTGGCTGTGGGATCCGCTCTACGGGATCGGCATCGGCAATACCCAATCCATCCAATTCCTCGCCGCGATCTACGTGATCGCCGCGGTCGTCTACGTCGTGGCCCGGCTCGTCCGGCGCTCGCAGGGAGTCGACCTGGACGCGATCCACGCGGAGATCCCGGCGGAGTAACCGACTGGCTCAGCTCACAGACACGAACGGCCCGGTCATCGACCGGGCCGTTCCGGTCCGGCCCGATACGGGCCCGGGCTTGGCCCGAGAAAGGGCCCCGGCCCTCAGCCGCCGAACCAGCCCGACGGCCCCGGCTCGGTGTTCTGGTAGATGTGCTTCGGTTCGCGGTATTCGTCGAAACCGGTCGGCCCCAGCTCACGGCCGATGCCCGACTGCTTGAAGCCGCCCCACTCGGCCTGCGGCAGATACGGGTGATAGTCGTTGATCCAGATCGTCCCGTGGCGAAGCTTCGAGGCGACCCGCTGGGCCCGTGAGGCGTCGGCGGTCCAGACGGCGCCGGCCAGGCCGTAGGTCGTGTCGTTGCCCGCTTCGACGGCCTCCTCCTCGGTCGAGAAGCGCTCGATCGTGAGGACCGGCCCGAAGATCTCCTCGCGGACGATCCGCATGCCGCGGTCGCAGTCGGCGAAGACCGTCGGCCGGACGAAGAAGCCGTCCTGCAGCTCGGGCTCCGTCGGCCGCCGACCGCCGGCCACGAGGCGCGCACCTTCGGCCCGCCCGATCTCGATGTAGGACTCCACCTTGGCGCGATGGGCCTCGCTGATGAGCGGCCCCGCCTCGGTCGCCTCGTCGAAGCCGTCGCCGAGGCGGATGAGCTCGGTTCTCCGGGCGACCTCGGCGACGAAGCGGTCGTAGATCCCGTCCTGGACGAGGGCCCGGCAGCCGGCCGAGCAGACCTGGCCGGAGTGGACGAACGCGGCGGTGAGGGCGTTGTCGACCGCGGTCTCGAAGTCGGCGTCGGCGAAGACGATGTTGGGGCTCTTGCCGCCGAGCTCGAAGGCGACCTTCTTCATGTTGCCGGCGGCCGACCGCATGATCTCCCGCCCCGCATCGATGCCACCGGTCAGGGAGACGAAGTCGACGGCCGGACTCTCGGCAAGGGCCCGCCCGACCCGTTCGCCCGGACCCAGGACGAGGTTCCCGACGCCGGCCGGCAGGCCCGCCTCCTCGATCAGCCGGATGAGGTGGATCGCGGTGAGCGGCGTCAGCTGGGCCGGCTTGAGGATGAACGTGTCGCCCGCGGCGAGGGCCGGAGCGATCTTCCACGAGATCTGGAGGAGCGGGTAGTTCCACGGTCCGATGAGGGCGCAGACGCCGATAGGCTCGTAGACGATGCGGCTCAGAGCGCCGGGCGTGCCCGTCGCCACCACCCGGCCGGCGTCCTTGTCGGCGAGACCGGCGTAGTAGCGGAAGACGCGGGCGGAATCCTCGACGTCGTAGCGACCCTCGCGGAGGGCCTTGCCGGTGTTGCTCGTCTCCTCGCGGGCGATCTCCTCGAGGTCGCGCTCGAGCAGGTCGGCGATCCGACCGAGGAGTGCGCCGCGCTCGGGGGCAGGCGTGGACGGCCACGGTCCGTGGTCGAAGGCGTGGCGGGCGGCCAGGATCGCCCCCTGGACGTCGTCGTCCGCGGCCACGTCGACGTGGGTCAGGGTCCGACCGTCGAACGGGGCGACGACGGGGCTCATCTCACCGGACGACCCGGCGGTCCAGCAGCCGTCGATGAACAGGTCCGGCACGGGCGTCCTCTCGGTGGGCTTCGACGTCTGAGGATTGGGGCTCCGGCTGGCGGCGTCAAGCGGCGCGCGCGAGAGGCGGGACAGACCGGGGGCCAACCGCGGTCGTGAGTGCTGGTCGTCAGCGGCGGGCGCCGCCGGAGGTGCGCTCGAGGCGATCGGAGATAGCCGCCGCGGCCGCCGCGATCTGCTCGGCGAGCCGGGAGGAGTCGCGGCGCGGGAAGCGATAGGACGGGCCGTGAACGTGGATGGCCGCGACCGCCGACCCGCCCCTGTCGAGGATCGGCGCGGCGACGGAGTCGATCCCGAGGTCGAACTCCTCGTGGACCCAGGCGAGACCCTCGAGGCGCACCTCGTCGAGGCGTCGGCGGAGGGCGGGAGGATCGGTGAGCGTGCGCGGGGTGAACCGCTCGAGCGGCTCGGCGAGGAAACGCTCCAGCTCGGCCGGCGGCAGGTGGGCAAGGATGACCTGGCCCGACGGGACCGCGTGCATCGGCACCCGGGTACCCGTCCAGTCGCGGGCCTGGACGGCGTTCGGCGTATCGACCTGGTCGATGTAGTGGACTCGGAACCCGTCGGGGATGGCCAGACCGGCCGCCTCGCCGGCCATGGTCGCGAGCTCCTCGAGGTCGGGGCGGGCGATGGAGACGATGCTCCCACCGGCGGTGACCCCGGCGGCGAGCGAGGCGATCCGCTCGCCGAGTCGATAGCGGCTGTCGCCGCTCGCCTGCTCGACCGCGTCCTCCTCCTGGAGGGTTCGCAGGAGCCGGGCGACGGTGCTCTTCGGCAAAGAGACGCGATCGGCGATCTCGGTGACGCCGAGCGGTCCGTCGGCGAGCGCACCGAGCACGGCGAAGGCGCGTTCGACGGATTGGACTCTGGACATCGGCGCCTCCGCGGGCTACGCTGCCACCGGCGCGTTCCATCATACGGCACCGTTCCGCATGGTGGAATAGCCGGCGCTCGATGGGTGGCGGGGGGAACCCCCATCGGGTGCGGGGGGCTCGATACCGGGAGATACGACCAGCGCCATGGCCGACGACGAAGAGCTCGATCTCGCCAGTCTCTCCGACGAGGAGCTGACGGAGCAGATGCACAACGACCTCTACGACGGCATGGCCGCCGAGATCGTCGAGGGCACGAATATCCTCCTCGGCCGGGGCTGGGGTCCCGAGCGCGTCCTCAATGAGGCCCTCGTCGAGGGGATGCGCATCGTCGGCATCGACTTCCGCGACGGCATCCTCTTCGTTCCCGAAGTCCTCCTCGCCGCCAACGCGATGAAGGCCGGCATGGGCATCCTCCGGCCGCTCCTCGCCGAGACCGGGGCCAAGCCCGTCGGCAAGGTCGTCATCGGGACGGTCAAGGGCGACATCCACGACATCGGCAAGAACCTCGTGGCGATGATGCTCGAGGGCGCCGGCTTCGAGGTCTTCGACCTCGGCATCAACACCGATGCCGACAAGTTCCTGGCGGCGCTCGAGACCCACAAGCCCGACATCCTCGGCATGTCGGCCCTCCTCACGACGACGATGCCGTACATGAAGGTCGTCATCGAGGCGCTCAAGTCGCGGGGCATCCGGGACGACTACATCGTCCTCGTCGGCGGCGCGCCGCTCAACGAGGAGTTCGGGATGGCCGTCGGGGCGGACGCGTACTGCCGCGATGCCGCGATCGCCGCCGAGACGGCCCGCACGCTCGTCGACCGCCGCCGTGCCGGCGTCGCCTGAGATCACTCAGGTGATCCCGCGCGGTCGGGCTGCCACGCCGGCCGCCCCCCGTGTCCTCGTCATCGGTTGCGGCGCCCTCGCCACCGAGCTTGTCGCCATCGTCCGCCAGGCCGCCCTGGCCAACGTGACGATCTCCTGCCTGCCGGCGAGCCTGCACGATCGTCCGGGCGGGATCCCGGCCGCCGTCCAGGAGCGGATCCGGGCGGGGCGGGCGACCCACGA
Organism: uncultured Chloroflexia bacterium; assembly: GCA_963745405.1. GTDB lineage: Bacteria > Chloroflexota > Limnocylindria > Limnocylindrales > CSP1-4 > C-114. Next base: position 2,063,929 of record CAVUWY010000002.1, on the reverse strand, counting down.
CCGGATCTTCGTCGCCTATGCCGACTGCGGGACCGGCGGGCTCCTCGATCGGGTCCTCGAAGCGGAGGGCGTCGAGCGACTCGCCGGCGCCCATTGCTACGAGGTCTACGCGGGCCGGGCCGCCTTCGCCGATCTTGCAGAGGAGGAGCCGGGCACCTTCTACCTGACCGATTTCCTCGTCCGCAACTTCGAGCGGCTCGTCGTACGCGGCCTCGGGCTCGACCGTCATCCCGAGCTGCGCGACGTCTACTTCGCCAACTACCGCCGGGTCGTCTACCTCGCCCAGACCGAGGACGATGCGCTGACGGAGGCGGCCGGCGCGGCGGCCGACCGACTCGGCCTGCCCCTGGAGCGGCGGTACACCGGGCTCGGCGAGCTGGCGACATCGATGCGCTCGGCGCTCGAGCTCGCAGCGGGCGCCGCGGCGGTCGAGGCCGCCTGAGGATGGCCCAGCTCACCGTCATCTGGTGGCGCGACATCCCCGCCCAAGTCCTCGCCCGCGACGGGCGGCGGGCCAGCAAGGAAGTGCTCCATCCCCGCTTCCAGGTCGCCATCGACAAGGCCGCCAGCCGGGCCGGCAAGCGGTCGTACAACGAGTACATCGAGGAGTGGCGACGGGTCGCCCGGCCGTGCGGCGAGGAGATCGAGACCGAGGTAGCGGCCGAGGTCACCCGCCTGGAGACGGAGTACGACAAGCACCGCCTCGCCCAGCTCATCCAGTCCGGCGGCGTCGACGGCGGCCCGGCCCTGCCGCCAGCCCACGACGAGACGCTCGGCAAGAAGGTCGACGCGTGACGAGGACGGTCGTCTCGTCGGCCACCCGCGAGGTCGTCATCGGCGACGGCGCATTCGTCATCATCGGCGAGCGGATCAACCCGACCGGCCGCAAGGCGCTCGCCGAGGAGATGAAGCGGGGCGACTTCAGCCGGGTCGAGCGGGACGTGCTCGCCCAGGTCGAGGCCGGCGCCCTCATGCTCGACATCAACGCCGGCATCCCCCTCGCCGACGAGCCGGCGATCCTCGCCCAGACCATCCGCCTGGTCCAGTCGCTGGTCGACGTCCCGCTCTCGATCGACTCGTCGATCGTCGAGGCGCTCGAGGCCGGCCTCGCGGCCTACGTCGGCAAGCCACTCGTCAACTCGGTGACCGGCGAGGACGAACGGCTGGAACGGGTCCTGCCGCTCGTCCGCAAGTACGGCGCGGCGGTCGTCGCCATCTCCAACGACGACAGCGGCATCAGCGAGGACCCGGACGTGCGCTTCGCGGTGGCGAAGAAGATCGTCGAGCGGGCGGCCGACCACGGCATCCCCCGCGAGGACATCGTCGTCGATCCGCTGGTCATGCCGATCGGAGCGATGGCGTCCGCCGGCCGCCAGGTCTTTCGCATCCTCAACCGACTCCGCGACGAGCTCGGGGTGAACTCGACGTGCGGCGCCTCGAACGTAAGCTTCGGCCTGCCGAACCGGGAGGGCATCAACGCCGCCTTCCTCACGATGGCGATGTCGAACGGGCTCACCTCGGCGATCACGAACCCCCTGCTGCCCGAGGTCCGGGCCGCGGTGATGGGCGGCGACGTCCTGCTCGGCAACGACCCCGAGTGCGGCCGCTGGATCAGGACGTTCCGCGAGCCGCCGGCCAACGGCGAGGGCGGCCGACGGGTGAACCGCCGCCGGGCCGCGGTCGACGCCGCGGCGGGCTGACCCGGACCGCGATGGCCTCCTCGTCCGCCGAACCGCTCGTCATCTTCACCCCGTCGGGGCGGCGGGGCCGGTTCCCCGAGGGCACGACCGTCCTCGATGCGGGCCGCGCCCTCGGCGTGGACATCGACTCGGTCTGCGGCGGCCGCGGCCTGTGCGGCCGCTGCCAGGTGACGCCTGGTGGCGGGACGTTCCCCAAGCACGGCATCACCTCCGCCCCCGATCACCTCTCGCCGGCGGGCGCCCTTGAGACCGAGTATCGGAACGCCCGTGGCCTCGCCGACGATCGGCGGCTGTCGTGCACCGCTCAGCTCCACGGCGACGTCCTCATCGATGTCCCACCGGAGAGCCAGGTTCATCGCCAGGTCGTCCGCAAGGGCCTCGACGTCCGCGAGTTCGTCGTCGACCCCGTCATCCGGCTCTACTACGTCGTCGTGCCACCGGCCGAGCTCGCCCGGCCGGGAGGAGATCTCGCCCGCCTGTTCGAGGAGCTGCAGCGCGACTGGGCCCTCGAGGGCCTCGAGGCCGATCTCCAGGTCGTCCGGGCGCTGCAGCCGGCCCTCGAGCACGACGGCGGCCGGGTGACCGTCGCCGTCCACGACGGGCGCTCCGTCATCGGCATCTGGTCCGGCCTCCACGATCGGGCCTACGGGGTCGCCATCGACGTCGGCTCGACGACCATCGCCGGCCACCTCGCCGACCTCGCCAGTGGGGCGGTCCTCGCCAGCAGCGGCGTGATGAATCCGCAGATCCGCTTCGGCGAGGACCTCATGAGCCGGGTCAGCTACGCGATGCTCCACGACGGCGGGGCGGTCGAGATGACGCGGGCCGTCCGCGACGCCCTGACGAGCCTCGTCGCCGGGCTGGCGACGTCGGGCGGCATCGACGGCGAGGACATCCTCGAGCTGTCGGTCGTCGGCAACCCGATCATGCATCACCTCCTGCTCGGCATCGACCCGGTCCCCCTCGGATCCGCGCCGTTCGCCCTCGCCACCGATCGGGCCGTCCACACGACCGCGGCGGAGATCGAAGTGGGCGGCGTCCACCCCGGCGCCCGGGTCTACGTCCTGCCCTGCATCGCCGGCCACGTCGGCGCCGACACGGCCGGGGTGATCCTCGCCGAGGAGGCCCAGCGGGCCGAGCGCGTCCGGGTCACCGTCGACGTCGGGACCAACGCCGAGATCGTCCTCGGGACGAAGGACCGGCTGCTGGCCGCATCGAGCCCGACCGGGCCCGCCTTCGAGGGCGCCCAGATCAGCAGCGGCCAGCGGGCAGCGCCGGGTGCCATCGAGCGGGTCCGGGTCGACCGCGAGACACTCGAGCCACGGTTCCGGGTGATCGGCTCACCGCGCTGGTCGGACGAGCCCGGGTTCGAGTCGGTCGAGCGGCGGCTCGGCGTCACCGGCATCTGCGGGTCGGGGATCGTCGAGGCCATCGCCGAGCTGTTCCTCGCCGGGGTGATCACCGCCGACGGCATCGTCGACGGCAGTCTCACCGCCCGGAGCCCACGGGTCGTCCCCGACGGCCGGACCTTCAGCTACGTCCTCCACGAGCCCGCCGAGCCGATCGAGCCCGGGGCGACGCGCGCGCCGCGGATCGTCATCACCCAGAACGACGTCCGGGCGATCCAGCTCGCCAAGGCGGCCCTGTACGCCGGGATCCGGCTGCTCATGGACCACCTCGGGGTCGACGAGGTCGAGGAGATCCGCCTGGCCGGCGCGTTCGGCAGCCAGATCGACCTCCTTCACGCGATGGTCCTCGGCCTCATCCCCGACTGCGACCCCGCCGACGCGTCGCCGGCCGGCAACGCCGCCGGGACCGGCGCCCTCATCGCCCTCCTGTCGGGTGCCGCACGGCGGGAGATCGAGCAGGTCGTCCGGCGGGTGGAGAAGATCGAGACGGCGATCGAGCCGCGCTTCCAGGAGCATTTCGTCGAGGCGATGGCGTTCCCCCACCGGACGGCCGCCTACCCGCATCTCCGAGCGGCGGTCGAACTGCCGACTGCCCGCTCGATCACCGACGAGGGACCGCAGGGCCGGGCGGAGCGGCGGCGACGACGGGTCGTGGCAGCCGGATCGAGGGAGACACGCTGATGGACGAGGCACCACGTCGCCGATCCGGCGGGCGCGACGCGCGACGGGCGCTGCGGGCGCACTCGCACGACGCCTACGTGCCGTATCTGACACGCACCTTTGCTCCGTTCGAGGTCCTCAACGAGGAGGGCCTCTCGATCATCGAGCACAACGCCGACACGATCCTCCAGGAGGTCGGCCTCGACTTCCGCGGCGATCCCGACGCGCTGCGGCTCTTCCGCGAGGCCGGGGCCGACGTGACCGGCGAGCGGGTCCGCTTCCCGCGCGGCCTCGCCCGCTCGATCGTCCAGGCGACGGCGCCGCGCGAGTACGTCCAATACGCCCGCAACCCGGAGCGGAGCGTCCGCATCGGCGGCGACGCGACGGTCTTCGCGCCGTCGTACGGGACCCCGTTCGTCCGCGATCTCGACAACGGCCGCCGCTACGGCACCATCGAGGACTTCCGCAACTTCGTGAAGCTCGCCTACATGACCCCGCACCTCCACCACAGCGGCGGGACGGTCTGCGAGCCCGTCGACGTGCCGGTCCAGAAGCGGCACCTCGACATGGTCTACGCCCACATGCGCTACTCGGACAAGCCGTTCATGGGCTCGGTGACGCACCCGGACCGGGCGCGCGACACGGTGGCGATGGCCCGGATCCTCTTCGGCGAGGACTACCTCGAGGACCACACGGTCATCACGAGCCTCATCAATGCCAACTCCCCTCTCGTCTGGGACGGGACGATGCTCGGCTCGGCGCGGGCCTACGCCGAGGCGAACCAGGCCACGGTCATCACCCCGTTCATCCTCGCCGGGGCGATGGCCCCGGTCACGGCGGCCGGCGTCTGCGCCCAGACGCTGGCCGAGTCGCTCGGCGGGATGGCCTTCACCCAGCTCGTCCGACCGGGGGCGCCGGTCATCCTCGGCTCGTTCGCCAGCTCGATCTCGATGCAGTCGGGCGCGCCGACGTTCGGGACACCGGAGCCGGCCCTCGTCCTCTACGCGATGGCCGCCCTCGCCCGGCGGCTCGGCGTCCCGTTCCGCTCCGGCGGCAACCTGTGTGCCTCGAAGATCGCCGATGCCCAGGCGGCCTACGAGTCCGCGGCGACCTTCGGCCCGACGATCCTCGCCGGGGTCAACTTCGTCCTCCACGCGGCGGGTTGGCTCGAGGGTGGCCTCGCCATCGGCTACGAGAAGTTCATCCTCGATGTCGACCAATGCGGGATGGCCGCCGTCTTCGTCAAGGGCATCGATCTCTCGGAGAACGGCCAGGCCGTCGACGCGATCATCGCGAACGGACCGGGCCAGCACTTCCTCGGCACGGCCCATACGCTGGCCAACTTCGAGACGGCGTTCTACCGCTCCGAGATCGCCGACAACAACAGCTTCGAGCAGTGGCTCGAGGACGGCAGCCTCGACGCCTCCCAGCGGGCGAACGCCATCTGGAAGCGGATGCTCGCCGAGTACGAGGCGCCGCCGATGGACGACGCCATCGACGAGGCCCTCCTCGAGTTCATCGTCAAGCGGAAGGCCGTCCTGCCCGACTCGGAAGTCTGAGGCGGTGCTCTTCCGTCGCCACTCGGGGCTTTCGGTCGATGCCCGGGCCGCGATCCTCGCCCTCCTTCGCGAGCCCACGTTCGAGCTGATCCCGCTCAAGAACACGATCGAGCAGGCGGCCGCCCTGCCGGCCGGGGCCACCATCTCGGTCACGGCATCGCCGGCCAAGGGGATCGAGGCGACGGTCGCCCTGTGCGAGCAGCTCCAGGCGGCCGGCTTCCGGGCGGTCCCCCATCTCTCCGCGCGGATGATCCGGGATCGGGGCCACCTCCGCGACCTCCTCGCCTGGCTCGAAGGGGTCGGGGCCGACCGAGCGTTCATCGTCGGGGGGGATGCGAAGGAGCCGGGGGAGTTCGTCGACGGTCTCGCGCTCCTCCGGGCGATGGCCGAGATCGGACATCCGCTCACCGAGATCGGCGTGCCGTGCTACCCGCAGGGTCACCCGTTCATCGCCGACGGGCCGCTTCTCGAGGCGCTGCGGGCGAAGGCCGGCTTCGCCAGCTACATGACGACCCAGCTGTGCTTCGACCCGTCGGCGATCCGTTCGTGGCTGGACGCGCGGCGGGCGGAGGGCCTCGAGCTCCCGGTCCACATCGGTATCCCCGGCGTGGCCGAGCCGCACCGGTTGCTGGCGATCACGGCACGCATCGGGGTCGCCGACACGCATCGGTTCCTGTCGAAGAACGCCCGTTTCGTGGCCCGCCTCATCCGCTCCGGCGGCTTCTACCGGCCCGACGGGCTGCTCGACGGGATCGGGCCGATCGCCGCGGACCCGGTCGCCCGGGTCGTCGACTTCCATCTCTACACGTTCAACAACGTCGGGCCGACGGAGGAGTGGCGGCGGCGATACGTCGAGCGCCTCGGGTGAAATCGTCGGCCGGGCGCCGCTCAGCGGCGTCGCGGGTTCCCGGGCCTGGAGAGGACTAAGGCTGGCCCGGATCGAGGGCGACCGTCGATCTCGGCGACACCTTGTGGCCGGCGGCCGTCGACCCATTCGGTGAGGCGGTCTTCGGCGTGGTGGAAGGCGCCGCGGCGGCGGGAGACGAGGCCGCCGATCGAGCCGACGGCTCGGAGACGACCTCGTCGTCGCGCTCCCTCGGTCGTCCGGCGAGCGCGTTCTCGAGGTATTCATGCTCCGGCACCTTCGTCCAGGACGGGCCGCTGAACCGGCCGCGGATCCGCTGAGCCGTCTCGCGCACCGGCGCAAGCGTCCAGGCGAGCGCGGCAAGGACGATCCCGAGCATGAGCCCGGCCGCCAGGGTCAGCAGCACCATCGGCAGGGTCGACGGCGACGCCGAGGACCTGCGGCGAAGGTCCGGCAGGGAGATGTCCGGCAGCGAGAGCTCGGGCAGCGACAGGTCCTTGATCGGGAGATCGGGCAGCGACACATCCGGTCGCGGAAGGTCGAGCCGGGGCAGGTCAGGCAGCGACACCGTGCGGTCGCCGAGCGTGATGTCGGTCATGCGGTACCTCGTGTGGATGACTCCATCCTGACGACCTTGGCGATCCAAATGCCCCGACAGTCCGCTCTGCGACGTTGCAGGTATCTCTCGGCTCAGGCCTCGTGGTGCTGCTTCGGCACGACGGTCCCGATCCGCTCGATGCCCTCGAAGATGCCCAGGTCGGTCACCACGGCCGCCGACCCATCGTTTCCCCCGGTCGACGTCGACCGACGGAGGAGGTCGGCTATCTGATCGCGCAGTCCGAGGGCCACGCCCCAGACGAGGATCTGGTCGGGCGTCTCCAGCCAGCTCATCCCCTTGGCCGTCAGCGTGTCGTCGAGCACCGCCGCCGAGGCGAAGGTCGCCTGCAGGGTTCGTTGGTAGGCGGCGAGCTGGGCCTTCATCACGGCCCCCTCCTGCGTCTTGACCGCCATCGCCGGGGCGATGAGCCACGTCGCGACGCCGCCGGCGATCACCCCGAGCCCGGCACCGAGCAGGATCCCGGGCTGCGAGCCGGCGACGCCGGCGATGACGATGCCGGCGATGACCTCGACGGCGCCGAGGATCCGCCACGGCAACCGGCGGGTGATCGACATCGAGGCGATCCAGCCATGTCGCTTGGCGTACGTCTCGAGGAACGTGCCGAACCCGAGCGGTGGATGGAACATCGCCGCCTGCTGAGCCGCCAGGTACGGCAGGGCGCCCGCCGGGGCCGGCGCCGCCGGAACAGACGCGGCTGGAACCGCCCCAGCCGCCACGGTCGAGGGTGTCGCCGGAGCTACCGCGGCCGCCACGGTCGCGGGTGCGACAGCCATGGCCGGATCTGCCGTCATCGGAGCGGGATCGACCGGGGCCACGGCCGCCGGCGACGCGATCTCCTTCTGCTGCTGCCGAGCCGCGACCAGCTGCGCGATCCAGGCCTTGTACTGGGATCGCTCCTCGGGAGTCGGCTGCTTGCCGGTCGAGGCGGCCATCCGATCGATGAACGCGTCCGGATCGCCGATCGATTCCGGATCGCGGAGCGCCCCGAGGATCGGCGTCATCCGCCCGAGCGAAGCCCGCGCCTTGTCCGACATCGGCTTGCCGGATCGAGATTCCATGCCCGCCATGAGCGTGTCGACGTCGGGGATGCCCGCCGTCATCCCTCCGACGAACGCGCCGCCCGGCCCGTCGCTCTGGCCGCTCATCGCGGCGGTCCCCTCGAAGCCGAAGAACCCGAGCATCGCGGTCATCGCGTTCATCTGCATGTCGGGCCGATCGTCGAGGGAGCCGCCGTGGGCCGCCTGTTCGACGATCGTCTCCTTGAGCATCGTCAGCAGCCAGGCCTCCCCGTCGCCGACCGGGCGCCGCCGGTTGAGACGGATCCGCGGGTCGTCGCTCGTACCGCCCCGGATCTCGATGCCGATCGGGTGGTTCCCGTGCGCCGCGGGATCCTCGTCGCGGAAGGCGATCTCGTCGCGGCTGGCGAGGTCGAGCAGCCCGGCGGTCAGGGCGAGCTGGGACGGCCGGCCGTCGATGACCGTCGCGGTCGCGGCCGTCATCCCCGGGGGCGGGGCCGCGAGGAGGACCGAGTCGTCGTCGTGATACGTCGGGTCGCGCCCGACGGCTCGCCAGCGGAGCACGGCCCAGCCGGCGACGACGAGGAAGGCGACGACCCCACCGATGACCGCGGCCAGCGTGTCCGCGTCGAGCATCGTCCCCTCCTCGGCCTCGTGCCCTCGGGCCTCGTGCCCACCGATCCGATCCGTAGCCCGGCGCGTCCGATCGACGCCGCCGACGCAATGGTGCCACCACCTGCCCGCTTCGCGCCCTACCATCGGTCCGGTGAGCCCAGAACCGACCGGGCGGTCCCGACCGACGAAGCCACCCGGCCCGAAGACGCCAGCGGCCGGCACGCCCGCGCGCTCGACGAAGCCGACCGCCGCATCGATACCGGCTCGCCCGGTCTCGGCCGCCGTCGCCCGGCGATTCCTCGTCCTGCGCCACCTCCTCGCCCCGCCGCGCTCGCTGCCGCCGGATCCATCGAGCGTCCTCACGGTCGTCGATCGGCTCGGGTCGCTGCAGTTCGATCCGCTCGAGATCGCCGGCCGCAACCACGACCTCACGCTGCTCGCTCGGATCGACGGCTATCGGCGCGAGTGGACCGACGAGCTCCTGTACGAGCGGCGGGTCCTCTTCGAGGCCTATAACAAGGGCCTCTCGATCCTGCCGACATCCGAGCTCCCGTTCCACCGGATCACCTGGGATCGCCACGCGCTCGCGCATGGGGGCGGCGCATTCGACGAGCACGCTCCGCTCGTGAAGGAGTTGCTCGATCGGATCCGCGAGAACGGCGCCATGTCCTCGACCGACCTCGAGCCGCGGGCCGCCATCGACTGGTACTGGCGCCCGACGAACCCGGTCCGGGCTCTGCTCGAGGCGCTTGCCGAAGCCGGCATCCTCGGGATCGTCCGGCGCGACGGCAATCGGCGCATCTACGACCTGACCGAGCGCCTCTACCCGGCCGAGCTCCTCGCGAACCGCCCGGTCGAGGCCGAACAGCATCGGCATCGGCTCCTGTCGCGCTATCGGGCCCACGGACTCGTGGCGGCCGGCGGCCAGGCGGAGATCTTCGTCGGCCTGTCGCGCGCATCGGACAAGTCCGTCGTCCGTGGCGAGCTCCTGTCGCGTGGCGCGCTCATCCCGGTCGAGGTCGAGGGGGTTCGGCGCACGAGGTACGTGATCGCCGCCGACATCGACACGCTCGGTCGGGCCGAGGACGAGATCGCCCGGCGCGTGCCACCGGGCGGCGTCGCGCCGCGGGTCGCCTTCATCGCCCCGCTCGATCCGTTCGCCTGGGATCGTGACCTGTGGCGTGAGCTGTTCGACTTCGACTACATCTGGGAGGTCTACGTTCCCGAGCGCAAGCGGCGCTGGGGCTACTACGTCCTCCCGATCCTTTTCGGCGACCGGCTCGTCGGTCGCCTCGAGCCGCGGATCGAACGCAAGGCGGACGCGCTCCGGATCGTCGACTTCTGGTGGGAGGATCGGTTCGAGCCGCTCGGGGCTCCCGGGTTCGTGGACGCGCTCGCCGAGGCGATCGAGGCCCACCGTCGATTCGGCGAGGTCCGCAAGATCGTATTCCCGCGGACCGCTCGGCACCGTGACCTCGTCCGGGCGTTGCGGGCTCGCCTCGTCTGATCGACGGCCGACTCACGCTCGGGCGGACGGCGGCGCGGCGGACGCGGGCGCCCTGCGCCGCACCCGCGTCGCCGGTTTCAGCCGCCAGATCGGCCCCTGTGGGACGATTGCGGCCACCGCAGCGAAGGGAGGGCCATCGATGGCCGCGACGAGACAAGGCAGCGCGAGCTGGTCGGGCGACCTGCTCGGTGGGAAGGGTGTCGTGACGGCTGGGACGACCGGCGTCTTCCGCGACCTGCCGATCACCTGGGCTTCGAGGACCGGCGAGCCCGAAGGCGTGACAAGCCCCGAGGAACTCCTCGCCGCCGCCCACGCGTCGTGCTATTCGATGGCCTGCTCGAACGAGCTCGCCAAGGCCGGCACCCCGCCGACCCGCCTCGACGTCGGCGTCGCGGTCACCGCCGACAAGCGCGACTCGGGCTGGACCGTGCTCTCCGCCCACATCACCGTGCGCGGCGTCGTTCCCGGCGCCACCCCCGCGAGCTTCCTCGAGGCAGCCGAGAAGGCCCGCGACGGCTGCCCGATCTCGAAGGCCCTCAAGGGCAACGTCGAGCTCAGCGTCGAGGCCACGCTCGAAGGCTGACCGTTCGTTCCGGGCCCGGGCACCGGGCCCCACGGCTTCCGGCCGTCCCCGAGCTCTCCGGGACTCCGCCCTCCGCCCTCCGGCCGCGGGCGCCCCGCCTCCGGCCTCCGGCCTCCGGCCTCCGGCCTCCGGCCTCCGGGCGTCCCTCAGCTCTCCGGCCTCCGGCCTCCGGCCGAGATATCGGTGCCAGCATTAACAATCGCGTTTCGGCGGTCGGGTCATCGATTCGGGGCCGGACGACAGCGCCTACGAGGCTCTCGCTGAGCGTGATCCACCGCCCGGCGCGGCCGGAACCGGGCCGCGAGCCCCGGTCCGCCGGCGTATGGAGCCCCGAACAAGCGTTTCTTAATGGTGGGACCGATATCTGCGGCCGGAACACGCCGCCCGCCGGGCCTGTCGGCTCCCGTATTCACCCCGTGATTAGCAGGCGCGTTCAAGCGCTCCGGACGGTCCGAAACGAGGCCCGACGGCGGGTCGACCGGCCCGGCTGAGCGTGGATCCGAGTCCCAGGGGGCGGCCATCCGCCGGGTTCGGTCCGCGTGGGGCCGGTATAGGCGTTCGCTAGTCGCGGAGTGAATATTCCTGCGGCAACCCGGCGAAGCCGGCCGGCGGAGCGAATTGCTGGATCGGCCCGGAGCCAGCGCCCTGGCGCCGCTACCCGATCGCGAGGATCCGCCGCGGGTTGTCGATCGTGAGGCGGTCGATCTCGGCCTGTGACACCCCGAGCACGCGCAGTCGGGGCAGAAACGACTCGTGGAGGTGGACGTAGCCGTTCCCCTCGTACCGCTTCAGCTGGCTGTCGTGGCAGACATCCTGGGAGAGCAGGACCTGGCCGCCGAAGCCGCGCGACAGGAGCTCCACGACCAGGCCCGCGATCCGCTCCTCGCCGTGGCGCTCGGTCGGGGTGAAGCTCATGCCGAGGAAGTCGAACTCGATGTTCGCGCCCCGCTCGAGGAGCGCGAGGTAATGGTCGAGGACCGGGTACGAGTCGGCATGGCCGATGACGACCCGCCCCGGATCGACGCCCTCCTCCTCGAAGATCCGCAGCTGGGCGAGGCCGACGGCGGACATCACCGCGTGCGTCGTGATGCCGAGACCGGTCCGTACCGACGCCCGTGCGGCCGCCCGATGGACGCGCTCCTCGGCCGGCGAGATCCACGGCTTGTCGGTCCCTATCTCGCCGATGATCCCGGGCCGGATGCCGGTTTCGCCCACCCCGTCGGTCGCCTCTCTGACGAGGTCGTCGGCGAGGTCGTCGACGTAGCGCCGATCGATGAGCGCCTCGGGCGGGTAGTACGCCCCGCGATACCAGCCGCAGCCCATGACGATGTGGAGCCCCGTCCGCTCGGACAAGGCAGCCAGGCGAGAAGGATCGCGACCGACGCCGGGCAGGGTGAGCTCGACGAGGCACGATCCGCCGGCATCGCGGAACAGCGCGAGCTCGGCCTCGATCACCGGCCGATCGTCGGTCAGCTGCCAGTAGTCCCAGCGTCCCTCGATGTGCCACAACGCGATGGCCGTGTGCTCGTGAGGGAGGGTGAAGCCGATCTCCTCGACGGGGATCGGGCCGCGGACGGTCTGGACGTGCGCCATGAACCTCGCCATCGACCTCGCCGCTGTCGGGCGCGGATGGGCGACGCCGTCAGGCGTGACCTCCGAGCCGCAGGGGCGGAGCATACGGCGCAGGCTCGACCGTCGGCACCTCTGGACGGGAGGATCCGGTCGCGACGTCCTCCGGATCGACCCGTGGCGGCACCTCGCCGTTGGCGATAAGGTGCCTGGCAACCGAACGACACTCGACCAGCCGCCGATCCGCGGCCCACACGAGGAAGGATCACCGAGATGTTCAGCCGCTGGGGCGCCTTCGTCTATCGCCGCCGCCGCCTCGTCGCCATCCTCGCCATCGTCGTCGCCGTCGGCATCGGCGCGTTCGCCTCGCAGGCCTCCAGCCGCCTCTCCTCCGGCGGCTGGCTCGATCCGAACTCCGAGTCGGCTCACGTCGCCGACACGCTCGCCAGTGATTTCGGCGCGGGCCGCAGCACGATCGTCGTCCTCTACCGCACGACGACTGCTTCCCAGGCGACCTCGCCCGAGTTCCAGGGCGCGATCGCCACGAGCCTGACCGCCGTCAAGGCCGATCCGAACGTCGCCGGCATCGTCGGCTACGCGCAGACGGGCGACAGCCGCTTCATCAGCACGGCCAACGATGCCTCCTACGTCGTCGTGGAACTCAACGCCACGGACGAGGAGTCGGTCGCGCTCGTCGACCCGATCCGGGCCGCGATCGAGCCGCCGGCCGGGTACATGTTCCAGCTGACCGGCTACGGGCCGATCACCCAGGACTCGGCCGCTCTCTCGGAGAAGGACCTCCAGCGGGCAGAAGCGGTGAGCCTGCCGTTCGCCGCACTCATCCTCATCTTCGTCTTCGCCTCGATCATCGCCGCCGGCATGCCCCTCCTCGTCGCCGGTTTCGCGATCCCGACCACCCTCGGCCTCATCTACTTCGTGAGCGGCCAGATCACGATGAGCGTCTACGTCCTCAACATCGCGACGATGCTCGGGCTGGCCCTTTCGATCGACTACAGCCTCTTCATCGTCAGCCGCTTCCGCGAGGAGCTGCGGCGCGGTCGGACCGTCGGGGACGCCGTCGAGAAGGCGATCGCAACGAGCGGCAAGGCCGTCGCGTTCTCCGGCTTCGCGGTCGCCATCGGCCTGTCCGGCCTCCTCTTCTTCCCGGCCGCCGCCCTGCGGAGCATCGGCATCGCCGGCTCCCTCGTCGTGCTCTCGACCCTGTTCTTCGCCCTGACCCTGCTGCCGGCAGTCCTCGGGATGCTCGGCCCGCGAGTCAACGCCCTCAGCCTGGCTGGGTTCCTCACCCGCTTCGGGCGCGCTCCGCGGCCGGCCAGCGGGACGAGCCGCTGGGGAACGGTCGCCGCCGCGGTCATGAAGCGGCCGATCGCCGTCCTCATCCCGGTCCTCGCCTTCTTGTTCATCGTCGGCTCGCCGTTCTTCCACCTCGAGCAGGGCGTTCCGGGCCCGGCCATCTACCCGCCCGGCGTCGAGAGTCGCGACGCGTACATCGCCCTCCAGCAGGAGTTCCCGGCCGGCGAGACGACGCCGATCCAGGTGCTCGCCACGGTCCAGGGCGATCCGACGTCACCGGCCAACGCGCTCGCCCTCGCGACCTACGCGGCCGACCTCGGCAAGCTGGCGAACATCAGCCGGGTCGAGGGTGCCTATTCGCTGACCGACCCGACCACCGGCGCGGCCCTGACGCCGGAGCAAGTCGCCGCCATCTATGCGATGCCGGCAGCCCAGCGACCACCGCAGGTCGCGGCCGCCATCACCGAACTGCAGCAGGCCTACGTCCGCGGCTCGATCGTCCGCTTCGACGCCATCAGCCCGCTCGATCCGTCGACGCCCGAGGCGACCTCGATGATCCCGGGGATCCGGGCGCTGCCGGCCGGCGAGGGCATCACGACCCAGGTCGGCGGGACGGCCGCGGCCGGCCACGACTTCCTCCTCGGCCAGGCCGACAAGATGCCGCTGGCCATCGGCACGACGCTGCTCGTCAGCGCGATCGTCCTGTTCCTCCTCTTCGGCTCCATCGCGATCCCGATCAAGGCGGTCGTCATGACCCTGCTGTCGATCAGCGCGAGCTTCGGCGCCCTCGTCTGGATCTTCCAGGACGGCAACCTGTCCAACGTCCTCAACTTCGAGCCGCTCGGGTACACCATCGCCGGCAACCCGATCATCATGTTCAGCGTGATCTTCGGCCTCTCGATGGACTACGAGGTCCTGCTGCTCTCGCGGATCCAGGAGACCTACCGACGGACCGGCGACAACCGGGCCTCGGTGGCGGAGGGGGTCGCCCGCACGGCCGGCGTCATCACTGGCGCGGCGCTGATCATGGTCACGGTCTTCGCGGCCTTCGCCCTGGCGGACGTGATCACGATCAAGAGCATCGGCGTCGGGATGGCCATCGCCGTCCTCATCGATGCGACGATCGTCCGGGTCCTCCTCGTGCCGGCGACGATGCGCCTGCTCGGCAACTGGAACTGGTGGGCGCCGGGCCCACTCAAGGGCATCGCCGATCGGGTCGGGTTCGACCACGTCGAGGACGACTCCGACGATGCGCCCGAGGGCACGGCCGTCGATGGCGCCAGTCCGGCCGGCGCGGTAGGCTGACCAGGTGAGCGGCTCCTACCAGGACGAACACGGCCAGGTCCACGTCGCGACCTGGAACTGGGAGACCGGCCGAGACGTTCGGCCGGGGCTTCCGTGGTTCGGCATCTTCCTCGTCATCTTCGGCGGGCTGCTGCTCCTGCAGCAGCTCTCGCCGGAGTTCCGCCAGGCAGGCTCGATCCTCGTCCTCGCCATCGGCCTGGCGTTCCTCGTCTCGTGGCTCTTCAACCGGCGATCGTCGGCCCTCTACATCGGCGGCATCGTGACCGCCCTCGCCCTGGCGAGCGTCCTGTCCGATGCCGGGATCATCTCCGGCGACGGCTGGGGCACGCTCTTCCTCGGCATCGCCTTCGTCGCCATCGCCCTCATCCGGGCGGCCGGCCGAGGCGGCTGGGGCTGGCAGCTCGTCGTCGGCGGCCTGCTCGTCCTGAGCGGCGGCTCGACGGTCGCCAGCCACGTCGCCGGCTTCCCCGACATCGCGCGCTACGCCTGGCCGATCGCCATCGTGCTCATCGGCGTCGCGCTGCTCCTCCGGGCCGGTTCCCGCCGCAGCCTGACCTGATCGCTCGCGATCACGAGCGGCAGCTCGAGGTCGCGACGATGCCGCAACTCGACCAACCCACACGCGAGGACGTCGAAACCGCGATCCGCGATCCGCGATTCGTTCGCCGGTGTCCGGCTCGGGGATGGGATCGGACAGCAAGCATTGGCTTGCCTCGCCGAAGCGCGAAGAGGTGTTCGGCCCCCTCGGCGTCACCAACATCCGCACATTCGTCAACCCGCAGAACCCGACCCAAGTGGCGGTGCTCATGGACGTTGCCGACATGGACGCCGTCATGGCCTTCATGCGGACCGAGGCCGGCGCCGAGGCGATGGAGTATGACGGCGTGCTGCCCGAAACGATGGTGATCCTCGTCGAGGCGTGAGTCCCCTGGAGCTCCGGAGGCCAGGCGTCCCGGTCACGATGAACCTGACCACGGTGACTCGGGACTGACTCAACGGGACGAGCGCCTGGCCGGACCCCCCCGCCACTGAGCCGCGGCCGGAGGTGACGGCACAGTAAGTGCGGGCCCTTGTCCGCCGGCGCGCGCCCATGGCACGCGATTGCGCGGCCGCCTACGTGAGTTGCGACCGTCGGTCCGGGCTCCAGGCAGAACGACAGCTTGTACAGTTCGGCTGCCGGTGATCGCGGTGGATCACTAAGTTCCGGGAGCCCGATCGTGGAGACCGTTCTCCGAGAACTGAAGTATCCGATCGCGCTGTTTGGTCAGGCACTGATCGTCATCGTCGTCGCGTGGACGGTCATCGCGGTGGTCCGGACGCGCAGGCAGACCATCCAGGCTGCCACGACCATCTCCGTCGTGGAGGCGCTCCTAGCGGCCGGCGTGGTTGCGATCGTGGCGTTCACGATCGTGCCGCTGCGAATCCCCATGGCCGATCAATACCAGCCGCCCCCAGGCATCAACTGGGAGCCCGTCGTTCCGGTCCTTCAGGGTCTTCTCTCGCAGGAGGGAGATATCGCGGCATTCAACGCGATCGGCAACCTCGCTTTGTACGTACCGTTAGGGGCGGCCGTCACGTGGCGCCTCGGCATGAGTCGACGGAACGTGCTCGTCCTCGCGCTGCTCGTGAGCGTCGCCATCGAAGCGTGGCAGGTTGTTGCCCCGGATCAGCGCAGCGCCGACGTGAACGACGTGCTTCTCAACGTCATCGGGGCGTTGGGAGGAGCAGTCGGAATGTCGCTCGTGCTACGCCTGGCGCCCGGACTCGCGATCCGGGCCCAGCCCTCAGGATCGAGTGAGCCCGCGACTGACAACCCTCGAGCATGAGTACCCTGTCACGCGACCAGGGCGCCTCCGCCGGAGGCGTGGTTGCGACGCCGTCCGCGAGCGTTGACCTTACGACCTACGGGTCGGGGGCCGGGTCCGTGACCACGAAGGCCTCGACCGAGCCATCGCCACTGGAGATCCGCACCACTGTTCCCGTGACGTGCTCACCGACGACGAGTGGGTCGGACGCCGACCGATAGGGGATCGAGCAGTACTGCTCGCCGGTCGCGTCGGTATCTAGACAGAACGCCGTGCCGTCGAAGTTCACGAGCGAGACGGTCCCGCTGACTTCCCGGACCACGCCGAGATGCGAGGAGCCGGGACCGACGGCGCTCGCGAAGCTCGGGAGCAGAAGCAGCCCGACGACGAGCCAGGCGCCGATCGCGAACGGCCAGCGGAGCCGACGCCAGTAGCGCGGGATCCGGCGCGAAGGTCGGCGGCCGTCCGTTACTCGCATCGTCCACTCCCATCGCCCCGCGCGTTAGGCTCCGACCGCCGGCGACCTCAACGCCCTCGGCGGCGGAACAGGTGGTCGAGGAGGCCGGCCTTCGGGGGCGATGGCACGGCGTCCTGGGCCTTCGCCTCGTCCGGGTAGTACTCCTCCCGCTCCAGCTCGCGCAGCTCCTCCTCGTCGAGCGCCGACCGGTCGTCCGAGGCCGATCCGTCGTCCCGGACGAGCGCCTGACGGGCAGCTTCGGCGGCTATCCCTGGAGGGGGTGCTCCCATCCGCCCATCGTGGGGCAGCTGCCAGCCTTGTCAAGGCGGAGAGTCCGCGAGCGTTCGGTCTCCTCCAGGCCGCGGCGGAGCCGCCCCTCAGCGTGCAGTCGCGGCCTCGGACAGGGACCCGATCGCGACATCGACGGAGGCCGTCAGTCGATCGGCGATCGCGACGAGCTCGGTGTCGGTGACGACGAAGGGCGGGCCGAGGAGGATGAGGTCGCCGTCGACGCCGTCTGCGTTGCCGGTCCCCGGGTAGACGAGGAGGCCACGTTCTCGGGCGGTGCGGACGATCGCCTCGGTCAGGCGGGCGGCACGGGGGAAGGCGCGGCGAGTCTCGCGGTCGGCGACGAACTCGAGGCCGACCATGAGCCCGCGGCCCCGGATGTCGCCGACGTTCGGGTGGCCGCCGAGGCGGTCGCCGAGCAGCGTCCGCAGTCGTTCTCCCTTCGCCGCCGACGCCGCGACGAGATCCTCCGTCTCGATGATCCGGAGCACTTCGCGAGCGACCGCGGCACCCACCGGGGAGTGGCTGTAGGTGAAGCCGTGGACGAACGGCCCGGCATCCGTGACGGTCCGGGCGACCTCGTCCGACACCGCCACGAAGCCGAACGGCCAGTACCCGGAAGTGGCTCCCTTGGCCGTGACGAGGATGTCGGGCCGGACGCCCCAGTGGTCCATCGCGAACCAGCGGCCGGTCCGCCCGAAGCCGGTCATGACCTCGTCGGCGATGAGGAGGACGCCGTGGCGGCGGCAGACGTCGGCGATGGCCGGCCAGTAGTCGTCCGGTGGCACGGCCGCGGCCAGGGTGGCGCCGACGATCGGCTCGCCGACGAACGCGGCGACCGTGCCCGGCCCGGCGGCCTCGATCGCCGCCTCGAGCTCCGCGGCGAGCTCGGCGCCACTGCCGAGCGCCTGGGCCGCGGGCTCGCCGGCACGGTACGGGTAGGCGGCACTGACGTGGCGGAACCGCCCCAGCCAGCCCTCGTACGGACGACGGAGCGGCCGCCGACCGGACAGGTCCAGCGCACCGAGGGTGTTGCCGTGGTAGCTGCCCCACCGGCTGATGACGATCCAGCGATCCGCCTCTCCCCGGGCGAGGTGGTAGGTGCGGGCAAGCTTGAGCGCGGTCTCCATCGCCTCGGAGCCGCCGCTGACCGGGTAGATCGTCGGACCGTCGAGGGGCAGGTGCCGGCCGACCTCGACCGCGTACGCCTCGAGCGCCTCGGACGTGAACGTGCTGCCGTGGGCGTAGGCGATCCGACCGGCCTGCTCCCCCATGACCCGAGCGACCGAGGCCCGGCCGTGGCCGATGCCGACGACGATCGCGCCGCCGGCGCCGTCGAGGTACGCCTTCCCGTCGGCGTCCCAGACGGTCGAGCCCTCGGCCCGGACCGCGATCGGCGGATCGGGCATGGCGGAGCGGCGGAAGACACGTCCTGGCAGGGCGGCGCTCGATGGGCGTGAACGCTCGGCGGGCATCCGGCCGATTGTATGGCTCCGCCGTCGGAATGGCCTGCGACCCTGGGTAGCGTCGAGCGAGCCGGCTCGTGGCCCGCGGTGGCCCTGCGCCTTCAGTCGCGAGCGGCAGCCGCCGCCAGCGTCGCCGCGACCTCGGTGTCGTCGACCTGGTCGAACCGCTCGTACCACTCCCCGACGGCCCGGAAGTCGGCGGGTTCGAGGACGGCCACCACCCCGTCGGCTATCCGGCGCAACGCGGCAGCCGACTCGGCCGCCGCGACCGGCACCGCCACGACGACCCGGGCCGCGCCCTGGGCCCGGGCGGCGAGGACCGCGACATGCATCGTCGCGCCCGTCGCTATGCCGTCGTCGACGAGGATCGCCGTCCGTCCCGCCAACGAGGGCGCCGGGCGGCCGGCCCGAAGGCGTCGTTCACGCTCGCGGGCCCGTTCGAGCTCGGCTGCCGCCGCGACGGCGAACGCCCCCTCCCCTCTGAGTCCGACCTCCCCGGCCCATGGCTCGACGAGCGTGGTCCCGTCCGTCGCGACCGCGCCGATCGCGAGCTCCGGGTTGTCGGGCGAACCGACCTTGTGGGCGACGAGGATGTCGAGCGGCGCTCCGAGCTGCTCCGCCACGGCCGCCGCCACCGGCACTCCGCCACGCGGCAGTCCAAGGACGGTCGTGTTCGCTGGGTCGAACGGCGGATCTGCCGCCGCCAGCAGCTCGCCGAGGGCGCGGCCGGCCGCCGCTCGGTCGGCGAAACGCCGCTCCCGGTCACTCGACCACCACTCGTGCAGGCGCGGGCCCATCGTTCCCTCCACGGAGATCCGCGACTGGTCGAGGATACGCGGCGGCCGCGAGCGGCAGCGCGAGCGCTAGCGGGTGTAGACGCCGTCGGGGTCGAGCTCGACCCGGATGAGCCGCAGTTCCTCGGCGGTCGGCTCCGGCGTGACCGCCAGGTCGGTGGCCACCCGAGGCGACCACGCCATCGCATCGCGGACCTGCTCGACCGTCGTCCCGGGGTGGAGGGAGTCGAGGCGCATCTCGCCGTCGTCGTCGAAGTGGAAGATCCCGAGGTCCGTGACGACGACGCTCGGCCCGCGCCCGAGCCAGCCCTGCTCGCGCCGGATCCGCTCGGCATCGGCCGCCCCGCCGAGGTTGCCGGCGCTCGTGCGGAAATCGAGCCGCTCGACGAAGCTCCGTTTCGTCTGGCGGACGATGACGAAGACCTGGCGGGCGTTGATGGCGATCTCGCAGGCACCGCCGGAACCGGGCAGCCGCGTCGTCGGATGCTCGTACTCGCCGATCACCGTCGTGTTGATGTTGCCGAACCGGTCGATCTGGGCGGCGCCCAGGAAGCCGACGTCGATGAGGCCGCCCTGGAGATAGAGGCTGAACAGGTCCCACATGCTCGTGACCGCCGTCGCGCCGGTGACGATCGTGGGGTCGCCGATGCTCAACGGCAGACGGGCCGGCCGCGCCCCGAAGACACCGGCCTCGTAGACGAGCTCGAGGTCCGGGGCGACGGTCCGCTGGGCGAGGTTGACGGCGATGTTCGGCAGGCCGACCCCGACGAAGCAGACCTGCTGGCCGGCCAGCTCGCGGGCAGCGGCGACGATCATCATCTCGGACTTCGAGAAGGGCGACTCGCCGCTCACGGCCGTGCCTCGCCGCTCACGGCCGTGCCCGCCGCTCATCGGTACTCGCCGTAATCGACCGAGCCCGACGGCGCCGCGCCGGAGGGCCGCAGGGAGGCCATCCGCTCGGGGCCGAGCTTGTCGACGTAGGCCGGTCGGCCGTCGACGTCGTAGACCCAGTCGCGGAGCCAGGCCTGGATCGAGGCCTCGTCACGGGTGATCGGGTCCCAATCGCGATAGAAGCGGTTGTCGCGGTCGTAGGCGCCCTGGACGTACGAGGGATGGGCGCCGTACGGCTCGACGACGACGGCGTCGACGATCAAGCCGGGGATGATCGTCCGGTTCGGGTCGGCCCGGATGACCGCCTCGTCGACGAGTTCCTCGACGACGACGATGAGCCGGTCGGCGGCGAAGGCGGCCTCCTTCTGACAGCCGAGCAGGCCCCACACCTGGGTGTTGCCGGCCGCATCGGCCCGCTGGGCATGAACGATGGTCACGTCGGGGCGGAGCGGCGGGACCGCGTAGACCGTGCCGTCGCCGTACGGCGATTCGATCGGCCGGATGAGCGGGTTGGCGGCCGGCAGATCGGTCTCGAAGTAGCTTCGGAGCGGGTAGAAGGGCAGGTTCGTGGCGCCCGCCGTGTACCGCCCGACCATCCCGAAGTGGCTGTACTCCTCGACCTCGAGGGGGGCCGGGTCCGCGTCCTCGATCCGTCGCCGGATCGCTCCCAGCCCGCCCACGCCGGGGTTGCCGAGCCACGAGAAGATGAGCTTGCGGGCGACCCCGCCGGCGATCATCTGGTCGTAGATGAGATCAGGTGTCAGTCGGGCCAGGGTCAGGTCGCGCTTGCGCTGGCGGATGATCTCGTGACCGGCCGCGAAGCTGATGAGATGGGTGAAGCCCTCGATCGCCACCGTGTCGCCGTCCCGGACGAGGTCCGCGACCGCGTCGCGCATCGAGGCGACCTTCGCGGTCACGCCTCGGCCGCCACCTCCGCGACGGACTCGGTGAAGATCCGCAGCGCTGTCTCCATCTCGCCGATGCTGACCGTCAGGGCGGGGCACATCCGGACGCTCGACTTGCCGCATTCGAGGACGAGCAACCCGCGCTGGAAGGCGGCCATCTGGACCGCCTCCGCCCGCTCGGCGGTGTCGAACTCGATGCCGATCATGAGGCCCTTGCCACGGACCTCGCGGACGACCTCGGGGAACCGCGAGACGAGCGGGGCGAGGCCGGCCATCGCCTGGCCACCGCGGATCTCGGCAGCGGCAACGAGGCCGCCTTCGAGGAGGCCGATCGTCTCGAGCGCCGCCGCGCAGGCGAGCGGGTTGCCGCCGTAGGTCGAGCCGTGGGCCCCGGGACCCCACGCCTCCATGACGTCGGCCCGGGCGACCATCGCCCCGAGGGGCATGCCCGATGCGATCCCCTTCGCGGTGAGCAGGATGTCGGGCTTCACGCCCCAGTGGTCGACCGCCCACATCCGGCCGGTCCGCCCGGCGCCCGACTGGATCTCGTCGGCGATGAGGAGGATCCCGTGGCGGTCGCAGATCTCGCGGAGGCCCTCCAGGAAGCCGTCCTCGGGGACGATGTAGCCGCCCTCGCCCTGGATCGGCTCGACGACGATGGCCGCGACCTCGTTGGCCGGGATGAGCTTGTCGAAGAGGACCTCGTCGAACCAGGCGAGGTCGGCGACATGCCCGAACGGCGCGTGATAGATGCCCGGCAGGAGCGGCCCGAAGCCCGCGTGGTACTTCGACTTCGAAGCGGTCAGCGAGACGCTGCCGTAGGTCCGGCCGTGGAAGGCGCCGAGGAAGGCGACGATGTACTGGCGCCTCGTGGCGTACCGGGCGAGCTTGAGGGACGCCTCGACGACCTCGGTGCCGCTGTTGCCGAGGTAGGCCCGGACCGGCCCGTCGATCGGCGCGATCCGGGCGATCTCGCTGCACGCCTCGGCGTAGATCGGCAGGTAGAAGTCCGAAGCGCTGAAGTGGATGAGCGACTCCGCCTGGCGCTGGATCCGCTCGACCACCGCCGGATGGGCGTGGCCGGTCGAGTTCACCGCGATCCCGGCGGCGAAGTCGAGGAACAGGTTGCCGTCGATGTCCTCGACGGTCAGGCCCTGCCCGCGGACCGGCACGATCGGGTAGGCCCGCGGCAGGCTCGGTGACGTCCACGCCTCATCGAACGCGATATGGGCCCGGGCCTTCGGTCCGGGCAGCTCGGTCACGATGTCGGGGACCGTGCGGGGCTGGGCGGAGCGGGGAGCAGCCGATGTCACGGGGAACCTCACGGTCGATGGTGGCTGGAGGACGGGCGCCGGCGCGCGAGCGGATACGTTTTATGCAGGCTGGATATTCGACCGGGAGTATAGCCGAGCGCCGCAGATCGGCGGCCGGGATCAGCCCTTGACCGCGCCCACGAGCAGACCCCGCGAGATGAAGCGTTCGAGCGCGACCGCCACCGCGATCACCGGCACGATCATGATGAGGATCAGGACGGACATGTACCACCACTGCGGTCCCCGGGTCGCGTTCTGGGCCGCCACCGTGAGCGGCATCGTCTGGGCGTTCGCCGACGAGAGGAAGAGGGCCAGGAGGTACTCGTTCCAGGCGAAGACGAGGATGAAGAGGAACGTCGCGACGAGGCCGGGCACGGCGATCGGCAGGACGATCGAACGGAAGACGCGGTACGGCGAAGCGCCGTCGACGGCCGCCGACTCCTCGAGCTCGACCGGAATCGTCGAGAAATAGTCGCGCATCAGCCAGACGACGATCGGCAGGTTGACCGCGACGTACGTGATGATCAGCGCCTGGAGCGTGTCGAGCATGCCGAGGCGCTGGAACAGCACGTAGATCGGGATGACGACGGCCACCGGCGGCAGCATCCGCTGGGAGATGA
This sequence comes from uncultured Chloroflexia bacterium, assembly GCA_963745405.1. Taxonomy (GTDB): domain Bacteria; phylum Chloroflexota; class Limnocylindria; order Limnocylindrales; family CSP1-4; genus C-114. The sequence goes on along the minus strand of CAVUWY010000002.1, from coordinate 2,040,669 downwards.
GCCAGAAGGCGACGTTGCTGTTGCCGAGCGACCCGGAGAAGCGCCGCCCGATCGTCTGGTACAGGATCGCGAAGATCGCGATGCCCGACACGATAGCCAGCACGAACGGTGCGCCGATGATCGTCGCGATCACGACGTACAGCAGGCAGCCGATGAACAACCCGACGACGCCGGTCCGCGGGGCATAGCGGAAGCGGACGAGCGCATAGGCCGCGGCCGACCCGAGGATGAGGGCGATGAGCGAGCTCGTCAGCCCGACGATGAGCGTGTTCACGTACGGGCGGACGGTGTCGCTCTGGAGGTCGACGAGGATGTAGCGCCAGTTGTCCAGGGTCGGCTGGAAGTCGACGAACGGGATGTAGACGGGCCCGCTGTCGACCTGGATCGGCAGCTTCAGCGAGGTGACGACGAGCCAGTACAGCGGGAACAGGACGACGAAGGTCCAGATCCCGAGCAGGGCGTACGACACCACCCTCGCCCGTCGGCTGATCGCGAGCGGCGACCGGCGCCGTGGGGATCGGCGACCCGGGACGATGGTCATCGGGCTGCCCTCATTCGTGGACCGTCACCCGCCGCCGGACGAGTGTCACGTAGGCGACCGAGAAGATCGTCACGACGATCAGGAGGATGTAGGCGAGCGCCGCCGATCTGCCGAGGTTGAGGGTCCGCCAGTCGAAGTACGACTGAAGGGTCAGCGACTCGGTGGCGGTGCCGGGCCCACCGTTGGTGAGGATGTTCGGCAGGTCGATGATCTTGAACGCCTCGATCATCCGGATGAGGATGACGGTCGTCGTGACCGGCAGGAGTGCCGGCCAGGTGATGTGGCTGAAGACCTGGCGGCGGTTCGCCCCATCGACGAGCGCCGCCTCGCCGACCTCGACGTCCTGCCCCTCGAGCGCAGCGAGGAGGACGATGAACATGAACGGCGTCCATTGCCAGATGTCGCCGATCATCACCGCGATCCGGGCCAGCCACGGATCGTTGACCCACGTCCAGTCCTGGCCGCCGATGGCATCGAAGATCGGCACGAACGGCCCCTTCCCGGTGTCCGACAGCATGAGGAACATGTAGGCGACGCCGACCGGCGTGATCATCATCGGGATGAGGAAGACGACCCGGAAGAACCGGCGGCCGGGCAAGCGCTGGGTCACGAGGAGGGCGAGCCCGAGGCCCAGGGCGTACTGGATCGTCAGGCCGACGAAGACGTAGGACAGGGTGACGAACAAGGTCCCCGGCCGGCCGCCCGGGCTGAACGTCGTGGCGACGAGAAGCCACAGCAGACCGACCCCGAACAGGCCGCCGAGGGCCCGGAAGACGAGCCCGAGGAGGCCCACCCCACCGCGGATGGCCAGAGCGAACGCCCAGGCGAGGAGACCCGTCCCGACGACGAAGATCGTCCAGCCGAGGAGCGACGGCGTCTTCATCACGCCGATGAGATGGGACTGCTCGCTGCCGAACAGGAGCGTCTGGTAGTTGTTGATCCCGAGGAACGAGATGTCGATGCCGTCCGGGGTGAACTCGAGGCGGGACAGCGACAGGTACAGGGAGATGACGAGGGGGAAGATCGACAGGGCGAGGATCACGAGCAGCGACGGCCAGAGGAACACGTTCCTCGGCGCCAGTGCGCCGCCCGGTCGACGAACGGTCGGCCGGACACGCTGCCCGGCGGGAGTCATGCCGAGGCCCGACCCCTCGAGGGGGGCCGGGCCTCGCCGATCCTGAGTCAGGGGGTCAGCGTTGGACGCCAAGACTCGCCTTGTAGGCCGCGAGCTGCTTGTCGCGACCCTCGGTGTTGGTGATCTCCTCCCAGCCGTCGTTGATCTGCTTCATCGCGGTATCGCGATCGATCTCGCCGGCCAGGAACTGGGACACCGCCTGGTCGAGCACGACCTGCTGGTATTGCTGGGTCTTCGGGATCCGCATGTCGAGGATCATGTTGGGGCTCTGAAGACTCGCCTGGATGGCTCCAAGATAGTCCTTCGCGGCCTGCTCGCTCATGCCCGCCTTCAGCCACGCACTCGTGTCCGTGAACTGTGACGTGCGGTACGGATTGAAGCCGGTCGCCCCGATCGTCACGTCGACGTTCGACTGGGCGGGCGCGCTGACGTAGGCGAGGAACGCGTATGCCGCGTCCTGGACCTTCGCGTCGATCTTGCCGTTGACCGCGCCCGACCAGCCGCCGAAGGAGGCGAACGGGGCGTGGTTGATGCCGTCGACCGCGTACGGGCAGACGGTCGTGTCGCACGGCACGAGCTTGCCGGTCGACCGGTCGAGGACGCTCTTCGAGCCGGGCAGGATGACCGCCCCGACCTTGTCCTGGACCTTCGAGGTCTTCGGATCGATGGCCAGGGTCCCGATGTCGCCCCAGTCCATGGACAGGGCGCAGCGCCCCGAGGTGAACAGGCCGCGGGTCGCCCCGACGTCGTCGTTGAGCTCATCCGGCGGGCCGTAGTCGCCCGTCTTCTTGTAGATGTCGAGTGCCGCTGCGAACGCGTCGTTCTGGATGAGCGGCTTCATGTCGTCCGTGCTGAAGAAGGCGCCCTGGTTGGTGCCCTTGCTCTGGATGAAGCCACCGGCGATCGAGGTGATGAACCAGTACGCCTGCGAGTTGCGCTTCTTCGAGATGCACGAGCCGTAGTCCGGCGTGCCGTCGCCGTTGAGGTCCTGCTTGTTGTACTTGGCCGCGATGGTCAGGTAGTCGTCCCATGTGGCGGGCGGCTTGAGACCGTCCTTGGCCAGCAGGTCGGTCCGGTAGTAGACCATGTGGAAGTCGCCGTCGAGGGGGATCGCGTACGTCTTGCCCTGGTACGACGCACTGAAATCGCGGAAGAACGGGCCGACGTCGTTCCACTGGATGGTCGGGTCGTTCTTGACCTTGTCCGACAGGTCGGCCAGGTAGCCGGGCCCGACGAAGTCGCCCATCCACTGCGGATCGAAGACGAACGCCTGGTAGCTGTTCGTGCCGGTCGAGACGTCGGTGAGGATCTTCGTGTACAGGTCGCTGAACGGGACCGTCACGACAGAGACCTTCGCCCCGGTCAGCTTGTTGAACTCCGGCGCGTGGCGCTGGAGCGGCTCGGCGATCTGCGGACCGGTGAAGGTGAGGACGTTGACGCTGACACCGGTGAAGTCCTCGGCCGCCGCACTGGGTGCCGCCCCGCTGGATGCCGCTTGGCTGGGTGCCGCTGCACTGGGTGCCGCTCCGCTCGGAGCCGGTGTCGCCGACCCTCCACAGGCGGTCGCGATCAGTGCGACCACCGAAAGTCTGACCGACCAGGCCAGTAGGGATCCGTGGCGCATGCTTCCTCCTTCTCCCTGGGCACTCCCTCGTGGGGGCGGTCCTCGCCGCTCCCATCGGCGGCCGGAACGAACCCGCCGCCTGATTCGGTGCTCGACGCCCGTCCCGGCGTCGTGGGTGTCGTCGGGCCCTCTCGGCTCCTCCTCGGTTCCTGCTGGGCTTGTCCAATGGACTGGACGATGCGCGGTATGCTGAACAGTATCGAACTGGTGTCAAGACGGTCGCATCAGGATGGAGGTCGCTCCCGTATGCTGAGGACGGACGGCGATCGGCTCGAGGCCCAGGGCACGGTTCGGCCTGGGGTCAGTGCACGCGCGGGGAGGTTCACGGCGGCATGAGTGGTCGATCCTTCCCCGTCCGAACACCGGTCGTCGACGGCGATGGGACGGACCCGAGCGGCGACGGCGCCGGGCCGGCAGCCGATGGCGGCGGATCGCTCGCGCCGGCCGTGACCAGGGCGGCGGCGATCCTCGATCTCCTCGCAGTCGACGCGACTGAGCCCCTCGGAACGAGCGAGCTTTCACGTCGGCTCGGGCTGCCGAAATCCTCGATCGCCAACATCTGCGCCGCGCTCGTCGAGGCGGGCCTCCTTCGTCGCGTCGGGCTCGGCTTCGCCCTCGGACGCCGGCTCGCCGAGCTCGGCGGGGCGTACCTCGCCGCGGTCGATCAGGTCCAGGAGTTCTACGAGGCGTGCGAGCACCTGGTCACCGCCTCCGACGAGACGATGCAGCTCGCCGTCCTCGACGGCCTCGAGGTCACGTACATCGCCCGCCACGACGGGCGACAGCCGATCCGCCTCGCCTCGGAGATCGGCCGCCGATTGCCGGCCACCTGCACCGCCCTCGGCAAGGCCGCCCTCGCCGCGCTCGAACCCGACGAGGTCGCCGGCCGGCTCCGTGGCGTCCACTGGCTGCCGACGATGACGCGCCATTCGCATCGCACGGTTCCCGAGCTCCTCGCCGACCTCGAGGGCGTCCGCGCCCGGGGCTTCGCCATCGACGACGAGGAGGCATCCGAAGGGGTCGTCTGCTATGGGATCGCCATCCCGCGGCGTGGCTCGGGTGAGGGCATCTACGGGGCGAGCGTGACCCTCCTCAAGGCACGGGCCACCGAGGAACGGCGGGCCGAGCTCGTGGCCGACCTGCAGCGGCTCGCCGCCATGCTGTCGAACCCGCTCGCTGCCACGCGCGTCGACACGACGGCCTGAGGGGGTCGGGTTGACGTCTCGTCTATCCTGCCGATAACGTTCAGTCCGTAGACCGACCGCCAGCCTACTGAACACGAGGGCAGGATCGGATGACGCAGCCGAGAGACGCGAGCGGGGAGCAATTCCTCGTCACCGGCGCGCTCGGTTGCATCGGCGCCTGGACCGTACGGACCCTCGCCCGCGAGGGCGTGCCCGTCGTCGCCTTCGACCTCGCGACGGACACCCGGCGGCTCCGCCAGATCGCGACCGACGAGGAGCTTGCCTCGGTGATCGTCGTCCGCGGCGACATCACCGACCTCGACTCGATCGAGCGAGCGCTCGACGAGCACGCGATCACGAACGTCATCCACCTCGCGGCGCTCCAGGTGCCGTTCTGCCGGGCCGACCCGCCACTCGGTGCCCGGGTCAACGTGCTCGGCACGGTCAACGTCTTCGAGGCGGTCCGTCGCCGGGCGGACCGCATCGGCCACCTCGTCTACACGGGCTCGATCGGGATGTTCGATGCCGCTGACGCCGATCCGTCGACCCATCGCCTCGAGGCGACGGCGACGGCCCACCCGGTGAACCACTACGGGGTCTACAAGCAGGCGAACGAGGGGACGGCCGCGGTCTACTGGCTCGAGAACGGACTGTCGAGCATCGGGCTGCGGCCGATGACGGTCTTCGGGCCGGGCCGGGACCAGGGCCTGACGAGCACGCCGACCAAGGCCATCGTCGCCGCCGTCGTCGGCCGGCCGTACACGATCAGCTTCGGCGGGCGGATGGTCTTCCAGTACGCCGAGGACGTAGCCCGGACCCTCATCCTCGCCGGCCGCTCCTCGCTCGAGGGCGCCCGGACCTTCAACCTCGGCGGCAGCCTCGCCCACGTCCGCGACTTCATCGACGCGATCGACGCGGCGGTGCCGGGCGCCGGAGCGACGATCGACTTCGTCGAGCCCGGCCTGCCGTTCCCCGAGGAGATCGCCGACGAGGAGCTGGCGGCGATCGGCCCGGTCCCGGTCACCCCGCTCGGCGAGGCGGTCCGCCGGACGGTCGAGCTCTATCGAACCCTGGCCGCCCGGGGAGCACTCGACCCAGTCGAGCAGGGGCTCGAACCGATGGTGACGGTGCCCGGCGCCAGCATCTAGAGTGGCAGGCATGACCCACGAGCCGAGCCGCGAGCCTGTCCGCTGGGGGATCCTCTCGACCGCGAACATCACGAAGAAGCTGCTCGCCGGGGCGCGGAAGTCGGCCGCCGTCGAGGTCGTCGCGGTCGGCAGCCGCGACCGGGCGAAGGCCGAGGCCTACGCGGCGGCCAACGCCATCCCGACCGCTCACGGCTCGTACGAGGAGCTCCTCGCCGACCCGGCGGTCGAGGCGGTCTACATCGCGACCCCGAACTCGCTCCACCACCCGCTCACGATGCAGGCGCTCGCGGCCGGCAAGCACGTCCTTGTCGAGAAGCCGTACACCCGCCATCCGGCCGAGGTCGTCGAGGCGTTCGACGCGGCCGACGCGGCGGGGCTCGTCCTGTCCGAGGGGTTCATGTGGCGGCATCATCCGCAGGTGGCGGTCCTCCGCTCCCTGCTGGCGGAGATCGGGACCGTCCACACGATCCGGACCTCGTTCTCGTGGGCGATGGACGACCTCTCCGATCCCCGTTCGGACGTCCGCCTCGATCCGGAGGTCGACGGCAGCGCGCTCCTCGACGTCGGGTGTTATTGCGTGAGCGGAGCCCGGGTGGTCGCCGGCGAGGAGCCGGACCGCGTGTTCGGCTTCGCCGACATGGGCCCGACCGGTGTCGACGTCCGCTTCACCGGCGTCCTCCACTTCCCGAGCGGCACGCTCGCCGAGTTCAGCTGCGGCTTCCGCTCCGACCATCGCGGCCTCGAGCCGATCGGGACGACGGGCTCGTTCGTGCTCACCGATCCCTGGCAGTCGGACCCGGCGACGCTGATCCGCGACGGAGTCGAGACGGCCCTCGAGATCGCCGACCCGTACCAGCTCGAAGTCGAGGACGTGAGCCGGGCGATCCGGAGCGGCGAGCCGCCACTCCTCGGCCGGGCCGATGCGCTCGGTCAGGCGCGCGCCCTCGAGGCGCTCCTCCGCTCGGCCGAGACGGGGTCGCCGGTCGACCTGTAGGTCGCGCCCGTACGCCGCCCGCGGGCGGACCGGTCAGTCGACGACGGTCTGGCTCTGCTCGCGCATGAACTGCTGGACGTAATAGAAGCCGCCGCCGGCCTTGCCGGTCGCCGTCGAGCCCTTCCAGCCGCCGAACGGCTGGATGCCCGGCCAGGCGCCGGTCGTGGCGCCGGCCCGCCGGTTCACATAGACGACGCCGGCCTCGATCCCGTCGAGGAACCGATCGCACTCGGCCTTGTCCTCGGAGTAGAACCCGGCCGTCAGGCCGAGGTCGACGGCGTTGGAGAGGCGGAGCGCCTCCTCGATCGAATCGACCGCGGCGACCGCGGTGAACGGGACGAACAGCTCGTCGCGGAACAGGCGGTGGTCCGTCGGCAGGTCGCCGACCACCGTCGGGGCCACGAAGTACCCAGCATCGAGGCCGTCTTCGGTCACCCGTTCGCCGCCGATGAGGACGCGCCCGTCGCGTCGCGCCTCGGCGACCGCGCTGTCGTAGCGCTCGGTCGCCCGCTCGTTGATGACCGGGCCGAGCCAGTTCTTCCGGTCGACCGGGTCCCCGATGGTGATCGCCTCGGTCTTCTCGACGAGCCGGCGGGTGAACTCGGCGAGGACGGGCCGCTCGACGTAGACCCGGCTGTTGGCCGAGCACTTCTGGCCGGAGAAGCCGAATGCCGAGCGCATCACGCCCTCGGCCGCCTCGTCGAGGTCGGCATGCCGGGAGACGATCGCCGGGTTCTTGCCGCCCATCTCGACGATGACCGGCTTCGGGTAGCGCTTGGCGAAGTTCTTGTAGAGGTGCCAGCCGACCTCGAACGAGCCGGTGAAGATCACCCCGTCGACTCCCTCGTTCTCCTGGATCTCGGCACCGACGGTCTCGCCCGGACCGGCCACGAGGTTGAAGACGCCGTCGGGGATGCCGGCCGCCCGCATCGCCTGGAGGAGGCACTGGCCGGAGATGGGGGCGTCGGAGGAGGGCTTGTAGACGACCGTGTTGCCGGCCACGAGCGCGCCGCCGGCCGGGCCGCCGGACAGGGCGAAGGGGAAGTTGAAGGGGCTGATGACGCCCCAGACCCCGTACGGCCGCAGGACCGAGCGGGTATGGACCGTCTCGTCGCCGAGGTTGCCCATCACGTCGTCGAAGCCGTGGTTGCGTTCCATCATGTCGCACGACCAGCGGATGAGATCGGCCGTCTCCTCGACGTCGCCGAGCGCCTCGAGGCGGTTCTTGCCGACCTCCATCGAGAGCAGGGCGCTGAACTCCATCTGCCGCTCGCTTATCGCGTCGGCGACCTTGCGGAGGAGCGCAACTCGCTCCTGCCAGGGGCGACGGCTCCAGGCCGGGAAGGCATCGCGGGCCGCCGCGACCGCGTCCCGGACGTCCTCACGCGTCCCCTTCGCGAACGTGCCCATGACCGAGCGGTCGATCGGCGAGCGCTTCTCGAACGTGCCGTCGCCATCGCGCTCGGCGCCGCCCACGAAGTTGCGGTGATGCCCGCCGAGGAGCGAACGACGGACGGTCTCGAGCCCTGCCTCGAACTGGGCGTGGAGCTGGTCGTTGTCGTTGCGAAGCGTGGCGTAGGTGATCTTGAGACGCGGCGCGGCGTCGGTCGTCATCGGCGTGCTCCTGCGGTGCGTCGGAGGCGCGTGAGCCGGACCTCGCCGGTGGGTCGGACCGGTCCGTGCCGGTCGGTCGATCGCGGGCGGCTCCGAGGGTCGTCGACCCTAGTCTAGCGCGGCGACGACCTCGGTCATGGAAGCCGCCACAAGGTCGGGGACGCCGCCGCCACGGCCGGCCTGGGCCGCCCTGGCGAGGTCCTCCTCACCGTGCTTGCCGGATAGGACGAACACGCCGCGGAGCCCCAGCCGCTGGGCGGCGAGGACATCGGTCCACAGGTCGTCGCCGACCATCGCCAGATCAGCCCGGCCGCTGCTGCGGACCGGCTTGCCCGTCGCACCGACCTCGGCCCGCAGCGCCGCAGCCGCTTCCCGGAAGAAGGCCGGCGACGGCTTGCCGAGGACGAGGGCGTTGACCGAGGCGGCGAACTCGAGGCCGGCCACGAATGCGCCGGAGTCGAGGGTCGGGCCGGCCGGCGTCAGCCACCAGCGGTTCTTGTGCATGCCGATGAGCTGGGCGCCGCCGCGGATGAGGCGGAACGCCCGGTTGAGGTTGGCGTAGGTGGCTTCCTCGGGCGAGTCGCCGATCACGACCGCGGCGGCCTCGGCCCGCTTCGCGTCGGCCTCGGCCGCGGTGAGGAGGTGCTGGCCGGCGAACTCGGTCCGGGCGTCGTCCGAGGCGATGACGAAGATCGGCCGGTCGGGGTAGGCCCGGGCGGTGTACGCCGCGCTCGCCGAGAGCGCCGACATGATCCGACCCGGCGGGATCCGCAGGCCGACCCGCATGCACCACGAGGACAGCGAGGTGCGGCTCACGAGCGACGTGTTGGTGACGACGCGATACGGCAGGCCCCGCCGATCCAGCTCGGCGATCGCCTCCGGCGCGCCGGCGATGGCCGCGCCCTGGAGGATGAGGACGCCATCGAGGTCGAGCAGCAGACCGCGGACGCCCGCGAGCGCTCCGGGCGACGGACGGGTCGCCGGGGCGGCCGGCGTCGCGGGACGACGCGGTGCCGGGCGGGGCGCGGCTCGGCGCTCCTGTTGCGGGGCGGCCTGGGCGGCCTTTCGCGGCGAAAGCGGGCTCATCGATCCCCACCGGGCGGTGCGGCGACGGACGACATGACGGTCGACATCAGTAGGGGCAGCGTACCGCGCCGCGCGCTCCTGCGCATGCCCTTGATGTCACCCCGCGACGCTTCGATGCACCGGACGAAGGTACCGTCGAGGTCATGACCCGACCCCCGGAGGGCCCTGACGCGGCCGACGGCCGGGGTCGGCCGGACGCTATCCTGCCCCACGAGACGGAGACGAGAGGAGGCCTCCCCCGATGGGCATGCTCGACGGCCGGAAGGCCCTCATCTTCGGCGTGGCGAACGACCACTCGATCGCCTGGGGCATCGCCCAGGCCCTCCACGCCGAAGGGGCATCGATCGGCTTCTCGTCGGTCGAGAGCCTCATCGACCGGCGGGTCCGCCCGCTCGCCGAGCGTCTCGGGTCGACTTTCGTCGAGCCGTGCGACGTCCAGTCGGACGAGCAGGTCAAGCGGGTCTTCGACCGCTGGCGCGACGCCCATGGCGACCTCGACATCCTCGTCCACGCTCTCGCCTTCGCCAAGCGGGAGGACCTCGAAGGCGCGTTCGTCGACACGTCGCGCGATGGCTTCACCCTCGCCCTCGACGTCTCCGCCTACTCGCTCGTCGCCCTCGTCCGGGAGGCGCGACCGCTCCTCCACCCCGGTTCGAGCGTGATGACGCTCAGCTACTACGGCGCCGAGAAGGTCGTTGCCAACTACAACGTCATGGGGGTCGCCAAGGCCGCCCTCGAGGCGTCGGTCCGCTACCTGGCCGCCGACCTCGGCCCGGACGGCATCCGGGTCAACGCCATCTCTGCGGGCCCGATCCGGACCCTCGCCGCGGCCGGCATCAGCGGCTTCAAGTCGATGTACGGCACCTTCGCCTCGGTGACCCCGCTCCGCTCGAACATCACGATCGAGGACGTCGGCAAGACCGCCCTGTACCTGGCCTCGGACCTCTCGTCGGCCGTGACGGGCGAGGTCATCTACGTCGACGGCGGCTTCAACGTCCTCGGGGTGCCCCTCCCGGAGGGATAGGCCGGGCGACGCCGGCGCCCGGGTTGCGGCGGCCGGGACCGCTGACGCACCATCCGCTCGACAGAGGCGCCGCACGCAGGAGGGAGTGGAATGCTGTCCGAGTTCCGAGGGTTCCTGGTCAAGTCGAACGCACTCGCCCTGGCCATCGGCGTCATCATCGGGGCCGCCCTCGGGACGGTCGTCAACTCGCTCGTCAACGGCATCATCATGCCGCCGATCGGCTACATCCTCGGCGGGGTGGACTTCTCCGACCTCAAGATCGTCCTCAAGTCGGCCTCGATCGACTCGAGCGGCAAGCCGGTCCCCGAGGTCGCGATCCTGTGGGGCGCCTTCATCAACACGCTCATCGTGTTCGTGATCGTCGCCTTCGTCGCCTTCATGCTCGGCAAGATGTTCATCCGCGAGGAGGAAGAGGCGCCCCACAAGGACTGCCCCTTCTGCAGGGAGCCGAACGCGGTCGAGGCGACGAAGTGCAGGGCCTGCGGCTCCGAGATCTAGGCCGAGGCCACCCGCGCCGCGACCTCGTGCGGCAGCCAGAACCAGCGCAGCGATTCGAAGTCGGGGCCGACCGCGAGTGAGGCCGAGCCCTCGACCGCCGCGGCCAACGGCTGCGGCGAGGCGGTGACAAGCCTGCGCGCCTCGGCCAGGTAGTCGGCGAGCCGCGATTCGGGCTCTCGGTGGCGGTGGGCCGCGTACGTCATCCGGCCCTCGTCGTAGCGGATGTCGTGGAGCGACAGCGGCGCCTCGACCGCCACGCCGGCATGGCGCCACAGGCCCGTCGCCGGCTCGAAGCGCGTACTGCGGCATGAGCCGCCAGCCGTCGCTGGCGATGAGCTCGACCGCGTCGAGGATGAACTCGAAGACCGTCTCGCTGATGAAGTAGTTGAAGTTGACCCGGACCCAGCCGGGCTTGATGCCCTCGCAGCCGCGCGAGATCTCGCGCTCGAACTCGTGCGAGGTCTCGATGTCGATGCCGAGCAGGCGATGGCCGTATGGACCGGCGCACGAGCAGCCGCCGCGCGACTGGATGCCGAACAGGTCGTTGAGCAGCGCCACGACGAGGTTGTGGTGGAGGTAGCGGCCGTCGTGGCGGATGATGAAGCTCACGATCGACAGCCGTTCGGCGGAGTGATTGCCGAGGATCTCGATGTCGGGATGGGCGTCCCAGCGCTCGATGGCCCGCCGGATGAACGACTCCTCGCGATCCCGGATGGCCTCGACGCCGACGGCCTCCTTGAGCCGAACACGAGACCGGCCCGGATCGATTCGACGATGGCCGGCGTGCCGCCCTCCTCGCGATGCTCGATGTCGTCGAGGTAGACGTGCTCGGTCGGGTTCACGTACGCGACCGTGCCGCCGCCGGGGAGCGTCGGGACCCGGTTCCGGAACAGCTCGCGACGGGCGACGAGGACGCCCGGCGTGCCCGGTCCGCCGATGAACTTGTGGGGCGAGATGAAGATCGCGTCCTTGTAGGCGAGCGGGTCGCCCGGCGGGTCCATCTCGATCTCGACGTACGGCGCCGCGGCCGCGAAGTCCCAGAACGACAGCGCCCCGTGCTCGTGGAGGAGGCGGGCGATGCCGTACGTGTCGGAGACGATGCCGGTCACGTTCGAGGCGGCGGTGAAGCTGCCGATGCGGAGTGGCCGGTCGGCGTAGCGCCGCAACTCCTCGGCCAGGTGGACCCGATCGATGTGGCCGTCGGCGTCCTCGTGGATGACGACGACGTCGGCGATCGACTCGCGCCACGGCAGCTCGTTGCTGTGATGCTCGAACGGCCCGACGAAGACGACCGGCCGCTCCCCCTCGGGGATCCGCTCGGACAGGCCGTAGCGCTCGTCGAGCTCGGCCGGGATGCGCAGGCCCATCGCCAGGACGAGCTTGTTGACGGCCGATGTGGAGCCCGAGCCGGTGAAGATGACGGCGTGGTCGGGGCTTCCGCCGACCGACCGGCGGATCGTCTCTCGGGCCTCCTCGCGGAAGCGGGTCGTCTGGAGCCCGGTCCCCGACGACTCGGTGTGGGTGTTCGCGTAAAGCGGCAGGACCGCGTCGCGGATGTAGTCCTCGATGAAGGTCAGCGAGCGGCCCGATGCCGTGTAGTCGGCGTAGGTGACCCGCCGCACGCCGAACGGGCCCGCGACCGCCTCGTCATCGCCGATGACGGAGGCGCGGATCGTCTCGACGAGCGCGTCGGGATCGTGCGCGAGCCGTGACGCCGCGGCTGAGTCGTCGCCGGCCTTCGATCCGTGCATGGACGCATCGTAGCCGTCGCCGCCAGCGACACCATCGACCGAGCGGGAACGGCTCCGCGAGGCGGAGCTACTCCAGCGGCGTCCCGTCGTCGGACGGCGTCCCCGCCGTCGGATCGGTCGCCGGTCCACCCGGGGTCCCCCGGTACTTGTCTTCCTCCCAGGAGTGGCCGGGCAGCCCGGAGCGAGCCTCGTCCTCGAGCTGGCTCGCCTCATGGCGCTGGTCGATCCCCCGCTCGGTGAGCGCGTCGTCCCGATCGTCGAGGGCCTGGGCCGCGCCTTCACGAGCACCCTTCTCGGCGAGCCACTTCGTCTTGTCCGCCTCCGACATGTCGGTGAAGTCGAGGACCATGTCGGCGCCCTCGGCCGCGATGTGCTCCCGCCCGGCGGCGTCTCGAGCGTCGTCGCGTTCGTGGAACGTCTCCGTCGACGCGGCGTGGAGGCCCGCCGCCTGGTCGAGCTGGTCGGCCCGGACGCCGGCGTCCATCCCCTCCTGGAGGTCGTCCATCCCACCTTGCAGGTGGCGGCTCGCGTCCTCGGGATGACCGCGCTGCGGGTCGGTCGATACAGCGTCGAACTGGCTCTTGGCGCTGTCGAGGCTGGCCTTCGCCTCCTGCCGCAGCCGTTCCGCATCGGTCTCGTCGTACGAGGCCTCGGTGTTGTCGAACTGCTCGTTGTAGTCAGTCACCGTCGTCCTCCCTTCCCGAGGTGCGAGGCGGCGATGATAGTCCCCGCGCATCCGCCCGCCGTTCGGGATCGCGCTCGGCGCGCCTCGATCGAGGTCGTCTTCGACGCGGAGGGGAACTGGAGCGGGAGACGAGATTCGAACTCGCGACATTCAGCTTGGAAGGTCACGGTGTCGCTCTGCTATGCCCGCGAGCGTGGCGACACACCCGGAATTTGTCCAGTTTGTCGCTCGGAATCAGCGGGCCCGCGACCAGTGGCCGCGAGCCCCGGCGGCTATGCCTAACCGCGAGGGAATGGTACGACCGTAATCCGGCCTAAATCGGTCTCGGGACCGAGTCCATGGCCTCGTCGAGGTCGGCGATGTTCTCGGCCCCCGCTTCGATGACCCACTCGATAGCCGAAAGGATCGCGTCATCGGTCCGCGTTCGCATCATTCGGATGTCCGACTCGTCGAACCCATCCTCGGCCTCGTGGAGCGCGGCGTTGCGCGCGAAGGTGGTTCCCCTGGCGTTCTCATAGGCTGAGCATCGACCGCCGTGGTCGGCTAGGCGCTTCCGCAGGTCGTCATCACTCGTCGCTAGGAGAATGTCGCACGCAGGACGGCCCGATCCGTGTCGCGGGATGCCTTCGCCTCGACAGCTGACCATGGCGGCCCGTCGGGCGATACGGAACCCCTCGCTTCCATCGCCCTTCTTGCGCTTGAAACCCGGCCCGTCGCCGAACGCCGCCTCCAGCGCCACCGCGTAGGCGATGACCTTGCTTGATGGCCGCGGACTCGCCTGTGCGACGTGCATCGACCGCACCGCTCGGAGGAGCTGCCGTTGCCATTCCGTCCGAGACACGTCCGGCGCTGACAGTGCCTCACCTAGATAACGGAACCGAGCATCGGCATAGAACGCGCGTTGATGCCCAGGGCGAAATGTGAAGGGCGCGGGGCCACCAGCCCAGCCGGTTCCCGCTGCCTTAAAGCCCGATGAATCCGTCAACCAGTAGTGAGACACGGAGTTCGTCCGATCATCCGGCAGCCCGAACGCCTGAAACTCCATGTCCATCGTGAAATGCGATCGCTGGAAGAGTCGCAGGATGGCGACGGCATCTCGCGCCACCTCGACTAGCTCAGGGAGCGCGTCAGTGGCCTGGGCGAACGTCCCCACGTACGGCACTTCGATGACGGACGTCGCGGGCTCGTCCGTCAAAGCGTGATTCCATACATCGTCACGGAGGTGCCCGGGAAAGGCGGCGGCGACGCTGGCGAGGTGGGCGCGCATCCACGCTGCTGACCGGATCGTCGTCACACCGATCCGCCACGGACCCGGGACGCCAAGGCCCTCGATGAGGAAGAACGCACGGTGACGTCGGCGACGGCCCAAAGATCACTCTCCGTCTACGGCTTGATCGGCTCGGTCTAGCGCTCGGCTTTCTTGCCGCTGTTCTGGCAGTAGATCGACCCGGTCGCCTCGTGGACCAGCTTCCCGGACTTGTTGACCTTGATGGCCTCGTGGCAGTTGCGACAGTTCATGCCTTCCTCGTGGTGGTCCAAGGTCGCGACGAGCGGGCCGGTCGAGGAATGGGCGACCGGCTCGCGCCTCGTCTGTGCGACGAGTCTACGCGTGAAATCTCACGGCTCCGCGGCCTCAGCGCCGACATACACTCTGGAACCGTGGCGGCGCATATCCGGGTCGGTGACCTCCGCGGCGACCTCTCGATCGGCGAGGCCGCCGCCGCTATCGGAGTCCACAAGAACGCCCTCCGGCGATGGTCACCCGATCTCATCCCCTACCACGTGGTCGGACCGGCGGGCCATCGTCGCTACCGTTCGGACGACGTCGCCGACTACCTCGACCGGCATCAGCACGGCGCTCGGGAGGCCGAGTCATTCGGCCTTCGGACCGCTGCCCGGCTGCAGCAGGTCCGCGAGACGCAGGAGGTCAATCGCGCGCTCGCCCTGGCGGCGCGGTCGGCGGAGCTTCGCGGCGACGAGGTCATGGCCCGTCGGCTCCGGCACACCCGCTCGATCGTCAACGAGCGGCTCCGCGTGGAGGACTCCTAGCCCGGCGTCGCCTCCCGGAGCGAGGCGAGGAAGCGATCGAGTTCGTCGCTGGCCGGAGCCTCCCGTCCGGTGAGGACGGCGAGGACGGCCAGGTGGACGCGGGCGATCGCCGCCAGGTAGGCGACCGGAGCCGCGTCGAGGGCAGCGCCGGTGGTCCGGGCAGTCGCGACGATCGCGGCGTCGATGGCGTCGAGGCGATCGGCCCGGCGGAGGGCCCGGATCGTCGCCTCGACGCCTCTCGCCACGGGCCCGCCGCGGACCCCCGGCATTATCACGGCGGGCCCGAGGAGATGGAGGTTTATTCGGGTCGAATCAGCGGATTCCGCTCTTTTTCTGGCCCGCCAGCGGCGGGTCCGCTCAGCCCCCGTCACGCCGTCACCGCCTCCACGCCACCCGGGGAGAGATTCCGCCGACAGGTCTTGCCACGCTCCATCCGTGCCTGAAAAATCGCCGAATATCGCCTCGTGCTCGACCATTTCGCGCCGTTAGGTCCGGGCGCGCACCATCGACCCGGCAAGAAACGCCTGTCGACGGTCGCGGAGAGCGGTACCAGGAACGTGCTCAAGGCGCAGGCGCTGCCCCATCGGCGCTGAGGTAGTCCCCGGTGAGATAGTCGAGATAGACGGTGGTCATGCCCGGACGCGGGGACAAGCATGTCCCGTCCGGACCACAGATGGTCTCTTCACCCGTGAACGTGACGGCCCACACGGTCTGATCCCCGCTGACGGGATAACCGGGCCCGATGTGGGGGTCGATGTTCAGATCGCGGAAGAAACCTGCCGATGCGGATACGAATGTCGCGAGCGAACTGTGGTTACGAGCGAGGTCGATTGCCCGCGCTTCGGAGATCCCACCGGATGGCAGCGGTGATCCGGTGGCGTTCGGCGAGGTTGAGGCCACGGGGGACCTGACTGCAGTCGCTGTGGCCGTTGGTGCGCCGGACTGAGTCGCACAGGCCGCCATGGCGACCAGAGCAACGATCATCAGAACGGCAGTGCGGATCATCGGTGGCCTCATCTCGATGAGCCCAGAAGATAGACCGCCTTGTTCATCGCCGACTCGTCCGCCCGACCGCGCACCCTAGGCGCGCACGAGCGCGGCGGTGACGGACGCGGCGGCAGCCCGCAGCCCGCCCCGCTTGGGCAGTGCCGCCCCGACCGGGGTATCGAGGTGGGGTCGGCAGATCGCCACCCGCCCCGTCAGCATGACGGCAGCATCGGCCCCGCACCCCTCCACGGCACACGGCACCCCCCGCCCCCCGAGCCTGGCGGCGATGAGGGGGGCCCATCGCTCGACGAGGTCGCGGTCTGGGTCGCCTGGCCGCTCGTGCCACTGGCCCGAGCTGAGGTTCGCGATCGACGGACCGGCGGTCGGGTGGGTGAGGGTGACGCTGCCGGGACGGTCGTCGCGTTCCACGTCCGGCGGGACTGGGCGGACGGCTCCAAGGCGTACGCCTGGCGGCGTGCGGATCGGTCGAGCCCCTTCAAGGGTGTCGACCACCGCGGTGAGGTCCTGGTCATTGCTGAACCGAGCCACCGCGTCGAGCAAGTGGGCCAACCCGGTGGGGTCCAGATCGATGAGCGTCTCGATGTTGCCGTACGGCGGGTCGCTGTCGGGATCGACGTCGGGGGGCCGGTCGTCCCTCTCAGGCGGACTGCGATGACCGCTCATACCTCGTCGTCGAGCTTGCGAAAGGCGGCCCTCGCCCGTTCATCGGCGGTCGAGGCCGCATACCGGCCCACCATCGACCGCGACCGCCAGCCCGTCAGACGCATGAGGTCGTTCTCCTGCATGCCGCCCGCGAGCTTCTTGTGGGCGTACGTGTGGCGGAACCGGTGGGGGTTGACGTGGTCGATCCCGGCCAGTCGGCAGCGGTCCCGGATAACCTGGTAAATCCCGGACGGCGTCATCGGCCCGGCAAGGCCGAGCCAGAGTTCGGAGCGGGCAGCGTCACGCCGCCGACCGCGGAGGCGGAGGTAGCGATCGAGCGCCCGTCCGGCCTTGCGCCCAAACGGGACGGCACGTGGCCGATTGCCCTTGCCGATGACCCGGATTACCTCGTCATCGAAATCGACATCGTCGGTGGTCAGGCCCGCGATCTCGGAGAGACGAGCGCCGGAGGACGCGAACAGCCGGATGATCGCGGTGTCCCGGAAATCGACGTAGGTCTTGCCCTCGCATGCCCGGAGGAGTCGCGCGAGTTCGTCATCGGCGACGATCGGGACGGGCTTCTCGGGGACGCGTGGCGGGCGCATCCGGGCCATCGGCGAGGCGTCGAGTTCGTCCTCGCCGTCGGCCCACTTGAAGAACGCCTGTAGGGAGCGGTATTCCCGGTTGGCCGTCGCCGGGGCGACCGTCGCCAGGCGCGCCTCGATGAACGCCTCGACATGCTCCCGGCGGAGGGAGCGGGCCGTCCGCGGCATCCCGCTGCGGACGAGGAACCGATCAAAGTCGTTGACCGTGTCGCAGTAGACACGCTCGGTCCCGGGCGAGCGATTCTCGGCCCGGAGGTGACGACGGAATGAGGGAAGGAGGTCGGCGACGAGGGGTCCCGTGACCGACGGGGCGGTGGTAGGCATAGCCCGCGGAGTCTAAATCGAATCTGTCCAGTTTGTCGCTGTGGCACTGTTTTGGCGATTCAGCGAATCGGCTCGACGATCAGGCTATCGCTCGATCCGAGCACGAAAAGAGGGGTTGGAGCGGGAGACGAGGTTCGAACTCGCGACATTCAGCTTGGAAGGCTGACGCTCTACCGACTGAGCTACTCCCGCCCGAGGGACCAAGTCTACCAACAGTCCCTCCTGGTCCCGGACGGGCACCCGCCAGGCGGAGTGCGCGCCCGTCAGCTCGGCGAGTCGCGGGTCGGGCTGACCGGCAGGATGAACACGAGCGCGATGTACACCACCGCCAGGAGACCGCCGGTGACGAGCGAGCCGAGGACGAACCCGGTCCGCACCCAGTCGACGCCGATGTCGGCATAGTCGGCCAGGCCGTTGCACACGCCGGCGAACGCCTGACCCTGCTGGATCCGGCGGAGCCGACGACGGCGCGGTGGCGGGGCACTCTCATCGGTCCCTGGATCGCGGCCGGTGTCGACCATGCCGATCTCGTCGAGGACCGCCTCGATGTCCGCGGCGGTGATCAGCCGGTCGGTGGACCCCAGCATCGCTGAGAGCCGGTCGCCGATGGAGCGCTCGAGGTCGCCGAGGACCTCCGCCCGGTCCGGATCGTCGGCGAGCCGGCGGCCGGCCCGATCGAGGTACCGCTCGAGCCGGTCGTAGGCGGCCTGGTCGAAGCGGTACTGCTTGTCGTCTCCGGTGAAGCTGACGACTGTCGTCTTTTCCATCTTGTTACCTTCCCAGTTCTTCGATGAGCGATGTCAGAGCGGCCCAGTAGGCCCGGAACTCCGCGAGGTGATCCCGACCGAGGTCGGTGAGGCGGTAGTACTTGCGCGGCGGCCCGGCGGCCGACTCGCGCCAGTCGTAGTCGAGCAGTCCCTCGCGTCGCATCGTGCTGAGGAGGGGATACAACGTCCCTTCCCGGGTGGCGAAGTCGGTGCGGCCGAGGCGCTCCACGATGTCCGCGACGTAGACATCGCCGGAGGACACGATGTCGAGGATCAGGAACTCGAGGAGGCCTTTTCGGAGCTGGCTGAGTTTCGCTGGGTTCATCTGCTACCTGCTACCTTGTCAGTACAAGGTAGCAGGCTCTGGGCTAGTCCGTCAACATTTCCTGGCGCCTCGTCAGCCCTCGCCGACGATCGCGAAGGCTCGGACCGGGAATGTCGCCATGCCCCTTACCCGCGGCGGGACGGCGAAGAACCGGAACCCTCCGGTCCGGAGGCCACCGAGGCCGGTCAGGTGCTCGATGAGGGGCAGCCCGGCGCCGAGGATCGCGGTATGGGCGGGCCGGCCGGGGTCCTCGAGCGAGTCGACGTTGAGCGAGTCGATCCCGACCGCGGCCACGCCCGCGGCGACGAGCCGCTCCGCTGCGGCGCCGGTGAGGAACGGGTGGCCGACGAGGTACTCGGGGGTCCCCCAGTGGCGGTCCCAATCCGTGCGGACGAGGACAGCGAGGCCGGCGAGCTCGATGCCCTTGAAAGCATCGGGCCCGATCGCCCGATCCTCCCCTGAGCAGTCGACGACGACTCCGGGCAGGTCGGCGATCGCAGCGAGGGCGAGATCGGCCGTGTCTCCCCGTCCGGCGAAGCGGTGGGCCGGCGTGTCGATGTACGTGCCGGTGTTGGCGACCAGGTCGATCCGGCCGATCTGGAAGGTGGTGCCGGGGGCGTAGCGGGCGGCCGAGTCCTCGTACGAGAGGAACGTCGAGATGGTGGGGGCCGGGATACCCGGATGCGTCGTCATCCCGTCGACGATCTCGTGGCTCAGGTCGATGTAGCGCCGACCGGTCTCGGTCATCGGTTCACGGTAGCGTGGTCGACCGGCCGGCGTCCCGGTCCCCGCGGACCCGCCCTCGCCCGGCACGCCTGCAGCGATTCCCTTGCTGATTACACTCAGGTCATGTTCCTCTTCAAGCGCGACGCGACCATGCCCAACCCAACCGATGCACTGCCCGGTCGGGCCACCCCGATGGCGGTCCCCGAGACTCATTTCGTCAACGGCCAGCGGATCGTTCCGCCGTTCCCCGACGGGACCCGGACGGCGATCTTCGGACTCGGCTGCTTCTGGGGCGACGAGAAGGACTTCTGGGAGACCCCCGGCGTCGTGTCGACCGCGGTCGGCTACGCCGGCGGCCTCACACCGAACCCCGACTACGGCGAGGTCTGCAGCGGCAAGACCGGCCATGCCGAGGTCGTCCTCGTCATCTATGACCCGGCGAAGGTCTCGTACGAGGAGCTCCTCAAGGTCTTCTGGGAGCACCACGACCCGACCCAGGGCATGCGCCAGGGCAACGACCACGGCACCCAGTACCGCTCGATCATCCTCGTCGCCGACGCCGATCAGCGGGCGATCGCCGAGGCCTCGCGCAACGCGTATCAGAAGAGCCTGACGGCCTCCGGCTACGGCCAGATCACGACGGAGATCGCCGACGCAGGGCCCTTCTACTACGCCGAGGGTTACCACCAGCAGTACCTGGCCAAGAACCCGAACGGCTACTGCCCGAACCACGCGACCGGCGTGAAACTGCCGGACGGCTTCGTGGTCACGCCATTGCAGTACGCCGACCAGAGCTAGCTGGTCGGGGAGCGCTTGACGCCTTACTCGGCGCTGGCGGCCAGCGAATAGAAGCTGATGGCGGCCACGGACAGCTGGAGGCACAGGGCGAGCGCGTACACGGTCAGGGACGCGAATACGAGAGCGTTCAGTCCGAACAGGGCTGTCGCCGTGACCCCCGAGGCGACGACGAACTGCGTCCAGCGGACCCACGGCACCCGCGCCTGGACCAGCTGTCGATACCGGACGGTGATGACGAAGAGCGCATAGAAGAAGACCAGGGCGCTCGAGACGACGAGCGTCATCCGTGCGTCGTCGAGCGCGGGATAGAGCACCGCCGGCAGCAGGCTCTCGAACGTCACGTTGAAGCTCGTCGACACGATGCCGCGGAGGCGGAAGCGCTGGCCGGCCGTCCAGCCCGCCCTGTCCGCCGCCAGTCCGGGTGCGATCGCCGCGAAACCGGCCACGACGACGGCGATCGTCGCGATCCCGACGAGGAGTGCCTCACCGGGCACGCGTCGCCTCGACCCGCTCGATCTCCCGGATGCGCGTCACGGCAACCACCTTCGACCCAGGCACCGTCCCTCGCCCGGCGGATGAGGGAGGCACCGCGGCGAACGATACAGGGCCGCCGAGGCGGCGGGTCGGTCGTAGCGATAGGCTGATTCACCCGGGAATCCCGGGTGCGACCGCCAGGAGCGGACTGACTCATATACGATCGACGGGTGAGTGCACCGCCGACGTTCGACACCGACCCGGTCCGTCTCGGCCGGCCCTTCCCCGCCGACTTCGGCTGGGGCTTCGCCGCCTCCGCCTACCAGATCGAGGGTGCGGCGGCCGAGGACGGCCGAGGACCGTCGATCTGGGACACCTTCGCTCGCCAGCCGGGCGCCATCGCCGATGGCAGCACGGGCGACGTCGCCTGCGACCACTACCACCGCTTCCCGGAGGACGTACGGCTGTTGGCCGATCTGGGAGCGCGCGCCTATCGCTTCAGCGTCAGCTGGCCGCGCGTCCTGCCTACGGGGACCGGTGCCGTCAACCAGCGCGGCCTCGACTTCTACCAGCGCCTCGTCGACTCCCTGCTCGGGGCGGGCGTGAGACCGCTGGTCAACCTGTTCCACTGGGACCTGCCGCAGGCGTTGCAGGACCGCGGCGGTTTCGCCGACCCGCAGGTCGTGGACTGGTTCACGGACTACGCCGCACTGATCGCATCGAACCTGGGCGACCGGGTCAAGGATTGGATGACGTTCAACGAGCCGGCCGTCTTCGCCTTCATCGGCCACGCCGACGGCATCCATGCACCAGGTTTGCGCCACTGGCCGACGGCGATCCGGGTGGCCGACAACCAACTGCGCGCCCATGCCGGCGCGGCCGGGGCGATCCGCGCACTGGTCGACCACCCGCGAGTCGGCGTGGCCATCGATGTCAACCAGGTCTCGCCGGCGACCGGTTCGGAGCGGGATCGGATCGCCGCCGAGCAGTGGAGCTCCGCTCGCGACGCGTGGTTCCTCGATCCGCTCTTCGGCCGTGGCTACCCGGCGCTCGGACTCGAGGCGCATCGCGCAGCCGGGCACCTCGAGGGCGTCGACCTCGCCGAGCCACCGGCCGGCGATCTCGATTACCTGGGCCTGAACTACTACCGGCGCGACTCCGTCAGCGCGAGGTCGGACCGCCCCTTCGACTGGGAGATCGGCGCCGTGGCGGACTCGGAGCAGACGCAGATGGACTGGCACGTCGCACCCGACGGGCTGCGCGACGTCCTGCTCGAGCTCCATCGGACCTACGCGCCCCGCGAGATCGTGGTGACCGAGAACGGCGCCGCGTACCCCGATACCGTCGACCAGGACGGTGGCGTGCGCGACGCGAGCCGGCTGGAGTACCTGGCACGCCACGTCGCCGCGGTCTCCGAGGCACTCGAGGGAGGAGTGCCGCTGACCGGTTACCACGCCTGGTCGCTGCTCGACAACTACGAGTGGAGCTACGGCTACAGCCGGCGGTTCGGCCTGGTCCACGTCGACTTCGACAGCCAGCGCCGGACGCCCAAGGACAGCGCGCGCTGGTATCAGCGGCTCATCGCCGGGGAGTAGAGTCCCTCCGCGATCGGCCACCCGGGGCCGACGACGGCGACGCGGACGGCGCCGGCGTCACGACTTCACTGAGCCGGCCAGGATCCCTCTGACGAAGGCCCGCTGGAGCAACAGGAAGACCAGCAGCGGCAGGGCCATGGTGACGAACGCGCCGGCGGTGAGGAGCTGCCACTGTCCACCCCGGCTCCCGAGCAGGGCATAGAGAGCCGTCGGCATGACCCGAAGGTCGTTGGACGGACCCAGGAACGTCAGCGCGACGAGCAGGTCGTTCCAGACCCACAGGAACTGGAAGATGGCGAAGGCGCCGAGGGCCGGGATCGACAGCGGGAGCACGATCCGGATGAACGTCTGGAGGTGCGACGCCCCGTCGAGGGCGGCCGATTCGAACAGGTCGCGGGGCAGCTGCGACATGAAGTTGTAGAGCAGGAAGATCGCCAGCGGCAGGCCGAAGCCGGTGTGGGCCAGCCAGATTCCGAGGAACGTGCCGTACAGCGACGCGCCGCTGTAGAGCTTCAGGACCGGGATCAGCGACATCTGGATGGGCACGACCAGCAGTCCCACGACGATGGTGAACAGGATGCCGCGGCCGCGGAAGGGGATCCAGGCGAACGCATACGCGGCGAACGCCGCGATGGTGATCGGGATGACGGTCGACGGCACGGTCACGATCAGGCTGTTGAGGAAGGCGGGGCCCATGCCGCCGGCGTTGAGGACCTGGCTGTAGTTCGAAAGCGTCCACTGGTCGGGCGCGAGCGGGTTGAGGAGCGCCGTCCACCAGCCGGTGGAGCTGATCTGCTCCGGATTGCGCACCGACGTCACCAGCAGACCCAGGGTGGGGATGGTCCACAGGGCGCAGATCACCAGGACGGAGAGCCGTACCGGCAGGCTGCGCAGGAGCGCCGGCCGCCAGGGCGAGACGCGTGCCGTGGCGCGGGCGGCTGGCAGGGCGGGCGCGGTCATGATTCCACCTGCTGTCTGCGGAAGTTCCGGAGGTTCACGTACATGACGGGCAGGACGGCGACGAACAGCAGTGTCGCCATCGCCGCGGCATGGCCGTCGTTGAAGAACTGGAACATCTCGTGGAACATCCGATTGGCGACCACGTCATCGCCGAATTGGCCGCCGGTCGTCACGTACACGATGTCGAAGATCTTGAGGGTGACGATGGCGATGGTCGTGGCGACCGTGACGATGGAGCCACGGATCTGGGGCACGATGACCCGGAGGAAGAGCTGGCGCTCATTGGCTCCATCGAGCCGAGCCGCCTCGATGACCTCGGTCGAGACCCCCTTGATGGCGGCCGAGAGCACGACCATCGCGAAGCCCGTCTGGAGCCAGATCATGATCACGATCTCGGCGAAGATGTTGAGCGGGTTGGAGGTGAAGAAGGGAATCGCCTTCCCACCGAACCCGACGATGATGGCGTTCAGGAGTCCGATCTGGGGCTGACCCGCCGGCTCCCAGGCGTACATGAATCCCCAGATGACGGATGCGCCGATCAGCGAGATCGCCAGCGGCAGGAAGACCAGCGTCTTGGCCAGCGATTCCCGGCGGATCCGATCGAAGAGGCCGGCGAACACGAGGCCGAGGATCACGCTGCCACCCGTCGCCACGACGAGCCAGATGACGTTGTTCCGCAGGATCTCGATCATGTCGGGAGTCGTCATCACGGCGTAGTTGTCGAGGGTGAACGCTCCCTTGGCATCGAAGAAACTGCGGGCGAATGTCGCCACCCCGGGGTACAGCAGGTACGTGGCCAGCAGGATCAATGCGGGGCCGACGAACACCCACGGCAGTATCCGATCGCGCCGGTCCGGCCGGAGCGTGCCGACCAGTCCGCCGACGCCGAGGAACAGCAGCCAGATCCCGCCGACGCCGACGCCGAGGGCGATGACGGCCAGGATCAGCTTGGCGATCACCTGGTCACCCTGGCCGTTGCGCAGAGCCTGGGCCCCGGAGCTGTTCCCGAGCGTGTCGTAGATCCCGGCGAGCAGGTTCGCCCCGCCGTGGGGATCGATCAGGACGAGGATCCCGCCGACGCACGCGCCGAGGGCGACCAGGCCCAGGATCGGCAGGATGAAACGCGACAGCGGTGGGTTCTCGCTGCGCGGGACTGCGGCCACCTACCCTCCTCTATCGATCAGTAGTAGTGGTACTCGATCAGTAGCGGGCGCCGAGCCGATAGTAGCGGGGCGCCGACCCGAGGGGGTCGGCGCCCCGCGCTAGTTCGCTGACGATAACTTACTTGGGCCAGCTGTCGTCGATAGCCTTCAGCGTGGCATCGGTGTTCTGACCGTTGTTATTGACCCAGTCGACGGACTTGGTCCAGAACGTGCCGGCGCCGACGGCACCGGGCATGAGATCCGAAGCATCGAAGCCGATGCCGGCAGCGGTCTTGACGATGCCCGACGCGACCTGCAGCTTGTAGGACCCGGCGTACCAGGAGTCCGGGGTGGAGGTGTTGGTCGAGATCGCGCTGCCCGCCTCGATCCATCGCTGGAGGCCTTGCGGCGTGGCGAGGAACTCGATGGTCGCGCGAACTTCGGGCCGGTCCTTGAGCACCATCATGGTGTCAGCGGAGCCCTCGATGTTGGCCTGGCTCGGATCGATCGTCGGGAACGGGAAGATCCCGACGTCCGTACCGACGACGTACTTGGACGGCTGGCCGCTGGCCCGCTGATCCGGGAAGAAGTCCGGCCCGTACCAGGTGGGGACCTTCTGCATCCAGCACTTCGGTGCCGCCAGGTCCTGATTGAACATCGGATCCATGGTCGTCTTCTGATCCGTGTTGATGATCGCCTGCGCGCCACCGTACACGTAGTTGGGGGTGAAGAAGATCTTGCCGACGTACTTGTCGAACGCGTCCTTGATACCCGGGTCTTCGAACGTGACCTTGTGGCTGATCCAGTCGTTGTAGTAGGCGAGGCCCTTCGTCTTGAGGACGACTTCCTCGACCCAGTCGGTGATCTGCCAGCCGGTCGCGTCGCCTGGGCCGCCTGCGCTGATGCACCAGGGGTTGGTGCCGGACGCGGCGATCTTGTCGGACAACGCGATGAGGTCGGTCCACGTCTTCGGCACCGTGTAACCCGCGGCAGCGAACGCCTTGATCGGGTACCAGATCGTCGACTTGACGTCAGCCTTGTACGGGAGGCCCCAGATCTTGTCGCCCTGGCTGACCAGGCCGATCGTGGCCGGATGCTCCGACTGGAGCTTGCCGCCGGGCATGAACGTGGCCAGGTCGATCACCTTGCCCTCGGCCGCGTAGGCCAGGACAGGCGTCGGCTGGGCGAGCTGAGCGATGTCAGGCGGCGCCCCGCCCTCGATCCGGCTCTTCAGAACCGTCTCGTGGCTGGTCGGGACACTGTCGACCTGGACAGTGATACCCGTGGCCTTCGCGAAGTCGGCCAGCGAGTTCTGGAAGTTTGTGAGTTCGCCCTGGGTCCACTGGACCTGGATCGAAACCGTCTTGCCCTTGTAGGGCTGGTCCGAGCCGAGTGCCTTGTCCAGCTCGGTGTAACCGGTCGGGACCGTCGGCACGGCTGCCGCGGCCGAAGGCGCAGCGCTCGGCGCCGCGGCTGACGCGCCGGCAGACGAAGACGCAGCCGGCGGCGTGGTCGCGGCCGGCGCGCTGGACGCGCTCGGCGACGGCGTCGCGCTCGTCGAGCACGCGCCGACCACGAGCATGACAACAGCCGCCAATGCGGTCGTTGTCCTCAATGTCTTGACCATGGATTCCTCCTCCTTCGAATTGCCATGACTGGGGTATCGAGTGGGCTCCGTTGGCCCAGACTCCGCTGGGTCCATGCATGGTATTCGGTCCAGCAAGAGCCGCAATAGGGTTATCGCTCGCCCACCCCCTCTCGATCGGGCAAGCCGATGCAGGGATGAGCGATCATCGGACTAACCCCAGGCCCAGCTGCCGCTCCATGAGCAGCGCCGACGCGCCCAGGGCGACCACGTCGTCGTGCACGTGGCCGAACTCGATCTGCGTGTCGCGGGCGAGCAGTGTCAGTGCGCTCGACCCGGCGTACCGCCGGACCTCGCCGAGCCAGTCGTCGCCGAAGTCCGCCACCCGGCCGACCAGCAGCACGTGGCGAACGTTGAGCACGCCGATCAGCCAGCCCACCGCGAGACCGAGCTCGCGCGCGGCATCGAGGACGATCCGGCGGATGGCGGTGACGCCGGCCCCGAAGGCGGCCACGAGGCCGGTCTCGTCGGTGATCGACGGCTCGAGCGCACCAGCCGCGTCGACCATGGCGCTCATGCTCGTCATCGTCTCGAGGCAGCCCTCCCGCCCGCATCGGCATGGACCTTCGGCGCCGCCGATCGAGACGTGGCCGAACTCGCCGGCGCCATATCCGTCGCCCTGGAAGAGCTGGCCATTGATGATGATGCCGGCGCCGACTCCGCGACCCACCCTGATCACGATGAGGTTGTTCGGCCGCGGGCGGCGAAAGAAGGTCAGCTCGGCGAGGGCGGCCGCGTGACTGTCGTTGGCGACCACGACCGGCACGCCGTAGCGCTGCTCGAGCAGCGGCCCGAGTCGGAGCTCAGCCCAGTCCAGGTGGACCGACCAGCGGACGATCCCCGTGCTCGTGTCGATGACGCCGGGCGCGCCGATGCCGATGCCGAGGAGGGGCGACCGGTCATCCGCGCGCAGGGCGTCGACAAGCTGAAAGACGAGCTCGACGGTGGCTTCGCTGCTCCATCCTTCGATGGGCAGGTGGATCGAGCGGAGGATCTCGCCACGAAGGTTGACGACGGCACCGCTGAACTGCGCCTCGGCGAGGTCGAGCCCGATCAGGTGGCGACCGTCTGGAGCGACTCGCAGCAGGATCGGGGACTTGCCCCCGCTCGAGTGGCCACGACCGACTTCCTCGATCAGGCCGTCGTCCATGAGCGTGCCGACGAGGTCGCCGACCGAGGTGCGCGTCAGACCGGTGATGCGGGCCAGGTCGGCCCGCGAGAGCGGACTACGATCGTGGAGTGCGCGCAGTACCAGCTGCGAATTGAACGTCCGCGTCTGCTGGTGCGTCGCCTTTTCGGGCAGCACCGTCGCGCTGGCGATCATCGGGGCGGGCACTCCTCGAACGCAACCACCCTTGACCCCGGCCGAGCGCAGCTTTGGCAAGAGAGTTGACAAAGTCGAATCTGCGCCAGTCACAGGGGCTTTGTCAAGTCTATGGACAAAACCGGAAACGTGGGCTGAGGGCGTCGGAGGATCCTCGCCCCGAGGCCGCTTCATCGGGGGGCTGACACCACACCGCGGACGAGCCGACGACCGTCCCGTCGGCCACGCCGGGAGCGGTCATCCGACGGTGGCATCCTCCGTCAGGTCCCGGTCCTGCATCTCCCAGGTGTGGTCGAGCACGTGGTACGCCGTGTGGCGGAGCAGGTACGGGATCGTCCAGTTGCCGAGCGGCTTGCCCTCCGCGTACCAGGCGCGCATCGCCTCGACGAAGCGGTCTCGATGGTGGGCGAGCTCGTCCGTTGTCTGCAGGTCCTCCCATTCGGATGGCACCTTCACGCGCTTCGAGAAATCGCCACCCTCGGTCGCCAGGACATGCCGCACGATCACGTCGCGGGAGCGGCCGCCGCCGCGGATACCGGGTCGGAGCTCCGCCGACACTCGGGCGACCGTCTCGTCGAACTCGGCCCAGGCCGCGCGCAGCAGCCCCACCTGACGGTCGAAGGTCGGCGCGTCGTACGGCCCGCGGTCGAGCGGCGAGGGCGCGAACGAAATGCCCCAGAAGTCGGTCGAGCCGACGCCCCGGTAGCGGCCGATGATGTCGACGTCGGTCTGGGCCTCGAGCTCCGCCCCCAACCGGACGCGCCTCGCGACCGGGAGGTATCGCGGCACGTAATGGGCGAGCTTCTCGACCGCCTCGTCCTCCGCCTTGGCGCCCCGTTCCAGACCCGGCCAGTCCGCCGCGACGGCGACCCAGCGCTTGCCCCTCGTGGGTTCCTCGATGAGCACGCGAAGCTGGGAAGTCACCAGTTCATCCTACCGGCGGCCGGGAACCGTCCGTCAGCCTGCACGCGCTCCAGATGGCCGCGACCGGGTCGCTGCCGGACGCGATGAGTCAGACGTGTCCGAGGGCGAGCTCGGCCAGCTTCGGCGCCATCTTGACCGCATCGTCCAGGCCCAGGTTCGGTCCGAACGCCATCTCCAGTCGGAGGATCTTCCCGCCGCCGAGATCCAGCCAGGCGTGTGCCGTCTCCGCACCGCCCTGGATCTTGCCGTTCTTGCCACCGATCGTGATCGGGTCGGCACCGGGGTAGGACGCGGTCGCGTCGTCGAGCGGACCGGACACGAAGCTCGCGTCCACGTAGGCGTCCATCGTGGTGATGACGTCGGTCGGGACGAGGCGCCACTGGCAGAAGGGCGGCAGCCCGTCGGGCATGGGGACGCCGTCCTTCCAGGCGATCGTGGTCACGGACTGCAGATCACCGGTCGTCAGGAGCCGGCAGAGGTCGCCGGTATCGGCCGGTCCGGCGGGCGGCGGTGTCAGCTCGTCGGCCGGACCGATCGGGGGAGATCCGCTCGAACACGCGGCGGTGACGACCGCCAGGAACAGCACGGACGCGAGCCGACCACCCATCTCTCCCTCCCGAACATGTCCCTCGCGGGTCGAGTCTAGGCCGCGACGTCGCGTAGGGTCCACCCCGGCGAACCCGGGCGACGGAGCCGCGGCGCTCGATCGTTCGATCACCCGCCCCGGGCGAACCAGTCGAGCACGCGCAGGGCGCGGAGGGTGTTCCATCGGCTCGGCTCGCCCTCGCCGCCCTCCATCTGGAGATGTGCTTCGCCCGGGTAGACGGTCCCCAGCGGCCACCGACCGTCGCGGTCGCGGGCGGCCTCGACGATTCCGACCGCCTCGGCGATGCGCTCATCGGGCTCGATCCCGGCGTCCCGCAGGTGGTCGAGCCCGCGGAGGACGTCGTAGTGCCACCAGGTCGGGAACGAGAAGCGGAGCCAGTCCGGGTCGATCACCTCGCCGGTCGACTTCCGACGGAACAGCCGGCGTTCGAGCATGTACGCCTCACCCCGAACGCGTGCCGCAGCCACCTCGGCCGAGCCACCGGTCGCTCGCTCGTAGGCGAGCAGGCCCTCCAGGACGTTGATCGTCGTGCCGAACGACGACACCGTCGCCCCGTTCTCGACCTCGCAGTTCCAGCCGCCGTCGAGGAGCTGCTCGGCGAGGAGGCGGTCGACGAGCGGCGACATGTCCAGGCCGAAATAGGAGCCCGTCGCGACGAGGTTGCCGTTGATGCACGGCTCGACCTCACCCTCGAAGAACCGGTTGTCTGCCCACGGGGTCTCGAAATCGGGATCGCGCCAGGTGACGCGCGCGCGGACGAGGTCGACCGCCCGCCGAGCTTCCTCGCTCCGGGGATCGAGGCCGAACCGCCGCAGGAGCTCGAGTGTATGGAACGTGTCCGTCTGATCGTGCGACCAGGGCCGGCCGCCCCACCGGCCATCCGGCGCCTGGAGCCTGAGCAGCCGGGCGCCCCAGCCCTGGGTCGCGATCCTGGAGCGCTCGGCGACGACGACATTCGCCGGCTCCCCCGTCAGGTCCCGCATCACCTGCCAGCGGATGGCAGGGTCGGAGTCGAGGAGCCAGTCGACGGTCCGGCCAGGGTCGCCTTGCACGCGCGCATCGTACGTGGACGCCGTCCTCATCCGGGCCTTCGCGGTGACGACGGCCGGCATCGCTCGGTCATACTCCCTTCGACCGCCCGGACTGAGGTTCTGATGACGGAAGGGATCACCCCGCGACAATTCCACGAAGCCGAGGGCACCGAGGACTGGCGCCTCGTCGGCGACGGCGCCTGCGCGTATTTCCGCACGCGGTCGTTCGCCCAAGGGGCGCGGCTCGCCCTCGCGATCAGCGAGTTGCCCGACCTGGATCCCCACCATCCCGATATCGACCTGCGGCACGACGGCGTCACCGTCCGCCTCCTGACTGTCACCGACGACTGGTACGGGCCGAGCACGCGCGACGTCGAGCTCGCCCGACGGATCTCGGCCGTGGCCCGCGACCAGGGCCTGACCGCCGACCCGTCCGCCGTCCAGAGCCTGCTCATCATCCCCGGTGCGCTCGACATCGCGGCGGTCATGCCGTTCTGGCGGGCCGTGCTCGGCTACGAGCCGCGCCCCGACAGCCCGGACGAGGACCTCGTCGACCCGCACTATCGTGGAGCGCCGTTCTGGTTCGAGACGATGCGCGAGCCTCGTCCGGACGGCGGGGGCGCGATCCACATCGCGGTCTGGGTGCCGGAAGAGCAGGGCGAAGCCCGCGTCGCGGCGGCCCTCGCCGCCGGGGGTCGGCTGGTGCGGGACGACTTCGCGCCGACGTGGTGGACACTCGCCGACGCCTTCGGCAACGAGGCGGATGTCGCCACCACGAGGGGCCGCGCCTGAGGGCCGCTCGCGCCATCGGAGGTCCGGATGGAACGTGACGACTTCGACATCGCGATCGTCGGCGGCGGTGCGTCCGGCTGCGTGCTCGCCCGGCGATTCGCGGAGTGGGGCGAGCGACGCGTCCTGCTGCTCGAGGCGGGACCGGACCTGCGGGAGGTCACTCCAGCGGCGCTTCGGGACGGCTGGAACCTGCCATCGATCCCGGACTGGGGGTTCGAGTCGGAGCCCGACGCGACCGGGGCGACCCGGCAACTCCGCCGCGGCCGACTCCTCGGCGGGACGTCGTGGCTGACGCGCTTCGGCGTCCGCGGCGCGGCGGCGGACTTCGATGCCTGGGCGGCCAGGGGCAACGCCGGCTGGGGCTTCGACGATGTCCTGCCGGCCTTTCGGCGCCTCGAGTCCGACGCGGAGTTCGGCGACGACCCGTGGCACGGGAACAGCGGACCGATCCCCATCACCCGTTACTCCGACCATCCGGTCTCCGAGATCCACGCCGCGGCGCTGGCTGCCTTCGACGGGCTCGGCTACCCGCGCGTCGAGGATCTGAACGCCCCGGATGCGATCGGCACGGGGCGGATGCCGATGAGCTCACGCGACGGCGTGCGAGCGACGACCGCCGATGCCTATCTGCCACTCGATCGGCGCTGGCCGAAGCTCACCATCAGGGCCGACTCGGTCGTCGCGCGGGTGACGCTCGATGGCGACCGCGCGACCGGCGTCGAGCTCGTCGACGGGACGAGGATCCGGGCCGGCTGGGTGATCCTGGCGGCCGGGACGTACGGCAGTCCCTCGATCCTCATGCGGTCCGGCATCGGGCCGGCGGACGACCTCCGCCCGCTCGGCATCGAGCCGCAGGTGGACCTGCCCGGCGTCGGCGCGAACCTCGCCGACCATCCGGGCGTCGACCTGCCCTCGGGCTGGAGCGGCAGGGCGACGAAGGGCCCGATCCTGCACTCGATCACGACGTTCCGCAGCTCCGCGGCGCCCGCTCGCGGGGCCGACCTTATGTTCTGGACCAGCGATCCGTCCGCCGACGATCCATCGTTCTACCTCGATCCGATCCTCCTCCGGCCGATCTCCCGTGGATCGGTCCGCCTCCGATCGGCCGATCCGACTGATCCGCCACGGATCGAGCTGCCGGGCCTGCGCGAGCCGGCCGACGTCGATCGCCTCGTCGAGGGATATCGCCGCGGCCTGGAACTCGCGCGGCGTCCCGAGATCCGCGGCCTCTGCACCGGAGCGCCGCCGTCGAGTCCACACGGCGAGGCCGGCTGGCGCCGACGCGTCGTCGAGAACGCCTATTCGATCCCCCACGTCGTCGGGACCTGCGCGATGGGACCGTCACCGGATCGCGATGCCGTCGTCGACGCGCTCGGTCGAGTCCACGGCGTCGACCGGCTCGCGGTCGTCGACGCTTCGATCATCCCGGAGCCGCCCTCCGGGTTCCCCCACGTCATCGCGATCATGATCGCGGAGGCACTCGCGGAGCGGCTCGCCCAGGTCATCTGACCTGCGCACGCGACGGCGAGCCCTCGGTCGTCGGGCTCAGTGGTCGGCGACGGCGTCGATCGCCTCTTCGATCGCGTCGGCGATGCGGGCACCCGTCGGCTGCCCCACGAGCGGCGTGATCCGATGCTCGCCGGCGAGCTCGATCCAGTCCGGCTCCATCCCGGTCGCCATGAGCACCACGGGCACGTCCGGGTGGGTCTCCCGCAGGCCTTCGATCAGCCGCTGTGCCCCTTCCGGTTCGCCGGTCACCCAGGCGTCATAGACGAGGACGTCGGCCTTCTCGGCCATCTCGCAGCGATGTCCGGCCAGGACGGGGCACTGCGCTCCGATCGGTCCCATGCACTGCTGGACCTCGTAGCCGCGCCGACGCAGCGCGTCGGCCTCCTGGTCGGCAAGGTCGATGTCGTGGTGGACGAGGAGGACCCTGGTCATCACATCGACTCCCTTCGAGTTGATGGGCCAGTGTCGCGGTCTCCGGTGAGCCGCCGCGAGGGCCGTCCGGCCCCTCCGCGCGGGCCATGGGCACCCTCGTCAGGCTAGTCGGCGATCTCGAGCGCGCCCCGCCAGCAGTCGGTGGTCACGCCGTCGTGGTCGCACTTGATCTCGGTGTAGCTGCCGGTCACGAGGTTGCCCTTGCCCCAGCCATCGGTGACGACCCCGGAGATGACCGCCTCGAGGCCGGTCTGCTCGACGTGGACGAGAGCCGTGAACGGGCGGGCTGAACCGCTGAAGCGGTATCTCGCCTCGATGACGGTCGTCGCGCCAGGGTTGTAATCGAGCACCTTCCCGGCGTACGCCCCATCGCCCGCGGCACCGCCGACGACGCCAGCCATGTCCGGGCCCTCTCCCACCATCCATTTGGTGAACGTAGCGCTTGCCATGTCGCATCCCTCCACACGGTGTCGGGCCCGCTGCCGTCATCGGCTCGACACGGCCCAGACGATCTGGTTGGGCGGCCGTGCGTCAGCGCCTCCCGGCGGATCCAGGTCGAACGATACCCGCCCGGATGTCGCCCGGCGTCTCGATCTTCGCCGGTCAGCCGCGAGCGCCTGGGACCGACACGACCCGCTGGTCGCTGTAGCCGTGCTCGGCGATCTCGGCGGCGCGGGAGCGATAGGCCTCGGCGGTCGGCGGCGTCATCGCCCGGAAGCCGTCGACCATCCGGTTGTACATCGAGAACGCGGCGGCGATGAGGACGGCCAGCTGGACGTCGGCGTCGGTCGCACCGGCCGCCTGGGCCGCCTCGACGTCCTCGGCGCACAGCTCGAGCGGGGCGCGCCGGACCGTCCGCGAGATGTGGAGCAGGGCCTGCATCTTCGGATCCAGCCCCTCGGACGAGCCGAGCTTGATCGTATCGATGAGGGGGACCCGGTCCGTCGCCCCGGTCCGCTCGAGGAGCGCGGTCGCGAACGCGCCGTGCGAATCCATGCAGTAGAAGCAGTCGTTCGCCGCCGAGACGGCTGTCGCCAGCATCTCCCGCTCGGGGCGGGCCAGCGTCGCGCCCGGGAAATCATTCACGAGCAGCTCGTCGGCCAGGCCTCGGAGATGGACGCCGAGCCCGGGCGTCAGCCTGATCGCGGCGAGGATCCCGGGCACTTCCGGGAGTCCTCCGACGATCGGGTCCTGCTGGGAGCGCATGAGTCGCTCATCGTCGCGTGCCATCTCACCTCCTCCGGTCATCGCTGGGGCGTGTGCCGCCCATATGATGCGGGCCATTTGCGGCGCGGGCAACGGCGGTGAGATCGGTGAACCGCTGCCTGCCCGCCGACGCGAGTGGCACGGCCTACTCCGCCCCGGCGGAGTACCTCCCGATGAGGCGATCGAACAGGTCGGGCACCCACCAATGGAGGACGTACAGCTTGCAGCCGAGGCAGTAGCCGGTCGCCGCGAGGAGCGTCTGCAGGACCGCCACGGCGATCACGGGGATCCAGCCGAGCGGTTCGGCACCGGCCACGAGGAGCGCGAAGCCGAGGGCCAGCCCGACGAAGCCGAGCGCCTGGGCGAAGCGCGGGCCGAATTCGGGCTCGGGCTCCTTCGGCGGGCCGAGCTTGAGGACGCGGCGGATCGTCGGCCACGGCTTGCCGAGGATCGAGTACTGGGTCCCGAACAGGGCGCTGACGCCCAGGGCGACCGCGACGAAGGCGACGACGACCGGGAGGTCGAGGAGCGTGGCGAGGACGAGGAGCACGACCGACAGGGCGCCACCGAAACGGTGGCCGCGCGGGTCGATGAGACGGACGGCGATGGGACGGGTCATCGATTTCTCCGGGAGGTGCGCACGCCGCGCAAGGGAGGGACGGGCGACGAGGGGCAGCAGGGCCGGCTGCGGGTAGTTCGCGAGTCTCGGTCCTGCGCTCGGGCGACCGAGTCGGTCGCCGGCTTCAGCCCTCCGAGGCTCGCCCCGGACACGCGCAGTCCACGCGCGATCCACGGGTGCCGGTACACGGACAGAACGGCTCGCCACCGGACCCGAGGCATCCGGACCCGAAGCGTCCCGATCCCGGCCGGTCCTCCGTCGCGCCGCCGGCCATCGCCGGCAGGAGGACGAGCGTGTCCCGCTCGCCGACCGGGGTCGCCAGCTCATCGAGGTGGCGGACGTCGGTGTCGTTGAGATAGACGTTGACGAACCGGTTCAGCCCGCCCTGGGCGTCGAGCAGCTGGGGCGCCAGCGCCGGGTACGCCGCCGTCAGGCCGGCGATGGCCTCGCCGACCGTGTCGCCACCGACCTCGACCTGCTTGAGGCCGCCGGTGGCGGTCCGCAGGACCGGGGGGACGCGCACCGTCGTCATGCCTCGAGCCACCGCTCGAACGCGTCGAGGCTGGGCCGGATGACCGGTGCGAGGCCGGGCGATCCGGCGGTGGCGGGTCGCTCGTCGAACCCGAACGTCCGTGCGTCGGGGGTCTTGAGGCCGTTGCCGGTGAGGAGCGCGACGACCTCGTCGTCGGGTCCGATGACGCCGGCCGCGCGGGCCCGCTCCGCCGCGGCGATCGTCACCCCGCCGGCCGTCTCGGGGAAGAGCCCCTCGAGGGCCGCCACGGAACGGATGGCCGCCGCTGTCTCGGTATCGGGGATCGACTCGATCGAGCCGCCCGTCCGGCGGGCGAGCTCGAGAGCGTAGCGACCGTCGGCCGGGCTGCCGATGGCCAGGGAACGGACGATCGTGTCGGGCCGCTCGACGGGGGCGATCGTATCGGAGCCCGCGGCGAAAGCCGTGGCGACCGGGGCGCAGCCCGCCGCCTGGCCGCCGACGAAACGGACGGTCCTCTGTTCGACAAGGCCGACGGTCACGAGCTCGTCGAAGCCCTTGGCGACCTTGGTGAAGAGCGAACCGGAGGCGATGGGGACGACGACGACGTCCGGCAGGCGCCAGCCCAGCTGCTCGGCGATCTCGAAGGCGAGCGTCTTGCTGCCTTCGGCGTAGTACGGCCGCAGGGTGATGTTGACGAACGCCCAGCCGAGCT
The DNA here is from genome assembly GCA_963745405.1 of uncultured Chloroflexia bacterium. Lineage (GTDB taxonomy): Bacteria > Chloroflexota > Limnocylindria > Limnocylindrales > CSP1-4 > C-114. Next base: position 2,004,676 of record CAVUWY010000002.1, on the reverse strand, counting down.
CGTCGGCGACCTCCATCGACAGGCGGTTGACCTGGTCGTATGTGCCGTCGATCGGGACGACCGTCGCGCCGTAGGAGAGGGCGTGATCGATCTTCGCCGGCTCGAGGTCGGCCGGCACGAAGACGTAGGCCTTGAGTCCGGCGGCTGCTGCCGCCGCTGCCGTCGCCCCGGCGAGGTTACCGGTCGACGCACAGGCCAGGGTGGTGGCCCCGAACTCGAGGGCCTTGGCGGTGGCCACCGCGACGACCCGGTCCTTGAACGAGAGGGTCGGGTTCCGGGTGTCGTCCTTCAGCCACAGCCGGTCGATGCCGACTGCGCCGCCGAGCCGGTCGGCGGCGACGAGCGGCGAGGAGCCTACGGCAAGCCCGCGGACCGGCGGCGCCTCGACGGGGAGCAGCTCCCGATAGCGCCAGATGCCCGGCGATCGGGCCTCGATGGTGGCGCGGTCGAGCCGCGAGCGGATCGCCGCGTAGTCGTAGGCGACCTCGAGGGGACCGAAGCAGGCGCCGCATACGTAGACCTGCCCGAGCGCCTCGCGCCGGCCGCAGTTCTTGCAGCGGAGACCCTCGACGGTCGACCCGGGCGCCCTCACCGACGCGTCGGCGATCGGCCGGTCCGGGTGCTCTCGAGGCTCGACCTCGGAGGCCGCAGCGCCGGACATCGCCATGCCGCCCACGCGGAGCTCGGGGCTCGCGAGGGTGGTCGGCTGGGTCGGCATCGTCGGGCTCCTGACGGTTCGGGCGGCGCGAGAGTCGGCATCCGCTGCTGGGGCGGGCGTCAGGACCGGAGAAATGAGAAGACCCTTCGCTTGCGAAGGGTCTCAGGGAGAGTCCCTTATCTCGCAGGCGCTGGACCTGCCCGGAGTTGGCACCTTGCCGACGTCGCCGCCGGTAGGTTGTCGTGGCATCTGCGGGCCGGTCCCTCCGCCACTCTTGATAAGGCTCTTCAGTTGTCCGCCGATCGTAGCCGCCGGGCCGCCAGCGTGTCAACGAGCCGGTGCGTGTCGAGGCCCGCGGAACGCTGCACTGCTGGCACGCCCGGCGGTCGGCCCTACCGACCGTGCCCTATGTCCCCTGTGAGAACGCTCGGCCTGATCGGCTGCCGTAGGTGCCGTCGCATCGTGGCTTCCTGCGGCCGGGTTGGCCCGCGCCCCGCGCGGATCCGCGGCCGGCCCGTCCTCCCGACGTCGCCGACCGCGTCGGACCTTGCCGAGCGCTCTCCAGGCGGACGCAGGGCAGGATGAGATCGGCCCGAGGAGACCGCTTTCCTGACGTACGGTCACACCATGACCGTTGCCCGGTCGCGGGGCCGGCTCTGGGCACGATGGAGCCTCGGCGGCCCGATCCACGCATCGCCACGGTCGAACCACACCCACACGCGGGCCACCCGCCGTCTGCAGGTCGGTTAAGGGTCACCTGGTGACGATCTGGCAGGAAAGGCGGTCTCCCGCCAGAGCCGAGCGGACGAGGCCGCGCCGCGTTTGCGATCGATCCTCGTCAGGCGGAGAGCGCCTCGGCCAGGTGGCGAAGGGCGAGCGGGTAGCGGTACTCGATGGCACCGTGCTTGGCGTCGAACAGCTCGAAGCGAGGCTCGACCGAACCGGCGGCGACGCAGGCAGCCCGGAAGGCCTCGGCGCCGAGGTCGAGGAAGTACTCGTCGCGCGAGCCCGCGTCGATCCAGATCGCCCGCATCGAGCGGAGGGCGGCGACACCCGCGTCGGTCCGCGCCACCCGGACGGGATCCCAGCGGAGCCATCGATCCCAGACGTCCGGGACCAGCTCGCCGGTCGTCGTATCGAACGGCAAGCGGACCGTGCCGTCGTCGTCGGCTGAGTAGCAGGCGGCGTAGCCGTAGCTCTCGATCAGCGAGGCGTCGTCGGGCCGGGTCATCGCCGGGCGGCTGCGGAAGTCGGCCCAGAATTGTTCGTAGGAGCCGTCGTATCGGTCGCGCAGCGCCCTGGCGGACTCGGCGAACATCGGGACGTAGCAGACTTCGAAGAGCGCATCGCCGGCGTGGGTCGCGAGGGCCCCGAACACGTCCGGCCGGAGCATCGGGGTGATCATCGCTCCGTAGCCGCCGCTACTCTTGCCGGTGATGGCCCGATGGTCGCGATCCGCCACCGTCCGATACTCGGTATCGATCGCCCCGACGACCTCCTCGCACAGGTAGCTGTGATAGCGGCCGGTCCCCGGCGAATCGAGGTACTGGCTCCCGCCATAGCTCGTCCAGCAGTCGACGAAGACGACGATCGCCGGCGGCGCCGGGTCCGGCCCGCCGAACAGCGCGTCGACGAGCTCGAGCATCGTCGGCCGGAAGGCGCTTCGGTTGGCCCACATGTCGAGCTGCCCGGTCATGCCCTGGATCAGGTAGATCGCCGGGAACCGCCGGTCCGGTTCGCGGTCGTAGGCCGGCGGCAGGTAGATCCAGACCGGTCGGTCCGATGGGTCGCCGAGCGGATTGCCGGTCAGCGCCTGACTGCGGATCAACGACGACTCGAACCGGCCGCGCATCGGAGCGCCCCACGGCCGGACCTGAGTCTCGATCGACGGTCGGAGCTCAGGGCTCACCGCGGGGTCGGTCGCGCGGCGATCACGCCTTCCGCTCGAGGATCGGGCGAGCGGTCGCCGGATCGTCGACGACGAACGCGAACATCGCCCGGTCGCCCCAGCGACCGAGGAACAGGTGGCCGTAGATGTTCACGCCGGCGTCGGCGAGCTCACGGGCGATCGTGGCCATGCCGCCGGGCCGATCGTCGACCTCGGCGAGGATCGACTCGCCCTCGATGAAGGTGTAGCCACCCTCCTCGAGGACCGCCTTGGTCGTGGCGTCGTCGGCGGTCGTCAGGATGATGTGGCCGAGATCGCCGATCCCGCCGCCACCGATCGCGCGAAGGTCGACGCCACGGGCGGCGAGCGCCTCGGACAGCGTGGCGAGACCCCCCGGCCGGTTATTCAGCTGGACGACGAACTGGTTGGCCATCGGATCCTCCGTGGGCTCGAGCGCGGCCGCGTGAGACGCACGAGGCGCCCGGCACGCGGCGGGCCGTCGGAGCGCGATTCTAGGCGACTCGCGCCGGCACGATGCGCCGGTCCGAGCCCGCAGCGCCGGTCAGGAGGGCTCGGCCGCGGGGCTGTCGCTGGGGCTGTCGCTCGGCGTGGCGCTCGGGGTGGCCTCGTCGCTCGGCGTCGGCGAGGGCGTCGGTGTCGGCGTGGCCTCCTCGCTCGGCGTCGGCGAGGGCGTCGGCGTCGGCGTCGCGACTTCGCTCGGGGTCGCCGCGTCGCTCGGCGTCGGCGTCGGCGTCGGGGTGGCCTCATCGCTCGGCGTCGGCGAGGGCGTCGGCGTCGGTACCGGTGTCGGTCCGGCCTTCACGATCGACATCGTCATCTGCAGCGGCGGCACTCCGGCCGAGGCGAGACGGTTCGTCCCGCTGATGAGGTCGACCTTGAGCAGCGTCCTGCCGGCGGTCGCCGCGACCGATGCGAACGCCGGGACCGTGAACGGCAGGACGACGTCGGTCGAGGCACCGGGCGCCAGGGCGGGCAGCGGGATCGTCGCGAGTCGCGTCCCGGTCGCGTTCGAGCCGTCGTACCAGGGAACCCAGGTGACCGCACTCAGGGTCATGCTCACGGAACCGGCGACCCACGGCAGGGGCGAGGTGTTGGTGACGCGGACCGCTGTCGAGCCGGTCGCGCCCTGGACCGCGGACGCCCCAGGGCCGGCCAGGAGTGTGTAGCGGGCGCCCCATGTCCGCAGGCGGAAGAACCGGACGAGCCCCTCGTAATACCCCTCGGCGATCGTCTGGAGTGCCGGACCGCTCCGCAGGAGAGCCAGTTCGTGGCCGTTCCCCATCGCGAGCGATTCCCCGAGGATGCCGGGCATGAGGCTCGGCCGGTCCGCGAAGTGCGGCTGGTAGGAGCGGAGGACGTAGAAGTCCTGGGCCTTGACGCCGCGGTCCTTCGGCGCCCAGCTCGACGTCCGCCGTGTCCGCAGATAGGTGATGAGCTGGGTCTGGACCTGGGTCGCCAGCATCCGGCTGGTCGCCGAGAACGACCGCGTCGAGTCGTACCACGTCTCCGTGCCGCCCACGCCTGGCGGCGTCCCATTGTTGTGGAGGACCATGAAGACGTCGGCCCGGGCGGCGTTGGCGACCTCGATCCGCGACGCGAGTTCGTCGCGGTAGGCGACGACCCCGTCGCGCGTCCAGTCGATGTTCTTCGTGTTGACCCGGCGGTCGGTGGTCCGGGTCATGACGACCCTGATCCCGGCGCCGAGGAGCATCGCCTGCAGTCGGAGGGCGATGTCGAGGTTGGGCGTCTTCTCGTACAGCCCCGGACGGACGGCACCCGGGTCCGGTCCCCCGTGGCCGGGGTCGATGGCGACCGTGATGTCGCCCGGGTCGGTCGGGAAGACCGCGTCGGGCGCCTTCGTGACCCAGCGGTCCGTGGCGAACGTGCCGAGCCCATTCGAGACGGTGAGGCGGAAGCGGTAGCCGGCATCCTGGACGCGCTTGCCGGTCGCCGAGGCTCGCCCGTCCCAGGTCACGTCGAACCCACCGGGCGGCCGGGCGGTCCGGGGCGACAGGACGCGGACGAGATGGCCCGCGTAGTCGAGGATCGTCACCGACACAGCGGCCGGCTGGCTCAACTCGACGTGGAGGGTCGTCGCATCGTCGACGCCGTCGCCGTTCGGCTCGAAGACGCGGGGCGAGGCGGTCGCCGCCGCGACCGTGTCGGAGATCGTCGCGCCGAAGACGACCACGGGCATGCCCGCCAGGAGGACCTCGGCGCCGAGGGCGAGACTGAGGGCGAGGGCAACACGCGGATCGCGCACGATCCGCCCCGCACCGATCGCCGGCAGAGACATGGGGGGAACCGTAGTGGAGGCCGGTGCCCCTGGCCACCGTACCTTGGGGCCAGCGCGGAGCGCACGACGGTCAGGTGGCCCGGGACGCAGCCCTGGTGGACCGCCGTCGGCCCGCTCGCCTGGCGGCCGCCCGCCTGATCTCGACCGCCCGGCGGTAGGCGGCGAGGTAGCGCGGTGCCGAACCGGTCACCCAGTCGAAATCGACCGCCATCCCGCGGTCGACGACCGCGTCCCAGCCGCGCGGTCCGCTCCGGCGCGCCTCGAACCGCTCGAGTGCCTCCTCGACGGCGGTGGCCAGGGCCCCCGGTGTCGCGTCCGTGAAGGCGAAGCCGGTGCCCCGGCCGGGGGCGGTCAGCTCGTCGACGACCGAGTCGCGCAGGCCGCCGGTCGAGCGGACGATGGGCGGCGTCCCGTAGCGGAGGGCGATCATCTGGCCCTGCCCGCATGGCTCGAACCGCGACGGCATGAGGAAGGCGTCGACGCCGGCATAGATCCGGCGGGCCATCGATCGGTCGAACCGCTCGATGAAGGCCACCTGGTACGGGCGGCGGGCCGCGAGCCGCCGGAGGGCGACGGCGATGGCCGGGTCGCCGTTGGCCTGGACGACGATCCGCGCTCCCCCATCGATGATCCGCGGGGCGGCGGCGGCGAGGAGGTCGAAGCCCTTCTGCGGATCGAGCCGGCCGATCATCCCGAGGACCGGCGCCGGATCGTGAGGATCGAAGCCCACCCGCCCGAGGAGGTCCGCTCTGCAGGCGGCCTTGCCGCTCCGATCCGCCCGCGAGAACGTCGCCGCGATGCCCGCGTCGGTCGACGGATCCCACAGTGCGGTGTCGAGCCCGTTCAGGATGCCGATGAACCGGTCGCCCTTTGCCAGCAGCGTCGGGTCGAGCCCGAAGCCGAGCGCGGGGGTGAGCGACTCGGCGGCGAAGCCCGGGCTCACGGTGTTGACGAGGTCGGCCCGCTCGATCTCGTCCCACAGGAGGTCGATGCCGGCCGCGTCCGGAGCGACGAGGCCGTCGCCCGGCGCGAGGCCGAGCTGGCCGAGGTCGGCAAGGGGTACCCAGCCGTGATAGGCGAGGTTGTGGATCGTCAGGACGGCAGCGGCGCGGCCGATGACCGGATCGTCCGCCAGCCGCCCGGCCCGGTCGAGCAGCGCCGGCCCGGTGTGCCAGTCGTGGAGGTGGAGGAGATCGACCGGCGGCTCGCCGGCGGCGGCGTCGGCCCGCAGCGCCTCGAGGGCCGCCCGGCAGAGGATGCCGAACCGCCAGGCATCGTCGGGGTGGTTGTAGATGCCGTCACGGTCGAAGGCCGGCGGGTGGTCGACGAGGCGGAGCCGATAGCCGTCGCCCTCGACGGTGAGGACACGGACCGCGGTGGTGCCGCGGCGAGCCAACGGATCGGGCACGTCGACGACGATGGACGGGTGGACCCCGGATGGGACCGGCACCTCCCGGTAGCGCGGCAGGAAGACGTCGACCGGGCTTTCGACGGGCGATCCATCGGGGCCGGGCGTGGCTCGCGGCAGTGACCGGGCGAGCGCATCGACGACGTCGCCGAGGCCGCCGGTCTTGGCCCACGGCTCGCATTCGGCGGCGATGAACGCGACGCGCATGACGGCATGGTACCGAGCGGTGATGCCGGCGGGCCCAGCGCGGGCCGTATCATCCGTCGTCATGGAACCGGTCGTCCGCGTGCCCACGCTGCCCGGATTGAGCTTCCGCCTGCCGCCCCAGCTCGAAGGCCTTCGCCGCCTCGCCTACAACCTGTGGTGGGTCTGGCACCCCGGAGCGAAGAACCTCTTCGGCCGCATCGACAGCGGTTCGTGGGCCCGCTATCGGGACCCGATCGCTGTCCTGACCGGCGCCGTCGCCTGGGCCGATCTCCTCGACAACCCGTCGTTCATGGCCGAGTACCAGGCCGTCCTCCGCGACTTCGACGAGTACATGGCCAACGGATCGGACCACTGGTTCCAGCGTCGCCATGCGGCCGCCCTCGACGGGCCCATCGCCTACTTCTGCGCCGAGTACGGCTTCCACGAAAGCCTCGGCATCTACTCCGGCGGCCTCGGCGTGCTCGCCGGGGACCATATGAAGTCGGCCAGCGACATGGCCCTGCCGCTCGTGGGGGTCGGTCTCATGTACCGCAAGGGCTACTTCCGCCAGACGATCGACGCCGACGGCCACCAGGAGCACGCCTACCCCGACTTCGACCTGGCCCGCCACCCGATCCTGCGGGTCCAGGATCCGGAGGGCGAGCCGCTCCAGGTGAGCGTCGAGTTACCGGGCCGGACGCTGACCGTCGCTGTCTGGCTCGTCCAGGTCGGCCGCGTCCCGGTCCTCCTCCTCGACACCGATGTGCCCGAGAACGACGATGCCGACCGGCCGATCACCCACATCCTGTACGTCCGCGGTCGCGAGATGCGCCTTCACCAGGAGCTCGTCCTCGGCGTCGGCGGGGTCCGGGCGATCCGGGCCCTCCGCATCGACCCGTCGGTCTGGCACCTGAACGAGGGCCACAGCGCCCTCCTCCTCGCCGAGCGGACGCGCGAGCACGTCGCTGCCGGAGTCCGGCTCGACGACGCCTTCGCCCAGGTCCGCCGGAACAGCGTCTTCACGATCCACACCCCGGTCTCGGCGGGCAACGAGCGCTTCGACGTCGACCTCGTCCGCCGGGTCGCCGGGCCGCTCCTGGACGGTGACGGCCGGCCCGGGACGGGCGGCGTGCCGGTCGACCGGGTCCTCGAGATCGGGCGCGGGGTGGACGGGGACGAGCGGCAGTTCGACATGACGGCCTTCAGCCTCCGCCTGACGAACACCGCCAACGCGGTGAGCCAGCTCCATGCCGAGACGGCCAACTCCACCTGGCAGGCCGTCGCGGAGCGACCGATCCTCGGCATCACCAACGGCGTCCATATCCCGACCTGGCTCGGGACGCCGGTCCGCGACCTGCTCGAGCACCATCTCGACGCGGATCTCGACGACCTCGACGGGCGGGCCGACAACCGCCGCTGGTGGGACCGCCTCGATCGCGTCCCCGACGCCGAGCTGTGGGAGGCCCATCAGCGCCAGAAGTTCGAGCTCGCCCTGTTCGCCCGCGGCCGGCTCCGCAACCAGTTCGCTCGTCACGGTGAGGCACCGTCGGTCCTCGAGGAGCTCGAGCACGTCCTCTCGCCCGACGTCCTGACCATCGGCTTCGCCCGTCGCTTCGCGACGTACAAGCGGGCGGGGATGATCTTCAGCGACATGGACCGTCTCGAGCGGCTCGTCCGCGATGCGGATCGGCCGGTCCAGGTCGTCTTCGCCGGCAAGGCCCATCCGGCCGACCGACCCGGCCAGGGCGTCATCCAGGAGATCTTCAGCCAGTCGCGCTCGGCGAAGCTTCGCGGGCGCTTCTTCATCCTCGAGGACTACGACATGCGGATCGCCCGCTTCCTCGTCCAGGGCGTCGATGTCTGGCTCAACAACCCCCGCCGGCCGCTCGAGGCGTCGGGGACGTCGGGGATGAAGGCGGCCGCCAACGGGGTCGTCAACGTGAGCGTCCTCGATGGCTGGTGGGACGAGGGCTGGAACGGCGAGAACGGCTGGGCGATCGGCGGTCGGGAGACCAGCCCCGACGAGGGCGCCCAGGATTGGTCCGACGCCCAGGACCTCTACCGGATCCTCGAGGAGGAGGTTGTGCCGCGCTACTACGGTCGCGACCGGAACGGCCTGCCGAAGGCGTGGATCGCCACGATGCGGGCATCGATGGCGAGCGCGATCTGGCGCTTCTCGACGACCCGGATGCTCCACGAATACGCGGAGCGCTCGTACCTGCCCGCGGCCGGCGTCCCGATCGCGACCCTCAGCCCGGCGCCGGCCATCACCGAGGCCGGCTGACCGTCCCTCCCCGGGCCGTCTCGGCGGCCGTGGCGATCACCGTGGCCGGCGCGGCCGCTCGGGCCGGCTCCTCGACGAGGATCAGGCCGGTCTGGGCGGGCAGCGTGAGCGCCATCCGCCCGGAACCCTCGGTCTCGGCCCCGAGATGGGGTGAGCGCCAGCCCGGCAGGTCCAGGATCCGGAGACGACGCCAGGACGGTCGCGGCAGCTCGAGGTCGATCGCCTCAGGGTGGCGCCCGACGTTGGCGACGACGATGGCCCGCCCACCGTCCGCTTCCCGGAGCAGGGCCACGCTCGACGCGGTCGAGGCGATCGACCTGACCGTCCCCCGCCTCAGGGCGGGGTACATCCGCCGGGCGTCGAGGACGGCCTGGACGAACGCCCGCAGGTCCCGGTCGCCGGCGGCAGGATCCGCCGGGAAGGCGCCGCGGCAGGCCGGGTCGTTGCCGCCCTCCATGCCGATCTCGTCGCCGTAGTAGATGCACGGCGCGCCGGGCAGGGTCGCCTGGAGCAGCGTGGCGAGGCGGAACGCGGCTCGGTCGCCGCCGAGGACCGTCAGGGCCCGCGGCGCATCGTGGCTGCCGATGAGGTTGAGCTGGACCGCCGTCACCGCCGGGTCGTAGGCCGCCATGAGATGCCCGAGGCGGGCGGCGAAGGTGGGTCCGTCGAGGCCGTGGACGGTCCGCCGATAGGTGTCGTGGGCGTCGACGACCCCATGGTCGAGCCGCCCCCCGGCGGCGAAGCCGAGGATCGCCGCCCCGAGCGGGTAATTCATCACGGCGTCGAAGCGGTCGCCGCGGAGCCAGTCGGGTGCCTCGTCCCAGATCTCGCCGACCAGGTAGGCGTCGTCGCGGACCGCCCGACAGCGGCGGCGGAACTCGCGCCAGAACGGCGCGTCGTCGATCTCGGCCGGCACGTCGAGACGCCAGCCGTCGGTGCCGAAGCGGAGCCAGTGCTCGGCCGTGGCCAGGAGGTGCTCGCGGACCGGAGGCGTGTCGACGGCGAGCTTCGGCAGGGCCGGCAGGCCCCACCAGGCGGCGTAGCCGAGCGCCCGCTCAGCCGGCGAGCCGCCGCCGCGCTCCGGGTAGGGATCGAGCTGCCGCTCGCCGGCCAGGACGACCGGGTCGAGATGGAACCAGTCGCGGTACGGCGACGCGGAACCGTTCTCGACGATGTGGTGGAACGGCCAGAAACCGCGGCCGCAGTGGTTGAAGACGCCGTCGAGGATCACCCGCATCCCCCGGCCGTGCGCCCCGTCGAGGAGCTCACGCAGGGCGCCGTCGCCACCGAGCATCGGGTCGACCGAACGGTAGTCGTCGGTGTGGTAGCGGTGGTTCGCGGCCGAGGTGAAGATCGGGGTCAGGTAGAGCGCGGTGATCCCGAGCTCGGCCAGCTCCGGCAGGCGCTCGGCGATGCCCAGGAGGTCGCCGCCCTTGAACCCGTGGACCGTCGGCGAGGCATCCCACGGCTCGAGGCGACCCGGCTTGGCGACCCGCTCGCTCGAGGCGAATCGATCAGGGAAGATCTCGTAGAAGACGGCGTCCCGGACCCAGTCGGGCGTGTCGACGGTGCCGCCACGGTCGCCGTGGGCCGGCTGGGTCGTCGCTGTCGCGGGAGTCGGCACGGCCCCGGAGCGGCGCCGTCCGAGCAGCCGCGCCGAGGGGTCGGGCCGGTAGCCGAGCTCGTCGGCCGCCGCCCGGATCCGCTCCACGGTCGTCGCCGCCAGCCGGTCCGGCCGGTTGAAGGCGAACGACACCGCCGTCTTCGACACCCCCGCCGCCGCGGCCACGTCGACGATCGTCGCCCGCCGACCGCCCGGTCCCACCATCGCTCGCGCCTCCGCTACCCTGTGGCCGGTCCGCCGCTCTCGGTGGACGCTCGGGCGAGCCCGGCGGCCATCGCTCATGCGAACCGGTTTAGTAAACCGCTCCACAGCATACACCTGCCGGTTCGCCCTGGTCGACCGGCGACACGACATCGGAGAAGGAAGGAGGGTCGACCGACGGCGCCACGCCTCGCTCTCGCCCTCGTCCTCCACAACCACCAGCCGGTCGGCAACTTCGGCTGGGTGATCGAGGAGGTCTACCGGACCGCCTACGAGCCGATGCTCGAGGCCCTCGAGCGCCATCCGCGGATCCGCCTCGGGCTCCACTACAGCGGTCCCCTCCTCGACTGGCTCGCCGCCGAGCATCGGGCGTTCCTCGACCGTCTGCGGGCCCTCGCCGAAGCCGATCGCGTCGAGCTCCTCGGCGGCGGCTACTACGAGCCGATCCTGCCGGCCCTCCCGGACCGCGACCGGCTCGCCCAGCTACGACTCATGGCCGACGAGGTGGAACGGATCGGCGGCAGCCGACCGCGGGGTGCCTGGCTCGCCGAGCGTGTCTGGGAACCGGATCTGCCGGCGACCCTCGCCGACGGCGGCTACGACTGGACGATCCTCGACGATGAGCACTTCCGGGCGGCTTCGATCGACGGGTCGCGGCTCTCCGGCCCGTACATGACCGAGGACCAGGGCCGCCGCCTCGCGGTGTTCGGCACCGATCGCGAGCTCCGCTACCGGATCCCGTTCGGCGACGTCGATGCCACGATCGCCTACATGCGGACCGTCGCCGCCGAGGAGCCGCGGCTGGCCACGATGGGCGACGACGGGGAGAAGTTCGGCTCCTGGCCCGGCACCCACGTCCATTGCTGGGGAGCCGACGGCCGGACCGGCTGGGTCGACCAGTTCTTCGAGGCGGTCGAGGCCGAACGCGGGTGGCTCGAGCTCGTCACGCCGAGCGAGTGGCTCGACCGGGAGCCGGCCGTCGGCCGGGTATACCTGCCGACCGCCTCCTACACGGAGATGGGCGGCTGGGCCCTGCCGGCCGACGAGGGAACCGCCTTCGAGCATGCCCTGGCCGCAGCGCGTGAGGCCGGCCGGCCCGAGGCGCGCTGGCTGCGGGGCGGGTTCTGGCGCGCCTTCCAGGTCAAGTACCGCGAGGTCAACGACCTCCACAAGCAGATGCTGCGGGCCTCGGCGGCGGTCGCCGCCATGGCCGAGGGACCCGATCGGGACGCTGCCCGGCTCGAGCTCTTACAGGGCCAGGGCAACGACTGCTACTGGCACGGCGTGTTCGGCGGGATCTACATCGCCCACATGCGCCTGGCGACGTACGAACACCTCATCGCCGCGGAAGATCTGGCCGACGCCGCGACCCGCGCCGCGGGCGGCTCGCCCGACGGCATCGTCGCCTTCGATACCGACCTCGACGGTCGTGACGAGATCCTCGTGCGCTCGCCCGGCCAGGTCGTCGTCGTCGATCCGAACGAAGGCGCCGGGATCGGTAGCTGGGACATCCGGGCGGTCCGCCACGCCCTGACCGCGGTGATGCGCCGCAGGCCCGAGTCCTATCACCGGTCACTCATCGAGCACGAATCGACCTCGGCTCCGGTGACGCCGGCCGAGGGACATGGCCACGAGCCGGCGGACGGGACCCGCGAGCCCGCGGAGGCGCCGGCGACGATCCACGGATCCGTCCGGACCACCGAGCAGGGGCTCGCCGCCCGGATCCACTACGACCTCCATGAGCGTCGGTCCGGCCTCGTCCACCTGTTCGCGCCGGGCACGACTCGCGCGGCGTACGCGGCAGCCGAGGCGGTGGAGCTCGGAGACGCGCACATCGGCGCCTATGTGATAGAGGCCATGGACGAAACTGCCATCCGGCTGACCCGCGACGTGGCCGTCGCCGGCGACCACCTCGTCCGGGTCGCGAAACGGTTCATCTTCGATGGCCTTCGGCGGGATCCCAGCCTCGGCCTCGAGGTCATGGTCGAGAACCGCTCGGATCGGTCGATCGCGTTCGATCTGGGGATCGAATGGGCGCTCATGTTGCTGGGCGGCGGGGCCAACCCGGACGCGTACTACGAGATCGACGGGTCGCTGTTCCCGCACGACAGCGAAGGTGACCACCCCGCCATCGACCGGGTCGTCAGCGGCAATCGCTACATCGGCCTCGAGCTGGCTACGACGGTCGAGCCGGCCGCGACCGCCTGGTGGAGCCCGATCGAGACGATCTCGAACTCCGAGGCCGGCTTCGAGCGGACGTACCAGGGCAGCGCCCTCGTCCTCGTCTGGCCGACCCGGCTCGCACCCGGGGCCCGGACCACGGTCCGGGTCGATCAGTACGTCACGACCCATCGCGATCGGGCCGGGAATCCGTCAGCCCGCGGCCTGCGAACCACGGGCTGACGAGAAGCGCCTCGGCGGAGCGGGAGATTCCGCCAGGCTGGGCTATTCGACTGTGATCCCGGCGATCGATCGCGCGCGATGTCGCCTGGACTAGATCTGGGCCGGGTTAAGGGTCGGTCCGCGCTGGTCGAGGTCCTCGTATCGGGAGTCCTCGCCGTACAGCGCCGAGACCTCACCGAACCAAATGAGACCTGCGACGATGAGCAGGAACACGAGCAAGCCGATCATGCGTCTGCTCCTGTTGCTATAGTTGACTAGGCCAAGTGGTACGATACTTGGACCACTGAACTATGTCAAGACCCGACTCCCTCGATCCCGCGCCGCTCGCCCACCCGTCCGAGCTGCCGGCGGCCGCCGCGGGGCTCCAGGCCGCCCCGCCCCCGTCGGCCTCGTCGAGCGCCCTCGACGTCGAGCGCGACAGCGGCGTACCCATCTCGACCCAGATCTACTGGCAGCTCGCCTACCAGATCGATTCAGGGCGGCTGCTGCCGGGCGCTCGTCTCGCTCCGGTCCGCGATCTCGGGGCCGCGCTGCGGGTCAACCCGAACACCATCCGCGCCGTCTACAAGCGGCTGGCCGACGCCGGCTACGTGACGAGCCGGCACGGCGCCGGAACGCACGTGGCGGACCGGCCGCCGCAGCGCCGCGGCGCGGAGGCCCTGGCCGGGCTCGTCGCGGAGATGCTCCGCCGGGCGGCCCAGGCCGGCTTCACCGCCGACGAGGTCGCCTCGGCGACATTCGCGGCCGCCACCGAGCGGAAGCGGCCCGGGCCGCACGTCCACGTCCTCTTCGCCGAATGCACGAAGGCTGACGCGACGTACGACGCGGCACGGATCGCGGACGCGTTCCCCGGTACGGTCGAGGCCGAAGGAGCGCTCCTCGAGGAGCTGCCGGAGCGCCTCGAGCGCTTCCACTACGACCTCGTGGCGACGACGACATTTCACGCCGACGAGGCGCAGGCCCTGGTGGCCGGCCGACTGCCCGTCGTGGCGATGCTCGTGGGCCCGGGCTTCGTCGACCTCATCCACGAGATCGGCGAACTGCCACCGGGCGCGACCGTCGGGCTCGTGTGCGCCTCCGAGCGGGGTGCGGGCAACATCGCCGAGACGCTCGCGTTCGCCGGCACGACCGGGATCGCGGTCGTGACGGCCGCCTTCGGGACCGAGGACGAGATCCGGCGGGTCGATCGCGAGGCCGACATGATCCTCCTCTCCCGCGAGGCGCTCGCCCTCGGCATCGATGAACGGTTCGAGCGACCTGAGCGGATCCGCGAATGGATCTACGAGTTCGACCCGTCGGGGCTCGAGCTCCTCCGCCGGGCGATCGAGCGCGCCCAGGCCGACCGGGCCGTCCTGGCCGAGGTCGCTTCGTCCTGATGGCGATCCCGCCGTCCGGGATCCGGCTGGCGGCGACCGCCCGCCGGCGACTCGGCCTCGGAGGTCCCCTGCGGCTGTCCGAGCCGCTCACGGCCCGCGACGTCGCCCACCGCCTTGCCGCTGCCCCGCTGCCGGTGGACACCGCTGCTCGCCCCGCCGTCGCCGGCGACGTCCTGGCCGGCGACGTCCTCGCCCTCGGCCTCCTCGACGAGGTCGCCCGGCTCGTCATCGCCCGCTACATCGAGCTCGTCGACCCGGACGCCTTCGAGCGGGCCGCCGCGACGGCACGGGACGGGGTCGGCGAGGCGGCCGAGCGAACGACGCTGGCGGTCCACCGGGCGGCATTCCCCGATCCGACCGCCAGCCCGCGGCCGGAGGGCGACGACCTCGCCGAGCTCGTCCTCACCTGGCTCGCCAACGTCAACCCGGCGATCGGCCCGCTGCGGCCGCTCGTCGACGACCGACCGCTCGCGTCGTCGCCGGATGCCCGCTACCAGGGTGTCGTGGCCGCGACCGGGCGCTACTTCGCGGCGGCTCCGCCGTTCGGGCCGGACCGGCAGGACCTGATCACGCTGTTGCGCGCACCGGCCATCGCCGCGCCTGGCTCGCTCGCAGATCAGCTCGCCTATGTCCGCGACCGCTGGGCCGACCTCCTCGGACCGGCCGGCGCGGACCTGCTCGGCCGCCTCGTCATCGGGCTCGGGGTCATCGCCGAGGAACGCTCGAGGCTCGGGCTGATCGGCGCTCCGGCCGGCGTCGGCGGCGGCCGCGGCGCACTCATCGGTATCGGCGGCGACGGCGACGATGCCCTCCTCGATGCGGAACCCGAGCGGTACAGCGCCGACGTCGCCTGGATGCCGGAGCTCGTCCTCATCGCCAAGAGCACCCACGTCTGGCTCGACCAGCTCTCGCGGACCCACGGCCGCGAGATCCGGACGCTCGACGCGATCCCCGACGAGGAGCTCGATCGGCTGGCGGCCCGCGGGGTCACCGGCCTCTGGCTCATCGGCCTGTGGGAGCGGAGCCGAGCGTCACGCGAGATCAAGCGCCGTCGCGGCAACCCCGAGGCCCTCGCCTCGGCCTACGCGCTCCACGACTACGTCATCGCCGACGACCTCGGCGGTCCGGCGGCAGCCGCCTCACTCCGGGAGCGGGCGGCAGCCCGGGGCATCCGCCTCGCCAGCGACATGGTCCCCAACCACATGGGCATCGACGCTCGCTGGGTCATCGAGCACCCCGACTGGTTCCTCGGCCTGCCGGCACCGCCATTCCCGTCGTACAGCTTCAGCAGCGCCGACCTGTCCTGGGACGACCGGGTCGCCATCGTCCTCGAGGACCACTACTGGGACGGGACGGACGCCGCGGTCGTCTTCAAGCGCGCCGACCGCTCGACCGGCTCGGAGCGCTACATCTATCACGGCAACGACGGGACGAGCTTCCCCTGGAACGACACGGCCCAGCTCGACTACCTCCGGGCCGACGTCCGCGAAGCGGTGATCCAGACGATCCTCCACGTCGCCCGGCAGTTCCCGGTCATCCGCTTCGACGCCGCGATGGTCCTCGCCAAGCGCCACATCGAGCGGCTCTGGCATCCGCTGCCGGGCCGCGGCGGGGCGATCCCATCCCGAGCCGAGCACGCGATGACGAAGCGGGAGTTCGATGCGGCGATACCGGTCGAGTTCTGGCGCGAGGTCGTCGATCGGGTCGCCGCCGAGGCGCCGGGCACGCTGCTCCTGGCCGAGGCGTTCTGGCTCATGGAGGGCTATTTCGTCCGGACGCTCGGTATGCATCGCGTCTACAACAGCGCGTTCATGAACCTCCTCCGCGACGAGGACAACGCGTCGTACCGTCGGGTGATGCGCGAGACCCTCGAGTTCGACCCCCAGATCCTCGGCCGGTTCGTCAACTTCATGAGCAATCCCGACGAGAAGACGGCCGTCGAGCAGTTCGGGACGGGCGACAAGCACTTCGGGGTCGCGACGCTCATGGCGACGATGCCGGGCCTGCCGATGCTCGGCCACGGCCAGCTCGAGGGGTTCCGCGAGCGCTACGGGATGGAGTTCAGCCGGGCGGCCTGGGACGAGCCGATCGACGAGGGGATGCTCGCCCGCTACGAGCGGGAGATCGTGCCGCTCCTCCACCGCCGTGGCATCTTCGCGGGGTCCCGCGACTTCCTCCTGTTCGATGCGGTCGGCGACGACGGAGGCGTCCGCGAGGATGTCTTCGCCTACTCGAACATCGGTCCCGGCGGGGAGCGTTCGCTGTCGTCTACAACAACCGATACGGCGGGACGAACGGGCGGATCCGCGAGTCGGTGAGCTTCTCCGCGGTCGACCCGGCCAGCGGCGAGCGGGGGCTCCGACGGCGATCGCTGGCCGACGGACTCGGCATCTGGCTCGGCGGACCGGACGAGCCGGGGCTCGACGGACTGTTCGTCCGGGCCCGTTCGGCGATCGCCGGGCTCGAGTACCTGTGGCCGGCCCGCGACCTCGTCGCCGGCGGGATGTGGCTCGACCTCGGTCCCTACGACTACCGGGTCTACCTCGACTGGGCGACCATCCGCGACGCCGACGGACGCTGGGCCCGACTCCACGCCTCATTCGGCGGACGCGGCGTACCCTCCCTCGACGACGCCCTCCGCGACATGGAGCTCTCCCCGCTCCACGAGGCGCTGGCAGCCGTACTCGGGATGCGGCCGCTGGATGAGGAGCTCGACACCGACGAGCTCGACGAAGACCCGTTCCTGGTGCGAAGTCGCCGAGTGAACGACCTCGTGCACGCGGTGCGCGACGCGGCCGGAGCGCGAGGCGGGCGCTCGAACTGGGCGGTGAACCACGATGTCACCATGAGCCTCATGTCGGCAGAGGTCTCGGCCGAGCCCTGGAAGGAGCCCCCAGAGATCGCGGCGATGGCGCGGTCTCTTTCGGATCCTCAGGTCAAGGCCGCGTTCAGGGCCTTCGCCGTGATCGCACCGCTCGGGGCTCTCGGTGACTCACCCGACCGCCTCGCAACGGCGGAGGCGTGGTTCCAACAGCTGCGACTCGGTCCCGCCGTGGATCGGGCGTACGGTCCTGCTGGAGGCATCCACGAGGCAAGCCATCCGCCTCGGGTGGCGCATTTGACGTGGTTGCTCCTGCGGCTTGCGAGAGCCACGACCCCGGTCGCAGCATCCGGAAAGGAGCAAGCTTTGCGCCTCGGTGAGGCCTGGATAGCCGACCCAGACATCGCGGAGCACCTGGACGTGCACGTCGCAGATGGCAGGCGATGGATGAGCGCGGACCGCTTCGATGACGTGGTCGGATGGACTCAAGCGGTCGCCCTGAGCGATCTGGTTCGTTCCGCGAGGTTCGGCGAGGTGGGCACGGCGGTCGACGGGCACCGAACGTTGACCTCGATGCGCCGAGTGGCCGCTGCCGCGGGTTACGACGTCGACCGATTCCTCGACCGCCTGCGGAAGGCGGCGACGGACGGCGCTGCGACCGGGAACAGCAGTCGGCGCAGCTCAGCCGCGAAGGCCTCCGTGAACGCGCGACAGGTCGAGCCCGCGCGACTCGTCGCCCTGTTCGAAGCCGTGGATCGGGACCTCGCATCGGACCGAGACGGCCCTGTCCGAAAGGGCCCCGCCAGGGAGAAGCGATCCCGCGACTACGAGCGGCTCATCGACGAGCCGAGCCGCACGGATCCGAGGAAGGCGTGGGCGATCTTGAATGTGCTCGTGGATGGAGTGGACGACGAAGAGCTCGACGGGGGGCCGATGGACTTCCTTGGGGCCGGCCTCGTCGAGGACTTCGTTCGTCTCCATGGGCCCGAATACCTCGACGAACTCGAGGAAGCGGCTCGCGGGTCCGCGAGATGGCGTCGGGCACTTCGTGGCGCCTGGGGTTGGTCGGATCCCGACGAGATCGACGAACGGGTGGCGCGACGCCTCGAGCCGATCATCGGTGGCGGTCTCCGCTGATCGCAGGGGGTGATGCATCCACGTGCATCACGCAAGAAGGCGTACCGCGCCCGGGCGCAAGCCAGACCGCGACGGGCAAGCGCCGCCGGGTCTGAATCGGCGAGGCCGCCGGACCTGGGCTGGTCGGCGGCCTCGGATCGTCGAGTGGCGGGTCGTGGGACCCGCCGGTTCAGGCGCTGATCAGAAGTCGGGGCCCTGCGGGTCGGGGCCGGCGCCGCCCGGGCCGAAGATCGGGTCGTTGGCCGGGTCCGGCGTCGGCGTGTCCCACGGGCTCGGGGTCGACGTATCCGGGGTCGGGAACGTCGGCATGTCGGGCGGTGGAGCTGGCGGGTTGATGTTCTGATCCGGAAACACGATGTTGCTGCCGTCCGGCGACACGGTCGCTCCGGTCGCCGGGTCGACCGTCGGGCCGCCAGGGATGTAGGGAGCGACCTGCTGGTCGAGTTCCTTCTGCTTCGGCGAATCCGATGGATACACCGTATCGCCGGGGAAGACGACAGCGCCGCCGTCGCCCGACACCGTGGCTCCCGTATTCGGGTCGGTCTGTTGGCCTGCCGTGATCGTGTCGTCCGGGAAGGTCACGTCATCGGACATCGTGAGGTCTCCTCGCGATCGCTGGCTGAGCCGCTACGGCGAGGGGGGCGTGAACGTCGGGTCCCCCATCGCGACGTCGGCAGACGACAACTCTACGCCTCCCTGTCTCGCCGATGTCGCGCTCCGTGGGACGCCCGGGCCGAGCCGCTCCGCACGCTCGTCGACCCTCAGACAGACTGCCCGAAGAGGAGCCGACGAAGGACCGGCAGGGGTGGTGAGCCGTGGCCGATGCAGGCCTCGAGGTGGGCGCGGTAGTCGAACCCCGGCGTCGGACCGTAGTCGCCGACGACCCGTGGATCGGGCACGGCGTCGGGGCCCCGCGGGTCACCCGATGCCGCCGCCGCCCGCCGGCGCGCCTCGTGCTCGAGGTCCCAGAACTCCATCGAGCCGACGAAGTACGTCGACAGCTGGGTCGAGGTGAGCCGCGCCCGGTTCCACTTATTTCGGGCCTCGGAGTCCTCCTGGAAGCCACCGTCGACCATGAGGGTCATGGCCTCGTCCTCGGTCATCCCCTCGCAATGGATGCGGATGTCCATGATCGCGTTGGTGACCGCCCGCAGGTAGAACTTCCAGTGAACGAGCATGAGCGCGGGATCCTCGGCCCCATAGCCGAGGTCCATCATCACCTGGGTCACGTAGACCGCCCAGCCCTCGGCGAACACGCCCGACCAGAGGATCGTCCGCGGCAGCGATGGCGAGCGATTGGCGTAGACGCCCTGGAGGTAGTGGCCGGGCACGGCTTCGTGGATCGTCAGGACCCGGAGCATCCGCTGGTTGTCCTCGCGGAGATGGCTCTCGACCTGCTCCGGCGTCCATTCCTCGGGGACCGGGGTGATGCAGAAGAACGCCTTCTCGCCCTTGTCGAGCGGGCCCGGCGAGTCGAGCATCGCCCCGCCGAAGGCCCGCAGGAAGACGGGTGTCCACATGATCTGGAGCGGCTCGTCGGCGAGGCCCATCACGGCACGTTCCCGGCAGAACGCCTCGATGCGGGCGAGCTCCTCCCGGCAGTCGTCGAGCAACGCCTCGGCCGTCGAATGCTCCGTGGCGATGGCGTCGAGGACGGTCCGGACGATCCGGTTGTCGACGGTCGTAGCGTCGCCGTCGGCTGGCGTGGAGGGCATCGCCTGGCCGGCGACCCAGGTCGGCCACAACCCGCGGGCGATGCGGACCATCTCGGCCCGGACGGCGGCATATTCCCGCTCCGCGCGGGCGAGGATCTGGGCGGTCGTGAGGTCGCTCCGGAGGGTGTGGCGCAACTTCTGTTCGAACAGTTCCCGCCCGAGCAGCCCCTCCCCCGCTGCGGCCGGTACGACGATGTCGCGGAGGTACGCCTCGAAGACCGCCAGGGCGGCCTTGGCGGTGTCGGCGGCAGCACGGAGTCGCGGCATGAGCGCCGCCACGGCGGGGTCGTCGGGAGCCGCCTCGCCGGCGGCGACCGCCTCGTCGGCGAGCTCCCCGATGCCGGCGATCTGGCGGACCGCGGTCTCGGCATGGAACCGCGATACTGGTCGCCGGCCCGTGCCGACGAGCTGCTCCCGGGCCGCGTCGAGGACGGCCGGTATGGTCTCGAGCCGGCCGGCGGCCGACGCGAGCCGCGTCGCCAGCGGCGCGAACTCGCGGCTGAGGAGCGGGAAGAGCCCGCCACCGAGCAGGTAGACCCAGGCGAGCGGATCCCAGCGCTCCTCGAGCAGCACGGTGTCCTGGAAGCGGGCCGCCTCGAGCTGGCCGACGAGGACGTCGCGGTCGGCCGCGTCGTCGACGGAAAGCGTCGGCGGATCGATCGACCCGAACTCGGCGAGCCAGCGCTCGGCGAAAGCGAGTCGCTCGGCACGGCCGGCGTCGCTCATGTCCGGCCACCGCTCGTCGTAGCGGTGCTCGCCGATGCTCGTGGCGCTGACCGGGTCGAGGACGAGGAGCTCATCGAAGAAGGCGGCGATGCGGCCCGATAGGTCGGTCACGACGGTCCCCCAACAACAGGTGGCCTGCCCCGTCCGTCGGCGGTCGAGGGTGTCCGTAGGGTAGCCTTCGGGACGGGTCGGCGAGGGCCGGCGTCGGTCTGCCATCATCGCGGTCGTCCGCTCGTCGGGAGCTCAACCGGAGGATCGAACCCGTGATCGGTCTCTTGATCCAGATCGTCATCAACGCGGTGGCCCTCATCGTGGCCGCGTACCTGGTGCCGCAATTCGTCCTGAAGCTCGGCGAGGGCAACACCGGCTGGCTCCAGCTCGCCCTCGTGGCGCTCGTGTTCGCCCTCGTGAACACGTTCATCAAGCCGCTCGTCAAGGCGTTGTCGCTGCCGATCTCATTCCTGACCCTCGGCCTTTTCTCGTTCGTAATCAACGCCGCCCTGCTCCTCCTCGTCGCCTGGATCTCGACCGAGCAGCTGAAGATCACCTTCACCATCGGGGGCTGGCCGAAGGCCGGCCTGACGAGCGACACGATCGTCGGAGCCCTCCTCGCCTCGATCGTCATCAGCGTCGTCTCGACGGTGCTCGGCATGGCCAACATCGGGAAGAAGCGCTGACGCCGATCTCGACGAAGGGGAGGTCTCCGAGGCCGGCCGGCCCGATCGAGCCTCCGCGGGGAGGCGCGTCGATCGATGCGGCGGTCCTGCGGGCGGCGGCCCGGCGGTTCGGGACCCCGCTGTACGTCACGGATGTCGCCGCGCTGGACGCGGCGGGGGCCGAGCTCCGGACGGCATTTCCCGATCCATGGCTGCGCAGCTACTCGCTCAAGGCCAACGACGTCGCTGCGATCGTGTCGCGCCTGACGGCGACCGACGCGCCGGGCGGTCTCGGGGCGAACGTCGTGTCGCGCGGCGAATTGGCCATCGCCCGACGGGCCGGAGTCCCGGACGATCGCATCACGCTCGAAGGCGTCGGCAAGACCGACGTCGACCTCGCCGCCGCGGTCCAGGCGACGGCCGACGAGCATCCCCTCCGCTGGGTGGCGGTCGAATCCGCCGACGAGGCGGCCGCGCTCGCCGGGATGGCGCGGGCCGTGGGTGTCGGGGTGCGACGGCAGCCGCGGCTCGACGTGCTCCTGCGACTCAACCCGGACGTGACCCCTGAGACGCACGCCGGGCTCGCGGTCGGTGCCGGGACCAGCAAGTTCGGCCTCGCCGAGGACGAGCTCGGGGCGGCCGTCGAGGCCGGCGGCGGGCCGGACGGGCCGCTCGCCTGGCGCGGCATCCACCTCCACGTCGGCTCGCAGCTCGGGGCGATCGACGCCTGGCGCGACGCGGTCCGACGGGCTCTCGCCCTGCTCGTCCTCCAGCGAGGCGGCCTGCCCGACTTCGACACGCTCGATGTCGGCGGCGGCTTCCCCGTGGCCCCGCTCGGTACGGCCGGGCCGGCCGGTGCCGCGGCGGTGCCGTCGCCGGCCCTGTTCGCGGCGGCCTTCGGCGAGGCTCTCGAGACGGTGGCCGTGGACCGGCGTCCGGCGCGCGTGGCCATCGAGCCGGGGCGCTTCCTCGTCGCCCGGGCAGGCACGCTCGTCGCCCGGGTCCTCCATGTCCGGGATCGGGGCGGCTCCCGGATGGTCGTCCTCGACGCCGGCATGACCGAGCTCATCCGGCCGGCGCTGTACGGCGCGATCCATCCGATCGTCGCCCTCACATCACGGCGTCGACCTCTCGACGTCGGCGAGGCGTCCGGCATCGACGAGGAGTTCGACGACGCGTTCGACGAGGTCCGCGTCGAGGGCCCGATCTGCGAGTCGACCGACGCGCTCGGCGTCCATCGCCTGCCGCCGCTCGAGCGCGGCGATCTCGTCGCGATCCTCGATGCGGGCGCCTACGGCACGGCGCTCGGCAGCACGTACAACGGGCGGCCGCGCCCCCCGCAGGTCCTCGTCGAGCGCGATGGACGCGTGACCATCGGCCGGCGACGCGGTTCCGTGGCCACTCTTGGCTGAGTACGCTGTCGGGGACATGGCCACCGACCCCGCCGACCCCGCCCACTCCCCCGACGCCGCGACTGCCCCATCGACGCTCCGCGATCGCTTCCGATCGCGGCTCGCGGAGCGGCCGATCCTCGCCGACGGGGCGATGGGCACCCTGCTCTACAGCCGCGGCATCCCCCAGCGGGCGTGCCTCGACGAGCTCGCAACGACCCGCCCGGAACTCATCGGGGCGATCCACCGGGAGTACCTGGAGGCGGGTGCGGACCTCATCGAGACGGCGACCTTCGGGGCGAACCGGGTCCGGCTCGCGCCGTTCGGCCTCGCCGACAAGGCCCACCGCCTCAACCGCCGAGCCGCCCAGGTCGCCCGCGAGGCCCGCGACGTCGCCGCCCGGGATGCACTCGTGGCGGGGTCGATCGGACCGCTCGGAGCGCCACGACACGCCCCCGGCGGGCGCGACGAGCGGGCGATCCGAGCCGCCTTCCGCGAGCAGATAGACGGGCTCCTCGAGGGTGGCGTCGACCTCTTCATCGTCGAGACGTTCTCCGAGCTCGACGACCTCCTCCTCGCCGTCGACGAGGTGCGACAGGCGGCCGATCTTCCGATCGTGGCCTCGCTCACGTTCGGTGAGGAGGTCGCCCTCCTCGACGGCTCACGGCCCGGTCCGGCAGCCGCTGCCCTCGCGGCGGTCGGGGTCGACGCGATCGGCGTGAACTGCGGGGCAGGTCCTGTGGCCTGTCTCGAAGCGCTGGAGGCGATGGGTCCCGGCGGCGCGCCGATCGGCCGCTCGATCATGCCGAACGCCGGCCTGCCACAGCGGATCGACGAGCGCTTCGTCTACGCGGCCGGACCCGCCTATTTCGGGGCGATGGTGCCGAACCTCCTCGCGGCGGGAGCCGGCATCGTCGGGGGCTGCTGCGGAACGACGCCGGAGCACGTGGCGGCGATGCGGCGGGCGCTCGACGCGGCCGCGAACTCCGGAGCCGCCGGGGCGCAGGCGACCTCGAGCCCGGGCGTAGACACGGGACCGGCGACCGCTCCGGTGATCGTCAGCACGAGCATCCTCGCGACGCCGGACGCGATCGCCTCCGCGGCGGCCGCACCGCCGCCGACCGGCCTCGCCCGTCGCCTGGCAGCGGGGCACTTCGTCATCTCGGTCGAGATCGATCCGCCCCGCTCGGTCCGGATCGACCGGACGCTCGACGCCGCACGCCTCCTCCAGTCGGCCGGGGTCGACCTCGTCAACGTCAGCGACAGCGCGATGGCCCGCGTCCGGATGGGCTGCATGGCGGTCGCGTTCGGGATCCAGCACGACCTCGACGTCGAGTGCCTGGTCCACTTCACGACCCGCGACCGGAACCTCATGGCTCTCGAGTCGGAGCTCCTCGGGGCCCATGCCCTCGGGGTCCGCGACATCCTGGCTCTCACCGGCGATCCGCCACGGATCGGCGACTATCCGACCGGGACTGGGGTCTGGGACGTCGATTCGGTCGGCCTCATCCGGATCCTGTCGCGCCTCAACCGCGGCGAGGATGGTGCCGGATCGCCGATCGGCCAGCCGGCCGGCTTCACCATCGCCTGCGCCCTCGACCCGACGGCCGCCGACCAGTCGGCCGAATGGGACCGCCTCGCCCAGAAGCTCGAAGCCGGTGCGCATCTCGTGATGACCCAGCCCCTCTACTCGCTCGACCAGGTCCAGGCGATGCTCGACCAGGCGCGCCGCCGCTTCGGACCGGCGGGCTTCCCGGTGCCGGTGCTCCTCGGCGTCCTGCCGCTCCAGAGCGGGCGCCACACCGAGTTCCTCCACAACGAGGTGCCGGGCATCACCATCCCGGCTCCGGTCCGGGCGGCCATGGCCGAAGCCGGCGACCGGGCCGCCGAGGTCGGCCTGGAGCTCGCCCTCGACCTGCTGACTGCGGTCGCGCCACTCGTCGCCGGGACCTACATCATGCCGAGCTTCGGGCGCTACGAGCAGGCAGCCGAGCTCGTCCGCCGCGTCCGGGCGGCGCTGCCGGCGACCGTCGCGGAGGTCCGGGCGCGATGAGCCGAGGGCTGATCGGCACCGTCGCCCTCCGCATCGGCGGGCTCTTCGTCGCGTCCCTCACCGTGCTGCTCCTCGTCGCTGCCGCGGTGGGCGCCGCCGAGCCTCCCGGCCCGCCGTATCCGCCGCCGGTCACCGGACAGCGCGTCTACGACACGGCCGGTGTCCTGTCGCCGAGCGACATCGCGTACGCGAAGGCGCGCATCGAGGCGATCGAGGCGCGGACCGGAGCCGAGATCGTCGTCTACACCCAGGTCAAGCCCGACAGCGACAGCCCGGAGGCCGCCCAGGCGGATGCCGACGCGCTCGGTACCCAGTGGGGCGTCGGCCGCAAGGGGTTCGACGACGGCCTCGTGATCCTCTTCGACATGGACTCCTCGCTGTGCCACGGCCAGGTCCAACTCGACGCGGGCGCAGGCTATGCCGCCGAGTTCCTCTCCAACGGGGAGCGCCAGGCGATCTACCAGAACGACATGCTGCCGCTGCTCGAGCAGTGCGACATCGGCGGCGCCCTCAGGGTCGCCCTCGACAAGGTCGACGCGAACGCGACCCCGGAGCATGCGGCCGCGCTGCAGCAGGCCCGGCAGGTCGATTCGATCATCGGACTCGTCGTCGCCCCGCTGCTGTCCTTCCTCCTCGTCGGCTTCGCGGCATGGCATTGGCTGCGCTTCGGTCGCGACCCGGTCTACCTCGACGACCCGTCGATCCACATGCCGGCCCCGCCGGCCGACCTGACACCCGCCAGTGCCGCGCTCATCTGGGACGGCCGCTCGTCACGCCACACGCTGACGACGGCGCTCCTCGACCTTGCCAGTCACGGCTCGCTCGCCTTCCGCGAGGAGCAGACCGGCACCATCGTCCACCACACGAAGATCGGCATCGAGACGCGGCCGACGGTCACGGACAGCCCGGAGCTGCGGCTCATCCGCCGCCACACCCTCAGCCCGGCTGAAACGTCGATCGCCGAACGGCTGGCCGGACTGCCGAGCCTCGACGAGACGGGCTATCTCGCCCCGACCCACCTGACCGATGTCGCCACGCTGACTGCGAAGTTCGACATCGACCTCGAGGCCCACGCCGTGACCAAGGGCTGGCTCTCCGGCCCGCCGACCAAGGTCGCCCAACGCTGGTATCGGGGCGCGGCGATCGAGGCCGTTGCCGGCATCGCCCTGTTCATCCTCGGGGTCAACCTGCCGAGCCAGGGATTCGTGCTCCTCGGCATCGCCCTCGCGGCGGCAGGGGTCCTGACCTGGATCATCGGCCGGCAGATGCCGGCCCGGACGATGTCGGGGGCGATGATCCGGGCGATGCTCGCGGCCTACCGGCGGACCCTCGACAAGACGATGGCCCAGGCCCGGTCGCTCCGCCAGGTAGTCGACGAAGCCCAGCTGGCCTGGCTCGAGACGCCCGACCAGGCCTTCGTCTGGGGAGTCGCGCTGGGACTCCAGTCGGCTGTCCAGGGCGTCCTCGATCGCTCGTTCGACGACGTCCGGGCCGGCTCCGGCGTGGCCACGAACGCGTGGTTCCCGATCTGGTATGGCAGCGCGGTCGGGAGCGGGCCGGGCTCCGGCTGGGGCGGCGGCGGCGGCGGACCGATGTCGAGCTCGCCGATCCCGAACATCGGCGGGATGCTCGCGGCGATCGGGACAGTCGGCTCGGCGCCGTCGAGCGGTGGGTCGGGTGGCGGCGGCGGCTTCGGCGGCGGGGGCGGCTTCGGTGGCGGCGGCGCCGGCGGCGGTTTCTGAGTCGGCAGCGACTTCCGGCTGGGCGGCGGCTTCTGGCTCGGCGGCGACTTCCGGCTGGGCGGCTTCTGGCTCGGCGGCGACCATCCCGCCCGACCGCGGCGGCTTCAGAGCCGACGCCCTACACTCCCCGCCATGGGTGCCGTCGAGACGATGGATGAGTTCTTCGAGAAGCTGAATGGCGGCGATCGCGAGGGCGCGGTCGCGCTCATGGACGAGATGGCCGAGATGCGGGTCCACGTCGGCGACAGCGCACAGACGTTGCGCGGACGCGATCGGGTCGGCGGCTGGTTCCTCCGTGGCGACCGCGGCCTGAAGATGATCCCTGGCCAGGTCCGCGACACGGGGACGAGCTACGAGGCCGACCTCGTCGTCATCCGGCCGGGTGCGCCGACCCAGCACATCGACGCGACATTCCGGGTCGAGGCCGGGCGCATCACCGCCATCAACCTCGCCCCTCGCTAGACCTCGGGCCGGCCGGCCCCACCCCACAACCAAGGCCCGGCGACCCGGGCGGTCTAACGGCGCGACGACCCCCTGGCCCTGCTTTACGGCGCGGCTGAGCTCGGCGCCGGGGACGGGCTCGTCGGCCCGGAGTCGATGACCTCGGTCGGCGAGGCTGCGGCCGGGATGACGATGACCTGCCCCACCGAGATCAGGTTCGCGTTCTTGATCTTCGGGTTGGCGGCCAGGATCTCCTTCTGCGTCACCCCGAACTTCTTGGCGATCTTGCCGAGGTTGTCGCCGGCGATCACGGTGTAGGTCAACGGCGTCGCCGCGGGGATCGGGGTCGGGGCGACTGAGGCACTCGCGATGGCGCTCGGGGAGGGCGTCGCGAGGCCGCCCGTCCCCTGGTCGCCGCCGCTGAAGAACAGCGACGGCACCATGAAGACGATGAACGCCGCGAGGGCCAGGCCGGCGAGCGCCAGGATGATCCGCGGCACGGCCGGGAAGCCGACCCGCGTTCGCAGGGTCGGATAGGCCTCGAACCGTTTCGGTCGCTCCCAGCTCGGCCCGCCATCCTCACTCGGTGGCCGGCGGCCGGCCTTGGCCTGGGCCGCCTTCGCCTGGCCGGCGGACGACTTGCTCGTCGTCCTCGCCCGCGACGAGGCCGGGCGACTCCGACTCACGAGTCCGGCGAGTTCATCGTCGGGCGCCACGCCGGCCGCGGTCGACGTGGCCGCTGGGTCGTGGCCTGTCGTTCCCGCCGGGCTGCCTGACTCGGCGTAGTCCGAGTCGCCGGCATCGGTGGACCCGTCCGCGATCCAGCGCGACGCGGCGAGGCCCGCTCCGGCGCCGGCCGCCGCCTTGGCCGCGGTCCCACTCGACGTCGAGCCGCTCGACGACGCGGACCGGTCGGACGATCCGGCGGCCGTGCCGGCCGCCGCTGAAGCGTCCACTGCCCACGGGGGTGGCGCGGCCCAATCGCGGGACGAGGAGCGGGCACGTTCCTCGGCCGCGGGTGCGCGCCCGTAGTCGCTTTCATCGTCGAGTGGAGGATCGTCGCTCGCCGGGCGGTCGGGCGCGGCATCGACCTCGGCCACTGCGATCTCCGCTGCCTCCAGCCGAGTCGCCGTCGGGGCGCCCCGGACGGTCGAGGTATGGGCGGCTTCGCGGCGAGCCCAGTCCTGGAACGTCGGGCAGCCGGCGAACGCGGGCGAGAGGCAGAAGGCCTCCTGGTGGGCGATGGCCCGCGGGGCCGGACGCGACTCGGCGAAGCACCGATGGCGGTGGTCGGGTCGGTCGGACCGCTCGTCCCTGTCGTCCTCGAAGGCGACGAAGGGGCAGGCCGTGGCGCGCTCGGTCGGGGCGGCAGCGCGGTCGGTCATCGACCCGAATGATACCGGCCCCGGGTCGGGCGGTCCGCTCACGAACCGGGTGCGGGCGGCTCAGCGGACCGCGCGCTTCCGGGCGCGTCGCCCGCCGCGGTCAGCGCTTGCGGATCGTGTTCGTCGCCTTGGGTGCGGCCATCCGCTCGCGGACCGGCGCGTAGATCAGGAGGACCACAACCGCCCCGATGGTGGACCCGATCAAACCGGAGATCGCGATGTCGAGCCCGTTGCCGGCGATGAGACTGAAGATCAGCCCGCCGACGAACGAGCCGATGATGCCGGCGAAGAACAACTCCTGGGTCGAGTAGTGCTTGCCTTTGCCGACGACGACGTTGGCCGCCCAGCCGGCGACGATGGCGATGACAAGGATCGCGAGGATGAGCACAGGTCGCTCCTATCGCTAGGCGACGGTCACCGGCGCGCGAAACGCGGTCCACCCATCTCGTCGCTGACTGCCGGGCAATGGTAGCCCTTCGGCTGGAGAACGGACCGCGATCAGTCCTCGCCGGTTTGACAGCCCTGCGGGGCACTCCGAACATGGAGCCGACAGGCGACCGCCTCGATCCGACGGCGCCGCGACCCGCTCCCCAGTGCCCGGAGGAGGCCTCGATGTCCCGACTCAGCCGTTGGCTCGTCCCGTCGACGACGGTCCACGCCCACTGCGACATCCCGTGCGGGATCTACGACCCGGCCGGGGCCGTGACCGCCGCCCGGACGGTCGCCCGGATGGTCGAGCTCATCGGCCAGATCGACGCGAACTCGATGGCCGTCGCCGACCGCAACAAGTTCATCCGCTGCATCACCGTCAAGGAGCAGCACGCCGAGCTCGTCAAGCACGAGGTCCAGGTGATCTGGTCCGACTACTTCAAGCCCGAGCACCTCGAGGCGAACCCGGAGCTCCACACCAAGGTCTGGAACGTCCTCAAGCTCGCCAGCAAGAACAAGCAGAACGTCGACGCCGAGGCCGCGGCCCAGCTCGAGGCGGCGGTCAAGGAGTTCTCCGACATCTTCTGGTCGACCAAGAAGTAGGGCCATCGGCGCCGCCGACGACGCGTCGGTCGCCCGCCATCGGCACCATCCGCGGCCCCTGGCGGGTCGCCGTGGTCGAAGGGAGCATGCGGCCGGCCGTCGAGCCCGGCGACTGGCTGCTGACCGACCCGACCGTCGGGCGCTGGCCACGACGAGGGACGATCGTCGTCATCCGTGAGCCGGAGACGGAGGTCCTTGCCCTCAAGCGGGTAGCCGGCCGACCCGGCGAGTCGGTGACGGACGTCGTCGTCACCGATCCGGCGACCGGCGACGACGTGTCGGTGTCGATCCGGCTCGGTCCGGACGAGGCGTGGCTCCTCGGCGACGACCCCGAGGTCTCGATCGACTCGCGTCGCTACGGCCCGCTCACCCTGGAGCGGCTCGTGGCGCGGGCCTGGTTCCGATATGGCCCGGTGCGCCGCGTCGGGCTGCTCGCCGGCCCGCCGGGTCCGGAGCGGCCGGCGCCATAGCCGCGATCAGGCGGCGTCGGAGGCGGCCACCTCGCCCATCTCGAGCCGGGCGGTGCGGCAGTCCTCGGCGAACCGCTCCTGCGCCTCGAGCGACTGGTCCCAGCGGCTCGGGAAGCAGACGACCCGGTCGAGCCCGAGGGCATCGAGCTCGGCGAGGTAGTCGACCCGTTGGCGCCCGACCGGCCGGATCGCCTCGTCGCGGGTGTAGAGCGACACCCGCAGCGTCGCCGGGTCGCGGCCCTCGTCCTCGCAGCGCTGGCGGATCGCCCCGAGGCGGGCAGCGACCTCGGGCGGATCGATGAAGACGAGGTTGAGCTCGTCGGCAAAGCGGACGGCGAGGCCGAGCGTCACCCGCTCGCCGTTGCCGCCGACGACGATCGGGATGTGGTCCTGGATGCCCTTGGGCTGGTTGATCGCGCCGTGCACGCTGCCATACGTGCCGACATAGGTGGCCCGGCCCGGCCCGAACATCCGGGTGATGATCTCGAGGTGGTCGTGGAGGGCGCCCATGCGGGCGGCGAGCGGCGGGAAGCCGAACCCGTACGCCCGCCACTCCTCCTCCTTCCAGCCGGCCCCGATGCCGAGCTCGAAGCGCCCGCCGGAGATGACGTCGATGGTCGAGGACAGCTTGGCCGTCAGGGCGGGGTTGCGGAACCCGGTACAGACGACCATGTGGCCGAGCCGGACCCGGGAGGTGACCATCGCGAGCGCACTGACCATCGCGAACGACTCGAACGTCATCTCGTCGGTCGGATCGGGCACGGTGTGGAAGTGGTCGAAGACCCACAGGGACTCGAAGCCGAGACGCTCCGCGTCGCGGGCGATGTCGATCGAGCGCTGCCACGCGTCGGCCGGCCGCCACCCGTCGTATTCGCCCTTCCAGCCCTGGGGCACCATCACGCCGACCTTCATCGCGCCTCGCCTCCGTCTCCCCGCCTGCCTCGGGCGGTCCCTCCGGTCGCCCGTTCCTCGCAGCCTCCCCTCCGTCGCGGCCGACGCGCCGCGGCGCCGTCGGCCGCCCGACCGAGCCTATCATCGCCGCCATGTCAGCCCCCGACCCGCGACCACCGGCCGACTCATGAGCGCATCGTTCGATCCGCGAGCGCCGCTGCCGGGACCGCCGGACCCGTGGGAATCGTCGTCCATGCCGAGCCCGCGCTCGGGCCCGCCGTATCACATGACCGACATGATCGACGCCGAGCCGGCCCTCGCCGGGCGCGTCCTCGAGCGTCTCGCGGCACCCACCGCCGGGACGGCCCGGCTGGCGGCCGCGATCCGGTCCGCCGCAACGGCCGGCCAGCCGATCGTCGTGACCGGCTGCGGGACCTCCGAGCACGGTGCGCTCGGGGCGGTCGAGATCCTTCGCGATGCGATGCGCACCGCCGGGCTGCCGGGACCCGGCCCGGTGAGCGCCCAGGCGTTCGAGGCCGCCCTCGATCCGCAGCGCGGCGGCGTGCTCGTCGGCGTGAGCCATGAGGGCGCGACGGCGGCCACGAACCGGGCGATGGAAGCCGCCCGGGCGACCGGCGCGACGGTCGCCCTCTTTACCGTCAGCGAACGCTCCCCGGGCGCGGCCCTCGCCGACATCGTCCTGCCGACCGGGGAGCTCGACCAGAGCTGGTGCCACACGGTGGGGTACCTGTCGCCCCTGCTGGCGGCGGTCGCGGTCGGGGCGGCACTTCGCGGGGAGCCGGACGGCGCAGCGACGATCCAGGCGCTCCTCTCGGCCGGCCTCGAACGCACAGCCGAGGCGGAAACGGCCGCCCGGAACCTCGCCTCGAGCGAGCGCATCATCGTGATCGCCTCGGGCGCGGACCGGCCGGCCGGACGAGAGCTCACCCTCAAGATCGAGGAGGCCGCCTGGGTGCCGACGGCCTACCGCGACCTCGAGACGTTCCTCCACGGCCACCTGCCGGCCACCGGCGACTCGACCGGGCTCGTCCTCCTCCTCGCCGACCGGGCCGCCCGCGACGACCGAGTCGGCCGGGCTCGCCAGGCGCTGGCGGCCGCCCGCGAGGTCGGGATCAGCTCGGCGGCGATCCTCGGCGCAGGTGAGGCAGCGGCGATCGACCCGGCCCTGACGGCCGGGGGGCGCATCGTCGTGCCGGACGAGCCGTCGCTGGCAGCGCCCGTGGCCGCCCTCTTCGCGACGGCGACGCCCCTCCAGCTCTTCACCGAGCGACTGGCCCGCGCCCGCGGGACGAATCCCGACCCGATCCGCCGCGACGACCCCCGCTACCTCGCCGCCGCCGACGCCGCGGAGCGGTAGCCACTCGGGACCTGCTCGCACCCGCCCGATTTCGTCATGCGCACCTGTGACGCCAGATACGACGGTGGTGGTGCTATCGGCCCGGGCGTCCTTGTTTCGTGGCGTCTACCACGTTGGATGGTGGTAAGCCCGAGATCCGCGCGGCGGACGCCACGGGACGGGGCGACGACGCCCCACGCGAGCGTGAACGAGCGTCGAGATATGGCTCGGCGGCGGCACGATGCGATCTACCACCACCCACGGTGGTATCCGGCACAAGGACAGCGGCCGCGGGATAGGCACCCGGCCGCGGTCGGACAGCGGCCGACGGGTAGGCACCCGGCCGCGGTCGGACGTGGCCGAGGGGAGGCAGCTCCCGATCGGATCAGACGCGCCCGACGATCTCCCGGCCGACGAGGTCGACCATGTCGAGGTCCCACGGCAGGAGCGTCTGGAGCATGAGCCGCTCGATGCCGGCCTCCGCGTAACGGCCGACCTGCGCCCGTGCCTCGTCGGGCGTCCCGAGCACCCAGCGCGGCCGGCGGTCCTCGATCCAGGCCTCGGCCGACGTGGCGGCACCGCTGCGTCCGCCTGCGGCACCCTCGCCGAGGAGCGCCATGAGGACGTCGGCCCGCCGCCGCAGCTCGGCCTCGTCGGTGCCGACGAGCATCCCGACCATCGACGACCGGACGAGCGTCGACGGATCGCGGCCGGCCGCCCGACAGGCGTCGTCGAGCTGGGCATTCCGCTCCCTCGCCCGTTCGGGCGTGGCCCCGGTCAGGTTGTACTCATCGGCCCAGCGGACCCCGATCCGCATCGAGCGCGGCGCGCCGTCGCCACCGACGATGACGTGGAGCCGGCGGCTCGGCCGCGGCCGGAGACGGGCGTCGGTCACGGAGTAGAACCGACCCTCGAACGACCAGCCGTCGGGCTGGTTCCACAGCCCATCGAGTATCTCAAGTTGCTCCTCGAGCATCGTCGCCCGGTCGGCGATCGGCGGGAAGGGAAAGCCGTGGCGGCGATGTTCCTCTTCGTGCCAACCGGCGCCGAGGGCGACCTCGAGCCGCCCGCCGCTCATGTCGTCGATGGTCGTGGCGAGCTTGGCGATGTTGCCCGGCCCGCGGTACGTCACCGGCGACACGAGCGCTCCGAGATGGATCCGCTCCGTGTCCCGGGCCAGGCCGGCCAGGACCGCCCAGGCGTCGGTCGTCGGCCGGTCGGCCGGACCGGGAAAGCTTTCGTAGTGGTCGGAGCGGAAGATCGCCTCGAAGCCCGCCGCCTCGGCATGCCGGGCGAGGGCGAGCTGGTCCTCGTACGAGGCACCCTGCTGGGGTTCGTGCATGAGTGCGAAACGCATCGGGTCGGGCTCCTCCGCTGGTCGTCGGGATGCTTCGCCTTGACAGGATGATTCAGGCGTGTAACATAGTTCGTCTCATGCGAACAATCGCCGGCGACAGCGCCGCCAGCCCCGCCCTGCCGATCGCCCGTCGCGACGCCCCGAGCGTAGACGACGGCGTCGAGCTCGTCGACCGGATCCTCGCCGAATTCAAGACATTCATCGGCGAGATGCGCTGCGTCGGCACGGAGCGGCTCCTCAAGGCCGGCGTCAGCATGAGCCATCTCCACGTCATGGGGATCCTCAGCCGTCACGGCGACACGCCGATGAGCCGGCTGGCCGACCTCCTCGACGTCTCGATGTCGAACGCGACCGGGCTCGTCGACCGGATGGAGGAGCGGGGCTTCGTCGAGCGAGTGCGGGTCCCCGACGACCGCCGGGTCGTCCTCGTCCGCCTGAGCGAGCGCGGCCGGGAGACCCTCGAGGAAGCCGACCTCGTCCGCCGCGACCTCATCGGCCGCGTCCTCCGCCGTCTGGAGCCCGACCAGCTGAAGCGTCTCGAGACGACGCTCGAGGAAGTCCACGGCGCGGTCACCAGCCTCCTCCTCGAGGAGGGCCCGGAGCTCTTCGCGACGGCCCATCCGCTCTGGCATACCCACGGGCGCGTGCCCGACCACCTCCACGACCTCAGCCACGACCATGACCTCGACACCGACGGCAGCGACCCGGCGGTCGACCACCAACCAGAGCCCAACGACACAGCGAGGGGAAGGGAAGCAACACGATGATGGAAGGCGGATTCGTCGAAGAAGGCCAGGTCGTCTCGATCAAGGAGGATCCCGCGCTCGGGCTCAGCCCGAGAGAGAAGACGGAGATCCTGGCCGCGATCCTGCTGGCCCTGTTCCTCGGCGCCCTCGACCAGACGATCGTCGGGACGGCACTGCCGAAGATCGTCACCGACCTCGGCGGCAACGAGCTGTACACCTGGGTCGTGACGATCTATCTCCTGACGAGCACGATCACCGTCCCGTTCTACGGCAAGCTCTCGGACATCTACGGGCGCAGGCCGCTGCTCATGATCGGCGTGAGCCTGTTCCTCGTCGGCTCGGCCCTGTCCGGCCTGAGCCAGAACATGGCCCAGCTCATCCTGTTCCGGGGCATCCAGGGCCTCGGCGCCGGGGCGCTCTTCCCGATCAGCCTCGCCGTCATCGGCGACCTGTTCTCACCGGCCGAACGCGGCAAGTACCAGGGCCTGTTCGGCGCCGTCTTCGGGATCGCCTTCATCATCGGCCCCGCCCTCGGCGGGTTCCTCACCGACAACGTCAGCTGGCACGCGGTGTTCTACGTGAACATCCCGTTCGGCATCGTCAGCCTGTACATCATCTGGCGACACCTGCCGACCATCAAGCGGGAGGGGGTGAGCCGAGCCTTCGACTACCTCGGCGCCGCCGTCTTCACCGTCGGCATCAGCTTCCTGCTGGTCGGCCTGACCAACAAGATCGGGGCCGATTGGACCGACCCGACGGTCGGTGGCTTCATCGCCCTCGGGCTCATCCTGTCGGCGATCTTCGTGGTCATCGAATCGCGGACGGCCGAGGCCATCGTCCCCATCGACCTGTGGCGCGACCGGACGTACGCCGCGTCGATCCTCTCGACGTTCTTCGTCAGCTTCGGCTTCTTCGGCGCGATCATCTTCCTGCCGCGCTTCTTCCAGGTCGTCCGCGGCGACAGCGCCACCGCGTCGGGCTACGAGCTCTTTCCGCTCCTCATCGGCCTGATCGGCAGCTCGATCATCTCGGGGTTCATCGTCTCGAAGACCGGCCGTTACAAGGTCCTCGTCATCACCGGCCTGGTGATCATGGGGGTCGGGGTCACCCTGATGACCCAGATCACGGCCACGATGAACGACCAGCTGCTGTGGCTGTACATGTTCATCACCGGCGTCGGTATCGGGCCCACCCTGTCGGTCTTCACGATCATCATCCAGAACGCCGTGCCCTTCCAGCGGCTCGGCGTGGCCACCTCGAACCTCACCTTCTTCCGCCAGATCGGCGGCTCGGTCGGCCTCGCCGTGGCGGGAACCGCATTCAGCCAGGCCCTGACCAACACGATCCCGTCCCAGGTCGGGCCGGTCTTCGCCGAGATCAAGGCGGCCGCGCCGCCCCAGTTCCAGGGCCAGTTCGACCAGCTCCAGAGCGGCGGACTGCCGAACCTCGATGTCAACAACCTGACCGGTGTCGGGCAGAGCTTCGGGAAGGCCATCGTCGATGCGATCGTGGCGGCCGTCCCGCCGCAGGCTCAGGCCGCCGTCCAGTCCCTCTTCGCGCCGTACATCGGCCAGCTCGATGCCGCGTTCCACAACGCCTTCGCCCTGGCCATCGGCCAGACGTTCGAGATCGGCGTGGTGACCACCGTCATCGCGGTCGTCATCGCCCTCTTCATGAAGGACATCCCGCTCCGGCGCACCGTCGGTGCGGAGGCTCCGGCGCCGGCCGCCGGTCCGGCGGCCGAGCCGATCGGCAAGGCAGCCGAGCCCGTCCTGTCCCCGGCGGTCGAATTGCGGGCGGACTGACCACCGTCATCCCCACGTCCGCTCTCCGAGACCCCGACATCGTCGGGGTCTCGCCGTTTGTGGGACGATCGAGCCGATGAACGACGCCGTCCACGTCTTCCCCGCCGGCCTGCGCGAGCCGGGCACAGGCGGCGCCTCCTTCCAGCCGCTCCTCCCCGCCGTGGACCTCGCGCCGGGCGGGATGCGCCGGGTGACGGTCGGCGACCTCGACCTCCTCGTCGCCTACACGCCCGACGGCATCGTGGTCGTCGAC
This sequence comes from uncultured Chloroflexia bacterium, assembly GCA_963745405.1. Taxonomy (GTDB): domain Bacteria; phylum Chloroflexota; class Limnocylindria; order Limnocylindrales; family CSP1-4; genus C-114. The sequence continues at coordinate 1,968,353 of CAVUWY010000002.1, read as the reverse complement.
GACCGCTGCCCCCACATGTCGGCGCCGCTGTCGCTCGGAACGCTGGACGGCTGCGTCGTCGCCTGCCCGCTCCACGAGGGCCGCTTCGACCTGTGCTCGGGCGAGACCGTCCAGATGCCGACCACCGGCGGCCTCGACGCCGATGGGAAGTACCACCCGACCTGGTCGCCGGCCGGGCGGGAGCCGAAGGTCGACCCACCGGGGCTCAAGGCCGAGGCGCGCCGCCTGACCCGCGTCCGCCGGATCCGTTACTACCCGGTCCGCGTGGTCGACGGGACGATCGAGGCCGCCCTGCCGGGCCATCGCTGACCGGCCGAGCGGGGTTCGCTGCGCAGACCCGTCGGCTACGCTTCCCGCCATGACCGGACCGACTTCGCCGAGCGGTCCCGCGATCGGGCCGCCGGCGACGCCGCCCTCACCACGCGACGCGCCCATCCTCCAGCGCCGCGGGGTCTGGCTCGTCGTCGCGATCCTCGTCATCGCCTGGCTCGCCCGAGACGTCATCGGACCGTTCGTCGTCGCCGGGGTGATCGCCTACGCCTTCAGCCCGGTGGTGAGCGCCGGGACCCAGCGGACGGGCCTGCATCGCGGGGTCGTCGTCGGGATCGGCTATGCCGTCGCCCTCTTCCTCATCGCCGCGACGGTGTTCTTCCTCGGCCAGAAGCTCCTTCGCGAGCTGGCCGACCTGTCACGGGGAGGACCCGACGCCCTCGCCGCGCTCCTCCGCCAGATCGCCGGCGGCGACACGATCGACATCGCCGGCCAGACGATCTCCGTCCAGCAGATCACCGACCAGGTGGAGGCGGCCATCACCCGGATCTTCGCCTCGCCCGGCGACGCGTTGCATGTCGCCTCGGAGCTGGGGAACCTGCTGCTCCACGCCTTCCTGACGATCGTCGTGACGTTCTACTTCCTGCTCGACGGCCAGCGGATGGGCTCGTTCGCCCTCCGGCTCCTCCGTCCCGAGGTCCGCCCGCGGGCCGAGGAGATCCTCGGCCGGATCCACGTCGTCCTGGGCACCTGGCTGCGCGGGCAGATCCTCCTCATCGCCCTCGTGGCCGCGGTCGCCTACGTCATCCTCGGGCCGATCCTCCACATCCCCAACGCCCTCGCCATCGGGGCGCTGACCGGCGTCCTCGAGATCATCCCGCTCGTCGGACCCATCATCGCCGGCGGGATCGCCGGCCTGGCCGCCTTCGCCCACGGCGGCACCGGGCTGGCCATCGTCGTCATCGTCATCTACGTGATCCTCCGCCAGGTCGAGGACCAGCTCGTCATGCCGCTCGTCATCGGCCGGGCCGTCCACCTCCATCCGGTGGTGACGATCTTCGCCGTCCTCGTCGGCCTGTCGGCGTTCGGCATCCTCGGCGGGCTCCTCGGAGTGCCGGTCGCGGCGGCGCTCAACGTCGCGTTCCGCGAGCTCTACCCGACCGAAGCGGCCGACCCGAATGCCACGGCGGGACCGGGGCCGTCGACGGAGGTGACCGTCGAACCGCCGCCGGAGGGTTCGGCCGCCGCGCCGCCCGGGTAGGGGCGCCGGATCAGCGGATCTCGATCTCCTCGGCCGGCTCCGGGTCGGTCGAACCGTCGCCGAAGGCGCGGATGAGCGAGATCGCGTCGACCGGGTCGTCGGTCAGGTGGAACAGGTCGAGATCGGCGGCCGCGATCGTGCCGGCCGGGACCTGGGTCGAGCGCATCCAGTCGACGAGGCCGCCCCAGTACGAGGTCCCGACGAGGACCACCGGGAAGTGCCGGATCTTGCCGGTCTGGATGAGGGTCAGCGCCTCGAACAGCTCATCGAGCGTGCCGAGGCCGCCGGGCAGGATCACGAATGCGTCGGCGTATTTCACGAACATCGTCTTGCGGGCGAAGAAGTAGCGGAACTCGATGGCCATGTCGACGTAGCGGTTGACGAACTGCTCGTGGGGCAGCTCGATGTTGCAGCCGACGGACAGGCCGCCGCCCTCCTGGCAGCCGCGATTGGCCGCCTCCATCGCGCCGGGCCCGCCGCCGGTGATGACCGCGTAGCCGGCCTCGGCGAGCAGCCGGCCGATCGTCCGCGCCTGCTCGTACTCGGGCTCGTCCGGGCGGAAGCGGGCCGAGCCGAAGACGGTGACGGCGGGGCCGATCTCGGCGAGGGCGTCGAAACCCTCGACGAACTCGGAGAGGATGCGGAGTGCTCGCCACGTGTCGGTGTCGAGGAAGGCCGGCCGCTCGGGTCGGCGCAGGAGCATCTCGTCGTCGGTCGCCTGTGCCTTCGGCGGCAGGTGCCGCTCGGCGCCCGGTCGGACCACGACCCGGCCGCTTCGGTGGCCGGGCGGGTCTTCGCCCGGAGGGCCGGCGCGGTCGATGGGTTCGGGTGGCAGCGCTCTCATCGCTCCACAGGATGCCACCGGCGGCAGCGCTTGGTCAGCCAGGCCCGGTGAGCCAGCCCTTCCAGGTCGCCTCGGACCGTCCGGCGCTGACGTCGTTCCCGTGGCGGACGAGCGGCAGACGCAGCAGGCGGGCATCGGCGAGGAGGCGGTGGGCGAGCTCGTCGTCCGTCATCCGCAGGTAGCCGAGGCCGGCGTCTCGCCACGCCCGACCCTCGGTGTCGGCGCAGGCTGCCGCGCCGAGTCGCTGGACGAACCGTCGCAGCTCTCCGGGAGCGATAGGGCGGCGTCGCAGGTCGACGAACGAGACGGGGACCCGCCGCTCCTTGAAGAACCGGAGGGCCGCCCTCGTCGCCTGGTCGCCCTCGAGGCCGAAGACCTGGATCGATGCGCTCGCGTCCGCCACGGGCGGATGGTACGGGCGGAGGCTCACCGCGCGTCCACCACGCGGCGAGGCGCTACCATCGCGGCGATGGAGGTGGCTCGGTGACGGTGTGGTTCACGGTCCAACTGGAGGATCGGCCCGGTGCGCTCGCCCAGCTCGCGAAGGCGCTCGGTGATCGCCGGGTGAACATCACCGGCATCGTCGGCGTCGCCGAGGACACCGACGGGGCGCTGATGCTGACGACGAGCGACCCGGTGGCGACACGCGAGGTCCTGGCGGCCATCGGCCTGGCGTTCGAGGAGCACGATCCATCGGGCGGCCTCGAGCCCGCCGAGCTCTCGGTCGCCGACCTCCGCGACCGCGGTCGCTGACACCGCCCGCCGAGCGCCCGATGCCGCGGCGTCCGACCCTCCCGCCGACCGTCGCCCTCCGCGTCATCCTCGACGACGGACCGGCCGCCGTACCGACCCTCGCCGAGCGGATCGGCGCGGCCGGCGGCTCGCTGCGCACCCTCAGCACCGTGCGCCGGATCGAGTCGGGCGACGAGAGCGCGCCGACCGGCGTCGAGCTCGAGATCGAGGTCGAAGGGCTCGACGAGGAGCCGCTCATACGGGCCATCCATGGGACCCCCGGCCTCCGGGCGCAGCGGTTGACCCGATCGCTCGACAGCGTCTTCGGCAAGCGGGTCATCGTCGTCGGTGGCGGCGCCCAGGTGGCCCAGGTGGCGCTCGGGGCGGTGAGCGAGGCCGACCGGCACAACCTCCGCGGCGAGAAGATCAGCGTCGACACGATCGCCCTCGTCGGCGAGGAGAACATCGCGGCGGCCGTCCGGGCGGTGGCCGACCTGCCGCGCGCCCGGCTCCTCGTGCTGGCCGGCTCGATCATGGGCGGCGACATCACCCGGGCCGCCCGTGAGCTCCGCGAGCACGGCATCCCGATCATCGCCCTCAACATGGTCGGCAGCATCACCGAGGCCGTCGACCTCGTCGTGACCGACCCGGTCCAGGCCGGGACGATGGCGGTGATGGCGATCGCCGACACGGCGACCTTCGACCTCGCCCGTCAGCGCGGCCGTCGGTTCTGAGGGCCGGCCGACTCCTCCGCAGCACCCATCGCGGCGGATCCCGCCGCCGCCACGAGGCTTGATGCATCCGATGCGCATCGCGACCTGGAACGTCAACTCGCTGAAGGCCCGCCTCGAGAAGGTCGAGTGGTGGCTCGAGCGCGCCGAGCCGGACGTCCTGCTCATGCAGGAGACGAAGCTCACCGACGACGATGCCCCGGCGATGCCGTTCGCGATGGCCGGCTACGACCTCGCTCCACCACGGCGAGGGACGCTGGAACGGGGTGGCCATCGCCACCCGGCGGGGCCTCGTCGTCGACGAGGTCGTCACGAACTTCGGCGACGGGCCGGTCCGCGACAGTGGACCCGGGCGCGACGACGTCGGAGGACGACTTCGACCCGTTCGACGAGGCGCGGATGCTCGCCGCGACGTCGCCGATCCCGACGCGGGCGCGGACCTCCGCCGATCCGGGTCGTCACCCTGTACGCACCGAACGGTCGGGTCGTCGGCTCCCCGTTCTTCGCCGGCAAGCTCGCCTGGTATCGGGCGGCTCCGACGCTGGCTCGACGAGGCCGCCGACCCCGCCGCGCCGCTGCTCGTCGGTGGCGACTTCAACATCGCCCCGACGGACGAGGACGTCTGGGACGCGGCGGCGGTCCACGGCGGGACCCATGTCTCGAGCCGAGGAGCGGGCGGCCTTCGCCGGCCTCCTCGACTGGGGCCTCCACGACGCCTACCGCGCTCGCCGCGACGAACGCGGCCGCTTCACCTGGTGGGACTACCGGGCCGGCAACTTCCACAAGAACTTCGGGATGCGCATCGACCACCTGCTCGTCACGGCGCCGCTGCTCGAGCGGCTCGTGTGGGCCGAGATCGACCGCGAGGCGCGCAAGGGCAAGCCGATCCCGTCCGACCACGCCCCGCTCCTCGTCGACCTCGACGCGCCCGGCCGGCCGATCGACGCCGGCTGGGCCGAGGCCGGCGACCGCATCGCGGCCCGCTCGGGCTATCGGCCGGGTTGAGCTCGATGGCTTCCAACGAGTACCACTTCATCACGACCTGGCGGCTCGAGGCGACGCCGGAGGAGGTGACCGCGATCCTCGGCGACGCCGAGGGACTCGCTCGTTGGTGGCCGTCGGTCTATCTCGAGGTGGAGCGCGAGGAGCCGGGCGACGAACGCGGGGTGGGGGCGGTCGTCCGCCTCTACACGAAAGGCTGGCTTCCGTACACCCTGCGCTGGCGATTCACGGTGACGGAGTCCGACCCGCCCCGGGGCTTCAGCCTCGAGGCGTCCGGCGACTTCGTCGGGCGCGGCATCTGGACCTTCGAGCAGGTCGGCCCCGAGACGCTCGCCACGTACGACTGGCGGATCCTCGCCGAGAAGGGCATCCTCCGCCGGCTCTCGTTCGTGATGAAGCCGATCTTCGGCGCCAACCACCGCTGGGCGATGGCCCGCGGCGAGGAGAGTCTCCGCCTCGAGCTGGCTCGCCGCCGGGCGACCACCCTCGATGCCCGGATGCGCATCCCGAAGCCGCCCGGGCCGACATTCCCCCACAACCTCCGCCGGAGGTCCGACCGTCGCGGCTGACGGCGATGCACAGGATGGGTCCCGTATGGTGAGACGCCGCCCGGACGCTCCGATCGCATGGCACTAGGCTCGCCCGCACCGATGACGGGCGCATCCGAGCAACCCCCCGAGATCCGGCTCGTCGACCTCGCCAAGCACTTTCGCGAGGTGCGGGCGGTCGATGCGTCTCGCTCGACGATCCCGGCCGGCGAGTTCTTCTCGCTCCTCGGACCGTCGGGCTGCGGCAAGACCACGACCCTGCGGATGATCGGCGGCTTCGAGCTGCCGACGAGCGGCCGCGATCGAGCTGCGCGGCCGCGACGTGACCAACGACCCGCCCGACAAGCGGCCCGTCAACATGGTCTTCCAGAACTACGCCCTGTTCCCCCACCTCGACGTCGGCGACAACATCGCCTTCGGGCTCAAGCGCAAGCGGCGTCGACGAAGGCCGAGATCGCGCGCCGGATCGGCGAGGCGCTCGAGCTCGTCCACCTGACCGGCTACGAGAAGCGCAAGCCGAACCAGCTGTCCGGCGGCCAGCAGCAGCGCGTCGCCCTCGCCCGGGCCCTCGTCAACCGGCCCAACGTGCTCCTCCTCGACGAGCCGCTCGGCGCGCTCGACCTCAAGCTCCGCAAGCGCCTCCAGCTCGAGCTCAAGCGGATCCAGACCGAGGTCGGGATCACGTTCGTGTACGTGACCCACGACCAGGAGGAGGCGCTCACGATGAGCGACCGGATCGCGGTCATGAACCGCGGGCGGGTCGAGCAGCTCGGCACGCCCGGAGGAGCTCTACGACCGGCCGGCGACCCGCTTCGTCGCCGACTTCATCGGCACGACCAACCTGCTCCGCGGAACGGTCGAGGAGCTCGGTGCCGGACGACCGCCCTCGTCCGGCTCGACGGCGGCGACGCCTGCCGGATCGGCCGGGCCGGCCGGGAGGTCGGCCAGTCCATCGACCTGAGCGTGCGGCCGGAATCGGTGACCATCGAGGCGCTCGAGCGACGCGCGCTCGTCCGACGGGCTGACCGCCACGGTCGAGCAAGTCTGCGTACCTCGGCAGCGGCGGTCCAGTATCAGGTCGTCACGACCGGGGGGCTCGCGACTGACGGTTCTCGCCCCGAAGATCCGCGCCCCGCCTCGACGCGGGCGAGCGCGGTGACCGCTTGTCTGGCGTCCGGCCGAGGCCCTCGTCCTCGGCGATCGGCCGGCCGAGCATGGAGGAGATGGCATGACCGACGAGCCACGATCGGCTCGGACGATCGTCCTCGAGCGCGAACTCGAGCGGTACCTGCGTCGAGCAGCGGATGACCCGGCGCGAGCTGCTCGAGCGCATCGCGGCCCTCGGTGCGGCGGTCGCCCTCGCGCCGATCATCGCCGCCTGCTCGTCGGCGGCGACGCCGACCCCGTCCGCGAGCGCCGCGCCGACGTCCGCCGCGACCGCGGCTGCCGGCGGCGACCGCCAGCGCAGCCGCCGCCGCGACCGAGGCCCCGCCGACGCCCGCCCCGACGCCCGAGAAGGAGCTCTTCGTCTACAACTGGGACCGACTACATCGGCGAGGACGACGGTCCCGGCGTTCGAGAAGAAGTACGGGATCAAGGTCAAGTACGACTTCTTCCCCGACGCCGACACGCAGATCGCCAAGATCCGCAGGACGGCAAGGGCGGCGGCTACGACGTCACCTATCCCGACCTCGATCGACATCCCGGCCTCTCCGCCGACGGCGTCATCCAGCCGCTCGACCACTCCCTGATCCCGAACATCGCCAACCTGGGCCCGGCGTGGCCGAACCCGGGCTACGACCCGGGCAACGAGCTACTCCGTGCCCAACTGTGGTGGACGACCGGCTACGCCTGGAACCCGGACAAGATCGCCGGACGACCTGACGAGCTGGGAGGCGCTCTGGGACCCGACGCTGTCACGGTCACATGGTCGATGCTCGACGACGTGCGCGAGGTGTTCGCCGTCGCCGCGCTTCCGGCTCGGCCTCGACGCCGAACACCACCGACGCCGGCCGAGCTGGACGCAGATGCTGGCCCTGCTCGAGCAGCAGAAGCCGCTCCTGCGGAAGTACACCGACGACGACATCGGCGACCTGACCGAGCGGCCAGGTCTGGCTCACCCACGCCTGGGCCGGCGACTGGTGGCAGATGCTCACCGACAAGCCCGACACGAAGTACGTCATCCCGACCGAGGGGGCGATCCGCGGCTCGGACACGATGGTCGTCCTGTCCGGGGCGCCAGCACCCGATCGCCGCCCACCTGTTGATCGACTTCAACCTCGACGCGCAGGTCAGCGCGGCAACACGCAACTACATCGGCTACATGGGCCCGAACGACGCGGCCCAGCAGTACATCGACCCGGCGATCCTCGAGCGACCCGCGCCTCAACCCGGCCAGGACGATCGTCGACAAGCTCGAGCGAGCTCGCTCGACCTCGCGCCCGCCGATCTGCGACAAGTACACCGAGCGCTGGAACGAGCTGCCGGGCGTGAGCCGGCGGCCGACGACGGCCGGCGACGCGCCGGCGCGCCGCGGTCCGGCGACGGGCCGCGGCCGCGCGGCTGCGTTCGGCGACCGGCTCGGCTCGGCGCGGGCCGTCCTCGTCCTGCCGGGCGTCGTCTGGCTCGGCGATCTTCTTCCTCGTGCCGCTCGCGATCATCCTCGTCGTCAGCCTGGGCACGCGACGACGCCGAGCGGCCACGTCGACCTCGGCCACCTCGACCTGCACAACTACGCGACGGCGCTCCGCCCCGAGTTCCTGCCGACCTTCGTCAACTCGCTCCGCTACGCGCTCGATCACGACGGTCCTGTCGCTCGCTCATCGGCTATCCGATCGCCTACTGGATCTCGCGCTACGGCGGCCGCCGCAAGACGCTCCTGCTGATCCTCGTGATGCTGCCGTTCTGGACGAGCTACCTCATCCGGACCTACGCCTGGATGATCATCCTGCGCGACAACGGGGTGCTGAACTCGATCCTCCAGGCGATCGGCCTGACCGAGCGAGCCGATCATCCTGCTCAACACCGACTTCATCGGTCGATCCTCGGGCATGACCTACGGCTTCCTGCCGTTCGCGATCCTGCCGCTCTTCGTCTCGATCGACCGCCTCGACCCGAACCTCGTCCACGCCGGCCGCGACCTCTACGCGAACGGACGCCAGGCGTTCCTCCACGTGACCCTGCCGCTGACGATGCCCGGGCATCATCGCGGCCGCCCTCCTGACGTTCATCCCGGCGCATCGGCGACTACGTCACCCCGGACCTGCTCGGCGGCGCCCAGACGACGACGATCGCCAAGATCGTCCAGGTCATCTTCACGAGCGGCCGCGACTGGCCGTACGGGCTCGGCGCTCGGCTTCCTGCTCATGATCGTGACCCTCGTCGGAACCCTGGTCGCCCTGCGCTGGGTCCGCCGCGAGACCCTCGGGGCGACCTCGTGAGCCGGGAGCGCAATCCGCTGGCTGACCGCGTTCGCCGTACTCATCTACGCGTTCCTGTTCGCCCCGATCGTCGTCCTCATCATCTTCAGCTTCAACCAGTCGCGGCGGAACTTCGTCTGGCAGGGCTTCACCCTCGACTGGTACCCGAAGCTGTTCGCCAACCAGGACCTGCTCGACGCCGCTCGGCGTCACCCTCCAGGTCGCCGCTGATCGCGGTGGTCGTCTCGACGGTCCTCGGGACGCTGCTCGGGCTCGGGCTGGCCCGGCTCCGCTTCCGCGGCAGCGGCGCGACCGAGACGCTGCTCCTCCTGCCGATGGTCACCCCCGAGATCATCATGGGCATCAGCCTGCTGATCTTCTTCGCCCAGCTGTTCGCCCTGAACGGCTCGCTCGGCCAGATCGCGATCGCCCACATCACGTTCTGCATCTCGTACGTGGCGATCACCGTCCGAGCCCGGGCGGCGAACATGGACCCGCGCTCGAGGAGGCGGCCCGCGACCTCGGCGACGGTGCGGTCGGGGCGTTCTGGCACGTGACGCTGCCGCTCATCGCCCCGGCGATCGCGGCCGGCGCGATGCTGGCCTTCGCGCTGTCGTTCGACGACCTCGATCGTCACCTCGTTCAACGCCGGCGTCGGGTCGACCACCCTGCCGATCTACATCTACACGTCGATCAAGTTCGGGGTGACGCCCCAGATCAACGCGATCTCGCACGATCATCGTCGCGGTCGTCGCCGTCGCCCTGATCGTCGCCTGGCGCCTCGGGGCCTTCCGCGGCGAGAGTCGCCAGGTGGTGGACGAGGAAGACGCTCCGGCGCCGCTCGCGGTCTGAGGCCGCGCCGTTCGCGGTCGGTGCCGTCAGGCGGGTCGATATCGCCTCCATGACTGCTCCGAGCACAGGGGCCTCCGACAAGCCCGAGATATCCGCCACAACCGGCCTCGCCGGAGCCCCCGGTGGGTTGGGCCACGCTCAGACCCCGTCCCAGGCGAGGCTCCGCGGCCGGACCTCGAGCCGGCGACCGACGCTTGTCTCCCTCGATACGCAGTCGGCAGTCATGGGTGCGCTACGGGACGAAACAAGGTCGACGCGGAACACCGAGGCCCGTCGGGCGGCCGCGATCGAGGTGTAGTGTCGAGCGCCGACGCTCGCACGGGGGAGGATCGATGGACGACTGGCTCGGTCGTGACGACGACGACGGCCTGAAGAACCCGGGAACCACGGACACGCCGACGACCGCGGCAGCGACGCCGCAGACACCGCCGACTCCGCCGACCCCTCCACCCGATCCAGCGGACGCGACGGCGACGGCCGAGTATCAGAGGCAGCTCCAGGAATACTCGAGGCTGATGGAGATGTACTCGAACATCCTGAAGGACCTCGAGGACACGCAACGATCGATCATCAGGAACGTTCGCTCCTGATCAGCGAGCGGCTGTCGCCCTCGCCGCGGTCCGGTCGGTCGAGCGACCGGCGGGAGCCGGCCCATCGTCGCGCTCGATCGGGACCGACTGGTCGTAGCGGTCGCGGACGGTCCGGCTCGAGATGATCCCGTCGCCGGCGTAGCGATCGACGACCATCAGGTCGAAGGCGTGTACCGACGGCTCGACGTTGGAGTAGCGACCCGAGACCCATGACCGTGACTTCGTCCCCCGGTGCTGGAGCTCGCAGACGTGCCAGTCCTGGCGGTTGGTGAGGTCCCAGAACTCGATCGCATCGGACGGGTCGAAGTCCTCCCGGGCGATGGTCGACGGCTCGAACAGCCACTGGCAGTCGATCCGCGTCCGGTCGGCCGACAGCGGCGTGAGCTTGTGGACGAGCAGGTAGTCGGGGTGGATCGAGAGGAAGACGTTGGGCCAGACGAGGTAATACGTGATCCGCCGCTCGTCGTCGAGCGTGCAGCCGGCCATCGACGGTCGCCCGTCGCGATGGCCGCCCTGGAGGGCCATCGTCTCGGCGTCGTCGACGAGCTGCATCCAGCCGCCCTGCCACTCGCCGTTCGGGTCGAAGTCGGCGCCGAGGTCGTACGGCGTGAGGCGGTTCAGCTGGGGGTGGAGGCCCGGGCAGTGGTAGCACTCGCTGTAGTTCTCGGCGACGAACTTCCAGTTCGACTCGATCTCGTACGTCGCCGAATGGGCCGCGCGAAGGCTCGCCAGGTCGAAGCGGGCGAAGTGATCGACGAGGTCGCCGAACTGCTCCTCGAGGTCGGGGCCGTCCTCGGCGAGCGACAGGAAGATGAACCCTCCCCAGGTCGCCAGGCGGACCGGCGGCAGGCCGTACGACCCGAAGTCGAAATCGGCCAGGTCGTCGGTGTGCTTGGCCCGGACGAGCCGGCCCTCGAGGTCGTAGATCCAGGCGTGATAGGGACACTGGAAGCGGACGGCGGTGCCGCACAGTTCTTCCACGACGGCGGTTCCGCGATGGCGGCAGACGTTGTAGAAGGCCCGGATCACCGAGTCCCGGCCGCGGACGACGATGAGCGGCTCCTCGTCGAGCTCGGTCACGAAGTACGAGCCGGGCGTCGCGACGTCCTCCTCGCGGCCGACCATGATCCAGTCGCGCCCGAACCACTCGCGTCGCTCGAACTCGAAGAAGCCGGGGGCGTGATAGGCCCGCCCGGGCAGGAGCCGGGCCGCCCGGAACGGACGACGGACGGCGGCGATCTCCTCCGCGGTGATGAGGTCGCCGATGCCCGGCCGGAGAGTGCCCGAGGCGGGGCGGGAAACAGTCGCGGTCATGCCTTGGGGATGTCCTTCTTTGCGTCGAGGAACGGGATGGCCGCGGTCCGGGCCGGCCAGTGCTCGCCGCTCGGGGCGACTATCTCGAGCGGCGTGCCGGCGGCGGCGAGCTCGATGGGGACCCAGACATAGCCGATGTTCTTCTTCAGCCGGGGCGACCAGATGAGGTCGGTGATCTGGCCGACCGGCACGCCGTCGTGGAGGGCCGGCCGCTTCTCGGCGATCTCGAACGAAAGGGCATCGCCCTCGACCTCGATGCCGACGAGCTTACGGCTGACGCCGCGGACGCGGATCTCCTCGAGGGCGGCCTTGCCGATGTAATCCGCCTCCTGCGCCTCGACGAGCCGTTCGAGGCCCATGATCTCGAACGGGTTGTTGGCGATCGTCATGTCCGAGCCGTAGTTGAAGATGCCGGCCTCGATGCGGCGCGCCTCGCACGGCGCGATCGGTCGGATGTCGTGGGGTCGGCCGGCCTCCATGATCCGGTCCCATAGGTCGCCGCCGCGGGCGGGATCGCGGAGGTAGATCTCGTAGCCGACCTCGCCGGTCCAGCCGGTCCGGCTGATGATGACGGGGATGCCGTCGAGCTCGGTCGTGAGCGTCCAGTAGTACTTGATGTCGAGGACCGCGTCGCCGAAGAGCGTCTGCATCACGTCCTTCGACTTGGGGCCCTGGACCTGGACCGGGTAGACCTCAGGCTCGCGGACCTTCACGTCGAGGCCCGAGTGGACGGCCACGCCGCGGGCCCACAGGCCGGCGTCGCTATCGGCGAGAGCGAGCCACCAGCGGTTCTCGCCGACCCGCAGCAGGACCGGGTCGTTGACGATGCCGCCGTCCTCGGCGGTGATGAGGACGTACTTGCCCTGGCCGACGGCGCACTTGGTGAGGTCGCGGCAGGTCAGGGTGTTGACGAAGGTCGAGGCGTCCGGCCCGGTGATCTCGACGATCCGCTCGACGCTGACGTCCCAGACGGTCACCGCGTTGAGGAGGTGCCAGTACTCCTCGATCGGGTCGGCGTAGTAGCCCGGCAGGTACATGTGGTTGTAGATGTCGTAGGCCGAGCAGCCCGCTGCGAGCGTCCGCTCGAAGAACGGCGAGCGGCGATACCACGGACCGAAATAGAGGGTCGACGAGGTCGGCGCCGCGGACGGCGCGGTCTGGGTGGTCATGAGATGGGGATCCTCTTGTCCGGATCGACGAACGGCATCGGGACGACCGTGGCGGAACGGCTGCCCCACTCGGTCTCGACGGTGAGCGGGGTGCCGTCGGTGGCGAGGGCGGTCGGCAGCCAGCAGTAGCCGATGTTCCTGGCCAGCCGCGGCGAGTGGATGGCCGACGTGACGAGCCCGACCGGCGAGCCGCCCGAGGATGCCGGCCACTTGGTGTTGTTGAGCCCGGGCAGCGGCGCGCCATCGAGCTCGATCCCGACGATCCGTCGCGTGACGCCGGTCGCCTCGATCCTGCGCAGGGCCGCGATCGAGATCGAGGCGTCGTCGGCGAGGTCGAGGTCGACGAGCCGGCCGAGGCCCATCTCGTAGGCGTTGTTCTCGTAGGTCATGTCGGCGCCCCAGTTGAAGATGGCGCCCTCGATGCGGCGGATGTCGGACGGCCCGGTCGGGCGGACGTCGTACGGCTTGCCGACCTCCATCAGGGTGTCCCACAGCTCGGAGCCGCGGCTCGTGTCGAGGAGGTAGATCTCGTAGCCGACCTCCGACGACCAGCCGGTCCGGGTGACCACGACCGGGATGCCCCGGATCTCGGCCCGACGCCACCAGTAGTACTTGAGATCGAGTATCGACTCACCGACGAGGTCGCGGATCAGCTCCTTGGAGCGGGGACCCTGGACCTGAAGCGGGGCGACGTCGGCCTCGCGGATGGTCACGTCGAGGTCCGGATAGGCGTTGCGGAGGCCGCGAGCGAAGAGGAGCGCATCGGACGAGGCGAGGGCGAACCAGAAGGTGTTCTCGTCCATCCGGGTAAGGACCGGGTCGTTGACGATGCCGCCGTCCGAATCGCAGACGAGGACGTACTTGGCCTGGCCGACCGCGCAGCGGGAGAGATTCCGCGGGGTGAGGAGCTGGGCGAAGCGGAAGCCATCGGGGCCGCTGATCTCGAGGCACCGCTCGACGGCCACGTCCCAGATCGTCACGTCGTTGAGGAGGGCTTCGAACTCCGCCTCGAACGAGTCGAACCGGATGGGGAAGTACATGTGGTTGTAGACCGTGAAGCCCTGCGGCGAATGCCGCTGCGTCGCCTCGTAGTACGGCGTCCGCCGATTGCGCGCACCGCGCTGGACGAGGCTCATGTCGAACTCGGCCATCGAGTCCCGACTCCTTTCTCCCTGCCGCGCCGGCAGGCCGGTCGACGCGCCGATCTTCGGGCGCGGCGAACCTCGGGACTGCATGGCGATGCGACCCCCATCCCCGCGGGTCTCCGGCGATGCTACGGGAGGGCAACCGCCGTCCACGCTCGTGTTGCGCAGGATGGACCCGCGTTGCGTCATCCGGGACAACTCGTGCGGGCGGGAGACGGTTACCGGGCGTCTCGTTACAACGCCCGGCGCCGACCTCGCGGCGGCTAGACTGGACCGCGTGACGCCAGCGACGCCGCCGTTCGTGCCCGACTTCCGCGAGCGACTCCGGGCCGGATTCGCCATCGGCTCGTGGATCACCCTCCTCGACCCGGCCGCGACCGAGGTCATGGCCGGGGCCGGCTTCGACCTCCTCGTCGCCGACGGCGAGCACGGTTCGATCGCGACGACCGACCTCTATCGGATGCTCATCGCCGCTCGTGCCTCCGGGACGCCGATCCTCTACCGGGTCGCCGCCAACGAGCCGGCCCGCATAATGCACGCCCTCGACGCCGGCGCCTCGGGCGTCGTCATCCCCCAGGTCCGGACGCCGGCCGACGTCGAGCGGGCGGTCGCCTGGTGCCGCTACCCGCCGGCCGGCCTGCGCGGCATCGCCCCGCGGCGCGCCGGGGCCTATGGCAGGGAGGGCGCGGCCTATCTCGCCGCCGCCAACGATCTCGTCACCTGCTGCATCCAGATCGAGACGCGCGAGGCGCTCGAGGACCTCGACGCGGTGCTGTCCGTCCCGGGCATCGACACCATCCTCGTCGGCCCGAACGACCTCGCCGCGGCGCTCGGCCACACCGGCGAGATCGGCCACGCCGACGTCGAGGCCGCCTACGCCACGATCGTCGAGCGGGCACGGGCCCACGGGATCCCTGCCGGGGCGTGGTCGGGATCGCCGACCCAGGCCCGTCAGCGGCGCGACCAGGGCTACGCCTGGGTGACCGTCGGGACCGACTACGGCTTCATGGCCGCGGCGGCCGACGCGACCGTCCGCGAGATGCGCAGCGCCTGACCTGCCGAGCATCTGCGCGCGCCGGGGGCAGGGATCAGTCGAGCTCGACGACCTGGTGCCAGTGCGGGATGACCGTGTCGAAGCCGAGGGCCTGGACCTTCGGCTCGAGGGCGGCCTGGGCGTCCGGGTCGCCGTGGACGAGGAAGACCCGCCGCGGGAAGCCGGCATCGCCGGATCGCTTGCCGCTGCCGAAGTGGCCGAGCCAGTCGAGCAGCTCGGACTCGTCGGCGTGGGCGGAGAAGCCGCTGATCGAGCGGATCTGGCAGCGGACCTGGTGGGGCTGCCCGTCGAGCTTGACCGTCTTCGCGCCGGCCTGGAGGTGCGCCCCGAGCGTGCCGCTCGCCCTGGTAGCCGACGAACAGCAGGACCGCCCGTCGGGTCGCCGATGAGGTTGCGCAGGTGGCCGACGACCCGGCCGCCGGTGAGCATCCCGTTCGAGGCGACGATCATGTACGGCCGCGGCGCCCGGGCGATCGCCTGCGACGCCTGGAAGTCGTTGACGATCACCTGGTGCGGGATAGTCGAGCGGTGATGCCTCGTGCTCGAGGAGCGTCCGCGTCTCCTCGTCGTAGTAGTCGGGGTGACGGCGGTAGATGTCGGACGCCTTGGAGGCCATCGGTGAGTCGAGGTAGAGCGGCAGCGGCGGGATCTTGCCCTGCTCGAGGAGCCGATCGAGCTCCCAGACGACCTCCTGGGTCCGCCCGATGGCGAACGACGGGACGAGCAGGACGCCGTCGCTCTCGGCGACGAGGCGGACGGTCTCGGCGAGGATGCGGATCGCCTCCTCCTCCGGCTCGTGCTCGCGGCCGCCGTAGGTCGACTCGACGAGGACGTAGTCGGCGTCGGTCACGATCGTCGGGTCGCGGAGGATCGGCGTGTCGGTCCGCCCGAGGTCGCCGGAGAAGACGATCCGGGTCGCCGGGCCGCCGTCGACGTCGGTCACGGACAGCCGGATGATGGCCGAGCCGAGGATGTGGCCGGCATCGACGAAGGTCGCCCGGATGCCCGGGGCGACGTCGAACTCGGTGTCGTAGTGGATGCCCCGGAAGTTGGCCAGTGCCGTGCGGGCGTCCGCCTCGTCGTAGAGCGGCTCGTCGAGGTCGATGTCGAGGTGGGGCGGCTGGGCTCGAAGGGCCTGCCTCGGGATCGGCCGACGGCCAGCCCGCCCGCGGTCGGGGCGACTTCGACGCTCGTCGCGACGTGCTCCCCTGAGGCAGCGCTGCCGGTCGACGGGACGACGTAGGGCTCGGCGGGACCGTCGGGGATCCGGCTTCCGGCGCCCTCGTCGGCCAGCTCGATCGCGGCCTCGAGCTTGGCCTCCTCCGCCCGGTCCTCGGCCTCGGCCTTGTCGGGATGGCGCCGCTCCCAGCGCGCGTCGCGCTTGGCGAACTCCTCCTGGAGCTTGCCCGAGTCGAGCAGGACGAGGGCCGCCAGCTCGACGGTGCCGTCGGTCGCCTAGATCGGGCCGCCGTAGCCCTCGGCGACGACGTGGCGGGATGAGCCCGCAATGGTCGAGGTGGGCATGGGTCAGCAGGATCGCGTCGATCGTCGCTGGGGTCGTAGGCGAGCGGGATCCGGTTGCGGATCGACTCGTTCGGGCTGCCCTGGAACATGCCGCAGTCGATGAGGATGCGGGCCCGCTCGGTCGTCAGCAGGTACTGCGAGCCGGTCACCGTCGTGGCCGCGCCGAGGAACTGCAGCCGGATCGTCATCTGCCGCGGGTCGCGATCAGACCGGGATGACGACGAGGGCGTCGATGGCGATGGCGAGGAACAGCAGGCTCAGGTAGCTGATCGAGTACTTGTAGAGGCGCGATGGCCCCGGCCGTCGACGCCTCCGGCGAGGTCCCGACCCGCCACAGCCGCTAAGCCTGCCACAGGAAGATCGCGCCGAGGACGACCGCCGCGGTCAGGTAGATGAGTGCCCATCCGGGCGACCGACCAGAGGACGAGCGAGACCGCGACGAGGAGGATCGTGTAGAGGCCGATCTGGCGGGTCGTCTCGGGGATGCCGCGGACCACGGGCAGCATCGGCACGCCGGCCGCCGCGTAGTCCTTGCGGATGCGCAGCGAGAGCGCCCAGAAGTGGGGCGGCGTCCAGTAGAAGACGAGGAGCGAACAGGATGCAGCGCCGGCACGCCGACGTCGCCGGTGACCGCCGCCCAGCCGATGACCGGCGGGAGCGCCCCGGCCGCGCCGCCGATGACGATGTTCTGGGGCGTCGTGCGCTTGAGGATCATCGTGTAGACACGACGTAGAAGGCGATGGCGAGGAGGGCCAGGAAGGCCGCCACGAGGTTGACGAACCAGACGAGGACGGCGAACGAGATCGACCCCGAGGACGAGACCGAAGACGACCGCCCGCTCCGGGTCGACCTGCGTGCGCCGGCAGCGGCCGCCGGCGGGTTCGGGTCATGAGCTCGTCGATGTCGCGATCGAGGTAGCAGTTGATCGCGTTGGCGCGACCCGGCCGCGAGGGTGCCGCCGACCAGCGTCCAGACGACGAGGCCGATCGGCGGCACGGCCGTGGGCCGCGAGGATCATCGCCGGGACCGTGGTCACGAGAAGCAGCTCGATGATCCGTGGCTTGGTCAGGGCGATGTAGGCGCGCACGACGTCCGCGCGGGTCCGGCGGGTCGGCACGATCGCGCTCGTGCCGGGCGCGGTCGGTGAGGAGGCCGAGCCCGACGGTCCGCCGGCGAGACTGCCCGATCCCGAACCCTCGACCTCGCGAACGCTGGCCGGTGTGGTCCGGGCGGTGTAGTAGGCGGCGAAGGCGAGCGCGGCGGTCAGGCCCCAGATCGCCGCGCCGAGGGCGAGATGGAGTGTCTGGGTCCATGGGGCGAGCTTGGTGAGGACCTGGAGTCCGCCGATCACGGCCTGGATCGGGAAGAGGCCGGCGGCCGAGGCGGCAAGGACGACGAGGGCCCGGTGCTCCCGCTGGGTCCGCCGGGCGACGAGCCAGGTCGCCACCACGATGAGCCCGACGAGGACCGCCACCCAGCGATGGAGGACCTGGGCGGTCGTGACCTCCGTGAGCGGTGGGAACAATGTCCCGCCCATGAGCGGCCAGTCCGGGAAGATGAGCGCCGCGTCGGTGGCCGTCACGTTGCTCCCGAAGAGGAGCAGCGCGTACGTGGTCGCCGCCGAGAACGCGGCCAGCAGAGTGAACCGCTGGCTGCTGCCGCGGCCGCCGATGCGGGCCGGGAAGCAGGTCCGGACGAGGATGAAGATGAGGTCGGCGAAGAGGATCATCGCCGTCGCCAGGTGGGCGGTGACGCTCGGGCCGGAGTTGCCGAGACGGACGGTCTCCTGGCCCAGCCAGGCCTGGAACAGGGCGATGGCGACGGCCGCCAGGCTCGGCCAGAGGATCGCCGGCCGGTCGCGATGGTCGATGAGGGCGAGGATCGCCAGGGCGACGACGAGGATACCGATGAGGAACGCCACCGTCCGGTGGATCCACTCGAGCCAGACGTTCATACCGGCGTCGAGACCCGGCAGGAACTGACCGGGGAAGCAGCCGGGCCAGCTCGGGCAGGCGACACCCGAGTCGGTCGAACGGACGATCACGCCGAGGACGACGAGGGCGAATGTCGTCGCGACGGTGAGCGCCGCGAGCTTCTGGAATCGGGTCACTCGTCCTCCGGGTCGGCCCACCCGTCGAGATCCCTCGCGCGAGCAGCGCATCGCGGGTGCGGAAGCCAGCGGATTCTACTCCGCCGGACGCTCCTGTCCTGAGGGCGATGACGCCCGGGTCGCGTGGAATGCCGGGTTGGGGCGACCGGGCTACCCTGTCGCCATGCACTCCCCCGCGGACCGTCGGCTGTTCGGCGCGCCCGGTGCCCTCGCGTCGCTCCTCGCCGCGGCTGCGCTCATCGTCGGGGCCTGCGGCGGCGCCGCGACACCGGCCCCGAGCGGCAGCGGATCAGGCGGAGCGTCGGTCGGCTCGAGCTCGGTCGGCAGCGGCCCGACCCGGATCCCGATCCTCGTCGACGCCCAAGACCCGGTCGGCAAGACCCGCTTCCTGTTCGCCCTCGCCGACCAGAAGAACAACCCCATCGGCGCGCCCGACCTGCCGGTCTCGGTCGCCTTCTACGACCTCGCCAAGTCCTCGACCCAGCCGGCCGCGACGGCGGATGCGACGTTCGTCTGGGCGATCACCGGGCAGAAGGGCATCTACGTCGTCGACACCGCGTTCGGCGAGGCGGGCGACTGGATCGCCGAGTTCACCTCGACGAAGGACGGCCTGACCGAGAAGACCCGGGTCCAGTTCACGGTCGCGGCCACGAGCTCGACCCCGGCCGTCGGCTCGAAGGCCCCTGACACCCCGACGCCGACGCTGGCCGATGTCGGCGGTGACGTCCACCGGATCTCGACCGACCAGAATCCCGACCCATCCTTCTACGAGATCTCCGAGCACGACGCGCTGGCCCAGCACAAGCCCTTCGTCCTCGTCTTCGCCACCCCGGCCTTCTGCCAGTCACGCCAGTGCGGACCGACCCTCGACGCAGTCAAGGACTTCGCCAAGACCGAGCCGGGGATCACCTTCATCAACGTCGAGCCCTACAAGCTCCAGTACGCCAACGGCAGTCTCCAGCCGATCTTCGACGCCACGGGCAATCTCCAGCCGACCGACGTGACGAACGCCTGGGGCCTCCTCTCCGAGCCGTGGATCTTCGTCGTCGACAGGAACGGCATCGTCCAGGGCTCGTACTCGCTCATCTTCACGACCGACGAGCTGAAGGCGGCCGTCGCCGCCGCCACGAAGTAGGGTTCGCGCCGCGCCCGAGCTCGGCATCGGGCCCCTTCCCGCGGCGCTCGATCCGTGACACCTACCCGCCACACGGGTATTCGGCACGGATCCGGTGGTTCCTGCAAGGGCGATCGCGCCTCGCCGCATGACGCCACGCTCGATCGTGCTCCGAGACGCGCGCGGGTCCGACTTCCGCGCCGCCAAGGCTGACATACGACCCGCCTCACGGGTAGGTGGCACGAACAGGACCCTCGCGCCCGATACGACCCGCCTCACGGGTAGGTGGCACGAAACAGGACCCTCGCGCCCGATACGACCCGCTCCACGGGTATCCGGCGCGGATCAGCCTGAGGCGCAGTCACCCGACGGCGGTCGTACCGGTCGTCCCGGTGCTCCCCGGTGCGTGGATCGGCGTGCCGTCGGCGCAGCGCGGGCAGGTCGCCGGGCCGGGTTCGTAGGTCGGCACGTCGAGCGTCCAGAGGGCCGACAGCGGGTAGACCCGGCCGGTCCGCGGCGAGGTCAGTGTCGCGGTCCCGCCGCTACGGTCGGCCAGCACGCGGCACTCGACGACCTCGCCGCCGAGGGCCTCCACGGCCGGGAGCATCGCCAGGAGTGAACCGCCGGTCGTGAGGATGTCGTCGACCAGGAGGACCCGCTCGCCGGGTTCGATGCGGAAGCCGCGCCGGAACTCGCGGTGCGAGGCGCCGTCCGCGGTCGTGACCTCCTCGGCGAAGATCGCCCGGACGCCGAGCTGGCGGCCCGTCTCGAAGGCGAGGATGATGCCGCCGGTCGTCGGACCGGCCACCAGGTCGACCCGCGGCCGGCCGTCGCCATCGCGATGGGCGGCCGCCCAGAAGGCGCACAGCTCGCTCGTCGCGGCCGGATCCTGGAGGACGAGGAACTTCTCGAGGTAGCGCTCCGAGTGGCGGCCGCTCTTGAGCTGGAAATGGCCGTCGGTGAGGGCGCCGGAGCGGCGGAACAACTCCTCCGTTCGCTTCGCGACGGCGGCTCGGGCGGCCAGGTCGACTGGCGGACCGGACAGGTCGTCACGGCCGGTACTCGACGCCCTTGGCCGAGGGCGTCCCGGGCTTCCGCGGCAGGGCCGTCCCGATGAACGGCCGGTACGAGTCGTGACCGGCCCGGCGCGCCGCGGCGGCAAGCTCCCCGACGAGGCGGACCGGCAGGCCCGGATCGGCGAAGATGGCGGTCCCGACCTGGACGGCCACGGCGCCGACGGCGAGGAAGTCGAGCACGTCGTCGAGATCGGTGACGCCGCCGATGGCGACGACCGGGATGTCGACGACCTGGCACGACCTCGTAGACGACCCGAGGGCGATCGGCTTGACGGCCGGGCCGGACACGCCGCCGAAGACGTTGCCGAGCAGGGGCCGCCGTCCGGTCCCGCGGCGACGGCCAGCCCGGACAGCGTGTTGATCGCGGTGATGGCGTCGGCGCCGGCCTCCTCGATGGCCCGGGCGATGGGACGGACGTCGGCGACGTTCGGCGAGAGCTTGACGAGGAGCGGCAGGTCGGTCGCCCGCCGGACCGCGGCGGTGACGGCACCGGCGGCCTGCTCGCTCGATGGCGAACTGGAGTCCGCCCTTGCCGACGTTCGGGCAGCTGATGTTGAGCTCGATGCCGGCCACGCCGGGGACGCCGTCGAGCCGCCGGACGACCTCGACGTAGTCGGCGATCGACTCGCCGGCGACGTTCACGATGACCGGCATCTGCCAGCCCTGCCACAGCGGCGCGTACTTCTCGATGACCGCGTCGACGCCCGGGTTCTGGAGGCCGATCGAGTTGAGCATCCCGCCCGGCGTCTCGGTCACCCGCGGCGTGATGTTGCCGACCCGCGGCTTGAGCGTCGTGCCCTTGCAGCAGATCGCGCCGAGCCGCTCGACGTCGACGACGTCGCCGTACTCGATGCCGTAGCCGAAGGTCCCCGAGGCGACGAGGATCGGGTTGGCCAGGACGAGCCCGCCGTGGCCCGGCGCGAGGTCGACGGTCAGGTCGATGTCCCGGTCCGTCCGTTCCTCGCCACTCGTCGGCTGACGTGACCGGGCGACCCGCGGCCGACCGCCCGGGCGCTGCGGCCGGGGCGACGATCGCGCTGCGGGATCGCTTGACGGTCGGCGTCCGCCGGGTCGCTGCGTCGCGGTCCGATCGACCGCCGTGACGACCTTCCGCTTGGCCTTCACCAGCCGGCCTCCCAGGCGATCTCGTCGCTGGCGAAGACCGGTCCCTCCCGGCAGACCCGCTGCGGCGTCCCGGTCACGCTCATGACCACGCAGCCGAGGCAGGCGCCGACCGCGCAGCCCATGTTCTGCTCCATCGAGACCTGCAGGAAGGCCTTCCGACGGGCCTGCGGCGATCCGATCGCCGGTCGGCTTGCCGGCGCCCCGCTTGCGGCCGAGGCTTGCGCCACGCCGAGCCGCTCCCGCCGTCCGGCGGCGAGCCGCGGCCAGGGCCCGGAGCATCGGGGCGGGTCCGCAGGCGAAGGCCTGGTCGGCCCAGGCCTCGTAGTCGGGGACCAGCTCGGTGACGAAGCCGTGGTGGCCCATCGACCCGTCGTCGGTGGCGACGACGTACTCGACCTCGTCGGGCAGCAGGCTCGACGGGTAGACCTCGCGCGCGCTCGCCGCGCCGAACAGGAGCGACGACCTGCCGCCCGTCGCGGATCGCCTCGTCGGCCAGCATCCGGACCCCGGCGATGCCGAGGCCGCCGGCGACGAGGAGCAGGTGGCGGCTGCGGGCGTCGACCTCGAACGGGCGCCCGAGCGGCCCGAGCATGTCGAGCGTGTCACCGGGGCGGAGCCGGGTGAACCAGTCCGTCCCCCGCCCGACCGTCCGGAAGTGGAGGGTGACGATCCCGGTCGCCGGATCGACCGTGTTGAACGAGAACGGCCGCCGCAGGACGAGCCCGGACCAGTCGCCGGCCCGGACGTGGACGAACTGGCCGGCCCGGGAACCGGCCGCCAGCGCCGGTGCGTGGAACGATTGGAGCCACTGCCCCGGCAGGATCTCCCGGCTGTCGACGAGCTCGGCCGCGACGAGGCGCATGCTCACCCGCGATCGGCGCTCCCCGTGCCCTTGGGGCCGTCGTCCGCCTCGGCCTCCTCGGCCTCCTGGTCCTCGACGTCCTCGACGTCGGAGGCGTCGGCTGCGTCGCCATCCGCCTCGGCGTCCTCACCCGCCTCGCCGGCGACGAGGGCCGGATAGGCCTCGGCGAGAGCGTCGGCGAGATCGCCGAACACGTCCGTCGGGTCGTAGAACTCGACGAGATCGTCGGCGCCACCGAGCTGTCGCCACTCGCCGGAGCTGTCCTCGGGGACGACCTCGGCATGGAAGGCGCCGCCGCGGCCGAGCGTCAGTCGCTCGTCCTCGTCGTCGACGATGATGATGTCGCCGATCAGGGCGGTCAGCGGCTCGGCGTTCTCGGCGAACTGCTCGAACAGGCGGGCCTCCGTCCGCTGGCTTCGATCCTGGAAGGCGAGGGCGAGGTCGTACAGCCGGTGGGCGGCCTCCTCCTCGTCGGACGGCGGCTCGGCGGGTTCCCGGCCGGCGGCCCAGGAGTCGGCAGCGCCGACGTAGGGGTCCTCGAGCGAGAACGAGTCGGCCGCCGGCACGTGGGCCGTGTCGAGCAGGTCGCTCGCGGCGGTCGGCTCGGCGGACAGCCCGGCGACCGCCCGAGCGGCCTCGGCGAAGGCGGCGAAGATGTCGGCCGGGTTGTAGAGCTCGACGAGCTCGGCGGCGGACTCGATGACCTCCGTCTCGCTCACCCACTCGCCGGTGTCCTCGTCCTGGTAGCGGCTCCGGCTGCGGAACGTCCCGTCCGGCGCGATCGCCAGGTAGTCCGGGTCGTCGTCGATGAGGGTGAAGCCACCGAGATCCCGGATCCGCTCGTCCTGGCGGGCGAGGAATCCGCGGAGCTGGGTCGTCGCGGTGACGAGGAAGTCGGCCCGCTCGAGGGCGGCGTCGGCGGCGATCTCGCCGAGCAGGTCGTTGCGGCGCGTGTCCATCGTCGCCTCCTTTCGCCATGTCGAGTCGGGTCCGGGCCGCTGGCCCGGCGGGTTCACCGGTCTGCCCGGTGGGTTTCAGCCGTGGTATTCGAGGTCCGGGCCCATCCGCTCCCGGAGGAACATCGAGTGATGGCGCTCGAACATCCATTCGCCGGCCCGGTGGCCGAGAGCGCGGGTCGCCTCGTCGGCTTCCAGCCGGTCGAGTGTGGCGTAATCGGGGAGGTCGAGCAGGATGACGTTGTCGAAGTCCCAGCCGTGAGCGACGTTGTACCAGCCCATGAAGTGGATGCCGAACTTCTCCTCGTACTCACGGACCTGGCGGGGGAAGATCGTCTGCATGAAGAACTTGAAGAATGGGTCGCGGCCGCGGCGGACGGTGAAGTAGGTCGCGAGCACGGGCACGGGCTGGCGTCTCCGCTGAGCGTGAGCTGGGACGGCGCCTATTGTCGCACGGTGGGCTCGTCGTCCTGGGCGGTGCCCGCAGCCTCGGCGGAGCCCCCGGGCGGGGCCGCACCGGCGGGTTCGGCGGAGCCCGCCGCCTCGGCGTCCTCGATCTGACCGACCGTCGGCGTGGCCCCGGCCATCGGCCGCCGCCGGCCGCGTCGGTCGGCCGCCACCAGCCGCATGAGGAAGATCATCGTCTGGCCGGTGAAGAAGAGCAGGACGATGACGATGAGGAGCATCCCGCCGGTCAGCCAGTCCGGCCAGCCGAGCGTCACGCCGATGGGCGTCAGGATGACGAAGAACGCCAGGACGACGATCTGGAGGCGGAAGCAGCCGAGGCCCGGCCCGCGCTCGGCGTCGAGCTCCTGCCCCTTGTAGGGGACCTCCCGGACCGAGGAGAGTGCCCGCTCGTCGTGGGCCTCCGGCCCTTGGGGCGCGGTCGGTTCGGCGCCGACCTCGGCGCCGTCGGGATCCTGGGTCACCTCCGAACTGTACGGGACGCGAGCGGAAGGGGCGGTGACCGCCCCCACAACGAGCTTAGCGCCCCCGGCGTCAGGACGCGGTCATCGCCCCCGGGCGACTACCATCGAGCTGTGACCCACCGTCGAGCCGCCGCCCCCGCCGGGAACCCCACCGCCCCCGCTGCGACGCCTACCGACTTCGGCTGGCACCCCGAACCTGAGCTCATCGGCATCCGCGATGAGGCCGTGTCCCGACCGGCCCTGGAGCGCCTCGGTCGGGAGGCCTGGTCGACCGGCCTCGACTACATCTACCACGAGGCCTTCCGGCGGGCGATCGGTGAGCCGGTCGGCTATGCCGACCTGCGGGCGACGTTCTTCGGCACCGATGACGACGGGCGGGCACGCGGGCCTGGCCCCGCGCCCATCTCGCCGACGACAGCCGACGCGGTGCTCCTCGAATTCCGCGAGCGGGTCGCGCCCCACCTGCTCAACGCCTATCACCCGGCTGCGCTCAGCTATTTCACGCCGCCGCCACTGGCCATGTCGGTCGTCGGCGAGCTGCTGGCCCAGGTCACCCAGCAGGGCATCGACGTCTGGGAATGCGGACCCGCCGGTGCGTTCGTCGAGGAAGAGGTCGTCCGCTGGCTCACCGGTCTCGTCGGGTACCCGCCGCCGGACCCGGAGGGTGCCGAGGACGATCCATTCGGCATCCTCACGTCGGGCGGGGTCATGGCCAATCTCCTGGCGATGACGCTCGCCCGCGACGTCCACCTCCCGCGCCTGACCGGTGCCGGCTCCCCGCCCCGTGGCCAAGCCCTCGAGGGGATCCGGGTCTACGCCGGCGATCAGGCCCATTTCTCGATCGCCCGGGCGCTCGACGAGCTCGGCTTCCCCGCCGACACCCTCCATCTCGTGCCGTCAGACGCCGACTTCCGGCTGCAGGCCCGACCGGTCGCCGAGGCGATCGCCGCAGACCGATCGGCTGGACTTCGTCCGCTTGCGATCGCCGCCGTCGCGGGTTCGACCAATACCGGCTCCATCGACGATGTCCCGGCCCTCGCCGACCTGGCCGCCGCCGAAGGCCTGTGGCTCCACGTCGACGCCGCCTACGGCGGGGCGGCCCGCCTGTCGCCGCGACTGGCCGGCCTCGTACCGGGCCTCGAGCGGGCCGACTCGGTGACGGTCGATCCCCACAAGTGGTTCTTCCAGGCCTACGACATCGGCGCCCTCCTCGTCCGCCGGCGGCGCGACCTCCTGGCCACCTTCCATCGCTCGCCCGAGTACTACCCCGAGCACGAAGACGACGATCGGCCGGCTGCCGACGGCAAGCGACCCGGGGGCCACGTGCCGGCGCCGACGCCGCTGCACTTCTACCAGCACGGCATGGAGGGCACCCGGCGCTGGCGGGCACTCAAGTTGTGGCTGTCCTGGAAGCATCTCGGGTCGGACGGGCTCGCCCGCCTCATCGAGGCGACCGCCGACACGGCCGCCTACCTCGCGCAGCGGATCGCCGAGAGCGACGACTTCGAGGCACTCCCCGCCGAGCCGCCGCTGTCGGTGGTCTGCTTCCGCCATGTACCCGACGGCCGGGCCGCCGCCGATCGAGCGACCGGCACACACCTGACCGCCCTGGATGCGCATCAAATGGCGCTCCAGCGAGCCCTCGAGGCGTCCGGTGAGGGCTGGCTCTCGACCACGACCCTCCGCGGCCGGACCTACCTCCGGGCCGGCATCGTCAACTACCTGACCGCCGCGGCCGACATCGACGAGCTGCTCGCCACGCTCCGGCGGCTCGCCGGAGAGAAACTCAGCTAGGTCCCACCGGCCCGGCCACGACCCCGCGCAGCGATCCGGTCGCGGAGGCGGAACCACTCCCCGGCGAACGGCAGGAACCATGGCCGGCCCTCGTACGGAGCCGGCACGAGCGGGAAGCGGAGGCGAGCGAGGGCGGGCGCCGGCGCACCGCCGATCCAGTCGGCCACCCGGCTGCCGAGGTAGGTGGACATGACGACGCCGGTCCCGCAGTAGCCCATCGCGCAGGTCACGCCGCCGAGCTTCCCGACGTGGGGCATCCGGTCGAAGGTGAAGCCGACGTTGCCGCCCCAGGCGTACTCGATCCGCGTCGAGGCAAGCTGCGGATGGACCTCGACAAGGCCGGCGTGGAGGATCCGGGCGGTCCGCTCCACCGAGGTCGGGATGAAGCTCGCCCGCCCACCGAAGACCATCCGGCGGTCCCTGGTCAGTCGCCAGTAGTAGAGGAAGTTCTTCGTGTCGAAGAAGACCCGGCCGCGAGGCGACAGCTCCGCCGCGAGCTCCTCGCCGAGCGGTTCGGTCGCGATGATGTAGCTGCCGATCGGGATGATCCGGCGACGGAGCGAGGGCACGAACCCGTCGGTGTAGCCGTTCGTGCCGACCACGACGTCGCGGGCGATGATCGCCCCGCGGTCCGTCTCGACGACGACCCGCCCGTCGGCCTGGGCACGGACTCCCGTCGCCCGAACGCCTTCGTGCAGATCCGCCCCGGCCCGGGCGGCCGACTCGGCGAGTCCGGCGAAGAACCTGCCCGGATGGAGCCCGCCGGATCCCTCGACCGCGAGCGCCCCGAAGTACGCCGTCGATCCGATCTCCTCGGCCAGCCGGTCGCGGGGGACGATCGAGCAGTCGACCCCGGCAGCGGCCAGGCCCCGTTGGGCCGCCCGCAGGTCGTCGAGGTGGCTCGGGGCATAGGCGAGCTCGAGGTGCCCGCGCGCGACGAGCTCGGCGTCGATCCGCTCCTCGGCGATCAGGTCGCGGAGGAAGCGGTAGCCCTCGAGCGTCTCGGCGAACAGCTCTCGCCCGAGCACTGTCCCGTATCGGCGTTCGAGCTCGGCCGGGCCCCGGTGATAGCCGGGGTGGACGATCCCGCCGTTCCGGGTGCTCGCCCCTTGCCCGAGCCGGCCAGCCTCGAGGAGGACGACCGAGGCACCGGCGAGGGCGAAACGCCGGGCGGCCGAGACTCCGGTGTAACCGCCCCCGACGACGACGACGTCGACGCTATCCGGCAGGGCGCGCCCGCTCCGGTCGGGCAGCTCGGGCATCTGGGCCTGCCAGAGCGGCCTCGACTCGTACGAGGCGAGCGGGTCCGCCACGTTCGTCGGGTCAGCCGAGGTCCGGATCCCGGTAGGCGAGCCGGCCCGCGGCGAGAGTCAGGAGGACTCTCCCGGGCAGCGTCCGCCCGACGAGCGGCGAGTTCCCGCCCATCGACAGGAGGGCATCGGGGGCGACCGTCCAGCCATCGGACCGATCGATGACGACCAGGTCGGCGGCCGAGCCCTCCATGAGACCCGTCGTCCGGCCGAGCCGCTCCCCGAGGATCGCGGCGGGGCCGACCGTGAGTGCCTCGATCGCTCGAGCCAGCGGCAGGCGGTCGGCCTCGACCGCTGCGATGACGAGCCCGATCGCCGTCTCGATGCCGCAGATCCCGTTCGCCGCGAGGCCGAATTCGACCTCCTTGTCGACACTCGTGTGCGGGGCATGGTCGGTGGCGACCGCATCGACCGTGCCGTCGACGAGCCCGGCGAGGCAGGCGGCGGCGTCCGCCGCCGAGCGCAGCGGCGGGTTCACTCGCAGCGAGGGATCGAATGGACGAGCCGTGATCGCCCCGTCGGCGTACGGATCCCGGGTGGCGCCCGCCGCGTCGAGCGCCTCCCAGGCGAACCGACGCGACCCGGCCAGCCACTCGTCGCTGAGGGCGAGGTGGTGGGGCGTCACGTCGCAGGTGACCGGCAGTCCGGCCGCCTTCGCCACCCGGACGAGCTCGATCGCGCCGGCGGTCGAGAGGTGGGTCAGATGGAGCCGAGCGCGCGGCTCATCGGCGAGGACATCGGCGAGGACGGCGAGGTCCCGGGCGACGGCCGTCGTCTCGGCCGAGACCGGCCAGCCGCGGAGGCCGAGGATCGTCGCGATCGTCCCCTCGGACGCCTCGGCACCGCCGGTCTGGTCGAGGTCCTCGGCGTGGTCGACGACCGGCAGGCCGAACATACCGGCGTAAAGCAACGCCTGGCGGAGGATGGTGGCGCCGCGGACCGGCGCACCGTCGTCGGAGAAGCCGGCCACTCCCGCATCGGCCAGCTCGCCGATGGCGGCGAGTGTCTCGCCCCGCCGACCGGCGCTGACGGCTCCGTAGGGGAGCACCACGACGGGCGACCCCGAAGACACCGCTGCGGCCCGAACCCGGGCGACGACGCCCGGCTCGTCCGCCGGCGGGTCGGTGTTCGGCATCGCGCAGACCGTCGTGAACCCACCGTGGGCGGCGGCGGCGAGCCCGCTGGCGACCGTCTCGGCATCCTCGCCGCCCGGCTCGCGCAGGTGGGCGTGCAGGTCGATGAAACCCGGCGCCACGACAACACCGCGGTCGTCGATGCCGTCCGCCTCGGCCCCGTCGAGCCAGGTCACCGCCTCGAGGATGCCGTTCGACACGACGATCTCGCCGGGTCCCGACCGGCCCGCCGCCGGGTCGACGAGCCAGGCCCGGCTGATCTCGAGATCCGCGACGATCGCGCCGACGGCGAGCCCGCCCGTATCCGCGTCGAGGACGGCAACTCGGCCCGCGGCGCCCGTCCCGTCGCTCACGGCTGGCCGGCCCCGGACGGCGAACCGGTGGGCGATCCCCCGGACGCCGATCCGGCGGGCGAACCGGCAAGGAGATAGAGGAGCGCCATCCGGACGGCGACCCCGTTGCTGACCTGATCGGTGATCACGGAGCGGTCCCCGCTCGCCACGTCGGGCGCGATCTCGACCCCCTCGTTCATGGGGCCTGGGTGCATGACGATCGCATCCGGACCCGCCCCGGCCAGGCGAGCCCGGGTCAGGCCGAACCGCGCGGCATATTCGCGGAGCGACGGCAGGAGGCCGCTCTCCATCCGCTCACGCTGGATGCGCAGGGCCATGACGACATCGGCATCGCGCAGGGCGGCATCGATGTCGGACGTCACGGTGAAGCGGCGGTCGATCGAACCCCCGACACCGCGACGAGCCCACCCCTCGAAGCCCCGCAGGAGCGTGGCCGGCCCGCAGACCCACAGGTCGGCGCCGGCCGCGGTCAGCGTCCACAGATTGGACCGGGCGACCCGCGAGTGGAGGACGTCGCCGAGGATGACGACCTTCCTCCCGGCGAGGAACCGTCCGCCGCCGGCCCCCGCCCGGCCCGCCCCGCCGTCGCCGGACCGGTCGCCGTCTCCCCGTCGTGCTCCCAGCGCGTCGCGCATCGTGTACAGGTCGAGGAGCGCCTGGGTCGGGTGGGCATGCCAGCCGTCGCCGCCGTTGAGGACATGCCCGCCGAAGTGCTCGGCGGCGAGATACGGCGCGCCCGACGTCGCGTGGCGCATGACGAGCATCCGCGCGCCCGAGAGCCTCGATCGTCCGGATCGTATCGACGAGCGACTCGCCCTTCGACACCGAGGAGCTGGCGGCGGCGATATTGACGACGTCGGCGGAGAGGTTCTTGGCCGCGACCTCGAAGCTCACCCGGGTCCGTGTCGAGGCCTCGTAGAAGAGGATCGTCACGTTCGTCCCGCGGAGGGCGGGGACCTTGGCGATCGGCCGGGCCAGCACCTCGTGCATCGCGTCGGTCGTGCGGAGGACGAGTTCGATGTCGGCCCACGACAAGGCGTCGACGTCGAGCAGGTGGCGGTGGCGCCACGATCCCGCCGGCGGCGGACGATCTGGATCTGGGATGGCGGCCTCGATCCCGGACTCGGCCGCGGCCGGCGCCCGCTCGGACTCGAGCTCCAGGCTCACCCGATCGCCTCGGCGAGCGGCGCCTCCACCCCGCGCTCGATCGCCACGTCGTCGCTCCCGTCGATCTCGACGAGATGGACGCGGACGACCTCCTCCCGACTCGTCGGTACGTTCTTGCCGACATGGTCGGCTCGGATCGGCAACTCGCGGTGGCCCCGATCGACCAGCACGGCCAGGCGGATGGCCTGGGGCCGGCCGAAATCGACGAGGGCATCCATCGCGGCCCGGATCGTCCGCCCGGTGTAGAGAACGTCGTCGACGAGGACGATCGTCGCCCCGTTGAGGTCGAACGGCAGATCGGTGCCCTTGACGATCGGCTGGGCGGCGACGAGCGAGAGGTCGTCCCGGTAGAAGGTGATGTCGAGGGCGCCGACGGCAAGGCGGACGCCTTCGTGCTCCTCGACCGCGTCCGCCAGGCGGCGCGCCAGGGGGACGCCGCGACGCTGGATCCCGACGAGGGCGAGTCCGGCCGTGCCGGCCTGCTTCTCGACCAGCTCGTGGGAGATGCGAACGATCGCCCGGCGGATCTCGTCCGCGGTCATGATGGTGCGGCCGTTCATCGGGCGAACGCCGACGCGGTGCGCTCTCGCACGCTGCGGGATCCTCCTTCCCGGCCTCGCGGGACCGGTCGTTAAAGGGTCGCCGGAAGGATACCGCAGCTAGTAGACGCCGACGGTCACCTTGGTCGTGCCGGAGATGGACGGGCAGCCGCAGACGGCGAAGAAGTCGGGCCGGTACAGATCGATGATCCGGCTCGTGCCGGCCGTGGGGCCGTAATCGTTGACGACCCGCTCCAGGCAGCCGCCGGCGCCGCAGACCCGGATCACCGTGCCCTTCGGCAGGCGCATGGCGGTCGTGCCATTGTCGTAGAACGTCGCCGTGCCCTTGAGCGTGTAGCGGGGCGGCTTGATGGCGTATCGCGCGACCGCGGCCGGCTGGACCACCTTCGGTCGGACGACCGGTTTGGCCTTCTTGGTGCCGGATTCCTGGAACGTCGCGTCGGCGGCCATGGCGTTCGCCGAACGGCGGGCATCGTCAAGCCGATCGATCGTCGCGGACGATCCACCCTCTGTCGCAAGGACGGTGACTGCCTGGAACGCCGCTGCTTCGAGTGGCCGGTCGCGGCTCGGTGTCTGAGAGCCGACGAGGCCTGGCAGGGCGACCAGTGCGAGGGCGGCGGTGAGCGCCACACCCGCGACCAGATACCCGGGTCGCACGGGAAGGCACGATATCGCGGGGGAGTACTTCTGTCCAGCGCGACGGCCGTTTCACGCTCGACGAGGTACCGGAAGAGCGCTCCCGGACCCATCGGTGCCCGGACCGACCGGACCGAGGACGGCCCGCCGCGGGACTCGCCGGCTAGTGTTGGACGACGATGACCGGGTCAGATCCGCCGGCGGCCTGGCTGCTGATCTGGCCGGCCTGCGGACCGGACCAGGCATACACCTGGAGCGTGCTTCCCTGGCCGTCCTGGCCCGGCGGGGTGGCCCACGCGAGGTGGCCATCGCCGATCTCGAAACCCGGCAGGGCGGGGCGATCGCGGAGCGTCGGTCCGGCGGGATCGGCGAGGCCTGTCCGACGGTCGACCGTGACGAGGGCGAGATGGCCGAGCGTCGGGTCGGCCCGGTCAGCGAGCCAGATCGCGAGGTGAGACCCGGTCTCATCCCAGCGAGCCTCCCAGTCGACGCCGGCCGCGGAGCCGATATCCGATGGCAGGTCGATCGGCTCGAGGTTCGGAGCGGAGGCGGACGCGGATGCCGAAGCGTCGCTCGTCTTCGCAGCGGGGCTTCCGGACGACGCAGGGCGAGGCGCCTGGTCGGCGGTGCCCGAGAGCGTCGACCACGGCGCGACGACCAGTCGGCCGGTCCCCGTCATCCAACCGCCGGTCGAGGGATCCGGCAGGACCGTGCCGGTCCAGTAGGCGACGTAGGACCCGGTCGGGTCGACGACCGGCCGCCAGGCGGGGGCCGCGAGCGGCGTCTGGTCGAGGGTCGCCGGGTCGACGAGGAACGAGGTTGCCGCGAGCTCCTTCGACGGATCGGACGACGGCGAAGCCGCGGGAGCGCCTACCCGGCTGCCGACGATCCGTCCTCCCGTCCAGCCGGCGAAGGTCGACCGGTGGTCGGTGGTGGCGGGGACGGCGCGGTCCGCCCCGGTATGCCAGACGTAGATGTCGGACCCGTCGCTGTCCCGGGTCTCGCGGGCGCTGAAGGCGAACCAAGTCCCGTCGGGCGAGTACGACGCCGTGTCGCCGAGGATCGTCAGGTCGGAGGCGATGGCGAGGACCGCTGCGGCTGTCGGCGCCGGCGTGCCGGGCGGCAGGGACGCCGGAGCGACCGACGCAGGGGCTGACGGCGTCGCGCTCGCGGCGCTCGATGAGGCAGACGCGCTCGGCTCCGGAGAGGCCGGGCTAGCCGATCCGGACGGCGCCACCGCCGGTGAGCCGGACGGCTGTGAGCTCGCCGGAGGGCTGGAGGGGGCGACCGCGGATGCCGCTGGGCTCGCCGATGGCGCAGGAGAGGGCGAAGTCCCACTCGACGGCGACGCGCTGGCGGGTGTGCTCGGCGGCGCGGGAGTCCGGACCGCCGGCGATGGACTCGCGGACGAGCCCGGACCGCCGACCGACACGACGTAGAGCCCCACCCCGTTGGAGCCCGCCTGACGCCCGAGCACCACGAACTGGTGCATAGCACCGGAGGCGTAGACGCTCGTGGGTGTCACAGGGATGGCCGCCACTCCCTGGGAGTGGATGTCGAGCGGCGAGCAGTCCGCCGTCGCGCCGGTCGGGCAGACCTGGTTGACCGGAGCCTCCTGGAGCGAGTACGTGCCATCGGAGGCACGGACGGACCAGGCGACGTCGCCGGCGGCGATCGCGATCGGCGTGGCGAGACCGGCCAGCCCCGATGAGCCGGACGGCGTGAGCGGGCTGCCGAGCGCGACGTCCGGCGGTTGGACCGAGGGCTCGAGCATCGAGCCGACGAGGAAGACGCCGATGACCGCTGCGGTCAGACCGAGGAGGACCTGCGGTGTGAGCCCGGCCGAGCGTCGTCCGGCGGGCGACCCGGCCGCCCGAATCGGCGCGGCGATCGGACGCGTCCGCCGCTGCCGCTCTGCGTCGATAGCGGCCGAGGTACGGGCCCAGAGGTCTCGCGGCGGCTCGGGGACCCGGAGCCCACGGAGCTCGCGTCGGTCGGCGCGGTAGGCCGCGTCGACCTCCCGGCAGGGGGCGCAGCCGGCGAGGTGCTCCTCGAGCCAGGCGGCGTCCGTGGCATCGACCGTCTCGGTGAACCGCTCTCCGAGCAGCTCCTGGGCGCGATCATGCGGGGACTCCCGCGAGGGCGGCGACCCACGTCGCCGCGCGTCGTCGCTCACGATCCCTCCCGGCTCGCATCGATGCCAGGCCGGGAGCCGCCGTCTCGCCGGCGATCCTCGTCGGCGGTCAGCGCTCGCTCGGCGGCAAGAGCCTGGCGAAGGCTCTCCCGGGCCCGCGTCAGCAGTGCCCGGGCGGCGATGTGGGAGACGCCGAGGGCCGCCGCCAGCTCGAGGCCGGTGAGGTCGTGCAGCTCGGCGAGGATGAGGGCGGAGCGCTGGCGTTCGGGCATCCGCTGGAGGGCCCGCTCCATCTCGCCGGAGAAGCGTCCCTCGAGGGCGATGTGCTCGGCCGACGGGGCCGCTCCTCGCGACTCGCCGGTCCAGGGAAGGAAGCGGACGATGCGGCGACGACGGAATTCATCGAGGGCGACCCGGTGGGCGATCTGGTACAGCCACGCCCGGGCGTGATCACGGTCCTCCAGCGAGCCGTACGCCCGGTAGGCCTTGACGAAGGTGTCCTGGGTCATGTCCGCCGCAAGCTCCGGGTCGCGGACCATGCGCGCGAGATAGGCGTAGATCTCGCCGTGATGACGGGCGAAGAGCTGCTCGATCTCGAAGCCGACGCTGTCGGCCCAGTCGGACCCCGTATCGGTCATCGCGGTGCTCGCCGGCGCATGCATCGGCGGACTGCCGGCAAGCGTCGGGTGCGAGGGCGATCCGAGGGCGAGGTCCATGAGGTCTCCGCTGGGTGGTCGGGACGGCACGCATGGGCCATGGTGTGCGCGCTCCAACGCCGGGAGACGCCTGTGGCGGCGGGTGTGTGACGCCCCTCTCCGCGTCGCGCCGCCGCGCCGATCACCCCGACGATCCCCCGGCGCCCACCGCCTGGCGAAGCAGCTCGTCGACAGCGTCCTCGGGGCTTACCGGGTTGACCGGCAGGCCCGCCCCGAGCTCGAGGCCGGCGATCTCGCGGAGGCGGGGATGGATCTCCCAGTGCCAGTGGAAGGTCGCGTCGACCTGCTCACGCAACGGCGCGGTATGGAGGACGAGGTTGTACGGCGGCCCGTCGAGGGTGGCGAGATGGGTCAGGACTCGGCGCAACGATCCCGCCGTCGCCTCGAGGTCGGCATCGGTCGCCCGGGCGAAGTCGGCATCGTGGCGGCGCGGGACGACCCACACCTCGAACGGGGAGCGCGATGCATACGGGGCGAAGGCGACGCTCGTCTCGTCGGCATGGACGAGACGATCCCCCCGGGCAGGCTCGTCGGCGACGAGCCGGCACCACGGGCAGCCACCCTCGCGGATGACGAAGCGGGCCGCCCCGCCGAGTTCCTCGGCGATCCGATGGGGGACCTGGGGAAGGTCGTAGACATCGATGCACAGGTGGTTCGTCCGGGCGCCGGCCTGCGCTCCCCAGTTCTGGACGACCTGGACGTACTCGGTCTGCCCAGCCCGGCGCGCCTGGAGGATCTCCGACCGGCAACCGGCGAGGAGCTCGACGATGGTGTCGGTGCCGACGGCATGGAGTGGCCGGTGCTCGCCCGGAGCCGCCACGACCGTCCGCCAGCTGCCCGACGCGCGGGCGGCCGACAGGGCCACCTGGACAAGGCTCGCGTCGAGCTCGCGCGCCTCGGCCTCGGTCCCGACGACATGGAAGGCGTAGTCCTTGAGGATCCGGAGGCGGACCCCCTCGCCTGCCGGCTCGATGCAGTTCTGGCAGCGTCCGTCGTCGTCGACGGGCAGCGCGCGCTGGGCGAACCGGTCGCGGTGGAAGGCGCGATCCACGACCGTCGCCACCCACCAGCCGGTGATGGCGTCACGACGGAGCTCGAACAGGCCGGCTGCCATCCGTCAGGCCGGTGACCCGGCCAGGCGACGCTCGAAGGCGATGGCGAAGGCCGATCCGGCGTCGGCGACGGCGGCGGCCGACTCCGGCGACGACGGGTCGCGGTCCGGCCAGCCGCCCTCGCGGGCGATCGAGGTCGAGACGACGCCCGGCATCCCACAGGCATCGATGAGGTCGAAGTCGGCCAGAGAGGGCGCGACATTCAGGGCGATGCCGTGGTAGGTGACGCCGCGCTCGACCCGGATCCCGAGGGCGCCGATCTTGCGCGGTTCTGAGGCGGAGGCATCGACCCAGCAGCCGGGTGACCCGTCGAGTCGATCGGCGGCCACGCCGAACGAGGCGCAGGTGTCGCTCATCGCCGCCTCGAGCGCACGGACGAGCGGTCGCAGGAGGAGACCGCGTCGCGACAGGGCGAGGATCGGATACGCGACGAGCTGGCCCGGGCCGTGATAGGTCACCTCGCCACCCCGCTCGACCCGGATGACCTCGATCCCGCGATCGGCCAGCTCGTCCGGGGTCGCCCGGACGTGCGACTCATCGGCCTGACGGCCGAGGGTGATGACCGGGGGGTGCTCGAGGACCAGGAGGCGATCGGGGATCCGATCGGCAGCTCGCATGGCGACGAGCTCGTGCTGCAGCGCCCAGGCCTCGCGATACGGCACTCGACCGAGCCACTCGACGTCGAGCGGCGCCGCGATGTCGCCGGGCCGTGTCCCGGACTCGACGGGGAGGAGGGCGTCCACGGCCGCACGATAGCAGGGGTCGGGTCCGGCCTCGTCTCCCGCCGACCGCGCTCCCCGCGGCTTCGGCCGCGGTCGTGGGTGCAACAATGCGACCGGCACGGCCCATCGTGCCCATCCCCCAAGGAGTCGCGCCGTGGACGAGCCCCCGTCCCAGCCGGACCCGACCGAACCCGTCGACCAATCGTCGTCCCCGGCCGAGACGTTGCCGGGCCCCGCACCGGCCCCTCCATGGGGGCCGCCTCCCGGCGCTTCCGAGCAGATGGCCGCGGCGGTCCCGCCTGATGGACCCGCCCCGACACCGGGAGCGACACCGCCAGACGGACCCGCGGCCGTTACCTGGACGACTCCCCCACCGGCGAAGAGCCGTCGGAAGCCCATCATCCTCGGCGTCCTGGTCATCCTCGGACTTGCGATCGGCGGCTTTCTCGTGCTCGCGTTCATCGGCGCGAACCTCACGCCATACGACCAGGCCTCGATCCGGGTCGGTCAGCGGCTCGAGGCGGATCCCGCCTTCAAGGCGAAGTACGGCGACATCGACCACGACAAGGCGGCCGAGACCGGGATCGAGCTCGTCCGCGACGGCGTGAACCGCGTCGACGACCCCACCCAGCTGACCTTGTTCCAGGCCACCTCGAAGGTGATCGACCTCGCCGACGCGAAGACGTGCGCGGAGATCGCCGAAGGGTCCGAGGCGCCGGACACGGTCGTACCCATCCTCAAGCAGCTCGATCAGCCGACGCTCGACGCCTACTTCGACGCGACCGCGACGACGGCGCTCGCCTCGGTCCATGGGGACCCCGTGCGTGAACCCCCGACGGACGAGGAGCAGGCCTCAGCCGGGACGGCCTGGGCGGCCGCGGTCGGTGCCGATGTGTTCCAGAAGGACCTCGGCATCCTGGGGAGCCCGACGGGCCGCACGGACGCGGAGGTGTGCGCGGCCGAACGCGAGCTCATCCACGCCGCATTGCAGCTCGACGATGCCGACCGCTCGACGATCGTCCGGATCGTCTACAAGGGCGACAGCTGACGGCCTGACCGGCGCGGTCTCGTTCAGCCGACCGGCAGCGGCTCCAGCGCCCGCAACGCCTCAGCGACCTTCTCGGCCGGGAACTCGTAATCCTCGAGCGCTCCCGACAGATACCGCTCGTAGGCCGAGAGGTCGAAGTGGCCGTGGCCACATAGGTTGAAGAGGATGACCGTCGGGCGACCCTCGTCACGCGCCTGAAGCGCCTCGTCGATCGCCACCCGGATGGCGTGCGACGGCTCGGGCGCGGGGAGGATCCCCTCGGCCCGGGCGAAGCGGACGCCAGCCTCGAAGGTCGAGCGTTGGTGGACGGCCCGGGCCTCGATGAGGTCGAGGTCCTTGAGCAGGCTCACGAGAGGCGCCATGCCGTGGTAGCGGAGTCCGCCGGCATGGATCGGCGCGGGGATGAAGTCGTGGCCGAGGGTGTGCATCTTGACCAGCGGCGTCATCTGGCCCGTGTCGCCGAAGTCGTAGCGATAGACGCCGCGAGTCAGTGACGGGGCCGCCTCTGGCTCGACCGCGATCACCCGCGGCTTGGGTCCGCCTCGCAGGCCGCGGCCGATGAACGGGAACGTCAGGCCGGCGAAGTTGGAACCACCGCCGGTGCAACCGATGACGACGTCGGGCTCCTCGCCGGCCATCGCCATCTGCTCGATGGCCTCCTGCCCGATGACCGTCTGGTGGAGGAGGACATGGTTGAGCACCGAGCCGAGGCTGTACTTGGTGTCGTCGCGCGTCGCCGCGTCCTCGACCGCCTCGCTGATGGCGATACCGAGGGAGCCCGGGTTCTCGGGCGTCGCCTCGAGGACGCGCCGGCCGTAGGCGGTCGTCGGGCTGGGGCTGGCGACGACCTCCGCCCCGTAGACCTCCATGAGGTTGCGGCGGTACGGCTTCTGATCGTACGAGGCGCGGACCATGTAGACCTTCACCTCGAGGCCGAAGACCGATCCGGCGAAGGCGAGCGCCGAGCCCCACTGACCGGCCCCCGTCTCGGTCGCCAGGCGGGTGACGCCGGCTTCCTTGTTGTAGAAGGCCTGGGCGAGGGCGGTGTTCGGCTTGTGGCTCCCCGACGGGCTGCCGCCCTCGTACTTGTAGTAGATGTGGGCGGGCGTCCCGAGCGCCTTCTCGAGGCGATGGGCTCGGAACAACGGCGAGGGTCGGTAAAGCGCATAGGCCTGCCGGACGGGCTCCGGGATCTCGATCTCGCGCTCGGAACTGACCTCCTGGCCGATGAGTGCCATGGGGAACAGCGGGGCGAGGTCGTCGGGACCGATCGGCTGGCCGGTGCCCGGGTGCAGCACCGGGTGAGGTGGCGTCGGCAGGTCGGCCGCGATGTTGTACCAGGCGCGCGGGATCCGGTCCTCGTCGAGGATGAACTTCGTCCGATCGGCGACCATCGCGCGCTCCTCCTTCTTCGCGGGGACCGTGAGGGTAGCAGGTGCCCAAGGGCTCGATGCGTGCATCCGAAGCACCGTCCCGCGGCGATTGTCGGAGGACGGCGTCACGCACCGGGGTGGACACGCGTCGAGAGCCACGACGCTCCGCCACGGGACCTGGTCCTGTCGGGACCGACGGCCCGGTCGGAGTGCGATGGGATCCTCGACAAGCGGGCGCGGTGCCGGCCTCGTCCGCTGTTACCGGGAGGACCCGCGTCCTCGCACCCGAGCCCGGGGGTACGCTCCTCCACCCCTGGACTCGGGCCGAGGGCGGTCCAGCGGCCGTTGCCCCTACCGTATCCTCTTCGCTCCGAGATGGGTCGCGGCCACGTACCCTTGGCGAGTGACGCACGTGCCAGCCATCCACGACACACCCGCGTGACGGTCCGCTCTGAGCTCGGCGAGGCAGGCGCCGTCGTCGGGAGGCTCATCTCGACCGCCGGACCGGCCGTCGACGCGGTCGCCGCGATCGTGGCCGAGCGCGACGTCGACTTCGTCCTCGTCGCCGCCCGAGGCACATCCGATCACGCCGCGATCTATGCCCAGTACGTCCTCGGCGAGCGGAACGGGCTGGCCGTCGGCCTCGCCGCGCCGTCGCTGGCGTCGCTCTACGGCCGGGGCCCGCGGCTCGACCGCGCGCTCGTCGTCGGGATCAGCCAGTCTGGCCGCTCGCCCGACGTGGTCGGCGTCCTCGAGGACGGTCAACGCCAGGGTGCGGCCACCGTCGCGATCACGAACGACCCGGCCTCGCCCCTGGCCGCTGCCGCCAGCTCGGTCATCCCGCTCGACGCCGGGCCCGAGATCTCGGTCGCGGCCACGAAGACGTACGTTGCCGAGCTCACCGTGGTCGCGATGCTGTCCGAGGCGCTACGACGGGCGGGGATGACCGCCGGCGCAGGCGGTGAGCGCGACTCCGCGACGGGCCTCGCCGAGCTGCCCGCCACGCTCGATCGGCTCGTCGCCGACGACTCGGAGGTTGCGGCCGTGGCCGGTCGCTGGACGGCACTCCAGCGCTGCGTCGTGCTCGGCCGCGGTTACCAGTACGCGACCGCGCGGGAGTGGGCACTGAAGCTCAAGGAGATCGCCGGGGTCGCGTCCGATCCGTACTCGGCGGCCGACTTCGAGCACGGCCCGATCGCCGGCGTGGCGCCGGGATCCCCGGTCCTTGCCGTCGCGACCGCGGGGCCCGCGCTGGGGGGCATGGCCGACCTCCTCGGTCGCCTCCGGGGGCTGGACGCCGAGCTCCTCGTCATCTCCGACGACGCCGTCGTCCGGGGCCTCGGCCGCGATGCGCTCACGGCCCCGGCGGGCACCCCGGAGTGGCTTTCACCGATCGCGACGATCGTGCTCTGTCAGCTGTTCGCTTACCACCTCGCTCTGGCGAAGGGACGGGACCCCGAGGCCCCGCCCAATCTCCGCAAGGTGACGCTGACCCGCTGACGGAGCGGTGAGGCTCCCGGACCGGTCAGGCCCCGGACCGGTCAGGCCCCGGAGCGGTCAGGCTCCCCTGGAGCGGTCAGGCTCCCGGAGCGCGATAGCCGACCTTCACCTTCGCCGCGGCGTCGACCTGGGACGGCTCGAGGAGCACCACCGTCTTGATGTGAGCCGCCCCGGACGCCGCGACGGCCAGGCTGATCGCCGACGCCTCGAGGTTGCTCGGCAGGTCGGCGATGAGATAGACGTCGTCGTCGCCGAAGGCGAAGTAGAAGGCTTCGAGCTTGCCGCCGTGGGCCTCGGTCAGCTTCTTGATGGCCTTGGCACGGCTGCTCCCGCCTTCTTTGACGAGACCCTTGATGCCCTCTGTCGTGTAGGAGACCTGCCACAGGAACTTCGCCATCGTGTCCTCCTCGAGACGCGAACGCCGCCCCGCGGATCCGGCGGACATGTGCCGACGACCGTCGCGGAGGGGAGGCTACTGTGGCCCTCGGGCCGGCCGCTGTCTATCGCGACCGTCGGCCGACCCGCCTTCGGCATGCCCCGGCCGTCCTCGCCGGGCTCAGTGGGATCGGGCGCCCGGTGGGTCGTCGGCCTCGGCGGCCTTGTGGCTGGCCCTCGCCCGGGCGTGGATGTCGCCGACGATCCGCTCGGCGGCAGACCAGCTGTCGGCCTCGATGAAGACGCTGACGGCCTGCTTCGGGTCCCGACCCTCCCGGAGGACGATCCGGCCGTGTCCACGTCGGGGCAGGGCGAGCGAGACGTCGCGGAGCTCGCCGTGAGGCCACGACCGGATGCCGTTGCGGGGTCGGAAGTGGGTGCCTTCCCGGATCACCATGACCCGGGCCGAGGTCACGACGAGCGAGGCCCCGAGGCCCGGCAGGAGATCGACGATCTCCTCGCCCGGTTCGAGGGCGGCAAGCACCGCCGGCGTGATGTCGCCGAATGTCGCCTCGGAACCGTGGAGGTCCGCCACCTGGTCACCCGTGCCTGCGTCGCGACACCGCCGGTCAAGTATCGCTAATCGCAGCCGCACGGTAGCACAGTGGCTGAGCGCGCGTCCGATGACCGAGAGGTCCCGGCCCCGGTCCACCCGGGGGTCCGGGTCGCTCGTGGCTGTGAGGATGCCTGGAGCCCGGCGAACGGACCGGGCGATCGAACCCCCCTCGTGTGGGCGTCCTACCGAGGGTAAGGACCCCCGTGGCTGTCTGCCAATACCGTGGCGACGCTGACCAGGAGGAATGAACCCGCCGTGATAAGCGCGAAGAAAAAGTTCCTGACGCGGGGATGCTGGGGGATGTGCATGGGTGACGACTCCTCTCTGTCG
Source organism: uncultured Chloroflexia bacterium (assembly GCA_963745405.1). GTDB lineage: Bacteria > Chloroflexota > Limnocylindria > Limnocylindrales > CSP1-4 > C-114. Next base: position 1,926,847 of record CAVUWY010000002.1, on the reverse strand, counting down.
GAAGTCACCCGATCCCGTCGTCGAGCTCCAGGGTGGAGATGCTATGCTCTCGGCATGCGAACGTCAACTATTGCTAAACATCACACCACCGGAAGCGGCTCACGGTTCGCGGGCGCCCTCGGATCCGAGCTTCGCCGGCGACGACGTGCGCTCGGCCTCTCCCAGCAGGCCGTCGGGGGGCCGCTGAGTCGAGGCTTCGTCTCGCTTGTCGAGAACGGGCGGATCGTGCCCTCCCTCGGGAGCCTCTGGATCATGACCGCCCGCATGGATTCGGTCCCATCGGCCGTACTCCTGGCGGTCGAACGCGCCCTGGACAGCGAGTACACTAGAAGTAATGCAGACAGTGAAGCCGCCTCGCCCGCCCTCGAGGGCCGACCTGGACCGGCCCCTGGCCCGTCGCATCGGCGCCCGCATCCGCGCGGAGCGGCTCAAGGCCGGGCTCACCCAGGCGGGACTCGCCGACGGCCGCTACACGAAGGCGTACATCAGCGCCCTTGAGAACGGTCTCGTCAAGCCGTCGATGGCAGCGCTCAACTACCTGGCCGAGCGACTCGACATCCCGGCCACCCGCTTCCTCGAGGACCACGGACCGGCCTGGACCCGACTCGAGGCCGACCTGCGACTCGCCGCCGGAGAGTGGCAGGCCGCCGCTGATGGGTACGCCGAGTTGCTCGAGGCGGATCCTGGCCCGACGCTCCGACCGGAACTCCTCCGTGGGCTCGCGGAGGCGCTTTGCCGGCTCGACCGGCCGAACGATGCCCTCCGCGCTGCCGCAGAGGCCGGGACGGCGTTCATCGCCCTCGATCGGCGTGCCGATGCCGCCCTCACCGGATACTGGGAGTCGTTCGCCCTCTACGAGATCGAGCAGGGTGACGAGGCCAAGCTCATCCTCCAGCGGATCCTCGACGAGATCGCGGCCGGGCTCGAGGTCGAGCCGGACCTGACGGTTCGCATCCTCATCGCCTTGGCGATGAACGAGACGCGGGACGACGAGCCCGAGCGTGCGCTCGCCCACCTCGAACGCGCTCGCTCCCTCGTGCCGCTCCTCGATGGCCGCCGCCGCGCAACGTTCCTTTTCTCCCTCGCACTGAGCTATCGCGAGCTCGGCGACTTCGAAGGGGCGATGACGTCGGGGACCCAGGCCCTCGCCCAGTTCCGGGCCGCTTCGGCCGCGTTCGAGGTGGCGGCCCTCGAGAACGAGCTCGCCCTCGTCCACCTCGGGCTCGGCAACGTCGCCAGGGCGCGAGCACACGCCAAGTCCGCCCGCGAGGGTTTCGAACGGCTCGATAACGATCGAAGCCTCGCCCACGTCACCGATACCGAGGCCCAGATCGCGCTGGCCGACGGTCACCCCGACGAGGCGCTCGAGCGGGGTGCGGAGGCGGTCCGGCTCGCCGACGCGACCGGCAACCGGAAGGCCCGCCTCAGCGCCTGTCTGTCGATCGCCCGGGCCCGCCGGGCGGCCGGCGACCTGGCGGGCGCCTCGCAGACCCTCCAGGAGGCTGCCGACTCGGCCCGAGCCATCGGCCGGCGAGCCCAGCTCCAGGCCGTCCTCGGAGAGTGGGCCGACGTACGCGCCGAGCTCGGCGACCTCGAGGGCGCATACCGGTTGTCCCGGGAGGCGCTGTCCGCCGGGCGAAGTTGAAAAGCCGGCCGGACGATTCAGAGCCTGCCGAGCGCCACCGTGGCCGCGTCGTGCAGGGCTGAACCGCTCGGACCCGGATAAGTGGTCAGGCTCACGTAGGTCCGACCCGCCACGAAGGCGATGACGGCAAGGGACTTCCCGCCAGCCCCTGGAAGCCGGCTCTCGAACGCCGCGTCCCCGAGATCGGTGATCTTGCCGCCGACCGCCCCCGCTTCGGCGAGTGTCTGCTGCTCGATCGCATCGAAGACGGAGTCGATCGCGTCGGCGCTCGCCTCCGTCCGGTCGAAGACCGTGACGTGGGTCGCCGGTCCGCTTGAATACACGCAGTTCCGGCCGCCCGTGCCGACGTCCCCGCCACCGGTCTTGGTCAGCGTCACGCCAAGGAGCGTCGATGCCTCGTCGACGGTAAGGAGCGCACAGGGGTCGGGCGCGCCTGCGACCGACGGCGAACCGGAGGGCTTCGAAGACGCCGACGGCGACCCTGACGGCGGTGCCGTCGGACCTGTGATGGGCGGGGGCACGACGATCGCGCTGGTCGGCGAGGCCGAGCTGCCGGTGGACGTCGGCGCCCCGGTCGCCGCCGACTGGCAACCCGCGACGACCGCGACGACCAGGAAGACCGACGCCCAGGTGCGGATGCTCCGGAATGAAGGAATCAAAGTCGCCGTCATCAGAACACCCGCTTCCAACCATTCGACGGGTCCGCCGCCGCCTTGACCCGCGTTCGCCGGCGTCGACATGGACGACTCTATCAGCGGATCTGCTTGGCGGCCCTGTGGACGCTTGCACCGTGCGCTACTGTGCACCGTGCACCGGCAGCGGGGAACACCGCCGAGACGGTGGCCGTGAGGAGCGCGGAGTCCGGATCGCCGAGGCTGTCGATACGCCGCCGGGGCCGGGGCACGATCATCGAAGGGGAGATTCACGTGCGCAACGAATCCATCGGTTCGATCCTGCGGCGGGTGCTGCCGACCACCGTCCTGGTGGGAGTGGTCCCGCTGCTGCTCGCCGCCTGTGCGCAGGTGGGCACGAACAGCCTGACGTTCTGGGACGTCGTCTGGTCCATGGTCATCTTCTTCTTCTGGTTCATGTTCATCTGGATCTTCATCGCCATCTTCGCCGACATCTTCCGGCGGAACGACATCTCCGGCGGGACGAAGGCGATCTGGATCATCGTCCTGGTGATCCTGCCGTTCCTCGGCGCCCTGATCTACATGGTCATGCGGCCGAAGGTCACCGCCCAGGACGTCCAGATGATGGCCCAGGCCGAGGCCGCGAATACGGCGGTCGCCGGCGTCTCGACGGCCGACGAACTGACCAAGCTCAAGCAGCTCAAGGACGCCGGGGCGATCTCCGACACCGAGTACGAGTCGCTGAAGGCCAAGGTCATCTCCTAGGTAGACCAGCGGCGGTCGTCGGCCGGCGATGCCGGGCCCGGCGGCCGCCGTTCCATGTCCCGGCCCCGGCGCAGCCGACCCGTTCGCGGGCGCTGTCACGGGCGGGGATCTTGAGGGGGACATCCGATATGAAACGTCTTCTCGCCATCGCGGGGCTCGTCCTCGCCGTCGCTTTCGCCGTCGTCGCCTGCAGCTCGAGCTCCGGGGGCGGCCTTACGGGCAAGGCCTGGCAGTGGAGTTCCGGCACGGAGCCGGGGACGCCGATGCCGGGCGTCGTGCCGAACCCCCAGAACTACACGGCGACCTTCAACACCGACGGAACGATCAAGGTCAAGGCCGACTGCATCGACGCGAGTGGAACGTACACGACGTCCTCGTCCAACATGACGATCACCCTCGGGCCGACGACGCTCCCTCAGTGCTCCCCCGACTCGCTGGCGAGCGTCTTCCTGGCTGGCCTCGGCAAGGCGGCCAGCTACTCGATCGACAGCGGCGCGCTCAAGATCACCCTGAGCGACACGGGGACGATGAGCTTCAACTAGGGTCCGTCACCGCGCCTACCTCCTCGGCGACCAGGGCTTCGGAGGATCAGGCCGGCGGTGGCGCCGTGCTGTCGCGGACCACGAGCTCGGTCGCGAGTTCGATGCGTGTCTGGGCCGGTTGGTCGCCGCGCGCCAGGCCGAGGACGAGCCGGGCCGCGCTGACCGCCATCTGGGCGAGGGGCTGGCGGACGGTCGTGAGCGGCGGGCTGACCCAGCCGGCGACCGGCAGGTCATCGAACCCGACGACGCTCAGGTCCTCCGGGATGTGGAGCCGCGCCTCGCGGGCCGCCTGGTAGAGGCCGAGGGCCATGAGGTCGTTGCCGGCGAAGATCGCCGTGGGCGGGTCGGGCAGGCGGAGCATCGCCCGTCCGTGCTCCACCCCGGATCCGACGTGGAAGTCGCCGTAGCGCGCCAGGGCGGGATCGATGGCCACGCCGGCCGCGTCCATGGCGGCCCGGTAGCCGTCCAGCCGGGCTCGACTGCAGAGGATCTCCTGGGGCCCCGTCAGCACCCCGATCCGGCGATGGCCGAGGGCGAGGAGGTGGCGGGTCGCAGCGAGTCCGCCGCTCCAGTTGGTCGCGCCGACCGACGGCGTGTCGTGAAGTGGCTCGCCCGTCGGGTCGACCACGACGAAAGGGATGCCGCGCGTCCGCAGCTGGTCGCGCATCGTGTCGCTGAGGTCGGAGAACACCGCGATCAGGCCCATCGGGCGGCGATTGAGGACGCCCTCGAGCCAGCTCCGACCGGGCGTCCGCCGACCGTGCATCTCGGTGATCACGACGGCGAGGTGGTTCTCGCGGGCGACCTGCTCGACTCCCATGACGATCTCCAGCGCCCACTCGCTCTCGAGTTCGTGGAAGATGAGCTCGAGCAGCTGGGCCCGGCGGGTGGATCGATCCGAGCGCTCGTAGCCCCGCTCGACGATGACCGCCTCCACCCGGCGACGCGTCTCCGCCGAGACATCGGATCGGCCGTTGATGACCTTGGAGACCGTCGGAACCGATACGCCCGCCTGCTTTGCCACCTGGGCGAGGGTCGCCCGGCCCGTGCCATCGGCCTTCGTCGCTGTTCGGGTGTGCATGGCTCGATCATACCGAAACTTTCGGTATACGTGCATGCCGAACGGGTTGCGAAACAGGGTTGACGGGCCGGGCAGCGGACCCTACAGTGCGGCCGAAAGTAGCCGGCCATTCGGTCGAAACTTTCGCTCACGCCCGGGTGTCGATACCGGCCAGACGGTCCTGAGGAATGGCATCTGCGACGACGATCTCGTCCCGCTGGCTCGCTCCTCGCCATGCGGGGCGGGGTCGTCCGCCGCTCCGGGGACCGCTCATCGATGCGACGCCGCACACGACCAGGGGGAGACCGAGGAGGAGGAGCCCGTGACGGGAATGAGTCTCAGCAGACGGAGGAGTCGGGCATGACGGGAGGTCAGACGATGACGACGCGACGAAGGTCGCTGGGGGTACTTGGCGCGGTCGCCATGCTCGTCGGAGCATGTACGAGCGGCGCCACGACGGCACCGGGCAGCCAGGCACCGGCCAGCCAGGCCGCGGCGAGCCAGGCCGCGGCGAGCGAGGCTCCGGCGAGTGCCGCCCCGGTAACCATCAACTGGTGGCACATCAACAAGGACGACCCCGGCAAGTCGATCTTCCAAGGGTTCGCCGACGCCTACATGAAGGCGCACCCGAACGTCAAGATCAACGTGACCGTGCTCGAGAATGAGGCCTTCAAGACGAAGCTCGCGGCGACTCCGCCCGACTCGTATCCGGACCTCTTCCAGTCGTGGGGCGGCGGCTTGATGGCTCAGCAGGCCGATGCCGGCGCGCTCCAGGACATCACGTCCGCGGTGTCGTCGTGGGGCAGCACCGTCAACTCCGGCGCCATGAGCATCTACCAGTACAAGGGCAAGCAGTACGGCATCCCATGGGACATGGGGATGATCGGCTTCTGGTACAACAAGGCCCTCTTCACCCAGGCCGGCATCAGCGCGCCGCCGACCACCTGGGATGACTACCTCGCCGACGTCACCAAACTCAAGTCGGCCGGGATCGTTCCGCTTGCCATCGCCGGCAAGGACATGTGGCCGTCCATGCACCTGTGGACGTACCTCGTCCTCCGCATCGGGGGCAGTGACGCCCTCCAGCAGATGGTCCAGAGCGGCAACTGGAACACCGACGCCTGCACAAAGGCCGGCGACGAAGTCCTCAAGCTGAACGCGATCGATCCGTATCAGCCGGGCTACAAGAGCGCGACCTACGACAACGAGGCCGCCGCGGTCGGCAACGGCAAGGCGGCGATGGAGCTGATGGGCCAGTGGGCGCCAGGCACCCAGAAGGCGGACAGCACCAACAAGCAGGGACTCGGCACCGACCTCGGCTGGTTCCCGTTCCCGGCGGTGACCGGCGGCGCCGGTGACGCGAACGACGGCGTGGGCGGCGGCAATGGCATCGCGGTCAGCAAGAACGCACCACCCGAAGCGATCGACTTCCTCAAGTTCCTCAGCAGCACCGACAGCGGCAACGCCGTCAACTCGAACAACATGGGCCTCTCGACCGTCGCCGGCACCGAGAGCACCATCACCGACCCGAACCTGCAGCTCGTGCTCGCCGGTCGGGCCAAGGCCAAGTTCATCCAGCTGTACCTCGACCAGGCGACCTCGCCCGCCATGGGCACGGCGATCAACAAGGCCACTATCGCCCTCTTCGAGGGCGCGTCCACCCCGGCCAAGACCTGTCAGGCCATCACCGACGCGGCGGCGGCGAGCCACTGACGACTCGCTTAGCTACCCTCGGGAGCGAACACCGAGCGGGCCGGCGCCAGCCGGCCCGCTCGATTCCACCGCGCGCAGGAGAGCACGGCGCATGACCGCAGCCCCGATCGCCTCAGGAGCCCGGCGTCCCCGCCGGTCCGCCCGCTGGACCACGATCGCCCTGTTCCTGCTGCCCGCCCTCGTCCTCTACGCGGTCTTCGTCATGGTCCCGGTGGTCCAGGCGGCCTACTACAGCCTGTTCAAGTGGAACGGGATCCAGCCGCTCACGAACTTCGTCGGCCTCAAGAATTACGCGACCGCCCTCAGCGACCCGACATTCCAGACGGCGGTCTCGAACAACTTTCTCGTCATCGTCCTGTCGCTAGCCCTGCAGATCCCGTTCGCCCTCGCCCTCGCCGTCCTGCTGAACCGCCGGTTCCGCGGTCGGGGGATCCTCCGCCTGATCTTCTTCGTGCCCTACGTCCTGTCCGAGGCCGTGGCCGGCATCGTCTTCAGCCTGATGCTCCAGCCGGGCGCCCTCGTCGACCAGGCCCTGACGAACCTCGGGCTCGGGTTCCTCATCCAGGACTGGCTGGGCGACACGAGCTTCGTGATGATCACTCTGTTCATCATCATCTCGTGGAAGTACTTCGGGTTCCACATGATCATCCTGCTGGCCGGCCTGCAGGGGATCCCGCGCGAGATCGAGGAAGCGGCCGTCGTCGACGGCGCCACCCGCTGGCAGGTGTTCCGTCATATCTCGCTGCCCCTCGTCGGGCCCGCCCTCCGTGTGAGCGTCTTCCTGTCGATGATCGGCGCGATCCAGCTCTTCGACATGGTCTGGGTCATGACCGGCGGCGGTCCGCTCGACGCCTCGAACACGATGGCCATCGCGATGTTCGAAGCCGGCTTCAAGGAGACGCTGATGGGCTATGGATGCGCGCTGGCCGTGATCATGTTCCTGGTCGCCCTCGTGATCGCCCTGGCCTACCAGCGCTTCGTCCTCCGACGCGATATCGAAGGCGCCGTGACGGCGTACGGCGGGTGACGACATGAGCGTGGACGCCGCCGTCACCGCTCCCAGGGCGGCGAGCCGTTCGTGGGCCGCCCGGCTGTCCCGGGGCGTCCCGGGGGCGATCGCCTTCGCGGTCCTGCTCCTGGTCGCGTTCCTCGTCCTCGTCCCGATCGTGTTCGCCATCCTCGGCGGCTTCAAATCGAACGGCCAGCTCGTCGGTGACCCGACCTCGCTCATGCCCGACCCGTGGGTCGTGTCGAACTACACGGACGTGCTGTTCGGGGAGAACGCCGGCACCTTCTGGCAGGAGTTCCTCAACAGCACGATCGTTGCCGTCGTCGCGGTGGGCCTGACGGTCGGCTTCGCCGCCCTCGCCGCGTTCGTCTTCGCCCGAACGGTCTTCCGCGGTCGCGAGGCGATCTACCTCCTGTTCACGTTCGGCCTGCTGTTCCCGACGGCCGTCGCGATCCTGCCCCTCTACATCCTCATCCGCCAGGTCGGCCTGTCGGGCAGCCTCCTCGGCGTGGCGCTGCCCCAGGCCGCCTTCGCGCTGCCGCTCACCATCGTCATCCTCCGTCCGTTCTTCCGGGGCATCCCGCTCGAACTCGAGGACGCGGCCCGGATCGACGGCTGCAGCTCGTTCGGGTTCTTCTGGCGGATCCTCCTGCCGCTGGCCCGGCCGGCCCTGGCCACGGTCAGCGTCCTGGCCGTCGTCGGAACGTGGAACGCGTTCATCCTGCCCCTCGTGATCCTCAACAACGAGGACCAATGGACGCTGCCGCTGGGAGTCATGAACTTCTCGACCGCCTACTCGTCGGACCAGGCGCGGATCCTCGCCTTCACCGCGGTCTCGATCATCCCGGCCCTGATCTTCTATCTCTTCGCCGAGCGCCAGCTCGTCGGCGGCCTGACGAACGGCGCGGTGAAGGGCTGATGGGAGGCCGCTGATGGCGACGACGCAGGCGATCTACCGCGACGCCGACCTCCCGATCGACGTCAGGACGGCCGACCTCCTCGGGCGGATGACCGTCGAGGAGAAGGTCGCCCAGCTGGGTTCCGTCTGGTCCTTCGAGCTCCTCGACGGCGGCCACGTCGGGGGTGGGCGGGCTCGGGCCCTCATCGGCGCCGGCATCGGCGAGATCAGTCGCCTGGCCGGAGCCACCAACCTCGTGGCCGACGAGGTCGCGGCCGTCGCCGACGAGATCCAGCGGTTCCTCCTCGAGGAGACCCGCCTCGGTATCCCAGCCCTCCTCCACGAAGAATCGCTCCACGGCCTTCTCGCCCGTGACGCGCCCTCGTTCCAGCAATCGATCGGGGCGGCGGCCGCCTGGGACCCGCCGCTCGTCGAGGAGATGGCCACGACCGTCCGGCGGCGGATGCTGGCGACGGGCGCCCGGCACAGCCTGTCGCCGGTCCTGGACGTGACCCGCGATCCGCGATGGGGACGGGTCGAGGAGACGTACGGCGAGGATCCGTACCTCGCCGCCGAGCTGGGTTGCGCCTACATCCGCGGGCTCCAGGGCGACGACCTGAGCAGCGGCGTCGTGGCGACCGCCAAGCACATGGTCGGCCACGGCCTCGCGGAAGGCGGGCTCAACCAGGCGCCGGCCCACCTCGGTCCGCGCGAGATGCACGATGAACAGCTCTTCCCCTTCGAGGTGGCCGTCCGGACGACCGCCATCGCGAGCATCATGCCGGCCTACTGCGACGTCGACGGCGTCCCCTGCCACGCCTCGCATGAGCTGTTCACGTCGATCCTCCGCGACCGCTGGGGGTTCGACGGCGTCGTCGCCTCCGACTACACCGGGATCCAGATGCTGTCCACGCAGCATCGCCTGACGGCGGACCTCGGCGTGGCCGCGGGGATGGCGCTTCGAGCCGGCGTCGACTCCGAGCTTCCCAACGCGGTCGCCTACGCATCGCCGCTCATCGAGGCCGTCGCGGCGGGCCGGGTCGACGAGGCGATCCTCGATGCCGCCGTCGGACGGATACTGCGTCTCAAGTTCCGCCTCGGGCTGTTCGAACGCCCATTCGTGGGGCGCCCGACGTCGCAGTCGATGACGGCCCTCGCCGCGGACGAGGCACGGATCGCCCGTGACCTGGCGCGGCGATCGATGGTCCTGGTCGAGAACGACGGGATCCTGCCGCTGCGGCCGGGCCTGGCCCGGGTCGCCGTCATCGGGCCGCTCGCCGACAGCGCCCGCGACCTCCTCGGCGACTATGCTCACCTCCTCCACATCGAGACCCTCCGCGAGATGCGCGACAAGGACAACGCGTTCGGCTTCCCGCTGACCGAGGAGATCGTCCCGGCCGACGAATTGGCCGGGCGGCAGACGATCCTCGACGCGATCCGTGCGCGGCTGGAAGAGGCCGACGTGGCCCACGCCCGCGGGACCGGCCTCGTCGAGGGCTCCGACGACGAGCTCGCCGCCGCCGTCGCGGCCGCCCGCGATGCCGAGGTCGCCATCGTCGTGCTCGGTGAACGGTCGGGCCTAACGGACGACGCCACCACCGGCGAGTTCCGCGATCGGCGCGACCTCGGTTTCATCGGCCGCCAGGAGGAACTCCTCGAGGCTGTCGTCGGGACCGGGACTCCGGTCGTGCTGGTCGTGGTCAGCGGCCGCCCCCTCGCCATCGGCTGGGCCGCCGAGCACTGCGCAGCCGTCCTCCTCGCCTGGGTGCCCGGTGAAGCCGGCCCGGAGGCGATCGCCGACGTACTCGTCGGCGTGGAGAATCCCGGCGGACACCTGCCGATCTCGGTGCCCCGCAACGTCGGCCAGGTACCGGTCTCGTACCGCCACCATCCGACGGGCGGTCGCTCGAATCCCAAGGGCTCCTACGTCGACGGCCCGACGACCCCGCTGTGGCCCTTCGGCTTCGGCCGCTCGTATACCACCTTCGCCGTGTCGGACCTCCGCCTCGACCGGGTCCGGATCCCGACCAGCGGCGGCGAGGTCGTCGTGTCGGTCGACGTCGAGAACAGCGGGCTGCGGCGCGGCGACACGGTCGTCCAGCTGTACGCCAGGGACGTGGAGGCTTCGGTCGCCCGTCCCGTCCTCGAGCTGCGTGGCTTCCAGCGGGTCGGCCTCGAGCCGGGCGAACGTCGCACGGTCGAGTTCCGACTCTCCGCGGAGCAGTTCGCCTACGTCGGCGCCGACCGGCGCCGGATCGTCGAGCCGGGCGTGGTCACGCTGTCGGCCGGGACGTCCTCGGCCGACCTGCCGCTGAGCGTCGCCCTCACCCTCGACGGGCCGACCATCGATCTCGTCGAGCGGACCCGGTATCTCACCGAGACGACGATCGCCTGACGGGTGAGCTGAACTGTCGCCGGCAGGCCGACCGTCCGATTGCACGAAGGCGAATTCGGCCCCACACTCGCGGTTCACCACGGCACGCGCGAGTCGGCTTCGTGCCGGATGACCGGGAGGAGAGACTGTGGACGGGACTGAACCGACGGGCGGGCAGGGCGGTCGATCGAGGAAGCCCGCGGCGAAGGCATCGGCCGCTCCTCCGGCCGCCAAGTCGACCCGGCCGGCGAGCCGAGGGTCGGCAGCGAAGTCGACCAGGGGCACCACCGTCAAGAAGGCCCCTGCCGCGAAGGCCCCGGCGGCGGCGAAGGCTACCGCGGCCAAGAAGGCACCGACCACCCGTACCCGGACGGAGTCGAAGCCGACCGCGCCCCTGATCCCGAGCGCGATCCCGCAGCGCGATCCCGTCGTGCTCGATACGGCGTGGGACGTCCAGGCGCCCGGTGGCGATGTCTGGACGGCCCGACCGTGGGTCCACCCGACCGTGCGGGCTGAGGCCGGCAAGGCCGCCCGGAAGCGCATTCCCCGGGTGAGCCATGCCGCCTTCGAGCCGGCGGCCGGTCGCGACCCGATCGCCATCCTCGCCGCCCAGGAGGCGGATCGACTCCAGGAACTCCTGCCGCTGCGCCACCAACGGATGGCAGAGTCGGCATTCGCCTACTACCGCGGCACCCCGGCGGTCATGGCCTTCGACCTGTCGACCACGCCTCGGACCGACATCATCGTCCAGGCGAGCGGCGACTCGCATATCTCCAATTTCGGACTCTTCGGATCGCCGGAGCGCTCGCTCGTCTTCGATACGAACGATTTCGATGAGACCCTGCCCGGGCCCTGGGAGTGGGACGTCAAGCGTCTCGCCGCGAGCGTCGTCGTCGCCGGCCGGGACAACGGGTTCAGCCGCTCGGTCAATCGGGCCGCGACGATGAGCGCGGTCGCGTCATACCGGAAGTGGATGGAGCGCTTCGCCGGGATGCGCCTCATCGACGTCTGGTACTCGCGGATCACGGAGGCGGACATCCTCGCCGCCATCGACGCCCAGGGCCTGACCAGGGGCAAGGTCGGAGCGGAACGGCTCGCCAACGTCCAGTCGATCTTCTCGAAGGCACGGGGCAAGGACCAGATGCGGGCGTTCGGCAGCCTGACGACGGTCATCGACGGCCGCCGTGCGATCGTCGACGACCCGCCGACCATCCAGCACGTCGATATCCCCGACACCACGAGCACCCTGCAGACCGTGTTCAGCCTCTATCGGGCGTCCCTGTCGGACAACCGCCGGGAGTTCCTCGAGCGCTATCGATTCGTCGACGTCGCCCTCAAGGTCGTCGGCGTCGGGAGCGTCGGGACCCGCTGCTTCGTCGTCGTCCTGGAAGGACGCGACGAGGAGGATCCCCTCATCCTCCAGGCGAAGCAAGCGGAGGCCTCGGTCCTCGAGCCATACATCGCCCAGAGTGGCCACCTCAACCACGGCGAGCGGGTCGTCATCGGCCAGCGTCTCATGCAGTCGACGCCGGACATCTTCCTCGGCTGGTCGCGGGGTCCGGGTGGCCGTGACTTCTACTTCCGCCAGCTGTGGGACATGAAGGGTTCGGTCGACATCACGGCGCTCGCTCCTGTCGGCCTCCGGGCGTACGGCACGCTCTGCGGCTGGGCCCTCGCCCGGGCCCACGCGCGGTCCGGCGACGCCGTCGCCATCGCGGCCTACCTCGGCACGAGCGATACGTTCGACGGCGCGATCGCCGACTTCAGCGAGGCCTATGCCGATCGCAACGAGGCCGACCACAAGGCGTACCGGGCGGCGATCGCCGCCGGACAAGTGTCGGTGCCCGCCCCGGCCTGACCCTCGGAGGGAAGGCCCGCCGCAGGCTCGGTCCCGTCAGCCGCCCGCCCGAGCCGGGACCCCGGCGAAGAAGTCGACGATGACCTGCGAGGCGTCGAACGTCCTCGTCGTCGAGCCGACCAGGAAACGGGGCAGGTACTGCGGCCCGCCCGGCCAGGTATGGCCGCCGCCGTCCACCGCGTAGAACGCGACCCGCGGCCCGGCCGGATCTCCCGCCAGCATGACCGTCGTGTCCGGCCCAAGCTGGGTCACCCTCCGGTCGGCGTTCGTCAGGCCGTCTCGGGCCAGCCAGTCGGCGACGTACTGCTCGGCCCCGACGACGGCGCCTCGCGACAGGCCGAGGGCCCCGCCGACCACTCCCCCGCCGTACGGGAACGAGCGGATCGGCGGTGCCGGCGATCACGAGGACGGACACCGGCTCGGCCGGGGCACAGGCTGCCCGTGCCTCGACGCCGATCGTGCCGGCCACCTGGGCGACGGCCGCGATCTCATCGGCAAGGTCGCAGGCGAGCCGCCCGGACATCATGGCGCCGTTGCTGATGCCGGTCGCGAAGACTCGTGACCGGTCGACCGTCGTCCGCCTCGCGACGTCATCGATGAGCGCCCGGATGAAGGCCACGTCGTCGACCTCCGAGCCGACGCCCGGCGGCCATCGTTCCAGCGTCGGTCGACGCCGTCCGGCGCGACGATGAGCCAGCCGCGTGGGTCGGTCTGCGCGGAGAGGTGGGTGAGGCGCTCCATCCCGGCCGCGGTCCCACCGCCCCCGTGGAGCTCGACGACCAGCGGACGTGGGTCGGGCCCGAGGGCCGGCGGCAGGTGCAGCAGGTACAGCAGGTACGAGCGGGCACGTCCATCGATGGTGAGGCCGAGTCGGTGGGTCCCGCTACCGAGCATGGGCGACGCGGAGGAGCCACCGGACACGGCGGGTGGGACGGCCCCGGGGTTGGTCGAGGCGAGGGGCACCTCGCCGAACCGGGCACAGCCGGCGACGAGGCCTCCGGCGGCGAGGAGCGCGACGAAGGCAACTACCGGCTGGAGCCACGGCCTCGTCATCGGCCGGCGTATCGCTGTCCGGGAGGCCATCACCAGAGGAGCATCGTTCGCTCTCCCTTGTCCTGGCCGCCGGTCGGGGGAGATCCTGCCCGCCGGCGATCGAGGAACGGTGGCGCTCCGAGATGATGAGATCGACGGGCAGACGGTAAGCGCCGGGTAAGGCGCGGCCCCCGACCTGGTGCGGCGGTGCCCGGCGTCACTCGCCGGCGGTCACCTCGAACACGTGGAAGCCCCAGCCCGGCCGATCGACGTACAGCCCACGTGCGACGAGGTCGTCGCCATCGCGGTCGTACGTCACGCCCGAGAAGCGGTCCTCGAGGCGTACGGCGGCGCCAAGAAGCTCCTCGTCGGGCAGCCGGACGAGGCACCGGGCAGCGTCGGCCGAAAGGTTGACGACGACGATCGAGCGCGTCGCGCCCGATGAGCGCCAGGACCAGGCGACGTAGCCTGCGAACGTCGGATCGTCGTTCGAGGCGGCGATGCAGTCGAGGAGCCGCCAGTCGCCGTCCCGGAACGCTGGCTCCCGGAGGACCTCGAGGAGCGTCGAGTAGTACGCCGCGAGGCGTTCGTCGGTCGGCTCGACGGGCGACCGGACGAGATGCGGCGAGAGCCGGAGGCGGTGGCCCTCGAGCTGCCCCTGGTGGAAGAAGCGGAGCCCGGGCGTGAGGTAAGTGACGACGCCGGCCGCCTCGTGGCGATCGACCGGGAACGTGGCGGCCGCGCGCGGCTCGTCGTGGTTCTCGAGGAAGCGGGCGAGGTGGTCCTGGTAGTCGAGGCCGGCCCGGAGGTGATCGCGGACGGGCCCGGCGACTCCCGCCACGAGTCGGTCGTAGAGGCGCTTGTCGTAGGCGTAGTCGAAGCCCTGCTCAAGCATCGTCCATTCGAGATCCCAGTAGACCTCGGCCATGAAGAGGAAGTCCGGCGTCTGCCGTCGCGTCGCCGCGATCGCGTCGGACCAGAAAGCCACGGCAGGCCGACCCCAGGTGCGCTCGAAGACGTCGGGGAGGAGGAGCATCGCCATGTCGCAGCGGACGCCGTCGCAGCGTTCGGCGATATTGAGCAGCTGATCGGTCATCGCCGTCCCCGTGGCGGGGTTCGAGTAGTCGAGCTGCACGGTGTCGCGCCAGCCCGGGAAGTACGGGTCGCGCCCGTGGGCGAGAAGGACATCGCCGGCCCCGGGGCGTGCCACCCAGACGTAGTTCGACGGCTCACGGATGAGATCGAGCTCCGTCCCGTGGATGTAGCGATCGTCGTGGTGGGCGACCCACGGATGGTCGATGGCCGTGTGGTTCGGCACGAAGTCGAGCAGCAGGCGGAGGCCGCGCTCGGCCAGCCGCTCGCGGAACCGGGCCAGCCCGGCCTCGCCGCCGATGGCCTCGTCGACCGAGTACGCGGTGACGGCGAACCCGGACCCGCCGATGTCCTCCTCGCGCAGGTCGGGCAGCGTCGCCTCGAATTCGCGCCGCAGGTCGGGATCGGATCGCGAGATCGTTCGCCCGGCCTCCCCGGTCTGCCACACGCTGAGCAACCAGAGCCAGTCGAAACCTCGGCCCGCGATCGCGTCGAGCTCGTCGTCGGTCACGTCGTCGAGCGTGGCGGGACGACCGAGGACGCGACCGCGCTCGGTCAGCCAGGGGCGGGTGTTGACCTGGTAGAGCTCCGGGTACCGCGGCCGGGCCACGTCAGGGCTCGGTCGTCGCTGACGGGACGCCCGCCGTCGCTACGCCGGCTGTCGCGGCTTCCGATGTCGCTCCCACCGACGTCGTGGCGCCCGATTTCGCGGCGCCAGCCTCTGCGGCCGCGAACAGATGCAGCCCTCGGGCGATGAGCCCGGTCCAGCCGGTCTGGTGGCTCGCGCCGAGCCCGGTCCCGTCGTCGCCGTCGAAGTACTCGTAGAACAGGATCAGGTCGCGCCAGTACGGGTCGGCCTGGAAGCGCTCCGACGTGCCGTATACCGGCCGCCGGCCATGCTCGTCGCGGAGGAAGATCGAGGCGAGCCGGCGCTCGATCTCCTCGGCCACCTGGTACAGGGTCATAAGGGTCCCGGAGCCCGTCGGGCACTCGACCGTGAATTCGTCCCCGTAGAAGGCGTGGTACTGGAGCAGGGCCCGGATGATGAGCGCGTTGACGGGCATCCAGACCGGCCCGCGCCAGTTCGAGTTCCCGCCGAACATCCCGCTGTCCGACTCCGCCGGCAGGTAGGTCACCCGGTACTCCGCGCCGCCGGCCTCGAAGACGTAGGGGTGCTCGAGGTGGTAGCGCGACAACGAGCGGATGCCGTGCGGGCCGAGGAATTCCGACTCGTCGAGCATCCGCGCCAATACCCGTCGGACCTTGCGCTCATCGAGGATCGCCGCGAGTCGTCGGCCGTCCACCCCGAGGACGGCCGGGTCGTGGATGAACGCGCTGAGCTCGGGCCGGGCCTCGAGGAAGGTCCGCATCTGGTCGGCGAACTCCGGATAGCGCTCGAGGAGCTCGCCGTCGAACGTAGTGACGGCGCAGAAGGGGAGCAGGCCGACCATCGAGCGCACCTTGAGCCGCTGGGCGCCGCCGTCGGGCAGGCGGAGGACGTCGTAGAAGAAGCCGTCCTCCTCATCCCACATCCCCGTGTCGGCCCCGGCGTGCATCATCGACGTGGCGATCCACAGGAAGTGCTCGACGAACTTCGCGACCAGCCCCGTGTAGGCCGGCCGGTGGAGGGCGAGCTCGGCCGAGATCTCGAGCATGTTCTGGCAGAACAGGGCCATCCAGGCCGTCCCGTCGGCCTGCTCGAGGTAGCCGCCGGTCGGCAGCGGGGCGCTCCGGTCGAAGACGCCGATGTTGTCCAGGCCGAGGAAGCCACCCTCGAACAGGTTGTTGTTGGTTGCGTCCTTGCGGTTGACCCACCAGGTGAAGTTCAGCAGCAGCTTGTGGAAGATGCGCTCGAGCCAGTCGAGGTCGCCCTCCCCTCGAGCCGCCTGCTCGAGGCGGTAGGTGAAGATCGTCGCCCAGGCGTGGACGGGCGGATTGACGTCCTCGAAGTTCCACTCGTAGGCGGGCAGCTGACCGCTCGGGTGCAGGTACACCGAACGGAGCATCAGCTCGAGCTGGCCCTTGGCGAAGTCCTCATCGACGAGGGTCAGCGCGAGCACGTGGAATGCCAGGTCCCAGGCGGCGAACCACGGGTATTCCCACTTGTCCGGCATCGAGATGACGTCGGCGGTCGTCATGTGCTGCCAGTGCTGGTTTCGGCCGCCTCGGCCGCTGTCGACGAACGGATCGACGCCGTGCTCCCCCAGCCAACGATTCACGTCGTAGCGGTAGGTCTGCTTGGTCCAGAGCATCCCGGCGAGGGCCTGGCGCATCACCCGCGCGGCATCCTCGTCGAGTGACGCCGGGATCACCGACGCGTAGAAATCGTCAGCCTCGATCCGCCGTCGCTCGATGACGGCATCGACCTCGGCGAGACCTGCCCCGGTGTCGACCGCGCCCGGGACGGCCGGTGCGACGAGACGCAACCGGACGACCTGCGACCCGCCGGGCTCGATGGTGAGGTCGTAGTGCGCGGCGGCCTTCGTGCCGACCTGGGCAGGGTTGACTGCCTCGCGGCGGCCGTGGACGAGGTAGGCGTCGAAGGCATCCTTGACGTACGGCGTGCGATTGCGTGCGCCGGCCAGGCGTTCGGTGTTCGTCTCGTTCTCGGTGAAGAGCAGCTCGGCCGCCGGTTCGCACAGGAGCAGGCGTCGGCCGTCCTCGGGATGGGAGGCGGCGATGGCGACACCATCGCCGGATCCCGCTCGGGCAAGTCCCGGCCGCGGCGGATCGCCGCCCCACGACCAGTAGTCGCGGTACCACAGCGTCGGCAGCAGGTGGAGGGTCGCCGTCTCGGGTCCCCGGTTCCAGGCCGTGATCCGGATGGCGATGTCGTCGGGTGCCGCCTTGGCGTACTCGACGAACACGTCGAAGTACCGATCGTCGTCGAACACGCCCGTGTCGAGCAGCTCGTACTCCTGCTCGGTCCGGCCACGGCCCCGATTGGTCGCGACCAGGTCGTCATAGGGGTAGGCGGACTGGGGGTACTTGTACAGGTAGCGGAGATACGAGCTCGTCGGGGTCGCGTCGAGGTAGAAGTAGTACTCCTTGACGTCCTCGCCGTGGTTCCCCTCGCGGTTCGTCAGCCCGAAGAGGCGTTCCTTGAGGATCGGGTCCTGGCCGTTCCAGAGCGCGATGGCGAAACACAGGTCCTGGCCCTCGTCGGAGATGCCGGCGAGCCCGTCCTCTCCCCAGCGATAGGCGCGGGAGCGCGCCTGGTCGTGGCTGAAGTACGACCACGCGTCGCCGTCGACGCTGTAGTCCTCGCGGACGGTCCCCCACTGGCGCTCGGAGAGGTAGGGACCCCAGCGTCGCCATGGGACACCCTTCGTGCGGGCATCCTCGAGCCGCTCACGCTCGGCGTTCGCGTTCACGACCCGCGGGCCGGATGGCGGCTCGGCGTTCTCGACATGCTCCCCCTGCCCGGCCGTCGCCCGATGCCCACCGTCTGCGGCCCACCGTCTGCGGCCACCCGAAGATGGATGTCCGATGTGAACGACGCGTTAGCGCGGCCCCCGATCCCCGTCGCCGCGACAGAGGTGCGACGGTCGCCCGGCCGCAGCAGCCGGCGACTCGCTCGGCGAGAAGGAGGCTACGGCTTACGAAGGGCCCAGACCCCCGGCGGGTCCTCCGAACCATTGTAGTAGGCGAACCCGACCGGGCCGGCCGGGCCGTCGGCGACGACGTCAGGCCCATCATCGCCGGGAGTCCCTGGCGTCGGCAGCTGGGTCCAGGCAACGCCGTCGGGGCTCAGCCATGACGAGTGGACCGAAGTCCCATCCGGCGCGTTCACCTGGCCGACCGCGACGTAGCCATCGGACGTCGCCGCGATCGACGAGATCGAGCCGCCGGTCGCGGGCGCCGCCATCGGAAGCGGGATGGCGGTCCACGTCGCGAGGTCCGGGGAGGTCCACACCGTCGGCGCCGATGACGTATCGGATCCACCGAGGATCCACAGCGCGGCGAGTTTCGGATCCGGAGCGACGCCTGTTTCGGCGCTCACCTCATTGCCGGCGAACGACTTGACCAGCGTCCACCGCGATCCGTCCGGCGAGGACGAGAACTGCCGGGCGTCCGATCCACCACCGGCCGCGTACCAGTACGACCCGACGAGGCGAACACCGGACGGATCGGCGAGGGCGAGGTGCCAGATCTCGGCAGCCTGGTATCCCTTGAGCGCCGCCGGCGGCGAGGTGGGCAAGGGAGTCCATGCGGAACCGTCACTCGAGTGGTAGATCCGGCCGGCGACGTCGTCCTCGCCCGCCGGATACGCCTCCGCGGCGTCCCAGCCGCCGGTCGGGACCGCCCAGACAGTCGTGAACTCGTTGCCCTGGCTGTATCCCTTCGGCGCGCCCGGTCCATGCCACGGGTAAGAGCTGTGCCAGGTCTTGCCGTCGGTACTGGTCCAGGAGATCGGGGAGCTCGGGCATTCGGGTCCACCCCCGGTGAGGCCCGGCATCGGGGTGCAGGGGCCGTGGTCGTAGCCGCCGGCGAGGACGACCAGGTGACCGTCGGTGGCGACGGCCGACGGGCCGGCTCCAAGCGTGATGCCGTGATCCTTCGACGAATGGAACGGCAGCGCTTCCGGTGTCCACGACGCCCCGTCCGACGAGAACTCGACGCCCGTCTTGCCGCCGAGAGCGACGTATCCGCCGGCGAAGCCGACAAGGTCGCCGCCCGTCGCCGTGCCGATCTGGCGCCACGTCAGCGTCGACGACGCGGCGACCCCGGACGGCGATGGCAGTGCGGAGGTCACGCTAGGTGAGGGTGCCGGAACGATCGACGGGCTCGCCGCGGAGGCCGTAGGAACGACCGGAGAACCTGTCGCGGCGGTCGACGATGCGGCTGTCGACGCGACCGGGGTCCCCGACGGACCTGCCGTGCATCCCGCGACCAACGCCACGACCGCGATCGAAGCCAGAGTCGTCCGTTTCATCGTCGTCCCCACCCACGGTCCACCGAGTCGGCACCTCGAGGGCGATGCGATCGCGCAGTCGATCGTCCGGTGCGCCTGACAGACGGACTGATAGCACACCTGTGACGCGCCTGCGTCGCGCCGCTGCCATGGCCACCAGACGCGACCGTGACAGCCTGGGCGCGGCCTCACCGCGGGAGGGAAATGCCATGGCGCACAAGAAGATCCGCGGAATCACGATGAGCATCGCTGCGATGCTGGCGGTCGCTCTGGCCGGCTGTTCGTCGGCGGCATCGCCGCCGACTGCGCCGTCGCGTCCCGCCGCGACCCAGGCAGGCGGCGCGTCGGATACCGGCGGAGCGACGGCGGGGTCCAGCGGTGGCACCGGCGGTGGCACCTCCGGTTCGCTGGCCGAACGCGCCCAGAAGGTCACCGATGCCTGCACCCTCATGCCGACCGACCTCGCCGCGAAGATCGTCCCGGGTGGCAGCGCCCCGCAGAGCCAGAAGTTCCCGCCGTTCATGTGCACCGTCACGAACGGGACCCAGGTCATCGAGATCACAGTCGGTGGCTACGATGCCGTCGACCCATTGGTCCCGGGAGAGACCGTCCCTGGGCTCGGCAGCACCGCGTTTTACCAAGCCCAATTCGTCGATGACGCCTATCTCAAGGTCGTCCTCGACCCGTCACAGGGTGCGCTCTACGTCGAGGTCGCCGGCCACGATAAGAAGGACCACAAGGCTGACGCGATCGCGGTGGCGCAGTACGCCCTCGCCCACCTGCCCTGACCGCTCGGGGGGACGTCGGCCGCGGGTCAGACCCCGACCGGCTCGCGGACCAGCACCACCGTCGTTCGTCCGGGTCGCCACTCTCCGTACAGGAGGAGGACCTTCTCGAGGATCGTGTCGACGCCGAGTCGGGCCTGGACCTGGGCGTTCTCCCAGGGGAAGACCACGTCGCGGATCCGGGTCAGGGCCGCATCGAGGTCGGGCACGAGCTTCTGGCTCCCGACGATGAGGATGAGCCGGCCCGCTCCCGAGGCGTAACCGGCCAGCTGGCTGCCGGTGGCCGACGCAGCGACGAGCATGCCGTCGGCGGTGATCGCGGCGACGCTACCGAGCATGAAGTCCGGCGCCGAGACGAGCTTGCGGATCTCACGGCCCTGTGTCTCGCGGTCCATCGCCATCATCCGCGGCCGGACGGCGTCGTAGCGGCCCGACTCGACGACCTCCGCATAGAGGCCGACGTCCTCGAGCGTCTTGGACTTGCCCGTATGGACCTCGGCGCCCTCGGGGATCATCGCCAGCACCGCGTCGCGGGCGTCGGCGGCCGCCTGGACGACGATCGCTTCGATGTTGTGCAAGCGGAGCGCCTCGGCGACGTGTTCGACAGGATCGGCGGTCGTCTCGGCCCTGGACGAAACGGAGCGATGGGCGTCCAGCGTCGTCATCGCGGCAGGAGGACGGCGGCGACCCCGACGGCCAGGCCGATGGCTGCGCCGGCGAGGCCGATCCGTGTCGCCCGTGATCGATCGCGGGCTCGATCCTCGTCGCTGGCGACCCTCTCGGTCTGCCCGAGGTCCCCGAAGTTGAAGATGCCGGTGCTGCCGAAGCCGGCACAGAAGCGGAGCCAGGCCTGGAGGTAGCAGATCGCGGTCACGCTCGCAGGGAGGGCGACCACGAGACGAACGAGTGGCGGCGCGTCGACGGCGAGGAGGACGACGAGGAGACCGATCGTCAGCAGTGCGCCGACGTGGCCCGACCGTCGCCGCCGGGCGATCTCGGCCGGTCCGATATTGCAGACGCCGGGCACGTATGTACCGGCCGCGCCACCGTCGGCACGATGCCCCGAAGACGGCTGGGTCGTTGACTCAGCAATGATGCTCACCGCGCGATCGTACACCCGCATGGGCGAACGGGCGGTGAGCGCGGCAGCCCACCCACCGCAGCGTCCGCCGTGCGGTACGCTCCGGCTGCCGATGACGTCCCGGGAGGCCCAGACCTTGCATGCCGACAGCGCGGACCTCGTCACGACCGGTCCGGCCGCGCCCCAGCGCGACTTCTCGTGGGCGGTCTACGGTTCGCTGCTCGTGACGACCCTGCTCGTCGTCGAGAGCCAGGCCACGGTGTCGCCGGACTACATCGGGCTCTCGATCCTCATCACCATCGGCGTGTTCTGGATCGCTCACGCCTGGGCCGAGATCGTCGGGCTCCGGGTGCGGGGGCCCATCGCCCTGACGGGCGTCCGGCAAGTCGTCCGGGACCAGGCGACGATCCTCGCCGCTGCGATCGCCCCGGTAGCCGTCCTCGTCCTTCGCCACACGGGGCTCTATCCGATCGACACCGCGATCGCGCTGGCCCTCATCGTGAGCCTGGTGCAGCTGTTCATCTGGGGGATCGTCGTCGGCCGGGCGGCCCGGGTCAGCTGGCCCGCGACGTTCGTCATCGCGGCGATCGACTTCGCCCTGGGGCTCGTCGTCGTGGGCCTCAAGGTCGTGGCCATCCACTGACGACGCCATGGACGAACCTGACCCGCGGGACGGCCGTCGTCCGCCGAACGATGGGGCCATCGATACCGTCCGGGTGGAACGCCGGGGAATGCCGACCCGGATCGCCGCCCTCGGGCTCGCAGCGGTCCTCGGCGGCCTCGTCGCCCTTGCGATCCTCGGTCGCTCCATCCCGCCGCCGGCCGAGCAGCCGGCCAGCCCGGCGCCGTCCGTCGCGCTCGCCACCGCCAGACCGACGCCGTCCCCGTCGCTCGGTCTCCCGGTCGTCCGCATGGATCCGTGCGAGACCGCGATCATCGCGCCGCTTCGGGCAGCGGTCACGCGCCATCCGCGGGACCTCGAATCCGGTCTCGTCAGCGTCGTCGTCGACGCGATCGGCAACGACTACCAGGTCGTCGCCGACGGCCGATACGACTGGTCGTATCAGCCCGGCCGGCTGACCCGGACCGACGTCCAGACCGGGACACAGCGGCACTGGACGCCGGCCGACGACCCGGCCTTCGGCGCCGCCAACGGGATCCGTGCCGCGCGAGGCGGAGGCATCTGGCTCCTGGACTCGTCGGATCTCCGCTGGTTCGACGGGACCGGTTTCCGCGACGTCATCGAGATGCCGTCGTGGGGATCGGCGGGGCTCGCCGACATGGCCGAGGCGACGGACGGCTCGGTCTGGGCGGCACTCTGGGACGTCGGGCCGATCTACTGGGACGGCGAAACGTGGACGCGGGTCTGCCAGGGAGGCGTCGACCACGGCGCGACGAACGTCGCGATCGCCGAAGACGGCACGACGTGGGTCGCCTACAGCAGCCCCGGGACCATCGCCCGCTACGACAGCACCGGGCGACAGCTCGTCGGCGTCGCCGTCCCGGGGATGGAGCGCGATGGCATCACGACGATGGCCGTCGCGGCCGACGGTGCGGTGTGGGTCGGCACGAACAGCGCGCTGGACCGGTTCGACGGTCGCTGGACGAGCATGAACGTCGGTCCGGGCGACCTTCCCGGCACGGCCTCGCTCGCGACGGCGCCGGACGGGACGATCTGGGCGGCGACCGGAACGGACAGCGGGACCGCCGACGGGTACCAAGGTGCCGGGGTGATCCACTTCGGCGCGCCGGCACCCACCACCTTCGCGGCAGCCGACGGCCTGCCCACGAGCGATAGTGGCGGGGCGCAGATCTCCAGCATCGCCGTCGACGACCGCGGAGCGTACGTCGCGACTCCCGTCGGCACCTACGCCCTCCGCCTCGGTCCGACTTCGGATGGCACGGCCTGGACGCGGGTCGGGCCGCGCGCGTCGTCGGCTCAGGGGACCATCGGGATCCGTCAACTCCTCGCCGGTCGGCCGGGCGAGTTCTGGGCCGCGACCGACGACGGCGGGCTGAGTCACGTTCAGGGCGGGGCGTGGAGCAGCGAGTCGATCCCCGGCTTCGCCGTCGACCGCGGTTACGTCGCCGACCTCGTCGGCGGCCCGGGAGGGGCGTTGGCCGTCGCCACGAACCAGGGGGCGATGGTCCGCAGTGGGGGTCGCTGGTCGATCCTCACCACAGGCCTTACGAGCGGCGTCGCGTTCGACCGCGACGGGTCCGTCCTGGTCGCCCTCGGTGGGATGGACCGCTCCACCGGCGACGCGCCGCAGGACCCAGCGTTGGCCCGCTACCGACGCGGTGGATCCGGTTGGGTCGCGACGCGGATCGACCTGCCCCCCGGGTTGACGGCGATCAGCGCGATCGCCGCCGACGGTGGAGACATCTGGATGCGCGGGCTCGACGGGGAGGTCGACTCCATCTGGCATCGCGCCGGCGGCCACTGGACCCCATCCGAGCAGGTGCTCTTCGGGGGCGACCGGTCTGATCGGAGTCTCCTCGTGATGTCGGACGACGGCAGCCTCTGGACGAGCGCCGGTTACGACGAGACGTCGCCTTCCGTGGTCGCCGTCCGACGGGTCGATTCGGTCTGGACGAAGGTCTCGACAGGCAGCCTGGGGCCGACGTACGGGACCATCGACCTCGTGGAGGGCCTCGACCACACGATGTGGGCGACCGCGGAAGGCATCGGACTCAGCCACATCGATCGGTCCGGCGTGTCGTTCCAGCTTGCCGGCTGGTTCGGGGGGATCGCGATCGGCCCCGATGGGCGGATCTATGTCGCCGGGCCGGCGGGCATCTATCGCGTGGAGTTCTGACCTGCCGCGGGGACCGGGTACGATCGGCGGCGTGGCACTGCCGACCGGGACCGTGACCTTCCTCTTCAGCGACATCGAGGGGTCGACCCGGCTCGCCAGATCGATGCCCGCCGACACGTGGGCGGCCGTCGTCCAGGCGCACGACGATCTTGCCGACGCGACGGTCGCCGCCCACGACGGGGTCGTCGTCAAGCACGAGGGCGACGGCATGTTCGCGGCATTCGGCTCGGCCATCGACGCGGTGAACGCCGCGACGGCGCTGAGCCGGGCGATCGCGCTGAGCGAGGCGCTGGCGCCCGCTGATGGCGGCACCCGCGTCCGCCTCCGGATCGGCATCCACACCGGAAACGGCGGGCTCACCCGGGACGGGAGCGATTACGTGGGGGTCGATGTCCATTACGCGGCCCGCGTCGCCGGCGCCGGCAACGGGGGCCAGATCGTCGTCTCCGACGCCACGCGGGCGGTACTCGCCGGCGAGCCGCCGGCCGGCACGACGCTCATCCCGGCGGGCTCACGGCGGCTCAAGGACTTCGACGAACCGAAACCCCTCCACCGTCTCGTCGTGCCGGGCGCAGCCGATGACGAACGGCCACTCCGAGCGGCGAGCACCCTCGAGCTGCCGACGATGCTCACCTCGTTCGTCGGCCGGGAGGCGGAGGTGGCGGCCGTGGCGGACCTCCTCGGGCGCTCGCGGATCGTCTCTCTCACCGGCCCGGGCGGGACCGGCAAGACGCGCCTCTCAGTCGGGGTGGCCGAGGCGGTCGCCGACCGCTTCCCAGACGGGGCGGTCTTCGTCGAGCTCGCCCCGATCCGGGATCCCGCCCTCGTCGCCTCCGCGATCGGCGCTGCCGTCGGGGTGGCGGAGGCGCCGGACCAGCCCATCGCGGCCGTGCTCCGGCGCTATCTCGACGACAAGGCGATGCTCCTCGTCCTCGACAACCTCGAGCAACTCCTGCCGGCCGCCGCCTCGATCGTGGCCGACCTCGTCCATGGGGCGGCCGGCCTGCGGGTCCTCATCTCGACGCGCGAGCCACTCCGCATCAGCGGCGAGCAGGAGTACCCGGTGCCGCCGCTCGGCGCATCGGAGGCCGAGGCGCTGTTCCTCGATCGTGCCCGCCTCGCCCGGCCCGACTTCGAGGCCACCGGCGACGAAGCCGCGGCCATCGCAGGGATCGCCCGCCAGCTCGACGGCCTTCCCCTCGCGATCGAGCTCGCGGCGGCGCGTGTGCGGGTCTTCCCGCCGTCCCGCATCCTCGAGCGGCTCGGCCACTCGCTCGACCTCCTCACCAGCGGCGGGCGCGACCTCCCGGAACGGCAGCGGACGCTCCGCGGCGCGATCGGCTGGAGCTACGACCTCCTGCCCGCCGCCGAGCAGACGCTGTTCCGACGCCTCGCGGTCCTCGTCGGCGACTGGACGACGGAGTCGGCCGACGGGATCGCCGACGCCGACCGGACGCTCGGCCTGGAGACCTTCGACGGCCTGACCTCGCTCGTCGACAAGAGCCTCCTGCGGATCGTGCCGACCGAGCACGGCGACCCGCTGTTCGGCCGCCACGCGTTCGTCCGGGAGTACGCCTGGGAGCGCCTCGAGGAGTCCGGGGAACGGGCATCGTGCGAGCGTCGCCATGCGGTCGTCTTCAGCGACCTGGCGGAGACCGCCGGGGTCCAGCTCCTCGAAGCGGGTGCGGAGCGCTACCTCGATCTCATCGATCACGCGATCCACGATCTGCGCCAGGCGATGACCTGGTCGCTGTCGACTGGCGACGTCGAGCCCGGGCTGCGGATCGTCGGCTCCGCCTGGCGCTGGTGGCAGGTCCGGGCCCGCCTCCGGGAGGGGCGGGACTGGGCCGAGCGTCTGCTCGCCCACCCGAACGCCGCTGCCGATTCGACCGGCCGGGTCCATGCCCTGGCCGCGGCCGGCGGGCTGGCCTACTGGTCGCAGGACTACGCAGCGACGCGGACCGCGTACGAGGAGCGACTGGCCATCGCCGAGCGCCTTCGCGATCGGAGCGAACTCGCGGACGCCCACTACGACCTCTGCTTCGTCGGGATCGTCGAGCAGGACCTCCCCTTGCTCCGCCGGGAGGCCGAGCAGGCGCTGGCCCTGTACGAGGAGCTCGGCGACCGCCCCGGCGTGGCCAGGTCGCGTCAATCCCTCGTCGTCGCCCACTTCCTCGCCGGCGATGCCGCCACGGCCCGGCAGCTCGAGGAACGCAACCTGGCCGACTTCCGCGCGACGCAATCCTGGTACCGGGTGGCGGACGGCCTCATGCTCCTCGGCGCGATCGCCCGGCTCGAAGGCCGGCCGGCGGACGCGCTCGCTAGTGCGCGCGAGGCGCTCCGGTCACTGCCGGAACGGGTCGGCGGCTCGACGATCGGGGCGCTCGGCGTGATCGCGATAGTCGAGGGCGAGTCGGGCGATGCCGAGCGAGGCGCTCGACTGGCCGGCGCCATCCTGGCGATCCAGGCGGAGACCGGAGAAGCACTCGCCCCGGTGGGCGTCCTCCACCTGCCGCACCCGACCGACGTCGTGCGCGAGCGGCTCGGTCGGGACGAGGCGGAGCGCCTCATCGCCGAAGGCCGGTCCCTGAGCCCCGAGGAGGCGATCGCGATGGCCCTCGGCGAAGGAGGCTGAGGCTGATCCCGGGGCCCGGAGGTCCTCCACCGGGCTGACCACGGTACCGAGGGCGGCGCGGCAAACGCCGGGCATGCTCACCCGATGCGGCCCCGGACAGCACACCATCGCTCAGGTGGACCCGGCCGACGGAGGCGCCTGGCGATCGGGCGGGTGCTCCTCGGAGCGCTGCTCGCCGCGTCGGCGGCGACCTGCTCGAGCAGCGGGGATGCCTGCAGCGGCGATCCGACCGGCTGTACCCGGGTGCTCTTCATCGGCAACAGCTACACCTACGTCAACGACCTGCCCGGGACGTTCGCCAGCCTGGCCGTGAGCGGCGGCCGACGAGTCGCGACCGACAGTGTCGCAGTGGGCGGGGCCACCCTCGCCGACGCCCTCGACTCGGCCGACCGACGCCAGCGCATGGCAGCAGCCCGCTGGGGCTTCGTCGTCCTCCAGGAACAGAGCCAGATCCCGGCCAGCCCGGAACTTCGCCAGCAGGACATGTACCCGGCGGCCCGGACGCTGGCGGGGCTCGTCGAGGCGACCGGCGCTCAGCCGGTCCTGTTCGAGACGTGGGCCCATCGCGACGGCTGGCCGGAGGCGGGCCTGCTGTCCTACGACGTGATGCAGGCGCAGGTCGACGACGCCTACGACGCGCTGTCCCGGGAGCTCGGCGTGGCCGAGGCGCCGGTCGGGTCGGCCTGGTCGATGGTCCGCGGAGTGGACCCTCGACTGGCGCTCTGGGTGGATGACGGCGTCCACCCGACGCCGGCCGGCACGTACCTCGCGGCGTGCGTCTTCTACGCCACGATCTTCCATGCGGATCCGCGCGGGCTCGGTTTCACCGACGGGCTCGCGACCGAGGACGCTCACCTGTTGCAGGAGACCGCCGCTCGCGCTGTCGGACTCCCCTGACGGCCGGCGCGCGTGCACGCCGAACGCGCGGCCCGGGCAGCCGAGGGCTCGCAACGGGACCCACGTTCGGCTACGCTCTGCGCCTCCTATCGACGGGTGAGACGGTGACGCGGTGATCTGCTCGAACTGCGCGACGGAGAACGGCGCGGGACGGAAGTTCTGCAAGTCCTGCGGAACGCCCCTGGCGATCGCGTGCCCGGCATGCGGGGGCGCCAACGACGCCGACGCCCGGTTCTGCGGCGAATGCGGCCGTGGCCTCCAGACAGGCGAGCATCCGACGGCATCCGGCGGCCCAGGACAGAGCGAACCTGCCGCACTCGCGACCTCCACCGCCGCCCCGGGCGGTCCCGCCGGCGAGGGTCCAGCCGCCGAGCGCCGCCTTGTGTCGATCTTGTTCGCCGACCTTGTCGGGTTCACCCCATTCGCTGAGGAGCGCGACGCGGAGGAGGTACGTGAGACCCTGTCTCGCTACTTCGAGCTGGCCTCGGACGTGATCGGCCGCTATGGCGGGACGGTCGAGAAGTTCATCGGCGATGCCGTCATGGCGGTGTGGGGGGCCCCGACCGCCCAGGAGGACGACGCAGAGCGGGCTGTCCGGGCCGCCCTCGAGCTCGTCGAGGCTGTCCGCACGCTCGGAGCGACGATCGAGGCGCGAGCCGGCGTCCTCACCGGCGAGGCGGCCATCACGATCGGTGCCACGAACCAGGGCATGGTCGCGGGCGACCTCGTCAACACCGCCGCCCGGCTCCAATCCGTCGCCCTGCCGAACACCGTCCTCGTCGGCGAGGCGACCCACCGGGCTGCCTCGAATGCGATCACCTTCGAGGAGGCGGGGCCCCAGGCACTCAAGGGCAAGACCGCCCCGGTCCCCGCCTGGCGGGCTCTCCGCGTCGTCGCCCAGCGGGGCGGCCAGGGACGCTCGGACCTGCCGGAACCGCCGTTCGTCGGCCGCGATGAGGAGATGCACCTCCTTCGCGAGGCCGTCAACGCGACAGGCCGCGAGCGCCGAACCCGTCTCGTCTCGATCACCGGGCCTGGCGGGATCGGCAAGAGCCGTCTCGCCTGGGAGCTCGAGAAGTACATCGATGGCGTGATGGAGCCGATCTACTGGCACCGCGGCCGCTCTCCGGCCTACGGCGATGGGATCACGTTCTGGGCGCTCGGCGAGATGGTCCGCCGCCGGGCCCACCTGGTTGAGACCGACGACGCCGAGACGACCCGCGCTCGCATCGCCGACGTGGTCGTCGAGTACATCCCCGAGGAGGCGGACCGGCGCTGGGTCGAGCCCGCCCTCCTGACCCTCCTCGGCCTCGAACCGGCCCCGGCCGGCGGCCGCGACGTCCTGTTCGCCGCGTGGCGGATCTTCTTCGAACGGATCGCCGTCCGGGGTACCGTCGTCCTCCTCTTCGAGGACCTCCAGTGGGCCGACTCGGGGTTGCTCGACTTCATCGATCACGTCGTGGACTGGTCGAAGGGCGTGCCGATCCTCATCGTCACCCTGGCCCGGCCGGAGCTGTTCGACCGGCGCCCCGACTGGGGCGTCGGCCACCGCGCCTATACCGGGCTCGCCCTCGAGCCGCTGGCCGAAGCCGCGATGCGGGAGCTGTTGTCCGGGTTCGTGCCCGGACTCTCGACGGCGGCCGTCGATTCCATCGTCCGGCGGGCCGACGGCATCCCGCTCTACGCGGTGGAGACGGTCCGGGCCCTCGTCGCCGATGGGAAGCTCGCGCTCCACGACGGCGTCTATCGTCCGATCGGGGATCTCGGTGAGCTGGCGATCCCGGAGACCCTCCGGTCGCTCATCGCATCGCGGCTCGACACTCTCGACCCGGCGGACCGGGGGCTCGTCCAGGACGCTTCGGTGCTCGGCCAGACAGTCACCCTGGCCGGCCTGGCCGCCGTCAGCGGGCGCGACGAGGACGAGCTCGATGGGCGCCTTCGCGCCCTCGTGCGGCGGGAGCTGTTCGAACTCGAGGCCGATCCCCGATCCCCTGAACGAGGCCAGTACCGGTTCGTACAGTCCCTGATCCGGGAGGTGGCCTACGGAACACTCGCCCGACGGGAGCGGCGGCAGCGTCACCTCGCGGTCGCCCGGTACTTCGAGGCCACCGGGGATGACGAGATGGCCGGCGCGCTCGCCAACCACTATCTGGCCGCCCATGAGGCGTCAGCGGTCGGGGCCGAGGCGGACGCGGTGGCTGCCCAGGCGAGGCTTGCCCTTCGCGCAGCTGCGGAGCGCGCGGCCACGCTCGGGGCCACCGATCAGGCGGTCTCGTTCCTCCGACAGGCCCTCGCAGTGACGACCGATCCAGCCGATCGAGCCGACCTCGAGCTGCGGGCCGCGGCCGCTGCCACGGCGGCGGGAGAGTATGCCGATGCCGAGGCGTTCGCCCGGGCCGCCGTGGACGACTTCCGGCTGGCCGGCGACGAACCGGCGGCCGCGCGTGCTCGCGCCGAGCTCGGAGCCGTCCTCCTCAACGCGACCAAGCTCGACACCGCCGTCACGGTCCTCGAACAGGCGCTGTCGGAGCTGCCCGCGGACGCCCCCGGCGACATCCGCGCCCGGGTGCTGGCCAACCTCTCCCGCGCCTACATGCGGAACTCCGCGTTCGACGCTGCCCTGGACGCCGCCGACCGGGCCCTCGACCTCGCCGAGCCGCTCGGCCTCGAGGAGGTCATCGCCAACGCACTCAACAATCGGGGCTCGGTCCTCGGGTACCGCGGCCGATACCGGGAGAGCGCAGCGATCATGCAGGCCGCGGTCGACATCGCCGCAGCGGGCGGGTATGTCGATGCCGAGATGCGGGCTCGGAGCAATCAGGCATCGCATACCTTCGAACAGTCGCCCCGGCACGCCACGGAACTGCAGTGGACCAATCTCGAGCTGGCCCGCCGGGTCGGCCATCAGGGCATGGCGATGTGGATCGGCTCGCAGGCCATCAGTGGCTCCTGGATGTGCGGCCTCGACCTGGATAGAGCCCTCGCGACCGCCGACGACCTGCTGGCGATCGCTCGGTCCGAGGTGGACGAGTCACGGATCCTGGGAGCGGAGGCACTCATCCGCAACAGTCGCGGCGAGTCGACTGATCGGCACCTCTCCCGGATCCGGGCGATCGCCGACGCGAACGGGGCTGCGGAGCTGACCGCCGAAGTCCACTCGCTGGTCGCCGACCGGGCAAGATTCTCTGGCGATTTTCGGGCGGCGATCCGCGAGTACGTCGAGGCAGCCGACGCGTACGAGGGGCTGCAGGGCCCCTACCTCGCCAGTGCGATCCCGCCGGCCATCATGCTCGGTGACGTCGACGAGTTGCGCCGACTCGTTCACCGCCTCGAGGCCCAGCCCGACGCCTCCGGGCCGCTCCCTGCAGCGATCGCAACGAACGGTCGGGCGGCGATCCTCGCGCTCGAAGCGCGGACGGACGAAGCGATCGCCGGTTTCCGGGCGGCATGGCGGGCGTTCGACGACCTCGGGGCGGACCTGTTCCGAGCCGAAGCCATCCTCGTCGCCGTGATGCTCCTTGGACCGATCTCGAGCGAGGTCCGGGACGCCGCCGAGGAGGCACGCGTGATGTTCGAGCGGCTCGGCGCCCGGCCGTACCTCGCCTGGCTCAAGGACGCGATGGCTCGACCGGCCCATGACGCTTCAGGCCGCGTCGCGGAAACGACCCACTCGACGCTCGGAGCCGGCGAAGGACGGTGACCGGCGGCCCTGGATCCCGCAGCGCCGCGGCCCGGAGATGAGCGATCCACGGAAGGTTCTCCCGGGCACGAAACCGGCCGACCGGCGGGTCCGGGTCGAGCGGCCGCACGCCCGCTACTTCCGCTACACGGCGCCCGGCGTATACGAGGCGAAGCTCGCCGTCGACGAGGCGTCCACGCCGGTCGGTCGGGCAGTCCGGTCGACCCGGCGGGTCCTGTTCGGCCGGCCTCTCTCCTCGGAGGAGGAGCTGACCGAGCGGCTCCCGAAATGGAAGGCGTTGCCGGTCTTCTCGTCGGACGTCATGTCGTCGGTCGCGTACGCGAGCGAGGCGAGCCTCTTCACCCTCCTCGCAGCCGGGACGGCGTACTTCCACCTGCTGATCCCGATCTCGATCGCGATCGTCAGCGTCCTCTTCATCGTAACGTTCAGCTACCGCCAGACGATCCGGGCCTATCCGAACGGTGGCGGCAGCTACATCGTCGCCCGGGCCAACCTCGGGGTGCTGCCCGGACTCATCGCCGCCGCGGCGCTGATGACCGACTACGTCCTCACCGTATCGGTCAGCGTCGCCGCCGGGATCGTCGCGATCGCCTCGGCGTTCCCGCCGCTGGCTCCGTTCCAGGTCCCGGTCATGGTCGTCTCGATCCTGCTCGTCATGACCATCAACCTCCGCGGCGTGCGCGAGAGCGGGACGATCTTCGCCGCCCCCACCTACCTGTTCCTCGGTACGGCCCTCCTCCTCGTCGGCGTCGGGTTGGTCCGGACCCTCCTCGGCGTTCCGCCCCACGTCACCGACGTGACGCCGCTGCCCGTCCCGCCAGAGACGTTCGGGATCCTCCTCCTCGCCCGGGCCTTCGCCGACGGCTGCTCGGCGATGACCGGCACCGAAGCGGTCGCCAACGGCGTGCCGGCATTCAAGCCTGTGGAGTGGCGCAACGCGCAGGCGACGATGGCGGTCGTCGCGGTCCTCCTCGCGGTGATGTACCTCGGGATCAGCGCCCTCGCTCTGGTCAGCGGGGCGACGCCGGCCTCGAGCGGCGAGTCGGTCCTGTCTCAGATCGGCCGATCGACGTTCGGCCTGAGCCCCCTCTACTACCTCCTTCAGCTCTCGACGATGGCGATCCTCATCCTCGCCGCCAACACCAGCTTCGCCGACTTCCCGCGGCTCTCGTCGATCCTCGCCCGGGACGGGTTCTTCCCCCGTCGCTTCGCCTTCCGCGGCGAGCGACTGGCGTTCAACGCCGGGATCGTGTCGCTGGCACTCGTCTCGATCATGGTCCTCGTCGCGTTCGGCGGCAACGTCAATGCGCTCATCCCGCTGTACGCGATCGGGGTGTTCACCGCGTTCACCCTGTCGCAGTCGGGGATGGTCCGCCACTGGTTCATCGAGCGCGGTCCGGGGTGGCGGCGAAGCGCTGTCATCAACGGCATCGGGGCGGTCGTCACGGCCATGATCACGATCATCTTCGCCATCGCCAAGTTCGCCCTGGGGGCGTGGATCATCCTCGTCGTCATCCCGGCCTTCGTCGCCGCGATGCTGTTCGTTCATCGGCAGTACGCCGCCGAGGCGCGCGAGCTGGAGGTACGACCCCAGGCCGTCATCCCCCGGCCGACCCGTCCGAGCCGGGTGGTCGTGGCCGCACCGGCCTTCACCCGCGCGGTCGTCCACGCGATCCGGGTCGGCCTCACGATGGCCGACGACGTCGAGGTCGTCCATGTCACCGCCGACCCCGAAGAGGGCGAGGGGTTCCGAGAGCGGGTCGAGGCGCAGGTCCTCGGCAGCCGGGTCGTCCTCGTCGAGTCGCCCTATCGGTCGCTCGTCAACCCGTTCATCCGTTATCTCGAGACGTCACGGGCAGAGCGACCCGATGCGGTCATGATCGTCCTGATCCCCGAGTACGTGACGTTCCACTGGTGGGAAGGCGTCCTGTACAACCACAATGCCAAGCGGATCCGAGACGCCCTCGTCGGCCGCCGCGACTACGTCGCCCTCGAGGTTCCCTACCGCCGCGAGGAATAGGCCGCCACGAACCCGTGGAGCGCTGCCCGGAAGATCCTTGATCTACGTCGAAGCCTGACGGTCGATCGCGACCGCGGCGAGGTCGGCCGCCGCCTGGACGACGGCCCTTGACTCGGGCTCGATCGGGCGGTCGTGGGCGAGAGCGAGGACCCCGACCACGATGTCCGCCCCGCCACGTCGGACGACGAGCGGCAGGTGGCTGCGGAGCGCCGGCCCGCCGGGGACCGTCGGCAGGACGTCGAACGTCGCCACGGGATCGGCGACCGTCCGCCGGATCGGGTGGCCGGGGTTCTGGATCGCGCCCGCCAGCCCGGCCGCCGCCGCATCGTCGAGCCCGTACGAGGCGACGATCGCGGGTCGCTCGCCGGCCGCATCGACGGTGACGACGGCGGCCGAAAGGATCTCGAGCGGGGCGGCGAGCCCCTCGAGCACGAGGTCGAGGAACGAACGCAGCCCGTCGCCGCGGGCGAGCCCCGCGGCTCCATCGACGAGGATCGAGCGAGCGGCGGCGTCGGACGCCTCGGTCATCCTGGCGCTCCCTTTCCTGCCTTCAACGCTCGCCAGCCACCGGCCCGGTTGTTCGCGATGATCGCCCGGAGGATATGCGTCAGGGCGGTGGCGTTGATCGGTTCGCCCTGGCGGATGGCGACCGTCCGAGCGGTCAGGTTGTCATGGCCACCGGTGATGATCGCCGCGGGGTCGGGCACGATCCCGCCGTCGTACAGGAAAACGTTGACGTGATCCTTCGTTGCCAGCAGGGCGCAGATGTTGCCGTCGAGGACGAAGTACGGGCGGTCGGTGCGCTTGATCGTCTCGACGACCTCCGGGTCGGCGGCGTGTGCAAGCTCCCGCACCTCGCGGCAGACCGCCTGCTGCCACGCAGGCAGCCGGTCGATGTAGGCGTCGACTCGCGGGTCGACGACGTAGCTCACCGTGGGACACCGACGTTCTCGAGCGTGCGTCGCGCTCGCTCCGCGTGGGGCCGGGCACCGAGCCGATCGTAGGCGGCGATCGCCTCTGCCAGCAACGCGCCTCGACGGTCGGGGTCCACCGTTGCGAGGGCCTCGCGCGTCCGAGCCGCCTCGAACGGCGACAGGCCATCGAAGGCGGCGAGTGCCCGGCCGAGCAGCTCCCGGGCCCGATGGTGGTCACCGGTCGCCGCCGACATCAGACCCTCCGCCCGATCGGCGGCCGGGCCGGCCAACGCGAGTCCCGGAGCCTGCGATCGCGCCTCCGGCAAGTACGCTCGGAGCGACTCCCAGTCCTCCAGGCCGACGAGCCCGTCGAGGATCACGAGGCGCTCCACCGGCGGCTCCTCGGCGAAGTTCCGGAGCCCGGTCGCCATGACCTCGCGGGCCAGTCGGACGGCCTCCGCGGGATCGCCGAGGGCGAGGGCGGCCATCGCCTGCGATCCCTCGACCATGCCCACCGGCCCTTCGCTCCTCGGAGTCTCTGCGACGAGCGCCCGCGCCCGCTCGCGCTCCCCGCGGTGAGCGAGCAAAGTCGCGCCGACGGGGAACACGCCGAGGGCGAAGGGGCAGGACGTACCCGCCTCATCGATACGGAATGTCCGCAGGTGCTCGTCGAGGTATGGGGGGATCTCGTCCCAGCGGCCTGCCAGGAAGAGCGCGTTGATGAGCGTTGAGGTGGAGTGACAGTGGTCGTGGACCCGGAGCTCCCGGCCGAGGCGCAGCGCTGCCTCGAGGGTCGGGATCATCGCCTCCGCCTCGCCGCCGACCCAGATGAGCGTCGAAGCGTTCTCGATCGTCATCAGGTGCCGCTGTCGGGTATCGACGATCCCGCTCACGAGGGCGAGGCTCGGCCGAGTCAGGTCGAGCCCTCGGGCCACCTCACCGTAGGAGATGAGGAGCGCCCCCACGGATCGCAGCGCATTGGTCTGAAGGGCGGCATCGCCGATCCGCTCGCCGATGACGCGAGCCTCCTCACCCGCCGCGACCCGGTCCTCGAGCGGGACGGGATCCTGGCGGTGGAAGCCGATCCACCGTGCCCCCGCCGCCGCTCGAAGCATGAGGAGCCACGCCCTGGTCGGCTCGTCGGCCGCAGCCCCGAGGCCTTCGTCGACGTGCCGGTCGATGGCTTCGGGCTCCATCGGGACGGTGAAGCCGCCCCACATGATCGCTCCCATCCGGGCGGTCTTCATCGACAGCCGGGCGATATCGGAGCGGGCGTCCCCACCGGAGCGACGCAGGCGGATGGCCTCCTGCCAGGCGGGCACGGCCCGGTCGCCGTCGTATCCCGCCTCTCCATCGTCGCCGAGCACCTCGGACGCGATGGCCTTCTCCTCGGCGGTCTCGGACAGGCCGAGGGCCAGCTCGTGGAATTCGATCGCGGTGTCGATCGCGTAGCGCTTCCGGGACGTGGTTCCCGCGACGAGGAATGCGCTTCGGGCACGCCGCCGCAGGTCGGCCGCGCCGGCCCGGTCGTCCGCCCAGGCGAGGTCGAAGCCCTCACCGAGGGCGGCCCGGAAGTGGTAGGCGACCAGCTCGGCGAGCTCCTCCGGACGATCCGGGCTCAGCGACGCAAGCCAACCCGCGGCGGCGGCATGCGCTCGGGCCCGGCGTGCGATCGAGAGCCCGGCGTACGCGACGTCGCGGATGAGGGCGTGCTTGAACGCGTATTCCAGCTGGCCGGCGAGGCTCGAGGTCGGTCGCATCCCGATGAGGCCGCGCGACTCGAGACCGGCCATCGAACCGCCGAGCTCGGTCGCTCCCACGGCCATCGCGACTGGCGCATCCCAGAAGACCCGGCCGATCACGGACGCCTCGCGAAGCACTCGTCGCTCGTCCTCCGGCAGGGCGTCGATGCGGGACGCCAGGAGGCCATGGATCGTGTCCGGGATGGCGACCTCGGCAGCGTCGGCCGCGATCCGCCATCGTCCGTCGTCGCGGGTCAGCGATCCGGTCTCGATCAGTCGGCTGACGATCTCTTCCACGAAGAGCGGGTTGCCCTCGGCGGTCGCGAGGATGTGCTCGAGCATCGGAGCCGGCAGGTCGTGGCCCGGCAGGAGTCCCTCGAGGAGAGAGGCGCTGCCTCCGCGATCGAGCGGTCGGAGGGCGATCGAGACCGCCTCGCTCCGACCGACCGCGAACGACGATCGTCCCTCGGCGAACTCCGGACGGGCGGTCGCCACGATGAGGATGGCCCCGACGGCCCGGGCGAGGAGCC
Source organism: uncultured Chloroflexia bacterium (assembly GCA_963745405.1). Classification (GTDB taxonomy): domain Bacteria; phylum Chloroflexota; class Limnocylindria; order Limnocylindrales; family CSP1-4; genus C-114. The sequence goes on along the minus strand of CAVUWY010000002.1, from coordinate 1,890,189 downwards.
GTTCGACCATCCCGACGACGGGATCGCTCGCCCAATGAAGGTCCTCGATGGCCACGACCAGTGGCTGCCGTGCCGCAAGGGCGGACAGGAACTGCGGCCACCGCCGCGCCAGATCGCTGTCAACGTCGACCGGCCGGACCAGGTCGAGCGGGTTGCCGTCCAGGGCGATCCCCGCTGTGGTCGCCAGGGCGAACACGATCGGGTCATGGTCGGCGGCGGGAACGTCGGCGGCCGTCAGAATCTCCCCGACCCGCTGTCGCAACCGTTCCGCAGTCTCCGCCGCCTCGTCGTCGAGGGCGATGCCGCAGGCGGCCCGGACCATCTCGGCGAACGGCCAGTACGCGATCCGCTGGCCGGCCGCCGGGCAGCGACCCCGGAGGATCTTCAGGTCGGGCCGCTCGGACGTGCCGAGCACGATGGCCTCCTTGACCAGGCGGCTCTTGCCGATGCCGGCTGGGCCGAACACGATCGCGAGCCGTGGCGCCCGGGTCTCGATCGACTCGTCGAGGAGCCCTTCGAGCACGGCCAGCTCGCGCTCTCGGCCGACAACCCGCGCCTGCAGGTTCCGGGTCGGGCCGGCTTCGACAGCGCCGCTGATGCGACCGAGCAGCGGGTGGGCGCCCACCGGGCCCGACTTGCCTTTGAGCGTCAACTCGACCGGTTCGCCGAACCGGAACAACGAGCGGGTCGCGAGATACGTTCGCTCGCCGATGAGCGCGGAACCGAGATCGGCGCTCGCCTGGAGCCGGGCCGCCACGTTAATGGGATCGCCGGTGACCATCGGCTGCCCGGGCCTCGCCTCGGTCGGCGCGACGACTTCGCCGGTGTTGATACCGATCCGCACGGCCAGCACCACGTCGTGCTGTCGCCTGATGTCCGCCGCCAGATCGCCGACACGATCGAGGATCTCGGCCGCCGCGCTGACCGCCCGAGCCGCGTCGTCCTCGCGGACGCGGGGGATGCCGAAGACGGCGACCGCGGCGTCGCCGATGTACTTCTCGATCGTCCCGCCCCAGGCCTGGACGGTGGATGAGACGAGCGAGAAGTAGTCCTGGAGGATCGCCCGCAGGCGCTCCGGGTCGAGGCGCTCGCCGAGGGCGGTCGAGTCGGCGAGGTCGGCGAACAGGACGGTGACCAACCGCCGCTCGTCGGAACCACCGGCAGCGACGTCGGCTGGCCGGCCGCAGGCCGGACAGAAGCGGGCGTCGCTCGGCAGCGACGCGCCGCATGCCTGGCACGACGACGGGAGCGGCGTCCCGCAGCGGGCGCAGAAGCGGGCTCCGGTCGCGTTGTCGGCGTCGCACGACGAGCAGCGGGCGCTCATCGGCTGAGTGTAGGTCGCCGTGTCAGTGGTGGGACCACCTCGGCGCGGCTGCGCGCCGCCCGGGCCGGCGGCCCGGACGTACACTGGCGCGACGACGGATCCCGCGTCAGTAGGCCGGGTCGCCGGTCACTGAGAGGGGGAGCCGTGAGCGGCCAGTTCAAGGGCACCGTCAACGTCGACATCCGCGACTCGATCCCGGACTGGACCCCGTTCGAACCGCCGAAGGCGCCCGATGGCGCACCGAGCGTCGTCTACATCGTCCTCGACGACGTCGGCTTCAGCGCCCTGAGCTCCTATGGCGGCCCGGTCGACACCCCGAACATCGACAAGCTCGCCGCCGACGGCCTGCGCTACACCCAGTTCCACACGACGGCGCTCTGTTCGCCGACCCGCTCCTGCCTGCTCACCGGGCGCAACCACACCCGCAACAGCATGGCCTGCATCACCGAGGCGGCCATCGGCTTCCCGAATGCGAGCGGCACGATCCCGCCGGAGAACGGGATGCTGTCCGAGATCCTCGGTGGCCGCGGCTGGAACACCTACATGGTCGGCAAGTGGCACCTGTGCCCCGACGACGAGATGAACCTGGCCTCGACCCGCCGCAACTGGCCGACCGGCCGCGGCTTCGAGCGCTGGTACGGCTTCCTCGGCGCCGAGACCAACCAGTGGTATCCGGATCTGGTGTACGACAACCACACGGTCGACCAGCCGAAGTCGCCGGAGGATGGCTACCACCTCACGGTCGACATCACCGACAAGGCCATCGAATTCATCATGGACGCGAAGGCGGTCGCGCCCGACAAGCCGTTCTTCCTCTACTACGCGCCCGGTGCCTGCCATGCGCCGCACCACGCTCCGAGGGAGTGGATCGACAAGTACAAGGGCCGCTTCGACATGGGCTACGAGGCGCTCCGCGAGCAGACCCTCGCCCAGCAGAAGAAGCTCGGGCTCGTGCCGAAGAACACCGAGCTGCCGCCGATCAACCCTATCGGCACGTCCGAGACACGGACGGGACCGGGCGGCCTGCCGTTCCCGCCCCTCGACGTCACCCGCCCGTGGGACTCGCTCTCCGACAAGGAGAAGGAGCTGTTCGCCCGGATGGCCGAGGTCTACGCCGGGTTCCTGGCTCACGCCGACGACCAGATCGGCCGGCTCCTCGGCTTCCTCGAGGAGTTCGGCTGGCGCGAGAACACCGTCGTGATGCTCGTCTCGGACAACGGCGCATCCGGCGAGGGCGGCCCCGATGGCTCCGTCAACGAGATGAAGTTCGCCAACGGGATCCCCGACAGCATCGACGCCAACCTCGCCATGCTCGACGAGCTCGGCGGCCCGCGGACATACAACCACTATCCGAACGGCTGGGCGATGGCCTTCAACACGCCGTTCAAGATGTGGAAGCGCTACGAGTTCAACGGCGGCACGAGCGACCCATGCATCGTGTCCTGGCCGGCCGGCATCAAGGCGAAGGGCGAGATCCGCGACCAGTACCACCATGCGATCGATCTCGTGCCGACGGTCCTCGACCTCCTCGGCATCGAGGCGCCGGAGACGATCAAGGGCCACACCCAGGTCCCGTTCGACGGAGTGAGCATGCGCTCGAGCTTCGACCACGCGAAGGCACCCTCGACGCGCTCGACCCAGTTCTACTCGATGCTCGGCTCGCGGGCTATCTGGCACGACGGCTGGAAGGCCGTCACCAACCACCCGACGATCGCCGGCTGGAGCCACTTCAACGAAGACGAGTGGGAGCTGTACCACACTGACGTCGATCGTTCGGAGCTCCACAACGTCGCGGCAGAGGACCCGGACAAGGTCCGCGAGCTGCAGAACCTCTGGTTCGCCGAGGCCGGTGCGAACCAGGCCTTCCCGCTCGACGACCGCTCGGCGCTCGAGATCATGCTGACCCCGCGGCCGCTCCTCTCGGCGCCGCGCGATCGCTACATCTACTTCCCCGACACCGCCGAGGTCCCCGAGTCGCAGGCCGTGAACGTGCGGAACCGCTCCTACTCGATCGGCGCGTGGCTCGACATCCCGGCCAAGGGCGCCCAGGGCGTCTTGTTCGCCCATGGATCGCCGTTCGGCGGCCACGCGCTGTACGTGAAGGACGAGCGCCTCCACTACGTCTACAGCTTCGTCGGCATCACCGAGGAGATGGTCGTCGCGACCGAGGACATCCCGGTCGGGAAGAACCTGATCCTCTCGGCCTCGTTCGACAAGAAGGGCGAGGACCCGCCGCACGTGGCGGTCGGCACGCTCTCCCTGTGGCATGGCGACAAGAAGGTCGGCGAGGGTCGGATCAAGACCCAGCCCGGCAAGTTCATGATCGCCGGCGAGGGCCTGTGTATCGGCCGCGACGGTGGGGCCGGCGTGACCGAGGACTATCCGGGCGTCCAGCCGTGGCGGTTCACCGGCGGGACGATCCACCGGGTCGCGATCGACGTCAGCGGCGAGCCGTACGTCGACCTCGAGCGCGAGGCCGTCGCGATGCTCATGCGCGAGTGACGGACGGCCTCACGACACATTCGACGCCCACCTGGGCAGGGTTCCGCCGTCGGGCATCCCGGCGACAGCCGGTCGGGGAAGGCCTCGCCCTCAGATGCCGGTCTCGGCCGCGATCCGCCCGGCCTTGACCGCGGCGACCAGGGCCGCGTGGTCTCGTTCGGTCTGGTCGGCATAGGCCACGCCGAACGCGGCGATCGCGACGTCGAAGTTGTCGCCGGGCCCTAGGTAGCCGGCGATCTCGGCGGGGTTTCCAGAGCGTGCGTGGGCACGAGCGAGGGCCCACGCGCAGACCTCCGCATAGAGACGCATCCCCGCCACGCGGAGGCGGCCGACATCGATGCCGTACTTCATGTCGTGGAGCTGGCGGACGTAGTACTCGGTCCCGGTGATCGGTGAGATCGTCCAGCCGAGGAAGCTGTCCGAGACTGCCTGCATGATCCGCTGACCCGTCACGACACGCTCACCCTGGTGGCGATAGCGCCGTCCGAGGACGTAGGGAGCGATGACCGAGGCCGTCGCCTCCTTGACCTGGAGGATCAGCGGGCCACCAGCCGGACCCGCGAGCAAGGCGACGTAGCAGCGGGTCCCGACGCTGCCCACGCCGACCACCTTGAGGGCGACGTCGAGCAGGCGATGCTTCTCCACGAGAGCGCGGCGATCCGGTGCCAACGAGCGCAGGTAGGCCCCATAGAGTTCCGGCAGGATCGTCCGACCGGGATCGTCGTCGGGGAGTCGCCGCAGCAGGGGCGGCCGGTCTCGGATGAGCCAGCCCCCGCCTGGCTGCTTGATCGAGAGCTTTCCAAGGGCACGCAGATGGTCTCGCCGCCGAGCCTCCTCGATGGAGATGTCGAGGCCGGCACGCTCTCGCTCCCGCTCCACGCGCTCGATGATCCGCTCGATCGGGATCGAGGCGTACCAGACCTGGAGGGCCCGCATCCCCGCATAGGCCCGGATGGAGCGCCGGTACTCCCAGGCCACGACTCGGGCCATGTCGCGGCTGGTCGCCTCCGGATAGCCGTTCTCGCGGGAGGCGACGACGAAGCTGGCCGCGAGGCGCTTGACGTCCCACTCCCAGGGACCGCGGTCGGTCTCGTCGAAGTCGTTGAGGTCGAAGACGAGCCGTCGCTCCGGACTCGCGTAGATCCCGAAGTTCAGGAGATGAGCGTCGCCGCATAACTGGACCATGGACCCGGACCGCGGGGTGGTCGCGAGGTCGCCGGCCATCACCTCCGCGGACCCGCGCAGGAACGCGAACGGTGACTCGAGCATCCGCCCGATCCGGATGGGCACGAGTTCGGGCATCCGGGCCACGTTCGAGGCAAGGAGGGTGTCGACCGGGTCGACCCGGTCGGACGGAGCCGCCCAGGTCGCATGGCTCCTCCGGGTCGCCACCGCCCTGAGCGCACGGCCATGCGCAAGCGACAGGGCCGCCGGACTGTCAGGCGGCAGCGTGGCGCCGGGATCTGGGATCATCGCGGCTGCCTCATGCGGGACGACCCGGCCGAGAGATCCATAAGCGCGCGCGCTGAGGCAGCCTCGGCTGCGCCCCAGAAGGCTGCGGGATGGACCGTCAGGCGGCGGCCGCCGGCTCTCCCTCGCCGAAGGCCGCCTTGACCTCGGCGGTGCTGAGATACCAGAGGATCAGGGCCGGCATGAGCGCCATCCCGAAGCCGATGCCGGTCCCGGGAAACTGGATGAACGCGAGCACGGCCTCGAAGATCGCGAATCCCGCGATGATCTGGGCGAAGAACCGGGCCCACGGCTGAAGCGCCCACAGGCCGAATGCAGCGAGGATCCAGATGACCCCGGTGGCGATCGCGAGCCAGCCCCAGAGCCCGACGTGTTCGAGCGCCGGCAGGTCGCCGAGCGCCCCGAACCAGTCGAAGCCGAGCGCCCGGAAGCCGAAGAACAGGTAGCCGAAACCGGCCAGCGCCGCGAAGAAACCAAGGACCGAGATCAGGATGGGCGGGTTCTTCACCTATGTATCTCCTCCTACGTGACAGTAGTAATACCACGTCGGGATTCGCGGGATCGGCTCGGATGACGAAGAGCCGATCCTGCGCGAACGCGAACCGTCGCCGCGCTTCCTCGACTGAGAGGCCGCTGAGCCGGCAGCCGACGCGCCCCGCCGGACGGGTAACGGCGGCGACAGGACGATGGCGCTACAGACGCCGGGGCGCGGATGCACCACCCTCGGATCGATGGACGTCCTCGTTTTCGAGCGCACCGTGTCGGGGTTCGCGCTCATCGGCGGCTCGGGGCGCGGATCCGGCTGGGCCGGCATCGTCGAGATCGCCGACGGGGACGCGTCGCTCGTCGACCGTTCGTGGCGTCGGGGTGCACCTGTACGCGCCGAGTCGCCGGAGGCCGTGCAGATCGTCGGTCCGTATCACGCTCGCCACGCGGTCGCCGTGCCGGTCGGCGAGCGCCACGTGGTGGTCTTCGGAGCCGACCGACCCGTGGAACTGATGGACGCGGATGCCGTCCGGCTTGCGGCCGCGGCCGTCGACGATGCGAAGGGTGTTCCCGCCGACAAGCTCCTGGCCGATGAGCTCGAGCTCGTCCACGCGGTCCGCGACCTCATGGCGTACCGCCCCGAAACCGTCCGCGACACGCTCCATCACATCGCCACGGTCGCCGCGTCGGCCCTGTCGTGCGACGTGGCCATCATCCGCCTCCAGCAGCAGGGCGCGGTCCCGGTCACGGAGGCAGTGGCCCGGGGCTCGCGGACCGCCGCACCGCTCGAACCGGAGATCGACCTCTACCTGGCCGGGGCGACGGACGCCGACGAGCCGATCCTCGACCAGGCCAACGTGCCGGCGCGGACCATGTACGGCGTGGCGCTCGCTTCGCACCTCACCCTGCCGATCGGTGTCGGACCCCGCATCGGCGCCTTGGCGCTCGGCCATGCCGCAGACCGCCCGCGCGGTTTCACGTCGCTGTGCCAGCGCATCGGACGGGCGGTCGCGGAAGCCGCCGAGCTGCTCATCTCGCAGGCCATCGCCCGTGAGGAGCTCGCCGCAGAGCGCGACCTCCTCGCCCGGATGAGCCAGACCGATCCGCTCACCGGGGCCGCCAACCGTCGCCGCTGGGACGACGAGGTCGCCCGCTACGCCGCGTCGCCCGACCCGCTCGTCGGTTCCGTCCTGACCTGCGACATCGACGGACTGAAGGCGGTCAACGACCGCTACGGGCACGTCGCCGGCGATGCCCTCATCCGGGCCGCCTCGAATCTCCTCAGCTCATCGGTCCGCGACCGTGACGTCGTCACCCGGATGGGCGGCGACGAGTTCGCCGTGTTGCTGAATGGAGCCGACCTGACGGTCGCCATCGCCGTCCGGCGTCGGATGCGGCGGGCCGAGCGGCTGTGGCGGATCACGGAGTTCGGCATCCGGCCGCGACTGTCGATCGGGGTGGCCGCGGTCGCCGGGAACGACGTCGAGGCGGCGCGAGCGGTGGCCGATCGCCGGATGTACCTCAACAAGCGCCGCCGCGCACAGGACGCGACCAGCGACACGGACCGTCAGCCGCTGGCCGGTTGAGGCCGCCCCCGCCCATCGCCTCCTCTCCGGGATAGCCACCGCCCCTCCGAGATAGCGCGACTCGCGACGACGGCGCGGGCTATCGTTCGGGTGTGGCGACGGTCGGCCCTTCGGGGCCGCGCCGTCGGTAGCGCAGCAGAGCAAGGTGGGACAGATGCGCCGGTTGGTGGTCGGTATCGTCCTCGATGCGCTGATCCTGCTCATCGTGCTCGCCTTCCTCGGGCTCCTTACGGTCCCCCAGCCGTTCCCCTTCGGCGCTGAGCGGGTCCACATCGTCACGATCGACGCCGCCGGCGCATGGGCATTCCTGGCCGCCGGCCTCGTGATCGCCGTCGTCGACGCGTTCGTCCGGCCGGTCATCGTCGCCCTCACCGGCCGGCTCGTCCTCTCGACCATGGGTGCGTTCCTCGTCGTCGTCAACGCGATCACGTTGTGGGTGGCGTCACTGTTCGCTCCGCAGCTCGCCATCGGCGCATCGCCGCGGATCCTCTGGTTCCTTCTGGTCGCCGCCTTGTTCACCGTCCTGTCGATGCTCGCCGACGCCGTGTTCGGACTGAACATCCCCGACATCGACGAGTCCGGGCGGGGGCGAGCGATCTGGCGGGTGCTCGATGCCGTCCCGACGCCGCGCCGGAGCCGGATCATCGAGAACGTCCGGCTCCAGCAGGTCTACGACATGATCTACCAGTACGGGCTCGACATCGCCATCGAGAGAACGCCCGTCGGATCGTTCCGGGCGGCCTTCCAGCGGCGCGTCCTCGGCCGTGCGGTGCCCGATGCCGCGACGCCGGAGGCCAAGACCAGGATCCTGCTCCAGCAGCTCGGCCCGACCTACGTGAAGCTCGGGCAGATGGCCGCCAGCCGTGGCGAGGCACTTCCTCCCGCGTTGGTCGAGGAGCTGTCGAAGCTCCAGAGCGACGCCGCCCCGTTTCCGTGGCCCGAGGCCGAGTCCATCCTCGTCCACGAGCTCCGCGGGCCGGTCGAAACGCACTTCACCACGTTCGAACATGAGCCATTCGCCGCCGCCTCGACGGCTCAGGTCCACCGGGCGACCCTGCCCGATGGACGGACGGTTGCGGTCAAGGTCCAGCGGCCGCGCATCGTGGCTCAGACGAAGGCCGACCTCGGCGTCCTCGAGGAGCTCGCGAAGGTCGCCGAGCGTCGCTTCGAGCTCGCCCATCGACTCGGCGCTCAGTCGATGGTCCGCGAGTTCGCCGCCGGGGTCATCAAGGAGCTCGACTACCAGAACGAGGCGTACCACGCCCTGCGGATCGCGGAATCGATGCGGGCCTTTCCGGAGATCCATATACCCGTGGTCGACACGAGCCGCTCGACCTCCCGAGTCCTCACCGCGGAGTATGTCTCGGGCATCAAGATCTCCGACGCCGAGCAACTCCGGGCAGCCGGACTCGACACGAACCACCTGGGGACGGTCTTCATCCGGGCGATGATCAAGCAGGTCCTCGTGGACGGGTTCTTCCACGGCGACCCGCACCCGGGCAATGTCCTCGTCGACCCGGACACCCGGCGGATCATCTTCCTCGACTTCGGGCTCGTCGGGGAGCTGCGCACGGATCAGCGCACCACCCTGATCCAGCTCCTCCTCGGCCTGAAGGGAGCCGACAGCGCGGCCATCGCCGACGCGCTCATCGGCCTCGGACGACCGGGGCCTGACTGGGACGAGCGTCGCTTCCGGCGCGACATCGACCGGGTCGTTCGGCAGTACCTCATCTACTCCCATGTCGACTCGATCGGCGAAGGGATCGGCGCCGTCCTCGGCGCGGTCGTCGACAACGGCCTGCGCCTCGACAGCGATCTGACCCTCGCCATCAAGGCGGTCGTCCAGGCGGAGGAGACGGCTCGAGGTCTTTCGGTCGAGGTCGACATCGCGGCCGCCGCCTTCGATCAGGCCAGGGCGGCGATCCTCGAGCGCCTCGCCCCCGAGGCGGTGGAGCGATTCCTCTCGGGCCAGGCCATCCGCGTCGGTCAGGAGCTCCTGCGCCGCGTGCCCGAGCTGGAGATGGCCGCCTGGTCATGGCTCGACCAGTTCGGGAAGGGCAGGCTCGTCGTCAGCGTCGATACGTCGGACCTCAACCGGCAGATCGGCAAGGTCGGCGACCTTGGGCGTCAGGTCGCGATCGGCATGCTCGTGACCGGCCAGCTCATCGGGACGGCGATCCTCGCCGCGGTGCTCCTGCAGCCGAACGTGGCCGACGAATTCCAGACCTTCGGGTACATCGGCCTGGTCGCGTTCGGGATCTCCCTGGTGGTGAGCATGTACGTGCTCTTCCACCAGCTGCAGGGCACGGACGGCAACGAAGCCTGACCTCGCCCGAGGTCGATGGCGCCGCGAGCCGGTCGCTCGGGCTCAGAACCTGCGGAGCGCGATCACCGTCCGGGCGCGGCGATCCCGCTGTTGGCTGTCGCGACCGCTTCGCGGACCGTCGCATCGACGATCTCGACCTCGCCGACCGGGGCGGTATTGACCCGGCCGGTCGAGTCGACCACGATGGCGAGGAGGGACGGGCCCGGCAGGAACCCGACGACGGCGACTGGATAGACACCCGCACCCACGCCCGGCGGTGTTCCCGGGTGGTGCCAGACTGCGGCGATCGGCTTCATGACGACCTCGGCGGTGACCTTTCGTTGGGCGAGACGAACGATACCCTCGCGAGAGGTGGCCCGCGTCGCCGAATCGTCCCGACCTGTAGCGTCCGGGTCGACGCTGCCGGCGAGACGGTGGTCGGCGGCTATCGTCGTATCCTCACCGTCGATGGCTCGATTCGTCGGGGTGATCGTGCTCGTATTGGCCGTCGTCGGCTGCAGTTCGAGCGCGGCCAGCGGGTCGCCGGGGTCCACCACGAGCCAGTCATCGGCGACCGTGCCTGAGTCCCCGTCCGCCCCGGCGTCCATCCTTCCCGCGAGTGAGTCCGCGGTCCCGGCGTCGGCCGCGCCGACCGCGGCGGGTGCGTCAGCGGCGGGATCGGTCGCGACCGGAGGCTCCGCCCCGGCTGGCGGCCCCGTCCCATCCCCGAGCCCTGCCGCTCTTTCGGGCGGTACCGGTGCGTCCGGCACGCCGCCGCTGGCGGCGAACCTCTGCGACATGCTCGACCAGGCGACCATCGAGCGGATCACCGGTCTCCACCTGTCGCCGGGGCAGCAGATGGCGGCTCCCAAGGGGTACACCGGCGCCTGCACCTGGGCCGAAGGGCAGTCGGCCGGCTTCGAGCTGAGCGCCCAGACCGAGAAGGTCATCCGCTCCGAGATCGCCCGCCCACCGGCCGGCTACAAGTCGGTGAAAGGCATCGGCGTGGCCGCGAAGGTCAAGACCGCGACCCTGTTCTACACGAACATCAAGGAGGTCAGCCTCATCGTCGACGAGGGGACGTACGGGCTGGTCTTCGGGCTCACCGCGACGACAGCCACGGTCGCCCAGGACGAGGCCCTAGCGAAGGCGGTCCAGTAACGGCCGGACGAGCGGCCCGGTCGTAGCGAGCGTTACCCCGCATACTCGTCGGAGAGCGGGCCCGTCGCGGCCCGACGAGAACGGGGTCCAGATGACGAAGCATTCGAGTTGGGAGCGCGAGCGACGCGACCAGGAGACGATCCGGGTCCGTGAGATCGAGGCTGCATGGATCGGCAGTGTGCCACCCGCTATCGCACGCGCATTCGCGGTCGACGTCGAAGCGGCCCGGGCGCGCGGCCCGGAACCCCGTCGACCGGACATGGCTCCCGGGACCAGGCCGAACCCTCCGCGCCCCGGGCATGAGCCTCGCCCGCCCAAGGACGCAGAGCGGCCGCGCCGCGGCGGTTAGGACTCGCGCGGTGGCGGGATCCCTGCACTGGACCCGGTACCCCGGGCGCGTATAAGCGCGGCCGTCGGCCGTCTGCTACCCGACGGCCCCGCTAGACCTCTCCGTCCGAGCCGAGTGGTTCGTGACTAGTAGTCGCGCCGCCTCTTCCGTCCGAGGGTGAGGACGAGGATCACGGCGAGGAGACCGGCCGGGATCCCGAAGACGACCAGCCAGCTCGTCCCCGAAATGTCGGGGACGACGGTCGTCCCAGCGTTTGTGGGGGGCGGTGTCGTCCCGGCCCCACTGGCGCTGACAGTGCCCTCCGGGGTCGGGGTCGGCTTCGGGGTCGGGGTCGGGCCCGATGTCGGTGTCGGCGTGGGTGTCGGGGTCGGGGTCGGGCCTGATGTCGGGGTCGGCGTGGGTGTCGGGGTCGGGGTCGGCGTGGGTGTCGGGGTCGGGGTCGGCGTGGGCGTGGGCGTCGGCGTGGGCGTCGGCGTGGGCGTGGGCGTCGGCGTCGGCGTCGGCGTGGGCGTGGGCGTGGGCGTGGGCGTCGGCGTCGGAGTCGGAGCCGGTGTCGGGGTCGGGGTCGGCGTGGGCGTCGGCGTGGGCGTCGGCGTGGGGGTCGGTGTCGGCGTCGGTGTGGGGGTCGGTGTGGGTGTCGGCGTGGGGGTCGGTGTGGGTGTCGGCGTGGGGGTCGGTGTGGGTGTGCGGCGTCGGCGTGGTCGGCGTCGGCGTCGGGCCTGGATTGACCGGGTCGGTGTCGGTCGCGCTGTCGTTGCTGTCGTCGGGGTCGGTGGTCCCGGTCGGCGGGCTGACCGTCGCGGTATTGGCCACGCTGCCGGAAGTGCCGGTCACGTCGGCGGTCATGGACAGCCTGTACGTCTGGCCGGAGTCGAGGGTGGGCAGCGCATACCCGGCCTGGAGTTGCCCGACCGTGGGCGTCGTTCCGCTGGTGCACTGACCGGGAGGCGCCGCGCAGGCCACGCTGGTCGTGGTGAGGCCGGCCACTGCAGGGTCGGTCAGGATCGCGCCGGTGACCGGGCTGGGTCCGTGGTTCGTGACGACCAGCGTGTACGTGGTCGAGGTGCCGGCATCGACCGTGGTCGTTCCGTTGTCCTTGGTGATCGCGAGGTCGGCGACGACATTGATCCCGGTGGGACTGCTGGAGGAATCGTTCGCCGGATTCACATCGTTGGCGTTTGCGACGGTCGCCGTATTGATCACGCTGGGGGCCGCCGCCGGCGTCGGGTTGACCGTCACGGAGATGTCAGGGAGGCTCGCGCCGGCCGCCAGGCCACCCGCCGGGGTGACGGTGCACGTCACGACCTGGCCGACGACCCCACACGCCCACCCAGGGCCTGCGGCCGAGACGACGACCAGTCCAGTCGGGACCGTATCGCTGACCGTGATCAGGCCCGCGACGCTCCCGGTCCCGACGTTGCGAACGCTCATGGTATAGACGCCGTCTACTCCCGCTGTGAAGTCGCCGACGTGCGTCTTGATGATCGCGAGGTCCGCCGTGACCGGGGGAACGACATACAGCTGATCGACGACGTTCTGGCTTGGGAAGTAGGTCCAGAGATCCAGGCCCTTCTGGTTGCCGAAGCCGTTGGCGGAGTTGTCGCCGTACGCGCGGATGGTCGTCGACGTCGTGTCGAACCCGGTATCGCTGAAGTACGGTGCAGGAGGTGGGCTATTGCCCGCCAGGATGGAGCCGACCGTGCCGACGGTGACGCCGCTGCTCGTCTTGTAGCCGCGATCGTCGAAGAATGCGGTGCTGCAACTGGCGAACGGACAGATGCCGCCCGGCGGGTTGAGCAATGTGATCGTCGGCCCGCCCAGGACGCTGTTCTCCGCGTCGAGTAGCGGGAAATGGAATTCGCCGGCGTGCAGGGTGGCACCGAAACAGTATCCGGAGCCACCGTTCCCCGTCCACGAGGCCGGCATCACCGCGCCGCTGTTGTCCTTGCCGTCCCAGGGGAGGTTCTGGACTCCAGCGGCCACGACACGGACGAGGGACCGATTCGTGGGCAGCGTGGGATCGAAGTTGGCGCCGGCACAGCCGCCGATCCCGCCCGGATTGGGCGCGATGACCACGTGCGCGACGCCGCCGATGTTGCCGTCGAAGACGATGTTGCCGCCGGTACCGAGCACGCTTCCCGGTTTGCCGTTCACGACGCCTGCCGTGCCCTCGAACGTGATCGAGTTGACGGTCGGGACGACCGGCGTCGGCACGATGGAAGACGGCAGGTCCGCGGCGGGCGGGGAGAAGAAGAGCAGGCCGGTCGGCGGTGTGAGGGTGACACCGCCCTCGATCGCCGACAGCGGGTTGATGTCGGCCACGAGATCGTGGTAGAGGGGTGTGACCCCATCCGGGTTCAGGAAACCGACCGTGTTGCCGTAGAGGATGTACCCGTTGGGATCCAGGCCCCGCAGGTCGATCCGATACTCGAAGCCGTCGCTGGTGACGGCCCACAGGGTCGACTGCACCTGGTTCCCCGCGCCGTTGCCGCCGGTGATCTGGGCGAGGTAATCGGTGAAGACCCGGCCGTTGATCGGCGTGCTCGGGTTCGTGATGCTGCGCACCGTGATGTCCCACATCGACACGCCGCTCGCCTGCGTCGCATCGATGGCCGGCGCGGCGATGCTGCCGGCGGTCCCGTCGACGTCGCTGGCCCCGCCCGCGGGCCCGTACATGGCGACGTTGTAGGTCCCCGTCGTGGCCGCCGTGTAGATGCACGGCGTATAGCCGCCCGCGGCCGGCGTCGGCCCGGCCACCTCCTGTGCCCGGGTCGTCATGGAGCCGAGGCCCGGTTGCGACGACGAACAGGTGAAGTCGGGGGCCGGCAGCGCGACCGTCAGGGGTGCCGTGATGTGGCCGGGGGTCCAGACGACGATATCGCCTGCTCCCACCCCGACGCCGCTCGACCCGAGGGCGATCTCCTCGCCCGCCTTCGCGTAGACCTTGAACAGGGTCCGCCGCGGCAGGAGGTTGCCGTACAGGCTCGTGCGCCACTCGGTCAACGCCCGTTTGCCGCCGTTGGCCTCGAGGTTCGCACTGCCCTCGCCGAGGACCCGTGGCGGCCCGACGAGCGAAAAGACGCCGAGGACCAGCATCAGACCGACGCCGAGCCCGAGCCAATGCGGGAGCGGTGGCCGACGAAGGAGACGACCGTCGTGGATGAGGGAGGAGACCAGCCGGAGCCTGTCTATCCGAATCTCCCGTGCGATGGACCCGGGCGTGGACGGTCGCGATCGAGGAGACGCTCGACGCCCGGCCGGAGACTGCTCGACGCCCTCCGTTCGGCATTCGACGGGCCGGGTTCACTCCGCCACGATCGCCGCGGGATATGCGAAGCCGGATCGTCGCGCTGAGCACCGGGGCCGCCAGACTTGCCCGATACGGAGCGCTCCGGTCACCGAAAGGCGAGGCCTTTCCGCGGACTCTAGCACCGCGACACCACTGCCATCGGGTCGCGTAGCGATTGGTGGCCGCGCGCGTCAGGCTGAGGCTACGATCCGCCGCTCGTGACGACGCCGCTCCGATTCGTGGTCGTCGCCGCCCTGGCGGCAGGCTGAAGGCTCGCCGCCGACGTCGCGCTCGTGTCGGACGCCGAGGTCGCACTCGACGTGCTGGGATCGGTGACGGCGGCACCGCCGTCCGAGATCGACGCGGCCGCGGCGGCGGTCTGACCGATCGTCGATCCCGGGTTGGTAAGGGCAGCGACGTAGGCGAACGCGCCGATGCCGGCAGCGCTCGCGAGCGCCGTGCCGACAGTGAGGGCGCGGAGCCTTCCGAGAGCTCGGTCTCGCTCCGCGACGGTAAGTCGAGCTGCGGTCTTCACGGCCACACTGTCGCGCTGCGACCCTGTCGACTCGGTTACGCGGGACGCCTATCGACGTTCTATGACCCGCGGCTCGTCGTGCACCGGACTTGGACACTCGTCGACACTCGTCGACGCGCTGATGGGCTGCGCCCAGCCCCATCGACTTCGTGACCGAGGACTCTGCCGCCGGTTGGGCGGCGGAGGCAGCATCGACGCATATCGCGGGCCGCGATGCGATCGTGTGCCGTCCTCACCCGGCCCTTCGAAGGAGACCGACATGCATGTCCTCGTCGCCTATTCGAGCCGGCACGGCGCGACGAAGGGGATCGCGGAACACATCGCGGAGACCCTCGAGATGGCCGGACTCGATGCGCACCTCGAGTCCGCGGGGTCGGTCAAGAGCCTGGTCGGATACGACGCCTTCGTCATCGGAAGCGCCGCCTACATGTTCCACTGGATGAAGGAGGCGGCTGAGCTCGTCCGGCACAACCGGGCGGTCCTCGCCAAGAAACCGGTCTGGCTGTTCAGCAGCGGCCCGCTCGGCATCGACCCGCTCGATGAGAAGGGCCGGGACCAGAAGCTCACCGCCGTGCCCAAGGAGGTCCCTGCGCTCGGCGCCTCCGTCAACGCCCGCGGTCACCGCGTTTTCTTCGGCGCCTATGAGCGGGACCGGAAGCCGATCGGTTTGGCCGAGCGATTCGTGTCGGTGATGCCGGCGGCTCGAGATGCACTTCCGGAGGGCGACTTCCGCGACTGGCCGGAGATCGAAGCCTGGGCAACCGTGATCGCCTCCGACCTCCGGCACGCTCCGACGGTCTGATGGGCGTCGGCGAGGGCTGTCGGACTCCGGCGCCTCTCGCGAGCCGCGGTCGCGATGTCCGTCGGATCGGACGGCTGATGCTCATCATGGGTGGGTCGGGGTTCCCACTCACCCAGTCCACCCAGCGCCGCTACGGTTACCCTCGCGGCGACGGAACCCTGCGGTCCCGGGCGAGGGACGGCAGCGGGCGGCCGATGCTGAGGAGCTGGTGGGCCCGATGACGCTCGAAGTCGACGACGGACCAGGCGCGGCCGACTCTCCGGCGATCCGCGCGACGGAGCTGGTCAAGACGTTCGGTTCGATCCGGGCGGTCGACGGCGTCAGCCTGGAGCTCACCCCGGGCCGGATCTATGGGTTCCTCGGTCCCAACGGGTCCGGCAAGACGACGCTCATCCGGCTCCTCATCGGTCTGGCCCGCCCGACGTCGGGGCGGGCAGAGATCCTCGGCGTCACGATGCCGTCCCGGCCGATGCTGGCCCGGATCGGCTACATGACCCAGGCGGACGGCGTGTACCCCGCCTTGAGTGCCGCGGAGAACGTCCGGTTCTTCGCGGCGGCCTACGGGGTGCGCGATCCGAGCGCGGCCGGGGCGGCGCTCCGGCTCGTCGACCTCGCCGACCGTGGCTCGTCACTCACGAGCACACTTTCGGGTGGCCAGCGGCGGCGCCTCTCGCTCGCCTGCGCCCTCGTCCACCACCCGACGATCCTGTTCCTCGACGAACCCACCGTCGGCGTCGACCCCCTCCTCAGGGTCCAGTTCTGGGGCCACTTCCGAACGCTCGCCGATGGCGGCACGACGATCGTCGTATCGAGCCATGTCATGGATGAAGCCGACCGTTGCGACGAGCTGTTGTTCGTGCGCTCGGGACGCGTGATCGCGCGCGGGACCGGCACCGAGCTCCGCGAACACGCCGGCACGGCCGACCTCGAGCAGGCTTTCCTTCGCTTCGCGGGAGCCGCGGAGCCGGGGGCACCCGGGTGAGCGTTCAGCGGGTCACGGCGCTCGTCCGCCGGCTCGTCGAGGAGATCCGGCGAGACCGGCCGTCGCTGGGGCTCCTGTTCATCGCCCCGCTCCTCATCACCGGCTTGATCACGTTCATCCTCCGCGAAGGCGAGCGACCGTCCGTGAGTGCGGTCCTCGTCGCGCCGTCGAACCAGGCCGGCGCGGCGATGGCGGCTGCGCTCGCAACGGCCCTCGAGGCCCAGGGCGCCACGGTGACGACGGCAGCCGACGAGGCCACGGCCAGCTCGATGGTCGAGAGCGGTGACGCGACTGTCGCGATCGTGCTCCCGGCAGACCCGAGCGCCGCGTCGCCCACGTTCCGGATCGTCACGAACGGCCTCGATCCCGGCGGTGAAGGCGCCCAGGTGGCGGCCGCGACGCGCGCACTCGTGGCTGCGGCATCGTCGGCGACCGGCGTGCCGGCACCGACGATCGAGCACACCACGGTCTATGGAACGCCGACTTCGGATCCCGTCGGTCCGTACGCGCCAGCCCTTGTCGGCTTCTTCATCTACTTCTTCGTCTACCTGCTGACCGGCGTGAGCTTCCTCCGCGAGCGGACCGGCGGGACCCTCGAGCGCCTCATGGCGACGCCGGTCGCCCAGGCCGAGATCGTGACGGGCTACACGCTCGGCTTCGGCCTGTTCGCCGTCCTCCAGGTCGCGGTCCTCATGCTCTGGGTACTGAGCACGGTCCATGTCCCGGCGATCGGGCCGCTGCCGCCCTTCGCGATCGGGCTCGGAGTGCCGATCGCGGGCAACCCGCTCCTCGCCTACCTCGTCGTCGTCGTCCTCGCCCTCGGCGCCGTCAGTCTGGGGATCTTCCTCTCGACGTTCGCCCGGACCGAGCTCCAGGTCATCCAGTTCATCCCGATCGTCCTCGTGCCGCAGTTCCTGCTATCGGGTGTCCTCTTCCCGGTCACTAGCCTGCCCGCGGCAGTCCGGCTCTTCGTCCCGTTGATGCCTCTCTCGTACGCCGTGAATGCGCTGCGACAGGTGTTCATCGCCGACGCCGGGCTTGGCTCGCGGGACGTGCAGATCGACCTGCTGGTGCTGACCGGCTTCGCCCTCCTGTTCGGGGCGATCGCCTCGCGAACGATCCGGCGCGAGGTCGTGTGATCGCTCCGGCCCGACAGACGGATGAACAGCGAATCGAGGACGACCTCCGGAGAGTTGCGATTTGGCGCTCTCGCCGTCGCCGATGTGATGACGCTGGATCCGATCACCGTCAGCGTTGACGCCACGGTCGAAGCCGCCGAGCAGCTGCTCGCGGCCTACCAGATCAGCGGATCGCCGGTCATCGATGGCGCCGGGCAGCTCGTCGGCGTGCTCAGCCGGACGGACTACGTGACACCGATAGCGCAAGGGTGGGGAGAGAGTCGACTACAGCCTGGCCGCGACGGCCGGCGGGATCACGTCCAACCCGTCCGGCGTGTAGAGGTACCCCTTCGCTCGACCGATCTGGTCCGCGTGCCCGTAGCTCCAGATGATGCGGCGGGTTCGCGGGTCGACGATGACCACGCGGTTCCGGAAGTCGTCATTCAGGACGATGGATCCGCTCGGGAGCGCCATCGCCAGACTCGGATGATCGAGCCGACCGATACCGGAAGCCGGCGCGAAGCGCCACAGGAGGTGCCCGTTCGGGCTGACGCGAAGGACCGCGCCCGGGCTCGAGTAGTCGGCGACGATGACATTCCCCCCGGCGTCGAGGTGCGCGTCGGAGGGGTAGCGAGCGGGGACGTGGATGTCGAACACGACATGCCCGGCCGCGTCGAGGCGGACCACGCGCGAGCCGCGGATCTCGGTGATGAGGAGTCCGCCGTCGGCCAGCGGTGTATCGCCGTTCGGACGACCGTACGTCTGCGGCGGGTGATCGACGCACACGCCGGTCCGACCCCACTGGCGGACGATCCGCTTCGTTGCGGAGATCTCGATGACTCGGCAGTTGTCGATGTCGGCGACGATCACGTCGCCGTTCGCCAGTGGATACGCGTCGTCGGGGGTATGCATCTCGCCCGGCCCGCGGCCGGCGACGCCGAACCGGCCGTATTGCCAGATGATCCGCCGCGTTGAGAGGTCGATCCGATCGACGACCTCATTGGACTCCTCGTTGGCGACGATCGTCCGGCCGTCCGGGGAGAGGAAGGCGTCGTCGGCGGAGAACCTTCGGCCTGGAGGGAGGCTGCCCTTCACCGGGAACCGCCATCTGATCGTCCCGGCCGCGTCGACGATGATGATCCGCCCGTTCTGCCGGTCGGCGATCATGAGGTCGCCCGCGAAGGGTCCGGTGGATACGGGCGAGGCGGGCGGAGTCGGATCCGCCGGCGCCTGTGAGGCAGTCGCGGGCGGATCGGTAGGGCCGAGGTCGGTCGTGCCTGGGCCCACGGACGGCGATACCTGCCCGGCCGCGAGGTCCGATCGTGCAGCGCCCGCCGCGGATGAGGCAGCCGACGTCTCGTGCATGACGGCAGCGACCGCGAGGACGACCATCACTGCGACGGCGGCGACGGTCGCGTACGTCTTCCGGGTCGACTGCCGATGCGGAGAACGTCCAGGCCGCACGCGGCGAGCCATCGGCGAGCGCGGAGGGCGCGACTGCATGTGGCTCCTCGTGGGGCGATGGCTGTCGGGAGGTGCTGCGGGGACCGCCGGTGGCGGCGATCCGGTGGCTGGACGCTCCGGAGAACCAGGATGTGCCGCTGGAATGTCGCGCCTAAAGCTGTCGGTTGATCGCGTGGTCCTGGCCGTGCTCCGATGAGGGGTCGGAGCGGACCCGGGCCGGGCGAGACGACGTCTGCCAAGCGTGCCGGAGAGCCAGTCTATCGGAAGCGGACCGCTGTCTCATGCGGTCAACCTGATGACTCCGCTGGCGTGATCGACGACGATCGGCAGTTCCGTGAGTGGGGTGTTCGTCGGCCCACCGAGGACGGCCCCGTGGTGGGCGGGATCGAAGGCAGCACCGTGACAGGGACATTCAAGGGCCTGATCCTGCGGGACGTACTGGACCGGGCAGCCGGCGTGGGTGCACGTCGCGTCGAAGGCGACGAAGGAGCCGTCGGCGAGTTTGACGATGACGCCGGGATCCCCCGTCCCGGGCACGGTGAAGGACGAGGATCCAGCGGCATCGACTGTCCGGACCCGGCCGATGACCGGTCCGCCTGCCCCGGCGGTGGCCGGCGGGACGGTCGCCGACTGGCCGCTCGCGGTGGGACCGGTCGCCGACGCACCGGCGGCCGGCGAGCCGTTCCCGGCTGGATCAACTCCAGTGAGGCCTCCACCGGCAAGCGGGCTCGCGCTCGGCACGATGGATCCGACCAACGCGTCGCGAAGCCATCGCGGACGCTGGAGGGCGAGCCCCGCGATGACGAGGGAGACAGTGCCGAGCGCGATGGCCTCGATCGCCGTTCGGCGCTCGGGAGACCACGACTCAGCCTCGTACGAGAGCCCCCGACTCGACGAGCCGAAGAGAGACGTGACCGATCGCCAGCTCAGGACGTACCACCTGCCGTCCCCGATGAGAGCGAGTGTCAACCAGCCCGCCGCGTACGGCAGGTCGGGTCCGTAGAAGTACGGCTTGATCGCCCAGGACGCGGTGAGCCAGAAGAGCAGCGCGATAGCGCAGCCCCCCATCGCCGCCGCCCGTCCGGCGAGACCGGTGAGCGCTCCGAGTCCCACTGCCACCTCGCTCAGAGCGACGAGGACTCCGATCGGGGTGGCCAAGGGGATCGCAACGAACGTGATGAGCAGAGCCAGCGGCGAATCGCGGGCGAACCCTTGGAGCTGGACCGCCAGTGACGTCGGCGCGGTTGGATCGAAGAAGCTCGGGTCGAGGAGCTTGACGAGACCGGCGTAGAGGAAGGTCACGCCGAGGAACACGCGGAGCGGCAGGATCCGGGCCCCGATCCACGGATCGCGGGCCGGCTCCGGCTCGGGCAGCCGCGCCGGGGAGACCGGGGGATTCCTCCTCGGTGTCGAATGGACTCGTTTCCGCGATGCCATGGCCCTCTCGTTGGCGCGTTGTATCACCCCCGCAGGAGATGCTCGGGCCGGGACCTGAATCCTCGATGAAACGGACCGGCCCGAGCGCATCACCTGGCGAGGAGCGCATTCAGCTGGCCTTCAGGTCGCAACGAGAGTCTTGGGCGCGTGACTGCGTTCGCACCGGATAGACAGATCCCCTCACCGCACGATCTCGACGTCGGCGGCTCACGTTCGCCGACCGGAGACCCGCCTCCCGAGTACGACCTTTCGTACCGCGATTCGTTCTGGGCGCAGCGAGACTACGAGGATCGGGTCGATCGACTGGCGCTTCGCGCCCTGCTGCCGCCTGGTGGCGACCACCTCGCCGACCTCGGGGCAGGCTTCGGTCGCCTGATCGACGAATATGGAGGTTACGACCGGGTGACCCTCGTTGATGCCTCGCCGGCGATGCTCGCCGCCGCGGCAGACCGCGTCGCCGGCGACCCACGGATCGCGCTCGTTCGCGCGGACGTGAATCGGTTGCCCTTCGCCGACGAGAGCTTCGACACGATCGTGGCGGTCCGGCTTCTCGTCCACCTGGCGGACCCCCAGCCGCTCTTCGACGAGGTGCGCCGGGTGCTCCGACCGGGAGGGGCATTCATCATCGAATTCCCGAACCGGCGTCACGTCCTGGCGATGATCCGGCGCGTCGCCGGCCGCCAGTCGTGGTCACCGCTCGGCGCGGCCCCGCACGAGTATCTCGACGGCCACTTCGCCCACCAACCGCGGTCGGTGAGGCGGCAGCTCGCACGGTCCGGGCTGGAGGTCGACGCCGTCCGGGCCGTCTCTTTCCTTCGGTCGGCCACCCTGAAGCGGCTCGTCGGAAGCGATATGCTGGCGCGCCTGGAAGGGCCGCTGCAGGCTCCGTTGGGGCCGCTTCAGCTCAGCCCCTCGGTCTATCTCCGGGCACGATTCGCGAACGTCGCTACGATCAGGAGCGGCGGCCACCGCCGCTGATCCGCGCGAGCTTCGGAGGTCGACCCTGCGAGTCCTAGTCGTGGAGGATGAGGCTGCGATCGGGGACGGCATCAAGGTCGTCCTGACGGCCGATGGTCACGCCGTCGATGTCGTCCGCGACGGGCTCGAGGCGCTCCGATGGGCGCGCACATACCCCTACGAGATGGTCATCCTCGACGTCGTCCTTCCCGGCCTGGACGGGCTCGCGGTGTGCAGTCGCCTGCGCGAATCGGGCTTCTCGGCGCCGGTCCTCATGCTGACCGCCCGCGACGGCGTCGAAGACCGCGTCGCCGGCCTCGACCGGGGCGCCGACGACTACCTGGCCAAGCCATTCGAGGTCGCCGAGCTGCGGGCGAGGCTGCGCGCACTGCGGCGGCGGCTGGGGCCTGCACGAGCGGCGAGCATCAAGGTCGGCGACCTGGTCCTCGACCCGGCCGAGATGCGAGTCGAACGCGCCGGCCGACCCATCCGGCTCACCGCTCGGGAGTTCGCCCTCCTCGAGCTCCTCGCCCGCCACCCGGGCCAGCTGTTCACCCAGGATCGCTTACTCGATCTCCTCTGGGATGCCGATTTCGTCGCCGAGTCCAACATCGTCGAGGTCTACATCCGCAGCCTGCGTCGCAAGGTGGACGACGGCCGCCGCAATGGCCTGATAGAGACGGTGCGGGGTTCCGGCTATCGACTCCGGGCGCCGGACCGGGCCGAGTGATGTTCCAGCGCGCGCGGCGGAGACTCACCCTCCTCTACATCGGCCTGTTCGCGATCGTCCTGGGCGCCTTCAGCGTGGTCTTCTATCTCGCCTTCCAGACCGTCCTCGGACCGGCCTTCGATGTCGCGCCCGATCTGTCGTCCGAACAGGCCGCCGGCCTCGCTTATCGGGTCGCACTCGAACGGGTCGGGATCGCCCTGGTCATGACGAACGTCGTCACGATCGCCCTCATCGGCGCGGCTGCGTGGGTGCTGGCCGGTCGAACGCTTCGACCCATCCGTGACGCCCATGTCCGGCAGCGACGATTCGTCGCCGATGCCTCGCATGAGATGCGCACCCCGCTCGCAGCGATCCGGGCGACCGCCGAGAGCGGGCTCGAGACATCCATGTCGACGGAGGACCTCCGGACCGGGATGACCGAGATCGTCTCTTCGGCCGAGCGCCTCACTCGTATCACGAACGATCTGCTCCTCCTCGCCCGGACGGACGATCGGATGCTCGAGCCGGCAGCTGAGCCTTTCGATCTGTCGGTCGCGGTCGCCGAGTCGATCGCGACCTTCCAGGTCGCCCACCCGGATGTCGGACAGGTCCGGGTGAACCTGGTCCCCGACCTGCGCGTCCGCGGCGAGCCGGATGGCTGCGACCGGATCCTCACGAACCTTCTCGACAACGCCCTCAGATACGGCGGGCCATCTGCTCAGATCGCGGTGACGGTGACGGCACTCGACCGCGAGGGGGTCGTCGAGGTGTCCGATCGCGGCCCGGGCATCGCGGCTGTCGACCTGGAACGGATCTTCGAACCATTCCATCGAGTCAGGTCCGATGCCGGAAGTCCAGCTGGCAGCGGCCTCGGCCTGACGATCGCGCGGAGTCTGGCGGAGCGGTCGGGTGGCCACCTGACGGTCACGAGCCAGCTGGGAGTGGGATCGACGTTTCGGCTGACGATCCCTCGGGTGCACTGACGCCCAGGACAGACGGAACGGAACCGGAGAGGCTTCCCGTGACCGCCGTGGAAGCCGGCCGTCGTCCGCTACCAGACTGTGGGACTCCCGCGTGTCGACGCCTCGCGATGGTCCGTGCCCCGATCGAGATGATGGGCTAGGCTGCCCTGATGAGCGTGATCCGTCGCGTCCCCGTCATCGGACCGTACGTCGGGCGCATGCGTCCCGACCGCGTCGCAGTCCTCCGCCTCTATGGCCCGATCGGGGGCGGTGCCCGGACCGCCGACTGGATCGAGCTCGTCCGGCGTCTCCGCGAATCGAAGCGGGTGCCGGCGGTGGCGCTCGACGTCGACTCACCGGGCGGGTCGGCCACGGCGAGCGATGACATGTTCCTCGCCCTCGAGCGGTTGGCAGCGAGCAAGCCGCTTGTCGCCGCGATCCGGGGCGTCGGCGCCTCGGGCTCCTACCTCGCGGCGCTCGCCGCGCCCACGATCCTCACCCAGCCCCACGCGATCGTCGGCTCGATCGGCGTCATCTCGGCCTCGCCGCGCCTGCCGCGACTGCTCGACCGTCTCGGCGTGACCGTCAGCGAGAACCGCGCCGGCCGCCTCAAGGGGACCGGCGCGCCATGGCGCGACGAGACGGAGGAGGAGCGCGTCAAGGAGCAGGCTATCGTCGACGCCTTCTACGACGCGTTCGTCGGACGGGTCGCGACCGGTCGGCGGATGAGCGAGGAACGCGCCCGCAAGCTCGCGACGGGCGAGGTATGGCTCGGCCTCGAGGCGCTCGACCTCGGCCTGGTCGACGAGATCGGCGACCTCGAGCGGGCGGTCGAGATCGCCGCGAAAGCAGCCGGCGTCCCGGCGAAGTCCGCGACGGTCCGGCTGCGGAGGCCGCTATTCCAGCGGCTGGCGGGGAGCTTCGGGACGAGCCTCTCAGCATCGGTCGCCGAGGAGATCGAGATGCGACTGGGCAGCCGGCTCCGGACGTAGGGATCCGGGGCACGATCGACTTTTCTGTCTACTGCACGTATGAGGTCGCCGAATGAACGCTGATGACTTTCCCGCCCCGAAGGAAGGCTTCGTCGTCACCCATTTTCTGGTCGTCTCGGATCAGGATCGATCTCGTGAGTTCTATCGCACGGTCTTCGGCGGCAAGGTCGTCCTGGAGCGTGACCCGGTCATCATCAAGGTCGCGAATAGCTGGCTGATCCTGAACGAAGGTGGGGGTCCGACCGACGACAAACCGACCGTGACGCTCGAGACACCCGCTGACCTCCATCGCACCAGTGCCTTCCTGAACCTACGGGTAGCGGACATCGCGAAGGCGTACCGGGACTGGACGGCGCGGGGCGCCGAATTCCTGACGGAGCCGAAGGATCACGGCCGTGAGATCCGCGCCTACATCCGCGATCCGGACGGCCATCTCATCGAGGTCGGCCAGATAGCGGTGCCCTCGGCCTGACGGGCGATCGGGCGGGATCGCGAGCGTCGGCGTCTGATGGGGATAACCGATCCTGCGGTTCCGGCCGTTCTCGCCCTGCCTGTCGGCGACCCGCGCCGGGCTGTCGCCGGCCGAGCGGTCATGGCGACCCTTGCGGCTGCGGTCGTCTTCGTGGCCTTCGCATTCACGGCCAAGGAGATCAAGCCCATCTACGTTCATGCGCCGTGGCAGAACGATCCATACGACGTGGCCACCTCATTCGCGATCTTCCTGGTCCCGCTCGGCATGGCCCTCATACTCATCCGGGCTCTCCTGTGTCGTCGGGACGCTCCCCTGCCCATGGCGCGGTTCGTGGGCGCCGTGCGAGCGAGCGTGGTCGTGCTGGGGACGGTCGCCGTAACCGTCGTCGTGGACTGGATCAGCGTGGGCGTAGGAGCCCAGAGAGCGACCTGGGACGCGACGACGGTGGTACTCGTGGGGTCACTTCTGGCGACGAGTGTGATGGCTTCGTGGGCATCCATGCGGCTGTGGCGCGCTGCGGCGGCCAGTCGGCGGGCGGCCGAGCCACGAGGCGAGCCGGATGGTCTCGCCGACGCGCTTACCCTCGCCGCGATCGGGTCCCGACGGCTCGGACCCCTCCGCCGCCCGACGTCCGCATTCGTGAGCTGGATGGAGCGCCGCCCGGCGGCGCTGGTCCGTCGCCATCCGTTCGCCGCGGCAGGATTCTTCGCAGCCCTCTTCGGAACCTCCTTTGCCGCTTTCGCGGCTCGTGAGGACGGGGTGGGACCGATACTGGTCCTCTCCTTCGGCGTGGCCACCTGCGGGATGTTCGCCTTCGCGGTCGGTGCAGGCTCGTACCTCGGCCTCGTCCGTCCGGACCATGCGATGGGAACGATCCGACGGCGCGTGACCGACGGGAGCGTCGTCGCTGCGGCAGCCGTACCGCTCGCCCTCGCCTTTCGCGACGCCCTCTGGTCGCTCGCCGGACCGAGCACGTCCGGCGCCGGACTGGCCGAGCTCGGCGGCCTTCTTGTCGTCGTCGCGACGGCGGTCTTCATCCTCACGGTGGGGACGGAGGTCCTGTTGGGTATCCACGGAGGTCGTTCCCGCCCGAGGCTACGAGGCCCGGCGGGCCGAACCTGATGGGGGATCGCTCCCGCTGACACGAGACGGGCGCCATTCGGCGCCCGTCTCGATCCGTTGTGGCGGCACTCAACCGTGTTATTCAGGAACGCGTCGTGAACCAGACCGTGGGGACTCCCTGAACGCCGGCATCGTGCATCGCGGCGCGGAGCTCTGGGCTGCCGCCGAACGCCTGGGCCGCCTCGAGCGTCGCGAATTCGTGGCGGACGGTGATGTCGTTGGGGTTGCCGATCGCCTGGTAGACGGCCTGCTCCTGGACCCCGAGAGACTTCTGGGTCGGCGAGAA
This sequence comes from uncultured Chloroflexia bacterium, assembly GCA_963745405.1. Taxonomy (GTDB): domain Bacteria; phylum Chloroflexota; class Limnocylindria; order Limnocylindrales; family CSP1-4; genus C-114. The sequence goes on along the minus strand of CAVUWY010000002.1, from coordinate 1,863,879 downwards.
TCCGTCGTAGACCCGCCGCCACTCCCCGTAATCGGCGACCTCGTGACGAACGAAGAGCGTGGTCATCGTGATGCCTCCGGCTGGCAGGAGTCAGGCTCGTATGTCGCGCCGCTGCTCCTGCCTGCATCCTGCGCCATCAGTATCTGTCTTGTCAACTACTGAATGAACAGATGTTGCAGAGACAGAGACCCTCCTGTATCGTGCACCCATGAGCGAAGAGGAAGATGCCAGCCGGCCCACCGCTCTATGGAACGATGCCTGGCGCGGCGTTCTCTTCGCCGCGTCGCGGACGCTCCAGGTGGCGGAGCCTCAGCTCCTCGAACAGGCCGGGTTCCCGCTGACCTGGCTCGACGTCCTCGCGCAGCTGTACGACGCCCCAGAACACGGACTGCGGATGCAGGAACTCGAGCAGCGATCGCTCTTCACCAGGAGCGGCCTGACTCGCCTCGTGGATCGGATCGAGGCAGCCGGCCTGGTCCATCGCGAGGCGGTGCCAGGTGACCGGCGCGGTGTCCGGATCGTGCTGACGGCCGAAGGAAGGCGGCGCCACGATGCGGCATTCGCGGACCACCTGAAGGTCATCGAGCGCGAATTCGGGCGCCGGTTGACCTTGAGCCAGCAACGGGCAGTCGCCGAAGCGCTGGCGACGTTCTGGCACGATGACCGACCCGCTTCCGACGACTAGCTGATCGTACCGCTCCGGCCCGCACACTCGCCGAACACGCCGGACGTCGCGGGGTAGGGCGAAGTGCCGGTCCGGGACGAGTCCGAGGTCCGATCCACGCCCTTTCGGTTGTGCGCTCTGGACTGAGGCGAGCGTCGCATCGATCTGGTCCCTTCGGCACTGGCGCGGCCCGGCGAGGACCGCGACATTGACCGCATGCATCGCCTCTCGGCGGTCGTGCTCGCCCTGCTCATCGGGGCCTGCCAGGCGGGCACTACCGGGCCGACGACCACTCCGAAACCGACGCTGTCCGCCGCGTCGACCACGTCACCGACCACAACACCACGGCCCGTGGTGATCGACACCGACCTGAGCGATGACGATCTCGTCGCGATCGCCCTGGTGCTTGGGGATGCCCGGGTGAGCGTGCGGGCGATCACCGTGGCGGGAACCGGTCTGGTCCACTGCTATCCGGGACTCGACAATGTGCGCGCTCTCCTCGAGCGGCTCGACGCGCTGCCCATCCCGGTGGCCTGCGGCCGGCGGCAGGCCCTGCCGCCCGCCGTCGCGTTCCCCGACGCCTGGCGGGCCGGCGCCGATGCGGCGTTCGGGATCACGTTGCCCGAAGTCCCCGTCATCACGACTCCGGCTGCCTCGACACTCCTGGCCGAGATCATCCATGCGAGTCCCGTACCGACCACGATCCTCGAGCTTGCACCATGGACCAATCTGGCCGACGCTCTGGCGGCCGATCCGGCCCTGCCGCCGCACATCGCTCAGATCGTGGCCATGGGTGGGACGATCTCCCACCCCGGCAATGTCTACAGGGATGGGGTCCTGTGGTCGGCGCCGGTCGAGGCGAACTTCGCGGCCGATCCCCGGTCGATCACCGCGGTGATGTCGACCAGCATCCCCATCTCGCTCATCCCGCTCGACGCGACCGATGCCATCCCGGTCCCGTCGGACATCGCGGCACAGCTCCTGGTCGATCCCCGAACGGCGGCGGCAGACGTCGCCCTGGAGCTGTTCGCACGCAACCCGTTCCTGACCGGGGTGGAGCGGGGCCAATACCTGTGGGACGAGACTGCGGCCATGGCGCTCCTGGAGCCGTCACTGATGCACTGGCAGCAACTGCGGCTGACGGTCGGGACGACCTCGACGATGCCGGGCCGGATCGAGCCGGGCGCCGGCGGGCGGACGATGTCCGCAGCCACGGCGGCCGACCCGACGATGGTGACGTCGGCTATCCTGGCGCACCTCCGCCAGGGTCCTCCGGCTGCGAGTCCCTTCAGGCTCGGCGGACCGGTGAGCTTCACCTCGGACGGCGTCCGCTGCTCGCTCGGATCGGCACCGACCGGCCCCGGAGCCACGCTGGTCCGCTTCCAGAACGACGGTGACACCCGGACGACCCTGCTCCTCCTGACCGCGGTCGCCCCCCACACGGTGGACGACATCGTGGCCCTCGCCCGGACCTTCAACGCGGCGACCGATCAGGTCCCCTCCTGGGTATCCCTCCTGGCAAGCGTCGACGCGAAGCCCGGAGCGTCCGCCTGGGGTTTCGCCGAAGTACCCGCCACGACCGTGGTGCCGCTCTGCGGCGTGGGCGACCCGAGCGATCCGACATTGGTGGTCGGCGCGCCGACCGTATGGGGGCCATGACGGATGAAGGCTCATCGGCGAATTCGACCGATACTGGAGTTCGCCCGGGTCCTCCAGCCTCTCCTGGCGGAGCCGCCCCGACCCGGTCGAATGCGGCGCATCCTCGGGGCGATCCTGCCGCCCGGGGACGGCGAGAACCACTGATGGCCGAGCTGAATCCCGAACAGATCGTTGCCCTGGTCGCGCCGATCATCGTGATACAGGTCGGCCTGCTGATCGCAGCGTTGATCGACCTCGGTCGCGAGGAACGACGGGTTCGCGGCGGCAACAAGCTCGTCTGGGTGCTCGTCATCGTGTTCATCAACATCGTCGGGCCGATCGTCTACTTCGTCGCCGGGCGGGAGGACGAATGACCGCCCCGGCAAACGGTGGGACGGCTGTCGAGGTCCGCGGCCTGACCAAGGAGTTCGGCTCGATCCTCGCCTTGGACCACCTCGACCTGAGCGTGCCCGGCGGCTCGATCTTCGGCCTCCTCGGCCCGAACGGGGCGGGCAAGACGACGACCATCCGGATCCTGACCGGGCTGGCCCGGGCGAGCGCAGGTAGCGCGACGGTCGGGGGGATCCCCGTCGGATCGGATGTCCCCGAGCTCCATTCCCGCATCGGCTATCTGGACCAGGATCCGCGCTTCTACAGCTGGATGACCGGACGCGAATTACTCGAGTTCGTCGGACGGCTCCATGGCTTGAGAGGACCGGCGCTCACCGGGCGGGTCCGGACGGTGCTCGAACAGATCGGTCTCGAGGCGGCCGCCGGCCGGCGGATCGGCGGATATTCGGGCGGGATGCGCCAGCGGCTCGGGATCGGCCAGGCGCTCGTGAACCAGCCGCGACTCCTGATCCTCGACGAGCCGGTCAGCTCGCTCGACCCGGAGGGACGACGCGACCTCCTTGAGCTCATCGCGGACCTGCGGAACGAAGCGACCGTGGTCGTTTCGACCCACGTCCTGGCGGACGCCGAGCGGATCTGCGATCGGGTCGCGATCCTCGATCGCGGCCGGAGGGTGACGGAGGGTCCTCTCGACGACTTGCTGGCTACGCACGCCAAGCCGATCTATCGGATCGTACCCGGACCCGGCCAGGACGCGGCGGTGGGCAGGCTGGTCGACCAGCTTCGGGCGACTCCCTGGGTCACCGACGCATCGCTCGCGTCGGGAGCGATCACCGTGGGGGTCGCCGATGCTGAGGCGGCCGCGGAGGCGATCCTGCCCGTGGTGGTGGCGGCCGGCATCACGCTCGAGTCGTTCGAACGGGCCCGGCCGACCCTCGAGGAGGTCTTCCTGGAGCTCGTCGGACCGCCGTCGGCGAACGATCTCGACGGCCGGGGATTCATCAGGCCGCGAACGGTACCCGGACCGTGACCGGCTTCGTCACCCTCCTGCGCAAGGAGCTCCTCGAGCAGTGGCGCACGACCAGGCTCCCGGTCGTGGCGACGGTATTCCTGGTCGTCGGACTGGTGTCACCGCTCCTGGCTCGCTTTACGCCTGAGATCCTCAAGGCGGTGGGCGGTGAACAGTTCCAGGTCGTCCTGCCGCCACCGACCGCGGCCGATGCGTACGACCAACTGGCCAAGAACCTGGGCCAGTTCGGGGCGCTGATCGCGGTCCTCCTGGCGATGGGTTCGGTGGCCACGGAGAAGGAGCGTGGGACAGCGGCGATGGTGCTCGTGAAGCCCGTGACCCGGTCGGCCTTTCTTGCTTCCAAGTTCGTCGCGATCGCGACGACGCTCGGCATCGCGACGGCCATCGCCGGCGCCGGGGCCTGGTTCTACACCCTGGTGCTGTTCGAACCGCTGTCCCTCCTGGGATTCGCCGGAGCGCTTGTCCTCCAGTGGCTGGCTCTGGTCGCGTACGCCGCGATCACCTTCCTCGGTAGCACGCTGACTCGATCCGCGCCCGCAGCCGCCGGCCTTGGCATAACGGCGATCCTCGTCCTCGGGATCCTCAGCGTCGTACCCGCGATCGGGCGCTATCTGCCGGGGGGCCTCGGTGCTCCCGCCCGCGCCCTGGCCCTTGGACAGGCAGGCGTCGACGTTGCCGGCTCAGTGCTGGCCGCGATCGTCCTGATCGTCGGCGTCCTCCTCATCGCTGCGCTCGCCTTCCGTCGCCAGGAGCTGTAGCGGACGCGGCCGATCTCACGCGACTCGGACGTGGTCGGGATCCCGCAGCGCCAAGCTCGTCACGGTGCCTCCGCCCCCGCCGGGTGACTCGAAAGGCCATCAAGCACCGGGCGGATCCCGGTGATGTCGAAGGCCTGCACGGGGCGGCTGAATCCCTTGAGGGTGAGCGGGCCAAGGGCCCGGGCCTCGACGACCTCCTCCACCTGGGCGAGGGCACGCTGGTCCAGGACGATCGAGCCGTCGGACGCCTCGGCACACAGACGTGCCGCGAGGTTCACGACGCTGCCGATGGCGGCGTAGTCGAAGCGACCCTCGTAGCCGATCCGGCCGAGCGTCGCGTAGCCGGTCGCGATCCCGATGCCGAGTCCAAGAGTGTTTCCCCGCCTGCGCCACGGTACGGCCAGCGTGACGAAGCGATCCCTCATCGCGACGGCCATCCGGACGGCGCGAGCAGCGTGGTCAGGCAGCGGTACAGGGTCGTTGAAATAGACCATGATCCCATCGCCGGCGAACCGCTCGAGCGTGCCACCGTACTCGCTGATCAGGGGCCCCATGGCGGCGTGGTACTCACGGAGAACGGTGAGGACCTCCTCCGGCTCGGCGACCTCGGAAAAGGAGGTGAAGCCCCGAAGGTCGCAGAAGGTGACGGTGATCTCGCGACGATGGCCGGCGAGGAGGGCTTCGCCCTCGTCACTCGAGACCAGGGCCGCAACCTGGGGAGAGAGGAATTGGGCGAGCTCGGTCCGCTGCCGGTGGATCGTCTGGATCAGGCGCGTCGTCTCGAGGGCGATCCCGGCCTGGTCCGCGAAGAGTGTCACCAGCTCGATCTCGCGATCGCTGAAGGACCGCGGCTCGTCCCGCCACAGGTCGATGACCCCGACCACGATCCCCTCCCGGAGGATGGGAACGCCGAGCATGGCGCGGAAGCCACCGAGCCGGAGGGCCTCGGGATAGTCGTACTCAGGGTCGGCGAGGACGTCGGGGATGTGGACCGGTCGTCCCTCCAGAGCCGTCCGCCCGGTCAGCGTCTTCCGACTCGGTCGCTGGGGGTTGGCGAGGTTGAACGCGACGACTTCCGACGGAGCGGCGATATCGGCCACGTGTCGATAGACGTCTCCGTCGAGAAGGAACACGAACGCACGGTCGGCATCGCACAACCGGATCGCGTGCTCGAGGACGGTGCGGAAGACCTGGTCGAGGTCGAACGGCGCGCGGCTGATCGCGCGCAGGATCTCCGACACGGCTTCGCGCTGGACGCGCTCGTCGCCGATCGAGCTCGATCGTGCTGTCCGCCGCGTCTCGCCCGCCACGACGGGCACGATACCAGCGTCGTTCGGCCCCGATGACGGGACTCAGGTCGGGCCGGCCCGATCGACGGGCGATGGTGTCGCGATAGGCCCTGAGTGCGCCCGGACGCTACTCCTTGGGCCGGATCCGGATGATCAGCATCGCACCGCCCCCAGGGCTGGTCGACTCGCCATCGTGGGGGATCGTGCCGTCCCAGCGGACGTAGTCGCCCGGTCCGAGCTCGAGGCTGTGGTCACCCTGCGTCATCCGGAATGTTCCGCGCAGGACGATGTGGTGCTCCTCGCCGGCGTGAGCATGGGCGCCGACCCGCTGGCCGGCTTCCGTACTGATCACTTCCAGGATCGAGACCTCACGCGATCCGCGGCCGTCGACGTGCTCGATCCGGCCCAGCATCGTTTCAGTCGTCGGACGGTCGGCCGCCCGCACCAGATATGGCTCGGGTACGTCCTCGATGAGGAACCAGGCTGCCGGCACTTCGAGCGCTCCGCCGATCGCGGTAAGGCACTGGAGCGACGGCGATGCCTTGTCGTTCTCGATCTGTGACAGGTAGCCGACGTTGAGGCCACTTCGCTCTGCGACGTTGGCCAGAGTCAGGCCCCGTGTCATCCGCCATTTCCGGATCTGGATCCCGACGGCCGGCCTCCGTCGCTCCGCGGTCCTCACCTTGGCTCTCCGCAAACTCGTATTGACAAGGGCTGCTCCATGGGACTACGGTTGTGCTGTCAACAAATATCGCTGGACGCAGGCCAACTCGTCAAGTTGGACGACACCAGGCAGGCCGACAAGGCCCGACAAGGCGAAGGAGAAACTCCATGAAGATCGCGATCATCGGCGCCGGCAGCGTCGGCACTGCCCTGGCATCCTCGTTCATCAAGGCCGGTCACGAGGTCGTGATCGCCTCACGAGATCCCGGGGACGCCGGTGCTGCCGCTGGCTCGACCGGGGCCCGCCTTGCCGGCTCGAACGCCGAAGCCGTCGCGGCAGGCGACGTCGTGATCCTGGCAGTCCCATTCACGAGCGCCGCCCAGCTGGCGGGCGAGATCGCCGATGCTGCCGCCGGCAAGATCGTGGTCGACGTGACCAACCGGATGTCCTTCGGCACGGCCGGCCCGGATATCGACACGACCAGCTCGAACGCCGAGGAGCTCGCCACCCTGCTGCCGAAGTCGCGGGTGGTCAAGGCGTTCAACACCTTGTTCGCCTCGAGGCAGCACGATCCCATCGCCGAGGGACTCCAGCTCGACGGATTCGTGGCCGGCGACGATGCCGAGGCCAAGGACGAGGTCAGCGGCCTGCTCGCCTCGATCGGCCTGAACCCGATCGACGTAGGCCCGCTCGCGCGAGCCCGGCAGCTCGAGGGCATGGCCTTCCTCAACATCAGTCTGAACATCAGCCGGGGCGGTTCGTGGCAGTCCGGCTGGAAGCTGGTCGGCGCACCGGCCGCGAACAAGGCGGCCTGATCCGATGCCCGACAAGACGATCGACCGGGCCCAGCCAACGACGTCCATCCGCGTCGCCCGCCTTAACCACGCCGTCCTGTACGTCCGCGACGCGTCCGTCGCGGCGGAGTTCTACGGCCGGGTGTTCGGCTTCGAAGTCGTTGAAAACGCATTCGGCGGACGGGCCGTGTTCCTGCGAGCCGCCCACGGCGAGAATCATCACGACCTCGGCCTGTTCTCGGTCGGGCCCGACGCGGCCGGCCCCGTCCGGGGATCGGTCGGGCTCTATCACCTGGCCTGGGAAGTCCCCACGATCGACGATCTCTTTCACGCCGCCGCGGTCCTCTCGGCCGAGGGCGCCCTCGGGGGCGCGTCCGACCATGGGGTCTCGAAGTCCCTCTACGGAGCTGACCCGGACGGCAACGAATTCGAGATCATGTGGCGTGTTCCGAGCCAGGCCTGGGGCGAGTTCGAGCACCACGGCGCCGTTCTGCCACTCGATCTCGAGGCGGAGGTTCGCCGCTGGGGCAGTGCCGGCGCCGCCCCGGCCTGAGCAGATACCTTCGGCCGGCCTCCCGTCTGGGTGAGGTCCGCCGATCGGCCGTCATGGCGCGCCGAACCACCTGGTGTCCTGGCCGGCGAACAGGATGGCGTTGGGCAGAACCATCGGAACCGGATACTGGTCGGCGAGCAGCGCCGCCTCGTCCGGGCCGCCGATGGTCGGACAGGACCAGTGGTCAGACGTCCTCGCTCGACCAGCGCTCGAGTTCAGCGAGTGAGCGCCGAAGGACAGCGAACGTCTCCGCGCCGAGTCGCTCGGACCACAGGGTTTCGACAGCCACGATCGTCTTCCGTACGACGCGCTGAGCCGTGGCGGCTCGTTCTGTTTGGCGCACGAGTTCGGCTCTGCCATCGCTCGTATCAGTCACGCGCTCGAGAAGGCCCGCATGCTCGAGGTGACGGACGAGTTGCGAGACGGCAGAGCGCGTGACCCCCAGTCGAGCCGCGAGCTGAGAAGGCCTGATGCCCTGTGGTGGCACCTCGGCCATCAGACGCATGTGTGACACCGAGATTCGAGTGCCGACGTCGGCCGGCAGCGACCGACCGACGTGGCGCGTAACGGCTCGATCGATCGCGCGCATCTGGTCGACTAGAAACGTCAGTGGGCGGTCGAATCCGTCGGAGGGTATTGACATAGTGAAGTCCCTTCACTGATAGTGATACAGGCACTACACTATCACTGGAGGCTCGAGCCATGGCCGTCGACAACAGCCTGTACGACGCGACCGACGATATCTGGTGGGCGCCCGACCAGCCGCTCGCCTCGATCCGTACCTCGCTCAACCCGGCTCGTCTTGAGTACTTCGACCAGATGATCGAGCGCCAGCGACTGACGGCGTCAGGGCTGCGAGTGCTCGATGTCGGCTGCGGGGGTGGTCTACTCGCGGAGGAGCTGGCCCGACGAGGATGCCTCGTCACCGGCATCGACCAGTCCGCTCGGTCCATCGCGACCGCCCGGTCTCACGCCGCCCTCGGCGGCCTCCCGATCGCCTATGACGTCGGACCAGGCGAGACGTTGCCGTACCCCGATGGGGCCTTTGACGTGGTCACCTGTGTCGACGTCCTCGAACACGTGGAGGACGTCGACGCTGTCATCGCCGAGATCGCGCGGGTGCTGAGGCCCGGCGGGATCTTCCTGTACGACACGATCAATCGGACGAATCGCAGCGAGTTCGTCATGATCCGGCTGGCGCAAGACTTTCCGCTCACGCGCTGGATGCCACGAGATCTCCACGCGGCCGATCATTTCATAGTGCCCGCCGTCTTGGCTGCCACACTCGAGCGGTGCGGCCTTTCGGATCTGGGGACCACGGGGATGAAACCGACCGCCAACCCGATCCGACTGATCGCGCTCATGTCGGCCGTCCACCGTGGCCGTATCACCCCAGAGGAGTTCGGTCGACGGAGTCGGATGGTCCTTTCGCCGGATACGTCGATCCTGTACATCGGGCATGCTCAGAGGACCGGCTCGACCGTCGGGGCTGTGCCTCCGGTTACGGACCAGGCGACGGTGCGGGAGGCTCGACCCGATGAATACCAAGAGATCGGTGCGATGGTCGCCGCGTCGTACCGGGCACTCGGCAGCGAACCGGAGTGGTATCTCGACGAGGTACGTGACACGGCCCGCCGATCTGCAGGCGGTGTCGTCCTCGTAGCGACCGACGGTAGCGGGGCGATCGTCGGCACCATCACGTACCTGGCCGCTCTCGACGGATCTGCGGGCCCAGGCGCCCGCGATGGGGACGCGATGATCCGGGCTTTGGCAGTGACGACGAGCGCTCGGGGGCACGGGGTCGGGCGGACTCTCGTCGACTCGGTCGTCGCCCGGGCGCGGACCGACGGGCGCCAGGCGATCGCCCTCTACACGCGGCCATCCATGACCGCCGCGCAGCGGCTGTACCGGTCCTCGGGCTTCGAACGATTCTCCACCGGGCGACTGGGAGGTTCAACCCGGGATCCTGCTCCTGGCCTATCGCCTATCCCTCGGTGGCCCGGTCGGTCCTGCGACGTGAACCCGAGACACGACGCGAGGCCAAGGTCGCGTGGTTCGGCAGACACCGCCGCGTGTCGAGGCTCGACCGCTATCGAGTGAACGTAACCCCGGGCCCGCAGCTCCTCAGGTGCCCCGAGCTCGGGCACGGCGGTGTACTCGATCTCAGGTCCGCCGATCGGCCGTCATGGCGCGCCGAACCACGTGGTGTCCTGGCCGGCGAACAGGATGCCGTTGGGCAGAACCATCGGAACCGGATACTGGTCGGCGAGCATCGCCGCTCCGTCCGTGCCGCCGATGGTCGGACGGGACCAGTGCAGCCCGTCGGTCGAGATCCAGTACTGCGCGGTGCCAGCACTGTCGTCCGCGGGGCTGATGCCCTTGCGCCCGTAGAGGAGCAGGTGCGAGCCGTCCGACGTCACGCTGCCGGCGGGACTCCCTACGCCCTCACCGGACGCGATCGTGCCGAGTGGATCACCGGAGAAACGAGTCCAGGCATGGCCGTCGGCCGAGGTCAAGAGAGACTGGCGGCCAGGCGTTGCGCTGTTCGAGGCCTCGAGTGCCATGAACCCGTCGGCGCCGGCATCCACGGTGGCGAAGCGGTCGCCGCGGGTCGATGGGGTTGAGGCGGCCGACCAATGCACGCCATCGCTCGACCACCAGGCGAGGAGTCTGCTGTCAGGAGCGCCGACGTTGCCCGACTCGCCGACGGCCGCGAACCCGGAGGCGTTCGCCGCGAGGCCGGTGATCTGGGCGACCTTGGGCCCGGGCAGCTCGACCCGACGCCAGGTCCTGCAGTCCGTCGAGACATCCATCGCCGTCCCGGTGGGAGCGCCGCCACCCGTGTCCACGTTCGCGACGGCGGTCGAGCCGATCGCTGCGAGTGTCGCGTAGCCCTCGTTGTGGAATGGGATCTTCGTCCAGCTGGAGAGGTCGGTCGACCACCACAGCCAGACATGGCTGTCGCCGTCCACCGTCTCGACGAGGACCCCATCACCGCAGGCGGTGGCACTGTTCAGGAGGGTGTTGCCGGTCGGGTCGTCGAAGCCGAGCGTCGACGCTGGGAGCTCGGACCACGATCGGCCGTCCGTCGAACTGAACAGGCGCTGGGGCCCGCTCTCGGGCCCGATCGCGAGGTCGCCGCCCTTCCACTCGACGATGGTGCTGTTCGTCGGTCGGGGCTGCGTGAGCGCCACGACTGACAGATCCGACCAAGCGCCCGGCACCGGTGGCGCTACCGCCGGCAGGGCCGAGGCGGCGGCGGACGAGGTGGCGGCCGCCGACGGCGTCGACGAGACCGATGATGGCGGGGCCGATGTGGTGACCGATGCGGCCGTCGACGACGGCGCGATGGCCGCCGGCGACGCGCTCGGCGAGGCCCCCGTGCAACCGGCGAGGGCTGCGACCCCCGCCAGCAGAACCGCCCGCCGCGCACCGACCGCTAGCCGGGGAGTTCGTGACGATGCGTTGCTTTCCATAACCGTAACCATCCTTGTCCTTCCCCATCGACGCCACCATGTCGGTCGCGCCCGGTTGATCGACGGTTCGAAAGCGGCGACAGATACGGGCTGAGGATGTCGCCTTGGCGACATCATCGCCGCAACCCCCATCCGTTCGCCATTCCGCAGGTCGCCCGTGACGTCGGCGCCCGGTTCCCGCTGGCACCGGAAATCGGCGAATCCCGTTGCGGGTCCGGGAGTCGAGGGGTACTTTCGGCGCCCCGCGAGGTAGCTCGAATGGACCAGAACGTTTTGAATGGAGCCGGACCCGATGAGGCCGGTTCGGTCATCAGGATGGACCTAGGGCTCGACACGTCCGCGAGTCACACGGGCGCGGTGCCGGCCGCGAGCCACTCGAGCGTGGTGCCGTCCTTCCTCGCGGAGCTGACGCGGGCGATGCAGGCCGCGGCCGAGCAGATGCGGGCGCACATCGACGCCGATGTCGCCGAGGATGCCGCCGAGGAGATCGACAAGGCGCGAGCCCGCGGCGCGGTCGAGGCTGACGAGATGCGCCGGCTCGCCGACGAGGATATCTGGGGCATCGACGCCTGGCTCACCGCCGAGACCGAGCGAGTCCGAGGCGAGGCCGCCAGGCGCACCGACGAACGGCGCAGGGAGCTGCAGTCGCACCTCGCCAAGCACGACTCGATCATCGCCACGGAGGTCGACGGAGTCGAGGCGGCCGTCGTCGAATACGGATCGATTCTCGACACGTTCTTCGCCGAGCTCAAGGAAGCTGACGACCCGGCCGACCTCGCTCGCCGCGCTGGATCGCTGCCGGCGCCGCCGGATCTCGAGTCGGTCCGGGGGGCGGCGCGGGCTGACGCGGTCGCCAGGTTCGCGATCGCCGGGTCGGATGCGGACGACACTGCCGAAGCAGCGCGCGAGCCGGCGGAGACAGCCGCGCGCGAGCCGGCGGAGACAGCCGCGCCCGAGCAAGTCGTGGCAGCACGGCCCGAGCCGGTCGAAGCATCAGGGCCCGAGCCGGTCGAGGCATCAGGGCCCGAGCCGGTCGAGGCGGGGCCCGAGCCGGTCGAGAAAGCAGCGCCCGAGCCGGCCGTGGCCGTCACGGCTGCCGATCCACCCTCCGACGAGGGCATCGGTCTCGGCGTCATGGATCCAGCGGACGAGGCCGGAGAGGAAGGCGACGCGGAGGTGGGGGCGCCGCCGCCTGCCCCGGAACCCGTCGCCGCCGGATCGATCCCGACATCGACCGCCGCCGCTAGGCTGTTCCGGACGATCACGGACTGGGCGGCCCAGCCGTCGGGCAACGGGGAACATCGGAGCGACCAGGACTCCTGAACGCCGAAGGCCACGCTCTCCGAGGCGACCGCAGCGCGCCGGTGGCAGCTGAGGCCGGCGACAGCTCTCAGGGAGCTGGCGGATGGAAAGCGGGATCATCGTAGAGAAGGCGTACCGGCGAGGTCGAGACCACATCGCATTCGGCGATCACCGGATCGGGGCGTCGTTCAGATCGGGGCGTCGTTCAGAACGGGCCGAACCCACCGAGGAGGTCCTGTATCGGTGAGCCGGCTCCGTGCTCCCCCACTTCGACCCGCTCGAGGGCGATGACGATCGCCAGACCGAGGGGCACATCGAAGCCGGAGGCGATCTGGATGCCATAGCCGTCGTGGATGGTGAACCAGGCACGGGACACCGTGATCACCACCTGCCGGGCCTGGTCCTTGACCTGGAACTCACGGTTCATCCAGTCGCCGTGGAGTGTGAACTCCACGCCGCCCGTCAGGGTGATCTTGAACTTGTCGCCGCCAAGGTGGAAGATCGCCTCCTGGACGGTCGCCGCGGCCTGACCCCCCTTGGAGATCGTGATGGTCTTGTGGACATGGGGGCTGAGCGGCGTCGAGACCTCATAGAGCGCCTGGCCGCTGAGGTCTTTGAGCACGTGCGTGCCACGGAGGCTGAGGAGCGAGCCATCGACTTCGAAGGCATGGTTGCCCTGGCCATCCTCGATCCATAGATCGCCCGTCAGCGAGATCAACTTCTGGTTGAGGACGAAGATCAGGGGCTGGCCTGCCGGCGCCGGAGATGCCTGAGGGTCGATCGAAGACGCCGACGACGGCGGATGCGGCTCAGTCGCGGAGTCGGGTGCCTTCGTCTGGGTGAACGAGGTGGCGCCGCACTGGGGGCACTTCGCGGCAGCCCCGAGTTCCTGGAAATGGTTGCGGAGGGCGACCTGGTCGGCGAAGTTGCGCCCGATCAACGAGGTGATCTGACCACCGATCGACTTGAGGTCCGGCCGTTCCTCCGCGATCTCCGACGGAACGAGCCAAGTCTGCTGGCATCGTTTGCAGGTTCGCTGATACCCGCCGTCAACCATTTCCACCCCCAGGGTCTCGACTTAGACCCGCCCCAAGGACGGGCGCAGACGGATCGTGCGCGCGATCAGCGAAGCCCTCGCTCGGCGTCGAACGTCGGGGCTAGGGGGGTCGAGTGTCCATCGGTCACCGGCCTCATCGGAAGACGCCGTTGTGGCCGAGGCTGTATCGGCCGGGCTCGGGGAAGAAGGCGAGGCCGTGCGGCCGTCCGCCCGTCCGTATGAGGGCGATCCGGTGGCCCGTCCGGGCGTTGATGACAGAGACCGTCCCATTGAACCGGTTCGAGATCCAGAGCTGGGTACCATCCGGCGACACCGCGATCATGTCCGGAGACTCGCCGATCCGCCAAGTCGCGCTGACCCGCCGCGTCCTGAAGTCGATCACAGACAGGGTCCCAGCCAGCCTGTTCGTCACGTAGAGCTGCCGAGCGTCGCGGCTGACGGCCAGCCCATGCGCGCCTCGACCGGTCCGGATGAACGCGATCTCGCGCATGTGGACGGGGTCGATCACCGAGACGCCGCCGCGGCCCTGGTTCGCGACGTAGAACGAGCGCCCATCCGGGGCGAGCTTGACGTCGATAGGCAGGCCGCCGACGTACAGGGCGGTCACGACCCGCATCCGGACGACATCGACTTTGACGACGAAGCCCGAGTACTCGGTGCTGAGGAGGGCGTACCGGCCATCGGCGCTGAAGTCGAGGTGATCGGCGCCCGGCCACGGGATCGCGAGCCGCTTGATCAGGTGCCACGTCCGCCGGTCGTAGAACGAAACCTGGTGCGTGCCGCCGATGGAGCTGTCGAGGATGAGGATCGCCTTGCTGCCATCGGGAGTGAAGTACAGGTTGTACGGCCCGGGGACCGTCCGGTACCCGACCGGGCGGGCGGTACCTGGATCGATGATCGTGAGGCGATCGCTGAACGCGACCTCGACGTACAGGCGGCGGAGGCCCCAGTCGGGCGTCACGTGTTCCGGACTCCGCCCGACGTGGTAGCGGGCGACGATCCTGTACGTCCGGGGGTCGATGACGAAGAGCGTCCCCGTGGCCTCGTCCGGGACGTAGACGCGCTCCGGGTCGCCGGTGACGAGGGGCGAGAACATGCCGACGCCGTCGTGTCCGTAGACGTTCGTTGTCGGCGACGCCGCTCCCGCGACCGCGGGGGTCGACGGGACGAGGCTCGTGCCGGGAGATGGTGCCGATGCGGCGGCGGAAGGAGCGGAGGACGGCGACACGGCGGCGGCGACGGAGGAGACCGCGCTCGCGCTCGGCATCACCGACGGCGAGGGTGGGGCCGATGCCGCGAGGTCCGCGGAGTCCGCTACGAGGTCGATATCGGCCGCTGACGCCTCGTAGAAGAGCCCGAGCCCGACGATGGCGGTGAGGGCGATGGCCAGGACCGCTCGAGCCCGTCGGCCGCTCAAGCGGCGCGCCCGTCGCCGAGCCTGCGGGGCGCTGTCGGGACGATGAGCGCGGGGCGTGCGCTCAGACATCCCCCCGGTGCCGGCGCTGCCCACGCGCCTTTCCACGGCCCCAACTCTATCAGGCGCCCCCGGATCAGCTGACGGACCCTGGATCACTTCGATGCTCCGCTCGGGGCACTCACGGGAGACGGGGCCATGTCGGTGGTTGCTGACCTGCCCTGACGCGCGAACAACGGGGGAACGGACCGACCTGTTCTGTATCGGCGTCGGACTCGCATAGTCCTAGATCGCCCAGTGACGTTGGGCGGCCGACGAACAAGGCCGAGTCGGCTCGCGCCTGACCGCACCGCGCTCCAGGCCAGCGTGCACTTCATCGGCCTGACACCGTGATCACGGATGCGATCGGGGCCGTCCCCTCTCCGCCGATGAGGTACCCGATATCGTCGACGACTGCGCCGGCGGCATCGGACACCGCGTACGGCAGCCGCCCGACCCGGGCTACCACGCCGTGTTCGGGGTCCAATCGCCACACGGCATCCTGGGCGATACCCCTCGACCGACCCCCGGCGATAAGGACCTGCCCGCCGATCACGAATGCGGTCGCGTGCGACAGGCCGTGCTCGAGGCGCCCGATGACTCGGACCACGCCGGTCCTCGGATCGATCGCCTGGATGTCGCGGACGTCGCCGGACGGGGTGCTGCCGCCGATCACGTAGACGATCCCATCGAGGGCGACGACCGCGGGGTACCGGACCGCGGTCCGAAGGTGAGCGACGGTCGTGAAGTGCGAGCCATTCGTCGACGCAAGGACGGTGGTATCCGGCCGTGCCGGGGTGCCACCACCGACGATCACGAACTCTCCACCCTCGGCGACGACGGTCAGATCGGCCCGCGGTAACGGGAGGTGTCCCACCTCGACCGAGGTCCCTCCTCGCCGTATCCGCTGGACGATCGCTCCGGGGCCGAAGCGGCCGCCCCCGACGATGAGACCGGTCTCACCGAGGACGGCACCCCCCGCATCGTGCACCGGCGCGGCCAGTCCTCCTGCGCCATACACGCGGCTCGAAGCAAGGTCGATCCTCTCGACCGAACCATTCGTGACTCCGGTGCTCGTCAAGCCGCCGCAGACCAGGATCGTGTGGTCGAAGACGAGCGCCACCGATCGACTCCGAGGACTGGGGAGACGGACCTGAGCGATCGCGATGTGGGCGTGGAACGCACCAGCTGTGCTCGGAACTGGGGAGGATGGTCCTGGCGGTGTCGCGGTGGGTGACCTAGTGGCCGCCGACGATATCGTCGGCGGGGAGCCCGGCGGCGACGTTGTCGACCGAACCACGGGCGAAGTCTCGGAGCAGCCAGCGAGGGCGACCCCGGCAGCCAGGAAGAGGGCGACCGCGACTCGCGGACCCCGAGGCGCAGGTCGGCCGCGCGCCGGGATCGGAGACGATGCCACGGGTGGACCCTACAGCATCGGACGTTCGAAGGCGCCGAACCCAGAGATGGACCGCTCAGATCGCGTTTCTCGCCTCGACGAGCCGTCGCGACGGATCCCTCCGGCTTGCCGACGGCGGCCTCGAACGGATGGCCCGGCCGGCTGCCATGGGCCTCTCCCTGGAAGCGCCGATCGAGGTGACATTCGACGGAAATGTGTGTCAATGCCCTGGATATGAGGGGCTCTATCGACTGAATGTCATGTGGGTGGCGCCGCTCGGCGTCGTCATCGACTCGACATGGAAACGCTCCTCAAGCCGGTCGAGGCCCTCCCACATCGGCACGCCACGGCCGATCACGATCGGCCCACGGGCCACGCTGCGGGCCGAACTTGTTGCGACCCATGATCTCGACGCCGATGCCGAGCTCCCAGGCCGACGCGATCGCTTCCTCGAGGCTGCCGTCGCCGCCCGGCCACGCGGGCTCGTTCCGCCAGATTCGAGCGTCCGCGAACCACCGAGCGAACCGGTCCTGAGCGTGCCCGAACGCGGCCTCTGCTTTGTCCTTCACCCGTCGCGTAGCCATCGAGGGAGACGATGAAGTTGTGGACGCGGACCTTCGACACCGCCGTCCTCTTCTAGCTGACATCCGCCAGTCGGCGGCGTAGTTGTCGTCGTTCGGCGTCGGTTCCGACACGGTCGATCGCGTCGCGATAGGCCGATGCCGCTTCCGCCCGTCGCCCTGCCCGGCGCAGCAGGTCCGCCCGGACGGCCGGCACGAGCGGGTAGTCGGAGCCGGCGGAATCGAGTGCGATGAGGCCGGCCTCCGGGCCGTCGCGGAAGCCGATGGCGATCGCGCGGTTCAGCGCGACGACCGGCGACGGACGCAGCTTGAACAGCGCGTCGTAGGCATCCACGATGCGCGTCCAGTCGGTGGCTTTCGCGTTCGGCGCCCCCGCATGCAGGGCGGCGATCTCCGCCTGCCAGCGGTAGTAGCCGGGCTGGCGACCCGATGCCCTCGCGAGGGCAAGGCTCGCGAGACCTGCTGCGATGAGATCGCGGTTCCACAGGCTGCGGTCTTGTTCGTCCATCGTCAGCAACTCGCCGTTCGCGTCGGTCCGGGCGTCCCGGCGTGAGTGCTGCAGGAGCAACAGCGCGCGCAGCCCGTGGACTTCGTCGTCGTCCGGCAACAGCTCGGCGAGGAGGTCCGCCAGCTCGATCGCCTCACGCACGAGGTCGTCGCGCAGGTATTCGCCTTCGGTCGCCGCATAGCCCTCGTTGAAGACGAGGTAGACCACGGCCAGCACGCCCCCGACGCGGTCGTGCAGCCGATGCGCCTCCGGCACGCGAAGGCTTATGCCCGCATGGATGATCTTGGCCCGGGTGCGCAGCAACCGCTGGCTCATGGTGGCCTCGCTGACGAGGAAGGCGCGGGCGATCTCGCGGGTCGACATGCCGACCACGGTCTTGAGGGTGAGGGCCACCCGGCCGGCCATCGGCAGGGCCGGATGACAGCAGGCGAACAGCAGCCGAAGCCGATCGTCACCGTATGGCCCGGGCTCCGCGGTCTCGGACAGCGGGGACTCCAACGCTGAAACTGCCTGGACCTCGCGCACCTTGGTCGCCTCGGTCTGGCGGCGGCGAAGGACGTCGAGAGCGCGCCGGCGGGCCGTCGTCGCGAGCCAGGCGGACGGGTTGTCGGGGATGCCGTCGTCGGGCCAGTGAGTCAGCGCCCGCTCGACCGCGTCCTGGACGCAATCCTCGGCGAGGTCCCAGTCTCGGGTGACCCTGATGATCCCCGCGACGATGCGCAGCCGCTCGGCGGCGAGGGCGCTGGTCACCGCTCCCGCGACGTCGTCCACCGGCTTAGTCGTGCGGGCCGCCCATCGAATGGATGGGCCGCAGCTCGATGCGACCGGCCCAGGCCATCGGGTTGCGCCTCGCGAGCTCGACCGCTTCGTCGAAGGTGTCGCACTCGATGATCCCGAAGCCGGCGATCCATTCCCTCGCCTCGGTGTACGGCCCGTCGGTGACCAGCAGCTCGCCGTCGCGGACCCGGACGGTCCTGGCCTCGTCGACCTCCTGAAGCCGAACTCCCTGCACGTACTGCTTGCGTTCGTTCGCGTACGTGAACCAGTCCGCTATCTCCGGGGCAGCGGCCTCGTCGGCCGCGGTGTGATCGGGGTCGCCGCAGATGAACATCGCATATCGCATCGGGTTCTCCTTTCAGTCCTCGTCGATGGGCCAGAACGGACGGAGTTCGAGGCGTCCCGTGTACGCCATCGGATGCCTGGCGGCGATCTCGATCGCCGCGTCGAGGTCTTCGCACTCGAGGATGTCGAAACCCGCGATCCATTCCTTGGATTCCGTGAACGGACCGTCGGTCACCAGGAGCTCGCCACCGCGGACGCGAACCGTCGTGGCGTCACTCGTCGGGCGCAGTCGATCACCGGTCACCCAGGCACCCTTTCCGGTCACGTGGTCGAACCACTCCTCGATGGCTGGGGCTCTGGCCGCGTCATCGTCGGTATGGTCGGGATCGACCGCGACCAACATGAGGTATTTCGTCGGATCTCCTCTCTTGTGCAGCGTCTAACGACCCTACGACGATCAGGGGCGTCGGAATCCGACATCCGGTCGCGTCCTGTCGGCCCCACCGAAGAGGATCGTCTCGATCGAGCCAGGAGCCGCCTCCTCGGCGAGCTCCAGGCGGCTCGGGACTCCGTCAAGACGGTGACGTTAACTCGACGTCGCGTTCCGAGGTCCTGGCCGGGGAGTTCAGGCGTTCGCCATCCGTGCTGCCAGACAGATCGAGATCGTGACGTCATGCGGCACCCGTACCGGGGCCCGGCCCGGACCGGCGGGGTTCACGACCTCGCGGCGGGCTCGAGCGTCGCGGGTCGGTGCACGCGCCCGCTCAGTCGAACTGTCTCAGCTGCGGAGTGTCTGCGGCGCAGGCAGGATGTCGCTAAGACATCCCGCGATTCGCCTGCCAAGGATGAACCGCGCCGCGCGCGCCCACGACGACCTCAACCAGGCTCGTCGCGATGGACCGTCGGCACCCTGTCGATGCTGCGATCGAACGAGGCGATGACCCCGACCCCAGTCCGTTCGGCGCTGGCGACCAGGTAGGCATCGGCGAAGTCGAGCCGGTGGACCTCATAGACCTCGACCGTCCGCTGGAGGAGATCGAGATCGACGACGCGGATGGCGGGGAAGGCAAGCACGGCCCGCAGGGTCGTGGCCACTTGCGATCGCGGTGCCTCGTAGAACGACTCGAGGACGTAGGCCACCTCGGCGAGGATGAGATCCGGGAGCAGCAGGTCATCGGCGACCCGCAGATAGCGGCTGGCGCGGGCGGCCTGGGCGGGTGGGTCGCCGGTGATATGACGGACGAGGACGTTGGTGTCGACGAACGCGGTCACCGTCGCCCGGCGGCCCGGCTCCGCCGCGTCTGGCGCAGGACGTCTGCCCACGGCGTGCCCCGCTTGGCCGCCGGAACGCTCACGGAGCCCGCCAGGCCCAAGAGGTCCGGGGTCCGCGCGAGGACGGCATGATCACCTTCGACTCGGAACACGAGTCGATCCCCTTCCTCGAGCGACAGCGCCTCTCGGACCGCACGCGGCACCGTTACCTGGCCCTTTGAGCTGAGCCGCGCCGAGACTTCCATCGCATCGCTCCTTACACTTTCAGTGATGTAAGGATACTCGACCGGTCGACCGCCCGCTACTCCAGCCCAGCGGAAGCGCTCGCCCATGCTGGCGTGGGATAGCTCGACGAGGCCGCCGATCTCGCGCGGTCTCAGTACGGTCTCGCGCCCTGACCGCGAGTGATCTCTCCGGCCCTCCATGAGGGCTCAGGCTGCGCGGGGCCCTCAGGTGTCACAACACACGGCTCATCCGGAATGCCTCGGTAACGAGGTGCTCGGCGATGGCAAAGCTCGAAGTCGCCGCCGGCGACGGGGCATTGCGCACGACCAGCACGCGGCCGAGATGCTGCAGGGCGAAGTCATCCACGAGTGCTCCACGCCGGTCGACCGCCTGGGCACGTACGCCCGCGGGGATCGGCGTCATGTCCGAGGCCGACACGGCAGGCAGGTAGCGACGCACCCGCGTGGCGAATGCGCGGCGCGAGAACGAGCCCACCATTTCGCTGATCCCGCTTCGCCAGTGCTGGGCGGCCAGATGCCGGAAGCCCGGCCAGGTGGCCATCTCGCGGAGGTCGCGAAGACTGACGTCACGGCGTCGATAGCCCTCGAGCGCCATCGCAAGCACCGCGTTCGGGCCTACATGCACCAGGCCGTGGATGTCCCGAGTGAGATGCACGCCGAGGAAGGGATACCGAGGATCGGGGACCGGGTAGACGAGTCCGTTGACCAGTTTGGCGGTCTGCGCGTTGAGTTCGAAGTACTCGCCCCGGAACGGGATGATCTTGAGATCGTCACGGGGACCGGCCATGCGGGACACGCCATCGCTCGATAGGCCCGCGCACGCGACGACGTGATCGAAGGAGAGTGGGCCTCCAGGAGTGGCGAGGGTGACTCGATCCCCGCGCTCCGAGATGCTGCTGACCGGGCTCGACAGCAGGACCTGGCCTCCGGCCCCCCTTATTTGCTCGGCCAAGACCTCGCTGACGCGCACGTAGTCCACGACGGCCGTGTGCGGCGAATGGAGCGCCGCGAGTCCCGCCACATGCGGCTCGATCTCGTGGAGGCCGGATCTGTCCAGGCGAACGAGGTCCGGGACCTGGTTCGCTCGAGCGCGCTGCTCGATATCCGCCAGGGCGGCGAGCTCCCGCTCGTCGAGGGCGACGACCAGTTTCCCAAGCTCTCGGTACGCGATCCCATGCTCCTGGCAGAAGTCCCGCAGCTGTGGGCCACCCCGCCGGCAGAGCGTCGCCTTGAGCGAACCCGGCTTGTAATAGAGCCCGGCGTGGACGACACCGCTGTTGTGCCCCGTCTGGTGGGCAGCAACGCGGTTCTCCTTTTCGAGGACCGTGACGCGGGCTCCCGGATAGCGCCGGATGACTTCGTATGCGACGGTGAGCCCGACGATCCCTGCGCCGATGATGCCGACGCTCAGGTCACTCCTGGTGCTCGTCATGCCGCCAACCACCCCGCAACGACGTTCACGACCTGCCCGGTAACGTACCCGTCAACTTCCCAACTGCTGACCGCGTTGTGGTAGCACACTCAGCTATCTTGATCCGGAGGAACCTCAAGGCAAAGCCCGACCGCGCGCTCGTTGCGCGATCTCGTCTCGCTCGAAGTGGTCGAGCGCCTCGGACAAGGTCTGGGGCGGGAACGCGGCGGACGAGGTCCAGCTTCCGACCAAGCGAAGACAACCGACATCCTGCTGCGCCAGCACGATTTCGCCGTTGAGACACCGCGGTGGAGCCCCCGTCGTGCGACTGGGCGGTCGGTCACCCATCTCCCGCGAGCAGCTCGCGGATCACCTGCTCCGAGCCTTCGTAGTCGCCCTCACCGATGTGCGCGTGACGGATCTTGCCGGCTCGGTCGATGAAGTAGAACGCCGGCCAATAGCCATTGCGATAGGCGTTCCACGTCGCGAAAGAGGGATCGAAGGCGACGGGAAATCGGATGTCGGCCTTGGCCACTGCGTCCCGCACGTTGGCGAGGTCTCGCTCGAACGAGAGCTCGGGGGTATGGACACCGACGACCAAGAGGCCGGCCGAAGCATACCGGTCGTACCAGGCCTTCACGTACGGCTGGACGTGGATGCAGTTGATGCAGCCGAAGGTCCAGAACTCGACCAGGACGACCTTCCCGCGGAGCGATCCCATCGTGAGCGGGTCGGTATTGATCCACGCGTCGATACCGGTGAACTCGGGCGCGGGTCCCAGAGCCTCGAGGGCGACCTCCGACGGCAGTGAAGTGCCGACGGGAGCGGGGAGGGCCGCCGGGTTCTCGGTGCCCGCGGCCAGCCCGAGCCCTTCGCCACCGGGCGCAGAGGATGGTTCGGTTCGAAGCATGTCGATCTCCTGCTGGATGCCCGGTTGCTGTTCGACTCCGGCGAGGACGCCACTCCAACCGGGCGGCAGGGCGGCGACGACGCCGTTCTCGATCGTGAGGTCGAGGCCGCTCACGATGAGCAAGGCGGACACGACCATCGCCGAGCCGAATCCCTGGCGCAGTCTCGCCCGCCGTGCGCTCCGGCCGATGGCATCGCTCGCTCGCCGACCCCACCGCGCGACGAACGACAGCGGCACGATGGCTCCGGCCACATACGCGAGCGCCACAGCCACGGTCTCGGGGCTCGGCCCGTGGATCACGGCGACGGCGATGACGCCGGCCATGATCGGACCGACGCATGGCGCCCAGAGCAGGCCGATGCTGCCGCCGAGGACGATCCCGCCGACGAACCCGTCGGCCGACTGCTCGCCGACGAGCCTCGTGCCGAGCTGGGCCCACGGGGCGAGTCGACGTTCGGTCCACCTCCCGATCGGCGCTAGCGCGAGCGTCAGGCCGACGAGCGCGAGGAACAGGGCGCTCGCCACCCGCAGGCGGTCGGTCGTGAGGCCTGCGCCGGCAAGGACGGAGGCGAGCACGACGGTGACGATCACGAACGCACCGCCGAAGCCGACGAAGATGCCAAGTATCCGGCGCCGCCCGCCGGTCGACGATGCGCCGAGGACCAGAGGAACGACCGGGAGCGTGCACGGTGCGAGGATCGTCAGGATCCCCGCGACGAACGCGAAACCGAGCACGACGAGCATCGTGTGATATTCGACCGAGCGCGTGACAGGACGATGACGGGCCCGCCGCGCTCGGGCCGCGTTCCCTCAGGCCGGCAGGCTGAACCAGACGCGGGTTCGCTCGCCACCGGACTCGACCCCGACACTCCCGCCGACCGACTCGACGAGCTGCTTGACGATGGCCAACCCGATCCCCGCCCCGCCGTGGTTCCTGTCGCGCGACTTGTCGACCCGGTAGAAGCGCTCGAACACGTGCGGCAGGTCGGCCGGCGGGATGGCCGACCCGGTGTTCACGACGCTCACGAGAACGTCCTGTGGTCGTCGCTCCGCACGGACGGTCACTCGGCCCCCAGCCGGCGTATACCGGCACGCATTCTGGAGGAGGTTGCCGAGGACCTGGGCAAGCCCGTCGGCATCGGCGCGCACGGGAAGCCGCTCGGGCAGCTCGAGTTCGAGCGCGACCCCGGCCCGCTCGAGGCTTGGGCCGGCCAAGTCGACCGCGGAGCGGATCGCCTCGCTGAGGTCGAACTCGACGAGGTGCGCGGGCACCGTACCAGCGTCCCCAGCAGCAAGCGTGTCGAGCGACGCGGCGAGGCGGACGAGCCGCTCGACCTCCTCGGAGAGCGACACGAACGTGGACTCGTCGGCCGCGATGACGCCCTCACGCAGGCCTTCCAGATACCCCTTGAGGTTGGTCAGTGGCGTCCGCAGCTCGTGGGCCGCATTGGCGATGAAATCCCGCCGCATTCGCTCGCCTTCCTCGAGGCTCGCGGCCATCTGGTTGAAGGAATCGGCGAGGCTCGCGATCTCGTCAGGTCCTTCCCGCGGGACGCGCGCTCGATAGTCGCCGGCGGCGATCCGCCGGGCCGCTCGTCCGATCTCGCCGAGCGGACGGGCAAGGCGGCTCCCGAGAAGGGTCGCAACGGCGACTGCTGCGACGATGGCGGCGAGGACCGCGACGACGAGCACCACGGTGATCGACTCATCGAACATCGCGTGGGCCTCGTCGGCGCTGCTCCCATGCTCGGCCATGAGCCGGGCGAACGTATCCGCTCCGACGATGAGGATGCCGAGAGCGACGATCCCGACGCCGACGGCGGTCGTGCCGATCGCCGCGGCGGCGATACGGAAGCCGACGCCGCGAGTCCAACTCGGACGCCGCATCAACGTTCCTCGACCCGGGATGCGATGACCGCAGCCAGGTAGTGGCCCCCGCCCGCGGCCAGGTCGTGGCCCCCGCCCGCGGCCGGCGCCGACAGGACCCGGTACCCGACGCCGCGGACCGTCGCGATGAACCGCGGTGTTGCCGCAGCATCGCCCAGCTTGTCTCGTAGCCGCCCGACGTGGACGTCGATGGTCCGGTCGAGCACGTCCGCCGCGTCAAGGCCGTAGATCGCATCGAGGAGCTGATCCCGGCTGAGAACCCGGCCGTCGGCTTCGAGGAGCGTCGACGAGGAGGACCGACTCGACCGGAGTGAGCGCGACCGGCCGACCATCGACCGCCACGGTGCGCCGAGCCCGGTCGACCACGAGGCCGCCGTGCTCAAGGATCGGTTCCGGGTCGGATCGCGTGCGGCCCCCCGTGCGGGCGAGGACCCGGCGGACCCGGACCACGAGCTCCGCGGGCGAGAACGGCTTGGCGACATAGTCGTCGGCGCCGAGGCTCAGCCCCTCGATGCGGTCGCGGGTCGTGCCGCGCGCCGACAGGATGATGATCGGTGTGTCGGCACGGTCGCGGACCGCCCGGATGATCGCCAGCCCGTCGATCTCGGGGATCATGAGATCGAGCACGACAAGCGCGGGGTCGTGCTCGGCGATGGCGGCCAGGGCGCCGGGGCCGTCCGCGGCCTCGACGACCCGATACTGCTCACGCTCGAGGTACATCCGCACGAGTCGGACGATCTTGGCGTCGTCGTCGACGACAAGGATGGGCCGGTCCCGTGGTGCCGTTGTTGCCGCCATCGCACGCATCGTATCCGCGAGGCCCGGGCCGGCCCGCGCCGGCCAGTACTACTGGAGCGGCGCCGCTGCGATCGCGTGCGCCATGCCGGTATCCCACAGCACGACCGTGTGGAAGGTCATCGCGTCGGCCGACGCCGGGACTTTGTACTCCTGCATGCCGGTCGTGCCCGTGAGCGGCCCGAGGTCGACGATGGTCGCCTTGTTCACGTCGCTGTCCTTGGCGACGTCCTTGTTCGTGACGAGCACGACATGCGCTCCGGCGGCACTGGCGGCCGCGAAGTCCTCGAAGGTGATCGTGAACGTGCCGTCGGTGTTGTGGTACAGGGCGGCAGTGCCCGCAGCGGTACCGTCGACGTTGTGGAACGTGCCGGTGGCCACCGGTGCAGCCGCGCTGGGCATCGCGCTGTTCTCCGCCATCGCCGACCCGGAGGGCATGGCGCTGTGCTCCATCATGGCCGACGCCGACGGCATGGCACTGCTTTCGGCCATCGCCGACGTTGAGGGCATCGCACTGTCCTCGGCCATGGCGGCAGGGCTGGGACTCGATGGTGCGACCGTCGCTGCGGCGCTGCAGCCGGCGGCCAGCGCGAGGATGGCCGACAGACCGATCGAGCCTCGCAAAAGGGCGAGGGGGCGGGGGCGATGCATGTCGACTCCTTGACTCACTGAGGGTTGGGCCGCGGAGCCTGACGGTCGTCTATGACAGCCCGATGACGAGACTGACATCGGTCCGTCACATGTGAGCGCTACGGTCCCGCCATGGAGCGATCTGATCTGCCCACCCAGCCTGTGATCGCCGGTGCTGCGCCGGCGTCGCGGGCTCGGCGCGGCGGGGCACCCGCGTGGCCGGCGGCAGTCGCCGGTGCCGTTGCGGCCGGTCTCGCGATCGGCGTCGCGGAGCTGTTCGCCGGCCTCGTCGGGGGCGCCCCCTCGCTCGTCATCGCGATCGGATCATCGGTCATCGACCTCCAGCCGCCCGGGGCGAAGGACGCGGTCGTCAGCCTGTTCGGAACGAACGACAAGCTCGCCCTCAATCTCCTCGTCGTGCTCGTCGCGATCGTCGTCGCCGCAGCTGCGGGAATGCTCGCCGCACGGCGATGGTGGTGGGGCGCCGCGGTATTCGTCGGGTTCGGTGCGGTCGGCTGCATCGCCGCCCTCCGCGAGCCGCTCTCCTCGCCGGCCCTGGCCGTCGTGAATTCCGTCCTTGCCGTCGGCGTTGGCCTGGTCGCGCTTCGGACCCTCCTGCGCTTCGGACCGACCAGGGCAGCGGCCGTGTCCGCGCGGGCCAGCCGGTCCGGTGAGTCAGACCACATTCCTCGGCTTCCGCCGGCCGGGTCGACGATGCCCGACTGGGATCGGCGCCGCTTCCTCATCGCGAGCGCCGGAACCCTCGGCGGTGCGATCGTGGCAGGAAGTCTTGGCCGTGCCCTCGTCGATGCGCACCATCCGACCGGCGTCGTGAGCACTTCGCGGCTCCCGGTCGCGCTCCAGAGCGTTCCGAGGCTCACCCCGGACCAGATCCTCTCGACCCCCGGCCTCACACCGCTCGTGATGCCGAACGATCGCTTCTACCGGATCGACACGGCACTCCTCGTCCCACAGGTCGATGTGTCGACCTGGAAGCTCGACGTCAAGGGGATGGTCGATCGACCGTTCTCCCTCACCTACGAGCAGCTCCTCACGCTTCCACTCTTCGAGCAGTACGTGACGATCGCGTGCGTGAGCAACCCCGTCGGCGGGAACCTCGTCGGGAACGCCCTCTGGACCGGCGTGCGGCTCAAGGACCTCCTCGATATGGCGGGGGTCCAGGCCGGCGCCACACAGATCGTCGGACGGTCGGTGGACGATTTCACGGTGGGCTTTCCGACCGAGTGGGCGATGGCCCCGGAGCGCGAGCCGATGGTCGCGGTCGGGATGAACCGGGATGTTCTCCCGGCGGATCACGGCTACCCCGCGAGGCTCATCGTGCCAGGCCTGTATGGCTACGTCTCGGCGACCAAGTGGCTGCGTTCGATCGAGCTCACGACCCGCGAGGCGGTCGATGGCTACTGGGTGCCGCTCGGCTGGGCGAAGGACGCGCCGATCCTCACCCAGTCGCGGATCGATATCCCAACGAACGGCGACGACATCGCCGTCGGCCCCGTCGCGGTGGCGGGCGTCGCCTGGGCACCGGACCGCGCGATCGCCAAGGTCGAGGTGCGTTTCGACGATGGTGCGTGGCAGAAGGCTCCGATCAGTCGGCCGATCTCGAACGCGACGTGGGTCCAGTGGCTGGTCCAGTGGACGGCGACCGCCGGCCGCCACAGCATCGAGGTCCGCGCGACCGACGGAACGGGCGATGTGCAGACAGCCGAGATGAGCGATCCACCGCCCGACGGGGCGCGCGGCCACCATCGGATCTTCGTCACCGCCAATTGACGCGCCGCAGAGCAGGATCGCCTGACCGTGTGTCACTCGGCGACGATGCGGGCGAGCCACGCCACCGCGGCTACGAGCCAGCAGTCGACGTCCTGCCCCGCAGGGAGGATGTCGACCTCCAGCACGGGTTCGAGGCGGGATCGGGACGGTGGACCCGATCGCTCGTGAGTGTGAGACTCCTCGGGCGGTCTCGTGTCCTGATGGCGTTCTCGCTGCACAATAGCCAGACAGGACGGCCGCTCCGTGTGGCTCGCCACGCGCAGCGTAGTGGGCCGCCACGATCGGAGGATTCATCGATGAGTCAGGCCGACAACGAGCGGGTGGCGCGCGAACTGACCGACGCGTTCGATCAGGGGGATATGGCGAAGCTCGACGCCTTGATCGCCGACGACGTCATCTGGCACGAGATCGGTCGGGCGGAACCGAAACGCGGCAAGGAAGCGCTGCGGGCCTCGGGGCCCGGCGGGAGCGCGGACTACGAGATCATGGGGACGCTCCACGACGTGCTGGCGAGCGACGACCATGCGATCGCGCTCGTCGAGGCGACGGCCACCCGGAACGGCAAGACGATGACCTATCGAACGGCGGAGATCTACCACATCAGCGACGGCCGGGTGACCGAGCGTTGGGCCTTCTCCGACGACACCGCGGCGATCACGTCCTTCTTCGCATAGCACCCGCCGTACGGCATTCGGCAAGAGCTCACCGGCGTCGAACTCTCGCGAGGGAGTACGGCCGCCGGGTTCGTCGTGGGTGGTCGGTCGAGGTATGAGTCAGGACGCGCCGGACTTGGTCGGCGCGGGCTCGTCGACGTCCGACCGGACCGCCATCGCGAGTACCTGCTCGCGCGTCGCCTCCATGTTGTGCGATCTCCGGCCGTGCTCGATCGTCGCGAGAACGACGTCCGCTTCCGTGCCTATGGTGACCCACCCGCAGGCGCAGCGGACGGTCAGCGCTTCTTGGGTCATGGTCTCCTCCTGTCAGCCGAGGTTGCGGAACGGCTCGGGGACGTATTCGGCGAGGGCACGATGCCAGTCCGAGGGAAGCTCGGCCGCGGCCACCGGGTCGTCCTCGGCGAGCCATGCCATGTGGCGGAGGCCGTGCTCCACGACCTGCTCGAACCGAACGTCCCGTGGAGCCGCGATGGCCCCGCCCCGGGCGAGGCCGCTCCGCCCCAGTGGCACGCTCTCCATCGAGCCGACGAGGCCCGGCTCGATGACGACGACGAAACTCAGGATCAAGGCCTCCCGGTCACGCCGCCACGACGTGGAGTGAACGAGGATCGGGTCGCCGAGGACGTCCCGGACGACGCGCGCAACGGCCTCCACGGGATGTTCGGTTTCGCTGACCTCGATCAGCCACGGGGCGGCACCGCATGGCCCGGTCAGCTCGACCTGGCCGCCCTGGAGCCAGACCACGAACAGCTCGGCCAGGACAGGGCCGTCGACGTCGAGGCCGTCGACAAGGTGCGCCATCGGCTCATCCTACGAGGTGTCGCGATCGAACAGGGTCCTTTCGGGCGCTTGCGATCGCTCAGTGCCGCCCGCCCGAACGGGACAGCTCGTCTTCCTCGGCCGGCGATCAGTCCTGTCGTGTCGTTCGCACCCTGAGCGTCCCCGCGGGCCGCCGCTCGTCGCGAGGTCCGCCGCGCCCCACGCCTTGAGCGGGTCAACGGAGTCACCAGCCGAATTGCGGCGACGGGGCGATACTGGCGCCCTTCAAGCACGAAGCCGAGACCGCGACCAACCCAGCCAACGTATCGCCGATCCTCATAGCACCGCACAAGCCGGCTGGGGCCGGCATCTGGTAGACGATCGGGTGCCACTTGCGCAGCGCACGACCACGTACTGATTGCCGGGTCGATGTAGCCGTTACGGTTCCGGTGTCGACTCGAGGAGCTGCTTAAGGCGCTCGGTCGCCGCGACCTCCGCGTCCATCGTCTTCTGCACCGGCCCGCCCATGAGCAGCTTCTTGATGCCGCTCAGCTCCGCGTGTAGCGAGAACGTCAGACGAGTCCCCCCGGCGGCCTCTTCGAGTGTGTACTCGCCGGTGGGCCGCACCGGGCCGGCGATCGCCTCGAACGCGAGCCGCTCGTTCGGCTCGTACTGCGTCACGCGATAGTCGGCGTCGACCCGACGGCCACCCGGTCCCTTGACGCCCTGCTTGTATACCGCGCCCACGCCCGAACCTGACACAAGGGCGATGTCGATGATCCCGGACCGCCATTTCGGCCCATTGAGGCCATCGGCGATGAACGGGAACACCACGTCCGCTGGACGCTGGATCGTTACGGCGTGTCGCGCCACCGGCATGGCTCCTCCCTCGTTGGTGCTCTCGTGCTCCTGGTCGGGACAACGATACGCCGGGCCGGTCGCCGTGCGTCCCCATCGGTCAGACCACATGCGCACCGCCCGGAGAGAGCAGCTGCTCGCCGCGCGGTCATTCCTCGATCACTGGATCGACCGGCTCGACCGCAAGCCGATGCCCAAGGAGCGACGGCGCCGGGAGAGCATCTCCCTCGAATAGCTCGACCCGGACTCGGCGAAAGACCGAGAAGAGGTCCGGGCGGTGAGGGAGATGTCTGTCCGTCGCTCGTCCGGCTCAGTGCAGCCATCGATCCGGTCCGGGTAGGCTGCCGCGATGACCTACCTCCAGGCGATCGTCCTCGGCGTGCTGCAGGGCGTCACTGAGCTGTTCCCGATCTCGAGCCTCGGTCACTCGGTGATCCTGCCCAAGCTGCTCGGCTGGGACGACCTCGTCGCGGCCCAGTCGGCGACCGAGTCGTACTTCCTCGCCTTCCTCGTCGGGCTGCACGTCGCGACGGCGCTCGCCCTCCTCGTGTTCTACCGATCGACGTGGGCCCGGATCGTGGGTGGGGTGGCGGGCTCGCTCCGCGATCGACGGATCGAGACGCCGGATGCGCGTCTCGGCTGGTTGCTCATCGTCGCCACGATCCCCGCGGGCCTGACCGGATTGCTGTTGGAGCACGCCCTCCGGGTCCTCTTCGCGAAGCCGCTCGCGGCCGCCGGGTTCCTCATCCTCAATGGGGTGATCCTCCTTGTCGGCGAATGGATCCGCCGGCGGGCCGTCGTCCGCGGTCGAGCCGCTGGGGCCGAGGGCGGGACGGCGATCGACCGACCGATGTCCACGCTCCATGCTCGAGAAGCCTTGGTCATCGGGGTCACCCAGGTGTTCGCCCTGCTGCCTGGGATCAGTCGCTCGGGAATCACGATGGTCGCCGGGCTCGCCCAGGGACTCGATCATGAGGATGCGGCGAACTTCTCGTTCCTCCTCGCGACACCGGTGATCCTCGCCGCAGGCCTCTACAAGCTCCCCGACCTCCTCGGTCCCAACGGAGCGGGTGTCGGCGGCCAGGTCCTCGCGGGGAGCATCGCGGCGGCGATCGCCGCGTACTTATCGGTTCGCTTCCTAACACGCTACTTCAGGACCGGGACCCTCCTGCCCTTCGCCGTGTACTCGCTCATCGTCGGGACGCTCGCCGTCGTCCGCTTCGTTTGAGCCGATACGAACGCGAAGTCAGCCGACCCGGTAGGCGATCGTCACCGAGACGCCCCAGCGGAAGGACCCTCTCGGATGCGGTCGGCACGGACAACCGCACGGGATCGTCACGTCCAGCTCACGATGCCCATCACCCACTCGACGTTGGGCCTCCTTAGCGGGCGAGCTCGGCGGGCTGGGTGTCTGCGGGCAAGGCCGGATGTCGCGGATCTCAGGTCAAATCGAATACCGGCGACCTGGGGCTATGCCCGGCGACGCCGCTCCTACTCCGTCCAGTGCCAGCGGAAGTCGTCGTCCTCCTGGACGCCACGCGGCCAAGGCACACGGTCGTCGTATGGAAGGAAGCCGCTCCCGAAGTATCGAAGGAATCCGTCCCCGGATCGCGATCCCTGGCTTCGGTGCGACGCTCGAAGGAGGAACGCCGCGGCTACCACCCCTCCGATCAGGAGGATGGGCAGAACGCTCGCGGCCACGAGGACGACTCCGACCAGTGCCGCAGCCTCGACTGCTGGAGCTGCCAAGTGCGATCCGGCCACGTCGGCCGAATTCGCGCTACCGGCATGAATGGGCCCCGCCTCATCCAGGGGTTCGGCGGCACTTCGACGGGTGCGGGGACGACTCGCAACGACGCGAGAGCTGAACGCGACGCCGTCTCGCTGCCGGGCGTCCGCCGGGAATGATCCGGCGGGGTCGTTGTAGCGTCCCCGCACCCTCGTGGTTCTAGCCCCCATGCTTGTCGAGTCGTCTCTACGGACCCGGGAATCGTACGCCCGGCCGCAAGGCGAAGGCTCCGCACAACCGACGAGGCTCAAGTTGCGCGGTGCTCGGCGATCCAGTCCGAGGCCGGATCCCATCATCGGCCAGTCCGGGCACCGAGCCGGCGGGAGACGAGCCGTGGTCTCGCGCGGCCCCATTGCCAGGGCGGTCGGCCCGAACATCCGGCAGTGCCTGCCTAGGCATCGACGCGCTCCGCCAGAGAACCGCGGCAGTAGGACAAACGCTCCCACCCGGTCCGCGCCGGGGCGTCAACGGCGGCGCCCGGGTGGAGAAGCTCGCATTGGGTGCTGCTAACGGGCGCGGCATCACGACAGACGGGAAGGCGGCCCCATCGTGCAACCTCCGTCCGGGCGGGCAGCAGTCAGGTGGCTGGGCGCTCCAGGCACTTGGACAAGGGGCGTGGGATCGGAGCGGTCGCGTGGCGTCCCCGATCATCGAACACTTGGAGTCTGGTCCAGCGGACTCCGGATGCCGGCATCCCACCGCGCTCGAGAAGGAATGTTGCCCCGTCGCCCGGTCGGAGCGGAGTCTCGTGGATGTCGGGACCGAGGTGTACGCCGCTGTCGCTGGCCCTGAGAGCGCACCACCGGAGTACGCGCTTCTCATCGCCGTGGTTGCTCACGGAGACGATGACGGCGTCGTCCCGTAGCGGATGCGGCGAGATCACGACTCGGAGCGGATCCCGCCGGCGGCGTCGGTGACGAGCCGAACGTGTCCATCGCAGCGACATATAGAGCCCGATCGCCACCACGATGATCGTGACGCCGATGCCGATGATCGCGACCGCCAGGCCGACGTCTCCCACGTCGACATGCTACGGCCCTGATCACGCCCGCTCGCTTGTTCGCTGGCGTTCGGATCCTGACGACCGATGTGCCTTCAGGCACTCGAGGTGTTCCCTCGGCTCGCACGTCCGCTCCGCGAGCAGGATGTCGAGCACGTTCGGCGGCTGGCTTCTCTACGGCAGAGGCAGCAAGGAGGGCCGGCTTCACGTGGGCCCTCCTTGGTTTCGTAGATCAGCTCTTCGTCGATTCGCTCCAAGTACTCGCTGACATACCCGTCAACGAAGTCGCGCAAGCCCACTTCCACGCCTGTGACCGTGACCGTGACCGTGAACACAAGGTCCGAACCGATTACTTCGTGCGAGGAATCCCCGTGGACGTCGCCCAGCCAGATGAGCTCGTCGTCGGAGAACGACGCGAGTGCCTCCGGGTCCCTGAGATCCAAGTCCGCCCAGAGAAGTGTGATGTCGATGCCATCGAGCTCTCTAAGGATGCCGTAGACGCGCTCGATGGCCGCGACGTGTTGGCGCACTTCCACACCGGAGACCGTGAATGTGGTCGCGGAACCAGTCCGAGACCGACTCGTACGTTAAGTCGTCGACACGACAACGGTGGCCGGGCGGGATACAGCGGATATCTTGTCCAAGATGCGCACTGCTGGCGGCCCGGCTGGGCCAGAAGGCTTGGGGATCGGACATTGAGAACGACGTGGCTCCGTACGTTGCTCCTGTGGATGGCTCGGAGTGCCTGGCTTGGTCAACGTATCCCGCGTCTGCCATTTGTACGGCGAGCCGTGCATCGCTTCATGCCCGGGGAGGACCCGGAAGCAGCCCTAGCCAGGGCCGAGTCGTTCCGTCAGGAGGGCATCCGCACACTCTTCACACGTCTCGGAGAGAACGTGGCCCGCGCAGAGGAGGCGCGCGCGACAGCCGACCACTATCTGCGGTTGCTCGATGACATCGCGGCGCGACAGATCCCAGGCGAGATCTCGGTGAAGCTCACCCAACTCGGTTTCGATTTTGACGAGGAGCTCGCGTTCAGCCTTACGGGCCTGCTGGCGGAGCGCGCATCGCGAACTGGTGGTGTCGTCTGGTTAGACATGGAGGGGAGCTCCTACACGGAGCGAACCATCGCCTTCTACGAACGACTCAAGGGCCAGCACGTCAACGCTGGGCTCTGCCTCCAGGCGTATCTGCACCGAACAGCGAGCGATCTAGCGCGCCTACTCCCCCGCGATCCGGTCATCCGACTGGTCAAGGGCGCTTACGACGAGCCCGCCGTGCTCGCCTATCGCAGCCGGCGCGAGGTCGATTCGAACTACGTCGGGTTGGCCGTCACCATGCTGAACTCGAAGGCAGCCGGCCTGCCGATCCGCATCGGGCTCGGGACGCACGACGTCGCGCTCATCGAGCAGCTAGCTCTCCATGCGCGGGCGCTCGGGTTGTCGGCGCAGGCGTTTGAGGTCCAAATGCTCTACGGGATCCGCGTCGACGAGCAAAGACGCCTAGCCTCAAAGGGCTACCTCGTCAGCGACCTGATCGCGTATGGCCCGGCCTGGTATCCGTGGTACATGCGGAGACTGGCTGAACGGCCAGCGAACGTCCTGTTCGCGCTCCGCCAGATCGTCGGATAGCAGAGACGGACTTATCAGGCAAGCAGGAGGTTGGCTGGATCTGGCGATCCTGGCCTTCCCTGTAGCGGTCTTGAGCGGCCACCGTCCACATCCGACGGTGGCCTCGAATGTCGGGCTCGTGGCCGCAACCGTCCGATCATCGAGATCGATCAACCCCGACAATTCACCTCCGCGACCATTTCGCATTCAAATGAGACGGTCGACGAGTACTGGTTACGTGATCGAGAGCGCCGGCCAGTGTCGACGCCGCAAGTGAGCTACGGAGCGCCTCCTGCGCCGCGAAGAACGTGGAGTGGACGACGCACTGCCCGTTTGCGAGACAGGGCCCACCCCGCAAGATGCAGACCCGCCGGCGAGTGTCGCCCTCGACGGCCTCGATGACGTCGAGCAGGTTGATCTGATCCGCGCGACGAGCCAGGCGGTAGCCGCCCGCTCGACCGGTCTCCGCCGTGACGAGGCCGGCTCGCACGAGGCGGACCATGACGCTCGGCAGGATCCGGGGCGGTATGCCTTCCACGGCGGCGATCCGTGCCGCGCTCAGCCGGCCGTTCGGAGGTATCCCTGCTATCGAAGATGCCTCGGCGGCGCGCGCGAGGGCGAGCATCGCGCGGACGGCATAGTCGCCTCGCCGGGTCAGCTCGAGCCGCACCTGATGTCCCTTCTCTGTGGCAGCGATCGGTTCAGCTGACCTTGAACAGGCCGAGCGCGCCCTTCGAAGCATCGCAGAAGCGATGGGTGACGAACGGGTACGAACCCGGCTGGCGAACGTCAACTCGACGAGGGCGCCGTCGCCGGGCGGGATGTCGATCGTCTGCCGCATGCCCGGCGGTTCGCCGGGTTGCCGTCGGCCTCGACGTGGGAGAACAAGGCGCCGATCACGTGGAACGCGGAGGACGAGTTCGGGCCGGCGTTCACGATGAAGATGCGGACGAGCTCGCCGGCGGTCGCTGTCAGCGGCGTCGCCTTGTAGCGGTTCGCCTGGCCGTTGAAGACGACAAAGTCGGGCGGCGCGCTCAGCATCTTGCTGTACTCGCCGCCGGAACCGTAGAACTCGCTCTGGACGAGGAGGTACTCGCGGGCCGCCGGCCGACCACCCTTCGGGTCGACGATGACGGCGCCGTACATCCCGTCGGCCATGTGCATCAGCACGGGCGCCGCGCCGCAGTGGTACATGAACACGCCCGGATACGAGGCGGTCCAGTCAAAGCCGGCGGAGGCGCCCGGCGCGACCTCCTGGTAGTCCTTGCTCCAGGCGACCTGCGCCGCGTGGAAGTCGATCGAGTGCGGCATCTGGCCCTGGTTGGTGAGGGTGAAGTGGACGGTGTCGCCTTCAGTCACCCGCAGCGTCGGTGCGGGCACCTGGCGGCCGAAGTTCATCGACTGGTAGGCGGTCGCCGGGTTGGCCGAGATCAGGATGGTCTCGCCCGGTCCATCGTTGGAGGTGAGCTCGAAGACGATCGGACTGGTGCTAACCGGGCGGTACGGCGGCGGGACGGCGAAATCGGCAGGGCTCGGGTCGTGGGCGTCGGCGACTGGAAGAACGGACGCCGACTGCATCGGCATCGCCGAGGCGACCACACTCGCGGCCGGCGCCGACGACGCCAGCGCCGCCGCGGACGGATCCGGTGCCATCGCTGCGGCTGCAGCGGGCGGTTGGAAAGTCCACCCGGTCTTCGTCGCCGAGCAGGCTGCCAGGATCGCTGTTGCTCCGACGCCGCTGGCAACCAGACCGCCGCTCCGAAGGAGTGCGCGACGGGTCAAGAGCTCTCTCTTCGTCGTGGGGATCGATCGCGATTCGATCGACCCGGCTGACTGCGTCATCGAAGGATCCCTCCGTGGTTTCTAAACTGATACCAGACCGGTATCAGTAAAGGGCGGCGGGAGGCGGGCAGTCCCGGGCCATTCGGCCTCATTTCCAGAGGCGAATGTCAAGCGGCCACTCAATCGGGACGGCCCAAGGCATCCAGCACTACATTCGGCCCCGCAACCAGCAGGATGTCGCCCTCCGAGGACGTCGACGTTGGTCGGCCCCAAGACCCGCAGGTTCGGAGCGCCGGGGTCGGTGGTTCAGGTGTGGTCCGGGAACCCGGTGGTCGATCTCCGCGTCAGGGTGATGGTCGCCCAATTCGGAATCGCGCGAGGTCTCTCATGATCGACAAGCGTGTCGCGGTCAGCGTCGCCTGCGCCTTCCTGCTCGTCTCTGCCTGTGGGTCGACGCAGACGGGCGGTTCGAGGTCGGTTCCCGCGACCCCGGCGGGGCCTGCGACCCAGCAGGTCGACGCCGGGCTCGTGAGCCTGGCAGTCCCGTCGACCTGGCACGTGCAGCGGGTGGCGCCGAACCCGAGCGGCAACTGGACCAGCGTCTTCCTGAGCCCCGGTGGCTTACCGAGCGAATGCCAGACGACCGCCGCTGGTGGCACGTGCTACCCGTGGCCGGTCGCCACCACCGTTCCCGGCGGCATCGTCATCGCAGTGCGCGGGTACGGGATGCCGGGATCAAGGGCGCCGTCCGGCGGCGATCCGACCACGGTCGGCGTGATTCCCGCCCGACGGATCAGCGGGGCGGCCGATCCTGCGTGCGCTGCGATCGGCGGGACCGAGTCCATCCGTTTCGTCGTGCCGACGGTCCCTGGTTGGTACGGCTGGCTGGCGATCGACGCGTGTATCGCCGGAGGGGACATGTCCTCGAGTGAGATGTCCCTGGCGACCATCGTCGCGTCCGTGACGATCCCGGCGAGTGGGCCTGCCCCGACCGAGTGACCGGTCGCGGCGCTTCGACCAGGC
The DNA here is from genome assembly GCA_963745405.1 of uncultured Chloroflexia bacterium. Lineage (GTDB taxonomy): Bacteria > Chloroflexota > Limnocylindria > Limnocylindrales > CSP1-4 > C-114. The sequence goes on along the minus strand of CAVUWY010000002.1, from coordinate 1,826,867 downwards.
TCGCGCCCAAGCGGCGCATGTCTGCCGAGCGGGCAGGAAGTCGGGCTCGCCTAGGCTCGCCGGCCGCTGCGAGAGTCGGGGCCTCAGGAGCGAGCTGCCGAAGCCGAGCAGACGTTGCGCCGACGCCTCTGGCCCGCTCGATCGACTAGGCGCTCAGTCCCGGAAAGCGCTCGACGAATGGAGCCCGCCAATCCGGGGCATCGAATGGCGGTGCGTACCACGTTGTCATCTTCGCGATCTTCCCCGCGCGGAGCTCGATGACGGCGATCATCTGCCACGTCTGGCCGTTCGAGTACAGGACGCTTCCGACGTACGTGTAGACGTCGCCGGACCCCTCGATCCGCAGCATGGTGAAGGACGGGGTGGCCACCCAACGGTCCTCCGACCCGACGAGTCGGGCGCTGCTCGGCTCGACCGTCCCGACGCCACCGGGATAGTTGCGCTGAACCGCGAGCCAGTTCGCCTTGCCACGGGTTCGTTCGCCCGACTGCGGCATTTCTTCGATGAAGTCGTCGGCGAACAGCGACGCCTGCACATCGAAGTCTTTCGCCTCGATGGCCCTCGCGAAGCGCTCGACGAGGGTTCGACCGCCGGCGTCAGCCATCGTTTCCTCCACTCATGCCCGTCCCCAGCCGCCCAGCGTAACTCACCGTAACGTCACCCCGGCAACGACCTTCCGATCGTTGAGCGGTCGCGACTCGGTGCGGCTGGACTCGGGGCCTCCCCGAGCGGGAGTGACTCAGCTGGCAGAGTGTCTGCCTCCCAAGCAGGTACAGGAGCCACCTACTCGGTCGGCCCGGCCGCTATCGACAGGCGCTCGGCGACGACGCTCGTCGCGAGCAGGAACGGGACGCATTGAGTCGCGATGAGAAGCGACGTCCGTCTCCCAATGCCGGGGGAATGCCGCGCGACTTCCTCGCGGAAGGTCCGTCGCCGGAGCGGCAGGGTCCCGTCATCGACGGCTCCGGATCGGATCGCTGCCAGGGCATGACCGGCGATGACCGCGAAGTTCGCGACGATGCCGAGCCAGCCAGCGGCATCGAACCAGCGCGCCGACGCCATGTAGTACGCGACGAGCACGCTCATGCCCAGCGCGATCGCCCCGTACTCGACGAGCGAGAACCGATAACCGTTCAGTCGGTTGTGTTCGCGGACGATGGCGATCATCGGTCGTATCGGCTCATGTCGGGTCTTCAGCCGCGCCAACGCAGCCAGCCGATCGCGGCGAGATAGGCGATCCCCGCGGCTGCCGCCACAACCGCGTAGTCCATGCCGCTCTCGCCGCGGGCGATCGAAAGCAGGAAGCCGGCGATCGCGACGGCGACAGCAACGGTGCCGGCCACGGCGGTCGCCACGATATTGAACGAGGCGAGTCGTTCGTCGGCCGGGCGGCCCGCGAGGATCCCGGCGGTCTCGCTGCGGCCTGACAGGCCGACGACGGCCACGCTGTAGATGACCATGATCGCGAGCATCCCGAGTCCGAGGAGGGCCTGGCCGCCGATCGCGGATGCCGCGAAGAGCAGGAGCCCCGATGCGATCCCGATCAGCGGGACGGACCACCTAGCGCCCAACGTCGTCTCCATGGAAAAGCTCCTCTACCGGCCGCCCGAAGAATCGGGCGAGTGCGATCGCGAGTGGCAGTGACGGCAGGTAGCGACCCGTCTCGATCGCGTTGATCGTCTGGCGCGAGACTTTCATCGCCCGCGCGAGGTCCTCCTGGCGGAGGCCCGACTCGGTCCGCAGCGTCCGCACGTCATTCAGCACGATGGAAAGTTACCTTGACACAGGCGTCATGTCAAGTCCGCTTTACAGACCCCGCCCACGGCGATCGCGGCTACAACCGGTGCCAGCCGGAACAACGTCGATTGGAGACATGCGTTGCTCTCCGCCTGATTCAGCGTCGACCTCCGGAGCCCGCGCGCCTTTGCGTAGGGCCCGCAGCGTGCCCTGGACGAGCGAAGCGTGAGGTTTTGCGCTCGATCGACCGGCTCGGTGGCTACCGGACGGAGCGCAAAAGCCCGCGGCCGGGGGTCAGGCAGCCATCGCATCGAAGGTGGCAGCTCCAACCAAGTGGTCGGTTTCTGGCCGGGTCGGTCCAGCGGTCGTGAGCTCCCTCATCGCGATCGTCGTGGGCCTGGTCGCTCTCCGAACTCTCCTGCCTTCGAGACCGATAGGGGGAGCGGCCGGGTCCGCGCATGCCGGCTGGTCCGCTGAGTCAGTCCAAGGTCGTCGGCAGCCGCCGGCAGGGTCGGCGACACCCGACAGGGATCGGCGCCGCTTCCTCATCGCGAACGCCGAATTCCGACGACTGGCGACGACATCGCCGTCGGGCCCGGGGCCGTCGCGGGTGTCGCATGGGCACCCGATCGCGGGGAAGCTCACGCCCCGAATCCGCGACCGGGATCGACTCAGCCTCCACCGCGGGGGACGTTCACGTGGCGCCGCAAGGACGGCGTCGGGGCTCACGTCCCCGTCGTATCGTGAGCAAGACCGGATGGCCCGGCGTGAGCCTCCGGATGGGAGAGTCCGGAGCCGGCTGAGGACATCGATGAGCGGGGCCACAACCCGCTGGGCTCTCGATACGTTCGACAAGAGCGAGGTTCGCGACGACCGCCAACCCGCGGAGGAGATCAACGTGACAGACGTGTTCGTTCAGGCACCGGAGCCGGCGGCCGCAACAGGGTCAGGAGCGACGGCATCGTCCGGCGGAACGCCCGTCTGGTACGCGCTGAGCGCCGAGGACGCGCTCGTCGCTCAGGGCGTCACCATCGGCGCCGGCCTGACGTCCGCCGAGGCCGAGACGCGACGTGCGACGTACGGGCCCAATGGCTTCGCCGAGGCGAAGACGGTCTCGAAGTGGCAGCAGTTCGCACGGCAGTACGCGGACCCGATGCAGATCGTTCTCCTCGTGGCCGGTGTCGTCTGCTTGTTCCTGCCGGGCCAGTTCTACACCGGCGTGTTCCTGCTCCTGCTCACCGCTGTTCAACGCCTGGATGGCGATGAACCAAGAAGGCAAGGCGGAGGCAAGCGCCTCGGCGCTCCAGAGCATGATGGTGGTCAAAGCCAAGGTCCGGCGCGACGGCGATCTGACCGAGATCCCGATGGACCAGCTCGTCCCCGGCGACATCGTCAACATCGAGGCGGGCGACCTCGTCCCGGCCGACGCCCGGATCCTATCGGCTGCGACCCTCGAGATCGACGAATCCGCCCTGACCGGCGAGAGCGTCCCCACGCCAAAGCAGGTCGACGCCGTCGCCGCTGACGCCGCGCTCGGTGATCGCATCGACATGGCCTTCATGAACTGCCAGGTCACCCGGGGCGCGGGCACCGTCCTCGTCGTCACCACCGGGATGGCAACCGAAGTCGGCCACATCAGCGGGATGCTCCAGGCGACGACGGTCGAGAAGACCCCGCTGACGAAGCAGCTCGACGCGCTGACGAACCAGATCCTCGTCATCGCCGGCATCGCGCTCGTCGTATCGATCGGCCTTGGACTGTACCGCGGCGTCCAGCCCCAGGAGCTGTTCCTGAGCGCGGTCGCCTTCGCGGTCGCGGCCATCCCGACGGCCCTGCCCGCAGTCGTCACGGCCATCCTGTCGAAGGGTTCGCAGACACTCGCCGGGGCGGGCGCCATCATGAAGCGCCTCCGCTCGGTCGAGACGCTCGGTTCCACGTCCGCGCTCAACTCCGACAAGACCGGGACGCTCACCCTCAACCAGATGACCGCCGTCCAGATGGCCACGACGAGCGGTCGCTATGCGATCTCCGGGGACGGTTACTCCACGACCGGTCAGATCAGCCATGCGGGTGGCCAGCCCGACGTCCCGCTCGAGCAGTACCTGCTGCCGATGGCGCTCTGCGCCGACGCCGAGGTCCGCGACGGCGGGCTCGTCGGCGATCCGACCGAGGGCGCGCTCGTCGTCCTCGCCGCGAAGGGCGGTGTCGATCCGGCGCTCACTCGCGAGCGCTACCCGCGCGTCGCGACCCTGCCGTTCGACGCGGCCTACAAGATGATGGCCACCTTCCACGAGATGACCGATGCCAGCGGCAAGGACGTCATCCGCGGCTACATCAAGGGAGCCCCGGACCAGCTCCTCGCCCGTGCGGTCGGCGTCCTCGGGCCGGACGGGAGCCGAGGTCCCGATCGCCCAGGTCCGCGACAGCTACCTCGCCGAGAACGAGCGGCTCGGCACGCATGGGCCTGCGGGTCATGGCGACCGGCCAGAAGGACTTCGATCCGGCCACCTTCGATCCGAACGCGGACCTGCTGCCCGCCATCGACGGACTGACGCTCCTGGCGATCGTCGGGCATCGTCGATCCGCCGCGCCCGGCGGCCAAGGACGCCATCGCCGAGGCGCACGCGGCCGGCATCCAGGTCCGGATGATCACCGGCGACCACGCGGTCACCGCGGGGCGATCGCCCACCAGCTCGGCATCGAGGGCCGGGCGATCACCGGTGCCGAGTTCCGCGCCATGAGCGACGACGAGGCGATGCGCCAGATCGACGGCATCGGCGTCATCGCCCGCGTGTCGCCCGAGGACAAGGTCCACCTCGTCGACATCCTGCGGAAGAAGGGCCATGTCGTCGGGATGACCGGCGACGGCGTCAACGACGCGCCGGCCCTCAAGAAGGCCGACATCGGCATCGCCATGGGCATCACCGGGACGGAGGTCTCCAAGCAGGCCGCCGTGATGATCCTCACCGACGACAACTACGCGACGATCGTGAAGGCGGTCGGCCTCGGGCGCGCCGTGTACGACAACCTGCTGCGCTTCATCCGCTTCCAGATGGCCGGGCCTGTTCGGGTACATCGCCACGTTCCTCGGCGCGTCGCTCCTCAACATCCTCGGCGGCATCCCGTTCCTGCCGCTCCAGACGATGTGGCTCAACTTCACGGTCAACGTCTTCCAGGCGATCGGCCTCGGCTACGGCAAGCCGCGCGAGGGCCTGATGGAGGTGCCGCCGCGGCCGAAGGAGCAGAAGATCATGCCCGCGACGCCTCATGACCTGGCTCGTCTTCTGTGGGCTGGTCATGGCCGCCGGCACGCTCGGCGTGCTCGCGTGGGGAAGCGCCAACTTCGGCGACGTGATCGCTCGCACGATGGGCGTCACGACGTTCTCGCTCTTCCGTCTCTTCTCCTCCCTGGAGACCGCGGACGAGGACGAGTCGCTGTTCGGTGGGTCGATCCTCGGCAACCGCCCGCTCCTCCTCGCGACCGGGCTCTCGGTGCTGACGATCATCCTGGCGACCGAGTTCGGCTTCCTGCAGCGGCTCCTCGGGACCGTGAGCCTGACGGTCGACCAGTGGGCCGTCTGCATCGTCGTGTCGCTGTCGCTCATCGTGGTCGAGGAGGTGCGCAAGCTCCTCAAGATCCGGACCGGCGACGAGCCGGTCGCGGCTGCGACGGCCTCGATCGCGGCCGCCGCGTAATCGAAGAACCAGGAGGGACCGGTAGGTGGCCAAGAAGAAGGACAAGCGGGCCGGCAAGGATCAGGCGCGCCCAGACGACGAAAACGCTCGGTCCGGGACCGCCCAGTCCGGAGCCTGCCGCGAAGATGAACACCAAGGACTACGAGCGCGAGATGCGTCGGCTCCACGGCGAGCTCGTGGCGATGCAGGAATGGGTGAAGGCGACCGGCGCCAAGATCTGCGTCGTCTTCGAGGGTCGAGACACGGCCGGCAAGGGCGGCACGATCAAGCGGATCACCGAGCGTGTCAGCCCGCGCGTGTTCAAGGTCGTGGCCCTGTCCGCGCCGACGGATCGCGAAAAGTCGCAGATGTACGTCCAGCGCTACATCCCGCACTTCCCGGCCGGCGGAGAGGTCGTCATCTTCGACCGGAGCTGGTACAACCGCGCCGGCGTCGAGCCGGTGATGGGCTTCTGCACGCCCGAGGTGAGCGAGAGGTTCCTCGAGCAGGTCCCGGGCTTCGAGAAGGCGATGGTCGACGCGGGGATCATCCTCATCAAGTACTGGCTCGAGGTCAGTCCGGATGAGCAGACCCGCCGCCTCGAGGGTCGCATCCACGACCCGCGGAAGATCTGGAAGCTGACCGACATGGACCTCAAGTCGTACAGCCGCTGGTACGACTACTCCCGTGCCCGGGACGCGATGCTCGCGGCGACCGACACGCCGTGGGCCCCCTGGTACATCGCGCACACGGACGACAAGAAGCGGGGACGGCTCAACATCATCAGCCATCTACTGACCCAGGTGCCGTACGCGCCCCTCGAACCTCGCGACGTCAAGCTGCCAAAGCGGCAGGGAGCCGGCAGGATACAAGGAACCGGACCGGCCCCTGAAGTACATCCCGACACTGTTCTGATCGGAGCCACCCGGGCGCCGGCCAGCTGGCGAAGTGTCTGCCGCGCAGGCAGGACGTTGAGGAGGTGACAACGAGGTGGGGTGGACATGTCGGGCCCCGGTGCGAGACCTCCATCGCCAGCCCCGCGGTGGGGCAGGTGCGACGATGCTCTCCTACGATCCGGCGATCGACCCAACCACATCCGGGGTGACCGCGGGGGTGGCCCCCAAGCGTCGGAAGCGGGCCGGCCGCCTCGCGAGCGGCGGCCCGATACGCGAGTCAGCGGCCACGCTCTTCCTCGAGAAGGGTTACCAGGGCACGACCATGGACGAGATCGCCGCGGCGGCTGGAGTGTCGAAGCAAACCATCTACACGCACTTCGCCAGCAAGGAGGAACTCTTCGCCGACCTCGTGCTCGGCAACGCCGATCGGGTGGATGCGTTCGCCGTCGCGATCGAGAACACGCGCGTCCCGGCCCGCGAAGACCTCGAAGGTGCGCTTCGGTTGCTCGCGCGTCGATACGTCCGCTTTGTCATCCGGCCAGAAGTCCTGCGCCTACGCCGCCTGGTGATCGGCGAGGCGGCCAGGTTCCCGGATGTAGCGCGCACCTACTTCGAGACGGTGCCCGGCCGCGTCTACGACGCCCTGGCCGACCTCCTCGATGAACTGCGAGACGAGGGGCGGCTCACGCTCGACGATCCGGTCCTTGCCGCGCACCAGTTCGCGTGGCTGATCCTTGGCTGGCCGCTCGACCGAGGCATGTTCCTTGATGTCGAGTCGGCGATCGGAGACGTGGACCTCGATCACGTTGCTGACGAGGCCGTCCGGGTCTTCCTTGCCGCCTACGCGGCACGGCACGCGATCGAGGGCAAATAAGGGAGGACGAAGTCAGCCCACCACTGCGTGGCCGATCCGAAGTTGCCCTACGAGTGCGCAGCTCCGAAGATCCGGCGCTTCTGCCCCGCAGGCAAGATGTGGGGGCGGCGGTCGAAGGTCCAAACGGACTTTGCGCCGGCATCCTCACCGCCGAACAGTTCGACGTAGCGAAGCGCGAATCCTGGGCGCCGAAGGTGATGATCGTGGGCTCGTGGCGACGGCGGCTTGACAAGGCGCTCCGCGCCGGAGCGGATGGCTAGATGCCCCCCTTCGTCGTGGATCAGGACGCGGTCCGCGAGTTCGTCGATCGGGCCGCGCTCGAGGAGTGGTACGTCCAGAACCATGCCACCGCAGCCGAGCTCTGGGTCAAGCTTCACAAGAAAGGATCCGGGCTGCCATCCGTCACTGATGCGGAGTCGCTCGACCAAGCTCTCTGCTGGGGCTGGATAGACGGCATCAGGAAGCCGTTCGACGAGACGAGTTTCCTGCAGCGGTACACACCGCGAACGAGGAACAGTCGCTGGAGCACCCGCAATCGGGAGCACGTGCACCGCCTGACAGCGGAGGGCAGGATGCGGCCGCCGGGCCAGGCTCAGATCGATCTGGCCAAGGCCGACGGGCGCTGGGCCCGGGCATACGACGGGTCCGCCGCGATGGAGTTTCCGACCGATCTCCTGCGGGCGATCGAAGCGCGGCCGGACGCGCTCACGACGTTCCGGACCCTCGACGCGCGGAACCGCTACGCGCTCGCCTATCGCCTTCACCATCTGAAGACCGATGCCGCTCGCGCGCGGAAGATCGAGACGTTCGTCGAGATGCTCGCGAGAGGCGAGTCGATCCATCCGAGGAGTTGATCGAATACCACGGAGAGAACGATCCGCAGTCCGGTAGCCTGGGAGACACCAGATCCAGGGCTGGGTCACCGTGCGGGGAGGATGTCGACGCGGCGACTCAGCCCGCACCACCGTCGCCCACTCCGGCCTCCTCGGGCGGCCGGACCTTCCGGAACCGGCGGTACAGGAGCAGGTCGTAGACGACCTTGAGACCGCCGGCGATCACGAACGGCGCCCCGGTGAGCGCGACGCTGAGGTAGAGCGGACCCGCGACGAGGGGGGCGGCCGCCACGCCGAGGCTCCGGGCGATCCCGGTCACACCGGCCGCCGCCGACCGTTCGTCCTCGTCGACGATCGCGATCGTGTACGACTGGCGGGTCGGGACGTCCATCTGGCTGATGCTGAAACGAATGAGCAACAGACCGGCGGCGAGCGGCAGGGTCGGCATGAACGGCACGAGCATGAGCAGCACGTTCGAGGGGAGATGGGTGAAGACCATCGTCCGGACGAGTCCGATCCGCCGCGCGATGGGCGCGGCCGCCAGGGCCGACAGGCCCGCCAGCAGATTGGCTCCGAAGATAAGCGCGCCGAGTGTCGCCGGATCGAGTCCGAATCGCTCCTGGAACCAGAACGCGATGAAGCTCATGATCACGAACCCGCCGGCGAAGGCGTCGAGCGCGAACAGCGCCGAGAGACGCAGCACCACAGCCTGCGAGCGATGAAGGCCAAGGCGCGTCCGGATCGGTTCGTCGAGCACGTCCCGCGGAGGCACCTCGATCCGTAGCGAGACGCGGGCGAACAACACCGTCAGGGCGATGCCCACGATCGCGTAGCCGACGATGACCATGCGATAGGCCTCGACCGGGGTGGTGCCCCTGCCGATCGCCAGCTGGGCGGCGGCACCTGCTGCGAGGGCTCCGGCCGCCGTCGCGAACGAGCCGGCGAGCTGGTACCAGGCGAAGACGTTGGTCCTGCTCTCCGGCGTGACCAGCTGACTGAGCGAGGCCTGCTCGACGGCGAGGAAGGGGCCGACCTCGTTGCCGCTCGGGCTGATGACGCCGATCGTGGCCGCCACGAGCAGCACGATGAAGACCGGCGTGGCGACGAACGCGAGGCCGGCCGTGACCATGAGGCACGCCCCGGCGACGAGCACTCGACGGCGCCCGATCCGGTCGGCGTGGGTCGTGAGCCACAGGGAGACGGCGGCGTCTCCGAGCAGGGTGAGGGCAAGGAGCAGGCCGACCTCGCCGCCCGAGAGGCCGAGCGCCGTCAGGTACAGGACGAGGACGATGGCGAGGAAGCCATACCCGAACATCCGCAGGATGCGGGTCGCGAACAGCAGACCAACGTCGCGGGACGTGCGCGCGGCAACCTCATCCATCGGAGCGGCGCCCCCCACTATCGGCCCGTCATCGTCCCGCGCCGACTTGCTGACGAGCCCATGCGTAGAGGGCGTCATAGACGGGGAGTTCGAGCTTGAGCTGGCGCTGGTCATCGAGGCCAAGCAATGCGAACCCGCCGGCGATCGCCAGCAGGCCCCGCGACTCGGGCGTCGCGTCGGCGTCCTCCGGTACATCTGCGCCGTGGACGACCCGAGCAAGGAGGGCGATGGCGGGGTCGTCGATGTGATATTCCTCGACGAGCGTCTCGAACGAGCACTTCCCGTCGCGGTGGGTGTATCGCGCATCGGGTGCGTCGAAGCTGACCGCGCCCTCCCGCTCGGCGTACGCGAGTACCTCATCGCGGGGCACGTAGACGATCTCAGCATCAGTGTCGATGTACTTCCGGATGAGCCAGGGACAGGCGATCCGGTCGGTCGTCGGATGCTCGCGCGTGACCCACTTCATGGCGTGGTTCCTCCTGTCTCCGGCTGACCGGCCGAGCCTACGGGCCGGGCGTGTTCAAGCAGCCGTCTGGGTCGACTCCGCGAGCGGCGGGTCGCGACGACGCGGCAGGCGCCGAGGAGCAGGGCGTTGCCCGCGACGATCTGGGCGGTCCACATCTCGTGGTTCGCGCGGGAGGGGTCGCGACGCGAGTAACAGCGAACCGGAGCTTGGACGGATACCCCCAAGACTATCGCTGGCGCCAACCGCCGTACGGGCCGAACGACTCGGTCCGAAAAGGCGCAACGGCCCGACACCGCGTCGTCGCTCCCGCACCACACTGGGGCGCCGGAGGTACGGGAGTGCCATCCTCGCGCTGGCGTACGCCCGGGTGTTGGCGATGGTCAGGCGATTGCCCTTGGGTCCCGCGCCGGCCCGGAAGTCAGCGTCGATCGACGGGACCGCAGGCTGGATCAGGCGGACCCGGCTGCGGCGGTGCCCGCTGGCTCCGCGTCCCGTTGCCCGGTCGTCCTGGGCTTTGTCTGGGGCAGGAGGAGCGAGAAGATCACGCCAACGATGACGAACCCGGTTGCCACGAACCCCGCGGCTTTCGTCGCGTCCACGAAGGACTGCTCCGCGATCGCCACGTATGGCGCGAGCGCGCTCTTCGCCACCGGACTGGTCAGGAAGCCGGACACCGCAGGTGGCAGGTCTACATACGCGGTCACCGCGGCCGGATCGTCGCGCAGCGGGCCGATGGCCTGTCCGGCCGACTCGTCAAGCGCCGTCGCCACGAAGTCGCCGATCTGCGTGGCGACGGCCGGCGGCAGACCCGCCGGCGGCGGGACCGACGCGAACTGATCGCTCGACTGGTTCACCAACACACTGAAGAGCACCGTCCCGAGGATCGCGATCCCGAGCGCCGACCCGACCTGGCGAAGCGTCGAATTCGCGCCAGATGCGATCCCCGATCGCTCGATGGGCACGTCCGAGAGCACGATGCTCGTCAACTGCGCTGTCGCGAAGCCGACGCCGATGCCGTACACGAAGAGCGGGATGAAGAGCATCAACCCGTCGAGCGTCGTCGAGATGAGGAGGGTGACCGCCAGGATCCCGACGGCCTCGAGCACCATCCCGGTCGTCACGACCCACCGGGGCCCGTAGCGACGCGCGAACGTCGCCGCGAGGGGTGCGGCGACGAAAGCCCCGATCGCGAGGGAGAGGAATACGAGGCCGGTCTCGAAGGCCGTGTAGCCGAGGACGCCCTGGAGGAACAGCGGCAGCGCGAAGAGCAGCCCGAATTCGCCAAGCGAAACGATCGTGCCCGCAAGGTTGCCGTAGCGGAAGCCTCGGTAGCGCCACAGCGTGAAGTCGAACAGGAAGAACTTGCCGGCGTTGCGCCGTCGCGTCTCGACGATCGCAAAGATGACGAGCGAGAGGACCCCGAACGCGAGGATGAAGGGGATCACCGAAATCTGCGTGAACGGCCAGGTCCAGCCGGCGATCTCGAACGGGTGTCGCGGGTTCGGCGTCCACCATCCGTATTGGCGGCCCTCGATGAGCCCATAGATGACCGCCCCGAGCCCGGCCGTGATCAGCGCGAATCCCGGGAGGTCGAAGCCGCGTCGCGCCTCCGGGTCCTTCGACTCGCCGATATACCGCCGGGTCCCCCACACCGCGAGCAATCCGATGGGCAGGTTGATGAAGAAGGCCCATCGCCAGGACAGATAGGTGGTGAGGAACCCGCCGAGAAGCGGTCCGACCGCCGCCATGCCGCCGATCACGGACCCCCAGATGCCGAAGGCGATCGCACGATCGCGGCCCTGGAAGTTCGCGTTGAGGATCGCCTGGGTCGACGGCAGGATCATCGCGCCGCCGACACCCTGGAGCATCCTGGCGAGGATCAGGACGCCACCGCTCGGGGACAGGCCGGCGAGCATCGACGCACCGATGAACACGAGGAGGCCGGTCAGATACATCCGGCGGCGCCCGAGGACGTCCCCGAGCCGGCCCAGGGTGATGAGCAGGGCCGCGAAGACCAGGGCGTAGATCGTGTTGATCCACTCGGCCTGCGTCGAGTCGAGGTTCAGGTCGCGGATGATCGAGGGGATCGCGACGTTCACGATCGTGACGTCGACGATGATCATCGCGACGCCGATACTCAGCATCGCGAGGCCGATCCAACGACCGCGCCCCGAGCGATCCATCGCGTGGCCGTCGGCTCGTGGAGTGCTCGCCATGGCCCCTCGTACTCCTTAGCGTTGGTGGCCGACCGCCGGCGTCGGATCGGGCGCCGATGCTTGCGTCACGAAACGATTGCCTGAGGGTCTCGGTCAGCTTCGTAAGCCAGGGTGTCGTCCTGGCCTGCGTTTGGCATGGCCGGTGGTGACAGGCGCGCCGGCCTTCTCGTGTCGGTGCCGGGGAGCCCTCGCTTGAACAAGGCGGCAGCAAAGCCCTCGAGGTCATCGACCGTCAGGTAGAGGGCCGAGACACGGATCCCCCACGTCGGGACAGCTTCCTTGAAGTCGACCCGAACGCCTCCCCAATTCGTACCACCGAAGGTCAGGTCGTGCTGGCGGACGCTGAGGCGGACGCCGATCGCGGTGATCCAGCGCCACGGGCCTTCGATCCGCCAGGAGGCGAGGTTGCTCGTTGGTGTCCGGAATCGGAAGAAGCCGAAATGCGCATCGAGCTCGTCGTCGCCGAGGACGACGTAGACGTTGGACGGCCGGACACCGAACAGCAGGAGGACGAATCTCGACCTCCGGCCGAGGTGGATCGGGAAGCGGCGGGTCATCATCGCGACGGTCCCCTACACCGTCCCGCGCCGCTTCTGGAAGACGATCTGCAGGTCCTGGCTGATCCCGGTGGCGAAACCGGCCTCACTCAGGGCCAGGTAGTACTCCCACATCCGCACGAATCGTTCGTCGTAGCCCATCCGCCGGACGGCCTCGATCTTGTCCATGAACCGGGTTCGCCAGGCACGCAGCGTGCGCGTGTAGTCGGGGCCGATGTCCGTGACGCTCCGAATACGCAGACGGGTGTCCCGGGTGGCTCGTTCGATGACCGCCAGCGAGGGGCACAGGCCGCCAGGAAAGATGTAGGTCTGGATCCAGTTGGCGCCCCGGCGCTGTGTCTCATAGGCGGCGTCCGGGAACGTGATCGACTGGAGGCTCATACGCCCGCCTGGGACGAGCGCGGCGTCGCAGATCCGGAAGAACGTCTCGAAGTACTCCGCGCCCACCGCTTCGAGCATCTCGATCGACACGATCGCGTCGTAGGGGCCGCTGATCTCGCGATAGTCGCGAAGCTGGACGTCCACGAGGTCGTCGAGTCCGGCCTCCCGGACGCGCTCGCGGGCAAGGTGGAACTGCTCGCGCGAGATCGTGATGGAGGTGACCCGGCAGCCGATCACGCCGGCCGCGTACATTGCGAACCCACCCCAGCCGGTCCCGATCTCGAGAACGTGGTCGCGCTGGGTGAGGCCGGCCCCTTCCGCGACGAGCCTGTACTTGTTGCGCTGGGCATCGGCCAGCGACTGGTCCGGCGAGGCGAAGACAGCACTCGAGTAGGTCATCGTCTCGTCCAGGAAGAGCCGGTAGAAGTCGTTGCCCAGATCGTAGTGCGCAGCGATGTTGCGTTGGCTCTGGCGCCGCGTGTTGCGCCGCAGCCGATGGGCGAACGTTCGCCGGAGCTGGGCGGGCGCGCGCCACCAGCCAGCCGACAGCGCCAGTGCTTCGCGGTTGAGCGCAGCCACCCGCAAGAGCGCGGCGAGATCCGGGCTGGACCACAGGCCATCCATGTAGGCCTCGCCGCCCCCGGTCTCGCCACCGACCAGCATCCGCACGAGCGCCGCGTTGTCGTGAATCTGGATCTCGCCCCGCTCGGCCGACGACGGGTCGCCGAAGACCTCGCGGGACCCATCGGGCAGGACGACGGTCAGACAGCCGATGCGCATCCGGGCAGCCGCGGTTCGTCCCACTCGCCAGGCGGCGTTGGCAAGGATCGTGTCCATGATCGCTGGGGTTTGCCCCGCAGCTGTTCGTGTGGTCATCGTGCTGCCGCTCCGTGCCTGAGAAAAGGGGCGCCGCGTCGCCAGAGGCGCAGTGCGTGCCAGTGGATGAGACCGATGGTCTTCTGGGTGATGAACGGGTGCCGGACGAGCATCCGGGCGACGGTGCGGTCGCTCAGGGGCCGGCGGGTGAGATCGATGCTCGTGTGCAGGAGGAGACCCTCGTCCTGGTCCTCGTTGATCGAGATCCGCAGGCGGGCCGGCTCGTCCCTGACCCGGACCGTGTAGCGCCCGACCATCTCGATGAACGGCGAGACGTAGAAGTCCTTGTCCATCGAGGCCACGAAGTCGGGCCCGTCCGCCGGGCGACGGAGGGTGTACAGGTGGCGTTCGTGGTGCGTGTTGTGCACTTCCACGATGACGACCTGGAGCTCGCCCGACGTGTTCCGACACAGGTAGAAGCTGGCCGGGTTGAAGACGTAGCCGAGAACACGGAGGTTCGCGATGAGGGTGATCCGCCAGCCGTCAGGGTCGACCCCTTCGGCCCGCAGATGCTCCCGCACGGCCTCACGGAGATCGACCGCCGGCGGGTCGAGGTGATCGCCGTCTCGGAACGACAGGAGATTCGGCCGATTGCGCCCGATGAGCCCGACCCGTTGCGGGACCTCGTCCAGCTCGTCGAGATCGAGCGCGACGTAGAAGACATCGTGCTCGAGCGTGTACACGAACGGACGTACGCGACGGTGGCGCACCTTCCCCTCGAGCAGGTGCGACCTCACGCTGCACGCTCCCGAGCGACCGGCGAGAGCAGTTCGGCCACCTCGAACCCGGATCGACAGCCGTCCTCATGGAACCCGTAGCCCAGGTGGGCCCCGGCGTAGTAGGTCTGTCGCCGGCCCTGGAGGCCGCGAAGGGCCACCTGGGCGTCGAGGGTCTGGAACGTGTACAGCGGGTGGCTGAAGGCGCGCTCAACGATCACGCGTTCCGGCGCCACCCGGTCGCCGGGGTTCACCGACGCGAGGTACTGAACCGGGCCCGGCAACGATTGGAGCCGGTTCATGTGATAGGTCATCGTGAGCGCATCGCCGCGTCGCCGACAATCTGCCTGATCGACATTCCAGGACGCCCAGGCGTTGGCGCGATGCGGCATGAGCCGGCGGTCCGTATGGAGCACGACCTGGTTGGTCGAGTACTCGAAGGCACCGAGAACATCCCGTTCACGCTCGTCCGCGTCGTGGAGCACCGCCAGCGCGTCGTCGGCATGGGACGCCATGACGACCGCGTCGAACCGCTCGGCCGAGCCGGCCTGGGTGCGGATCGTGACTCCCGTTCCGTCGCGCCGGACGCTCACGACCGGGGCGCCCGACCGTACGGCTCCGTCGGGGAGGAGCGCGACGATGCGCTTCACGTACTCCATCGAACCGCCGCGGACCGTCCGCCACTGGAGCGTGTTGCCGACTCCGATCAGACCATGGTTGTCGAGGAAGTGGAGCAGGTAGTCGATCGGGAAGTCGAGGATCCGGTCCGGTGCCGTCGACCAGACGGCCGAGGTGATGGGCACGATGAAGTGCTCACGGAAGCCTGACCCAAACCCGCGATCGTCGAGGAAGTCGCCCAGAGTCTCCCGGGATGGCGCCTGCCGATCGATCCGCTCGCGTGCGTCGCGGTAGAACCGCACGATGTCCGCGATCATCCGCCAGTGCGCCGGCCGGCCGAGCGCGTCCGGGCGGGCGAAGAAGCCGCGGAAGCCCCGCGAGCTGAACTCCGCGTTACAGGCATGACAGGCGGAGCCGAGGGACATGTCGCTCGGCTGCGTCTCCGCGCCGAGCTCGGCGAGGAGGCTGGTGAAGCGCGGGTACGTTCGTTCGTTGAAGACGATGAAGCCGATGTCCACGGGCAGGGGTCCGGTCGGCGCCTGGACGGGAACCGTCTTGACGTGACCGCCGACAACGGCGTCTGCCTCGAAGAGCCGGATGGCGTGGTCCTGGCGCAGGGCGTAGGCGGCGGTCAGGCCGCTGACCCCGGCTCCGACGATGGCGACCTTCATATCCGATCCTTGCCGAGCTGGCCCTTCGGGGCGCCCGCGCGTGCATCGAGCGTGCGCTGCATCCCCGTCAGGGCGTCTCGACCGACCTTCGCGAACGCCCGGCCGAGGAACGGCTGGACGAGCCGCAACGCGCCACCGAGGCGGATGTCGGCGGTGTAGTCGATCAGGGTGCCCGTCCCGTCCGGCGAGAAGCGGATCTCGTCCACGGCCGAGATACCCGACCCTTCGCCGACGAGGACGACGCGGGCCGACGGCTCGAAAGCGGAGATCCCGTATTCCATCAACGCGACCCGTCCGCCCAGACGAACACCGAGTTCAAAGCGAGCCCCGACACCGACCTGTCCGTCGTCGATCCGTCTGGATGTCGCGACCCCGGGGTCCCAGTGCGTCGAGTTGGCGAAGTCCGCGACGTACGCGAACGCCGCTTCCGGCCCCAGCGAGGTCCGGATCTGTTCCCTGAGCCTGGTCATGCGGGTCTCCGATACGGAAGCTGCGGCAATGGATCGGGCGCCCCGGACATCGCCACCACGACGTCCCAGAGCCGGCGACGATCGTCAGCCGAGAGCCGGGTGTGCGGGATACGATCGAATGGTCGAAGTCGGCGATCGAGAAACAGGCCGCCGCTCCGCTGGCGGCTTTCCGTCGCGGCCGCCAGCCAGACGAGCGTGTCGATGCCTTCGGACGGGCTCCGGAGGAGTGGACTCATCAGTCGATGGAATGTGGGCAACGCCTCGGCCAGCCCGGGCGTGTCGGCCCAGCCCGGGTGCATCGCGTTGACCGCGATACCCGAGTCGAGCCCGGACGGCCCGAGGCGGCGCGCCCACTCGCGGACGAGTGCGACTTGCATCCGCTTGGCTTGGGCGTAGGCCCGCGGGCCGGAGTACGGCTCAGCGGTCGACTGGAGGTCATCGAAGTCGACGCCCTGGAAATACATACCACCCGAGGTCACGGCGATCACCCGCGAACCCTCGGTACGCTGGAGCAGTGGCAGGAGCCCCGACACGAGCGCGAAAGGCCCCACGACGAGCGTCACCAGCGTTGCCTCGATCCCGTCCGGCCCGTCGATCCGCTCGGGATAGATCGCGCCCGCGTTGTCGATCAGGACGTCGAGCCGCGACTCCGTCTCGAGGACATGTCCTACGGCGGCGCAGACAGACCCAAGCGAGCCCATGTCGGCCACGACGATCGAGAAGCGGTCCTCGCCGTGGACGGCCACGAGGGCATCGCGGACGGCCGCCAGTCGATCCTCGTTCCGGCCGACGAGGATGACTCGCGCCCCGAGTGCCGCGAGGGCGTCCGACGCCGCACGGCCCAGGCCCGAGGTCGGCCCGGTGACAAGGACGGTCCGTCCGTCAAGCGCACCATCGGGGAGAGCGGCCCAGTGGAACAGGCGACGCCGCATCGCGATGCCGGCCCGGCTGAAGCTCCCGACGATCGACAGCTCCAGGCAGGCATCGACCAGCGCTGATGTGTCGAACGGCAAGGACGTGTCGGATCGGCGATCCACGGACGGGGACTCCTCTTGCGAGCGAGGTGGCAGAGAGCCATCGATCGGGCGTGCTGTTCACCCTTTGTCCAGGGTGAGCCGAACAATACCAGCCGTGTTGATGGTTCGTCAAGGCTTGTCCTGCCTGCTATATTGGACAAACCATGTACACCATCAGGCAAGCCGCGGCCCGCACCGGCCTCAGCGTCCCGATCATCCGGGTCTGGGAGCGTCGCTACGGCGTCGTCCAACCGAGCCGCACCCCGGCCGGCTACCGGCTCTACGACGACGAGTCGATCGCCCGCCTCGCGGCGATGCGCCGACTGGTTGCCGATGAGGGCTGGCAGCCGAGCCAAGCGGCCCAGCGGGTGCTCGAGCCCGGGGCCGACCTCGGAGCGTTGAGCGGCGGCCGGGTCGGGAGCGATGCCGATGTAGGCCTCGTTACTGGAGTGCCGGAGGATGATCGCGCGGCGGCCCTCGTGCAGTCGTTCCTCGCGGCGGCGCACGAGCTGGACGTTCCGGCCATGGAGCGGATCCTCGACGAGAGCTTCGCGTCCCACCGATTTGAGCTAGCCATCGAGGGCCTCGTGTCCCCTGCCCTGCGGGCGATCGGCATCGCCTGGGCCCAGGACGAGATCGATGTCGGCGCTGAACACGCTGCGAGCGAGACTGTCCGGCGCAGGTTGGCGCGCTTCTACGATGCCGCAGGAGTCGGCGATCGGTTGCCACGGGTGATCGTCGGTCTGCCTCCCGAAGGTCACCACGAGATCGGGGCATTCGCCTTCGCGGTGGCCGCCCGGAGGGCCGGACTCCACGTGCTGTATCTCGGTGCGAATGTGCCGCTCGAGAGCTGGCTCCGGACCGTCCGGGAGACCGCGGCGCCGATCGTTGTCCTGGGTGTCGTCACCCCTTCCGATGTCGTCGCAGCCGGCGCCGTGGTCGACGCGCTCAGGGTGTCGCCCAGACCGCCGATCTGCCTCGTCGGTGGCCCGCTATCCGCCGCCTCGCTCGATGGACTGCGGACCATCCGGCTCCCGATGAAGCTCGACGATGCCGTCGCGGCAGTCGTCGGGCTCCTCGGCTCCGGAGAGATGCCCGTCCGCTGAATCACGGACGTCCAGCTCGAACTGCCCCCGGTACCTGTCGGCCCATTCCTTCGGCATCGAACGGCTTACGGGCTCCTCGCGCACACGTGCAGGAGGGCGCGAACCACTGACACCGACAATGATCTCGCCGCGCGACCGACGTGGAAGATCCAGTCAGAGTGCGCTTCGCGCGGCGACCCCATGTCGGTGACCCAGATGCACGCGCGTAGGAGTCCCGAGACTCAGTCTCAGTAGTCGACGTTCTACCCACAAGGAAGAATGCCGCCGTAATCGCTCGTCGCGCTCAGGCCGGACATTCCGCTCTGCGGGCAGGATGTGGGACGGGATCGGTCTGAGGTTCGAGCGGACCGGGCCGTCGATTCCCACCCCCTTTGGCTCGTCAGGCGCGTTCGCGATCGTCGCTGACGAGGACGAGCATCTCCCACGACACGTCCGCCGCCCCGATGAGCAGGATGAGGATCGCCGCCATGAGCAGGACCGTGCTCTTCGCGTCCGCGTTCGCGAAGTAGGCGAACGCGACGAAGAGGAGGATGAGTCCGCCGGCGATCGTCCAGCCCATCCGCCGCAGCGCCGGCAGCCGATCGCGAAGGCTCCCGCCGGTTCGGGCCACGGCCGCGAAGCCGCGCCCGACCCGCACGAGCCCGAGGCCCGCGATCGCGGCGATCCCAGCCCCGATGCCGTGGGGTTCGGGATCGGGGATGAGCATCAGGAGCGAGATACCCAAGACATAGAGGAGGTTCGCGAACGCAAGCCTCGCTCGCGCGCGCAGGTCGATCCGCTCGGCGGTGGCGATGGTGGCCAGGTTGATCGAGACGCCAACGAAGAGGAGACCGAGCAGAGCGGCGGAGGCACCCGCGGTGGCGAGGAAGAAGTCGTGCCAGCCGAGAATCGAAGCGGCGAATGCGGATCCGCTCATGGGTCGACAACGATACCCCGGAGGTGAGAGTCAGCGTGGCCAGCAGGATGTCGAGAGCGAGGGCCGCCCATTCGGAAGGACCTTGGCGCGTGGTCTTCCGTCGGGCGCGCCCCAAGCGGACGAGGACTTCGCGTCCCCACCGGGCGCCCCAAACCGACCGTGTCGCGCCCCTCTCGCCTGGACGCCGCCGCGCGGCCGGCTGAGCGGGCCGGCCGGTACCCTCAGCCGGGCGCGTACCCTGACGTCGTGTCCCGATCCGGCGAGTCCCGAACCGCGACCTTCCTGATGACCGACATCGAGGGGAGCACGCGCCTGTGGGAGCACCGGCCCGACGCGATGGTCGTCGCCCTCGCGGCCCACGACGCGCTGCTCCGCTCGGCAGTCGAGGAGGCCGGCGGCGCCGTCTTCAAGACGACCGGGGACGGGCTGCTCGTCGCCTTCGACCACGCCGAGTCTGCGGTGGCGGCCGCCATCGAGGGCCAGCGGGCGCTCGGCGGGCACGAATGGCCGGACACAGGCCGCCTGCGCGTGCGGATGGCGCTCCACTCCGGCAGCGCCGAGGTCCGGGACGACGACTTCTTCGGGCCCACGCTTAACCGGCTGGCGCGCCTGCTCGCGATCGGACACGGCGACCAGGTGCTCGTCTCAGGCGCGACTGCGGCGCTCGTTGCGGGCGGTCTCCCGCCGGGCTGCGAGCTCGTCGATCTGGGCGAGCACGGGCTGCGCGACCTGGACCGACCCGAGCACGTCTTCCAGCTCGCCGCTCCTGGCCTGCGTCGCGAGTACCCGGCGCTGCGCACGGCCTCGGAGCATCCGACGAACCTCCGGGTTCAGGCGACGTCGTTCGTGGGGCGCGACCGGGAGCTGGCCGACGTCGCGCGGTTGCTCGCGGGCGGACGCCTCGTGACACTCGTCGGCGTAGGCGGCACCGGCAAGACCCGTCTCGAGGTGCAGGCCGCGGCGAACGCCCTCGATCGGTTCCGCGACGGCGCCTGGCTCGTCGAGCTGGCGCCCGTGAGCGACCGCGAGCTCGTGGCCTCCGAGATCGGCCGGGCCCTCGGGGTCCAGCCGCAGCCGGGGCAGGCCCCCATCGACATGGCCGTCGACTACCTGCGCTCCAAGGAGCTCCTCCTGCTCCTCGACAACTGTGAGCACCTCATCGACGCCGCTGCCGACGCGGCTGACCGCCTGCTCGGCGCCTGTCCCGCCTTGCGGGTGCTCGCCACGAGCCGCGAGCCGCTCGGTGTCGAGGGCGAGGCCGTCTTCGCGGTGCCATCGCTGGCGCTCCCGGAGCTCGGCGACGGGCATGACGGCCCCGCGACGATCGACGACGCGGAGGTCGAGCGCGCCGATCGGTCCGAGGCCGTCCGGCTGTTCGTGGATCGGGCGACCGCGACGCTGCCGTCGTTCGCACTGGATGCCTCAACTGTTCGGGGGGTCGTCGAGATCTGCCGGCGGCTCGACGGGATCCCCCTAGCCCTCGAGCTCGCGGCGGCCCGCGTCAATGTCCTCTCGGTCGATGAGATCGCCCAGGGCCTCGGGGACCGGTTCCGCCTCCTGACGGGCGGTCGGCGGACGGCGGTTCCCCGGCAGCGAACGCTGCAGGCACTGATCGACTGGAGCTGGGACCTCCTCGAAGACGCCGATCGCACCCTCCTGCGGCGCCTCGCGGTGTTCGCCGGCGGCTGGACGCTCCAAGCTGCGGCCGAGGTCGCGTTCGGGGCCGGGGATGGCGCGGGCGCCGTCTCGGCGGCGACGAGGTTCGCCGCGATCGACGGCTTGGGCCGCCTCGTCGACCGCTCGCTCGTGGTCGCCGACCACGCCGGCACTACCCGCTACCGGATGCTCGAGACGATCCGCCAGTACGCGGCCGACCGGCTCACGGAGAGCGGCGAGACAGTCGCGCTCCGCGATCGCCACCTCGTCATGGTCGTCCGTCTCGCGCACGACGCCGACCGGGGGCTCGGGGGACCGGAGTCACCCCGCTGGCTGGTGCGTCTCGACGCGGAGATCGACAATGTGCGCTCGGCGCTCGACTGGGCGGTGGAGAACCGCCCCGAGGCGGGCCTCGAGATCTGCGTCGGGCTGTTCCGCTATTGGGCCTCCCGCACGATGGGCTCGGAGGGATACGACCGCTTCCTCGAGTCGGTGGCCCGTGTGCGGGCTCTCCCCGCGGCCGAGTCGGCACCAGCTGTCCGGGCCAGGGCGAGCCTCATCGCCCGCGGCCTCGCCGGAGCCGGGAACCTGGTCTCGATGGGCGGCCGCTTCGAGGAGGCGGTGGCGCTCGGCGACGAGGCTCTCGCCGCGGCGCGCGAGTCGGGCGATCCCACCGCGCTCCTGGACGCACTCTCCGTGTGGCTCTACCGCGCGGACGCCCGTTTCCCGGGCGGTCTCGCGGAGGACTGGCGACCGGCCGCCGAGGAGGCGCGGGCCATCGCCGCCAGCCTCGGGGACTGGGGGCGCCTCGGCCGCCTCGAGTCGGAGATCGCGATGATCGAGGCTCGGCACGACCCTGCCTCGACAGAGGAGGCTCTCCAGCGGGCGGTTGCCGCGGCCGAGCGGTCAGGCAACCCCCAGGAGCTCGCCTATCTCAACCAGGTCCGCGGCCGTCTCGCCATCATGGCCGGCCGGCCCTCCGAGGCGCAGGGGTTCTTTCGAGCTTCCTATGCCCAATTCGAGTCCGTCGGCGACCACAGGTTCGCGCTCTCGGCCCAGAGCGAGCTCGGCCACGCCCTCCGACGCGAGGGCCGAGCCGACGAGGCCGAGGCCGAGTACCGCGGGTCGATTCGGGGGTGGCAGCGAACGGGGAACCGCGGCGCGGTCGCCAACCAGCTCGAGTCGTTCGCGTTCCTCGCCCAGGCGAGGGGCGACGCGGTCCGGGCGGCACGCCTGTTCGGTGCGGCCGAGGCCTTGCGCGAGGCAGCGGGGGCACCGATGACCGCGATGGAACGTGCCGAGTACGACGCGGCCGTCCTGCGGCTTCGGGAGGCGCTCGACGAGCGCGACCTCGCGACCGCGTGGGCCGAGGGGCGCGCGCTGCCGCCGGAGGCGGCGGTCGCGGCCGCGGCCGAGGCGCCGACCGGCGCTGGTAACGAGCCCGGTCCCTGAGTTGTCCGGCCCGCCGGACGATCCCGTCCGGCACGAGCGGCATGGCGCGGAGGCTGATCGCGGTCGCGCAGAACCTGTTTGCACCGGTCCGAGTGCGTGACGGCGACGTCTCCGCGACGCTCGCCCGGGATGCATGCCTGCCCCTGGTCGACTCGGCAGAAGCGCGGGTTTGGATGGCCCGCCCGGAGGGATTCGAACCCGCGACCCATCTGATGCGAAGTTCTACTGAACGTGCGCGGCTCCGAGGAGCCGACATCCTGCCGTCAAGGCAGGATGTCGGGGTTCGACCGCCCGCCGAGACGCGCGAGTCGAGTGCTTGGCGCGACTCAGGATGCCTGGAGGAATGAGATCGTCCGCCGCCAACCGTCCGTGCCCGCGTCCGGTCGGCCGGGCCTCGGGGCCCGGGCGCGGTTCGCCGCCATCGGCGCGAAGCCGTTCGTCGCGCGCATGGAGGCGGTGCTCGGCCGTGAGGCGGCGGCGGGATCGGCAGCGAGGCGGACCGGGGGCGGTGAGGACGGAGCCGGCACGGCCGAGGCGCCGGAGTCGGCGCCAGAGGTATGGATACGGCAGGGCCGCCAAGAAGCGCGATGATGGGCGACCTACATACGGTTCCGATAAAGAGCAGGAAGGGGGCCACCGTGGCGGCGCATGACGGGATGGAGCTCGGCGCCTGGCGTCTGGGCCTCGATCCGGTGGCTTCAGGCAGCGTGATCCGGACGATGACCCGGCTGAACCTTCCGGTCGGCGATGCACTCCGGATCGAGATGGGTGACCCCGCCTCCCAGGACATCGTCCACGTCCAGTACTTCATCGCGACCGACGCGGGAGGTTGGGCGCTCTGGATCTCCTGTCAGCCGTCGATGCTGGCCGCCTTCGAGGCGGCCCTGCCGACGATCACCCTCCCACCAGCCGACCAGGATGCAGGGGGTCAGTCGCGGTAGTAATCGAGCGCGATTCGGCCCCTCGCTCGTGCTGACCCTGGCCGGTTCGGTTGAGCCCGATCGGCGGCGTGCGCTAGACTCGGCACCTCCCGAGCGGGAGTAACTCAGCTGGCAGAGTGTCTGCTTCCCAAGCAGAATGTCGCGGGTTCGAATCCCGTCTCCCGCTCCACCTTCCCCTCCCGCGCTCAGCGCGACACTCTGCCTGCCGCATACCAGGCACTTCGGGAGGCTGATGGGGCTGCCACAACACTCAGTCGGTCCGAGGACTTGCCCTTCCGGCGCCTCAGACCGCCCTGCGTGCGGCATGCCGAGATACGGGAAGTCGTCGAGTAATCCTGTGTGCGGAGGCGACCCCGTCGCCGGTCACCCGTCCCGTGACGACACCCTCGCCAAGTCAGCCTCGCGTGACTGGCACGGCGACTGCTTGCTGGACTAGAAACGTGGCATCGCCATGTGGGGCTTCGCGGCGGGTCTTGACATGCGTGCACACGAGTGCATACACTCGATTGCCGCACCACGTGTGCTCCGATACCGGCAGGCCACGAGCTCGATGTAGGCCAGCCGGTGAGTAACGGTGTCGGCAGGTGGGGGACGATCGTCGCGGCGGCGAAGGAGTCGCATGAACGTCCTGGCGGGGCGCGAAGTGTGGTTCGTCACCGGCAGCCAATCGCTGTACGGCGACGACGCACTGCACGAAGTGGCCGAGCACGCGACCGAGATCTCCCGAGCCCTCGACGACTCCGAGGCCATCCCGGTCCGTGTCGTGGCCTGTCCGGTCGTCACGACCCTGGAGGCGATCCGCGCGATCCTCCTCGAGGCGACGGCCGCCCCTGATTGCATCGGCGTGATCGCCTGGATGCACACCTTCTCGCCGGCCCGGATGTGGATCCCGGGCCTTATCGCTCTTCAGAAGCCGTTGCTCCACCTGCATACCCAGCACAACCGCGACCTTCCCTGGGCCGAGATCGACATGGACTTCATGAATCTCAACCAGTCGGCCCACGGGGATCGCGAGTTCGGCTACGTCGAGAGCCGGCTGCGGCGTAGCCGGACGACCGTCGTCGGCCACTGGAGCGACCCTGACGTCGTCGACCGCATCGCCGCCTGGGCGCGGGCCGCAGCCGGCGTTCACGAGCTCCAGCAGCTCCGCCTCGCCCGCTTCGGGGACAACATGCGGCAGGTCGCCGTGACCGAGGGCGACAAGGTCGAAGCGCAGATCCGGCTCGGCGTCCGGGTCGACGGCTACGGACTCGGCGACCTGGCTGAGGCCGTGCACGCAACCAACGTCGCCGACGTCGACCGGCTCGTCGACGAGTATGACGCGAGCTACGACATGGCCCCGTCGCTTCGGCCCGACGGCGAACGCCGCTCGGCGCTCCGGGAAGCCGCCCGGATCGAGCTGGGCCTTCGGTCATTCCTGGAGGCTGGCGCCTTCGGAGCGTTCACAGACACCTTCGAGGACCTCGGCGACCTGGTCCAGCTGCCCGGGATCGCTGCCCAGCGGTTGATGGCCGACGGCTATGGCTTCGGCGCGGAGGGCGACTGGAAGACCGCCCTTCTCGTCCGGGCGATGAAGGTCATGGCGACCGGCCTGCCCGGCGGGACGTCGTTCATGGAGGACTACACCTACCACCTCGTCCCGGGCCGGCCGCAGGTCCTCGGGGCTCACATGCTCGAAGTATGCCCATCGATCGCGGGCGGATGGCCCTCGTGCGAGATCCATCCGCTGTCGATCGGCCATCGATCGGACCCCGTCCGCCTCGTCTTCACCGCCCGACCGGGACCGGCCGTCGTGATAGGTCTCCTCGATCTCGGCGACCGGTTCCGGCTCGTGCTCAACGAGGTCGAAGTCGTCGAGCCACCCGAGGACCTGCCGCGCCTGCCGGTCGCCCGCGCGCTCTGGGAGCCCAGGCCGGGCCTCAAGGTCGCAGCCGAGGCGTGGCTTCTCGCCGGCGGCCCTCATCACACGAGCCTGAGCACGGCACTCAGCAGGACGCACCTCGAGGATTTCGCCGAGATGACCGGCATCGAGCTGATCGCGATCGGCGAGGAAACGACCGCCGCCGACATCAAGAAGGAGTTGCGCTGGAACCAGGGGTACTACCAGCTCGCGCGCGGGTAAGAGATCACGAGTGAGCCATCGTTCGGCCAGACCCTCGGCGCCGAGAGCAACGAGGGACGGCCACGCGGACATCGAGCCGCGATTCAGACCTCGATACCGACGATGAAAGAAGGGAGGTTCGGCGACTGCGAGGACTCGGACCGGAGGGGAGGGCTACGTCATCAGGCGCCTGAAGGAAAGGCGCCACCAGATGCTCGGAGGATTGAGGATGTTCAGACAGACGGTTCGACGCCGGGGGCTGGCGGTCGTCATGACCACCCTGGTCGTCGTGTTGGGCGCATGTAGTTCATCGTCGACGCCAGCGCCGGCCGCCTCGGGCGCGGCGCCCGGCGGCGCGTCCACGGGTGGGGCATTCTGCTCCGGGGTGAATCTCGTGTTCTTCCCCGGCGGCACGCAGGGCGGTGGATTCGAGACGGTCGTCTACAACGGTGCCAAGGCCGCCCAGGCTGCACTCGGGCCGAACGTGACCTACCAGTGGTCCGACTGGGATCCGAACAAGATGATCACCCAGTTCACCCAGGCCATGGCTACCAAGCCTGACGGCATCGCCGTCATGGGCCACCCAGGTGACGCCGCCTTCGACCCGCTCATCAAGCAGGCGCGGGATCAGGGCATCCTCGTCACCGTCATGAACACCGAACTTCAGACCGCCGAACAGACGTATGCGACGCAGGGCCTCGGTTACGTCGGTGCGGTCCTTCATGACGCCGGTGCGGCGCTTGCCAACGAGGCGATCGCTCGTGGTGGATTGAAGTCGGGTGACCGAGCCTTCGTTTGGGGCCTGGCTGCTCAGGCCGGCCGCGGCGAGCGGACCAAGGGCATCGTCGACGCGCTCAAGGCGGCGGGTCTCACCGTCGACTACCAAGAGATCGACGACGCGACCAACAAGGATCCGGCGGCCGGGACCGCGACCTTCACCGGGTACGTCTCATCGCATCCCGACGTCAAGGCGATGTTCATCGATCACGGCAACCTGACATCGACCATCCCGACCTACATGAAGGCCGCCAACCTCGCGCCCGGCAGCAAGTACATGGCCGGCTTCGACGCCTCGGCCTCGACGGTCCAGGGCATCAAGGACGGCTACATCAGCCTGGTGATCGACCAGCAGCAGTATCTTCAGGGCTACATGGCAGTCCAGCAGCTGTGCCTCACCAAGAAGTACGGCTTCAGTGGCCTGTTCATCAACACGGGCGGCGGCTTCATCGACAAGTCCAATGTGGACGCGATCGCGCCGCTCGTAACGCAGCAGATCCGGTAGTGACGACGACTCCTGGCCTCGCGAGTGGCCAGGCGGCTGGCGGGCGTGATCGCGCCCGCCAGCCCTCGTCCGACGCCGAGCTTCGCCTCGAGCTGCGCCAGGTGTCCAAGTCCTTCGGCGGCGTACGGGTCCTCGAGGACATCGACTTCCGGCTTGGGGCAGGCGAGGTGGTGGGCCTCCTGGGCGACAACGGCGCCGGAAAGTCGACCCTCATCAAGATCATCACCGGCGTTCATCAGCCGGACCGAGGCGAGATCCTGTTCGGGGGCCAGCGCGTCGAAGGACTCACCGTCCCGAAGGCGCGGGCCCTCGGCGTGGAAACCGTCTACCAGGAGCGCGCTCTCGCCGAGCAGCTGGCGCTCTGGCGGAACATCTTCATGGGCCGGCCCCTGGCCGACCGCCTGGGCTTCCTGCGCGTCGGTGAGATGCGACGGACGACAGAGGCCCTTATGGGCGAGTCGATGGGCTTCACGTCGGCTGCCTTGACCGCCGACACGAGCGTCCGCGGCCTGTCCGGGGGCGAGCGACAGGGCCTCGCGATCGTTCGGGCCCTGCATTTCCAGGCCGACATCATCATCCTGGACGAACCGACGATGGGTCTGTCCCTCAGGGAGACCGAGAAGCTCCTCCATTTCGTCGAGGGCATTCGTGCCGCGGGCAGGTCGGCCGTCTTCATCGACCACAACATCTTCCACGTCTACTCCGTGGCGGATCGGATCGTGGTCATCGACCGCGGCCGGATCGCCGGCGAGTTCCCGACCCGCCGTTACTCGCTCGAAGAGCTCATGAACATCATGCGCGAGGTCGCCTCCACCGGAACGTACACGGAAGCCGATCGATATCGAACGCCCGGCGCGGCAGCCGATCCGGCCGGCGGCGCGGCGGCCGCAGGGTCTGCCGGGGGCGCGGCATGAGTGCCGAGTCGACGGCCACCAGCTCGCGGCGAAGCGCCGTCGGCACGCGCCTCACCCCGTGGGCCTCCCAGATCGGAATCATCACCGCCTTCCTCCTGTTGTGGGCGACGTTCGTGGTCCTCGCACCCAGGACCTTCCTGGACTTCCCGATCTACCAGTCGTTCGCCCAGACCACGCCCTTCTTCGCGATCATCGCGATGCCGCTGACCATGGTGATCGTCGCCGGGGACATGGACCTCTCGTTCCCGGCCACGATGTCCCTCGGGATGGTCGGCTTCGTCGAAGCGTGGCAGGCGACCGGCAGCGTGGAGCTGGGGATCGCCGCCGCGCTCGGTATGGGTGTCCTGTGCGGACTCTTCAACGGTGCCCTCGTCACCTACATCGGCATCCCCGCCCTGGTGGTGACCATCGGCACGCAGTTCCTCTTCCGTGGCATCGCCCTCGTCCTGGTCGGCGGACGGCAGTACCCCCTGGTCACGGCCCAGACGTCGCCCGTCTTCGACCTCATGGTCGGCAGGCTGTTCGGCGTGCCGATGGAGTTCTACTGGTTCGTCCTCCTGGCCGTCGGCACGTGGGTCCTGCTGAATCGTCACCGCCTCGGACAGAACGCTTACGTCACCGGCGACAACGCCCAGGCCGCTGCGCTGATGGGCATCCCCATCCGTCGGACCCGGATCACGTTGTTCGTCCTGGTCGGGCTCGCGGCGGCGTTCGCCGGCGTCCTCAACAGCCTCCAGGTCGTCAACTACTACCCATCGATGGGCGACGGCTATCTCCTCCCGACGCTGGCCGCGGTCTTCGTCGGCGGGACGTCGGTCTTCGGCGGACGCGGCAGCGTGCTGGGGACCGCTCTGGGCGCGTTCATGATCGGTGGGATCCAGGCCGGTCTCGTCGCTGTCGGCCTGAGCGACTACTACCCCACCCTGGTGTACGGCGCGGTCGTCCTGATCTCGGTCTCGATCCACGCTCTGCTCCGGCGCCGGTTCGAGTATTGACCACGCGATGAGAGCCGCGGCCGATCCCCACGACCAGCCGGCCGTCGTCGGCGGGCGGACTGGGCCACGCGAACCGGCCGTGCGCATCCGTGCGGTGACGATGAAGGACGTCGCGATCGCGACCGGTGTCTCGCGGAGCACGGTGTCGAGGATCCTCAACAACGCGCCCCTCGCCGTACCGATCGCCCAGGAGACACGCGAGAGGGTGCTCGCTGTCGCCCGAGACCTCGGCTACCGTCCGAACCCCCTCGCCCGCGCGCTCCGCGGCGCCCCCACGATGCTCCTGGGCGCGATCGTCCGCGACATCACGGACCCGTTCTTCGCGGGCGCCGTGGAGGCCGTTTCGACGGCGGCACGGGACCGCGGCTACAACATCGTGCTCGGCCTAGCCCACGCCCGGGCGACGGAGGCGTACGAGCTGGCCGCGGTCCTCGAGGCGCGCCAATGCGATGGGATCCTCCTCCTCGGCGACATGGGCGACCAGCCTCGCCTCCTCGCCGATCTTCGAGACAGCCACGTTCCGGTGGTGGCGATGTGGCAGGGCACACGGCTCGATCTCATTCCCGGCGTCCAGGTCGACAACCGGCTCGGGACCCGTCTCGCGGTCGAGCACCTCGTCGGGCTGGCCCACCGACGGATCGCCTTCATCGGCGGCCGACCCCTTGGCGACATCCGCGAGCGCCAGGCCGCCTATACGGAGGCGGTATCGGAGGTCCTGGACGAGATCCCGTCGGGCTACGTTCAGCACGTGGCCAACACGGCCGAAGCGGGCGAGGCCGCGCTGGGAGCGCTCCTGCGCGTCAGGCCAAGACCGACGGCGATCGTCGCCTCGACGGACGTCCTGGCCATCGGTGTCCTCCGAGGAGCCCTCATCCGTGGGGTGAAGGTGCCCGACGAGCTGTCCGTGGTCGGTTTCGACGACATCCTCATGGCGAGGTCTACCGTGCCCGACCTGACGACGATCCGGATGCCGATCGCGGCGATGGCCGCGGAGGCGATCGCCCTCGCGATCGGCTCGGATGGCATTGAGGCCGATGGCTGGGAGGGTGACGGCGACATCGCCGGGCCGGACTCGGGTGGCGGCTCGGCTGTCCCGGGTACCGGCCGGGCTGGCTCCGGCAGCGGCCCAGCGGCCTCCGGAACTGGCCCGGGCCGTCCGACGACGCGCCGACACGGGCGATCGACGGTCCGGGTCTTCCCGCCGACGCTCGTGATCCGACGGTCCACTGCCGCGGCTCCGAAGGACGGGGAGCGGGCGTCCGTGCACCCGCGTCAGGAGGACGGGCTTGTGTCATGAGCCTGGACGAGCTGAGGGAGGAGGTGTGGGCAGCCAACCAGTCCCTCGTCGCGGCCGGGCTCGTCACGCTGTCATTCGGCAACGCGAGCGGCGTCGATCGGGCGACCGGGCTCATGGTGATCAAACCAAGCGGCGTGCCATACGAGAGACTGCGCCCGGCCGACATGGTCGCCGTCGAGCTCGGCTCCGGCGCATCGGAGCGGGATGCCTATCGACCGTCGTCCGACACGCCGACCCATCTCGCGCTCTACCGACGCTACGCGGAGATCGGAGGCGTCGTGCATACCCATTCGTCCTGGGCGACGGCGTGGGCCCAGGCTGGCCGGCCGATACCTTGTCTCGGCACGACCCATGCCGACCACTTCCACGGGCCCATTCCCGTGACAAGACCGCTCACGCGAGAAGAGCTCGCGGAGACGTACGAAGCGGATACCGGCGCCGTTCTCATCGAGACGCTCGAGTCCCTCGGTCTGTCGCCGCTCGAGATGCCGGCCGTCCTCGTCCGCTCGCACGGTCCCTTCACCTGGGGGGCTGACGCGACGGACGCGGTTGCAAATGCTGTCGCCCTCGAGACGGTCTCGGCGATGGCTCAGCGGACGCTGGCGCTCGACGCCAACGCGACGGCGATCGACGAGGCGCTCGTCGAGCGCCACTTCAGTCGGAAGCACGGACCTGCCGCGTATTACGGCCAGGCGACGCGACGGGCTGACGCAGGCGACACGACCGGCTGACGCAGGCGGGCACGACCGGCTGACGCAGGCGGCCCAAGGTCGCAGCGCGGGCAGGCGGCCGAGGAGGAGCAGGTGAACCAGGCACCGCGTGGCGCGGCTCAGCTGATCAGGTCGGGTGAGGCCATCCTCGGGATCGAGCTCGGCTCGACCCGCATCAAGGCATCGCTCATCACCCCCGACACGACGCCGCTGGCCTCAGGCTGGTCCGGCTGGGAGAACAGGCTCAGGGACGGCCTCTGGACGTACGATATGGCGGACACCTGGAGCGGCCTTGCTGCCTGCTATGCATCCCTCGTCAAGGACGTCCGTGCCCGCTACTCGGTGGAGCTGACGACCGTCGCGGCGATGGGTGTCAGCGGGATGATGCACGGGTACCTCGCCCTCGACGCCGACAACCAGCTGCTCACGCCGTTCCGCACGTGGCGGAACAACATCACCGGCACCGCCTGCGCAGAGCTGACTCCACTCCTCGACTTCGCCGTTCCGCAGCGGTGGAGCATCGCCCATCTGTACCAGTCGATCCTCGATGAGCAGGCGCACGTGCCGCGGATCGCTCACCTCACCACGCTCGCCGGCTACGTCCACTGGATGCTGACCGGCGAGCACGAGATGGGCGTCGGCGAGGCGTCGGGCATGTTCCCGATCGATCCGGACACCCGTGACTGGGACATGGCGCGTATGGCGCGATTCGACGCTCTGATCGCGCCGCACGATCTGGGCTGGCGGCTCCGCGACATCCTGCCCGCCGTCCTGCCCGCCGGCCGCGCGGCCGGAAGACTCAGCGCCAGAGGCGCGAAGCTGCTCGACGCTGCGGGATCGCTCCAGGCCGACATCCCGCTATGTCCTCCCGAGGGGGATGCCGGCACCGGCATGGTCGCCACCAACGCGGTGCGACCGCGTTCGGGGAACGTCTCCGCAGGAACCTCGGTGTTCGCGATGGTCGTGCTCGAGAGGAGTCTGGCGCGCGTCCACCGGGAGATCGACATCGTCGTCACGCCCGACGGCAAGCCGGTGGCGATGGCCCACGCCAACAATGGTTCCTCCGACCTCGACGCCTGGATCGCCCTGTTCGGGCAGGTGGCGAAGGCGCTCGGCACCGAGGTGCGGCTCGAGGACGTCTACGACAGGATCCTGCCGCTCGCGATCGAGGGGGATCCGGATGCAGGCGGGCTGCTCTCCATCAACTACGTCTCGGGTGAGCACGTCACGGAGTTCGCCGAGGGCCGGCCGCTGTTCGCCCGGAGCCAGGACAGCCGGTTCACCCTGGAGAACTTCGTCCGGGCCATGTACTACGCGTCGCTGTGCGCGATGCGGACCGGCATGGACATCCTGACGGCGCAGGAAGGCGTGGTCATCGAGGAGATCCGCGGCCACGGTGGGCTGTTCAAGGGCGGCGACACAGGGCAGCGGATGATGGCTGCGGCCCTGGGCGTCCCGGTCAGCATTCCCACCACCGCCGGTGAAGGCGGAGCCTGGGGCATGGCCGTGCTGGCCGCCTACATGCTCCACGCCGACGCCGGGCAGTCGCTGCCCGACTTCCTGGACGAGCGCATCGCCGCGCGCATCGGCCCGGCCCTCAGGCCTGATCCACGTGACGTCGCGGGGTTCGAGGCATTCTTCGCCCGCCACGCCAGGGGACTCGCCATCGAGCGGGCCGCGGTGGCGGCCCTGGGCTAGCTGAGGCGGGAGCCCCCCTGTGTCGTGATGGCCCGAGAGCAGCCGGGGTCGCGTCGGCCGCTATGCCCAGCGAGACCGATGACCTCGACTGCGGGCAATGGAGTGCCTCCGTGAGTCATCTGGCCGGCCTTCGAGCGTCATGGCGCCGCGACACCGTAACAAGACGCGATGCGCTCGGGACTTTACGCTCGTGTCACTGCGATGACCATGTCAGGATGTGTCGCGAGTAACGAGATGCCCGCCAGGCCGATATGCGCGCCCGGCGTCGCCTCGCCGGAGATGTTCGTCACGTGACGCAGTTCTGTGACCATTTCGAGACGGAAGTACCGCTCGACCCGCCGCTCGACGTCTGCCCCGCGTGCATCGAGATCGGTGCCACCTGGGTGCACCTGCGCCAGTGCCTGGCGTGCGGGCGGACGAGTTGCTGCAACAACAGCCCCAACCGGCATGCCGCGGCCCACTTCCATGAGACCGGCCATCCCGTGATCCGGACCGCGGAACCGGACGAGGACTGGCGATGGTGTTACCTGGACGACCGCCTCTACGTTCCCGACCCGGCCGGCTACGAGGGGACGGAGCAGTGACCAGACATGCCGCAAACGGATCATGGCGATGGGCCCAGCTGACCCGAGCATCGGAGGAAAGCGTCCCGTGATCGAGGACCCGTCGACCGACCCGCATGGTCCGCTGGCCAGCGTCCTCGCCGTCCGCCGGGGGAAGGGCGACAGCCATGGCGGCGGCCTCGAGCACCGCGAGGCGCTGATCTACACGCTCGGGAAGGCCGCCGAGCTCGAGCACCTGATCATGCTCCAGTACCTGTTCGCGGCGTTCTCGCTCAAGCAGAAGGTCGACGAGGGACTGACGCCCGAGTCGCTTGCCGCCGTCGACCGCTGGCGCAAGACGCTCCTGGCGATCGGCGAGCAGGAGATGCTCCACCTCGCGCTCGTGCAGAACCTGCTGACGGCCGTCGGTGCAGCCCCCCGCCTCGCGCGTCCGAACTTTCCGATGCCGGCGTACAGCTACCCGGCCGGGGTCCGGATCGAGCTGCTGCCGTTCGGCGAAGCTGCGCTGCGCCATTTCGCCTTCCTCGAGCGGCCCGAGGGGATGGACATCGAGGACGCCGAGGGGTTCGAGGCGATCGAGCAGGCCATGGCGCTGCCCCACGACGAGCACGACGAGATCGTCCCGCACCTGCAGGAGTTCGACACGATCGGCCAGCTCTACCGGTCGATCCAGGCCGGCCTCGAGCACCTGGCGGAGCGCCTCGGCCCGGAGCGCCTGTTCATCGGCCCGACGAGTGCCCAGGCGACCGAGGAGCACTTCCGCTGGCCGGAGCTCGTCGCGGTCACCGACCTGGCGTCGGCGCGGCAGGCGATCGACACGATCGTCGAGCAGGGCGAGGGAGCGCGCGGCGAGTGGCGTGACGCCCACTTCGGGCGCCTCCTGGGCGTCCTCGACGAGTACCTCGAGATCAAGCGGGCGGACCCGGACTTCGAGCCCGCCCGGCCGGTCGTGGCGGCCAACGTCCGGCCACAGGCCACGGGTGTGGCCGTGCCGCTCATCACCGATCCCGGGACGACACGCGCCATGGACCTGCTCAACGTGGCCTACGAGGTCCTGCTGCAGCTCCTGTCGCGCTACTTCGCCAACACCGATGAGTCACCGGAGCAGCTCGGCGGTCCTGGCCGACGTGTCAGTCGGACTGATGTACACGGTGATCAAGCCGCTCGGGGCCATCGTCACGACGCTGCCCGTCGGGCCGGACATGCCGGGCGTGACCGCCGGCCCGGGGTTCGAGCTCTTCTACGCGGTCGACTACCTGCTGCCGCACCGGGAGGCGGCATGGGTGCTGATGGAGGAGCGGCTGCGGGACGCGGCCGCGTTCGCCGTCCGGTGCGGCGAGCTGTGCACGTTGGCCCTGATGGAACCGCTGGCCAAGGTGGCCCGATCGCTCGAGAAGTACGCCGACCTGCTCCTCGCTGCGCGATGAGGGAGGAGGGCGCGGCTCGCCGCGTCTCTGCCGCATCGGCCCGACGGCTCCGTCCCGCGATCTCGGTTCGAGCGCTGCTGCGTCCATAATCCGAAGATGCTGAGCGATCCGCCGTCCGCTGCGCATGGCACGCCGCTCCGGGGGGTCGACGGCGGTGCCCTCGACCCACTCGTCGGGCCGCAGTGCTCGCTCGCTGTGCAGCTGCGCCGGGCGAGCGGTGCGGTCATCGGCCGAGGTACAGAGCTCGACGCGATCGCACAAGAGTTGCGGGAAGCTTCCGGCCGCCTGGCAGCGGTCACCCTGGAGGGCGAGCCTGGCATCGGCAAGACGCGGCTCCTGCTCGCCTCGGCCGAGCTCGCATCGGCGGCCGGGTTCACGTGTGTCGCGATCACCGCCGACGAGGAGATCCGCGGGCCGTTCCTGGTCGCGCGGAGCCTGTTCGCGTCGGCCGCGATCCGCGACACCGCCGCTGGGACTCCGGCAGAGGCCGCGGTCCGGCGGGTCGTCGACGCGATCTCCGGGCGTGACGAGCCCGGATTCGAGAGCCTCTCGCCGGACGCCAAGCTCCTGCGGGCGTTCGACCTGTCGGGCACCGCGACCTCGATGCTTGCCGAGATCCGGCCGTTGGCACTCCTCATCGACGACGTCCAGTGGGCCGACGACGACACGCTCCGGCTCCTCCGCTATGTCGTCCGGAGCGATGCCGATCGGCCGATCTTCCTGCTTCTGACGATCCGGCCGGACGAATTCGCGTCCGTCACGGAGGCCGTCAACTTCGTGGCAGACATGGAGCGGATGGGCCTCGTCCGCCGGCTGCGGCCCGGGCGGTTCGGCTCGTTCGAGACCGCGGAGCTCCTGAGGCGGGTCCTCGGCGGCCCGGTCGAGACCGCGTCGGCGGCTGTCATGCACGCCCAGTCCGAGGGCGTGCCGTTCATCGTCGAGGAGCTCGCGCGTACCCATCGCGACGCCGGGACGCTCCAGCAGGTCGACGGGGAGTGGCGTCTGGGTCGCGGCGCGGCGCGGCTCGTGCCATCCGCGGTGCGAACGCTCATCGACCGGCGCGCGGCACGCCTCCCCGCCCCGACCCGGGCGGCGCTCGGCGACGCGGCCATCCTCGGTCGCAGCTTCAGTCTTCGGGACCTGCGGGCGATCCGAGCGCGGCTGGACGACGGCGACGACGCGCTCGCCGACGAGCTCGCGCCCGCGGTCACGGCGGGGCTCCTGCTCCAGCAGGCCCCCGGCGAGCCCGCCGATTACACCTTCACCCACGAGCAGGTCCGCGAGTTCGCCGCGAGCCTGTCGTCGGCGGCCCGCCGGCGGCAGATCCACGCAGCGGTGGTCGACCTCCTTCTGGACGGCGGCGACCCGGCCCCTGCCGGGCTGCCGATGCTCGCCCAGCATGCGCTGGCGGCCGGCGACACCGCCCGGGCGGGCCGGTTCTCGATCGACGCCGCGGCGGCCGCTCTCGCCTCCAACGCACCCGAGGAGGCGCTGCGCCTCGTCGAGCAGGCGTTGGTCGTCGTCTCGTCTCCGGCCGACCGGCGGACGCTGCTCACGGTCCGCGACGACGCATTCGCCGTCCTGCGCCGGACCGGCGATCGACTCGACGGCCTCACCGAGCTCGCCGCCCTGGCCGAGGCGATGCGCGATCCGGCGATCGAACTCGACGTCCAGCTGCGGCGCGCCTCCGCGCTCCGCGCGAGCCACGATGAGGACGCCGCCGCCGAGCTGGCCCGTCGGGTCCGCGTCCGCGCGGCGGAGCGTGGCGACGCTCCACTCGAGCTCCGGGCGACACTCGAGCTCGGCCAGGCGCTGCTCCGGAGTCCACTCGGCGAATCGTTCGGGGGAACGCCCGTCGAAGTGGACCTGGACGGGGCCGAGGAGGCGTATCGGCGCGCCATCGAGCTCGCCGAGCGCCTCGGGGACGACCGCGAGCCTCGCCGCCGCTCTACGCGAGATCGGGATGATCGACTTCTCGCGGGGGCGGGTGTGGTTCGCCGGCGAGATGCTGTCGGGTCACGGGTTCGAGGTGCTCGCCGCATTCCCGCCGGGCGGCGAGTTCGCGACCCAGGTCCTGGCCACACCGGTCGGCCCGCTGTTCGTGGAGGCGACGACCGTCCTCGAGCGCGCGCTCGGCATCTTCGAACGGCTCGGCGATCGCACCGGCGTCATGTCGACGGTGATCGCGATGGCCTACGCCCAGTACTCGCCGGTGATGCACCTGGCGAATTCGGCCCAGCACCTCGAGGAGATCCGGCGGGTGACGAGCCGCCTGTCCGAGCTGGTCACGGAGAGCGAGCGGGCACGGCTCGAGCTCCAGATGCTGTTCGGGGTGCAGGTGTACTCGCGCGCCAAGCTGGTGCCCGACCTCGCCATCTCGCGGGGCGAGGATGCCCATCGGGCGGCCCGGCTGCAGGGCGACCGGTCGATCGAGTTCCTTGCCGCCGGTGGCGTGGCGATGAGCCTGCTCGAGCTCGGCGACGTCGACGGGGCGGAGCGCTGGATCGGCCTCGCTGCCACCGCCGCATCCACGGCCCCGTCCCGCACGCGGTCGCGGCAGCTCGAGACCTGGCGCGGGATGGCGAGGGCGGGTGCGGGCGACGTGGAGGGCATGCGCCGGCACCTCGAGCGCGCCGTCGCACTCGCCACTGAGAGCGGACGTGCCTCGGCGCGGTGCGAGGCCCTGGCGCGCCTGGCGATCGAGGCGGCCCGGATCGTCGGAAGGGGCGGGTCCGATGGCTCGGCGCCCGATGGGGGCGCGCCCGACCAGGCGCTCATCGAGCTCGTCGAGCGTTCGGCGGCCCAGGTCAAGGAGCTCGTGCCGCTGCTGCCGGGGCATGCGCCGTGGGGCGCGCAGGCCGATGCCGCGCTGGCCACGGTCGCGCTCGCGCGCGGCGACATCGAGGGCGCCGCGACCGCCGCCGGCGCCGCCTTCGGAGCCCTCCAGGCCGGGCTCCACGAGGATGCCAGCCTGGAGATCGTCATCCCGGCGGCTCGCGCGGTCTTCGCCGGGGCACCACCCGAGACGCAGGCATTCGTCCGCGACTTCCTCCAGGTCACGCTGTCGAGGATCGCGCAGGGCACCGCCGACGAGACGGTCCGCGTGCGATGGCTCACCGGACCCGTCGGCCGTGAGCTCGTGGCGCTGGCCGGTCCGATGGACGCACCCGTCGCCGGGACCGGGGCGTCGGCGGAGTCGGGCGCCCTTCTGGACGACGGCGAGCGCCAGATGCTGCGGCTCCTCACCGAGGGACGGACGAACGCCGAGATCGCCTCCGAGCTCGAGGTCGCCGAAGAGGACGTGGCCCAGCGCCTGACGCGCCTGTTCGCCAGGATCGGGACCTCCAGCCGTGCCGAGGCGACGTCACTGGCATTCCGCGGGCTCGCCGCCGTGGGGTCGCACTGATGGCCATCCGGGCACGCATCGACCGCCACAAGTGCATCGGGGCCGGCAACTGCATCACCCTCGCTCCGACCGCGTTCGACTGGCTGGCCGGAGACTACGGCAAGAGCGACGTCCTCGACGCCGACAGCATCGACGAGGAGCAGCTCCGCGCCGCGGCGTTCTCGTGCCCTACCGCCGCCGTCATCCTTGAGGACGTCTCCGAGCTCCTGCCCTGGCAATTGCGTGGCAAGGAGGGTCCGGCTCGGCGGGTCATGCGGACGTTCATGTTCACGGATATCGTGGGCTCCACGAACCTCGTCGAGGCGCTGGGTGACGAGGCCTGGGAGACGATGCTCCGCTGGCACAACACCGCCCTCCGTGAGGTGTTCACGGGTCACGGCGGCGAGGAGATCTCCACGACCGGCGACGGGTTCTTCGTCAGCTTCGACTCCCCCGACCTCGCGGTGGCGGCCGCGATCGCGATCCAGCGGCGACTCGCGGAACAGCGCTCGGCGCAGGGCTTCGCGCCCGCGGTCAGGATCGGCCTCCATGCCTCCGACGCGACCCAGGTCGGCGGCGACTTCCACGGCAAGGGCGTCCACGAGGCGGCTCGGATCGCGGCGCTCGGCGGGGCCGGCGAGATCGTCGCGAGTGTCGGCACGGTCGGAGAGTCGCACCGGACGTCCGCTCTCCGAAGCGCGACGCTCAAGGGCCTGTCCGAGCCGATCGAGGTCGTGAACGTCGAGTGGCGCTGACCGCCCATCGCGGCGCGGTCAGCTCCAGGGACTTCCCATGCAGGATGTCGCGGGAGCGAATCCCTTCTCCCGCTCCTCCCGCGACCCGCCGGGTCTGGGGCCCCTCAGCAGGGGCTCCGTCGCTACAGTACGGCTCGTGGAGACGTACGAGATCGACGAGGCGGCCGAGCGGGCCGGACTCCGCGCCGAGGAGCTGACCCGCCTTGTCGAGTTGGGCATCGTCGAGCCGAACGGCGAGGGGCGCTTCACACCGGGCGACGTGCGCCGTGCGGGGCTGGTCGAAAGCCTGGTCGCCGCGGGGATCTCGGCAGACGACCTGGGCGCAGCGATGCGGAGCGGGCAGTTCACGTTCGATTTCCTCGATGCGCCCTCCTACGAGCGGTTCTCGGCACTCGGCGGCGCAACGTTCGCGCAGCTGGCCGAGCGGACGGGTGTGCCGATCGAGCTCCTGATGCTCATCCGCGAAGCCACTGGATCCACCCTTCCACGGCCCGAAGATCGCGTTCGCGACGGCGAGCTGGCCTACGCTGAGTTCATCGAATTCCAGGTCGCTGCGGGCTTCAACCCGGTCGCCATCCGGCGGTTGCTGCGTGCGACGGGCGACAGCCTGCGCCGACTGGCCGAGTCGGAATCCGCCTGGTGGAACTCCGAGGTCATGGGGCCGGCGACAGAGGCCGGAGAGCGGCCGGATGTTGTCGCGGGAGGAGACTTCGGCAGCCGAATGAACGTCCTCTCGGAGCGGGCCGTCATCGAGATGTACCGTCTGCAGCAGACGAAGGCATGGACGACCAACATCATCAACGGCCTCGAGTCAATCCTGGCCGGGGCGGGGCTGCACAGCCGTCTGGAGCATCCGCCGGCGATGTGCTTCCTCGACATCACCGGCTATACGCGGCTGACCCAGGAGCGCGGCGACGCGGCAGCGGCCGAGCTCGCCGAGCGACTCGGCCCGATCGTGCAGCGGACATCGGTCGCTCACGGTGGCCGGCCGGTGAAGTGGCTGGGCGACGGGGTGATGATTCACTTCCCGAACCCTGGCCCGGGAGTGGTCGCCGCCCTCGAGCTGGTCGGGAGCATGGCCGAGGCCGGACTGCCGCCGGCGCATGTCGGCCTCCACGCGGGTCCGCTGATCTTCCAGGAGGGCGACTATTACGGCCAGACGGTCAATCTCGCGTCACGGATCGCCGAGTACGCCCGACCCGGCGAGGTACTCGTCAGCCAGGAGGTGGTCGACGCCTCGGGCGGGGCGGAGGTCGCCTTCCGCGAGATCGGCCCGGTCGAGCTCAAGGGAGTGGCCGGTGCGATCCGCCTCCACGCAGCCACGAGGCCCGGCTAGGCGAGCCGACCGTCCGCGATCCTTACGGGGTGGGCGGATCCGTGACGGCGGTTTGCCGTCGGGCCTGCGCGGCCTCGACCGCTCGGTGGACGTTGCCGTGGATCCTGTCGGGCCCGATCCGGTCGATGAGCCCATCCGCCGCCAGCACGTCGGACACGTCCGGTTTCACGCGAGCGAGCCGCAGCTCGACGCCATTCGCGTCGGTCAGCTCGCGGAGGTCGCCCAACTTGGCCGCACCCTGCGAGTCCACGAAGTTCACGCCCTCGAAGTCCAGCACGAGGGAATGCAGCCCGGGCTGTCCGCCGAGGATCGTGCGGACACGCTCATCCAGCGCCCCGGCAGTGGCGAAGAACAGGCCGCCGTCGATACGGATCACCACCACTCCAGGGTCGGTCTCGTCGTCCGGGTGCTCTTCGAGATCGCGGTACACCTGCGTCCCGGCTTCTCGGCCCAGGATCGGCATGGACGGTCGGGTCGCGACGTGGATGAGCCACAGCAGGGACAGCAGGATGCCGACGATCACGCCGAGGAGCACACCCACCGAGAGGACGCCGATGACCGCCGCGATCGCGATCCAGAAGTCGAAGCGCTTCACCCGCCGGAGCCGTCGGAACTCGGCGACGTCGATCATCCCGAAGACGACCGCATCGATGATGATCGCGGCGAGGACGGCCTTGGGAAGCTCGGAGAACAGCGGCGCGAGCAGGATCAACGTGGCAAGGACGATCCCTCCCGTCGCCAGCGATGCGACCGGCGTCCTCGCCCCGGCGGACTCGTTCAGCGAGCTCGCCGAGAGGCTGGTCGAAACCGGCATCCCCTGAAAGAGACCGGCGCCGAGGTTCGCCATCCCCTGGGCGACCGACTCCTGATCGAGGTCGACTCGATAGCGGTGCCTCGTGGCGAACGCCTGGGCATCGCCGGCGGTCTGTGAGAACCCGATGAGCAGGAGCGCGAAGGCCGCGATCGCGATCGTCGGGAAGTTCTGGGACACGACGTCGGGCGACGGCACCTGGGGAAGCGGCAGTCCGCGCGGCACGCTGCCCACCAGGGCGACCCCGCGCGCGCCGAGGTCGAACAGGACGGAGCCGATGAGGCCGCCGACGACGAGGACCAGCGCACCCGGGATCCTCGGGGATGCGAACCGTAGCCCGAGGATGACCGCCAGGGCGACGAGGCCGACCAGCAGCGTGGTCGGGCTGAGATCGCCCAGACCCCGGACCCACGCCGCGAACTCCTGCCAGGCATTCACCCCATCGGCCGACGTCCCGGTGAGCTTGGGCAGTTCGCCGATGACGACGTCGATCGCGGCACCCGCAAGGAATCCCGTCACGACGGCCCTCGACAGGAAACTGGCCAGCCAGCCGAGCTTCAGGATGGCGACCAGCAGGAACAGCGCCCCGGTCGCGATCGCGATCGCCGCCACGAGCTGGGCCGCCTCGTCGCCGTCGAGGCCGGTCACCAGGACCGCGCCGCCGGCGACGGCTGCGAGCGACGAGCTCGGGCCGGTCGAGATGTGCCGAGACGTGCAGAACAGGGCGTAGAGGATCGCGGCCGCGGCGGCGGCATACAGCCCGTTCTCGACCGGGATGCCGGCGATGCCCGCGTAGCCGAGGTTCTTGGGGACGATCATCGCCGCGACCGCGACGCCGGCGATCAGGTCGCCACGGAGCCATCGGCGGTCGTAGCTTCGCGACCACGCGAGGATCGGAACGAACCGTGTCAGCCCATGGGAGGCGGTCGCCGGAGCAGCTGGCATCCGGGGAAGTGTCCCACCTCCGCGACCGGCTCCACGCGGGGAGCCCGCGACCGTCGGGTGGATCTCAGCGAGTGCCGCCGGCGACCCGCTGGGTGGCGATCCACGACTCGAGCGCTCGGCCATACTGCCGCGATGGCGGTCCCGACCGGCAATGTGACGTTCCTCCTCACCGACATCGAGGGATCGACCCGCTACTGGGACGCAAGCCAGTCCGACATGCGGGCGGCGCTCGCCCGCCACGACGCGCTGCTGGCCCGGGACATCGAGAGGCATGGTGGCGACGTCCTCACCGAGCGCGGCGAAGGGGACAGCTTCTTCGCGGTCTTCCCGACCGCGACCGGCGCCGTCGCCGCGGCGCTGGCGATCCAGCTGGCGATCGGCGATGAACCGTGGCCCGAGCGCGCGCCGATCAGGGTCCGCATGGCGCTCCACACGGGGGAGGCCGGGCAGGATGTGCGCGGTCCGGACGTCAATCGCAGCGCCCGCCTGCGGTCGCTCGCCCACGGCGGGCAGGTCCTCCTGTCGGCGACGACCGCGGCGCTCGTCCGGGGCGAGCTGCCGGACGAGGCATCCCTGCAGGACCTCGGCCTGCACCGTCTGCGAGACCTGACCATCCCGGAGCGGGTCTTCCAGCTGGACCACCCGGGCCTGCGGGCGTCGTTCCCGCCCCTCGCCTCCCTCGATGCATTCCGCCACAACCTCCCGGTGCAGCTGACGAGCTTCATCGGCCGGGCGGCCGAGCTGGCGACCGTCACCGACCTCGTGCACGAGCATCGCCTCGTCACGATCATCGGGGCCGGCGGGGCCGGAAAGACACGGCTGGCCCTGCAGGCGGGGAGCGATCTCCTGGAGGACTTCGCCGACGGTGTCTGGTTCGTCGACCTCGCGCCGCTCGCCGACCCGTCGCTGGTTCCCGCTGCCGTTGCGGCGGCGGTCGGGCTGACCGAGACACCCGGCCGGGCCGTGGCGGAAACGCTCGGCGAACACCTCGAGCCTCGCGCGGCTTTGGTGATCCTCGACAACTGCGAGCATCTCGTGGATGCGGCGTCGGCTCTCGTCGACCAGCTGCTTCGTCGGGCCGCCGACCTGCGCGTCCTGGCGACGAGCCGGGAGGCGCTCGGCGTGCCCGGAGAGCTCGTATGGCGGGTGCCATCGCTGTCGGCGCCCGACCGGGCAGGCGCACACACGGCTGTGTCCGCAGCGCGGTTCGAGGCGGTGCAGCTATTCTGCGATCGGGCCGAGGCGCAACGTCATGGATTCGCACTCACCGACGACAACGCCGATGTCGTCGGCCATATCTGCCGCCGGCTCGATGGGGTGCCGCTGGCCATCGAGCTCGCGGCCGCCCGTGTGAAGGTGCTCGCCCCGGACGACCTCCTGGCCCGCCTGGAGGACAGGTTCCGCGTACTCACTGGTGGCAGCCGGACGGCGCTACCCCGCCAGCAGACACTCCGGGCGACGGTCGACTGGAGCCACGACCTGCTGGCC
Source organism: uncultured Chloroflexia bacterium (assembly GCA_963745405.1). Classification (GTDB taxonomy): domain Bacteria; phylum Chloroflexota; class Limnocylindria; order Limnocylindrales; family CSP1-4; genus C-114. The sequence continues at coordinate 1,783,706 of CAVUWY010000002.1, read as the reverse complement.
GAGTCGGAGCGAGTGCTATTCCGCCGGTTGAGCGTCTTCGCGGGAGGCTTCGACCTCGAGGCCTGCGAGGTGGTCTGCGGGACGGATCGCCTCGCCGAGGAGATGATCCTCGACCTGCTCGCCGGGCTCGTCGACAAGTCGCTCGTGATCGCCGACGCCGACGACCAGGGCACCGTCCGCTACTCGGTCCTCGAGACCCTTCGTCAATATGGCCGCGAGAGGCTGGAGGCCGCCGGCGAGGTCGACGCCACGGCCGATTCTCACCTGCGCTGGTTCGTCGACCTTGCCGAGCGCGCCTATGCGGCCCGGTTCGAAGCCGAGAGCTCCTGGCTCGAGCGCCTGGAGCGCGACCTCGACAACCTCCGGGCGGCCCTCGATCGTGCCCGGGCCGTCGACCCGGACGCCGAGCTGCGCCTGGCTGGAGCGCTGTCGTGGCTGTGGTATCTCCATACCGAGCACGCATCTGAGGGTCGGGCGCACCTGGCCCATGCGCTCGCCGGGCGCGACCAGCACACCGTCGTGATGGCCAGGGCGCTGACCGGTGCCGCGATGACGGCCAACTGGGCCGGCGATCCGACCGAGGCGGCGGCGCTCGCGGACCGGAGTATCCAGATCTGGCGCGCCATCGGGGACGAGCTCGAGCTGGGGCTGGCGCTCGAGGCGCTCGGCTGGGCCCGGTTCTTCATCGGCGACATCGATGGGGCACTTGCTCCGATGGAAGAAAGCGTCACCTGCATGCGCCGGATCGGCGACCGGCGGCTGATCAACCGGGCGCGGGTGGCCCTCGGCCAGGTGCTCGTGCCGCTGAACGACTTCGAGATGGGCGTCCCGCTCGCCCGGGAAACGCTGGCGGTGGGTCGCGAGCTCGACGCACCGCGGGACATCCACTACAGCCTCCACTACCTGGGCGACTACGCGCTGATCCGCGGCGACGGGCCCGAGGCGCTCGGCTGGTACCGCCAGAGCATGGAGGCCGCCCTCGCCTACGGGAACGCTGCGGAGGCAGCCCTCGAGCTGGAGGCTCTCGCCATGGCCCTCGCCGCCGACGAGCGGCCCGAGGCGGCGGTCCGGCTGGGCGCCGCCGCGGCCCATCGGATGGCCGAGCTCGACTTCGACACCTCGGGCGTCGTCTGGTGGGGCGAGCTCAAGGAGCGATTCCTCGGAGCTGCCGCGGCAGCGCTCGGCGAGCCCGTGACGGCCGCCCTGACGGCCGAGGGCCGTCACATGGGCTGGGAGGCCGCCCGGGCGGAGGCGCTCGCCGCAGCCGGCGCCTGACCAGCGCGGCGGATCGAGGCCGCCGCGGCAGCCCTGAGCCGCCCCGAGTCGGCTCCGACTACCTCGTCACGGTCAGCGACGCGCTCGCGCTGTGAGTCAGACCTCCGCTCACGCCCCTGACGGTCAGGGCGTAGGTCTGCCGCGAGGTCGTCGACCGAGTCTTGATCGTCAAAGTCGAGGCGCCGGCGGTCGGGTTGGGCGTGAAGGTCACGGTGGAACCCGACGGCTGGCCGCTGAGACTCAGGGTGACGGACCCGTTGAAGCCGTTCACCGGCGCGATCGTCACGGTGTAGGTCGCGGTGCCGCCGCGCCTGACCGACCGCGTGGTCGGGCTGACGGAGAGTGAGAAGTCCGGGGCCACCGCCGTCACGGTCACGCTCGCTATGCCGTTCACGGACCCATTCGATGCGGTCACGGTGAACGGCCCACCGGTGGTCGAACCCGCGGTGAACAGGCCATCCGTGCTGATCGTGCCCCCGCCGTTCACGGTCCAGGTGATCGGCTGCGGGTTGAACGGCTGGCCGAACTGGTCCTTGCCTGTCGCGGTGAACTGTTGCGTCCCGCCCGTCTGGACGGAGGCGCTGGCCGGGGCGACGGTGATCGTCGTGAGGACCGGCGGAGCCGTCACCGTGACGCTCGCCGTGCCGTTCACACTGCCATTGGTCGCGGTCACGGTGAAGGTGCCGGTCGTCGCGCCGGCGGTGACCAGCCCTGACGAGCTGATCGTGCTGTCACCGGTCACCGACCAGGTGATCGGCTGCGGGTTGAACGGCTGGCCGAACTGGTCCTTGCCTGTCGCGGTGAACTGTTGCGTCCCGCCCGTCTGCACTGACGCGCTGGGCGGGGAGACGGTGATCGTGGTCAGGACGGGCGGGGCGGTCGAGGTGGCGATGCTGCCGCGCCCGGTCGGACCGTCCCAGCCGACCCCCGCGGTGCACAGGACCGACTTTGTACAGGTCCCGTTCGAGCCGGAGGTGACGTCGTAGTACGGCGTGCCCGCGGCCCACGCGTACTGACCGGCCAGGAGGGACGGTCCGTAGCCGCCCTGCATCGTGTACAGCGCCGCGACGAGCGGCGACGACAGACTGGTCCCCCCGAAGACCCAGTACCCGGTCGTGTTGCTGTATGTCGTGTAGATCGCGAGTCCGGAGTTCGGGTCGGCATCGGCGGAGAGGTCGGAGACTGCCTTCGTGCCGGCGCACGGGTTGCCCGGGATGCTCTGCCATGCGGGTGCGGCGTTGTACACCGAACACCCACTTCCGGTGCCCGCCCACGCCGTCTCCGTGGTCCGGGCGCCCGAGGCGTCGACCGAGAGTGTCGTGCCACCGACACCGATGACGTTCGTCGCCGACGCCGGGAAGAGGACTCCGTAGCCTCCATCACCCGCCGAGGCGGTGACCGCGATGCCCTTCTTGGCGGCATTGTCGAAGGCCGGGGCGACGCTCGCGGGATAGTCGCCCGAGATGCCGTAGCTGTTCGAGATGGCCAGCACGTGGGCAGTGTTCGACGCCGTCGTCACGGCGGTCCCGAGATTCGCGATCGAGGACGATGTCGCCTCAAGGAGGAGGATGCTGCAGTTGGGGCAGATAGCCGAGGTGATCTGCAGATCGAGGTCGATCTCGTTGGACCAGCCCGAGTCGGCCGACGGGAGCGGCGAGGTGCCGCCGGCCTGGTTCGTCTTGGTGAAGCACGGGCTGCTCGCGGCCGTGAGTTGGGCCGGCGTGCAGCTCTGGATCGTCGGCAGCCCCTGGTCGTTCCGAAACCTCGTCAGGTTGGCCAACGCGTTGGGGTCGTCGTAGGCGTCGACGATCGCGACGACCTCCGACGGGTCACCCTGCGCGGTGATGCCGTAGGCGGTCCGGAGATCCGGCCCATGGAACCAGGTCGCCTGGGCCGCAGCGGCCGCACGGGCGAGGTCCCCCTCGGTCCGGGCCTGGTACAGGCGACCGCTCTGGTAGAACGCCCGGGCAAGGGCCGTGCACCGGGCCTGGCCCGCTGCCGGCTGACTGCAGACGCGCGCGTCGCGATGGCTCCAGCTCGGTGCCCTCGCGAGCGCAGGAGCGACACCGACGACCGCCAGGATGAGGAGGGCTGCCGCGACGACCGCCGCGAGCCGCCGGCCGAACCGGATCACCGACATGCCGATCCCTTCAGCCCGTCACGCCCCGCGGCGAGGACGGAGCCCAACTACCGGAACCCGCTCGAGCGAGCGACTCCGGGATGATGCGTCGGGGCGAGAACGACGGTCAAGGTCCTGGACGAGATCCAACGAGCCACGAGAACCCGGGACGGTCTTTACGTGGATGGACCCTGTCGAGGGGTCGTGCCGCCGTGTGCCCCGAGCGGCGCGACCTATGTTCTGACGCTGTCCTGGACCGGTTCGGCGAGCTCGACGATGCGGCCCTCGATGCGTCCCGAGTCCGGGTACTCCTCGCCGTGGGCGATGCCGACGTTCGGCAGCCCGAGACCAGTCGCCGCCGCGTCGGTGAGGAACAGGTAGGGTCGGTAGCCGATCCGATCCCGGACGGTGTTCTTGAGCAATCGGTGGGCGACGGTCACCGTCGGGCCGAGCAGGTCGCTGCCGGATCCGACGTTCTGGCGCACCACGTGGCCCCGATGGAGGACAACCTTGAGGTCGAGGTGGGCGACGGCCGGGCAGGCGATGCAGGCGTGGTCGCTGGCGGGAATGGCCCGGGTGCGGCTGTCGATGAAGGCCCGGTATGTGACCCCGATCCTCTCGAGTACCCGCTCGCCCTCGCCATCCAGCCGAGCTGCCGGCGCGGCGGCGAAGACGGCATCGCCCTCGAGCTTCACGACCTCGAAGTCGGGTTCGACGCCCTCGACGACCGTGTTCAGGAGTGCTCCCAGGACGCCATACGCCGCCGGGATGCCGGCGCTGAAGTCGACCCCGTGCTCCTGTTCGACGCCGGTCATGAAGCCCGTGTATCCGGAGATGTCCGCGAGCAGGAGATATCGCTCGCCGGTCGCTGCGTCCGCTCCCGTCGTCCGTCCGTCGCGCGCTGTCTGGTCCACGTGCTCCCCGTCCCGATCCCGACACGGATGGGATCTCCACCGCTCTGCGTACGCTACAACGAGCGCGGGCGGAGGGCTGGTCGCGCCGGGGGCGTGGCGGCGCGTCCGCCCCACCGTCGGGACGGCTAGGATTGCCGTATCTCAACCGTTCTTTCATCGCGCTGCGGTTGAACCGAGAGGGCCGGCGCGACACACTCCGGCCGACGCCCGCGATCGAGGGTTCCGTGCGCCGTCGATCCGGGGACTGCCCAACGTTTGATCCGGAGGTGTCGGGTGCGCTCCCATGAGCCGTTAAGACGTCGGGTTTCCATGGCCGCGGCCGTCTTCGCCGTGGCCGCCATGGGCCTCGCGCCCGCGTTCGCGCCCGCGGCACTGGCCGCATCGACGTTCTCAATCACCACGCCGTATCCATCCGTGGTCGTGGCACCGGGTGCCTCCGTCTCGTTCGCCCTGACCATCACGACCCCGACGCCCGAGCGAGTCGGACTCAGCGTCACGGGGGCTCCCCAGGGTTGGACCGCCCTCATCCACGGCGGCGGGAATGTCGTCGATGCGGTCCAGACCGGGGGCTCGACGCCGCCCGACGTGCGCGTCGACGTCACCGTTCCAGCGACCGCGACCGGCAACGCCGACCTGCTGCTGCGGGCGACCGCGGCCCAGGGAACGAGAGACCTGCCGCTGAGGATCCGGGTCGAGGCTTCGGCCGCCGGCGACGTCACCCTCACGACGGACTTTCCGAGCCTCCAGGCCCCGGCCGGCCAGTCGGCCTCCTTCAATCTCACCCTGTCGAACCAGTCGGCCGAGGACCTGACGTTCGCGGTCAACGCCCAGGGCCCCGACGGCTGGACTGTCACCGCCACGCTGACCGGCCAGTCCCAGGCGGCCAGCGCCGTCGTGAAGGCCGGCGCGACGAGCGGGATCACGGTCACCGCCCAATCGCCGACCGGGACGGCGGCCGGCTCGTACCCGATCCAGGTCGTCGCGACCGCCGGATCCCGCCAGATCCCCGGCACCCTCCAGGTCGTCGTGACGGGTTCATACAGCCTGTCGATGTCGACGCCCGACCAGCGGCTCAACACGAGCGGCACCGCCGGACAGAGCTCGGACTTCGTGCTGACGCTGACGAACGGCGGGACCGCACCGGTCACGAACGTGAAGCTCACGTCGACGCCGCCGACGGGCTGGACGGTCACCTTCGACCCGGCGACCGTGGCGAGCATCGACGCAGCCGGGACCCAGAACGTGACCGCCCATATCGTCCCGTCCGGCGACGCCGTGGCCGGCGACTACGTCGTGACGATGACCGCCAACGGCGACCAGTCGACGAGCGCCACGGCCGACATCCGGTTCACCGTCGAGACCTCGCTCCAGTGGGCCGTCATCGGGATCGGGCTGATCGTCGTGGTCTTCCTCGGCATGTGGTGGGTCTTCCGACGCTACGGCCGTCGCTGAGCGGCGGGCGACGCGATGGTCAGCAGGAAGAACCTCTCCACGCGATCGGGCCCGTCGGCCGATCGCGATGACGACGCGACGCTGCGCATCCGGACGAAGGCGCTGACGAAAGCGTACGGCGACCTGGTCGCCGTCGATCATCTCGACCTGAAGGTCCGCGCCGGCGAGATCTTCGGCCTGCTCGGCCAGAACGGCGCCGGCAAGACGACCACCATCCTCATGCTCCTGGGGCTGACCGAACCGACCTCCGGCGAGATCCTCGTCACCGGCCTCGATCCGGCCCGCCATCCGCTCGAGGTCAAGCGGCGGGTCGGCTACCTGCCCGACGCCGTCGGCTTCTACGGCAACCTGACCGGCCGCCAGAACCTCCGCTATACCGCTCGCCTCAACCGGCTGGCGGACGACGAGGCGGAGCGGCTGATGTCGGACATCCTCGAGCTCGTCGGCCTGGCCGATCGGGCCGACGACCGGGCGGACGAGTACTCGCGAGGGATGCTCCAGCGGCTCGGCGTCGCCGACGCGCTCCTCAAGGAGCCCGAGGTCCTCATCCTCGACGAGCCGACGACCTCGATCGACCCGCTCGGTGTCGTCGAGATCCTCGACCTCCTGCGCACGCTCGCCCACGATCGCGGCATCTCCATCCTCCTGTCGAGCCACCTCCTCAACCAGGTCCAGTCGACCTGCGACCGGATCGGGATCTTCGCCGCCGGACGGCTCATCGGGAACGGGACGGTCGATCAGCTCGCCCGCCGCTTCGACTTTCCCCTCGACGACCTCGAGCTCGCCCTCGACATCCCCGCCAGGGAGGTGGATGCGTTCACCGACGTCCTGCGCACGGTGCCGGGCATCCGCGAGGTCAATGTCCACCGGGGCGATCCGAACGAGCGTGCCTGGCGGCTGCGGGCGGACCCCGGCCACAGCATCGACGAGACGACCCGAGCCGTCCTGGTCGCCGTCGAGCAGCGGCCGATCGTCCGGATCGGGCGGCATCGGGTCGAGCTCGACGAGATCTACCGGCGGGCCGTGGAGCGCGAGGCTGCCCGGCAGGCGGGGCGGGACGCGGCGGCCCGGCCGCCGGTCGGAGCGGGCGCGGCATGAGCGCCCGGACCGAGGCCGGACTTCCCGCTCCGGCGGGCTCGTCGAGCGCCGGAGCCAGTGAGACCGCGCGCGACTCCGCCCCGATCTCGCGACCGACGAGGGGCTGGGCCGTCGTCGCCCGCAAGGAGGTCGCGGACCACCTGCACAGCGTCCGCTTCCTCATCCTCATCATCGTCCTGGGCGCAGCGGCCATCGTGCCGCTCTACTTCGCCGCCGACGCCATCCGCTCCGCGGCCTCCCAGGTCTCCGGTGCCAGCGCGATCTTCCTCGCCCTCTTCGTCCTGCCGCCGCCGAGCCTCAGCGTGCCGCCCGTCTACGGGTTCGTCGGGATCGTCGCGCCGCTCCTCGGCGTGGCGTTCGCGTTCGACGCGATCAACGGCGAGCGGTCCGACGGGACCCTGCCGCGCCTCGTGTCACAACCGATCTACCGTGACGACGTCATCACCGGCAAGTTCGTCGGCGGCCTGGCCGTGATCATGCTCGTGCTCGTCTCGGTCGTCCTCGTGATCGCCGGCTTCGGCATCCTCCGCCTCGGGATAACGCCTGCCCCGAGCGAGATCCTGCGGGTCGTCGTCTGGCTCCTGTTCACGATCGTCTGGGTGTCCCTGTGGCTGGCCTTCGGCCTGCTCCTGTCGGTCGTCATCCGGCGGGCGGCGACGGCGGCGCTGGCCGGCTTCGGCATCTGGCTCCTGCTGCAGATCTTCGGCGAACTCCTCGTCGGCCTCGTCACCCAGGTCGTCGCTCCGTATGCGTCGGCCTCGACGGACCAGCAGGCGGTCGCCCTCAAGAACCTGTCCGACACGATCACCCGGATCGTGCCGTTGACGCTCTACCAGGAGGGCTCGCGGGTCATCCTCGACCCGAGCCAGACGACCGTCTCGACCCCGGCCACCATCGGCCAGCTCCAGCAGTACCAGCAACAGATCCCGACGCTGCTCTCACTTCAGCAGAGCCTCCTGCTCGTCTGGCCCCACGTCGTGATCCTGGTGGCCCTGACCGTGTTGTGCTTCGCCATCGCCTACGTCCGGTTCATGCGCCAGGAGATCCGGGCCTGACGCGCTCGCGTCAACCATCCCTGTTCACGCCGGCGTGTCGGGCACCCTGCCGGTCGCGGCGGTGATCGCGTCAGGACCGCTGGATCCCGGTCGGGATCGGCCCGAGTCGCCGCCGCCACAGGTCGTCTAGGATGGGCTCGACGGGCGCAGGCGCCGGCACGACCCCGGAGGTGGATGGATGACGGACATGACGGAGATGGGCGCGATCGACTATCTGCTCATCGAGGCACGCGGCAGGCAGCCGCCGCCACCCCCGGCCGGCAACGACATGTACGACCAGCTCAAGAAGCTCGCCGAGCTCAAGGATGCCGGCATCATCTCCGAGGCGGAGTTCTCGGCGGCGAAGGCGAAGCTCCTCGCCACCTAGGTAGCAGCGCGATCGCAGGGGACCGTGCCGACTTACGAGATCGACGAGGCCGCCAGGCGAGCCGGCATCTCCGCCGACGAACTGGCCAGGTTCGTCGAGTCTGGAGCCATCAGCCCCGAGGAAGTCGGTCGATTCACGACCGCGGACATCCGGCGGATGGGGATGGTCCGGAGCCTCGTGGCTGCGGGCGTCCCGCTGGATGGCCTCGGCGCGGCGATGCGGAGCGGAGCGGTCTCGCTGGCCTTCCTCGACGAGCCTGCCTACGAACGGTTCTCGGCCTTCGGCGGCAGCACGTTCGCCGAGGCAGCCGCACGGACAGGTGTTCCGATCCAGCTCCTGATGCTCATCCGGGAAGCGGCCGGCTCGGCCGCGCCGGACCCCGACGACCGTCTGCGCGACGAGGAGCTGCCATATGTCGACTTCCTGGAGATGCAGGTCGCAGCAGGGTTCCGGACCGCGGGGTCGGAGCAGCTTCTCCGGGTCCAGGGCGACAGCATGCGGCGGATGACCGAGACGGAGACGGCTTGGTGGCGATCCGAGGTGATCATGCCGGCCGCCGAAGCCGGCAAACGACCCGACGAGATCCTCGGTGTCGAGTTCGCCAACAAGATGAGCATGCTGGCCGAGCGGGCCCTGCTCGGGATGTACCACCTCCAGCAGGCGCAGGCCTGGACGACGACGATCATCGAGGGCCTCGAGATGCAGCTCGCCAAGGCCGGCCTGCATAGCCGGCTCGACGACCCACCGGCGATGTGCTTCCTCGACATCACCGGTTACACCCGGCTGACCGAGGAGCGCGGAGATGCGGCGGCCGCGGAGCTGGCCGAGCGGCTCGGCCGCCTCGTGCAGCGGACGTCGCTCGCCCACGGTGGCCGGCCGGTCAAGTGGCTCGGCGACGGCGTCATGCTCTTCTTCGCCCACCCAGGCTCGGGAGTCGCGGCAGCCCTCGACATGGTGGCGGGCGTCGCGGGAGCGGGGTTGCCGCCGGCCCATGTCGGCCTGCATGCGGGACCCGTGATCTTCCAGGAGGGCGACTACTACGGGCAGACGGTGAATATCGCCGCCCGGATCGCCGACTACGCGAGGCCGGGTGAGGTCCTCGTGAGCCAGGAGGTGGTCGACGCCTCGCCCGGAGCCCCCGTCGCCTTCCGCGAGGTCGGTCCCGTGGAGCTCAAGGGTGTGTCTGGCGCCATCCGCCTGCACTCCGCCGCACCGCTCGGCTGACGGCCACTGCCCGTCAGCCGGTCAACGCCGACGCGGCCCGGCCGTCCTTATTCCGTGGGGCTACGGCGGTCGACGTCGGACGGGCCAGGGCCGCCTCAAGACGCTCGAGCGAGGGGCGCGCGCCGACGCGCTCGAAGATCGGGCGCGCCTCGGCCTCCGCTTCTCGTATCGCCTGATGGTCCCCGCCGACCAGCTCCACGAAGTCGAGCCCCAATAACGCAACGACGAAGTCGGCACCGACCTGACGTTGACGCGACATCGCCTCGCGATACCCGGCGATCGCCTCTTCGATCCGGCCCTCGAGGGCGGCGATCCCGGCCCGTGCGGCGGTCCGGGCTGTGTCGATCTGGAGCCCGGTCGACCGATCCTCGTCCAGGCGCTCGGCGACCTGGTGGGCACGGGCCAGGTCGCGGCCCCACAGGGCGGAGCGCATGGCATCGTCGAGGAAATACGCTGCCAGCTCCTCGTCCTGCGTCGCAAGCAGCGACTCATCGACCGCCACGGCGTAGTCGCCGCGGTGGAACGCCTGCAGGGCGCGCACCGAGTGAGCGGCGGCGGCCGGAAAGCGATCCGATACCAGCGCCGCCGCGGCGTCGAGCGTCGCCAGTTCAGCGTCCACCGGCTCGCCACGGGAGTTCTTGAAGATGGCGATTATGTTGGCGTGGCGGGCCTCGTCCAGGGGGCTCCCCTGATCTTCTTCTTCCTCCGCCGCACTTTCGGCCAGGATCGCGTCCCAGCCATCGGCGAGGACCCAGGCCTGGAATCTGGCCGCCTCCACTGACCACCTGGCGAGGTTGCGATTGCCGACCCGGAGACCCAGATCCCTGGCGGCGAGATAGGCGGCCCGCGCATCGCGCGGGTCTTCCGTCGACGCCCCGCTGTTGCTTAGGGCGCGGATCTCGGCGGCGACGTAGCCGCCTGCGTGGGCCACCTCGACCGCAGCCCGCATCAGGGCCTGCCCTTCACGGCGTCGGCCGATGTATCCGAGCGACGACCCCTTGTTGTTGAATGTCTCCGCGACGAGGCGGTCGAGATCGAGGTGTTCCGCGAGGTCGAGTGCCAGGTCCGCCGTCTCGATCGAGCGCAGCGGTTGTCCCGTGCGCATGAACGCTCGCGACAGCGTCGCCAGTATGGTCGCCCGGACCTCGCCGCTCCCGGTCGCGGGGAACGAAGCGGCGGCGGCTTCGAGTACCTCGACCGCCTCGGCCGTCTGCCCGGAGTCGATGAGAACCTCCCCGAGCAACGCCTCGCTGGCTCCTGCCATCTCAAGGTCGCCGGATGCCCGGGCAAGGCTCAGCCCGGCACGGACGAGCGCCTCGGCATCGACATGTAGCGCCGCGGCGTTCGCCGACGAAGCCGCCCGCAGGTGCAGCGAGGCTCGCTCCGTCGCGTCGAGTGTGATCGCGATCGCCTGGCGGAGATAGGAGACGGCCTGCTCGTGCGATCCGAGCGTCGCCGCCCGGTCGGCGGCCGCCGACAAGGCGAGTCGGGCCTGGATCGCGACAGCGTCGGCTTCGCCGCCTTCCGCCGATGCTTCGTGCGCGGCGACGTAGTGCGACGCGAGCAGCCCCGCCAGCTCGTCGTCGCCGAGCGCTTCGAAGTAACGGGCGGCGGCGAGATGTCGGGTGCGCCGTTCGCGCTTGGCGAGGGTGCCGTAGGCGACTTCGCGGATGAGTGACTGGACGAAGCGATAGAGGCCTCGCTCGGGGCTTCGGGGGTCGACCTCGACATCGAACAGTTCGCGCCGGACGAGCGCCCTGAGCCGAGGCTCTAGGAGGTCGGCCGCCTGCCCGCTGACTGCCGTGAGTCCGGCCACGCTGAACGATTGGCCCAGAACGGACGCATCGGCGACGAGGCTGCGGTCGACGGGCTCGAGGGCGTCGAGCCGGCTCGCGATGAGCGACCGGAGCGTGTCGGGGATCGTCAGCTCGCCGAGCTCGCCGATCGGCCGGTAGGCGTCGCCATCACGGAGGAGGCGGCCGTCGGCGACGAGCGTCCGGACCGTCTCGACGGCGTACAGCGGCATACCGTCGGCCTGAGCGAGGATCGCCCGGATGGCCGCCTCCGGCAGCCCTGGCACGAACCCGTCCAGGAGGAGGCGCATCGCGTCGTCGCTGAGCGGCTCGAGCGCGAGGCGGGTCAGGTTGCGGGTCTCCTTGCCCCAGTCGGGCCGACGGTCGAAGATCTCCGGTCGGGCGAGCGTCACGACGATGAGCGGGACGTTCTTCGACCACTCGAGGAGCTGCTCGATGAAGTCGAGGAGCCCCGAGTCGGCCCATTGCAGGTCCTCGAACAGCATCACGGTGGTGGACAACTCGGCGATCCGCTCGAAGAAGATGCGCCACGCCGCGAACAGCACGTCGCGGCCGCCGGCCGGCGCCGGCTCAAGGCCGAGCAGCGTCAGGAGAGCTGGCTCCACCCACCGTCTGTCGTCGTCGGCCGGCACGTACTGCACCACCGTCGCCTTGATCCGCTCGCGAGTGACGGCCTCGTCGTCCGTCTCGGCCAGGCCGGCGCGACGGCGGACCATCTCGCCAAGGGCCCAGAACGTGATCCCATCCCCGTACGCCGGGGAGCGGCCACGGTGCCAGTAGATCGTTTCGCTGATCCCGTCGATGAACTTCTCCAGCTCCCAGGCGAGGCGGCTCTTGCCGATTCCGCCGGGTCCCGTGATCGACACGAGCCGCGTTCGCCGATCGCGACCGGTCGTCGCGATGAGATCCTTGAGCAACCGCAGCTCTTCGTCCCGGCCGACGAACGGTGGCTCGGGCAGGTCCGAGCGGCCGCCGCCGCCGCGCTGTGCGACGACCCGGAGCGCTCGATAGGCGGGAACCGGAGACGCTTTGCCCTTCAAGGCCTGATCGCCGGCCTCCTCGAACGCGATCGCGGCACTGGCCGCTCGCATCGTCGCTTCGCCGACGAGGACCGTGCCCGGCTGGGCGATCGACTGGAGTCGAGCGGCGGTGTTGACCAGGTCGCCCGCGACCATGCCCTGATTCGTCGCCCCGAGCGTGACGGCGGCCTCGCCGGTGAGGACCCCGGCCCGTGCCTGGATCCCGGCGCCCAGGACGCGGACGGCATCGACCAGGTCCAACGCTGCGCGGACGCTCCGTTCGGCATCATCCTCGCGAGCGGTCGGGGCACCCCAGACCGCCATGACGGCATCGCCGATGAACTTCTCGATCGCACCGCCGTACCGACCGACGACCTCCGTTGCGAGCTCGAAATAGTGAGACAGGGTCTCACGAACATCCTCTGCGTCGCGCTCCTCGGCGAAGGGCGTGAAGCCCACGAGGTCGGCGAACAGGACACTGACGAGCCGGCGTTCGGCGACCGAAGACGATCCGGCCGGACCCGCCGCAAAGGCCGCCGCGGCCGATGACGTCGTGGGTGACACTGCGCCCGGTGTCCTGGCGACTGCTTCGGCGAGCGACGTCCCGCAGCTGCCGCAGAACACGTCGCTGGGGTCGTACGGGTTGCCGCAGGACGGGCAGGCAGCGTCCAGCGGTGTTCCGCAACTGACGCAGAACCGCCGACCCGGCTTGTTCTCGGTTGCGCACGCCGAGCAGATCACTGAGGCAGCTCCCGTGGGCGCTCCGTTGGTCCCGTGAGAGTAGCGGATTGACGGATGCCCCTCCGTTCCACCTTCCACGACCAGGCTCGATACGGTCGAGACAGGGATCTCGTTGTACGCTCGCCCCCTCACATCGCATCGGGGAGCCGCGTGGTCTGCTCGCAGCACGGGATCGAGCCTGAGATGGACGTGCCGGCACGCTGCGTCGGTCCGCTGAGTGACCGAGCATCGCCAGCGCCGTGAACGATCCGATACACGACGCCGCTGAGCACGACCAGCTGCAGGTCGAGCGCGTCCGCACCGGCGCGGCGCGACGGGCGACAGCGGCCGTCCTCGCGATCACGTGCACGCTCGGAGTCCTGATCTGGCATCCGTGGGGAACGACGGGCGGGCCGCCGCCGAGCCCGCGCGCGAGCCCGGTCATCGGCTCCGCGCTGGGGCCGGGACCGACCACCGCCGTGCCGGCGCCGAGCGTCGCCGTCGCCGTGCCGACCTCGTCCCCGGCCTCGGTCCGGGCCGGACCGATCGTCCCGTATCGATCCCTGGTCGACAACGAATGGACGGTGGTCGCCCTCCTCACGCCCGGCACGACCGCAACGGAGGAGCCCACGATCCCGCACGCTCCCCTCCCCGCCTGGTCGGCCGACGGTCCGTTCGTCGTCCTGCAGCAGGGTCTCGGTCAGGCGTCGCTGCGGCGGGTCACCCAGATCGGCGGCTCCGCCGGGCTCTGTTCGTCGGCGGCGCCGCCCCTCGCCCGCCCCGCGGTCCACCTGCCGGCCGGTAGGGTCGCCTACCTCGGGATCACCTACCCGGGCATGAATCCGAAGGCCGCGATCACCGCCACGGCACTCGGCCGCTCGGGCGGGACGCTCCGGCGAGTCGCGCCCGTCGTGGTCCAGCTCGACGGGCTGTCCCCGGCCGGACGCTACTCCCTGCCGAGCTCCGGGCCCGGCGGGACCGTCCTGTTCGCCTCGTCTCGACCGGGCATCATCCCGACTGACGCGTATCGGTTCGACGTGTCGATCCCCGGAGTCGCCGGGCACCGCTACCTGTACGCCTGCATCGGGACCTGATCCACCGACGGGAGGGCTCGTGGACATCGGCCTCTACACGGATTCGCTGAGTGGGCTGCCCTTCGAGCGTGCGCTCGATGTCGCCGCCGAGGCGGGCGTCCGCTCCATCGAGATCGCCACCGGCGGGCAGTCGAGCGCACCGCACCTCCGGATCGACGAGCTCCTCGAGAGCGCGGAGCGGCGGACGGCGTTCCGTGCCGCGTTCGAGCGGCGCGGGCTCCGCATCGCGTCCCTGAATTGCTCGGCCTGGCCGATGCATCCCGTCGTCGGCGACGCCCATTCGATCCTCATCGACCGGACCCTCGAGCTCGCGGCCGAGCTGGGGGTGACCAAGATCGTCTCGATGTCCGGCTGCCCCGGCGACGGCCCCGGCGCGACCACGATCGACTGGGTCTGGTACCCGTGGCCCGATGACGCGGTCGCCCTCCGACGGCGGCACTGGGACGCCGCCGTGGGGCTGTGGCGCGACAAGGTCGAGACGGCCGAGCGCTACGGGGTGACGAAGATCGCCTTCGAGCTCCATCCGCTCCACGTCGTCTACAACGTGCCCACGCTCCTCGCCTTCCGCGCGGCGGTCGGCGATCGGATCGGCGCGAACATGGATCCGAGCCACCTCTTCTGGCAACGGATGGATCCGCTGGCGGCCGTCCGGGCGCTCGGAGCCGCTGTCTTCCATGTCCACATGAAGGACACCGAGATCGACGAAGAACAGGTCGGGCTCGCGGGAGTCCTCGACGATCGACCGTTCGGCACGCCGTCGGAGCGGGCCTGGGTCTTCCGGACGGTCGGGCGGGCCCGGCCGCGGGGCTGGTGGGCGTCGTTCCTCGAGGCGCTTCGCGACGTCGGCTACGACGACTCGCTGTCCATCGAGCAGGAGGACCCGTACGCCTCGCAGGAGGACGGCGTCCGCGAGGCCGCGGCGTTCATCGCCGACCTCCTCTGGCCGGCCTAGGCTCGGGGCTCGCCCTCGCCGGCCGTCGCGGTCGAAGCGAGCAGCTCCTTGATCCGTTCGAACTGGAACCGCGACGATTCGATCGCCCGCTCCTCCCAGGCGAACACGCAGCTCGTGAGGATGCCGTCGAAGCCGACCCGACGGAGGGCCCGGAAGCAGGCCTCGAAGTCGACCTCGCCCTGGCCGATGTCGAGGTGCTGGTGGACCCGGGCGGTCGAGTCGGGCGGGTTGACGATGTACCGCAGCCCCGACGAGGCGCGGTGGTCCAGGCAGTCGGCCACATGGACCTGGGCGAGGACCGGCGCGGCGTACTCGATCATCGACTCGACGTCACCGCCGAGGTGGAACGCATGAGGGGTGCAGAAGACGTAGCCGACGGTGTCCGAATCGATGGCCCGGACGAGATCGACGGCAGGCCCGTTCAGCTCGATGAAGTCGTCCGGGTGGGCCTCGAGATTCAGGCGGATCCCCTCGCGCTCGTAGATCGGCAACAGCTCCTCCATCGACCGCCAGAATTGGGCCTCGCTCCGGGCCGCCGCCTCGGGCCGGCCGTTGAACTCCGAGTTCATCGTCGTGCAGCCGACCTCGACGGCCAGTTGGATGGCGCGTTTCCAGTAGCGCACGGCCGCCTGACGCTCGTCCTCGTCCGGCCCCGACCAGCGGTAGAGGGGCAGGATCGAAGCCATCTCGATCCCGGTGTCCCGGAGCGCCGTCCGCACCTCGGCGACCTTGGCCCGATCGGCCCGCGGGTGGGTGAAGAAGGGGATGAAGTCCGGGCGCGGCGAGAGCTCGATCGAGTCGTAGCCGATGTCGGCCGCGATTCGGCAGACCTCCCCGATCGGCCGGTCGCGGAGCATGTACGGGTCGAGGGCGATCCTCATCCTGACCTTCCTCTCATGTCGGGCCCCTCATGTCGGGCGTTCGATGCGACCGCGGAGCTCGGCAGCGCGGGCGCGGATCCGTTCCACCATCAGGTCACGGCGGCGCTCGTCGGCGACCGCCGCCATCGTCTCGATCCAGCGGGCCGTCCCGTCCACGACTTCGGCGATCGCCGCAGCGTCTCCCGGGTCGAAGAGCGGGCGATCGACGACCTCGACGTAGACGGGCGACGTGTGGGCGGCCATCGACGTCGCGAACGCCGAGCGGATCTCGTGCTCGCTGCGGGTCCGGGCTGCGATCCAGGAGCCGGATCGTACGTCGAGGGTCGCGGCAAGGCGCAACTCGGCGACCGGGCCCGAGGATCGTTCGGCCGCGACGACCCGCCCGTTCATCACGATCTCGAGGGTCGCGATGGTCGCCTGGGCGGCTCGCGCGGTCGCCCGGACCTCGAGGCTGCCACCGGACGACCCGAGGCCGACGACCGCGCCCGGCTCGTGGCCGTCGACGGCCAGCTCGACCACCGGGCCCGAGGAGGCGAACGTCCGGCCGGCGCGGACGGCAGCGGCCCACGCCTCGAACGTGGCGGGTTCGTCGGGCTGCAGACGGGCGTACGTCCGGATCGCCCCGACGGGGACCTCGGCCGACATCTTGTCGGTCCCGCCGAGGACCGGCAGGCGGTAGCCGCAGTTGAGGAAGCGGTACCACTCGAGGATCGGTGGGTTGTCGAGGCCCGCTGCGAACGCCTGCAGCTCGACCGCGTCGATCTGGCCGACGACGATCGCCGCCGCGACTTCGGCGTAGGGCAGCGGGAAGTGGGCACCGACGACGAGGCCTCCCTCGGCGTGGCACCGGTCCGCCCAGTCCCCGAGGAGCTCGTCGACCGCGCCACCGAGGCGGCCTTCGGGCGCGCCGCCGGATGCCATCGGCAGGACCGGCCGGCGGGCTCCGAGGAGGGCCAGATGGCCGAGCAGGTTCTGGCGGTTCTCCGTCCCCATGATCACTTCGTGGCGGCCGGTCGGGTCGCGCTGCGACCCCCAGGTGAGGTCCTGGCCGTTCGTCGTGAGGTCGCCGGCCTGGGTCGCGAGGAGGTGGACCGTTCCGACGTCCTCGGCCGCCGCCTGGAGCAGCGCGGTCGCCGGGGAGATGAAGTGGACGTGGGGATCGGCGGTCCGCCAGCCGGCGGCTCGAAGATCGATGACCCGCTGGAGGTCGACCACGATCTCCCGCGTGTCGGGGAGCACCTCGCAGTGCCGCAGCACCGGGCGGTGCTCGAACCCCTTGACGACCTCGAGGTCGACAGCACCGACCGGCAGGTCGACCTGGGACTCGCCGGGGACGTACGCGTAGGCATCGGACCCGAGCAGGATGTCCGCGCCGCTGTCCTCGAGCAGCCCGGTGTTGACCTCGTCGCGGTGGCCCAGCGGCGGCAGGTACCGGCCGTCGGCGGCGACGAACCGGACCCTCGCCGGCGCGGGCACGCCATCCGCCGTGACCCGCAGGTCGACACGGACGGTCGGCGGTGCGAGGGCGCGGATCTCGATGCCCCCGCGGACGACCGCCCCGTCGCGATCGAGATCGGCGAGGAGCAGCTCGTCATCACCGAGCCGAAGGCGGGCGTCGGGGGTCGCGACGAGGTCGACGACCCTGACGTCCCCGGCGCCCCGGGCACGTGACGGATCCGGACCCTGGTCCCCGGTCCCGCGCGGGCGCCCCCAGCCGAGCGGCTCACCGGCGGACGAGGCGTCCGCGGGCGCGGCCGGGCGCGGCAGCGGCCTCGTCCGGATGATCACCCCGAGATCGATGGCCGGCGGGCCGTCCGCGCCCTCGACGCGGACCTCACGGCGAGGGCCCGCCAGGAGCGGGCTGGCGGTCCCATGGAATCGGGTGACCGCGGCCACGACCACGGCATCGCCCGGTCGCGGACCCCCGATCGGCGTGAGACGGAGTCTCACCGGGACCTCGCCCTGGAGGATGGGGATCGCGTGGAGCCACAGGGTGATGTCGTCGTCGGGCGTCGGGACGAAGTCGGCGACGGCGGTCTGGGCCGGCCCCCACCCGCCCGGCAGCATGGCGAGCGGTCCGGCATGGCCCGCCGCCGGGTAGCGGCCGGCCGATTGCCGCGGATGCGGCCCGCGCCAGTCGACCGGCTCGTCCGCGCGGTGGCCGACCGCCTCGAACGGCAGGAAGCCCCAGCCGATGATCCCGTCGACGATCTGGAAGCGGCGCTTGATCTCGATCGAGCGGCTCCGCCCGTCGGCCCCGATCACCTCGTACGTCGCCAGGGGCTGGCCGGTCGGAAAGACCCAGCCGACCGGCATGCCAGCCGGCCGTTCGCCGTCGTCGCCCCGGGAGCTGTCGGAGAAGTGAGCGACGACGAGGTGGCTGACCGGGCGGGCGTCGTCGCCGCCGTCCATCCCCCCGAGTTCGCCGCCGAGGTCGATCGAGACCTCGCGGTCGAGGACGATCCAGCGCCGGGCCCCCGACCGCGGCGCCAGCTCGAACGGGATGCCGCGGAACACCGAAAGGCCGCTCGGCAGGCGATCCAGGGCCGGGCGGTACTGGGGATGGAACCGCGCCACCACGTCGGCATCGGTGGCGTTCCAGTGCGACCCGAGGTCGACCGGCCGGGCCAGCGGCGTCGCGGACTGGATCCGTGGCGACATCATCGGATGACCCCTCGATCGGCCCGTGTTGACGCGGGGCGAGTCGCGATGATACCTTCGTTGCAATCGGTTGCGCAAGGAGTTGACGATGCGGACGGTCCGGCTGACCGTTGCCCAGGCCATCGTTCGATTCATGGCGGCGCAGGACGTCGAGCGGGACGGTCATCGCCACCGATTCATCGCCGGCGTCTGGGGGATCTTCGGTCACGGCAACGTCGCCGGCCTCGGCCAGGCGCTCGAGGAGTACGGCGACGCGTGCGGCCTGCCCTTTTACCGGCCGCAGAACGAGCAGGCCCAGGTCCACATCGCCCACGCCTTCGCCAAGTACCACGACCGACTCCGTGCGTTCGCCTGCATCTCGTCGGTCGGGCCCGGCGCGACGAACATGATCACGGGCGCCGCCGCGGCGACGGTCAATCGGATCCCGGTCCTGCTGTTCCCGAGCGACGCGTTCGCCAACCGGGCTCCCGATCCCGTGCTCCAGCAGGTGGAGCACCCGAGCGAGCGCGACGTCAGCGCCAACGACGCCTTCCGCAGCGTCTCCCGCTTCTACGACCGCATCTCCCGCCCGGAACAGCTGCTCTCGTCACTGCCGGCCGCCTTCCGCATCCTCACCGACCCGGTCGAGACGGGCGCGGTGACGATCTCCCTGCCGGAGGACGTCCAGGCCGAAGCCTACGACTGGCCCGAGCGGTTCCTCGAGGCCCGCGTCTGGCACGTGCCGCGGCCGGTCCCCGAGCCCGCTCCCATCGCCGAGGCCGCGCTCCTGCTGGCGAGTGCCCGGACGCCGATCATCGTCGTGGGCGGGGGCGCGATCTACTCCGGCGCGACGGACGAGCTCGGGGCCTTCGCCAGTCGCTACGGGATCCCCGTCGCCGAGACCCAGGCGGGCAAGGGCGCCCTGGCCTGGGACCACCCGATGAACGTCGGACCGGCCGGGACGAACGGCGGGCTCGCCGCCAACCGGCTCGCTCGCGAGGCCGACCTCGTCCTCAGCATCGGGACCCGCCTCGGCGATTTCGTGACCGCATCCCAGACGACGTTCCAGCACCCCGACGTCGCGTTCGTCAACGTCAACATCGGGTCGATGGACGCCCACAAGCTCCGCGGACTGGCGGTCATCGGCGATGCGCGGGAGGCGATCCGGGCGCTCGACGCCGCGCTCGGGGCGGCCGGCTACGCGGGCACGGGATCCGCCTACCGCGAGCGGATCGCCGGCCTGCGCCGGGAGTGGGACGACGTCGTCACCCGTCTTCGGGCGGCGGACGGTGCGCCGGGCGCGCTCGGGCAGTCGGAGATCGTCGGCGTCGTCAACGATGCGGTCGGTGGCCACGCGACGGTAATCTGCGCCGCGGGCAGCCTGCCCGGCGACCTGCTCCGGCTGTGGCGCCCCGAGGACCCCAAGGCGTATCACGTCGAGTACGGGTATTCGTGCATGGGCTACGAGATCGCGGCCGGTCTCGGGGTCCGGCTCGCCGACGCCGATCGCGAGGTCGTGGTCATGGTCGGCGACGGCTCATACCTCATGCTCAACTCGGAGATCGTGACCGCGGTCGCCGAGCACCTGAAGCTCACCATCGTCGTGGTCGACAACCACGGCTTCCAGTGCATCCTGGCCCTGCAGCGGTCGGTCGGGGTGCCCGATTTCGGCAACGAGCTTCGATCGCGCGACGAGGCGAGCGGAAGGCTCAGCGGGCCGTACGTCCCGGTCGACTTCCGCGCCCACGCCGAGGCGATGGGCGCGACGGCGATCCTCGCCACCACGGCGGAGGAGGTGGGGGCGGCGCTCGCCCGGGCCCGCCAGATCGATGGGGTGACGGTCGTCGTCGTACCGGCCGAGCCGGAGAAGCGCATGCCGACCTTCGAGACGTGGTGGGACGTGCCGGTCGCCGCGACGAGTGCCCGTCCCGCCGTCCGCGCCGCGCGCGACGCGTACGAGGACGCCCGCCGACGACAGCGGACGGAGCTCAATTGATGCGGTCGAACGATCCAGCCGGCGATGTGCCGCGCCCAACGGTCTCGCAGGACTAGGAAGGAGCCGACACATGCCGGGACCAGGCGTCGAACTCATCGGAGCCGAGGAGACGGCCGAGGTGCTCGAGGTCCTCTCGAGCCGCTACCTGAGCCGCTACGGACCGTCCGACGATCCTGCCTTCGGCGCCAAGGTCCACCATCTCGAGGAGGAGATCGCCGCTCTGGCCGGCGTGCGCTACGGCCTCGGATTGAGCGGCGGCGGATCGGCGGCCCTGTGGATCGCCCTCCTCGGCCTCGGCGTCGGTGCCGGGGACGAGGTGATCGTGCCCGGGTTCACCTTCGTGGCCTCGATCTCGTCCATCGTCTATGCCGGCGCGACACCCGTCCTCGCCGAGGTCGACGAGTCGTTCGACCTCGACCCGGCCGACGTCGAGGCGAAGATCACCCCGAGGACGGCGGCCATCCTCGTCGTCCACATGCTCGGCGGTCCGGCCCGGATGACCGAGCTCAAGGAGGTCGCCGATCGCCACGGCATCCCCATCGTCGAGGACTGCGCCCAGGCGTTCGGGGCGACCTACAAGGGGACCGGCGTCGGGGGCATCGGGGCTATCGGGACGTACAGCTTCAACGAGTACAAGACCATCACCGCCGGCGACGGCGGCATGATCGTGACCGACGACGAGGCGCTCTACGAGCGGTGCTTCGCGATGCACGACCAGGGCCACGCCCCGGACCGGCTCGAGTCCAAGTACGCCCCGCGACCCTTCCTCGGCATGAACTTCCGGATGACCGAGCTCACCGGGGCGGTCCTGCGGGCTCAGCTGCGCAAGCTCCCCCAGATCGTGTCGCACCTCCGGGAGAACCAGGCGATCGTCCGCGACATGCTCGAAGAGGTGCCGGCGATCGGGTTCCGCGACCTTCCCGACCCGGACGGCGACCTGGCGACGCATCTCGTCGTGATCCTGCCGACGGCCGAGATCGCGGAGGACGTGGCCCGCGAGGTGGGCTCCATCCGCCTGTCCGAATCGGGCTGGCACGTCTACAGCAAGATGAACCACCTCCTCGAACGGCGGACGGTGACCGGCAAGGGTCATCCGTTCGACTGCGCCTGCACGGACCATGCCCACGGCGAGTACCACGTCGGCATGCTGCCGCAGACCGATGCGCTCCTGGCCCGCTCGATCAGCATCGGCATCGGCGTCCGCGATGCGAACCTGGCCCCGTTCGGACTCCGGATGCGGGACGGAGCCGACGAGGCCCGAGCCTGTGCCCGCACCTTCCGGGACGCGGTGATCAAGCATCTCCGGTGAGCGCGCGGGCTCGCCCGTATCGCACGTGATCGAGGCCGTCGTCCTCGGCCGGGTCGGCGTCGACTTCAGCCCGGCCGAGCCGCGGACGTCGTTGGCGGAGGCGTCGTCGTTCGTCCGGGCCGTCGGCGGGTTCGCCGGGAACGTCGGCACCGGGCTCGCCCGGCTCGGCATCTCGACGGCCGTCCTGTCGAGCGTCGGCGACGACGGCCACGGCGACCACGTCCGCTCGTTCCTGGCCGGTGAGGGCATCGACGTGGGCGGCCTCGTGCGGCGATCCGGCACGCGGACCCAGGTCGCGTTCTTCGAGGCCTGGCCGCCCGACCGGTTCCCGGTGACCTTCTACCGGCTACCGCCGCCGCCGGAGACCCTGCTGACGCTCGAGGAGATCGGGCGGGTGCCGTTCTTCGACGCTCCCCTGGTCGTGGTCTCGGCGACCATGCTGGCCGCCGAGCCGGCACGGACGGCCGTCATCGCCGCCCTATCCCGTCGGGCCACGACGCGGGATCGGCGCGGCGACGTTTCGACCATCCTCGATCTCGACTGGCGACCGTCGCTCTGGGACGACCCCGGCGAGGCAGCGGATCTCGTCGCGCGGGTCCTGCCGCTCGCGGATGTCGTCGTCGGTGGCGACGACGAATTCGCCGCGGCGCGGCTCGATCCGGCAGCGGCGCTGGATCGGGGACCGGGGATCGTCGCCCTCAAGCACGGGCCGGACGGCGTCTCGACCATCACCCGCTCCGGCCGCCGGCGACTCGAGGGTCGACCGGTCGAGGTGGTCTGCGGACTTGGATCGGGCGATGCGTTCCTCGCCGCCTTCGCAGCCGGGTTGTACGGCGGCGCCGATCCAGCGGTCGCCGCCGCCCGGGGCGACGGGGCCGGCGCCATCGTCGCGTCGCGGCTCATGTGCAGCGTCGCGATGCCGCGACGATCCGAGATCGACAGGATGCTCGAGCGGCGCCCGCCGGCGCCGAGGGAGGTGACTGCATGACGACCGGCCAGCCGGACGGTCCGACGATCCACCCGACGAAACTGCCCTCGTCGATCCCCGTCGAGCGGTTGCATATCGCAGCCGCAGCCGCCGGCGTCGTCGAGACCGATCCCGCCCGCGCCGGCTGGCGCTACCTCTCGTTCCGGGCCTTCAGCCTTGGGGACGGCGAGGGCAGCGTCCTCGAGCATCCGGAGCAGGAGGCCGCCATCGTCACGATCTCCGGCGGCGGCGTGGAGGTCGAGGTCGACGACGGGGCGCCGCTCAAGCTGCCCGGTCGACGGACCGTGTTCGAAGGCATGCCCTGGAGCGTCTACGTGCCGGCCGGCTCGCGGACGCGGATCACCGGCCGGCCCTTACCGGGCCAGCGCTCTGTCGTGGCCGTGGCCCAGGCGCCCCGGAGCGGTCGCGGCGACGCATCGAAGACGCCGATCGTCGTCGCGCCGGCCGATGTCGAGATCGAGATCCGCGGCCGGGGCAACGCCACGCGCCAGGTCAACAACATGATGATGCCGGACTTCCCGGCCGATCGGCTCCTCATCTGCGAGGTCTTCACCCCGGCCGGCAACTGGTCCGGCTGGCCTCCCCATCGCCACGACTTCGACGACCCGCCGCGAGAGGCGGTCCTCGAGGAGACGTACTTCTACCAGCTGAACCGGCCGGAGGGATGGGCGATCCAGCGCGTCTACGAGCGGGACGGCTCGGGGGATCGGGTCATGGTCGTCCATCACGGCGACCTCGTCGTCGTCGACCGGGGCTATCACCCGTTCGCGTCGACCCAGGGCTACGACGCCTATTACCTCAATGCCCTCGCCGGCGACCGACGCACGATGGCCAACACGGACGACCCGGACCTCGCCTGGGTGAGGACGCTGTGGCCGTCGATGGAGGCCGATCCGCGACTTCCCCTCGTGAGGCCGTGATGGTCAGGGCACCGGCCCGCCCGCCCGACGTCGGGCGGCGGCGCCGACTCGCCCGGCTCGGCGGTCCGACCGGCGTCGTCTCCGGCATCGCCATCGATCACCGCGACAGCCTCCGCACGACGCTCGCGGAACGAGGCGTCGGCGACCTGACCGACCGGCAGGTGCGGGATCTCAAGCTCAGCCTCGCCCGGGCGCTCGCCCCGGCCGCGACGGCGATCATGATCGATGCTGAATTCGGCGGCCAGGCACTCGAGGCTGGGGTGGTGCCGGCGTCGGTGGCGATCGTCATGCCGCTCGAGGCCCAGGGCTACGAGGCCGGCGGGGACGATCGGATCACGACCCTCCTGCCCGACTTCTCCCCGACCGACGCCCTCCGCTGGGGCGCCGACGCGTGCAAGATCCTCGTCCCCTATCGGGTCGACGTCGAGTCGTCGGCAGCCCGGCAGGACGAGCTGATCGCCGCCACGGCCGCGGCCTGCCACGACGTGGGCCTGCCGCTCGTCGTCGAGCCGGTCGCGTACCTCCGCTCGACGGAGTCGCGGAAGGAGTTCACTGCCGCCTACGAGGCGCTCGTCGTGGGAGCCGTCGAGCGGATCCAGCCGCTCGGGGCGGACCTCCTCAAGCTGCCGTTCCCGCTACCCGACCTCGGGGCCGACGGCCAGTCCCGGGCGGCAGAGGCGTGCGCTGCCCTCGCCGGGGCCTGCCGCGATACGCCGTGGGTGCTCCTCGGAGCGGGTACCGACACCGACACCTTCGTCGAGCACATCCGTCTCACCGGAATGGCAGGAGCCTCGGGTTTCCTCGCCGGGCGGGGGATCTGGGGCCCGGCGTTGTCGGCCGACCCTGGATCGGTGGAGCGGGCGGCGAGCGGCCCGAGCCTCGTTGCTTTCCGACGCTGTCGCGACGCGGCCGAGCGTCACGCCCGACCCCTGCCCACCTCTCCGGCCGGTTGACGCGCGCCGTCGTGATCCCCATCGTCGCCGGCCTTGCGGCCGCCTCCTCGTTCGCCGTGTCGACCCTGGTGGCGGCTCGGGCAAGCCGGATCGTGGGCGCTCCGGTCACCGTGGCAGGCGCGATGCTCGTCGGGCTCGTGATCGTGCTGCCGATCTGCCTCCTTGTCACGCCCCTGCCCACGACGTCGACGGATCTGCTCCTGCCCACCCTCGCCGGCGCGGCCAACGTCGGCGGCCTCCTCCTTGCCTACACGGCGTACCGGATCGGGACGGTCGGCGTCGTGTCGACCGTCGCCTCGACCGAGGGATCCATCGCCGCGGTCATCTCGGTCCTGGCGGGGCAGCAGCTCGCTCCCGGATCGGGACCGATCCTCGCCGTCATCGCGCTCGGCGTCGTCCTGGCCGCGACCGGGGGCGGCGGCGAGATCGAGGAGGGGGTCCGGATCGACCGGCGGCGATCGCTCCAGGCGGCCGGCCTCGCAGCGATCTCGGCGGCGATGTTCGGCTTCGCCTTGTTCTGGATCGGCTCGGCCAGCGACACCATCCCGAGCGCCTGGATCCTCCTCCCCGGTCGCCTTCTCGGCGTGCTCGTCGTCGGCGTCCCGCTGGCCGTAGCCGGCCGGGCGAGGGTGCCGCGGCGGGCGCTCCCCCTCATCCTCGTCTGCGGGATCGTCGAGGTGACCGGCTTCACCGCCTTCACCATCGGAGCCCAGGAGAGTGTCGCCGTCACCTCGGTACTCGCCTCGATGTTCGCTCCGATCGCCGCGGTCGCCGCGTTCGTCCTGTTCGGGGAGCGGCTCGCTCGACGCCAGATCGGCGGCATCGCCCTCGTCGTCTCGGGGATCGCCCTGCTCGGCGCCGTCGGCGCCGCGACGATCACGGGCTGACCGACGATGCGGCTCGTCTACAACTCCAACTCGACGATGTACCTGCCGGTGAGCCTCCAGGTACGCCTCGCCCGGGAGACGGGCTGGGACGGCGTGTTCCTGCGCGAGGAGCACATCCGCCGCTACCTCGGCCAGGGGTATCCCGTCGCGAACCTGCGCGATGCGCTGGCCGGCCTCGACCCGGTGAACCTGGGCGCTCTCGCCGACGTCGAGCGCTGGCGACCCGACGAGCGGCGGACGATGCTGGCCGAGGCGGCCGACCTGACCGCCCTGGCCGTCGACATCGGCGCGACCTACGTCCAGCTCCTGACCGGCCCGGTCGAGCCGGGCGGGCGGTACGGCGGCCCGGGCGAGCTGTCGCAGCCGGAGCGGATCCGGGTCACCGCCGAGGGGATCCGGGCGGCGGCCGACCTCGGGGCGGCAGACGGCATCAGGTACTACCTCGAGCCGGTCGCCTGGACGCCGCTCGCGCCGCTCGCCGATGCCGTCGCGGCGCTGGAGGCCGCCGCGCGCGACAACGTCGGGCTCGTCCTCGACTTCTGGCACCTCTGGCACAGCGGGGCGACACCGGCCGACGTCGCACGGCTCGATCGACGGCTGATCTTCGGGGTCGACTTCTCGGATTCGCTCGGACCGCCCGGCCCGGGCACGCCCGACCAGGAGTCACGGAAGGTCTGGCCCGGCGAAGGCGTCATCCCGATCCGGGAGTGGGCCGACGCCGTCCGCTCGACCGGGTTCGACGGCTGGTGGGACAACGAGCTTTACAGCCCGCTGCACTGGGAGTCGGCCGATCCCTTCGGGGTCGCGGCCGGCCTCCTCGACGTCCTCCGCCGCACCCTGAGCGACTGATCGACCGGCGGCCCGCCGCTCTGGACGAGGCGGTTGACGGGCCGATGGGCCCGATGCTACGTTCGCCGTGCAACCGGTTGCGTGATCGAAGGAGCAACTCCGTGCGCGCTTCGAGGGACAGACGGATCGGAGCCGGTCCGGCTCCCCGATCCGTCGCGCGACAGCAGCGCCACCGCCCGCCGGTCGCCCGCCCGATCGGGAAGCGTCGGTGACGACCGCGAAGGCGCCCGATCTCCGCCGGCGGGTGCTGCTTCGCGACGTCGCGGCCGCCGCGAACGTATCCGACTCGACGGCCTCCCGGGCCCTCGCCGACGATCCACGGATCAGCGTCGCCACCCGCCAGGTCGTCAAGGCCGCCGCGGCCGAGCTGCAGTACGTCCCCAACGCGGCCGCCCGCAGTCTCCGGATGCGCCATACCTCGACGCTCGGCCTGCTCATCCCGAACCTCGACGACCCCATCCACGGCCAGATCGCGGCCGGCTTCGAGGATGAGGCGAGCCAGAACGGCTATTGCGTGATCATGGTCGCCGGCGACGACACCCCGCCCCGCGAACGCCTCGCCCTCAAGGTCTTCGCCGAGCACGGGGCCGACGCCGTGGCGATCGTGTCGAGCGCGATCTCGCCTCGCGAGGGGCGGGAGCGGGTCGATCCCGCCCGGCTCGTCCTGGTCCAGCCCGATCATCGACGGCTGCCACGCCGCGACGGACCGGTCACGCCTGGTGTGATCCTGACCGACGACGCGGCCGGCGTCCGGGCCGCCGTCGAGCATCTCCTCGACTGCGGCTACCGACGGATCGCCTATGTGGAGGGCGAGGGCGGCGCCTCCAACGCGCTCCGGGAGGCGACCGTCGCGGCCACTCTCCGGAGCCGCGGCGTCCGCACGCCGCCACAGACCTTCCACGCGGCCGATGACGCCTGGCGAGCGCCCGGGGCACTGGCGGCGGAGATCGCCGCCGACCCGCCGGAGGCCCTCGTCTGCTACGACGACAAGCTCGCCCTGGCCCTCATGGACGCCCTGCGGACCCTCGGCATCCGCATCCCGGGCGACGTCGCCATGGTCGGCTTCGACGGCATCCCGTTCACCGCCATCTCGAACCCCCGCCTGACCACGGTCGTGACGCCGGCCGGCGAGATCGGCCGGCTGGCGGCCGCCTCCCTCATCCGGGCGATCCGCGAAGGGACCGCGCCGGAAGGCCACGTCCTCCAGCCGGAGCTCATCGTGCGAGAGAGCACCCGGGCCCGGCCTCGATCGGTGACGGCCGCCCGGGCCGATCCGCCGTCAGTCCAGGTGGGCGGATAGCCGCCCGCGCAGGCGCTCCACGGCAGCGTCGAGGAAGGCCACCATCCGCGCTCGGTCCGCCGGTTCAGCGACGGCGGCCAGATCGGCGATCCAGGTCCGCGCCCCGAGGATCACCTGCTCGACGACGGCCGCGTCGGCCGCCGACGGGATGAGCGGATGGCCCGCGACCTCGATGTAGACCGGCGAGGTATGGGCGGCCATCGAGGTCGTGAACGCCGACTGGATCTCGTGGCGGCTCCGCGACCGGACGGCGATCCACGACCCGGCTGCGATCGGGACGCGCTCGCGGGCGAGGAGCTCCGTCGCTCCCACCGCCGATGACACGGCCGCCACCACGTGGCCGTTCACGACCACCTCGAGGTCGGTCACGACCGGCTGGGCGGCCCGGACACGGGCCTCGACCGCGACCTGCCCCGGTGTCGTCATCGTCACGGTATCGCCGGGCTCGTGCCCCTCGACCGCCAGCTCGATGAGCGGTCCGGACGAGATGAAGGTGCGGCCGGCGCGGACGGCGTCCGCCCAGCCCTCGAAGGACGGCGGGGCGTCATCGACGAGGTGGGTGTACGTCCGCACGGCGCCGATCGGCACTTCCGAGGACATCTTGTCGGTGCCCGCCACGATCGGGAGGCGATAGCCAAGACGGAGGAAGCGATACCACTCGACGATCGTCGGGTCGTCGAGGCCCGGCGAGAGGGCCTGGGCCTCGAGGGCGTCGATCTTCCCGGCCACGATGTCGGCGGCGATCTCGGCATACGGAAGCGGGAAGTGGGCCCCGACGACGAGTCCGCCGGCGGCGTGGCAACGGTCCGCCCAATCGGCCAGGAGCACCTCGAGGGCCCCGCCCAGGCGCCCCTCCGGCGGACCGCCGCTGGCGAGCGGCAGCGTCGGTCGCCGCGCCCCGAGGAGGGCGAGGTGGCCGAGCATGTTCTGGCGGTTCTCCGTCCCGACGATGACCCGCCGTCGCCCGGCCGGGTCGGCCATCGATCCCCACGGGAAGTCCGTCACGCTCGTGTAGAGATCGCCCCACTGGGCGGCCAGGAGGTTGACGAGGTCGACGTCCTCGGCCGCCGCCTGGAGCAGGGCCGTCGATGGGGCGACGAAGTGGACGTGGCTGTCGGCCCGAACCCATCGGTCGTCGCCCAGTCGGATCGGCGACCCGAAGGCGAACTCGAGGCGGCGGGTCGACGGATCGATCGCGACCGTCTCGCGGACCGGCCCGCGGTCGAAGCCGGCCAGCGCTTCCACCTCGATCGAACCGGGCGGTAGGTGGATCGAGAAGGCGCCCGGGACGTAGGCGTACGTCGAGCCGCCGAGGATGAGGTCGGCCCCGGTGTCCTCGAAGAAGCCCGGGTTGACCTCGTCCCGATGCCCGTCCGGGGGCAGATACCGTCCGTCGGCGGCGACGAAGCGGACCCGAGCCGGCGTCGGTTCGCCGCCGGCCGCATCGAGCAGGACCACCTGCACGGGGATGTCGGTCGCCGGCAGGACCTCGATCGACCGGTGCCCGGCGGGGTCCCGGTGCGTCGCGCCCGCCGCGAGCGCCCGACCCGCGACGGCCCACCCATCGGTCCCGACGAGGGCATCGGGCGCGACGGTCAAGTCGACGATGCGGTCGCCCGCCGCCACGACGACGGTCGCCCCCCGCGGCGTGCCCCAGCCCACCACCGGGGCCTCGCCCATGTTCGGCGGCGCGGTCGGCGCGGGTCCCGTCCGCGGCGCCGGGCGGGTCCGGACGATCGTGCCGAGATCGACCTCGAGCGGCTCGTCGTCGAGCCCACCCACAAGGACCTGGAAGCGCGGGCTGCGGAGGAGCGGATCGGCGGTGCCGTCGAACAGGGTGACCGCGACGAGGACCACGGCCCCACCCGGGCGATCCGCCGCCAGCGGCTCCAGGTGGAGCGTGGCCGGCTCTGCGCCCGGATCGAGGGCGATGGCATGGAGCCAGACCATCACGTCGTCGGTCGGACTCGGGATGAGGTCCGTCATCCCGACCTGGTTCCCACCGTACGTGCCCGGCATGACGGTCAGCGACCCCGACTGTCCGGCCGGCGCATAGCGTCCCGGCGGCTGGAACGCGTGTGGCCCACGCCAGTCGATCGGCTCGTTGTCGAGGTGGCCGAGCGCCGCGAACGGGGCCGAGCCCCAGCCGACGATCCCGTCGTCGATCTCGAAGCGGCGCCGGATCCGCCTGCGCCACGACCGGCCCGCCCGGTCCTCGATGGTGTAGTCCGCCAGCGGCTGGCCGACCGGCACGACGTGGCCCACCGGGACCCCAGCCGGTCGTTCGCCGGACTCGTTGCGGAACGTGTCGCACAGGTGGGCCACGACGAGATGGCTCGCCCGGCCGGCTCCACCGAGGTCGATCGTCAGCGGCTCGTCCACCATCACCCAGCGACGCTCGTCGGGGCGAGCGCCGAAGTCGAACGGGATCCCCCGGAACACCTGCTGTCCGCGTGGCAGCCGGCGGAGCGCAGCGCCGTAGCCCTGGTGCAGCCGGCGGTCCGCGTCCTCGGCCGAGAGGTTGCGACGGATGTCGATGTCGACCGTCCTCGCGGCCGGGGTCGGGCGTGGCATCGAGGACCTCACACCGTGCTCGCGATACCCGTATTGACGGGCCTCCAGCCTGACGCTAGCATCGTACAAACGGTTGCACAAGAGGGATCCGATGGCAGTCGGGCGACCTGGAGCCCTGCGCGATGCCACAGCCCGAGCCACGTCGGCGACTGCGTGAGCAAGGGATCCACGGAGCCCCCGGCCGCCGCTCGCCACCGAGTCGGTGGACCGGCGGTCCGAACGACCTCGAGCGGGGCCGCACGAGAGGCCGCCGGTGCCTGACGCGATACCCGCGATCGAGTTGCGCCATGCCACCAAGCGATACGGGGATGCGGTCGCCCTCGACGACGTCTCGATGACGATCGCCGCCGGCGAGTTCTACTGCCTCCTGGGACCCTCGGGCTGCGGCAAGACAACCACCTTGAATCTCATCGGCGGGTTCATCCCGCTGACCGCTGGCGACCTCCTGATCGAGGGTCGGACGGTCAAGGAGCTGCCGCCGCACAAGCGCAACGTGAACACGGTGTTCCAGAGCTATGCCCTGTTTCCCCACATGACCGTGGCCCAGAACGTGGCCTTCGGCCTGCGGATGGAGGGGCTGTCGAAGGCGGACGTCGCTCGCCGCAGCGGCGAGTACCTCGAGCTCGTCGGGTTGGGTGGCCTCGCCGACCGACTGCCCTCGCAGATGTCCGGCGGTCAGCAGCAGCGGGTCGCCCTCGCCCGAGCGCTGGCCAAGCGGCCGGCCGTCCTCCTCCTCGATGAGCCTCTCGGCGCCCTCGACCTGAAGCTGCGGAAGCAGATGCAGACCGAGCTCGCCCGGATCCACCGCCAGGTCGGGACGACGTTCGTCTTCGTAACCCACGACCAGGAGGAGGCGCTCTCGATGGCGACGCGGATCGCCATCATGTCGGGTGGCAAGGTCCTCCAGGAGGGAACACCCCGGGAGGTCTACGACCAGCCGGCCAGTCGGTTCGTCGCCAACTTCGTCGGCGACACGAACTTCCTGGATGGGACCGTCCGGAGGAGTGATGCGCGGGTCGTGCTCGATCTCGCCGGTGGCGTTACGGTCGACGCGCCGGCCGATGCCGATGATGGACCTGCCACACTGATGGTTCGGCCCGAGTTCCTGATGCTGCAAGCGACCGACGCGGCGGATGGCGTCCGGGGCCTGCCGGGTACCGTCGTCAACGTCGCATTCCTCGGCAATCACACGCGGATCACGGTCGCAACGGCAGCCGGGGAGGTCGTAGCGGTAAAACCCCATGGCATCCGGGATCCCACCGATGACAGACAACGGGTACTGGGAGAGGAGGTATGCGTATGGTGGCGGACGGAGAACGCCGCGCTGATCCGGGAGTAGCCACACCGATTGGAGGAGCATGGAATGGCTGACATGAACCCGCAGCTCGATCGGCGACAGTTCCTGAAACTCGCCGGGACGGTCGGAGCAACCGCCGGTCTCGGCGCGTTCCTCGCCGCCTGTACGTCCGGCGCGACCGCGGCTCCCGCGACCGTCGCTCCGACAGCCGCCGGGGGCGGCGCGACGGCCGCGGCGTCCCAGGCCGCCGCCTCGGCCACGCCGGGGCCGACCGGCACGTTCAACTGGCTGACCTGGGGCGACCACTGGTATCAGGCCGAGATGGACAAGATCGCGGCCGATATCGGGATCAAGGCCAACATCACGAGCTTCAGCGACAACATCGACGCGTACACCAAGATCCAGCAGGTCGGTGGCCAGGTCGACCTGGTCTCCGGTGACGCCCTGTGGGTGCCCCACTACTACGAGAGCCAGCTGATCGACGCCTTCGATATCAACTCGCTCAAGGTGTCGAGCCAGCTGTTCTCGATCGCCCGCAGCTTCAGCATCTGGACCAGCCCGGCCGGCTACCTCGGCTACCCGAACGGCTGGGCGCCGATCCAGATCACCTACGACCCGGCCCATGTGACCCCGGGCGCCGACTCGTGGCAGCTCCTGCTGGACCCGAAGTACAAGAAGCGGGTGGTCGTCGAAGACCAGCCCGTCGAAGTCATGGCCTACATGGGCAAGGCCGCCGGCGTCAAGGACCCGTACAACATGACGGACGCCGAGATCGCCCAGGCGAAAGCCCTGCTCGTCCAGCTCAAGCCGAACATCCTGCGCCTGGCCCCGCAGGCGACCGACACGGTGGCCGCTCTCAAGAACGGCGAGGCCTGGATCGCCACCATCAACCTCGGTGCCGACACCGCCGTCATGGACCAGGGCGGCCCGAAGCTCACGACGTACACGCCCAAGGAAGGCTCCATCGGCTGGATGGACAGCGAGATGCTCGTCCACGGTGGTGCCAACAACAACCTGCTCCTGCCGTTCCTCGAGGTTCACGAGCAGGCCGAGTACGTCGCGGCCAACTTCATGATCAACCGGCGGCCCCTGTTCAACGAGGCCGCCTACAAGCTGCTGATCAACCAGGGTCAGCAGGAGCTGGCCGACCACCTGCTCTACAACAAGCCCGAGACGGTCAACACCATGACCCTCAAGGGCCCCGGCTCATCGACCCAGAAGGTCATCGCAGCGTTCAACGACGTCTTCGGCTCCTAGCGGCTGTCGACGACAGGGACTCCAGGCGATGACAGCCGACGCCCGCGAGGAGGCCGGTTCGGCCCCTCTCGCGGGCGCCTCCAACTCGATCGGTGCTCGATTCGGCAGGGCGGTCCCCGCCCTGCCGGGCCTCGCCGTGCTCCTGTTCCTCTTCCTCGTCCCCATGGGGATCATGTTCGTGTTCAGTTTCTGGCGCACGAACAACGACTTCAAGGTCGTCGTCGACTGGAATCTCGACAACTACGCCCGGTTCTTCCTCGAGGGGACGTACCTTCGGACGTTCCTCAAGACCCTGATCATGGGCTCGCTCGTCACGGCGGCAGCGCTGGCCATCGGCCTGCCATTCGCCTACTTCCTCGTCCGCTACACCGGCAGGATCACCCAGCGGGTGATCCTGCTCGCAGTCATCGTCCCGTTCTGGACCAGCTACCTGGTCCGCGTCTACGCCTGGCAGGCGATCCTCGGCGAGCACGGCGCGCTCAACCAGTTCCTCATGGGCGTCGGGCTCATCAGCACGCCGTCGGACCTGTTCAACTACGACGACCCGGGCGTGTTCGTCGTACTCACCTACATCTACTTCCCGTTCGCCCTGCTGGCCCTCTACGCGTCGCTGGAGAAGTTCGACTTCACCCAGCTCAATGCCGCCCAGGACCTCGGGGCGCGGCCGATCCAGGCCTTCCGCCACATACTCCTGCCGCAGATCCGGGCCGGGATCATCACTGCCTGCATCTTCGTGTTCATCCCGATCCTCGGCGAGTTCCTGACGCCGACGCTGGTCGGCGGGGCCCAGAGCAGCCTTATCGCGAACCTCGTCGTGAACTACCTCCGACAGGCGCAGTTCGCCGAGGGCGCCGCACTGGCGATCATCATCGCCGCCTTCGTGACCGTGGTCATGATCGTGTTCCGGAAGTCCTTCCGGGTGGAGGACGTGGTCACCAGTGGCTAGGAAGGTCAGCCCGCTCGAGACGATGCCGGTCAGCCGATTCGCCCGGCAGACTCGCTGGTCGCTGATCGTCCTGACCGGGGCGGTGCTGGCCTTCCTCTACCTGCCGATCGCCTTCCTCATCCTCTTCTCGTTCGAGGACGCCTCGACACCGGGCCTGCCGATCACCGGGCTGACCCTGCACTGGTACCAGGTGCTCCTCTCGGATACGGCGATCCAGACCGCGCTGCTCACCTCGATCGAGATCGCCATCGTCGTGACGATCATCGCCTCGATCATCGGCACCATGGTCGCGTTCCCGCTCGTGCGCGGCGGCGTCCGCGCCCCGGGCACCCTTCGGCTCGCCTTCACGATGCCGATAATGATCCCGGGCTTCCTCATCGGGATCGGGCTCCTGATCTTCTTCCGTCAGGCGCTCCACCTCCAGCTCGGCCTGTACACGGTGGTCGCCGGTCACCTCGTGTTCACGATCCCATTCGTCGTCCTCATCGTCGCCTCGCGGCTGCAGGGCTTCGATCGCCGTCTCGAATGGGCGGCGGCCGACCTCGGGGCGAGCCCGTGGCGGACCCTTCGGTACATCGTCCTGCCGCTCATCGCGCCGGCGATCCTGGCCGGCGCGCTTCTCTGCGTCACCCTGTCGATCGACGAGTTCGTCATCACGTTCTTCACGATCGGCCCCCAGCAGACCCTGCCGCTCTACATCTACACCCAGATCAAGTTCGGGGTGACGCCCGAGGTCAACGCGATCGCGACCGTCATCCTCGTCGCGACGTTGTCGGCGGTCGTGATCGGCTCGGTGCTGCTCGCCGGCGGACGTCGACTGCGGCGCCGGACGGCGGAGTGATCGCGGGGTCCGACGGCCGCGGCCTGCTCGGTCCACGACCCGGCCCGGACGAACCAATCCGGATCGGTTTCCAGGTCTGGAGCATGGGGATCGACTGGCCCGACCTGATGGCCGCCGCCGAGCGGATCGAGGCTCTCGGTTTCTCGAGCCTCTTCGCCAACGACCACTTCATGCCGGTCCTCGGCGACGCCGACGGTCCCGTCGTCGGACCGGCCGGCCCGGTCTTCGACGGCTGGATGGTGCTGGCCGCCTGGGCCGGTCGGACGTCACGGATCGCGCTCGGGACGATGGTGTCGGCCGTCGGCTATCGCAACGTCGGGCTGCTGGTCAGGATGGCGACTGCGCTCGACCATGCCAGCCGGGGCCGGGCGATGCTCGGCATCGGGGCCGGCTGGCACGAACCGGAGACGCGCGCCTTCGGCTACGACGACCTGCCGCTCGGCGATCGCATCAGCCGGCTCGAGGAGGCCGCCACGGTGGCCCGCGGCATGCTCGACGGAGCGACCGTGACCTACGACGGGCGCTGGATCCGGGCGGTCGGCATGCGCAACGATCCGGCTCCATTGCAGGCGCGGATGCCGCTGCTCATCGCCGGCAACGGGGAGAAGCGCGCGCTCCGCATCGTCGCCCGCTTCGCCGACATATGGAACGGTGAAGGCATACCCGACGACTACGCCCGGCGCAACGGCGTCCTCGATCGATGGTGCGCCGATGTCGGCCGTGACCCGGCTTCGATCCGGCGGACCGTCGGCATCCCGCCGGTGATGATCCGGAGCTCCCGCGCGGCGGCGGTCGATGCCCTCGCCAGGACGCTCGGGCGGTACGGCGGCGGCGATGAGCGGGCCCGAGGCTGGGCGGCGAGCTCGCCGCTCGCCGATACGGCGTCGGTCGTGGCCGGTCACCTGCGCGGCTGGCGCGCGGCCGGGGCCGAGGAGGTGGTCATCGACCAGCCCTCCCCGCTCGACGACGAGACGATGGACCGACTGGCCGGATTCGCCCGGGAGGGGCTCGCATGACGCGCTCCCGCCGCGGGAGGCCGCCGGCCGTCGGGGTAGGACGATGGTGGATGCGGCCCGCGCTGCCGCCGGATCGGAGGTCGCCTGGTGCGTGCTGCTGTCTTCGAGGGTGAGGGTCGGCTCGTCGTCAAGGACGTGCCGGATCCGGTCCCTGCCGCCGACGAGGTCCTCATCGAGGTCGAGGCGTGCGGGATCTGCGGGTCCGACGTCCAGATCATCAACGTCCCGCCCGGCCACCCGTCGACCCCGCCGGTCATCGTCGGTCACGAATTCGTCGGTCGCATCCGGGCGGTCGGATCGGCGGTCAGGGATCTCGCCGTAGGCAGCCGGGTCGTCTGCGATCCCGATCCGAAGTGCGGTGCCTGCGACTCCTGCCGGGCGGGCCGGCCGGCCAACTGCACGAACATCGTGGCCCTCGGAGTCCACCGCGACGGTGCGCTCGCCGAATACGTGACCGCCCCGGCGAACAGCGTCTACTCGATCTCCGACGACGTGCCGGCCGAGCTCGCCGCCCTCGTCGAGCCCCTTGCCTGCGTCGTCAACGGGACGAACCGGGCGGCGCTCCGGCCGGGCGAGTCGGTCGTCGTCTTCGGAGCGGGCGCCATCGGCTGCCTCTTCACCGCCGTCTTCCATGCCGCCGGTGCGGCCCGGATCGTCGTCGTCGAACCGAGCCCCGCCCGCGCCCCGGTCGCCAGGGCGCTCGGCGCGGACGACGTCCTCACACCGGACGAGTGGGCAGCCAGCCGGGCCGAGATCATGCCGGCCGGGGCGGATGTCGTCGTCGATGCGGTCGGCAGCGTCCTCCCCCAGGCGATCGAGGCGGCCGGGATGGGCGCCCGCGTCATCGTCTTCGGCATGAACGGGAACGCCCGGCCGCCCCTGCACCAGGTGGAGATCGTCGAGAAGGGCCTCGCCATCTTCGGCTCGTACATCTCGAACTTCACCTTCCCCGCCGCGATCCGGCTCGTCGAGAGCGGCCAGCTCGGGCTCGCCCCGATGATCACCGCCACCATCGGGCTCGACGACACCCTGGACGGGATCGGCCGGCTCCGGTCGGGCGAGGCCGTGAAGATCGTCATCAGACCGTGACCGGTCGGAGCGTGGAGGGTTCGGATGTCCGCCGCTGAGATGCGTGTCGCCAGCGCGCCCGTGTCGTTCGGGGTCGACGAGATCCTCCAGGATGACGCGTGGATGCCGGAGCCCGACGACATGCTCGACTGGATGGTCGATATCGGGTTCGACGGGACCGAGCTCGGCTCACCGGGCTACATGGGCGACGGCCGGCAGGTCCACGATCGTCTCTCCTCGCGCGGGCTCGAGCTCGTCGGGGCCTTCCTGCCCCAGCATTTCAGCCGAGCGGAGAAGGTCGCGGAGGATCGAGCCTGGCTCGCGGAGACGCTCCGCCTCATCGCCGACGGGACGCCGTCCGGTTCCCACCCCTTCGCCGTCCTCTCGGACCACTTCGACGAGGCCGACCGGCGGGCATTCTCCGGTCGGATCGCCGAGCACCCCGAGACCTGGTTGAGCCCGACCCGGTTCCGGACCCTCGTCGACAACCTCCACCGCGCCGCCGAGACCTGCCGGGCCGCAGGGTTCGAGCCCGTCCTCCATCCCCATGCCGGGACCTACGTGGAGACCGCCGACGAGATCGCCCGGGTCGCCGACGCGATCGATCCCTCGGTGGTGGGGCTCTGCCTCGATACCGGCCACTTTCGCTTCGGCGGAGCCGACCCGGTGCAGGCCGCCCGCGACTACCGCGAGATCATCCGCCACGTCCATATCAAGGACTGTCGGCTGGCGGTGATGCAGGGCGTCAAGGACGAGGGGCTGGGACTCGAGGACGCCCTCGCCCGCGGCGTCTTCTGCCAGCTCGGCGTCGGCGATTCGGGGATCGACGAGGTCATCGCCCAGCTCCGCGCCGACGGCTACTCCGGCTGGCTCGTCATCGAACAGGACCAGGCCCTGCGCTCCAGCGACACGCCGGCCTCGGTCATCGCCGGCCAGCGGGCCAATCGTGAGTACCTGCGGGCGCTCGGCCTGTGATCGACGCCGCCGACGAACCGCTGGCCCGGATGGCGGCGTCGACGCCGACCGAGTACTGGAACGATTCGTGTGCGGTCGGCGAGCTCGAGTACGCCGTCGCTCGGGGCGCCGTCGGGGCGACCTCGAACCCGACCATCGTCGGGGAGGTCCTGCGCAAGGAGCTCGACACGTGGCGGCCGCGGATCCTCGAGCTGTACGCGGCCTCGCCGACGGCGACCGACGTCGACATCACCTGGCGGGTGGCCGAGGAGATGGCAGTCCGCGGGGCGGCGATCCTGCGCCCGATCTACGACCGCGAGCAGGGCCGGAAGGGACGCCTCTCCATCCAGACCGACCCGACCCTCCACCGCGACAGCGACCGGATGCTGGCCCAGGGCATCCGCTTCGCGGCCCTCGCCCCCAACATCCAGGTCAAGTTCCCGGCCACCGCCGCCGGACTCGTGGCGATCGAGGAGGCGACGGCACTCGGGATCTCGATCAACGCGACGGTGTCCTTCACGGTGCCCCAGGCGCTCGCCGTCGGGGCGGCCGTGGAGCGCGGCCTCGAGCGACGCGCCGCGTCCGGCGGTGACGTGACGACGATGAGCCCGGTCTGCACCATCATGATCGGGCGCCTGGATGACTGGATGAAGGCCGTCTGCGAGCGCGACGACATCGTCCTCGACCCGGCCGCCCTCGACTGGGCCGGGATCGCCGCCTTCAAGCAGGCGGCCGCGGTCTATCGGGAGCGCGGATACCGGACGCGGCTGCTGGCCGCCGCCTACCGCAATCGGCTCCACTGGACCGAGCTCGTCGGCGGCGACGTCAGCCTCACGATGCCGTGGGCCTGGCAGCGGCGGTTCAACGCCTCGGGTATCGCGATCGAGTCACGCTTCGACGAACCGGTGCCGGCCGCTCATCTCGCGGCCCTCGAGGGGGTCCCGGACTTCGGTCGAGCCTACCGACCCGACGGGCTGACGAGCGAGGAGTTCGACTCGTACGGGGCAACGGTGCGGACGCTGCGCGCGTTCATCGCCTCGTACTGGGATCTCGTCCGGGCCATCGACGACATCATGCTGCCGAACCCCGACGCCCGCCGCTGAGGGCCGATCACCGGGCGGTTCCGGTCGCCGCCCTCAGGCACGCTCCGCGAGCAACGCGTCGCGGTGGTCCGCGATGAACGAGGCGGTCGCGTCGACGACGCGGTCGACATCCTCCGCCGTGTGAGCCCCGGTCAGGAACCCCCGGATCATGTAGTGGGGGTGGACGTAGATGCCGCGTTCCAGCAGCCGATCGCGGTAGGCCCGCTGGACAGGGTGGTTCTTGTCCATCGCGAACCGGGCGAAGTCACGGAACCGCCGGATCGGCTGGTCGGTGAAATAGACGGTCCAGACGCCGGCCATCTCGAGGACCTGGACGGGCACGCCGGCCGCGTCGATCGCTGCCTGGATGCCGCCCGTCAAGCGGCGGCCGAGCTGGCGGATGTGGTCGTGCAACGCGCCGTCCAGGACGACCTCGGTGCAGGCGAGGGCGGCCGCCACGTCGAGCGTGTGGCCGGCGAACGTGCCGGCGAACAGGACGTCGCCCTTCGGCCCGAGGTGATCCATGATGTCGGCCCGGCCGGCCAGGACCGAGATCGGGAAGCCGTTGCCGAGCGCCTTTCCCATAGTCGTGAGGTCGGGGGTGACGCCGAGCGCGCCCTGGGCCCCGCCGGGCCCGTGACGGAACCCGGTGATCACCTCGTCGAAGATGAGGACCGTCCCCGAGCGGTCGCAGGCCTCGCGGAGGCCCTCGAGGAAGCCCGGATCGGGCATCACTACCCCGGCGTTGTGGAAGATCGGCTCGACGATGACCGCCGCGATGGTGTCGCCCTCCCGGGCGAGGAGGTCGCGGACGCCCGCCGTGTCGTTGTACTCGCGGACGAGGATCAGGTCGCGGATGGCGGCCGGGATGCCGGCCGAGGCGGCGACGGGCGTCGGCACGTCGCCGGTGTCGTCGGTGGCGAAGTGGTGGCTCCACGCGACGTAGTCGTGCCAGCCGTGATAGTTGCCCTCGAACTTGAGGATCCGCTCCCGACCGGTGAACCCGCGGGCGAGCCTGATCGCGTGGAACGTCGCCTCGGTGCCGGTGCAGCTGAAGACGACTCGTTCGGCGGACGGGATCATCCCGATGAGTCGCTCGGCCAGCTCCACCTCGAGCGGATTGGCGGCCGAGAACGAGACGCCGTGCTCGTCCATCGCCCGGATGACCGCCGCCCGGATGCGGCTGTCGTTGTGGCCGAGAAGGACGGCGCCGAACGAGTTGTGGAAGTCGATGTACTCGTTGCCGTCGACGTCCCAGATCCGCGAGCCCTGTGCCCGTTGCATGTAGAGCGGGTACGGCGTGGCGCTGCGCCCTTCGCCCTGGACGCCGCCCGGGGAGACGGCGCTGGCGCGCTCGAACAGGGCGCGGGACGCTGCCGTCGGAACCGGCCAGCCGAGATCGGCCGCATCGTGGCGGGCGGCGGCCTCGATCTCGATCGTACTCATGGTCGTACCCCTTTCCCCAGGTCGGTGCCGGCCGGCACGGAGACCGCGATCCGCTCCCCGGTATCGGCGGCCAGGTAGAGCGCCTCGATGACGGCGTTGTCGTGGACCCCGTCGCTGAAGTCGGCGCTGGCCGGGCGCCCCTCCGCGAGCGCCGTCAGGAACTCGGACCACATCGCGCACTCCTGGCCGAGCCACCCGATCGACGTCCCGTCGGTCCCCCCGATGAGCAGCTCCGCCGCCCCCGGATGGGTCGGGTTCACGAGCACGCGCCTGAACCCGAACGTGCCGGCCTCGCCCGGCAGGCAGACCTCGAACTCGTCGGCTCGCTCCAGGTCCCAGGCGGCCGATCCGAGCGAGCCGTAGACCTCGAGGACGAGCGCGACACGCTTGCCGATCGCCACCCGGCTGGTCTCGAACACCCCGTAGGCGCCGGACTCGAAGGTGAGCAGGGCGGCAGCGGCGTCCTCGACGTCGACCGTGCCCATCGCGGGGGGAGCGCCGCCCGTGACCGTGCCCGCTCCTCGGTTGCCGACCGCGTCGGCGGCCGGCAGCGGTCGCTCGGTGATGAACGTGCGGGTGAGGCCCTGGATGGTCGCGATCTCGCCGACGAGGAACCGGGCGCAGTCGACGAGGTGATAACCCGTGTCGATCGCGATCCCCCCACCGGCGAGGCTCTTGCGGAACCGCCACAGGTAGGGCACGTCGGGGTCCGCCCCGTAGTCGAGCATGAACGAGGCCCGCAGGCTGCGGATCTCGCCGAGCTGCCCAGC
The DNA here is from genome assembly GCA_963745405.1 of uncultured Chloroflexia bacterium. Lineage (GTDB taxonomy): Bacteria > Chloroflexota > Limnocylindria > Limnocylindrales > CSP1-4 > C-114. The sequence goes on along the minus strand of CAVUWY010000002.1, from coordinate 1,742,629 downwards.
CGCGATGAGGCCCCGGATGGCCCGCACGGCCGGTGACCAGCGGTAGCCGGCCGCCAGGCCGTGCATCACCCCGGCGCGGCGGCAGGCATCGAGCATCTCGCTCGCCTCGGCGGTGGAGACGCCGAGCGGCTTCTCGCACACGACGTGCTTGCCGGCGCCTGCGGCAGCGAGGACGACGGCCCGGTTGGCGGCCGGTGGCAGGCAGGCGACGACGAGATCGATGTCGTCGGACGCGACGAGCTCGGTCCAGTCGGCAGCGACGCGGGCGAAGCCGAAGCGACGGGCGACGCGATCGGCCAGGACGCCGTTGATGTCGGCGACCGCGACGAGCTCCGGCCGAAGGGCCAGCCCCGGGTAGAGGTGGGAGACGTTGCGCAGCGCGGCGCTGTGGACCCCGGCGATCGTCCCGGCACCGACGACACCGATCCGGACGACGCCCGACGCGACTGCGCCGCTCATCGGCCTCCGCCTTGGCCGGCCGGGACGAGGTCCTCGATCCGGACCCGTTCCCCGTCGCTGGCGGCGAGGAGGATGGCGTCGCAGACGACCGCCGCGCGATACCCGTCGGCGAACGTGGCCTGTCGATCCGGCACCGGTCCGCCGGTCACGACGGCGGTCAGGAAGTCGTGCCACTCGTGGACGAAGCCGCTCTCCCAGCCGAGGCCATGTCCCGGCGGCCACCAGCGCCCCACGAAGGGGTGGTCCGGCTGGGTGACGAGGACGTCGCGGAACCCGCCGATGCCGGCCGCCTCATCCGCTGCGAGGAACACGTGCAGATGGTTCATGTCCTCCATGTCCCACCACAGCGATCCCTCCGTCCCATCGAGCTCGATGCGCTGTCGCCCCTTCCAGCCGCGAGCGACGCGGGACGCCTCGAGCGACGCCAGGCCACCACCCTGCAGCTCGACGGCCGCGACGTAGGCGTCCTCGACGTCGGGGCCCGATGCGGTCAGCTTGGCGGCGCTCGCCACTACCGCCATCGCCTCGCCGCCGAGGTAGTGGAGGAAGTCGACGATGTGGGCGTAGTCGGTCACCGCCCGGGACCCGTTGTGGGGCCGAAGCGGAGCCGGGACGGCGGCGTAGTCCTGGAGATAGGCGCCGCGGAAATGGACGATCGTTCCGAGGGCGCCGCTCGCGGCGATGTCGTGGGCCAGCAGCATCGCCGGCAGGTAGCGGTAGTTGAACCCGGTCACCGCCTGCACGCCGGCCGCGTCGGCCGCGTCGGCCATCGAGCGGGCCTCGACGCGATCCACGCCGAGAGGCTTCTCGCACAGGACGGGCTTCCCGAGGGCCAGTGCCGCCTCGGTCGCCTCGCGATGCCCGTTCACGCCGGTCAGGTTGGCGACGACGTCGACCGATGGGTCATCCACGACCTCGCGCCAGTCGGTGGTGAACCGCTCGACCTCGAGCTGAGCCGCCATCTCTTCGCCACGGCCGGAGCCCCGCGCGGCGAGCATCGTGATGGCCACCGGCCGGCCGACGGGTGCCACCTGGGAGAGGGTCCGGATCGCGAGTCCGTGCGCTCGCGTGATCCAGCCTGCACCGAGGATCCCGATGCCGAGCGTGTCGTTCAATGCCGCTCCTCATGGGCGTGCGAGGCGGGCGCCGGCCGAGGGTATCACGCGAGTTGTATCGATTGCACGGGCGGATCAGGCCGTCGGGTAGCGCACCAGGCGGTCGAGCGCCTCGGCGAGTTCGGCCGGGCGCGAGAGCATCGGGGAGTGGCCACCGTCGAGCTCGACCGCCGTCACCCCGAGTCGCTCGGCGGCGACCCGTCGCTGCCACGCCGGGTTCGTGGCATGGTCATCGCGGCAGGCGAGATAGGAGCTCGGCACGGCCGGCCATCCTGCGAGCGGGCTGGGCTCGTTCATGAACCGATACGACTGCGGACGAAGCCGGGCGGCCGCCCAGGCGGCCACGTCGGGCGGGGCATCGTGCCAGAAGATCTCGGTCGCGGTGTCCGGACCGACGCCCCACACGTCGTCGCCGAGATCGGTCCACTGCGCGGTCGCCGGCGCGACCGGCGAGTCGATCGGCTCGGCCTGCCGCTGCTCATTGGCGCTCACGCCGGGCCGGGCGAGCATCGCGGCAAGGAAGACGAGGCTGCGGACCGGGTGGGCCGCGGCGACGAGCGGGGTCACGAGCCCGCTCGATGAATGCCCGACAAGGACGGGAGGGTCGGTCCAGTCGACCGCGTCGACGATCGTCCGGGCGTACGCCTCGCCGCCCGCAGCGGGGTCGCTGATCTGCAGGTCGATGGCCGTCACCCGGTGGCCCCGGCCCTCGAGATAGGGCCGCACGAGGTCCCATATCCACGCGCCGGCGTACGAACCGTGGACGAGCACGATATTCACGATCGCCTCCTCGCCGCGGGCATGGCGCTGCTCGACCGGTCCGGGCGGTTCAGCCCTTGGGCTGGACGACCGCGAGGACGTTCCGGCTTGGATCGACGAACCAGGCCGCCCACGAATGACCCATGTCGGCGATGCCGTCGACCGTCACAGGATCGGGCGCATCGTATTCCTCGATCCGCACGCCGCGGGCCCGGAGGTCGGCGAGCGCCGCCCGGATGTCCGGCACCCGCCAGGCCAGCTGGGTCTGCGTGTCGGCCGTGCCGACGGTGCTGAAGGTGACCGCGAGCTGGGTCCCGCCACCGCACCGGAAGACGATCCGATCGCCGGGGTCCTCGCGCGCGATCTCCAGGCCCAGGATGTCGTGATAGAAGGCCCGGGTCGCGTCGAGGTCCTTCGACAGCAGGATCGGGAAGATGGGATGGTCGCTGAGCACGCGGACGCCCTCCTGGACTTCATCCGGGCGAGATCGTCCGCCCTCCGTCCACCACGCTACAACGGGCGACGAGAGCGCGCTGCCCACATCGGCGGCGCACACTGGGGCGATGACGTACGACCTCGAACGCTTCGTCGCGGCCCAGGAGGGTGTCTACGCCGGCGTCCTCGACGAGCTCCGGCGCGGCCGCAAGGCAGGCCACTGGATCTGGTTCATCTTTCCCCAGGTCGCCGGCCTCGGACGGAGCGAGACGTCGCGCTACTACGCCATCGGCTCGCTCGACGAAGCGCGGGCGTACCTGGTCCACCCCGTGCTCGGCCCGCGGCTGCACGAGTCCGCGGAGCTGCTCCTCTCGGTGGCCGGCGGGAGCGTCGACGAGATCCTCGGGTCGATCGACGCGATGAAGGTCCGATCGAGCATGACCCTGTTCCAGCGTGCGGCCCCGGACGACCCGGTCTTCCGGGCCGTGCTCGATCGCTATTACGACGGCCTGACGGACGAGGCGACCGAGGCGCTGCTGGCCTGAGTCCCCCGTGGTCTAGCGACTCGCCTCCGCGATCAGCGACCTCGCCGCCGACACGTCGTGGAGGCCGGCGCCGCCCTCGATCGTCGCCAGGACGCCTGCGACCCGCTCCGCCGCCTCGGCACGATGGCCGGCGGCCGCGTCGATCGGGAAGAGTCGGGAGGCCGCATGGAGCTGGGGCATCCGCTCGGCGAGCCGCTCGGACAGGTCGAAGGCGCGCCGGTACCAATCCTCCGCCTCCTCGTCGCCCGGCCGGAGCGCGGCCGCGATGTCGCCGCGCAGCGTCCAGAACTCGGGCAGGAGGGCGATCCCCGTGCCGCCCGAGACGATGTCAAGAGCCTCGGAGATCGTCGGCACGGCGGCCTCGGGGCGCCCCGCGAGGAGGTTCGCTCCGGCGTCCATCTGCAGGAGCATCGGCCAGAAGATCGGCGGTGTGCGGAGGCCGCGGTAGAGCTCGAGGCCCGCCCTGAGGCGGGCGAGGCCGTCGTCGATCCGGCCGAGAGCGACCTCGGCCGCGCCGAGCAGGCATCCGCCGGTCGCCTCCCAGATCCGGAAGTCGTACTCATCGGCGATCTCGAGGAGGGCGAGAGCCCGGTCGCGCACCAGCGTCGGTTCATGCCGCCAGAGGTGGAGCAGCCCCGCGTGGAACCGGGCGTACGCGCTCGTGAACGGGTGAGCCAGCAGACTGGCGAGCTCGATCGCCCGGTCCGCCCGTTCCACCGCCAGGTCGGGCCGGCCGCCCAGCCAGAGCAGGAACCCCGAGGTCGTCAGCACCGCGACCCGTGGGTCGTTCCCCGTCAGATGTCCCCGCGCCCGGCCGGCGTCTGGCCCGAACGCCTCGACCGCCTGGTCGAGATGGTCGAGGCCCTCGGCCAGGTGCCCGGTGAAGGCCAGCATCGACCCGGCGAGGAGATGGCCGTCGATCCGCATCGCCGGGTCGACCTCCTGCTCGGAGAGCTCGAGGATCCGGCGCCCGATGTCGAGCCCCCGGTCGAAGTCCGCCTGGAGGACGTAGAGGTTGCCCAGGCCGCGGAGGATCGAGGCGTGCTGGCGGGGACGGCCGGCCCGCTCGAACAGGTCGAGGGCGGCTGCGAACGCCTCGGTCACCTCCGGCGTGAAGCCGCGGACGACGAAGAGGGCGCGGGCCACGTTGAGGCGAAGCGAGATCTCCTGGTCGACGAGCTCAGGCGTCCTGGGCGCAGCGTCCAGCGCCGCGAGGAGGTCGGTCGCGAGGCCGAGGGAGTCGAGGTACCAGCCGCGGGAGTCGTCGAGCACGAGGAGGGCGCCCGAGAGGTTGATCAGCTCGTCGACCCGCCCCGCGTCAAGGAAGTGGCGCCAGGCGAGCCGGAGGTTGCCGACCTCCGACTCGAGCTTGTCGAGGGCCTGCTCGGGCGTGCTGCCAGCGAATTCCCGGCGCAGGTCGGCGGCGAACGAGGCGTAGTACTCGGCGTGGGTCTGGCGAGCCCGCTCGGCCCGGCCGGGATCGCGATCGAGCGCTTCGCCTGCGTACTCCCGGATCGTCTCGAGCATGGTGAGGCGCGGCTCGCCGCCGCCGGCGCCCTCCCGGACGAGGCTCTTCTCGATGAGCGACGGCAGGCCATCGAGCGGATCGAGCCCGGCGAGGTCGGGTTCAAGCACCGCTCCGACCGACTCGACCGCCGCTGCGTCCGCGTCTGCGAAGACCGACATGAGCTCGAACAGCCGCTGTTCGGCCGGTTCGAGGAGCTGATAGCTCCAGTCGATCGTCGCCCGGAGGGTGTGGTGGCGGGCCGGCTGGTCGCGCGAGGTGCCGCGGAGCAGGTCGAGTCGATCGGTGAGCCGGTCGCGAAGGGCCTCCGGCGAGAAGATCCGGAGCCGCGCCGCGGCGAGCTCGATCGCCAGCGGCAGGCCGTCAAGGCGACGACAGATATCGACGACAGCGGCAGCGTTCTCGTCGGTGAGGCGGAAGTCCGCTCGTACCGTCCGCGCCCGACGGACGAACAGCTCGATCGCCTCGAAGCCACCGACCCGCTCGAGGTCCCCGTGGCGCGCCACCTCGGGTGGGAGACCGAGCGGCCCGACCGGGAAGACGCGCTCGGTCCTGATGCGGAGGATCTCGCGACTCGTCACCAGGAGGACGAGCCGCGGACACTCGGCGAGGAGTCGCCCGACGGTGGCGGCCGCCTCCGTGACCTGCTCGAAGTTGTCGAGGACGAGAAGCATCTGGCGGGCCCGCATCGACTCGACCACGACGTCGGCGAGCGATCGCTCGACGGACTCGGGCAACCCGACGGCTCGGGCGATCGCGAGGAGGACGGCCTCCGTCTCGACCGCGTCGACGAGGTCGACGAATCGGACGCCGTCGGCGAATCGGCTGACCTGTCCCGCGGCGACCCGCTGGGCGAGTGCGGTCTTCCCGGTGCCGCCGGGCCCGGACAGGGTGACGAGCCGGGTGGCGGGGTTCGCGAGGAGACGCTCGAGCTCGGCCAGCTCCACGGTCCGCCCGACAAAGTCGACGTCCGCGCCGGGCAGGGCGACCGACTCGTCACCGTGCCCGATGAGCGGCGGGAAGTCGCGCTGGATGGAGGGATGGACGAGCTGGAAGACGCGCTCCGGTCGCCCAAGGTCCTTGAGCCGATGCTCGCCGAGGTCGACGAGCGTGGCGCCGCCGGGCAGCCGATCGGCCGCGAGCCCGGCCGCCACCGCCGACAGGACCACCTGCCCACCGTGGGCAGCCGCCATGATCCGGGCTGTCCGGTTCACCGTCGGGCCGAAGTAATCGTCTGCCCGCCGGTCGGCCTCGCCGGCATGGATGGCCATCCTGACCCGGAGCGGCCCCGTGTCGGGCCACGATTCGGCGGCGAGCGTCACCTGCGCGTCGAGGCTCGCCCGGACGCCGTCCGCGGAGGCCCGGAAGACGGCCATCGTCCCGTCTCCGGTCGATTTCACGACCGTGCCGCCGGCGGCCTCGATCGCGGTCCGGAGGATCGCGTCGTGACGGGCCAGGGCGGCCGGCATCGCCACGGCGAACCGTTCCCAGAGCCGGGTGCTCCCCTCGATATCGGTGAACAGGAAGGCGAGCGCGTCCGAGGTCGCCGGTCCGATGGGGCGAGTCTTCACGTCCATCCGCGAACCTTACCCGGCGGGACGAGGAGCCAGTGGGTGCGGTTCACCGCCGAGGACCTTCGCCGGCCGCCGGGCGTGCGCTACCCTCCCCAGCCCCGTGGACGGCGCCCGATCCGGGCTACCTGACCGGGGCGCACGGCGAGCCCCAATTCACTCCCGAGGCTTACTCGCCCGCAGAGCGACTCCCTCCATCGACCGCGACCGCATCGCGTAACCCGCGGAGGCGAACACCAGCTTGCGCGCCAGCTCCGGCATCGGAGCGGCCATCGTCTCGGCCTCGACCTCGAGCGCATCACGGATCGCGCGGAGCTCGACGTCGTGACCGGCGTAGCTGGATATCCGCCGAGCGGTCGCGCGAAGGGCCCGCCGTGCCTCCTCGTACTTCCCGCTGCAATTCAGGGCGACCGCCTCCTGGCGGGCACGGTCGGCGAAGATCGCGGCCACCGCGTGATCTACCTCCCGGTCACGACCCTGCGCGTCGTTCGCACGGTCGTCCGCGTATTCCCAGTGGAGCCGTTCGGAGGCCTCGGCCAGGACGCCGTCGCGGTCGGTCAGGGTGAAGGCGACACCGCTGCGCTCCCCCACCTGTCCGTACGGGAAGCCGAACCGGAGGACGATCCGGAGCTCCTCCTCGGAGACGAGATCGCCGATGAGGATCTCGGTCCGACCGGCCCGCTCTCGGATCGGGTGCGGGGTCAGGCCCTCGACCCGGACGCTGGCCGGCGCGACCACCTCGAGGGTGACGCCGCGCGCGACGACGTCGAGCGCCTCGCCGACCTCGCTCGTGATGTGGTCGCGGATGCTCGCCGCGTCGGCGATGAAGTAGAAGTGGCCGCCCCCGGCCGAGGCCATCGCCTGGAGCAGGACCTCATCGAAGTCCTCGCCGACACCGAACGTCGACGTGCCGACGCCGCGCGCCCGCAGCTCTCCGGCATGCCGGGCGAGCTCGTCGCGGTCGGTCATGCCGACGTTGGCAAGCCCGTCGGTGAGAAGGAGGCAGCGGTTGACACCCAGCTCCTCGAGCGCGAGGGCGACCTGCTCGCAGCCGCGCAGCCAGCCACTGCCGAGGTCGGTGCTGCCGCGGGCATCGACGGTCGCGAGGCGAGCGACCGCGTCGCGGCGCGCCTCGGCCGTGGCCCTCGTCGCGGGCACGACCACGTCGACCTCCTCGTCGTAGACGACGAGCGCGAACCGATCGTCGGGCTGGAGCCGGCCGATGGCCTCCTCGACCGCCTGGCGAGCGAGACGGATCTTGGACCCCGACATCGAGCCGGAGCGGTCGATGACGAAGGCGAGGTTGACCGGTGGCCGGCCACACTCGCGGCCGGACACCGGGGCGACCACGTCGGCGAGGATGAACCGCTCGCTGCGGTGGGTCGAACGGATGAGATGGCGGTCGGTACGGGCTCGGAATGTCATGGCTGGTCCTCCTCGAGGAGCTGGCGGGCGATCGCGATGAGGCGCTCGACCTGCTTGTTCTGGGGCCGGCGCAGCGGCCGGCGGACGTGGAGTTCGATGTCGGGTGTGAGGGCGACGCGATCCCACTGGGATCGATCGGGACTCGCCGGGCTGGAGGATGCGGTCGGCTGGGTGGTCTCCTCTTCGAGCGAGGGCTCGCGGCTGAAGGCGATCGACATCCGTCGCGGTGATTCGGTCTGCTTGAGCAGCGAACCGCCGGAGGACCGGGTGGCCGGCGCCGAGGCGGGAAGCAGGTGCATGGCAGCGGGCGGTTGGACTGCCCGGCCGGAGCCGGCGAGGATGGTCCGGATGTAGTCGACGGCCGAGCCGGCGGGTTCGGTCGGTTCGCCCTCGGCCAGCAGGCCGGCGACGGCGTCGTCGTCGAGGCCGGCCAGCCGCGAGCGGATCTCGGCCAGCGGCAGGTGCTCGCGCTGAAGCCGACGGACGAGGCGGAGCCGACCGAGGTGTCCGTCACCGTAACGGGCCGCCGGACCTGCACCGTCCGGGGACGGCAACAGACCCTGGGCGATGTAGTAGCGGACTGTCCGCGGCGTCACGCCGGTGAGGTCGGTCAGCTCCTGGAGGGTGTACTCGCGCTCGGTCGGCATGGCGGTAATGTAACAGTGCTACGTTCCACTGTCAATACTGCTCAGCTGCTTTCGCTTCGACTCTCGGCGATCAGGCGGGCGACGATCGCGGCATCTTCACCGACACCGAGGAGGATCGACGACTTGCGGACCCGCTGGAAGTGGATACCGACGAAGTAGAGCCCATCGACGACGGTGCTGGCCCCATCGACCTGGACCGGGAAGCCGAGCTCGTCGACGGCGTCGGGCCACGGCAGCAGCGACGACAGATCGGGACGAAAACCGCCGCTGAAGACGACCGCGCCGAGTCCGGCGATGGCGACCCGCTCCGGGGCCCTCGCGTCGAACGGCGGCGGCTCGAGGATCTCCGGCATCGCGATCCCCCGGGCGACCGCAACCGCGGGGAGGAGCGCCATGAGTTCGCGGTACCGCTCATCGCCCCAGGCGACCGTCGCACCGAGGTCGGGCGCGAAGCGGACTTCGCGACCGTCGCTCCCGAGGAAGTGGCCGACGAGGGTGACCCCGAGGGTCCGAAGCGTCCGAAGATGCAGGTCCCGGCCACCGTGGTGGCCGGTCGCGAGGATGTTCGCCGCGAGCCGCGCTCGTGGCGAGGGGAGCGAGGTGACTGCCTGGTCGAGGAAGCCGCTGGCGAGCGCCCACCAGACGATGTCACGGCCGTCGAGGCGCCGAGGCGCCCAGGGTGCACGGCCGCAGGAAAGGATGACGTCGCGTCCGGCTTCCTTGAGTTCCTCGGCGATCTGGCATCCCGACTGCCCACTGCCTATGACAAGGATCCGGCCGGGCGGCAGGTCGGACGGCTTCCGGTATCCCTCCACATCGATGGCGAGGAGGCCGGCCGGAAGCGTGTCCGCCCCCGGCGGTCGATACGATCGGGCGTACGTACCGGTGGCGACGACGAGCCGGTCCGCCCGAACATCGCCGGCCGACGTCCTGGCGATGAAGCGTTCCGTCGCCCGTGAGGCGGCGGTCCGGTCGATGCGCCTGACCTCGACGCCTTCGCGGAGCGGCGCCCCCGACGTCGCCGCGTAGCGTTCGAGGTGGGCGACGATCTCGTCGCGTGGCAGGTATGCGTCCGGATCGGAGCCGTCGTACTCGCCGCCCGGGAGCCGTATGGACCAATTCGGCGTCACGAGGCAGAAGCTTTCCCAGCGGGTCCGCCACGTCTGGCCGATCCGCGACCGCTCGAGCACGAGGTGATCGATGCCGCGCTCCGCCAGCTCGTGACTGACGGACAGCCCGGCCGAGCCGCCACCGACGACAAGGACGTCGACGTGCTCCACGGCCCGAGTCTATGGCCCGGAGGCAAACCAGCGACCGCTGCCACGCCCACGGGTGGCATCATCAGGAGCACGGCATCCAGCCTCGATCCACGCAGCGACCTTCGCGGTCAGGGAGAGACGATGAACGGTGCGGCGATGGTCGTGACGACGATCCCGGTGAGCGATCTCGATCGTGCCCGGGACTTCTACGGTGGGACGCTCGGCCTGACCGAGCTCTGGTCGAACCCGGCCTCGATCCGGTTCCGCTGCGGCGAGGTCAGCGAACTCTCCGTCTTCCGCCGTCCCGGGACACAGACGGTCCACACGCTCGGTCACTTCGAGGTGGCCGACATCGAGGCGACCATCCGCGAACTCGAGGCGAAGGGCGTCGTCTTCGAGGACTACGACGAGGGTCCGCTCAAGACCACCGGCCATATCGCCCAGATGGGACCGGCTCGCGGCGCCTGGTTCCATGACCCGGATGGCAACACGCTCGGGCTGCGCGAGGGCTGAGCGGGCAGCGAGCTCGGCGCACGCCGCCGGCACGCGTCGGTATAGTGGCCCGGGAGAGGTAGCCATGCTCACGATGGCCGTCGGGCACAGCGACGACATCGATCCACTCGACGCCGTCGCCACCGCCATCGACCAGTGCCGGGCGACGCTTGGCGATCGCCGTCCACAGGCCGGGCTGCTCATAACGGCGTTCCGCAGCTTCGATCCGGCCATCGTCGCCGCGGTTCGAACCGCCTTCCCCGGTGTTCATGTCGTCGGATCGACCTCGGCCGCAGAACTCTCCTCGGTCGAGGGCTTCCTCGAGGATTCGATCACTCTGGCCCTGTTCGCGTCCGATACCGCCGACGTGACCGTCGGGCTCGGCACCGGATCGGGGACCGACGTGGACGGCGCTTGCCGGGCCGCAGCGCTTGAGGCCCTCGCGGCCACCGACAAGCCACCGCGGCTGGCGGTCGTCCTGGCGGAACCCTTCGCGGCGGATCCGCAGCGGACCACCGAGGCGATCACCCGGGCGCTCCCGGCGGGCGTGGTCGTCGTCGGCGGCGGCAGCGCTCGGGGGGATCTTGGAACGACGGTCCCGACATACCAGTTCTGCGATGACCGCGTGGTGGACGACGGCGTCGCGATCCTCCTGTTCAGCGGGCAGATCGCCCTGTCCGTGGCGGTCGGAACCGGCTGGAAGACCCTCGGCGCGAGGGGCACGGTGACAGCCGCTCGCGGTGGACTGCTCGACCGGATCGACGACCGACCGGCGAGCGAGTTCCTCAAGCCGTACCTCGACGTCACCGGTCCAGCGGCCTTCGGCAACCCCCTGGCCGTGGTCGAGGCCGGCGCGGAGCGGTCGTATCTCCGGGCGATCGTCGGGTCGGATCCGGCCACCGGCACGATCCGGGTCCACGGCGGCGTGCCGGTCGGTTCGACCGTCCAGCTGACGACGGCCGGCACCGACGAGATCCTCGCCGGGACGCGAGACGCGGTCGCGCGTGCGAGGGCCGACTTCCCGGCCGGCTCGAAACCGGAAGCGGCGCTCGTGTTCTCGTGCATGGTCCGCAAGTACGTGCTCGGAACGCGGACGAAGGTCGAGGCCGAGATGGCCCGGGCCGAGTTCGGTCCGGCGGTGCCGCTGGCGGGCCTCTACTGCACCGGCGAGATCGGTCCCGTCACCGACGGCGGGCCCAGTCGCTTCCTCAACGAGACGTTCGTGACCGTTCTGCTCGGCACGTGAGCGAGCCGCCGCCAGCCGACAGCGGAGCCAGCGGAGCGGACCAGCCGACGGCGGAGTCGGCGCCCAGGTCGGTCGCACCGGGCGACCCGCTGCGCAAGGAGAATGCGAGGCTCGCCCGCCGGATCGGCCAGCTCGAGAACATCCTCTCCCAGGCCGAGGCCATCCGCGACACGAACGCCCGGCTGCTCGACCGGGTCATGGGCGACCTCGAGCGGGAGCGTGCCCGGTCGCAGGAGCTCCTGCGGAACATCCTGCCGCAGCCCATCATCGACCGGCTCAACGACGGACAGGGCCTCATCGCCGACCGCTACGACGACGTGACCGTGGTCTTCAGCGACCTCGTCGACTTCACCCGGATCTCGTCGGAGCTGCCCGTGGCGAACGTGGTCTCGGCCCTCAACGCGATGTTCTCGACGTTCGACGCCGCCTGCGCACGGCTCGGCGTCGAGAAGATCAAGACGATCGGCGATGCCTACCTCGCGGCGGCCGGGCTGCCCGGCACGAGCGACGAACCCGAGGCGGCGGTCGCGGACCTCGCCATCGCCATGCGCGATGCGGTGGGCGAGGCTGGGCCGCCCTGGCAGGTGCGCATCGGGATCCATCGCGGCCCGGTCGTCGCCGGGGTGATCGGGACGAGCAAGTTCGTCTACGACCTGTGGGGCGACGCGGTGAACACGGCGAGCCGGCTCGAGACGACGGCACCGGCCGGCGCCATCCAGGTCTCGGAGTCGGTGGCGGCGTCGCTCGGGGCCGCGTTCGCCGTCGAGCCGCGTGGCGAGGTCGAGCTCAAGGGCAAGGGCCCGATGCGGACCTCGCTCCTCCTCGGACGGACTGCTTCCTAGTTCGATCCGAGCGTCACCTACCCGCCAGACGGGTGCAATGAGCTGATGGGTTGCGGATCCGTGGCACCTACCCGCCAAGGCGGGTGTCAGGCACGAATTCGCCCGAAACGCCGCGGGAACTGGGCCGATCCGAGCGTGGGACGGCCGGCGACGGAGAGGTCGACCTGCTTACGACCCGCCTCACAGGTATCCGCCATGTGGGCATCCTGGGGTACGTCACCGCCCGGCACCCGTGGGCGCGGCGGAACACGGCCGGCGCGCACTGCCTCGGCCGGGGGTCAGGGGAGCGGGCGCCAGGCTCGACCGAGGAGGAAGGCGAGCCCGAAGAGGATTCCGCCGGCCGCGACGAATCCGACGCTCAGCTCGACGACCTCGTGCTTCGTGATGAGGGTCGTCGGCAGGCCCTGGAAGACGCTCTCGAGGTCCTGGGCACTCTCGGCCGGGTGGTAGCTGCCGCCGGTCGCAGCGGCTACCTGGGTGAGGGTGGCCTCGTCGATGCCGCGGCGGAAGCCGCCGCCGCCGCCACCGGCGCCGCCACCGGGGAACGGCTGGCCGGCCCCCGGTTCGCGACCGACGAACTGGGGGGCGCACGTCGCGCTCAACCCGCCGCCCTCGGCCGTGCCGAACCCGATGGTGTAGACGCGGATGCCGCGGTCGGCCGCCTGCTGGGCGGCGTCGAGGGGATCCGGCCCGGCGTTGCTGGCCCCGTCGGTGAGGAGGACGATGATGTCCGGGGCGTAGGCGCCCTTCGCGACGGGCGGCGGTTCGACGCCCGGCCGGCCGTCGATGACGCTCGGGGCGACCGAGGGGTCGATCTCGGAGATGGCGTCGATGGCGGCGAGGATCCCGCTGCCGATCGCCGTCCGCCGTCCGGTCGTCAGGCTCGACAGGGTGTCGAGGAGCGCCTGCTGGTCGGTCGTCGGCGGCTGGACGACGGCGGCGAAGCCACTGAACGCGACGATCCCGATCTGCGTGGTCGCGCTCTGCTGCTTGATGAAGTCGGCGGCCGCGGCTTCGGCCGCCTCGAGCCGGCTCGGCGGGATGTCCGTCGAGCACATGCTGCCCGAGACGTCGATGGTGAGGATGATCGTGGTCTCGTTCGCCGGGAAGGACAGGATCGCGGCCGGCCGTGCCAGGGCGACGACGAGCGAGGCGAGCCCGAGGAGGAACAGGGCGACCGGCAGGTGGCGACGCAGGAACGATCCGCGCGGTGCGGCATCGCGGACGAGCGACAGGCTCGAGTAACGGACGCCGCTCGGGCGACGTCGCCGCAGGCTCAGCGCGTAGGCGACGGCGAGCAGCGGCGGGACCACGAGGAGGACGAGGAAGCCCTGCCATAGGAAGTCCATCAGCGCGATCCGATCCGCGGGCGGCGCGACCGCGTGGCCGGCACTGCGCGTCGAGCCCGCTCGGCCGGCCGGGGCCGCCCGCCCTGGGTGTCATCGTCGCCGATCACGGCATCCGCCCCAGCCAGAGCAGCGACGTCAGGCCTCCGGCGACGAGGACGACGAGGCTCGCCCCGGCGAGCAGGCCGGTCAGCTCGATCTGCTCGGGCTTGACGGTCAGCTTCGTGTCGAGGTTGTCGTAGATCGAGACGAGATCGGCGGTGCTGTCGGCCGCGAAATACGAACCGTCGGTGACCTGGGAGACTTGCTGGAGAGTGGCTGCGTCGAGCTGGGTGTGGACCTTGAAGCCGTTGAGATCGAGCGTCGTCCCGCCCGGGCTGCCGATGCCGACGGTGTAGATGCGGACGCCCTGATCGGCCGCGGCCTTGGCGACGGTCGCCGGGTCAGGGTTCTCGTTGTTCTCGCCGTCGCTCAGGAGGACGATGACCGCCGGGGCGTGATAGCCCGCCGGGACGGGGTCGGGGACGGCGTCGGGGCGGGCGACCGGTTGCTGTAGTAGTCGGCCGGCGTGCCGGCCTCCTCGGTCGCGATGGCGGCCAGCGACGCCTGGATCCCCTGTCCGAGCGACGTCCCGTGCTGCGGGGTGAGCCGGTCGATCGCCGCGAGGACGGTCGCCTGGTCGTTGGTCGGCGCCTGGACGGACAGGCCCGAGTCGCTGAACGCGACGACGCCGATCACGACGCTCGAGGGCTGCCGCTCGACGAAGTCCTTGGCGGCCGCCTTGGCCGCGTCCATCCGGGTCGGCTGGAGGTCGGTGGCGGCCATGCTGCCCGAGACGTCGAAGGCGAGGATGACCGTCCCTTCCTCATGCGGCAGGTCGATCGTCCCCTGCGGTCGGGCAAGGGCGATCGCCATGAGGGCGAGCCCGAAGATGGACAGGGCGGCCGGCAGCATCCGCCGGACGCGTCCGCTCCGCGTGGTCGGCGGGCGGGTGACGATGGGGAAGCCGGACGAGGCGGCCGCCCGGAGACGCCGCCGCTCGAGGGCGCCGTAAAGCGCGAGCCCGAGCGGGATGAGGAGGAGCGACAGTAGCCCGGCCGGCCAGAGGAACGACATCAGCCGACCGCCCCATGCCCGGGCCGGCGCTGCCGGCGGAGGGTCGCCATCCGGACGATCGCCCGGACGAGGTCCTCGTCGGTGGAGAGGGAGACCGCCTCGACGCCGGACCGCCGGAACGCGGCGGCCATCTCGGCCTCGCGACGGCGGGCGGCTTCCTCGAAGCGCTGCCGGAAGCGGCGGTCGTGCGTATCGACGTACAGCTGCTCGCCGGTCTCGGCGTCCTCCATGATCAGCGGCCCGACGTCGGGCAGCTCGACCTCCCGCGGATCGAACAGGCGGACGGCGAGGACCTCGTGGCGCCGGTTGAGGAGGCCGAGCGGGCGCTCCCAGCCGGGCTCGCTGATGAAGTCGGACACGACGAACACGAGCGAGCGCCGCTTGAGGGCCCGCTGGGCGGTCTCGAGGAGCGGGGTCAGGTCGGTGAAGGGCGAGCTCGCCAGACGCGGCTGCTCGAGCAGGTCGTCGATGAGGCGGAGGACCTGGTCGCGGCCACCCTTGGCCGGGATCGTCCGCTGGACCTTGTCGCCATAGAAGACGGCCCCGACCCGGTTGCCCCGCCGGGTGAGCAGGCGGGCGAGGGTGGTGACGAAGTCGATGAGGACGGTCCGCTTCTGGCGCTCCGTCTCGACCGTCCCGAAATCGACCGACGGGCTGAGGTCGAGCAGGAACCAGGCAGTGATCTCGCGATCCTCGGTGTACTGGCGGACGTACGGCGTGTCCATCCGGGCCGTGACGTTCCAGTCGATGTAGCGGACGTCGTCGCCCGCCTGGTACTCGCGCAGGTCGGCGAGGTCGATGCCGCTGCCGCGGAACAGGCTGCGGTAGTCGCCCTGGAGCAGGCCGTCCAGCCGGCGGACGACCTGCCAGTCGAGGCGCTGGAGGATCTGCTCAGGCGCTGACGCGGACGTTGGAAACCTCCCGGAGCGGCACGACCGGGGCCGGGACGCGCTGGATGACGGTGGTGAGGATGTCGTCGCTCGAGACGTTCTCGGAGAGGGCCTCGAACGACAGGACGAGGCGATGGCGGAGCACGTCGAGGGCCATGTCGACGACGTCCTGGGGCAGGGCGTAGTCGCGGCCCCGGACGAAGGCGAGGGCCCGGGCGGTGAGGATGAGGTTGATCGATGCCCGCGGGCTCGCCCCGTAGGTGATGAACCGCTCGAGCTCCGGCATCCCGTAGGGCTTCGGCGTCCGGGTCGCCGTCGCGAGGCGGACGGCGTAGTCCATGAGGGCGGGGTCGACGTAGACCTTGTCCGTCGCCTGCTGGAGGCCGAGGAGGTCGGTCGTCGTCAACACGGGCTGGACGGCCTCGAGCTGCCCCGTCATCCGCTCCACGATGACGAACTCCTCGGTCGTGGTCGGGTAGCCGACGAGGACCTTGATCATGAAGCGGTCGACCTGGGCCTCGGGCAGGGCGTAGGTGCCCTCGGTCTCGATCGGGTTCTGGGTGGCGAGGACGAGGAACGGGTCGGGGACCTTGAACGTGTCGTGGCCGATGGTGACCTGCCGCTCCTGCATCACCTCGAGGAGGGCGCTCTGGACCTTGGCCGGCGCCCGGTTGATCTCGTCGGCGAGGAGGAGGTTGGCGAACACGGGCCCGAGCGAGGTGCTGAACTCGCCAGTCTTCTGGTTGTAGATGCGGGTGCCGATGAGGTCGGCCGGGACGAGGTCGGGGGTGAACTGGATCCGCTTGAACTGGCCGCCGACGGCCGACGCCAGCGTCTTCACCGCCATCGTCTTGGCCAGGCCCGGCACGCCCTCGACGAGGATGTGGCCGCGGGCGAGGAGGGCCACGGCGAGCCGTTCGAGGAGGTGGTCCTGCCCGACGATGACCTTCTTCACCTCGTAGAGGACGCGCTCCATCGGCACATCGCGGTCGCCGCTGTCGGATCGATCCATCGGTTTCACCTCCCTCGGTTTCGTGGTCGGGGCGTCGGTCGGGCCGACCGGTCCGCGCTCCATCAGTACGGGGGCAGGCCGGCGGCGCCGCCGGCGACGTCGATCGGCACGGCCAGGCCGATGCCGATGAAGACGTCCTGCTTGGTGGGATTGACGAGGGCGGACACGATGCCGACGACCTGGCCGTTCCGGTTGAGGAGCGGCCCGCCGGAGTTGCCCGGATTGACCGCCGCGTCCACCTGGATGAGGCCGGTGATCGTCCGCTTGGTGTCGGGGGTCGTGAAGGACCGATCGAGGCCGGACACGACGCCGGCGCTCATCGAGCCGTACAGGCCGAACGGATTGCCGACGACGTAGGCCTCGCTGCCGACCTGCATGCTGCGCGGGTCGCCGAGGGTCGCCGGGACGACCGTGCTCGGCAGGGCGTCCGGGGTGATGACCGCGATGTCGTTCTGCGGCTCGCTCGTCTGGACGATCGCGTGAGCCTTGGTCCCGTCGGCGAACGTCACGTCGATCGTCGATGCACCGGCCACGACGTGGAGGGCCGTCAGGATGTCGCCCGCCTCATCGACGATCACGCCGGAACCGAGGCCGGACGTCGGGGCCGACGATCCGCCGTCCGACGGCGACGACGCGACGCCGGAGGTCTCGATGAGGACGAGTGACGGCTGGATCGCCGCGTAGACCTCCTGGGAGAAGGCCGGCGGCGGTGTCTCCGAGGCGAGGGCGCTGGCGACGGTGTCGTTCACGTCCTGCGTCGTGAGCGGCGCCGGCGGCGGGAAGAGGAGTCCGTACAGGACGACCGCGATGAACGCGGCGAGGATCCCCGAGGCGAACGGCACCGACCGCCGGGCCCGGCCGCGCAACCGCCGGACCCGGCCCGACCGCGGTCGGGCGGCGGTCTCAGGCAGCCCGTCCGGGTGCTCGGTCATGACGCAGCGTGGACTCCGATCCGTCTGTCAGGAGGCGGGCCCGGCCGGGAGGAGTCGGCAGGCCCTGGTCCCAGTATCGACCAAAGTCGTTGAGAACGACCTGAGGAGGTCGGGGCTCGGCGATCCTTGACATCCACGGTCTACAACCCCATCCCTACGCACTCCTACGCACGGGCGTGGCCGACCGGTTCAGACTGTCGTTGAGAGGGGCCTGAGGGCCCCGGCGCGCGTGCACCTCCGGGTTCGTCGCGGAACCGCCATCCGGTTCCCGCGGCACGATCCGTTCAGGCGATCGACTCGTTCGGGTCCGGCGGTGGGTAGTCGCCCGGTTCCGACATCGGCACGTCGGGCGGAGCGCCGCCTGCCCCGGGATCGGCGGCCCCGGCGTCACCCGCCGGCGGGACCAAGGCGGGATCCGGGTAGTCGACCCCGGTGACCGGGTCGCGCTTCCAGCCGGCTCGGACCGGCAGGGGGTTGTAGACCGGCTCGTTGGGGTCCGTGATGTGCGGCGTCCATGACGGATCCTTCGGCTTGGTCGGATCGTCCCCGCCCCACTCGACGTGGCCGGGCTTCGAGCCCGGCGCCGTACCGGGAACGTGGACGTCGACCTCGACCTTCTTGAGATGGCCGCCCGAGTCGACGGTCACCGAGACGTTCGCGTCGGGATCGCTCCCCTTGACATCCGAACCCGGCACATCCTTGGGGTCGATATGGTCGGTCATGGGGTTCCTCCCGATCCTGCCGCGCGGTGGGCTGGCATCGTTGCACGGTGTGCCGTCG
This sequence comes from uncultured Chloroflexia bacterium, assembly GCA_963745405.1. Taxonomy (GTDB): domain Bacteria; phylum Chloroflexota; class Limnocylindria; order Limnocylindrales; family CSP1-4; genus C-114. Next base: position 1,724,233 of record CAVUWY010000002.1, on the reverse strand, counting down.
GGGGCAACCGACGGGTGAAGTCGCGGCCGCCACCATCGCGCGGCACCGCCGTCAGTCGAGCAGGCCGAGCCCCTGGAGGTCGCGGCGGAGCCCGGCCGGATCGACGTAGAGGAGCCCGATGAATCCGAGATCCTTCCCCGCCTCGACGTTGGCGGCCACGTCGTCGATGAAGACCGTCGTCGTCGGGTCGAGCCCGTTCCGGTCGATGAGTCGGCGATAGATCCGCGGGTCGGGCTTGGCGACGCCCGCCTCGCCGGAGATGACGATGTCGCGGAACTCGGCCAGGAATGGGTACCGCTCGACGGCGTAGGGCCACGTCTCGGCCGACCAGTTGCTCAGGGCGTAGAGGGGCACGCCCCGCTCACGGAGCTCCTCGAGGATCTCGACCGTCCCCTCGATCGCCCCGCCGAGGGTCTCCTCCCAGCGTTCTCGATAGGCGACGATCAGCGCACGCTGGTCGGGATGTTCCGCCGCCAGCGCCTCGACCGCCTCGGCCCACGGCCGGCCCGCATCCTGGCGCCGGTTCCACTCGGGCGTGGCGATCTCGCCGAGGAATCGCTCCATGGCCGCCTCGTCGCCGTCGAACAGGCGGCGATAGAGGTGCCGCGGATCCCAGTCGATGAGGACGGCGCCGAGATCGAAGACCGCCGCCGTGATGGGCGGCGGCGCGCCACCGGGGCGGCCGACGTCGCCTATCGGGCCCGCATCCGGTTGTTGCGCGGGTTGTGCTCGACCTCGGCGAGCCCGAGGGCCTCCATGAGCGGCGGGATGTACATCCCGAACCGTCCGCGGAGCCCCTTCTTCGTGCCGTACCAGCCGCCGACCGGGTTGTCGGCGGAGCGGCCCCAGGCCTCGACGGTCCCCTCGGCGGCCGGTTTCTGCTCGTCGGTGCTGCCGAGGGGCATCCAGTCGCCGTGCGCCTTGAGCATCGTGTGGAGGTCGTCGAGGCATCGCAGCTGATAGCCGAGCGTGGTCGTCCCGACGACGCAGACGATGACCGGCGGATCGGCCGCCTCGTCGCGATACATCTGATAGCTCGACGAGCCGCTCGGCGTCGTGAGGTTCCAGGGCGACTCCCTGGTCCCGTCGCCGCTGACCGATCCTGCTGCCATCGGGATCCCCCTACGCGCTCTCGCTGCTAGGCCGTCACGGTAGCAGCGGACGAGGGACGGTGTCGGTCACGGCGCGCCTCGTCCGGGCTAGCCGGAGGCGGCGATCTCGCGCTTGCGCCGGGCGACGAACGCGTCGAGCTCATCCGCCACGCCGGGCTCGAGCGGCGGCGGGACGTAGGCGTCGAGGAGCTGGTGCCAGATCGCGTTCGCCCGCTCGGTAGCGGTCCGCGCTCCGTCGGCCTGCCAGGTCTCGAAGTTCCGCCAGTCGGACAGGAGCGGCCGGTAGAACGCGCTCTCGTAACGCTCGAGGGTGTGTGACGTCCCGAAGAAGTGCCCGCCGGGGCCGACCTCGGCGATCGCGTCGAACGCGAGCGATGCCTCGTCGACCGGGAACGGGACGAGCACCTCGGCGATCATCTGGAGGATCTCGGCGTCGAGGATGAGCTTCTCGAACGATGCCGTGAGGCCGCCCTCGAGCCAGCCGGCGCCCTGGTAAAGGAGGTTGACGCCGCCCATGACCGCGCCCCAGACGGCCATCTCCGATTCGTAGGCGGCCTGGGCGTCCACGACGTTCGAGGCGGTCGCATTCGACGATCGCCACGGCAGGCCGTAGCGGCGAGCGAGCTGGCCGCTCGCGATGGCGCCCTTCGCGTATTCCGGCGTGCCGAAGGCCGGTGAGCCCGAGCGCATGTCGACGTTCGAGGTGAACGCGCCGTACACCATCGGTGCGCCCGGCCGGATGAGCTGGGCGAGGGCGACGAGGAAGAGGGCCTCGGCGTTCTGCTGGGCCAGCGCCCCGGCGAGCGAGATCGGACTCATCGCCCCGGCCAGGGTGAACGGGGTCGCCACCACCGGCTGGCCGAACGTGGCCATCTCGATGAGGCCGTCCCCCATCGGGCCGTCGAGGCGGAGCGGCGAGTTCGTGTTGATGACGGTCATCAGGCTCGGCTCGCGGGCGAGCCGGTCGCGGTCGATGCCGCGGGCGAGGCAGACCATCTCGATGGCGTCGTCGACCGGGCGGGCGCCGAAGCCGAGGCAGTGCCACGTCTTGTCGAGCAGGCCGATGAGTCCCCGGTACATGTCGAGGTGGCGCGTCTCGACCGGCAGGTCGGTCGGCTCGAGTGGGCCGCCGCCCTCCTGGTGGACGATGTCGAGGGCCCCGATGACCCGGACGTAGTCGAGGAAGTCGGCGTGGTTGCCCGCCCGCCGGCCACGATCGAGGTCGCTGACGAAGGCCGGTCCGCCGACCGCGCAGAAGACGAGGTGGTCCGCGCCGAGGGTCACGTCGCGGGCGGGGTTCCGGGCATGGAGGGTGAAGGACGACGGAGCGAGCGCCACGAGCTCCTCGATCCGGGCGCCGTCGACCCGGACACGCCGCGAGCCCCGGTCGACTCGCGCGCCCGCGGCCGCCCATCGATCCAGCACTCGATCGCCGAGGCACTCGACGCCGACCTCCTCGAGGATGCGGAGCGATGCGCGATGGATCGCCTCGACCGCGTCGGCAGAGAGGATCTCGAGCGGGCGGAAGGGGTTGCGGATCCCCCGCCAGGGCAGGAGCGGCGGGCCGGCCTGCACGCGACGAGGACGACGGGTCGGGCCGGCCATCAGCCGAGGAAGTCGGCCGGACCGCTGCCGAGGTCGGCCCACCGCCGCGGGTCGGTGGCGGGTCCCTCGGGCGCCGGAGCGCCGGCGGCGAGGTACGAGGCGAGTGCGGCCTGGATGCCGACGTCGCGGCGGGCGCGCTCCGACAGGAGCCACTTGTGTTCGAGGAGGTCGCAGTACGCCTGGACGATGTCCCGGCCGGGCTCGATGACCGTCGCGATCTTCGCGATCGTCGGCTCGTAGACCTCCGTCCGCCAGCGCTCGGCGACGACGGCCTGGTCGATCGCCCCGCGCTCGTACCACTGGAGCCAGGCACCGTACTCGCGGAGGTCGTTGAGGAGGAGACGGGCCTGGTTCTCGAGCGCCACGACACCGGTCATCTTGCGGAGCTCGCGGGCGTGGAAGCCGCGTCGGGCGACGGCGAGCTTGACCCGGACCCGCCCACCGGAGCCGGGGATCAGCTCGAGCTCGTCGACGGTGAAGCCCAGCTCGTTGAGCCGGCGGATCCGGTTGCGGACCGCCTGCCGGTCGCCGGGACGGAGCTCGGTCGCCTCGTGGAGCTCGGCCCACAGGGCCCGATATCGCCCGACGACCCCCTCGGAGGCGGTCATGGCGTCATCGACCGCGTCGTCGCGGCCCTGCGCAGCGGCGAGGTCGGCCAGGCCGAAGGCGACGTTCTCCCCGAGGATCTCGAGGTCGTATTCCCGCTGGCCGTCCGAGAGGGCCGGGTGGACCTCGCCGGTCTCGGCATCGACGAGATAGGCCTGGATGCGGTCGCCGTCCCGGCGAAAGAGCGTGTTGGCGAGCGAGCAATCGCCCCAATAGACGCCGCCGCCGTGGAGGTCGACGAGGAGCCAGGCCATGGCGTCGAGGAGCCGATCGCGGTAGCCGCCCGGGCCGAGCGGGAAGCGCTGGAGGAGCCGGCGGTACTGGAGGGAGTGGGCGAGGAAGTCGGTGACGAGGATCCCGGTGTCCCGCTCCGGCGCCTCGGCGAGCCCGGTCGCCGTCACGGCCGGCAGGCCCTCCTCTTCCAGGTGGCGGAGGACCTCGAACTCGCCGCGAGCCGTCTCGAGCGGCTCCTCCTTGAGGGCATACAGTCGCCCGCCCGACTCCACGAAGCGGACGAGGTGTCGCGATGGGCCGACGTCGAGATCCCGGAACGTCGCGTCGGCGTCGGTCCAGGCGGCGAGTGGCAGGTGCCACGGCAGCTCGAACAGGCCGGTGTCGCGGGCCCGCAGGCGGAGGTGGGGGAAGGCCTCGTTCGCCGGCGGGTCCGAGGGCTGTCCGGGCAGCGCGTCGGCCGAGGGCACCGGCGTCCCCGGCCGTTCGGTCGGATCCACTCGGCTGCACCCTCCTCGCTGTGGCGGTCCCTGAGAGTCTACCGGGCGTGCCCGCCGCCCTTTGGCGTGGGCGGCACTCCCGCGCGCTCGCGGCACATCCGTTCCCGGCAGGTGCCGCCGCAGGTGCGGCCGAGGTGGGCGAGCGGACGTGCACCCGACGCACCGACTGTCGTCCGACCACTGCCCGACACGCCACCGCGGTGCAGGCGGAACACCATGCGTCGGTCGGACTGCTCGACGGTGCTTCGGCAGCACCGATCGGGGCCCTCATGAGCGGTTGCGCCGACGGTTGGTTCGCCCGACGCACCGTCGCCGGCAGATCCCGAGCCCGCGGTGCGCGCGCGGCCACTTGACGCAACGGTGTAATCGTGTAATCGTGCAATCAACGCGCCACGACGGACGACCCGTCCCGGTGGAACGACCCGCGACCCTGAGCGAGGAACCCGAACGATGCACGACCTGAGCGATGACGAGATCCGTGGCTGGTTCACCGGCCGCCTCCCCAACGAATGGTTCTCCGGCCCGGTCGACGTGACGACCGATCGCGACGAGATCCTCGTGGTCGGGGAGCTGCCCGATGTCAAGGTCGCCAAGGGAGCATCCGACGCCGAGCGAGCGGCGGCCCGTTCGTCACGGGTCGAGGCCTTCCGCGAGGAGACCCGCGAGGCCCGGATGGGGATCGCCCGCGACGCCGAGCACCGGCTCGACCGACGGATCGCCTGGGGCGTGACCATCGGCGGGGAGCGGACGCTCTTCACCACCCTGAGCGTTCCGGTCATGACCCGCCTCCGGATGCGCGAGCGGGGCGTCCTCGACACCCTCGTCGATGCCGGCGTGGCGCGCAGCCGGAGCGAGGCTCTGGCCTGGTGCGTCCGCCTCGTCGCCGACCACCAGGGCGAGTGGATCGACGCGCTCCGGACGGCCCTCACGAGCGTCGAGTCGGTCCGGGCGGAGGGTCCCCGACCGAACTGAGGCTCACCTGCCGGAGGCCTCGGCCGAACTGAGGCTCGACCGCCGCGTCAGGCGAACGGGTCGAACGACTCCGTCCGCTCGACGACCGCGTCGGCGCCGATCCGTTCCCGTTCCGAGGCCGCCGGCCGCTCGCCGAGGATCGCACGCCAGCCGACGTCGCCGAGACGCTCGATCGTCTGGAGCGCTGCGTCGACGGTGCCACGGGCGAGATCGAGGGCGGGCCCGCGGAGAGCCGCCGCGTCCACCGACGCCGCGATATCCGCCGCGACCCGGGCGATCCCGCGGGTGATGGCCGGGTCGCCTCCGGTTCCCTGATCGTCGCGCACGATGAACGCCGTCCGGCCGGCGAACGGCAGGGCCGCCAGCATCGCCATGCCCCACTGGCCGGCAGCGATGGTCGCCGCGTTGCCCGGCTCGCGGGCCGGCTCTGCGAACGCGAGCGGGTGATCGGCGAACACGGCTCGCCGGACTGCGGCCTGAGCGATCGACAGCTGCGTCGGGTCAGGCTCGTTGAGGAGCCATTCGGGGAGCGCCCCGGCGACGACCTGATCGGTCGACAGCCGCTCGCGACGGACGAGGGCGACACCGAGCACCTGCAGGGCGAGGGCGCGACCGGCCCGGGTGACCGGTGACGACGGCACCCCCCGCGTCAGGTCGGGCGCGACGACGAGCGGGCCGGCGCCGATCACGACCTGCGACCCCGCCCGGCGATAGAGCCGATGGGCGAACGAGTGATCGGCGAGGGCGCGATCCGGGTCGATCCGCCCGTCGACGATCTCCACGACCGCATCCGCACCGACCAGGTCGACCCGCTCGAAGGCGGCCACGACCGCCTGCTCCGGTGCGGCAAGGCCGGGGGCGACGGTGGCGAGTCGGACATAGCGATGTCGCTCCGCGGCGGCTTCATCGGCAGCGTCGCGCAGCATCGCGATGCCGCGCTGGCTCCCCGACGGGGTGAGGTCTCGCGGTTCGGCGGGAGCGCGCCCGGGCGCGGGAGGCCGACCGTGCCCGCGTACGGCGGCCGAGCTGGCCGTGGCGGCCCGATCCAGGCGGATGGCGAGCTCCCGACCCTGCGGGACGGCGATCCGGACGAGATCGGCACCCCGGCGGACCAGGTCGCCGACCGCCGCCCGGCCGGCCTCGGCGCTCGAGTCGGCGAGGGGGACGCCGATCCACGGCAGCGGCGCATCGCCGAGCACGCCGAGGAGCTCGGCGCGGGCGGTCCGGTTCGCGTCGATCCGGGCGAGGGCCGCCCCGGCCAGGCGGGAGGCCTCGGCCTCGGCGGCGGCCCGGCGTCCGGCATCGTGGAGGAGCTCGGCCTCCATGCCGAGGTCGATCGTGCCGGAGGCGACCTCGAGGGCGAGTGCCTGCGGCGTGAGGTCGTACTCGAGGAGGGCGACGGCGAAGGGCAGGACGATGCCGCCGCCGAGGCGTCCGGCGCCCCCGGCGACATAACGGTCGACGACCTCACCGGCGAGCGGCAGGCCGTTGCCGTCGACACCGCTGACCCCGAAGAGGCGGAGCTGAGCTCGCTCCTGGCCGATCGTCGTCGACCGGCCGGCCCGGGCCGCCCACGCTCCGGCGAGCGTATCCGCCCGCTCGAGCAGGCGGTCGATCGGCCCGAGGTCGCTGGTCATGGCCGGTTCACGTCGCTCACGATGCGCTCACGTCCCGCCCGGCGGCCCGCAGGATCGCGACCGTCGCCTCGATCGGCAGGCCCGGCACGGTCCGGCCGGCCTGCCCGGTCACCGTGTCGGCGGTGAAGATCGCGTCGAGGGTCGCCTCCTCGGTCGCCTCGACGACCGCGGCGAAGAACGGGTCGAGATGCTCGTCGTCGACGTGGGCCGTCGATCGCACGGCGGGCCCCTCGGCGCGCGGGAAGCGGATGCCGGTCGAGAAGGCGAGGAAGATCTCGCCGGAACCGTGATGGGCGGTCGTGCCGGTCCGGGCGAGCCCGAGCCCGACCCGACGGGCGAGGCGCTCCAGGGCGTGCCCGAACAGCGGCGCATCGGTGGCGACGACGACGATGCAGCTGCCCTCGTTCGTCCTGGCCCGTCGACGGCGGCGCCCTCCCCCGGCTTCCGGCCATCCATCGGCGGTGAGGGCCACCCCGACCGGGACCCCGTCGACGACGAGGCGCTCGAGCTCCCCGAAGTTGGCGAGGACGAGCACCCCCAAGGTGTACGTGGGCGCGTCCGGAGCGGGCGTCGTCGAGCGGCGGTGGATCGGTCGGACGACCCGCGAGGCGCTGCCGATCCCGCCCTTGACCTCGAAGGCGCGCATCCCCGTGCCGGCCCCGACGACCCCGAGCGGGACCGCCCGACCGGTCGCGTCGCGGGCGTCGTCGAGGGCCGCCCGGACATCGGCCTCGTCGACCTGGACCGGGACCGAGCGGTTGAGGTCGCCGTCGTCGCACTCGGCCACGACCGGCATGATCGCGTCGCCGAAGGAGCCGTCCGGGGCGACCTCGGCCAGCGCCGCGACGGCCCCGTCGTAGACCCGCCCGATAGCCATCGAGCTGGTGAGGAAGATCGGCGTCTCGAGCGTCGCCCACTCGGCGATCGAGGTGATGCCGATGGCCTCGCCCGCCCCGTTGAGGACGGCGGCTCCGGCCGGGACCCGCTCGTGCGGCAACCGCTCGCCGAGCGGCACGATGGCGGTGATGCCGGTCCGGGCGGTCCCGCGCCCCGCCGGCGGATCGGGCTCGTCGCGCCAGACCGTCCGATGGCCGACGGCCACGTCGGCGACGTCGGAGATCGTGTTGGTGGGGCCGGGCGGGAGGCTGCCGATCCGCAGCCCAAGCTCGCGGACGCGGCGGCGCGGCGCGGGCGGGCTCGGCCGGACGGTGGGCTCGGCGGTCACGGTCGCTCCGTGCGGTACTCGCTGCGCGGCGGCCGGCGGCCGCCCGGCAAGTATGCGACCCGTCACCGGCCCGTCGCGGCCCGTCTCAATCGGGAATGTCGGCGAGGCGGACGCCGGCGAGGAAGGCCCGGTACGCCTCGACCGGGTCGTCGGAGGTGAACCTGACGCCGCGGTCGCCGTACCGTTCCGCCCCCGGCACGAGCGCTGCGTAGTCAGCTTCGATCGGGCGGTGGTACTCCGCTTCGACCGTGACGGGGCGCGAGACGGCCAGCGGTCGCAACTCCCCCGCCGACGCACGTCGGACCGCCCGCTCGGCTCCGGCCCGGACGAGGTCCTGGGCGACCGTCGGGTGATGGGACAGCGCGGCGTTCGACCCGACGCCGTCCTTGACGACGACTCGTTCCGACCACGGCAGCCACGCGGCGATCTCGTCGGCGAGGGCGTCGTCCCCGGCGACCAACCCGACGGGGATCCCCCACGCGCCGAGGATCGAGGCGTTGAGGCCGCTCTCCCCGACCGGCTGTCCATTGAGCGTGGTGAGGGTCGGGCGGCCGGTGTACGTGTGGGCGATCGTCGCGGTCGGGTGTCCGGCCCGGGCGTGGTAGCCGACGAACAGGGCGACGTCGATACCCGCGTCCGGCCCGGCGCCGGCGACCATCGACCAGGCCTTCTGGCCCTGCAGCACCCGGGCGGCCGGGTGAAGGTCGGACGGAGTGAGGTTGTACATCCCGCCGTGGCTGTCATTGACGATCACCTCGTCGGCTCCCCCGGCCAGGGCGCCCTCGATGGCCGCGTTCGCCTCGCCGACCATGAGAGCGACGTTGGTCGGGTAGCGAGCGTCGCCGCGACCGGTCGGTGCGGGGTGATTCACCCCGGCGATGCCCTCCATGTCGACCGAGATGTAGACCTTCATCCGTCCTCCGTTCGTTCGGCGCCGGACGCCGCCCCGGGCACTTCCGCGTGAGGCGCGGCGGCGTCGGACGCGGCCGCTTCGGGAGTGCCCGCCACTTGAGTGGCCGCATCGGGCGCGGCGGTCCGGGCCGGTGCGCCGATCCAGACGTGGCCGTCGGCGAAGCGCTCGGCCTTCCAGATCGGTGCCCGCGCCTTCGTCTCATCGATCGCGTAGCGAGCCGCCCGGAAGGCGGCATCGCGATGAGGCGCCGCGGCCACGACGGCGACGCTCACCTCGCCGAGCGACACCGGCCCGACGCGATGGACGATGGCGATCCGCCCGACGCCGAACCGCTCACCGGCCTCCGCGGCGATCGCTCCGAGGACACGCAGGGCCATCGATCCGTGGGCCTCGTACTCGAGCCCCTCGACCGCCCGGCCGGCGTGGCGGGCGGCCTCCGCCTCCTGCCCCGGCGCTGGGGTCCCGGGGGTGATGCGGGTCCGGCCGAGGAAGCCGACGACCCCGCCGTCCTCGGGGACCGCGATGCGATCGGCGAGCTCGCCGAGGATGGCGGCACCGAACGGCTCGTCCCGCAGCTCGACGATCCGGATCGCCCCGCCGTCCGTCGCCGTGCCGGCAGCATCGGCGATGTCCGGGCCGGTGGCACCGCCACTCACGGGCGGGATGCAGGCGAGCTCGTCGCCGTCGGTGAGGATCTCCGTGGCCGCCGCATAGTCGCCGTTGCGGGCGAAGCGCACGGCCGACCTGCCCGGGGCGAGGCTCGGGAAGCGGTCGACGAGGGCCGACCAGGCACCCTCGATCGTCGAGCCGTCGGTCAGCTCGAGGGCGACCTCACGCGTTCCGGCGAGCTCTCGCTGGATGGCGAAGAGACGGACGCGGATCCGCATCCGCTCGCCGCTCAACCGCGATACGCCGCGACGAGGAGACCGTCGCCGACCGGCAGGATCGTCGCCTCGAAGCGCGGGTCGTTGAGGACCGCCCGATCGAAGGCCCGGAGCGCGGTCGTGCCGTCGTCGTCGGAGTCGGCCGTGCGCGTGCCGGGCACCCGGCCGCTCCACAGGACGTTGTCGGCGACGACGAGGGCCCCATGGGCGAGCCGGGGCACAAGCGCCTCGAGGTAGGCGAGGTACTCGCCCTTGATCGCGTCGATGAAGGCGAAGTCGAACGGACCGGCCAGGGCCGGCTCACCGCGCCCGAAGGCGTCGAGGGCCGGCGCGTTCACGACGGTGATGCGGCCGATGGCGATGCCCGCGGTCCGCCAGAAGCCCCGGGCGAGATCGGTCCGAGCACGATCCGGGTCGATGGTGACGATCGATCCGCCGGCTCCCTGGGCGAGGGCCATGCACAGCGTCGAGTAGCCGTAGGCGGTCCCGACCTCGCAGATCCGCCGCCGGCCGGCGGCCAGCACGCCGAGGACGCGGCCGCTCTCCCGGTCGAGGATCGGGATCCGTTCCGGCTCGGCGGCTGCTTCGATGGCGGCGAGGGCGGGGTGGACCGGCGCGGCCGTCTCCTCGATCCAGGCCCGGTCCGCCGGCCCTATCTCGTACTCGGGCGTCTTCATACGAGTATCCCCGCTCCGAAGTAGAGGCCTGCGGCGAGGATGGTCCCCGCCGCGATCGATCCCACGTTGATGTAGAGGAGGCCGGTCGCCGACTCCATCGACCGGCTGCGGGCGGTCTGGATGGCCGCCCACGAGACGATCAGCGGGAAGCCGAGGCCGACGAGGAGGCGGAGCCAGACGAACAGCGCCCACGGCCCGGACAGGGCCGAGAACGGACCGCCGCCGCCTGTCCCCGTCGCGACCCAGACGGCGAAGAGAGCCACCTGGATGGCGACGATGCCGAGCAGCAGGCGGCTGAACAGGACCAGGGGTGCCTCGGGCAGCTTCGGCGTCACGAGGTACCAGTGGCCGAGGATCATCGCCGCGAAGACGCCGCCGGTCGCCGCCGCCAGGACGAGGAGCTGGACGAGGAGCGGCACCGCCGTCACCGGGCCGCCGCTCCAACCGAGGGCGGCGGCGGCGATGACCGCTCCCCCGGTGACAATTCCGGCGATGCCGAGCGCTGCCGCCCGGTGTCGCCTGGCCACCGCCACCGTGAAGGCGGCGGCGAGGACGGTGAAGAGGACGAGGGCGACCCGCCGAGGGAGATCCCAGGCAGGGTCGGCCTGGACGGCCGAGTCGAGACCGGTCGCCGGCAGGGCCGTGTCGGACAGGTACGCCAGCACGGCGAAGGCCGTCGCACAACCGGCCGTGAAGGCGAGATAGCCACGCGTGGCATCGGTCCTCAGCCGGGCCACGACCGCCGCTGCGTAGGCGCCGACGGCGAGGCCGACGAGGACGGTCCAGTTGATGTAGGCGAGGTTCTCGGCGATCCGGGCGGCAGGCACGAGCCGAGTGTACGATGCATCCGGAGGTACCCCATGGCGGTTGACGGCGATACGACGTTCACCTGGTACGGCCACGCCTGCATCGAGGTCGGCACGCCCGGCGGCAGGACCATCCTCATCGACCCGTGGTTCGGCAATCCCCGCAGCCCCAAGGCCGCCGACGCGGTGACCGCCTGCGACCTCCTCCTGGTGACCCACGGCCACGGCGATCACATGGGCGATGCCGTCGCCCTCGCCTCGCGCCTCCGACCGGCCTGGCCCTGCATCCACGAGATGAGCCTGTGGTTGGGCCGGCAGCTTCCCGGCGGCAGCGACGCGGTCACCGGGATGAACAAGGGCGGCACCGTCGAGATCGCCGGCCTCAAGGTCACCATGACCGGAGCGAACCACTCCGCCGGCGAGTGGAACGCCGAGGGTGGCGTACCCCTGTACCTCGGCGAGCCGGCGGGCTTCGTGGTCGAGCTCGAGAACGGCTACCGCTTCTATCATGCCGGCGACACCGACGTGTTCGGCGACATGCGGCTCATCGGCGAGCTCCATCGTCCGGATATCGCCTTCCTGCCGATCGGCGGCCACTACACGATGGGGCCCCGCGAGGCGGCCAAGGCAGTCGAGCTGCTCGGCGTCAAGCACGTCGTGCCGATCCACTACGGGACCTTCCCGCTCCTTGCCGGGACCCCGGATCAGCTCCGCGCCAGCCTGGCCGAACGCGGTCTCAACGACGTGACGGTGCTGGCCCTCGAGCCCGGCGGCCTGGCCCGCGTCAAGACTCCCGCGACGGCCGCCGTCCCCGCGTCGTAACCCGCCCGGAACCCCTCGGAGACGGCGCCGAGACGCTGTCCGTGGTACCGTCGGCCGGCGGCCGATGACCTTCGTTGCCTAGTTGCACCGGCGTCTCGGATGGCACTCTGGAAGCCCTTGACTTGGTACTTTCGGGATGGTCAACTGACCCCCCTGGCAGGTACGAATGGGGCGGTCGCTGAGACCGGTCGGAGCCGCAGGAGATCCATCATCCCCCGGGGGCCGCGACGGGCCATCTTCATTCATCCAATCCCGTCGGCAGGCAGTCCGGACGCACTGAACGTACATCGGGGGCACGTACCCTATGATCCGCCGCCACGAATCGGGGTTCAGCTTCGCGCTTCTTGTCGCGGACGCTGGGCTGGCGGTCGTCGTCGTCGTCGCCGTCTTCGCCGCGAGCTTCGGCCCGACCTGGCAGGACTACCTCGCCGGCGTCCTTCCCCAGTGGGGCCTGTCTGTCGCCCTCTACGCGCTGTCGTGGGTCGGGCTCCTGGCGGCCCAGGGGCTGTACCGCCCACGGGCCCGCTGGTCGGCCTACAGCGACGCCATCGCCGTGGCCCGGTCGGCGGTCGTCCTCGCCGCCGGGACCGTGGCGGTCCTGTTCATCCTCGGCTACCACGAGATCGGCCGGTTCGTCCTCCTCATCATCTTCCCGATCCAGGCCTGGGCCACGATCTCGGCCCGGGTCGGCCTCCGGGCGATCTTCAACGAGGCCCGCCGGCGGGGCCGCAACATGCGGGCACTCCTGATAGTCGGCACCGGCCCGGGCGCCCGTGAGTTCGACCGCAAGATCACCGATCGATGGGACATCGGCCTGACGGTGGTCGGCGCGCTCGGCCCGGAGCCGGTCGAGGCGATGCGACCCGGCCTCTACCTCGGCCCGCTCGACCGTCTCAGCGAGCTATTCCACGAGCAGGTGATCGACGAGGTGGCCATCTGCCTGCCGGCCGGCGAGACCGACCTCATCTCGGAGATCTATCGCCGCTGCGCGGACGAAGGAAAGACCGTCCGCATCCCGATCGGACTTCCGGACCAGGTCATGTCGGCCGGCCGGATCGAGGACCTCGATGGGACGCCGGTCCTGTCGCTCATCAGCGGCCCCGACCACGTGATCCCGCTCGCCGCCAAGCGCCTCGTCGACATCGTCGGAGCGCTGGTGGGCCTCGTCGTCCTCAGCCCGATCTTCGCCGTGGCGGCCATCATCATCGTGGCCACCGACGGGCGGCCGGTCATCTTCACCCAGCAGCGGGCCGGGGTGAACGGGCGGCCGTTCCGGATCGTCAAGTTCCGGACGATGACCCGGGACGCCGACGCCCAGCGGGCCGCCCTCCGCGAGCACAACGAGGTCGCCGGCGGCGCATCGTTCAAGATGACGAACGACCCGCGGATCACCCCGATCGGGCGGTTCCTCCGCAAGACGAGCATCGACGAGCTGCCGCAGCTGTGGAACGTGCTCAAGGGCGAGATGAGCCTCGTCGGCCCCCGCCCCCATCCATTCGACGATGTCGCCGGCTACGACGCCTGGCATCGTCGCCGCCTCTCGATGAAGCCGGGCATCACCGGCCTCTGGCAGATCGCCGGACGAGGAGAATCGAGCTTCGACCGCTGGGTCCAGCTCGACCTCGACTACATCGACCACTGGTCGATCTGGCTCGACTTCCGACTTCTGATCAAGACCATCCCCGCAATGCTCCGAGCTGAGGGCCGCTGAACGTGACCGCCGAACCCGTCGCCATCGAGACCGTCCTCCACGAGATCGCCCTCGCGCCGGATACCGCCCCGGAACCGCAGCCGGCGATCCAGCCGATCCCCCGCCACGTCGCGGTCATCGGCTGCGGCCATGTCGGCCTCGTCCTCGCTGCCGGCCTCGCCCGCCTCGGCCACGCAGTGGTCGGGGTCGACATGAGCGAAGCCCTCGTCGCGGAGCTCTGCTCCGGGACCGTCCGCATCCGCGAGCCAGGCCTGACCGAACTCGTCGCCGAGGGTCTCGCTTCGGGCCGACTCGCCTTCACGACGAGCTACCCGGCGGCCATCCCCGAGGCCGAGATCATCTTCCTCGCCGTCGACACGCCGCAGACGCTGGCCGGCGCGGCCGATCTCCGCAACCTCCGGTCGGCCACCCGCTCGATCGCCGCCAACCTCAACGGCATGTCGCCGATCATCGCCAACAAGAGCACCTCGCCCATCGGCACCGGCGAGACGATCGAGGAGCTCCTTCGGACGGCCCTCGTGGAGCGCCACCGCCAGCCGCGGATCGTGTCGAACCCGGAGTTCCTCCGCCAGGGTCGGGCGGTCGACGACTTCTTCAACCCCGAGCGCATCGTCGTCGGTTCCCGCTCGAGCGACGACGGCCAGGAGGTGGCCGACCTGTACGCCGGCATCGGCGGCGAGGTGATCCTCACCGACCTGCGCACGGCCGAGATGATCAAGTACGTCGCCAACTCGTTCCTCGCGACGCGGATCTCGTTCATCAACGAGGTCAGCCGCCTGTGCGAGGCGATCGGCGTCGATGTCGACCGGGTCGTCGAAGGCGTCGCCCTCGATCCCCGCATCGGCGACCACTTCTTCCGGCCGGGCATCGGCTTCGGTGGCAGCTGCCTGCCGAAGGACGTGGCGGCCCTGCGCTACATCGGCGAGACCTTCGGCGTCGCGACGCCGATCCTCTCGGGCGTCCAGGAGGTCAACCAGGCCCAGCGGACGAGCGCCGTCCGACGGCTCCAGGCCCGCCTCGGCAACCTCGAGGGCCGGCTCATCGCGGTCTGGGGCCTGACCTTCAAGGGCGACACCGAGGACACCCGCGAGTCGCCGGCCATGGACGTCGTCGGCCTGCTCTCCAACGCCGGCGCCCGCATCCAGGCCTACGACCCGGCCGTGACCGCCGACCGGACCCTCGTGCCGGAGCGCCTGCAGTCCAGCCTCCGCGACACCGCCCTCGAGGCGGCCGCCGGAGCCGATGCGCTGGCGATCCTGACCGACTGGAAGGAATTCAGCTCGGTCGACCTCGACGACGTCCAGGCGGCCATGACCGGCACGGTCATCTTCGACGGCCGCAACATGCTCGATCGGCGCGCGGTCGAGGAAGCGGGCTTCGCCTACCTCGGCGTCGGGCGGACCGCCACGACTCCGCGGCGACGACGCACGGACCATTGAGGGCCCTCGTCGCAGGCGGCGCGGGGTTCGTCGGAAGCCACACCTGCCGGGCGCTCCTGGCCGCCGGTCACGAGGTCATCTGCCTCGACGACCTCTCGACCGGGGCGCGGGCCAATATCGAGGAGCTCGAGGGTCGGCCCGACTTCACCTTCCTCGAGGTCGACGTCGCCGCCACGCCGCGGGTCGAGGTCGACGTCATCCTCCATCTCGCCTCGCCGGCGAGCCCGGTCGACTACGAGCGGATGCCGCTCCAGACGATGGCCGCCAACTCGCTCGGAACGTGGCGCCTCCTCGAGATCGCGGCGGACACCGGCGCCCGGCTGACGTTCGCCTCGACCTCCGAGGTCTACGGCGACCCGCTGGTCCATCCCCAGGACGAGACGTACTGGGGCAACGTCGACCCGATCGGACCGCGCTCGTGCTATGACGAGTCGAAGCGATTCGGCGAGGCGCTCCTGATGGCGATGCGGAGCCAGCGCGGCGTGCAGGCCAACATCGTCCGTTTCTTCAACACGTACGGTCCCCGCATGCGCCACGGCGATGGGCGGGCGATCCCCGAGCTCGTCGCCTCGGCCATCGAGGGCCGCCCGTTGACGGTCCACGGAGATGGTTCCCAGACCCGCTCGTTCTGCTACGTGAGCGATCTCGTCGAAGGGCTCCTCGCGGTCGCTCTCGACTCGTCCATCGACGGCGAGGTGTTCAACGTCGGCAATCCCGCCGAGGTCTCGATCCGCGAACTGGCCGAGCGGATCCGCGAGATCGTCGGGTCGGACTCACCGATCGCCTTCACCGCCCGCCGGCCGGGCGACCCGGAACGACGGCGGCCCGACATAACGAAGATCCGGACCCGCTACGGCTGGGAACCGCGGATCGGCCTGGCCGAAGGCCTGGCGGAGACCGTCGCCATGTTCCGGGCCGGAGTCCTGCCCGCCGCCTGAACGTCACTCCCCGGTCGTCGAGGACGGGCGCTCGATCGTCGAGGGCCGGCGCTCGTCAGTCGAGGCGCACCTGCTCCGATCCGGCCAGTGAGCGGGGTCCGAGCTCCCGCCTGAGGTGGTCCCCCAGCCGCAGAGCCAGCTGGAGGATGGTGATCGTCGGCGAGGTCGAGCCCGACGACGGGAAGACCGAACTCCCGGCGACGAACAGGTTCCTCATCCCGTGGACACGAAGATCGCGGTCCACGACGCCATGCGCCGGATCGTCGTGCATCCTCGTGGTGCCCTCGTGATGCCAGTTCCCGACGATGCCGCTCGGCCAGGGGTCGGTGTCGATCCGCGCCCCGGCGATGCCCGGTTCGAGCTTCTCGAGCGCGCCGAGCAGGATCTCGAGGGAGCGCCGGTAGGTCGCCTCCTCGGCCGGTGCCACCCGCCACCTGAGGTGGGCCTTCGGCACGCCGAACCGGTCGGGCTCGGCCGCCAGCGTCACCCGATTGTCCGGAACGGGCAGCTGCTCGACGCAACTGACGATCTCGAGGTAGCGCCGGAGGGCGGGCCGCTCGGTGAAGGCGCTGATCGCGCTCACGAGGGATCGGTCCGGGCGCCGCATCGCCGTGGCGAGATCCTGTGACCGCAGGCGGAGCCTGCCGCCACCCGCATCCTGGAAGTAGGGGCTCTCGTTCCACGGCGGCCGCCTGGCGATGGCCAGCCTCCGCACGGCGTCCCACTGGGGGCTGAGCTGTCCCGCGTAACCGAGATGGATGTTCGCGTGGTACGAGAGGAGCTCCTCGTCCCGCTCGAGCCGCTCGGCCGGGGCGAGTCGCAGGAAGCGCAGCGTTCCGGGCGAACCGCCGCGGACCAATCGCCCGATCGCGGTTTCGCCCGGCCGGATGCGGAAGCGGTCGACGACGCGGGGGTGCTCCATGAAGTAGCGCCCCACCGCATCGCCGCCGAGGCCGGCGACGAGCAGGAGACGAGGGTTCTCGATGCCGCCGCCGGCGAGCACGTACTGGCGGGCACGAACGTGGAACGGCCCGGCCGGGCTACGGACCTCGAGCCCGGTCACGACACCGTCGGCGTGTTCGACCCGGGTGGCCACGCTGTGGAGCAGGAGCCTGACCCGCGGGAGCCCGGCAAGCCGCTCGCGGAAGGCGATGCCGAACCGCGTCGGGCGGCTGAGGTTCACCGGCTCCGGCCGGACCCGCTCCGGGTCGAGGCCGGAGCCCTCGAACGCGGACCGCGTCGTCTCCTCGGTCTCGCGTCGCTGCTCGGGGCTGATGCCGCAGAGGGTCAGGGCGTCGTCGAGATAGGGATCGAGAGCCGATCGCCGGAACGGCCAGGCTCCGTCGGCCACCCACGAGCGGGGCTCGAATGCCACTTCCTCGAGCGGCGTGCAGATGCCGCCCCACGACCAGGTCGATCCACCGAGCGCCCGGATGCGCGTTTCGTGGAGCGGGTAGTAGGGCGTGCCCTCCTGCTCGCCGACCGCCAGCGCCTGGGCTGCCGGATCGAACGCCAGGCCGCCCGACTCGAGCAGGCAGACGCTGGTCTGCGTGCCCTCAGCCAGGCGCAGGGCGAGCGCGATGCCGGCGGGACCCGCGCCGACGACGCAGACATCGCAGTCGATCGTCGTCCCGGTCGGGAGGTCGTCCTCGATCACGCGACCTGGCTCTCCGTCCGGCCGCGGACCCGCCGATCGTGCGGATTGCCGGCGACCGCCCGCGGGGTGGGGGCAGCGGTCATGCCCGTGGGAGCGGTTGGCCCTGCCACTGCGTCAACCCCGAACGGCACGCGTACTGAGCCTCGAGTATATCCCGGCCACGCCGGATCTCATCCGGGGCCGGGTCGCCGGCCGTCGGCGCGACGAGGCCGGCGGTCGCGGACGATGTCGGCCGCGGCGATGGCGACGAATCGGGCGTTGACCGAGGTGTAGCGACGGAGGAGCCGGCGAGGCTCCTGGTAGAGCCGGTATAGCCACTCGAGCCCTGTCCGCTGCATGATGCGCGGCGCCCGCGGCCGGCGGCCACCGACGATGTCGAAGGCGGCGCCGACAGCCATGAGCAGCGGGGCGTCGAGGCGGTCACGGTTGTCGGCGAGCCAGAAGTCCTGCTTCGGGGTGCCCAGCCCGACCCAGACGACGTCGGGGCGGGCGACGTTGAGGCGGCCGGCCATCGCCGCGTCCTCGTCGGGCGTCAGCGGTCGGAACGGCGGGGTCTCCGTGCCGGCCACGATCATCCCCGGGAATCGATCCATGAGCCGGCTCGCCAGCTGCTGGGCCGCACCCTCGTCCCCACCGTAGAAGAAATGCCGCAGCCCGACCGCCCGTCCGCGGTCGGCGAGGTCGGGCAGCACGTCGAGTCCGCAGACCCGCTCGATGCGGTGGCCACGCAGGCGTCCGACCCAGGTCAGCGGCACGCCGTCCGGCACGTCGAATCCCCCATCGACGAGGCCCGAACGGAGGCGTGGGTCATCCGTCGACTCGACGATGGTGTGGGCGGTGCAGAAATGGACGGCCAGGCGCCGCCCGGCCGCGGGCGCGCCGAGGAATACGCTGAGCGCCTCCTCGTACGACAGCGCGGTGATGGGGATGCCGCCGATCCTGACGACCGGGACGGTGCCGTCAGCCGGCATCGGCGGCCTCGCGCGAGGCGATGGCAGACCGATAGGCGTCGACCAGGGCGGCGTAGCCGGCCTCGGGAGTGAAGCGGGCCTCGTAGTCCGCCCGCGACTGCGCACCCATCCGTCGGAGCTCCGTCGGATGCGCAGTCGCCCAGGTCACGGCTCGCCGGAGATCGCCGATGTCGCCGGCCTGGAACAGCAGCCCGTTCTCACCGTCGCGGACGAGGTCGGGCAGCGACCCGATCGAGGCGGCGATGACGGGCAGGCCGGCGGCGAAGGCCTCGAGGATGGTCATCGGCTGGCCCTCGTACCAGCGCGAGGGGAAGACAAGGGCGGAGGCTGCCTCCATCCGCGCCCGGACGGCGGCCCGGTCGATCCGTCCGGCCGCGACGACCCGCCCGTTCGAGGCCGAAGCGGCGACCACCTCGTCGTGGAGCGGACCGTCGCCGACGACCTCGAGGATCGGCATCTCCGGCGTGCCCGCCCATCCGTCGAGGAGGAGGTCGACCCCCTTGTCGGCGGTGAGTCGACCGACGAAGAGGAGCGGACCGTCGCGGCGCCCGGTCGCGCGACGAGGTGAAGCGGCCGTCCCGGCACCGTCGTCCTCGACGAAGTTCGCCTTGACCGCGATCCGCTCGGCAGGCAGCCCACCGGCGATCATCCGATCGCGGATGAACTCGCTCACGGCCAGGAAGAGGTCGACGTCGCGTTTCCACGTGCCGCGGGCGGCGTGCTTGGCGAGCATCGTCGCGACGACTGCGGATTGGATCCGTGACGAGCGATAGCAGGCGTGGACGACGGCCGGCACGGCGACCGCCCGGCCGACGCAGTCCTCGCACGGCCGGCCGTCGCGGAAGAGCGTTCCAGCCGGGCAGACGAGGCGGTAGTTGTGAAGCGTCTGGACGACCGCCACCCCGGTCTCGTGCGCCGCAGCGTGGACCGACGGCGACAGGAGGGGCAGGAAGTTGTGGACGTGGACGACGTCCGGCCGCTCGCGCTCGATCCGTCGACGGACCGCCGCCGCCGCCGAGAACGACCAGACCGTATTCGCGGCGAGCCTGGCCTTCGACAGCGGGCCGGCTCGATCGGCGATCCGATCGTTGTCGACGATGAGCTCGGAGACGCGATGGCCGTGCCGGCGAAGGAGGGCCGTCTCATTGGCCACCACGACGTCCTCTCCGCCTGCCTGGCGGTAGCGATCGTGGACGACGAGAACCGAGATCGGGTCGGTCGACGTGAGTTCAGCTCCGGCCATGGGTCAGGTCGCGGCCGACGATGGCGCGATGGTCGCCTCGAAGGGGTGCTCGCGGTACCACTCGATCGTCGCCCGCAGGCCGTCGTCGAAGCCCGTCCGGGCGGTGAACCCGAAGAGCTCGCGGGCCCGGCTCGTGTCGAGCGCCCGGCGCGGCTGTCCGTCCGGCTTGCGTCGGCGTCCCAGCGGATCTCGCCCTCGAAGCCGGTCAGGCCGACGATGAGCGTCACGAGATCGCGGATGGTGATCTCCTGGCCGACGCCGAGGTTGACCGGATCGGCCCCGTCGTAGCGCTCGGCGCCCGAGGACGATCCCCTCGGCCGCGTCGTCGACGTAGAGGAACTCGCGCGAGGCGCTGCCCGTGCCCCAGACCTCGACGTGATCCGTCGCCGGCCGTCGCGGGCATCGACGCACTTCTTGATGAGCGCCGGGATGACGTGCGAGCTGGCGGGGTCGAAGTTGTCGCCCGGGCCGTACAGGTTGACCGGGATGAGGTGGATGGCGTCGAAGCCGTACTGCGCCCGGTACGCCTGGCCCTGGACCAGGAGCATCTTCTTGGCGAGGCCGTACGGCGCGTTCGTCTCCTCGGGGTAGCCGTTCCAGAGGTCGTCCTCGTGGAAGGGGACCGGCGTGAACTTCGGGTAGGAGCAGACCGTCCCGATCGTGCACGAACTTCTCGACGCCCGGCCAGGCGGGCCTGCCTCCATCAGCTGGATGCCCATGATCGCGTTCTCGTAGAAGAAGCGGCCCGGGTTCTCGCGGTTGGCGCCGATCCCGCCGACGACGGCCGCGAGGTGGATGACGACGTCGGGCCGGCCGTCGGCGAGGGCGCGATCGATGCCGTCGCGGTCGCGCAGGTCGTACTCCGGCTGACCGGGGCACGAAGATCTCGGCCGACTCCGGCCCCGAGGCGGGCGACCACGCGGCGGCCGAGGAACCCGCCGCCGCCGGTCACCATCACCCGCCGGCCGGCGAGATCGCGTCACCCCGGCTTGCCAGCGGTAACGAGGTGGTCGGCCGGAGCGAGTCCGGCCGCAGCGAGGTCGGCCTCGAGCATGATCCGGACGAGGTCGCGGAAGCGCGGTCTCGGGCCGCCAGCCGAGGGCGGCGCGCGGCCTTGGACGCGTCGCCGCACAGCTCGTCGACCTCGGTCGGCCGGAAGTAGCGCTGGTCGATCCGGACGTGCTCGCTCCCAGTCGAGACCGACCAGGCCGAAGGCGAGCTCGCACGAACTCCCGGACGGTGTGCATCTCGCCGGTGGCGACGACGTAGTCGTCGGGCGCCGGCTGCTGGAGCATCCGCCACATCGCCTCGACGTACTCGGGCGCGTAGCCCCAGTCGCGCCGGGCGTCGAGGTTGCCGAGGTAGAGGTGCTCGTTCCTTGCCGGCCAGGATCGCGGCGATCGCCGCGGGTGACCTTGCGGGTCACGAACGTCGGCCGCCGCGGCGGGGCGACTCGTGGTTGAAGAGGATGCCGTTGCAGGCGAACAGGCCGTAGGCCTCGCGGTACTGGATGGTCATCCAGTGGGCGAAGACCTTCGCCACGGCGTACGGGCTGCGCGGGATAGAAGGGCGTCGACTCGCGTCTGCGGCGACTCGGCGACCTTGCCGAACATCTCGCTCGATGCCGGCCTGGTAGAAGCGGATCGGCCAGTCGGCCGTGGCGGATCGCCTCGAGCAGGCGGAGGTTGCCCATGCCGGCCGTGTCGGCGGTGAACTCGGGCATCTCGAAGCTCGACCTTGACGTGGCTCTGGGCGCCGAGGTTGTAGACCTCGTCGGGCTTGACCCGGTTGAGGGTGTTGACGAGCGACGAGCGTGTCGGTCAGGTCGGCGTAGTGCAGGAAGAGCGGGACGTCCGACTCGTGCGGGTCGCGATAGAGATGGTCGATCCGGCCGGTCGAGAACGTGCTCGACCGGCGGATGAGGCCGTGGACCTCGTAGCCCTTGCCGAGGAGGAGCTCCGCGAGGTACGAGCCGTCCTGACCGGTGATACCCGTGATCAGGGCTCGCTTCGTCGGCGCTATCGCCCCGTCTCCCGGGCCGCTGCCGCGCCTTGGGCGACCGCCTGGCCGTCGCCGCCCGCCCCCTTCTTCTCATCCTCGTAGTAGCCGTACACGCCGCTGGCGCTGGCGGCCGACCCGCGGTTCATCGCGGCGCCGAGGACCCGGCCCCCGACCCGACCCAGGGAATCGGCGGCACGCCTGACGGCGGTCCTCGAAGTGTGTCCCGCGTCGACGACGAGGATCGCTCCGTCGACCTGGCGGATGAGGATGGCGGCGTCGGTCACGAGGTTGACCGGCGGGCTGTCGATGATGACGATCTCTGCCGAGCGCTTCAGTCGCTCGAGGATGACGGTCATCCGGGTCGAGGCGAGGAGCTCGGCCGGGTTGGGCGGCGGCGGACCCGAGGTCACGATGCGCAGGTTGGCGTCCTCGGTCCCCAGGGCGACGTCGGCGATGCTGATGTCGTCCGAGCGGAGGATGCTCGTCAGGCCGCGCCGGTTGTCGAGGGCGAAGAACTTGTGGACCTCGGGCCGGCGGAGGTCCGCGTCGACGAGGACCGTCCGGTGGCCGGCCTGGGCGAACGCGACCGCGAGGTTCGTGGCGACGGTCGTCTTGCCCTCCCGGGGGAGGGGGCTCGTCACGAGGATCGTCGCGATCGGGGCGTCGATGCCGGTGAACTCGAGATTCGTGCGCAGGGCCCGGAACGACTCGGCGACCGACGAACGCGGATAAACGAGTGTGGCGAGGGAATAGATCTGGCTCTTTCCGGAGTCGAGGCGCATCTTCGGGATCGCCCCGAGGGTCGCCAGGCCGCTCGCCCGCTCGACGTCGTCGGCGGACTTGATCGAGTCGTCGAGGTAGTCGATGAGGAAGGCCCCACCGATGCCGAGGAGACCGCCGAGGAGCAACGCGATGAGGACGTTGACGAGGATCTTCGGCGACGACGGGTTGGGATTCGGGACGGCCGGTTCGACCACGGTAAGCTGATTCGAGGCCGAGTTCGACGAGAAGCCGAGCAGCCCCGTATAGCTCGCTTGGAGGCTCGCCAGCTGGGTCTGCAGAGTGGTGATCTGGGCCGACTGTTCGGGACTCGGGGAGGCCTGGGCGAGCAGCGCGCCGAGAGCCGCCTGATTGGTCTTGATCTGGCTTTGGATCGAGGCGAGCTGCTGGGTCACGAACTGCTGGATGTCCGACTGCTGGCCCTGGAGAGTCGGCGAGACCTGGATGAGCTGCTTGGCGACGGCATTGGCCATGGCGGCGGCCTGCTCCGGGTCGCTCGCCGTGACGGAGACCGTGAGGAGCGAGCTGTCGGTCGCGATCGAAGCCGACACCTGGCCGGCGAGCTGATCGGACGTCATCGACAGGTTGAGGTCCTTGACCACCGAGTCGAGGACCGGCCGGGTCGTTGCGATCCGGGCGTAGGTCTCGCCGAGCTTCTGGGACACGGTCAGCTGGTTGATGTCCGGGTTCGGCGCGGTCAGCGACTGGCCGACCACCATCGTCACCTGGCTCGTGTACGTCTTCGGCTGGAGGAGGCTGACGATGAGAGCGGCGGCTACGGCAAGGACGACGGCGGCGATGATCATCGCCCGCCGCGTCCGGATGACGGCCAGTTGAGCGCGAAGGTCCACGAATTCCTCTGACAGCTAGCAGCGGAACGGGAGTATACCGGCTGAGCGTCGAAAATCGGGTCGAGCGGTGCCGGACCGCACCGGGACCCGCGGGTGTCGGACCCCCGGGACGTCCGTACCGTGACCGCAGCGACCCCGTCCGCACCTATCCGACCTCTCCTCGGACCGGGGCGCTCGGACCCGGGGGTGTTGCGTCATACGGTCCCCGCGCCACTCGGGGGACTATCGGGCGGTTTGCGTGGTGCGCCGTGGCGACGTAGGGTCACCGGGTTGCCGGTTCCCCCAGGGTGCCCGGCGGAACGACAAAGCCAACCCCGCAGTGATGCGGGTCACGGAAAGCCACGTGACTTCCCCGGACGGGCGAAGCCAGACGGGTTGCCGAATACCGACCGCGCGGCGCGATCCACCGATCGTCCCCGCATCCCGACCCGCCGCCATACCCCCGGATGGCATCAGCGGCGTCGCGGCGCGTGGTCCGGAGGATTCCATGCGCTACAAGTCGCTCCCACCGACTGTCCGCAACGCGAGCCTGCCCCCGGTCCCACCCTCGGCGACCACCTCGTCCACTCCCATTGGCAGTCCTCGACGTCGTCGGATCGTCGATTGGCTGGCGACCGTGCCGATCCTTCTCCTCGTCCCCGTCCTCCTCATCCCGTTCGTCCCGACCGGCGCCCGGACACCGAGTCTCTCGACGCTCGGCACGCCCGTCCCGGGTCGGCCGATCGTGGTCCAGGGAAATGGGCTGCCCCGTAACATGCGGGTCCGCCTCGCCTGGGACCTCCAGCTCAGCAGCATGCCGATGCCGCGAACGGACAACCGCGGCCGCTTCTCGGTCAAGCTCACCGTGCCGAAGAAGTCGACCCTCGGGATGCACGTCCTCTCCGTCGTTCCCCTCCGAACGCTCACCCGGCGGGGGCCGGGTGGCACGATCTTCGTGGCCACCAGGCAGACCGTCTCGCCCCAGGTCCTGGCGGTGCCGGTGGGCTCGCCAACGCCATCGCCGACGAGCCCCGCGGTGACGACCGCCAGAGTGGGCGCCGCCCCGATGGTCAGCGTCCCGGGATCCCTGGCCTCCGTCGGGGTCATGGTCGTCTCGGCCGCGAGCGCGCCGCCACCGACCCCCACGCCCACGCCGACTCAGACGCCGGCGGCGACGCCGACGCCGACGCCGACGCCGACGCCCGCACCGACCCCGACTCCGGCGGCCGATCCGACCCCGACTCCGGCTCCGGTGGCGACGCCGACTCCGACGCCCGACGCGACGCCGACGCCGGTTCCGGCGGCTACGCCCACGCCAGTGCCGACAGCGACGCCGACGCCCGTTCCGACTCCGACCCCCGTCCCGACCCCGACGCCCACGCCTGTCCCGACCCCGACGCCCACGCCTGTCCCGACCCCGACGCCCACGCCTGTCCCGACCCCGACGCCGACCCCGGTGCCGACGCCCACCCCGCTGCCGACGCCCACCCCGACGCCGGTGCCCACCCCGACGCCGGTGCCAACCCCGACGCCGGTCCAGACTCCTACCCCCACGCAGACGCCCGTGTCGGTGACCGTCGCGAGCAATATCGGTAGCGGCTCGGTATTGAACGGGGTGCAGCCTTGGACGGCGACCCTCGCCGGGAGCACATCCGACTCTGTCGCCTTCTCTGTTGACGGTACGGTCCAGTGGACCGAGAACTACGCCCCCTACCAGTTCAACGGCGACCCAGATGGACTGCTCGACACGACCGGGCTTGTCAACGGGCCCCACACACTGCGGATCGTCGCGACCACGCCAGCCGGCACTGTCTCGACGACTGCCGCGGTCACGGTCGCGAACGTCGCACCGACGCCCACCCCGACTCCCACCCCGACACCCACGCCGACGCCGACACCGGTGGCGACGCCGACACCGGCTGCGACGCCGACACCGGCTGCGACGCCGACTCCGGCGCCGACGCCGACCCCCACGCCGACTCCGGCGCCCACATCAGCTCCGACTGCGGCGCCGCCGGCGTCGACCCTCCAGTCGTGCCCGGGCTCGCTCCAGGCCGCCATCAACTCGACCGCGACCAACGGGACCCTGTCCCTGCCGGCCGGCTGCCTGTTCCGAGAGGCGGTGACGATCTCTCGTCCGATGACGGTCACCGGCTACGGCGACACGATCGACGGACGCAACGCGTCCGGCTCGCTGGTCCAGACCAGCTGGATGACGATCTCGGCCTCCAACGTCACCGTGGCCGGCTTCACGATGCAGTACGCGAATTCACCGAAGTCGACCGGTGGCCTCAAGGTCACCGCCGGCATGAACAACGTCCTCATGAAGGACCTCGACCTGTCCCATGCGACCGCCGCCGCCCTCTCATTCGGCGGCGCCTCGAACTCGACGTTCCTCAACAGCGCCGCCCACGACAACGGCCAGGAAGGCATCCAGGTCGGCGGTGACTCGGTCTCCGGCCACGGCGTCGGGAACGCCGTCCGCGGCTCACGGATCTACAACAACAACACCGCCGACGCGTACTCGCCCGAGGACGAGGCTGGCGGCCTCAAGGCCACCGTCCAGACGAACCTCGTCCTCGACGGCAACGAGGTCTACGGCAACCACGGCCCGGGCCTCTGGTGCGACATCTACTGCCATGGCACGACGTACAGCAACAACCGCGTCCACGACAACACGTACGCCGGGATCATGGAAGAGGTCTCGTACAACGGCCGCATCACCGGCAACTCGTCCTGGCACAACGGCTACGGCAAGAACGTCTGGGGCTGGGGCTGCGGCATCCTCGTCTCGAGCTCGACCGGCACGGTCGTCGACCACAACACCGTCGCCTGGAACGCTCGATCGGGTATCTCGATCATCAGCCAGAACCGTCAGGACTGGCCGGCCGTCAAGCCGATCGCCGATATCTATGTCCACGACAACGTGACCGCCGTGAACGTCGCCAACACCTACGGCGAGTTCTGGGGCGAGGACTTCTCGGGTTCGCTCTTCGCCTCCGCCCAGAACAACCGCGGTGCGGGCGAGCGCTACTGGTTCACCTATGCGGAGAACGGCAACTGGCGGTTCGTCGGCAATGGCAGCTTCGGCTACCTGACCGACTTCGCCAAGACCGTCCAGGCCACCGGCTCGACCTACCTCACCACGGCCCAGAAGGACTCGCTCCTCAGCGCGGCGGGAATCCCGACGAACCCGTACTGATCGGCCCACCGGCCGCCGGGCCGGAACCGTCCAGCGCCTCGAGGGACGCAAGGAACTCGGGGATGACCGTCGACCAGGCGAAGCGCCGTTCGACCAGCGCCCGGCCACGGGCGCCCAGGTCGGGCGGCGCCGCTGCGAGTGCCACGAGCCCGTCGGCAAGGCCGCGCGCGTCGGGCGTCGCCAGGATGGCGGCATCGTCGCGGCGGAGGTCGGCGGCGAGGTGGATCGTCGACGAGGCGAGGCACGGGACCCCGAGGGCGAGGTTCTCGAGCAGGGCGATCCCGTACGACTCCCAGCGCGACGGATGGACGTAGCCGTCGGCCCGGCTGAGGAAATCGGCCTTCTCGGCGCCGGTGATCACGCCCCCGACAGCGACCCACTCGCCGACGCCGAGCTCCGCGATACGACGTTCGAGGGCCGCCCGCCCGCCCCGGAAGTCGTAGCCGTGGAGGCGCAGGAGTGGGCGGTGCTCTGGGGACAGGAGCGCCATCGCCTCCATCAGGACATCCAGGCCTTTGTGGATCGGGTCGTAGCGACCTACCCATGAGATGTAGCCGCCGCCACCCTCCCACCGCTCGGTCGGTACGGCGAAACCGGTCGGGGCAGTGATGAATGAGGCACCCGGGGCCAGGCTGGCGATATCTGCCATCTCAGACTCGAAGAACACGTGGACGGCCAGGGAGCGATCGAGGAGATAGCGCTCGATCTGCTCGCGCACTCGGACCGGGGGCTTCAGGTACGTCCGCCAAGCTGACTCGTAGACCCCATGGGGCATGACGAGGTACGGGACGCCGGCGCGCCGAGCAACCGCCGCGGCGACCTGATTGCTGACGACCCAGCCCTCATGGAGGACGAGGACATCGCCGGGCCTGAGCCACCGTCCGAGGCCGACGGGGCGGGCCGTCAGCCGGCCGTGGCCGCGGTGCGGCACGACCTGCTCATGGATGCCTTCCGACGTGACGCCGATGCCCTCGTCGAGGCGCAGGTCCGGCGGCGCGTTGGCTCCGCCATGGAGAACGGCCACTTCGCGACCGGTCGCAGCGACTGCCCGGGCCCAGGCCCACAGGGCGATGGTGACTCCCGAGTCGACCCGGGCAGTCGGGTAGTAGTGGACGATGCGCACCGCTCAGCGCTCGGTCGGGTCGAGGCGGCCGATCACGACAGCGCCTTTCGGTAGGCAGCTTCAAGTGCTGGCCAAGGGGCCTCCGGATCGATCACGTCGCGGACTCGTTCGGCCGCGCGCCGGCCCTCGCGGGCGGCGAGAGCGTTGTCGCTCAGGGCCTCGAGCGCCGCGGCGACCTCGGATGGGGTCTCGGCCAGCCTGCCGGTGCCGCCGAGGAGCCAGACGACGCCTGGATGTGGGGTCGCGATGACCGACCGCCCCGCCCACATCGCTTCCTCGAGGGCGAACGGAACTCCTTCGTATCGGCTGAAGAGGACGACGGCCCAGGCATCCGCGAGGAGCCCGCCGATATTCGACTGGTGGCCGACGATCTCGATATCGACTCTCAACCGGGCGGCCAGCTCGCGGATCTCGTGTACGAGCGACCCCCGGCCCGCGATGACGGCCCGGACCCGGGCGCCGGCCGGCAGAGCCGCGATCGCCTCGATGAAGACCTGGGGCTGCTTGCGCTCGTCGAGAGCGCCGAGCCAGACGAATGTCGGGACACTGGCCGGGTCGGGGAAGGCGATCTCGCTCATCGCCTTGAGGCGCGGGCTTGCGTGGGGCAGGAACGTCCAACCGCCCCCGAGCCCTGGAGACACCGAGAACGCTTCGACGGCGAGCCACGGCAGCATTCGGACACCGAGGCGCCGGACGATCGCCCAACCGGGCGGATCGCTCGGGACGGAGCCCGTGCCGTGGAGGGTGACGAACGACCGCCGCGCCGTCGCGAAGCGGATGATCCCGAAGGCACGTGCGCCGTGGCAGTGGATGATGTCGGGCTTCCACCCCCGTACCACCGAGCGCATCTCACGGACCGAACGGATGATCCCTGGGAGATCGCGGGCCGTCTCTGGGATCGAGACCGACTCGAGGACGTCGCCGACAGGAGGCTCAGCCTCACCGATCTCGTGGCCGTCCGGGACCGCGATCTTGACGTCCCAGCCCCGCTCGCGGAACCAGGCCGCCTGGGCCATCGCCAGGTAGCCCATGCCACCGGAGAGTGTGTCGGTCGCGACGAGGAGTCGCGGTCGGCGACTCACGGGGCCACCGGAACGCCGGCGGCCGACAGGATCGAATCCTTCTCTGCGTCGGTGAGCAGGCTGCCGCCCTCCTCACCGGGGGTCGTGTTGAAGCGGTCGAGCGAGTCGATGTCGACCTGCCAGTGGTAGGGCGAGCCGCCCGTGCCGGCGATCCAGTAGCGATCGGCTGAGCCGTGGTTTCCCGATGAATCCAGGTACAGCGGACCGTTCCAGTCCTGGCCCCAGAAGAGGAGCCCGGAGCCAGCCCCGGCGATCATCGTGTTGTCATGGACCGAAAGGCCGGTGGCCTTCACCTCGGGCCAGTCCGTGCGGTTCTGGCTGACGATCGAGATCCCCTCCCGGGCATTCCAGGCGACGAGGTTGCCGGCGACCTCGGTGTCCTGCGAGGAGCTGACGAGGATCCCGGCACCCCAACCCCAGACGTTCTTGCCGAAGCCGTTGGCCCACGCGGTGTTGCCGCTGATGTGGCCGGTCCGGCTGACCTCGTAGAAGATCCCGGCGTGGGTGTTGTCGCTCACCCGATTGCCGGTGATCGATAC
This sequence comes from uncultured Chloroflexia bacterium, assembly GCA_963745405.1. Lineage (GTDB taxonomy): Bacteria > Chloroflexota > Limnocylindria > Limnocylindrales > CSP1-4 > C-114. The sequence goes on along the minus strand of CAVUWY010000002.1, from coordinate 1,694,727 downwards.
GTTCGAGCAGTAGATGTCGCACCACAGGCCGGGCCCGGCGTTGTGGTCGACGACGTTGCCGTCGAGGACGAGGTCGGTCTGGACGGTCGCCTTGAGACCACCGGCCTCCCACTCCGGGTCGAAGCCGGCGACGTTGTTGTCGTGGATCGTGTTGTCGCGAACGATGTTTCCACTCCCTGTCTGAGGCGTGCCGTCGCCGCCGAGATGGATGCCGAGCTGGCCCCCGAAGCCGACGTCGTTGTGGATGATCTGGTTGTCGTTGCCATGGTCGAGTGCTGCATCGGCACCATGGGCGTAGGCGAGCAGGTTATCGCGGATGGTGTCCTGCCCGGCACCCGCGACGTTCCGTATCGCGCCCGTCTGGGGCTCGTTGGCAGCGTCGCGCATCGAGAATCCGCTCACCGTGACGTTCGGCGCGCCGATGACGACCCAGGCATCCCGAACGGTGACCTCGATGACATGACCGGCCGGGTCGGCGCCGAGCATGACGTGGCGGGCCGCGTCGAGGGCGAAGTCGGCAGCGGCCGGACTCCCATCGACCCGGACCAGGGGCAGTCCGTCGCGGAACACCTGCTCCCGTCGCTGGCAGGCCGTCCCCGTACGACAGACGCCGACCTCGTCGAAAGGGGGAACGACCTTGCTGCTGACCCAGGTACCGGCCCCCAGCTTCCAGTCCGACCATAGGTCGCTGCCACGGATCTCCGCTCCGGGGCTGCCCTGCAGGGTCAATGGCTTGTCGATCGTGACGGTCTCACGGGCGAGGCAATCCGGCACCGTTACGGTGGAGCCGGCCGCGGCGGCGTCGACCAGCGTCTGGATCGGCGTCGTACATCCGGCCGCCGGCGGCTCCACGGTCGGCGCGGGACGGGGCCCGCCCGAGGGGGCCACGACCGGCCGCTGGGCCAGGAGCGCTACCCCGATGACGGCGAGAACGCTGGCGATGACCCCGACCCGGGCCACGACGACCAGGCGCGGCCTCACCCGAGGCCCGTCGGCGGATGGCGGAGCGCGATCAGGAACGAGTCCCATCGGACGGCCGGCGTCGCAGTCCCCGGTAGCTGAGCGACCGCCTGATGAACGGGTCGCGAACGGCGTGGCGGACCCATCGCGGGAAGAGCCAGATCTGGGCGAAGGTCACGAGCTCCAGGGCGCCGGGCCGGCCGCCGCGAAGCGACTCCCGCAGGAGCCGGCCGCAGATCCGCGGACTGTGGCTCGGGGCGGCCAGCGAGCTGACGAGGCCCATCAGGGCAGCTGCATAGGCGCGTGGGGTGAACAACGATCGGTTCGCGGTGACCCAGTCGAAGATGGCCTGCCAGCCTGGATCGGTGCTGATCCGTGGTCGATCCTCGTCGTCGTGGCGGACCGACAGGGCCGCACTGCCGTACTCGACCCCCACCTCGGGGATCTGGACCGCCCGGAGGAGCCAGTCCCAGTCCTGGACGCGCGGCAGTCCGGGCTTGAACGGAACTTCACGGAACAGCGCGGTCGGCGCCATCAACGTCGAGGTCGAGAGGAACCCCTCGCCCCGGAAGGCGTGATGCCGCACTGTGAGGTACTCGCTCAGGGGCTCGTCGTCACCGGGCAGGCGGCGGGGCAGCAGCAGATCCGCGCCCGGCGTGCGGGCGACCAGGCGGCTGGCGATGATCGGGCGCCGCCAGCGGGACGTCTCCGCCATCTCCAGCTGAGTGGCGAGCTTCTGGGGGAACCACTCGTCGTCGTCGTCCAGCAGCGCGATCCACGGAGCCCTCGCGTCGGCGATGCCCCGGTTGCGGGCAGCCGCCGCTCCGTGGCGGGACTCGAGCTCGATCGTCCGCAGCCGCCGGTCCTCGATCCTGGAGAGGGCGGCGGCGGTGTCCCCGTCGGACTCGTCGACGACGACGACGACCTCGATCCGCTGCTCGGTCTGGGTCAGCGCGCTGGCGACGGCTCGCTGGGCGAGGAACGTTCGATTCCAGCTCGGGATGACGACGGTGACGAGGGGGTCGGTGACCAAGGGACGATCCGTCGTTCAGGCGTGGACGCGTGCGGAGCGAGCAGCATCGACACGGCGGTCGACAGCTCCAGGGATCGGCGAGGCGGGTGGCGCGGCGGGTGCCATGTCGGCGGATTGTGACACTTCGAGCGTTTCATGCGGCCGGAGGTGGGATGTGGCCAGGATCGGGCGAGGCGACGCCGCGGTCGCCCCACGAGGCCGGAGGCACGGGCCCGCCTGCGCGTCGGTGACCGGGCGCACCGGAATGCCATGCAAGCCATGGAGCAGGCTCGATGGCCCGGTGGCCTACCGAGCGATGTTCGGCTACGCTCCCACCCTGCACGACGCCAGGTTCCGCCGGCGCGACTACCCCGACGACGCGCCGGGCGACCTCCAGGAGACCGCGAAACGACCTCGCCGACCTCGCCGATCCGCCTTGACCGGTGGACCGATCTATCGCGATCGCGCGGAGTCCTTCCCGCGATCGGCGTCCTCGGGATCGCCGCCCTCGCGGGAGCCCTCACCTCGATCTCGATCCTTGCCGGCGTGTTGCTGGTCGCCGTCCTCGCCGGGATCGGCGTCCTCGCCCTGGGCCGACGGGTCATCCCCGTCTTCCATGGCGCCCTCCTCGTCATCCTCGTCGGCTACGCCTTCATGGGGAAGGGCTTCGCCTACCTGGGGGCGCCACCGCTCTACGTCGGCGAGATCGTCCTGGCGCTGTGCCTCGCCTCGATCATGTGGACGATCGGGAGGGCCCGCCTCGGCGTCCTCCATGCGCTGCTGTTCCTGTTCATGGCCTGGGGCGCGGTCAGGACGATCCCGTACATCGGCACGTACGGTATCGACGCCCTGCGCGACGCGGCGACCTGGGTCTATGGCTTTTTCGCCATCGGCGTATCGCTCACGGTGCGGCCTGAGCACCTGGGCCGGTTGGTGGCCGGCTATCGCCGCTTCATCCCGATATTCCTTGTCTGGGTCCCGGTCGCGGCCGTCCTCACCCTCACGGTCGGTGCCTCCCTCCCGACCACGCCCGGCTCGGACGTACCGATCTTCCTCTACAAGGCTGGGGACATGTCGGTGCAGCTGGCCGGCATCGCGGCGTTCGTGCTGCTGGGTCTATATCACGAGGCGGGGCCTGCCTCGGGCATTCACGAGCTCGTCCTGTGGGGCCTGTGGATCGTCGGCGCGGGCATTTCTGCTGCGCTCAACCGGGCGGCGATCGTCGCCCTGGCCGCCGTGGCCGCTGTCGTGCTGTTCGTCCGAGCGTCGAGCCGCTGGGTGTCCTTGTTCGCCGTCGCCGCGCTTCTCATGATCCTCGCCACGTTCCTCGATCCGGCGGTCGATGTCGGTGGTCCGCGGGCACTCTCGGTCGATCAGGTCCTCTCCAACCTGACAAGCGTCTTCTCGTCCGACAGCGGAGGGGCGGTCAACCAGGCGACCAAGGCCTGGCGCGAGGAGTGGTGGAACGCGATCGTGAATTACACGGTGAACGGGCCGTACTTCTGGACCGGCAAGGGCTTCGGCATCAACCTCGCCGACGCGGACGGCTTCCAGGTGTTGGCGGACGGCTCGCTTCGGGCTCCGCACAGCACCAACCTCGAGATGCTCGCCCGGGCCGGCGTGCCCGGTCTCGTCCTCTGGATCGTCCTCCAGGCCGGCTTCGCGATAAGCCTCCTGCGGGCGACGTTCCGGTCATACCGGACCGCGCCCGCGTGGCTGCCGGTGCTCGGTTGGGTGTTCGTCTATTGGCTCGCCGCGCTGATCGACGGATCGTTCGACGTCTATCTGGGCGGACCACAGGGCGGCATCTGGTTCTGGAGCGTGATCGGCCTCGGCATCGCCGCGATCCGCTTGTCCAAGGAGCATCCCGATCTCGACCTTCGCTCCGACGCCCTGCGGATCGCCGCCGACATTCCGGCGACACCCACTCGGGCCGAATCGCCAGCGGCGGCGATCGAGACAGCTGGTGCGCCCGGCACCGATCGAGGAGCCGCGACTCCCGCATTCGCGCCACCGACCGCCTCCCCGATTACCGGCACGCCGCAGGTCTTCGCCGCACCGGTGGTGTCTACGCCGCAAGCGGTGGAGGCGTCGAGGACATCGCTCGCCCTTACACCGGTCCCCGCGGTTCGCCCTGAGGCCGTGGTGCCGTCCGGCTCCGCACACGATGCCGTCGGAACCACCGCCGATGCTTCGGTGCCTGCGCTGGAGTCGGCCAAGTCCACGGCCGCCACGGCTGGCACCAGGAAGGCGAAGAAGCCCACCTCGCCCACGGCGAAGGTAGCGGCGCCCACGGCGAAGGTGGCGGCGCCCACGGCGAAGGCGAAGTCGGCCTCCACGACGAAGGTGGCGGCGCCCACGGCGAAGGTGGCGGCGCCCACGGCGAAGGTGGCGGCGCCCACGGCGAAGGTGGCGGCGCCCACGGCGAAGGTGGCGGCGCCCACGGCGAAGGTGGCGGCGCCCACGGCGAAGTCGCCCTCCACGGCGAAGGCGAAGTTGGCCTCCACGGCAGCGAGGGCTGGCACGACCAAGGCGAAGAAGCCCCCCTCGCCCGGGACCGCCACGACGACGAAGAGACCGCGGTCGCCGAGGGTGGATCGATCGCCGGACAGCAACACCTGAAGGTGGTGGTGTCCCTGACGAACGCGGCCGGCACGGCGGACGCCCGCGGCCTCATCGAAACCGATGTGTGCATCGTCGGAGCCGGTCCGGCGGGCATCGTGATCGCCCGCGAGTGGATCGGGCGACCTCACCGCGTGCTCCTCCTCGAGAGCGGCGGATACGGTCCGGACGATCGGGTCCAGGAGCTCGGCGACGGGGCGGTGGATTCGCCCTACTACACGGCCGACGCACTGGTTCAGGGTCGCCGTCGCCGGTTCGGTGGGACGACGAACCTCTGGCTCTACGACGCCGAACCGAGCAGTGGTCGCCAGTTCGCCCGGTCGCTGCCGCCCGAACCGGTCGACTTCGAGGTCCGCGGCGATGGTGACGGGATCGGCTGGCCGTTCTCGGTCGATTCGCTGCGCCCGTTCTACGAACGGGCCCAGGCTGCCTGGAACAGCGCGCCATTCGACTACAAGGTGTCGTCGTGGGCCGACGCGGCGACGCCTGCGCTCTCGTTCGCCGGCGATAGCGTCGTCTCGAAAATATGCCAGCACGGACCAGGCGACGTCTTCACGCTCCGCTACCGCGACGACCTCCTGGCGGCCGACAACGTCACGATCCTCACCGGCGCGACGGCGGCTCGCCTCGAGTGGGACAGCCGTGGTCGGTCGATTCGCCGAGTGCAGGTCGTCCGAGCGGACGGTTCGAGCCTCGCCGTGTCGGCCCGGGTCGTGGTCCTGGCCGCGGGCGGCATCGAGAACGTCCAGTTGCTGCTGCTGTCCGACAGCGAAAGAGCCGGCCCCGCCGGTCGGAACGACAATCTCGGGCGTCACCTCACCGACCACCCGGAGTTCCGGATGGGGACCATCGCGCTACGCGACGCCGACGTCGTCAGACAGCTCGGCCTCTACGACCTCCGCTGGGTCGGGAGGTTCATGATCGGCGGCTATCTGACCCTCAGCGATGAGCGCAAGCGTTCCGACGAGCTCCTCAACTTCAGCGCCGTCCTGACGCCGCAGCCGTCCGGCTTCGGCTCACCCGCACACCGCTCGATCTCATCGTTGCTTGCCCTGCGGCGGGGAGAGCGACCCGCGCACGTGACCCGAGACCTTCGGGCCATCGCCGCCGCACCGGCCGCTACGCTCTCGCTCCTTCGGCGCCACGGGTCCAATTACCACGAGTATCACGGCGGCTGGTCGCGGCCCGAGATCGATCCACGGCGCTTCGCTGCGCTCGAGGTCCACGCCAGCGCCGAGCAACGGCCAGGCCCGGACAACAGGTTCGTACTGGACGAACGTCGTGACCGGCTCGGCCGGAGGCGGCCGAAGCTTCGCTGGCGATGGTCGGCCGGCGACATCGATAGCACGCAGCGGTCGATAGCGATCATCGCGGCAGAGCTCGAGTCGGCCGGGGTCGGCCGCTTCACCCAATGGGTCGAGTTCGACGGTCCGGCCCGCCCAGTGTGGGGAGGTCTTCACCATCCGATGGGCGGGACCCGCATGCACGCGGACCCGAGTCTCGGAGTCGTCGACGTCGATGGCCGTGTCCACGACGCCGACAACCTATACGTCGCCGGCAGCTCGGTCTTCCCAAGCGGGCACGGCTATGCCAACCCGACCCTCACGATCCTCGCGCTCAGCATCCGCCTGGCCGACCACCTTAAGGCGACCCTCGGCTGACTCCTCGGGCCGGTGCGGCCGTATGTCCGACGGGGAGGGCGGACAGTCAAGCTGCCGGTGCGATCCAGCGCAGCGATGGACTCAGCCGTCCTTGCGCCGTCAGTTCCCGGATGCGAGCCAGCCGGATGTAGCGGGGCCCGTCCAGATCCTCGACCCGCAGACCACGCTCGATGAATGCGTCGTACAGCTCCGCGACGCCGTCGTGGACGGTCCAGCGAGGTTGGAACGCAGGCAGGCGCTCGGCGATCTTGGCGAAGCTGACCCGATAGTCGCGCTTGTCAGCGGCAGCACCGGCCGCGAACGTCACTTCGCTGCCAGCCACCCGGTCACGCACGAGCTCGGCGATCGTACGGATCTGTAGGTTGTCCTCATCACGGCCGACGTTGAACGCTTCGTCGTGGACGACCTCGCGCGGGGCGTCAAGCACGGCCGCGAACGCCCGGCAGATGTCTTCGACGTGGACAAGCGGACGCCACGGAGATCCATCCGACTGAAGTCTGACCGCACCGGTCGCGACGGCCCAGGCGGTGAGATTGTTGACAACCACATCGAGCCGAAGGCGGGGCGAAACACCGTAGGCGGTCGCGTTGCGGAGGTAGGTCGGCGAGAAGCCGTCATCGGCCAGGGCCGACAACCCGCGCTCGGCGAGGATCTTCGACTCGCCATACGGGGTCACCGGGTTGAATGCCGCCTCTTCGTCGACGGGGGCGTCGCCGGCTGCTCCGTAGAGGCTGCACGAGGACGAGAACAGGAACCTCGGCACCCCCGCGGCCCTGGCGGCCCGGGCCAGCTCGACTGTGGCCTCGCCGTTGATCTCATACGTGGAGGCGGGGTTGAGATGGCCGACGGGATCGTTCGAGAGCGCCGCCAGGTGTAGGACTGCGTCGAAGCCGCGCAGGTCTTGCGGCCGGACGTCCCGTAGATCGAGCTCGAGAGACGGGATCGCGACAGGCGCTGGTCCGAAATCGCAGCCGCGGTACAGCCCGTTGTCGAGCCCGACCACATCGTGGCCCACCGCCTGGAGATACGGTGCCAGGACCGCCCCGATGTAGCCCTCGTGGCCGGTGATCAGGACCCGCACGTCGACCTCGCTGCCTGCCGTCCCGCGATCGGTATCCGCGGGATCCGAGCGACCAACGATACCCCCGGCGGCATGGACCTGGGGCGCGGCGGTGCCCGGCGACACCGCTTTCAGGCCGAGCCGGCCTCCGAGTTCCTGTCCGGCGGTCCGGGTCGCTCCGAACCGAACCAGGTCACGAGGAGCGGTCGCACGGTGGCCAGCGTCGGCGCGGTCCGATCGCGGGCAGATAGGACGGGATCGGCGAGCGGCCAACGGATGGCCAGCTCCGGGTCGTCCCAGGCGATGCCCGCCTCGAGGTCGGGGGCATAAACGGCGTCGTGGCGGTAGCAGATGTCAGCCCAGTCGGTGACGACCTGGAAGCCGTGAGCACAGCCCGGCGGCACGAAGAGCTGCTCGTGACGGTCGTCATCGAGGGTGACGATCTCCTGCTCGAGGAAGGTGGACGACCAGGGCCGGAGATCGACGACGACCTCGAAGACGGTCCCGCGCGCGCAACGGACGAGCTTGGCTTCCCGGAGCTCGCGTCGGAAGTGGAGGCCGCGCAGGGTGCCGAGCCTCGACCGGGACTGGTTCTCCTGGAGGAGGGCGGCCGGCTCGACCCCGGCCGCCCTGAGCGTCGCGGCATCGAGCGTCCGGACAAAGAAACCACGCTCGTCGGAGTTCGTCGTGGGCAAGATGTGGAGGAGCCCCTCGAGCCTCCCGGGGCGGATCGTCGGCTCTGGCATCTCGCTCTCGGGTGGTCGCGGGCGGCTCGGTTGAGCGCCGCCCGGCGCGGGTACTCATATCATGCATCATGGCCTACCCGGGATCGAACCAGTCGCCAGCCGCCGGCGCCGGCGATGCGGCTACCGTTCCCGATGCCGCGACGCTCCTCCGGCTCATGTCCCGTCTCTACCCGATCTGCCGGAGCATCACCGGGCAAGGGGTCCGAGACACGCTGCGGATCCTCAGCGAAGTCATTCCACTCGAAGTCCACGAGGTTCCCACCGGGACCCCGGTCTTCGACTGGACCGTTCCGCGCGAATGGGTCATCCGCGACGCCTGGGTCAAGGATCCCGACGGCACGAAGATCGTCGACTTCCAGCGCTCGAACCTCGAAGTCGTGAACTACAGCGGCCCCATCCACCGCACGATCGACCTGGCCGAGCTCCGGCAGCACCTGTACAGCATCCCGGACCGCCCGGACTGGACCCCGCACCGGACGTCGTACTATCGGGCGACGTGGGGGTTCTGCGCTCCGCATCGGGTCGTCGAAGCGCTGTCCGAGGGCGAGTACGAGGTCCTTGTCGACGCCGACCTCATCGACGGGTCCCTCACGTACGGCGAGTACTTCATCCCCGGAGAGACCGCCGACGAGGTCCTCTTTTCGACCCACGTCTGTCATCCATCGCTCGCCAACGACAACCTCACCGGGATGGTCGTCGCTTCCTACCTCGCAGCCTGGATCGGGACGGCCCCGCGACGACACGGCTACCGTTTCCTGTTCATCCCGGGCACGATCGGCTCGCTCACCTGGCTCAGCCGCAACGAGGCGGTGCTGCCCCGGATCCGGCACGGACTCGTGCTAGCCGGGCTGGGCGACCCCGGGGGGCCGACATACAAGCGGACGATCGGCGGGCAGGCGGGTATCGACCGCATCGTCGAGCGCACCCTGCGGGCTGCCGGCGGTCCGTATTCCATCGTCGACTACGACCCGTGGGGCTACGACGAGCGACAGTTCAACTCGCCGGGCTTCCGCCTCCCGGTCGGACTCCTGTCACGGACGCCGCACGGCACCTACCCGCAGTACCACACCTCCGCCGACGACCTCGACTTCGTCGTGCCCGAGCAGGTGGTGGCGGCCCTGGCCCTCGTCCGGACGATCGTCGCGACGATCGAGCACGATCGGCGGTGGCTCAACCTCAGTCCGAAGGGCGAGCCCCAGCTCGGGCGGCGCGGGCTCTATGGCTCGGTGGGCGGTCGCGCCGGCCTGGCGCCGAGAGAGCTCGCCGTGCTCTGGGTACTGGCCATGTCCGACGGCACCACCTCGCTCGTCGACATCGCGGATCGTTCCGGCCTGCCGGTGTCCGAGGTCGAGACCGCCGCCCAGGCGCTCGCGGCGGTGGACCTCCTCGGCCCGGCCGACTGACCGCCGAGGGACCTCCTCAGATGCGCCTCAGCCGGATCGAGGGGGGAGCATGGGGCGGATCGAGATCTCCGTCACTTCGGCGCTCCGCGGCAGGGCGATCGCGGCGATGACCATCGCCGCCACGTCGGCGGGTTGGACCAGGCGTTCCGGCTCGTAGGGACGGCCCTCGTAGGCGTGGATCGCAGCCTGCATCGGGGTGGCGGTCCGCCCGACGTACAGGCTGAGGACTCTGACGCCGGACTGGTTGACCTCGTCGCGGAGCGAGTCGCCGAACGCGCGGAGGGCATGCTTGCTCGCGCCGTAGGCGGCGATCCCGGGCCCCGACCGCAGACCGACCGACGAGTTGACGAGGATCACCTCGCCATGGGCCGAGATGAGCGCGGGGAGGAGCCGCCTCGTGAGGTCGAATGGGGCCCGCAGGTTCGTCCCGATGATCGCGTCAAGATCGGCAAGGGAGGCCTCGAGGATCGGCCGGTTGGCGTGGACGCCCGCGGCGTGGACGAGGACGTCGAGTCGGCTCTCGCCGGCCACCTCATCGGCCAGCGCGGCCCGGGCTGCATCGTCGGCCAGGTCGATGGCGTGGGCGACCAGGCGATCGGGACCGGCCTCGTCGAGAACGCTCGCCAATCGGCCCGCGTCGCGCCCGACGGCGTGGACGTGAAATCCGCTCTTGGCGAGCGCGACGGCGATCGCCCGTCCGATCCCACTCGTGGCGCCGGTGACGACCGCGCTCTGCTCGGTGCTCGTGGCCTCTCCCATCACAACCCGACGGCACCATGCCGAACGTGACGACGGACCCATTGATGGTAGCGGCGGTCCCCGCGACAGTCGACACGGATCCGGTCGCCGGGAGCGACCAAACGGCCGTTGGCCCGTCCCCTACACTCACCGATCGAGAGACCTGAGGTCACCCCCGACCGATGCCATCCGCTGAGGCGTCCACCGGCAACATCGCCGCCGTGGACACCGAAGAGCCGAGCCAGCAGACCGATCTAGGCGGTCCGACGCCGCGCGTCTCGGTCGGGCTGATCGTCTATAACGGCGAGCGATACCTCGAGTCGTCCATCGCTTCCCTCCTCGCCCAGACCTACCGCGACTTCGAGCTGATCGTCTCCGACAACGGCTCGACCGACGACACGGAGCGGATCTCCCGGGCGGCGGCCGTCAACGACCGCCGAGTGCGCTACTCGCGGAGTGAGACCAACCGGGGCGTGGCCTGGAACCTCAACAACGCTGCGAGCCTCGCCCGCGGCGAATACTTCGTCTGGGCCAGCCACGACGACCTCCACAGTCGGGACTTCCTCGAGCGCTGCGTCGACGTTCTCGATGCGGATCCGGGTGTCGTCTATGCCTACGCCCCGACGTATCTCATGGATGGCGACGGGCGGGTATTCGGTCGCGAGGCGAACCGCTTCACCGTCGCCGCCGGAGCTCCGAACCGGCGCTTCTGGGAGCAGCTCGTCGTCCGCGGCGGTCAGAACTTCTACGGGATGATCCGCGGTTCGACGCTCCGGTCGATCGGCGCCCACGGCAAGACGCCGTGGGCGGAACGGGTCATGTTCGGCGAGCTGAGCCTCAATGGCCGCTTCGCGGTGGTGCCGAGCGCCCGTTTCTACTGGCGCCGCCACAGCGGCCAGCTGACTGAGGTCTGGGACAGCCGACGGCAATTCGCCCTCGCCCTCGACCCTGCCCGGCCGGCCTGGCGTCGCAGTAATCCGGCCCTCATGGTCGAGTACGTCGCGGGTTACGTCGGGGCGATCCAGCGGGCTCCGCTCGGGGCGGGAGAGCGTCTCCGCTGCTACGCGCGGCTAGGGCGCTGGCTTATCGGCCATCTGCCAGGGCTGGCAGTCCGCGATGCGCGGACCCGTGCCATCGAGATCCTCTCAGCCCGACCCGGCGATCAGCTGCCGCCGGACGAGGCGGCGTCGGCCGGGGGCCGGTCGAGCGGCTGATCCGGGCTTCCGCGAGGAGACACCGAGTCGGGATTCCGAACGGCCGATCCGCGGATAGCCTCCTGGCGGGTCATCTCCGACGAGAAGGCCCGCCACCATAGGACGGAAGAGCTGAGGGAGACGATCGCAAGGCCCCATGCAGCACCCGATGTCCCGGCGACCACGGCGCCTCCCACCGCGAATATGACAAGGAAGACGGACACGATCGAGTTCACCCGCAGGCTCACGCTGGCCGCCGCGAGCGAGCGGAGTCCCATTCCCGGACCGGCGGTGGCTACCGAGCCGATCTGAGCGACGACCACCGGCACAAGGACCGCCCGAGCCGGATCCCAGGTGGCCCCGAGGATGGCTACGCCGAGCCATTCCGGCACGAGGAGGGCAATGACGCCCCAGGCGACCGTGAATACCACGAGAGCGGCGGACATCACCACCGCCAGACGACGGAGCCGGCCAAGCGAGTGGTCAAGCGCTCGGACGCCCTCGGGTACTGCCATCAGGCCGATCCCGAGGAAGAGCACCTGGATCGGCCCGACGATGAGCTGAGCCGCCCGCAGCGCGCCGACGGCAGCCAGGCCGGCTGCCAGGCCGATGCCGTAGGTCGAGAGCTGTCCGCCGGCGGTGCGCGCGATCACTTCGGTTATGAACCTCGGTCCGAGGTCGATGTGCTCGTGCCACCACGCCCGCGTTCGTAGCGGCTGCGGGATGATCCCCGACTGGATGATGCCGGCGAGGGCGGCGACCGTGGCCGAGGCACCCCACACCAGCGTCGGCCAGAACACAGAATGGTCGCCCGACTTGATGATCACGAAGAGGGCAGGGAACATTACGACCGCCCACAGGAGATCGTTGAGGAATGCCGACCGCCCCCTCCGCCAGGCGAAGAACACGGACCGCCAGGCGTCCTGGACGAGCAGGCCAGGCAGCGTCACCGCGAGCGCCAGGAGAGCCTGGCTGACCGCCCCGCCGGTCAGCGCGCCGATGACCGCGAGGATGATCGAGGTGGCGAGGCTGATCGCGAGGACGGAGCCGACCGATGCCGCGACCGCCTGTCGGAATGCGGCCTGCGGTGCGGAGCTGTATCGGATCGGCAGCGGCTCCATAGGGTATGCCCGGCAGACGCTGAGAACGAGCAGATACGCCGCGAATGCCAGGCTGAACGCCCCGAACTGCTCGACCCCCACGGTCCTCGCGATCAGCACGCCAAGGGCGAAGTTCGTCAGGCTCGAGAGTGCCTGGTCGCCCAGGCCCCAGCCGGCCCGGCGGAGGACCGCGGTGGATCTCACCGGGACATCGGGAGGGCGCCGCGGCGGATGTTTGCGACCATCCCTCGAAGTATGAGCGACGGGCCGGGTTGGCTATGATGAGTCGGTCGGTCGGTCGAGCGGACGTTCTCGGTCGTGTGTTTCCGAGGCGCACCGCTGTCTCGTGGCGCGTGTGCCGGAGCCGAGTGACAGGCGGCACAATCCGACGGATGGAGGCCATCGTTCAGAGCGTGGAAGACCCCACGACCGCGCCGACCACCGTGCCGACGACCCAGGCGCCGACCGTGGGCCCGACCGACGCGCCCGAGGCCGCCGTCGCGAGCGGCGCGGACCGCTGTCGCTTCTGTGGTGCGCCCCTGTCTCACGTCGTGGTCGATCTCGGCATGTCGCCGCTGTGCGAAAGCTTCCTGGCGGCCGACGAGCTCGATCGGATGGAGCCGTTCTATCCGCTCCGCACGCTCGTCTGCGAACGCTGTTTCCTCGTCCAGCTCGCCCAGTACGTGTCGCCGGAAACGATCTTCTCCGAGTACGCCTACTTCTCGTCGTACGCGGACAGCTGGGTCGAGCACGCCCGCCGCTACGCCGAGGCGATGATGGAGCGTCTCGGACTCGGCCCCGACAGCCTCGTGGTCGAGCTCGGCAGCAACGACGGCTATCTCCTCCAGCACTTCCAGGCGGCCGGCGTCGGCGTCCTCGGCATCGAGCCGGCCCGCAACGTGGCGGCGGTTGCGATCGAGCGCGGGATCCCGACCGAGGTGAGCTTCTTCGGCTCGGCCGTCGCCCAGGACCTCCTCGACCGTGGCCGCCGGGCGGACCTCATCTGCCTCAACAACGTCCTGGCCCAGGTACCGGATCTCAACGACTTCGTGGCCGGCATGGCCATCCTGCTCGCCCCGAACGGCCACCTGACGGTCGAGTTCCCCCACCTGGCCACGCTCCTCGAGCACGTCGAGTTCGACACGATCTACCACGAGCACTTCTCGTACTTCTCGCTCGGCACCGCCATCCGCATCTTCGCCGCCCACGGCCTGACGATCGTCGACGTCGACGAGATCCCGACCCACGGCGGGTCGTTGCGGATCCACGCCCGCCATGCCGACGAACGGCCGCCCATCGCGGCGGCGGTCGGCCGGGTCCTTGCAGCCGAGGCGGCGGCCGGCCTCGAGGATCTCGCGACCTATCGCGACTTCGGGTCGCGGGTAGAGGCCCTCAAGCGTGACCTCCTCTCGTTCCTCATCGAAGCCCGTCGCGAGGGCCGGACGGTCGTCGGCTACGGCGCTCCGGGCAAGGCGAACACGCTCCTCAACTACTGCGGGGTCCGGACCGACCTTGTCGCCTACACCGTCGATCGGAACCCCTACAAGCACGGCCGCTTCACCCCCGGCACCCACATCCCGATCCACCCGCCGGAACGGATCTTCGAGGACCGCCCGGACTACGTCTGGATCATGCCCTGGAACCTCACTCCGGAGATCACCGCCCAGCTGGCCGGCATCCGGGACTGGGGCGGCCGCTTCCTCGTCGCCATCCCCTCGGTCCGGGTCCTCGAGTGAGCGCGGCAGACCGCGACCGCGCCATCGACCCGCCGCTCAAGGTCGTCCTCTTCTGCGGCGGACAGGGGCTCCGCCTCCGCGAGTACGCCGATGGGACGATCCCCAAGCCGATGGCGCCGATCGGGCTGCGGCCCATCCTGTGGCACGTCATGCGCTACTACTCGCACTTCGGGGCCAACGATTTCGTCCTCTGCCTGGGCCACAAGGGCGAGGTCATCAAGGACTACTTCCTCCGCTACAACGAGGCGGTCTCGAACGACTTCGTCCTCCTCCAGGGCGGTCGCAGTCTGGAGCTCCTGAGCACCGACATCGAGGACTGGCGGATCACCTTCGCCGACACCGGCCAGGAGGCGACCATCGCCCAGCGGCTGCTGACGGTCCGCCGCCACGTCGAGAACGAGGAGATGTTCCTCGCCAACTACGCCGACGTCCTGACCGACGCGCCGCTGGACCGGTTCGTCGCCGACTTCCGCCGCCGCGACAAGGTCGCCGCCTTCATCTCGGTCCGCCCGAACTACACCTTCCATATGGTCGCGACCGACGGGAACGACACCGTCTCCTCGATCCGTCACGTCCGGGAGAGCGACGTCTGGATCAACGGCGGCTACTTCATCCTGCGGCGCGAGATCTTCGACTACATCAAGCCGGGCGAGGAGCTCGTCGAGGCGCCGTTCCAGCGGCTGGTCGAGGAAGGCCAGCTCCTGACCTACCGCTACGAGGGGTTCTGGGAGCCGATGGACACCCTCAAGGAGATGCAGCACCTCGAGGCGCTGTACCAGGCCGGCCGACCACCATGGGCCGTCTGGCAGCATCGCGAGGCGGATCCGTCGGCCGGATGACGCGACGACCGAGTCGGCCGCGGCCCGGCACCGGCCGGTGGGGCGGGCCATGCGTCGGCTGACCTTCGATCAGGCCGATGGGCCGGGGCTCCGCCTGCTCGTCATCGGCGCCCACGCCGACGACATCGAGATCGGCTGCGGCGGGACCATCCTCCGCCTCATCGCCGACGGGCGGGTCGCGTCGGTCCGCTGGGCGGTCCTGAGCGCTGCGGGGACGCGAGCGGGTGAAGCGCGGACAGCGGCGGCCGCAGTGCTCGGGGACGTCCCCGCCGAGGTCGACATCGACGACTTCCGGGACGGCTACTTCCCCTATGTCGGCGGTGCCGTCAAGGACCGGATCCAGGCCCTTGCGGCCGGGCCGGCGGTCG
The DNA here is from genome assembly GCA_963745405.1 of uncultured Chloroflexia bacterium. Lineage (GTDB taxonomy): Bacteria > Chloroflexota > Limnocylindria > Limnocylindrales > CSP1-4 > C-114. Next base: position 1,679,289 of record CAVUWY010000002.1, on the reverse strand, counting down.
ACCTCGTCCTGACCCACCGGCGCGAGGACCTCCACCAGGACCACCGGCTCGTCTCGGAGTTGACCTGGAACGCCTTCCGCGATCACGTCGTCCTCGAATACGAGATCCCGAAGTACGACGGCGATCTCGGCACGCCGAACACCTACGTCGAGCTGAGCGAGGAGATCGCCGGGCGCAAGATCGAGGTCCTGACCAGCGCCTTCGAGTCGCAGGCCGACAAGCACTGGTTCAGCCCCGAGACGTTCCGGGCGCTCCTCCGCCTCCGCGGCATCGAGTGCCGTGCCGCGAGCGGCCTGGCCGAAGGCTTCACCGCCCGCAAGCTCCTCATTTGAGGCCGAATCCGGTGCGGCGCCGCACCTGAAAGGTGCGCGTGGGAGCGAGCCACTCGGGAGACGTGTGCATCGGTGCGGTGCGGTCGAGGATGGTTCGGTCGTAGGATGCGCTCCACCGAAACGACGGCGCGCCGTGCCGTCGCATGGGAGGGAGACGCCGCGCATGCGCGCTGCGAGCGTTCGCCGGTTCGGCTTGGTGCCACTCGCGGTCTTCAGCCTCCTGTTCGGGGCGCTTGCCACCATGTCCCCGGCGATCGTCGACGCCCAGGGCCCGCAGCCGCGGACCTTCCTCCGCGAGGGCGCCGTCGTGACCAAGGCCGCCGACAAGGCGGCATTGCTCTCACCGAAGTCGGCGGTCGAGACTGGCTTCCAGGACACGACGGTGTTCTCCGGGCCCTCGAGTCAGCTCGTCAACCCGACGGCGATCCGCTTCTCGCCTGACGGCCGCGTCTTCGTCGCCCTGAAGAGCGGGATCATCCTCGTCTTCCCGAACATCAACACGAACACGTCGACCGTGTTCGCCGACCTGTCTGCCAAGGTCGACAACTACTGGGACCGCGGCCTCCTCGGGATGACCCTCGACCCGGGCTTCCCGACCACTCCCTACGTCTATGTCGACTACGCCTACGACGCCCCGATCGGGGGCACGGCGCCAGTCTGGAACGACGCCTGTGGCACGCCGCCCGGAGCGACGACGGACGGCTGCGTGATCAGCGGGCGGTTGAGCCGCCTGACCGCCAACGGCAACGTGATGAGCACCGAGAAGGTCCTCATCAACGACTGGTGCCAGCAGTTCCCGAGCCATTCGATGGGCGCCCTCAACTTCGGCGTCGATGGCGCTCTCTACATGAGCGCTGGTGACGGGGCCAGCTTCACCACCGAGGATTACGGGCAGATGGGCGGCACCCTCTCGGGCACGCCGACGCCGGCCAACCCGTGCGCCGACCCACCGAGCCCGAGAGGGACCGCTCTCACCCCGCCGACGGCCGAGGGCGGCGCGCTGCGGGCCCAGAGCCTGCGCCGTCCGGCCGGCCAGCCGGTCGCCCTGAACGGCGCCATCCTCCGGCTCGACCCGGCGACGGGGGCCGCGTCGGCGGGCAACCCGAACGCGGGGAACAGCGACCCGAACGCCCAGCGCATCGTCGCCTACGGGCTGCGCAACCCGTTCCGGTTCACGATGCGGCCCGGCACGAACGAGATCTGGGCGGGCGACGTGGGCTACAACACGTGGGAGGAGATCGACCGGGTCGTGACGCCGACGGCCGCGCCCGCCTCGAACTTCGGCTGGCCGTGCTACGAGGGGAACAGCGCCCAGCCCGGGTACCAGTCGGACAACCTCAACCTTTGCTCGACGCTCTACAGCGCGGGCACCGCCAAGACTCCCTACTACACCTACAACCACGGCGCGACCGTCGTCTCGGGCGAGACGTGCCCGACGGGCAGCTCGTCGATCTCGGGCCTGGCCTTCTACGGCAGCGGCACGTACCCCTCCTCGTTCAACAACGCGTTGTTCTTCGCCGATCACTCGCGGAACTGCATCTGGGCGATGAAGACTGGATCGAACGGCCTGCCCGACCCGACGAAGATCGAGACGTTCGTCGCCCAGGCGACCAACCCGGTCGACCTCCAGATCGGCCCCGGCGGTGACCTCTGGTACGTCGACTACGACGGCGGCTCGATCCACCGGATCGTCTATAACGCGACGAACCGCCCGCCGGTCGCCGTCATCGCCGCCAACCCGCTCTCGGGTTCATCGCCGCTGACCGTCGCCTTCGACGGCTCTGGCTCGTCCGACCCGGATCCGGGTGACACGCTCACCTACAGCTGGGACCTCAACGGCGACGGCACGTTCGGCGATGCGACGCTGAAGACCGCCTCGTTCACGTACGCGACTGCCGGCCTCTACACGGTCGGCCTGCGAGTCACCGACAGTCACGGCGCGACGGCCAGCACGACGAAGACGATCACCGTCGACAACGTATCGGCGCCCACCGTGGTGATCGATTCGCCGTCGTCGAGCTTCACCTGGGCGGTCGGCGACCCGATCGCCTTCGCCGGTCACGCCACCGACTTCCAGGGTCACGCCATCGCAGCCTCGGGGCTGTCGTGGTCGGTGATCCTCCACCACTGTCCGTCCAACTGCCACACCCACGACATCCAGGAGATCGCCGGCGTCGCCTCCGGGACGTTCCCCGCCCCGGACCACGACTACCCGTCCTACCTCGAGATCATCCTCACGGCCACCGACTCGGGAGGCCGGACGGCGACCCGCAGCGTCACCCTCCAGCCCAAGACGGTCCAGCTCACCCTGAACACGATGCCGAGCGGCCTGTCCGTCGTGGTGGGTGCCTTCCCGCCGGCGACGACGCCGGCGGCGTTCACCGTGATCTCGGGCTCGCAGCAGTCGATCAGCGCGACGTCGCCGCAGGCGCTCGGGCCGACCTACGCCTTCGACCATTGGTCCGACGGCGGCCTCGCGTCCCACAACGTCACGGTGCCGGCCAACGGGCTGACGCTGACCGCCACGTACGTCCAGATCGCCACCACCGCGTACCTCTCGGACCTGCCGTTCACCCAGGTCGCCAACGGCTGGGGCCCGGTCGAGCGGGACATGAGCAACGGCGAGCAGGCGGCCGGCGACGGCAAGCCGCTGAGCCTCCGCGGTGTCGTCTATGCCAAGGGCCTCGGCGCCCACGCCGCCAGTGACGTCCGCTACGCGATGAACGGCGGCTGCACCTCGTTCACGACGAAGGTCGGGGTCGACGACGAGACCGGCTCCAGCGGCTCGGTCGACTTCCAGGTCTTCGCCGACGGGACCAAGCTCGCCGACTCCGGGGTCGTGACCCCGGCCAGCGCGACCCAGACCCTGACCGTCGACGTCACCGGCCGGACGACCCTCCAGCTCGTCATCACCGACGGCGGCAACGGCAACGCCTACGACCACGGCGACTGGGCCGACGCGAAGCTCACCTGCGGCGGCGCGCCGGTCGACACGACCCCGCCGACGGTGACCGCGACGAACCCGGCCGACACCGCGACCGGGGTGGCCGTCGGGATCGCCCCGACCGCGACGTTCAGCGAGGCGATCGATCCCACGACCCTGACCACGGCGACGATGACCCTTGTCGCCCAGGGCACGACGACCCCGCTCGCGGCGAGCGTCGCCTACAACCCCGGGACGAAGACCGCCACCCTCACGCCTTCCGCCGCCCTCGCGACGTCCACGACGTACGTCCTGCGGATCGTCGGCGGGAGCACGGGCGTCGCCGACCTCGCCGGCAACCGCCTCGCCATCGACGTCACCGCGATGTTCACCACCTCGTCGGGGACGAGCAGCACCGCGTACCTCTCGGACCTGCCGTTCACCCAGGTCGCCAACGGCTGGGGCCCGGTCGAGCGGGACATGAGCAACGGCGAGCAGGCGGCCGGCGACGGCAAGCCGCTGAGCCTCCGCGGTGTCGTCTATGCCAAGGGCCTCGGCGCCCACGCCGCCAGTGACGTCCGCTACGCGATGAACGGCGGCTGCACCTCGTTCACGACGAAGGTCGGGGTCGACGACGAGACCGGCTCCAGCGGCTCGGTCGACTTCCAGGTCTTCGCCGACGGGACCAAGCTCGCCGACTCCGGGGTCGTGACCCCGGCCAGCGCGACCCAGACCCTGACCGTCGACGTCACCGGCCGGACGACCCTCCAGCTCGTCATCACCGACGGCGGCAACGGCAACGCCTACGACCACGGCGACTGGGCCGACGCGAAGCTCACCTGCGGCGGCGCGCCGGTCGACACGACCCCGCCGACGGTGACCGCGACGAACCCGGCCGACACCGCGACCGGGGTGGCCGTCGGGATCGCCCCGACCGCGACGTTCAGCGAGGCGATCGATCCCACGACCCTGACCACGGCGACGATGACCCTTGTCGCCCAGGGCACGACGACCCCGCTCGCGGCGAGCGTCGCCTACAACCCCGGGACGAAGACCGCCACCCTCACGCCTTCCGCCGCCCTCGCGACGTCCACGACGTACGTCCTGCGGATCGTCGGCGGGAGCACGGGCGTCGCCGACCTCGCCGGCAACCGCCTCGCCATCGACGTCACCGCGATGTTCACCACCTCGTCGGGGACGAGCAGCACCGCGTACCTCTCGGACCTGCCGTTCACCCAGGTCGCCAACGGCTGGGGCCCGGTCGAGCGGGACATGAGCAACGGCGAGCAGGCGGCCGGCGACGGCAAGCCGCTGAGCCTCCGCGGTGTCGTCTATGCCAAGGGCCTCGGCGCCCACGCCGCCAGTGACGTCCGCTACGCGATGAACGGCGGCTGCACCTCGTTCACGACGAAGGTCGGGGTCGACGACGAGACCGGCTCCAGCGGCTCGGTCGACTTCCAGGTCTTCGCCGACGGGACCAAGCTCGCCGACTCCGGGGTCGTGACCCCGGCCAGCGCGACCCAGACCCTGACCGTCGACGTCACCGGCCGGACGACCCTCCAGCTCGTCATCACCGACGGCGGCAACGGCAACGCCTACGACCACGGCGACTGGGCCGACGCGAAGCTCACCTGCGGCGGCGCGCCGGTCGACACGACCCCGCCGACGGTGACCGCGACGAACCCGGCCGACACCGCGACCGGGGTGGCCGTCGGGATCGCCCCGACCGCGACGTTCAGCGAGGCGATCGATCCCACGACCCTGACCACGGCGACGATGACCCTTGTCGCCCAGGGCACGACGACCCCGCTCGCGGCGAGCGTCGCCTACAACCCCGGGACGAAGACCGCCACCCTCACGCCTTCCGCCGCCCTCGCGACGTCCACGACGTACGTCCTGCGGATCGTCGGCGGGAGCACGGGCGTCGCCGACCTCGCCGGCAACCGCCTCGCCATCGACGTCACCGCGATGTTCACCACCTCGTCGGGGACGAGCAGCACCGCGTACCTCTCGGACCTGCCGTTCACCCAGGTCGCCAACGGCTGGGGCCCGGTCGAGCGGGACATGAGCAACGGCGAGCAGGCGGCCGGCGACGGCAAGCCGCTGAGCCTCCGCGGTGTCGTCTATGCCAAGGGCCTCGGCGCCCACGCCGCCAGTGACGTCCGCTACGCGATGAACGGCGGCTGCACCTCGTTCACGACGAAGGTCGGGGTCGACGACGAGACCGGCTCCAGCGGCTCGGTCGACTTCCAGGTCTTCGCCGACGGGACCAAGCTCGCCGACTCCGGGGTCGTGACCCCGGCCAGCGCGACCCAGACCCTGACCGTCGACGTCACCGGCCGGACGACCCTCCAGCTCGTCATCACCGACGGCGGCAACGGCATCGATTACGACCACGGCGACTGGGCCGACGCGAAGCTCACCTGCGGCTAGTCCCACGACACGATGGACCTTGAAACCGGCCGCGTCACCGATCGTCGCCCGCCGTTTCGGTACTCCGCGCTCGCCCGGGTCTGGTTCAGCGACACCGACGCCCAGGGGATCGTCTACTACGGCCGCTTCCTGCCGTACTTCGACCACGCCAGGCTCGAATATCACCGTCACCTCGGGCTGCTCGACGTGTGGCAGGGCCGCCGCGAGTTCGTCATGAAGGCCCTGACTGTCGAGTACGACGCCTCGGCCCGCTTCGACGACCTCCTCGAGATCTTCGTCCGGACGACGCGGATCGGGCGGACGAGCGTCACGACGGAATGCGCCGCCTACCGGGCGGCCGACGATGTACTCCTCTGCACGGCGACCCAGACGCTCGTCCTCGTCGCCAGTGAGACCCGTCGACCGACGCCGGTCCCGGAGCGCTACCGGGCGACCGTCGCCGCCTTCGAGGGACCCGAGCTCGAAGGCGGCGCGAGCGCCTGATCCACGGCCGACGACCTGATCCGCGGGCCTATCGGCCGCGATCGGCCAGTCGTTCCTCCCAGCGGCGGTCGCGCCAGGCGAGGGCAGCCTTGAGGCCGTCGCGGCGGATGATCTCGTCGAAGGCCCGGCTCGTCGCGCTCGTGTTGACGATCGCCTGCAGGTCGAGGCCGGCCTCGACGGCGGCGAGGAAGCCGGCCGCCTCCATCGACCGGTTGAGCATCAGCTTGGTCGGCGCCATCACGTCCGGCTCCACCCTCGCCAGCGTCTCCGCCAGCGCGTCGACCTCGGCGGCAAGGCGGTCCGCCGCTACCACCCGATTGACGAGCCCGAGCCGGCGCGCCTCCTCGGCATCGACGAGGTCGCCGGTCATGAGCAGCTCGCGGGTGGCCTTCTGGCCGATGAGGAACGGCATCAGCAAGGTGACGGGAGCCGAACCGAACCGGATCTCGGGCTCGCCGAGGCGGGCGTCGTCGGAGGCGACCACCAGATCGCAGGCCATCGCCAGTTCGAGACCGCCGGCGAGGGCGAAGCCGTGGACCTGGGCGATGACCGGCTTGGAGCAGCGCCATATCGTGAGCGTCGCGTCGACGTCGCGGGCCAGCATCTCGCGCCAGGTCCAGACGTCGGAGCCGAACTCCTCCTCGAGGTCATAACCGGCGCAGAACGCCCGGCCCGCACCGGCGATGACGATCACCCGGACCTCCGGGTCGGCCTCAGCCTCACGGATCGCGCCGGTCAGGGCGTCGCGCAGGTCGGTGCTGATCGCGTTGAGCTTGGCCGGCCGGTTGAGGGTGAGCCGGACTCCCCAGGGGGCCGGCTCATGCAGCACGAGCGGCTCGATCGGCGGACTCGATCCAGCCATCGGCGGGTTCGCTTCAGGCATCGGCTGCGGCTGCCTCCTCCGCGATGACGATAAGGGCATCGACTGCGATCGCGCCCGTCGGGCCGGCCACGACAGGGTTGAGATCGACCTCGAGCCAGGCCGGATGAGCGACCATGGCCGCGCCGAGGGCGACAATCGCGCTCGTGACCGCCCGTCGGTCGATCGCCGGCCGACCCCGTACGCCATCGAGGGTCGCCGCGCCGCGGAGCTCCGACAGCATCGCCGCGGCGTCCGCCTCGGTCAGCGGCGCCAGACGGATCGCGACGTCGTCGAGCGCCTCGGCGAGCACGCCGCCGAGGCCGGCCATCACCAGTGGCCCGAACTGGGTGTCGCGGCGGGCCCCGAGGATGAGCTCGATCCCGGGCTGGGCCATCGCCTGGACGAGCACGCCACGCACGTCGGCCCCGGCCCGTCGTCCGGCGTCCAGCACGTCCGCCACCGCCCGCCGAACGGCCTCGGTGTCGGCGGCCCCGACGACCACGCCGCCGATGTCGCTCTTGTGGGCAAGACCGGGGGCGTCGAGCTTCACGACGACCGGGAAGCCGAGGCGTTCGCTCGCGGCCACCGCCGCATCGGCGTCGGCGGCCGGGACGGTATCGGCGATCGGGATCCCGGCCGACCGGACAAGGTCGAGCGATTCCTGTTCGGCGAGTGCCCTGGCCGCCATCGCCGCCGCCTGAGCGCCCGGGCGGTCGTGTCCGTACGGCGTCCGATCGACGGCGAGATCCGGCCAGGCCCGGCGGGCCGGGCCGTCGGTGAGCCGCCGCGCCCGGCGAGCCTCCCACCAGGCCAGGCGGGCTATCGCCGTACTCGCCTCGACGGTCCCCCGCAGGACAGGGATCCCGCCGTGCTCGTCGAGGACCGCCTCTATCTCCGGGGTGGAGTCACCGGAGGTCAGGGACATGTACACCGGCAGGACGGCCGGCACAGCCGCGGTCGCGGCCGCCAGCTCCGCGGCCAGCTGGGTGGCGAGGTCCACCTCGCCGGCCTGCGACCGGAACGGGAAGTCGTGGACGAGGGCGACGACATCGAAGGCGCCCGACTCGGCGAACGCCGTCAGGCACGATCGATACGAGTGTACGACCTCGTCGGCGCCCCACGGGTCCATCGGGTTGCCGACGTAGCCGAGGGTCGGGAGATCGGCCAGGATGCGTGCCTCGACCGCCGCCGGAACGGGCGGCAGGTCGATCCCCGTCCGCGGGGCGAGGTCGGCGATGAGCGACCCCTCCCCCGTCGAAACGGTGACGACACCGGTCCTCCCCCTCCCCACCGACCGCCCCAGGCGGCGGGTCCCGGACACGAGGGCGGCCACCTCGAGCAGCTCGTCGAGGTCGTCGCAGCGGATGACGCCGGCGGCCTTCAGGGCCGCATCGGTCGCCCGGTCCTCGCCGGCCAGCGAACCGGAGTGCGCGACGGCCGCCGTCTGGGCCTGGGCGCTCCGGCCGACCTTAACGGCGAGTATCGGCTTGCCAAGCTCGAGCGCTCGATCGGCCAGGGCGAGGAACCGCTCCGGCCGCTTGAAGCCCTCGACGAACAGGACGAACGCATCCGTCTCCGGGTCGTCGATGCCGTGGGCGAGGTAATCGCACAGGTCGAGGACGACCTCGGAGCCGCAGCTGACGATGCGGCTCCAGCCGATCCGGGTGCCGGCATGGATGAACGCGTCGGACACGCTGCCCGACTGGGCGATGCCGTACACGCCGCCGCGGCGGAGCCACGGGTTGAGGTCGCCGATGTACGTCGCGCTGCGGGTCGTCAGGTCGACCACGCCCATGCAGTTGGGACCGACGATGGCGGTGCCGGTGGCGATCGCGATCTCGGTCACCTCGGCCTGCATCCGGGCGGCCTCCGCGCCGCCCTCGACGACACCGCCGCCGGGGATGACCACCGCCGGGACGCCTGCCGCGGCCGCCTCGGCGGTGAACCGCGCGGCGCGCAGGGGATTGACCGCCAGCACCACGGTGTCGGGCACCTCCGGCAGCGAGTCGAGATCCGAGTAGCAGGGCGTCCCGTCGACCTCCTCGTAGCGGGGGTTGATGAAGTAGCAGCGGGTGTCGCCGCCGACGAGGGCGATGTTGTCGCGGACGGTCGTCGCGATCCCCGACCGGGCGGATGCCCCGACGACGGCGATGGACCGGGGGGCGAAGATCCGCTCGAGGTCGAAGCCGGGCCGGGCCTCGACGCTCATCGCTCGACGCTCATCGCTCGACGCTCATCGCTCGCCGTTCATCCGACCACCCGATCGACGCCCCGCCGCTCGAGGGCCCGGGCGATGATGAGACGCTGTATCTCGCTCGTGCCCTCCCACAGGCGGTCGACCCGCAGCTCGCGGAGATAGCGCTCGGCCGGGAACTCGCGCATGTAGCCGCGGCCGCCGAAGACCTGCACCACGCGGTCGGCGCAGCGGTAGGCGGCCTCCGAGGCGAAGAGCTTGGCGAGCGACGCCTTGGCGTGGACGACCTTCGGGTCGGCGCCGCTATCGGCGAGCCAGGCCGCCTCGCGGGTGAGTAACCGGGCGGCAGAGGCGTCGGCCGCCGAGTCGGCCAGCGGGAAGCTCACCCCCTGGTAGTCGTAGATCCGTTCTCCCGACTGGACTCGCACTGTCGCCCAGCCGACCGCGAGCGCGAGCAACCGCTCCATCGCCCCGCTGCAGCGCGCCCCGATGTGGATGCGCTCCTCGACGAACCACTCGTTGGTCAGCTCGTCGGCCGCCCCGATCGCCCCCAGCCGGGCGGCATCGGGAACCCGAACGTCGGTGAGGATGAACTGCGGATGGCGGTCGGCGAACGTGTGGGTGTAGTCGGGATCGTGGCTCAGGCGGACGCCGGGCAGGTCGTAGTCGACGAGGAATAGCGTCGGCCGGCGGTCCTCGCCCTCGACGACATGGGCGTGGAAGATCATGAAATCGGTGTCGTCGGGCCCGGTGACGAACCACTTCTCGCCATTGAGCACCCAGTCGCCGGCCGCGGGGTCTCGGACGGCGGTGGCCTCGAGGGTCCGCGGATCGGAGCCGGCGTTCGGCTCGGTGATCGCGTAGCTGCCCGACCGTTCGCCGCGGAGGCTCGGCTCGAGGTAGCGGTGGCGCTGCTCGGCGTCGCACAGCCCGAGGACGTTGTACGCCCCCGGCACGTACGACCAGAGGCCGCCGGTCACCTGGCCGAACTGTTCCTGGACGACGACCTGCTCCATCGCCGTCCAGCCGAGGCCACCGACCGCCACCGGGAGGTTGCCCCCGACGAGCCCGGCCTCGATCGCTCGCCGGCGGAGCTCGCGGCCCTGCTCTTTCGGGAGCCGGCCGCCGCCCCGCTCGAAGTCCGCCTCGAGCGGCTGGAGCTCCTCCCCGACGAACCGCCGGGCGCGTTCACGGAGGGCCGCGGCCGTCGGGCTCAGGGCGAAGTCCATGTCTCGCATCGTGGCACGCGCACGTCCGCGTCGCGTCGCCGCGTCGCGGGCGATGGGACGCGGCCCCTGCCGATCACTCCGACGAGATCCCGGCGCACGGCTTGCAGATACCACCACGGGTGGTCGTATGGAGGTTCGCCTGCCCGTTGAGGGCCGGCCAGACTTCCGATCCGCGGCCGATCACGCACGCGTCCCACATGGGTCGGACCGGCATCGGGCGATAGGACCCCCGCCGGTGGTAAACGCGACCGATCGCGCCCGCCCCGCCGCGATAGCACCACCGCCGGTGGTAAACGCGCCCGATCGCGCCGGCACGCCGCGATAGCACCACCGCCGGTGGTAGACGCGACCGATCGCGCCCGCCCGGACCGGCGCGGCATGAGCGGTGGCCATCGACCGCGGGCCGTCCCGCGGATCACGCGAACCAGGCGGTCGTATCCTCAGTGGCGGAGGTGTCCGATGGCGCAGCTGGTAGTGAACGGCGCGATGATCGCCTGCCCGATGGGCCTGCCCGGGACTGCGACCCTCGCGGTCCTCCCGGCCGGGCGCGTCCAGTCCTCGAACCAACCGGTCGCGACGATCCAGGACATGGTCCCGATGACGAACATCGCGACGTTCGGTATGTGCACGTCGCCGGCCAACCCCCAGGTCGCGGCCGCGACGGCCGCGGCGCTCGGCGTGCTGACTCCCCAGCCGTGCCTGCCCGTCATCGCCGGTCCGTGGGCCCCGGGTTCCGCGACGGTCGCCGTCGGAGGCGTGCCGGCGCTCACCTCGGACAGCACCTGCCAGTGCATGTGGGCGGGCACGATCTCGATCACCCAGGCCGGCCAGATGACGACGACGACCGGCTGAGCGACCTCGGTCTTCCGTAGGGCGTGACATCGACGCGCGGTCCGCGAGCGTACGCGAAGGTCACACGATGCCGGAGAGGGCTCTGTCTCCCGGCCATGACAAGATCGCCGCTTCAGCTGAGTCGCTTCACCATCCGACGGCCGCCTGGACGCGCCCGGTCGCGACCGCGAGAGCAAGCAAGACTCCGACCGCGATGATGAGCAGCACGAGGGTGACCCGACTTCGTCTGCGCCGAGTTGGCGCGACAGCGACGTAACCGGCGGCGCCCGCAAGGAGGCGCGGACTGAGTTGTCGGTTGTCGCGTCGCCACCGCCGGACGAGGTCGTCCCAGAACATTACGGCTCCCACGGAGCAAGGCCAGGCCGCGGACCTAGCCTGATCATGTGCCCGGCTATGCGGGCGGTCAAGGGTAGATGAGCATCCGCGAGCGTCCGCGAAAGTCACTCGACGTCGAGCAGATCGGCGTCGAACCAGACGTCTTCGTGACCTGGCGCGATCTGGAACCGCCAGCCCGGTGGCAGAGCCAGATAAGGCTCGATTTCAGGCCGCGACACAACGAGATGCTCGACGTGCATAGGGCTGAAGAACCCGGGGTCGCTCTGGTCAATCCTGCCGCCGGCCCAGATGTACCAGCCGCAATCGTCGCCGTTCACGGGGTGGCGGAGCCCGTTGATTGGCACGATCGTCAGCGGTCCGACACCAAGCTTGGATCCGCGGCCCGGTAGATCAGGGACGACGCCGATTCGGTCACAGATGGCTTGCTGCGACGCCGTTAGAGCTGGCTCCATGAGACCGAGGGTAACGCCCACGCCAGCGTCCGCGAGCGTACGCCAATGTCACCCGACGGATCGTTTGGCCCGCTCTTGGACCTCGGCGGCTCGAACGAGGACATCTGCACCTACGCGAGCGTGATGAAGGTCGCCGCGAGCGATCATGTCGAAGATCTCCGGTCTGGTGAGGCCAAGAATCGCTACCGCGTCGTTGACGCTGACTGTTTCGAAGGGAGGCGACTGGCCGAACCTGACCAGGTCGCGATTGACGTCATAGCCGGGTTGCTCGGTCTCCCAAAGGACGAACTCGTGAAAGAGCCGGTGAAGCTCGCGGGGTCCTCGAATCTCAGCCAGGAACTCATCCAGCAGATCGAACATGGTCGAAATCGCAATCTCTTCATCACGGCCAGCTAGCGGCTGTGGAATGCCCCGCGGAAATGCGATCTGCTTCACGAGGCCGCTCCAATGGAGATTTGAACGTTCGGCGAGTCGCAACGTCAGGAACTCATCAAAACCTGGTAGAAGCGCTTGCGACGAGCCGGCGTTGACGCCAACGACGTAGGCGACGAAGGCGTCGAAGGTCGGATCTAGCAGGAACATCCCCGGTGCCCGTCGAACCAACCGCAGGTGCTCCCGAAAGTCGAGCATGCACCAACCCTACGATGCGCGGACTCGTGCCGCGAGCCGTTGGCGACGGTCCACTCTGGTCTGCGAGCGTAGGCCAATGTCACGGCTGGCTCAGTCGGTCAACGCAACGATCTTGGCGAGCGCCTCAGATGGTTTCATCCAGCCGAGCGTCTGTCGAGGCCGATCGTTGAGCTCGGCAGCGACGGCATCGAGATGGGCCTGGTCGTGGACCGAGAGGTCCGAGCCCTTGGGGAAGTACTGGCGGAGGAGGCCGTTCGTGTTCTCGTTGCTGCCTCGCTGCCAGGGGCTCCGGGGATCGCAGAAGTAGACCTGCACGCCGGTGTCGATGGTGAACCGGACGTGCTCGGCCATCTCGTGGCCGCGGTCCCAGGTGAGCGTCCGGCGGAGCTGCTCGGGGAGGGTGAGGATCCGCGCCGCGAGGGCGTCCCGGACGGCTGGTGCCGAGCGGCCGGCGGGAAGGCCGACGAGCATGACGTAGCGGGTCTGGCGCTCGACGAGCGTCCCGATCGCCGAGTGACTCCGGCCGCCGATGATGAGATCGCCCTCCCAGTGGCCGGGCACGGCCCGGTCCTCGACCTCGGCCGGGCGCTCGCTGAGCAGGACCATGTCGGTGAGCACGCCCGGACCGGCGGTCCGGTGCTGGGCCCGCCGCCGGACCCGCCCGCTGCGGAGGCAGGCGCTGAGCTCCCGGCGGAGGGCACCGCGGGCCTGGACGAAGAGCGACTGGTAGATCGTCTCGTGGCTACGGTCTTGACGGTCGTGCCGACGGCCGCGGCGGCGACCCGGTACGGCTCTCCCGAGCGGACGAGCCGACGTATCTCGAGGCGCTCGGCGTCGCTCAGCCGCCGCCCGAAGTCTCCGTGCCGATGTTGCACCTCGCCACCTCCACGCGATCAGTCCTGCCTCGACTGCTCGTCGTGGATGTTGCGTTGTTCACTTGAGACCGCCCACTCGAACGCCAGACCGATGGCGCCGAGGGAGGGTCGGCCCGGGCGTATCGTGACGGCGCACGGGACGGTTTCAGCGAGAACCTTGGGATGGGACGGAGTTGGGACGACAGTTGAGTGGCCGGTGGTGGGCGACGTACCTGGCAGTCTGGATGCCGGCCGCCGTCGTGCTAACGCTGTGGTATCAGGGCACGTCGCGAAGCTCCAACGACACGGTCATCATGGTCGCGGGCTATGTGGTCGTGACAGTCGTAGCCATGCTCGGGGCGACGCGCGTCGAGCGCCGATGGAGGCGACCCTGACGATGTCGCATATCTCCGCGAGCGTGACCACTACGCGATGGCTACTGGGGCTGGGCGAGGACCATGATGCGGATCTCGGTCATGTCCTCGATCGCCCAGCGCAGGCCCTCGCGGCCGAGGCCGGAGTCCTTGACCCCGCCGTAGGGCATGTGGTCGATCCGGTAAGTCGGCACGTCGTTGACGATGACCCCGCCGACCTCGAGCTCGCCGAAGGCCCGCCAGGCATGGCTCAGGTCGTTCGTGAAGACGCCGGTCTGGAGGCCGAAGAAGCTGTCGTTGACCTGGCGGATCGCGGCGTCGAAATCGCTGAACGGGAAGGCGACGACGAGCGGGGCGAACGCCTCGTTCGAGCAGACCTGGGCGGTGACCGGCGTGTCGGTGAGGATCGTCGGGGCGAAGAACGTGCCATCGGCCTTGCCGCCGAGGAGGAGTCTGGCGCCGAGGGCGACCGCCTCGTCGACCCAGCGCTGAGTCCGGCTGGCGGCGGCCCCGTCGACCATCGGCCCGACGTCGGTCGAGGCGTCGAGCGGGTCGCCGACCTTGAGGGCCTTCGCGCCCTCGACGAAGCGGTCCATGAACGCGTCCCAGACCTTCTCGTGGACGAACATCCGCTGGACGCTGATGCAGACCTGGCCGGCGTAGGTGAAGGCGCCGACGAGGCAGCGCCGGACGGCCCAGTCGAGGTCGGCCGTCTCGTCGACGATGACCCCGGCGTTGCCGCCGAGCTCCAGGACCACCTTCTTCTTGCCGGCCCGCTCCTTCATCCGCCAGCCGACCGAGGGGCTGCCGGTGAAGCTGAGGAGCTTGAACCGCGGGTCCGACACCATCCGGTCGCCGAGCTCGCGGCTCATCGGCAGGATGCTGACCGAGCCGGCTGGAGCACCGGCCTCCTCGATGATCTCGGCCACCGTGAGCATCGTGAGGGGGTCCTTGGACGGCGGCTTGAGGACGATCGTGCAGCCGGCAGCGATGGCCGGCGCGACCTTGTGGGCGGCGAGGTTGAGGGGGAAGTTGAACGGGCTGATGCCAGCCACCGGCCCGATCGGGAAGCGGCGGGTGATGCCGACCCGGTCGCGCGACGAGGCCATGAGGTCGAGCGGGATCACCTCGCCGGTCATCCGCTCCGCCTCCTCGGCGCCGAGGCGGAACGTCAGGGTCGCCCGGTCGACCTCGACGAGGGCGTCACGGATCGGCTTGCCGGCCTCGGTCGCCATCAGCCTGCCGAGCTCCTCGCGGCGGGCCTTGATGCCGGCACTGATCGAGCGGAGGATCGCCCCACGCTCGTAGGCCGGCAGGTGGCGCGTCACCTCGAACGCCGCCACCGCCGCGTCGACCGCCTCCTCGTACTGGGCCTCGGTGGCGTGGTAGGTCGAACCCGCAGGCGTCGTCGGATCGGCCGGGTTCTCGACGATGAGCGGGTCGGGCGACTCGACCCACCGTCCGGCGAGGAAGATCGGATGCGGCGTGACGATGGTCGTGGTGGTCATCCTGGGCTCCTGGCGCTCTCGGGGAGGCGATCGAGTCGTGCGGGCATTCTAGCCCGGAGGCCCCGCCGGATCGGGCGTGAGGCCGCGCTCGACGAGACGCCTCCGTATGCCGTCGAGTCGCCAAGACGACTCTCGACGGGTCGCGCCGCGGCCTCCCGGCGGCCGTAGCGGTCCCGTACGATCGGCGTGCCACCAGGGAGAGACCGATGCATCAGACCGACGAGCCGATCGAGACCAGCGACGCCGTCGTCAAGGACGTCCAGACCGACGCCGACGACACCGAGGGCCATTCGCTCAGCAGCAGCGAGTTCCACCAGGGCCTGGCCCGCGAGCGCAGCCGCGAGACGGACAAGTACGCTGCCGAGCAGGCCCGCCGCCGCGACGTGCCGCGAGCCCAGAAGAAGAGCTTCCTCGACCGCCTGACCGGGCGCTGATCCGCCCGGGCCGCCGGGTCCAGTCGAGTGCGCCGAGCCCGGATTCAGTCCGCGGCGCGGGGGTACGAACCGAGGACGCGGACCATCGTCGCGTCCTGGCCGAGCTCCGCCAGGGCGGCCGCACAGGCCGCGTCGGTCGCATCCGCATCGAGATCTACCCAGAACACGTACTCCCAGGCGCGCTCGCGGCTCGGCCGCGACTCGAGCTTCGAGAGGTTGACCCCTCGCTCGGCGAAGGCGCGCAGCGCGGCGAGGAGCGTCCCCGGCTCGTTGCGGACCCCGAACACCACCGTCGTCCGTCTGCCGGCGCCCCCACCCGGCAGGACGGGCGGCGGCTCGCCGGACTGGGCCACGACCCAGAACCGGGTCCGGTTCCGGGGATCGGATTCGATGCCGCTGGCGAGGATATCGAGGCCGAACAGCTCGGCGGCCCGGGGCGACAGGACCGCGGCACTCCCGCGTTCTGCTCCGTCCACGATGGCCCGACCGGCGCCGGCCGTGTTGTAGGTCGAGATGAGGGTCCACGGCCGGGAGCGGAGGAACGCCTCGGCCTGGTCGAGCGCCTGGACGTGGGACGAGACCCGCTCGATGTCCTCGAGTCGTTGACCGGGCAGCGCGGCGAGGCAGAGCCGGACGGGGACGACGACCTCGCCGACGATCCGGGCGTCGTGGCCGAGGAGGAGGTCCAGCGTCTCGCGGACCGTGCCGGCGACGACATTCTCGATCGGGACCACGCCGGCCCGGGCAGTACCGCCCGAGACGGCTTCGAAGACGGCGGCGAAACCGGCCAGGCCGTGGCGCTCGACGTCGCCGAACGCAGCGAGCACCGCGTCCTCGGCGAAGGAGCCAGGTTCACCCGAGAAGGCGACGCCCTGCCCTGTGTCGCCCGCGCCGGCCGATCCGGGCCCGGCGGAGGCAGCGGCCGTGTTCAGCGCTCGAACCACGCGGTCGTGTCGTGGTGGGCCTCGTCGGCGTCGAACTCGGCACGGGGCTGGTCCTCGCCGCCGCGGCCGCCTTGGCCCGGCGCCGATTGCCGGCCTGGTCGGCGGCGCCGGCCCAGTGCTCCTCGGCGAGCAGCCCGTTGAGCGCCTCGAGGTAGGCCTCGATCGAGGCAGCGATGATGTTCGTGCTCCGCGCCTGTCCGGTGTAGTTGCCGGTCCCGCGGCGCCCGGCGGCGGCCGACGGCGGGGCGATCTTGACCGTCACGACGCCCTCGGAATCCGGCCCCTCGGCGACGGCATGGATGTCGTAGGCGAGGAGTCGCGGGTGGCCGGTGAGGACGCCACTCAGGGCCCGATCGACCGCCCGGAAGAGGGCATCGACGGGGCCGTTCCCCTCGGCGGTGGCGTCCCACTGGTGGTCGCCGGAGGCGATGACCACCGCACCGCGGCTCTGGGCGTTGCTGCCCGACTGGACCGTCCAGCGGGTGAGGTGGAGGGTCGGGGCGGGCGTGTCCGACGGGCCGGCGGTCGGGCTGTTGGTCGCGGTGGACACGGGTTACCTCCGGGGACTCGAGGAGCTTGGGGCGGGGACGGATGGTGCAGCCGCGGCCGGTGCCGCGGCGGGGACGGGAGAGGTGGCGGCAGCCGGCGACGCGGTGGTGGCCGGCGGGGCGACCACACTCGGCCCGGCCGTCGTGAAGTGGCGTTCGTCGCGGCGGCGGAGCTCGGCCGACGACTTCCAGATCGCGTACTCGAGCAAATCGCCGAGGGCGATGCAGCTCGCGGTGATGATGTTCGTGTCGCTGCCCATCGTCGACCAGGCCCGCTCGCTGTCGCGCGAGTCGATGACGACCCGCGTCCGCGCCCCGGTGGCCGCGTCGCCGTCGAGGATGCGGACCTTGTAGTCGACGAGATGGACCGCGTCGAGCTGCGGGTAGAACGCTCCGAGCGCCTTGCGCAGGGCGATATCGAGGGCGTTGACCGGCCCGTTGCCGTCGGCCGCGGTGTGGAGCGTCTCCCCATCGACCTCGACCTTGACCGTCGCCTCGGCGCGCAGCTCCCGGCCGTCGCGCTGCTCGACGAGGACGGTGAAATCGACGATCCGGAACGGCGCGGCATAGCCCTGCTGATGTCGCCGGATGAGGAGCTCGAAGGACGCCTCGGCACCCTCGAAGGCGAGGCCGTCGGCCTCGAGCTGCTTGATCAGCCGGGACAGCTCGCGCGGATCGACGACGCCCTCGAGGCGGTGACCGAGCTGCTCGGCCCGGATCGCCGTGTTGGCCCGACCGCCGAGCTCGGACACGACGAGGCGGCCCTCGTTGCCGACGCTGGTCGGATCGACATGCTGGTAGCTCCGCTCGACCTTGGCCACCGCCGCGCCGTGGACCCCTCCCTTGTGGGCGAAGGCGGAGCGGCCGACGTACGGCTGGAAGTCGTTGGGGGCGACGTTGGCGATCTCGGCGACGCTCCGCGACAGGGAGGTGAGGTCGGCCAGGTCGCCGCCGCCGGCCGGAACGAGGGTGTTCTTCGTCTTGAGGGCGAGATTGGCGAGGATGCTGACCATGTTGGCGTTACCGCAGCGCTCGCCGTAGCCGTTGATGGTCGCCTGGACATGGCGGACGCCGGCCGCCACCGCGGCGAGCGAGTTCGCCACCGCCAGCTCGGCGTCGTTGTGGGTGTGGATGCCCCAGGCCACGGCGGGGGCGTCGGGGTCGGCGTCGAGGGTCGTCATCGTGTCGCGGACGATCGCCACGAGCTCGTCGGTGAGCGTGCCACCGTTCGTGTCGCACAGCACGACCGAGCGGGCGCCGGCCTGGCGGGCGGCCCGGAGCGTGTCGAGCGCGTAGCCGCGATCCGACTTATAGCCGTCGAAATAGTGCTCGGCGTCGTAGACCGCCTCCCGGCCCCGGTCGGCCACGAAGGCGACCGAGTCGGCGATCATGTCGAGGTTCTCCGCCGGTGTCGCTCCGAGGACCTCGGTGACGTGGAGGAGCCAGCTCTTGCCGAAGATCGTCACGACCGGCGTCTCGGCGGCGACGAGCTCGCGGAGGTTGGGATCCTCTTCCGGGCGTGTTCGCCCGGTGCCGCGTCGAGCCGAAGGCGGCGAGCTTGGCCGAACCCCAGCGGACCGACTTGGCCGCCGCGAAGAACTCGATGTCCTTGGGGTTCGAGCCCGGCCAGCCGCCCTCGATGTACGGCATCCCGAACTCGTCGAGCATCCGGGCGATGCGGAGCTTGTCGTTGAGGGACAGGATGAGCCCCTCGCCCTGGGCCCCATCGCGGAGGGTCGTGTCGTAGAGGATGACGGGCCGATCCACTACCGGATCGACCGCGGGCTCGTTGGCGCTCATGCGCCGACCGCCTGGCGTTCCGCCGCGCGATCGACGATGGCCCGTCACGATCGCCGTCAGCTCCAGGCCGCCGACCACCTTGACCGTTGCGGCACCTGCCGCGCTCGTCGGTCGCGGTCGGACGAGATCGGCCGTCCGATAGCCCTGGTCGAGAGTCGACCCGACGGCGGCCTCGATCGCCGCTGCCACGTCGGCCCGGCCGAGCGACCAGCGGCAGAGCATGGCCGTCGAGAGGATCGTCCCGATCGGGTTGGCCCGGTCGGTGCCGGCGATGTCCGGCGCCGAGCCGTGGATCGGCTCGTACAGGCCGAACGTGCCGTGATCGGTCCGCCGCTCACCGAGCGAGGCGGACGGCAGCATCCCGAGCGAGCCGGCCAGGACGGCCGCCTCGTCGGAGAGGATGTCGCCGAAGAGGTTCTCGGTGACGACGACGTCGAACGACGACGGCCGGGTCACGAGCAGCATCGCCGTCGAGTCGACGAGGCGGTGCTCGAGCTCGACGTCGGGGTAGTCGGCATGGACCTCCTCGGTGACCTTGCGCCACAGCCGGCTCGAGGCGAGGACGTTGGCCTTGTCGACCTGGGTCACCTTCGACCGCCGGGTCCGAGCCAGCTCGAAGGCGAGGCGGACGATCCGCCGGATCTCCGACTCCGCGTACCACAGCGTGTCGACGGCGATCGCGCGCCGTCGGCCGTCTGCCGCTCTTCGCGACGGCCGGCCGAAGTAGATGCCGCCGGTCAGCTCGCGGACGATGAGCAGGTCGACTCCCTCGAGCAGCTCGGGCCGGAGCGGCGACGATGGCACGAGCGCCGGGTGGACGGTCACCGGGCGGAGGTTGGCGTAGAGGCCGAGGCCGCCACGCAGGGCGAAGAGTGCCTGCTCCGGGCGGACCTTGGCGTTCGGATCGTCCCAGCGCGGGCCGCCGACCGCGCCGAGAAGGACGGCGTCGGCGGCTGCGCACCGCTCGACGTCCTCCGGGCGGATCGCCGACCCGTACGTGTCGATCGCGATGCCGCCGGCGAGGATCTCCGCCCAGCCGATCTCGAAGCCGAAGGCCGCTCCCGGCCGCGTCGAGGACGGTCCGGGCGTGGCCGACGACCTCGGGCCCGACCCCGTCGCCGGGGATGGCGACGACCGAGTAGGCCGGGCGGTCGGGGCGGCCGTCTCCCGCGGCGAGCGAGCCGTCGGTCACGGGAGCTCCTCGGCGGTGCCGGGGGCCACGAACGCCGAGCTGACGCTGCCGATCTCGGCCCCGTGGAGCTTATTGACCGCCACGAGGTAGGCCTCGAGCGAGGCCTCGATGATGTTGGTCGATAGGCCGTGGCCGGTGACGATGAGCGCGCCCGGGCCGTCGTCGGATCGACCGCCGGCAGCGGACGAGGACCTGCCCCTGGGCATCCTCGCCGGCCGAGACCGCCTTGATCTCGTACTCGGCGAGCGTCGGCGTCCAGCCGAGGACCGGCTCGATGGCCTGGTCGACCGCCCCGAAGAGCGCGTTCACCGGACCGTTGCCGGTCACCTCGGCGCTCCGTTCCTCGCCCCGGACCGTGAGTGAGACGGTGCCGGTCGCGTTGCCGCCGTGCGACGAGGTGACGCTCCAGCCGTCGATGACGACCGACGCCGGGACCTCGGCCGCGTTGCTGCTCGACGAGGGCGAGGAGGTCGGCGTCGGTGACCTCCTTCTTGGCGTCGGCGAGGGCGATGGCCGCCCGATACACGGTATCGAGACGCTCGCCGTCGACCTCGTGGCCGAGCTCGCGCAGCTTGCCCTGGAGGCCGCGCCGGCCCGGACAGCTTGCCGATCGTCAGCTGGCTGCCGGTCAGGCCCGACCGACTGGGGAGTCATGATCTCGTAGGTCAGCGGGTTCTTGATGACGCCGTCCTGGTGGATCCCGCTCTCGTGGGCGAAGGCATTGCCGCCGACGATCGCCTTGTTGGGCTGGACGGCGAACCCGGTGAGGTAGCTGACGAGCCGGCTGGCGGCGGTGATCTGCTCGGTCTGGACGCGGCTGACCGCATCGGGGAACTGGGTCGGGCGGCGTCCGCAGGGCCATGACGACCTCCTCGAGCGAGGCATTGCCGGCCCGCTCGCCGAGGCCGTTGATCGTGACCTCGACCTGGCGCGCCCCGGCCTGGACCGCGGCGAGCGTATTGGCCGTCGCGAGGCCGAGGTCGTTGTGGCAGTGGACGCTCACCGTCGCGTCGCGTCCGACGAGGTCGACGACCCGCTTCACGAGGACCCCGAACTCGGCCGGGATCGCGTAGCCGACCGTGTCCGGGATGTTGACCGTCGAGGCCCCGGCCTCGACGACCGCCTCGTAGACCTGCATGAGGTAGTCGATGTCGGTCCGCGATGGCGTCCTCGGCGCGAGAACTCGATCTCGGCATCGCGCCGAGCGCCTCGCGGCCGTAGCGCGACCCAGCGGCGCGCCTCGGCGAGCGCCTGGTCTCGCGGTCGATGCGGAGCTTGTGCTTGAGGTGGATGTCGGAGGTGGCGATGAAGACGTGGAGGTGCGGCCGCTCGGCGACCCGGATCGCCTCGACGGCCCGCTGCGGATCGCCGTCGCGGCAGCGAGCCAGGGCGGCGACCGCGACGCCCTTCGTCTCGCGGGCGATCCGCTTGACCGCCTCGAAGTCGCCGGGCGAGGCGGCCGGGAAGCCGGCCTCGATGACGTCGACCTTGAGGCGGACGAGCTGGCGGGCGACCTCGAGCTTCTCGGCGGCGGTCAGCCCGGCGCCGGGCGCCTGCTCCCCGTCGCGGAGGGTCGTGTCGAAGATGCGGACGCTTCGCCGGCGGGACGAACGGCCCGCAGGGCCGGGGTACGGCGGTGCTCATCGCGACGCCCCGGGGTCGTCGCCGCGGCCTGGGCCTGGCCGGCGCGACCTCGACCGGATCGAGGAACGCCATCTGGCTCGCGCAGCTCGGCCGCCGACCTGCTCGATCTGGTGGTCGCGGTCGGCCTGCGCGCAGCCGCTCGAACTCGACGCGGCCCGTGTCGTTCTCGGCGATCCAGCGGTGCGGCGAAGTGCCGTCCTGGATGTCGGCAGGACGGCCCGCATCGTCTCGCGGACGTGCTCGTCGATGATCCGCGGCCCGCTGACACGTAGTCGCCGTACTCGGCCGTGTCGCTGACGCTGAAGCGCATGAAGTTGAGGCCGCCGCGATACATCAGGTCGACGATGAGCTTGAGCTCGTGCATGCGTCTCGAAGTAGGCGAGCTCGGGCTGGTAGCCGGCCTCGACGAGCGTCTCGAAGGCCATCTTGACGAGGGCCGCCGTGCCACCGCACAGGACGGACTGCTCGCCGAACAGGTCGGTCTCGGTCTCCTCGGCGAAGGTCGTCTCGAGGACGCCGGCCCGGGTGCGAGCCGAGCGCCCGCGCGTAGGCGAGCGTCCGGGCCCGCGCCGTGCCCGACGCGTCGCGGTGGACGGCGAACAGGGCCGGGACGCCGCCGCCGGCCGGTACACGCTGCGGAGCAGGTGGCCGGGGCCCTTCGGGGCGACCATGCCGACGTCGACGATGCCCGGCGGGTCGATCCGCCCGAAGTGGATGTTGAAGCCGTGGGCGAACATCAGCAGCTGGCCCGGGCCGCAGGTTCGGCGCGATCTCGGCGTCGTAGACGGCCTTCTGGGCGGTGTCGGGGACGAGGATCATGATCACGTCGGCGGCCTTGACGGCGTCGGCGACGTCGAGCGACCCGACAGGCCGGCCTCCTCGGCGAGCGGCGCGGCTCTTGGAGCCCGGGCGCGAGGCCGACGATGACGTCGACGCCCGACTCGTGGAGGTTGAGCGCGTGGGCGTGGCCCTGGCTGCCGTACCCGATGATCGCGACCGTCTGGCCGGCCAGGGCCGACGGGTCGGCATCGTTGTCGTAGTACATCGTCGCCGTCATCGCTTGAGTGCCTCCTCGATCGATCCGGAGCCCCGGACCATGACGACGGTCGCCGGTGCGGACCGAGCTCCTTGATGCCGTACCCGTGCGGACGAGCGCGATGAACGCGTCGACTCTCGGCCTCGGTGCCCGGCGCCTCGACGATGACCGAACCGTCGGCGAGGTCGACGACGCGGCCGCGGTACAGCTCGACGACCTTGATGATCTCGGCCCGGTTCGCCTCGGTCGCGCGGACCTTGACGAGGGCGAGCTCGTGCTCGACGGTCGGCTCGGTCGTGACGTCCTGGACCTTGAGCACGTCGATGAGCCGGTAGAGCTGCTTCGTCGGCCTGCTCGACGCGCGACGTCGTCGCCGTGGAGCGTGATCGTCATCCGGCTGATGTCGGGCGTCGTCGGTGTGGCTGACCGCGAGCGACTCGATGTTGAAGTTGCGGGCGCGCATGAGGCTCGCCACCCGGTTGAGGACGCCCGGCTTGTTGAGCACGATGGCGACGAGGACGTGGCGCCGGTGCTCGCCGCCGCCTGGCAGGGCGCGGGCGGCGGTGCCGCGTGGGCCGGTCCCCGGTGGGCGTCGACCCGGCGGCAGTCGTGGCGGTCGGGTCGGCGCTCATTCGTCGGCCCCGCCCCACTTCTCGATGAGGTCGGACAGGCCCTTGCCGGCCGGCATCATCGGGAAGACGTTCTGCTCCTCGGCGATCTCGAACCAGATGAGCGCCGGCCCGTCGACCGCCTGGGCGGCCCGGATGGCCGTGTCGACCTCGTCGGGCGTCCGTCGCCCGGAAGGCCGGGATCCCGAACGCCTCGGCGAGCTTGGCGAAGTCCGGCCCGAGCAGGTGCGGCCGAGTGGTAGTTGCCCGGCGTAGATGATCTCCTGCCACTGGCGGATCATGCCGAGCTTCTTGTTGTCGAACAGGGCGATCTTCACCGGGATGTGGTCCTGGACGAGCGTCATCAGCTCCTGGAACGTCATCTGGAAGCCGCCGTCGCCGGTGATCGCCCAGGTCTCGCGTTCGGGCGCGCCGAGGGCCGCGCCCATCGCCGCCGGGACGCTGAAGCCCATCGTCCCGAGGCCGCCCGAGCTGACGTGGCTGTTCGGCTGGCGGAAGCCGGCGTAGCGGGCGAGCCACATCTGGTTCTGGCCGACGTCGGCGACGTACGTCGCGTCGTGGTCGGTCAGCTCGCCGATCCGGCTCGACGACGTAGTCGGCCGACAGGAGCCCGTCGCGCCAGGCGCCCGACCCGTGCCAGCTCGCTGCCCTCGGACTCGCGTCGCCACTCGGCGAGCTGGTCGAAGTAGGCGGTCCGGCTGCCCGGGTCGACCGCGGCGACCATCGGGGTGAGGGCCCGCAGGACCCGGCCCGCGTCGCCGACGATGGGCACCTCGACGGCCACGTTCTTGCCGATCTCGGCCGGGTCGATGTCGACGTGGACGATCCGGGCGTACGGCGCGTAGGTCCGGACGTTGCCGGTGACCCGGTCGTCGAAGCGCATGCCGATGGCGATGAGCAGGTCGGCCGACTGGATCGCCCGGTTGACGTGCTTCCAGCCGTGCATCCCCATGTAGCCGTAGCTGAGGGGGTGGTCCTCGTCGATGGCGCCGATGCCGAGCAGCGTGTGGGCGACGGGGATCTGGGTCTTCTCGGCGAAGGCGAGGAGGTCGTCCCAGGCCTCGGCATGGAGGACGCCGTGGCCGGCGAGGATCACCGGCCGCTGCGCGCGGGCGATCTCGGCGGCGGCCAGCTTGAGCTGGCGCGGGTGGCCGTCCATGTTCGGCCGGAAGCCCGGCAGGCCGGCGATGACCTCGGCCTCGGTCGGGATGCTCCGCCCGCGTCTCCTGCTGGAGGGCGTCCTTGGTGATGTCGATGTGGACCGGGCCCGGCCGGCCGGTCCGGGCGATGTGGAAGGCCTCGGCGAAGACGCGCGGCAGCTCGTCGGCGTCGCGGACCAGGTAGTTGTGCTTGGTCATCGGCAGCGTGATGCCGTTGATGTCGATCTCCTGGAACGCGTCCTTGCCGATGAGGGCGGCCGGGACGTTGCCGGTGATCGCGACCATCGGGACGGAGTCGAGGAGGGCGGTGCCGATGCCGGTGACGAGGTTCGTCGCGCCCGGGTCCGCTCGTGCCCATGCAGACGCCGACCCGGCCGGTGACCCGGGCGTAGCCGTCGGCGGCGTGGGCGCCGCCCTGCTCGTGGCGGACGAGGACGTGGCGCAGCTCGGGGTAGTCGCCGAGGACGTCGTAGAGCGGGCAGGATCGACGCCGCCCGGGATAGCTGAAGAAGACGTCGACGCCCTGGCGGAGGAGCGCCTCGCACAGCGACGTCCGCCCCGATCCGGGTCCGCTTGAGCTCGCGCCCTCGTGGAGCATGTCCTTGCGGGCGTGCTCGACGGCCGCCGCCTCCGGCGTGCCGTCGTTCGGCACGTGGGTGCGTCGCGACTCGGTGGCCGCGCCGGGTCCTCCGTCATCGTCATCGCGCCTGCGCCTCCTTGTCGACCGGCTCTCGTCCGGGTCGCGTACATAAACAAAAGACCCTCGCCTCCCGGCGAGGGTCCCTTCGGTCTTCGGTGGTTCGGTGCGCTCTAGCGCCCCGTCCTCCGCGTTCCTCCGTTCTCCCGCCGGGAGCCGGTAATAAGGCCGAGAAGGCCGTCAAGCCCAAGGAGGAGCGAGCGAAGAAGGCGAGGAGGGATACGTCGGCGAGCCGGCGCGAGCTCGTCGATCGGGCACGTAGCACGCGGCGACCATCGTGCGTCACGACGACGGCGACGGGGCGGCGGTCGTGTCGATCGAAGAACGGCAACGTAAGCTCCGGTGGGACGCCGGACACCCGGCGTGCGCGCAGTCTAGCAGGCTCCGTCAACCGCGGTCGGCCCGCTCGAAAGTCCCGGTGCCGGCCGGACCATCGCGGGCAGCGTGACAGCTCGGGGATGCTGGGAGATGCTGTCGGCATGGATCGGCTGAGGCACCACAGGGACGACCTCGATCGCATCCTCATCGTGGTCGGCCTTGGCGCGGGCTGGCTGGCGTTGCCCTTCATCGACTTCGGCTCGAGCTGGCAGGCACTGCCCTTCATCGGCTCGACGGTCTCGGTCGATCCGGATGCCGGCATCGCCGCTCTGGCGATCGCGTGGGCTACCGTCCTTCTCGGCGCGTTGTTCGCCGCGATCCTGCTCTGGCGGGAGCGGATCTGGGCGCGGTTGCCGGTGCTCATCACCGGCGTGATCCTCGTGTCCCTCGGTCTCGGCTCGCTCGCGCTCGGCGTTCGATCGGCCGGCATATGGGCTGTCTCCGGTCTGTTCGTGACCATCGGTGCGTCCAGGGCGCGCGTCCCGGCGCCGCGGACGCCAGCAGCGGCTCGCCCCGGCGCGTCGCGCACCGGTGGCCGGAGCGCGTCGACGCCGTCTTCGAAAGCGTGGCACGGCGCCCCTGAGGAGGACCCGGTCATCATCGATTTCGTCGACCGGGCGAGCCGACTCGGGCTCGAGGATCTCCGCGCCCTCGGAGCAGCGGCTCGAGCACGGGACGGGGACCGAGTCGCGGACGCGCGTGTTGTCGCCTCCGCCGCGATCAGGGCCAGCGGCCGTACTCGTGAGATCGAGAAGCTTCGCGAGCAGATCGCGGCCTGGGAGGGTGCGCAGGTCGGACCATGGACGTGGGCCTGGGCATCGATGACCGACATAGATCGCGGCGATGTGCGCCGCGAGGCCGCCCCGGCGCTGATGGATGCAGCCGTCGCGATCGTGGCGCGAGGTAGCGTGGACCCTGACGTACGGGATGCTCTCGCCGGACCGTGGCTCGAGGTGGTCGCCGGCCGCCCTGTGCTAGCCTGACGGCCCGTCGAGTCTCCCGGAGAGCCGCCCCGCCATGACCGCCGCCGACCGACCGCGCACCATCGTCGAGAAGATCTGGGACGACCACGTCGTCCTCGCAGGAGCCGGGCGCGCCGGCCGTCCTCGCCATCGACCTCCACCTCGTCCACGAGGTGACCAGCCCGCAGGCCTTCACCGGCCTGCGCGCAGCGCGGCCTCCGGGTCCGCCGGCCGGGCCAGACCGTGGCGACCGCCGATCACTCGATCCCGACGACGCCGCGCGGCCTGCCGATCCTCGACCAGATGGCCGCCGCCCAGGTCGAGCAGCTGACGACGAACTGCGCCGAGTTCGGCATCCCGCTCCACGGCCTCGGCAGCCCGGACCAGGGCATCGTCCACGTCATCGGGCCCGCAGCTCGGCCTGACCCAGCCGGGCATGACCATCGTCTGCGGCGACTCGCACACGGCACCCACGGCGCGTTCGGCGCGCTCGCGTTCGGCATCGGGACGAGCGAGGTCGAGATGGTCCTCGCCACCCAGACCCTGCTCCAGCGGCGAGCCGAAGACCTACGAGGTCCGGGTCGACGGCCGCCTCGACCCCGGGGTCAGCGCCAAGGACATCATCCTCGCCCTGATCGCCCGGATCGGCATCGGCGGCGGCACCGGCCACGTCTTCGAGTACCGCGGCGAGGCGATCCGCGCCCTGACGATGGAGCAGCGGATGACCATCTGCAACATGAGCATCGAGGGCGGCGCCCGAGCCGGCCTCGATCGCCCCCGACGACACGACCTTCGAGTACCTCCACGGCCGGCGGCACGCTCCGGCCGGCGCCGACTGGGACGCGGCGGTCGAGCGCTGGCGCACGCTGCCGACCGACGACGGCGCCGACTTCGACCGCTCGATCACGATCGACGCGACGCCCTCGAGCCGATGGTCACCTACGGCACGAACCCCGGCATGGGCATCCCGATCACGAGCCGGGTCCCCTCCCCCGACGAGCAGGACGACCCCGCCCAGCGGACGGGCGCTCGAGCGGGCGCTCGAGTACATGGACCTCCAGCCCGGGCCAGCCGATCCTCGGCCAGAAGGTCGACGTCGTGTTCGTCGGCAGCTGCACCAACGGCCGGATCAGCGACCTGCGCCTGGCTGCCGCGGTCCTCGAAGGACCGCCACGTCGCCGACGGCGTCCGGCTGATGGTCGTGCCGGGCTCCGACGAGGTGAAGCGCGAGGCCGAGCGCGAGGGCCTCGACGAGATCTTCCGGGCCGCCGGCGCCGAGTGGCGCGAGGCCGGCTGCTCGATGTGCATCGCCATGAACGGCGACCAGCTGACGCCCGGCCAGTACGCGGTCAGCACGAGCAACCGCAACTTCGAGGGCCGCCAGGGCAAGGGCGGCCGGACGTTCCTCGCCTCGCCGCTGACGGCGGCCGCCTCCGCGCTCGACGGCGTCGTCACCGACCCGCGGACGCTGCCCGGCATCGAGGCGCTCGCCGCGGTCGGGGGCCGCTGACGATGGCCGAGCCGTACCGCATGCTTCACCAGCGCAGGTCATCCCGCTGCCGGCGGAGAACGTCGACACGGACCAGATCGTGCCGGCCCGCTACCTCAAGGTGACCGACAAGGAGGGCCTGGCCGAGGCGCTCTTCCGCGACTGGCGCTTCGACGAGGACGGCACGCTCAAGGAGCCGCCCTTCGTCCTCGACCGGCCGGAGATGGCCGGCCGGCCAGATCCTCCTCGTCGGCGACAACTTCGGCGCCGGCTCGTCGCGCGAGCACGCGCCGTGGGCGCTCGTCGCGTGGGGCATCCGGGCCGTCCTCTCGACGAGCTTCGCCGACATCTTCCGCAGCAACGCCCTCAAGAACGGCCTCCTGCCGATCGTCGTGGAGCCGAGCGGCCACCGCCAGCTGTTCGAGCTCGTCGAAGCGGCGACCCGCGACGCCGAGCTGACGGTCGACCTCGACGGCCAGGTCGTCCACCTGCCGGGCGACGAGGACCTTCCCTTCGACGTCGACCCGTTCGCCCGAAGCGATGCTCCTGGCCGGCACCGACGAGCTCGGCTACCTCCTCGCCCGGTCGGCCGCCATCGACGCCTGGGAGGCCGCTCACCCGGCCCGCGTCGACACCCGGATCGGGGCCGCCTGAGCGGCTCGTGGGGGATCTCACCGGCGACGGCCTCGCCGCCTGCCCGATACTGGACCGATGGACCCCGCCGCCGGCGCGACGGCCGGCTTGAACCCGATCGACCTCGCGGCCGTCGCGATCGTCGTCATCGGCTTCATCCTCGGCCTCCGGTCGGGCTTCTTCCCCCAGCTCGGCGGGCTCGTCGGGGCGATCGCCGGCGCCGCCCTCGTCCTCTTCGCCCTGCCCCTCTTCAGCGACTGGATCCTGACGCTGGAGCCGACGGCCCGGGCGATCGTGGTCCTCGGTGCGCTCATCCTCGCGGTCGGCCTCGGCGAGGCCCTCGGGTCATCCCTCGGGACGGCCATCAGGGTCCGTCTCGGCAACGGCCTCCTCGGCAGCGCCGACCGCTTCGCCGGGGCGGCCCTCGGCGTGGCCCAGGGCATCCTCATCATCTGGCTCGCCGGCGGCATCCTCGCCGCCGGGCCGATCCCGCGGGCCGCCGGCTGGGCCCAGACCTCGACCGCCGTCCGCTCCCTCAGCGAGGTCCTGCCGCCGCCGACAGAGATCGCCGCCGACCTCGGCCAGTTCCTCGACGCGTCCGGCCTGCCCCAGCTCTTCGTCGGACTCGAGCCGTTTCCCACGACGCCGGTCGAAACGCCGTCCACCGCCGAGGCGCGGCGGATCGCCGGCGACGCCGTCGACAGCACGGTCCGGGTCACCACCGACGCCTGTGGCTTCGAGCTGACGGGGACGGGCTTCTCGATCGGAAACGGCTGGTACGCCACCAATGCCCACGTCGTGGCGGGCGGAACGGCAGAGACGCTCTCCCTCGACGGTGGCAGAGCGGCCAAGGCGCGGGTGGTGATGTTCGATCCGTCGCTCGACATCGCCGTCCTGTACGCGCCGAACCTCCAGACGCCGGTCCTCCGCTTCGCCCGATCCGATCCGGCCGCCTCCACCCGGGCCGCCGGGCTCGGCCATCCGTCCGGCGGACCGCTCACCGTGATCCCGGTCGGGATCGCCGCCGGCTATCCGGCCGCCGGGCGCGACATCTACGGCAACGCCGAGGTCGACCGCCGGATCCTCGAGCTGACCGCCGACATCGAGCGGGGCGACAGTGGCGGTCCCCTGATCCTCGAGGACGGCACCGTCGGCGGGATCGTCTTCGCCGAGGCCAAGAGCGACCCCAACGTCGGCTACGCGCTCGCCCCGTCGGCCGTCTCCGGCAAGATCACGGCCGCGGTCGGACGGACGGCCGCCGTCGGGACCGGAGAATGCGTACGCTGACGCCGGCGCGCACGGAGACGACGGTGGCCGGACCGGTGAGGAGGATCGATGACGGACGCAGCAGCCGAGCTTGACCGCCTGGCCGCCGAGTTCTGGGCGGGCACGCTCGCCGCCGGCCCGCTGGAGGCGACCGCGACCGGCATCCGGGAGTACGACGACCGCATCGACGACATCACGCCGGCGGCCATCGCAGCGGAGCGGTCGAGGCTCGAACGGGTCGCCGCCCGAGCCGCCGCCATCCCCGAGGGCGAGCTGTCGGCGGCCGAGCGAGTCACCCGGTCGATCCTCATCGAGACGTGCTCCTCCGAGGCGTCCATCCGCGCCCTCGGGCTGGAGGACTGGACGATCGACCCGATGAACGGCTGGCCGGTCCAGGTCCTCGACATCCCCTCGTACCAGATCGTCGAGACGCCGGCCCAGGCGAAGGCGATGGTTGCCCGTTGGCGGCGCATCGGGCCGCTCCTCGACGACTACGTCGCGAACCTGCGGCGCGGCCTCGCCGACGGTCGAGTCGCGGTCGCCACCCCGGTCCGGCGGGTGATCGATACGGTCGCCGACGCGGTCGCCGCCGGCGACGACGAGAATGCCCTCCTCGAGCCGCTGCGGACGCCCCACGACGACTGGTCCGAGGCCGAGCGGGCCGCCTTCCGCGATGGCCTGACGACCGCCGTCGACGACGCCATCCGTCCCGCCTTCGTCCGCCTCCATGCGTTCCTCGCCGACGAGATCGCCCCCCGGGTCCGCCCCGACGACGAGCCGGGTCTCGGCGGTCTGCCGGGCGGGCAGGAGGCCTACCGGACGCTCGTCCACCACCACACGACGCTCGACTGGAGCCCGGAGGAGATCCACGCCATCGGCCTCGCCGAGGTCGCCCGGATCGACGCCGAGATGGAGCGGCTCGGGGCGACCGTCCTCGGTGCGAAGGATCGGGACGACGCGGCCCGCCGGTTGCGGACCGATCCGGCGATGCACTTCGAGACGGCGGCTGAGGTCGAGGCGGATGCGCGCGACTCGCTCGCCCGGGCGAACGAGGCGGTGCCGGCGTGGTTCGGCCGCCTGCCGGTCACCCCGTGCGAGGTCGTCCCGATGCCGGCCCACGAGGAGGAGAATTCGTCGATCGCGTACTACCGCCAGGCGGCCCTCGACGGCTCCCGGCCGGGCCAGTACTACATCAACACCAGCCATCCCGAGACCCGGCCGCGTTACGAGTCACGTTGCCTCGCCTACCACGAGTCGGTCCCCGGCCACCACCTCCAGATCGCCATCGGCCAGGAGCTGACGGCGCTGCCCGACTTCCGTCGCCACCTCGGTCCGACCGCGTTCTTCGAGGGCTGGGGCCTCTACACCGAGCGGCTGGCCGACCAGATGGGCCTGTACGCCACCGAGGTCGACCGGTTGGGGATGCTGTCGATGGACGCCTGGCGGGCCTGTCGCCTCGTCGTCGACACGGGGATGCACGCCTTCGGCTGGACCCGGCAGCAGGCGATCGACTACATGACCGCCCACACCGCCCTCGCCGAGAACAACATCGCCAACGAGGTCGATCGCTACATCGCCTGGCCGGGCCAGGCCATCGGCTACAAGGCCGGCCAGCTCGAGATCCTCGCCCTCCGCGGCGAGGCCGAGCGGCGGCTCGGCGGTCGGTTCGACATCCGGGCCTTCCACGACGCAGTCCTCGGCAACGGAGCGATCCCGCTGCCCACCCTGCGGGCGGTGGTCGAGGCCGCGACGGCCGATCGGCCGTAGCCCAACTACACTGGCCCCCCGACCACGCTGAGCACGGACCGACCCCGAGGACGCCCGCGATGCCCGACGGACACCACCCCTACGACCGCCCGACCGACCCGGCCAAGCGCCATTCCGCCCGCCTGACCGACGGTCCCGACCGGGCCGCCGCCCGGGCGATGCTCAAGGCAATCGGATTCACCGACGAGGACCTCGCCAAGCCGCTCGTCGGGGTGGCGACGACGTGGATCGAGACGATGCCGTGCAACTACAACCAGCGCCGGCTGGCCGAGCATGTCAAGGCAGGCATCCGGGCGGCCGGCGGGACGCCGATGGAGTTCAACACGATCTCCATCAGCGACGGGGTGTCGATGGGCACCGAGGGGATGAAGGCGAGCCTCGTCAGCCGCGAGGTCGTCGCCGACTCGATCGAGCTCGTCGTCCGGGGTCACCTCCTCGACGGCGTCGTCTGCCTCGTCGGCTGTGACAAGACCATCCCCGGCGCGGCGATGGCGCTCGGCCGCCTCGATGTCCCGGGCCTCGTGCTCTACAACGGGACGATCTACCCGGGCATGTACAAGGGCAAGCGCGACGCGACCGTGGTGACGGTGTTCGAGGCGATCGGCCGCTACCGGGCCGGGACGATGACCCTCGACGAGCTGTACGAGGTCGAGAACGCAGCCTGCCCCGGACCCGGTGCCTGCGGCGGCCAATACACGGCCAACACGATGTCGATGGTGATGGAGCTCATCGGGCTCTCACCGGCCGGCCTCAACGCCATCCCGGCCGAGGACCCGGCCAAGGACGACGCGGCCCGCCGCTGCGGCGAGATCGTGATGGACCTCGTCCGTCGCGACGTCCGGCCATCGTCGATCGTCGACCGGCGCGCCATCGAGAACGGCATCGCCTCGGTCGCCGGCTCGGGCGGCTCGACCAACGGCGTGCTCCACCTCCTCGGGATCGCCCATGAGTTCGGCATCCCCCTCGACATCGACGAGTTCGGGGCGATCGCCGACCGGACGCCCATCGTCGCCGACATGGTCCCCGGCGGCCGCTATACCGCGGCCGACCTGTACGAGGCCGGCGGCATCGGCCTCGTCACCCGCGAGCTCCTCCGCGGCGGCCACCTCCATGGCGACGCCCCGACCGTCGACGGGCGGACGATCGCCGAGACGGCCGCGGCCGTCGTCGAGACGCCGGGCCAGCGGGTCGTCGTGCCCGTCGAGACGCCGATCAAGCCCACCGGCGGCCTCGCGATCCTCCACGGTTCGCTCGCTCCCGACGGCTGCGTCGTGAAGCTGGCCGGCCACGAGCGGCGCCTCCACCGTGGTCCGGCCCGGGTGTTCGACTCTGAGAACGACTGCTTCGCCGCGGTCAGCGCGGGGACGATCAGGCCCGGTGACGTCGTCGTCATCCGCTACGAGGGACCGGTCGGCGGTCCCGGGATGCAGGAGATGCTGAGCGTCACCGCCGCCCTCGTCGGAGAGGGGCTCGGCGACTCCGTCGCGCTCCTGACCGACGGCCGCTTCAGCGGCGGGACCCACGGCCTGATGATCGGCCACGTCGCCCCGGAAGCCGCCCTGGGCGGCCCGATCGCCTTCGTCGAGGACGACGACGAGATCGTCATCGACGTCGACCGGAGGGCACTCGACCTCGACGTCCTCGCGGATGTGCTGGCCCGCCGCAAGGCCGCCTGGAGCGCGCCCGAGCCACGCTACCGGGGCGGCGTCATGGCGAAGTACGCAGCCCTCGTGGGCTCCGCCTCGGAGGGAGCGGTCACGACCGGGCCTCGGATGACCGCCCAGCTCGGCGGCGCCCAGGCCGGCGACGCGCGGGCCGGCGCCCGCTGAGCGCCCAGTCGCGACCGTCGTGAGCGGCGTTCGCATCGGTTTCAAGACGTCCCCGCAGGGCGTCGACTGGCCGACCCTCGATGCGACCTGGGCGGCGGCCGGCGACCTGCCCGTCTTCGACTCCGGCTGGGCGAACGACCACCTGACCGACCCGACGATCGAGCGCGGCGGGGCGAGCTTCGAGGCACTGACGATGCTCGCCGCGCTGGCTCATCACGTGCCCGGCCGATGGGTCGGCCATGCCGTGCTGTCGAACACCTTCCGCCATCCGGCCGTGCTGGCCAAGGCGGCGACGGTCCTCGACCTCGCCACCGGGGGCCGCTTCATCCTCGGCCTGGGGGCCGGCTGGCATGAGGACGAGCATGCGGCGTACGGCATCCCGATGCCGCCCATCGGGGAGCGGATCGGCCGCCTCGGATCGGCGGTCGCCGTCATCCGGGCCCTCCACTCGCCGGCGGCCACGACCGAGGCCGGCATCACCCTCGACGACCCGTTCTATCCGCTGCGCGGGGCCGTCAACCTGCCCCCGCCGCTGACGCCCGGCGGTCCGCCGATCTGGCTCGGTGGCCAGGGTCCGCGCGGGCTCAGGATGGCGGCCCGCCTGGCCGACGGCTGGTCGCTGCCGGCCGTGCCCGAGCCGGATATCGCCTACTTCACCGAGCACCGGGCGGCGATCCTCGCCGAGATGGACCGGATCGGCCGCGACCCGACCGGCTTCCAGTTCGCCGCCCAGGTCCCGACCGGTCCCGACGCGACGAGCCGCCGCCGAGCCCGCGAGCTGGCGACCACCTTTGCCGCTGCGGGCGCCGACCATCTCATCCTCGGCATGCCGGCCCGCCTCGGACCGGACGGGCTGCGGGTCGTCGCCCGCGAGATCGCCGAGCCGCTCCGCGAGGCGCTCGGCTGAGCGATGACGACCGCTGCGGCGACCGGATGGGCGGCAGTGGGGCATGATTCCCGACGATGACCGAGACGACCGGAACGACCGATGAGGCACCGAGCGCCGACCAGTCGCCCGCCGGCGACGAGGACGCCGAGAGTCGCGAGGCGCCGGCCACGGCCGGATCGACTTTCCGCGATCTGCCGCCGGTCACGGAGCGCGATCTCGCCGCACGGGCACGAGGCCTCTCCTCCGCCTTCATCGAGGGTGGCGAGGACCCCGACCTCGCCGAGACGCGCCGCCGCGAGGCCCGCTACCGGCGACTCCTCATCGGGATGATCGTCCTCATCGTCGGCCTCGGCCTGATCGTGACCATCGTCGGCCTGTTCGTACCCGGCGTCGGATGACCGACGCCCGGGCGGCGGTCGACCGACCCTCCGACGCCATCGAGGCGTCGGCCCGGTCCCGAGCCCACGACCGCCTCGTGGAGGACGTCCGCGACCTCATCCGGATCCCGACCGTCAACCCCCCGGGCGACGAGATCCGGGCGGCACGCCACGTCGAGGCCCTGCTCGCCGACGCCGGCATCCCGTCGACCGTGATCGAGCCGTATCCGGACCGCGGCTCCGTCCTGGCCCGGCTTCGCGGCGACGGGACAGGCGGCGGACCGCTCCTGCTGCTCGGCCACCTCGACGTGGTCCCGGCGCCACCGGACCTGTGGACCCACGACCCGTTCGCCGCCGAGGTCGCCGACGGGGCCATCTGGGGCCGCGGCGCGGTCGACATGAAGTCGATGGTGGCGATGGAGATCGGCGTCGTGCGCCTCCTTGCAGACGAGACCCGGGCGGGCGGCCGCGATCCGGTGTCCGACCCG
Organism: uncultured Chloroflexia bacterium; assembly: GCA_963745405.1. Taxonomy (GTDB): domain Bacteria; phylum Chloroflexota; class Limnocylindria; order Limnocylindrales; family CSP1-4; genus C-114. The sequence continues at coordinate 1,643,665 of CAVUWY010000002.1, read as the reverse complement.
ATACCGGGTCTCACCCGGGACGTCATCCTCGCCGCGACCGCGGACGAGGAGGTCGGCGGGCTGGCCGGCATCGACTGGATCGTCCGGGAGCGACCCGACTGGATCCGGGCCGACGGCTGCCTCAACGAAGCCGGCGGCGTATCGGTCGACCTCGCCGGCCGACGCTTCTACCCGATCCAGGTCGCCGAGAAGGGCTATGTCCACTTCCGCCTCGAGATCCACGGCACGTGGGGTCATGGTTCCCTGCCGCGCGACGACAATGCCGTCCTCCTCGCGGCCGAGGTCGTCCGGCGGGTGGCGGTCCCCGGCCCGGCCGCCCCGACGCCGGTCGTCCGCCGCCTGCTGGAGCGGGTCGCGGAGGCCCTTCCTGAGCCCGGCGCCGGACTCACGAGGGCGGTCCTCGATCCGGACCCGGCCCGGTCGAGGGCGGCGATCGAGCGGCTGTGCGATCCGTCCTACGGTCGAGCGGTAGAGGCCCTCCTCCGCGACACGGTCTCACCGACCATCGTCGCCTCCGGGGTGAAGACGAACGTGATCCCGGGCGTCGCCGAGGTCTACCTCGACTGTCGGACTCTGCCCGGCACGGACGAGGTCGCGATGGAGGCCGAGATCCGCCGTCGGATCGGCGAGGAACTGTGGGCCCGTCTCGACTGCGACGTCATCCTGGTCGGCCCACCCGTCGAGTCGCCGGCCGATTCGGTCCTGTACGGCATCCTCGAGGCGGCGATCCGCGACCACGACCCGGCGGGCGTCCCGATCCCGGTCATGGCCCCGTTCGGCACGGACGCCAAGCACACCACCCGCCTCGACATCCCGACCTACGGGTTCTCACCCCTCCGGCTGCGGCCCGAGGACCGCTTCCTCGACCTCTTCCACGGGGTCGACGAGCGAGTCTCTCTCGATGCGCTCCGCTTCGGGCTGCCCGTCCTGTACGACGTCGTCCGTCGCTTCTGCGGCTAGCCGCCGGCGACTACTCGCGAGGCGCCTTGATGAGCCGGCCGCGGCGAGAGATGGCGTGGGTGGCCAGCGCGGCCACGCCCATCGCGATGAGGGCCCGCTCGGCCGATGGCATCGGCCGCAGGGCGGACAGGAACTGGTCGGCGCGGGCGCGATCGACCATCCGCAGGACGGCCTGGCCCCGCTGGGTCAGCCAGAGCGTCTTCTGGCGCCGATCCTCGGCCTCCGGTCGGCGCTCGACGAGTCGGCGGCGGACCAGCCCATCCACGAGCCGCGAGGTCGCCGAGGGCGATCGTCCGAGCGTGTCGGCGAGGTCGGAGATCGTCGTCACTCCGCCGTCGGCGAGCACGTACAGGGCGGCCAGCTGGGTGAAGCCGAGGTGGAGCCCGCCGAGCTGCGAGGCGAAGCCGACGACCAGCTCGCGCCACAGCGCCCGGCCCATCGCGACCCGCTCGGAGAGCTCGCGCGGGTTCGAGGTCCTGAGGCCGGCGTTGACGACCGGCGCCGAGAGGTCGGCCTCGAAGATGCGGGCGATCGCCTGGCGCGAGGCGGTCGGCCGGGTCGAGCGCAGGGTCGCCGGCGCTCGGCGTGGGTGGAGTGACTCGTCGGACATCGGTCCCCGGAGCGTACGACGAACGACGGATCCTGTGCAATGTTGCATGCGCTGCATGGCATGGGACGCTCAGCTGGTCATACCCTGAAGGCACCTCACCGAGACGAGCGCAGGAGCGGATGAACCAAGTCGCTTTCGTATTCCCCGGCCAGGGCTCCCAGTCAGTCGGCATGGGCCGGGCCCTCGCAGAGACCTCCCCCGCAGCGGCGGCCGTCTTCGCCCTCGCCGACGACGCGCTCGGTGAACCGCTGAGCAGGCTCGCCTGGGACGGACCGGCGGAGACCCTCGACCTGACGGTCAACGCCCAGCCCGCCCTCCTCGCCACGTCGATCGCCTACCTCGCGGCGCTCCGGGAGCGGTGGGCGGCGGCCGGCGCGGGCTCGGCGGCCACAGGTGGAGAGTCGCCGCGGTTCGCAGCCGGTCACTCGATGGGGCAGTACAGCGCCCTCGTGGCGGCCGGCGCGCTCGACCTCGCCGACGCGGTCCGTCTCGTCCGCGAGCGCGGCATCCAGATGCAACGCTCCGGAGGCGGCCGGGAGGGCCGGATGGCCGCCATCATCGGGCTCGACGACGCACGTCTGCCGGAACTCATCGTCGCCGGCCAGCTCCACGGCATCTTCGGCATCGCCAACCGGAACTCGCCCGGCCAGGTCGTCGTGTCCGGCGATCGGGCCGCCGTCGAAGCCTCGCTCGGGATCGCCAGGGAGCTCGGGGCGCGGCGGGCGATCGAGCTCCCGGTCAGCGTCGCGGCCCACTCGCCGCTCATGGCCGACGCCGCCGTCGCCATGGAGGCCGCCCTCGCGGACGTCCGGTTCGACGACCCGGACCCGCCGCTGCTCGCCAACGCCGGCGCGCGGATCCTGTCGGACCGGCGATGCGTGCCGGCGCGAGCTCGTCGAGCACCTCACGACCGGGGTCGACTGGGTCGCGGCCGTTGAGCGGATGGTCGCCGACGGCGTCGAGACGTTCGTGGAGATCGGGCCCGGGCGCGTCCTGTCCGGCCTCATCCGACGCATCGCCCCCGACGTCGCCGCCCTCCCGACCGACGACCCGGCCGCGGCGGGCGGTCTCGCCGACCCATTCGCGACATCATCAACCAACCCCCGATCACCGATCCCGAGCTGACGACAGGAGCCTTCACCGCCGTGCGAACCCCCGACTATTCCCGCCGCGTCGCCGTCACCGGCCTCGGCGTCATCAGCCCCGTCGGCAACGACGTCCGAACGGCCTGGGACAACCTCGTCCACGGCCGCAGTGGGCTCGGCGAGATCACCCGCTTCGACCCCAGCCGCTACGAAGCCAAGGCGGCCGGCGAAGTCAAGGATTTCGACGCCCGCGATTGGCTCGACCCGAAGGCGGTCCGACGGACCGAGGCGAGCCTCCACTATGGCGTGGCGGCCGCCAAGCAGGCCGTGGCCGACTCCGGATTCGAGATCACCGACGAGAACCGGACCGAGGTCGGCGTCGTGTTCGGCTCGGGCGCCGGCGGGCAGCAGCTGATGATCGACAACTGGAAGATCCTCATCGAGCGCGGTCCACGAGCGGTCGCCCCGACGTTCATCGCCAACGGGCTCGTCGACTCGACCTCGGGGATGATCGCCATCGAGACCGGGGCCATCGGCCACAACATCTGCATCGTGTCGGCCTGCGCGACCGGGACCCACAACGTAGCGGAGGGCGCCGAGGCGATCCGCCGCGGCGACTGCATCGCGGTGATCAGCGGGTCGTCGGAGATGCCGCTGCTCGAGGTGGCCCACGCCGGCTTCGGCAACATGCGCGGCCTGGCGATGCCGCTTCCGGGCGGCGGTCCCGAGACCGTGTCCCGGCCGTTCGATTCGACCCGCGACGGCTTCGTCCTCGGCGAGGGCGCCGGCTCGCTCATGCTCGAGGACCTCGAGCTCGCCAAGCAGCGCGGCGCCCACATCTATGCCGAGGTCGTCGGCTACGGCTCGGCCGCCGACGGCTGGGACATGATCCAGCCGATCGAGGGTGGCGACGGCTCGGCCCGGGCCATGAAGATGGCCCTCGAGCGGCGGGGCGTGCCGGCCGACGAGGTCGACCTCATCAACCCGCACGGTACCGGCACGCCGCTCGGCGACAAGCGCGAGGCCGAGGCGATCTGGACCGTCTTCGGCGAGCGAGCCGCGGGATCGGCCCACAGCCTTGCCATCAGCGCGACCAAATCGATGACCGGTCACATGATGGGCGGCGCGGGCGCCTTCGAGGCGTTCGCCACCGTCAAGTCGATCGTCGAGCAGTGCGTCCCGCCGACGCTCAACTACAACGAACCCGACCCGGAGTGCGACCTGTGGGTCGTCACCGACGCCATCCCCCACCCGATCCGCTACGCGCTCTCCAACAACATCGGCCTGGGCGGCCACAACGGCGCCGTCATCTTCAAGCGCTACGACGGCGACTGAGCCGGCGGCATCGGCCGACGAGCGGCGTCGTCCGGCGGGCATCGGGACCGACTGGCGTCGCTAGAATTGGCGGCGATCCATTCTGTGAGGAAGGTGAGCGAGCGTGCCCGTGACTGATCCCGCTCGTCGAGCCGTCGTGACCGGCCTCGGCGCCGTGACGCCGATCGGCAACGACGCGACGACCTTCTGGACGAACCTCATGGCGGGCGTATCGGGCGGCGGCCCGATCACGAGCTTCGACCCGACCGGCTTCGACGTCCGCATCGCCGCCGAGGTGAAGGACTTCGACCCGTCGACCGCACTCGACCGGAAGATGGCCCGCCGGATGAGCCGCTTCATCCACTTCGCAATGGCGGCGTCGGCCGAGGCGGTGGCCCACTCGGGCCTGGACTTCACCGACTGGTCGCCCGAACGGCGCGACCGGGTCGGCGTCGTCATCAACACCGGCGGCGGCGGCATGGAACAGGTCATCGATGGGACCGCCACCCTGGCCGAGAAGGGACCGGGCCAGGTGAGCCCGTTCGCCATCCCGGCCCTGTCGGGATCGATGGCGGCGGCGCTCGTCAGCATGAAGTACGGCCTGACCGGGCCCGTCATCACCCAGGTCGCCGCCTGCGCCAGCAGCGTCATCGCCTTCCAGGACGCCCTGCGCCTGATCCGCTCCGGTGAGTGCGACGTGATCATCGCCGGCGGCTCGGAGGCGCCGCTCCTGCCGGTCGCCTTCGCGGCCCTCGGCAACATGGGGGCACTTTCGAAGCGGAACGACGACCCGACCCACGCCTCGCGGCCGTTCGACCGCGACCGCGACGGCTTCCTGTTCGGCGAGGGTGCGGCCTGCGTCGTGATCGAATCGGTGGCCCACGCCCTCGAGCGCGGCGCGGGGGACCGCATCCAGGCCGAGGTCCTCGGCGCCTCGCTGACGGCCGACGCCTACCACATCAGCGCGCCGGAACCGACCGGGCGGGGCGCGACGATGGCGATGCGACGGGCGATGGCAGATGCCGAGGTCGGCCCGACCGACATCGACTACATCGTCGCCCACGGGACTTCGACGCCGCTGAACGATGTGACCGAGACACGGGCGATCAAGGCGGCCTTCGGCGAACGGGCCCAGACCGTCCCGGTCAGCTCACCCAAGTCGATGGTGGGCCACCTCCTCGGCGCGGCCGGGGCGGTCTCGGCGCTGACCGCGATCGGGGCGATCCGGGAGGGCTGGATCCCGCCCACCGCGAACCTCGAGAACCCCGACCTCCCGGAGTGCAACCTCGACTACGTCCCGCTGGTCAAGCGCCGGGCACGGGTCGACACGGCGATGATCAACGGCTTCGGGTTCGGCGGCCAGAACGCTGTCGCCGTCTTCCGCCGCTTCTCGGACTGATCAGGGACCGACCTCGACCCGCCGCAGGCGGAGCGAGTTCGCGACCACGCTCAGCGACGAGAGCGCCATCGCGCCGGCGGCGATACCCGGGCTCAGGGTGATGCCGAACGCCGGATACAGCGCGCCGGCAGCGACCGGGATGAGGACCACGTTGTAGGCGAACGCCCAGAACAGGTTCTGGCGGATCACCGTGAGCGTCCGCCGCGACAGGTCGACCGCCGACGCGACGAGCCGCGGATCGCCGCCGACGAGGGTCACGTCGGACGCCTCGATGGCCACGTCGGCGCCGGTCCCGATGGCGATACCGAGGTCCGCCCGGGCGAGGGCCGGGGCGTCGTTGATGCCGTCGCCGACCATCGCCACCCGCTTGCCGGCGAGCTGGAACCGCTCGACCGTGGCCGCCTTCTCGGCCGGCAGCACCTCGGCGAGGACATGATCGGCGGCGAAACCGGCCCTCCGGCCGATCGATTCCGCGGTGAGTCGGGCGTCCCCGGTGACGAGCCACGGATCGAGGCCCAGGTCGCGCAGTCGGGCGATCCCGGTCGCCGCCTCCGGCTTGAGCGGATCGACGAGGAGGAGAAGCCCCGCCACCCGGCCATCGACCGCCAGCCAGGCGGCCGTCCATCCCTCGGCGGCCGCCCGATCACGATCGGCGGCCAGGACGTCGGTGTGGATGTCGCGCTCGACGAGGGATCGCTCGCTGCCGACGATGACCGCACGGCCCCCGATCGTCGCCTCGACGCCGTGCCCGGCATGGGCCACGAACGCCTCGACGGACAGATCGCCGCGACCGTCGGCCCGGGCCCGCTCGAGGATCGCAGCGCCGAGTGGATGCTCGCTGCCGCGCTCGGCAGAACCGGCCAGGTCGAGCACCGCTCCGACGTCCCAGCCGACGGCCGGCACGATCTCGACGACCGACGGCCGGCCCATCGTGAGCGTGCCCGTCTTGTCGAGCAGGACGGTATCGATGCGGCCGGCCGATTCGAGCGCCTCGCCGCCGTCGATGAGGATGCCCGACCCGGCTCCGCGGCCGGTCGCGACCATGATCGCCGTCGGGGTGGCGAGTCCCATCGCGCAGGGACAGGCGATGACGAGGACGGCGATCGCCGAGACGAGCGCGAACGTGAGCCGCGGTTCGGGTCCGAGGGCGAACCAGATGGCGAACGTGGCGGCGGCGATGACGAGCACCGCCGGCACGAACACCTCGGCGATCCGGTCGGCCGTCCGTTGGATCGGGGCCTTGCTGCCCTGGGCCCGCTCGACGAGCTCGACGATCCGGGCCAGGGCCGTGTCCGAGCCGACCCGTGTCGCCCGCATGACGAACGACCCGGTCGTGTTCACGGTCGCTCCGATCACCGCGTCGCCGGGCGACCGATCGACCGGCAGCGACTCCCCGGTGAGCATCGACTCGTCGATGGCCGATGAGCCCTCGACGATCACGCCGTCGATCGGGATCCGCTCGCCGGGCCGGACCCGGAGCAGGTCGCCGGCGACCACCGACTCGAGCCTGATCTCCTCGTCGCCGTCCGAGCCGACCCGTCGGGCCGACGCCGGGGCGAGCTGGAGGAGGCCCTGGATCGCCCCGGTCATGCGGCTCTTGGCCCGCGATTCGAGCCAGCGGCCGAGGAGGACGAGGCCGATGACGATGGCGGCGGCGTCGAAGTACGTCATCGGCTCGAAACCGGCCGACACGACCGTGGCCGGCCAGATGGTCACGACGACGCTGTAGCCCCAGGCCGCCGACGTGCCGACCGCGACGAGCGTGTCCATGTTGGCGGCGCCGTGGCGGAACGCCCGCCAGGCCGGCCGGTAGAAGCGCGCGCCCGGCCACAGCTGGACGATGGTGGCCGGGATCAGCGCGATCCGGTTCAGCTCGGTCAGGCCGAGGGCGGTCTGCGGCCAGAACATGAGGACCATGATCCCCAGGGCGACGGCGATCGAGACGAGGGCCTCGACGAGGAGCCCGTGCGCCTCGCGAGCGCGCTCGGCGGCATCCGCGGCCGCGGCGGAGGCGACGACCGACAGCGAGGCCGGACCGGCCGAGGCGATGGCGTCCCGGGCCGGCCGGACCTCGTAGCCCGCGGCCTCGACGGCGTCGACGAATTCGGCCCTGCCGGCGAGGTCCGGCAGGTATCGGATCGTGGCGACCTCGGTCGCGAGGTTGACCGAGGCGGTCTCGACGCCCGGCGTCCTCTTGAGGTATCGCTCGATCCGATTGACGCAGCTGGCGCAGGTCATGCCGGCGATCGGCAGCTGCAGCTCGGCGGCATACGCGGCGGGCGAGGGGGCGAGAGTGGGGGCTCGATCCTGCATACTCCCCGGGAGTATACCATCCGGGGCCCCTGGACGACCCGGCCCAAAGGGCGAGCGTGCCGTCGCCCGCCTCCGGCCGGCCCGCGCGGTCGTACACTCCGAGCCGTGCCCACCGCCCGATCCGAGCCCGACCGGACGCACGCGCCGATCTCCTTCGCGGCGGTCGAAGCACCGTGGGGTCCGATCCACGTCGCCGCGTCGGCGGACGGGGTCGTCGCCCTCGAGGTGATGAGCCCGGAGCCGGTCTTCACGACCTCGCTCGAACGCCGTCTCCACCACGAGGTCGTCCCGGTCGGGCGGGCGACGGCGCCACGAGTCCGGTCCTACCTGGACCGGATCGCCACGGCGATCGAGGGCTACCTCGGCGGCGATCCGTCCTCGTTCGAGGCCATCCCCATCGACCTGCGGGTCGGGTCAGCCTGGGACCGCCGCGTCCTCGCCGCCGTCCGGCAGCTCCCGTACGGGCACGTCACGAGCTACGGTCGCCTGGCCGGCCTCGTCGGCTCGCGAGGCGCCGCCCGGGCCGCCGGCGCGGCCGTCGGCCGCAACCCGATCGGGCTCCTCATCCCCTGCCATCGGGTGATCGCCGGCGACGGCTCGCTCGGCGGCTACGGCGGCGGCTGGTGGGGGGAGCGGGACCGGCTCCTGGCGATCAAGCGCGAGCTGCTCGCCCTCGAGGGGGTGCGCCTGCCGGCGACCTCGTTCGTGGGCTGACGGGTGGCCATCCTCCGAGCCTATGCCTCGCTGCGCGTCGACGGGGCGCTCGTCCGCCTGCTCGTCGGCGAGTTCATCAGCTCGATCGGCGACTGGCTCTACCTCGTCGCGCTGCTCGTCGTCGTCTACGAGCGAAGCAACGACGCGACCCTCCTCGGCATCGTCGGGGCGGCCCGCGTCCTTCCCTACGTCGTCTTCTCGGTACCGGCCGGCTACATCGCCGACCACTACGACCGGCGGCTCGTGCTCCTCTCGACCGACATCGCCCGGGGCACGATCATGGTCGCCCTGGCCATCCTCGTCGCGGTCGACGGACCGCTGTGGGCGATCGTCGCCCTGTCGATCCTGGCGACCTGCTTCTCGTCCTTCTTCGGCCCGACGATCGGAGCCTTCCTGCCGACCCTCGTCGGCGACGAATCACGGCTCGGGCCGGCCAACAGCGCCTGGGCCAGCCTCGACAACCTCGCCTTCATCGTCGGGCCCGCCATCGGCGGCCTGCTGATCGCCGCCTCCGGGCTCAGCCTCGCCTTCGCCCTCAACGCGATCTCGTTCGCCGTCGTGGCCGTGGTCCTGTGGCGGTTGCCTCGGGGCCGGCGAACCGACGAACCGCCGGCCTCGGCGGACCCGGGCTCCGCCGAGGCGCCGACGACCTCCGTCCTCGCCGCCGCAGAGCGGCGTTACCTCGTGCCGCTGCTCGGCCTGGGGACCCTCAACGTCGTCAGCTCGTTCGCCTTCGGCGGGTTGTCGATCCTCACCGTCGTCCTCGCCGGCTCGGCATTCGGGGCGAACGAGGCGGCGACCGGCTACCTGAACGCGGCGATCGGGGTCGGCGGCGTCGTCGGGGCGATCCTCGCCGGCGGCCTCGTCCTCCGACCGAGGCTCGCGCCGGCCCTGCATCGGCGGGGCGATCCTGCTCGCCATCGGGCTTGCGGTGCTCGGCGTCGTCGGCTCCCTCGGACCGGCCCTGGTGGCGATGGCCGTCGCCTCGGCGGGCAGCCTGACCGTCGAGGTGGTCGACGCGACGATCTTCCAGCGGATCGTGCCCGACGCGGTCCGGGGACGAGCGCTCGGCGTCATCGCCACGGTCGCTACCCTCGCCTACGCGGCGGGGGCGTTCGCGGTGCCGACCCTGGCCGGACCGCTCGGCGTCGGCGGGGTGTTGATCGGATCGGCCATGGCCGTGGTCATCGCCGCGGTCGTCTCCGCCGTCCTGATCGGCTCGGCCGGTACCCGGGCGCCGGATCCGGACGAGGCGATCCTCCGCCGGGTGGCCAGCCTGCCGGTCTTCGCCGGTGTCGGGCCGGCCCGGTTCGAGGCGATCCTCGGGCGGCGGCGGTTCCGCGACACCACGGCAGGCGAGGTCGTCATCCGCCAGGGCGATCCGGCCGACCGCTTCTTCGTGATCCTCGATGGCGAGTTCGACGTGTCCCGCACCGAAGAAGCGAGCGCGGGGGCGGAATATCTGCGAACCCTTGGACGGGACGATGTCTTCGGTGAGCTCGGGCTGCTCACGGGAACGCCGCGCTCGGCGACCGTCGCCGCCCGGAGCGCGGGCCGGCTCCTCGAGCTCGAGGGTGCCGACTTCCTCGAGCTGGTCGGCAGCGGGCCCGACCTCTCGTCGCGCCTGCTCGGCCTCTACCGCGGGGCTCCGGCCAAGGCGCTTCGCGCCGTGAGCACGGCCAGCCCGGCGGCGCCCGGGTCCACGAAGGACAGGTGACCTGTCGCGAACCTGACAGCGCCGCCGTCGCCCGTGGACGTCATCGAGTGTCGAGCGCGGAGTACCCTGCGGAGGACAGCAGCCGGCCGACGCATCGACGCGGGAACGGCGGCAGATAGCACGGAACGGGAGCCCGGCACATGACTGACATCAAGCCTGACGAGAACAAGTCACGCGACACCGAAGACGACGTCGAAGGACATCGACGCGATCCCGAGGCCGGGCCCGACGGCTACGGCAGCAAGTCGCGCGAGAGCTACGGCAGCAAGTCGCGGGGCGACGAGTTCGGCCATGCGTCCCGCGAATCGGACGAGGACGACGTCGAAGGACATCGACGCGATCCCGAGGCCGGGCCCGACGGCTACGGCAGCAAGTCGCGCGAGAGCTACGGCAGCAAGTCGCGGGGCGACGAGTTCGGCCATGCGTCCCGCGAATCGGACGAGGACGACGTCGAAGGACATCGACGCGATCCCGAGGCCGGGCCCGACGGCTACGGCAGCAAGTCGCGCGAGAGCTACGGCAGCAAGTCGCGGGGCGACGAGTTCGGCCATGCGTCCCGCGAATTGGACGAGGACGACGTCGAAGGACACAGCTTCTCGACGATGAAGAGCCCATCGAGCAAGGGCGAATAACCAGGACCACTCTGCCGGACCCGACACACCCGGCTCCCAAACGAGACCCCGCCGACCTCCCATCGGCCGGGGTCTCGTCATGTCCGGGACCGGATCGATCAGCCCGGCGGGGTCACCGGTGTCGCAGTGGCGGCGAGGACGGCCTTGACCTCGAATGGGCTGATCCCCGGGTGCTTGGCCCGGATGAGGGCGGCGATCCCGGCGACGTGGGGCGCCGCGAAGCTGTTGCCGGTGGCGAGGATCCGGCCGCCGTCACGCCAGGCGACGTCGACGTCGAGCCCGTAGGCCCCGAACTCGACCGGCGGGGCCGGGTTGTAGAACCATGTCCACGGGTCCGCGACGTCGTGGGCCGCGACCGAGACGACCGCCGCGAACAGCGACGGGTAGCTCGGCCCGGGCACGTTGTTGGCGGCGCTCACCAGGAGAACGTTGGCGAAGTAGGCCGCATCGGCCAGTTCGTGGAACGCCGCGAACAGGGCGTCGCTCTTCGAGCTGAGGCTCAGGTTGACGACGCTGGCACCCTGCTCGATGGCCCAGTCGAGGCCCGCGGCGAAGGCGGCTCCCTTGCCCCGATTGTCGGGCCCGAGGACGCGGATCGAGACGATGTCGGCGGCCGGGGCGAGCGAATGGATGATCCCCGCGCAGGCCGTCCCGTGACCGACGACGTCGATCGCCTCCGGATCGTCGACGACCGCGGGCTCCTCCCCGCCGAGCTCGACCCGGACGCTCCGGACGAGGCGGCCGCCGACGGCCGGATGATCGCGCTCCACGCCCGAGTCGATGATGGCGACGGTGATGCCGGCTCCGTCGGCGTCCCCGAGGGCCCAGGCGCGGTCGATCGAGCCGAAGGGGACCGGGCGAACGAGGCCCGCTCGCCGATCGGCGGCGAATGGCTCGCTCCAGGCCGGCAGGTCGAGGTCGGTCAACGGGCAGTCGCTCCCGGCGCGATCAGCGACGCCGGCCGCGGTCGCGCGACGCTCGCTCGGCGTGGTTTCCCAGCACGGTGAGGATGTCGGCGACAAGGTCGAGCTGGGCCGGGTCGGCACGCCTGATGCGGGCGACCTGTTCGACGAGCTGCCAGAGGCGCGATTCGTCGTCGCCGCCGAGGCGGGCGGTGGCGGCCGCCACGAGCTCGTCGCTCGATGGCGCGGCCTCAGTCGTGCCGGCCAGCGTGGCGAGGACCGAGCCGAGGAGCGACCCGACGTCCCGCTCGACCCGGCTCGCACTGATGGCGACCGCGGCCTGGCGGGCGAATACCGAGGCGAGCTCGATGTCACGGAGGCTGAAGGCGGCCTCGTCCCGCTTATCGAGGACCTCGAGCACGCCGATCGTGCCGTGCTCGTCGACGAGCGGGACCGCCACGATCGAGCGCGGCACGTAGCTGGTCTGCTCGGCGAACGCCCGCCCGAACCGCCGGTCGCGGGCGACGTCGGACAGGGCCAGCGCCTGGCCGGTCGTGTAGACGTAGCCGACAAGCCCCTGGGACGGCGGGACGGATAGTCCCACGACGCCCTGGCCCTGGTGCCCGGCGGCGACCCGGAAGACGAGGCTGTCCGTGGCCGCGTCGTAGAGGGCGATGGACGCGGCCTCGGCCTGGAACAGGGCCACGGTCGCGTCGACGATCGAGCGGAGGACCGCCTCGGCCGACCCGAGCTCGAGGCGTCGCGCCGCATCGGCCCGCAGGGCGATCGCCCGCAGCGTCTCGAGCGCCGCCTCGGACAGTCGATCGTCGGTCACCGGCAGCGACCGCGGGGACTCGATCGGCAGACGCGCACCGGGCTCGGCCGCCTACCGCGCGGCGGCGCGGGAGAGGCGCTCGACGTCGGGTATGACGACGGTGTCCTTCTCGAAGCGGATGAGTCCCTCGGTCACCATGTCGGAGAGGAGCCGGTTCACCGTCTGCCGGGTGCCGCCGATCATCGAGGCCAGCTCCGACTGCGTGTACGGCCAGTCCAGGACCACGTCGCCGGCGGCATTCGGCCGGGCATCCTCGGCGAGCCGCACGAGCCGGGCGGCCAGGCGCCCCGGAAGGTCGAGGAAGTGGAGCTCCTCGACGTGGCCGGTCAACCGGCGGAGCTCGGCGGTGAGGCCGGCGAAGAGCGCCATCCGCAGGTCGCGGTCGGTGTCGATGAGCTGCTCGAACGGCTCCCGGCGCATGACGAGCATCTCGGCGGCCTCGAGGGCGACGGCGGTCGCCGAATGAGGGGCGCCGTCGAGGAGGGCGAGCTCGCCGAAGAAGTCGCCACGGCCGAGGGTCGCGATGATCGCGCCCTCCTCGCCCTCGGGGCTCGGCAGGACGATCTTCACGGCACCCGACTCGATGATGAACAGGGAGTCGCCGGGGTCGCCCTGGTGGAAGATCGTCTCGTTCTTGCGGAAGCGGCGGACGCGGAGGCTGCGGGCGCAGGCCGTGAGGGCATCGTCGTTGAACCGGGCGAACAGCGCGCAGCGCCGCAGCGTCTCGATCGCGAAGGTGTCCTCGGCTGTCCCGGTCATCCGCGCCTCACCCTGGCCAGCTCGCCGGCCGGTCGACGACCGGCCAATGGGCATCGTACGCGGCGCACGGGCGCCGAACAACACGAAACGCCCGGACGACCGGCCGAGGCCGATGTCCGGGCGCTCGAGTCGCGCCTTGTCCCCGCGTGGATCCGTGGCGCCCACGGGGAGGTTGGGTCAGCGCGCGGGAGCCGCCGAGGCGGTAGCCCCGAAGCGACCACCGAGTGCGTGCTTGAGGCCGATCAGATGCCCGAGGAGGCGCGGCGATGAGGTGGCCCTGCCCCTGATCTCGACGGACTTGCCCTCGGCGAACCGGTCGCCCTTGAGGAGGCGGGCCCGATTGGCTTCGGCCTGCCGTTCGGCCATGATCGTCTTCGTCAGCATGTAGTTCGTCTGTGCGTACATGTCTGTCTCTCCTTCGGCACCGCTCCGAGTGTCGGGCGCCAGGGAGAGGATGCGCCGGGAGGGAGGGGAGGGCGATCAGCCTGCCGACCATCGACGGGTCGTCCGTGCCACCGGCCGACGGTCCGCCGGCCAACCGCTCGACGGTCGGCGGCTGAACCGGGAGGGCGTCGGCCCGGGAACCCACCGCTTGTCGGTCAGCCGACGCAGCCTGCGTCACGACCGCCCTGCGACCGCCACACACGAAGAGAGCGATGTCCGTTCCGGACATCGCTCTGCGTCGTTTCGGCCGGCGGGATCGGTCCTAGTGCGCGTCCTTCTTGTGGGACCGCGCGTCCGCCTCGAGATCGTGGCGCTTGAGGTGCTGCTGGATATCCCGCTCGCGCGCCTGCGCCAGCTGGCGCGAGACGCCCATGTTCTGGAGCATCGAGTGACCTTCGGTGTCGTCGTCCTCGATGACGTCGCCCTGGGCGGCGGTCGTCGGCTTTTCGTCGCCAGCCATCGTGATCTCCTGTCGGGGTGAGATCCCGGCACAGGCAGTCCGGGCTCCGGTCATCTTCGGCCACGGCGGGCCGGGCGTCCAGTGAGCCTCGTGACGCGGGGGGTGTCATCGAGGCGACGATTTCGCGACCTTGCGCCGTAGACCTCGGAGCCTCGACCCTCGGTCAGGCCCGCGGGATGGGCCGCATCGGGAACACCCCGACGACGATCGGGCTGACCGGGTCGTGGGAGAGCTCGTAGCCGACCTCGCCGCCGCGGAGGAGGTCGCCGAGCATGCGGCCCTCGCGCTCGGGCAGGCCGACGAAGACCGCGCCGCCGTCGACCTCGACCCTCGTGACGTCGTCCTCGGAGCCATTGATGAGGAAGCGCCGGCGCAGCTCGTGCATCGGCATGTAGGCCCGGCTCTTGATGAAGCGGCGGAGCTGGGCCGTCGTGCAGTTCGTGGTCCGGATCGGCGCATCCTCGGCCTGGCTGGACGGCTGGGCGTCGCCACCGGTCATGGCCGCCGGCGCCTGGGCGGGATCCACCGATGCGACGGCCGTCGGCCGAGGACCGGCGGGCGGGGGTGCGGCGACGATCTCCGCGCCGAGATCGGCGACGACCGTTTCACTGACGACGGTCTCGGTCACGACGGTCTCGGTCACGACGGGCTCGCTGACGACGGTCTCGCCGACGACGGTCTCGGTCACGACGGTCTCGCTGACCTGACTCGCCGACCCGGCCGACTCCGGCCGGGTCGATCCCGTCGTCTCGTGCTGACCCGGCTCGACGACCGGGACGACCGGCGCGGCCCGCGTGGCGGGCACGGCCTGATGCGATCCCTCGGGGCGGTGTGGTCGAGCGTGCGCGGGACCATGACGATGGCTGCGGCGGCTCATCGACGGCGTCCGATCTGCGACGACCGCGGTCGACGCGGGCGTGGGTGGCACGACGCTGGGGCGTCGCGGTTGGTGCTCGGCATCCGATCCGGTGTGCTGGGTGCCGCCCTCTGGGCGGGGCCGCACCGTCTCGGCCGATGATACGCCGGTCTCAGGTCGGACGCCGGTCTGGCGACTTCCGGATGCCCCGGTCCGGCTCAGGTGCCGGCGACGATCCGAAGCACCCGATCAGCCGTATTGAGGACGTCGGCGCCGTCCGGGCCGCAGACGACGATGTCCTCGAGGCGCATCCCCCAGGCGCCGTCGAGGTAGATCCCGGGCTCGATGCTGAACGCCATCCCGGGTCGGAGCGGCTGGCCGTTGCCGGCCACGATATACGGATCCTCGTGGGCCTCGAGGCCGATGCCGTGTCCCGTCCGGTGGATGAACCGAGGACCGAGACCGGCGGCGGCGATCACGTCGCGGGCGGCGGCATCGACTCCTTCCCCGCTCACGCCCGGTCGGACCGCCGCGGTCGCGGCGGCCTGGGCGCGGAAGAGGACATCGAAGGCGGCCGCGTACTCGTCGGTCGGTCCCTGCCCGGACGGGCCGGTGACCCAGATCATGCGGGTGATGTCACTGCCGTAGCCGTCGACGGTCCCGCCGATGTCGAGGACGACCGGCTCGCCGGGACCGATCACCCGGTCGGAGGCGTCGTGATGGGGCGACGAGGAGTTCGGGCCCGACGCGACGATCGCGAACGCGGCCTCGTCGTGCCCCTCGGCGACGAGGCGCTCGCGGACCTCGCGGCTCACATCCGCCTCGGTCCGCCCGATGAGTCGCCCGGCGGCGATCTGGTCGACGACCCGGTCGGCGGCATGAGCGGCCAGCCGGAGGAGCCCGATCTCCTCCGTGTCCTTGACGATGCGCAGCTCGCGGGTGACCGTCGAGCCGAGCTCGAACGAGCCGGGCAGCAGCTCCTGGAGGCGGAGGACGTGGCTCGCCCACAGCGTGTCGCTGACGGCGACCGCCAGCAGCTCGGCGGGCGATCCCGGGGCCGTCGAGTCTCGGACGAGCCGGGCGACCAGCCGGTGAGGAGACTCGGTCTCCTCCCACGTCCGGACGTCGACGAAGCCGGCCGCCGCGGCCGGACAGGACCGGGCGGGCGTCCCCTCGAGCCGCGGTACGATGAGGGTCGGCCGGCCGCGAGCCGGCAGGACGAGCATCGTCAGGCGCTCGAGCGGCATCGCCTCGTAGCCCGTGAGGTGTCGGAGATCGGGACCCACCCCGACGAGGAGGGCCGCCAGCTCCCGTTGCTCGACCGAGCGAGCAGCCCGCCGCAGGCGATCGCCGTAGCGGTCCGGCGGGATGGTCGGCCGGGTGACGACCCCGGTCATGACCGGGCCGCGCCGACCGGCGACCCGGGGACGGCTCCCCCGAGCCAGGCGGCCACCGTTGCCGGCCCGTCATCGGCGAGCTTCCGGTAGGCGAGGACCCGGGTCGCGCCGGCGGCGAGCGCAGCCTTACGGGCGGGATGGTCGTCGTGCGGGCCGATGGCGAGCACCGCCGAGCCGGCCGCCGTGGCGAGAGCGATCGCCGTGAGTGGGTCGTAGGCCCGGGCGGCGAGGTCGACGATGGCCCGGCCAACGCCGTCGGCGAGCGCCGCTTCGAGGGCGGCGACGGACCGGACGGGGACCGGCTCTGCGCCGCTTCCGGTCACGAGGGTCGCCAGGCGGGTCGACCAGATGAGATCGTCGGCGACGATGGCCACCCTCGTGGCCGGGCCGCCCGAGGCGGTCGTCACCCGACGATCTCGGCGATCCGGTGGAACAGGTCGCGGGCGGTCACGATGCCGGTCGGCCGACCGCCGTCGACGAGCGGGATGTGGCGGAAGCCGCCGACCGCCATCTTGTTGAGGGCGACGGCGACCGTGTCGTCCTCCCGGAGGACGACCGGATCGGCGGTCATCACGTCGCTGACGGTGATCCCGGCGAGGCCGCGGCCGGCCAGCTTGAGCAGCGCGTCGCGCTCGGTGAAGATCCCGACCAGGCGGCCCTCATCGACCACGAGCACGCCGTCGACACCGTCGCGGCGCATCCCCGTGACAACGTCGGCCACCGGTGCGTCCGGAGGAACCGTGCGCGGCTCGTGCGAGGCGAGCTCGGCCAGCCGGCCGCCGACGAGGCGCGCCTCGAACCGGGTGTGGGGCGCCGGCCGATCCTCGGCGGTCAGGGGAGTGCCGCAGCGGGCGCACTCGTCGTTCCCCTCGATGTTGTCGAAGCCGCAGGCTGGGCAGATCACTGCGCCTCCTCTATCGAGCTACTCGACCGTCCAGGTCTCACCGCCGTTCAGGAGCTTCTCCAGGTCCCCTTCTCCGCGCTGCGCGACGGCGGCCGCCAGCTGGGCGGTCAGCAGTTCGTCGTGCGTCGGGCGGGTGACGTCGCGGATGACGCCCACCGGGACCGGGAAATCGGGATAGAACATCCGGCTCAGCATGAACGCGAGGTAGGGATCTTCGGCATGCTCGTCGTGGACGAGGATGTCGGCCTCGGTGACGCCGTCGACGCCGAGACGGACGACCTCCGGGTGGAGGCCGCGGAGCCGGATCCCCTGGTCGCGGTCCTTGCCGAAGATCATCGGCTTGCCGTCCTCGAGGACGAGCATCTTGTCGTCGCGGACCTCGCGGTCGGTGAACGAGCGCCAGGCGCCGTCGTTGAAGATGTTGCAGTTCTGGAGGACCTCGATGAAGGCCGATCCGTGGTGGTAGCCGGCCCGTTCGAGCGTCCCCTGGAGGTGCTCGGTGTGGGTGTCGACCGAGCGGGCGACGAAGGTCGCCTCGGCCGCCAGCGCCACCGACAGCGGCACGATCGGCGTGTCGATCGTCCCGTCGGGGGTCGACTTCGTCCGCTTGCCGAGCTCCGAGGTCGGTGAGGCCTGGCCCTTGGTCAACCCGTAGATGCGGTTGTTGAACATCACCATCTTGATGTCGACGTTGCGGCGCATCGAGTGGAGGACGTGGTTGCCGCCGATGCTCAGGGCGTCGCCGTCGCCGGTGATGACCCAGACCATGAGATCCGGCCGGGAGGCCTTGAGCCCGGTGGCCAGCGTCGGCGCCCGACCGTGGATCGTGTGGAACCCGTAGGTGTTCATGTAGTACGGCAGCCGGCCCGAGCAGCCGATGCCGCTGATGAAGACGATGTTCTCCTTGGGGAACCCGAAGTCCGGCATCACCTTCTGGGTCTGGGCGAGGATCGAGTAGTCGCCGCAGCCAGGGCACCAGCGGACCTCCTGGTCCGACACGAAGTCCTTGCGGGTGAGCTGCAGGAGGACGGCCGCGTTCTCTGCGCTCAGGGCGGGACCGGCATCCGTGCCGTTCGCCGCCCCGTTGCCGGCCGGCCCCACGTCGCCGCCGCCGTTCCGCCCGGTCACGGGATCGCCTCGCCCTTCAGGGCGGCCTCGGCGGCCGCCACGATCTCGGCGATCCGGAAGGGCTTGCCGCGGACCCGGTCGTAGGAGATGGCGTCCACCAGGTAGCGACCCCGGACGAGGAGAGCCAGCTGGCCGAGGTTGATCTCCGGGATGAGCACGTGGCGGTAGTTGCCGAGGACCGTCGCCGAGGTTGCGGGGGAACGGGTTGAGATGGCGGAGATGGGCGTGGGCGACGCTCTGCCCATCGGCGAGCAGTCGCTCGACGGCGCTCCGGATCGAGCCGTGGGTCGAGCCCCAGCCGAGGATGAGCAGGTCGCCGCGCTCGGGACCGTACACGGTCAGCTCCGGGATGTCGGCGGCGATGCCGGCGATCTTGGCCTGCGCGGAGCAGCTGCATCCGGTGGTGGTTGTCGGGGTCGTAGCTGACGTTGCCGGTGATGTCGGCCTTCTCGAGGCCGCCGATGCGGTGCTCGAGGCCGGGCGTGCCGGGCACGGCCCACGGCCGGGCGAGGGTCACCGGATCGCGGTCGTACGGATGGAAGCCGTCCTTCTCGGTCCGGTTCGGGACGGAGATGTCCGGCAGGTCGGCGGCCGACGGGATGAGCCACGGCTCGGCGCCCGTCGCGAGGAAGGCATCGGAGAGATAGACGACCGGGGTCATGTACTTGAGGGCGATGCGGGCAGCCTCGAAGGCCATGTCGAAACAATCCGACGGCGTCGACGGTGCGACGACCGCGACCGGCGAGTCGCTGTTGCGACCGAACAGGACCTGCAGGAGGTCGGCCTGCTCGTTCTTCGTCGGCATGCCCGTCGAGGGACCCGCCCGCTGGACGTCGATGACGACGAGCGGCAGCTCGACCATGACGGCGAGCCCGATCGCCTCGGACTTGAGGGCGATGCCGGGGCCGGAGGTGCCGGTCATCCCGAGCCCGCCGCCGTAGCTCGCCCCGATCGCCGAGCCGATGGCGGCGATCTCGTCCTCGGCCTGGAACGTCCGGACGCCGAAGTTCTTGTAGCCCGACAGCTGATGGAGGATGTCCGAGGCCGGCGTGATCGGGTACGAGCCGTAGAAGATCGAGCCGACCCGACTTGCGGCTGGCGGCGACGAAGCCGAGGGCGGTCGCCTCGTTGCCGGTGATGTTCCGGTAGCGGCCCGGCGGCAGGTGGGCCGGCGCGACCCGGTAGTGGGTATGGAACATCTCGGTCGTCTCGCCGAAGGCGTAGCCGGCCTTGAGGGCCCGGGCGTTGGCCTCGGCGATGACCGGCCGGCTCTTGAACTTGTCCTCGATCCAGCGGAGGGTCGGGTCCATGCTCCGCTCGTACAGCCAGAACATGAGCCCGAGGGCGAAGAAGTTCTTGGTCAGGTCCATCTGCTTGTTCGTCATCTCGAGCCCTTCGAGGGCCCGGACGTTGAGGGTCGAGATGGGGATCGGGAAGACCGTGTACTGCGTTGAGCGAGCCGTCGTGCAGCGGGTTGGCCGCGTAGCCGACCTTGTTGAGGTTGGTCGGCGTGAAGGCGTCCTCGTTGACGATGAGGGCGCCGCCGGCCGGCAGGTCGCCGATGTTGGACTTGAGGGCGGCCGGATTCATCGCCACGAGCACGTCGGGCTGGTCGCCGGGGGTGTGGATGTCGGTGCTGCTGAAGCTCAGCTGGAAGCCGGACACGCCGGGCAGCGAGCCCGCCGGCGCACGGATCTCGGCCGGGAAGTCGGGCAGCGTGCTGATGTCATTGCCGAAGACCGCTGCCGTCCTCGTGAACTGGCTGCCGGTCAGCTGCATCCCGTCGCCGGAGTCGCCGGCGAAGCGGATCGTGACCCGCTCGAGCTCCTGCGTCGGGAGGTGTCGTACCGCGGTGGTCACGCGCCCTCCGACTCCTTCATCTTCTGGTGCGGCCGCGGCGGCAGGTTGAGGATCTCCTCGGGGAACGCCTCGGCGAGGTAGCGCAGGACGTCCTGGGGACGGACGATGCCCTGCAGGACGCCGTCGCCGTCGACGATCGGGACGTTCCGGAAGCGGCCGGTCTGCATAAGGTCGATCGCGTCCCGGATCGGGTCGTCGAAGTGGAGGACGTGGGGCTCGGCGTTCATGAGCGCTTCCACTGGCCGGGCGAGGTCCTCGTCGGTCCCGACGAGCCGGGCGACGATGTCGCGCTCCGTCAGCACTCCTCGCAGACGCCCCTCGGCATCGGCCACGACGACGCTGTCGCCGGTGCCGGTCCGCTGGATGGCGAGGAGGCAGGCGGCGAGACTCGTCCCCGGGGCGACCCGTACGGGATCGCGCCGCTGGAGGACCTTGATGGGTTCGTCGAGGAGGGTCGGAACGCGCTCCGCGACGGCGCGTGGTCGCGTGGCTTCGGTCACGTTGCGCAGTGTAGGACCGTGGCGGGAAACGGGCCAGCAACGGGGGCCGCTGCGTCGCCCAGGCGGACCCACGCCTCGCGCCCCACGCCCGCTACCGGCCGAGTGTGCGATGAGGCGGGCGCCCTGCCCCTGCTAGGCTCCCGCCGATGGATCGCCGGCGCGCCGTGGGCGTGCTCCTCGTGCTCGTCTCCGCCTGCGCCTTCGGGTCCGGCGCCCTGTTCGCCAAGCCGGCCTACGCGGCCGGCATCGACTGGCTGACCCTCCTGGCGTGGCGCTTCGCCATCGGAGCGGGCCTCGCCTGGTGCTGGGTGTTCGCCTCGGCCGGACCGGCGGGCCGGGCTGCGCCGGATGACCCGGCCGCAGGTATTCGGGGCGCTTGGACTGGGGGCCCTGTACACCCTCAACTCGGGGACGTACTACGCCGCGCTCGCAGACGGTCCCGGCCTCGCTCGCCGCGCTCATCGTCTACATCTACCCGGTCATCGTCGCCGTCCTGACCCTCCGGATCGGCCAGCCGCTGGAAGGCCGTCGGCCGTGGCTGGCGCTGGCCATCGCCACGCTCGGCGTCGTCCTGGCGATCGGCGGCATCGATCCGTCGGCAGCCCCACCCGCCAGCGGGATCCTCCTCGTCCTCGCCTCGCCGATCATCTACGCCGGCTGGATCGTGCTCTCGGCGAGACTGGCCGGCGAGCGCCGCGATCGGGTGGCCGACGAAGACGACTCGGGGGCGGCGACCGCCGTCGCCGGCGCGCTGATGATGACGGCGACCGCTTCGATCTTCTGGCTCATCGGCCTCGCATCGAGCCATCCGATCGCCCCGGCCGAGATCCCTGCGGCGGCCTGGCCGGGGATCGTCGGCGTGGCCGTGATCTCGACGTTCGTGGCGATCCAGACCTTCTACGCCGGCGCGAAACGCGTCGGGGCGGCCCAGGCCGCCCTCATCAGCACGATCGAGCCCGCCTACACGATCGTCCTCGCCTCGATCCTCCTCGGCGAGTCCCTCGAGCCCGTCCAGCTCCTCGGGGCCGTCCTCATCCTCGGTGCCGTCGTCCTCGCCCAGACCGGCATCCGCGGCCCCGTCTCGGCCGTCCGCCTTCGCCTCGCCGACGAGTAGGTCGGCCGGCACCGGACGTCCCGACGATCCAGGGCCTGTCCCTCAGTCGGGGAACGCCTCCGGGCCTCGCTCGGCGAGCTCGGAGGCTTCCTCGCCGGGCGTCCTCCGGCGGCAGCCAGGAGTACGGGTAGCGGGCGTCGTCGAGCTCGGCGGCCTGGCGGGTGATGCTGCGAGCGGGTGGAACGTGTCGACCATCACCGCCAGCTCCTCGGTCGCCTCCTTGCCGATCGAGGCCTCGGCCGTGCCCGGGTGCGGGCCGTGCGGGATGCCGGCCGGGTGGAGCGTGAACGAGGCGATCTCGACCCCGCGCCGGCTCATGAAGTTGCCGGCCACGTAGTAGATGACCTCGTCGCTGTTGATGTTCGAGTGGTTGTACGGCGCCGGGATCGCGAGCGGGTGGTAGTCGAACTTGCGGGGCACGAACGAGCAGACGACGAAGTTCCGCGCCTGGAACGTCTGGTGGACCGGCGGCGGCTGGTGGACCCGGCCGGTGATCGGCTGGAAGTCGGCGATGTTGAACGCGGAACGGCCAGAGGTAGCCGTCCCAGCCGACGACGTCGAACGGATGGTGGCGGTAGTGGTAGGCCGTGAGCCGGTCGCGCGATCGGACGTGGATGACGAACTCGCCCTCGTCCGGCGCGCGGCTCGCGGACCTCGCGGGGCATGGATGTCGCGCTGCGCAGTACGGCGAGTGCTCGAGCAGCTGGCCGTAGTCGTTGCGGTAGCGCTTCGGCGGCTCGATCTCCGACGGGCCTCGAGGTAGAGCATCCGCTGCTCGCTGCCGGCGTCCGGGTCGAGCCGCCAGGTCGTGCCGATCGGCAGCACGAGGTAGTCGCCCGGCCCGTAGCGGAGCGGCCCGAAGATCGTGTCGCAGACGCCCGTCCCCTCGTGGACGAACAGCATCTCGTCGGCGTCGCCGTTCCGATAGAACGTGCCCGTCCGGCATCGCGTCCGGCCGGCCGGACGACGCCCGAAGACGACGTCGCGGTTGAAGAAGAGCGGGATCCGGCCGCTGACGACGTCGCCGGACGGCTCGATCGCGGCGGTCTTCGTGAGCCGATGGCGGTGGAGCCCGTCGTCGGCCGCCTCGAGCGAGATCCGGGCGACCGGCTCGATCCGGTGGGTCCGGGTCGGCGGCGTCAGGTGGTAGAGCAGCGAGCTGCGACCGGTGAAGCCCTCGACCCCGAACAGCTCCTCGGCGTACAGGCTGCCGTCGGCGGCCCGGTGCTGGGTGTGGCGCTGGCGGGGGATGCTGCCGCGGGCGACGTAGTACATGGGAAGACTGGCCTCCTCGCCGAGGAAGCCAGTCTACCGAGTGTCATCGCTCGAGCGCCGGCTGATCAGAGGGTCGGTCGGGGCAGAGCGGGTGAGATCAGGGCGCCGTGCCCCAGGACGGGGCGCCCGGGAAGTCGTCCGTCTGGGGAGTCGGATGCCAGATGACGGTCTGGGCGGAACCATCGGCGTTCATGACCGCGATCGCCACGAAGTTGTCGCCGGCGTGGTAGTGGATGAAGACGATCATCTTCCCGTCGGGAGACCAGGCCGCATCGCCAGCGGAATCGTCGCCGACCTCGTTCGTCAGTTGCCTGAGTCCACTTCCGTCCGCGCCGACGACGGAGACGTTGTGCCCTTGAGGAGTGCTCGCGGTGTCGAGGTTGCTGAAGAGGATCAGCGATCCGTCGGGCGAGAAGGACGGTCGCGCCGCATCGAGTGACTCGGGAACGACCTGTCGAAGCCCGGAGCCGTCGATCCCCACGACATAGATCGAGCCGTTGCCGTTGTCGGTCCGATCGCGCGCGAAGACGAGCTCCGAGCCGTCGGGTGAGAAGGCCGGCGACTGGTCGCCTCCGGCGGATGCGGCAGGGGGCGTGGTCGTGACACGGACGAGATGGCTCCCGTCGGCGTTCATGAGCCAGATCCCCGTGAGCGTGCCGCTCAGGTCGAACCTGCTGAAGGCGATCTTGCTGCCGTCGGGCGACACGACCGGGCTGTCGTCGAAGACCCCGTTGGGCACCGTGGTGAGCCGTCGGACCGACCCGCCGTTCGCGTCCATCGAGGCGAGGTACTGCGACGTCGAGGAGTCGCATGCGCTCTTGGCGGGGACGCCGATGCCGAACACGATGCGGTCCCCGGTCGGCGACCAGGCTGGATCTCGCTCGCACCCTGCCGTGAGATGGGTGAGGGACTTGAGGCCCGTGCCGTTCGGCTCGATGGTGAAGACGTTCGCGACGGTGCTCGCGTTGGGCCCGAGCGCCCGCGTGAAGGCGATACGGCCGTGGCCCGGCAAAGCGGTCAGCGGTATCGGCGATGACGCCGGGCCGGTGGCGGCGCTCGCCGGCGCGGAGCGTGGAGTGGCGTTCGAGGTCGGCGCTGCGCTCGCGGTCGGCTCGGCCGATGGAGTCGGCGCTGCGGCCGGGCCGAGGTTCGCCTGGCCCGGTCTGAGCATGTAGAACGCGCCGCCGAGGACGAGCACGCCGATCACGGCGGCCGCCACGACGCGGGCTGAGAATGTCATCACGGTGAACCTCCGCGGGATCCGGAGATCCCGGTCCTGTGGGGTGGTCTCGATGAGGTGGAGCGCACCTTCGACGGCGCGCTCCGGCGCCCGGGTCGGACCGGTCTCGACCCACGACCGAGCGGCGCGTTCGAGCGATCGATCGTCGGTCATGCCAGCCGTCCTCCCTGGACGATGGGCTCCGAGTCGGCGACGAGCGCCTCGCGCAGCCCGGCGGTTGCGTAGTGGAGTCGCGATCGGGCCGTCCCGGCGGGGATCTCGAGGAGTTCGGCGACCTCCACGAGGGGCAGCCCGAGGTAGTGGTGCAGGACGAAGACCGCTCGCTGTTCGACCGTGAGCCGGCGGAATGCCCGCTCGAGTTCGTCGCGATCGGCGACGGCGTCGGTGCCGTCCGGCGTCGATGGCCCGTCGACGGGCAGGACGCGGACGTTCGCCGTCCATCGGCGAGCCCGCTGCGATTCGTCGTAGCAGGCGTGGACGAGGATCCGATGGATCCAGGCCTCGAAGCGATCGGGATCCCGAAGCTTCGGGACCCGCCGCCAGGCGAGGACGAGGGCGTTCTGCAGGACGTCCTCGGCACGACCCGGGTCGCGCAGGATCCGGAAGGCGACCGCGTAGAGCTGATCGCTGACCTGGTGCACCAGGACGGCGAACGCCTCTCGATCGCCCTGACGGGCCTGCTCGACGAGGGTCCGATCCACCTCGACCTCCGGTCGCCGCGGTCACATCGGCCGCGGACTAACCACTATGACGGGAGGTCTCTCGCGAATCGTTCAGCTGGTCCTCAGGACGGCGGCGTGGACCTCAGCCGCTCCGGCCGCGAGCGTCGACGGACCAGCGCCCGATCACGGTGCCGCCGCGCACCGCGAGTAACGTGTCGAACAAGTCGACGACCGGGCAGACGTGATTCGGGACGATGGCGACGACCTCGCCGACCTGGGGCAGCGATCCACCCGCCGGGGCGACCACGACGCCGTGGTAGTCGTATAGCCGCTCGATCACGGCCTCCGGGTGGGCCGGCAGGAGTCCGTGGCCCTCGAGGTACGGAGCCCGGTCCTTCGTCAGGGTCTTCGCTCCGGCGTCGAGGACGACCTCGCCGGGCACTGCCGCGCTGACGACCGTGGCCGCCACGTGGAGGGCGATGCCCGTCGGCCGGGATCGCCCCGAGGGCGAGCTGGGTCCGATCGCCGAGGAGGTACGTGCCGGCGCGGATCTCGGTCACCGGGCCGGTCGCAGAGTCCACCATCGTCGGCGTCGAGCCCGCCGAGACGACCTCGATGTCGAAGCCGGCCGCGCGGAGTGCCTCGGCGGCCGCGCCGAGCGTCCGGACCTCGTCCGCGGCGGCCGGCATAGCGACTGCGCCGGCCGCAGCGTAGGAATGACCGCCGTGGGTGAAGACGCCGCCGACCGACAGCCCGAGACCGGTCGCGGCGCGGGCAAGGCCGACCACGTCCGTCGGTCGCCCCGACGCCCGTCCGATGGCCGCCGGAATCGAGCTCGATGACGACCCGCAGTGGGCGCGACGAGCCGGCGACCGCCGCGGCGAGCCGCTCGGCGGCGGCGACCGAATCGACGCCGACCGACAGGTCGATCTCGTCGTGGAGGGCGCGCAGACGGCCGGCCTTCGCCCCGACCGCCCAGATCGGGTAGGCGACGAACAGGTCGGTGAGGCCGGCGGCCGCGAAGACCTCGGCCTCGCCAAGCGTGCCGACGGTCAGGCCGCGGGCCCCGCGTTCCAGCTGCATCCTGGCGAGGGCGACGCTCTTGTGGGTCTTGACGTGCGGCCTCAGTCGGACGCCGCGCGCGTCGAGGGCCGCCTGGAGCCGGCTCGCGTTCGCCTCGACGACATCGAGGTCGACGACGAGGCACGGCGTGTCGAGCCCATCGGGGAGTCGCGGCGCGGGCACGGGTCCGTGCGCGGGAACTGGCGCGGCGCTCACCGGCCCGCCCTGGGCCGGGCCACGATCGGTGTCGTCAGTGTCCCGAGCCGCTCGATCCGGAGGGTCACCGTGTCCCCCGCCTCGAGGTACCGCCCGAGCGTGCCCTCGCGGCTCTCGAGGAGCGATCCGCTCCCGACCGTCCCCGAGCCGATGAGGTCCCCCGGCCGAAGCCGCACGTCGGCGGCGGCACGCGCCAGCATCTGACCGAACGTGAAATGCGCGTCGGCCCACGAGCCACGCGAGCACTCGAGCACCGTTCACGGTGGCGGTCATGGCGAGAGGGGGGCCGCCGGCGCCCGGAGCGCCAGCCGACGCGAGCTCATCGGGCGTCACCAGCCACGGCCCGATCGTCGTGGCGAAATCCTTGCCCTTGGCCGGCCCGAGGCGGACCGTCGTCTCGTCGCGCTGGAGGTCCCGGGCGGACCAGTCGTTGAGGATCGTGTAGCCACCGATCGCATCGCCGGCCACGGCAGCCGGGACGTCCGAGACCGGCGAGTCCACGACCGCGCCGACCTCGAGCTCGTAGTCGAGCTCGACCGAGCCGGTCGGGGCGTAGACCGGCTCGCCGTCACCGCGCAGCTCCGAGGTGTTGGAGAAGTAGAAGATCGGCAGGCGATACCACGCCTCCGGGACCGCCTGGTCGCGACGCTTCCACATGGTCGCGACATGCCCTTCGAACGCGTAGAAGTCGCGGAACGACGGGGGCCGAAGGATCGGCGGCCCGAACAGGAGGTCCGCCCCGGCCAGCACGGCGTCATCGTCGGCCGCGAGGGGAACGACGCCGGAGATGAACGGATCCACGAGGGCGGCGAGGGCGGCCACCCGACCTCGTTGCTCGCCGCCGGTCGTCCCAAGATGGGCGTCGAGCGTCGTCACCGGCAGGCGGAACAGCGGGTCGTTGTGGGCGAGCCTCTCGTCGAGGCGGACGAGCCGGCGCCGGGCGACCTCGAGGTCGAGCCACCGCGTCGGAGCATCCGAGGGATCGAGTGCAGCCGCCAGGCGCCACGGGGTCCCGGTCGGGGCGTGGCGTTCCCTGATATGAGCGATCCTCACCGTCCGGCGTTCCTCACGGCTGGCGAGTCTAGCGGGTCGGCGGCGCTCCCTTCGGCGTACGATCGCGCGGCCATGCCGCGGCTCCAGCGAAAGAGCTTCGACCGACCGGATCAGGTCCGCTCCTTCCCCCACGGTCGGATCGAGGTCATCGACCTCGACGAGACATCGCTCGGGCGCTTTCACATGGAGCCAGGATGGCGGTGGTCGACGGACGTCGGTCCGAGCGCGGGCCCCACCAGCTGCCAACTCCGGCACGTCGGCTACGTCATCAGCGGCCGGCTCCACGTCACGATGGCCGACGGCACGGAGCTCGAGATCGGACCCGGCGATGCATACGAGATCCCTCCGGGCCACGATGGCCGGATCGTCTCCGAGGAGCCCTGGGACACGATCGAGTTCACGAGCGCCCGGAGCTTCGCCGTCGGCGCCGAGACGCTCGGCGAGCAGTCTCTCGCGACCATCCTCTTCACCGACATCGTCGACTCGACGGCGACCCTGAGTCGGCTCGGCGACGCCGCGTGGCGCGAGCTGCTCCTCGAGCACAACGACCGCCTCCGCCGGGAGATCGATCGCAGTCGGGGCCGAGAGGTCGGCACGACCGGAGTGGGTTCCTGGCACTGCACGACAGCGCCAGTCGGGCGGTCCGCTGCGCTGCGGCGATGAGCGGTGCCGTGGCGGACCTCGGCATCGAGATCCGGGCCGGGCTCCATACGGGCGAGGTGGGGATCGTCGGCGGACAGGCTCGCGGGGTCGCCGTCCGTGCCGCTGCCCGCATCGCGTCACGGGCCGGCCCGGGCGAGGTCCTCGTCTCGGGCACGACCCACGACCTCCTCGACGGCTCGGGGCTCCAGTTCGAGTCGCGCGGCACCGCCGAGCTCAAGGACCTGACCGGCGCACGAGCGATCTTCGCTCTTGCCCGCTGACCGGACCTCCACGGCGCCAGGCGCTGCGCCTAGAGGTTGCCGCGCTTGGCCTGCTCGCGCTCGATCGCCTCGAAGAGGGCCTTGAAGTTGCCGACCCCGAAGCCGCGCGAGCCGTGGCGCTCGATGATCTCGAAGAAGAACGTCGGCCGGTCCTGGACCGGGCGGGTGAAGATCTGGAGGAGGTAGCCCTCCTCGTCGCGATCGGCCTCGATGCCGAGCTCTTCCAGCGTCTCGATGGGGACCCCGACATCGCCCACGCGGTCGGCCAGGGTCGCGTAGTACTCGTGCGGCAGGCCGAGGAACTCGACGCCGTTGTCGCGCAGGCCGCGGACGGTCGTGACGATGTCGTCGGTCCGCAGGGCGATGTGCTGGCAGCCGGGAGTCAGGTACCAGTCGAGGAACTCCTGGATCTGGCTCTTCTTCTTGCCGGTCGCCGGCTCGTTGATGGGGAACTTGATCCTCCCGTTGCCGTTGGTCATGACCTTCGACATGAGGGCCGAGTACTCGGTGTGGATGACCTTGTCGTCGTAGTGGATCAGCTGGCTGAAGCCGAACACGTCCCGGTAGAAATCGACGAAGCGGTCCATCTCGCCGAGGCCGACGTTGCCGACGCAGTGGTCGACCTCGAGGAGGCTCAGTCCCTCGGCCGCCCGGGCCGGATTCTTGACCCGTCGGTAGCCGGGGGCGAACACGCCGTGGTAGTCGCGCCGGTCGATGAACGAGTGGCGGGTCTCGCCGTAGGTGAACACCGCCGAACGGCGGAGGACGCCGTCCTCGCCACCGTCGAGCTCGACCGGCTCCACGGCCGAGACCGCGCCGCGCGACGTCGTCTCGTGCCAGGAGGAGGTCGCGTCGTCGACCGAGAAGGCGATGTCGCGGACCCCGTCGCCATGCCGCCGGACGTGGTCAGCCACCTCGCCATCGGGCGTGAGCGGCGCGGTGAACACGAAGGTGATGTCATCGCGGCGCATGACGTAGCTCGCCCGGTCGCGGATCCCCGTCTCGAGGCCGCTGTAGGCGATGGGAGTGAAGCCCCAGAGGGCCCGGTAGTAGGCCGACGCCTGGCGTGCGTTGCCGACCCAGAACTCGATGTGATCCACGCCGTTGAGGGGCAGGAAATCCTGGGCCTCTGCGTAGGCGTCGCGGTTTAGGTGGGCGCCGGCCTGGTTCGCGGCGCCCTGATCGGACGAAGCAGGCGCGGGCGGACGACCCGCCGGCGGCAGGGTCTGGGTCATCGGAGCTACCTCCATGCAGCGCGCCATGGCGCGAGGGGCGGAGGGCGTGCCACACTTCGAGGCACGCGCGGTTGTGGCCAGTATGGAACGAGCCCATCCACCGTCAAGCCACCCGACGCCCAGCCGTCGGGATCCCGGGAGGCCGCGATGACCGACTCCGCCAGCTCCTTCGCGGCCCGCCTCACGGCCGCGGCCACGGCCATGCGAGACCTCCGTTCCCCGGTCGAGGCTCGCCAGCCGTGGCCGCTCGCGGAGCACTTCGGGACCGAACCCGAGGCGAGCTGGGGGCCGCGCGAGACGCTCACCCACGTCGCCGAGATGCTGCCCTACTGGCGGGGCGAGATCGAGCGGATCCTTGACGGGAACGAACCGCCGTTCGGCCGGGTCGCCGACGACCCCATCCGGACCCTGACGATCGGACGGGACCGGACCCTCCCGATCCGGGAGCTGTTCGCCCGGATCGACGCCGGCGTCGATCGCTATGAGCCGTGGCTCGGGACGCTGTCGCCGGAGGACCTTGCTCGGGCCGGCATCCACCCGACCCGCGGCCGGCTGACGATCGCCGATGTCCTCGAGATCAACGTCGTCGGCCACCTCGAGGGACACGTCGAGCAGCTGCGCGGGACGCTCGCCTAGGACCATCGGACGGTTGCGCCCGGGCACCGGCCCGGCGACGCTGCGAGCGGATCCCGACTCGAAACCCGGAGTTCGTCCAGGTGCCCTTCGCCAGCGCCCTCGCCGCCGCATGACCGTGGTCCCCGGATGACCCCGGCCGCCGCATGAATCGTTCCAGCTCACGGGTCGGGACGGAGCCGACCGTCCAGCTCGAGCGGTTCGTTCGCGTCCTCATCGCCGTCGTCCTGACATTCGCGCTGATGGAGACGCTGACGTTCCTCGTCTTCCCCTACCCGCAGATCGGCATCACGGCGGCGGGCCTCGCCTGCTTCGGCATCTGGCTCGTGATCGACCGTCAACAGCTCACGAAGTCGGCGACGATCGTCCCCTTCGTCCTGCGGACCGCGCTCGGCGTCCTCCTGATCATCGGTGCCTGCGCGATCCTCCAGCCCGCCGTCGTGGCCGAGCTGACGGTGGCGGCGATCCTGCCGGCGGTCATCGTCCTGCCCTACCTCGACGATCGGCCGCTTCGCTGGTTCCTCGGGGCGACCTGGCTGGCCGGCGTCTTCGTCGTCCTCATGGGCCTCGTCATGCCCGAGACGGCCCCGCTGCCGGCGCCCGTGGCGGCCGGCCTCCAGTTGTTCTCGATGGGCCTCGCCTTCGGACTGCTGCTGTTCCTCGTCTGGCAGTTCAGCAGCCGCCTCAAGGGTGCCGCCCACGAGCTCGGCAGCCTGGCCGCCCTTTCGAGCGACCTCGCCCAGACGATGGACCCGCTCCGCATCGGCGACCTCATGGCGGAGCACCTCGCCGTCTCGACGGGGGCGGCCGAGTCCGGCATCTGCTACTGGGATCGGGCCGGCGACCGCGTCCTCACCTACGGCTACTACCCGCGCCGTCGGCGCTCCTTCATCGACGAGGCCTATCCGCTCGCCGAATATCCGGCGACGCGGCGCCTGCTCGACACCGGCGGCGAGCTCCGGGTAGCGATCGACGATCCGACCGCCGATCCCGCCGAGGTCGGCCTACCTGCGCTCGATCGGGATGCGGTCGATGGCGATGTTGCCGCTCATCGCCCGGGGAACCGCCATCGGCACCGTCGAGCTCTACTCGAACGAGCCTCGCCCGTTCTCCCAGCGGACGCTTGAGCTGGCCCGATCGCTGGCCGACGAGGCGGCGATGGCGCTCGACAACGCCCGGCTCTACGAAGAGCTCCGCCACCAGGCCTTCCACGACGGCCTGACCGGGCTCGCCAATCGTGGCCTCTTCGGCGATCGGGTCGAGCACGCCCTCGCCCGCAGCGCCCGGACCGCGACGTCGCTCGGAGTCCTCTTCCTCGACCTCGACGACTTCAAGACGGTCAACGACCGGTTCGGCCACGCCGCCGGCGACATCCTGCTCCAGACCGTCTCGGAGCGCCTCGCCCGGGTGCTGCGGCCGGGCGATACCGCCGCTCGCCTCGGCGGCGACGAATTCGCCGTCCTCCTCGAGGACATCGGCGGTCCGGCCGACGCCGAGCTCGTGGCGGGCCGGCTCATCGATGCCGTCCGTGCCCCGATCCGGCTCGGTGACGTCGACGCCATCGTCGGCGCCAGCGTCGGCATCGCCGTCTCGATCGCCGGGACCGAAGCGGCCGACGACCTGCTCCGTAACGCCGACTTCGCGATGTACCGGGCCAAGAGCGCCGGCAAGGGCCGGCACGAGCTGTTCCAGGCCCGGATGCGCGACGGGATCGCCGAGCGCACGGAGCTCGAGGCGCTCATCCCTCATGCCGTGGAACGCGGCGAGCTCCGTCTCCAGTACCAGCCGATCGTCGAGCTCGACAGCGGCACCATCGTCGGGGTCGAGGCCCTCGTCCGCTGGCATCCGACCGGCCATCGACTCCTCATGCCGGGCGACTTCATCTCGCTCGCGGAGGAGACGGGCCAGATCGTGCCCATCGGCCGCTGGGTCATGGAGGAGGCGTGTCGCCAGGCCCGCCGCTGGCAGGAGCAGGTCGGCCTTCGCACGTTCGGCATGAGCGTCAACCTGTCGGCCCGCCAGTTCCAGGACCCGGACCTCGTCCTCCACGTCCTGGCGGCCATCGGCGAGTCCGGCATCGATCCGGGATCGCTGACCCTCGAGATCACCGAGAGCGTGCTCATGCAGCACACCGCATCGACGATCGAGAAGCTCGCCCAGCTGCGAGCCAACGGGATCCGCCTCGCCATCGACGACTTCGGGACGGGCTATTCGTCGCTCAGCTACCTCGACCGCTTCCCGGTCGACATCCTGAAGATCGACCGCTCCTTCGTCGACGGGTTCGGGGCCGGGCGCGAGGGGCCGGTCCTCGTCCGCGCCATCATCGAGCTCGGCCAGGCCCTTCGCCTCGAGGTCATCGCCGAGGGGATCGAGCGGGCCGACCAGATCCGGCCGCTGCGGGACCTCGGCTGCCGCTTCGGCCAGGGCTACCTCTACGCCCGGCCCATGGACCCGGCCGCGCTCGGTGGCATCCTCGACGGGCCGGCCCTCCATCGCGAGGAGACGCTCGTCGCCCTGCCCGACCGGCCGAGACCGCGCCGGCGGACGCGCTCGGCGGGGTCCGCCGGAGCTGCGGACCGGCGAGCCGGGTAACGCGGCCCCACACTGGCCCCGATGTTCATCCTCTACGCCGTCGTCGTCGGCCTCGTCGTCGGCCGGCTGACCGGCGGCCGGATCGAGCGGCTCGGCGACATCCGGTTCTCCTGGGCGTGGCTCGCCTTCGCTGCGGTCGTCGTGCAGCTCGTGCTGTTCTTCCCGCCGGTCGCCGATGCGCTCGCCGGAGCGCAACCGCTCGCCATCGGCCTCTACGTCGGCTCGACCGTGGTGGTCCTGGGAGTCGTGGTCCGCAACATCCGGCTGACGGGCCTGCCGGTCGTGGCGGTCGGGGCCGGTCTCAACCTCCTGGCGATCCTCGCCAACGGCGGCGTCATGCCGGCGACGCCAGAGGCGCTCGCGGCGGCCGGCCTCGGGCCCGAGACGAGCGCGGCGTTCGACGCGCGGGTCGTCGACCCGGCCCTCCCCTGGCTCGTCGACCGGTTCGCCCTGCCCAGCTGGCTGCCCCTCGCCAACGTGTTCTCGGTCGGCGACGTGCTCATCGGCATCGGCATCGCGGTCGCGGTGGCGGCCGGGATGCATGCTCGGCGGGGCTCCTCGACGGCGGCGACCGCTCCGCGCTAGCGGGGGTGGTCGCGTCTCGACCTCGGCGACCAGTACCCACCCAGTACCAATCGGCTATTGGGTCCGGCGCGGAGTCGGTCTACCGTGCCCAGCCTGGAAGCGGTGTCGCTTCCCGTCGCAGTCTCGTCCAGGGCACACCCGTCGCAAGGCGGGGTCGCAAAGCCAGGGATCTCCGGGGTGGGAACGGAGACCGCCCGGCTGCCGGAACCGCGATGCAGGCCGAACAGAGGTGGAGATGTGAACGCGGACCTGGCGCAATTCACCACGGCACCGACGCCCTCGGGCGATCGGGGCTCTCACCCTGGGGAACAGGAAGACAGGTTCGCGATGACAGTCCTGTTCAAGGCGCAGGCGTTCCGCGTCCTCCTGGCCCTGGGCGCGCTCGCCAGCTCGGCATTCGTTCTCGAGGCCGGGCGGCGCTGGATCTAGCGGCTCGGCCCTCGGGCCGCCAACCGCAGGCACGAGACCGTCGGCTCGCCCGGCGGTCTCGTCGCGTCCGGCGCCTTTTCTGACCGGCGATCGATCCGACCGGCGCTCGATCCGGCCGGCGCTCGATCCGGCCGGCGCTCGATCCGACCTGCGCTCGATCCGTCCGGCGCCTTTTCTGACCGGCGATCGATCCGGCCGGCGCTCAATCCGGCCGGCGCGTGCCCCGGCGACCCTCCGACATGACGCTGCGCAGGACGAATGCGACGTTGGCCGGACGCTCGGCCAGCCGGCGCATGAAGTACGGATACCACTCGGTCCCGAACGGCACGTAGACCCTGACCCCGTAGCCGGCTGCGACAAGCTGCTGCTGGAGATCGCGCCGGACCCCGTAGAGCATCTGGAATTCGAACCTGTCGCGGGGGATCTGGTGCTCCCGGACGAAGGCGACGGCCCGCCCGATGAGCCGCTCGTCGTGGGTCGCCAGGGCCGGGAACTCACCGTCGCGGAGGAGCCGCTCCATGAGCGTCTCGTAGGCCGCATCGATGTCCTGTCGAGAACCGAAGGCGACGGTCGCCGGCTCGCGGTAGGCGCCCTTGCAGAGCCGGACCCGGCCCGCCTCCGCGACGATGGCCTCGAGGTCCGCGACGCTCCGTCGCAGGGCCGCCTGGATCACGACCCCGGCGTCACCGTGCGTCCGGTCCGACGGCCGGACGCTCCGCCAGATCGCCAGTGTCGCATCGGTCGCCGTGTGGTCCTCCATGTCGATCCGGACGAACGCATCGTGCTCGGTCGCCCGCTCGACGATGCGGCGGACGTTGGCGGTCGCGATGGCCGGGTCGAGGAGGAGACCCATCTGGCTGAGCTTGACGCTGACGTTGCGGTCGAGGTCCCTGGCGGCGAGCGCGTCGAGGGTATCGAGGTAGCCGTCGGCCGCGGCCGACGCGGCGGCGGGAGCGGACACCGACTCGCCGAGCAGGTCGACGGTCGTCCGCAACCCCGCCGCCCGGAGCTGCTCGAGGACCGGCAGCGCCTCGTCGAGCGTCTCGCCGGCGACGAACCGGGCGACCATCGCCCGGGTGATGGGGAGGCGGGTCGCGAGCCGGCCGAGGGATCGACGCCGGGAGAGGCCGAGGAACGTCGCCCGGAGCGCCCGGTCGGGCAGCTCGCGCAGGGTCGACGCGGCGGTCATCGCGGGCGATGGTACATCCGGGCGGGGCTGGGACTAGACTCCCGCTCGTGCCGGACATCACCGACATCCCCGATCTCGGCTCCGGGCTCATCAGTGTCGCCATCCGCTCGGCGATCATCTACATCTTCCTGGTCATCGCCCTCCGCCTGGGTGGCAAGCGCGAGGTGGGCCAGCTCACGACGCCCGACCTCGTCGTCCTCCTCATCGTCGCCAATGCCGTCCAGAACGCCATGGTCGGCCAGAACGACACGCTCCTCGGCGGCATCGTCGCGACCATCGTGGTCCTCGGCCTCGCCCGAGTGGTCCAGTACCTGAGCAGTCGGTCCGAGCGGGTCGAGCACGCGCTCGTCGGGCAGGCCCGGATCCTCGTGACGGACGGGGTCCTTGACGAGAAGGCCCTGGGGGAGGAGGAGATACCGCACGACGAGCTCACGACGGCGCTCCGCGAGCACGGCATCGAACGACTCGACCAGGTCCATCTCGCCGTCCTCGAGGTCGACGGCTCGATCAGCGTGATCTCGGTCGATCCGGCCGATGCGACGAGCGGAGGCCCGGGACCGCGGACCGCCGGACGCGTGACCCGCCGGTCGCGTCGCGTCGGCCGTCGCGCCCGCCTGGCGGCGAGCACGGGGGACGGCGAGCCCTCGCCCTAGCCGGGCCCCGACCGGTCAGGCGGGAGGCTCGGGCGAGCCGTCGAGGACGTGGCGGCGGAGGAAGTCCCGGATCCGGCTGAAGGCATCGCGCCGGTTGTCCCGGGCCTGCCAGCCGTGGCCCTCGTCGTCGTACCAATGGACCTCGTGGAACTTCCCCTCGATCTCGAGCGCCTCGACCATCTTCTCGGTCATGAGCGGCACGACGCGGCGGTCCTTGCGGCCGTGGAGGATCAGCAGCGGCGCCTCGATCCGCTCGGCCCGGTAGACCGGCGAGCCGCGGCGGAACGACGGCTGGCGGGTGGGGTCGTCGGGTTCTCCCATCTGCCGTTCGAGGTCGATCCGGCCCGGCCGGTCGCCGTGGCGATAGCTCTCGGCGATCTCCGAGTCGCCGTACAGGTCGACGCCGGCCCGCCACATCGAGGGCTCCTCGACGAGCGCGCACAGGACCATGTAGCCGCCGTACGACCCGCCCCAGATCCCGAGCCGGCCGTCCGACCACGACTGGGCCTGGACCCAGCGGCCGGCATCGACGATGTCGAACACGTCGGCATGGCCCCACTCGTCCATGTTGGCCTCGCGGAACGCCCGGCCGTGGCCGGTCGAGCCGCGGAAATCCAGGTCGAGCAGGGCGAACCCCTCACGGACGAGGAGCTGCTTGAAGGGATGCCAGTTGCGGAACGCCTGGGCCGTCGGGCCGCCGTGGACGAAGATCACCGTGGCGGCCCGTTTCCCGCCGCGTCGACCGGTGGCCGTCGTTGGCCGCCACAGGGTCGCCTCGAGCCGCAGCCCGTCGCGGGCTGCTATCGCGACCCGCTCGCCGGCGATGAATCGGGCGACGGCCGGAGCGAGGACGGCCGGCAGCGAGTCGGTAAGCCGGCGGGGCCGCGACCCGTCCGGTGCGACACCGGGGACGGGCAGGAGCCACAGGTCCTGAGGCCGGGTCGGGCTCTCACCGACCGCGGCGACCCAGGCTCCATCGGGCAGCCAGCCGACCGAGCGCCAGACGCCCTGCCAGGGCTGGATCGGCGTGCCGGCGGGCACGGTGGACCGGGGCACCTTCGGCGGGCGACCCCGGCCGCGCTTGGCCGGCGCGCCGCCGGCGACCGGCGCGACGACGAGGTCGACGTACCCATCGTGGACGGCGATGTGGGCGAAGCGGCTCCCGTCGGGTGAGGGCAGGGCGGCGTAGCCGTACGCGCCGCTCGGCTCCCCGTGCTCCATGCCCCCGCTCGTGAGCACGAGGCGGGTCGTCCGGTCGGCCGAGAGGTGGACCGCCTGGAACCAGCCGTCGGCGTCGGACAGGAAGAGCAGCCCGCCGTCGGGCAGCCAGTGCGGGCCGCATTCCCAGTCCGAACCGGTCCCGACGAGCTCGTCGGTGCCGTCGGAGACACGGGTGATCGAGATGCGCGAGGCGTGCCGGACGGAGCGGCCGCGTTGCGCCGCGATGGCCAGCGACTCCCCGTCGGGGGACCACTCGTACTCGTCGACGTCGAGGCCGGCGGCGG
Organism: uncultured Chloroflexia bacterium; assembly: GCA_963745405.1. GTDB lineage: Bacteria > Chloroflexota > Limnocylindria > Limnocylindrales > CSP1-4 > C-114. Next base: position 1,606,510 of record CAVUWY010000002.1, on the reverse strand, counting down.
TCACGGGGCGCGGTTCGGGCGGCTTCGGAGCCGCCGCCGGCCGGCCGCGGCGGGGGATCGGCGCGTCGACGACCCACACCTGGGCCCAGCCGCGGCGGCGGGAGATGAAGGCGAGGCGCCGCCCGTCGGGCGACCAGCGCGGGGCGGTGTTGCCGGCCGGGTGGTCGGTCACGATCGTCGTCCTCGACCCATCGGCGTCGATGAGGCGGATCGCCGTGTCGCGGACGTAGGCGAGGCGCCGTCCGTCGGGCGACCACTGCGGGTCGGAGACGGCCTTCTCCGAGGCCGTCAGCTGGGTCGGCGTCCCGCCGCGGAGCGGCATCGTGAACAGCTGGCGGGCGCCGGCCGCCTCGGCCGTGAAGGCAAGCGTCCGACCACGGGGGTCGAGGCGGAACTCGCGCGGCGGCTCGACGGCCACGAGGTGCTCGATCGTGAGCGGATCGCCGGTCGGCCGCCCCTTCCCGCCGTCGGGCGATGCGTTCGTCCCCGTCGTCGGCTCGTCCGCCATCAGCTCCCTCCCCCTTCGCTCGGCCAGCCGATCCGGGCGCACCACGGGCCGATCATGGCGAGGTGGGCGCGGACATGACCGTGCAGGTCCTCGTACGCCCAGCTCCAGCCTTCCGGATCGCGGAGGTCGTCGGGCGACAGGGCCCGGATCGCCGCCGACAGCCTGGCCCGACCGGCTGCGAATCGGTCCAGCGTCTCGGCCGGCGTGAACCGGCGGTCCCGGACGACCGCCGCGGCGTTCCAGGCGTCCACCCCTTCCGGCGGCCCGGGTCGCCAGCCGCCGACGGCGGCGGTGATCGTCGAGGGCCTCGGCTGCCTCGACGAACCAGGCAGCGAGGTGGCCGACATGATCCTTCAGCGTCCAGCCCTCGGTCGGCCCTGCGATCTCCCAGGCATCGGCCGGGACCGGTCGGACCGTCTCGTCGAACAGCCGGCCGATCGAGGCCTCGGCTGCCCAGAACGAGGCGATCGGCGCGGCCGGGTCGGCCAGCGTGTCGGACCCGGCCAGGGGGAACGGATCGCCCTCGGCCTGGCGGGCGCGGAGCGTGCCCGCCCACGGCTCGAGCAGGGTGAGGTGGTCGAGCTGATGGCCGTGGAGGACGAGATAGACCCACTCCCAGGCCGCGTCCGAGCGGATCGTCTCCATCGGCAGCTGGGCGACGAGCTCGACCAACCGGTCATGCGAGTCGGTGATGCGATCCCGGATCGCGGCCGGCTCGATGGCCGCCCATGGGTCGCGAAGTCGCTCGTTGTAGCGGTCGAAATCGCCGCCCTCGAAGTCGGCGTCGGTCGGCCACGGCGCCCCATCGACGGCGAGGGCGATGTAGTCGAGGGCGAGCTCCTGCCAGGCGGCGACATGGGCGACGTGATCGAGGTACGACCAGTCCGGCCCACCGGCATCCGAAGGGGCGGCTCCCGGGTAGCGCCATGCGGCGTCGTCGAGGCCGGCCCACGTCGCGGAGAAGCGCGACCACATCGCCCGTTCATCGGCCAGGAAGTCCCGATCCACGGCCCGGAAGTCGATCGTCCGGACCGTCGCCAGGGGCGCCCGCCGGAGGTCCACCTCGCCGGCCGCGGGATCGCGGGGTTCGCCGTCCGGGGCCGCCGGCGCACCGGTGCCGAGCGGGGCCAGCGTCACCGGCCGCCCGGCTCGCGGTCGACCGTGGCTTCGAGTTCGTCGCCGAGCTCGACCGTCCGTCGGTAGGCCGCCCAGACGGCCTCGGAGAGGACGGTCCGCAGTCGCCCCGACTCGAGCTCGTGGAGGGCCGCCGCGGACGTGCCGCCGGGGGACGTCACCATGTTGCGGAGCACGGCCGGATGGTCGCCCGACTGCTTGGCGAAGTGGGTGCTGCCCTCGAGCGTCTCGACGACGAGGTCGTGGGCGACATGGCGCGGGAAGCCGAGATGGACGGCCGCGTCGATGAGCGCCTCCATCACGAGGAAGACGTATGTCGGGCCGGTCCCGCTGACCGCGGTGGCCATGGCGACGAACCGTTCGTCATCGACCTCGAGCTCGTGGCCGAGGGCCCGCAGGAGCGTGCTCGCCTGACCGCGCTGCTCGTCGGTCGTGGCGGGAGTCGCATACCAGACCGTCATCCCCCGCCCGAGGCGGGCCGGCGTGTTCGGCATGCTGCGGACCACCTGGTCGTGACCGAGGAATCCGGTCAGTGCGGTGGTGGTCGCGCCGGCGATGACCGACAGGACGAGCTGGCCGTCGCGGAGGCTCGGGCCGATCTCGCGCCCGACCCGGGCGAGCATCTGGGGCTTGATGGCGAGGACGACGACGTCGGCGTCGGCGATCGCTTCGACGTTCGAGGCGGTGACGCGGATGCCGTACTGGCCCGCGAGGGCGTCGCGACGTTCGGCCCGGGGGTGACTGGCGACGACCTGGCGGGCTTCGACGAGCTCGCCCCGGAGGAGGCCGGCGATCATCGCCTCGGCCATGACGCCGGAGCCGACGGTCGCGATGGTCCGGTCGGTCAGGGGGGACATGGCCGGGAGTATACCGACGCCCGACCGTGGACCGGTCGGATATCGGGCCCGATTTTCGCCCTCTGAGGGCGTCTCCGGCAGTCAGCTCGTTGCGGAGCCGAGGAGGAAGAACCGATCGGTCGTCCCGACCGTCGCCGCGGAGAACCCCGCGGCACGAAGGGCGGCCTCGAGCTCGGCGGGGTCGTAGTAGACCTTGGGGATCGTGAAGCTCCGGCCATCGTCGAGCCGCCGGACCATCGTCTCCTGGTCCGGTCGCGGAGCGTGGTCGACGGCCGACGAGGCTGGATCGAAGCGCGAGTCGACGAAGACGAACCGGCCTCCCGGTCGGAGCCAGCGGTGGACGACGCCGAGGAACGCTCCGAGGCGGGCCCGCGGCAGGTGGCTCAGCCAGAAGCCGGTGAAGAGGACATCGACGAGCGCGTCCGGCTCCGCCCAGGCGTCCCGGACGTGGAGGTGGGCACGCAATCCGTGAGCGACGAGCCGCTCGCGAGCCCGCTCCAGGGGAGCCGGCGCTCCGTCGTAGCACCACAGGCGGCCCTTGGAGGCCAGGAGCGGCGACCACCAGCCGGTCCCGGCGGCAAGCTCGACGATGTCGCCGCCGATCGGCAGCTCGTCGAGCCAGCGGGTCGCGGCATCGAGATCGACCTGCCACGCCATATCGTCGATCGGACCACGAGCGTAGCGGCCGCGGCGGAGGTACCAGTCGTCGTACTCCGGCGCCCTCGCCTCGTAGTAGGCGAGCATCGCGGCGTCGGCGTCGGCGCCGCGTCGGCGAGCATCGCGCGTCGGCCTCGGCTGCGTCGGCGTCGGGCGGCATCGGCCTCGGCGGCCGCGATGGCGGCGCCTGGATCCTCCGGCGCGACGACCACCGCGGCGAGCGGTGGGGTGCCGCTCGCGCCGGCCCGTTCGGCGATGGCGTCCCGCAGCCGGAAGCGAAGGAACGGGTTGTCGCCGGCTCGACCGAGGCAGTCGGGACAGAGCTGGGCCCAGCCCTCGAGGTCGTCCCGATCCCGGACCGTGTGCGGCCGGCCGCACCACAGGCACGAGAAGTCCGCGCGGAAGGGCATGCCGTCGGGGTCCGGTCCGGTCGGTCAGACCGGGATCGGCTCCCAGCTCATCGGCGGCGAGACGTCGACGAACCGGTTCGGATCGAAGACCTCGGCGAGGAGCGAGATGCCGTCGACTACCCGCGGCCCGGGACGGCTGAAGTAGGCCGAGCCGTCGAGAGCGATCACGTTCTGGCGCTGGACCGCCACGATGTCGGCCCAGAACTTCGGCCGGCGAAGGCGCCCGAACTCACGGATCGTCTCGGCGAGGCCGTAGCCGCAAGGCATGAGGAGGAGCATGTCCGGCTCGACGTCGCGGATGGCGTTCCACGTCGTCCGGGTCGACGCCTCCCCGTCCGTCCCGAGGAGGTCCCAGCCGCCGGCCCGGCGGATCTGCTCGGGGACCCAGTGACCGACGACCATCGGCGGATCCAGCCACTCGAGCCCGACGACCCGGAGGGGACGGTGGCCGGCCGTCCGCGCCTTCTCGACTTTCTGCTCGATCCGGCCGAGGCGTCCGCGGAGACGACCGAGGAGGGCGATGGCCCGCCGCTCCGTCTCCGTCATCGCCCCGACGGTCGTGATCGAATTGAAGATGCCTTCGATGCTCGTGGGCTCGAGGGACAGGACCGCGATGTCCGGGCTGATCGCGTGGGCGAGCTCCTGGACCGACGCGTAGCTCGGCGCACAGACGTGGCAGAGCTCCTGGGTAAGGATGAGATCCGGCCTGGCGCGACGGAGGGCCGCCTCGTCGATCTCGTACAGCGGCGCCCCGCTCGCCACCGCGGCCCGGACGCGACGGTCGATGGCGGCGTTCGACGCGCCGTCGAGGTCGAGGGTCGGGCGGGTCATGACCGCCTTGCGGCGGGCCTCGGCGGGGAAGTCGCACTCGTGGGTCACCCCGACGAGCTGGCGGCTCAGCCCGAGGGCGCAGACGATCTCGGTCGCCGATGGGAGGAGGGAGACGATCCGCATGGGCGGATTCTAGTCGCGGGGCCTCACCTGGCCGTCGCGCGTGCCCCGGGTCGTCCCGTCGGGGCCCGATCCGGGTGTCGGATCAGCGCGGTTTCTCGGCGTCGACTCCGGCTCGGGCGGCAGCCCGATCCGTGTACCAGATCGCATCGATCGCCGTGTACTTGACCCACTCGGCCGGCAACGACTCCTCCGGGAAGATGGCGTTCACCGGACACTCCGGCTCGCAGGCGCCGCAGTCGATGCACTCGTTGGGGTCGATGAAGAGCTTACGGTCGGTGCCTTCCTCGTAGTGGATGCAGTCGACCGGGCAGACCGAGACGCACGAGATGTCGAGCACGTCGATGCACGGCTCGGCGATGACGTAGGCCATGGATCAGGTTTCCTCCGCGCTCACCCGCCTCGCCGGGTCCGGTCGACGCCCCGCCCGTCGGCCGCCGGGCCGTCGCACAGGGAGCGTACCGGAGCGTACCACCGCCCGCACGGCGACGGCCGGGATCGTCACGGTGACGGCGCGGCGAAGGCGACCGGGGCCTGCATCCCGGCGGCCCAGTGGCCCGGGATGTGGCAGCCGACGATGAGCGCCGGGCCGCCGACGGGGACCGTCCAGGTCGCGTCGACCCGCTGGCCGGATGTGGCAACGAGCCGGATGGCGGGCGTACCCGGAGCGACCGACACGAGCGGCGTCGGTCCGGGCGGAGCGCCGGCGACGGCCGCCTCGGCAGACTCCCAGGCGGCCTGGGTCGCGGCATCGCCGATCACCGCCTCGTGCGTTTCGAGCCCCGCATTCACGAGGTGGATGGACACTGTCTCGCCCGGCACGAGGTAGACGACGGCCGGAGCGAAGCCATATTCGCGGGCGATGATGTTGAGCTCCCGGGGATGGCTCGCCGTGCCCGCGACGGGGACCGGCGTGACCGCCGGAGCAGCCGCGTCGCACGCGCCGAGGGCGATCGCGGCGGCGAGGCACCCCGCGACGCAGCCCGCGACGCCGATGCCCGCCGGACGGCGTCGTCGGACCCACGCCCGGGGCACCGGCCGGGCGAGCGGGAAGCGGCCGGCGGCGGTCGGTCGGGGCGGCATCCGGCCGAGTCTACGGCGGATGTGGCCGACCCCCGTCCCGTGGCCCGGCATCCTCCTTGACACCCCCGCCTCGACGCCGCAGCATGCGGGCGATCCGCGGCAGTCCAGGCCCGAGGCGGGCATCCCGGAGGACGCCGCGGCCGAGGACCGAGCGAGCGCCCGGCGTCCGAGCGTGACACGACCGAGCGCGATCGACCGAGCGCCAGGAAGCGACCCGTTCCGAGGTATCGCGTGACCGCTCCCGCCGTGGCCGTCGCCGAGATGTCCGCTTCGTCGAAGGACCCCGCCCGGACGATCGCGGTCAGCCTCCAGGGCGTCGAGAAGCGCTTCGGCGAGGTCGTCGCCGTGGCCAGGATCGACCTCGACGTGAGAGACGGCGAGTTCTTCTCGATGCTCGGCCCGTCCGGCTCGGGGAAGACGACGACCCTGCGGATGATCGCCGGCTTCGAGCTGCCGACGGCGGGGCGGATCCTCCTCCACGGCATCGACGTGTCGACGCAGCCGCCGTTCGCCCGCGACGTCAACACGGTCTTCCAGGACTACGCGTTGTTCCCCCATATGACCGTCGGCCGGAACGTCGAGTACGGCCTCATGGTCAAGAAGGTCCCCGACGCGGAGCGACGGCGGCGGGCCGCCGACGCGCTCCGGATGGTCCGTCTGGAGGGCTACGAGGGGCGCAAGCCGTCGCAGCTATCGGGCGGCCAGCGGCAACGGGTCGCCCTCGCCCGCGCCCTCGTGAACCGGCCCAGGGTCCTCCTGCTCGACGAGCCCCTCGGGGCGCTCGACCTCAAGCTCCGCGAGGAGATGCAGATCGAACTGAAGGCGATCCAGCTCGAGGTCGGCATCACTTTCATCTACGTGACCCACGACCAGGAGGAGGCGCTCGCGATGAGCGATCGCCTCGCCGTGTTCAACCAGGGCCGCATCGAGCAGGTCGGCAGCCCGGCCGAGGTCTACGAGCGACCGGCGACGGCCTTCGTGGCCGGCTTCGTCGGGACCTCGAACCTCCTGACCGGTGATGCCGCGCGGTCCATCGTCGGCCAGGACGGGACATTCACCGTCCGGCCCGAGAAGATCCGCCTCGGCGACCCGTCCGACGCGGTCGGCGCCGCTGAGTCGACCGCCCTCGGGACGATCCGGACCGTCGTCTACCTCGGTTCCGACACACGCTACGTCGTCGACCTCGACGCCGGCGGCCAGCTCGTCGTGACCAGCCAGAACCTCACCACGTCATCGATGGAAGCACTCGCATCGCAGGGCAGGGCCGTTCGCCTGATCTGGCAGCGGCAGCACAATCTCGCCGTCAACGGCTGACGGGAGGGGAGGAGGAGCATGAGGACTCGATCGCTGCTCGGGGTCATGGCCAGCCTGGCCGTGATCGCCGGAGCCTGTTCAAGCTCGGCCACGCCGAGTCCCAGTCCGGCAGCGCCCGCCAGCCAGGCGCCGGCATCGGCGCCGGCCTCGCAGGCGGCCGCCAGCGGCAGCGCCCCTGCCTCAGCGGCGGCACCGTCCGGGCCCACCCCGATCGCCTCGATCGGACCCGGCGAGGGCGAGCTCGACATCGTCATCTGGGCCGGCTACGCGGAGTCGGGCGCGAACGTCAAGGAATACGACTGGGTCCACCCGTTCGAGCAGGCCAACCCGGACTGCGGCAAGGTGAACGCCAAGACGGCCGACACCTCGGATGACATGTACACCCTGATGACCCAGGGCCACGGCCAGTACGACGGCGTCTCGGCCTCCGGCGACGCATCGAACCGACTCATCGAAGCTGGTGAGATCGCACCGGTCGACCCGAGCCTCTTCCCCGACTTCAAGGACCTGTCGGACTTCCTGCAGAGCCCGCCCCACAACACGGTCAACGGGGTCCACTACGGCGTGTCCCACGGCTGGGGCGGCAACACCCTCATGTACCGGACCGACAAGGTGAACCCGGCACCGATCAGCTGGAGCGCGGTGTTCGATCCGGCCGAGGCGGCGAAGTATCCCGGCAAGGTCACCGACTACGGCGGCACGATCTACATCGCCGACGCGGCCCTCTACCTTGCCGACCACAAGCCGGACCTCGGCATCACCGACCCGTACGAGCTGACCCAGCCGCAGTTCGACGCCGCGATCGCGCTGCTCAAGGCCCAGCACCAGTTCGTCGGCAAGTACTGGACCTCGTATTCGGACGAGATCGACAACTTCACCAACGGCCAGTCCCTCCTCGGGACGACCTGGCAGTACCAGACCAACGCCCTGCTCGCCAGCGGCGTGAAGGTCGCGGCCGTGGTCCCCAGCGAGGGGATGACCGGCTGGGCCGACACGTGGATGCTGTCGAGCACCGCCAAGCACCCCAACTGCATGCTCAAGTGGATGGCCTGGATGATCACGCCACAGGTCCAGGCCCAGGTGGCCGAGTACTTCGGCGAGGCCCCCGCCAATCCGAAGGCCTGCGACATCCTCGACAAGCCGGGTGGCGCGGGCTCGTACTCGATCCCGAACTTCTGCCAGGCGTATCACGTCACGGATCTCAACTTCTACGACAAGATCGCCTTCTGGAAGACACCGTCAGCGAACTGTGGGGACACCCGCGGCACAACGTGCATCCCCTACGACCAGTGGCTCCAGGCCTGGACGGACGTGAAGGGCGGCTGAGCCTGAGCGAGTCGAAGCGATCGAAGGCCGGCGCCACCACGGCGCCGGCCTTCCACTCACGGTGGGCCGAGGCGTGATGACGTCGGCAGGTGCCGCCCGCACCGGCGCCGGTCGGCGATGACCGCGCCGCCGGTCGTCGCCGCGGGCACCCCGCCTCACGCAGGGCCGAGGCGACAGTTCTTCAACTGGCTGCACCGCCACCCGAGATTCCAGCTCGGCGGCCTGCTCCTGCCGCCGCTCGCGGCCTTCGGGGTCGTCTACCTCGGTTCGCTCGCCGTACTCCTCGTGGCCGCCTTCTGGCACCTCGAGAACGGCGAGATCGTCCACCAGTTCGGGCTCGACAACTTCCAGCGGATCATCGACAAGCCGGTCTACCAGCTGATCATCCTGCGGACCGTCACCGTCGCCGCTGTCGTCACCATCTGTGACGCCGTCATCGCCTTCCCGATCGCCTACTACATGGCCCGCGTCGCCTCGCCCCGACGGCGCGCGTTCCTCACGATCGCCGTCCTCCTGCCCCTCTGGGCGAGCTACCTCGTCCGGGTCTATGCCTGGCGGGTGATCCTGTCGGAGAACGGGATCCTCGACTGGGGACTCCAGCAGGTCGGTCTCGGCGGCGTTTCGAGCCTGTTCGGGATCAGCGACCTGTCGATGACGGTCGTCTTCATCTACCTCTGGCTGCCGTACATGATCCTGCCCCTGTTCGCCGGCCTCGAACGGATCCCGTCGTCCGTCATCGAGGCCTCGGCCGACCTCGGCGCCGGCGGTGGGATGACCTTCCGACAGGTGATCCTGCCCCTTGTCCGACCGGCGCTCTTCGCCGGGTCGATCTTCACCTTCAGCCTGACCCTCGGCGACTACATCACCCCGCAGCTCGTGAGCAACACCCAGTTCATCGGCAACACGATCTCGGACAGCCAGGGCGTGGCCGGCGACACGCCGTTCGCCGCAGCCCTGGCGATGGTGACCATCACGATCATGGCCATCTACCTCCTCGTCGCGCGCCGGTTCGGCGCGTTCGAGGCGATCTGATGGGCCGACCGCTGCTCCGGGTGGCCGTGGGTGCGACCCTCACCTTTCTGTACCTGCCCCTCCTCGTCATCTTCCTGTACTCGTTCAACGCCCAACGGATCCAGGTCTGGCCGATCCAGCAGTTCACGTTGAGCTGGTACGGGGAGGCACTCGCCAACGAGGACGTCCGGAGCGCCTTCCTCTTGTCCATCGAGGTAGCGCTGTTCGCGATGGTCGTAGCGCTCGTCCTGGGCAGCCTGGCGGCGTTCGCCGTCCACCGCTTCCACTTCTTCGGGCGCGACGTGGTGTCGTTCTTCCTCATCCTGCCGATCGCCCTGCCCGGGATCGTGACCGGCATCGCCCTCAACGCGTCGTTCAACAACCTCGGCGTCCCATTCGGGACGCTGACGATCGTCATCGGCCACGCCACCTTCTGCGTGGTGATCGTCTACAACAACGTGGTCGCCCGGCTGCGGCGGACGTCGCCCAACATCGAGGAGGCGTCGAAGGACCTCGGCGCGGATCCGTGGCAGACCTTCCGCTTCGTCACCCTGCCGGTCATCGGGACGGCGATCCTGGCGGGCGGCCTGCTCGCCTTCGCCCTCTCGTTCGACGAGATCATCGTCACGACCTTCACGGCCGGGACCCAGGAGACGATCCCGATCTGGGTCTTCAACCACCTGCGGTTGCCGAACCAGCGCCCGATCGTCAACGTCGTGGCGGTCTTCCTCATCCTCCTCTCGACGATCCCCGTCTACTTCGCCAGCCGCCTCGGTTCCGCCAGCGGCGGGGCGGTGGGCCGCCAGGGCTGAGCCGGCCTCCTAGCCGCTCCGCCAGCGGCGGCCGTGCGGCTCGAGCGCGACGGACCACCGCCGGCCCTCGTCCCGAACGCTCGCCCAGCGCCGACCGACCGGCTGTCGGGCGTCGTTGACACTCGAGACGTCGATGGTCGACAGCGCCGCCGGCCCACCGGCTGACGGGCCGCCCCAGCCATCCGGATCCGACGATCCGGCCAGCACCGCGACGGCGATCGCGACCGCGGCGACGATGAACCTGATCCGGTACATGGGCACCTCCAGCGTGCCCATCCGATCGAGGGTCGGCGGTCCCGGCTCGCCAGGGCCTGTCGGTTCAGTCTCGCAGGCGGCGCTTAGCTGCGACTTACCGACGACCGGCGGCCGTCACATGGAGGGGACGTAGTCGGGGTCCAGGTACTTCTCCGGATCCTCCTCGAACTCGAGGCGGCAGCCACGGCTGCAGAAGTAGTACGTATCGCCGTCGTGCTCGAAGGTCAGGGCGGCCGGGGTCGTCGAGATCTCGACCTCCATGCCGCAGACAGGATCGGTCGCCATGGCGTGGGGCTCCTTCGGGGGTTCCGCGTCGGTACTCCCGGGGAGTATATCGCGAGCCCTCGACACGACCCAGTGCCCTCGGCGGCCGCGTACCATCTGTCGATGGATGCCGGCACGACGGCCCAGCCACAGGCCGAGGCCCGCGAGGCGCTCCTCGTGGAGCAGGCACGCCTGCGCGAAGAGCTCGCCTCGACCATCCAGGCGCCGGGCCAGATGACGTACGGATCGCAGGCCGCGGCGGCGACCCAGGTCTTCGAGCAGCAACGCGACCTCGCCCTCCGCGACCGCGCCCAGCAACAGCTGGCCCTCGTCGAGGCTGCCCTCGGACGGCTCGAGGCGGGCACCTTCGGGCGCTGTCTCCGCTGCGGCAAGGAGATCGCGCCCGAGCGGCTCGAGGCACTGCCGTGGGCGGAACACTGCATCGAGTGCGCCCGGCTCATCGCCCAGGGGCGAGGCTGACCGGGTGGCGACCGAGGCGACCTGGGGCGGGCAGAGGGCCACCGAGAGCGGCGAACCTCCCCTCGTCGGCATCGAGGCCATCCACTCGGCCGCCGAGACCCTCCGCGGGGTGGCCATCCGGACGCCGCTCGTCCCGTTCGGCCCGCCGGGCGACCGCCACTACCTCAAGGCTGAGTCCCTTCAGCCGATCGGGGCATTCAAGATCCGGGGTGCCTACGTCGCAGTCGCCTCGCTCGGCGACGATGAGCGGCGGCGTGGCGTCATCACCTATTCCTCGGGCAACCACGCCCAGGGCGTCGCTCGGGCCGCGCAGCTCCTCGGGGTGCCGGCCGTCGTCGTCATGCCATCGGACGCCCCCGCGCTCAAGTCGCGACGGGTGGCCGCCGATCGGGCCGAGATCGTCGTCGTGGGACCGGCGAGCGAGGAGCGGCGGCTGACCGCCGAGCGCATCGCAGCCGAGCGGGGGCTGACGATCATCCCCCCGTTCGACGACGACCGGATCATCGCCGGCCAGGGGACCTGCGGCCTCGAGATCGCCGAGGACCTGCCCGACCTGGCCGCCGTCCTCGTGCCGGTCGGCGGCGGCGGCCTCGCCTCGGGTGTCGCGGCGGCCGTCCGGGCGGTCCGACCGAAGGCACGGGTCATCGGGGTCGAGCCGGAACTTGCTGCCGACGCCCGCGAGTCCCTCGCCGCCGGCCGGATCGTCGAATGGCCGGCCGCGCTCGTCGGACGGACCATCGCCGACGGGACCCGGACCCAGGCCCTCGGCCGGCGCACGTTCGCCCACCTGTCGGCCCTCCTCGACCGCATCGTGACGGTGAGCGAGGCGGAGATCGCCGCGGCGGTCCGCCTCATCGCCGAGGAGTCGCGCCTCGTCGCGGAGCCATCGGGGGCCCTGTCGGTCGCCGCCCTCCGATTCCGGCCCCGCGAGGCCGGGCTCGACGGGATCGACGGATCGGTCGTCGCCGTCGTCAGCGGCGGCAACGTCGACCCGGAGCGGTATCGAGCGCTGCTCGAGGCGCCGATCCCCGACTGAGGCGATCCATCCCCGCGGCGACCGCGCCGAGACGTTCAGCCCCGGCCGGCGATCTCGCGGTCCGCTCGTTCGCGGGCCAGTCGGTCGGCCAGGAGGGTCTCGCGCTCGTGGATCGCCGCCATCGCCACGGCGGCCTGCCGCTCCGAGCGCTTCTCGGCCCGCTCCTCGCTCCGCATCCAACCGGCGAGCATGAGGATCATCGAGACCATGAAGACAAGGTCGCCGACGATCCACATGATCGCCCCGGCCAGCTGCTGGTCGGCCACCGCGGTCGGGCCCCACGGCAGGTTCAGGTTCGCGTAGTGGGCATACAGGGGTACCGAGGCGTTGAGGATGACGAAGGCGAGGAATGTGTTCTGGGGCATCTGCAGCCCGGTGTAGAGCATCCGGGCCGGGTGGGACATCCGCCACGGGCTCGGGTCGAGGGCGACCGCGGGCCACCAGAAGAGGATCCCGGCGGTGAGGTAGAGCGCGTGCTCGGCGTCGTGGACTCCCGGGTCGATGAGGGAGCGCTCGAAGATCGGCGAGAAGTGGGTCGCCCACATGACCCCGGCGAAGAAGAACCAGGTGAAGACCGGGAACGACAGCACGCTCGCCACCCGGCTGTGGAGGATCGGCAGGAGGAATCGGTGGCGGAAGCCGGGTCGCGACACCCGGAGGAGAAGGGTCACCGGCGCGCCGAGGGCGAGGAGCGGCGGGGCGATGAGGGTGAGGAGCAGGTGCTGGACCATGTGGACCGAGAAGAACGTGGTGTCGTAGCGCTCGACGATCGACTGGAGGGCGATCTCGATGGCGAGCAGGCCGGCGATGAAGGTGACGATCCGGATCGGCGGCACGGGGTTCGCCGGGTGCTGTCGGTCGACCCGCCGGACCGCCCAGACGTAGGCGATTCCCGCGACGAGGAGCGGGATCGCGATGAGCGGATCGAAGGTCCAGTCGAGGAGGATGTCGGACGGCTGGGGCGGGACGAGCGAGTCCGCGCCGTGGGCGGCGACCGGCCGGACGACGGCGAGCCAACCGACGCCGACGCCCATCGCGACACCGACGGCCGAGGCTGTGGACGCGAGCGAGCGGCGACCGACCATGGTCGGTGCATCGTGCCACGGAACGGCGACCGGCCCATCCCCACCGGCGCCATCGGAGGCCCGCCGAGTCTCTACACGCGGCGCGGGTCGCCGGGTATCATGGCGGCGGTCTCGCCCCGTGCGGACGAGGCGCCGTCGCCGCCCCTGCCGGAGTGCCACGCCGCCCGCCCGCGGAGCGGCGCTCGATCGCTCGAGGACCTGAATGCCGACCAACAGGACGTCGCGGATGCGCCTCTTCGCGCTCGCGTTGCCGTTGCTCGCCTTCCTCCTCGCCGGCTGCGCCTCGCAGTTCCCGTCGCTCTACCCGCCCGACCCGGTGACGAGCGAGGGCGGTTCGACGCGGACCCTCTACGACATCGTCTTCCTCATCGCGGTCGTCATCTTCTTCCTCGTCGAAGGGCTGATCATCTACGCCGTCATCCGTTACCGGCGGCGCCCGACCGACACCGAGCTGCCGCCGCAGATCCACGGCAACAACCTCATCGAGATCGTGTGGACGGTCGTCCCGACGATCATCGTCCTGTTCATGTTCGTCGTCTCGTGGCAGACCCTGAACACGGTCGACGCCAAGACGGCCGACCCGACCGTCCGCATCTACGCCATCGCCAACCGCTTCTCCTGGGACTTCATCTACCTGGGCCCCGACGGCAAGACGCCGCTCTTCACGACCGACCCACAGGGCGACGGGATATTCGGCTCGATGGAGGTCCCGCCGGGCGTCCCGATCGAGGTCCAGCTCCACAGCCCCGACGTGATCCACGCCTTCTACGTCCCGCAGTTCCTCTTCAAGCGCGACGTCGTGCCGGGCCGTACGAACGTGTTCGACTTCACCGTCGATCCGGGTGATGCGGGCCAGACGTTCCGCGGCCAGTGCGCCGAGCTCTGCGGCGTCGGCCATTACACGATGGTCTTCGAGGTCCACGCCTCGAACAGCATGGCCGACTACCAGGCCTGGCTCCAGCAGCAGATCGCCAATTCGCCGCCAGCGGCCCCGAGCGGCGCCCCCGGGGCCAGCGGCGCTCCCGCCGGCAGTCCAGCGCCAGGTGGCAGTGGCGCGCCGGCGAGCGCTGCGCCGCCCGCCGCGTCGGCGCTCACGGTCGAGGCCAAGGACGTCGCCTACGTCGACACGTCACTGACGACCGCGGCCGGCCAGCCGTTCCAGATCGCCTTCACCAACAGCGATGCCGGCGTCCAGCACAACATCGAGATCAAGAAGCCGGACGGCAGCGACGCCTTCAAGGGCCAGATCGTCACCGGGGTGACGACCGTCACCTACGACGTGCCTGCCCTGCCGGCCGGCACCTACACGTACAACTGCACGGTCCATCCGACGATGACCGGCACGCTCACGGTCAAGTAAGGAGCTCGCATGGCGACCACCGCGCTGACGCCCGCCGCCTCCGCCTACCGGAGCAGCCTCTACGAGTGGGTGACGACGACCGATCACAAGAAGATCGGGATCCTCTACGTCATCAACTCGTTCGTCTTCTTCTTCATCGGCGGCCTGCTCGCGCTCGGCGTGCGGACCCAGCTGGCGGTCCCGGACAACAAGCTGATCTCGCCCGACCTCTACAACCAGCTGTTCACCATGCACGCCTCGCTCATGCTCTTCCTGTTCGTGATCCCGATGCTGGCAGGCTTCGGCAACTACGCGGTGCCGCTCATGATCGGCGCGCCGGACATGGCGCTTCCCGCGCATCAACGCGCTCTCGTTCTGGATGCTTCCGCTGGCCGGCATCATCATGATCACCGGCTTCATCGTCCCCGGCGGCGCCGCCGCGGAAGGCTGGACGAGCTACAGCCCGCTCGCCCAGGCCAAGTACTCGGGCACCGGGACAGACCTGTGGATCGTCGCTGTGACCCTCATCGGCACGAGCTCGATCCTCGGCGGCATCAACTTCATCGTCACGATCTTCAAGATGCGCGCCCCGGGCATGACGATGTTCCGGATGCCGATCATGGCCTGGACCGTCCTCGTCACGAGCGTCCTCGTGGTCATGGCCACGCCGGTCCTGACGAGCGCCCTGATCATGCTCTTCATCGACCGGAACTACGGCGGCCACTTCTTCGACCCGGCCACCGGCGGCAACGCCGTCCTCTGGCAGAACGTGTTCTGGTTCTACTCCCACCCGGCGGTCTACATCATGATCCTGCCGGCCATGGGGATCATCAGCGAGGTCCTGCCGGTCTTCTCCCGCAAGCCGCTCTTCGGCTACAAGGCGTTCGTCTTCGCGACCGCCGCCATCGGCGCCCTCGGATTCTCTGTCTGGGCCCACCACATGTTCACGACCGGAGCGGTCTACCTGCCGTTCTTCAGCTTCATGACCTTCCTCATCGCGGTCCCGACCGGGGTCAAGATGTTCAACTGGATCGCGACCCTGTTCCGCGGCCAGCTGACGTTCTCGACCCCTCTCCTCTACGCCCTCGGCTTCCTCACGATGTTCCTCATCGGCGGGATCAACGGAGCGTTCAGCGCGGCGGTCCCGGTCGACTTCGCCCTGCACGACACGTACTGGGTCGTCGCCCACCTCCACTACGTGCTGTTCGGTGGATCGGTGTTCGGGGTCATGGCCGGCATCTACTACTGGTTCCCGAAGATGAGCGGGCGCCGCCTCAACGAGACGCTCGGCAAGATCCAGTTCGTCCTCATGTTCATCGGCTTCAACATGACCTTCTTCCCGATGCACCTCCTGGGCCTCGACGGGATGCCCCGGCGGATCGCGGTCTACGCCTCGACCGCCGGCTGGAGCCAGCTCAACCTCGTGGCGACGATCGGCAGCTTCATCATCGCGGCCTCGATGCTGCCCTTCCTGTGGAACGTCTTCATCAGCCTGCGCAGCGGTGAGCCGGCCGGCGACGACCCGTGGGAGGGCAACACCCTCGAGTGGGCGACCAGCTCGCCGCCACCGCCGTACAACTTCGACCGCCTGCCGCAGATCCGCTCCGAGCGCCCGGTCTTCGACAGCCGCCACGGGCGGACGGCCGAGGAGGGCGCGCACGCATGACCGCCTCGACCGCCCTGACCACGACCCAGCCCGAGGCGCACGGCGCCGAGCACAACCGGGGCATCAGCAACCCGATCCTCGGGATGGTCCTGTTCATCTGCTCTGAGGTCATGTTCTTCGGCGGACTGTTCGCGGCCTACTTCAATGTCCGGGCCAACGCCCCGGTCTGGCCGCCTTCGGCCGACACCGTCGGGCCGAACCTGGCCTTCGAGTTCGACCTGCACCGCGCCCCCTTGTACGCGTTCGTCCTCACCTGCCTCCTGGTCCTGAGCTCGTTCACCTGCCAGATGGGCGTCTGGGCGATCCGCCGCGACGACCGGCGCGGCCTCGTCAGGGCCTTCGCCCTGACCCTCGTCCTCGGGATCACCTTCCTCATCGGCCAGATCTACGACTACAGCCAGCTGGGCTTCGGGCTGTCCGACGGCACGTTCGGCACGACGTTCTACACGCTGACCGGCTTCCACGGCGCCCACGTCTTCGCCGGCGCGGTGATGCTCAGCGTCGTCCTCTACCGGGCCCTCAGCGGCCAGTTCTCGGCTCGCCACCACGACGCGGTCGAGGCCACGTCGCTGTACTGGCACTTCGTCGACGTCGTCTGGGTCGCCCTGTTCTCGATCCTCTACGTCATCCCGACCCACTAGGAGCGACGAGATGCGGTTCAAGCACCCGCGCAACGCCTTCGGGATCGGGCTCGCCTTCATGGTCCTGGCGGTCATCTACTACCTGGTGAGCCACGACGCAGGCGGGGCGACGACGCTCTTCTTCCTCGGCATCGCCATGGGCATCGCCGCCTACGCGCTCGTCATCGGCACGCCGGACGACCTCTAGGCCGCCGGACGGACCCGCCCGACGATGGAGAAGCTCCAGGAGCTGTGGACCCAGATCCTCGACCTGCTGGGTAAGCTCGTCATCCCCGACTGGGGCGCCCTCATCGCGCTCCTCCCGGTATTCCTGCTGGCCCTGATCGTCGGCTGGCTGCTCTTCCTCTTCCGGGCATCGCGGAAGCTCGGCCCGCGCCAGCGGGGACCGGGTCCGCAGCCGCGGGTTCCGCCGTCAGGGGTCCACGCGCCGGGGCCGTCGTTCGCCCCGATCTTCACCGGCGTCGGGGCAGCACTGGTCTTCTTCGGCCTCGTCTTCGGCGGGGCTGCGCTCATCCTCGGTCTGGCCGCCCTGTCCCTGACCCTCCTCTACTGGCTCCGCGAGGCCATGATCGATTACGACCATGTCGAGGGCTCGAACATCCTCCCGGTGGTCATCGAGCATGAAGGCCCGCCACCGGGCGTCCACGTCCCAGGCCCGACGTTCCTGCCGATCGTCACCGCCGTCGCGGCGGCGATCCTCTTCGCCGGCCTCGTGGTCGGCGGCTGGGTCCTGCTGGCCGCCGTCGTCTGCCTCGTCACCGGCCTCCTCAGCTGGCTCCGGGCCGCCCTCATCGAGTACCGACTGACCGTCGAGGCCGACCGGACCGGGCACCTGAGTAACGCGCCGCCACCGGCATTCCCGTCCGGCCTGTTCGCCTTCTTCGTCGTGATCCTCTTCCTCGCCGCGATCGTCCAGACCGGCGTCCTGCCGCCGACCGGGGCGAACGCCGGGTCCGCGGCTTCGGCGTCGCCGGGCGCGAGCGCGGCTCCGGGAGGAGCCTCGGGAGCACCGTCTGGAGCACCGTCGGGTGCGCCGGCACCGGCCGCCGACGTGACGATCGTCGCCCAGCAGGTCGCCTACACGACGACCGCGGTCGACGGACCGGCGGGACGGCCCTTCACGATCGCCTTCCAGAACATGGATCAGGCGACCCAGCACAACGTCGAGATCAAGAAGGCCGACGGGAGCGACGCCTTCAAGGGCCAGATCTTCGCCGGCGTGGCCACCATGGTCTACCAGGTCCCGGCGCTGCCGGCGGGCACCTACCCGTTCAACTGCAGCGTCCATCCGTCGATGACGGGGACACTGACCCTCAAGTAGCGGCGGATCCTCCCACGCGAACCCGAGTCCTCGCCCCGATCCTCGCCGCCATGCTCGTCGCCGTCGGCGTCATCGCCGGCTGTTCCGGGCAGAGCGACCCGTGCGGCTCCGCCGCGGGCGCCGGGATCCAGGTCGGCGACACGGCCCCGGCCCTCTGCGGGACGACGCTCGACGGCAAGACCGTCAGCCTCGCCGACCTCCGCGGGAAGCCCGTCGTCGTCAACTTCTGGGCGAGCTGGTGCGTCCCCTGCCGCTCCGAATTCCCACTGTTCAAGGACGAGCTCGCCAAGCATCCCGACCTCGTGATCCTCGGGGTCCTCTTCAAGGACGACCCCGATCCGGCCCGCTCGTTCGTCGCCGACTTCGGGGCTCCCTGGGCGAGCCTGACCGACCCGAGCGGGGCGATGTCGAGCGCCTACCGGGTGACGGCCGCCCCGGCGTCGTTCATGGTCGATCGCGGCGGGGTGATCCGGTCGCGACAATACGGGCCGTTCACGGCCGACGACTTCGAGCGCCAGTACGCCGCGATCTCGAAGTGACCGGCGACGTGCCGGCAGAGGGCCCGCCTGCGATCGAGGTCCGCGGCCTCGTCAAACGGTATGACGGGCGGCTCGTCGTCGACGACCTGTCCTTCTCCGTCGGGTCGGGCGAGATCTTCGCCCTGCTCGGCCCCAACGGGGCCGGCAAGACGACGACCGTCGAGATCCTCGAGGGCTACCGACGTGCCGACGGCGGTGAGGTGCGAGTGCTCGGCTTCGACCCGACCAGGGATGCCGCGGCGATCCGGGCGCGGGCCGGCCTCATGCTCCAGGCAGGCGGCGTGTATCCGCAGGTGACGCCGGTCGAGCTCCTCCGCCACTACGGGCGCTTCCATGTGGACCCCCAGGACCCGGATGCATTGTTGTCGCTCGTCGGCCTCGACGAGGCGAGGGGGACCCGCTACCGGGTCCTCTCGGGCGGCCAGAAACAACGTCTCGGGCTGGCCCTCGCCCTCGTGGGCCGGCCCAGGCTCGTCGTCCTCGACGAGCCGACGGCCGGCATGGATCCGGCGGCACGGGTCGCCACCCGCGAGCTCATCGGCCGACTGCGCGAGGCGGGGGTGACCGTGCTCCTCACGACCCACGACCTGGCCGATATCGAGCGGCTCGCCGACACCGTCGCGGTCATCGTCCATGGGCGGCTCGTCGCACTCGGATCGCCGGCCGGCTTGACCGCCGGCGACGCTGCGCGGCTCCGCTTCCGCCTCGAGCGCCCGCTCGGCGAGGTCGACCGGATCGCGCTCGAAGGGCGCCTCGCGGGCGTCTCCGGCGGCGGTTCGTCGGGCACGCTCGTCGACGAAGGTGGCGGCCGGTACCGGCTCGACGGTCTCGCGCCGGCGCCGGAGGTCGTGGCCCGCCTCGCCGCCTGGGGCGCGGATCGCGGCATCGCACTCCTCGAGGTTCGGACGTCCGCCTCCAGCATCGAGGAGTGGTACCTCGAGCTCGTCGGCGGGACCGAGGAGTCCGGATGACCGCCTCGCCTCCCGTCGCCGTCACCCCAGGGACCGGCCGGGCCGCGCCGGCGTGGCGCTGCACGCTCGCCCAGGCCGCGATGGAGCTCCGCCTGACCGCCCGACGCGGAGAGAACCTCCTCGTCACCCTCGTCATCCCCGTCGTCCTGCTCGTCTTCTTCTCCTCGACGAGCGTCGTCTCGACCGGCACGGCGCGGCCGGTCGACTTCCTCCTGCCGGGGATCCTCGCCCTCGCGGTGATCTCGACGAGCCTCGTCAACCTCGGGATCGCGACGGGCTTCGAACGAGCCTACGGGGTCCTCAAGCGGCTCGGCGGTTCGCCGCTCCCCCGCTCGGGGCTCATCGGCGGGAAGCTGCTCGCCGTCCTCGTCGTCGAGGCGCTGCAGGCGGTCCTCCTCGTCGGCATCGCCGTGGTCCTGTTCGGCTGGTCGCCCGGCGCCGGCGCGTCCGCCCCGGTCGCCGTCGTCGCCTACCTGCTCGGCACCCTTGCCTTCGCCGGGCTCGGCCTCCTCATGGCCGGCACGCTTCGGGCGGAGGCCACGCTCGCCGCTGCGAACGGCCTCTTCCTCGTGTTCCTCCTCGTCGGCGGCGTCATCGTCCCGATCGACCAGCTGCCTGCCGCGCTCGCCCTGATCGCCCGGCTCCTGCCGGCCGCGGCGCTCTCGGATGCGATGCGGATCGGCCTCGGGGCCGCCTCGGGCGATCCGACCGGTCCGCTCCTCGTCCTCGCCGGTTGGGGGCTCGTCACGGCCGGCCTCGCCGCCCGCCTGTTCCGCTGGGAGTAGCGAGTCCTCCAGCCCGGTCGCCCGGGTGCTTCCCAGCACCAGATCGTGCCACATGCCTCAGGCGCCGGATCCGGCCGGTGGCGGTGCATGCGATGAACCGACTGGCGGGGAACCGACGCACGGGCGCCTTTCCGGAGCACGAGGTGGTTCGTGGAGCGACCCGAACGACCGCTGAGCGGCGGTTCCGCCGACGGTCGTAACGCCCGATGCACCGCGGCAGACCGGCGCGGTCGCGCGCCGGCCCGCTCGAGAGCAGCAGGCGCCCATTGGCCTCGCGGCCCCGAAACGAAAGAACCCTCCCGGGCGGGAGGGTACTCACGGGCGATGTTGGTTGCGGGGGGCGGATTCGAACCGCCGACCTTCGGGTTATGAGCCCGACGAGCTGCCGCTGCTCCACCCCGCGACTGCCGATGATAGGGAGCCCGGAGGCATCGGTCAAACCGCGCGCGCCCGGAGGGCCGCTCGCCATACCCCGACCGCGCGTGGCCACCAGGCATCGATCGCCTCCGGTGAGCCGTACCACGGGTGGTGGGTCGACTGGCCGTGGGCGATACCGTCGAGGACGAGCGTCTCGACGCCGGCCAGGGTCGCCGAGCGCCGCGGGACGAGGCCGTCGCCCTCGAGCGGCCCGTGCTCCGCCGAGTCGACGATGCCGCTGTACACGCGGTGGGCGCGCCGCTGACGGCGATCGCCGTCACGGCGTCCGATGACGAAGCGGGACGTCACGGCTATGTAGCCGGTCGTCGGGGCGAAGCTCGGCCCCGGCACCACCCGATCGGCGAACCGCAGGCCGATGTCGGCGAGACGCCGCCCGATGACACCGCTCTCATCGACGTTATGCGGCGTGCCGAGGGTCACGATCGCCCCGATCCGAGACGCCCCGTCGAGCCGCCGGCCGGCGAACGGTTCCGGCGACGTGAGCAGACGCGCGACGACGCCACCGGCCGAGTGTCCGACGACGAGGATGGGCGCCCCGCGGCTGGCCGGCGAACCGGCCGAGGTCGACCCGGCCCGCAGGAGCGCCTTGCCGGACCGGGTGACGATGGGCCCGAGGCCGCGCCGGCCGGCGAGGATCCAGTCGGGCAGCCAGATCGGCCCGACCACGACCGCGGCAGCGCCTCGCTCGAGCAGTCGCCGCCGCATGAACAGATAGAACGGCGGCGAGGTGAGATAGCCGCCCAGCAGGAGGACCGTCGGGGCGACATCGTCGACGGCGTCTCGCCACGATGGGCGGGCTGATGCCGCCGGGCCGGGAGGGTTCATCCGGCCAGGTCGGCCGTGGCCGCGGCGGGCTCGACCGCGCGCGCTCCGGGCTCGGTCGCCCGGATCGATCTGCCCCCGACCAGCAGGGTGAGACCGAGTCCCACCAGGGTCACGACCCCGAACAAATAGAACGGGTAGCGAAGGTCGATCGCGGCCAACGTGCCGGCGATCAGGGCCGAGACGACGAAGCCGAGCGTGCCTGCGGCACCGAATATCCCCTGGGCCGTCGAGGTCCTGCCGTCCGGGCTGCCTCGCCCGACGACGGCGTAGACGGCCGGATTCAGAAGGGCGAAGCCGGTCGCGTCGAAGAGGATGACCGGGACCGCCCAGACCGGGTCCGGGAGGATCGTGTAGAGGAACGCGGCGACCGAGATCACGACCATGCCGATGACGATGAACGGCATCGCACCGCGGCGATCGACGACACGGCCGGCGAACGGCCCGACGACGAGGACGGGGATGGCGAACATCGTGAAGGTGAGGCTGACGAGGCCGAGACTCGCCCCCTTAGAGGTCAGGTAGATGCTCCAGATCGTGTCGTACGTGCCCGCGCCGAAGTTGTCGGTCGCGTTCGTGATGACAGCCGACCCGAGAAGCCGGTTGCGAAGGCGCCGCGGACGAGTCGGGACGCCGGTGCGGTCGAGGCTCCCGCGGGTCGAAGTCGGCGCCACCGGGGATGCCGGGAGGGCCCAGCTGTCCTCGATCGGCTGGAAGTCGCGATGGAAGTCGGACAGGCCGGTGGCCGGGAGCGGCGGGACCTGGCTCCGCCGGGGGACGTCGCGGACGGTCAACCCGACGACGACCGCGGAGGCGAGTGCGGTGACGGCCCCGAACAGGAACACGAAGCCGATGCCGCCGAACAGGCTCGCCCCGATGCCGCCGATGGCCGGCCCGAGCAGGAGACCCGACATCTGGGCCGCGCTGTACCAGCCGAACGCCTCGCCGTGCTGGTCCGGCGTCGTCGCGTCCATGAGGACACCGCGAGCCGCCGGGTCGTAGATCGAGGTCGCGAGACCCGCCAGGGCGCGGAGGATGAGGAATGCGATGGGGCCCTGGATGAAGAGCGGCAGGGAGAGGAACACGCCGGTGAGGGCGAGGCCCGAGACCATGAGCGGCACCCGCGGCGTCCGGTCGGCGACCCAGCCGAAGACCGGCTCGCCGACGAGCCGGGCCGCCGGCCAGGCGGCGATGACGACGCCGAGGGTCGCCAGGTCGACGCCCTGCTCCGTGAAGTAGAGGGGCAGCACCGGCAGCAGCGCGCCGAAGCCGATCCAGACGATGACCTCGGCCCCGAACAGGGGCAGGACCGGGCGCCAGCGGGTCGTCCAGGTGCGAAGGCGGCCGGCGATGGGTTCGAGGGTCATCGGATCGTTCGTATCGTGGGCAGGGCCGGGCAGCGGTCGGCCATCGTACCCGACGGCTCGGACGCGACGGCCGGCCGTATCATCGGCTGGTGCCCGCGGCCATCGTCATCGCCCTCCTCATCGTGGCCGCCCTCGTCATCGCCGTCCCCGTTCGACGGCTCGTCCACGACGGCCGCTCGCGGACCACGATCGTCTCCTACGTGGTCCTGCTCGTCGCCCTTGCCGTCGGAGTGAGCGAGCTGCGGCCGCTCGCACGCTACCTGCTGCCCGTCCTCGGTGTCGTCTACATCGTCCCGTTCATCACCTGGCGGGCCGGGCTCGATCGTCTCCTCGGCCATCGGGCGCCGTCGATCCGAGTCGTCCGGGTCGAGCGGCCGAGCGTCGAGCCACCGCGCGACGTGACGCCCCCCGAACCCGAGCTGCCTCCCGACGCGACGCGGCTCAAGCGTGAACCGCCGGCCGACCCTGCGCTGCCTGTCGCCGATCCGTCTCCGCCGGACGATCATCGATCGACAGGTTAGGGTCCGGGTCGAACCATCGAGACCGCGAGCACCATCGCACCGCTCCGGCGTCACGCCGAGTCAGAGGAGGAACGGATATGGCGGGCACGAAGACATCCACGAAGGGAGGCGATCCGGCCCGGACGTCCGATAACGTCTTGAGCGACGAAGAGCGCGCCGCGATGCAGGAGACCATCAGGGAGCGAAAGAAGGCGGCGAAACGAAGCCCGGAGGAGCAGCGCAGCGAGGGCGAGGCCGACGTGCAGGCCAAGATCGCCGAGATGGCCGAAGACGATCGGGCGATCGCGGCGCGTATCCACGAGCTCGTCCTCGCGGCTGCGCCGGGCCTCGTGCCTCGGACGTTCTACGGGATGCCGGCCTACGCCAGGGACGGCAAGGTGATCTGCTTCTTCCAGGCGAAGTCGAAGTTCAAGGTGCGCTACTCGACCCTCGGCTTCCAGCCTGACGCACGGCTCGACGAGGCGGAGATGTGGCCGGTCGCCTACGCCCTGACGAGCCTCACGGCGGCGGGCGAGAAGCGGATCGCCGATCTGGTCAAGAAGGCCGCGGGCTGAAGGCCCACCCCCGACGGCCCGGACCGGGCGATCACCCGGTCCGCTCCGCGACCGACGAGTAGATCGCCCCGAGGAAGCGACTCGGCACGCGGCCGAGCAGGCGTGGCTCGGTCAGCCCGGAGCGGATAGCAGTCGCCTGCCACGTCCTGAACGACAGCGGGTACGGGACCCACGGGTTGCCGCGATCGGCGTCGTACTCGACCAGGACGAACGGCGCGCCCGGCTTGAGCATCGCCGCGATGTGGCGGGTCGCCGCCTCCCGGTCGGCCTGGTAGTGGAGGGCGTTGGCCATCACCAGCCCGTCGAGCGGCGGGACGTCGAGATCGGTCGTGAAGTCGGCCAGCACGATCCGGACCTCGGCCGCGGGGAAGCGCTCGGCCATGACCCGGGACTGCTCGCGCAGGGCGGCGCCGTCACGATCGACCGACACGATGCGGCCGCCCGGACCGAGGAGGTCGGCGATGGCAAGGGTGAAGGCGCCGGTCCCCGAGCCAAGGTCTGCCCACAGCCCGTCGGGGAGCGGCTCGACGGCGGCCCGGATCAGGGCGACGTGATCGGCGTGGTCCATCGACCTCACTGATGGGGGTAACGGGTGAAGGTTCGCGCGCAGCACGCTTCAAGGTCAAGCGCGTGCGCGGACGACGGCGCCAGGTGTCGCCAGTCAACAAGCGACTCATTGCGCCCCGCTCCTCGCAGGAGATCGTGATGCCCCCGGCGGCGCCTTGCTCCGCGTCACTGAACCTCTGGTCGGGGATCAGATCGGCCGGGCTCCGCGTCTGCCAGCTCCACTTTTCGCTCGGTCGCCGGGTACCGCATATCTTCCAGTTGGCGGACCACCGCCCCGTTTAGAATGGACGACGACGTTGCTGGACGACCGAACCGGGTATATCGTCGAGCGGGCGCGAGTGGCGTCCGATGGGTCCGTGACTCGGCCACAGCAGACTGGCGATGGGAGTGGGTCATGACCACTGAACCGGCAACCCCGGGGGCAGCGTCGCCGACGCCCCCCAGACGAGGGTTCGCGTCGACCCTTGCGGACCAGTTCGGTGTCCGCCAGCTCCTTGCCGAGTACCTCATCCCCGTCGAGACGAACAACATCTTCTACCTGCTGGGCGGGGTGCTGGGGATCTCGCTCGCCCTCGAGCTCCTTACCGGGTTCTTGCTGTCACTCGTCTACACCCCCGACGCGAGCCTTGCCTACGGGATCACCGCAAACCTGCTCGCGACGCCGGGCTGGGCACTCATCCTCAACTTCCATTTCTACAACTCCTACCTGATCTTCGGCCTCGTGATGATCCATATGGTTCGGGTGTTCATCACGGGCGGCTATCGGCGCGGGAAGGAGGGACTCTGGCTGGTCGGGGTTGGACTGGCAGGCCTGACGTTCGTGATCTCCCTGACAGGGGAGGCGCTCCACTGGGACGAAGTCGGTTTCGGTGTCCCATGGAACATCTCGGAGGTTCTCAGCGCAGTCGGGCTGGCCGACACCTTCAACTACACCACGGACGCGCTGCTTGCGATCCCGACCGCGTCCGAGAAGCTGGCGCAGATCTACGTCCTGCATATCTCGATCGTGCCGATCCTGCTCGGGCTCTTCGTCGGATGGCATTACCTCTTGATCCGGTTCAAGGGGATCTCGATGCCGTTCTGGCTCCGTGCGAGCGGTCGGACCGCGGGGTTCGGCGAGCACATCAAAGGCTGGATCATCCTCAGCGCCGTGCTCATCGGGATCGTGGTGGTCATCTCGTTACTGGTGCCGAGAAATGCCGGAACCGCGCCCCAACTCCTCTCGTCCTCACCGCTCTTCGGAACCGACGATGACCCAGGTGGGCTCGGATTCAAACCGACCTACCCGATCAGCTGGACGCGCGGGATGAACATCGTTGCCGCGAATTTCGGCATCGATCCCGACATCTGGGGCACCGTCGCGGCGATCATCCTGATGGCCGTCGCGCTATTGGCGATCCCGTTCATCGATCGCAGCGACCACGAGCCCGAGAGCATCGCAGCCGCATTCGACTTGCGCAAACGTGGCTGGGCGTTCCTCGCGATGGCTATCTTCTGGTTCCTGTTGATCGTGGGCGTCGTCCAGAGCGCGATCGCCGAGACGGGCTGACCACAGCCCGGGGACCTTTCCGGGAGGATCGCGTCATCGTCACGCAACTCCATACGTGGCTCGCGTACGCGAGCGCGCTGGTGATCGTGCTGGTCGCCCTGGAGGCTGGCTGGCGAGCGTGGCGCCGCTCGCCGCCCGGGGACATCGCTGACCGGCTCGAGGCGATCCTCCTGGTCATGCTCGTCATCGCCATCGCCGGAGGACTCGGCCTGCTGGTCGGTGGCTCGCGCCCTCAGGATCTGCTTCATTTCGTTTACGCGGTCGTCGTGCTGAGCGCTATCCCGATCGCCGGCATCCTGACGAAGGAGGCGTCGCCTCGGTCACGCGGCATGGCCGGCGTCATCGGCGCGCTCGTGGCGCTGGTGGTGGTGGCTCGACTTTTCGGGACCGGTTAGCGCCCACCGGTCGTTCTCGTCGCGATCGACGACATCCGGGCCGGGCCCTGAGCGGCCCTGCCGAGTCGTTCATGGCAGGACTCGCCGTGCCCGTTGGTCTGGACACGGGCAGGCGGGATGGTGAGCCGGGTGGGGCTCGAACCCACAACCCAGCGCTTAAAAGGCGCTTGCTCTGCCATTGAGCTACCGGCCCGTCGCCGAGTCTAGCAGCGGACCCGCCTCCGGTCGGATGGGCGGGCAGCTCAGGCGACCGGCGTCGGCAGCGGCCGCCCGTGCACGCCGGCGAGGAGGTTCGCGGCAGCCATCGCGGCCATCCGGCCGCGGGTCGCGACGGTGCCGGACGCGATGTGGGGAACGACGAGGCACCGATCGAGGGTGAGCAGCGGGTCGTCGGCCGCCATCGGCTCGGGGTCGGTCACGTCGAGGGCCGCCCCCGCGATGACGCCGTCGCGAAGCGCCTCGTAGAGGGCCGCCTGGTCGACGACCGGGCCGCGCGACGTGTTGACGAGGATCGCGGTCGGCTTCATCCGGGCGAGGTTGGCTCGATCGATGAGGTGGCGCGTCTCCGGCGACAGGCTCACGTTGAGGCTGACGAAGTCGGACCGCTCGAGCAGCTCCTCGAGGGGGACCCGCTCGGCGCCCAGCGCACGTTCGATCTCCGCCGGCACCGCGTTCCGGTTGTGATAGACGACGGTCATCCCGAATCCCGCCGCACGGCGGGCGACCGCCTGGCCGATCCGCCCGAAGCCGATGATGCCGAGGGTGGCGCCGTGGACGTCCCGGCCAAGGAGGAGGAGTGGGTCCCAGGTCCGCCAGCCGCCGCCCCGGACGAGGCGGTCGCCCTCGGGCAGCCGTCGGGCCGCGGCGAGGATGAGGGCGAAGGCGAGGTCGGCGCTGGTCTCGGTCAGGGCTCCCGGCGTGTTGCCGACGGCAACGCCGCGGGCGGCGCAGGCCGCGAGGTCGATGTTGTCGACGCCGACGGCGTAGTTGCTCACCACCCGCAGACCCGTCCCGGCAGCCTCGAGCAGCTCCTCGTCGACCCGGTCGGTCAGCATGGTGAGGATCCCGTCGCAGCCGGCCACCGATGCGAGCAGGTCGGGTCGGGACGGCGGCAGCGGTCCGGGCCAGACCGTCGCATCGCAGTCCGCGGCGATCGCCGCCAACCCCTCCTGGGGGATCCGCCGGGCGACGAAGACGCGGGGTCGGTCGACCAGCATCGGAGCCGCCGTTCAGACGGTGAGCGGGGCGAGGACCGCGCGCATCCGCTCGAGCGCCTCGGCGATGCGCGGCTGCGAATTCGCGTAGCTGATCCGGACGTGGTCCCGACCGACCTCGCCGAACGCGGTCCCGGCAAGGACCGAGACGCCGGCCTCGTTGAGCATCCGCTCGGCGAACTCCTCCCCGCTCAGCCCCGTCCCCGACACGTCGGGGAAGACGTAGAAGGCGCCGGCGGGCCGGAGGCAGCGGATGCCGGGGATCGCGTTGAGGCCGTCGACGATGAGGTCGCGCCGGGCGAGGAACTCGGCGACCATCGCCTCGACCGCGTCCTGCGGCCCGTCGAGGGCCTCGGCGGCGGCCACCTGGCTGAACGAGCTCGTGCAACTGACGCTGTTGATGACGAGCCCACTGAAGGCGTCGACGAGGGACTCCGGCACGATGCCGTAGCCGAGCCGCCAGCCGGTCATCGCGTACGTCTTGGAGAACCCGTCCAGGACGATCGTCCGCTCGGCCATGCCCGGCAGGCTGGCGATCGAGATGTGCTCGCCCTCGTAGACGATCCGGCCGTAGATCTCGTCGGCGAGGACGACGAGGTCGTGCTCGATGGCGAGGGCGGCGATCGCTTCGAGGTCGGCCCTGGCCAGGACGCCGCCGGTCGGGTTGGCCGGCGAGTTGAAGATGACCAGGCGCGTCCGCGGCGTGATCCGGGCGGCGATGTCGGCGGGGTCCATCCGGAAGCCCTGCTCCTGGCGGATCGGGACGGGGATCGCGACGCCGCCGACGAAGTTCACCATCGATGCGTAGATCGGGAAGCCCGGGTCCGGGTAGACGACCTCGTCGCCGCTGTCGACCAGGGCGGTGATGGCGAACGACATGATCGGCTTGGCGCCGGGGGTCACGACGACCCGGTCGGCCGACACCGGGAAGCCCTTGCGAGCCGTCGCGTCGCGGGCGATCGCCTCGCGCAGGACCGGCAGGCCGAGGGCCGGGCCGTAGTGCGTCCAGCCATCGTCCAGCGCCTGCTGCGCCGCAGCCCGGACGTTGTCCGGCGTGTCGAAGTCGGGCTCACCGATCTCGAGGTGGATGACGTCCCGACCGGTCGCCTCGAGCGCGCGTGCCCGGGCAGCGGCCGCGAACGCGGTCTCGGTCCCGAGGCGCGCCATCCTCGCTGCGACCCGCACGATCCCCTCCTTCGTCGTCGCCGGCGGACCTTCGGGCCGGCCCCGCGCCAGCCCTCGGTGCGGCCGGAACCCGCCGGTATGATGCCGGACGATGATCGCAGCGTCCATCGGCCGGTCCACCGGCCGCATCCGCGTCGCCGCGGACCAACGGCGCGCGATGAGCCCGCGGCCCGATACGGGCCCGCGCCCCGCCCCCGCCCACGCCGCCGCCCCCGACGCCTGAGCGATGGCCACCCTACGCCGGCTGGTCGACTTCTACCGACTCCAGGCGTCCCTCATCTGGAACTGGCGGAAGGGCCGGCGCGCGCTCCTCATCCGCTTCGTCGTCACGTTCCTCGTCGGCTTCGTGTCGATGGCGATCACGATCTGGCTGCTGCCGGGCATCCGCTCCGAGAACTTCGCCAGCATCGCCCTGGCGGTGATCATCCTCTCGCTGCTCAACGCGCTCGTGCGGCCGGTGATCCTCGCCGTTCTCGTCCCGGTCTCGGTCATCGTCGGCGGCATCGCCACCATCCTCTTCCAGGTGGCAGCCTTCGAGATCCTCGCCTACGTCCTGCCGGGGATCGCGATCGACACGTTCCTCAGCGCATTCGTCGGATCGTGGATCTTCGCCGTCATCATGGTCAGCCTGACCGCCGTGCTCTCCATCGACCAGGACGAGTCGTACTTCGGGACCCTCGTCCGCCAGCTCAGCGTCCGGCGCTACGCCGCCGAGCGGAGGAGCCTCGGTGAACCCGAGGCTGGGCTGCAGCCGGGCCTCGTCATAGTCCAGATCGACGGGCTCGCCCACCCGATCCTGCAGGCCCAGGTACGCGCCGGCCGCCTTCCGTATCTCGCCGCCTGGATCCGGTCCCGGGCGATGCGGCTCGACTCGTGGGAGGCGCTCCTGCCGTCACAGACGTCGGCATCGCAGGCGGGCATCCTCCACGGCAACAACGACGGGATCCCGGCCTTCCGCTGGTGGGACAAGGCGGCCGGCCGGATGTTCGTATCGAACCACCCCGAGGACGCCGCCGAGATCGTCCGCCGCGTGTCGGACGGTGCCGGCCTGCTGTCCAACGACGGGGCGAGCATCGGCAACCTCTGCTCCGGGGACGCCGCTCGCAGCTACATCACGATGGCGACGATCCGCCAGGCGGGGCAGGGCCTCGGCCAGAGCCGGGCCTTCCTCTCGTTCTTCGTCAGCCCCTACATGTACCTCCACTCGATCATCCTCAGCGGTGGCGAGGTCTTCAAGGAGCTGGTCCAGGCCCGGCGGCAGCGCCTCGACGGTGTCGAGCCCCGGATGCACCGGGGGCTGCCGTACCCGTTCGCCCGGGCCGCGACCAACGTCCTTCTCCGCGACCTCTCAACGTCCCTCGTCATCGAGGAGATGTACCGCGGCGCGGCGGTGATCTATGTCGACTACACCGACTACGACGAGATCGCCCATCACAGCGGACCCGAGCGGGCCGAGACGCTGGCGGCCCTCGAGGGAGTCGACCGGGTCCTAGGCTCGCTCCAGAAGGCCGCCCCCGACGCCGCCCGGGCCTATCGGTTCGTTGTGCTCTCCGACCATGGGCAGAGCCTCGGGGCGACCTTCCTGCAGCGCTACGGCCAGACGCTCCAGGCTGTCATCTCGCACCTGATGGGCGGCGTCGAGTCCGTCCGGGCCGCCACCGAGCGGGTCGAGGAGTGGGGCTCGGTGAACGCCTTCCTCAGCGAGGTCTCGGAGACCACGGGAGCCACCGGCGCGATGGCCCGGGTCGCCTTCCGCGGGCGCAAGAAGGACGGGGTGGTCGCGGTCGGGCCGGCGAGGCGGGGCCGGGCCGACGCGGGCGAGCCCGGCGAAACCAGCTCGGTCGGGGATGGCGCGACCGGCTCGGGCGGACAACTCGAGGCGGGCGAGGCAGCCGCGGTCGACGCCCGGCCGGAACTCGTCGTCTGCGCCTCGGGCAATCTCGCCCTCGTCTACTTCCCGCGGCTCGAGGGTCGGGCCAGCCTCGAGGACATCGCGGAGGCGTATCCCTCGCTCGTCGAGGCGCTCGCCAACCACCCGGGCGTCGGCCTCGTCATGATCCGCAGTGAGGCCCACGGCGCGATCGCCGTCGGCCACGAGGGCATCGACTACCTCGACGAGGACCGCGTCGAGGGCACCGACCCCACCGCGAAATACGGCGGCTCGGCGGCGCGGGGCCTGCGCAAGGTCGACGCCATGGCGAACTGCGGCGATCTCGTCGTGATCAGCCTCCTCGACACCGAGACCGACGAGGTGGCGGCCTTCGAGGAGCTCATCGGCTCGCACGGCGGCCTCGGCGGGGCCCAGACGCATCCGTTCATCCTCCATCCGACCGACTGGCCGATCGACGAGCCGATCGTCGGGGCGGAGGAGGTCTACGCCCAGATCCGGCGCTGGCTCCACGGCATCGGGGTCGAGCTGGGACCCGCCGGGTCGCGCGCTCGGGCGGCGGAGTCATCGCCCGCCCCGTCCGAGTCGGTCGCCGTCGGCGCCGCGCCCATCGGGACCGACTGAACCGAGATCGAGCGCCGCGGCGTCGGCCGCCGGGCGTCGGCGGGTTCCTGCGGTACGATCGCGATCGTGACGACGTTCTACGACATCGACCAGGCCAATGCGCGCCTGCCCGAAGTACGCGATCTCCTGACCGCCCTCCGCGACCAGCGCGCCGAGCTCATCCGCCTCCGCGACCGGTCCAACGAGGAGGACGTCGAGGAGGACGAGCGGCGCCGGCTCCGCCTTCGGATGCAGGGCATCATCGACCAGATGCAGGCGGCCGTGGTCCGGATCGACGGCTGGGACATCACCCTCCGCGACATCGAGAGCGGCCTCATCGACTTCCCGGCCCTCGTCAATGGTCGGCAGGTCTGCCTGTGCTGGCGTCTCGGCGAGGACGAAGTCGGCTGGTGGCACGAGTTGTCGTCGGGATTCGCCGGCCGGCGCGAGCTGGCGGACCTGGCATGAGCGGGCCGGCGACCCGGCCGGCCACCATCGTCCAGGGCGGTCGGGCGAAGGCGTATCGACCGCTCCCACTCGACGCCCGAACGGCGGCAGTGCGGGCCGGACTGGCCGCCTACGAGCGCGGCGACTGCTTCGAGGCTCACGAGCTGCTCGAGCCGGCCTGGATGGGCTCCGCGGACCTTGGCGAACGGGACCTGATCCAGGGTCTCATCAAGCTCGCCGCCGCCTACGTCCACCAGGCCCGAGGCAATCCCCTCGGCGTGGCCAAGAACCTCCGCGGCGCCCGCGAACGCCTGGTGGCCGCTCGCGGAGCGAAGCAGTCGATCCCCGAGCTGGCGGATCTCGACGTCGATGCGCTCGTCGCCGCGATCGACGGCCGACTTGCCCGGCCCGACGACCTCGCGGTCGAGCCCGCCCCGGCTATCCTCCACCGATGAGCGGACCAGGCGGGACGGGCGTCCCGACGATCGAGGCGACCGACGCCGAGGCGCGGCTGCGGAGCGGCGAGGAGCCGCATCCGATCCTCCTCGACGTGCGCGAGACGGTCGAGCACGCCGACGTTCGTGCCGTCGGGGCCGTCCTCGCTCCGATGTCGACGCTCGGCGCTCGGCTCGATGGGCTGCCCCGCGACCGGCCGATCTTCGTCATCTGCGCGGTCGGCGGCCGGTCGGCCCAGGTCACCGGCTACCTGCTGGCCAATGGCTGGACGGACGTGCTGAACGTGGCCGGCGGAACGGTGGCCTGGCAACGAGCAGGCCTGCCGGTACGCAACGGCGTGCCCGACGCGGCGGAGTCCGAACTGCCTCGCTGAGCGCTCCCGTCGGCGCGAGGGCCCGCGCCACGGCGGGGCGCGGCCTCGTCGGCCCGAAGGGCCCTACTCGGAGCCCGAGTGGCGGCGGTTGCGGATCCTCGAGACGAGGGCGCGGGACTGCTCCGGATGGGCGTACACCCACCCGACCGCGATCAACAGGACGAAGTTGACCGTCGCGACGCCGGCCGCCGCGAGATAGCCGAGCTGCTGGCCGATCTCGCCGTCGATCTTGAGGGCCGGGATCGTCGCCCCGAGCGGGCCGCCCAGCTGGAAGAACGGCGGCATCGGGGCGAGGTTGGCTCGGTAGCTGCCGGTGCTGACGCCCTGGTCCGTCGCGCCGCCGACGATGAATGCGTTCGCGCCGCCGGAGAACGCGGCACCGCCGGCGAGCCCGGTCGGCAGATCGCTCTGCGAAAGCTGGTTCCAGTTCGTGATGGCGCCGTTCCCGTCGGGGGTGGCCCACCACAGGTCGGTCTTGAGCGAGGTCCCGTCGGTGCCGCCGACGAGATAGAGGGCGCCGTTGGCCTGGAACGACCCGGCGTCCGTCCGCGGCGCCGGGAGGTTCGCCCCGGCATTCGTCGGCGTGCCCCACTGGACGATCCGGCCGGCGGTATCGCCGGCGCCGACATCGCCGCGCTGGACGAGCGCCGTCGGGCCGGAGGCGTCGACCCCGCCGTAGAGGAAGATCCAGTTGCCCGTCAGCTGGGCCGCCGCGTCGGCCCGCGGCTGGACGAGCGGCGCCTGGGCCTGGAAGGGCTGCGGGATGGCGGTCTTCGCATCGATGGTCGATTTCCAGACCGTCGTCACCGGCCCGCTCTCGTCGCGCCCGCCGATGATGACGATGCCGTCGGCCGCGGCCACGAACGACGCGCCGGATCGGGCCGCCGGGAGGACGAGGTTCGGTCGCTTCGTCTTGCCGTCCGCCTCGGTCCCCCCGTCGGCGACCTCCCAGCTCCCGAGGTCGCCCGTCTTCGCATCGGGCGTGATGAACCACGCGGTCGTGGTCGGCTTGCCGGACGCGTCGGCGCCGCCGATGACGAAGACGGAGCCGCCGAAGAACCCGACCGAGGCCTTCGTCCGTGGCGCCGGGAGCTTCGGGCCGGCCCGCCAGGCCGAGAAGTTGCCGCTCGATGCGTAGGCATCGGCCTCGTACACCTGGTCGGACGCCGTGGTCCCGTCGGTCCCGCCGATGTACAGGAGGTGGGTCCCGACGACGACGACCGCCCCATCACGACGGGGCGACGGCAGGGCGAGCTCCTTCGGCGAGGCCTGCCACGGCAGGACGGCACCGGACGGCGCGGGGCATGGCAGCGGACCGTTCTCCGGCGGGCAGAAGTTCACCGGCGTCAGGGCCTGGTTCAGGATCCCGACCTGGATCGTCGAGAAGACCGTGAAGTAGTAGGCCCGGTCGGGCAGGTAGCCCATGAGCAGGACGATGAGGAGGAACCAGAACAGGGCCTTCAGCGAGGCCCACGACCAGCCGTTACGGTCGAGCAGCCCGAAGAGGGCTCGCCGTTTCGCCGTGTTCCCGGTTCCCAGCGCGGGCTGCGCCATCGTCCTCCATCCCTGACCGGCGATCCGCCGGGCCTCCGACCTACTTGACTGTGAGCGTGCCGTGCATCGTCGGGTGGACCGAGCACTGGAACGTGTAGTTCCCGGCCGGCAGGGGCGGCACGGTGTACGTCTGTGTCGCGACGCCGGCGAAGATCTGGCCCTTGAACAGGACCGTCGGACCGCTGTCGATCTCGATGTTGTGCTGCACGCCTGCGTCGTTGTTCGTGAACTGGATCTGGAATGCGGCACCGGACGGCGCGGTGAGCAACGTCTGGTCGAAGACGAGGTTCTGGGCCGACTGCTGGAGGACGGTGGTGCCGGCCGCGACCGACGGGGCCGGTGTCGGGGAACCGGTCGTCTTGAAGGCGTCGGTCCAGCAGGCCGGGAATGGCGTCGCATCCGGGGCGGGCTTGTAGTTCGGGTCGACCCAGCCGGTGAAGGTCTCCGCCTTGCCGGTCGCCGGGTCGATGATCAGCTCGTCGGTCGAGGGGTCGCGCTTGTCGTAGGTGTGGTCGTTGGTCGCCCGGATGAAGGCGATGAGGTCGTTGATCTGGACGTAGTTCAGCGGACCGCCGTTGTCGTTCGACCAGACCGGCATGAGGCTGTTGGCATTGCCGCAGACGAACCGACCGCCCTCCCGGAGCACGCTCATCAGGTACTGCGGGTTGAGGTGGGCGAACAGCTTGTCCTGCTCGTTTAGCGGCGGAGCGCCGGCGTCGTTGGCGAAGCCCTGGCCGTTGACGCCGTGGCAGCGCGAGCAGTTGGCCTGGTAGATGTTGTAGCCGCGCTCGACGGCGGTCACCTGTTGGGCGGTGACCTCCTTGCTCAACCGGGACGAGTCGGGCACGCCGGGGATCCCGAGCTCGTAGAAGTAGTAGATGATCACGAACAGGACGACGACGAGGACCGCCAGGAAGCCGACCCAGCGAGCGCTCGCACTCTGGCGGACGATGCCCGCCGCCCGCTCCGGCGTCAGCTCGAACGCGTGGGCGCTCGGTGGCGCGGAGAAGCGTGTCGCCGGGGCCGGCTGGGCGTCGGGCCGCGTGGCGGGCAGCTGTCGTTCGGTCCCCGACTCCGGCGTCGACGCCGGCTCGCCACCAGCCGGGGGGTCTCCGGCGGCGGATCGCTCGAGCTTGTCCGGCTGCTCGGTCGGGTCGCTCATCGCGATCCTCGGGGCGGGGTCGGCTGCATCACGTCAGATGCAGCCCGTCGGCGACTTCGGTGGGATGAGGCCGGGCTGGCCGAGGGCGACCGGGAGCGGGCCGAGGGTGATCTTGCCGGTGTCGAGCCACAGGGTCCCGTCGTCCTTGACGGTCGCCGAGAAGCGGTCCATCGAGCGCGGCGCCGGCCCGAAGCGGGCGCCGTCGGCCTTGATCCCGAGGCGGTCGTAGCGGGAGCCGTGACAGGGGCATTCGAACCAGAAATTCTTGAGGCACGGGTTCGGCCGGCAGCCCAGGTGGGGGCAGCGCTGGTAGAGGGGCCGGACGTTGAGGGACGTGCCGTCGCCCGTCGTGTCGGTGCCGGGCACGAACTGCTGTTGGTTCGTGTCGATCAGGACGATGTAGGCCCGGGCGTCCGGGACGTAGGCCGGGAAGCCCTCCTCGATCGGGAGGTTGCTGTTGGCAAGCTTCAGGTCGCTGAGCGAGCCGATCTTGACGATGCCGCCGAAGCCGCCGGCGAGGTTGGGCCACAGGAAGCCGAGGGTGCCCGCGGTGATCTCCGTCAGCCAGACGAGGACGGCGCCGCCGAGGGAGCGGCGGATGAGGGTCCGACGGGACATCCCCTGGACCTGCTCACTGCGCTGGGCCTTGATGGCCTCCTTCGTCAGGGCCTGGGGCCGCGAAGCCGGTTCGACGTGGTAGTTGCTCATCGCTCGCCTGGTTCCGCTACAGGTTGAAGTGAAGGCCGGGGGTGTCGATGAACGGGATCACGAAGGCATAGCCGGGACCCCGGAAGAACACGCCGATGAAGGTGAGGACGAGCCCGAAAGCGCAGAAGAACGAGAAGAGCATCACCGCGGTCTTGCGCTCCGAGGGCCGGAAGGCGAGGACGTTGCCGCGATCGATGTAGGGGATGAGCGCGGCGCCGACGAGGACGAAGATCGGGGTCAGGGCGCCCGCGACCGTCGGGTGGAAGTAGGCCAGCAGCTCCTGCAGGCCGAGGAAGTACCACGGCGCCTTGGCGACCGCCGGCGTGACGTTGCCGTTGGCGAGGGCCTCGAGCGGCGCGTTGACGAACAGGCCCATGAGGAGCAGGAAGATGCTCATCATGCCGGCCGCCAGGAATTCGATCGACAGGAGGTGTGGCCAGGTCATGACCGTGTCGTCGGGTTCCTTCTGGACCCGGACGACGGCGTCCTGCTTGACGAGCGCGAGCAGCCGGTACGGGCGGGCCGACATCGGCACCCGCTGCTTGTCGATCTCGGTCCGGCGGGACGGATCGACCGGGGCGACGACCCGCCGCTCGGACGGCGACTTCGTGTCAGTCATCGTTCTGGCTCGTCATAGCGGTCACGCTGCGCTCCTCCGGGCGGCGAGGACGAGGGCAGCGCGAGGCCGAGCCGAGCACGCGAGCAAGCGCACTACGGTGCGTGAGCGAGTCGGCGGAGGCGAGAACGAAGCGATGGTCCGTCATAGCGGCCCGGATATCCCTCCGTCCTTCCGGATGCGCCAGAAGTGCACCGCGAGGAAGATCGCCGCGAGGAGCGGGAACACCATGATGTGGAGGACATAGAACCTGAGCAGGGTGTTCTGGCTCACCTCCAGTCCACCGAGGAGGATGAGCTTCGACGGGGTGTTGAAGAGCGGCGCGTAGCCGGCCATGTTCGTGCCGATCGTGATGGCCCAGTAGGCGATCTGGTCCCACGGCAGGAGGTAGCCGGTGAAGCTGAGCATGAGGGTGAGGAACAGGAGGACGACGCCGACGACCCAGTTGAATTCCCGGGGCGGCTTGTAGGCGCCGTGGTAGAAGACCCGCATCATGTGGAGGAAGACGAAGAACACCATCAGGTGGGCGCCCCACCGATGGATGTTCCGGGTCAGCAGCCCGAACGTGACCTGGCTCTGGATGTCGAGGATGTTCGAGTAGGCCAGGTGGTCCGACGGCACGTAGAAGAACATCAGGTACACGCCGGTCACGGTGAGGACGAGGAAGAGGAAGAACGACAGCCCGCCGAGGCAGAACGTGTAGGCGAACTTGACCGCGTGCTGGCGGACGCGGACCGGGTGGATGTGGAGGAACACGTTGTTCATCACCGCGTACGCCCGCGACCGCTCGTCGCTCGGGTACGGCTGGCGGAACAGCGAGCGCCACACCACGCTTCGGCGGATGGACTGATCCACCCGCTCGAGGAAACTCACCGATCTCCTCCTGCGACGCCGGCGATCCCGGCGAGCTGCGCGTCCCGGTACGACTCCTTGTAGAGCCGGCCGTCAGTCGAGATCTCCTGGAGCTCGAACCGCTCCATCGTAATGGCGTCGAATGGGCAACGCTTGACGCAGAGGGCGCAGCGGATGCAGCGCTCCTCGTCGAGGATCATCGCCGCCCCCTGCGACCAGCCGTAGGCCTCCTCGACCTCCGGCAGGACGCCCTCGCTCTTGAGCTGGTTGACATCGACCATGTGGATGACGCCCTCGGGGCAGACGTCGGCGCAGGCGCCGCACAGGACGCAGCGGAAGGGGTCGAACCAGATGTTGAAGTTGCACATCAGGCAACGGGTCGACTCGGCGACGGCCTGGGTCGCGGTGTAGCCGAGCTCGACCGGGGTGGTGAAGTTCACCTCCGGCTGGGTCGACGGCATCCGGGCGGCGAGCGGCGCCATCGGGATGTGCTGGCGGGGCAGGACGTCGTACAGCTCGGGCATGTCGTGGCGCCACGAGCTCGTGATCTTGACGTTGGCGTCGACGGTCACGTCCTGCCGGCCGGACAGGTAGCGGTCGATCGCGTAGGCGCACTTCTTGCCGTGGCCGGCGGCCTCGATGAGGGTCGTCGGGCCGGTCACGAAGTCGCCGCAGGCGAAGACGCCGCGGACGTTCGTCGCGTACGTCGCCGGGTCGACCTTGACCCGGCCGCGGTTGATCTCGAACGTCGCCTCGACCGGGAGGAAGTCGAGGTCGGCGGCCTGGGAGACGGCCGGGATCACGGTGTCGGCCTTGACGACGAACTCGGAGCCGGGGATCGGCACCGGCGAGCGGCGGCCCGAGGCGTCCGGTTCGCCGAGCTTGTTGCGGATGAACTTGACGCCGGTCAGGTGGCCGTCCTCGCCGACCAGCTCGACCGGGCTGACGAGGAACTCCATGTGGACGCCCTCGCGCTCGGTCTCACCGAGCTCCTCCTCGTCGACGACCAGCTCGCTGCGGGTCCGGCGGTAGGCGATCGTCACGTTCTCCGCGCCGTGGCGGAGGCTCGTCCGGGAACAGTCCATCGCCGTGTAGCCACCGCCGATGACGACGACGTCGTTGCCGACCTCGAGGGGCTGGCCGAGATTGGCGATCTTCATGAAGTCGACGCCGTACTGGACGCCGGCCAGGTCGGAGCCCGGCACGTCGAGCTCGACCGCGTTCATCGCGCCGGCGGTGATGGCGACGCCGTCGTAGTCGGCCTGGAGCTGCTCGAAGGTGATGTCGACGCCGATCGTCGTGTTGAAGCGGAACGTGACGCCGAGCCGCTCGATGAGGCGGACGTCCATCTCGATCGCTTCCCGCGGCAGGCGGAACGCAGGCACGCCGATGAGCATCGTTCCCCCGGCGTACGGGAGGCTGTCGAAGACCGTAACGGCGAAGCCCTTCATCGCGAGCTCGCGGGCGACCGCCAGGCCGGCCGGTCCGGCGCCGACGACGGCGACCGACTCCGCCCGTGGGGTGATGGCCGGCATGACGTCGGGGATGCCCGAGGCCTCGTGCCATTCGACGAGGAACCGCTTCATCGCCCGGATCGCGAGCGGCCGGTCGATGTCGCCCCGGCGGCAGGCGCGCTCACACGGGGCGGAGCAGACGTACGAGCACATCGCCGCGACCGGGTTCGGGTCGCGGCTGAGGATGTAGCCCTCCTCGAAGCGGCCCTCGGCGGCCAGATTCAGGTAGCCGCGGCAGTTGGTCCCGACCGGGCAGGCTTCCTGGCACTCGATATTGCACTGGAGCCACGACGCGTCGACCGGCTGGACGAGGAATTCCTGGTAGGGGTCGATGGCCACGAGGGGGACGAGCCTCTCCTGCGGAGCTGATCGGAAGCAGGAACGCGGCGCGTGGCGCCGAGGCCGAATTTACCATCCGGGCCGGAAACGGCGCAAAGGCGCGAGCGGCGGAACCACTCCGGGCGCGAGCGTGCGCGCCGCGGGTTGACGCTGCCGATGCCGGCAGCTACGCTTTTTCCCCGGGACGCCGACACGAACACCATCGGGCCGGCCGTCCGCGGAGGGCCGCGTTGATCGGAAGCGAGTTCGCATTCCTGGCGCTGGGGATCCTCCTCGGGGTCCCGGCCGGCGCCGCGATCCTGGCGGTGACGCGATCCCGTCCCGCCGCCGCTCGCGAAGTCCGCCTCACGATCACGCACGATGCGATCCCCCGGCGCCGGGCTGCGACTCTCTCCGGCGACCCGTTCGAAACCGACCGCGCCCCCGCGGCCGGCGGACCCGCCGACACCTCGCAGGTCCCGCGGATCACCCGGATGCCCCAGGAACGGGTCGCCGAGAACGGCCGTGTCGCGCCCCTTCCCACCCCGTCCGGCCGGCCCGTCCCTCGAACACCTGTGCGGTATCCGGTCGGGATCGAGGTGGCGTCGGGTGCCGACCCGGTGCTAGCGGCCATCCAGGGCGACATGGCGACGGTCCGCCCGGATCCTGCTGCCGACCGACCCGACCCCGCCGAACGAGCCTCGGCGGTCGCACGCGGACCAACAACGGGCACCACGGCCGGCAGCCCTCCGGCCACGGGCACTCCCGCCACCAGGTCCCGCATCGCCTCGGCGGTGACGGGCGTCGCTGTCCTCGAACGGGCGGTGCGTCGCCGCGCCGCTCCCGGCACGAGGGCGGCTCGAAGGGCCTCGACGAACGGCGCCCGAACGGCGACGATGACGGACCAACGTCCGAGCGCGCCGCGGGAGCTTGAGCCGATGGAGGACACCTCAACCGAGATCCGGGCGACGAGTGGCGGCGGCGCCGACCCAGTCGGCAGTGGGACCGCCACTGGCTCCGGACAGCCCGATGCCGCCCCCTGCGCCGACCAGCGACGGGTCGTCGACGACCGCTGCGCCCTCGCCGATCGCCTCCGTATGGCAGCCGACTCCTCCGCCGAAGCCCTTCGCGAGGCCCAGCGCGCCTACGACACCCATGCTGCCAACGCGACCCAGGCCGCGACGATCGCGGATCCCCGGGCCCAGCGAGCGGCCAAGGACGCGGCCCAGCGGACCTTCCGCAACGATCGCTCGAGAGCCGGTTCGCGGGAGGAGGTCGAGACCGCCGCCCGGACGTGGCTGCAGGAGATCAACCGGATCAACGAGGACGCCCGCGAGGCGGCCGCCGATCTGGCCCGGGAGCAGGCAGCCGCCGCCGACGCGATGGCGGGTATCGAACGGCTGACCCTCGAGGCGGACGCGGCCCGCGTGCAGGCCGAATCGGCCCAGGAGTCGTGCCAGATCGCCCGTCAGGTGCTGGCCGACTGCGAGGAGACCGTCAGTCGCCGGTCGGCCGCCCACATGCCCCTCGCGCCCTCGCTCGGACCGGACGAGGCACCCGACGAAGTCCCGGTCGCCGCAGCGGCCGCGACCGGCGCGCCCGCCGGCGTCGTCGGTACGCGCATCGCGACGGAGGAAGAGGAGGACGCGCTCACGGCGGCGGCCGCCCGGGGCCGGCCGGCCATCGTCCGCTTGCTGGCCGGCGACCGCGACACGATGCAACGGGTCGTCGTGGCGCTCGCGGCCGATGATGTGGCCGAGCAGCGCCGCTGGCAGCTCGAGCTCAGCGAACTCGTCGACGCGATCGTCGCCCGGGCCATCGAGGCGTGCGAGTTCCAGTTCCCGCTCGAGCATCCGTTCTGGGGTCCGTTCGACCAATCGCAGGACCGCGACGTCGCCCTGGCCCTCTCCTCCCTGGGCTTCCGCTTCGACGGGCTCGGCGGGTTCGCCGACGATCGCGTGCCGAGCCAACGTGAGCTGTCCCTCGCGCTCGGCTACGCGGGCCTCGACCCGATGCGGGTCCGTCGCTGGCCGACCGAGGAGGAGCGCGGCAACCTCTTCCGTGAGGTGAAGGTGTCGGCCGACGAGTACATCGTCGGAGCCGCCTCCGGCCTCACCCTCGGCGAGCTGGTGACGCTCCTCGGCCGACGCGCGGACGGACTGGCCGATCTGTGGAACAACTGGGGACGCGTCCGGCCGCTGCTCATCGAGCCGGCCTGACCTCAGTCCCGCGTCACCTCCGGATCGGCCTCGGCGGTGGGGCTGCCTGACCCGGAGTCGTCCTGCCCATCCTCGTCCTCGTCGTCGATGACGACCAGGCGGAACGCCTCGGCCGAGGCGACCCCGATCCGGGCCCCGTCGTCCGCCCCCCACTCGCGCATCCGCTGGGCGAGGCCGTCAGGATCGGAGATCTGGCTCGCGTGGGCCCGGAGCGCTTCGACCTTCCGCGCGAGGGTGGCCGAGACGTCGACCCAGGCGTTCGCATGCTCGGTCCAGAAGAGGTACAGGCGGCTGACGCGGTGGGCCTCGAGGCCCTCCCGGACCAGCCACGGGAAGGCCATCGGGTTGCGGGCCGCGGGGTAGACCGCGTCGACCGCGGCGATGCCGGCCGTCCGGTGGTCCGTGTGGTTCACGCCGCCGTCCGACCAGAAGACCATCTCGGGGTCGTTGCAGAGGACCGCGTCGGGCCGGAAGGCGCGGATCTCGCGGACGAGCAGCTCCCGCAGCGCGAGGTCGTTGGCCATGGCGCCGTCCGGCTGATGGAGGAAGCTCACCCCGGCATAGCCGACGACCGTCGCCGCGACCCGCTGCTCGGTCTCCCTCGTGGCGGCGAGGACGAGCGGATCGAAGTCGGGATCCTCGCCCCCGGCATCGCCGCTCGTGCAGCAGACGAGCCAGCCGACGGAGCCGCCGTCGATCCACGCCGCCGCCGTCGCGGCGGGCCCGAAATCGGCATCGTCCGGATGGGCGACGACGACCATGAATCGGTCGGGCCGCCAGTCGTGGGGCGCGGTCGTCTCCGGATGTTGCAGCGCCATCAGCGCTCGGTTAGCATCGCGGCCGAGGCTTCGCTCGTCTCCCCCCACGCGCGAAGCCTCCTTCGGCCCCGCCGACCGGCACGTGCCGTGGGCGCCACCCGACCCTCCTCAGGCCGCCGAGGCGTCGCGCAGCGCGCGGTAGGTCTCGAGCACCGCCGCGGCGTGGCCATCGGCCTTCACCCGCGGCCAGACGTGGGCGATCCGTCCGTCGGGCCCGACGAGGAAGCTCGATCTGACGATTCCCAGGTATTCGCGGCCATAGTTCTTCTTGACCGCCCACGCGCCATACGCGTCGGCGACCGTGTGGCCCTCGTCGACGAGGAGGGTGAAGGGGAGCTCGAACTTGGCCCGGAACCTGGCGTGGCTCGCGGCGTCGTCGGGACTGAGGCCCCACACCTCGAGGCCCTCGCCGGAGATCGCCGGATGGAGGTCGCGGAACTGGCACGCCTCGGTGGTGCAGCCGGGGGTGTCGTCCTCGGGGTAGAAGTAGACGAGGGTCCAGCCGCCGCGCCGGTCGGCGAGCCGGTGGATCCGCCCTTCGTCGTCGGGCAGGGCGACCTCGGGAGCGAGGTCGCCCACGGCGGGCACGGTCATGTCGCCAGCGTAGCAGGGGTCTCCACCACGAGCAGCCGGCCCTGCCGGACGGAGACCGTGGCCAACGGGACCGTGCGGACGTTCGACAGGCCCCGTGCCGGGCCGAACGGCAGGGCCTCGTCGGCGAGCGGGTAGGC
This sequence comes from uncultured Chloroflexia bacterium, assembly GCA_963745405.1. Classification (GTDB taxonomy): domain Bacteria; phylum Chloroflexota; class Limnocylindria; order Limnocylindrales; family CSP1-4; genus C-114. Next base: position 1,563,194 of record CAVUWY010000002.1, on the reverse strand, counting down.
GAGGCCGGCCGTCGTCACGCCGTCGACCCCGTCACCGAGCGGCAGCAGTGAGACCACGTCTCCCGTGCGGCCGCGGAACTCGCGTTCGGCCGGTCCGCTGAGCAGCGTCACCCGCGTCGTCGCGTCGACGATGACGCAGGGCCGGCCGTCGAGCCACGGAGCGGCGAGCAGGCCGAGGTTGGCGATCGCATGGTCCGATCGGCCACCGAGGGCGCCGACGATGACGAGGTCGGTCGCGCCCAGCCGGACGGCGGCACGAACGGCCAGTTCGGTGTCCGATTCGTCCTTGGCGGCCGGCGACCGCTCGATCGGGATACCAGCCGCGGCGAAGCGGGCGAGCTCGTCGTCCCCCAGGGAGTCGCCGTCACCGACGATGAGATCGATCAGGCGACCGCCGCCCGGCAGATCGCCGTCCGACGGGTCGCCGCCGGGCAGGCCGGGGACGAGACGTTCGGCGAGTCGGGCGCCCCCGTCGGCGGCGACGACGAGGCGGATCCCGTCGGACCAGCCCGGCCACGCGGCGTCGAGCGCCGTCGACTCGACCGGATCGCCATCGGCGACGATGAGGGCCCGGAGACCCGGAGCGAGCGGCCCGACGGTCGCCACGATTCAGACCGCCGGCGCGCGCGGCGAGCGGTCCGTCCGCATGATGCCGAGCGCGCGGTCGACCCACTCCGACACGGATATGGCGACCTCTGCCGCCCCGGCGAGGAGGAGATCGCGCTCGTCGCTGAGAGCGGACACGATCCCGACCGCGTGCGCTCCCACGGCCCGGGCCATCCGCATGTCGTCCGGGACGTCGCCGACGTAGGCCGCGGCGGCCGGCCGCTCGGCGAGTCCGAGCCCGCCGAGCGCCCGGAGGAGCGGGGCGGGATCGGGCTTGTGGACCGCCAGATCGTCGCCGTAGACGACCACCTCGAACATGGCGTCGAGTCCGTGGGCGGCGAACTGCGGCTCGACGACAGACCGGTGGCCGGCCGTGACGAGCCCGAGGCGGCGGCCGGCCCGCACCAGCCGCTCGAGCGAATCGACGACCCCGTCGAACATGACCGCCGGCGGTCCGTTCTCGTAGGCGACCAGCCAGCGGTCGTTCGCCTCGTCGAGCCGGTCGGCGGGGATCCCGAGGTCCCGATACATCGCTCGCCAGTCGGGCGTGTAATGGCGACGATAGGCGGCCTCGTCGAACGGCAGCCCGAACGAGGACATGACGGCCACGTTCGCCCGGTAGAGCCCGGGCAATGTGTCGACGAGCGTTCCGTCCCAGTCGAAGAGGGCCGCCTCCATGGCCGCATCCTACCGCCGGCGAGGGGCCGGCCCCGGCGCTGAGGCCGGTGCTAGACTCGGCCGGTGCCCGATGGAGACGCGCACCCGGCCATCCAGCGCGTGCTCGACGCGGCAGCCCGTAAGGGCGTGACCCTCGAGATCCGGGTCTTCCCCGAGACGACGCATACCGCGGCCGATGCGGCCGCCGCCGTCTCCGCCGAGCTCGGCCAGATCGTCAAGTCGCTGGTCTTCGTCGCCCCCGAGGCCGACAACGACCTGGAGCCGATCCTCTGTCTCGTGTCTGGACCGAATCGGGTCGACCTCGCCCGCCTGGCGGCGGTGACCGGTGAGCGCGACATCCGGCGAGCCTCTGCACGCGAGGCGAACGACCTGACCGGCTTCGTCATCGGCGGCATCCCGCCGATCGGCCATCGCCGGCCGATGCGGGTGGTCATGGATCCCGACCTCGGGCGGTTCCCGGTCGTATGGGCTGCCGCCGGGACCGACAACGCCGTCTTCCCCGTGTCACCGGGGACCCTGCGGACACTCGCCAACGCCATGGTCGCGCCCATCGCCGAGACGCCGGCGGATCCGTCGGCGACGGACCCCGAGGCGCGCGCCGGCACGGGCGGTGGCGAGACGGCGGCCGGGCTCGAGGGGTCGGCGTCGCGAGGGGCCGGCGCCTGAGCCGGACGCGCCACGATGGGTAGCGAACCGCATCGCGCGGTCGTCGACTATCCGGGCGGCCTCCGCGGCCGCTATCGCTGGGGCGGCAGCGGCGAGGCTGACGCGGTCTTCGCGCTGTCGGAGGTCGGTGGCACCCTCGAGGACCTCGGGCCGCTCGTAGCCGCCGAGCCCGATCGCCTGTGCCGGGCCGAGCTTCGGCTCGAGCACCCGGCCGGGGCCTGGACGGTGCGCCTCGCCTCGCCGATCTTCGACGAGCCCAGCGGCCTTGCCTGGGACACCGCCGGCCTGCTGCTCGTGCGCTACGGGTTCGTCACGTATGCGTTCGGGGCACGCACCGGCATGCTCGCCTGGCACCACCGCAGCGGCTCACCGATCGTGGCCCTCATCGGCTCGCCGCGACTCGACCACGCCCTCGTCCAGGCCGAGATCGAGACGTTCGCGATCGGCGCCGACGGCGAGGTGGTCTGGCGCGCGGCGCATTCGGATGTCGTGGCCGAGGCGGCTCTGGTCGGCGGCCGGCTCGTCCTCACGAGCTTCGGCGGCAGCGTGAGCGCTCTCGATCCGGCGACGGGTCGGATGGCCGGCTGAACCGCGAGGGACTGCTTCGGATCCCGAGATGAACCTTTTCGGGATCGGCGATCCGACTGTGGACAAACGGTGGATAACTCGCCGTCGGGCTGCGGATATCGTGGACGGACCCCGTTGACCCCAGCCTGCGGCCGCGACTACGGTTCGGGCAGCCCGGAGGGGCCGAGCGCACGCTAACGGCAGCGATCGCATCAATGCCCACGCGTCGGGTAGGTTTCTTCGGGCCTTTCCGTGCCCGTCGGGATATCATCCCGGCCGTGGTCCCCCTGGTCGCGCCATGACTCCGGTCGTGCTCGCCGTCGCCGGCGCGGCCGCGCTCGTCGGGGCGCTCGTGGTGCTGCGGACCTTCGGTCCCGGGTATCGCCTCGGCCGTCTGCTGGCGGCCACGCCACGGATCGCCGTCGAGGCCGCCGTCGCCGACGCCCACGCGGCGGTCGGGCGGTACGTCCGCATCGAGGGGCGGATCGACTCGGAGACAGATTTCGAGGACGAACACCATCGCCCCCTCGTGTTCCGCCGCCGCCGCCTCCAGATCCGCCGGCGGGGTCGCTGGGAGTCGATCGATGCCTCCCGCGAGGCCGTCCCCTTCGAGATCCGCGACGGACTCGTGGCGATCGGCGTCGATACGGACGCGCTCGACGAGGGCCTCGTCGTCATCCCCCGTGAGGCCGTCGGCTCGGCCGCCGACGCGCCCGACCGGGCGCCCGCCGACGTGCCGCCGACCACGCCCCTCCGCATCCGGGTCGAGCAGGTCTCGTCGGTGGAGCACGCCATCGTCGTCGGCGTGCCGACCCTGGCCGCCGACGGCGGCGTCGCGATGACGGCCGGATCGAGCCGTCCCCTGATCCTCACGACGCTCGAGGCCGACGAGGCGATGCGCCTCCTCGCCGGTGGCCGGCGGGCGCGACCGGTCCTCGCCACGGTGCTGCTCGTCGGGGGCCTCGTCCTCGTGGTCGTCGCCGTCGGCTGGGCCGTCGTGGGGGGCATGGCATGACGCCTCGAGGATCCGTCGGCGGCGCACGCGCCGCCGCGGTCGCGGCCCTCGCCGTCGGCGCACTCCTGCTCGGCGGGCTGCACGGGCCCGCGGTCGCCCGGGCCGCTTCGCCCGAGCCGACGCCCGACGCCGGCGGGGACACCCGAACGGCCGGCGAGGGCCCCGGCCTGGTCGGCGCGCCGGGCCTCGCCATCGGTGGCGTCATCCTGCTCGGCCTCGTGTCGGCCGGCCTGACGCTCGCCTACGTCCGCTTGAGCGGCGGACCCAGACCGCCGATCGGGGCGGTAGTCCCGGCCGCCACCGGCGAATCGCCGAGTGTCGTGCTGGCCGTCCCCGGTCCTCGCACCGGCGAGGTCGAGCCCGCCGCGATGGACCCACCGGGGTCCGATCCGGGCGACCGCGGGTGAGGCGGTGGTCGCCGCTCTTCGTACTGGCCTGTGTCATCGCCGTGGCCGGGGCCATCGGCCTCGGGGTGGGAGCGGGAGCCCTGTCCCGGATGAGCTCAACAGCCGGTCCGGCCCCGTCGGGACCGCTGGCGGTCGGACCGGGAAGCCCATCGGACGGTCCCACCGCAAGCGGTGGGACGAGCGGAACGTCATCGCCGCCCCCGGTATCGCCGGCCGTAGGGAGCCCCCAGGCGTCCGGATCGCCCACGGCGTCGCCGTCGAGCGCAGCGAGGCCGCCCGGCTCCGCGCCCCTGACGGCGAAGGGCTTCCGCCTCCGGGCGACGGTCGTGCCGATCGGCTTCCCGCTGCCCCTCAGCGCGAAGCCACACTACGGGCCGGCCTGGCATGCGCCGCGGCTGGGAGCGCCGTTGCCGTACCAGTCGGTCCGCGGCATGAGCAGGAACGGCCAGCTGCTTCGGGCCCACGATGGCATCGACATCCAGGTGCGGATCGGCACACCCGTCCTCGCCGCATTCAGCGGCGTCGTGGTCGATCCGGCGAAGAAGTGGCGGCCGTGGGCGCCGAGCCTGTACGGCTACGTGGTCGTCATCCGCAGCACGGAACCGACGTCGCCCGGCTACTACGCCATCAACGCCCACCTCTCGAAGATCGCGGTCGCCATCGGCGAGACAGTGACGCGGGGCCAGATCATCGGCCTGACCGGGATCACGGGCGATGCGGCCGGCACGATCCCCCATCTCCATTTCGAGCTGCGGGCACCGTTCTTCATCGACCAGACCTGGGGCGGCGTCTTCCGCCGGCTGGACGTGTTCGACCCGCTGCCCTCGCTGCGAGCCGCGGCCCCGCGGATCCGCTGACCGCCGAACCGGAACGGCGCCGAGCACGGGCCGGTGCGCGCAGGCGACGCCGGCAGGGCCCGCGGGACTTTCGTCCTATTGGAAAGAAGTGTGAGCAAACGTAGTGTCGCGGACGTCGACCTCACATTTCCTCCACCGGTAGTCCGTGAACACTGGCAGCACCTCCCGACCGACCGACGCGACCCTGTCCGTGACGAAGGCCGCCCGGCTGCTCGGCGTCCACCCGAACACGATCCGGGCCTGGAGCGACCAGGGCCGGCTGCGCTATTACCGCATCAATCCCCGTGGCGACCGCCGCTACCGGCTGGGAGACCTGCAGGGTTTTCTCGAGGCGGCCGAGGCACCGTCCGGACCGTCGTCTGGCAGCCATGGCGTCCCGGTCAGACGTCCCGGTACCGGCTCCATCTACCCGACACCGGGCGGCGGGGTCGACACGGCGATCGCCGCTCCACGACCGGCCCGCCGCCGGGGCGATCGCCTCGCTCGCGGCACCGCTGCCGCCGCCTCCGGCTCGCACGACGAGGCCGGGCTGGATCGTCGCGGCCGCGACCTCCGCGTCCTGGCCGATCTGGCGACCCTCACCGCCGGCGGTCGCGACCTCGATCGCACCCTCACCGCCGCGGCGGCCCTCCTCGTCGAGTCGTATGGCTATCACCTCGTGGCGGCCTTCGAGGAGCGCGACGACCACCTCGTCCTGCGAGCCTGCGCGCCGGGTCCACGCCGCCCGACGGACGTGCCGCTCGCGTTCGGCACGCCCGGCCGCGCCCTCGACGCGGACGGACCGCTCCTGCTCCGCGCCGACTCGCCCGGCTGGCAGCCGCTCGTCGCCGGCTCGGCGGCCGAGATCGCCGTCCCGATCCTCGCCGGAGAGACGCGCTGGGGCGTCCTCGTCGTGTCCGCCCAGCGTGTCGACGGCCTGACCAACGCCGATGCCGAGCTCATCGACACGGTCGCCCGCCAGATCGGCGTCGGCGTCTACTCGGCCGGCCTGCTCGACGACGCCAACCAGCAGGTGCACCGGCTCGACGCGCTTCGACGGGTCGCCGGCGACATCGGGGGGCGGCTCGACCTCGAGCAGATGCTGAGCGGGCTGGTGGACCACGCCTCGGTCCTCTTCCGGGCCGACCGGGTGGCGATCTTCCTGCGTCGGCCCGACGGCCGGATCGTGGCCGAGATCGCCCGCGGGTTGTCGGCCGAGTACCTCGCCTCGGTTCGCGACTTCCCGACGCCGTCGCTCCCCGCGGCGGCCGTAGTCGCCCGGGAGCCCCTCTATGCGACCGGCTACGCCGACGATCCACGCGGAGCGGCGATGCGGGCGGCGGTGATCCAGGAGGGCTTCGACACCCTGTGCACGGTGCCGCTCTTCGACCGCTCCGAACTGCTCGGGCTGCTCAACGTCTACCACGACCGGCCGCACACCTGGTCGCAGGGTGAACTCGACACGATGGCGGCCTTCGCCGCCCAGGCGGCGGTGGCCATCAAGACCGCCCAGAACTATGGCCAGATGGCGACCTGGGCAGCCCAGCTCCAGTCGATCCAGCAGCTCGGCGCACGGCTCAACGGCCTGACGAGCGTCGGCGAGATCGGCCAGGCCATCGCGACCGAGCTCCGCCAGCTCATCGACTACCACAACGTCCGCGTCTACCGGATCCAGGAGCAGGATCTCATCCCGGTCGCGATGCTCGGCCAGGTCGGCGAGTACGTCGACGAGACGCCGGAGCAGCTCAAGGTCCACCTTGGCGAAGGGATCACCGGCTGGGTCGCCGAGCACAAGGTCGCCCAGTACCTGCCCGATGCGGCGGCGGATGCGCGAGCCAACACGATCGCCGGGACCGAGCCCGACCTCGACGAATCGATGCTCCTCGCCCCGATGATCTTCGAGGACCGAGTCCTCGGCGTCCTCGTGCTGTCCAAGCTCGGCCTCCACCAGTTCAGCGACGACGACCTTCGACTCCTCGTCATCTACGGCAGCTTCGCCGCCCAGGCCATGGCCAATGCGGACGCCACGGAGGCGCTGCGGGCCCAGACCGCGGCCCTGGAGCGCCAGCTGCGGAGCCAGCGCGAGCTGCTCCACATCACCGAATCGATCCTCGTCACGCTCGACTCGCGGGCGGTCCTCGACCAGATCACCGAGCGCCTCGACTCGGTGGTCCACTCCGACAACGTCGCCATCGAGCTCTTCGACAAGGCCGCCGGCGTGCTCCGGCCGCTGACCGCCAAGGGCGTCAACGCCGATCAGTACCTGGAGGAGTGGCTGCCTGGCGAGGAAGGCCTCGCGACCTGGGTCGTCGCCCACGGCGAGCCGCAGCTCGTCGTCGACGAACTGGCCGACGGACGGGTCCTCGGGGCCGTCGAGGGCAGCCTCATCTGCGTCCCCCTCCGCGGCCGCGACGGCGCCGTCGGCGTGCTCACCCTGGAGCGGCTCGGTCCGGAGGATCGCTTCACCGAGGAGGAGTACGACCTGGTCAAGCTGTTCGCCGCCCAGGTCTCGATCGCTCTCCAGAACGCCGAGACGCACCGGGTCATCGCCGTCCGGGCCCGGACCGACGCCCTGACCGGCCTCCTCAACCACGGCACGTTCCAGGACCGCCTCGCCCGGACCGTCGACGACGGGGCGTCGTTCAGCCTCGTGATGATCGACCTCGACGACTTCAAGGCCGTCAACGACGCCCTCGGCCACCAGGCGGGCGACCGGCTGCTCCACGAGATCGCGACCGCGATCGTGACAGCGGGGCGCGACTCCGACCTCGTCTTCCGCTATGGCGGCGACGAGTTCGCTCTCATCCTGCCGGGCACCGATCGGGCCGGCGCGATGCAGGTCGCCGAACGGGTCCGCTCCCTCGTCGAGGCGGTCGGCGCGCCGGCCACGCCATGGCACGAGGAAGGCATCGAGGTCAGCGCCTCGGTCGGGCTCGCCACGTTCCCGGACGACGGACCGACCTCCGAGTCGATCCTCCTCGCCGCCGACCGCGCCTGCTTCGTGGCCAAGCGGTCCGGCCAGGGGCTCATCGCCACGGCCGACGAGGGCCGCGCCCTCGCCGCCGAGTTCTCGCTCCAGGAGCCGACGCCGGTCGATCCGCCGAGCCTGCCGATCTGAGGTTTCGGCGCGCGCGGTCGAGCGGGCTTGTGTGGCGGGCCCATCATGAGGGTCATGCGGCCGCGCCTCGCCGTCCTCGTCACCGTCGCGCTGTTCATCGTGACAGCCTGCGACCTCGAGACTGGCCTCGGACCGACGGACGGCGGCTCGGCTCCCGCCGGTTCCGCCTCGATCGACGCGTCCGCAGGCTCGTCGACCCGACACTCGCTCGTGCCGCCGACCCCGACCCCGCTGCCGACGTTCCTCGTCTATGTCGTCAAACCGTCGGACTCGCTCCTGACCATCGCCAAGCGGCTCCATACGACCGGCCGCAGCCTGGCCTACTGGAACCGGGCCACCTACAAGACTCTCGACCCGGACTCGCCGGGCTACGCGCCGGACAAGATCCAGGTCGGCTGGAAGCTCCGCTACCTGCCGGGCCAGGAGACCAACGGGGAGGACGAGATGGCGAGCCCCGATGTCGTGGGGAGCCCCGACGTGGAGGCGAGCCCGAGCGAGTCTCCGGCGTCCGGCCCGGCAGGGACCCCGGCGGCATCCTGACCCCGGTCGTCGTGTCGGCGCGGCCGTACGACGTCGCCGGGTATCCTCCCGGCATGACCGACGGTCCCCGCATCGTCCTCACCGTAGCGGTCGCCGCCGACCAGGCGGATCCGGCCCTCACCGAGCGCAAGGTGGCGTTATACGCCGCAGCCATCGCCCGACAAGGTGGCGAACCCGTGATCCTCGATGGGGCAGCCTCGCCCGGCGACCGCGACGAGGCGCTGTCGACGATGGAGGGGCTCCTGCTGACCGGCGGCGCCGACGTCGATCCGGCCCGCTACGGCCGGCCGAGCGCCGGCTCGCGCGACCTCGATCGCGACCGCGACGGGCTCGAGGCGGAGGCCTGGCGGATCGCCACCGAGCGCGGCGTCCCGGTGCTCGGGATCTGCCGCGGCTTCCAGCTCCTCAACGTCCTCCACGGCGGGACCCTCCTCCAGGATGTCGGGGGCCATGCGAGCCCGAGCTACGGCCAGGGCGCCGCCCGCAGCCACCCGCTCCGGGTCGTGCCGGGCACCCGCCTCGCCCGGATCCTCTTCCCGACCAACGTCCGGGGCGGCGTCCTGCCGGTCAACTCGTACCACCACCAGGGCGTCCGAACGGCCGACCTGGCGCCGGGACTCATCGCCTCGGCCTGGGCAGCGTCGCCGGCAGGCGACCTCGTCGAGGGCCTGGAGTCGGAGGCCGGCGCGAGCCGCTTCATGATCGGCGTCCAGTGCCACCCGGAACGGACCGACTCGACACCCGATGCGTTCGAACGACTGTGGCGGGTCTTCGTCGACGCCTGCCGCGGCTCGGTCGCCGACCGGGCGGAGCCACCGCGGAGCCTCGTGCGATGAACGAGGCCGAAGTCCGCTATCTCCAGGAGATCGCCGAGGACTGTCGCGCCGTGCTCGGTGCCGGGATCGAACTCGACGACCTCGATGTCGAGACGGGCCCGGCGACGACCATCGCCGCCACCTATCACCTGGCCGCTCACGCCGCCCGGACCGAGGGCCGCGGAGAGACCATCATCGCCGCCCATGCCGACCTTCGCCGACGCCTCGCTGAAGCCCGGGTGTCGCTCGCGTTCGTCGCGCTCGTCGACGAGGCGACCCCTCGGACGGGGGCGCCGCGGGCCTGATACCGGCCCGCCGGGCTACAACCGGCCGGCCTCCATCACCCGCTGGAGGAACTGGCGGGTCCGCGCCTCGGCCGGGCGCGCCGAAGATCGTCGCCGGCGGCCCCTCCTCGAGGATCCGGCCGCCGTCGAGGAAGCAGACCCGGTTGGCGACGTCGCGGGCGAAGCGCCATCTCGTGGGTCGCGATGACCATCGTCATCCCGCCCGCGGCCAGCTCGCGGACGACGTTGAGGACCTCGGCGACGAGCTCGGGGTCGAGGGCGCTCGTGATCTCGTCGAGGAGGAGCACGTTCGGCTGCATGGCCAGGGCCCGGACGATGGCGACCCGTTGCTGCTGACCGCCCGACAGCCGATCTGGGTACTCGCCGGCCTTGTCGGCCAGCCCGAAGCGGGCCAGCAGATCGAGCCCGCGCTTCTCGGCCTCCGGGCCCGGCAGACGGAGCGCCTTGCGCGGTCCGAGGGTCACGTTGTCGATGACCCGCATGTGGGGGAACAGGTTGAAGGCCTGGAAGACGATCCCGATCCGGCGCCTGATCCGGTCGACGCGGACGCCGGGGGCGGTGATCTCCTGGCCCTCGATGACGACCCGTCCGGCGTCGATCGGCTCCAGCAGGTTGATGCAGCGCAGGAGCGTCGACTTGCCGCTGCCGGACGCTCCGATGAGGCAGATCACCTCGTGCTCGGCGACGACGAGGTCGATGCCGCGGAGCACCTCGAGCGAGCCGAACGACTTGTGGAGGCCCTCGATGCGCAGCGCCTCGTTTCCGGCGGGTTCGGCGGCGGTCGAAGGGACCGCGACCGGCGCGCTCATCGGGCCATCGTCGCAAGCTGTCGTCGCCGCTCGCGGGCGACGAGCCAGTCGGTCGTCCGGGCGAGCGGGATCGTCAGGATGAGGAAGAGGACCGCGGTGACCATGTAGGGCGTGAAGTTGAAGCTCGCCGACTCGTCGATCTGGGCCTGCCGGAAGACCTCGATGACGCCGATGAACGAGACGAGCGCGGTGTCCTTCTGGAGCCCGATGAAGTCGTTGAGGAGCGGCGGGACGACTCGCCGGATCGCCTGCGGGATGACGACGTAGCGAAGAGCCTGGACGTGGCTGAGGCCGAGCGACCTGGCGGCGGCGGCCTGGCTCGGGTGGATCGATTCGATCCCGGCCCGATACACCTCCGAGACGTAGGCGCCGTAGATCAGGACGAGGACGATCAGCCCGAAGATGAAAGGGTCGTTCGGCAGCCAGTCGAAGCCGAGGGTCGGCACGCCGAAGCCGATGAGGTAGATGAGGACGACGCCCGGCACCCCCCGGAAGAAGTCGGCATAGACCGTGGCCATGAGGCGGATCGGGAAGAAGACGGGGCCCGGCAGACTGCGAAGCGTGGCGACGACGAGGGCGAACGGCAGGATGAGGACCTCGGCCAGGAGGAACAACTGGATGTTGACGACGATGGCCGAGACCTGCCGCGGCCACGAGTCATCCCAGTACTTCGGGTTGAAGAACGTCTCCTGGATGGTCGGCCAGCCGGGCGAGTTGACGATGACGAGCGCAAGGGCGCCGAAGACGACGACCGTGCTGACGATCGCGATGAGCACGGCTCGGCGGCCGTCGGACGGACGGCCGCCGAAGAAGTCGGGCCGAGGCCGCGGTGCACCGAGGCCAGCTGGTGTCGAGAGCCCTGGTGCGACCGGCTCTCCGGTCGTCATGGACGGATCGGGCGCCCTCGGCTACTTGAACATCGGCACGTCGCCCTCGACCTTGACGATGTATTCCTGGCGCAGGCTCTCGAGGTCCCCGTTCGCCACGAGGGCCTGGATCGCCTGGTTCACGCACGGGGTCAGGCTGCTGCCCTTGTCGAGGACGACGGAGAAATGCTCCTGGTCGCCGACGGTCGGCAACTCGCCGACGATCACGCCATTGTTGATCTGGACGTCGCGGATGAAGTACGAGGTCCCGAGGTCGGCGACGACGCCGTCGATCTGGTGGACCTTGAGGGCGGCGATCGCGGCGTCGAGCGTGTTGTAGACGCGGGGCTGCGCGGTCGGCTGGATGTTGTTCTGGATGTAGGCGAGGCTCGTCGTGCCGACCTGCGTCCCGAGGCGGAAGTTCTTCAGTTCGGCGACGGTCGTGGCCTTGGCGATCGCCGTCCCCTTGAACGCGACCACGGCCTGGTTATTGTCGAAGTAGCCATCGGAGAGGTCGACCGCCTGGGCCCGGTCGGCGCTGTAGGAGACCTGGTTGAGGTCGATGTCGAAGGTCTTCGGGCCGGGCTGGATGGCGTTGTTGAATGGCACCTGGACCCACACGACGTCGGCCTTGGGGAAACCGAGCTGCGAGGCGATGAGGTAGGCGGTCGCCGCCTCGAGGCCGAGGCCGTTGTTCGGGTCGGAGTTCTCCCACTTCGAACCGGCGGCCGGAGCCGGCCCGGCGAACCACGGCCCATAGGCCGGATTGTCGGTCCCGATCGTCAGCTTGCCCTGGGTCATCGTCTTGAGGTCCGGCCGGTTGCAGGCGAGCGCCTGCGATGCCGCCGGGCTGGCCGATGCGCCGGCCGACGCGGCGGGAGACCCGCTCGCCGCTTCGCTGGGGGCGGCAACGCTCGGGGCTGACGTCGGGGTGGCCGACGGAGTGGGAGTCGCGGCGGTCGAGCAGCCGGCGACGACGATGGCGACGCCGAGGACGGCGACGCGAACGAGCGACCTCATCACATCCTCCTGTGGGCTGAACCCGGAGAGTGTAAACGGACGCCCGGGAATCCCGAAGCGGCGCCTGGAGGAGGGAAGGCGCCGCTTCGAGAGGAGGTGGTCGTCTCGGCGGGAGGAGGGAGAACGCCTCGACGACCGGGTATATCCGCGATGTGACCGGGCTCAGTGGAGAAGGGCGGTCCCGTCCCTCTTGCCGAACCGGCCGGCCCGCTGCAGTTCCCGAAGGAACAGCAGCTGGTTGACTTCGGAGAGCTTCCAGCCCTGGCCCGAGACGTGGATCCCGGACAGGTAGGCGGTGATGTTGGCTGCCTCGCCCGGAGCGAGTCCGCGCATGACGAGGAGGCGATAGGTCGACCGCGTGTGGAGGAGCCGGTCCGGCACCGAGGCCGGGCGAGCCGGCTTGCGGGTCGGTTGCGGGTGGACCGTCTCAGGGCCGGGAGCCGTCGCGACCGCGGACGACGGTCGGGCTGCCCGATCGGGCCTCCCGGATGTCCGTGCCCCGCGGCTGCGCGCCTGCCCTGCCATAGCCGATATCCCGCCTGTTCCCCTGCGTGCGGTCGATTCCGGTCCGGTGTCGAATACGCCGTTCCGGTAGACGAACTTTCGGCCCATCGGTGGGCGACGACGATGGCTCCACGGTCCGGGGTCACCCGGTACTTGCGGTGGTCCGCAGGACCGAAGGGCCGCGCCAGCGGGTCGCCGCACGACCCCGGGTAGACTCGCGAGGTGCGGGTCCGGATCTTCGAACTGCGACTCATCGCGGCCGGTCTGACCATCCTCTGGACGATCGTCGCGGCTCTCGTGTTGCTCGGCTATCGGCCGGGCGGGCCGATCGACATCCTCGTCGGGCTGGCGGCGGGTCCGCCGGTCCTCATCGCCGCGATGGGCCTCGTCTGGCCGCCGGCGGCCCGCGACGACCGGGTCTTCGCGGTGACCGTCTGGGTCGGGCTCCTCGCCGCCCTGCTCCTCATCCCGTCGATCGGCGGGATCGTCGGGCAGCTGGCGGCACAGGGCGCACAGACCCTGCTGCCGTCCCTGGAGGCGGCCTACCCGTGGCTCCTCGCCCTGACCGGGACGTGCCTCTTCGCCGGTCTCGGGCTCGCCCGCCGCCTCCTCGGGCCCGGCTCGCCCCGCCGGCCGAGGCTCATCCGCGGGCTCGCCCTCGGCGCGGTCCTGGCGGTCTTCGCCAGCTCGACCTTCGCCGGGGCGGCGATCGCCAACGAGCTCGCCCTGCGCGATCGACCCGCCGTGTCGTCGCGGTTCGGTCCGACGGACCCCGAGCTCGTGCCGCCGCCGTGCGACGGGCCACTGCGTGCCGGGACGACCGCCCAGGTCCAGCTCGACCTGTCGGCCGACATCGACCAGCATCCGATCGGGTCGGCGTCCGTCGCCGGGTCGCGCTCCGGCTCGGACGTCCGGTGGCTGGCCGACGTCGCTACCGACCGGGTCCTCGGGCAGTACGGCGGCGCCCTCATCGGCGACCGCGGCTGGCTGCGCAGCCCGGGAGTCGGCTGGGAGTCGTCCGACCGGCCGACGGTCGAGCCGTTCACCCTCGATCGGGAGGTCGTGGCGACGGCCCTGACGGCGGCCGACCGGACGGCGGCCGAGGACCGCGGCATCGAGTTCATCGAGGGCGCCCGGGCCCGCCACTGCCGGATCGCCATCGACGGTCCGACATTCGAGACGGCGTTCCCCGAGATCGTCTGGTTCTCCGACGCGGCGGTGGACGTCCATCGCTGGCGCGGCGAGCTCGACTACTGGATCTTCGGCGACGGCGAGGTCGGGCAGACCGTCGGCGGGATCAACGGCGACGCGGCCGGCATCGGCGCGGACGGCGTGCAGGGGACGATCCGAACGACGATGATCGCGACCGATCGCGATCGACCCGTGACGATCACGCCGCCGACCGGTTGAGCGGGAAGGAAGGGGCCGTGGACGAACCAGACCCCTCCGGCGCGGACCGCGACTGGTCGGCCGACGAGCTCGAGCGGCAGGCCGACCGGGATCGCTTCGCGGCCAAGCGCGATCGAGTCGCCCGCTTCTTCCGCATCGTCCGCTACCTCGAGGAGCGCGGCGACGCCGGCGCGCGGCCCGACGAGATCGCCCGGGCGATCGCGATGTCGCGACGGACCGTCTATCGCGACCTGCGGGCCATCGAGCAGGAGATCGAGGTCCCGCTGTGGTCGGAGGGAGGCCGCTGGGGGGTCGCCGCGAGCGGACTCCTGCCGCCGCTGAAGCTCACCCTCGCCGAGGGGATGGCCGTCTTCCTCTCGGCCCGGCTCATGGCGCGCTACGCGACGTCGCACGACCCCGACCTCATGGGCGCCTTCCAGAAGCTCGGCTCAGGCATGCCGGAGCCACTCGCCGAGCACGTCGCCGCCACGCTTGACGTGATGGCCCGACGGCCGCCCGACGAGGAGCTCCGCCGCCGTGTCCGGTTGCTCACCCAGGCGTGGGCCGACCGGCGAGTCGTGTCGCTGTCGTACGCGACGGGCACCTATGCGCCAGGGAGGAAGCCCCGGTCCGCTCGGGTGCGGCCGTACCTCATCGAGCCGTCGAGCACGACCCACGCGCTCTACCTCATCGGCTTCGACGAGACCCGCGGGGCGCTGCGGACGTTCAAGATCGAGCGGATCATCGACCTCCAGGTCACCGGCGATCGCTACGACCCACCCGAGCGCGGCGCGCTCGAGGCCGAGCTCGCCAACGCCTGGGACATCATCGCCGACCAGCCTCCGACGGAGGTCGTCCTCCATTTCTCGGCGTCGGTCGCCGGCCGGGTCGCCGAGGCACGCTGGCATCCATCCGAGACGCGCGAGCCGCAGGCCGATGGATCGCTCGTCTGGCGGGCGACGGTCGCGGGGACGATCGAGATCCGGTTGTGGATCCTGTCCTGGGGCGCCGACGTGGAGGTGATCGAGCCGGTCTCCTTGCGCGAGGACGTGGCCGCAACGGTCCGGTCGGCCGCCGCTCGCTACGCCTGAGATCGCTATGCCGCTGCAATGGGATAGGGAAGGTGACCTAGGTGCCATGACTGGACCCCTGGGTGTAAGCCTTGCTACCCTATGTCCACGTCCCCGGCCACGCTCACTGACCCCGGACGACCGCGTGGGCTCGGCGTCAGTGCCCCCAGCCCGACGTCCCCTGCGGTACGAGGATGCAGCGGATGACCCGTCCCCGCCCCCGCATGCCCCGAACCCTCGTCGCGATCGCCCTTGGGGCGTCGATCTGTATGCCGCTGCTCGCGGCGGGACCGGTCTACGCGAGCGCATCTCCACCCGAGCCACCCGGCACGACGACGCCTTCTGCCCCGGCCCAGGCCACCGTCGAGGGCTATCTGCGGACCTGGTTGAACGCCGATCGAGTCGCACGCGGCCTGCGGCCGCTTCGCCTCGACGCGCGCCTCACCGACGTGGCGCGGGAGCGCGCCGGCACGTTGGCCGACATGGGCCTCCTCAGCCACACGGCCGCGGGGGACCTGACCTCACAGCTTGCCTCGGAAGGAGTGCAGTGGTACGGCTGGGGCGAGGACCTCGCCTGGAGCGGCTTTACCTGGGGCTACGACGCCGCCAAGTCGCTGTACAACCTGTGGAAGCACAGCCCGGCCCACTGGGCCCTCATGATGAGCACGGGTTTCAACTACTTCGGGATCGGAGTCGGCTACCGCTGGACGGGCAGGGCGACGTACGCCTCGATAGTCTTCAGCGATTCGGCCGACCATACCCGGCCCGCGCCGCGGATGACCCATCGGTCCCTGACCGGCCGAAGCATCGCCTTCTCGTGGGGTGGGGTGGACGTAGCGCTGCAACGGCGAACATCGGGCCTACGCTCATACGACGTCGAGTACCGGGTCGATGGCGCCCCTTGGACGACCATCAAGAGCGGAACGAGGACCACATCGATCACCCTGAGGAACAGGACCCCAGGTCACTACTACTGGCTTCGGGTGCGAGCCCGCGACTGGGCGGGCAATGTCTCGGCGTGGACATCACCGCTCCACGTGTGGGTGCCCTAGCCGACATCCACCTTGCGCGACGGTCGCGGCCGGTCGAATGATGAGCCGCCACCCGTTCGCCGCCGTCAACCTCATCAGCGACCCGATCCACGGCTACATCGAGCTGACCAAGCGACTCGGGGACGCCGAGGCGGCCGAGGCCGGCCTGCCGGCCGAGGCCGCCGCGGAACAGGATCTCCTCGACTCGGCCTGGCTCCAGCGGATGCGCCGGATCTCGCAGCTCCAGAGCGCCCGCTGGGTCTTCCCGACGGCCGAGCACTCCCGCTTCACCCACGGCCTCGGGGTGATGCACGAGGCCGGCCTGTGGGCCCGCCACCTCCATCCCTCGCTCGTCGTCCAGCTCCGCTCGGAGGGAATGACCGACGACGACCTGCCGTCGGAAGGGCTCGTCGTCGAGACACTCCGCGTGGCGGGCCTCCTCCACGACGTCGGGCACGGTCCGTTCGCCCACTTCTTCGACGACCACGTCCTGCATGCCTTCCCCGCCCCGGACGACGTCCGCCGGACGAGCGACAAGCGGCTTTCCCACGAGGACCTCAGCCAGCTCATCATCGAGCGCGAGCTCGGCGGGACGATCGCCGCCCTCCGCCGGGCGCCGGGCAGCGTCGCCGCCCGTGATGGCTTCGCCCCGGGCGAGTCGATCGACCCCCGCTGGGTCGCCTTCCTCGTGTCGAAGCCCGCCCTGGCCGACCCGACGATGCCCCGCTGGGTCCGGATCCTCCAGCCGCTCCTGTCGGGCGTGTTCACCGTCGACAACCTCGACTACGTCCGCCGCGACGCCTACTTCACGGGCGTCTCGACCGGTCCGGTCGACGTGGAGCGCCTCCGCCGCTACACGTTCATCGGCCCGCGCGGCCTGACGCATCTACGAGCCGGGGCTCGGGGCGCTCGAGGTGTTCCTGTCGGCCCGCCTGTTCCTCTACCAGCAGGTCTACTTCCACCGGACGGTCCGGGCGATCGACCTCGACCTCGCCGAGGTCTTCGGGCCGAGCGTGACCGCGATCTTCGGCGACCGCTCGCCGGTCGATTCACTGTCCGCCTACGCCGACCTCGACGAGTACGCCCTCCTCCACCAGGCCGCCCTCTGGTCGCGGAACGAGGCGGTCGCCGACGATCCGCAGCCGGGCGACGGCCGGGTGCGCCCGGCGATCGCGGCCGGCTGGAGGGCGGTCCTCCTGCGGCGTCCGCGCTGGCGGTCCGAGGCGGAGGTGCGACTGTCCTACGAGACGGCGCCGCTGCCGGCCGAACTTGCGGCGCTCGGCGAGCCCGAACCGGGGCGGGTCGTCATCGATCTCGCCGCCGTCGATGCCCGGCCGGCCGACGCCACCGCGACCGATTCGCTCCTCGCCGTCGAGGGTCGCGACGGTCGTCCGGCGCCGCCGCTCAGCCGCCGCCTCGAGAACCTGCCCGCCTGGTCGCTCATCGCCCGCCGTTACCGCCGCATCGCCGACTGAGGCCAGGCTGGTGGAGACGGCCGTGCGCCGGCTGCACCTTGAGAGCCGCGATATCTGGTACAACCCTTCAGTGCGTCGCTTTCCGCTGATCGTGTCGCTTGCCGCCGTCCTGGCGGTGACGGGAGCCTTCGCCGTCCCCGTCGCCGGCGACCGGTTCGGGGAACCGCAGCCGGCCAGCGCTGTCCTCACGACCGACGGTGGACCGACCACCCCGCCGGCGGCCATCGCGTCGCCGGCTACCGCCGCGCGGGCCGCCTCACCGACCCCGACCCAACCGCCTCCCTTGGCCGCTCCACCGGCCGCCCTCGCCGCCCACGGCCAGGCGGAGGAACGGGCCGGCGGTCCCTGGCCACCGCTCCCGTCATCGCTGACGGGCTATCGCTGGCCGCTGCCGCACGGCCGGCTGACGAACCCGTTCGGCGTCTCCTGGGCCGGCACCTACCTCGTCGGCGGCCTGCCCTTCCACGACGGCCTCGACCTCGCGACCTTCTGCGGCGACCACATCGTGGCGGCCCACGACGGGACGGTCATCGCCGCCGGCCGCAAGGTCGATCCGTGGATGGGCTGGGTCGGCTCCCTCGCCCCGTCGGTCAGGCGCCGCGACACCCATCATCTGTGGGGCGAGCTGCCGATCATCGTCGTCATCGACGACGGCAACGGCTACCGCAGCATCTACGCCCACTTCAACAAGATCGTCGTCCACACCGGGCAGACGATCAGCGCCGGCCAGTTCCTCGGCTACGAGGGGCGGACGGGCCACGCCACCGGCTGCCACCTCCACTACGGCCTCTTCAGCCCGTACGAAACGGCGACGATGGAGTTGCTCCCATCGGTAGCCAAGCACACGAAGCTGCCGGCCTACGAGATCGCCCGGATCAACCCGCTCCTCGTCCTGCCTCCGCGGTCCGGCATCCCGGCGCCGAGCGGCAGTCCAGCGCCCGGAGGGTCCGAGTCGGGCGGCTAGGATCGGCGGAGCGGCGGCTCGTCAGCGATGCACTTCGATCGTTGCGCCGAAGCGCTCGACGACCGACGCATCGCCTTCCCAGGAACGGGAGCGACGGAGGGCCAGTTCGCTCTGTCCGGTCCCGACGACGGTGAAGCGGAGGATCCTCGTCCCGCCGCCCCCGAGCCGGCCGTCGGCATCGGGCTCGAACTCGTCGCCGGCAGGCACGAGGACCTTTTCGTCGAGGCGCTCGACGCTCCAGCGATAGCCCGAGGTCGGGCTCTCGGTGAGCCGGACGGCGATGCTGTCCCCGGTCGTCGCGGCTCGGACCGCTCCCTGGTCAGTGGTGGTCAGGTCGATCTCGGCCATGGCTCGAGTCTAGTGCGACCGACGGAGTCGCGGCCGCGGTCACCCGCGGCCGCGGCGGTCCGGCTCAGGGAAGCTCGGCGGTGCAACACGCCTCGCCCTGCGCGGCGAGAAGCGAGGCGAGGTCGGCCGTCCTGATCTTGAAGCGGCCGTTGAGTCCCCAGCTCGAGCCCCACGAGTTCTGGAACAGGTACCCATCCTCGGCCGGGAGCCGGTCGAGCATGAGGTAGCAATGGCCGCCGGCGACGCCGCCGGTCGGCTTGATGAACCCGTTCGCATCGGGGTTGAACATGTCGTTGGTCCAGTTCGTGCCCATCACGACCGGTCCGTGGTTGTCGATCCAGTCGTCGATCTCGGCGGTCGTCGTGGCGAAGGCGAAGGCCGCCAACCGGCCCCGGGCCCGCATGGCGAGGGCCCCGGAGCGGACGGACGAGCCGTTCTCGCCGTGGGGCTGCCCGTCGATCACCTTGCACTCGTAGTAGATCGCGTTGGCGTCGGCGTTCTGGAACGCATCGACGACCGGGGCCGCGTCGCCCCAGCCCGCCCAGCCGAAACCGACGCAGTGGTTCGTCTGGCCCTGGTCGAGCTGGACGTTGAGGGCCCAACCGCCCGGGTCCTTCTTGACCGGCTTCTTCTTCTTGTTGAGCCAGTGCCAGAAGACGAGGTACGAGCGCCAGTCGGAGAAGTAGGTCTTGCTGTCGATGACCTGCTGGACCGTTTGCGTCAGGATCGCATCGGTCGGTTCGGCAAGCTCGCGCAGCTTGCCCATGCTCCAGTCGCGCGCGTCCGGCGTATAGATGCGTCCGAGGAGATGCGCGCCGGGCGAGCTGCTCGCACTGCGCTGCGGCGGATCGGCCGCCATCCGACGATCGTCGGCCATGGTGCCCCCTTCCCGGTCGGCGCCGCCGCGCGCAGCGATCGCCCCTGCCGACTCCGACCAGATGTGTCGCCGCGGACCCTAGGGCCGATGTGTCTCGGCCGCGTCTCGGGCGGCGGCCTGGGCCGCCGAGCCTGGGGCTGGTCGGTGGTGGCCCTCGGCGATCCCCGTCAGTAGTCGCGGTCGACGGCCAGGCGGGCGAGCTTGATGGCGATGCCGCCGCCCGGAACGATGAGCCCGATCGTGTCCGTCCCGATGTCGAACAGGGCATCCTTGCTGACCTTCCGCGTGATCGTGCTCATCTTGAGGTCGGTCGCGGTCTTCGTGTCTCCGGTCAATGCATCGACCTCGACGACGCCGCGCTTGCCCTTGGCCGGGAGGTGGTACTCGAATGCCCAGACCGGGCGGTAGTAGAGGTCGAGCCGCTCGACGGCCAGCGATTCCTCGAGGACGGTGTCGGCCTGGAGCGGTCGGAGGACCTTGGCCAGGAGCTGGCGGACGATGGCCGAGGCGCGCTGCTCCGGTGCCTCGACCAGCGTCTCATCGGCGGCCAGGGCCGACGGATCCTGCACCTCCATCCGGGTCCCGGCGATGAGGGTCGGGCCGCTGCTCATCGTGGCGCCGGTCGCCCCGTCGACGAACAGCTCGTCACGGATGTCCTCGGCGCAGTGCTCGAGGACCTCGAAGGCGAAGGTCGCCGGGCCCTTGCCGGAGGGTCGGGCCGGGAAGTCCGAGCCGAGGAACGACACGGAGCGGACGTCGGACGCGCTCGTCGGGACCGAATACGACCGGCGCCGGTCGTAGACGTAGTGCGCCGTGCAGGCGACATGCCAGAACGGCTCGACCCGCCGTTGGGTCGCCAGCAGCTGGACGTCCTCGGCCTTGGGGCGCTGGAGGATGCCGCCGATCCCCGATCCGAGGGCGGCCGTCTTCTTCTCCTCGGCGCGTCGCTGGACGTCCTCGAAGCCGAGGCGTGGCTCGAGGCCGAAGATGCGCGGCTGTCCGAGCGAGATGTCCACGTCGCCCTCGTCCTGCGGCCGCTTCGGGCCCGAGGCGGCTAGCGATCAACGCATGCTAGACCACGGCCGACTCGCCGGAGTCGCGGTCGGGTCGGGGGGAGAAGCCGACCTTCCTCGCGCGCGGGCTCGGACGCCCCGTCCGGTATCATCGGCGACCGCGCGCCCGTAGCTCAGTGGATAGAGCGACTGACTTCGGATCAGTAGGTCGGGGGTTCGAATCCCTCCGGGCGCGCCACCTCCGGGCGCGCCACGACTCGATCTGGTCGTTTCCGAGCGTCAGACGGCCGATCTGTCCGTCGCGCCCGCCCCGTTGGGAACCTCGGCCGTCGACGGTCGGTGCGTCGCGGACTCGAGCCGGGCCAGGAACGGCTTCGCGCCGAGCCGTGTCATGGTCTCCCGGGCCAGCTCTGCCGCGGCAAGAACGCCGGGATCGGACGGATCGAGCAGGATCGCCATGTCTAGCTGGCAGAGTGCCTCATCCCAGGCGAGGCCGAGCTGCTGCCAGGCTCGCAACGCCTGGCGGTAGAGCGTGACGGCCTCTGCCGGGTCGCCGCCCACGGCAGCGAGCCCGGCCTGGACTGTCAGCCGGCCTGCTTCGAGGGCCGGACCATGGATCCCCGAGCGGTCGATCGTCGCCAAGTCGTCCCGCGCTCCGAGGGCGTCGCCCGACCACACGGCCGCGCGTGCGGCGCGGGGCGCGATCTCGGGCACGAAGCTCGGAAAGTAGTCCAATACCCGGTGGTATGCCGTCCGCGCTGCTTCGAGGTCGCCTCCGGCAAACGCGATCTCAGCTCGTGCGTCCCAGAGTCGACCCTGTCTTGGGGAATCCGCGTCTTCCCCGACGATCATCTCCAACTCGGACAGGAGACCTCCGACGTCATCGCCGCACAGAGCCCGCACCCGGATCTCGGAAAGAAGAAGTTCCAAGCGATCCGTGGGCTCCCACTCCTCCGCACGGACGCTCTCGAGCTCGTTCAGGGCCGCGGACCATTCACCTGCCTTGATCGAGTAGAAGGTGAGGTTGACGATGAGGTCGGCGACGACATTCTTCACGCCGAGCCGTCGCGCGAGCTCGAGGCCGTGCCGGGCCATCTCAAGGGCTCTGCGAGGATCCCCGACCCCGCCCAGGGCCGCGAGATTGTTCTCGGCACGCAGGAGGGTCCGGCCAAGACCGCGTGCCTCGGCGAGTTCCCGGCCGGTGGCGAGCACGCCGAGGCCCTCGATCGGCCGGCCGCAGCTCGCCAGCGCGCTGCCCTTCGTGACCAGCGTGTCCGCGATGATCGCGGGGAGGTCGGCATGCTCGGCGGCCTCGAGAACCCGATCCGCGACGTCGATCGCCCGATGGTTGTCTTCGTGCAGGAAGTACGCTCGAGCCAGTTGACCACCGAGCGCGATGCCCGAAGGCTCGACCGCGAGGTCCGTGAACTCCTCGGCCGCGGGCTCGAGCAGTTCGATCGCCTCGACGTGGTCTCCCGCGTAGAGCAGGGCCCGCCCGAGCGCAGCCGTCGCGCCTGCGATCGCTGGGCGATCCTCAAGTTCGCGCCATTCGGCAATGCTCTGGGCCAGGCGGTCCGCGGCGACCTCGTATCTCCCGGCCGCCGACGCCGCGTCGCCCGCCCGCTCCAGGAGCGTGGCACTCTCGGCCGGCTCGCTCGTCACCGTGCGACACTGTTCGAAGAAGGAAAAGGCTTGAAGGTAGGAGCCCAGGGCGATCGCCCGTTCGGCGGCAGCCCGCAGGGCGACGCGGGCCTGGCCGGCGAGGGCGTCCGCCTCGGGTCCCTTCGCCGCATTCGCATGAGCGGCCAGGTAATGTCCGGCGAGGACGCCGGCGATCTCTTCGGTCTCGAGGCTCTCCAGGAAGCGCGCGGCGGACAGATGGAGAGACTTACGCTCCCGCTTGGCGAGGGTGTTGTAGGCGACCTCTCTGATCAACGCCTGGACGAACGAATACTGGCCGCGTTCGGGGGAGCGCGGGTCAGCCTCGAGAGTGAGCAGCTCCCGCCGCACGAGCGTACGCAAGCGAGGACCTAGCTCGCCTTCAGCAGTCCCGGACACGGCTGACAACCCAGCGAGGGTGAAGCTCTGACCGAGTACCGCGGCATCGGAGACGAGCGCTCTATCGGCCGGATCGAGGGCGTCGAGGCGGGATGCGATAAGGGCCGTCAGCGTCTCGGGGACCGCGAGGCTCGTCAGGTCGCCGACCGGCACGTAGCGTTCGCCGTCGAGGCGCAGGCGGCCCTCGGCCAGGAGCATCCGGACCGTCTCGACCGCGTAGAGCGGGATACCGTCCGCGCGGGTGACGATCGCCTGAGCGGCTGCCTCCGGCAAGCCAGGAACGAGCCCGGCGAGGAGCTCGCGCATCGCCGGCTGTGTCAGGGGCTCGAGGTAGAGGGAGGTGAAGTTGCGCTTCCCGGCGCCCCACTCGGGGCGCTTCTCGAGGAGCTCGGGCCGAGAGAGCGTCACGACATAGATCGGAACGTTGCGGCTCCACTCGAGGAGATGGTCGACGAAGTCGATGAGGCCCGCGTCGGCATAGTGGAAGTCCTCGAAGACCATGACCACCGGGGCCGTCGCCGCGAGGCGCTCGAAGAACGTCCGCCAGGCAGCGAAGAGCTGCTCTGAGCCGGTGACCGATGTTTCGACTCCCAGGAGCACGAGGAGGGCCGGCTCGATCCAACGCCGCTCTGACTCGTCCGGAACATGGGTCGCCAGAGTTTCGGCGATCTTCGCCCGAGTGGAGTGCTCGCCGTCGGTCTCGAGCAATCCTGCCCGTCGGCGGACCATCTCACCGAGCGCCCAGAACGTGACCCCCTCACCGTACGCCGGCGAGCGACCGGCGTGGAACCAGACCGTGTCGACCAGGCCGTCCAGGTACTTGAGGAGCTCCCAGGCGAGGCGGGTCTTGCCGATCCCGGCCGGCCCTATCACCGAGACGAGTCGGGCCCGCCGGTCGCCTCCGGTCGCGTGAAAGAGGTCTTTGAGGAGGCGGAGCTCGTCGTCGCGGCCGACGAAAGGGGCCTCCAGCGCTTCGGATCGGTTCCGACCGCCCAACTGGGCCACGACGCGGACGGCGCGCCAGGCGGGCACTTGGGCAGCCTTGCCCTTGAGCGTCTGTGAACCGACCTCCTCGAATACGACCGCCTTGCTGGCGGCCCGCTGGGTCGCCTGTCCGACAAGGACGGTCCCAGGCTCCGCGACCGACTGGAGCCGACTCGCGGTATTGACGAGATCGCCGGCGACCATCCCCTGGTTCGCCGCCCCGATCGTCACCGCGGCCTCGCCGGTCAGGACCCCGGCCCGGGCAGCGATGCCCGGCCCAAGCGTCTTCACCGCGTCGACAAGGTCCAATGCGGCCCTGACCGCTCGCTCGGCGTCGTCCTCGTGGGCGGTGGGTGCCCCCCAGACCGCCATGATCGCGTCGCCGATGAACTTCTCGACGGTACCGCCATACCTGACGATCAGGTGGGTCACGACCTCGAAGTACCGGCTCAGGAGTTCTCGGGTGTCCTCGGCGTCCTGGCCCTCGGCGAGGGTCGTGAAGCCGACGAGGTCGGCGAACAGGATCGAGACGAGACGCCGCTCTGCGATCGGGACGACGGGAACTGTCGACTTAGCTTCGACGACCCGCGAGGCCGCGACAGGAAGTGGGCTGGCGCACTCCGAGCAGAATCGCGCGTTCGGTGCATTGATCGTCCCGCACGAGGGGCAGCCGGACAGGAGCCCGGTCCCACACTGGTTGCAGAACTTGGCGCCGGGCTCGTTCGCGACGCCGCACTTCGAGCAGGTCAATGGTGGCTCGTCCTGTTGGAGTCCCAGCACCGGAGCGTAGCGGATGCTTCGTCCGCGAGCCAGCCGATCTGCCATGACGGACAGGGCCCTGGAACCTTCGCGACGCCGTTCAGGCCGCCTGCAACGTCCGGACGAGCTCGGCAACCCCCTCGATTCGCAGGGTTTGGACCGCGCGCTCAGGTCCCTCCGGGCGCGCCATCCAAACCCGCGCCTCGGCTGAGGCAACAGCGACTGGCTCCCACCGATGTGAATTCAGCCAGCGGTTGCCACCCACGACTCACGAATTGCCCGCCTGAGCAGCCACCACCCGTATAGCGCACACAAACCTGTAAGGACGATCGGGACCAGCACCGGCCCCGTGGGTGATTGCGGCGGTGGGAGCGCAAATCCCCGACCTGCCCCATCGGAGAGGTCGATAAAGGTATGGAGGACCACGACTGGCCAGATGGTCCCCGCGTACAGATACGCTCCCGCGATAGCAACGCCGAGGAACGAGTTCTCGAGAACCTGCACCGCGGTCGTCTCCACTGGAGCGCCAGTCAGGATATTCGTGGCGTGCGCGAGGCCAAAGAGCACCGATGAGACCAGGACGGCCCGCCGCGGCCCGCCAGGCAGGAGCGCCTGGAGGACCACACCCCGCAGAAGTCCTTCTTCGGCAAGACCGACCAAGAACGTGAAGAGCACGAACCCGATTACCCGTTCGCCAGCCGCGGGCTTGATGCCATTCGCGGCGAGAACGAGCAGCGGAAGGAGGAAGAGCGGGAGGGTCGCCAACAGCCGTCGCGGCGTCCCGAGTTGCGTGAACCCCGCTCTGCGCCACCAACCCAGCCGTGTCAGCAGGAAGGCCACATAGCCCGCGAAGAGTGCTTCGATCACAAGCCGGCTAGGGAGATCCGGAATCTCGAGCGCCGTCATCACGGCGTCGAGCGCCTGCATCGCGACGAGCGGAATCACTAGCGCAACGATCGAGAACGTCAGCGGGCGGCGTCTCGCGATGTCTCGCAACGGATCATCCCTCCGACGTGACGATGAAGCATTGGACGTTGAGGCCGCCATCGTCAATGTCTGTTCGGGCCCGAAGCCACCCCTCAACCGGGCGTGGCCTTCGTCGCGGTGGCCGGACTCAGGCCGGGCACAGTGGGGATCGCGGCGCTGCGCTCACGGCAGGTCGAGCCGATGATCGGCGCGCTCATCCGGGTCGCCCAAGCAATGCAGGGGCGGACGTCGGCGAGCTAGTCCTTCGTCGAGCGTGGCTCTACGCGGTCACGCCGCTTGGAGCAGGGCTCAGGGCAGCCGGCGGATGACCGTGGCCCGGAAGGGCCCCGACCAGCAGCTCGAGCACCGGACCATATGCACCGGCGGCCATGGCCTGCGCGAGATGGGTCGTCCGTGCTTCAGGCGACTCCCAGTCGGCGATGTCGGTGAGCAGGTCGGGATCGTCGAGCGACTCGTAATAGGTGCTCCCGTGGTACTCGCTCGGTCGATCGAGTGGGGCGAGCTGCTCGATGAGCGATCGCAACTCGTCTCGCCGCCCTGGTTTGGCCTTCAGCTCGACGATGACCTTGACTGCCATGGCACTCCTCCTGCCAGAATGCGCCCGGACCGGCCGAGTGTGGGCGCCGCTCGAAGCGACAATGGGCATACGCTTGCGCGAGATCATCCAGCCTCGCCGTATGCTGGCCGAGTGGCGAGCCAGCTGTCCCGGTCGCGCGCTGCTTCCCTCCCCGTCGGCACGCTGACGTTCCTGTTCACGGATATCGAGGGGTCGACACGCCTCGTGGCCGCCCTGGGCCCTGCGTTCGGCCCGCTCATCGAACGCCACCACGCCGTCTTGCGCGCGGCGGTCGGGGCCGCCGGTGGGATCGAGGTCTCCACCGAGGGAGACGCATTCTTCGTCGTCTTCCAGAGCGCCATCGCGGCAGTGACGGCGACGGTCGCGCGCACAGCGCTCCCTCGCGGCCGAGCCCTGGCCCTCCGGGGTCGGGGCGATCCGCGTTCGAATGGGACTCCACACTGGCGAGGGCATCCTGGGCGGGGAGGACTACGTCGGCCTCGACGTCCATCGGACGGCGCGGATCGCGGCTGCCGCCCACGGCGGCCAGATCCTCGTCTCCGCGGCGACGGCGACCCTCGTCCGGGGCTCGCTGCCCGGAGATCTGCGATTGCGCGAACTCGGCGAGTTCCGGCTCAAGGATCTCGACACGCCCGAGCGCCTGGCACAACTCTCCGGGCCAGGCCTGGCTGATGACTTCCCGCCGCCGCGCACGCTGGAGACTCCGTCCAACCTGCCAGCCGAGGTGACGAGCTTCGTCGGCCGCGAACGCGAGGTCGGCGAGGTCTGCGACCTGGTGCGGCGATCGCGGCTCGTGACGCTGACAGGCCCCGGCGGGTCCGGCAAGACGCGGCTCAGCCTTCGCGTGGCCGAGAAGCTCCGGCCGGAGTATGCGAGCGGCGCCTTCTTCGTGGAGCTCGCTCCGATCAGCGACGCTGGCTTGATCCCGACGACCATCGCCCAGGCCATCGGTCTCCGCGAAGACCCGCAGCGGCCCGTCGTCGAGCTCCTTGAGGCACACCTCCGCGATCTGCACCTGCTCCTCATCGCCGACAACTTCGAGCAGGTCGTGGATGGCGCACTCGTGGTGAGTCGGCTCCTCGGGACCGCGCCCCACCTGACCGTCCTGGCGTCGAGCCGCGAGGTCCTTCACCTCCGGGGCGAGCAGGAGTATCCGGTCCCCCCGCTGGGTGTCCCGGACCCGGGCGACCTGCCGCCACCCGAATCGCTTACCCGGTTCGATGCCATCGCGCTCTTCATCCAGCGCGCGCGTGCCGTTCGCCCCGACTTCGAGCTGGACGCACAGAACGCATCGGCGGTCGCCGCCATCTGCATCCGCCTCGACGGCCTCCCCCTCGCGATCGAGCTGGCTGCGGCCCGCAGCAAGCTCTTCGATCCGATGGCGATCCTCGCCCGGCTCGACCGGAGCCTGACGCTCCTGACGAGCAGCTCCCGCGATGTCCCCGAGCGACAGCGCACCCTGCGCGGGGCCATCGCGTGGAGCCACGACCTGCTGGACGCGCCGGAGCGCGCCCTCTTGAGGCGGCTCGCCGTCTTCGTCGGCGACTGCACCGTCGACGGCGCGCTGGCGGTCTGCGACCCGGACGGCGCACTCGGTCTCGACATGCTCGACGCCTTGGGCTCGCTCGTCGACAAGAGCCTCCTGAAGCGAGTCGGGTCGCCGGATGGCGAACCGCGCTTCCTGATGTTGGAGACCATTCGCGACTATGGACTGGAGCGGCTGACCGAGAGCGGTGAGGCCGAGCTGGTCCAGCGCCGCCACGAGGATCACTTCGTGGCCTTGGCGCGTGCGGCCGAGCCCGAGCTCCTCGGCGCCCGTCCGACGGAGTGGCTCGACCTCCTCGATGCCGAGCAGGACGACCTGCGGGCGGCGATCCAGCGAGCGGCCGACGATGGCCGGATCGAGGTGGCCCTCGACACGGCCGCGGCGCTCTGGCGGTTCTGGCAGCAGCGTGGACACCTGGTCGAGGGCCGCGAGACGCTCCAGGCGCTGCTCGACCGACCCACGGCGGCCAACCCGACGAAGGGCCGCGCCAGGGCGCTCGGCGGCCTCGGCGGTGTCGCCTACTGGCAGGCTGACACCGCCACTGCCCGGCGCGCCTACGCGGAAGCCGTCTCCATCGAGCGCGGACTCGATGACCAGGCCGGGCTCGCGGAGGCGCTGTACAACGCCGGATTCGTCGATGCGCTCATCGGCGATGGTCCCCGCGCTCGGGCCGAGTACGACGAAGCGATCCGCATCTACGAGGCGATCGGGGACCGCAAGGGCCTGCTGAACGTTCGCGAGGCGCTCGTCTTCATCCATCTCCACTCCGGGGACCTCTCGGCAGCGCGAGCCGTCGAACGGCGGACGCTGGCGGACTTCCGGATCGCGGGCGAGCCATTGCGGATCGCCAGCGCGCTGAGCGCCCTCACCGCGATCGACGTGCTGGACGGCAGGTTCGAGCCGGCCCATGAGAGCCTCGACGAGGCAGTCGCCATGTTCCGCGCTCAGGGCGACATGCAGCGCGTCTCCAGCCTCCTCACCATGGCGGCGGCGTTGGCGCTCGGCGAGGGCGACGCCGATCGTGCCGCACGCCTCAGCGGTGCCGCCGCGGTGCTGATGGAACCGCTGGGCCACGTCGCCACGCCGATGCAACTCCTGCGGATGGACGACCCTGTGCCAGATGCCCGAGCGGCCATGGGCGACGAGGCCTTCGACGCCGCGTATGCGGCGGGGCGATCGCTGAGCCTCGACGAGGCCGTCGAGCTGGCGCGCGCGCGGTCGGCATCTCCCTGAGCGGGGCCCCGGTGTCGGTCGGCTCGCGGCTGACATCGGAACGGCGGGCCCACTCGCCGATCCAGGCGGGTCGGCGGTCGCGCAGCCGGCGGCCATCCGCGAGCGGCCGGCGTTGTGGACGCAGAGGAGCAGAACGCTCGGGTTGAGGTCGGTCCGATCGGACTCGAGGCGGACCAGCGCACCGAGGCGATCGTTCTCAGCTTCTCGGCGAAGTCGGCAGCCCTGCGCGAGGGGCCAATCGGCACCAGGAGTCAGTGACTGGTGGCAGTCGAACATCTCAGTCTCGGCTGACACAGTGGCCACTGAGATGTCCGACGACAGTGAAAGGACCTACATGAGCTCCCGCCTGCTGCTCAAGCTCGAGGACTTCCGCCTCCTGCCGTTCCTGGTCCTGTTCAGCATGGCCGTGGGCATCCTGATCGGGAACGCCCTGTCGATCTCGGACTTCGCCCTGACGCCCCCCATCGACGCGCTCAAGTCGATCGCCGCTGGCACGTTCGAGCCGACCGTACCGGCCCTCATCAGTCTCGGCGTTCCGATCGGCCTGTTCGCGATGATGTACCCGGCGATGACCAACGTCCGCATGGGCGAGGTGGGCATCGCATTGAGGTCGCCGAAGCAGCTGGGCGTGGTGCTGTTCTTCAACTACCTGGTCGCGCCGTTCGTGATGTTCACGCTGGCGAACATCTTCGTGGCCGACCCGGAGCTGCGTACCGGGCTCATTCTCTACGGCCTTGCCCCGTGCATCGCGATGGTCATCATCTTCACGTTCCTCGCCAAGGGGAACACGCCGATGGCCCTTGTGTTCGTCGCCCTGAACTCGGTCATCCAGATGCTGCTCATCCCCGTCTATGCAAACCTGCTGATCGGGAGCGTCGAGTTCGACACGACGGTCGTCGCCCAGAGCGTCGTGTTGTACCTGGGCCTGCCACTGGTGGCGGGCGTCCTGACGCGGATCCTCGTCGTGCGCCGCAAGGGCGAGGCGGGCATGGAGGCGCTCAAGCCGCTGCTCAACGCGGTCTCGATCCTCGGTCTGCTGTTCACCCTCATCGTGATGTTCTCGCTCAAGGGCGACCTCATCCTTCAGCGACCAGCGCATCGTCCTCGAGATGGCGATCCCCATGACCATCTTCTTCGCCCTGATGTTCTTCGTCGTCCTGTACGTCGGGTCGCGTATGCACTTCTCCTATCGCGACGGGGTCGCCGTGGCGTTCAACGCCACCGGCCGAGATTTCGAGATCGCCATAGCCATCGCGATCACGGCGTTCTCGCCAACGGTCGCCCTGGCGACTGTTGTCGGTCCACTCATCGAGGTACCGGTGATGCTCTTCCTTGTCTGGGCGGCCATTCGCCTCGCGCCGTACATGTTCCCGAGCTCGAGCCGACAAGACGCCCAAGCTTCGATCGCGGCCGCGGCACCGGGCCAGTAGGGAGGCTGCGATGAACTGTCACGAATGCGCCCGGATTGGCGTCGAGCGGCTGGCCATCGGTCTGTGCCGGTCCTGCTCCGTCGGACTGTGCAAAGACCACTTGGTCGCCTCATTCCAGGGTCCGGTGTTCCCGCGGTACGGCTGTGACCACGAACCGAGTCGCGCGTTCGCGCGACTTGCCCGGACTGAGGGAGCAGACCGCGCCTCGACCCGGCCACGCGAGGCGGTGAAACCGTGAGAACGGATCTCCCGATCTTCCCCGAGCTACGGCTCGACCTCGCCAGACCGGATGTGGCCGCTAGCGTCGCGGTCGCGGCGGTCCTTGGCGATCCGGTACGGGCAGGAATCATGGCATTGCTCGGATCCGGGCCCCATTGCGTGTGCGAATTGGCCGCCGCCCTGGGCGAACGCCAGAACAACGTGAGCAACCACCTGGCGAGGCTCCGCCGAGCCGGGCTCGTTCGGGCGAGTCGGCACATGGTCGACGCCCGCTGGGTCTACTACGAGCGAAATGACGAGGCTTGCGCCGCGGCCATTGACCTGCTGCGAGGAGTCCTCGGATGACCACCGCCGCCGTCCAGCGCGTCCGCCTCCCGTTCTGGCCCGCCGCTTTCCTCGGGGTCGTCGGGTGGCTCATCGCCTGGTTCGCCGCTGCGCCGTTTGCCGCCTGGTTCGCCTACGAGATGCTGGGCCTCGAGCAAGGCTCGCACCTCGGGGAGGCGGTCGCCTTCTTCGCCTACGACGTGCCCAAGGTGCTCCTGCTCCTGCTCGGGATCGTCACCGCGGTGACGCTCATCCGAGGGTTCTTCCCGCCCGAGAAGGTCCGCACCACCCTCGTCGGCCGCGGCGAGTTCGCAGGGACCGTCGGGGCAGCCGGTCTCGGGATCGTGACGCCCTTCTGCTCCTGCTCGGCAGTGCCGCTGTTCATCGGCTTCGTCGAGGCCGGCATTCCGCTCGGGGTGACATTCGCGTTCTTGATCAGCTCACCGATGGTCAACGAGGTCGCCCTTGTCCTGCTGTGGGGCCTGTTCGGGCCTGGCGTCGCGCTCGTCTATATGGCTGCCGGGCTCCTCGTCGCGATTGTCGGCGGGCTCCTGATCGGGAAGCTCCACATGGAGCGGTATGTCGAGGACTACGTCTGGGCGCTCCAGGGCACGGGAGGCACAGTGATCGAGATGAAGCTGACCTGGGAGGAACGCGTCCAGGACGCTTGGGCCTACACGAAGGATCTCGTCCGGCGGATCCTCCCGTACGTCCTGGTAGGGATCGGGGTCGGCGCTTTCATCCACGGCTTCGTGCCTACCGACCTCGTCGTAGCCATCGGCGGACCGGGCAACCCGCTCGCCGTGCCGCTCGTCGTCCTAGTCGCGATCCCGCTCTACTCGAGCGCGGCCGGGACGATCCCGATCGTCCAGGCACTCCTCGGCAAGGGGATGGCCCTGGGCACGACCTTGGCGTTCATGATGGCCATCACTGCGATCAGCTTCCCCGAGTTCGTGATCCTTAAGCGGGTCATCAGGACCCCGCTCATCGCCACGTTCGCCACGATCGTGACGATCGGGATCCTGTTCGTCGGCTACCTGTTCAACTTCCTCATCTACGCGCCGTAGGAGGCCACGTCATGCATACGATCGAGGTCCTGGGTCCGGGCTGCAATAACTGCCGCCGCGTCGAGGAGAACGCCCGCGAGGCAATGGTCTTAAGCGGCACCGAGGCCGAGGTCATCCATGTCACCGACCCGCGCGACATCGTCGCTCATGGGATCATGAGTACGCCGGGCCTCATCATCGACGGACGTGTTCGCAGCTACGGGCGGATCCCCTCGGCCGGCGATATCGTCCTCTGGCTCAAGGAGTGAGCCTCCCACGCCCCGAGGAATCCGCGCAGTAGATCTGCTCGACCCAAGAACGCGGGTATCCAGCTCGATCTTTTCGAGGCCCCTCTTCGAAGGAACTGAGAGTGAGCCAACGCGGTCGCGAGCTCGCGGGCTGTAAGCGGAAACTTCGGAGGCCTCTAACTACTACGCCGTCAACGAAACCGGGCATCCGTTCGGTTGTCGTGCGGGGGCAGGGAGCACGCTGTCCTGCTCGTACCACCGGACGGCGGACGGGCGACACCCGCTCGGAAAGCGAGTTCCGCGATCTTCACGGGCAGATCGTTGACCTTCCAGTCGCTTCCGAGGTCAAGGCGAGTCCTAGGCGCCGGCCTCCACGACGCGGAGCCGCCGCGATCGTGCCGGCGGGAGTCCCGCGCTCGGTCCGAGCCCGACGGCGAGCTTGCGGAACCGGATGGCCGCCTCGGGCCGCAGCGAGTACCAGATCCACGTCCCGCGCCGCTCACCCTCGATCCAGCCCGCGTCGCGGAGGACCTTGAGATGGTGGGAGACGGTCGGCTGGCTCACGTCACAGCAAGCGGTGAAGTCGCACGCGCATACCTCCGCGACATCGCTGAGTTGGCGAAGGATCGCGAGGCGGGTCGGGTCCGCGACGGCCTGGAGGAGGAGCACGTCCGGATCGGTCTGGCGTTTCATCTGCGGGCAATGTATTGACAGGTATCTATATCGTCAAGTATCAATACAGTGCACCGATCCGCAGCAGCTATGGGAGCGTCGAGCGATGACGACCGAGACCATCCACGAGACCGTCCGTCAGCACTACGCCGACGCCGCGGTCCGCGCCTCGCAGGGCGCGTCCTGTTGCTCGGATCCATCGACCATCGGTGCGAACCTGTACTCGATCCTCGAGCGAGAGGAGCTGCCGGATGCCGCCGTCCTTGCGTCGCTCGGCTGCGGCAACCCGACGGCGGTCGCGGACCTTCATCCTGGCGAGCGTGTGCTCGACCTCGGGTCAGGCGCTGGAATCGACGTCCTGCTCTCAGCCAAGCGCGTCGGCCCGACCGGCCGTGCCTTCGGCATCGACATGACCGACGAGATGCTCGCCCTCGCCCAGGCCAACGCCGCGCAGGCGGGCGCCACGAACGTCGAGTTCCTCAAGGGCCACATCGAAGCCCTGCCGTTGCCCGCGGAGTCGATCGACGTCGTGATCAGCAACTGCGTCGTCAACCTCGCGGCGGACAAGCGCGCGGTCTTTGCCGAGATCGCTCGCGTCCTCCGCCCGGGCGGCCGGATCGGCATCAGCGATATCGTCGCGGAGGATTCTCTCAGCGCCGAGCAGCGAGCCGAGCGCGGGTCCTACGCCGGGTGCATCGCCGGTGCTCTTTCGGTGACCGAGTTCCGTGACGGGCTCGAGGCGGTCGGGCTTACGGACATCTCGATCACGCCGTCGCACACCGTCACCGACGGGATGATCAGCGCCATCGTCAAGGCGACGAAGCCAGCCGGCGCGCGACCGCTGATCGACCTCTCAGCTCGGCGCCTCCTCCCAGTCGCCGAGATGGGTTGCTGCGGCGGGACCGGATGCTGCTGACGGAGACGATGCGCGCCGCGCCCGACGACTCGCCGGCTGTCCGAGACTTGCTGACAGATGCTGGCCTGCCAATCGACGGCGCTGCCGAGGCGTTCTCGTCCGGGATCGTGGCGCGGGATGGGGACCGGGTCGTCGGCTCATGGATCGGGACGGCAGTAGTCCATGCAGCGGAGGGGGTCGCAGCCGAGCGGGGCGCTGCCGAGGTGATCCTGCTGACCGAGTCGGCGACGACCTGGTTCGCCCGATGCGGGTACGAAGTGATCGACCTCTCGGAGGTCCCGGCGGATGTCGCAACGTCGATCGAGTTCGAAACCGCGTGCTCCTCGACCGCGGTCGCGATGCGGCGCACGCTACAGCACGTGGAGCATCGTGATGTCCCGATCGTCCGTCGGTCGGCGTGACCTCGCCGCGCTGACCCTCGCCGCCATCTGCTGGGGCCTCGGGACAGTAATCAGCAAGGCCGCTCTCGGCGAGGTCCCACCTCTCACGCTCCTCCCGATCCAGTTGCTCACGAGTCTGGTCGTCCTCGCGATCCTCATGCGAGGTCAGCGGATCCCGTTCCGCACAGGTGGCTCGCCCGTGCTCGGCCGGTTGGGTCTGCTCAACCCAGGAGTGGCGTACGCACTCAGCCTGATCGGACTGACCACGATCACCGCCAGCCTGTCAGTCCTGTTGTGGGTCCTCGAACCAATGCTGATCCTGATCCTCGGGATGCTGTTCCTGCGGGAGAGGGTGAACGGGTCCTTCATCGTCCTGTCGCTCGTTGCAATCGTTGGCGTCGTCCTGGTCGTCTACGACCCGTCCTCGAGTGGCGCGGCGCTGATCGGTGTGGGCTTGACCGTCGCAGGTGTCGCCTGCTGCGCGGCTTATTCGGTCATCGCGCGCCGCTGGATGCCCGAAGCGAAGGAAACGAGCCAGGTCGTCTTCGCCCAGCAGGCCCATGCACTGGCGCTCGCGCTCGCCGTGGTGGTCATCGTCGGCGCGCTCGGCGGGGCGATCGCTCCGGCCGCGTTGACGCCGCTCGGGCTAGCCAGCGCGACCGGCTCCGGTGTCCTCTACTACGCCGGCGCCTACTGGTTCTACCTCGGTGCACTCCGCCGGGTACCGGCCGCGATCGCAGCAGTCTCCTTCTACATGATCCCGATCATCGGCGTCACCGGGGGAGCGCTGCTTCTTGGGGAGCGCCTCGATCCGCGGCAGTGGGCCGGAGCCGCCGTCGTGCTCGTCGCCGTGGTCGCGATCGCCTGGCAACAGTCGGCGATGCCCAGGAGGCAAGGCGTCGTGGCAGGCGTCAGAGGTACCTAGCTCCACGCGAACCGCTTTCGGAGAGTGCTGCCAGGACGTGCGGTTCGCCCGATAGGTCCTGGTCGGGCCGGACTGCGGTAGGTCGAACGTGGCGTGGACCGCAAAACCCCACACGCTTCGCTCGACCGGGTCGCGCTCCGGGCCCTGTCGCTAAGGCCCGCGGGCTCCGGAGGCCGACGCTGCATTCAGGCCGCCTGACGTATCCGGACGAGCTCTTCGACCCCCTCGACCCGGAGGGTTTGGACCGCGCGCTCACTTCCCTCAGGGCGCGCCATCGCCGCTCGCGCTCGCCGTTCTCTGGTCGAGCCGGCGCGCCCGGCACCGACGGGCCACCGCTACCGCTCGATACCCGCCGTTTGGCCCTCGCTCTCCGGCCTCTCCCGATGTAGCGTCCGGGTCGGCCCCTGCCCGTCAGGGAGTACGAGTGTGAAACCCCGAAACCGGTTGCGCCTTCCTGCCGTCATCCTCGCCGGGATCGCGATCGCAGGATGTTCGGCGACCCCGGCCTCGAATGGTCCGGCTTCGGCCACGGCGTCCGCGGAAAGGTCGAGCCCGACGTCGGCCGGTTCAACGAGCGGGTCGCCCGCAAGCCCGTCAACCGACCCGTCGGCCGGCGTCGCGTCCCCCGCCGGCGCCATCCTCTGGGACGACTTCAGCTACGCATCGGCCTCGGACATGGCCGCGAACGGCTGGGTGCTGCGCAGCAAGTCGGGCTGGCCGGGCGTGAAAGGTGCGATCTTCGAGAGCAGCACGATCAGCGTCGTGGACGATCCGATGCAGTCAGGCAACCGGCTGCTGCAGATCTCCGCTGGCACCGACGGTACGACGACCCGCCAGTCGCAGGTCTGTCAGCAGCGCAAGTTCCTCTCGGGCACCTACGCGGCGCGCGTCTTTTTCAACGACGCGCCGACGACCGGCGCGGATGGCGATCAGGTCGTCGAGACGTTCTACCTGATCAGCCCTTACGTGAAGCCGTTCGATCCGGACTACAGCGAGGTCGACAACGAATACCTGCCGAACGGCGGCTGGGGCGGCCCGGATCAGACGCTCTACGTGACGACGTGGCACACCGTGCGGATCGTGCCGTGGTCTGCTGATAACACCAGTCAGATGACACGGGGCAGCCTGCAGGGCTGGCACACGCTCGTCGTCCAGATCCAGCGCCCCGAGACGCGCTACTTCCTCGACGGGAAGCTGATCGCGACGCATGGGGAGCGCTACTACCCGCGTGTGCCCATGTCGATCAACTTCAACCTCTGGATGATCGACCGCGGGCTGAACGCGACCGGCCACCGTGTCTATGACGAGCAGATCGACTGGGTCTATCACCAAGCCGGGACGGTCCTCTCGCCTGAGCAGGTCGACGCGACGATCCAGCAGCTCCGACTGTCCGGCAGCACCTTCCAGGACACTGTCCGCTCGAGCGGCCTCGATTCGCCCTGCGACCTTTGACGACGGCCGAGATCGCGGAGCGGCGTTTGCGGCTTCGGCCCGACCCCCGGTTCAGAGTCGCAACATCGCAGCCGGAAGACCGGTTCGGCGCACAGCGAAGCTACCTGAACGCCGCCCAGGCGCGCCGGGCCGACGCCCTCTGGCGCGGGCCGGACGGGTTGACCCGATCCCGGGCGTCGCTACGACGAGCTCACCCGGTAGAGTCGCCAGCGGTCGGGCACACCCTTGAGCTCGTGCGCGCCGGCGTCCTCGAACTTGAGGCCCGAGCCTACTCCGGCCGAAATGTCGCCACGACATTCGGGCCGCCAGCAACACCCGAGTGAGCTCCTCGACGCCCTCGACTCCCTCGACACACAGGGTTCGGACCGCGCGCTTAGCTCCTGTCGGGCGCGCCATTCCAACCTTGTCGGCAGGGCCAGCGCCAACCCGTCCGCGCAGGCCGCTCACGGGCGTCGTCGTGATGTTGCGCGATCCAAGGTCCTGACCTTCAACCGACCTACACGTTTGCTCGGCTCGCCCTGGTTCGCCGATCACGTCGGCGAGATCCGCAGCACATACGGCTTGCCTTCGGCCGTGACCCACACCGAGCCACCCGCCACGACGACGTTGCCGCCATCGCCACCGGTATCGAGGCGCCCGACGATGCGTCCCGTCGCTTCGTCGATCCGGGTCATCCCGCCGTCGGCGGATACCCAGACGGATCCGAGGCCCACGGCCAGGCCGTTGATGCCCTGGGTATCGAGGTAGACCGCGGTGATGACCTTGCCCGAGACCGGGTCGATGCGCACCACCTTCGATGGCCCGTTCGGCCCGGCGTCGACGCCGATCCAGACCTGTGCACCGTCGCTCGCCACCCAGCCGTCCAGCGGCACCACCAGCCCGACACGGTTCCTCGCGGAGTCGATCCGGACTACCTCCCCCATGTTGGGGACGCCCACCCAGACGCCACCGGGTCCAGCCGTCATGTACTGTGGCCCGGCGGCTCCGGCCGGACCGATCGTTATCGTCGCGACGACGCGGTTGGTCTTGGGATCGACGCGCGTGACCGCTTCACTGTGCTCGTCGGCCACCCACACCGAGCCCGCGGTCACGGCCACGCCCAGCGGTTGCAATCCGACCGGGATCGACGCAACCACCTTGCCGCTGACCGGGTCGATCCTCAGGAGGGCGTCGCTCTCGTAGTCGGTCTGCCAGACGGCACCTGCGCCGGTCGTCACATAGCCGTATTCCATCGAGTACATGGGAACTTGTCCCGTGATGGCGGACGTCGCCAGATCCACGCGCACCAGGCTCGTGGGCTCGTGGACCCAGAGCGACTGGCCGTCGGCAGCGAACCAGCGCGGTGCGACTGGCTGGCCGACCTGGATCCGGCCATCGATCTGCGCCCCGGACGGGATGGACGCAGACGACGATGGAGCCGCACTCGTCGATGGCGGTGGCGACTCGATGACGTCCGTGGAGCTCGTGGCTGCCACGCTCGCGGAGGCCGCGGGCGGGGTCTCACGGGGCGATGGACTCGCCGGTGTCGCCGCGCAGGCTCCGACGGAGATCGCGACCATGACGGCGACGCTCGCCCGTGCGACGAATGACGGATATCGCATTTCGGACTCCTCTCCTTGACGAGGTCGGTTTTGTGCAGGGCTTGTCCAGGGCGTGGTGCGTCCAGGCACTGTCCAGGGCGCGAGTTGCTGCCAGGCTTCGCCGCCGGCGTGCGACCAGTCGAGTTGCGAGCCGGAGCGTCCGGCGGGCTTGCTACGGCGGCAGGATGCGCAGCACGTACGGCTTGTCGTCCGCCGTGACCCAGACCGCGCCACCCGCCACCACGACGTTGCCGCCATCGCCACCGGTATCGAGGCGCCCGACGATTCGTCCCGTCGCTTCGTCGATCCGGGTCATCCCGCCGTCGGCGGAGACCCAGACGGATCCGAGGCCCACGGCCAGGCCGTTGATGGCCTGGGTATCGAGGTAGACCGTGGTGATGACCTTGCCCGAGACCGGGTCGATGCGCACCACCTTCGATGGCCCGTTCGGCCCGGCGTCGACGCCGATCCAGACCTCCGCACCGTCGCTCGCCACGAACCCGTCCAGCGGCACCAGCAGGCCAACCTTGTTCGTCGCGGAATCGACCCGCACGACCGACCCCATGTTCTGGACGCCCACCCAGACACCACCGGGTCCAGCCGTCATGTACTGTGGCCCTGAGGGTCCCGCCGGACCGACCGTTATCGTCGCGACGACGTGGTTGGTCGCGGGATCGATGCGCGTGATCGCCCCGTCGTGCTCGTCGGCCACCCACACCGAGCCTGCCGTCACGGCGACGCCTTCCGGTGCCGATCCGACCGGGATCGTCGCAAGGACATTGCCGCTGACCGGGTCGATCCTCAGGACCACGTCGCCACCGAAGTCCGTCTGCCAGACGGCACCGGCGCCGGTCGTGACGTAGCCGTACTGAATCGCGTTCAAGGGGACGGTTCCCGTGATGGCGGACGTCGCCAGATCCAGGCGTACCAGGCTCGTGGCCTCGTGGACCCAGAGCGACGTGTCGTCGGCAGCGAACCAGCGCGGTGCGACTGGCTGGCCGACCTGGGCTCGGCTGGTCGGCCCGAATGGCGGCGGAGGGGGCCGACGCCAGGACCCCGCAATCATGGTCGCGGCCGTCGCCGCGGCGATGGCGAGCACGGCGGCGATGGCGATCGGACGCCACGGGACCTGTCGGATCGCATCGGTGCGGGCGATGACGCCCATTGGGAGCCGCCTCTCAATGGAGAGCGAGGCGCGCCGCTGCCGGGTCCGGGCGGTCTCCCGGAGCATGTCGCCGAAGTAGTCGGGGAGGTGCGCCGGCGCCAGCTCGTCCATGAGCTCGGGGATCCGGGGCTCCATGCGGTCGAAGGCGGTCATGCGAGCTGTCCTCCGGCCACGCGCTCGCGCGCGGGCGTGAGGTCCGCGTCGATCGTGGAGCGCATCTCCCCGAGGGCGCGGTGCAGGCGGGACTTGGCGGTCCCGACGGGGATTGCGAGGGCCTCGGCAACGTCCGGGAGGGGCAGGCCGAGATAGAAGTGCAGGACGACGACGGCGCGCGCCTCCGGTCGAAGCCGCTTGAGGGCACCATCGAGGAGCTCGCGGTCCGCGACGATCGAGGCGATGTCGCTGATCGCCGGCTCGTGGAGCGGCGTCAGCTCGACCTCGATCAGTTGCCTGCCTCGATGGCGGACGGCGTTGATGCAGGATCGGAAGACGAGACGACGAAGCCATGGCTCGAAGCGATCCGGATCGCGGAGCGTGGGCAGGTTCCGCCAGGCGGCGATGAAGCCCTCCTGGACAGCGTCTCGCGCGAGCTCGGGGTCCCGGAGGGTGAGGCGGGCCGCGGCGTCCAGCCGCGCGACGAACACGCCGGCAAGCGCGGCGAAGGCGTCATGATCGCCCCGCATCGCCCGCTCGACGAGTTCTCGCTGGCCCACGACCACCCTCGGTGACGGCGCGGCTTGGTCGTCGCGCTCTCGATGATATGTCGCGCGGAATCGCGAAAGAGTTCCCGGCTAGGTAGGGGACCAATCCCGATCGACCGGAAGCCCGGAGCCGCCCCGCCGCGGCCAGCCACTCATCGCGGCCCTCGATCGGGATGGTGGCGGTTGAAATCGCGCGTCCAACACCGTCCGGGCACGCCATCCGAACGACGTTTCCTCAGCCGAGTGCCTAACCCGGGCTGAGCACCTCGAGATCGAGCCTCGCCTGGCGGAGCTGGGCCTCGAGCTCGATCTGGCGCTTGATCCAGGCTGGGTCACGACCGTCCTGCTCGCCGCGTCGGCGGTGCTCGTCGAGCTCCCTGGTCAACGCCGCGACGAGCGTCTCGGCGGCACGGATATCGTCCATCTCAGGCGCCCTCCTTGGCGACTCCGCCGTTGCTCGCCTGGTCAAGTGGCGTGTCGGATGCTGGCTCGTCGGGCGGCGGCCAGCCGCGCTTCGTCCGGTAGTCGTCGAGGTAAGCCATAACGAAGGCCTGGATCACGGCTGCGAGCGGGATCGCGATCACCGACCCAAGAGCTCCGCCGAGTTGAGCGCCGAGGAGGAATGCGAAGGCGACGACGATCGGGTGGAGTTGCAGGGCACCGGCGCGGAAGAGCGGGGCGAGGATGTTCATGTCGATGAACCAGCCGACGAGCATGACGATCGCGACGATCACCGCGGATTCAGGCCGCACCAGGGCAGCGACGAGGACCGGCGGCAGCCACGAGACGTACGGCCCGTAGATCGGAATGGCCATGACGAGCGCGGTCAGGACCGCCGTCGCCAGCACGTACGGCAGGCCGAAGGCGAGGCCGACGCCGATCGCCCAGATCCCGTACACGCCGCCGAGCCAGAGCTGGCTGCGGATGAAGCCGGCGACGGCCGTTCCGATCCCGTGCCGGAACCTCATCGCATCCTCGCGCCGGTCCGGCGGGATGACCCCGAGCCCGAAGCGGAGGATCTTCTCGCTGTCGATGACCATGAATACGGCGAGGCTCACGACGAGGAGCCCGTCGACGAAGGTCCCCACCGCCGCGAACGCGCCGCCGAACAGCCCGACCATCAGATCGACCATGCCTGTCAGCGCGTTGGCCACGATCGAGTGGAACGTGGC
This sequence comes from uncultured Chloroflexia bacterium, assembly GCA_963745405.1. Taxonomy (GTDB): domain Bacteria; phylum Chloroflexota; class Limnocylindria; order Limnocylindrales; family CSP1-4; genus C-114. The sequence continues at coordinate 1,521,901 of CAVUWY010000002.1, read as the reverse complement.
GACGACGTCGACGTCGATCCCCCGCGCGGCCAGCCAGGTCTGAAGGTCGGTGAGGAACGGCGGCGGGTTCTCGGAAAACGACGGGAGACTGCCGGCGAGGCCGGCGAAGGAGTCGGCCGCCGCGGCGACGACCCAGACGATGACGAGGGCACTGATCACGATCACCGGCAGGATCACGGCGAGGACGGCGATCGGGCGCGGGAGACGTCGGAGATGGCGCTGGAGCCAGTCCGCGGGCGGGGCGACGAGGAACGCGAGTAGCCACGCGAAGAAGAAGATCAGGACGATGTGGAGGTAGTCCTGGAAATATCGCGAGAGGAACTCCAGGACGACGAAGCCGGCCGCGATCGTCGCCAGCACGATAAGCCACCCGATCCACTCGGCCCGCCGATCCAGGATGTCCGCGAGTCCGGTGGATCTCGGTCCCGCGTCGGCTGCGCCGCCGTTCGTCGAAGACACGGTCATGACGGCGTTGTGGCCGGGCGCGGTCCGGTGCAGTGGTTTGGCATCCCGGGCGTTCTCATGTCGACGCTCCTGCCTCATGCATCCACGTCGGCCAGCGCGTGCTGGCCTGGAGAGAACGGTACGACGGTGCGGCTAGACCAGCGCCGCCGTCTTGTCGTCGGCATCGACGCGGGCGGCGATCGCGTCGAGGATCGCCGGCCGGGCGTTCTCGAGTCCGCTCGCCTACCGACGAGCGGATCCGTCATCGAAGTCCAGATGAACGTTTCGGGGGACACCGACGCCATACCCTGTTGAGCACGACCACCGATGGCCGTGCCGCAGGCGAGGCGATCGTGGATCAACGAGAGCTCATCGACCGGGCGAAGCGAGGCGATCATGACGCCTTCGCCGAGCTCGTCGATGGCGCCCTTCGGCGACTGGACGCAGCCGCCCGGCTGATCCTCCGTGACCCGGACCTGGCTCAGGATGCGGTCCAGGAAAGTCTCATCCGTGCCTGGCGCGATCTTCCGGGGCTACGTGATCCCGAACGCTTCGACGCCTGGCTGAACCGACTGACCGTCAACGCCTGTCTCGATCTCGTTCGACGCCGTAGGCGGCGCCCGATCGAGGTCGAACTCTCTCCCATCGACTCCATGAACGTGCCCGATCAGTCCAGTGCGATCGCCGAGCGCGAGCTCCTGGACGCGGCCCTTCGACGCCTCGACCCGGGCCATCGAGCCGTCGTAGCCATGCACTACCTGCTGGGGATGCCGCTGCGTGAAGTGGCCGCTTCCCTCGGCATCCCCTACGGAACGGCCCAATCGCGATTGCATTACGCGCTGACCGCCATGCGGAAGGGCGCAGAGGCCGGGGCCTTCCAGGCCGCGGCAACCATCCCGGGAGGGCAACCGGCATGAGTTCCGACCGACGCTTCGAGCAGGGACTGCCGGGCCTCCTGGACGACCTCTACGTGGGCCCGATGCCCGCGTACCGCGACGACCTCCTCCAACAGACCGCCCGCACTCGCCAGCGGCCGGCCTGGTCATTCCTTGAAAGGTGGCTCCCCTTGGTTGACATCACTCGTCAGCCCGTCCTTGCGCCGCGATTGCCGTGGCGTGTGATCGGGGTTGGCCTTGCAGTCCTGGCGTTGCTGCTCGCGCTCGTCGCGACACTCGTCGCGGGCAACCGCCCGAGTCTTCCGACGCCGTTCGGGCCCGCCCGGAACGGGCTTGTCGCCTACGCCGCCAGCGACGGCATCTTCACGGTCGACGCCGTGACGGGCGACTCGACCGCGATCGTCAACGGTACCGGGGATACCGACCCTCGCTGGTCCCGGGACGGCACGCGGCTTGCCTTCAGGCGACAAGACGGCCTGAGCACGAGTCTCCTGTACGTCGTGAAAGCCGATGGGTCCGATCTGACCCAGGTCACGCCCCAGCCTCTCCCCGCGATCGAGAGCTACACGTTCTCGCCCGACGGGAAGCAGATCCTGATCTCCGCAAGCCCCGATGCCTTCACACACATCCTGATCGCCGCGACCGACGGGAGCGGGGTCCGCCAGGTCGACCTGCCGGCACGAGCGACAGTCGCCGCCTGGCGGCCACCGAACGGCTCCGAGATCCTGTTCATGGACGAGGGCACCGACCAGGGCGGCAATGACAGCGGCATCTATGCGGTCAATGCGCACGACGGCACGGTCCGCACGATCCTGGCAGGCGCGGATGCGGCAGGCCGCGCTCGAGGGCATCCGGCTTGGTCGCCGGACGGCTCCCTGATCTCATTCGGCGAATGGATGGGTTTGAACGGCATCGACGTCCAGACCCACGTCATCGCGGCGGACGGGACCGGGGATCGCGTCCTCCCGATCCCCAAGGATGCTGTGTGGCAGGCGCCGGGAAGCTGGTCGAACGACGGCACCCGCCTGTTCGCCATTCGAGGCTATACCGGCGACAGCGGGCAGGCTCGGCCCGTCGCCGTGCCCGTCACCGGGAGCGGGACTGGCATCGAGATCCCGTACCCAGGCGGCGGCATCGGCGCCGGGAACGTTTCCGACTGGGAGTGGGCACCCGACGATACGTCGATCCTGGGAACGCCGACAGATGACATCGGGCGAACGCTCCCTCAGTTGCTGTTGGATCCGGTGGCCGGCACGTCCCGGACGGCGCCCTGGGGAAGCGTCAGCCAACCCTCCTGGCAACGTCTCGGGCGCTAAGGAGTCCTATCCCCTCCGCTCGAGACGGGAGCCGATGTCGGCAGGTGTCGGCCAGGACGTCTCCGAGACAAGCGATCGGGGCCCCGGGCGCGATCCCCCGGGGCCCGTCGCGCCAACCGCCCCACGGTCGGGGATCGGGGTCCGGAAAACGCACTTCCTGGTGGCGGACCCAACGGTCAGGCCAGTTGGTCGGACCGCAGCTGCTTGGAGCCAGGCGACGCCGCTGGGGCGGTCCAGTGTCCGCCTCGGTCGGTCGTTGGATCCAGCGGTGGTCGCTGTGTGGCATCCAGTCAACGGATCGGCGCCGACACCTCACCAGAGCCACCGACGCCGCGTACCATCGTGTTCTTGCATCGTGTCCAGGTGGGGGGCCCAGCCCAGGACCCTGTCTGTGAACTCGGTGAGGTGAGACGTGCATCGAACGTCGGCGAGCCTGCGCTTCATGCGCCTCGGTGCGGCGGTCACGTTGGCGACCGCGACCCTCCTGGTGACGATCGCGCCGAGTCCCGCCGGTGCGTCGACGCACAAGCCACAACTCCACCAGGTCGGCCGTGCGATCTCCGGGCACGGGCGAAGCCGGGCGTCCGTACGCCCGCGGGCGTCTCGCAGCAGCGCCAAAGACGCCGCATCGTCCCGAGCCGCTTCGGCGGCACTCGCGGGACTGGAGGCCAAAGGCGTGGGCCGTTCGACCGGAAAGGCGGCACCGGCGGTCAAGCCTGCCGTCGTTGGTCCGCCGGCGCCCGATCAGGCGACGCTCAGCGGCGATCCGGCTCCGACCGACAGGGTCGACGCCGTCGCGCTGAGCCAGTCAGACGCGGGCGGAGCCGAACCCGCCGACGCAGGCGTGGCGGTCGGCCCGGACCAAACGGTCGAGATGGTCAACGGAGCGATGCTGTTCTCGGACAGGAACGGACATGCGATCGTGGACATGTCGCAGAGCGACTTCTTCGGTCTTCCTCAGGCCACGTTCACGACGTTCGCGTCGGACCCGGTGATCTACTACGACGTGCTCCGGGGCCGCTGGATCGCTGCGGACGTGAGCTGGGACTGCGCGATCAACCAGTTCCCCGGCGACAGCGCCGCATACGGCCACGGGTTCGTCGACTACCTCATCTCGGACACGAGCGATGCGTTCGGCTACTGGACGGAGTCCGGGTACGAATGGGACGACGCGCTACCGGATCGACCGACCTTCGGGACCTCGACCGACAAGCTCGCCTTCGCAGCGAACCTCTTCGCCATGGGCCCGGGCGGGGACTCCAGCCATCCCGGCTGTGCCAGCGGGGCGTTCCAGGAGAGCCACGTCGTCGTCGCGGACTGGACCCAGCTCGGTCCGGAATTCGATGACTCGGTGCTGAAGTCAGCCGACCTGCCCTTCCCGACGGTGACCGATCTGCGGGCGACGATGGAGCAGCCGGTCAGCACCGCGGAGATCCGCCTGATCGGGTCGACAGACGACGCGACGGCCGCCGATGTCGTCTACCTGTGGGTTTCCGGTTCAGCCGTCGCCGGTGACGTTTCCAGTGATGGTTTCGATCTCACCGCCGACAACGTCGTCGCCGGGTTCCTCGATCCACCCGACCCGCAGCAGTTCTCCTCCACGACGCTCACCACGGCCGTCTCCGGTCGGCCGGAGGGTGTCGTCTTCCATGCCGGGCAGCTGGCGTTCACGTCGACATACCCGTGCACACCCGCCGGGGACTCCGGGGTCCACGACTGCGTTCGGGTCGTCACGCTTGGAAATGCCGATCCGACCGTCGAGCCGACTCGGCTCGCGGACGTCCTCCTCGCGACGGTCGGACGCGACGACTCGTTCGGTGGCATCGGATTTACCGAGACCGGGGCTCTCTTCGCCGCCTTCACCCAATCGGCGAGCTCGATGTTCCCCGTCCCCGTAGCTCGATACCACTCCCGGTCCGCCGCGGCGAACGCCTGGACGGCCGACGACCCACTCACGACGAGCATCACAAGCTTCACGGGAACGTTGTGGGGCCAATACTCGATCCTGGGGTCCGACGATCAGAACCCAGGAGGGATCTGGGTCGCCGGGGATGTGGCCGAGAACGGCAGCGGCGACTGGCTCACCGTCGTTCACCAGCTGGACCTCACGATGGGCTCCGGGTACAACCCGATGCCGCCGACGCGAGTCCTGGACACGCGCATCGGCATCGGCCTCACCGGACGATTCCTCGCGAACACGCCGCGGACGCTCCAGATCGCCGGCACGAACGGCATCCCGAGCGACGCTGTGGCCATCACCGCCAACGTCACCGTTACCGGCCAGACCAAGGGGGGCTTCGTGTCGCTGACACCGGCGCCGACGGCGACCCCGACGAGCTCGACGATCAACTTCCCGCTCGGCGACAATCGGGCGAACAACACTACGAGCGCGCTCGGCCCCGACGGTTCGCTCTCGTTCGTCTACCGCGCCGCGGCAGGAGCCAGGACGGATCTGCTGCTCGACGTCACCGGCTATTTCGTACAGGGCTCGGGGGACTCGTACAACCCCATCAGCCCGGTTCGGATCCTCGACTCCCGGGTCGGCCTCGGAGCCACCAAGTTCCATTCGAACGTTCCGCAGAAGTTCCAGGTCGGCGGCGTGAACGGGATCCCCGCCGACGCGGTCGCGATCACCGCCAACCTGACCGTCACGAACCAGACGCGGGCGGGGTACGCGGCCCTCACGCCGACTCCGACGGCGTCGCCGTCGACCAGCACGATCAACTTCCCACTCGGCGACAACCGGGCGAACGGCCTGACGATCCCGCTCGCCGGTGACGGCTCGATCGCGGCGGTCTACAAGGCATCCAGCGCCTCCGCCGATCTCCTCCTCGATGTCACCGGTTACTACTCGTCGACGACCGGCCTCAGCTTCTACCCGATCGATCCGGGGAGGCGGGTCGACACCCGCCTTTCGCTCGGAGCCGAGGGCCTGAACAACGGCCTGTCCGGGGCCCAGGGCACCACGCCCAGAAACGCGACGATCTGTGGTCACTTCGGGGTGGGCCTCGGGGCCCAGGCGATCACCGGGAATTTGACCATCACCGGACAGAAATCGGCCGGCTTCGTGAGCATCACCGATACAGCCCAGGCGAAACCGGCGACGTCGACGGTCAACTTCCCGCTTGGTGATATACGGGCGAACGGCGTGACATCGCCGCTCGGCTCGGGGGGTGACTGCGACCTCTGGTTCGTGCTCAGACCGGCGAAATCGACGGCCACCACCCAGCTCATCCTCGATGTCACCGGGTATTTCCAATAGGGCGGCGCCCTGCGGCCAGATCGATCGCCCGTGCGGCCGCCCCTCGTCGGACAGCTTCGACGTAGGAGACCGCCACCGCCGATCGCTCGCACGGCGACCAGACCTTGGGTCGCGGACTATCCCGTGAGGTCGACGACGAGAGCGGTGTTCGGGTGGGGCGAGGCTACACAGGTGGCCGACAGGGTCCGGCCGAGGACGCCGGCCGGATCCGGATCGGCTAGAACCGACGGCGACCCGGCGTGACCGCCGCGCCGACGACGGCGGCCTTGGCGATCGGCGACGGGCCGGGCGTCACGGCGGCGCCCACCACGGCCGCCTTGGCGACCGGCGAATGCCCCGGCGAGACGGCCGCGCCGACGACCGCTGCCTTGGCGATCGGCGATGGGCCGGGCGTGACGGCCGCGGTCACGACCGCAGCCTTTCCGATGCGGGACGACCTGAGCGGCATGTCAGACTCCTTCGGCGACGAGGGCGTCGTCGGCTTCCATGGCGGCGAGGATCGCCTGGACCGGGATCCTCCCGTTGGCGATGAGCTGGCCACCGGAATGCCGGACGGCCGAGCCGAATCGAGCGGCCCACAGGTTCTCGAACACGAGGACCGCGCCGAGGCTCCCTGGCGCCATCACCTCGCCGAACTTGAGGACATCCTCCTCGGCCAGGGTCTCGGCCAGCTCGGCCTCGATCCGGGCGAAGTCCCCGAGATCGTCGAGGTCGCCGAGCTCCTGGGCCATGACGGTGCCGTCCGGGCCCTTGCCGATGATCACCAGGTCCATGACCCGGATGATCCCGGAGTCGTGGAGCCGCAGAAGCTCGTCCGCGGCCTCGCCGGTGAACCGCTGCTGGCCCGCCGGGAATTCGACGACCAGGTAATCGACTGGCCCCAGGTCGTCGATGGATCGCTCTGTCATGGGATCTCCCCGTGTACCGGCTCATTTGGGCCGCATCTGTGCGGCGGATTGTCCCACGTTGGGGTGGCGATGGTGGACACTCGACAGGTGAAGCCGCCCGACCCCTGGCACTTCCTCGCTGTCGTGGCGCTGCCATGACGACGGGGTACGCGTGCGCGGCGTGCGGGACAGAGGTGGCAGACCTGGCGGCGACGGCGTGCTCGAACTGCGGGGTCGACTTCGCCAAGGTCGCCCCGACCGTCTCCGTCCCACGGCCGTGGACACCGACGACGACCGGGCCGGCCGAGCGCCAGCCGGACGCCGCTGGGTGGCGCCTGCCGGCCGAATACGACCCCTCGTGGGCCACCCGACCGTGGTGGCGACGCCACTGGCGCCTCATCTTCGGGCTGACCCTGCTCGCGGTGGTGGTCGCGATCTACGCAGTCGGGTTCGCGGTGCTGGCGATGATGATGGCCGTGCCGACCCAGCGGATCGATGCCGAACTCTCCGAGGCGTCCAGCGGACGGATCGTCAGCACCATCTACCTGCCCGGTGTGATCTCCGGTGGCAGCGGCCGCTTCATCATCATGGTGGCTCCCGACGTGACCACGTCGGAGGCCAGGACACTCGTCTGCACCGTGGTCAAACCGACCCTCGCCCGCGAGGGCTACCAGGACGCGACGTTCGAACTGGATGCGTCGAACGTCCCCGTGGCGACGAACGAGGCCACCTGCCCATGAACGGACCAGAGATGAACGGTCCCCACGCGAGGAGCTTCGAAGTCGCCGCCGATGCCTACGACGCCTTCATGGGTCGCTACTCCCGGCTGCTCTCGAGCCAGCTGGCGGACCTGGCCTCCGTACGTGGCGGACAGCGAGCCCTCGACGTCGGCTGCGGCACCGGCGCGCTGACCGCCGTCCTCGTGGAACGCCTCGGAGCCACGGCCGTCGCGGCCGTCGATCCATCCGAGTCATTCGTCGCGGCGACGCAGTCTCGCTACCCGGATGTCGACGTCCGACGAGCGCCCGCCGAGCAGGTGCCGTTCCCGGATGCGACCTTCGACGCGACCCTCGGCCAGCTCGTCGTGCACTTCATGACCGACCCGGTCGCAGGCCTGACCGAGATGCGCCGCGTGACCCGACCGGACGGTGTCGTCGCAGCGTGCGTCTGGGATCACGGCGGCAGCCAGGGCCCGCTCCGGCTGTACTGGGACGCGGCCCGGGCACTCGATCCCGACGTCGACGACGAGTCGTCCCTGCCCGGCACGCGCGAGGGCCACCTCGCCGAGCTCTTCGAGGAGGCCGGCCTCCGCGAGACCGAGGCGACCGCCTTCTCCGTGAGCCTCGAGCACCCGACCTTCGATGCCTGGTGGGAACCGTTCACCCACGGCGTCGGCCCGGCCGGCGCCCACCTGGCCAGCCTCGACCCGGCTCGCCGGGAGGAGCTGCGCGAGACCTGCCGGCGGATGATCCGAACGGAGCCGTTCGTGGTCACCGCCGTCGCCTGGGCGGCCCGCGGCCTGGCCTAGACACGAGCCCCTGGACAGCAGGGGACCTCGGGAGGAGAGGCCAACCCGAGGTCCCTGCGCGGAGCTGACGACGAAACGTGTCAGTGGCCGATGCGACTCACCTCCGATGGGACCGCGGTGGTCCTCGAACGACGACCGTCTGCACGTCCGAGCCCCAGTCGCCGCTGACGACGTCGCGCCAGTCGACCGTGACGACGAACGACCCGGTCTTCACCGTGTCCGGCAGCGCCACCGTCGCCTCGAAGCTGCCGAGGCCGAGCGCGTAACCACCGGCCGATCCGGAACGCTTCGGGTCGACCCGGACGTCGGCTCGGGCGGTTCCGAGCGTCGCCCCCGCCCGGGTCGCCACCAGTGCGGTCACCCGCCCGAAGGCCAGCGGGGCCTGACCGGACACGACTACGACTGGATGGCCTCTCGAGCGTAGGACGCGCGCCGGCCACAGGCCGAGCGGGCCGCCGACGTCCAGCCAGAGCGAGCGCCGCACTGCATCGAACCCCCGGCCGTTCAGCCCGTCGACGCTCGCCACCAGCTCGACCTCGACGCCGACCGGCGGAGCGAAGACCGGGATCGCCGCATCGACCGGGCCGGATTTCGCGACCTCGACGTCCGTCGCGCCCAGCACGACGTGACCGACGAGGACGGCCACATGGAGTGTCCCGAGCGGGCGACTCGCGACACCATGGACATCGACGACCGGGCGGCCGATGGTCGCCGCCTCGTCGGGACCGAGGAGCGTGAAGGCGGCGGTCGTCGGCACCGCCTCGACGGTGCTCAGCGCGGACGGCGATGGCCCGCGGTCCGTGACCGCCGACGAGGCGGCCGGCTCATCGCCGGGGCGGACATCCCCACCGAGCCGACCCATGAAACCGAAGCCGGTCACGGCCGCGAGTACGCCGATCCCGAGACAGAGCCAGCGGTCGCCACCGACTCGGGACGCGATATCGGGTTCCGGGTCTCCGAGCTCCTCGATGCGCCATGCCGAAGCATGGTCGCCGGCGTCCATGGCGCGATGGAGGGCGCCGATCTCGGCCATGGACGCTGCATCGATCCGTCGGACCTGGACCTTCATCGCTGACCTCGGAAGTGAACGTGTGGTCGGCGATAAGGGCGTGCCCGGCCGCGGAATTGTTCCGATTTCCCGCTCGCGATCCCCTGCCGACGAAGATGGAACGAAATGGGTCGGGACATACCCTTGGGTGCGAGCGTGGGTGACCGCAGCGGCGAGGGCATGTGCAGCGAGACCTGGTGGAACGCGCACAACGTGGCGATCGAGACTCGTTCGGCGTCCTCGCCGGAGCGTGGATCGGACGGCTCTACAACCTCGCCCAGCTGCTGCTCAACGACAGCGACCTGGCCGAGGACGCCGTGCAGGAGACGCTCATCGTCAGCTGGCGCGACCTGCGGGCGCTGCGGGACCCGGACCGCTTCGACTGGTGGCTCCGGCGGATCCTCGTCCGGACGGCCTACCGGGTGGCCAAGGGCGAGCGCCACCGGATCGATCGAGCCCGGATCGTCGACACGAGCGCGGCGCTCGCCCCCGACCCGGCCGGCGATCTGGCCGATCGCGACGAGATCGACCGCGGCTTCCGCCGCTTGAAGACGGAGTACCGGGCGGTCCTCGTCCTCCACCACTACCTCGGCTTCTCCGACGACGAGGCGGCCGAGGTCCTCGGCGTGCCGGCTGGCACGTACAAGTCGCGGCTTCACCGGGCGACCGCGGCGATGCGAGCGGAGCTCGAGGCGGATGCCCGTGTGGGTCAGCGCAGGGTGGCAGGAGCGATCCGATGATCGAGCGCACCGATCTCGATCGGGCGATGACGTCCTACTTCGAGGCGCGCAGCACGAACCGGGCCCCCGACGGCCTGTTGGACACCGCGATGACCCGTGTCGCAGGCACCCGACAGCGACCGGGACTGCTCGTCCCCGATCGCTGGCTGGCGGGCTCGCCTCGGGCAGCGGCACGCCTCCGGACTACCCTCGTCGTCACGGTGATCCTCGCTCTCCTCGTGGGGAGTGCGCTGGCAGTCGGTCTTGTCGTCGGATCGCAGCACCGGCTCCCACCGCCGTTCGGCCTCGCTAAGCCGGGGCTCATCGCGATCGACATGAACGGCCACATCTTCGTGCAGAACCCGGACGGGACCGGGCGGGTCCTGCTGACGTCCGGCCCCGATGTCGACACATCGCCGACGTTCTCGCCCGACGGGACCCTCATCGCCTACCAGTCGCAGGTGGAGGACAACTCGAGCTCGGTGATCGTGATGAGCTCGGATGGGCGCGACCGCGTCGTGGTCGCGGACCAACTGGGCGCGGTCGGTCACATCGCCTGGTCGCCGGACAGCCGGCGGATCGCCTTCGGCGCGCGGATCCACGGCGGGTCGGGGCACCAGATCTACGTCGGGGCTGTCAACCATTCGGGTGCGACGCCGGTCACCGGCCCTGACATCGTCGGTGACGAGCCGGCCTGGTCGCCCGATGGCACCAAGATCGCGTTCAAGCACCTCGATCCCGCGGTGGACGCGGGCACCTTCAACAGCGGCACCCTATGGATCATGGTTGCTGACGGGTCGCACCCACAGCCACTGGGGAACGTCGCGGCGGAATACCAGGCATTGAGGAACCTGGCCTGGTCGCCGGACGGCACGCGTCTCGCATTCGTTGCGCCGAGCGATGGCACGCTCGACGGGCCCCTCGACGTCTTTGTCATCAACGCGGACGGCACCGGCCTGAACGACATCACCAACACACCACAGAACGAGTTCTGGCCAAGCTGGTCGCCGGACGGCAAGCGCATCGCCTTTCCGAGGTTCCCCGACAGCGGCGCGGGCTGGACCCTGGTCGTCGCCGACGCCGATGGGTCGAACCAAGCCACGCTCGCGGGCCCTCCGATCGACGGGAATGCCGCGCCCGTCTGGTCGCCCGATGGCAAAGAGCTTCTCGCCTACGAGCACGACGACTCGCTGAATCGCAACGTCAGCATCGTCGTCTTCGATCCGCTTCGGATCCAGACCACTGTCAAGGATCCCGACCGACAACTTCGGAACCAGCTCCTGGCAGCGGCTCGCGCCATAGCTGGCCGAGACCGCCGGACTCGCAGCTCTCTACGCGACCAGCGTCGGCTCGAGCGGGCGATCCTCATCGGCGTCGGTCGAGGCGGCTGCGGATCCGGCCTCGACCGTCGACCCGCCGGACGGCCGGACGGGGGCCGCGTCGATGTGCGCCACGAGGGTCGTGAGCCGGCTCGCCGGTGAGAACTGGATCCAGAGGGCGCTGAGGACGCCGCAGGCGGCCGCGACCTCGAGGGCCGCCCGGGGACCGAGGGCCGCTCCGATGAGCCCGCCGAGCAGCGACCCGATCGGCAGCGTCCCCCAATCGATGAACTCGAACGTAGCATTGACCCGGCCGAGGAGGCTCGGGCTCACCCGCGCCTGGCGCAGGCTCACCACGGTCACGTTGAAGAGCGGCGCCGACACCGCACCGACGAACCGGCCGGCGAGGAGGAGAGCGACGCCGGCCACGCCGCCGGCGACGGCCAGGAGGACCATCGCCAGTGCCCCGAGGTAGTTCGCCCAAAGGAGCGTCCGCCCCACGCCGAGGCGGCCCGACAGAGCTCCGACGGCGAGCGCTCCGAAGATGAACCCGACGTTGCCGAGCCCGTAGATGAGACCGAATCCCTCTGCGCCGACGCCGACTTCGCTCGTGGCGAAGAGGACGATGACGGCGAGGACCATCCCGCTGCCGAGGTTGAAGAGGGCAGTCGAGCCGGCGAGGTCGCGGAGGATCCGGTCGCCGAGCACGCGGCGGAGACCCTCCCCCATGGCCGCCATGAAGCCGACCCGTTCCTCCGCAACGCGGGCCGGTTCGCCGCCTGACCGGCGCGAGGCCGCGATGGCGACGGCCGACACGCCGTACGAGGCGCCGTCGAGCGAGAGGGCCGCGGCCGCCCCGGCGATACCGAGGATCGCCCCGCCGAGGCTCGGACCCACGACCCGGGCGGCGGACTCGGAGAGCTCGAGGCGCTGGTTGCCGCCGACGAGCCGGTCGGCCGGCAGGATCGTCGCCAGGTAGCTCGTACAGGCGACGGTGAAGAACACGCTCATCGAGCCGACGGCAAGGGCGACGAGGTAGAGGAGACCGATCGACAGGACGCCGAGCGGGACCGCCCCCGCCGCGAGGACGAGTACGAGGGCCCGGCCGACGTCGCAGACGATCATCGTCGATCGCCGGTCCACCCGGTCGACGATGACGCCGGCCGGCAGGGACAGGACGAGATAGGGCACCGTCTCGAGGGCGGCGAGGATGCCGAGCTGGAGCGGGCCGGCGCCGAGTCCGAGGACGGCGATGAGCGGCAACGCCACCATCGAGACCTGGGTCCCGACGGCCGACACGGTCTGGCCGAACCACAGCGCGCTGAAGGCATCGGGGGAGGCGGCCGTCCGCCGCGACAGGCCGATCATGCGGCCGGCCTCTCGGTCGTGTCGGTCGTGTCGGTCGTCTCGGTCCCCGACTGGGTATCGTCCGCCGGCTGGGTATCGTCCGCGGGCCCGGATCCCGGCTCGGCCCGCGGCAGGGCCGGCTGCCGCTCGACGGCCCCCGGCTCGCCGGCTCCCGGCATGTCGGCCACGGCCTCGCCGTCCGCCTCGGATCCGGCCGCGTCGACGGATCGGGAGGGAGCGAGGTCGAGCCGGCCACCCTCGACGAGAGCCAGCATCGCGTCGATCACCAGCGGGTCCCACTGGTGGCCGGAGCCCTCGCGGAAGCGACTCAGGGCCTCGTCGACCGAGAGGGCCCGGCGGTACGGCCGGTCCGAGGTCATCGCGTCGAGGGCGTCGGCCACCGCGACCACCCGCGCGCCGAGGGGGATCGCCTCGCCGGCCAGCCCGTCGGGGTAGCCCGTCCCATCGAACGACTCGTGGTGATGGCGGACGATGGCCGCCCCCGGACCGAAGAGGCGGAAACCGCCGAGGATCCGGGCCCCGATCTCGGAGTGGAGCCACATCGCCATCCGCTCCTCGGCGTTGAGCGGCCCCGGCTTCAGGAGGACCCGGTCGGGGACACCGATCTTGCCGAGGTCGTGAACGGTCGCCGCCTGGCGGATGAGCTCGACCACGCCCTCGTCGAGGCGGAGCTCCTGGGCGATCGCGATGGCGTAGATGGCCACCCGCTCGGAATGGTGGTAGGTCGACGCGTCGCGATGGTCGATGACCTCGGCGAGGCTGCCGACGGCATCGCGGGTCTCGCGCTCGAGCTGGCGGATGTAGCCGAGTGCCCGGGCGATGACCACGCCCGGGATGGCCAGGAGCAGTGTCCAGACCGGCTCGACCATCCAGATGAGGGCGAACAGGACGCCGAGCAGGCCCGAGGCGGATTCGGCGAGGAGCGTCGTCCGCCCGTTCGTCCTGACCAGATAGGCGAGCGACCGACCCGTCGACAGGGCCACGACAGCGCTCGTGAGAGTGTCATTGACGACGTAGTAGACGAGGCAGACGGCAAGGACCATCGCGGCGAGCGGCAGGTGAGCGTGGTTCGCGACGAGGACCCGCGGATCGCCGAACAGCCCGACGACGAGCGAGGCGAGCGAGATCGTCAGGACGTAGTTCGAGACGTTGAATACGAGGCGCAGGAGCGGCCGCCGATGGACGACCTCCTCGACGAGCACCGCAAAGCCGACCGACAGGGCGGCGAACGGCGCGGGGACGAGGAGGACCGTCGCGATGTGGCTCAACGTGGCGACCGAGACCGCGCCCCCGTGGGGCAGCTCGACGGCGATGAACTCGAGGCCGATCGAGAGGATGGTGAGGACGATGAACGCGGAGATCCATGCGCCGTCGCTCGGATCCCAGCGCAGGCGCGGGAAGTAGAGACTCGCGGAGGCGGCCAGGGCGAGCAGTGCGATGAAGCGACTGACGTCGATCCGGAGGTGCGACCGGATACGGTCGACCCGGGCGGGCGCTCGCCCGGCCGCGGGTCGCGGAGGTGCTGCTGGCGTCGCGCTCGGGGGCGACTCGTGGGGGTGGCTCAACCGTGCCTCGAGGTCAGGCCGGACCCGGGGCGACCGGGTGCGCCGCGATCGCCCGACCGGTCAGCTCATTGCAGCGATTCCGGTGCGTCCGCGCTCTCGGTCGAAGGTCCTACGTAGGGGCATCCGGTCGGCCGCGGTCGTCGAGCCGTGGGACGCCGGCCGGGAGGGAGAGGACCTCAGGCGGTCTCGGCGAGCGGCTCGGCGAACTGGCTCTCGTACAGGTCGGCGTAGAAGCCGTGCCGGGCGAGGAGCTCCTCGTGACCGCCCTGCTCGATGATCCGGCCGTGATCCATGACGAGGATCGTGTCGGCGTCGCGGATCGTCGAGAGGCGATGGGCGATGACGAAGTTCGTCCGGCCCTTCATGAGCTTGCCCATCGCCCGCTGGATGAGGACCTCGGTCCGCGTGTCGACCGACGACGTCGCCTCGTCGAGGATGAGGATCCGTGGATCGGACAGGAAGGCCCGGGCGATGGTCAGGAGCTGCTTCTCGCCGGCCGACGCACTCGAGGCGTCGTCGTCGACGACCGTGTCGTAGCCGTCGGGGAGCGTCCGGACGAAGTGGTCGACGTGGGCCGCCTGGGCAGCCGCCTGGATCTGCTCCTCGGTCGCGCCGAGCGAGCCGTAGGCGATGTTCTCGCGGATCGTGCCGTGGAAGAGCCAGGTGTCCTGGAGGACCATGCCGAACGTGCCGCGGAGATCGTCCCGGGTCATTTCCCGCGTGTCGACGCCGTCCACGGTGATGCGGCCTTCGTCGATCTCGTAGAAGCGCATGAGGAGGTTGACCAGGGTCGTCTTGCCCGCCCCGGTCGGGCCGACGATGGCGACCGTCCGGCCCGGCTCGACGACGAGGTCGAGATCCTCGATGAGCGGCACGTCGGGCCGGTAGCGGAACGACACGCCCTCGAGGACGACCCGGCCCTTGACCTCCGGGAGGCGGACCGGGCTGACGGCATCCGGGCTTTCCTCCGGCTCGTCGAGGAGCTGGAAGACCCGTTCGGCCGAGGCGATGCTCGACTGAAGGACGTTGGCGATACTCGCCGTCTGGATGATCGGCATGGAGAACTGGCGGGAGTACTGGATGAAGGCCTGGACGTCGCCGAGCGACATCCTTCCGTTGGCGACCTGGATGCCGCCGATCACGCAGATGAGGACGTAGTTGATGTTGGCGATGAAGTTCAGGGCGGGCTGGATCGTCCCGGAGATGAACTGGGCCCGGAAGCTCGCCCCGTAGAGCCGCTCGTTCATCTCGTCGAACTGCTCGATCGCCTCTTCCTGGCGACCGAAGAGCTTGACGATGGCGTGGCCGGTATGCATCTCCTCGATGTGGCCGTTCAGGGCACCGGTGGTCGCCCACTGGGCGGCGAACTGCTTCTGCGACCGGCGGGCGATGAGGATCGTCGCCCCGAAGGTGATCGGCAGGGTCGCCAGCGAGATCACGGCAAGCAGGGGGCTGATGAGGAACATCATCAGGAGCACGCCGATGATCGTGAAGATCGAGGTGATGAGCTGGGTCAGGCTCTGCTGGAGCGACTGGGCGATGTTGTCGATATCGTTGGTGACCCGGCTGAGGATGTCGCCGCGGGGATGGTCGTCGAAATACTTGAGGGGCAGGCGCCCGAGCTTCTCGTCGACGTCGGCCCGCAGGCGGAAGACCGTCCGCTGGGCGACGCCGGCCATGATGTAGGCCTGCGCCCAGGCGAAGAGGCCGCTGAGGATGTAGAGCACCGCCACCCCGCCGAGGATCGTGGCGAGGGCGTTGAAATCGACGCCGGAACCTGGCGTGAGGGTCATCGAGGCGACCATCTGGGCCTGCTGGGTCTGCCCCTGGGCCTGGAGCTGGGCGACGACCTGCGCCTGGCTTACCCCGGCCGGGATCTGCTGGCTGATGACGCCCTCGAAGATCAGGTTCGTCGCGTTGCCGAGGATCTTCGGCCCGAGGACGGCGAAGAACACGCTGATGATGGCAAGGGCGATGACGAGCACGAGCCGCGGCCACTCGGGCTGCAACCGGCCACCGAGACGGCGGGCCGAGCCCTTGAAGTCGGACGCCTTCTCGGCCGGCAACTGGCCCATCATGCCCATGGGGCCAAAGCCGCCGGGGCGACGGCCGCCGGGCCCGCCGCCCGGCCGCCCCATCATGCGGCTTCCTCCTCGCTGAGCTGGGAGTAGACGATCTCGCGATACGTCTCGCTCGTCTTCATCAGCTCGGCGTGGGTCCCGATGCTGTCGATGGTCCCGTTGTCGAGGACGATGATGCGGTCGGCGTTCATGACCGTGCCGACCCGCTGGGCGACGATGAGGACCGTGGCGGTTCGGGTCTCGCGCTGGAGTGCCGCCCGCAGGAGGGCGTCGGTCTTGAAGTCGAGGGCCGAGAAGCTGTCGTCGAAGAGATAGATCGGCGGCCGCTTGACGATGGCCCGGGCGATCGCGAGGCGCTGCCGCTGGCCGCCCGAGACGTTGCTCCCGCCCTGGGCGATCGGCGCCTCGAGGCCGCCCTCCATCTCCTCGACGAAGGTCTTCGCCTGGGCCACCTCGAGGGCGTGCCAGAGCTGTTCGTCGGTGGCATCGGCGTCGCCGAAGCGGAGGTTGCTGGCGACGGTGCCGTTGAAGAGGAATGCCTTCTGGGGGACGGTCCCGATGGCGGCCCACAGGTCCTCCGGGTCCATCGAGCGGATGTCGACGCCGTCGACGAGGATGCTGCCGCCGGTCACGTCGTAGAGGCGCGGGATGAGGCTGATGAGGGTCGACTTGCCGCTGCCGGTGCTGCCGATGATCGCGGTCGTCTCACCCGGCCCGGCCAAGAACGTGATGCCGCGCAGGACCGGGTCCTCGGCGCCGGGATAGCGGAACTCGACGTCTCGGAACTCGACCCGCCCGGCGGGCTTGGAGACGGCAGTAGCGACCGCCGGCCGGGAGACCGACGGTTCCGCCTGGAGGACCTCCTGGATCCGGCCGGCCGAGACGGCACCGCGAGGCACGAAGATGAACATGATCACGGCCTGCAGGACCGAGAAGAGGATCAGCATCACGTACTGGAGGAACGCCGTCAGGTTGCCGATCGGCATCTGGCCGCTGTCGACCCGGGCCGCCCCGAACCAGAGGATGGCCACGGTCGAGAGGTTGAGGATGATCATGAGGCCGGGCAGCATGATGGCGAAGAGGCGGTTGACCCGAAGGGACGTCGTCATGACGTCCTGGCTCGCGACGTCGAAGCGAGCCTCCTCGTGGCGCGTCCGGACGAAGGCCCGGATGACCCGGACCCCGGCCAGCGTCTCGCGCATGACCTGGTTGATCCGGTCGATCTTGACCTGGAGCGACTGGAAGAGCGGCACGGCCTGGCGCAGGAGCGAGCCGATGAAGATCGCCATGATCGGCAGGATCACGATGAGGATGGCCGACAGCGGGACGTCCTGACGGACGGCCAGGATGATGCCGCCGACCGCGGTGATCGGAGCCGAGATCATCACCGTCAGGGCCATGAGGACGACGGTCTGGACCTGCTGGACGTCGTTCGTGTTGCGGGTGATGAGGCTCGGCGTGCCGAAGTGGTTGACCTCGGCCTGGGAGAAGGTCTGGACGGCCCGGAAGATGTCACTCCGGACGTCGCGGCCGAAGGCCATCGCGATCCGGGCCGAGAAGTAGACGGCCACGACCGCGGCGACCGCGAGGAGGAACGTCACCGCGAGCATGACTGCGCCGATGCGGAGGATGTAGTCGGTGTCCCCCTTCACGACGCCGTTGTTGATGATGTCGGCGTTGAGGGTCGGCAGGTAGAGGTTGGCGATCGCCTGGATGAGGAGGAGGACGCAGACGACGAACAGCTGGCGCTGGTAGGGCCGGAGGTAGGTCCGCAGGAGCGCGATCACCGGGCGGGCTCCGCGGCGACGGCCGTTGCGCTGTCACCCGTCGTCCGGTCTGCCAGAACGTGGACGAGGCGGGCGAACTCGTCGAGCTCGGCGTCGTCGAAGGCGCCGAGGAGGCGCCGCCAGGCATTCGCCCGGACGCCGGAGATGTCGGCCGTGACCTGCTCGCCGGCGGGCGTCAGGCGGCACTCGACGATCCGGCGATCGGCCGTCCCGTGGGCCCGGATGACGAGGCCGTGGCGCTCGATGCGCTCGACCGCGCCGGTCGCCGAGGCGACGGTCACCCCGAGGAGGTCGGCCACCTGGCCCATGGTCTGGGGGCCCGTCGAATGCAGGCGGACGAGCAGCCGGATCTGGCCGACGGTGAGCTCACGGGCGAGCCAGGGTGGCTCGTGGTCGTGCGGCCGACCGGCGAAGCAGCGGCCGAAGTCGGCGACGATGGCGTCGATACGATCTCCATCGGGAACGGGCCGCTGGCGGGGCTCCGCCCGCGACTGCGGCACGCGCGACGGCTCCACGACGGGACCGGTTGGTGCTTTGCTCACGCACCGATAGTACGTGGCGACACGAACAATGTCAAAGCGCCGCCGACGGAGGGCGGCGCGGCCTTAGCTCGAGGGCAGGCTGGCTCCCGGGCTCGCCGGCGCGGTCTTGTGGTCGGGACGGCGGAACGAACCGCCGAGGACGGACTGGGCATCGAGCGTGCCGTCGGTGCCGAGTCGACCGGTCGCGGTCACGACATCGCCGACCTTGACGTCCGTGATCTTGGCCGAGGTCACGCCGCCGATGCGGAACGTCGTCGTCGAGTCGACGTGGACGGTCGCGCTCGAGCCGTCGAACTTCTTGACGGTGATGGAGTCGCTCGTCGTCGCCGTGACGGTGCCCGCAACGAAGGCCGGCTGGACGGTCACAACGGAGGCCGCGAACGAGTCACCCGATCCGGGCGTGCCCTGGACGTCGACCCGCGAGCCGACGGTGACGTCGGACTTCGAGCCGGTCGAAGCACCGAGCATGTACTTCGTGCTGTCCGAGACCGTGACCGACTTCGTCGATCCGTCACCCTGCTTGAGGGTGAACCCCGATCCGTTCGTCGCGGAGACGGTCCCATCGACCCGCGGCACGATGATGGCTATCCGGGTGATCGTGTAGGAGCCGTCGCTCTCCTTCTTCTCGGTGAATCGGATCTGATCGCCGACGCTGAGGTCGGACAGGGCGGCCTTCTCGGTGCCCTTGGTGATCTGGGTGTCCGACCCGACCGTGATGGTCCGCGTCCAGCCGTCATCGGTCTTGAGGGAGATCGACGACCCATCGACCTTGGTGATCGTCACCCCGCCGAGCCCGAGGATGCCACCGGGTCCACCGAAGCGGCCTCCGCCGATCGACGGTCCGGGGCCGCCGCCGCCGGGTCCGGCGAACGGGAACGGCAAGCGGAATCCGCCGAAGAAGCCGCGGCCACCGCCGTGAGCGGTGCCCGGAGAGCCGGCCGGCGACTGGGCCGCCGAGCCGTCGGTCGCAGCCGGGGAGGCGCCGACCGTGACCGCCGCGCTCACGACGAGGGCGACGAAGGCGGCCGCCAGGACGGCGATCCGGAAGATCTCGACGCGACGGCGGCCGAGCCGCTCTTGGAACGAAGTCTGTTCGGTCATCGGGTCCTCGGTCCGGCGCCGGAGGGACGGGACGTCCCCGGGGCGAGGGACAGGCGCTTTCGGCGATGGTCAAGCCACTCTACCCCGGGCGTCCTGAGAAGTCTCAACCTTCGGTGTCCCGTCGCACCACGAACCGAGGGGACCGGTCAGGGCAGGGCCTTGAGCGTCTCCGCAGCGATGGCCGGATCGGAGGTCGAGACGTCGAAGACGACGTCTCCCTTCTCGTACAGATAGTCGAACGATCCACCGTCGCCGTAGTCGACCTGGGTGACCGGTTTGCCCGAGATGGTCTTCTTGGATGTGACCACCCCGGACGCACCGTCGGCCAGGAAGCTGTCGAGGACGGCCTGCCCGAGCGCCGACGCCTTCACCCCGTTCGCCCGGAAGGCGATGACCTGGGCGTCGACGTTGTTGTCGGGATCGTAGGCCTCGGCGATGTCGAGGTCCGACGGCTTCTTGCCGAGCTTGGCCAGCGAGGAGACGAGCGATTGGCTCGTCTGGTCGTCGGCGAGACCCGCCGTGCCGGATGTGCTCTGGGTCGACATGGCCGCACCGGCGATGGTCTTGGGGAGCATCGCCTCGAGGTCGGGCGCGACGTGGCTCGGGACGTCGCTCGCCGACGGCGCGGCACCCGACGAGTCGGTCGGCTCGACGGCCGCCATGGACGCCCCCGGAGTGGCACCGGGGCCCGCGGCGATCGAGCCGGCCCCGGCCATGCCGTCGGCGACGGCCGACGCTGCCTGCTCCAGGTCGCCCTGGTCGACATCACCCTGGGCGGCGAGCGTCGCCACGAGCGGACCCTGCCTGATGTAGACGGCGGTCCCCGACGACGCCGCGTCCGTCGTCGCGAACAATTCGTCGCCCAGATCGCTGAACGTGACGTCCTTGCCGCCGGCGGCGATCGCCGAGTCGTGCGAGCGAGTCATGGCCAGGTGGCTGTCGCTGCCGTAGCACGTCACCTGGAGGTAGACGGTCGGCGCCCCGCTCGAGCCGTCGGACGGTGCCACACCGACGAGCGAGGTGCCGACGCCGCCGACGTAGAAGTTCGTCGCCGTCAACGACCAGCCGGCGGGCAGCCCGCCCGGGTCGGGCAGGGCGTCCCAGGCGAGCGTCCGGCATTCGTCGGCGGTCGAGCTGGGTCGCGTCACGGTCACGAAGATCGCGATCACCGAGATGGCGATGGCGGCCAGGCTGAGGATGGCGAGCGCGACGAGACCGCGCGGCATCGGGGCCGGCCCGGCCGGGGGCGGGGTCCGCCGGGGCGGGACGGATTTCTGGGATGGGGCGGATCTCTGGGGCGCGGCAGACTTCGGTCCGCTATCACCGGTCAATGGGCGACTCCGACGACGTTCGGTCGCGGATGGTTCGCGCGACATCGAGTCCGCCGGCAAGTATCGGCGAAGTGGCTGAGATGTGCCTGAGCCGACCCCCCGAACGGCTGGCCGGATGGTCACTCGGTCGGCGGTCGCCTCGGCGGTCGGTCGGTGGCGCTCAGTCCGGCGCCGGGGTCGCGGGCGCCTTCAATTCGCTGATCTCGATGAGATGGCCGTCGGGGTCGCGGAAGAACGCCCGGATCTCCCAGGCCGACTCGCTCGCCGGGGCGAGGAACGTCGCTCCGCGCCCCTGGAGCGTCGCCATCGCGCCCCGGCAGTCGGGGACCCGGATCGTCATCTCGTGGCTCACCCGGTCCGGGTCGACCGGCGCCGCGAAGGTGACCGACGGCTTGTCCGTCGTCGGGCCGCCGCCGATGACGAGAAGCAGCCAGGTGTCGAGGAAGCGGAGCACGCACGAGCTGCCGCCGTACTCGCGGTAGACGGTCGCCCCGAGGACGTCGCGATAGAAGGACCTCGACCGCTCGAGGTCGGCGACGACGAGCAGATGGGTGAGCTCCATCCCGGTCGTCGGGAAGGCAGAGGCCATGGCGAGATCCTCCACGACCGGTCGACCGCCGGTACGCGGCGAGAGTACCGCGGTCTCAGGCGCCGATCGCCTGCCGGATCAATGCCTTGGCCGTGTCGATCGGGATCGCGAAGCCGATGCCCTGGGCGGTGCCCGCTTCGGCGGTATCGATGCCGATCACGTGCCCGCCGGCGTCGATCAGCGGTCCGCCGCTGTTGCCGGGGTTGATGGCCGCGTCGGTCTGGATGAGACCGGTGAGCGTCTCGTCCTCGACGGTGATGGTGCGCCCGAGGGCCGACACGATCCCGCTCGTCACCGTGCCCGGATACGACCCGAGCGGACTGCCGATCGCGACCGCGAGCTGCCCCGGCTTGAGCGCGCTCGAGTCGCCCAGCGTGGCGGTCGGGAGGCCGCTCGCCGCGATCTTGACGATCGCGAGGTCGTTGGCGGTGTCGGTGGTCGCGACGGTCCCGCTGAAGGTGCGGCCGTCGGCCAGGGTCACCGTGATGTCGGTCGCGCCGGCGATGACGTGGTTGTTGGTGACGATCCAGCCGGCGGCATCGACGATCACCCCGGAGCCGACGCCCTCGGCTGTCCCGCCGAAGCGTCCGCCGCCCTGGGAGGTCGTCTCGATGGTGACGACGGCCGGTCCGACCGTCGCGGCCGCGGACTCGATCGCCGCAGACGCGTCTTCCACGGTCCCGTTCGTTACGACCGCTCCGGTGAGGCTCGCCGCCGCGGGGGAGGAGGTCGCGGTCCGGGTGAGGGCTCCCGACGCGACGAAGAGCCCGTAGGTCCCGGCCGACGCGACCGTCCCGGCGAGCACTGCCGCGACGGCGACGAGGCCGAGTCCGTGTCCCGCCGTGCGCCGCTTGCCGGGTTCCGGATCAGGGGCGGATGCAGAGGACGGCGCGGCCCACGGAGGAGATGGGTCCGTCGTCGGCGGGGACTGCCAGACAGGCGGGGAGGATGTGTACGGCGCCCGCGATGCGGACTGGGGTCGTGGGTTCGCCTCCGGCTGTGGGCCCGCCTGCGGCTGCGGGTTCGCCTGCGGCATCGACTGGGTCGTCGGCCAGGGGTCCGGCTGCGCCGGAGCGTCCCCGGACCCGAAGGGATCTGCTGTGTCGGGAGCCATCCGGATCGGTCCTTCCAGGGTCGAGGTGAGTGCGAGGCCGACGGAAGGGAGGAGCCGTCGGCCCCGCTATGACGTCGCCGAGGAGGAACCGGCGACTTGCGCGTTCGGTGCGCGATATGGAGTCTTCCACCGCGACCTTTCGTCGGGATTACGACGCCGGATCAGGCCGGGTCGGCCCAGCTCCACGTCGTCGTCGCCCGCAGGATGTCGCCGGGAGCGAGGGTGACGAGACCGGTCCCGGTGACACCGCGGCCGGCTAGTGCGATCGCGTCCGGCCACTCGGTCTGGGGTTCGACGCAGACGCCGGCCGGGGGGGTGTGGACGACGAAGGTGCCGACCGCCGGGGAGGACACCATCGTCAGGACGAGGTCGGGCCACGTCACGACGACCGGCGAGCCGACCGCCGGGTAGACATGGTCGAGGCGGCGCTCGCCGAGCGCGGGCCCGGTCCGGAGATCCGTATCCCCGTCGACCGGCACGAGGCGACCGGTGGGGATGAGGTCGGGCCCGGCATCGAGCGTGGCGGCGGCGTCGACCCGGACCGTCATGTCGCCCTCATCGGGCCGCCGGAACCAGGGGTGCCAGCCGAGTCCGGCGGGCATCGACATCTCATCCGCGGCGACCTCGGCGGCCAACTCGAGCGACCCGGCCCCGAGGCGGATCGTCTGGCGGACGACGCCGCCGAAGGGCCAGCCGAGTGGACCAAGACCCACCTCGAGGCTCACCGATCCCGCCTCCGACGAGGTGACCCGCCACGGCCGATCGAAGACGAGCCCGTGGATCGCGTTGGGCCCGTCATTGGCGCTCAACGGATGGGTCGAGCCATCCCACGCGATCCGGGCAGCGGCGATGCGACCCGGCCACGGTGCCATGAGGAATGATCCCCAGCGCGTGCCACGATCGACGGATGAGGGAGGGGCGAGGAGCCGCTCGCGGCCGCCGACGAGGAGCGAGGCCAGCCGTCCGCCGGCCTCGACATCGACGGTCAGGCGGTCGTCGCCGCCTTCGAGGACTACCGTCGACCCGGATCCGCCCGTACCCGCCATCAGCCGGTCGTCTGCAGGCCGGCGGCGATCCCGCCCAGCGTCTCACCGACGATCCGCTTGAGGCGGGGCGTGTCCGGATCGTCGGGTCCTGCCCGACGCAACCGGCCCAGCGCATCGGCCTGTACGGCCGACAGCGCGTCGACGTACGGCGCCCGAAGGTCGAGTGAGCGGACGAGCGCCGGGTCGTCGGCCAGCAGCCGGTCCCGGCCGGCCACGGCCGTGACGAGACGGACCGATCGCTCGAACTCGGCCTCGATCGCCGCGGCGATCCTGGCGGCATCGGGCCCGGGCGCGAGCAGGAGATAGCGGCGGAACGTCGTGAGGTCGGTCCGGGCGAGGGCCAGCTCGGCCGTGTCGATGAGGGAGGCGAAGAACGGCCAGGATCGGTGGAGCGCCCGGAGCCGTGCCGCGGCGGATCGGCCCGCCGTCGCCAGGTGCCCCTCGAGAGCCGACCCGATGCCGTACCAGCCGGGCACGTTGGCTCGAGACTGGGACCAGGCGAAGACCCAGGGGATCGCCCGCAGGCTGTCGAGGTCCGCCACCGGCCGGCCGGCCGGCTGGCCGACCTCTCGCGAACGCGGTCGGGAGGCGGGACGGGAGCCGAGGGCAAGGTCGGCGATCTGGGCCATCGGGGTGACGGCCAGGAAGACATCGAAGAAGCCGGGCAGGTCGATGAAGGCCCGGTACGCCTCGCGGGACCGGGCCGCCAGATCCTCGAGGATCGGCGTCCCTTCGGCGGCCGCACGGTCGACGGCCGCCTCGTGGTCCGAGCCGGAGGCGAGCAGGGTCGCGGCGGTCACCTGCTCGAGGTGGCGGCGGGCGAGCTCGGGATTGGCGTAGTGGGCGGCGATGACCTCGCCCTGTTCGGTGAACTTGAGCCGCCCTGCCACGGAGCCGGCGGCCTGGGCGAGGATGGCCCGATTGGCCGGCCCGCCGCCGCGACCGATCGAGCCGCCGCGGCCGTGGAAGAGGATGAGCCGGACGCCGTGGCGGGCCGCCCCCCGGACAAGGCCCTCCTGGGCGCGGTGGAGCAGCCAGTTCGAGGCGACGAAGCCGGACTCCTTGGAGGAATCGGAGTAGCCGAGCATCACCTCCTGGACGTCACCGCGGTCGACGAGGTGGGCCCGGTACGCCGGCGTCCCGAGGAGTCGATCGAGGAACTCCTCGGCCGCGTCGAGGGCGGCCGCCGTCTCGAGGAGGGGCACCACGTCGAGATGCGGCGAGACCGCCGGCAGGTCGGCGAGCGCCGGGTCGCCGGCGAAAGTCGCCGGATCGCCGGCCAGGGTCGCCAGTTCGAGGACGGCCTCGACGTCGTCGACGTCGGCCGTGAATGAGACGACGTATCGACAGCAGGCGTCGGTGCCGTGACGAGCCTGGATCCGGCCCATCGCCCGAAGCGTCGCGATCACCTCGGCCAGCGTCACGCCTTCCGACAGCGGGGTGGAGGCGGGCCGCCCGTCGCGGAGCGCGGCGAGCGCAGCCCGATGGACGGCCGAGTGCTGGCGGACCTCGAGGCCGGCGAGGTGGAAGCCGAACGTCGCGACCTGCCAGCGCAGGTCGGCCACCTCACCCCAGGCGACCCGGGCAAGTCCGTCCTGGGCGAGCGACTCCTGGACCACGGCCAGCTCGGCATCGAACGCCGCTGCATCCGGATAGCGACCGGCGCCGGGTCCCGGCTGCCCGGTCAGCGCGACCCGCGTCCGCCGCAGCCGCTCGGCCATCCCGCCGAAGCGCTGCCGGTACGGCTCGTTGGGGAACCGGCGGGAGAGCTGCCGGGCCGTCTCCGGGATCTCCTCGGCGTCACGCAACAGCGCGCTCGTCAACGGCCCGGCCACCCGGTCGACGGGCACGGCGACCGAGATCGTCTGCATGAGGCGGGACGTGACCGCCTCGTAGCCGCGGAGGACGTGGTCGGCGTGGATGCGGATGGCGTGGAGCGTCGCGTCGGCGGTCACCGTCGGATTGCCGTCCCGGTCCCCGCCGATCCACGAGCCGAAGCGGACGAAGGCCGAGACGAGTGGCGGCCGGGTCCCCGTCCGGCCGGCATCGGCCGCGAGCCCGGGCGCCCTGGTGGGCGGTCGTCCATCGAGCGCGCCGTCCACCGCCCGGTAGAGGCGCGGGATGGCGACGAAGATCGACTCGTCGAAGAAGGTCAGGCCGGCCCGGACCTCGTCGAACGGCGTCGGCGGCGCGGCGCGGACCTCGGCGGTCCGCCACAGGATCGTGATCTCCTCCCGAAGCCGCCGCCGGATGTCGGTGTCCTCGTCGGCGCCGAGGCGCGGATCGTCGAGTCGCTCGAGCAGGCGGCCGACCCGGCGGAGGGCGACGAGCAGCGTCCGCCGGCGGGCCTCGGTCGGGTGAGCCGTCAGGACCGGATCGATGAGGAGGTCGCGGAGCGGCTCCTCGGCCGCGGATCGCGCCGCCAGTGCCTCCTCGATGGACGGCAAGGTCGGTCGCACCGTCCGTGCCTGGTCGCGTTCTTCGGCGAGGTTGACGAGCTGGAAGTAGAGGCTGAACGAACGGGCAACCGCCTCGAGGCGCGGCGGATCGAGGGCCGCGATGCGCTCGGCGATCTCGGTCAGGGCCCGCTCCCGGGCAGCTACACGGTCGCCGGCCACCTCGGTGCCGCCGCCGCGTGTCGCGATGACCTGGCGGCGGATGCCCTCGACGAGATCGAACAGGTCGGGGCCGGCCTGCTCGGCGATCACCTGGCCGAGCAGCGCGCCGAGGAGGCGCACCTCGAACGCGAGCGGGTCGCGGGCCCGGGCGATGCCCGGACCGGGCGGCTCGGCGGCCACTGCCGGGAACTCGCGGCCGTGGTCGGTCCTCTCCTGGGGGCACACCGGGTCCGGTCCTCGGTCGCCTAGCGGCCGGGGACGGCGGCCGCGACTCCCGCGCCGACTCCGGCGGCGACGTCGGCGATCGCGGCCGGGGAGACCCGACAACAGCCGCCGACGAGCCGCGCACCGTGATCGACCCAGCGTCGGCTCGAGACCGCGTCGACGGCTGCCGAAGGTCGCTCCGCGTCACGAGTGGCCGGGGCGATCGTCCAGGCCCGAGCGCCGGCATCCCAGCCCTCGCCGCTGTTGGGATAGACGACGAGGGGCTTGGCGGTGACCGATCGAGCCCGGTCGAGGAGCTCGTCGACGTACTCCGGGGCGGTGCAGTTAACCCCGACGGCGACGATCCCGTGCGACTCATCGGCGACGGCGAACGCCTCCTCGACCGGCGCCCCGCTGCGGAGATGGCCGCCATCGCGGCAGCTGTAGCTGAGCCAGCCGACCGCACCGAGCTCGTCGACCAGGCGGGCGAGGGCGATCCCCTCCTCGAGCTCGGGGACGGTCTCGCAGGCCAGTAGGTCGGGCTCGGCATCGACGAGGACGGCCATCCGCTCTCGGTGGAAGTCCACGAGGCGCTCGGCGGTCAGGCCGTAGCGGCCGCGGAACTCCGATCCGTCGGCGAGCATCGCTCCGTAGGGGCCGATGGAGGCCGCCACGAAGAGCGGCGGGCCATCGGGCGCGGCGCGCTCCTCGAGCCAGCGGCGGCGCGCGTCCGCGGCGAGGCGGACGCTGAGCCGCAGAAGCGCCTCGACCTGCTCGTGCCCGATGCCCCGGCCGGCGAACCCCTCGAACGTCGCCTGGTAGCTCGCCGTGATCGCGACCTGCGCGCCTGCCCGGAAGAAGGCCAGATGGGCCCGGACGATCTCCTCGGGATCCTCGAGGAGGAGCCGCGCCGACCAGAGGGTGTCGGTCAGGTCGGCGCCCTGGGCCTCGAGCTGCGTGGCGAGGCCGCCGTCGAGGACGACCGTCGTCGACCCGTCGGCGAGCAGTCGGGCGAATGCGTCCATCGCCTCGTGACGTGCGACCGCGCCTCGTCCACCGACCACGTTCCGATCCTCCTCGCCGTTCCTGCGACCGAGTGTACCGGGGTGTAGGCTCGCGGCGTGGAGGCCTCCGACGCGATCGCCACCGGACGGAGTCGATGGAGCCGCCTCGGGCGGGCGTTCGTCGGTGCCCCGACCTACCCGTCGACCGCGGCCGACCGGGCGACGATCCGGCTCGTCGGGCTCGAGCTGCCGGTCCGCTCGACCGTCGCGATCGTCGTCATGGTCTTCGCCATCCTGGCCGACTTCCACCGCAACTTCCTGCCGGCCGACATCACCTACAGCCGCGACCCGGCGGCGATGCGGACGGTCGCGATCGAGCGCCTGTTCCTGTTCGGCCTGCTGCCCCTGGCGACGGTCCTCTTCGTGTTCCGCGACGACCCCCGTCGCTACGGCCTCCGCGTCGGCGACTGGCGGGCCGGCGTGGCCCTCACGGCGGCCGGCCTCCTCGTCATGGTCCCGCTCGTGGTCTGGATCGGCCACCAGCCCGATTTCGCGGCCTACTACGCGCCGAGCGCCACCGACGCCGGGAGCCTCCTCGTCACCAATGCCATCGACCTGACGTCGGCCGAATTCCTCCTCCGCGGCTTCCTCATGTTCACCCTCATCCGCTATATGGGCCCCCTCGGCATCCTCGTGGCGGCGGTCCCGTTCACGTTCTCCCACCTCGGCAAGCCCGAGGTCGAGACGCTGTCCACCCTGTTCGGCGGCTCGATCTTCGGCTGGCTGAACTGGCGGACCGGCTCGATCTTCTACAGCGCGGCGTCCCACGTCCTGCTGCTCACGCTCGTGACCCTCGCGGCAGCCGGGACGATCTGAGGACGAGTGGGTCCGCGGGCGGACGGCCCGCTCGTGGACGCTCCACCGACTCCCGCGACAGCCGCTAGACTGCGCGGGTCACCCAGATACGTACCCCGGGTCCCGGCGTGGGCCGGACCCCTTTCCAGGTGGTGGTGCCCATGAAGGTCGGCGTCGCCAGGGAGACCGCGGCCGGTGAGCGGCGGGTGGCCCTGGTACCCGAAACGCTCGGCAAGCTCACGGCGGCCGGGCTCGAGACCCTCGTCGAGGCCGGAGCCGGAGCCGGCGCGACCATCCCCGATGCCGCCTACGTCGAGGCCGGGGCGACGGTCGTGTCGACCGACGCGCTGTACGCCCAGTCGGACGTCGATCCTGCGCGTCGCCAAGCCGAGCCCGGACGAGGTCGCCCGGCTGCGGTCGGGCCAGGCCGTCATCGGCTTCCTGTCGCCGCTCATCGATCCCGCCCTCGCGAAGACGCTCGCCGACAAGGGCGTCACCGCGATCAGCCTCGACGCCCTGCCCCGGACGCTGAGCCGGGCCCAGTCGATGGACGCCCTGTCGAGCCAGGCCAACGTCGGCGGTTACAAGGCGGTCCTCATCGCCGCGAATGCCTACGGCCGCTACTTCCCGCTGCTCACGACGGCGGCCGGCACGGCCAAGCCCGCCAACGTCCTCATCCTCGGCATCGGCGTCGCCGGCCTCCAGGCGATCGGCACCGCCCGGCGGCTCGGCGCGGTCGTCAAGGCCTACGACGTCCGCTCCGAGACGAAGGAGCAGGCCCAGAGTCTCGGTGCCCAGTTCCTCGTCCTCAAGTCGGTCGCCGATGCCTCGGGGACCGGCGGCTACGCCCGCCAGCTGACGCCGGAGGAGCAGGCCGCCCAGCAGGCCGAGCTCAACGGCCACATCGCCACGATGGACGTCGTCATCACCACCGCCCAGGTCCCCGGTCGCCGGCCGCCGGTGCTCGTGACCGCTGAGGCGGTGGCGGGGATGAAGGCGGGCTCGGTCATCGTGGACATGGCGGCCTCGGCCCTCGGCGGCAACGTCGAGCTGAGCCGGGCCGGCGAGACGATCGTGACCGACAACGGGGTGACGATCATCGCCCCCGACAACCTGCCCGCGACGATGCCGGCCGGCTCGTCGCAGTTCTACGCCCGGAACATCTCGGCCCTCCTCCTCCACCTCGTGAAGGACGGCGCCCTGAACCTCGACCTCAGCGAGGAGATCACCGCGGGGACCGTCATCACCCACGGCGGGGCGGTCGTCCAGGAGGCGACGAAGAAGCTGCTCGAACCCGTGGCGCCGGCCGCCGGAGGTGCCCCCGCATGAGTCCCGAGCTCCTCAACTCGCTGGCGATCTTCGTCCTCGCGATCCTCGTCGGCTTCGAGGTCATCAGCAAGGTCCCGGCGACGCTCCACACGCCGCTCATGTCGGGCGCCAACTCGATCCACGGCATCGTCCTCGTCGGGGCGATGCTCATCGCCGCCGAGGCGACCGACCCGCTCGGCTACGTCCTCGCCTTCGTGGCGATGGTGTTCGGGGCGATGAACGTCGTCGGCGGCTACGTCGTCACCGACCGGATGCTCCAGATGTTCCGCAAGAAGCCCACCACGCCGAAGCCCGCCGGCGACGATGCCGGCGGCTCGACCGCGACCGGCGCGTAACGGAGAGCGCGTCGATGTCGCAGGAGTGGATCACCACCTTCGTCTACCTGGCGGGCCTCCTCGGGGCGTCCTGCTTCGTCCTCGGCCTCCACCAGATGAACTCGCCGGCGACCGCCCGCGGCGGCAACCGCCTGAGCGCCGCGGGCATGACGATCGCCGTCGTCGCGACCCTCATCGGGCTCATCACGAGGCCCGAGGGTCTGGGCGCGACCGCCTGGGTCATCATCATCGTCGGGTTCGCCATCGGCGGTGGGGCCGGCCTCTATACCGCCCGGACCGTGAAGATGACGGCGATGCCGCAGCTGGTCTCGCTGTTCAACGCGGTCGGCGGCGGTGCGGCGGCCCTCGTCGCGATCAGCGATTTCATCCGCCTTTCGAGCACGGGGGCCGACCTGTCCACGACGGTCTTCGTCGTGCTCGGCGCGGTCATCGGCTCGATCACCTTCAGCGGGTCGCTCATCGCCGGCGGCAAGCTCCAGGGACTGATCCCGGGCAAGCCCATCCAGGTGCCGGGCGGGCGCATCCTGACCATCCTCATCGCCATCGTGGCAGTGGCAGGGACGATCGCCCTCATCCTCGACTCGGCCGGCACGATCACGATCACCGGCGACACGTCGGTGGCGGTCCTCGCGGTGGTGGTGGCAGCCGGCCTCATCTTCGGGATCACGATGGTCCTGCCGATCGGTGGGGCGGACATGCCGGTCGTCATCAGCCTGCTCAACAGCTTCACCGGCACGGCCGCCGCGATGGCCGGTTTCGTCATCGGCAACCCGGTCCTCATCATCAGCGGCGCCCTCGTCGGCGCCTCGGGCGGCATCCTCACCAAGCTGATGGCCGACGCGATGAACCGCTCGGTGCTCAACATCATCGCCGGCGGCTTCGGCGGCGGCGAGGGCGTGACGGCGATCACCGGTGCCGGCGGCGGGAGCGTCCGCGAGATCAGCGCCGACGATGCCGCGATCCAGCTGGCCTACGCCCAGAGCGTCATCGTCGTGCCCGGCTACGGGCTCGCGGTCGCCCAGGCCCAGCACCAGGTCCGCGAACTTGCCGAGCTCCTCGAGTCGCGCGGCGTCGACGTGAAGTACGCCATCCACCCGGTCGCCGGCCGGATGCCGGGCCATATGAACGTGCTGCTCGCCGAGGCGAACGTCCCCTACCCCCAGCTCAAGGAGATGGAGGAGATCAACCCGGAGTTCGAGCGCTGCGACGTCGCCCTCGTGGTCGGCGCCAACGACGTGACGAACCCCGCCGCCCGCAAGCCCGGCTCGCCGGTGTCGGGGATGCCGATCCTCGACGTCGACCACGCCAAGTCGATCATCGTCATCAAGCGCTCGATGGGCCGCGGCTACGCCGGCATCGACAACGAGCTCTACACCGACCCGAAGACGGGGATGCTCTTCGCCGATGCGAAGGACGGCCTCCAGGCGCTCGTGACGGCGGTCAAGGCGGTCTGACCACCGCGATCGAGCGTTGAGGAGCCTCAGCGACCTCGGCCGTGCCTCGGACGGGCGTCACCGGCGTCGCGAACACATCGGCGGCGAGCCGGTCCGGATCGAGGATCTCGATGCCGCCCGGACCCGTCGCCACGAGCTTCTCCCGCCGCAGCTCGCCCAGCGCGCGTGCCACGACCTCGCGGACGCTGCCCACGGCGTCGGCGATCGCCTGCTGGCTGACGGGAGCCACCAACCGGGCCCCGTGCTGTTGCTCGGCGGCGATATCGAGCACGTGGCGGGCGACCCGCTGGCGGACGGTCGCGAATGACGCCCCGGGTATCTCGACGACGAACTGGTAGACGCGGTCGCTGAGCTCGGCGATCAGGGAGTCCGCCATGGCCCGATCGCGGTCGGAGGCCAGGCGCACCGCCTCGGCACGGAGCACCACGAGGTCCGTGTCCACCAGCGCCTGCAGGCCGCCGGGCATCACGTAGCTCGGCCGGAAGAGGGAGACCGCACCGATCATCGCTCCGCTCCTGCAGTAGCGCACGGTCAACGTCCGCCCGTCCGGCGACGAGACATACACCCGGACCAACCCGCCGACGACGAGCTCGATGTGGGGACCGCGCTCGCCCTCGCGGCGGACCATCGAGCCGGCCGGGACGCTGAGGCGCGTGGCTTCGGCGAACAGCGGCTCGAGGAGCGGCTCCGGGACCGCGGCCAGGTGCGAGGTGCGGATGGCCGCGCGCACGACCGGGTCGTGCAGGTCGACCCCCATGATCCCCACCCTACCAGCCGACGCCAGCCCGGCGGGTCCGTTAGTCGGTGAGCTCGATCCGGATGCGCTTGTTGATGCGGCCCTTGGACTCGTAGCCGGTCACCCGGATGCCGCCTACCTCGCGGGTGTTGGCGACGTGGGTCCCGCCGTCGGCCTGCAGGTCGAGCCCGACGATCTCGATCGTCCTTATCTCGGGGATCCCCGGCGGCAGGAGGTTGATCTTCGTCCGGATGAGATCGGGGATGGCGAACGCCTCGTCGCGTGGCCGGACCGCCACCAGGACATCGCGGGCCGAGGCGAGCTCGCGGTTGACGGTCTCCTCGATCGAGTCGACGAGATCGCCGCTCATGTGCTCGAACTCGAAGTCCATCCGGCCGCTGCCGGGCTCCATGTTGCCGCCGGTCACGAGGGCGCCGTGGTCGCGCCAGACGACGCCGCACAGCGCGTGCAGCGCCGTGTGGGTCCGCATGAGGAGATGGCGCCGGGCCCAGTCGAGGTCGATCGTGACGGTCTCGCCGGCCGTCGGTCCTTCGCCGTCGGCGAGGTCGAGCTGGTGGACTATGTCCGGGCCGTCTTTCTTCGCCCCGACGATCGCCCACGACCGACCGCCATCGCCACGCAGGAGGCCCCGATCCGACGGCTGACCGCCGCCGCCCGGATAGGCGACCGTCCGGTCGAGGATGACGAGGGCGGGATCGGCGGGATCGATGCCGACCACCCGTGCCTCGATCGACCGGGCGTAGGCGTCGACGTAGCAGACGTTCTCGCTCACGGTCCGGGTCCTCGTCGCGGTTGTTCTGCCGGTCGGCGATCGGCCGGGCTGTCGCCTTACTGGACCGTCAGGGTCCCGGTCATGTTCGGGTGGACGATGCAGTAGAACGTGTACGACCCGGCGGGGATCGCCGGCACGTTGTACGTCGCCTGGGCGACGCCGGTGACGAGGTCCCCCTTGAACACCATCGCACCGGTCGCGTCCTTGATCGTGACGTTGTGGGCGACCGACGCATCCTCGTTGTCGAAGTCGATCTGGAACGCCGCGTTGGCCGGCGCTGTCAGGGTCGACACGTCGAAGGCGATGTTCTGGGCCGTGACCTTGAGGACGGTCGCCGAACCGCCACCCGATCCGCCGCTCGGCGCGGCACTCGCGGCCCCACTCGCACCCGCGCTCGGCGCCAAGCTGGGTGCCGCGCTGGGAGCGGCACTCGGCGCAGCGCTCGGCGCGGCGCTGGGACCCGCCGAGGCTCCGGCGGAGGCGGCCGGCGACGCGGTCGGCGGCGGCGGCTGGTAGGTCCAGCCGGGCGAGGCCGTGCTCGTGCAGGCGCCGGTCGCGAGGCCGGCCGCGAACACGATCGCGATGAGGCGGGAGGGACGCGAGGCGGTCGACGGTCGCATGGTCGGGGCTGACCTCACAGGTGGCGCCGAGGTGGTCGCGCGGGTACGGCGTCGGCGGTATGCGGGATCCGAGCCGTTCATCGCCACTCTACCGAACCGCGCTCCATCGCGCCTCGCGGAGGCGGGTCCACCGCCCTCAGCGTTTGTCGGTGAGCCCGAGCCGGATCGCCACGGCGGCCGCCTCGACCCGCCCCGACACGTCGAGCTTGGAGAGGATGTTCCCGACGTGCACGCCGACGGTCTTCTGGCTGATGAAGAGCCGCTCGCCGATCTCCCGGTTCGTCCGCCCCTGGGATATGAGGACGAGGACCTCCCGCTCGCGCGGGCTGAGGCCGAACGGATCGGCCCGCTTCGGGACCGGCTCGCCGACGAAACCGCGGAGGAGATCCGAATCGGGGCGGACGCCCGCCGCGTGGCCGTTTCCGTCGCCGTGGCCGACCCACTCCGCGTCATCACCGGGCGCCGCGCCGACCGGTACGCCGACCATGTCGGGCGCCGCCACGCCGGTGGTCGGCGTATCGGGCAGGCGGATGAGGGCCCGGGCGGCCAGCTCGCCGAGCTCGCGCCTGAGCGGGGCAGCACCGAGCAGGCCGGCCGCCTCGTACGCGTCGAGGAGCGGCCCGCGAGCCCGGGCCCGACCCGCCCGCGCGTCGGGCGTCACGGCGAGGATCGCCTCCGCCTGGCGCCAGCGCGCCCGGGCGGCCTGGTACGGATCGTCGAGCCGATCCCAGGCGGACGCCACGTCCTTCCAGAGGGCCGGGTCGTCGTGGCCGTCGAGCCGGGCCCGGAACGCCTCGGCCACCGCGAGCGCCGCGTCGGCGACCTTGCGGGAGCCGATCGCACCGGTCACGCCCGACCGGGCGACGAACGCGCTCGCGTCGGCGAGGACGGTACGCGACCGCTCGCGCGCCTCGGCGAGGGCGGGCAGGTCGCGTCGTTCCCGGGCATCGGCGACGATGGCCGCATCGACCTCGAGGCAGACGGCTGCCGTCTTCGCGGCGAGGACCCAGTCCTCCGTACTCCGCGCGGCGGCCCACGCTCGTTCGCAGGCCCGTTTCGCATCGCCAAGGTCGCTCCGCCAGAGGGCGTACGAGGCCTCGGCCGCATAGACCGGCACCGCCGACTGGGCGTCGGGGACCGCCTCGACCTCCACGAGGAGCTGGCCGAGCAGGCGTCCGGCGACCTCGCCCGAACCCGATTCGATCTCGACGATCGCGAGGTTGACGATGGCGTTGACGAAGTCGGCGCCGGAGAGGCTCCATTCGAGGGCCGTCGTCGACAGCTCGCGGCTCTCCGCCCAGCGCCCGAGCTGGAAGAGCGACTCGGCGGCGTTGCCGCGCAGGAAGTTGCCGAAGACCGTCTCAAGGCCCGTCCGCCGAGCCTCGACGATGCCGTCGTAGGCGATGTCGATCGCCTCGCGCTTCCGGCCGATGAGATCGAGGACGGTCGTGAGGTTGGCGATCACCCGGAACCGTTCGCCGAGGTCACCGCGCTCCGCCGCCGCGCGGCCGGCCTCGCGGAGCAGTTCGACCGCCGAGGCCGGGTCGTCGCCCCAGCCACGACTGACGCCGAGCGTCGTCTGGGCGTTCGCCTCGAGGTCGCTCGCCGCGGGTCCGACGGCCTGGGCGACCCGGACGGCCTCCTGGCCGCTCCGCTCCGCCTCGCTGAACATCCCGTCGAGCATCTGGACCTGGGCCAGCGAGGCGAGGACGAAGGCTCGTTCGCGGGACGGTTCCCTGGGCACGAGGTCGACCGCGCGGAGGTGCGCCGCCAGCGCGCCCGGCGGATCGCCGGCGGCCCGGCGATAGCGACCGAGCCGTTCGTACAAGAGTCCGAGGCGGGTCCGGTCGCGTCGCTCGTCGAGCCGGGCCGCGGCGGCCTCGGCGTAGGCGGCCGCCCGGAGGGGCATCCCGGCGGCGAACGCGGCCTCGGCTGCCCGGGCCTGGAGGGCGGCGAGCGATGTGTCGTCGCCGTCCTCGGTCGAGGCGACGGTCCCCCTGGCGCCGGAGGCGGCGGCCGCGTCGGTCGGATCGGTCAGCTCGATCGCACCCTCGAGCAGGTCGAGCGTGTCGCGAGCGGCATCGGCCGTCTCCAGCTCGCCGAGCGCCTCGAGTGCGGCGCGGCGGGCCTGGACGGCGTCATGAGCGAGGAGCCAGTACCGGGCGGCCGCGGCCGGGCGATCCGAGAGGGCGGTCGCCACGGAGGCGAGGTGGCGTCGATGCTGGAGCGGCAGGAGGTCGGCGGCGACCGCCCGCCCGATCAGCTCGTGGCGGAAGGCCACCGTCTCCGCTCCGTCGGCCGCAGCTCCCCCGACCACCCAATCGTGCTCGAGCGCCTCGTCGAGGCCGGTCCGCAGGTCCGCGTCAAGATCGGAGTCGGCCCGCCGGGGCGTGCTCGACGACCGCGGCGGCCGCCGTTCCGTGCCGGCCTCGGACGCCGCGGCCACGGCCGCGAGCTCGGCCTTGGTCAGTGGCCCGTCGGCGACGGACAGGAGCCGGAGGACGCGGCGGCACTCGGGGCTCCGGCGGCGGACCCTGGCGAGGACCGACTCCTCGAGCCCGCCGGCCTGCAGCGCACCGCTCTCTTCGCGACGGGCGATGAGTACCTCCTCGACCGCGAGCGGGTTCCCTTTCGACCGCTCCGCCACGAGGAGCAGCAGTGACGCGGACGGACGATCGCCGTCGATCGCCTCGATGAGCTCCGACAGCTCCCGCCGGTCGAGCAGTGCCAGCTCGATCCGACCGGCAGCCCGGGGCGTGTCCGACATCGCCGCCAGGTCGGCGTGGAACGGGTGGGCCCGGGTCATCTCGTCGGGCTGGTATGTGCCGACGACGGCGAGGCGGCCCGGTCGGGAGATCCGCGAGATGAAGGTAACGAGCGCCCGCGTCGCGGCATCGACTCGATGGAGGTCCTCCACGACGAGGAGCACGGGGCGCCGCTCACCGAGCGCCCAGAACATGCCGAGGAACCGCTCCAGCATCCGCGGCTGCCATCGTTCGGACGAGATGGCCGGCGCCGGTCCAAGGTCGAGACCGAGTCTCACCAGACGAGGCTGAAGGACGGGGAACAACCTGCCGAGCTCGGCACTGGCCGGGCCGAGGACCGCCGTCAGGCTGTCGTCGCCGAGGGCGGCGAGGATCGGGGTGAGGCCGGCGACGATCGGCGCGTACGGCGTGGCCCGCTCGGCTGCCGTGGGCACGCCGCGGACGACGGTGAACGACTGCGGCAGGGCCGCCAGGCGCCGGCCGGTCTCGTCGAGGAGCCGCGACGCCCCCGCGCCACCGGTCCCCGAGACGAGCAGGGTCGTCGAACGTCCGGCTTCGGCCTGTTCGAGAGCGACCGCGAGGCGGGCGAGCTCCCGTTCTCGCCCCACGAACCGCGCGCTCGTGACCTTCACGGACATGACTCATTCTAGGCTGTGGCCGTCACGCACCGGACGGCCCGGCTCGTCGGACGGGTCGAGCGCGACCCGACCAGTCCTGCATCCGGCGACGCAGCGGTGGCGTACTACTGGATGCAACGACGAATCACCCCGTCCCCGACGGACCCCCGGGACCCTCACCGGGGGTCCGTTCTTTGGGCCGTTCTCTTCCCTCCTCGGCCGACTACGATTCGACGGTGTCAGCCGACTCCCGAGCTCGCGAGTCCCCTACTCCCGCGGAGCCGTCAGCGCGTCGCGAGCCGCATCCCGCCAACACGCTCAACGAGCTGCCCGGCGAGGAGTGGCTGTACTTCACGAAGTCCGTCTGGAGCACGGCCTATCCCTCGGAGCTGGGCCACGCGCTCCGCAAGGCGCACGGCGCGAACAAGCCGCCACGCCTCATGGCCCGGCTCATCGAGTTCTTCACCCGGAGCGGCGAGCTCGTCCTCGACCCGTTCGCCGGCGTCGGTGGAACGCTCCTCGGGGCGGCCATCGCGGTCGGTCCGCGGCGGGCCATCGGCATCGAGATCGAGCAGCGCTGGGTCGACGTCTACGGCCAGCTGGTGGCCGCCCTCGGCGCCGAGCGGGATGGGCTCGGGCCCCTCATCGCCGACCTCGGGACGGCAGATCCGGCCGGTACGCGGTCGTTCGACCCGACTGGCTGCGAGATGCGGCGGGGCGACGCCCTGTCCATGCTTCCGTCGATCGACGCCGAGTCGGTCGACTTCGTGGCCACCGATCCGCCGTACAACATCCAGCTGCCGCTGACGATGGCCGGCGGCAAGCTCGCCGAGGAGCACGCCAACCGGCGGACCGACTACGCCATGGTGAGCGACGACCCGGCCGACCTCGCCAACAGCCCCGATTACGCGACCTACCTCGACCGGATGGAGACGGCGCTGGCCGAGATCCGACGGGTCCTTCGGCCGGGCCGCTACGCCTGCGTCATCGTCCGCGACGCCTACCAGGAGGGCCGCTACCTCTTCACCGGCGCGGACCTCGCCGGCCGGGCGGCTGCCGTCGGCCTCGTCCCGAAGGGCGATCTCATCTGGTACCAGGCCGGCACGCGGCTGCGCCCCTACGGCTACCCCAAGTCATTCGTGCCGAACATCGCCCACCAGCACATCCTGGTCCTGCGCCGGGACCGGTAGCCGGGCGGTCGCCGGAGTCAGGCGCCGCGGCGCTGCTCGAGATAGGTCGAGAGGAGGTCGGGCGCGTCGTCCTCGTCGTCGAGCGACAGGTCGACCGTTTCGGTCACGACGTCGCCGAGGGTCATCCGATGGAGCCAGCCGCGGCTGCCGTCCGGGCACAGGACCAGCCAGTAGGAACCGGATCGCTCGAGGAGCTCCACCTCGTCACCCTCGTCGAGGATCCCGATCTCGGAAGACGCCAACTCGTCGGGGGCATCGAGGAGGCGGACGACCCGGTAGCGGATCCGCCGCCGCTCGCGCCCCTCGAGAGTGCTGACGCCGCCGTGGTCGAACGACTGGCGGAGGTCGACGGCCTCCGAGCGGAGCGGGTCCGTCTTGCGCGCCTCGAGCAGTGATGGTCGGCGCCAGCGCGGCAGGCTGCGCCTCGTCGACGGTCTGAGCCGGCGGGACCAGTGACGCCGCCGGAACGGAGGTCAGCCGTGCGGCGCTGGCGCTAAGGACCTCATCGGGCGCCGGCGGATCGTCGTCCCGGCGCCGCTTGCCGAACAGGAAGGCCATGGCCGCGACCGTGGTCGCCGCGGTCGACAGGCCGGCCACGATCGAGCGCTCGAGCGGGGTGAGGCCGCCGGGCCGCAGGACCGCTGGCAGGCTGTCATCGGACGGACCGCCCGAGCGACCGCCCGGTCGGTTCCGACCCGCCCCGACGGCAGAGCCACCCTCCGAGGCCAGTACGACGGCATCGGCGGGGGGCCACCCGCCGTGCGTCCTGCCGTCCGCGTGTTCCGCGGTGTCGCCCCCGGCCGTGGCGTCGGCGGGCGCAGGGATCGGGGCGGCCGACGGGCCGGTCGGATGGCCCGTCGACGCGCCGCCGTCCGCCGTGCCGTCGCGCGGTGGGGGAAGTGTCGTGTGGTCGGCGGCGCCGGGCGGATCGGTGCGTCCTGCCCGGTCGCCGCCGGTGGAGGTGCCGGTGGATGATCCGGCTCCATGGTGTTGGCCCGATGCGGGGCCAGCCGACGGCGAGCCGCCGGAGGTGGCACCACCAGGCCCGGGGGCCGCGGGCGGCGGCGCGGGGGCGGGCGGCTGGCTCGCCGAGCTTCCGCCCGATCCGCCACCGGACGTTCCTCCGCCGGAGGTTCCTCCGCCGACCGGCGTATGGCCGCTGCCGGGCGTGACGCCGCCGTCGGGGCCGCTATCGCTCCCGCCGGCTGGCTTGTCGGCGATCTTGACGAGGCCCGCCTGATCGCGATCAGCGAATCCGTGGACGTCGGCCGCCCAGAAGGAGATGACGTGGGTCCCCGCCGGGAGTGTCGTCGTGAAGCGGAACAGGGCGCCGGCGCCGAAGTCGGGTGTGCCCCCGGCCGCCGTCATCGCGTGCGAGGTGCCGTCGACGACGAGCCGAACGAAGGCGGGCGCCTCGCGGTCATCGTGCCGATACGTGACCGCGAAGGAGATCGTCGTCGTCGGTGTCCCGGTGCGCGGCCACGCCGTCCCATCGCGGAGATGGACGGGCCCGGAGAGGGCGGCGGCCGTTCCCACGAGGACAGCGAGGAGCGCCGCGAGGGCGACGATGGCCGCGGCAAGCCATGGCCGGGCCCGGCGGCCCGACGGCCGGTGCGTGACGATGAACAACGGATAAGGCCTCCGCACCGGGCATGATCTCCCGGCGCTTGAGGCGAGCATGGTGTCGGCCGCGGGCGGACCGCAATGGTACGTGTCTCCCCTCCCCACGCTCGGCGTCGGTCCGGGCGGTGCCAGGAGGCCCCGGTAACATCAGACCATCGCCGTTACCCCGATGTAGTCATGGCCCGGATCGCGCCCGCGAGCGATGCTCGCCGTCATGCAGGTCATCACCTCGCGCAGAGGTCGGCCGCGGCCGATCTCCGTCGTCGGTGTCCTCTTCGGAGGCCTCGGCGGCGCCATCCTCCTCGTCCTCGGCGTCGTCCTCGCCTGGTTCGTGTTCGCGACCCCACTGCTACGGAGCTTCACCGTCCCGCCCCGTCCCACCGTGGGGGAGATGGCGATCGGGGCGATCGTCTGGACGACCGCGATCGTCCTTCCGGCTGCGCTCGTCATCGGTGGCTGCGTTCGGCTCGTGGTCACGACCGAACGACTCGCCCGGTTCCGCGCCCGCCGTGGTGCGGCGACCGGCCTCGGCCGACAGCTCGGCGCCGACTATGTCGTGGCGACCGACGTCCTGCTGCCGGACGGCGCCGTGATCCCGGAGGTCGTCATCGGGCCGCACGGGGCGGCCGTCATCGAGAGCGCTCCGCCGCCGTCGGTCACCCGGCACCGGGGCGATCGCTGGGAGGCGCTGTTCCGCGACCGGGGCTGGCTGCCGATGGAGAACCCGCTTGATCGGGCGAGTCGCGACGCGGAACGGGTCCGCCGCTGGCTGGCGTCCGACGACCGCGACTTCGTCATCCACGTCCATGCGGCACTCGTCACCTCGGAGGCATCGCTCGAGCGCTCGGCGACGTGCGCGACGATCTCGCGGGACGAGGTCGCGGCCTGGCTGCTCGCCCTGCCGGCGCAGCGGTCGTTCACCGCGATCCGCCGGGAGTACGTCGCCGGGCAGGTCGCCGCCCGCGTCTGATCCGGGGGCCCGGCGGCCCGCGTGCGACTCCGGGAACCTGGGGGCCCCGACCGGCGTCTGGTCCCGGAGCGGGCACATGCCCAGCCTCACGCCTGGAGTACCACGGATGCGCTTCGACGCCGCGATCGTCCATCCACGCCGTAGGGCCGGTGGGGCCGTCGCCGTTTCCCTCGGCTGCCTCGTCCTCGCCGCATGCACGAACGCCGGCTCGACGCCGACCGGCTCCACCGGCTCGATCCCGCCGACGGGAGGGCCGTCCAATCCGACGTCCGGGAGCCCGGCGGGGTCGGCCATCGCCCATCCGACGGGTCCGACCGACCTCGTGATCCGCTACGAGGAAGTCGGCGGCTTCGTCGCGCCACAGGCGCTCCTCACCCGCTACCCGATCGTCTCGATCTACGGCGACGGCACCGTGATCACGGAGGGTCCCATCCCGGCGATCTTCCCCGGGCCAGCGTTGCCGAATCTCCAGGTCGATACGGTGACCGAGACCGGCCTGCAGCGTCTGCTGGCCGTCGCCCGCGACGACGGGCTCCTCGGTCCCGACGCCTCGTACGACGCGACCAACGTTGCCGACGCCTCGACCGCGCGGTTCACGGTCGTCGCCGACGGCGCGACCCACCGCGTGAGCGCCTATGGCCTCGGAATGACCGACGATGCTTCCGCCGATCCGGCCGCCTCGGCGGCGCGGGCGAAGCTCCGCGACTTCTCGAACGCCGTAGGCGACCTCCCGACCACAGTCGGGCAGGAGAACGTCGGCCGGGGGACCGGCTATGGGTGGGACCGGCTGGCGGTCTTCGTCCAGCCCGGCGCACCGGACCCGGGAGATCCCACCCTGGCTCGACCGCCGATCGCCTGGCCACTCGCGACGCCGCTCGCCACGTTCGGCGATCCGGTGTCGGCGGGCGGTGGCGACATGCGCTGCGGGACGGTCGGTGGAGCCGACGTCCAGGCCGTGCGGGCCCTGCTCGACCACGCGACCCAGATCACCGGCTGGACGTCGGGAGGCGCGAAGTACACCCTGACGTTCCATCCGCTGCTGCCCGACCAGACGGACTGCCCGACGGGGAACTGATCCTCCCGCGCCCGGATCGTCGACGAAGCGGGAACCGTACGGCCCCCTGCCTCCCCCACGGTAGATGAGAGGTACACCGGCTCGAACCAGCGGGTCAGCTGGCAGCGTCTCGCCCCCTGATCGGCGGCCGGGGGATACTTGCCCTCCACGGAGGAGGGCGCCGGTGGGGTTCGAAAGCCTAGAAGGTCGACGGAGGCTCGTCACGGCGGGCCTCCTTCTGGCGCCGCTCGTCGTCGTCGTCGCCCTCACGGCGCTGACAAGCCGGCGCGACATCTCCTTCTTCGGCTCCGACCTCGAGACCTACCGCGGCTACGCTGATCGACTCCTCGCGGGCGCCACCCCGTATCGCGGGTTCGCCCTCGAATACCCGCCCCTCGCCCTCATCCCCATGGCGGTGCCCGCGCTCGTGGCCGCCGTCGCCGGTGGCGGTCCGGAGTCGTACGCAACGGCCTTCGCGGCGGTCCAGGGGCTCCTCGCCGTGCTCGCCGGCTGGCTCATCCTCCGCGTCGCTCCGCGACCGATCGGCGCGCTCGCCACGTGGACGGTCCTCGTCATCGCCAGCGCCGTCTCCGTCGCCTGGCGCTATGACCTGTGGCCGGCGGTGACGATCCTCGCCGCCGTCGTCGCGACCCAACGAGGGCGGCCGGGGCTCGCCGGCGTCGCGCTCGGCGTCGGGACGGCGATGAAGCTCTTCCCGATCGTCGCGCTCCCCATCCTCGTCGTGCGGGCGACCGCCCTCGACGACCGGCCCGGCCTCCGCCGCCTCGTCGTCGGTACCGTCGCAGCACTCACGGCGGTCGCAGTGGGGACAGCCCTCGCGGCGGGGGGCGATGGCCTGCAGCCGCTCGCCTATCAGCTCGACCGCGGCCTCCAGCTCGAGAGTGTCGGCTCGGGGTTGCTCCTGCTGGGCCACGCCCTCGGCGGCCTGCCCGTCGTCATCGACCACGAGTTCGGTTCGCTCCAGGTGACCGCAGCGGGCGCGGACACCCTGGCCGCGGCAAGCTCGTTCGTCGAGGCGACCCTCGTCGCCGTCGTGACAGTGGTCGCGGCGATGACCTTCCGGCGCGACGTCCGCCGCACCGGATCGATCCCCATCGAGCGGATGGCCGCGGCGACCGTCGCGGTCCTCGTCGCCCTGCTCGTCGGGAGCAAGGTCTTCTCGATCCAGTACATCGTGTGGTTCCTGCCGCTCGTCCCGCTCCTGCCCGTCCCGCAGCGCTGGCTCGCCGTGGCGATCGCCGCCTGCTCGACCCTCGTCTACCCGATCGGCTACAGCGGGCTGTGGCAGCTCGACCCGGCGATGATCGTCGTCCTCGACATCCGGAACGCACTCCTCATCGCGTTCCTCGCCTGGATCCTGCTCGACCTCGCCCGGGGCAGGGCGAGCGGCGTCGACGAATCCGTCAGGGAGCGACGATCGCGGCGATCGCCCGGAGGTGCTCCGGCGTAGTCCCGCAGCAGCCACCGACGATCGTCGCGCCGGCATCGCGCATCTCCGCTGCCCGGGGCGCCATCTCTTCCGGCGAGGCCCGATAGACCGCCCGGAGGTCGATCAGTTCGGGGATGCCGGCGTTGGACTTGGCGACGAGGGTCGCCTCCGGGGCGGCGGCCCGCATCCGCTCCACGACCGTCACGAGCTCGTCCGGGCCGTTGCCGCAGTTACCGCCGATCGCGTCCGCGCCCCAGGCCGACAGCGCCCCGACGGCCTGTTCCGGCGAGACGCCCATCATCGTGTGGCCGTGGGTGTCGAAGGTCATCGTCGTGATGAGCGGGATGCCCGGGGCGACGCGCCGGACCCCCTCGATGGCCGCCCCGATCTCGGCCAGGTCGGACATCGTCTCGATCCAGATGAGGTCGACCCCGCCCGCCACGAGGGCAGCCGCCTGCTCGGCAAAGACATCGACGGCCTCGTCATGGTCGAGGGTCCCGACGGGAGCCATGATCGCCCCGCTCGGACCGATGTCGCCGGCGACGAGGGCGTGCCCGCCGGCCGCCTCGACCTCGGCCCGGAGGAGCACGGCGGCCGTCTGGTTGAGCTCGCCGACCCGGCTCTCGAGTCCGTGGAGCCCGAGGCGGAGCCGGTTGCCGCCGAACGTGTTGGTCATGACGATGAGCGAGCCGGCCTCGAGGTAGGCCCGCTGGATCCGCCGGACGACGTCGGGGTGGCTGACGTTCCAGACCTCGGGCGGATCGCCGAACTGGAGCCCCGAGGCGAAGAGCATCGTCCCCATCGCGCCGTCGGCGAGGACGGTCGGGCGCTCGCCGAGCAGCGAGAGCCAGGCCTCGTGGCGACCCGGATCGAGGCGTCGCCGTTCGGCCCGGCCGGGGAAGACGGCGGGATCGACGTGCTCGGTCGAGATCGTGGGGCGGGTCGGGCGGTTCGTTCGCGGCATGACCGGACCTTACGCCTGCCTCTGCCGTCCGACAACCGCCCGCCCGGGCCGACCTGGCCGGGGCGGCGCTAGGATGGTCGTCCGCGCGATCGGGCCCGGGTCGGGGGCGAACCACGACCGCCCGACGGCACGCTCGGGGACATGGACGATGAGCGAGGATCAGCGGACGGACTGGGGTGATGTC
This sequence comes from uncultured Chloroflexia bacterium, assembly GCA_963745405.1. Classification (GTDB taxonomy): domain Bacteria; phylum Chloroflexota; class Limnocylindria; order Limnocylindrales; family CSP1-4; genus C-114. Next base: position 1,477,193 of record CAVUWY010000002.1, on the reverse strand, counting down.
CCCGGTGAGATCGCGGCAGAGGCCGCAGCCGCTCAGTCGGCAGGCGGAGGGGTCTCGCCGGAGATGGAGCGGGCGGCGGCGGAAGCTGAGGCGGCCGCCGCGCAGTCAGCCGAGGAGGGTCAGTCGCTGATCCATCGGCCCGGCGAGGAACCGGCTGAGGACCAGACCCAACCGTGGGAGCGGATCGAGTAACTCGGAACCGGGCGCCGCGCCCGACCGCTTGTTTCGGACCGGCCGACTAGGAGCCGGAGCCGCCGCCGTTCGTATGGTCCGGCCGACCGGGCCTCGCCCCGTTGCGGTCAAGAGCCGTCGGCCATACACGGGCCGCGACGATCGCGGCCGTCGCGAGCACGACCACGGCGATCGCCCAACCGGCGGCCGTCATCCACAGGACCTGGTCTGTGCGATGCTCGACGACCCGCAGGGAGCGGCCGGCCAGGACCGATCCACCGCTCCAGCTGACCGTCACGGTCGCCACCCGGACGCCCTCCCGCGGCTGCCAGGTGACGGCATCCGGACCGTTCTCGCGGGCCGAGTCGAGCACGCCCTTCGGCGGGATCGGGTCGTGCCCGTCGAGCGTGCCGTCGGTCGCCACGACGGCACCGTTCGAGTCGAAGATGACGACGAACGGAGCGAGGCTGGCCGCGACGTCGACCTTCTTCGGACCGACCACCGACGATGGGGCCGCGCCGGCATCGAGCGCCGCCGCGGCGTCCTCGGCGAGCTGCTGCTGGGGATCGTTCGCGCCGGCTCGGAGCTCGAAATGGACGAGCGCATAGGCGAGCCCGCAGGAGAGGGTGACCGCGACCGCGGCCGGGATGAACAGGGCGAGCGCGCGCCGAGCCGTACTCGATCGTGGGATCCGCACGGCCGCTGAGACGCCTCGCCCGGCGGCCGCGTTGCGGAGCTGGTAGGGGAGGGTGGACTCGAACCACCGACAGGCGGTGTATAAGACCGCTGCTCTAACCGCTGAGCTACTCCCCCGCCGCGAGCGATGCTACACCGGCGGGCACGCCTGACCGGCGGGCACGCTAGCGCCGGGTCGGCGATGACATGGGGTTCTTCGGGAGCCGCGTCGGGAAGGGTCGGCTACTGGTCCGAGCCGCGGGAGCGTCCGACCAGCGCGCGGATCCGGAACGGGCGCGGCAGCAGGCTGTGGCCGTTGGCGTGGCCGTTCGCGGCGGCCGGCGGCGTGTGGCCGTTCTGATAGGGGCCGAGGTAGGCGCGGGCCGGCAGCGCCTCGGCGAACTCACGCTCGTCCGGCGTCATCTCGACCTCGAGGGGCAGGTCGTCCGGATCGAACGGCCGGGGCGTGACCTCGGCGACGGCCCGTGACGGGCGCGCATAGGCCGGTTGACCCCGGAGTTGCGGAAGGACGAGGTGGTGCTGCTGTTCGAGGGATTGGTCCACGAACGGTGTCCGACTCCGTGCTGCTGCGGCCGGGTCTCCCAGCCACGGCTCGGATGATACCCAGCCCAGAGTACCGCGGAATGGTACCGATGGGCTATCCGCCGGCGGTCCCCCGCACGTTGGAGTGGTGCGTCAACGCGCCACTGGATGGGACTCGCCGGCACCGCGGGAGGGGTCGCGGGTCACTCCGGCTTGGGGAACGAGCCTTCCGCCGACGTTCCCCGGCGTCTCGTCAGACGAAGAGCGGTTTCAGTACCTGGCTCTCCAGGACGAGGACGAGGTAGGCGATCGGCGCCGCCGCGAGGAGGCCGAGCGCGGCGCTCCAGGGGGTCCGCACGACCTTCGTCCCGGCGCCCGTGGGAAGCGGCACGACGAGGTAGGTGACGAGGCTGCCGGCCACGAGGACGGCGATGACGAAGAGGGTGACCGCGAGCGTCCGCAGGTCTCCGCCCGGCAGCTGGGCGCCGCGCGATAGGGCGACGTCGTAGACGAGATAGGCGATGCCGAGGGCGGTCGCCACGACGAGGCTGCTGACGACGGCCCGGACGACGGGACGAGGCGCGTTGCGGAACTGGCGCCAGCGGACCTCCACGGCGGACCGGCGGCGGACCGGCGGTCGGGCGTCGGCGGTCACCTCAGGACCCCTCGCCGATGATCGTCAGGGTCGGACGAGCCGGCATCGTCTCGGGCGTGTGGGCGGCGAGCTCGCCCATGAGTGCGACCACCCGGTCGAGCTCGGCCTCGGTGTTCCAGAAGCCGACGCTGAAGCGGACCCACTCGCTGTCGGGGATGGTCCGGGCGATGGTGAACGTCCGCCGTTCGAGCTCCTCGAGGACGGTCTCGCCGGGCCAGCCCTCGACCGTCGCCGTGACGAGGGTCGCGATGCGGTCGCGGGGCGTCACGACACGGACGCCGGGAAGGGCGGCCAGCGCGTCGGCCAGACGGGCGGCGAGGGACGTGGCGCGGCGCTGGGCCCAGTCGAGCCCGACGTACATCGCCAGCCAGCCGCAGCTCCGGGCGAAGCCGACGACGGACGGCGAGTGGAGCGTTCCCACCTCGTGCCGCCGCGCATCGTCGAAGCGCCGGTAGGGCGGCAGCAGGCCGGGCCGGTCGTAGCCGAAATACCCGCCGAACGTCGGTCGCAGGCGCTCGTTCGCCGCGGCGTTGACCCACAGCGCGCCGATCCCCTCCGGCCCCAGCAGCCACTTCTGGGCGGACAGCGCGTACGCGTCGGCGCCGAGGGCCTCGACGTCGACCGGGATCGCGCCGGCGGCCTGGGCGCCGTCGACGAGGACGAATGCGCCGCGGGCGTGAGCGAGGTCGGCGATGGCCCGGACCGGCATGACCGCGCCGGTCGGCCACAGGACGTGGGACACGGAGACGAGGCGGGTCCGCGGCGTGATGGCCCGCTCGAACGCCGCGATGATCCGCTCGTCGTCCCCGCCCTCGCCGACGTCGACGACCTCGAGGTCGATACCACGGGTCTCCTGGATGGCGAGCAGCGGGGCATAGGCACCGAGGTGCTCGCGGTTCGTCGTGACGGCCCGGTCGCCGGGCTGCCAGTCGTGGCCCCACGAGCCGATGTTCATCCCGTCGGTCGTCGAGTGGGTGAGGGCCACCGTGTCGATGTCGGCGGACAGGACCGCCGCGACCGCCGCCCGCGCCTCGGCCATCCGGTCGAGCACCTCGAGGAAGGTGGCGTACGACCCTCGGCCCACCGTCAGCTCGTACTCGGCGATCTCGGTCATCGCCCGGGCGGTCTCGGCGGGCAACGGCCCGACCGATCCGGCGTTGAGGTAGATCCCGGCGCCGGTCGCGGGCAGCGCCTCGCGGACCGCGACGATCTTCGCCTCGTCGGGCATGAATGGGGAGACCACGGCTCCGTATGATAGCCACGATGGCCTTCCGCCCCGACCGTGTCGACCGGTCCTGCGATCCGGCGTCTCGAGCGTGAGCGGCTTCGCCCGCCCCGAGCTCCTCGCCTCCGCCGACTGGTTGGCCGACCACCTTGGTCGACCGGAGGTCCGCGTCCTCGACGTCCGCTGGCGACCCGACGGCACCGGTCGGGCGGCCCATCTGGCCGGCCACCTGCCGGGCTCCGTCCACCTCGACTGGGCCGTCGACCTCGTCGACGCGAACGATCCGAGCGGCCTGTTCCTCCTGGCCGGACCGGACCAGGTCGCCGCCGCCCTCGGCCGGGCCGGAGTGGGCGACGGGACGACCCTCGTCCTCTACGACGACACCGCGTCGCTCTTCGCATCGCGGGTGTGGTGGAGCCTGCGGGTCTACGGCTTCGAGTCGGTCCGCATCCTCGACGGCGGATTCAGCGCCTGGCTGAGCGACGGTCGCCCCCTGTCGAACTCGATCCGCGAGCCCGAGCCGGCCTCGTTCACGCCCCGCTCGACGATGCGCATCCGCCTCAGCACGGCCGACGTACGAGCGCTGCTCGGCTCGGCCGATACCCAGCTCGTCGACGCCCGCGCGCCGGCCGAGTTCCGGGGCCTCGAGGGCAACGCGCGACGCCTCGGTCACATCCCCGGTGCGGTCAACGTCCCGGTCGCCTCGATGAGCGAGCCCGGCAACCAGCGCTTCCGCTCAGCCGACGAGCTGCGGTCCCAGCTCCTCCGGGCGAACGTGACCCGGGGCCGCCGGATGGTCTGCTACGACGGCTCCGGCATCGCGGCCACCAAGCTCGCCTTCGTGCTCGCCCTGCTCGGCCACGACGATGTGGCGGTCTACGACGGGGGCTGGGCCGACTGGGGCGATCGGCTCGACCTGCCGGTGGAGCGCTAGTACCCAGCCCTCACCCTCAGCGGACGTCGCGCCACGGATCGTCGGCCGGGTTCACCTGGCCGGGTGCCGACTCGGTCGCCGCGGCGGACGTGCCGGGGCCCGCCGCCGTCACGTCTCCGGACCGGGGCGATGCGTCCGCGGCCCGATCGAGCCCCGCCCACGGATCCACCTCCCGATGCGGCGCGAGGATCTGGGCCCGCTCGTGATTGAAGGCCAGGGCGATGGCCGTCTGCTTGGCCTCCCCGACGGAGTCGGACCAGTACGTCGCCTCGGTGACCGGGATGAAGCCTCCGGTGAGCTCGCCGAGCGCCTCCCGCAGGTCCCGCTCGGGCAGGAGATGGATGTGACCGGTGATCTTGAACGGCGGCAGCGAGATGAACGCCTGCTCGGGGACCTTGGCCAGGCGCAGCTCCGGCGTCGGCTCAACGGGGGTGTCGGCGACGGCGAAGAGGACGGAGGCGAGGTTGACCTGGGCGAAGCCGGACCGGACCGGCTGCTCGCGACTCCCCCATTCGTCCATGACGACGTCCGAGAGGACGATGAACGGCTCGTCGGGCCGGTTGAGGATGTCCGACATCCGGCGGTGACGGGTGAGGACCGTACCCCGGACGATGTGAGAATCGGTGTACAGGGTGATGGCGAACGGTTCGGCGCCTGTCTGCTGGAGCATCGGCCAAGGATATGCCCGAGAACGAGTCCGGATGGCGTCCACGCCACCGTCCGGGACTATCGCCTGGCGCCCGCCGTCACCAGGTGCTCGGCCCCCTGCTGGAGCCCCTCGAAGAGGCGTTCGACCGTGGCCAGGGTGTCGATCTCACCGGCCGACTTGTCCGTTCGCAGGCGGGCGATCCGCGGGAAGCGGAGGGCGAATCCGGATCGATGGCGGGACGACCGCATGATCACGTCGAAGGCGACCTCGACGACGACCGTCGGCTCGACCTCGCGGTACCGCCCATGGCGGGCGATCGTGTGCTCCTCGAACCAGCGGGTCATCTCGGCGATCTCGGCGTCGGTAAGGCCGGTGTAGGCCTTGCCGATGGTGACGAGCCGCTCGTTCGCCTCGTCGCGGACGGCGAACGTGTAGTCGGACAGGACACCATGGCGCTTGCCGTGGCCGACCTCGACCCCGACGACGACGCAATCGATGGTGGCCAGCGCCTTCTTCATCTTGAGCCAGCCGAGACCGCGCCGGCCGGGCGTGTACGGGCTCGTCGGGTCCTTGACCATGAGGCCCTCGTTGCGGCGAGCCCGGGCGGCGGCGAACTCGACCTCGAGCTCGTCGACCGACTCGACGCTCGTCAGGCGGGAGAGGGCGAATGCGCCGCCGCCGGCGGCCATCGGCAGGTCGAGCCCCTCCAGCCGGCGGCGCCGCTCATCGAGCGGCAGGTCGAGGAGCCCCTCGGGCGGCCGGCCACGGTCCGAAAGGGCGAGGGCGTCCCAGGCGACGTAGATGACCGGCACCTCGGCGAGGATCGCCTGGCTCGGCGCCTTGCGGCCGAGGCGGGTCTGGAGGGCGAGGAACGGGAGGACCGTCCCGTCCCGCCAGGCGAGGAGCTCGCCGTCGAGGATGCCGTCCCAGCCGAGCCCGACCGCCCCGGCGACGACCTCGGGATAGCCGCCACTCACGTCGTTGAGGTCGCGACTGTAGATGCGGACGTCGTCGCCTGACCGATGGAGCTGGGCCCGGATGCCGTCGTACTTGTCCTCCACCCAGACCGTGGGACCGAGGCGGCGGAGGATCTCGGCGGCGTCCTCGGCCGGCGAGGCGAGCATCGGCTTGATCGGATGGAATACCTGGGGGGCGGCCTCGGCGAGCCGATCGTCGCGGGCGAGGATCGCGGTCGCCCCGATGTCGCCGACGAGCTGGCTGGCCCGCTTGACGTCGGCGAGGGGGCGGTCGAATGCCTGGGCGACCGCCGACTCGAGGAGTCCGTCGCGGAGCCCGATCCGGAGCTCACCGCCGAGGATCTTGACGACGTACTGGGCGGTGAGCGGGTCGCAGCGGCGGAGGAGTTCCTCGAAGCGGGCGGCCTTGGCCGCCGTACCGCTCGCGGCCTGGATCTCGGCGAACGCCCGGGCGACCTCGGCCAGGGACGGCGAGACCGCTGGGTCTGGCTGGACCGCCCCCTCGGCGAGGACGTCGGCGACGGCCAGGCCGAGATCGCTGTGGCGGTCGTAGGCCGCGCCGAGCGCGGCCTCATCGGTCGCGGCGACCCGGGCGACGGCGCCCGCCATGGCCCGCCAGCCGAGGCCGGTCGCCCGGCTGTCCGCCTCCGCGAAGGGGCGTCCCGTCCAGAACATGGCAGCCACGGGCAGCTCGTCGGGCGGCAGGCCGCGGAGCTCGTCGGCGAGGAGCCGGGTCTTCTCGGAGGTCCGCGTGGTGGCCGCGACGCGCTCCGCGATCTCGCTCCAGCGGCGCATGGTCCCGATGGTATACCGTCCCCTCGATGCCACTCCGATCGTGGTTCCCGGAGGCGTTGGCCGGTGAGTCGGTCGTCCTCCGCCGGCACGTGCCGGGGAACCTCACCGCGTTCCGTCGCTGGTACGGCGACCCGGCGGTCGCCCGCCTGACCCGCTACCAGGATGGGCCGATGCGCCCCGACGAGATCGAGCGCTTCTTCGCCGCTCGCGTCGTCGGTTCCGATTCGCTGGCCCTCGCGGTCCATATCCGGGAGACCGGCCGGCTCATCGGGACGTGCGCCTTCAGCCAGCTCGACGGCGACAACGGGACGGCCCTCTACCACATCACCATCGGCGAGAAGGACTGCTGGGGCCACGGCTATGGCACCGAGGCGACCCGGCTCATGCTCGGCCACGCCTTCGAGAACCTCGGGCTGCACCGCGTCGGGCTGACCGTCTTCGCCTTCAACGAACGGGCCATCCGTTCCTATCGCAAGGTCGGATTCATCGTCGAAGGTCGGTCGCGCGAGTCGATCCTCCGCGACGGGCGCTATTGGGACGAGGTATCGATGAGCATCCTGGCCGCCGAATGGCAGGCCATCCGGGCGGCGGCGGGGACGACAGCGGTGGGTGCCGTGCCCGGCCTGGTCGCGGCCGGCCCGGGCGGATCCGACGGGGATGAGGCCGCGGGCGCCGCGCGACCTGGGACAGATCGCTCGCCGGTCGGGCAGGGCTGACCGCGGTGGCCTCCACCGGCCCCGCGGCCGAAACGGCCCGCGCGGAGTTCCGAGCCATCCTCGAGGAGAAGGGCCACACGGTCGAGATCACCCGGCGGGCCGTCGATCGCCTCGAGCGGGCCTTCGCCGACGGCTCCCTCGTCCGGACGCCCGTCCTCGACGGCATGCTCGCCGACCTCATGGTCGCCCTCGAGCAGGACGACGGGCAGCGCCTCGGCGGCAAGAGCGCCGAGGCCGCCCGCTTCATCGGCCGGGCGATCTCCCGCGAGATCGACAACGCCTGACTCGACCGGGCCGACGAAGGGGGCTTGACTCTCCGGCCGGTCGAGGGTTCACCATCGGGCCATGGACGATCTCCTCCCCATCGGACGCTTCGCCCGGGTGGCCGGCCTGACGATCGGTGCGCTGCGCCACTACGACGAGCTCGACCTCCTTCGCCCGGCCGAGGTCGACCCGGCCACGGGGTATCGGCGCTACCGCCGTGACCAGGCGGAGACGGCCCGGACGATCGGTCGTCTTCGCGATCTCGAGATGCCGCTCGACGAGATCCGGGCCGTCCTCGCGACCGACGACCCGGCGGAGCGCCGGCGGCTCGTCGAGGCCCACCGCCGGCGCGTCGAAGCCCGGACCTTCCGCCTCCAGTACGTCCTCCACGTCACCGGCCGCCTCAGTGCGGGAAAGGAGCCCATCGTGACCGACACCGCTGCGGGCCGATCCAACGGACCCGACCTCGAGCTCGACGCGGAGGCGCGGCGGCGCCTGGCGGCCGCGCTCTACAACCACACCTGGACGTTCCTCGAGATGGCCGACCGCTCGCCCGCCGAGACCGACGAGATGATCCACACCGCCCACGCCTCCCGCTATCACTGGGGGATGGTCGGCGACACACCGAACCTGGCCCGGGGAGAGTGGCTGTGCTCGCGGGTCTATGCGGTCCTCGGTCGCGGAGAACCTGCCCTGTGGCACGCCCGGCGCTGCGTCGCCATCAACGAGGAGGCGGGGATCGCGGACTGGGACATCGCCGGCGCCTACGAGGCGATGGCCCGCGCCTCGGCGGTCGCCGGCGACCTGCCGGCCGCCCGCTCCTGGGCCGACAAGGCCCGGGCCGCCTGCGACGGCATCGCCGAGGACGACGATCGCGAGGTCATCCTCGGCGACCTGGCGACGATCCCGCTCTGAGACGACCCGCTCCAGGATGTTCCTCCCTGCGATGAGGAACGCTCCCGCTCGGTAGACTGGAGGGCCCGACTCCCCGATACCGGAGGCGCACCGTGACCAGCTCCGACCTCAAGCTCGGCATCCTCCTCTGGAGCCAGGCCGCGACGTGGCCCGAGATGCTCGACGCCGCCCGCAGGGTCGATGGGCTCGGCTACGACCATCTCTGGACGTGGGACCACATCAACGCGATCTTCGGCGACTGGGATCAGCCGATCTTCGAGGGTTGGTCCCTCCTCGACGCCTGGGCGGTCGCGACCGAGCGGACCCGGCTCGGCCTCCTCGTCGGCGCGAACACGTTCCGCAACCCGGGACTGCCGGCCAAGAACGCGACGACGCTCGACCACATCAGCGGCGGCCGGGCGATCCTCGGCATCGGCGGCGCCTGGTTCGAGGTCGAGCACGAGATCCACGGCATCGACTTCGGGAGCGGCTTCGGGCAGCGACTCGATTGGCTCGACGAAGCGGTCGGGATCATGCGCGGCCTCCTCGACGGCGAGGTCGTGACCTCGAAGCCGGGCGGTCACTACGCGTACGCCGGCGCCCACCAGCTCCCGTTGCCGATCCAGCCGCACCTGCCGATCATGATCGGCGGCAGCGGCGAGAAGAAGACGCTGCGCACCGTCGCCCGCTACGCAGACATGTGGAACGCGATGGGCACGGTCGAGAAGATGGCCCACAAGATCGAGGTGCTCCGGGCCCACTGCGCCGACGTCGGCCGTGACCCGGCCGAGATCGAGTTCACCCTCGGGGTCAAGCTGACGATCCGCGACTCCGAGGCCGAGGCCGACCGGGTCTGGCGGGCCGCGATGGAGCACAACCGGACGCCGCTGGCGAACGTCGCCGACGACGATACGTTCTGGAACGGCACGGCCGAGCAGATCGCCGACCGGCTTCGACCGTACGTCGAGCTCGGCTTCAGGACGGTGATCTCGGAGCAGCCGGCGCCGTACGACACCGAGACCCTCGAGCGCTTCATCGGCGAGGTGAAGCCGCTCGTCGAGCGCGGCTGACCGACCGTTCCCGGGCGGGCCGCCCGCGGTCGTCGGGGGTCGGGTAGGGTTCGACGATGACCGCGACCGAGCCGACGGGCGACGCGCGCACGCTCGGGGGGACGCCGGCCGCGACCCTCGAGTTCCAGCACGTCACGAAGCGCTATGACCGGGGCGCCGAGGCGAAGGGCACGCCGGGTGCCGTCAACGATCTCTCGTTCGTCGTCCCGGCCGGGCGGATCTGCGTCCTCGTCGGTCCGTCCGGCTGCGGCAAGACGACGAGCCTCAAGATGGTCAACCGGCTCATCGAGCCGACCAGCGGGCGCATCCTCCTCGACGGCGACGACATCGCGTCCCGCGACCTGACCGAGCTGCGGCGCTCGATCGGCTACGTGATCCAGCAGATGGGGCTGTTCCCCCACCAGACGGTCGGTCAGAACGTGGCGACCGTACCGCGCCTCCTCGGCTGGAGCGCCGACCGCCAGCGGAACCGGGCCGACGAGCTCCTCGGCCTCATCGGACTCGAGCCGGGGCGGTACCGGGACCGCTACCCGGGTGAGCTTTCGGGCGGGGAGCGCCAGCGCGTCGGAGTGGCCCGGGCCCTGGCGGCGGATCCGCCGCTCATGCTCATGGACGAGCCGTTCGGCGCGGTCGACCCGATCGTCCGCGAGCGCCTCCAGAACGAGTTCCTCCGCCTCCAGGAGGACATCGCCAAGACGATCGTCTTCGTGACCCACGACATCGACGAGGCGATCAAGATGGGCGACCTCGTCGCGGTGATGCAGACCGGCGGCCGGCTCGAGCAGTTCGCCCCGCCGGCCGAGATCCTCGCCCGCCCGGCGTCGGACTTCGTGGCCCGTTTCGTCGGGGTCGACCGTGGGCTCAAGCGGCTGTCATTGAGCCGCGTGCGCGAGGTCGAGCTGCGGCCGGCGGTCGTCGGGCGCGTCGGCGACCCGGCCGCTGAGGCTCGCCGGCGGGCGCTGGCCGACCCGTTCCCCTACCTGCTCCTCGTCGACGCCGACGAGCGGCCGCTCGGCTGGCTCCGCGACGTCGAGATCCCCGGCGACGGCACGCTGACCGAGGAGATGGCGATCCCGATGTCGCCACTCCTGTCGCCCGAGACGACCCTCAAGGACGCCCTGTCGATGATGCTCGACGCCGACGTCAACGCCGGGATCGCCGTCGACCGCGGCGGCCGGGTCCGCGGCCTCCTCCTGACCGACATGGTGGCCGCCTTCCTCCGCTCGTCGGACGGAGCCGATGACTCGCCGGCGGAGCAGAGCGCGCCGTGATCGACTGGGGCTGGATCGGCGACCACCTGGGGGCCATCCTCGGCCGGACGATCCAGCACATCGAGCTGGCGGCGATCGCCGTGGCCGTCGGCTTCGCCATCTCCTTCGGGCTGGCCCTGATCATCGTCGCTCGCCGCTCGACCTACCTGTTCATCTCCGGGGCGTCGGGGATCCTCTACACGATCCCGAGCCTGGCCGTCTTCTTCACCCTCGTCTCGGTCACCGGCCTGTCGCTCCTCACGGCCGAGATCCCGCTCGTCATGTACACGCTGGTGATCCTCGTCCGCAACATCGTCGCCGGATTCGACGCTGCGCCGGGAGACGTCCTCGAGGCGGCCGACGGGATGGGCTACGAGCGACGGGAGCGGTTCCGCCGGGTGGTCGTGCCGCTCGCCGTGCCGCTGATGATCGCCGGCCTCCGGCTGGCCAGTGTGTCGACCATCGCCCTCGTCACGGTGACCGCCACCCTCGGCGACGCCTTCGGGGGGCTCGGCTTCTTCATCCTCGAGGGCTATGACCGCGCCTTCCCGACCGAGATCGTAGCCGGGGCCATCCCGTCGATCCTCCTCGCGATGGCGGTGGACGTGCTCTTCGTCCGGCTCCAACGGCGGCTCACGCCGTGGTCGGCCGCACAAGCCTCCCGCCGGCCGATCGCCGATCCGGTCCCCCGTGGCGCCGGCGGAGCGCTTGCATGATCGCCTGGCTGACCGACCCGGCCAACTGGTCGGGCCCCAACGGCATCCCCGTCCGCCTCGGCGAGCACGTGACGATCTCGGTCCTGTCACTTCTCATCGCCTCCGCGATCGCCCTTCCGATCGGCCTCTGGATCGGCCATACAGGACGCGCCTCGACGCTCGCCATCAACACCGCCAACATCGGCCGGGCGATCCCGTCGCTGGCTGTCATCGGCCTCCTCGTTCCGATCACCCAGGCGATCGACCCTGAACTCGGCTTCAAGGTCTACCCGACCCTCATCGCCATGGTCATCCTCGCCGTCCCACCGATCCTCGTGAACGCCTATGCCGGCGTGTCCGGCGTGGACCGCGAGCTCGTCGAGTCGGCCCGCGGGATGGGCCTTCGCGAACGCCAGATCCTCCGCGGCGTGGAGATGCCGATCGCCCTGCCGATCGTCGTGGGAGGCATCCGCTCGGCGTCGGTCCAGGTCATCGCGACCGCGACGCTCGGAGCGATCTTCGGCTTCGGCGGGCTCGGCCGCTACCTCGTCGACGGGGTGGCCCAGAACGACCTCGGCCAGCTGTATCGGCGGGGTCTTCCTCGTGGCGGTCCTCGCCCTCACCGCCGAGGGCGGCTTCGCCCTCGTCCAGCGGCTCCTCACGTCGCCGGGGATCCGACGGTCCCGGTCATCCGAAGGTGTCGTCTCCGCGTAATCCGGGGTGGGGACGGTATATGACTGCCCTTGTCGGCTTCGCTGATATAGTCGGCCGGCCTGACGCTGCCTGCCCGGGTGGCGCAAAGCAAAGAGGAGGCAGACCCAGATGCGGCTGAACCGCACGCTCGCCCTCGGGGCGTCGTTGCTGGTGCTTTTGGGCGCCTGCACGGCGGGTGGGGGCAGCAAGCCAACCATCAAGATCGGCTCGGACGGATTCTACGAAGCGAAGCTCATGGCCGAGATCTACGGCCAGGCCCTCGAGGCGAACGGCTACACCGTCGACCGCACGGGCATCGGGATCGGCGCCCGGAAAGTGTCCGCGGCGGCCCTCGAGAGCGGTCAGTTCGACCTCAAGCCGGAGTACATCGGGAGCGGTCTCGCCTACTACGAACCGGGCAAGCAGACCGGCGACCCGAAGGCCAACCAGACCGCGCTCCAGAACGTGCTCAACGGCAAGGGCGGCGGCATCACGGTCCTCGACTACTCGCCGGCGGCCGACCAGAACGCGTTCGTCGTCCGCAAGGAGACCGCCGACCAGTTCCACCTCGCGAAGATGAGCGACCTGACGGCGGTCCAGTCGCAGCTCAAGTTCGGCGTGGCGACCGACTGCCCGACCAACCCGGTCTGCGGCACGGCCCTGAAGACCGCCTACGGCCTCGATCTCTCGAAGGCGACGCTCCTGGCGGCGTGCGACACGCCGATGGCCGAGGCCCTGCTCGGGCAAGACCATCGACGTCGCCGAGCTGTGCTCGACCCAGCCCGACATCGCAGTCAACGGCTGGGTCGTCCTCCAGGACGACAAGCAGACCCAGCCGGCCGACAACATCGCGCCGCTCGTCCGCAACGACTACCTCGCCAAGGTCGACAAGACCGCCTTCGAGAAGATCCTCAACGACGTGTCCGCCAAGATGGACACCGCGACCTTGACGGATCTCGGAAAGCAGGTGTCGGTCGACAAGAAGGACATCGCCGCGGTCGCCAAGGCGTGGCTCCAGGCGAACGGCTTCGTGAAGTAGCCGGTCCCCGTCCAGCACATTCCGAGCCCTCGGCCATCGGCCGGGGGCTCGTCGATTCCCGGCAGCCACGGCGGCACGGCGCTCGTCGACTCCAAGCGGCCACGGCCCCGCGCGTCATGTACCCGCCAGGCCGGTGGTATCGATCCTGGTCGCCGGGACTCGTGTCAGGTACCCGTCAGGCGGGCGGTAAGTCCGTCTGTCCTGACCGATGGCCGTCCGGGCCGCTCGACCGGGCTGATCCGTGCACGTTTTCGCGGCTCCACCTGCGATCCAGACCATGGCACGAGCCCCAACCCGTGTATACGACCCGCCTGGCGGGTAGGTGTCACAGAATTGGGAGCCGCGTCGCCTACGACCCGCCTGGCGGGTAGGTGTCACCCTCGCGCCGCCTCGGGCCACGCCCGCCGCGTCGCCCTAACCGACCTCGGCCTCGCTGATCGGGGCCGGCGTCCGGTGAGCCCAGCCGAGGTGGAGGAGGGCGATCCCGCCGCCGATCGACGTCACGATAAGGACGGCGGCGTGGGCGAGGATGCCGAGGGCGACCGACGTCTCGCGGTCGATCCCGAATGACGTCGCGATCGCGACGGCCGCCAGGTCGAACGTGCCGAGATTGCCCGGCCCGGACGGGATGGCCGTCGCGAGCGCCACGCCCGAGGCGAGGAGCGCCGCTTCGGCGGTCGTGAGCTGGACCCCCAGGGCCTGGCCGGCCGCCGCGAACGCCGACGACCGTGCAGCTCCAGGCGACGAGCGCTGAGGACCAGGGCCTCGACGAGCGTGCGCGGCCGGCCGGCGACGGCGAGGCCGCCGTGCAGCCTGCGGGCGAGCTCCGCGATGCGCGGCCAGCGCTCGGCGATCGCGGCGAGCGCGCTCGGCGCCGGGCAGTCGATGGCCGACGATGAGCACGGCGAGGATCGACGACGAGGAGGGCCGTGACGGCGAGCCCGAACAGGACCGCACTCGCGACGACGCCCTTGACGTGCAGGACGAGGATCGCGACCGACGCGATCGCGACGACCACGGCCGTGTCGACGACCCGCTCGACGACCACCGTCCCGAGGACGGTCGTCCGGCTCACGCCCTCGCGGTCGCCGAGATAGTGGCAGCGGACGAGCTCGCCGAGGCGGGCCGGCAGGATGTTGTTGGCGAGATAGCCGATGAGCAGGTACTGGAGCGTGTGCAGGTAGGGGACGCGGTGGATCGGCGCCAGGAGGCGCTGCCAGCGGAGTGCCCGGAACGCAAGGTCGCCGCAGATCGCGACGAGCATGACGCCGATCCACGCCGGGATCGCCGTCCGGAGGATGTCGGCGACCGCGCGAGGTCGACGCCGTGGACGATGACGACGAGCGTGACGATCGAGATGGCGATCCCGACGATCGCCCGGATCATCGCGCCGCGGCTCATCGGCGGACCCCGCCGGTGGCCGCCGGAGCGGTCACGGCGCCTTCGGGCGGGAGGTGAGCTTCGGCGATCGGCGGACCCGCAGCCGGTGGAGGAGATAGCGGCCGACGACGCGGAGGGTCGACAGGCCGTACACGACGCTGCGACGGAAGTTGACCGAGCTCGCTTCCTCGAAGTAGCGCGTCGGGACGGCGATCTCGCCGATCCGGCCCCGCCTGCCGGCCGCCACGACCTGGGCGATGAGCTCCTGGTCGAAGACGAAGTCGTCGCTGTTGAGGTGGTACGGGATCGTCTCGAGGAGGTCCCGGCTGTAGGCCCGCAGGCCGGTGTGGTACTCGGAAAGGTGGAGGCCGAAGGCGCCGTTCTCGATCGTCGTGAGGAAGCGGTTGCTCAGGTACTTCCACTTCGGCATCCCGCCGGCGAGCGGGTCGCCGAGGAAGCGGCTGCCGAGCATGAGGTCGCGCTCGCCGGCGACGATGGGCCCGATGAGCTCGGGGATCCGCGTCGCGTCGTACTGGTAGTCAGGATGAAGCATGACGACGACCTCGGCGCCCGCCTCGAGGGCGGCGTCGTAGCAGGTCTTCTGGTTGCCGCCGTAGCCCCGGTTCTGCTGGTGGATGATCACGTCGAGCCCGAGCTGGCGGGCGATGTCGACGGTCTGGTCGCGGGACACGTCGTCGACGAGGATGATCCGGTCCACGAGGTCGTGCGGGATGTCCGCATACGTGCGCTCCAGCGTCCGGGCGGCGTTGTACGCGGGCATGACGATGACGACGTGCACTCACGAAGGGTAGCGTGTCCCGGACGCAGGCTTCTGTGCGACGATGTTCCCGTCCACGCGCCCAGGAGATGTCGATGTTCGAGCGATTGTTCGGCGGCCGCGAGCAGGATCCGGCCGTCGCGAGTCGGATCCCGCCCGGCCAGTACCGGACGACGAAGTTCCCGGTCCTCCACTACGGCTCGGTGCCGAGCACCGACCTTGCGAAATGGGACTTCAAGGTCTGGGGCGAGGTCGACAGCCCGTTCACCCTGACCTGGCAGGAGTTCAAGGCCCTGCCGCGCAAGACGGTCGGGACGGACATCCACTGCGTGACCCGCTGGACGAAGCTCGACACGACCTGGGAGGGCGTCCCGATCCAGGAGATCCTCCAGCGAGCCGGCGTCCGGCCCTCCGCCACCCACGTCCTCGCCCACTCCGAGCAGGGCTACACCGCGAACCTGCCGCTGTCGGTGCTCGACGACGACGACGTCCTCCTCGCCGACACGTTCGACGGCGCCGAGCTCGAGCTCGAGCACGGCTGGCCGCTCCGCCTCTTCGTCCCGAAGCGCTACTTCTGGAAGAGCGCCAAGTGGATCCGCGGTCTCGAGTTCCTCGACCACGACATCCTCGGCTTCTGGGAGCGCTACGGCTACAACAACGACGCCGATCCCTGGAAGGAGGAGCGCTACTCCGAGTAGCGCTCAGTTCTGGCGGCCGGCCGCGGTCCGTGGATCGGGCGACCAGACGCGGAGCCGCCGGGCGAGCAAGGGCAGCTCGCGATCGAGGAGCCGATCCAGGGTGGCCAGCCGCTCGTCCGTCGTGGCGGCCTCGAGGAGCGCCTGGCGCTGGGGCAGGTCGACCTGGATGATCCCGCTCAAGAGGTGCGACAGGGTCGTCGGGTCGTCGGGCACCACCGGCTCGCCCGCGCTCGTCCCCGCCTCATCATCGGTCTCGCGCTCGCCGCCCGGCTCGAGTGCCGCGACTTCGCGGACCTCGACCTCGACCTGGACGTCGAGGTCGGCCGCTTCCTCGCCCTCGCCGGGCTGGAGGAGGCGGAGGTAGTCGACGAACCGACGGCTGACCCGGTCGGCCAGTCGCGCCACGGTCTCCGGATCTTCCACTCGCTCGGGCAGGGCGGCGACCCGGCCGAGCAGATACTCGGACGGTCCGGGCGTCACGTCCTCGATGGCGAAACGCTCCGTGCCGACGACGAGGATCTCGTAGCGGCCGTCCTGGAGCGGACGCGATTCGCGGATCTCGGCGGTCGTGCCGACCCGGGCCAGCGACGTCGGGATCGGTCCGACCTCGCGGCCCTCGCGGATGAGGACGACACCGAACGGCGCGTCGTCGGCGAGACACTGTTCCACGAGGCGGCGGTAGCGCGGCTCGAAGATGTGGAGCGGCAGGGCGATGCCGGGGCAGAGGACCGTGTGGAGCGGGAAGAGCGGCAGATCCATCGTCCGGGGAGTCTAGCCGCAGTCGCCCGGAAGCCCTGGATCCGCTCGGGACAAGAAGAAGCCGCCGGTCGGCGGAACCGGCGGCTAGGGATATTCGAGTGGAGAAGCGGCGTCAGCCGCCGGGTTGGATCAGTGCGAGCAGGAGCGTGCGGTACCCGCATCGTCGGCCGTCCGGAAGCTCGAGCCGCAGCCACAGGCCGCGACGGCGTTCGGATTGTTGACCGTGAAGCCGGCACCCATGAGCGTGTCGACATAGTCGATCTCGCTGCCCTTGAGCAGGTCGATGCTCTTGCCGTCGACGTAGACGCGGACGCCGTTGGCCTCGAGGAGGTTGTCTCCCTCGGCCGGGCTGTCCTCGATCATCATCCCGTAGCGGAAGCCGGAGCAGCCGCCGCTGTACACGTAGACACGCAGCCCGATGTCCGGGTTGGTCTCTTCGGCCGTCAGCTCGCGGAGCTTGCTGGCCGCGGCATCCGTCAAGCTGAGCGTCGTGGGCTGGACTTCGAGCATCAGGTGCGTTCCTCCTCCGGAGGCGGGTCGACTACGAGGATGACCGGCGCTGGGGCGCCTGTCGATGGGTCAATCGTACGCACGCAGGCCGGTTTCGACAACCACGATGCCGAAAAATCCCGGTCCGGGCGCCGAGATCGGCCACGGAGTGGGTCGTCGTCAGCCGTCGAGGCGCTCGATGACCGTGGCGATCCCCTGCCCCACTCCGATGCACATCGTGGCCAGGCCGTACCGTCCGCCGGTCCGTCGCAGCTCGTGGGCCAGCATCGTGATGAGGCGCGCTCCGCTCATGCCGAGCGGATGGCCGAGGGCGATCGCGCCGCCGTTGACGTTGACCTTGGCCGGATCGAGGCCGAGCTCGTCGATGCAGACGAGGGACTGCGAGGCGAACGCCTCGTTGAGCTCGACGAGGTCCAGGTCGGCCACCTCGATGCCGGCCCGATCGAGCGCCTTCCGCGAGGCGGGGATCGGGCCGATGCCCATGACCGCCGGGTCCACCCCGGCCACGGCCGTCGAGACGACGCGGGCCATCGGTCGGAGCCCGTGGCTGCGGGCGACGTCGGCCTCGACGAGGAGCACCGCCGACGCACCGTCGTTGATGCCGGAGCTGTTGCCCGCAGTCACCGTACCGCCCTCCCGGAACGCCGGCCGAAGCTTCGCCAGGGCCTCGGACGAGGTGTCCGCCCGGGGGTGCTCGTCACGCGTCATGAGCAGCGGCTCGCCCTTCTTCTGGGGGACCGGGATCGGGACGAGCTGGTCGTCGAAGCGGCCGCCGTCGATGGCGGCGATCGCCTTGCGCTGGCTGTCGAGGGCGAACGCGTCCTGCCGCTCCCGGTCGACCGTCCAGCGCTCGGCCACGTTCTCGGCCGTCTCGCCCATCGAATAGGGGTAGTGGATCGCGGCCAGGGCGGGGTTGATGAATCGCCAGCCGAGGGTCGTGTCGTGGAGCTCGCGGGCGCCGCGATCCCAGGCCGCATCGGGCTTGGCCATGACGTATGGCGCCCGCGTCATCGACTCGACGCCGCCGCCGATGAACACGTCGCCATCGCCGACGGCGATGGCGTGAGCGGCCGAGTTGACCGCCTGCAGGCCGCTGCCGCAGAGACGGTTGACGGTCAGGCCGCCGACCTCTACGGGCAGGCCGGCAAGGAGTACGGCCATCCTCGCGACATCGCGGTTGTCCTCACCGGCCTGATTGGCGCAGCCGAGGATGACGTCCTCGATGAGCCCGGGCTCGATGCCCGAGCGCTCGACCACCGCCCGCAGGACCGCCGCGGCCAGGTCGTCGGGGCGGACCGCCGCCAGGGCGCCGCCGTACCGGCCGATCGGCGTCCGGACTGCCTCGACGATCCACGGCTCCCGGAGCCGTCGATGCGGATCGCGGGTCACCTACCGGCGTCGCACCCGATCGCGGACCGGGCTGTCACGGCAGCGCTTGGAGGACCGGCGCCGCGTCGTCGTCGGTCGGCGCCGTGACCCCGAACACGGTGTCGCCCTTGACATAGAGGTAGGTCGAGGTGTCGCTGTCGGGGAGCTTGAGGACCGCCTTGCCGCCGATCGTGGTGTTCGCGCCACCGCCGGCCGTCAGGGACAGGGCGCTGATGATCGTCGTGAAGACGTTCTGTTGGGCGCCCGGGACCTGGTAGGCGAAAACGCTGACGTTGCAGTCGCTCGACGTCGGCTCGGACAGGGCGATGTTGGCGCCGGCGCCGCCGAGCGCGCCGAACGCCGCGATCATCGGGTCGAGGCTCGCGTCGGGGAGCGCCGAAGCGAGGCCCGCACCGATGCTGCTCTTCTGGGCGGGCTGGTTGCAGAGGGTCGACGGCAGCTCGGCCTCGAGGTCCGGTGCCCCGTTCAGCGACGGGAGCGCGCCGAGCGACGGGAGGCCGCCTATGCCGAGCGAGGGCAGGGCCGCCTGGAGCGACTGGAGGAGCCCGCCGGCGCCGCCGCCGACCCCTCCCGCGGCGCCGCTCGGGCCGGGCGTGGCCGAGCTGGAGCAGGCGGCCACGAGGGCGACGACGACGATCGAGACGAGGGCGAGGGCGGAGCTGCGGATCGAGCGGTTCATGTGGGTCGAGCGGTTCATGCGGATCCCTCGGGCAGTGGGCGATGGGTCCGGCCGCCGGCCGGACACCTGGTGCGACCCGGGCATGCTACCGCACGCCCGGGGGAGCTGGGTCTCCAGGGTTCCCGCGCGGTCGGTCAGGGCAGGGCGGCGATCGCGGCGGCTGCGGCGGCGTCGGTATCGGCCGACACGCCGATCGCCGTGTCGCCCTTCATGATGATGTACTGCGAGGAGCCGTCGCTCTGGGTGTCCTTGATGACGTCCTTGCCGCCAAGGTTGACGTGCGTGATCGTGTCGCCGCCCTTCGTCGCGGCGGCCTCGTACACCTGCTGGAGCTGGCCCTGGTCGGCACCCTTGATGCGCAGGGCGAAGAAGTTGGCACTGCAGTTCGGGTCGGAGGCGCCGGGGGCGGTCCCGAAGGCCGCCGAGACGTCGTCAGCCGTCTTGCCGAGGGCCTGGAGGGCGGCGGCGAAGGTGGGGTCGATGTTGGGCCCGAGGACGGCAGCGCCGGCCATGCTCGCCTTCGTGAGCGTGCTGCCACAGAAGGTGGTCGGAAGCATCGCCTCGAGATCCGTCGCCTGGTTCGGGAGCGAGGGGATCGAGATCGAGCCGCCCGCGCCGAGGTCGATCGACGGTGCAGCGACGGTCGGGGCCGGCGTGTTGACGGCCGGGGCGGGCGTGGACGACGAGGAGCAGGCGGCCAGGAGGGCCGTGAGGACGAGCGGAAGGACGACGATCCGGACGACTGCGCGGGCGGACGTGTTCATCTGGTGCCTCGATGACTGTCGCCGGTGCGACCGGGATGGCCACCCTCCCCGAAGCGACGGGCGCATCCTACTCCGACGGTGTCTCGGGATGTCGCGCCTCATCGCGGAGTGGGGCGGCCGGCTCGAACCGCCTTCCGTGCCGTTCGGCGAGGAGGTCGAGGCGGGCGGTCACGACGGCCGGGCCGCCGAGATCGGTGACCCGCTCGAAGGGCCCCGTGGGATGGCCGGCCCCGAGCCGGATGGCCAGGTCGATGTCCGCCCGCGTGGCGACTCGATCGCCGAGGGCGCGGTACGCCTCGTTGACGACGGCCAGGACGACTCGCTCGACGATCTCCGCCTCGAGGGCGGCGTCGACCGGTCGCGACCCGAGGGTCCCGGGCACCGCTGACCCCGGCCCGTATCGATGGAAACCGATCCCCGTCTTGCGGCCGAGGCTGCCGGCGGCGACGAGCCGCTCCTGGAGCCGGGATGGCCGGAACCGTTCGTCGCGGTCGAAGGCCTCGTACAAGGACCGGGCCACGGCGAGGTTGACGTCGATGCCGATGAGGTCCATGAGCGCGAAGGGGCCCATCGGGAAACCATCCGCCCGGAGGGCGTCGTCCACTTCCTCCACGGTCGCCTCACCTTCCTCCACGATACGGAGGGCCTCGAGGGTGAACGGACGGTTGACTCGATTGACGATGAACCCGGGGGTGTCGGTGCACGCGACCGGCGTCTTGCCCCAGCGGGCAATGAGGGCGACCGCCCATGTCGCGACGGCGGGGCGAGTGGCAGGCGTCGAGACGACCTCGACGAGGGGCATGACCGGGGCCGGGTTGAAGAAGTGGAGGCCGACGACCCGCCCGGGGTCGCCGGTGGCCGCGGCGATCGCCCCGACCGACAGCGAGCTCGTGTTCGTGGCGAGGATCGCGGTCGGTGGAGATGCTGCGTCGAGCCGCTCGAAGAGGGCGCGCTTCACGGCCAGGTCCTCGGCGGCGGCCTCGATCACGAGATCGGCATCGCCGGCCGCTTCCTCGAGGGTCAGGGCGATCCGCAGGCGCCGGAGCGCCGTCGCGACGTCGTCGCCGGCCGGGTCGTCCGTCCGTTTGGCGGCACGGCGGGCCAGTCCGTCGGCGATACGCTCCGCCGCCCGGGCGGCGGCGGCCGGATCGGCGTCGTGGAGGCGGACCGTGTGCCCGGCCTCGATCGCGACCTGGGCGATCCCGGCGCCCATCGTCCCGGCACCGACCACGCCGACCACCCGGATGTCCCCGACAGGCGGGTCGCCCCTGGCCGGGTTGTCTTCGGCCGTCGATCCGTCGGGGCTCGGCCGATCGCCCACTCGTCAGACGGTCTTGAACTGCTCGAATGGCTGGCGGCAGTCGAGGCAGTGATGGATCGAGCGGCAGAGGGTAGGGCCGAAAGCCGACTCGAGGCGAGTGTGGCGCGACCCGCAATACGGGCACCGGGCGGCGGGACCGAGCGCGGCGAGGGGCACGAAGGATGTCGACACGGGTTGAGCGGCAGCCGACTCGGGCGGCGCGAAGCCCGACGCCCGCAGGCGTGCCCGTCCACGCGGCGTGATCCGGTCGCTCGTCCATGGCTCGGCGAACGTCACCTCGACCTCGACGTTCGGCCGCAAGCCGGCCAGTCGCTCGGCCACCGCCGTCCGCATCGCCTCGATCGCCGGGCAACCGACGAAGGTCGGCAGGAGCTCGACTCGGACGTGGGTCTCGTCGAGCTCGACCGAGCAGACGATCCCGAGGTCGACGACGGAGACCACCGGGATCTCCGGGTCGGGGACCTCGGCGAGGAGCGCCCAGAGGGCGAGGGTCTCCGAGCTCGCGGTCGGGCCAGGACGATTGCCGTTCAATGGGTCGACCGCCGGTGCTTTCATCGTGCTACCACGCTGCCACAGGATCGAGCCGCCGCACGGAGGTGAACTCGCCCCATAGCCAGCGGAAGGCGGCCGAGTGATCGAGTCGGCCGCGGTCGAGTTCGGCGGCCGGGTCGGGAACGGGCAGGGCGAGCGAGGTGAGGATCGAGGTCGCCTCGGCGAGCCAGCGCTCGCGGAGCTCGGCCATCGGTGCAGCGAGGATCCCCGCTGCCACCAGCCGCTCCTCCCCGGGGAGCGGCGCGAACACCGTCGTCGCGTCAGGTCGAAGCGTCTCGAGCGCCGCCGACAGCCGGTCCCGCGGCTCACCCGGAGTCCCGGCCAGCCGGCGGAGCCAGGCATCGACGTGGAGGAGGTGGTACCGCTCCTCGCGCCGGATCTTCGCGACGAGGCCGGCCAGCGGCGCGTAGGTCGATCCGACGAGCGCCTCGAGGCGGACCGCGTCGGCCGTGTCGTACAGCCAGCGGCGGGCCATCGAGAAGGCCCAATCGGTCCGGGGATGGTCGAGCAGCCGGGCGTGACGGAAGTCTTCGGGCTGGCGGTCGTAGGCGATCGCGTCCGGATCGCGGCCGGTCAGCTCGCCGAGCAGTCCGTAGAGGGCTCGGGCATGGCCGAGCTCGTCGGTCGCGAGCGACGACATGGCGATGTCCTCCTCGAGCATCGGGGCGATCCCGGTCCACTCGCTGTCCCAGAAGCCGATGACGAATTCGTCATCAGCCATCGAGAGGAGGAGCGCCTCGAGGGCAGGATCGGAGCCGGCGCCGGCACCGGTCCCAGGGCCCGCGTCCGCCCCGGCGCGGGCGGCCGCTCGAGCGCTCATCGATCGCGGGCCGGCGGCTTGGCCGTGCCGGTCCGCTCCCGGGCGGCGGCGAGCTTGTCGCGCATCACGTAGCCGCCCGGCTTCTTGTAGGAACGGTCGAGCGGCGGCTGGAGGAGGTCCGGATCGGCCAGGTCGTGGATGTCGGCGCGCCGGACGACCCACAGCCGCTCACTCTCCTGCCGCCGGCCGTACAGCTCCCGGGCGTAGTGGATCGCGAGCTCCGCGTCGGGAGCCATGACCGACCCGCCGTGGCGCATCGGGTCGCCCTCCTTCTCGCGGCGGAAGACCTCCCAGGGCTCAAGGACCGGCCCGTCGCTCACGGAAGGGCCATATCGGGCCCGGCGACCGCGGATCGGGCCGCGGATCGGGCCACCGCGGATCCGGCCACCGCGGTCAGGCCGCCGCGACGGGCTGGCCGAGGATAGAGTCGCGGACCCAGGCGGTCTCGGCCCAGTTGAGGCGCCGGAACTCGAGCCGCTCCTGGGATTTCGGGCCGTGGTTCGTGACGACGGTGCGCAGCTCCTCCCAGTCGGGCTCGGTGTACTGCCATCGGCCCTCGGCCTCATCGAAGCGCAGCTCGCGATCCGGGACGATGAGGCCGAGTTCGAGGAGCCGCGGCACGTAGATCGTGAGGAACTCCTGGCGGAGCTCCTCCGACGACTTGGCCTTGACCCGCCAGTAGAGGTCTCGATCGCGCTCCCGGGCGGTCCGCGGCCCGTGCATCTGCATGAGCGGCCCCCACCACCGGTCGAGGGCTTCCTGGATCATCGCTCGCTGCTCGTCGGTCCCGTTCACCATCGTCACCACGACGTCTCGGCCGTGCATGATGTGGACCGACTCCTCCCAGCAGATCTTGCGCATCGTCCGGGCGTACGGGGCGTAGCTGCTGTCGCGCAGGGCCTGCTGGGCGACGATCGCCGCCGCGTCGACGAGCCAGGCGATGATCCCGACGTCGGCCCACGTCCGGGTCGGATAGTGGAAGACGTTGTGGAACTTCGTCTTCCCGTCGAGCAGATCCTGGATCATCGCCTCGCGCGGCTTGCCGAGGTCCTCGGCCACCCGGTAGAGCAGCTGGGCGTGACCGACCTCGTCCTGGACCTTGGCGGTGAGGGCGAGCTTCCGCCGCAGGGTCGGCGCCCGGAGGATCCACTCCCGCTCGGGGAGCACTCCCATGAGCTCGCTGTTGGCGTGCATCTCGACGAAGCGGAGGACGCCCGTCCGGTACTCGTCGGGCATCCAGTCGGTCGCCTCGACCTTGCCGCCGGCGTGGACGTGGCCCTCGAAATGGGCGAACCGCTCGTCGGCACTCATCCCAGGGTGGAAGGCGAGGCGGGCCGCGCTCCGCTCGGCTTCGGGGAGGACGGGATCGAGGGCCAGCGGGTCGGTCACGGCCTGACGCTACGCGGCCGGGCGGGGACCGTCAACCGGACGGTCTCGCCGCGGAGCGACGGCAGGTACCAGGCGGCGATGAGGATCCCGATCGCCACGAACCACTGGCCGCCGGGCGCGACCGAGGTGATCGCCATCGCGATCCAGAAGACGGTCGACCGCAGGCCGAGGATCGCCGGGATCGCGACGAGGAAGCCGTGCGAGAAGAGCGATGGCGAGGCGACGATCGTGGCCACGCCGAGACCCCACAACCCCTCCTCGCGGCGGGCGCGGAGAGCGAGGAGCACGACGACGATCCCGATCGCGACCGTCAGCATCTCCGGCAGCCAGCGACCGATGCCGAACCCGTAGAGCGAGACCGGCAGGAGCGGCTGCGAGGCTCGGTACAGGCCGATCCCCGCCCACCACTCCGACCAGCGGTCGACGCCGACGAGCGGCAGGCTCAGGACGATCCAGGCACCGACGATCGCCAGGCCGAGGAACAGGTCGCCCCAGCGGCCCTCGCGCGGCAGCCACAGCGCGGCGATGCCGCTGTACGGCTTGAACATCGCCGACAGGACGAGCCCCGCCCCGAAGATCGGACCGGCCACGAACAGGGCGAACAGCGGCACCGCGACGTTGCCGACGTAGAGGCCCTGGAGGAGCGGCGGCCAGATCAGGAAGAGGGCGACCGCCGCCGCCCCGAGGCCCATCCGGCGCAGCGCCCAGACCGCCGCGGCGATCGAGCCGGCGATCCAGCCGACATCGACGAGGACGCCCGGCAGCATCGAGAGGACGGCGAACAATGGCAGGGTCGGCGGCGGATAGAGGTACGGATAGTCGCTGAGGTCG
The DNA here is from genome assembly GCA_963745405.1 of uncultured Chloroflexia bacterium. Taxonomy (GTDB): domain Bacteria; phylum Chloroflexota; class Limnocylindria; order Limnocylindrales; family CSP1-4; genus C-114. Next base: position 1,452,078 of record CAVUWY010000002.1, on the reverse strand, counting down.
GCCGGCCGGACCGTGAGCAGGGACTGCAGGTAGACGGGCTGGCCGGCGGCGAAGTGCGCGCCGGCCTTGACGTAGAGGTGCAGGTCGCGGAGGCCCTGGGTCCAGAACGAGGTCACGTCGGTGAGGACCATGGCGACGACGGTCGCGATCGCCAGCACATCGAGCGCCGTGAGGCGGCGGCGGAGACCCCACCAGGCGACGATGGCGACGGCGGAGACACCGACCCACAGGGGGAAGAACGGTGCATACCCCTCGGCCGGTACGTGCCAGTCCCGGGTGGCGACCCCGACGTAGGCGGCGAATGCGATCGGGAGGAGCCAGGCCAGCCGGGCGCGAGCGGGCGGCACGAGGCGCCGGCTACTCCCCGCTGAACCGCGGCGGCCGCTTCTCGCGGAACGCGGCCAGTCCCTCGGCGTGGTCGGCCGACCGGCCGGCGATCCCCTGCAGCCACGCCTCGTGCTCGAGCGCCTCCTCGAGGGTCGAGCCCGCGCCGTAGTCGAGGGCCCGCTTGGTGAGGCCCATCGCGGTCGGCGAGCCGGCGGCCAGCCGGACGGCGAGTGCCCGGGCTTCGTCGGCGAGCGCATCGGCCGGCACGACCCGGCTGACGAGCCCGATACGTGCCGCCTCCTCGGCCGTCAGCGCGTCTCCGACGAGGGCGAGGTCGGCGGCCCGGGCGGAACCGACGAGCCGGGGCAGGAACCAGCTCACCCCGCTATCGGGTACGAGGCCGATCCTGCCGAAGGCGAGGACGATCGACGCGGTGTCGGCGGCGATCCGGATGTCACAGGCGAGGGCGAGCGAGCAGCCGGCCCCGGCGGCGACGCCGTTGATGGCCGCCACGACCGGCCGTGACGAGCGATGGATGGCGAGGATGAGCGGGTTGTAGCGCTGGCGGATCTCGTCGGTGAGGGTCGGCCCGGCGCCGCCGAACTCCTCGCGGAGGTCCTGGCCGGCGCAGAACGCCCGCCCCTCGGCCGCCAGGAGGATCGCCCGGACGGCCCGGTCGCGCTCGGCGGCCTTGAAGGCTGCGATGAGCTCCTCGCGCATCGGGCGGTCGAGCGCGTTGAGCGCCTCCGGACGGGCGAGGGTGAGGGTCGCGACGCCGTCGGCGACCTCCACCCTGATCCTCGGCCGATCGTCGCTCGGTGCCGCCTCCCCGGGGACCGCCTCGGGCATCAGCCGGCGAACTCCACGAGCTGCCCGCCGACGAGCTCGAACACCCGCCGGTCCACCGGCTCGTCGGCACCCCCGGAGTGCTCGACGACGAAGTCGGAGAAGAGGGCGGCGAACTCGGCATCGCCCGGTCGGAGCGTCCCGGCGACGAGGAGGTGCCGCTCCGGCAGGCCGACGAGGACGCGGCCGGCCACGCCGAGCTCGCGAGCGAGGTGGTCGCGGACGTCGGGCAGGAGGATCCGGGCGGCATCGTTGCCGTCGCCGGTATCGGACGAGAGGAGCCGCCGATCGCCCGACACCTCGTCGGTCCAGGGTGCCGTGGCGGACCAGGCCATGAGGTTGCCGATCGCGGCGTCCTGGACGGCCGCGATGCCGACGCCCCACGAGACGAGGTGGTCGCCGTTGACCACGACGTCGAAGCCGCCGCCGGCCATCGTGTAGACGACGGGCAGGCCGCACGGCCCTTCGTCGAGGAGCGGCTGGGTATGGGCGACCGCCGACGGCGGCGGGCCGTCCGGCGGGACCTCGCTCACCGGCATCCCCTGGGTGCCGATCGGGCGCAGGGCCGGCAGGATGAGCGGGGCCGCTGCGGAGAAATCGTTCTCCGGTGCCCGCGAGGCGGCGAGGGCGGGATCGGCGACCGTCGGGGAGTGCCCGCTTACGGGCGCGTTGGCGTCGATGGGTCCGAGGATGTCGGGCGCCGCGTCCCGGTAGGCCGAAGGCGGCTCGTCGCCGAGGTCGCGGGCGATGTCGCTGCCGTAATCGCTGCCGCCGGTCTCGCCGCCCTGGCCGATGTCCCGTTCCATCCGTCGCTCCTCCCGATCCCGCCTCGCGTCCGCTCTTCCGAGCCGTCAGCCGGCCGGTCCGCCGATCGCCCCTGCCGTTACCGCCCGGTCCAGCGTGGTGCTCGCTTCTCGACGAAGGCTGCCATGCCCTCCCGCTGGTCCTCGGTCGCGAACAGCCCGAAGAACGTGTCACGTTCGTATGCCAGACCCTCCGTCAGACCGACGTCGTATCCATGGCGGACGGCGGCCTTGGCGGCCCGGGCGGCGAGCGGCGGCATGGCGGCGATCTCGGCGGCCAGCTCGAGCGCGGCGTCGACGGTCACCTCGGCGGGCACGACCCGGCTCACGAGCCCGGCCGCCGCCGCCTCCCGGGCGGTGATCGACCGGCCGGTGAGGATCAGGTCCATCGCCCGGGCCTTGCCGAGGGCGCGGGTCAGTCGCTGGGTGCCTCCGGCCCCGGGCATCACCCCGATCCGGATCTCGGGCTGGCCGAACGTGGCGTCGTCGCCGGCGACGATGAGGTCGCAGGCCATCGCCAGCTCGCAGCCGCCGCCGAGGGCGTAACCGCGGACAGCGGCGATGAGCGGCGTGGCGATCCGCCCGATCCGGTCCCATGAGCCCCACTCCCCGCCGGCAGCGAGCGACTCGGGAGTCTGGCCGGCGAGCTGGCGGATGTCGGCTCCGGCGGCGAAGGCGCGTGTGCCCGCCCCGGTCAGGACGATGGCGCGGCAGCCGTCTGACATGTCCAGTGCCTCGAGGGCCTCGGCGAGCTGGGCGAGCAGCGTCGAGTCGAGGGCGTTGAGCCGGTCGGGCCGGTCGAGGGTGACGAGCGCGACATGGGCGGCCGACGGTCCGGGGATGGCGGCGTCGGCCGATCGGCCGGCCGGTAGCGGCGCCGGGAACTCCACCCGGATGACGGTGTCCGCGGGGGCGTCGGTCACTGGGGTCCGGCTCCTCGTGGTGCGTGCCGACAGTATCCACGGCGGGGGAAGCGCCCGGGAGTCGCCGCCGAGGCCGGACGGCCGGACGGCTTCGTCAGTCGGTCTCGCGCGGCAGCGAGCGATAGAACCCGCCCATCGCCTCGTTGAAGAGACCCGGTCGACGGGCCATCACCTCGTGACCGCAGTCCGGCGCGACGAACAGCCGGCCGTCGGGCAGCTGGCGGGCGAGGCCCCAGGCGTGATCGACCGGCGTGAACGGGTCGCGATCGCCGACGCAGACAAGGGCCGGCGCCTCGATCCGCCGCAGGTCCCGCGGCGAGAGGAGCGGCTGGTCGGCCACGTCGGCGGCGATGATCGGCAGGAGGCGGCGCCAGGCGTCGACCCCCTGACCGGCGTCGTGCCGCCGGGCGAGGGTCGCCTTCCAGGCCGGGTCTTCGTCGACCCGCGCCGGATCCATGAGCCGCCGGGCGACGCTCGCCCGCGGTTCTCGGGCCGGTGAGATCGCCACGACGAGGAGCGAGCTGATCCGGGCCGGATGGCGGCTCGCCGCCATGAGCGCGGTCATCGCCCCCATCGAGAACCCGGCCAGGTGGAACCGCTCGAGGTCGAGCGCATCGGCGAAGGCGATGACGTCCTCGGCCAGCTGGTCGTACGACCACGCCTCGGCAGGATCCCAGCGGGTCCGGCCGTGGCTGCGCGCATCGGGGTAATAGGACCGGAACGTCCGGGCAAGGAGTGGCCGCTGGGCGGCCCAATCGTCGGACCCGATCGAAGTCGCGCCATGCAGGACGAGGAGGGGCGGCGCCGCCTCGTCGCCATCGGCGTCGTAACCGACGTCGAGTCCGTTCGCCCGGATCGTCGCCATCGCGCCGGCCGCCCGTGCGCCTACGGCTGCGGCCGGCCCTGGGGGACCACCGAGCGGGCCTTCTCCACCCGGAGATACCGCCGCCGGTAGTAGAGGAGCGGCGCGACGTGGTCCTCGGCGGAGTCGATGGTGTCGACCCGGCCGATGAAGAGGTCGTGATCGCCGACCGGGATCGTCTCGACGATCGTGCACTCGAGGGTCGCGATCGCCCCGTCGATCAGGGGCAGGCCGGTCGGGCCCGTGTGCCAGGTTGCGCCGCAGAACTCGTCGCGCCCGGGCGCGATGTTCGCCCCGGCGAAGCAGTCGGACGCGTGCTCCTGGCCCTCGCCGAGCACGTTCACCGCGTACCGCCCGGCCGCCCGCACCGCTGGGACGATGTGGCGGCGCCGATCGAGGGCGACCATCACGAGCGGCGGCTCGAGGGAGACGGAGCTGAGGGCGTTGACGGTGATCCCGTCGGGTCGCTCGCCGTCGAAGACCGTCACGATCGTCACGCCGGTCGCGAAGTGGCCCATGACGAGGCGGAAGGTCTCCGGTCCGAGGTCCATCCGCGCAGTGTAGGAGAGTCGGGCCCGAGTGCTGGGTCAGAGTGAGGGCGCTGCCGGAGTGACGTTCCGGGCGGGCTGAGATGGCGTATCGTCGCCGGGTGCGGCTGGCCTCACGCCCATATCGCGACGACGGCGACCTGCGGGCGATGCAGGACCTGCTCTCCCGGTCGTGGCTCGCCGAGCGACCGTTCGTCGCCGCGACGGCCGGCGACCTCGCCTGGTGGCGGTTCATGCACGAGGCGAGCTTCTGGGAGGACCGCATCCGCCTGTGGGAGGACGCGGTCAGCGGCGAGCTCGTCGGCTACACCTGGTTCCAGCCACCGACCGACCTCGACTGGCACGTCCGGCGCGATCTCCGCGAAGGCCCGCTCCCATCGGCGATGCTCGACTGGCTGGCCGACCGGGCGGCCGCTCATGCGACGGCTTCCGGGGCAGCCCAGCCGGCCGCCATCCATGCCTGGGCTCTCGACGCCGATGAGGCCGCGGTCAGGGCCCTGGTCGGCGCCGGCTGCATCCCGCTCGAGGCGGGCTACCACCACCACGTCCGGTCGCTGGGGGATGGCCAGCCCCCGCTCCCCGAGCCGGTCGTCCCCGATGGCTATCGGATCCGGGCGGTGCGCCGCGAAGTGGACCTGCCAGATCGGGTCCTCCTCCACCGCACTGTCTGGCACCCATCGTCGGTGACGGAACGGAGCTACGGCGAGGTCACCTCGCACTACCCGTACCGCGGCGACACCGACATCGTCATCGAGGCGCCCGACGGCGCGTTCGTCGCCTACGCCCTCGGCTGGTTCGACCCGCTCGGGCGGGTCGGCGAGCTCGAGCCGGTCGGCACGCACCCCGACCACCGACGGCTCGGCCTCGCCTACGCGGCGTCCCTTGCCGCTATCCGCCGGTTCCAGGCCCTCGGCGCGGAGACCGCCGTCGTCTATTCGACCGCCCAACCCACGCCCGGCTTCGACGGCCTGCCGGCTCGCGACCTCTACGTCGCGCTCGGGCTGCCGGTCGTCTCGATGCATCGCCGGTTCCGGCGCGCCCTCGACTGACCCGACGGCGGTAGCATCGGCGCATGACCGAACGATCCCCATCCGCGGGCCCGACCCGCATCGAGCGCGACTCGATGGGCGAGATGGCCGTGCCCGCCGACGCCCTCTACGGCGCCTCGACCCAGCGAGCCGTCCTCAACTTCCCGATCAGCGGCCAGCGGATGCCGCGCGGCTTCATCCGGGCCCTCGCCCTCATCAAGCGCGCAGCGGCCGAGACGAACGCCGAGCTGGGGATCGTGCCGGCCGACATCGCGGCGGCGGTCGCGGCCGCGGCCACCGACGTCGCCGCCGGCACGTACGACGACCAGTTCCCCATCGACGTCTACCAGACCGGCTCGGGGACCTCGACGAACACGAATGCGAACGAGGTGATCGCCCACCTCGCGGGGGCGAGTCTCGGTCGTCCGGTCCACCCGAACGACCACGTCAACGCCGGCCAGTCGTCGAACGACGACATCCCGACCGCGATGCAGCTGGCGGCCGCGATGGCGATCGAGGAGGAGCTCCTGCCAGCCCTCGACGCCCTCCACGCCGCGCTCGCCGCGAAGGCGATCGAGTTCCACGGTGTCGTCAAGACCGGTCGCACCCACCTCCAGGACGCGACGCCGATCCGCCTCGGCCAGGAGTTCGAGGGCTATGCCGGCCAGGTCGCCGACTCGATCCGGCGGGCCCGGGCGGCGCAGGCGGAGCTGTTGTCCGTTCCACTCGGCGGCACGGCCGTGGGGACCGGCATCAATCGCCACCCGTCGTTCGCCGAGGCGACGTGTGCCCGGCTCGCGGTCTCCACCGGCCTGCCGGTCCGCGAGACCGACAGCCACTTCCACGCCCAGGCGACGCTCGATGCCGTGATCGCCGCCCACGGTGGACTGCGGACCATCGCCCTGAGCCTCTGGAAGATCGCCAGCGACATCCGGCTGATGGGCACGGGCCCGCGTGCGGGCCTCGGCGAGATCGCCCTGCCGGAGACACAGCCGGGCTCGAGCATCATGCCGGGCAAGGTGAACCCGGTCATCGTCGAGAGCCTGACGATGGTCGTCGCCCGGGTCGTCGGCAACGACGCGACGATCGGCTTCTCCCAGACCGGCAGCTTCCTCGAGCTCAACGTCATGATGCCGGTCGCCGCCGTGGCACTCCTGGAGTCGATCGGCCTGCTGGCGGCTTCGGCCCGCAACTTCGCCGAGCGGGCCATCTCCGGGCTCAGGGCCACCGACCGCGGGCCGGCTCTCGTCGAGCAAGGCCTGATGCTCGCGACCGCGCTCGCGCCGGTCATCGGCTACGACGCCGCGGCTGCCCTGGCGAAAGAGGCGCTCCGCACCGGCCGCACGATCCGCGATCTCGCCCAGGAGCGAGGCATCGCCCCCGACGAACTGGATCGCATCCTCGATCCGGCCCGCATGACCGCACCGGGCTTCGAGGGCGGCGGGGCGGCTGACGGCGGCTGAACGGGGGCGGCTGAACGGGGGCGGCTGAACGGCGGCGGCTCAGGCGGCCCGATGACGAGTCATTCGCGTCGGAATATCGGTCCCAGCACTATTCGGTGCCTACGATGGCCGAACCGGCCTTCCCGGAGGTCGATTCCAGCGCGGGAGGCGTTCGAACCAACCGCTCCTGAGCGTGAGTCGCAGCCGATCCGCCCCTGGAAGCGCCCGTTGCGGGCCTCAACGACGCCTGCTAATGCTCAGGCCGATATTCCGGGCGCAGAGGCGCCGAGGTCAACCGGGAACGACCGCCCCGCGGCCCCGCCACGCTCCCCTCCTGCCTGCTACGATCGGGCCGATGTCCACCCGCCTCTGGGACCGAGCCGCTCGCCTGCCCGCGCCGGTCGACGGCCGCCGCCGGGCCGAAGTCGCACTGCTGTCGGCCGGCCTGCCGGACGTACCCACCCTGTTCACGTTCATGCGCGACGCGGAGCTGCGGTTCGAGACGCTTCGCATCCGCATCGAGGACACCGTCGCGGCGTCCACGGGCGAGCTCGTCAGCATCATCGAGACGACCCTGCGGCACCCGGGCCAGGCGCGGGTCACGACGACCGAGCCCGCCCGCGGGATCACCGGCAGCTACGAGATCTGGATCTCCGACGGCGAGACGGTTCGGACGTATTCGGCCGCCCACCGGCTCGGCACGGAGCGGCCGGTCCGGCGGACCGTGGTCGGCCTCGACGACCCGGACCTGCCGGGCATGTCGACCGTCTATCGGCCGGTGACGCCGCTGCCGTTCGAGACGCTGCCGGACACGTTCGTCCATCCCGGCGGTTACGCCCAGAACGTCCTGGCGACCGGTCGCTGCTGGATCTCGGGTTCGGCCGACGTCGCGGGGCGTGAGGCGGTCGTCCTCGAATGCGACCACCCGCGCACGATCGAGCTGGCCGGCGATCGCCGCGACCACCACCTCCAGCTGAGCGTGGACCGCGAGACCGGCCTGATCGTCCGCCTCGTCGAGACGATCGGCGGCTCCGTGACCCGTGACGCGGTCGTGACGGCGCTGGACCCGGACGCCCGGCTCCAGCCGACCGTCTTCGACTTCGACTTCCCCACAGGGACGACGATCCTCTACTGAGCGCGCCGCCCTTGGAGCGCGCCTCCCGCCTTAGAGGGCCGCCACTGAGCGCGCTTCCCACTGAGCGCGCCCGCATGGCGGGACGACACCCCTCCGAGCGCTTGCGCCCGCGCGTATAGTCCGCCCAGCGTCGAGCGCGCCGGGGGTTGCCCAGACCACCGTCAGCGTCCGGCGGTCGCAGTCGTCGCCCGGTCGGAGCACAGGGCCCTGGACGGCCCACCCGTCGGACGACGTGCGACGAAAGGAGGGCCAGCGAGCGATAGCACCGTTCGGTGAGGACCGGTGCAGCCGCGGCCGCAGCCGCTCCGTCCCAGCGTCATCAGCGACCGAGCAGGTCGCGTCTCCATTCCGATCCACGCTCACCCCACGAGCGGACCGGACCCGCCGACGGGAGTTGAGGCAGGGTCCGATCGATGAGGAGGACTCGATGGCCACACGGGAAGAACAGGTCCAGCAAGACATCAAGGACCTGCACGGTCTGGGCTATGCCCAGGAGCTGTTCCGCACGATGGGCGGATTCAGCAACTTCGCGATCAGCTTCTCGATCATCTCGATCCTGACCGGCGCGGTGATCCTCTACGACTACGGCCTCGCCTGGGCCGGGACCGCCGCGGTGATGATCGGCTGGCCGCTGATCACGGTCTTCGTCCTCGCCATCGCCGCCTCGATGGCCGAGCTCGCGTCGGCCTATCCGACGGCCGGAGGCCTGTACTACTGGGCCTCAAAGATGAAGAACAAGAACTGGGGCTGGTGGACGGCCTGGCTCAACCTGATCGGCCAGTTCGCCATCGTCGCCGGCATCGACTACGCGGCGGCGGGCTTCATCAACGCCACGATCGTCGACAAGATCACCGGCGGGCCGGCCTTCAACACCGTCGAGTTCGTTCACGGGGTGCTCAACGGCCAGCTTGTGACGATGGGCGTGATCCTCATCATCCAGCTGGTCCTCAACATCGCCGGCATCAACCTCGTGGCCTTGCTGAACCAGGTCAGCGTGTGGTGGCACATGGCGATCGTGGCGGCCGTGGTCGTCTTCATCTTCGCCACCGGCAAGCCCGACCAGTCCGGCTTGACCCTCGGCGCGATCCAGCCACTCGACCAGGTCGGGAGCTGGAACAACGACCTCGGCTTCATCAACCTCCAGTACGGGCCGGCATCGTCCTACCCGTTGATCGTCGCCTTCTTCTTCTCGCTCCTCCTGGCGAACTGGACATACACCGGCTATGACGCCTCGGCCCACGTGGCCGAGGAGACCGTCGGCGCGCGCATGTCGAGCGCCTGGGGCGTGTTCCTGTCGGTCGCGGTGAGCGCGGTCGTCGGCTACATCTTCCTCGTCGCCCTGACGACCCACCTGCCGAACCTCTCGACCCTGTTCCCGAATCCGTTGCCGACCGACCTGTCGGGCGCGAGCCAGTACTACTTCGGCGGTGGGGTCGCCGTCATCTCGATCCTCGAGTACAACCTCGGCAATCTCGGCGACGTCCTCGCCGCCGGGATCGCGATCGCGATGTGGTTCTGCGGGCTGGCTTCGCTGGCTGCAGCCGGCCGGATGCTATTTGCCTTCAGCCGAGACGACGGGATCCCGTTCTCCGGCTGGCTGAAGCGGGTCTCCGTCCGCTACCGGACGCCGGCCAACGCGCTCTTCGCGGTCGCTCTCGTCGCGTGGCTCTTCACGATCGCGGCGTTCATCGTCGGGACGGGGACTGCCATCGTCATCGTCACGGCGATCAGCACGATCTTCCTGTACGCGGCCTACGGCCTCGTCATCTTCCTCGGGGCGACCACGGAAGAGTGGCGCGAGCACCGGGTCTGGAGCCTCGGTCGCTGGTCGAAGCCGGTGGCCTGGGTGGCCGTGTTCTGGGTCCTCGTCCTCATGGTCCTGTTCAGCTTCCCGACCTCCGGGAACATCTCGTTCCCGTTCATGGTCGGGACCGTGGTGATCCTCCTCGTCTACTACTTCGGCTGGGCGCGGTCGCACTTCCAGGGCCCCAAGGTCATGGGCGCCGAGGCCGAGCTCACCGAGCTCGAGAAGGAGTTCGAACACGCCGCCGAGGAGCTGGGCGGACCGCAGCCCGCCTGAGCGCCCTTCACCGGCCGGCCACCGTGAGACGGCCGGCGACGATCCGGATCAACGAGGGCCGGCCCGGCACAGCCCGGCCGGCCCTCTTCCACCGACCGAGGAGCGACCATGACCGAGCACGGCCACAAGAAGCACCAGCGGCTCGAGGAGCTCGAGGCGATGGTCCGCGACGGGCGCATCGACACGCTCATCGTCGCCATCACCGACATGCAGGGCCGGCTCATGGGCAAGCGAGTCCAGGCCCAGGCGTTCCTCAACGGGGTCATCGACCACGGCGCCCACTTCTGCACCTACCTGCTCGGTACGGACATGGAGATGAACACGCCGGACGGGTTCGCCCTCATGAACTGGGAGACCGGTTACGGCGACTGGATCGCCAGCCCGGTCTGGAGCACGCTCCGCGTCCTGCCGTGGCTCGAGAAGACGGCGATCGTCCTCGGCGACGCGACGGACGAGGAGACCCACGCCGAGATCCCGGTCGCCCCGCGGACGATCCTCAAGCGCCAGGTCGACCTGGCGGCCAGGTCCGGCTTCGCGGTCAAGGCCGGCTCGGAGTTCGAGTACTACGTCCTCAAGGAATCGTGGGAGGAGAGCAACCGCCGGGGCTGGGGGATCCCCGAGCGATTCGGTTACTACAACGAGGACTACCACCTCCTTCAGGCGACGAAGGCCGAGCCGCTCCACCGGCTCCTGCGCAACCAGATGACCGAGGCGGACATCCCCATCGAGTTCAGCAAGGGCGAGGCAGCGCCCGGCCAGCACGAGGTCAACATCCGCTACGACCACGTCCTCGAGTCGGCCGACCGGAGCGTCCTCTTCAAGCACGGCGCGAAGGAGATCGCGTACCTAAACGGCTGGGGCATCACCTTCATGGCCAAGCCCGATGCGAGCTGGACGGGGTCGTCCGGGCACCTCCACATGAGCCTGTGGAACACCAAGGGCGACAAGCCGCTGACGCACGACACCAAGGCCGGCCTGCCGTACGGGATGTCGAAGACGTTCAGCCACTTCGTCGCCGGGATGATGAAGCTCTCCCGGGAGCTGGCGATCTTCATCGCGCCGAACATCAACTCCTACAAGCGCTACGCGTCGCTGTCGTGGGCGCCGGTCAACGTCGTCTGGGGCCGCGACAACCGCACGACCGGCTTCCGCCTGGTCGGCCACGGCGACGGCCTCCACGTGGAGGATCGCTTTCCGGGCGGCGACATGAACGCCTACCTGACCTATGCCGCGATGGTCGGCGCCGGCCTCTACGGGATCGAGCACGAACTGCCGCTCGAGCCCGAATTCAAGGGCAACGGCTACATCGCCCAGGGTCACCCGCGCATGCCACGGGCGCTCTACGAGGCGATCTGGGAGCTCGAGAAGAGCGAGGCCGCGGTCTCGATCTTCGGCCAGGACGTGGTCGACCACTACCTCAACGCCGCGCGCTACGAGCAGCAGGTATACGACTCGGTCGTCCACGACTGGGATCGGGAGCGCTACCTCGAGCGAAGCTGACGCGGGTGAGGCCGGGCCGACCCAAGGTCGGTCACGAGCCGGTCGAGGGGCCGGTCAGCGCCGGGAGGTACGTCCGCAGGCCGTCCTCGAGTGAGGTGAGCCGGCGCGGCAGTGCGGCCAGCAGGGGGCCGACGTCGACGGTCGCAGGCTGGTTGACGAAGACGACCGCGTCCGGGGTCAACGGCGGTCGAGGCAGGAACTGGAGCGGCCAGGCAGCCATCCGCATGAGCGGCTCGGGCGCGTGGAGGAGGAAGCGCCGCTTGCCCGTCACTCGGAGGGCGGTCCGCACGACGTCGTCCATCGTCATCGTGTCGGGTCCGCCGACCTCGAAGACCCGATCCGCGGCGGCGGGGTCCGCCAGCGCGTCGGCGACGATCGCCCCGAGGTCGTCGATGAAGACAGGGGCGAGGAGCTGGCGGCCGTTCCCGGTGAGCGGCACGAACGGGAGGTAGCGGGCGAAGCCGAGGAAGCGATTGAGGGCGACATCGCGCGGGCCGTACAGCCAGGTCGGACGGAGGATCGTGTAGCGCAGTCCGCTCGACCGGACGGCCTCCTCTGCACGCCACTTGGCGCGGAACCACTGGCGGGGCGAATCCGCCGCGGCTCCGGCGCCCGAGATGTAGACGACCGTGCCGACCCCGGCGCGGGCCGCCGCCGCGACGAGCCGCTCCGTTCCGGCGCCGTCGACCGCCTCGAACGTCTCGCTCCGGCGGGGGTTCTCCATCGGATAACCGTGGAAGGCGATGGCCACGACGAGTGCGTCGATGCCGTTCATCGCCGCCGCCAGACCCGCGGCGTCCGACAGGTCGACATGGCGAACGTCCCAGCCGGCCGGCAGTGCCGGCCGCGGCGGCCGCGCCGGCCGAGCGTCGGGCGGGCGATGGGTGAGGACGATGACCTCGTGTCCGCGAGCCGCGAGGACGGCCCCGATGCCACCCCCGACGAATCCGGTCCCACCGGCGATCGCGACCTTCATGACGTGCCCTCCGGGCCTGCGCAATAACTAGCGCCTGCAAGATAGCACGTTTCGGCACCGGCGACGGGCGCGAGTTGGCTGAGTCGCGACATGCCCGAGCCTGTGCCGCGTACGATGCGGGGCACACGACGGAGGAGATCAATGCGACTGGCCGACAAGGTCTGCATCATCACCGGCGCCGGCGGCGGGATGGGCCGGGTGGCCGCCCGGATGTTCGCCGCCGAAGGGGCGAAGGTCGTCGTCGCAGAGTTCGGCGAGGCGGCCGGTGAGGAGACGGTCCGCCTCGTCCGCGAGGACGGCGGAGAGGCGAGCTTCGTCAAGGTCGACGTCTCGACCGAGTCGAGCGCCAAGGCGATGGTCGACCAGGCCGTCGCCACGTATGGCCGGGTCGACGTGCTCTACAACAACGCCGGGATCATGCCCGAGGCCGACCACTCGGTCGTCGACACCGACGTCGCGACGTGGGACCAGGTCATGGCCGTCAACGTCCGCGGCGTCTTCCTCGGCTGCAAGTACGCCATCCCGGTCATGGTCGAACAGGGCTCCGGGTCGATCATCAACATCGCCAGCTTCGTTGCGATCCTCGGCTGCTCGGTCCCCCAGGACGCGTATACCGCGTCGAAGGGCGCCCTCCTGTCTCTGACCCGCTCGCTGGCCGTCCAGTTCGGGCCGAACGGCGTCCGCACGAACGCCATATGCCCGGGACCGGTCGAGACGCCGCTCCTCATGGACTGGCTCGTCAAGGACGAGGAGGCCAAGCGCATCCGGCTCGCCCGCAACCCGTCGGGTCGGTTCGGCAAGCCGGAGGAGATCGTCAACATGGCGCTTTACCTCGCTTCGGACGAGAGCCGCTGGACGAACGGCGCCCAGCTGGTCGTCGACGGCGGCATCACCGTCAACTACTTCTAGCTGGCCTGGTCGACGTCGATCGACCGGGGATCGGCGGTGAGGACCATGCGGAGGCACGACCGATGACCGAAGCAGGACCGGAGACCGAGGCCCGGGACCTCGCCATCGGCGTGGACGTCGGGGGCACGGGGATCAAGGTCGCCGCGGTCGACCTCGCGACAGGCGAGCTCGTCGGTGACCGTCATCGGGTCCTGACGCCGAAACCGTCGACGCCCGACACGGTCATCCCGATCATCGCCCGCCTCGTGAAGCGGGTCGGGACCGCGGTCGGCGCCCCGACCGCGCCGGTCGGGGTCGGGATGCCGTGCGTCATCCTCGAGGGCGTGACCATGACGGCCGCCAACATCGACAAGAAGTGGGTCGAGTATCCGGCCCGCGAGCACATGAGCCGGGCGGTCGGGCGGTCGGTCGCCCTCGGCAACGATGCCGACGTCGCCGGCCTCGCCGAGATCCGCTACGGCGTCGGGGCCACCGACCCGAACGCCCGCCGCGGCGTCGTCCTCTTCCTCACCCTCGGCACCGGCGTCGGCTCGGCCCTCTTCAGTGACGGCGTCCTCGTTCCGAACACCGAGCTCGGCCACATGGAGATCCGGGGCAAGGACGCCGAATGGCGGTCGGCCGCCTCCGCCCGCGTCCGTCGCGGTGAGTCGTGGAAGGGCTGGTCGGAGGACCTCGACGAGCACCTCAAGGCCATGGACCGGATCCTCTGGCCGCGGATGTTCATCCTTGGCGGCGGAGTGAGCAAGCAGGGCGATCGGTTCATCCCGAAGCTGACCTGTCGGCCGCCGGTCGTTGCCGCCACGCTTCGCAACGAGGCGGGGATCGTCGGCGCCGCCCTCCTGGCCGTCGACCCGGGGGCGAGGAAGCAGGAGGATCCGGACGAGGTCTAGGCGATCGGTGCCCGACACCGGTGCGAGTCGGCGATGAGGGGGATACTGCGGCCGTGAGCGAGCCAGGGGTGGACGCGTGACGAGCCCGAGCGGGGGTGGATCGCCGGCACCGGCGGCACCGTCGGGCCGGGGGATCGGCCGGCTCATCGTCGCCGCACTGGTCGGGGGACTCGTCGGGGGACTCGTCGGCGGCCTCATCGTCGGCGTCTACGCCGGAGTCGTCCGCCCCCCGGCGACCTCGGGCACGAGCGGCGTCGGCGCCTGCATCAGCGTCGACGTGGCGGCGAATGTCTTGCCCTCGGTCGTCACCATCCAGGCGATCTCCCCGCAGGGCAGCGGCAGCGGGACCGGCGAACTGATCCGGCCGGGTGGCTACATCCTGACCAACGACCACGTGATCTCGGGTGCCGCCGTGGACGGTGGCCGGCTCGCGGTCCTCTACAGCGACGGCGGACGGACGGACGCGACGATCGTCGGTCGCGACCCGGCGACCGACCTCGCTGTCATCAAGGCGGCCGATGGCGCGGCGGGCCGGCCGCTCATCGCGCTCGGCTCGTCGGGCACGCTGCTGGTCGGCCAGCCGGTCGTGGCGCTCGGCGCGCCGCTCGGTCTCTACAGCACCGTCACCCATGGCATCGTCAGCGCCCTCGACCGCTACGTTCCGGTCCCCGGCGCGAACGGCGTGACCCACCACCTGATCGACGCCATCCAGACGGACGCCTCGATCAATCCGGGCAACAGCGGCGGGGCGCTCGTCGACTGCGACGGGAAGCTCGTCGGGGTCAACTCGGCGATCATCACCGTCCCGAATTCGGCGGGCGTCGCCGGCGGCGGCAGTGTCGGGCTCGGCTTCGCCATCCCGGTCGACCTGGCGAACCCGCTCGCCCAGGAGCTCATCGACCACGGCCAGGTGAACCATCCGACGTTCGGGCTCCAGGTCCAGCCGGTCGTCGGCGCGGCTGCCGCGTCGGCGGGCCTCCCTTCGGGGCTCTACGTGTCGGCGGTCGATGCCGGCGGCCCGGCCGACTCCGCCGGCCTCGAGCCGGGCGACGTCATCACGACGATCGAGGACCAGCGGGCGACGACCGTGGCCGCCCTCGAGCTGGCCTCGATCACCCGCCTGGCGGGCGACCAGGTACGGCTCGGTTACGTCCGGAACGGGGCGCCGTCGACGGTGACGGTCACGCTCGGGGCGGGGAGCTAGCAGCCGCCCCGGCACTCCCCGACGATCGTCGCGCGACGAAGGTCTCGTACGAGACGACGGTCCGGAATCCCATCCGCTCGTAGACCGGCAGGCCCATGTCCGACGCCTGGAGCACGATCGTGTCGCAGCCCCAGGCGCGGCCGGCCTCGACGGCCGCCCACGTGACCGCGGTACCGACGCCACGCCGCCGGGCGCTCTCGTGGGTGCCGACGCCGTAGACGCCGCTGACGTCGCCGCTTCGGATCGCGATCGAGGTCGCCACGGGGCGTCCGTCCAGCCGTCCGGTGAACAGCCGGACGTGAGGGTCGGCGGCCATCGCCGGCGAGATGATCCCGGCGACGATCTCGCGCGGAAGCCCACCGGCCGCCCACGTGTCGAGATGCTCGCCGAGGGCGATCGGGTCGGTCGGGTCGACCGTCGCGACCGTCACGCCGGCCGGCTCCGATGCCGCCGGAGGCAGCGGGTGGAGGACCATCCCGGGAAGCGGCTCCGGATCGGCCACGAGCCCACGGTCGGCCAGACCAGGGATGAGCCGCTCGGTCACGCCGCGGTCCGCCGTCCGCGCCACCCAGAGCCGGAACGGCACGTAGTGGCGGCGCAGCCAGCCCAGGGCGTCGTCGATGTCGTCCGCCGTCGCCGGGCCGGTCACGATGCAGCCGTTGAAGAGGGCGAGCGGCTGGCCGCTGACGAAGGCAAAGAGGCCGTCGGACTCGCGGACGTCGCCGGCATCGCTGTTCCGGGCGACGGCCCGATACGACGCGATGAAATTCCGATGGGCGGCGGCGATCAGTTCGTCGGGGCTTCTCACTCCCCCAGCCTAACGGCCGTCAGGCACGGTCGACGACCGGCCGCACCTCGACCCGATCGTGCTCCAACGTCCGTCCATCCGGCCGCTCGAACGTTC
This sequence comes from uncultured Chloroflexia bacterium, assembly GCA_963745405.1. Taxonomy (GTDB): domain Bacteria; phylum Chloroflexota; class Limnocylindria; order Limnocylindrales; family CSP1-4; genus C-114. The sequence goes on along the minus strand of CAVUWY010000002.1, from coordinate 1,435,701 downwards.
GGTCCCGGGTTCGACTAGGGCCGCGTATCATCGCCCCACGAACGTGCGGTCCGCACGCCGGCCCGGATCGGGCCACCTCCGTCGGCCCGCTTCCCCGCCCATCCGTGGCACGCCGGGAGACCGACCATGACGACCGAACAGCAGAGCGCCCAGGCCCAGGCCGTCCTCGACCTCAGGATGGTGATCGGGGGCCAGTCGGTCGAGGCCGCCGACGGGGGGACCTTCGATGTCGTGAACCCCGCCGACGGAGCGGTGATCGCCCGGGCCCCGATGGGCGGCCGGGAAGACGTCGACCGGGCGGTCGCCGCGGCCCAGGCCGCCTTCGACGACCCCAGAGGCTGGGCCAACTGGGCGGCCGGCAAGCGCGGCCGGACGCTGGCGAAATTCGCCGCTCTGGTCAAGCAGCACACCGAGGAGCTGGCCCAGCTCGAGAGCCGGAACGTGGGCAAGCCGATCAACGGGGCCCGCGGCGAGGTGACCGGGGCGAGCCTCGTGTTCGACTACTACGCGGGAGCCGCCAACAAGCTCTTCGGCGAGACGATCCCGGTGAGCAAGCCCGGCCTCGACTTCACCCTGCGCGAGCCGATCGGCGTCGTCGGGCTCATCGTGCCGTGGAACTTCCCGATCCTCATGGCGAGCTGGAAGCTCGGGCCGGCCCTGGCGGCCGGCAACGCCTGCATCCTCAAGCCCGCCAGCTACTCCCCGATGACGGCGATCCGGCTCGGAGAGCTCGCCCTCGAAGCGGGCATCCCGGCCGGGATCCTCAACGTCGTGACCGGACCCGGCGGGACCGCCGGAGCGAGCATCGCCGCCCACCCCGGCGTCGGCAAGGTCGCCTTCACCGGCGAGACGACGACCGGCCAGGAGATCATGCGGCTGGCCTCCGGCAACGTGAAGAAGATCAGCCTCGAGCTCGGCGGCAAGAGCCCGAACATCGTCTTCGCCGACGCCGATCTCGAGAGGTTCGCGGCGACGGCCCCCTACGCCGTGTTCGACAACACCGGCCAGGACTGCTGCGCCCGGAGCCGCATCTTCGTCGAGCGATCCGTCCACGACGAGGTGGTCGACCGACTCGTGGCCGCGACACGGACCGTCAAGGTCGGCGACCCGGCCGACGAGGCGACCGAGGTCGGCACGCTCGTCAGCTTCAAGCAGCGCGATCGGGTGATGGACTACATCGAGATCGGCCAGCGCGAGGGGGCGACCATCGTCGTCGGCGGCGCGGCCCCCGACGATCCGGCACTCGCCGGCGGCGCCTACCTCATGCCGACGATCTTCGACGGTGTCTCCAACGACATGCGGATCGCCGCCGAGGAGATCTTCGGCCCGGTCGTGACGATCATCCCGTTCGACTCCGAGGACGAGGCGGTCCGCCTCGCCAACGCCACGCCCTATGGGCTGTCGGGCTCGATCTGGAGTCGCGACATCGGGCGGGCCCTGCGGACTGCGAAGCGCGTCCAGGCCGGCGTCCTGTCGGTCAACACGAACAGCTCCGTCCATACCGAGGCGCCGTTCGGCGGCTACAAGATGTCGGGCATCGGGCGCGAGCTCGGGATGCACGCCCTCGAGCTCTACACCGAGGTCAAGAACGTCTTCGTCGACCTCAGCTAGCTCGCGCCGAGCGGCGTCGGACCCGGCTCGAGGTGCGGATGGCGCAGGGCGAGCCAGTCGCGCAGGGCCCAGACGCTCGTCGTCAGGCCGAGGCCCGACCAGGGGATCGCGTCCGGCGCGAAGGCCTGGATCTCCAGCGCCTCGTGGCTTGTCCGGGCGGCACCGCCGACGATCCGCGCCTCGTACGTGATGACGACCACGGCCGCCTCGAGCCGCGAATAGAGCCCCACGATCCGGCCCGGTTCCACGATGAGCCCGGTCTCCTCGGCCGTCTCGCGGACCGCCCCCTCGTACACGGTCTCGTCGACCTCGAGGAAGCCGCCGGGCTGCGCCCACGTGCCGTAGGCCGGCTCGATACCGCGTCTCAACAGGACCACCTCGCCGGTCGCGGTTATCGGGAGCGTGGTGACGACGAGCCGCGGGTTGACGTAGGCGATGTGCCCGCAGACGTCGCAGCTGAGGCGATGGCGGTCCTCGCCGTCGATCGAGCCGAAGCGCAGCAGCGCGCCGCAGCGCGAACAGTGGCGCAGGCTCGCGGCCATCCAGGCCGGCACGCCGAGCCCCGACGCTATCTCCGTCGAACGGCCATCCGGCCCGCGATCGGGCCATCGGTCCGGCGTCGAGAGCCGCTCCGGTCGATCCTCCGGGCGACCCTCCGGCCCCGTCACGCGAGGAGCACGACGGCTGTGGCGACGGCGAGCAGCGCCAGGAGCACCACCGTCACGGCGACCCAGCAAAGGCGGAACAGCCCCTTGCCTGGATCGACCGGCATCCAGGCCCAGGCCGACCGCCAGATGCGGAGTGTCGCGTCGGCGGTCGTGGCGGCGAGGATCGGCGCGCCGACGATCACGCACAGCTTCACCAGCGGGCTGCCGAGCCCCGACCCGAGCTCGAGCGCGGTGATCGCCACCGCGCCGCAGATGAGGGCGATGACCGACAGGTTGATGTAGTGGCGCTGGAGGGGCGTCGGGTCGGTCTCGGGGACCGAGCGCGGCGGCAGGTCGCGGAGGCTCGGGGGGAGCGTCGCCGGGTCCGGGAAGTGGTGGACGCCGGCCTTTGATCGTGGCGCGGCGGCGCTGCGGTCGGGCACCGCCTGGCGGTCGAGGACCGGCATGCCCGGTTCCCAGCGTGGGTCGTCCATCGGCCCGAGTGTACGCCGGAGCCCCGGCCAGGACCGGCGGGTGATTGCGGACAGGACGTTCGCCGGGTCAGACTCGCCCGACGACCGCGGAAGCGGACCGACCGAGGGAGAACTGCGCGTGATGGATGCCCCCACGCTCGATCCCGGCGCTGCGGCGCCGCCGCCCGGACCGACCGGTGCGGCCCAGCCCACCGACTCGGCCCGACGGTACCGAGCTCCGCGTACGCCCGCGAGCGTCACCGCCGTCGCGATCGTGCTCCTCGTGCTCGGCGGCGCGATCGAGGGATACGCCGTGGCCCTGGCCGCGGGCACGGCCGATACGCCCGGCCAGTCCCAGTCGCTCATCTGGGCCCTCGTCGGCGTCGTGATCATCCTCACCGCCTGGGGGATCCGGCTCGGCCAGTGGTGGGCCGCCTCGACGGCCGTCGCCGTGTCGCTCGTCGGTATCGCCCTCGGTGGCTACGGCGGCCTCGCCCTCGCGACCGGCCTGTACGGCGGCCAGACCCGCCTGACGCTCATCGGACTGCTGGCGATCGGGGCTGCCTCGATCGCGATCCTCGGGCTCATCGCGACGGCCTGGCCGTGGTTCTCCATGCCGCGGCGCTCGACCCGGTCGATCGACTCCGCGTCCTAGGCGGCGGGCTCGGCCGCGCTCGGGCGCGGTCGGCGTCCACCCCGCGCTTCATCGGCCGGCGTCCGCGATATCCACCCCACGATTAGCGGACGCCAAGGCGCCGTGCCGAGGCCGGCCCGAGCCTCGGACTGAACATCGAGCACGCTCGATCCGCCTGGATCCTCGCTCGGCTGCGACGACGACGATGCGTCGCGGCGCCGATGTCCGGCTCCAAGTCGGCCGTTTGTGCGCTTGCTAGTACTGGGACGAATAAGACGCCCGCGGAACGGGCGCACGCGCCCCGGAAATGCGCCTGAGGCGCTCCTCAGCCCGCGTTCGACGGGTCGTCCAGCACCATCGCGGCCTGGCGCTCCCGGTGGGCGGCCAGGGCGGCCGCGACCCGCGTGTCGTCGAGGCCGATGATCCGTGCCGCCAGGAGGGCGGCGTTCTCGGCGTTGCCGATGGCGACGGTCGCGACGGGGACGCCGCGCGGCATCTGGACGATCGAGAGCAGCGAATCGAGCCCGTCGAGCTGGCCCAGGGGAATCGGCACGCCGATCACCGGCAGGAGCGTCTTGGCCGCGAGCATCCCGGGCAGGTGGGCGGCCCCGCCGGCGCCGGCGATGATGACCCGGAGCCCCCGCCCGGCGGCCTCCTCGGCGTAACGGAACATCCAATCGGGAGTCCGGTGGGCCGATACGACCCGGAGCTCGCAGGGGATGTCGAGTTCCATGAGCTGGGCGACCGCCCGCTCGAGGATCGGGAAGTCCGATCGGCTGCCGCCGACGACCCCGACGATCGGGGCAGCGCTCGGCTGATCCTCGCTCACGTATCCTCCTCGAAGCTCAGCGCCTCCACGGCCCGGCGCGCCCGGGCGAGCGCATCGGCCTGCTCGCCGGCAGCGGCGACCACCGTGACGTGGCCCATCTTGCGGCGCTCGAAGACCTCGCGCTTGTCGTACACGTGGAGGTGCGCGCCGGGATCAGCGAGCGCCGCGCGCGTCCCGACCAATCGGGCCGGACGACGCGCGCCCGTCCCGAGCAGGTTGACCATCGCCGTCGCACCGTGGGCGGAGGGGTCGCCCAGCGGCAGGCCGGCGATCGCCCGGATGTGCTGCTCGAACTGGCTCGTCGCGGCGCCGTCGATCGTCCAGTGGCCGCTGTTGTGGACCCGCGGTGCCAGCTCGTTGACGACGAGCGAACCATCCCCGAGGAGGAACAGCTCCACGGTGAGCGTCCCCTCGAGATCTAGCTCCATCGCCAGGTCGGCCGCCAGGGCCTGCGCCCGGGCGGTGATCTCCGGCGTGATCGGCGGTGGAGCCGGAGCGACCGACTCGATGAGGATCCCCTCGTCGTGGCGGTTGAGGGCGACCGGATAGGCGACGGACCGACCGACCGCGTCCCGGGCGAGGACGACCGAGCATTCGACGAGGAAATCAAGCTCCCGCTCGAGGAGGAGGCCGGCCGCCCCGGCCGATGCCGCGAGGGCGATGAACGACGGCTCGATGTCGGCAGCGCCCGCCAGGCGGACCTGGCTCCGACCGTCGTAGCCGCCGAGGGCCGCCTTGAGCCGCAGCGGAAAGCCGAGCTCGGCAGCGCCGGCACGGAGATCGTCGATCGTCCGGACCTCGCGCCACGGCGCCACCGCGGCGCCGACCGTGTCGAGGAACCGCCGCTCCGCCAGCCGGTCCTGGGTGACCGCGATCGCGTAGACCCCCGGCCGGCAGAGTCGTCCGCCGTCGATTGCCTCGACGACGGCGTAACCGACATGCTCGAGCTCGCAGGTCACGACGTCGCTCACGGCAGCGAGCTCCAGACCGGCCGCCACGTCCGAATAGCCGGCCACGAACCGTTGATCCGCCACGGGACTGGCGGGGCAATCGGGGTCGGGGTCGAGGATCGCGACCCGGTAGCCGAGCGACCGGGCGGCCATCGCGAGCATCCTGCCGAGCTGGCCGCCACCGAGGATGCCGATCGTCGAGCCGGGCGCCAGCGGGGGATCCGCCGCGCCGATGTCGGCCAGGATGGCGCGGATCGCGGCGGTCTTGCGGAACGAGTAGCGGATCGTGTCGGTGATGCCGGCCGCGACGATCTCGCGCTTCACCGCCGCATAGCGCTCACGTAGTTCCGGATCCGCCCGGAGGGCGTCACGGAGGGCGAGGTTGCGTCGCGCTTCCGGCGCCCAGAACCCCTCGGTGGGGATGACGTGGGCATGGACCTGGTAGATGGTGCCCTCGTGCTCGATCCCCCCGAGGAGGAGGGGCCGGGTCGGCGGGAAACCCGAGAGGCTCGTCTGGCGCTGGAACCCCAAGTGGTTGAGGTCCTCGGCGATGCCCGCGATCTCGGCGGGCGGCGCGACGAGATTGAGGTCGATGATCGGCTTGGCCGGCAGGTCGGGCACCGACGTGCTGCCGACGTGGCGGACGTCGAGGCCCGGCCGTAGCTCGTGGATGAGGGCGATGAGGCGGCCGGCGACCTCGGCCCACTCGGGGTCGTACTCGAGGACGACGAGCGGACGCTTCGGGTACGCGAGGATCGGTCGGGCCGCGGTCGTGGCGGCAGGGCCGTCGGTCAGCCGGCTCTCGTTCATCGCGCCAAGAATAGGTGCCGGAGGGCGGGCGGCGACAAGACGCCTGCCCGCCGCTGCTATGTGCGCCGCGGGTGATCGTTAGGCAGGGTGCCGTGTGGTTCAGCGGCGGTCGACCGCCTGTCCGGCTGCCATATGCGCCGCGGGTGATCGTTAAGCAGCTCGCCGAAGCCCCGCAACGGATGGCGCCCTCATGGCACGGCCGCCACCGACCCGTCCAGCACGCCCAAACGCCGCCTAGTGATCCTATGTGCGACATATGGCAGCGGATAGGCCGCGGGCGACGTCCAACGATCCCATGTGCGACATATGGCAGTCGATCGACGCCTTCCGTCGGATAACGCTCGAATGGCGCGCATGTGACAGCCCTCGGGCGTCGGAGCGGCGAGCGGGCAGGTGGGCACCGCCGCTGGACGGATCGGATGGACGCGCGCGCTAGACTGCCCGCCATGCGCATCGTGACCGGTCGACGGATCACCGAGGTGGACGTCGGCTAACTGACCGCTCTGGCCCGGCAGTATCAACGGGTCCTCGTCGACCTCGGGACCGGTGACGGCCGAGCCGTCCTCCTCGAGGCCGCGGATCCCTCGACCTTCGCCATCGGCGTCGACGCAGACGCCCTGGCCATGGCCGAGGCGTCTCGTCGTGCCGCACGCCCGCCCGCCCGCGGTGGTCACCCCAACGCGATCTTCGTCGCCTCCGGCGTGGACCAGCTTCCGGCCGAGCTCGACGCTGTCGCCGACCTCGTTTCGGTCCGCTTCCCGTGGGGTTCGCTGCTCCGTGGTGGGCTCGGTCTCGACGAGGCGATGACGACTGCCATCGCCCGACTCGTCGGGCCCGCCGGCGCGCTCGAGCTGACGCTCTCGCTCACCGCCCGCGATGCGGTCGAGGGCCGGGAACCGGGACTCCTCGACGGTGACGACACGTCCAGGATCGTTGCAGCCTTCACCAGGCACGACCTCGTGCTCGACCGCTGCGAGGACCTCGGCCCGGCCGACCTTGCCGGCCTCCGCTCTACCTGGGCCCGGCGACTGCGGGTCGGCACGGAACGACCGGCCCGCCGCTTCCGCTTCGTCCGCCGCGGAGCCGCGATCCCCGACGAAACGCCGACGGCCACCCACGAAACGCCGACGGCCACCGACGCGCGCCGTAACCCCGCCGACATCGGCTAGCATCGGCCCGTGGCCGAGAGACTGCCGATCATCATCGACTGCGACACCGGCATCGACGACAGCCTCGCCCTGCTGTATGCCTGTGCGAGCCCCGAGGCGGACATCCTCGCGGTGACCTGCTGCTCGGGCAACGTCGCCGCGGCGCAGGTCGCCGAGAACACGCTGGCGGTCCTCGAGCTCGCCGGCAGGACCGACATCGAGGTCGCCATCGGCCGCCCGACGCCGCTCATGCGACCGCTCGAGACGACGCCCGAAACGCACGGTCCGCGAGGTATCGGCCACGCCGAGCTGTCCCCGCCGACCCGGCCCCTGTCCGATAGGCACGGCGTCGACGTCATCCTCGACATCGTCCGCCGACGGCCCGGCGAGGTGACCCTCGTGACCCTCGGCCCGCTGACGGATATCGCCCTCGCCGTGCTCCTGGAGCCGGAGCTCCCTCGCCTCCTCCGCCGCTGGGTCCTCATGGGCGGCTGCTTCCGGGTCGCCGGCAACACGACCCCGCGCGAGGAATGGAACATCCACTGCGACCCCGAGGCAGCCCGGATCGCCTTCCGCGCGTTCGCGGATCGGCCGCCGGGCACCCTCCCGCTCGCCCTCGGACTCGACGTGACCGAGCAGGCGAGGTTCGAGCCCGAGCATCTCGTCGCCCTCGCCCGGCGGGCCGGCAGCCGGCCCGACGACTCGATCGCTCTCGCCCGCGGCGAGGACCCGATGCGGACGAGCCGGAGCGTGGCCTCGAACCCTATCGTCCGCTACCTCGCCGACGCCCTCCGTTTCTACATGGAGTTCCACGCCCGCTACGACGGCTTCTATGGCGCGTTCATCCACGATCCGCTAGCCCTGGCGGCCGCTCTCGATCCGGGCCTCGTCACCGCGAAGGCGCTCCACGTCGACGTCGAGACCCACGGATCGATCACGACCGGCGAGACCGTGGCGGATTGGCGGGGCCTCAGCGGCCGGCCGCCGAACTGCGAGGTCGCGGTGGCGGCCGACGCTGCCGGCTTCCTCGATCGGTTCATCGAACGGGTCGGGGGTATGGCGGAGCGCCGGTCGAACGTGTCACTCTGAGGGCTGAGGGAGAGTCCAGGAACGCCCGGTGCCTTGGGAGAGGCGACGGACGCCTGCGAGCGCGCGAGGAGGATCCGGGCCATGAGCCTCAGTTGGCTGACGATCTGCGCCGAAGGCCAGACGACCGACTGCATCCCCCAGATCCAGCTCTTCTATCTCCTCGGGCTCATCGTCGCGGTCGTGCTCCTCGCCGTCGTCGCGAGCCGCTCGCGTGACTTCTCGACGGCGACCATCGCCCTCATCCCGGTCGCGATCGCCATCAACGTCACGATCGGCGCCCTCGTCACGGCCCTGCGCCTGCCGATCTACCTCGACTCCATCGGGACGGTCCTCGTCGGCGCCCTCGCCGGACCGTGGGCCGGCGCCATCACGGGGATCCTCGCCAACCTCATCTGGTCGATCCTGCCGGTCCCCGGCGGCGCCGGTCCGACGATCGCCTTCTTCGCCCCGGTCGCCGGCGTCATCGGGCTGATGGCCGGCTTCTGGTCGGCTCGCGGCGTCTTCCGCATCCGGGCCGACGACTCGCGGGTCGGGCAGTTCCTCGCCCTTGCCCTCGGCGTCGCGGCGGCGGCCGTCGCCCTGCTCGTCGTCCAGAACACGATCGGATTGCCCGACCTCGGCGCGTCCGACCCGAACACCGCGACCGACAACCAGAACCGGTTCGTCGTCATCGGTGTCGCGATCATCGCCATCGGCGTGGTCGTCGCCTGGCTCTCCGACCGGACGATCTTCCGGTTCACGGCCGAGGACCCCCGGATCCGGACGTACCTCAGCGCCGCGACCGGCATCGCCGCCTTCGCCCTCCTGTTCGCGATCTTGCGCCTCCTGTTCAGCCCGTCCGGCTACTTCTCGACCGTGACCGGCGTCAAGGCGGACGGCACGCCGGACTCCTTCCTCTTCGGCTGGAACCTGTCCGGCCTCGCCCTGGCCGATCCGCTCGGGCTCGTCGGCGCGCTCGTCGTGGCTGTGATCGTCGGCGCGCTCGCCTTCAGCTGGGCACGGCGGGGTGAGAACGCCCGCTTCTTCCCCGTCTGGATCGGCGGCTTCACGACCGGCCTGGTGGCGGCGGCCATCTCGGCACCGATCGCGGCCGGCGTCTTCGGCGGGGTGACCGGCGGCGGCACCGATGCGCTCGTCGCCCTCTTCCGGACGCTCGGCCTCAACGTCTTCGAGTCGGCCTTCGCCCAGGGACTCACGAGCGACCCGCTCGACAAGACGATCTCGTACACCATCGTCTTCCTCATCCTCGGGGCGCTGCCGCTGACGGTCCGGACGATGTTCAGCCGCGGCGAGACGACGGTCGCCGAGTGAGGCCGCGCCGCCGCCGGCCCGGCCTCCGACAGCCCGGCTGCCCGCAGCCCGGCCGCCCGCAGCCCACCGCCTGACGAGGCGCGATGTCGACCGCGACCGGCTACTACCGGGCCGGAACGAGCTGGCTCCATCGACGCAATCCGTTCACCAAGATCCTCGCCGTCGCGCTCGTCCTCCTTGCCGCGTTCCTCCTGCCCGTCATCGCCCTGCCGGTGCTCTTCGCCGGCCTCGTCGTCGTCGCCTGGTCGACCGGCCTCGGTGGCGACATCCTCCGGGCCCTTCGCATCCCGGCCGTCCTCGTCGCCTCGATCATCATCATCAACGGCCTCTTCTTCCCGGGAGCGACGGACCGCCTCTTCGCCGTCGGCCCGATCGCCGTCACCCGCGAAGGCCTGACGTTCGGCCTCGTCTCGGCCGGCCGCCTCATCGTCGCCTTCCTCGTCCTCGTCGAGTTCCTCTTCACGACCCTCGCCGACGACCTCCTCGAGTCGCTCGTCGCCCGCGGGGCGAGCCACCGCATCGCCTTCATCGTCCTGTCGGCGGTCCAGATGGTCCCCCGGATGCAGGAACGGGCCGGCTCGATCCTCGACGCCCAGCAGGCTCGCGGCCTCGCCACCACGGGCTCGTTCGGCCACCGCATCCGGGCCCTCGTGCCGCTCGTCGGGCCGGTCCTCCTCGGCTCGCTCGTCGACGTCCGGGAGCGGACGTTCGCCCTCGAGGCTCGCGGCTTCGGGGCGCGTCCGGGCCGAACCGCCTACCGGGTGGTGGCCGATCCACCGGGTGATCGCTGGCTCCGGATCGCGATCCTGCTCGCGATGGTCGGCGTGCTCGTGGCGGCCGTGACCGGGTTCGGCCGATGATCGCGGCGGAGGCGCCCGAAGCGCAGGCCGCCGACCTCGTCCTCGAATCGGTCGGCGTCCGCTACGTCGGTAGCCGTCAGCCCGCCCTCGACGGGGTCGATCTGACCGTTCGGCCGGGCGACCGGATCGGCGTCGCCGGCCGGACCGGGGCGGGGAAGTCGACCCTCGCCCTCCTCGCCGCCGGATTCATCCCGCGTGTCGTCAAGGCGAAGGTCGCCGGCCGGGCTGCGCTCGGCGGCATCGCCCTGGAGACGTCCGACGGCCGGGCACTCCTCGGAAAGGTCGGCATCGTCTTCTCGACGCCGGCCAACCAGCTGTCGGCCTCGAAGCTCACGGTCCGCGAGGAACTCGCCTTCGGCCTCGAGAACCTCGGCCTGCCGCGTGCCGAGATGGATGGGCGCATCGACGCCGTCCTGGATCGACTCGGCATCGCCGGGCTCGCCGATCGCGAGCCGTTCGCCCTGTCCGGCGGTGAGCAGCAGCGGGTCGCCATCGCCAGCATCGTGACGATGGGCACCGGCCTCCTCGTCCTCGACGAACCGACCGCCCAGCTCGACCCCGCCGGGACGTCTGCCGTCGCCGCGCTGCTGGCCGAGCTCGCCCACGACGGCACGGGGATCCTCTGCGCCGAGCACGATCCGGCGGTCCTCGGGGGCCTCGGTCGGTGCGCGGTGCTCGACGCGGGACGAGTCGTCGTCGACGACATCCCCGGGCGGGCCCTTTCGAGCGAGCGCCTCAGGCCGATCGGCCTCACTGCGCCCACCCTGGTTCGCCTGGCCGAGGCGGCCGGGGTCGATCCGAGCCGGGCGTTCGACGAGGCGGCGATCGCGGCTGCTCTTCGGGCGAGCGTGCGCTCGCCCGGCCGGGACGCGGCCGCGGACCACAGCGCCCCCGACGAGGCGATCGAATGGACGCCATCGCCGGAGCGGATCCCCACGCGGATCGCCGTGGAGGACCTCGTCCATCGCTATCCGACCGGAGTGGAGGCGCTCCGCGGCGTGTCCCTGTCGATCGAGCCCGGCGAGACCGTCGCGATCGTCGGTCAGAACGGCTCGGGCAAGACGACCCTCGTGAAGCACCTCAACGGGCTCCTCCGGCCGACGAGCGGGCGGGTGACGCTCGACGGCGAGGATGTCCACGACCGGCCGATCCACGAGCTGGCGGCCACCGTCGGCTTCGTGTTCCAGAACCCCGACGACCAGCTGTTCGACCGATCGGTCGAGCGGGAGGTCTCGTTCGGACCGCGGAATCTCGGCCGTCCGTCGGGGGTCGTCGTGGCGGCTGTCGAGGCGTCGCTGGCCGCCGTCGGGTTGGTCGACGTCCGCAAGACCAACCCGTACGACCTCGACCTCTCGCGGCGCAAGCTCGTCGCACTGGCGAGCGTGCTCGCGATGGATCCTGCCGCCCTCGTCCTCGACGAGCCGACGACCGGCCAGGACGGACCCGGCGTCGGCCGGGTCGGGGCGGTCGTCGACGCCTTCGCCCGCTCCGGCCGGACCGTGGTCGCGATCACCCACGACATGGAGTTCGCCGCCCGTCACTTCGCGCGCATCGTCGTCATGCGCGGCGGTACGGTCGTCGCCGATGGGCCGCCCGACGCGGTCTTCGCGCCCGACCGGGCCGCGCTCCTGCGGACCGCGGGTCTCGAGCCGCCACCGGCGGCGCGGATCGGCGCAGCCCTCGGCCTCGGCTCGACCCCGACGCTCGAGTCCCTCCTGGCCCGGCTCCAGGCCGGTGGCCGAGACTAGGCCTCTCGCCGGGTCGCCACCACGACGAGGAGGAACGAGGTCTCGACGACGTCGACGCCGGCGATGATGAAGGCGACGACGAGCGGCAGGGCGCTGCCGAGGAACCAGCCTACGGCGGCGGCGAAGGCGGCGACGGCGAGGAACGCCAGTCGGATGCCACGGGTCAGTGAGACGAGGTCTCGGTAAGCCTCCGGCGTCGGCTCGGATGCCTCGATCCGGGTTATGGCACCGCCGAGCAGTCGCAGCCCTGCGACGACCGCCACGGCGGTCAGGCCCGCCCGGACGATGATCGGCGGGGTGGCGATCGCGGTGATGATCCCGCCGTCCCAGCCGGCCACGGTGCCGACGACGAGGACGGCGATGCCGATGGCGATGGGCACGAGCCGCCCGAAGGCGGGGCGGATCCCCGACACCGAGTGCACGCCGGCGTCGACCTGCTGAGACGACCCGGTCACGGTTCCCGCCTGATCGAGACTTCGTGCGAGGCGCCGTCGACGATCCGCCACGCCCGGACGGACCGGTCGCCGGTCGCCGGGTCAGCCTCGGAGTCGGCGAGCGACACGAGGATGTACAGCGCATCCGGGTACTGGGCGCCGTGGATATCGGTCGGTGAGGGAACGGCCGGCGAGCGGACGTGCGAATGGACGATCGCCCAAAAGACCTCGTCGGCGTCGTCGGTCTCGATCGTCAGGCGAAGGAGATCCGCCGCGTCGATCCGATAGCGGAGCGGGGACGCGGCTTCGTTCCGGGTGGCGGCGAAGCGGAGGGCGACCCCACCATCGGCCGCGTTGCGGTCGCCGACGACGATGCCGCAGGCCTCGTTCGGGTACTCGCGGCGGGCGTGCTCGATGAGCGCCTCGCGGAGCACCTCGTGGACGACGATCTCGGCCGGGCCCGGGTGTCCGGTCGGGGCGGCCCCGGGCACTGCCGGCTCGGAGCCCGTCGCGGACCGCTCTACCACCAGTGGACGCCGCCCTCGAGGTCGGCCTCCATCTCGTCGAGGTCGCGGCTGAACGTGCCGGCCGAGAGGTATTTCCAGCCGCCATCGGGCAGCAACGCGACGATCGTCCCGCCGCCGGTCGGCGACGCGGCCAGCGCCTGTCCGACCCGCCGCGCCGCGACGACGACCGCCCCGCTCGACGGCCCGGCGAAGATCCCCTCGAAGTCGACGAGCTCCCGGAGCGCGGCGATGCTGTCGCGGTTCGAGACGAGATACTTCCCGTCGAGCATGCTCGGATCGAAGATCTCCGGGACGAACCCGTCCTCGAGCGAGCGAAGGCCCTGGACGTTCTCTCCGGGCATCGGCTCGGCGGCGTAGATCTTCACCGCCGGCTTGCGTTCGCGGAGATATCGGCCGACCCCCATGAGCGTGCCGCCCGTCCCGAGGCCGGCCACGAACGCATCGATCTCGGGGCAGGCGTCGAGGATCTCCGGGCCCGTCGTCTCGTAGTGAGCCCGCGGATTGGCCGGGTTGGCGTACTGGTCGGGCATGACGTAGCGCGGGTCGGTCGCCGCCATCCGACGGGCGAGACGGATCGCGCCGTTGCTCCCCTCGGCGCCCGGTGAGTCGACGATCTCGGCGCCGAACAGCCGGGCGACGTCGCGCCGCTCCGGGGTCACGTTGTCGGGCATCACGAGGGCGATCCGATAGCCCTTGCGGCGGGCGATCATCGCGAGGGCGATGCCGGTGTTGCCGGACGTCGGCTCGAGGATGATCGAGTCGGGCCCGAGCCGGCCGGACCGTTCGAGGTCTTCGACCAGGTACTTCGCCGCCCGGTCCTTCACCGACCCGGTCGGATTCATCATCTCGAGCTTGGCGAACAGCCGGACCGACGAGCGCGGCGCGAGGCGGGCGATCTCGACCAGCGGGGTGTGGCCTACCGTGTCGAGGATGGAGTCGAACCGGCCGGTGGCGGCCGCCGCGCCGTGCGTCGGCTCGACCGCCGTCACGTCAGCCGCCGGCCATCGCCGGCAGGACGATGATCTGGTCGTGCTCGGCGACGGGCGTGGCCAGCTCCTCGAGGTAGCGGATGTCCTGGCCGTCGAGGTAGACGTTGACGAACCGGTTCAACCCGCCGTCATCGGTGAGGAGCTGGTCGCGGAGCCCCGGGTGCTGGGTCACGAGCGAGGTCAGTGCCTCCCCCACGGTCGTGCCCGAGACCGCGACCTCCTTGGCCCCGCCGACGTTCGAGCGGAGGACCGGCGGGATGCGGACGGCGGTCACGGTCGGACCTCGAGGACGAACGGCGCCGCGTCGGCCACCCCGGCGACAGCCAGCGGCCGGCCGGCCGCGCGAGCCTCGACGGCCGCGTCGGAGCAGACCGGGCAGGCCGGGTCGCGGCGGAGCCTGAGCTCGGTGAACGACGCATCGAGGGCGTCGAACAGGAGCAACCGCCCGACGAGCGTGTCGCCGATGCCGAGGAGGAGCTTGAGGACCTCGTTCGTCTGGAGCAGGCCCATGATCCCCGGTACGACGCCGAGGACGCCGGCGACCGAGCAACCGGGGGCGAGCTCGGGCGGCGGCGGGGTCGGGTAGAGGCAGCGGTAGCACGGGCCGTCGAACGGCTTGAAGACCGTGAGCTGGCCCTCGAACCGGTAGACCGAGGCGTGGACGACCGGGATGCCGGCGATGACGGCCGCGTCGTTGAGCGTGTAGCGGGTCTCGAACGTGTCGGTCCCGTCGAGGATCACGTCGTAGCCTGCGATGATCCGCTCGACGTTGGCGTCGGTGAGCATCTCCTCGTGGGCGACGACCTTCACATCGGGGTTGAGGGCGTTGATGGTCAGCCGCGCCGACTCGACCTTCTTGGTCCCGACCCGGTCGGTCGTATGGATGATCTGGCGCTGGAGGTTCGAGAGGTCGACGACGTCGAAGTCGACGATGCCGATCGTCCCGACGCCCGCCGCGGCGAGGTACAGGGCGGCCGGGCTGCCGAGCCCGCCGGCGCCGATGAGGAGGACCTTCGAGTCGAGGAGCTTCACCTGGCCGTCGGTCCCGACCTCGGGCATGAGGAGGTGGCGGCTGTAGCGCTGCTTCTGCTCGTGATCGAGGACGGCCGGGATCGACCAGGCGAGGCCCTTGCTCTTCCAGTCCTGGAAGCCGCCGGTCATCGAGCGGACGTTCGTATAGCCGAGGGCCTGAAGGGCCTGGCCGGCGAAGAGCGATCGGACGCCGCCGGCGCAGTACAGGACGACCGGTCGGTCGCGATCGGGGACCGCGCCCTCGATCTCCTGCTCGACGTAGCTCTTTGAGATGTGGATCGCGCCCGGGATGTGGCCCTGCTCCCACTCGGAATCCTCGCGGACGTCGACGATAGTGAGGTCGGGCTCGTCCTGGCGGGCCTTGTCGGCCTCGAGGGCGGTGACCTGGGGGACCTGGGCGCGGGCTTCGCGGAGAAGCTCGGCGTACGTTCGTGGCATGTGGGTGATCGTGGCTCCGGTGGTTCGACGGGCTGACGTGGGTCGCGTCAGGGCGGTTGGGCGGGTGGTCGGCGTCGTGGCCGCTGGCGGTCGGTCCGGCACTCAGGCCGGCCTGCTACACCTGCAGTGGTGGATCGTGGCGGTCATCGTCGCGCCTCGGCCGTCTCGGCGGTCGGCTGTTCGTTGGCGGCCGCGGCCGGCCCGTCGCTCGTCGCCGGCGCGTCGCCGTCGAGCTCGGCGAGCGCGTGCCGCAGCGTGTCGTGGCTGAGCATCGCGCACTTGAGTCGGGCCGGGCTGATATCGATCCCGAGCAGGTCGAGCAGGTCGTCGGCGCGGAACGCCTCGACCTCGGCCAGCGGCTTGCCCTTGATCTCGTCGGTCAGGAGGCTCGCGCTGGCCTGGCTGATCGCGCAGCCGCGGCCGGTGAAGCCGACCCGCGCGACCGTGTCGCCGTCGACGCCGATCTGGAGCGTGATCCGGTCGCCGCACAGCGGGTTGCTGCCTTCGTAGCTCGCGCTCGGCTCGTCGATGACCCCGAAGTTGTGGGGCCGCCGGCTGTGCTCGAGGATGTAGTCGCGGTACAGATCGTCCATCTCTGTCCCGAGTGTAGCGCGCTCGGCCAATCCCGACCAGCAAGGTCGGATATGGTCCGCGGCGGGCGCGGCGGAGGGCCGGGCGCGGGCCCGGCCGTGGGGCGCGGGTTGTCTCGCGATCGGCTGCCGAATGACTCGCGGGCGATCACTCGCCGCCTGGCGCGGTCGATCGGCTGCCATATGACTCGCCGGCGATCGTTGAGTGGCCGGGGGCCGCCGGAGGCCACCGTTTGGGGGCCGCGGGACGGCGATTCGGCCTACCGGTTAGCCGTTAGCGGCTAACTCCGACTATGTGGGGCGAGCCCGGCGCTCGCGGCGGGTGCTTAGTGATCGGATACGGAGCATATGGCAGCGCCTGGCGGCAGTTCGGCGCCTAACGCTCGTACCCGGCGCAAATGGCAGTCGCGAGATGCCGATCGCGAGGGACCCGAGCCTCCACCGGACCGCCGAACGGTCAGGCGACGCTGCCGAAGACCCGCAGCACCTCGTTAAGGCCGACGACGAGGGCGTCGACGTCCTCGCGGGTCGAGTAGACGTTGAACGAGGCGCGCGCGGTCGCCGCGAGATCCAACCGCTCGTGGAGCGGCATCGTGCAGTGGTGGCCGGCCCGGACGCATACGCCGGACCGATCGAGGACCTGGGCCACATCGTGCGAATGGATGCCCGGCAGGTTGAACGGCACGACCCCGCCGCGCAGCTCCGCCGGCGGCCCGTACAGGACGATCCCCGGGACCTCCCGCGCCAGGATGTCGAGCGCGTACGTGACGAGCTCACGCTCGTGCGCCGCGACCCGATCCATCCCCAGACCACCGAGGTACTCGGCGGCCGCCCCGAGCCCGATCGCGGCGGCGATATCCGGCGTGCCCGCCTCGAACTTCCAGGGGATCGAGTTGAAATCGGACCGGCGGAGGTGGACCTCGCGGATCATCTCGCCGCCGGCGAGGAAGGGCGGCATCGCCTCGAGCAGCTCACGCCGCGCCCAGAGCACGCCGGAACCCGTCGGGCCGAGCATCTTGTGGCCGCTCAGCGCGTAGAAGTCGCAGCCGAGCTCCTGGACGTCGACCGGGATGTGGGGGACGGCCTGGGCGCCGTCGATGAGGACGAGCGCGCCGGCCGCATGGGCCATCTCGACCATCTCGCGGACCGGGTTGATGGTGCCCAGCGTGTTCGACACCTGGGTGAACGCGACGAGCTTCGGCCGGAGCCGCAGGAGCACCTCGAAAACGTCGAGGCGGAGGATGCCGTCGTCGGTGATCGGGATGAACTCGAGGTCGCCGTCGCGCTCTTGGACCAGAAGCTGCCAGGGGACGAGGTTGGCGTGGTGCTCCATCTCGGTGAGGACGATCGCGTCGCCGCGGTCGATGTTCCGCCGGCCCCACGAGTAGGCGACGAGGTTGATCGCCTCGGTCGCGTTGCGGGTGAAGACGACCTCGCGGGAGTCCGGGGCGTTGATGAACCGGGCGGCCGAGACGCGGGCCGCCTCATAGGCCGCCGTCGCCCGTTCGCCGATCTCGTAGATGCCGCGGTGGACGTTGGCGTTGTAGCCGCGATAGAAGCCGTCCATCGCGTCGAGGACGACCTCGGGCTTCTGGCTCGACGACGCCGAGTCGAGGTAGACGAGCGGGTGGCCGTGGACCTTGGTCGAGAGGATCGGGAAGTCGGCCCGGAGCGCGTGGGCGTCGAGCGGGCCGCGCGGGTCGGCGGCCACGCCGGCCGCGCCGACCGAACCGGGAGCCACGGCGGACGAGCGAGCGGACGACTCGGCGATCGCCATGGCGCCTAGGAGGCGACCTCGACCGGCTCGCGCGGCAGCGTCAGCGCCTCGTCGGGAACGTTCGTCTCGAGGCCGGCCTCGCGAAGGATCGGGCCGTAGCCCTCGTCCTCGAGTCGGAGGGCGAGATCCTTGCCGCCCGACGTGACGATCCGGCCGGCGGCCAGGACATGCACGACGTCGGGGGTGATGTAGTTGAGCAGGCGCTGGTAGTGGGTGATGAGGAGGACGCCCATCTCCGGGCTCAGCATCGCGTTGACGCCCTCGGCCACGATCCGCAGGGCGTCGATGTCGAGGCCGCTGTCGGTCTCGTCGAGGATCGCGATCTCCGGCTTGAGGACCGCCATCTGGAGCATCTCGAGGCGCTTCTTCTCGCCGCCCGAGAAGCCGTCGTTCACGTATCGCGTCGCGAAGCCCTCGTCCATCTTCAGGAGGGCGAACGTCTCGCGCATCTGGTTCCGGAAGTCGCGCATGCTGATGCCGCCGCGAGCCGGGTCGGTCGGGTCGACGTCGCCGGTCTTGTCGACGCCCTGGAGCTTCGCGTTGAGCGCCGAGCGGATGAACGAGGCGACGCTGAGACCGGGTATCGCCGTCGGGTACTGGAAGGCGAGGAACAGGCCGAGTCGCGAGCGCTTGTCGGGCGACAGCTTGAGGACGTCGCGGCCCTTCCAGGTGACCGAACCGCCGGTGACGAGGTAGGCCGGGTGGCCCATCAGGGCGTAGGCGAGGGTCGTCTTGCCCGAGCCGTTCGGCCCCATGATCGCGTGGACCTCGCCTTTGCCGACCGTGAGGTCGATGCCGGCCAGGATCTCCTGGTCGGGGTGGGCAAGCGGGGCGACGCGGAGGCCGCGGATGACCAGGTGCTGGTCCACCGGCTCGGCGGTCGGTGCGGGGGTCGGCGTGGCGGTCGAGTCGGTCACGATCTGATCAGGCTCCGGTAGGACTAGGTGGTCGGGGTCGGGGTGGTGGTGCTCGTCGCGGCGGTCGCAGCCCCGATCGAGACGAGCTCGTGGCGGGGCGGGACGAGGTCGGCCAGGGTCATGCCCTCGAGCGCGCCGGCGATGGCGTCGCGGACGCGGACCCACAGGAGGTTGACGGTGCACGACGATGTCCGGTCGCAGACGAGGCCATGCTCGGGATCGTCGGTCGCGCACATCATCGGCGCGATCGGCCCCTCGAGGGCCCGCAGGACGTCGCTCATCTTCGTGTCGGCGGGGGTCCGGGTCAGCTCGTAACCGCCGTGCGCGCCGCGGGTGCTCGTGACGAGGCCGGCATCGCGAAGGCTCATGACGAGCTGCTCCAGGTACGCCCGGGGCAGATCCTCGGCGGCGGCGATCTCGGCGAGGCTGGCCGGCCCGCGGCCGTAGTGCCGACCGAGCTGGACCATCAGGCGCACGCCGTACTCGCCCTTGGTGCTGAACGAGACGGCACCGCTGCCGTGGAACTGCTGACGGTGGGGTGGGGCGGTCGCAGCCAGGGGATCGATCCTCAAATCCGAGCGATCTGCTCGGGATTATCGTACGGCCGCCGGTCTCGACCCGTCAACGAACGCCGGGGGGGTTCACGGCAGGGGCAGCGGGATCGGGTTCAGCTCGCTGCCCGCAGGCGCCGCTGACTCGAAGATCGCCGTCACCATTCGGTGCAACCGACGTGGGTCGTCATTCGCGGTCGCAAAGAGTTCGAACTCGAGACGTCGAGGTCGTTCCCGGATCCACGGGACGGTGGTCGACCGTCGTTGGATCCTGAGTGCGTCGGTCATCACCATCGCGACCAATTCCGCGCGTTGCCACTCATCTCGAGTCGCGACCTCTCCGGCGATGGGTATCGCCGCCACCAGCACCGGCGTGCTCGGTCGTGGTCCCTCGACCTCCGTCGCGCGCCAGCTGACCCGACCTGCGACGCCGCCCTGACCTGACGGAAGATCCGGCGCCCGCGCCACCCCGGCGGATCGGCCGTCGACGTATCCCGCCCCGGCGATCAGCCCGATGACGCCCTTGTCGTTGAGATGGCCGATCGCGACGTCGAGGATGGCCGGACTCGGCACGACCCGGAGTCGGTAGTCGATCTCGTTCAGCAACTCCGCCAGACTGGCCGCCCCCATCACCGTTCGCCCCGATACGACCTCACGGATCACGTCCTCTATGTCGGGCATCAGGTCATCAGTCATTGAAGATTCCCTGTGGCTCAATCGTCCTGCGAGATGCTGTCGGCGACGTATGGCGCGATGAGATACGCCATGACTCCGCCGCTCACGACGGGCAGAGCTGCGATCAACAGAACAAGCCAGGCAGGGCCGCCGGTCGAGTCGAGCCAGGACCAGGCCACGAGCGGTATGGCAAGGCTCGCGCCGCTGATCAGGGCGCACACGACGCGCGATATCGAGCCGGATGCATACAGCCGCATCGCGACGAACGTTCCCGATAGAACGACGGCCGTTCCCAGCACGGCCGCGACGACGGTATCCAGCGTGGAACTCCATGCGATCGCCACCCTAGGCCAGTCGCCCGCCGAACTCTAGCCCTCGCGAGGCGCGGTCACGAGCCCCAGACGCCGCCAAGACGGCCATCGGCGAAGGTGGCCGGACTTCGCGAGGGGGAGACGATGGCCGACTTCGATCCGGGGCCGCCGGCGGCGTATGCGACGCGGTTCGCCAACTCGCCGGATTACGGCTCGTTCAAGCAGCATTTCTGGTACGACTGGGGCCCGATCTTCTACCGCGGGCGGCTCGATGGCTCGGCCCGGGTGCTGTGCATCGCGTCGGACCCCGGGCCGACCGAGCGGGTGGCCGGCCGGACGCTCGTCGGCGACGCCGGCCAGCGGGTCCAGGGCTTCCTCACCAAGCTTGGCCTCACCAGCTCGTACCTGTGCCTCAACGCGTTCACGTACGCGCTGTTCCCGTCGCACGGCCCGCAGGCGCCGACCGTCCTCGCCGATCCCACCATCAAGACCTGGCGGAACGGCTTGTACGACGCGGCCGCCAGCGGCAACCCGCTCCAGGAGATCGTCGCGTTCGGGGCGAACGCCCAGGACGCGGTCGACCTCTGGACGACCCGCCCGGCGGGCGTCCACGTGACACGGGTCCCCCACCCGAGCAGCCGCGATACCGCGGCCCTGCTCACGGCCTGGCACGCCGCGATCATCGACCTCCGGACGCGGGTGACGCCCGACCCCGACGGCGACCCGACGATCGCCAATTACGGATCGAGCTTCCGCGAGGCCGACTACGCCCGCATCCCCCCACGCGACCTCCCGTTCGGCGTCCCGAGCTGGCTCGGCGACGACAGCTGGGGCCGGACAGCGCACCCGCGCCACAACAACTCGGTCGACCGGCCGAGCCCCGACGACAAGCACACCCTGCGCTGGATCGCCCCGAAGGGGACGCCGTGACCGCCGCGGCGGCTACCGCCCCGAAGGGGACGCGCTAGATGGCCGGCCCCGGGCCGTTCGCCCTCGCCGGCCGCGTCGTGACGATGGCCGCCGGCGCGCAGCCACTGACCCAGGGCGTGGTCTACGTGAAGGGCGACTCGATCATCGACGTCCGCGACGCATCCGCCCCCGCCGCCCAGCCGCCGGCGGGCTTCGAGGCGGTCACCCCGATCGACACGAAGGGCACGATCTACCCCGGCCTCATCGAGCTCCACAACCACCTGAGCTACGACGCCCTGCCGCTCTGGGACGTGCCCAAGCCGTTCACGAACCGCGACCAGTGGTCGAGCGGCAAGATGAGCGACACGTACCGCAAGCTCATCAGCGGCCCGATGCAGATCGTCGGGACGACGCCGGGCCTGCCCGAGGCGGTCGTCCGCTACGTCGAGGCGAAGTGCCTGCTCGGCGGGACCACCACGTCGCAGGGTATCGCCCTGTACTCGGACGCCGGCATCCGCAAGCTCTACTTCGGGGCCTGCCGGAACGTCGAGTCGACCAAGGACAAGGCGCTGCCCAACGCCGCAACCCGGATCCCCGATGTCGATGCGCGCGACGCGGAGAAGTTCCTCGCCCGCCAGAAGGCGGTGAAGAGCCTCGTCCTCCACCTCGCCGAGGGCACCGACCCGACCGCCGAGAAGCACTTCGAGGCGCTCCATCTGCAGAACGGCGACTGGGCGATCTTCCACACCCTGGCCGGCATCCATTGCGTCTCGCTGACCCGGGGCGACTACGACGTCATGGCCACGAAACAGGCCTCGATGGTCTGGTCGCCGCTCAGCAACCTCCTCCTCTACGGCGGGACCGCGGACGTCTCCGCCGCCCGGGCCGCCGGGGTACGGATGGGCATCGGCTCCGACTGGTCGCCGAGCGGCAGCAAGAACCTCCTGTTCGAGCTCCGCGTCGCCCGCACCTACGCCGCGACGATCGGCGGCATCCCCGACCGCGACCTCCTGGCGATGGCCACCATCGATGCCGCCGGCATCCTCGGCTGGGATGCCGCCCTCGGCTCGCTCGAGACCGGCAAGCGGGCCGACATCCTCGTCGTGGCCGGCGCGACCCACGACCCCTACGAGCACCTCTTCACCTGCACCGAGACGGACGTCGACCTCGTCGTGATCGACGGGGTGGCCCGGGCCGGCACGAAGGCACTCATGAAGGCGCTCGGGCGGGGCACGCCGACGGAGACGGTCGGGGTCGGCTCGACCACCCGGGTCCTCGACCTCCAGCAGGACGGCGTCGATCCGGCGATCGCCGGCGTCAAGCTTTCAGCGGCGACGAAGCGGCTCCGCGACGCCCTGGCGAACCTGCCGGAGCTCGCCAAGCCCAAGATGGGCGCCGCCCTCGGCGAGCCGCACGTCACCCTCGAGCTCGACCACGATGAGATGACCGACTTCACGATCCGCCCCGAGCTCCCAGACGAGGACGGGGCGCTGACCGGCCTGCTGCCGATGGGCGGCGGACCGATGACGCCGCTCGAGGACCTCCTCGAGCCGATCGACCTCGACCCGCTCACGGTCGTCGACGACGGCGACTACCTCGAGACGCTCGCCACGGAAGGGAACCTCGTCAAGCACTCGGCCGCCCTGGCGGCCGCCATCGGCGGGTTAAGCTGACAGCTGCTCAGGTCAGTCGCGCCCATGGCCCGACCGCCCACCGGGCGTCGAAGGAGGGACTCCGACCGATGGATGCCATGTCAGCCACGCGAACGCCGGCCCTGGGCCGCCCGATCCTTGGCCTGCTCGCCGCTGTCGCCCTGATCGTTGCGGCGTGTGGCAACGTGTCGTATTCGCCGGCCGGAGGCGATAAGGCGACCCCGACCGACGCGGCGGCGGCAAGCCACGGGGCCAACCTCGCCTCGTTCGCGACGGGGACGACCGTCCCCGTGCCCGACGACCCATGCTCGCTGCTGACGACCGACCAGCTCTACCGGGCGACGTCGGTCACCTTCCCGGCCGGCACGAAACAGACCGCCGGCACGGCTGTCGAATGCGACTGGACCCAGGGCTCCGACTCGGTGATCCTCACCGTCAAGCCGCTCGACCAGGCGGCATTCACGGCCGCGATGGGCAAGAGCATCACCTCACCGCAACTCGACTACCCGGCGTACCTCGACGCGTCGAACACGATCCACGCGGCCAAGGACGGCCTCGACATCGCCATCCAGGCGGCGATCCGCTCGGACGCATCGGCTGGCTACCAGGCCGCGCTCCAACTCATGCCGTTGATCTTCGCTGAAGCTCTGAGCCGTCACCCACCGGACGCGGGGGCCGATCCGCAGCCGCACTCAGTAACGCGAGGCGTAGCCGGACATCCGGTCGCGGTTGCCGTAGCCGCCGCCGGTGTAACTCGCGATGTCGGCGATGAAGCCGATCGCGACGAGGAACCAGCTCAGCGCATCGAGCCCGCCGATCGACCAGACGGCGACGTACATCAGCGTCGTCCACGGCAGGATGAGGAAGCCGAGGAACGGGACGACGAAGCCGCCGCTGAACACCAGGTTCCAGCGGACCGGGTCGTAGATCCACCAGAAGAAGATCCCGAACCGCGGCCCGAGCAGCAGCAGGATGGCGAAGACGCAGCACATCGAGTCGAACCCTCCCCAGGCGCGGTCCGCTCGGCGAGCGGATCCACCATGGTCATCGCCCGAGCGGCCGGGGTAGTTGACGGCGCAACCGATCAGGTAGATAGTTGCACTGTCAACTAGTCACAGGAGCCCATCCCGCGATGACCGCACCGACCATGACGCTCGAGCGTCTCCCCGTCAACGAAGAATTCTCCCGCCCGGCACCGGACGCGGTCATCGAACGCACCCGCGCGGCGCTCGAGGCCAACGGCATCGAGGCCATCGTGGTCGACGACGGCCACCAGGCGCTGTCGGCGGTCCTCGACCGCATACCCGAAGGCGCCGAGGTCGGCCAGGGCGCCTCGCGCACCCTCCAGGACATCGGCGTCACCGGCGTGATCGAGGAGTCCGGCAACTACGACGCGCTGCGACCGCGCCTCCGCTCGATGGACCGCCAGACCGAGGGTCGCGAGATCCGCAAGCTCGGTGCCGCGCCGGACGTCTTCGTCAACAGCGTCCACGCCGTGACCGAGGACGGACGACTCGTCGTCGCCTCGTTCGGCGGCAGCCAGCTCGGGCCGATCGTCAGTGGGGCCGGCCGGGTGATCCTGGTCGTCGGTGCCCAGAAGATCGTCCCGGATCTCGCCACCGCCTTCCAGCGGATCGAGGAGTACAGCTACCCGCTCGAGGACGAGCGGCTGCAGGGCCTCATGGGCCTCCGGAGCCACATCAACAAGCTCATCGTCGTGAACGCCGACTTCCCCGGCCGCATCACGGTCGTGCTCGTGCGGGAGCCGCTCGGCTTCTGAGCAGGTAGGGACGCGGCTCGCTTCGTCAGGCGGGCGGCGAAGCCGGCGACGGCGACGCGGCGGCGGTCAGGATCCCGTTCTCGTCCTGGGCGACCTGGATGTCGGCCGGTTCCTCGTCCCCGAACACGACGATGGCGATCCGCCACGTGTTGGCGATGACGCCGATGATCGGCACCGCGAGGAACATCCCCACGATCCCCCCGAGTGCCGCGCCGATCGGAGCGGCCAGGAGGCAGATCGCAGGGTGGATGCTGACCGCCTTTCCGTAGACGATCGGGGCGAGGAGGCTGCCCTGGACGAGGTTCATCACGACCGTATAGATGCCCATGACGATGATGTCCTGGGTCGACCCGACCGCGACCGCGACGAGGAAGGCGAGGAGGGTCGTGATGAACTGGCCGATGTACGGGATGAACCCGCCGAAGAACGACAGGATGGCGATCGGCAGGGCGAACGGCAGGCCGAGGATGACCATGATGATGTAGCCGGTCACCGCGTTGAAGAGGCCGAGCCCGCCGGTCGCGATCATGTAGCCGCCGAGGATCTGGGCGGAGCGTCGGCCCGCCCGGTCGACGAGCGGCCGGCGCCAGCCGGGCACTCGTGACGTCACCGCCGCCCAGGCCTGGTCGCCGTCCCGGAGCATGTAGAACGAGAGGATCCCGGACAGGACCAGGACGATCGCCAGGGCGGCGAGACCGGCGACGATCGAGGTGCCGAAGACGATGATGCTGGCCCCGAGGTTCGTGAAGACGGTGCCGATCCAGCCGGCCAGCTGGGGGTTGGACGACGCTGCCGTCCCGGCACCGGCCACGGACGTCTGGATCGCCTGGATGGCCGGTCCGGCGAAGGCCGCGACCGACAGCACGACGAGGATCGAGACGAATGCCCAGACACCGAGCGTAACCGTCAGGGCGGCCGGAGTCCGCCGCCATCCCCGGCGGAGGAGGATCGAGAGCAGCGGCGAGAAGGTCGTGGCGAGGATGAGGGCGATGCCGATTGGCAGGATGACGGCCGGGATCGACGTCGCGATGTAGGCGCCGGCGAACACGACCCCGAGCGCGACGAGGAGTCGCCAGCTCCAGCCGGCCAGCCGATCGAGCCAGCGTGGCACCCCGGACGCATCCTCGACGGTGGCGCCCGGATCCGTGCCGAGCACCGCGATCGTCGATTGGGCGACCGCCGCGATGAAAGCGACCACCGGAATCGCGATGAAGAGCCCGGCAACCCCGCCGACGGCGGC
The DNA here is from genome assembly GCA_963745405.1 of uncultured Chloroflexia bacterium. Taxonomy (GTDB): domain Bacteria; phylum Chloroflexota; class Limnocylindria; order Limnocylindrales; family CSP1-4; genus C-114. The sequence continues at coordinate 1,409,769 of CAVUWY010000002.1, read as the reverse complement.
ACCGGCCGGGAGGGCGATGAGGACGAGGGCCGGATGGACGTGGACGGTCCGCCCGTACACGATCGGCACGAGGATGTTCCGCTGGAAGACGTTCACGATCGAGATGAGGACGAAGAGGATCACCGCGGCCCGGAGGTCCTGGTAGGCGAGCGTCACGGTCAGCAGGACGAGCGTCGCGAACATCCCGCCGATGTAGGGGATGAAGCCGGCGAAGAAGACGAGGACCGCCAGCGGCCCGGCCAGCGGGACGCCGAGGATGACGAGGAAGATGAAGTCACTGATCGCGTCGCTGCCGGTGATGATGGCGGTTCCCCGGAGGTAGCCGCCGACCCGCTGCAGGGCGTCATCGCCGGCCGCCAGGACCTTGTCGCGGCGCCAGTCGGACACGACCTGGAGCGCCCACGCCCAGGCCTTGTCGCCGTCCTGGAGCATGAAGAAGGTGAGGAGGCCGCCGAGGATCGCGATAGTGCCGACGTTGGCGAGGACCCCGGCGATCGTCGTCACCTGATCCGTCAGCCACGACTTGACCGCCGAATTGATGTCGGCCAGCTGGGCGGTGACCTCCGGGGTCACCTGGACCTGGGCGAGCTGCTCGCTGAGGCGGGAGATGCCGGCCGACACCTGCGTCGCGATGGTGCCGGCATAAGGGATGAAGGCATACACGATGAGGAGCACCGTGCCGACGATCACGAGGACCGCCAGGGCGGTCACCGTGAGGGCCGCGGCGGTCCGTGACCAGCCCCGGTTCCGGAGCCAGAGGACGTACGGGGCGAACGTCGCGGAGACGATCAGGGCGACGATGATCGAGACGGTCGACGTCCAGATCAGGGCGGCGAACCAAAGCACGACGGCGGCGGCCGCGATGACGAGGAGGAGGCGAAGGCTGATCGCGGCCAGTCGCGTCAGCCACGACGGCACGAGTTCAGGGTCCGCCCCGGGCAGGAGGTCCGCTGGATCCATCCCGGGAATACTACGGTGGTCCCGCCACCCCTACACGGTCCCGCCCGCAGCGGGCGCGGTCGTCGGCGCTCAGTCCGGTCGGCCGACCCAGACCCGGTAGCGGGTGACCTCGCGGAAGCCGAGGGCCCGGTACACCGGGGCTCCCATGGCCGAGGATTCGAGAGCGGCCCAGCGAGCCCCGCGCGCGAAGCCGCCGAGCACGGACGCCCGGGTGACCGCCGCGCCGAGCCCACGCCGTCGGTGCGCCGGCAGGGTGCCGACCCACCCGACACGGGCGACCCCGAGGGCGGTGAACGTCATAGCCGCCGCGACGGGACGGCCGTCGAGGTAGGCGACGAACGCGGCGATCTCCGGCTCGCGAAGACCGGCCGTCTCGCCGAACTTCGACTCGACGGCAGACCGTTCCTCCTCGTCCTCGGCAAAGCCGTCGAGGGCGACGGAACGGAAGTCGGCCGCCGTCGCATCGTCGACGACAGGATCCACCACTACCCCGGGCGGGGCCGGCCGCTCCTGGGGCCGTCGGTCGAGGACCATGACCGGCATCTCGATGGCGATCTCGAAGCCGGCGTCGGGCAGGACCGCGTCGAGGGCGGCATCGGCGTGACCTCGCGTCCAGATGCCGAAACCGTGGCCGCGGGTCCGGAAGAACGTCGCCGCCGCGGGGAGGACCGCCGCGGGGTCGACCGCCGCGACCGCCATGAACGCCGAGTTGACGATGGCGGGCGTCGGGGTCGCGCCCGAGACGAGCAGCGCGCCGCCCCGCTCCTCGGCAGCTCCGCCCGGCGTCGCCCGGGCCATGAACCGGCCGTACTCGACGAGATTCGCGTCGACGAGGCGGATCAGGTCCTCGTCGCTCACCGCGAAGCGAGCGCCCGCAGGGCCACCCCCGCGTAGAGAGCGACTCCGACGGCCATCGCCGATTCGTCGAAGACGACCCGGTTCGAGTGATTCTGGGGAGCCGTCGCCGGGTCGACGTCGGCCGGCCGCGCGCCGAGCCAGGCCAACGCGCCGGGGACCCGCCGGAGGACGTAGGAGAAGTCCTCGGCGCCCATGACCGGGTCGTCGAGGGTGACGACCCGGTCGGCCCCGATCAGCTCGCCGGCGATGGCGATCACCCGCTCCGTCGCGGCGGCATCGTTGATCGTCACCGGATAGCCCGGCACGATCGTCGACCTCGGCGGTGGCGCCGTGAGCGGCGACGATGCCGGCGACGAGCCGGCGGATCGCGTCGGCGACGGCGGAACGCGTCCCCTCCGACACGGTCCGGATCGTGCCCTCCAGCAGGGCTTCCTCCGGGATGATGTTGGTCGTCGTGCCGGCCACGACATGGGCGATCGTGACGACAGCAGGGTCGAAGACGTCGACCTGCCGCCCGACCATCGTCTGCAGGCCGAGGACGATCTCGGCCACGATCGGGATCGGGTCGAGGGCGAGCTGCGGTGTCGAGGCGTGACCGCCCCGACCGCGGACCACGATCCGAAGCGTGTCGTTGGCGGCCAGCATCGCGCCGGCCCGGAGCAGCACCGTCCCGCTCGGGTAGCGGGTGCTGATGTGGATCGCGAAGGCATCGCTCGGGGCCGCCCCGCCGGCGACCGGATCGAGCAGGCCCTCGTCGAGCATGAAGCGGGCGCCGTGATGGCCCTCCTCGCCGGGCTGGAACATCAGCAGGACCCGGCCGGCGAGTCGATCGCGCCGGGCAAGAAGAAGGCGGGCCGCCCCGAGCAGCATCGTCATGTGCGTGTCGTGCCCGCAGGCGTGCATCGCGCCCTCGACGGTCGAGGCGAAGTCGAGGCCGCTGTCCTCCTGGACGGGCAGGCCATCCATGTCGGCCCGGAGGAGGATCGTCGGGCCCTCCGCGGCTCCCTCCGCCGTGCCGTCGATCCAGGCGATCACCGAGCTGAGGCTCGTCCCCCGTTCCGTGGCGAGTCCGAGCCGTTCGAGCTCGGCCGCGACGATGGCCTGCGTCTCCGGCAGCTGGAGCCCGATCTCGGGCCGGCGGTGGAGGGTACGGCGGACTTCCACGAGGTCGGGCAGGAGCGCCCTCGCTTCCTCGAGCAGGGGGGCGAGCGCGGTGTTCGTCGACACCATGGCCGCAGTATGCCGGTACTCCTGGGCTATCGCGGCAGCCGGAGCGCGGCACGTACCGTTCGAGGCACCGCACGGGTCGGTGCTACCCGCGTGGCCCGCCTGTTCCGTCGCAAGCTCGCCGCGCAGATCCACCCCCCCGTGGAGGTACCCCAGGCATCGTGGTCCGCAGAGTCGAACACCATCGGCCGGCGCCGGCCGTCCACGCGGTACAGCGGCGCCGATCGCTGATGGCGACCCGGCCGCGGACCGGTCCGGGTCGGGCTCGCAGCACCAAGGCGGAGCTCGAGCACCAGCTGGCCAGCCAGCGGCGCCTCCTCGAGGTGAACGAGCGACTCCTCTCGACCCTCGACCCGCACGGCGTCCTCGAGATGATCGCCGACTCGCTCCGCTCGGTCGTCAGCTACGACACGCTCGGCCTCTACGTCGTCGACTGGGAGGCCGGCGTCCGCCGGGCGGTCGTCGCCCGCGACCGCTTCGCCGACATCATCCTCGCCCATGCCAGCCCGATCACTGCCGGCGTCACCGGCTGGGCGATCGAGCACGGCGAGGCCGTCCTCTGCAACGATGCCCACCTCGATCCGCGGACGACCCAGATCCCCGGCACCCCGTTCGAGCCGGAGTCGATGGTCATCGTCCCGCTCGTCGTCGCGGGACGGGTGGAAGGAACGCTCAATGTCGGCCGCATCGGCGGCAAGGAAGCGCACTTCAGCGCCAACGAGTTCGACCTGACGAAGCTGTTCGCCGCCCAGGCCTCGATCGCCCTCCAGAACGCCGAGACGCACCGGGCCCTCGAGACGCGGGCCGAGCTCGACTCCCTGACCGGCCTTCGCAACCACGGCGCCTTCCAGCGCGAGCTCGGCGAGGCGGTCGCCTCGTCGGATGGGTCGCCGTTCGCCGTGCTCCTCATGGATCTCGACGAGTTCAAGGCCTACAACGACACCCACGGCCATCCGGCCGGCGACACGCTCCTGCGGTCGATCGGGGCCGCGATGTCCTCGACCGTCCGCGAGGGCGACCGCCTTTACCGTTACGGCGGCGACGAGTTCGCGGTCATCCTGCCGGCCGCCGACCGGACCCGCGCCGCCCACGTGGCCGAGCGGATCGAGCAGGCGATCGGCGAGCTCTTCCCGGGTGACGACCACTCGCGGGTCGGGGTGAGCGTCGGGATCGCCTGCTTCCCGGCCGACGGCCGGACGAAGGACGAGCTCGTCCTCGCCGCGGACCGTGCCCTCTACCTCGTGAAGCCGTCGGTCCGCGGCCACACGGCCGGCCCGACCGACGGAGGGAGCGCCGGCGCCACGGCCGGTGCCGTCGGACAGGCCGACCCGGCAGCCGACTCGTACGCCCAGGCGCTGGCCCGGGCCGAGGACGCGCTGCGCATCAGCGAGGAACGGTTCCAGCGCCTCTCGGACACGACGACCGACGCCATGGTCGTCGCTCGCGATGGGATCATCCTGGAAGTCAACCAGGTCCTCTGCGCCCTCGTCGGCATGCCGTCCGAGAAGCTCGTCGGGCGGTCGATCCTCGAGTTCACGGCGCCCGACAGCCGGGCCTTCATCCGCCACCAGCTGGAAGCTCGCCCGGACGAACCGTTCGAGGCGCTCGCCCTCGATTCGCTCGGGGCGGTGTTCCCGGTCGAGATCATCAGCCGGACCATCCCCTGGTCGGACGGCGGAGAGGCCCGGATCTCCTCGATCCGCGACCTTCGCGAGCGACGGGCGATGGAGGAACGGCTCGCCCACCAGGCCCTGTACGACTCGGTCACCGGCCTCCCCAACCGGGTCCTCCTCGTCGACCGCGTCCGCTTCGCCCTCGGTTCCGTGCGGACCGGCGACGACATCCCGCTCGCCCTCGTGATCCTCGACCTCGACCGCTTCAAGCTCGTCAACGAGAGCCTCGGCCATGCCGCCGGGGACCAGCTCCTCCGCCTCGTCGGGGAGCGGCTCTCGGCGATCCTCCGGCCCGGCGACACGGTCGCCCGCTTCGGCGGCGACGAGTTCGGCATCCTCCTCGACCGCGTCGGCGGGGCGGCGGAGGCACGCTCGGTCGCCGAGCGGATCGTGGCCACCCTGGCCGCCCCGTTCGAGCTCGGCGGTCGTGACATGTTCATCACCGCGAGCATGGGCATCGTCGTCGGCCGGCCCGGTCAGGCCGAACCGGACGACCTGCTGCGGGACGCCGAGATCGCCCTCTATCGGGCCAAGGCAGACACGACCGTCCGCCACGCGACCTTCGAGCCGTCGATGAGCGCGACGATGATGGAACGGCTCGACCTCGAGAACGACCTCCGCCGGGCCATCGACCGGGAGGAGCTCCTCGTCCATTACCAGCCGCTGGTCGACCTCGCCACCGACCGGATCGCCGGCCTCGAGGCGCTCGTCCGCTGGCAGCACCCGGTCCGCGGGCTCGTCCCCCCGATGTCGTTCATCCCCCTCGCCGAGGAGACCGGCCTCATCCTGCCGATCGGCCGCTGGGTCCTCGAGACGGCCTGCCGCCAGGCCCGGGAGCTCCAGCTCGCTTTCCCATCGGATACGCCGCTGACCATCAGCGTCAACCTGTCGCCGCGGCAGTTCCTCCAGCCCGACCTGGTCGACGGGGTGGCCGCCATCCTCGCCGAGACCGGCGTGCCGCCGTCGAGCCTCGAGCTCGAGATCACCGAGAGCGTCGTCATGGAGGATGCCGAGGCCGGCATCCGCGTCCTCCGCGCCCTGCGCGGCCTCGGCTGCCGCCTCGCCCTCGACGACTTCGGGACGGGCTACTCGTCGCTGTCGTACCTGAAGTCGCTGCCGCTCGACACGCTCAAGATCGACCGCTCGTTCGTGGCCGGCCTGGCCGACGACGGGGCGAACCTGCCGATCGTCCAGGCGGTCATCGCCCTGGCCCATGGCCTCGGCATCGACGTGACGGCCGAGGGGATCGAGACGGCCGAGCAGCTCGGCTGGCTGCGCGACCTCGTCTGCGATCGCGGCCAGGGCTTCTACTACGCCCGCCCGCTGCCCGCCTCGGAGCTCATCCCGCTGCTCGGGCCGGATGCGCCGCCGATCGGCCGGCCGCTCTCCGGTCCGACTCGCGTCGCCCTGACGTCACGTGGCGCCGGGCGCCTCGCCCGCGAGACCCAGCCGCCCGCCTGGGCGCCTCGACCGGCGCTCGACCAGCGGCGACCGGCGCTCGACCAGCGGCGACCGGCTCTCGACTAGCGGCGACCGCCGCCCATGATGTTGAGCAGGGCGAAGAACAGGTTGATGAAGTCGAGGTAGAGGCGGAATGCGCCCATGACGGCGCCCTTCTCCATCGTGCCGGCCCATGCCGCGACGTCGCCGCGCTGGATGCGCTGGATGTCGTAGGCCGTCAGGAGGGTGAAGATGATGACCGCCACCCCCGAGAGGATGTAGCTGAACGTCGCCGACTGCAGGAACAGGTTGATGAGCATCGCGACGAGGAGCCCGATGAGGGCCATGAAGACGTAGGCACCCATCGAGGTCAGGTCGCGCTTCGTCACCGCGCCGTAGATCGCCGCACCGCCGAAGACGGCGGACGCGCTCAGGCCGGCGGCCGCGACCGTCGATGGCGGGTACGAGAGGAGGATGAAGCCGAAGGTCACCCCAGTCAGCGCCGCGTAGACGAAGAACAGGAGCAGGCCGAGCGTCGCCGACATGCTCCGGATCGCGAAGCTCAGCACCATCGCGACGGCGAGCTGGCCGATGATGAGCGGCAGGAGCAGTCCGGCGACCTCGTCGAGCTGCTGCGTGGACAGTGACGAGATCCAGAAGCCGACGCCGGTCGTGACGAGCAGGCCGACGAACATCCACAGGAAGGCCTGGGTCAGGAAGGCCGTCGACAGCGCCGCGGCGGGTCGGACGCCGAGCTGGGACGGCGACTGGGCCGGTTGAAAGGACTGACCGGGATACTGGTTCATCGTCGGATACCTCGCGATCGAGGACGGTCCGCCCGCCTCATGGTTCAGGTGCTGCGGCGACCCCGCTCGGGGTACGCCGGTGTCGATGATCGAGCCTCGGCCTGTTCGGCCGCCCGTGCGAGCACCCAGACGAGGTCCGCCAGGCGGTTCAGGTACGGTAGCAGGTGGTCGCCGGAGACCGACCCGTCGCGCTTGAGCGTGACCACCCGTCGCTCGGCCCGGCGGATGATCGTGCGGGCCAGCTCGAGAGCCGCACTGAGACGAGTCTCACCGGGGACGACGAACTCGCGGGGCATCTCGATGCCCACCTCGGTCTCGTGAAGGACGGTCTCGAGATGGTCGACCATCGCCCGGTCGACGCGGGAGACGCCGTCGCGCTGCCGGTCGGTCGCCTCGCCGGTCGTGGCCAGCTCCGCGGCAACCACGAACAGGTCGCGCTGGAGGCCGAGGATCAGCTCACCGAGCCCCTCGAGGCCGCCGGGGAGCGTCCCGTACTGGCGCTTGACGGAGAGCTCGGCGCGGGCCAGGCCGAGGGCCGCCACGGCCTCGTCGATCGTGCCGTAGGCCTCGGTCCGGGGGTCATCCTTGGCGATGCGCGGCCCGCCGAAGAGCAGGCCGGTCGTGCCGTCGTCGCCGCGCCCGGTGGCGACGGCGGAGGAGAGGTCGGAGCGAGTGGCGCTCACCGGGGTGGGGCGCTGGTCACCACATGAGGCCCGCGTCGCGCGGGTCCCAGCGCTCGGCCAGCAGGGTCACCTTCACGTCGTGCTCGACGACCGCCTCCGTTTGCTCCTTGACCTGCTGGATCATCGATCCGGCGTAGGGGCAGAAGGGGGTCGTGAGGATCATCTTGATCTCGGTCTCGTTCGGGCCGAGGATGATCTGCTTGATCAGGGCGAGCTCGACGACGTTCATCCCGATCTCGGGGTCGACGACCGCACGCAGGGCATCGAGGATGGCGAGCTCGGTCGCCCGCTTCTCCGGGTCGAAGGCGGGGGCGACGGCCGTCGTCGTTTCCTCTGTCATGCTCGAAATCCTACCACCGGACTCGGAATACCCCGGCCGGGAGCGTCTCAACCGGCGGACGCGGTCGCCGCGGCGGGGCTCACGACGATGCCGGGGATGCGGAGCTCGACCGGGAGGACCGCCGCCTCCTCGTCGGTGAGGCCCGGCCCGCCGATCGAACCGTCGGCCTCGAAGAACTTCGCGTACCGCTCGCGATGGGCCGCCGCGTACGCATAGGCCGAGGCGATGCCGAGGGCCCGAAGCTCGGGATGGTCGGTGAGGATGTCGGTCAGGTCGTAGCCGTTGGCCCGCAGCTCGAGGAGCTGGCGGACCGTCAGCCGTGAGCCGTAGCAGAACGGCTCGCCGTTCATGACGAGCGGGTCGACCTTGACCCACTTGATCGTCACCGGCTCAGGCTCCCTTGTAGATGAGCTGGAGGAGCTTGTTCCGCTTGCGCGCGTCGCCGGCCAGGCGGCGGTGCCAGCGGAAGACCTCGATCGCCGCATCGAGGGCGGCGTCCGCAGCGGGCTGTTCGTCGGGTCCGAGGACGGATCGGACGGAGGCCCGGAACCCCTCGGCGAGCTGCGTCAGGTCGTCCATCGAGACACGGCGACGACGGTAGACGGGGGCGAGCTGTTCGGCCCACGTTCGCATCGGGGAGGGATCCCCGGCCGCCACGCAGAGGGCGATCCGGTCGGTCCAGATCTCCGTGTCGCGGAGGAGCCCCTGCATGCCGATCTCGCCGAGGCGGTCGGCGAGCGTCGGGTCGGCCCGCATCGTCGCCTCGAGCGCCCGACGACCCACCTCCGACGTGGCGGCCCGCAGCCGGGCGGCAGCGGCCGGGTAGCCGGCTGTCTCGTCGAGCGGCGGGAGGCCGAGGGCGGGGTGGCTCACGACGGCGAGTCTAGCAAGCCGGCTCGACGGTCGCGCGCGGCTAGGATGGTGACGATGGAGCCCGCCGATCCGAACGAGCCCCGGTCGACCGATCCTCCGAGCGTCCAGGCCCCGGGCGAGACGGTTCCCTCGTCGGTCCGCCGCGTGCTCGACCGGCCGCCGTCCGAGCGCTACGGGAGCGAGACCGCGGCGGAACCGGGCCCGTCCGGTTCGCTCGCCCGGGCGGCGGTCTTCGCCATCCTCGCTGCCGCGGCCGGCGTCGCCATCCTCGTCGAGATCGGCTCGCCGATGGCCCTCTCCGAGCCACTCGTGCTCGTCGCGGCATTCCTCGGTGTCGCGACGGGCATCGCCACCCGCCTCGGCGGCGGCTCGCTCGTACCGGCCCGGCGCCGGCGTGCCCTGGCCGTGGTGGTCGCGATCGTCGCCGTCGGCGTCGCCGAGTTCATCATCTGGCGGCTCGCCCTCTCGGAGGGCGGCGTGCTCGGCTTCGTCGACTACCAACTCCAGGTGTTCGGGCCGGTCGCCATCCTTCAACCCATCGCCGCCGCGATCGCAGCCTGGGCCACCGCCTGACGCTGGGCTGGCGTCGACTTCCGCCTCACTCGCCCGGGGCTGCCAGTTCCTCGGCGATCGCGCCCGGCGTCAGCTGCTCGTGAAGCAGCCGGGCGAAGCGGGCGGCCCGCTCGGCGTCGGGAACGAGATCCAGCCAGGCACCGAGAAGCGCCTCGCCCTCCGAGTAGACGAAGACGTAGGTCCGCCACAGCGGATGCTCGATGAAGGAGAGGCGCTGGGCGGCCCGGTCCGGGGCCATGAGGGCGACCTCACGGAGGTAGGCGAGGACCTCGTCGTGGGTCGCGCCGTCGACGTGGCGCATGAGGGCCGCGTTCACCGCGACCGCCCGTAGCGCCCGGCGGTGACGCTCGATGGCGATCGTCCGGACCGCCGCATCGCGAGCGGCTCCGGCGTCGTCGGCGATCGCCAGGCCGGCGACCTGGTAGAGCTCGATGAGCAGGTCGGCCTCGTCGGCGGTCGGCACGACGAACCGGTAGCCGAGCTCGGCCAGGCCCTCGCTGACGAGGCACTCGGGAGCGTTGATGAGCAGGGCGCTCGACTCGAGCCGTCCGGCCGCGCGGACCTGGTCCGCCTCCTTCCAGGCGTGCTCGAGATGATGACCCGCGTAGGTCTCGTGGGCGATCGTCCGGGCCAGGGTCGCCACCCGGAGTGGGACGTCGGTGTTGAGATCGACCCGCGAGCGGAACGAGCCGTCGTACCAGTTGTAGCCGGTCCAGGGCTGGTCGGTGACGAGGCCCACCCGTAGCGATTCACCGTCCGGCAGCCCGAACAGCGCCGCCGCCCGCACGCGGTAGCGGGCGACGAGGACCTCGGCGTAGTGCGAGATACGGTCCCTCGGCACCGTGAACCGCTCGTCCCAGGCGGCCAGCCGCTCGTCGATGGATCCATCGCCCGGCAGGAGCTCGGCGATGGCCGCCGCACTGACGGCGAACTCCGCCTCGGGCCGCCGCTGCGGCTCCAAGTCGAAGCAGCGGGTCACGTGCTCGACGTACGGCAGCGGCTCGCCGGCGAGTGCCCGAGCCTGGGCCTCGAGCGCAGCGACCTGGGCCGCGAGCCAGCGGCGCCGGCTCGGTTCGTCGACCTCGGCCGGGATCCGCTCGAGGAGGGCGCTCGCGTCGTCGAGCAGCCGTCCCGGTGTCCGCAGCGCCTCGAGATCGACCTGCGCCTTGAGGTCGGCCGGTCCGAAGTAGCCGTCGACGAGACCGGCGATCCGCTGGTCCAGCCGCAGGGCGAGGAGGAGGTAGTCGCGGGCGATCGGATCCGGCGCCGGCACTGTCGTCTCGCCGCCGACCGCCGGGACGAGCGGACGAGATGCCGAAACGCGATCGGTGGTCATCGGGGCAGCTCACCCATGCCCTGGCCCGGGGCGACGCCGCCCTCCTCGCCGCGGAACGGCATGCCCTGGCGCTCGACGGCGTCGAGGCTCATCCGGAGGGCGGCCGTCTTCGCCGCTGCGACCTCGCGGACATAGGCGGCTTCCTCCTGAGGCGTCATCGGCCTGCCGCGGATGATCGACTTCGGCTTGCCGACCATGAGCCACGAGAGGTGGTAGCGGTCCATCGAGCCCCAGGCGGCGACGAGCAGGTCGTCGGACAGCTGGAGCCAGACCTGGAGGGCGCCGAGGCTGGGGCTCGCCTCGAGGCGCTCGCCCTCGGCGACGAGCTGGCGGGTCCGCTCGATGAGCTCGTCGCGGGTCATGCCGCGGTCACGCCGGTGCCTCGCCGGCGATGAAGGCCTCCCGGTCGGCCCGCGCCCGTCGCGTCCATGGCCCCGGCAGGCCCGTGCCGATCGGGGCACCGCCGAGCCGGGTGACCGGCAGGATGCCGGCCACGCTGCTGCAGAGGAACGCCTCGTCCGCCCCGGCGAGATCGCCGACGGTGAGCCACCCCTCGTCCGGCCTGAGGCCGACCCGCTCGCCCCAGCCGAGGATCCACGAGCGCGTCGTGCCCGGGCAGGATCGCGCAGGCGAGGGACGGCGTCGCGAGACGCTCGCCGCGGACGAGGAAGACGTTGGCGGTGGTCGCCTCGGAGAGGAATCCGTCGACGGTGAGGATGAGGGCGTCGTCGGCACCCGCTCCCCGGGCCTCGATCCGGGCGTAGACGTAGTCGGCCCGGCTCGTCGTCTTGAGGGCGGCGAGCGGGTTCTCGGGGTCGCGGCGGACGGCGCTGACGATGACGTGGAGCCCGCGCTCGAGGTGGCCGGCCGGCGGCGGCACGACCGGCCAGGCCTGGATGACGGCGGTCGGTGCGACGTCCTCGTCGGGCGGGAGGAGGCCCCGGCCGGTGAACGCGCCGCGGCTGATCGTGATGCGCACCGAGGCATCGCCATCCGGCCCGCCCATCCCCTCGGCGGCGAGGAGGTCGGCGATCCCTCCGGCGAGGGTCGTCTCGAGTTCGGCGGCCAGGACGATCCCGAGGCCCGTCGCGGATCGACGCAGCCGGGCGGTGTGCTCCTCGAGCTCCGTCGGATGACCGCCCCGGACGCGGAGGGTCTCGAAGACCCCGTCGCCGAGCTGGAAGCCGCGGTCGAAGGCGGACAGGTGGGGCCCCTCGGCCGACACGATGCGACCGTCGATCCAGACATGGCCGGGCCGCCCGGCGACGCTCATCCGACGATCTCGCGGCCGCCGATCGCGTCGAGCGGTCCGCGCGCCTTGGCGACCGTCTCGTCCCACTCGGCGGCCGGGTCGCTCCGCCAGGTCATCCCGCCGCCGACGTTGAGACTCAGCCGCCGGCCGTCGGCGACGAACGTGCGGATGAGGATGCTCGTCGCCATCGCCCCGTCCGGTCCGATCCAGCCGAGCGCTCCCGTGTACGGCCCTCGACGAACCGTCTCGAGGCTCTCGAGGATCTCCATCGCCCGGAGCTTCGGCGCGCCGGTGATCGAGCCGCCGGGGAAGCTCGCCGCGAGGAGGTCGAAGGCGTCGCGACCCGGCGCGAGGCGCCCGGTCACCGTGGAAACGAGGTGCTGGACCGCCGCCGTCCGCTCGAGCCGGCACAGCCGGGGGACGCGGACGCTGCCCGGCCGGCAGACGCGGCCGAGGTCGTTGCGAAGCACGTCGACGATCATCGTGTTCTCGGCCCGGTCCTTGGCCGAGCCGAGCAGGTCGGCCGCCAGTGCCCGGTCCTCGTCCCGATCGCGGCCCCGCGGCCTCGTCCCCTTGATCGGATCGGTGCTGACGTGACCGACTGCGTCGACGTTGAGGAACGGCTCCGGGGAGGCGGAGGCGATGCCCCGCGGCCCCCGGTCGAGGCCGCCGGGCCCGAGGTCGAGGAATGCGGAGAAGAGCGCCGGGTCGCCGGTCCTGAGGCAGCGATACAGCGGCCACGGATCGGACCGGTACCGAGTCTCGAGACGACGGGTGAGGTTCGCCTGGTAGATGAGACCGCGGGCGATCGCGTCGCGCACCGCCTCCACGCCCCGCTCGAATGTCGCCCGCGACAGGCTCGAGACGAAGTCGAGCGGCTCGTCGGACATCGCGGCTTCGGCGTCTCCGCCACGGCGGGCGGCGATGCGCCCGGCCCCCAGTGCAGCCAGACGCTCGCGGACCGCGCCGAGTCGTCGTTCGAGCGCGGCCGGGTCGCCATCGGCCGCCCGGCCGCCGAGCCAGGCGGCGCCGGTCCGACGATCCCAGGCCACGACCCAGTCATGCAGGGCGAGCCGGAGGAGCGGCAGGCCCTGGTCGTCGGTCGCCACGGTTCGCCGCGGTGACAGGGCGAGGCCGACGTCGTAACCGATGAACCCGACGAGACCGCCGAGGAACGGCGGCGTGTCGGCGGCGGCGTCGGCTCGCGTGCCCGACTCGATCGGACCGGGGGCCAGTCGCGCGACGAGCCGCCGGGCGGCGGCGAACGGATCGGCGCCGTCACTCGGTCCATCGAGGACGGCGATCGGATCGGCGGTGACGTAGCTCCAGCGCGATCGGCGCCCCGGCCGGGCGCTCTCCAGGACGGCAAGGCCGGGCAGGTCGCGGAACGCCTCGGCCACGTCCATCGGGGGACGCCCGGCGATGCCGGGTGGGAGGCGCTCGAGTCGGACCGGCGCGGCCGATCGGGCCCGGGGATCCACTCGGCTGCCGGCCGGTCCCTCGGTGGGAGACGGCGGCACGGCGGTGCGTCGACGGTCGGTCGCGGTCACCGTCGGATGATAGGTCGGCCGCCGCCGACGGCTGGCCGGCGCGACGGGTCCAGGTCGGCGGGAAGGTCAGGGTGACGGTCGGGCTGAAGGTCAGGGTGGGGCGCCAGGCTGGGGGAAGCCTGACGCCCCAGGGGTCGCTCCGTGGCGGCACCACCGCAGGAAAGCGGACGGTCGCTACGAGGCTGCACCGACCAGGACGGGCTTCTCGATCGGGACGCCCACCATGCTCCCCCACTCGGTCCACGACCCATCGTAATTCCGCACGCGCCGGTAGCCAAGTAGTTCGTGCAGCACGAACCACGTGTGGGACGAGCGCTCGCCGATCCGGCAGTAGGCGATGACGTCCTTGTCGGGCGTCACGCCCTTGGCCTCGTAGAGCGCGCTGAGCTCATCGGCCGACTTGAACGTGCCGTCCTCGCGGACCGTCTGGGCCCACGGGATCGATGCGGCGCCGGGGATGTGGCCGGCCCGCTGGGCGGTCTCGGTCATGCCCGGAGGAGCGATGATCTCGCCGTTGAACTCGGCCGGTGAGCGGACATCGACGAGGGCGAGGGTCGCATCGTCGAGCCGCGGCAGGATGTCGTCGCGGAACGCGCGGAGGGCGAAGTCGGCCTCCGGGAGTTGATACCCGGTCTCGGTCGGCGTCGGGACGTCGGTGGTCAGAGCCAGGCCGTGATCGAGCCAGTACTTGCGACCGCCATCGAGGATGCGGACGTCGCGATGGCCGTACAGCTTCAGCTGCCAGTAGGCCCAGGCGGCGAACCAGTTGTTGTTGTCGCCGTAAAGGACGATCGTCGTGTCCGGGCCGATGCCCGAGCTTGACAGGAGGGCCGAGAAGTCCTCCCGTCCGGCGATGTCGCGGCGGATCCCGTCGGCCAGCTGGCTCGTCCAGTTCCAGCCGACGGCGCCGGGCAGGTGGCTCTGCTGGTACGAGGTCGTGTCGACGTCGACCTCGACGAAGCGGACGCCCGGGTCGGCCAGATGGGCCTGGGCCCAGTCGGCGTCGACGAGGACGTCGGGTGAGTATCCGGTAGCGGGCATGTGTGGTCTCCTTCGCGGATCCGTGAGCGGGCGGGAGGACTCCCGCCCCTGGAGGCGTGGGTCGGGCGTTCGTCTGCGGGTGCCGGCGGGATCGTTCGCGTCAGTGCGAGCGGCGTTCCATCCGTACCCGCCGGGGACACGCGCAGCGGCCCGTGATCACGGGGCGGTGCTCAGCCATCGCCGGCCACCCGGTCGAGGCGGCTGAAGGCGTCGAGGGCCTCGCGGCACGCCGCCACTTCACGCTCGACCTGGCGGACGATCCAGGGATCGACCCGGCTCGAGTCCTCGATCGTGACGGTCGGGCCGTAGCGGCCATCGTCGATCACGATGCCCGACGCGTTGCGGTAGTCGGACAGCCAGTTGGCCTGGAGCCGGACGATCGCGTCGGCGACGACCCGCCGCTCGAACAACCAGTCGAGGTACCGCGCGTTGAGGGCGGCGACGATGTCGTCGAGGCGGATCGGCCGACCGCGTTCCAGCCTCGCGACGAGGTCGAGGACCCGGCAGGTCGCGAAGGGATCGCCCGACTCGGCGACGGTGGGCGGACGGAGGGAAACGTCGGGGAGCCCGGCCGGCGCCGGCCGCAGGGCGAGACCGCCCGGCAGCGCGGTGAGGGGCGCATCGGTTCCGATCGGACTCGATGTGGGACTCATCTCCGACCTGTTAACTCGGATTTATGGCCGGGAGCATAGCATCGTTGGCGGACTCGACCGACTTGGCGCATCCTTCCTCACCACGGTCCCCCTCCGGCCAGACTCGCCGGGCGACCGCCACCCGAGATCAGAACCGAATGGACGGCCGCCATGGCCGACGCTGACTGGAGACCCGGCATGGACCCGACGTGGCCCGAGCGACCCGCCACGGAACCGACGATACCGCCCGCTGAGCCCGACGCGACGACGTCTCCGGCGGCACCCGAGGACGACACGCTGGCCGCGGCCCCGGCCCCGGCCCCGGCCCCCGCCCCGGCCCCGTCCATGACGCCGTGGCCCGGCATCGCGCCGGCCGTCCCCCAGCACGATGTACCGGCCGGTTCCGACTGGGTGCTCGCCAAGCCGCGCCGCCGCGGACGGCTGCCGCTGTCGATCGCCATCGCCACCCTCATGGTCGTGACGTTCTTCTCCGGCGTGGCCGTCGACCGGACGGTCGGCGGGGCCGGTGCGACGCCGCCGGCGACCGGCGTCTCGACGGGCAACGCCTCCGAGCCGCCCGAGTTCAAGACGTTCTGGGAGGCCTGGGACGTCCTCCACCAGCACTACGTCGACCAGTCGGCGCTCGACCCGACCAAGCTGACCTACGGCGCGACGAGCGGCATGGTCGACGCGATCGGCGACACCGGCCACACCCGGTTCCTGACGCCGGACCAGGTGACCGCGTCGCACCAGAACCTGTCAGGTTCGATCACCGGGATCGGGGCCCGCATGTCGCAGGTCGGTTCCGCGTTCGTCATCCAGTCGGTCGTGCCGGGTTCGCCGGCCGAGAAGGCCGGCCTCCGGGCGGGCGACACCGTCCTCCAGGTCGACGGGAAGTCGGTCGACGGCGAGACGCTCGACCAGGTCGTCGCCAGCATCCGCGGCGACGCCGGCACGACGGTCACCCTGCAGATCGGCCGACCCGGCCAGGACGCCTTCGAGGTGCCCATCGTGCGGGCCAACGTGAGCGTGCCGGCCGTCAGCTGGGCGCTCGTCCCGGGCACCAAGACCGCGGTCATCCGGATCGAGGAGTTCAGCAAGGGCGCCACCGACGACCTCAAGGCGGCCGTCGCCGCGGCCGACAAGGCCGGTGCGACGAGCCTCGTCCTCGATCTGCGCGACAACCCGGGCGGTTTCGTCGACGAGGCGATCGGCGTCGCCAGCGAGTTCCTGCCGAGCGGGATCGTCTACCAGGATCGCGACGCCCAGGGCAAGATCACCCCGCATCCGGTCCAGCCGACCGGGTCGACGACCGACAAGCCACTGGCGGTCCTCGTCAACCTCGGATCGGCCAGCGCTTCGGAGATCGTCGCCGGGGCACTGCAGGACCAGGGTCGGGCGAAGCTCTACGGCGCGACGACGTTCGGGACCGGCACGGTCCTCTCGGAGTTCGACCTGTCGGACGGCTCGGCCCTGCTCGTCGGAACGCTCGAGTGGTTGACGCCGAACGGGACCCAGATCTGGCACCACGGGATCACCCCGAACGTCGAGGTCGCCCTGCCGACGGGCGCCTCGGTCGTCACCCCGGACGTGATCAAGGCCGACGGCGCGGCGGGCGTCAGCAAGGCGAACGACACCCAGCTCGACGCCGCGGTGAAGGCCCTTGGGAACTAGCGGGCGGGCGACGCGGCCGGTGGCGGGAGCCGCGCCTCTCCCCTGAACCCTGGCGCCCCGGGCGGAGGGTCTAGAGCAGCTCGCCGTGGGCCGAAGCGGTCGGCTCGCCGTCGCGTGGCCGGGGCTCTTCGCCGGGGCCGTACGCCGTCCGCGGAGCTACGCGCTCCTCCTCCGAGGCGAGATCGCCGGGTTCGACGATGCCCGCGTTCGTATCGGTGGCTGCGCGGTCGATGTCATCGAGCCCCGACCCACCCTCGTCGATGACGCGGAGGCTCGGCCGCGACCGACCCTCGATCGCCCCGACGCCGAACGGGACCCACTTGTCGGGGTCCTGGAGGCGGTGGGCCTCGGTGTTGCCGCGGGCGTGCGTTTCGTCGAAGCCCCGCGGCTCGATCCACATCCGCTCGCCCTCGAGGAGTCCGAGGACGCCGGACTGGCCGGGCTCGGGCCGTTCATCCCGGCAGTACCTGCAGTTCGCGCTGTCGTGGCGCTCGTACGTCGGCGGCTCCTCGTACGTTGTGATGTAGCCCTCGTAGTTGCGGAGGACGACCTTGTGGTCGCTGTAGCTGATGAGGTAGTTCGGCATGACCGGGATCTTGCCGCCACCGCCGGGGGCGTCGATCACGTAGGTCGGGACCGCGTAGCCGCTCGTGTGGCCGCGCAGGCCCTCCATGATCTCAAGCCCCTTGCCGACCGGCGTCCGGAAGTGGCCGGAGCCCTCGACGAGGTCGCACTGGTACAGGTAGTACGGCCGGATGCGGTTCTCGACGAGCCGATGGACGAGGGCGCGCTGGATGTGGACGCAGTCGTTGACGCCGGCCAGGAGGACGCTCTGGTTGCCGACCGGCAGGCCCGCCTTCGTCAGCTTGTCGACCGCCCGGCTCACCTCCGGGGTGATCTCGTTGGGGTGATTGAAATGGAGGTTGATCCAGAGCGGGTGGTACTGCTCGAGCATCGCGCACAGCTCGTCGTCGATGCGCTGGGGCAGGAAGACCGGGACGCGGGAACCGATCCGGATGATCTCGATGTGAGGGATCTCGCGGATGCCGCGGAGGATCTTCTCGAACAGCTTCGGGGCGAGGGTCAGCCCGTCCCCGCCGGAGATGAGGACGTCGCGGACCTGGGGCGTCCGGCGGAGGTATTCGAGCTGCGCCTCGTGGTCGCGGCTGTTGAAGTTCTGGGTCGGGTCGCCGACGATCCGGCTCCTGGTGCAGTAGCGGCAGTAGCTCGCGCACTGGGTCGTCACGAGCATGAGCACGCGATCCGGGTAGCGGTGGACGAGGCCCGGAACCGGCGAATGGCGGTCCTCGGCGAGGCTGTCCTCCATCATCGCGGTGAACGCCTGCTGCTCCCGACCGAGCGGGATCACCTGGCGGCGGATCGGATCAGCCGGGTCCCTGGGGTCGATGAGGCTGATGAAGTACGGGGTGATGTCGACCCGGAACTTGCCGGGCGCCGAGAGCCCCGCTCGCTCCTCGTCGGTCAGCTCGAGGATCTGCTCGATCTCCTCGAGGTCGTTGACCCGGTTCGAGAGCTGCCAGCGCCAGTCGTTCCACTTATCGTCGGGGACGTCCTCCCAGCGCGGGGCGCGGCGGCTGACGGCCGGCCGGCCATCGGGACCGAGGGCGCGGGCCGGGTCGCGACGATTGACGAAGGGCGCCTCGGCCAGGGCCCGCGTCGCCGCCTGGTGGGCTACCGCCGCCGAGATCTCCTGGGCGTCCAATCGAGTTCCGGCCTCCGATCGATCCGCTCTGCCTGCGGGCGCCGTTCGGGAAGTCGTCCTGGCGTCGCTGCCATCGCATAAAGTCTATGCAGAGTGGAAGGTTGCGATCATAGCCGGAAGGTCCCATCCGGGTCCAGCACAGATATGGGGCCCTGCGCTGATCCTCCGATCCGCAGCGTCCTGCGAGCGGACATCCCGGCTCGTGAGCTGTGACCGACTCCAAGTTCGGAGCGTGGGCCGGATCTCGCAGCGAGCAGGACCGACCTGCAGAGGCTCTCGACTGGTGCTCAAGCGCTCGGTCGCTCTCCCGGCGGACAGACCGGCCGTGCGAGCCCGCCGGGATGCGCCACGACGAACGTCAACCGGCCGGCGCATCCCGGGTCGCCAGCGCCGCCACGACGAAGCCGCCGATGACTGTCGCGCCGTAGGTCACGCAATACACGCACACGGCCTCGATCACGAACAGCTCGAGGTAGGTGAGCGCTGCCACGACGAACGTGCCGATCAGCCCGAGTCCGTACACGGTGAGCAGGGCGCGACGAGCAAGCCGCGCGTCCGTCGCCCGCCACCAGGCGACGGAACCGGCCGCGACGACGATCGAGAAACCGATGCCGAACAGGGCGACCGGCACGCCGAAGATCGTGCTGTACGAGGACGAGGCCACGGTCTCGCAGCCGTGGAGGGGGCCACAGGCGGGTGTTCCGCCGCTCAGCTTCTCGAAGCCGAGGTAGGTGGCGACGGCGATGCCGATGAGGGCGAGGACGGCCATCGTCGCACCAGAGCGCGAGCGACTCACGGAGGCGGAGATCCCGTCGCCGATGACTGCGGTGTGGCCGACGGCTGCGGGGCCGGCGAACCGGCCGCCTGGGCCACGAGGGCCGCGAACTGGTCGTATGTGGGCACGCCGACATGCGGAGTGCCGTTGAAGACGAGGGTCGGTGTCTGGTTCAAGCCCCGGGCGAACGCCGCGTTCGTGTCGGCGGCGACCTGAGTCCGGATCGCCGGGTCGTCGAAGCAGGTGTCGAAGGCCGTCCGATCGAGTCCGACCGCGTCCGCGATCGCCTCGAGGCGGTCGCGGCTGAAGGCCCCGCTGTCCTCCTGGGGGAACTGATTCGCGAACAGGTAGTCGTGATACGGCCAGTACCGTCCCTGCTGCAGCGCACAGGCGGCCCCGACGGCGGCGTCGGTCGACTCGTCCGGCGTGTGCCCCTGGCCGAGGAATGCCAGATCGTGGGCGACGAGCCGGACTTTCCCGGTCGCGACGAAGTCGGAGACGATCCGCGGCTGGAGCGTCCGGCTCAGTGCTCCGCAGTACGGGCACTGGAAGTCGACGTATTCCTCGACCGTCACGGGTGCGTCCGCTCGACCGAGTGCCATCCCGTCCTGAAGGTTGGCCGGGATAGTCGACGACGGGGCGACGATGGACGCGACCGGCGGGCCACTCCGGGACGAGGCGATGACGAATCCGAGGATCACCGCTCCGACAGCCGCGGCGGCGATCGTCACCAGTCCGATCGGTGTCCGCCAGACAGGGACGGATCGGCGACGGGCGCGCTCACGCTCGGCCCGCCGCTCGGCGATCCGTTCGGCCCGGCGCGCCTCGCGGCGCGTGCTGCTGGCGGGATTGCGCGACAGGCTCGAGCTCCTTCCGGCGGGCGCGGGCGACGGGGACGGCCGGGTGCAAGGCTGAGCACCGGCGGGCGGTCCGTCGTCTTGCCACGCTGACACCGACCCCGGCGAGCGGACAGGGAGCTTTGGCCGGTCCGGCCGGTCCGTTCGGCCCCAAACGGCGATGGCTCGAACGGACCATGACCATCGGACGTGAAACCCTGGCGCCCCCGGCCGCCTCAAGGAAGGTAGGAACGATCGCCGCCGGGGATCCGCACGCTGCAATCCATCGACCCGCCGCTCGCCGCCCTGCCGGGCCTCACCAGGTCACGGTCGGTCGGCGTGCCCTCGGTTCCTGCGACCGGATGGGTCACGCGATGCGCCTGAGCGGGCGCGCGTTCGTCGTCATCGCGGCCGCACTCGGGCTGCTGATCGTCTTCTCGACGAACCAGATCCTGCCGGCGACCTCGCCGTACCAGGCCCAGATGCGCATCTGGCTGGCGGCCCGGGCGACCGGCATCACGGCCTACCTGCTGCTCACTGCCCAGGTCTTCCTCGGGCTGATCCTCAGCCACCCGGTCAACCAGTCGACGTGGAAGCTCTCGAAGCGACTCTTCCCATGGCACGAGAACCTCCTCGTGTTCCTCATCGCCTTCCTGGCCGCTCATGTCGTCGGCATCGTGGTCGACCCATTCGCCGGGGTCGGCCTGCCAGGGGCGTTCATCCCTGGCCTGTCGAGCTATCGGAGCGCGCCCGTCGCGCTCGGGACGCTCTCCCTGTACGCCCTCCTCGTGACCGGCCTCACGGCTCGCTACACGAAGGCCCTGCCACCGGGCGCCTGGCTCACCATCCATCGGTTGAGCGCGGTCGTCTTCGTGCTCGCCTGGATGCACGGGATGCTGGCCGGCACCGACAGCAGCGCCCTGCTTCCGCTGTATGTCGGGTCCGGGGCGATCGTCCTCTTCGCCGCCGCCTACCGCTACTGGGTCGGCAAGCGCCGACGGCCCACCTTCTCGACGAGCCTCCCGGGGACGGCCACGGTCGCTCCGGGCGGCAGCCCGAACGCCATCACTTCCCGAACGGAGGGACTTCCGCGATGACAGCACCCGCCCGGATCTCGCCGGCCGCCCTCGATGCCCCGCACCGTCTGGCGTTGTCCGCCAGCTCCACCACGCGCGAACGCCTCCGCCTCGGTCTCCGCCGGGCCGCGGTCGTGGCAGGGGTCGCGCTCAGCATCGTCGTCGGTGCGCTGACGACGCAGTCGGCGGCCGAATGGACGGCCGCGACGGCGCCCCTCAACGCGCCACCGGTATCCGCCGACCAGGTCGCGGCGCAGCTGTCGGCCGAGCAGACGCGAGCGGCCGCCCTGGACCAGCAGGTCGCCGATCTCACCGCCCAGTCCCAGCAGCTCGCGGTGGCACTCCAGACCGCGCAGGGACAGATGGCGACCGACGGGAAGACCGCCGCCGCCCTCCGGGCGAAGCTCAAGGCGGCGCAGACGCGGCTCGCCACGGTCCAGAAGGCGCTGAAGGCCGCGTCGGTCGCCGCGGCCCGGGCCGCCAGCCGGCCGCCGGCAGCACCGCCGGCACGGCCGGCGCCGGCGCCATTCCCCGGAGACGATTGATGGCGGACCAGCGTCGGCCGATCCATATCGGGGTGGTGGTCGGAGTCTCGGCCAGTCTCTACGCGGCGAGCCTCGCGGCGGTGACCGGTCTCCAGGCAGTCCGTTCGGCTTCGGCCGACGAGGCGGCCGCGCCCGCCATGGGAGCGGTCGACGAACTGTCGACCGTCCATGCCGACCTCGAGCGGCGGGTCGCTGCCCTCCGCGATGCCTACAACGCGTCGGCGGGCACGTATGCGGACTCGGCCACCCGGATCGCGGCGTACGAGACCGCGATCCGTCAGCTTGCCGGCACGGTCGACGCGATCGCCGGATCCGTCCAGTCGATGCCGTCCAGCGTGCGCCTGCCCAGCATCCCGCGAGCTGCGGCCGGCCGGGCGCCGGCGGTGCACGCGTGCACGACAGCGTCGGGGCGCCCGTGCTGACCGACGTCGCCCCGGCGGTGCCTCGACGGGCGGTTCCGGGCACCTCCGGGACCCACCCGTTCACGGGTCGGGCGATGGGTTCGCCACTCCGGCTCATCGTGACCGAGACGGGCGCGGCCGACGCCGAGGCCGCCTGGGCGGCGGTGGTCGCCGAATTCGAGGCTGCCGAGCAGGCGATGTCCCGTTATCGCCCGGGGAGCGACCTGTCGGACCTGAATCGCCGAGCGGGATCCGGGACGCGGCTCGCGGTCGATCGGCGGCTCCGGGTCGCGCTCGCCACGGCGGATCGGGCAGGGCGGCTGACCGGCGGGGCGTTCGACGCGCGCGTGCTCGTCGACCTAGAGCGGCTCGGCCGGCAGGTGCCGTTCCTTGGGGAGACGACCTCACTCGCCGGGTCGGCGGACGACGCTCGGCTGGGTCGCCCCAGCCGGCCGGCGGCCCGATGGTTGGAGGTAGCCGGCCGCTCGCCGCGGATCGGCCTGACCGAGCGGGTCGACCTCGATGGGATCGGCAAGGGTCTCGCGCTGCGCTGGGCCTGGCATCGCGTCTCCGCCCGGCTCGAACCGCGGGCAGGCGCCCTGCTCGAGGCAGGCGGGGACATCGTCGCCCGCTCACCGAGTCCCGACCCCGGACCGTGGCTCATCGGGATCGAGGATCCGACCGCCGACTCACCCATGGACCGTGCCGGCACGGATGGGCCCGTGCCCGGTCCGGCGGTCGTTGGACCCATGGCGGTCGTCGGCCTCGTGGAGGGGGCTATCACGACGTCGTCGGTCGCGGTCCATCGATGGGTCGCCGACGGGCGTGTCGTGCACCACCTCATCGATCCGTCCACCGGCGAGCCGGGCGGGGCGGGCCTCCTCGCCGTGACAGTCGCCGCGAGCGACCCCGCCTGGGCCGAGGTGTGGAGCAAGGCGCTGTTCCTCGCCGGCCGATCGGCGATCGCGGCCGAGGCGCGACGCCGCGGTCTCGCGGCCTGGTGGGTGGCCGACGACGGCTCGATCGAGATGACGCCCGCGGCTCGCCTCATGACTGTGTGGTCCGCCGCGGATCGCTGACGAGTGCGATCCACCGGTGCGCTCAGCCGAAGATCGAGTGCAACACCATCGGTGCGATGACGTAGAGGACCGTGCCGAGCTGGACACCCGCGATCACGAGGAGGACGAAGAACACGGGCGACACGGGCCGGTGCCACGGACCGGGGCCGGTCTCAGGCGGGCGAGCGTCGCCAGGGGTCACGGCGGGCTACTCCCCGATCACCGACCAGAGGAAGCCCATCATGATGAAGAAGCCGCTGAAGAGGGCGATGAGGGCGAAGCCGCCGTACGGCGAATCGGCCCCCTGGTGGGGCACGAGCTGGAGCCCGATCCCGAAGAGGAGCGCCCAGCCGACGAACAGGAGCCCGAACAGGAACCGGGCGTTCGGGTTCGTGATCGCCCGGACCCAGCCCGACGGACGACCCTCCGACGAGAGCGCCGAGCGGAGCCAGATGAGGATGAACAGGCCGGCGACCCCGGCCGAGACCCAGAACGGGACGGGGTGGTTGATCGGGAGGAGGAACAGGTCCACCGAGTCGGCCTCGTCTTAGGCGGGAACGATCGCCCGCATGCTAGCAGACGGACCGTCGGTCGAGTCTGCTCGTCGCCGGTTCTTTGCATGCCGTGCAAGAAGTGGTACCGCGCTTGCCTGGCATGCAACAAGACGCCCGAAGCGGGCGGCCCGCGTCCGATCCGTTGCAGGGCAGGCAAGGAAACGGCGGTACGGTCGACGATCGGTCGGTCTGTTTGCATCCCGGGCAAGGAATGGGCGGGGCGACACCCCGAAGCCAGGTTGGACGGTCCGCTTGTTGCGTGGGGTGCAGGGGCGGCGGGAAGGGGCATGCCGGACGCCGCCAACGGCGGGTTGAGGGCCGCCCGTCTAGCATGGGCCGGCCGTGACCGACCCAGTCCCCGACCCAGTCCCCGACACGATCGAGTCGTCTGACGCCGCCCCCGACGCCGCCTCCGACGCCGCCTACGACGCGGCGCGTGAAACCGCGCCCGCTGAGCCGTCCGACGCCGCGCCCGAACGCGGCGACGCGGACCGCGTGCCGACCCGCTTCGAGCGCCTGGGCGGCTTCATGTACCGCCATCGCCGCATCGTCGTCGCGGCCTGGGTCGTCCTCGTCCTGCTGGCCGTGCCGTTCGCGCCCCGCGCCGGGAGCGCTCTGCGGGCGGGTGGCTTCACCCTCGATACGCTGCCGTCGGCGCAGGCCCGGGCCGTCCTCGGGGAGGAGCTCCACGTCCCGCCGTCGGCCCTCGTCGTCGTGTTCCACTCGGACACGCTGACCGCCGGATCCCCGCCCTTCGAGCAGGCGGCCGCCGCTGCGATGGCCGCGGTCCCGAGTGCCGACCACGTCGTTTCGGTCCTCTCTCACCTCGCGGCCCCGCGACAGGTCAGCCCGGATGGGCACACGGCCTACGACATCGTGTTCCTCGACCTCTCCCCCGACGACTCGCCGGAGGCGCTTGGCAGCGTCGGAGCCGCGCTCGGGTCGGCTCCAGGACTCCAGGTCTCGCTCGCCGGCGGACCGGCCTTCTACGGCGACGTCCAGACCGTCTCGGAGGAGGATCTTCGCCGGAGCGAGCTGATCTCCCTGCCCATCGCCGGCCTCGCCCTGCTCGTGGTCTTCGGGAGCGTCGTGGCGGCGAGCGTGCCGCTGGCCGTGGGAGGCGCCGCCGTCGTCGTCGCCCTGGCCGTCGTGTTCTTCCTCGCCGGGACCATCCCCATGAGCATCTTCGTGCTCAACCTCGCCACGCTCCTCGGCCTCGGCCTCGGCGTCGACTACTCGCTGCTCATGACGAGTCGATTCCGGGAGGAGCTGGCGCGCCGGGCCGGCTGGCAAGCGATCGAGGACGATGCCGCCCGCTCGGCGGCGCGGAACGCTGCGATCGAGGGGGCGGTGCGGGCCACGGTGGCGACGGCGGGGCGGGCGGTCTTCTTCTCCGGCCTGACGGTCCTCCTCGGTCTCGTCGGGCTGATCCTCTTCCAGTTCATGATCCTCCGGTCGGTCGGGATCGCCGGGGCGGTCGTCGTCGGCCTGGCGGTCCTCGCCGCCGTCACCCTCCTGCCGGCCCTCCTCGGCATGCTCGGACCGCGGCTCGACGCACTGGCCGTCCGGAGAGTGGCGCCACCGACCGACGGTGAGGGTCGATGGGCCCGACTCGCCCGGCGGGTCATGGCCCACCCGGTCGCCGTGCTCGTCCCGACGCTCGCCTTCCTGCTCATCCTCGCCTCGCCGTTCCTCCAGGTCCGCTTCAACGCCCCCGACGCGACGATCCTGCCCCCGTCGGTCCCCTCCCGGGCATCAGCCGACCTGCTCGCCCGCGAGTTCGGGGCAGGTGAGTTCGCTCCCATGTCGATCGCCATCCGGACGACCGGACCGGCGACGAGCCCGGCGAACATCGCGGCCCTGTACGACTACTCGCGGCGGATCGCGGCCGACCCCCGGGTGAGTCGCGTGGTCGGCCTCGTCGACGTCGATCCGCGCCTGAGCCTGTCCCAGTACCAGCTCCTGTACGCGGACCCGACCGGTCCGCCCGACCGCTTCGTGCAGGCCGCCCTTGCGGCCACGACCGTCGGCGACTTCACCGCGTTCACCGTCTACACGCCGTACGGCCCGAACGCGCCGGAAGGGCAGTCGCTCGTCCGCGACCTGCGCGCGTCGAGCGGTTCGCTCGCGCCCGCCCTCGGCACGACGGTCCTCGTCGGCGGCGGGGCAGCCGACGTCCAGGATGTCGTCGCCGAGGTGACCGCGGAATTCCCGCGCTCGGGCCTGTTCATCATCGTGACGACGTACCTCGTCCTCTTCGTCCTCCTCCGCTCCGCGGTCCTGCCGGCCAAGGCGCTCGTGATGAACGCCCTGTCGATCGGGGCGAGCTTCGGGGCCCTGGTCTGGATCTTCCAGCAGGGCAACCTCTCCGCCGTCTTCGGCTTCCAGCCCCTCGGCTTCGTCGAGACGACCCAGCCGGTCATCCTCTTCTGCATCCTGTTCGGCCTGTCGATGGACTACGAGGTCTTCCTGCTCACCCGGATGAAGGAGACGTGGGATCGAACCGGGGACAACGCCGAGGCGGTCGCCCGCGGCCTCGAGCGGAGCGGTCGGATCGTGACGTCGGCCGCCCTCGTCGTCGTCGTCGTGGCCGGCTCGTTCGCGTTCGCCGACATCGTCCTCATCAAAGCGCTCGGGGTCGGCATGGCGATCGCCGTGGCCCTCGACGCGACCGTCGTCCGGGCGCTGCTCGTGCCGGCCACGATGCGACTGCTCGGTCGCTGGAACTGGTGGATGCCGGCCCGGATCGAACGCGTCCTCGCCAGCCGCCTGGCCCTGTCCGAGGCGGACGTGGAGGTCGCGATCCGATGAGGCGGCGACGATCGCGGCTCCTCGGGGCGCTCCTCACCTGCGCCCTCGGCCTCGCCGCCTGCACGGCCGGCGGACCGATCCTCGCCAACCCGACGGCCGCCATCCCGGCGCCCTCCGCCGTGCCATCCGGCTCGCCTCGCCCGCCCGATCCGCAGCCGATCGTCTTCCCGCGCGACGACGCGCCGCACGATCGACTGACCGAGTGGTGGTACTACACCGGCCACCTGCGCGACCGCGCGACCGGCGATCGCTACGGCTTCGAGTTCGTGATCTTCCGGGCCGAGCGGGGTGCGTTCCCGGTGACCTGGGCGTCGCATCTCGCGATCACCGACGAGGCCCACGACCGCTTCGCCTATGGGCAGCGGAGCGAGGTCGGACCGCAGGCCGACCTCGGGTCGGCGACGGGGTTCTCGCTCGCGATCGGCGCTTCGGCCACTCCGCCATCGCCGTCCGCGCCGTCCGCCGCGGCGATGTCGCCGCCGGCGACCCCCGGGCCGCCCTGGACGATGACCGGCGCCAACGGAACGGACTCGCTCAGCGCCGCGCTTTCTCCGTCCGAGGCGGCGGCGGCCGGGGTTCCCGGCGGTCTCGGGCTCAGCCTCGCGCTCCGGGCGACCAAGCCGCCGGCACTCCATGGGACCGACGGCTACGTCGACTTCGGGCCGGCCGGCGGCTCGTACTACTACTCGCGGACGCGGATGGACGCCTCGGGCACGATCGTGGTCGACGGCCGGGCGCTCGTGGTCGACGGGATCGCCTGGTTCGACCACCAGTGGGGCGACTTCATCGCCGTCGGCGGCGGCGGTTGGGACTGGTTCGCCGTCGACCTCGACGACGGGACCGACATCACCCTCTCGCTCGTCCGTGACGGTTCGGGCGGTTACCCGCTCGTCTACGGGACGATGATCCGCTCCGATGGGACGACCCTTGACCTCGCTCGCGACGCCTTCATCGTCACGCCGACCGCCTCGTGGACGAGCCCGACGACCGGTGCGACCTACCCCGCCGGCTGGCACGTGATCGTCTACGGGGTCCATCTCGAGATCGACCTTCGACCGACCGTCGCCGACCAGGAGCTCGACACGCGAGCCACGACCGGGGTCGTGTACTGGGAGGGCTCACAGGTCGTCCGGGCCACCCGCGACGGAGCCCCTGTCGGCGGTCAGGCCTACGTCGAGCTGACCGGCTATGCCGGGAACGCCCAGGCCTCGCCGTCCCCGGCGCCTTCACCGGCACTGTCGAACACGGCCGCGTCGCCGGCACCGGCGACTCCCGGATCCTCGCCGGCAGCGTCTTCGGCGCCGTAGCGGCATACTCCGCGGGTCATGCGCCTGGAGCTCACCCGCCGTGGCGATTACGCGATCCGCGCCATGCTCGCCCTCGGGCGCGCCGAACCGGACAGTCGCCTCTCGGTCCGCCGCATCGCCGCCGACATGACGATCCCGGTCGCCTTCCTTCCCCAGGTCATGCGCGACCTCGTCGCCGCCGGTCTGGTCGAAGGGGCGACGGGGCGCGCCGGCGGCTACCGGCTGGCCCGGCCGGCGCCGCGGATCGCGGTCCTCGAGATCATCGAGGCCGCCGAGGGGGACAGCCGGCGGACGACGTGCGTCCTTCGCGGCGGGCCATGCGGCCGGGACCGGCACTGCGAAGCGCACGAGGTCTTCTTCACCGCCCGGAGCGCGATGCTCGAGCGACTCCGCTCGGCGTCCCTCGCCGACATCGTCCGACCCGACCGCGAGCCGGTGACCACCGCCCTGCCCGAATAGTCGGGCGCGGGAGCGATCCGGGCAGCCGGAGGACGGGCGATGACGTTCGGATGCATTGACAGCCGGGTGATACCGCGTATCGTGCGGCCGTGGCTCGCTCCATCGTCCGCACCCTCGATACATCAGGTCGGCGACTCACCGCTCCCCGCCGGGCCGTCGCCGAATTGATCGACGGGCGCGTCGGCGCGTTCACCGCGGCCGAGCTCGTCGCCCAGGCGAAGGTGGAGCGACCGGGACTCGGCCGGGCGACCGTCTTCCGGACGCTTGACCTGTTCCTCGAGCTCGGCGCCGTCGAGCGCATCGAACTGCCGGACGGCCGCCACGCCTACGTCGGAAGCGGGCCCGAGCACCATCATCACGTCATCTGCTCGCGCTGCGGCCGGATCACCGACATCGACGATCGCGGCATCAAGGCGCTGACGAAGAAGATCGCCAAGCGGACCGGCTACGCGATCGACACCCATCGGCTCGCCATGTCCGGTCTCTGTCCGGCCTGCCAGGCGGCGACCGCCAAGGCCAAGTGACCAGGATCGCGGGCGAACAACGGGCCCCCGCGCGAGGCTGAAACGCCGCCCGGGCGCTACCAGCGATCGGCCGCCGGATCCTCCGCCGTCATCCCGAGCGACTCCACCTCGTCCCAGAACCCCTCGGGGATGACCGTGTCGACGAAAGCCAGCGTCGCCGCCACCCGATCGGGACTCGTCATCCCCACCACCGTCGAGGTGATGAGCGGGTTGCGCATCGAGAACCGGAGCGCGGCGGCTCCCATCGGGATGCCCGCCTCGGCGCAGAGGGTCTCGATGGCCCGGACCCGCTCGAGCATGGCGGGCTCTGCGTCTCGATATCCGTACCGGGCGTAGGCCGCCGACCCCTTGGCGAGGATGCCGCTGCCGTAGACGCCGCCATTGAAGACGGCCACGCCGCGCTCGACCGCGTGCTCGATGAGCGCGGCCGCGGAGCGGTCCACCAGGGTGTATCGGTTGTGGGTGAGGAGGACCTCGATGACCCCCGTATCGACGTACTGGCGGAGCATCCCGACGGGGCCGGCGCCGATGCCGATGTGGCCGATCACACCCTCGTCGCGGAGGTCGAGGAGGGCCGGGACCGCGCCGCCCGGACCCATCGTCTCCTGGAACGTGGCGTGGGTGTACTCCGGGTCGTGGAGGAGGACGAGCGGCAGGTGGTCCATGCCGAGCCGTCGGCGACTGCCCTCGACCGAGCGGCGGATCTGCGCGCCGTCGAAGGCGAGGGTGGCATGGTCGCGATCCGCCTTCGTGCAGATGAGGACGCCGGGCGGCACGCCGCCTCGCTCGGCGAGGACGACGCCGATCCGCCGCTCACTCTCGCCGTCGCCGTAGATCGCTGCGGTATCGATGAGCCCGATCGGGCTGTCGAGGACCGCCCGGACGGTCGCCAGCGCCCGATCCTCGGGGACCTCGAAGCCGAAGACGTCGGGCATCGAGCCGAGTGGAGCCGTCCCGTACCCGAGTGGTCCGACCGACAACCCGGTCGAACCGACCGGGCGGCGCAGGCCGAGGTCGATCGCCGCGCCGGGCGCTCCGTCGGCCTCGGCCATCGTCAGGCGACGACCGCCGCCTCGGAACGCCAGACGGCCCCGTTCGGGAAGCGGTGGGCCGCCCTCGACTCGGGCTTCATCTCGGCCGAGAAGCCGGGCATCGACGGGGCGATGTAGCGGCCGCCGCGCACGACGACCGGGTCGAGGAAGTGCTCATGGAGGTGGTCGACGTACTCGACCATCCGGCCGTCGAGGTCGCCGCTCACCGCGACGTAGTCGAAGATCGCGTGGTGCTGGACGAGCTCGCACAGGCCGACGCCACCGGCGTGCGGACAGACCGGCACGTCGAAGCGCCGGGCGAGGAGGAGGACGGCCAGGACCTCGTTCACCCCGCCGAGCCGGCAGGCGTCGATCTGGCAGACCTGCATCCCGCCGGCGGCGAGGAACTGCTTGAACATGACCCGGTTCTGGACGTGCTCTCCGGTGGCGACGAGGATCGGCGCCACGCCACGGGCGATGGCGGCGTGGCCGAGGACGTCGTCGGGGCTCGTCGGCTCCTCGATCCAGTACGGGTCGAATCGGGCGAGGGCTCCCATCCAGCGGATCGCCTCGGCGACGTCCCAGCGCTGGTTCGCGTCCATCATCAGGCGATGGCCGGGCCCGATCTCCTCCCGGATGATCGTCGCCCGCCGGATGTCGTCCGCGAGGTCCGCCCCGACCTTCTGCTTGAAGGCAGTGAACCCGGCGGCCAGCGCCTCCCGGCACAGCCGACGGATCTTCTCGTCGGAATAGCCGAGCCAGCCGACCGAGGTGGTATAGGCGGGGAGCCCGTCGCGCAGGACGGCCTCGACGCGGTCGGCCTTGGTCGGAGCGAGGCGCTCGAGGTACTCGAGGGCGAGGCTCGGCGGCAGGGCGTCGCTCAGGTAGCGGAAGTCGATCGCCCCGACGATCTCAGCCGGCGGGAGGTCGACGAGGAGGCCCCACAACGGCTTGCCCTCGAGCTTGGCGTAGAGATCCCAGACAGCGTTGACGATGGCGGCCGTGGCGAGGTGGATGACGCCCTTCTCCGGCCCGACCCAGCGCAGCTGGGTGTCGCCGACGAGGGATCGCCAGAAGCCGCCCAGGTCGCCGAGGATGCCGTCGATCGAGCGCCCGACGACGTGCGGGGCGAGCGCCGCCACCGCGGCGACGCAGAGCTCGGTGCCACGGCCGGTGGTGAACGTCAGGCCGTGGCCCTCGATCCCGTCGCCGCGATCGGTCCGCAGGACGACGTACGCCGCCGAGTAGTCCGGATCGGTATTCATCGCGTCGGAGCCGTCGAGCTCACGGGACGTGGGGAAGCGGATGTCCTCGACCTCGAGCGCGACGATCGTGCCGGGCATCGGAACCTCCCCAGGCGATGGTGGGACTGGTCCGGCCGGGCGGACCGACCGGGCGCTCCCGTACCCTAGCAGCCAGTGGCCGCGCCCCGCCGGCCCAAGCCGATGGTCCACCGATGCGCGTCGACGCCCACCACCACGCCTGGGACCTGGCGACCGGGATGTACCGCTGGCCGACCCCGGCCGAGGGACCGATCTTCCGGACGATCGAGGTCGCCGAGATCGAGCCTCACCTCCTCGCCGCCGGCATCGACCGGACCGTCCTCGTCCAGGCTGCCAACGACACGCGAGAGACCGACATGATGCTCGCCGCGGCCGACACCCACGAGTGGATCGGCGCCGTCGTCGGCTGGGTGCCGCTCGAGCGGCCCGCGGAGGCCGGGCGCCGCCTCGATGCCTTCTGCCCTCACCCGCGGTTCCGCGGCGTGCGCCACCTTATCCACAACGAGGCCGACCCCGACTGGATCCTCCGGCCGGCTGTCCTCGACGGGCTCGCCGTGCTGGAGGAGCGGGGACTCGCCTACGACCTCGTCGCCGTCTACCCCGACCACCTCCGCCACGTGCCGGCCCTCGCCGCCCGGTTCCCGACGCTCACGCTCGTCATCGACCATCTCGCCAAGCCGCCCTTCGGGACCGATCGGATGGGCGATTGGGCGGCCCAGCTGGCCGCCGCGGCCGATCGTCCGAACGTGGTCGCCAAGGTGTCCGGCCTCGATACCGGCGCCGGACCCGGCTGGTCCACCGACACGCTGCGCCCGGCGGTCGACCTCGCCTTCGACGTATTCGGCGCGGACCGGCTGATGTTCGGCAGCGACTGGCCGGTATCCGAGCTCGGGGGTGGCTATGAACGGGTGTTCGCGGCCACCCAGGAGCTCCTGGCGGCTCGACCGGCCGAGGCGCGCGAGGCGGTCCTCGGCGGGACCGCTTCGCGCATCTACCGGATCGCGGACCCAGGAACGAGCGAGGGGGAGGCGCAATGACGGTGCGGCGGTTCGGTCAGGTGATCGGGATCGACCCGGCCCAGGCTGCCGAATACGAGCGCCTCCACGCCGCGGTCTGGCCGGGTGTCCTCGCCACGATCCGCGCTTGCAACATCCGCAACTACTCCATCTTCCGCCACGACGATCGGCTTTTCGCCTACTTCGAGTACACCGGGGACGACTACGAGGCGGACATGTCGCGGATGGCCGACGATCCCGTGACCCGCGAGTGGTGGGCCCTCGTCGGCCCGATGCAGGAGGCGCTGCCGGACCGGGCCGAGGGCGAGTGGTGGCACACGATCCCGGAGGTGTTCCACGTCGACTGAGGAAGCGACCGCCGCGCTCTTGCCCGCGACTACGAACGAGCCCCTCGGCGGTGAGCCGCCGGCCGGGCCGTCGATCGGTCGCGTCCACCTGCCGGCCGCGATGTGCCCGCACGGGATCGGCGGACCGACCCCGGTAGCGGTCCGTCGCGACGGGGTGTTCGACCTGAGCGGTGTCGCCCCGACCGTGGCCGACCTGCTCGACCGGACCGACCTTGCGGATCTCGTTGCGTCCGGCGACCTGTTGCGTCTCGGGTCGCTGGAGGACACGCTCGCCGGGTCGCATCCGGCGCGGCGGGGGCCGGACACGCTCCACTTCCTCAGCCCGATCGACCTCGAGGTCGTCAAGGCCTGCGGGGTGACGTTCGCCGTCAGCGCCCTGGAGCGGGTCATCGAGGAGCGCTCGCGGGGCGATGCCGGCCGCTCGGCCGAGCTGCGGGCGCGGCTCGGCGAGACGATCGGTGGCGATCTCCACCGGGTCGTGCCGGGCAGCGAGGCGGCGGCCGCCCTCAAGGCCCAGTTGATCGCCGAGGGCCTCTGGTCGCAATACCTCGAAGTCGCCATCGGGCCCGACGCCGAGGTCTTCACCAAGGCCCCGGTCCTCTCCACGGTCGGCACCGGCGATCACGTCGGGGTCCGCCGGGCATCGGCCTGGAACAACCCGGAGCCGGAGGTGGTCCTCGTCGTCGACTCGCGAAACCGGATCGTCGGCGCGACCCTCGGCAACGACGTCAACCTCCGCGACTTCGAGGGTCGCAGCGCGCTCCTCCTCGGCGAGGCCAAGGACAACACGGCGAGCGCGGCGGTCGGGCCGTGGATCCGCCTCTTCGAGGATCGGGCAGGGGGCTTCACCCTCGATGCGCTCATGGCGACGGAGGTCGCCCTGCGCGTCGTCGGCGACGATGGCCTCGATCTCCGTGGCACGAACCGGCTGGCGGAGATCAGTCGCCGGCCGGCGGACCTCGTCCACCAGGTCGGCGCTGGGTCGCACCGCTACCCCGATGGCTACGCCCTCTTCCTCGGGACGATGTACGTGCCGACGGTCGACCGGCTGACGCCCGGCGGCGGCTTCACCCACCGCCTCGGAGACCGGGTCGAGATCGAGAGCCCCCACCTCGGCCGCCTCACGAACTGGGTGGGCATCAGCGAGGACCTGCCGCCCTGGACGCTCGGCATCCGGGGATTCTGGGCGAACCTCCGGGCGCGCGGGCTGGCCTGACCGGACTCCGGGTCAGGGCCGCGCCGCGAGCGCCGCCTCGAGCTCGGCCACGGTGGGCATCCCTTCGCGGGCGCCAGCGACGGTCGTCGACAGGGTCGCCGCGGTGACCGCTCGCTCGACCGCGACGCCGAGGTCGAGGCCGGACGCGAGCATCGCAGCGAGGGCGCCGTTGAACGCATCGCCGGCACCGGTCGCATCGATCGCGGTCAACGCGGGTGCGGGGACGCGTCTCACGCCTGCCGCACCGGCGACGAGCGCGCCCTCGCGCCCGAGGGTGACGACGACCGCCTCCCGGACGAGCCCCGGAGCGAGGAGCCGGACGGCGCGCGCCTCGACCGGGCCGGCCGGTCGTCGGGCGATCGCCTCCAGTTCCCCCTGGTTCGGGGTGAGGATGTCGACGTCGGCAAGGTCGCCCGGCGCGAGTCCGTCGGCCGGCGCGGGGTTGAGGATCGTCCGTGCGCCGCGGGCCTTGGCGACTCGCAGCGCGGCCTGGACGGCGGTCGGCGGGATCTCCCGGCTCACGAGGACGACGTCGCCGTCGAGCCGACCGGCTCGGTCCAACGCGCCCGTGACGACCGCCGCCGTCAGGCGGCCGTTGGCTCCCGAGGCGACGCCGATGAGGTTCTCGCCCGCATCGTCGACGAGGATGAGGGCGACCCCGGTCGCCTCGTCCGCTATGGTGACCAGACCGCCGGACGCCACGCCGGCCTCGACGAGTGCGGACCGCGCCTCCGCTCCGAAGCGGTCGCCGCCGACTGCGCCGATGAACGCCGTCGTCGCCCCGAGGCGGGCTGCGGCGACCGCCTGGTTAGCCCCCTTGCCGCCGTGATGTCGCTCGAAGACGCCGCCTGTCGTCGTCTCGCCGGGCGACGGCAGTCGCACGCTGCGAACGACGAGGTCGACGTTGATCGACCCGACGACGAAGACGCGGCCGCTCATCGCGCCGGAGCCTAGCCCGTAACGAACTCGGCGCCGTCGACCCGGATGATGTTGCCGCTGATGAAGTCGAGATCGTCGCCCGACAGGGCGACGATGGCGTTGGCGACGTCCTGCGGGGTGGTGAGACGGCCGGCCGGATTGCGCGCGGTCGCGACCCGGATGATCTCCTCGTGCTCGGGGATCTTCATGAGGGCCGGGGTCATCGTCACGCCCGCCTGGATCGAATTCGCCGAGATGCCCGAGCCGTTCCGGGCGAGCTCCATCGCGAGCTGGCGGATATGCGACTCGAGGGCGGCCTTGGCCGACGAGACCACGCCATACGACGGGACGACGCGGCTCGATCCCTCCGAGGTCATCGCGTAGATCTTGCTGCCACGTTCGAGGAACCCGCCGCGGAACAGGTCCTGGACCCAGTAGACGAGGCTGTTCGCCATCACGTCCTGGGTCATCTCCATCTTCTTGCGGTCGACCGCGCCCTTGGGATCGTCGGCGATGAACGGGACGAGGCTGCCGAAGGCGAGCGAGTGCATGACGACGCGGACGTACGGGTGGCGCCCCTCCGCCCGGCTCCGATCGAACCGCTCGCCGAGCGTCGCGAGGGCGCCGGCGCGCTTGTCGTCATCGGCCGCGTTCATGTTGATGTAGAGCGCCTCGGAGCCGGTCGACTCGATGGCCGCCTTGACCTCGTCGACGTGGCTGATGGCCGCCCGGAAGTCGAGGTGGATGCCGCATATCCGATAACCCGCCGCGGCGAGGGCCTTCGCGGTCGCCTCACCCATCCCCGACGAGGCACCGAGGATGAGGGCCCATCGTTCGCGCTCGTCGGTCATCCGGGGAGTGCTCCTTCGTGGTGGCGCCCACGCCTCGGGCGACCGTCGGCCGAGTCTAGCAGCGGGTGGTCGGCTCGCCGCGGCGTTTACATGCGACCCCGCAACCGATCGCCTCGGATCGCCTCTCGCCTCTCAGGCCGGAGTCGGAACCGACACCGCGGCGAACACGGTCCGCCAGTCGTCGCGGACGCTGATCACCGGCCAGCCTTGCTGGGCTGCCCGCTCCAGGGCCTTCTCGGCACCGGAGGTGTAGCGGAACTCACGATCCGCATCGTCGTGGTCGATGAGCAGGCTCAACGAGGGCCGCGACGAGTGGGCGGCGAAGTTGAGCATCGGGATGTCGCCGTTCGAGTTGCCGCCGGCGATGAGCGGCCGGGCGCCGACGCGGCTCCATATCCGGACCGGCTTGATCGGGCCGTCGTCGAACGGCTCCATGTCGGCCGCATAGACGACCGAGCCGCCGCTCTCATCCTCGTGGTAGCGGAGGCCGATCGAGCTGCCGATCACCCGCTCGGGCGGGATGCGATACATCTGCTGGGTGACCGGCCGCATGAAGTCGCGGTCGCCACCCGAGGCGATGTAATTGGCGAAGCCGTTGGCCTCGAGGTAGTCGAGCAGTTCGATCATCGGCAGGAAGCCGCACTCGGTGAAGGCTCGCTTCAGCGTCGGGTGCCGACCTTGCAGGAACGAGCGAGCAGCAGCCTGGTAGTCGTCGACCGTCCAGCCCGCGAACGTCTGGATGAGACCGCCGAAGAGGACCTTCACCTCGCTGTCATCGCCGCTGTAGTGCTTGGTGATGGCATCACCGAGCCAGGCGTGATCGCGCTCGTAGGCCGCCTTCCATGGCTGGCGCTGTCGCAGCGCGGCATCCTCGTTCGCCATCGCCGCCATCCGCTCGAGGATGAAGCCGACCTCTATCGGCATCGGCTTCTCGCACCACAGGGTCCCGTCGTTGTCGAACACGGCGATGCGTTCGGCGGGGGCGACGAAGTCCGGGCCGCCCTCCTTCGTCACCCGCTCGACGAAGTCGACGATCGCAGTCCGGGTCGAGCCGTCGTTCCACGACGGGAGTGGAGTGATCATCGGGTCCCCCTCGACGCCTGGTCGGTGTCGGGCAGGATACCTGCCGTCAGCGCCCGGGGTCCGTCAGACCACGCCCCGTGCGGCAAGGTCGGCGGTCGTGACGGCGTCGTAACCGAGCTCGGCGAGGATCTCGGCCGAGTGCTCTCCGAGGAGCGGTGGCGCACGCCGGATCGAGGCCGGCGTCCCGGCGAGCTTCGTCGGGATGCCGACCTGGCGGATCGGGCCGAGCAGGGGATGATCGATCGTGACGTCCATCGCCCGCGCCTGCGCCTGCGGCATGGCGAACGCGGCAAGGACGTCGTTGATCGGCCCGCACGGGATCTCCGCCACGGTCAGCCGTTCGAGCCAGGTCGGCGAGTCGGTCGCGCCGAACCGTGCGGCGAGGATCGGCCGCAGCGTGTCGCGGTTCGCGACACGATCCGCGTTCGTGGCGAAGCGTGGGTCGTCGGCCAGCTCGTCCGCTTCGAGCGCGACGCAGAACCGGCGCCACTGCCGCTCGGAGCCGACGGCGATCGCGATCTCGCCGTCCAGCGTCGGGAACGTCTCGTACGGGACGATGTTCGGGTGGGCGTTGCCGCGCCGCCGTGGCGCGACGCCGGTCGCGAAGGCGTTCTGGGCCTGGTTGACGAGGAGCGACAGGGCGCCTTCGAGGATCGAGACGTCGATCCGTTGCCCGCGGTGGGCGCTCGGCGTGTCGACGCCGCCGACCGGATCGGCGCGGTCCCGGCCGGCCAGCGCGGCGAGGATCGAGATCGCCCCGTGGAGGCCGGTCACGATGTCGGCGATCGCGACACCGACCTTCGTCGGCGCGCCACCGTCGGCGTCGGCGAAGCCGGTGATCGACATGAGGCCGGCCTCGGCCTGGAGCACGAAGTCGTACCCCGGTCGATCGGCGTCCGGTCCGATCGGACCGTAGCCGCTGATGGCGAGGTGGATGAGGCCGGGGTTGAGCGCCTCGAGCGCCGGGTCGTCGAAGCCGAGCCGGGCGAAGCCGCCGACCCGGAAGTTCTCGACCAGGACGTCCGCCCGTTCCAGCAGGCGTCGGAGGACCTCGCGACCGTCGGGCGTCCGCGCGTCGAGGCGGAGCGAGCGCTTGTTCCGGTTGACGGCGAGGTAGTAGGCCGCCACGCCGGGATCGTCGGGCGCGATCCTGCCCGCGCCCACCCACGGCGGACCCCAGGCCCGGGTCCCGTCGCCCTCGGGCGGCTCGACCTTGATCACGTCGGCGCCGAGGTCGCCGAGGATCATCGTCGCGTACGGCCCGGCGAGGACGGTCGAGAGGTCGGCGACGACGATGCCCGCCAGCGGGCCGCGGTCCTGGGCCTCCCCGGCCGTGCTCGGTCCGTCCTCGGTCATACCCCCAGCGTAGCCACCGGCGGCACGGGCGTCCGGCCTGAGGGCGTCCCGGCACAGCCTTCTCCTCACCTTGGCTACGATGCGCAGATGAACGACACCGCCCGCCTCACCCTGATGACCGTCCATGCCCATCCCGACGACGAGACCATCGGCACCGGTGGGGCGATGGCGAAAGCGGTGCAGGACGGACATCGGGTCGTCCTCATCACCGGGACGCGCGGCGAGCAGGGCGAGATCGTCGTCCCTGAGATGGACACGCCCGACAACCACCGGCGACTCGGCGAGATCCGGATGGGCGAGCTCGAGGCCGCCATGGGCGTCCTCGGCGTGACCGAGTGGGACAACCTCGGCTACCGCGACTCGGACATGATGGGCCGGCCCGGCAATCGCGATCCGCGAACCTTCTGGCAGGCCGACCTCGACGAGGCGGTCGGGCGGCTCGTCTGGTTCATGCGCCGTCATCGGCCGGAGGTCGTCACGACGTACAACGCCTTCGGCGGCTACGGCCACCCCGACCACATCCGGGTCCACCAGGTGACCGTGCCGGCCTTCGACCGGGCCGGCGATCCCGCCTGGTATCCCGAGCAGCTCGCGCCCGAGCACGGCGGGACCGGTGCGAGCACGGACGACGGCGGCCTCGCGCCGTGGGAGCCGAAGAAGCTCTACGAACAGGCGATCCCGGCCTCGGTCCGGACGGCGATGAACGAGCGCCTCACGGCCCAGGGGCAGCGCTCGTTCTGGATGCCGCCCGAGGACGCCACGCCGGAGCAGCTCATCGAGTACGAGGCGTTCATCGCCAAGGCCCTCGTCCCCGACGAGACG
Source organism: uncultured Chloroflexia bacterium (assembly GCA_963745405.1). GTDB lineage: Bacteria > Chloroflexota > Limnocylindria > Limnocylindrales > CSP1-4 > C-114. Next base: position 1,370,859 of record CAVUWY010000002.1, on the reverse strand, counting down.
ATCACGACGTGGGTCGATGTCTCCGACGTCCTGCCGCTCAAGTGGGAGGCGATCCAGAAGCACGTCACCCAGATCAGCCGCGAGAACGGCTTCATGGCCGCCGGCTATGAGGGCTGGAAGGAATTCTGGTCCCGCGAGGCCTACGTCCTTCGCGCTTCACGGGTCCCGTCGACCACTCCGGAGACGGACCTGTTCGCCGGCCTCTAGAGGCAGAAGATCCGCGCCGCCTCGTCACGCGAGGCCGGCCGACCTACCAGGGCAGCAGCTTCTTCGACGCGTCGTAGAGCTGGCCGAGGACGACCCTGCCGTCGCCGGCCGGGTCGAGGAAGTTCGGCTGTGACTTGTCGAGGATCACCGTCGGGTGGAGGACCACCTGGGAGAGCGCCTTCCCGTTGAAGGTGAGCTCGAGGAGCATGCCCTCCGAGGTCGGCTCGGACCAGTCCTGGTCGAACACGAAGTTGCCGAGGGCGTACCAGATCGGCTTGCCCTTGTAGACCTCCATAGCCCCGACCCAGTGGGCGTGATTGCCGATGACCATGTCGGCGCCCGCGTCGATGACGGCGCGGGCGAGCTTCTGCTGGGCCGGGAACGGAGCGGCCTTGTACTCGGTGCCCCAGTGCGGGTAGACGATGACGACGTCTGCGCCGGCGGCCCGGGCGGCCGCGACGTCGGCCTTCACCCCGGCCGCGGTGAGCTGGGCGCTGCCCGGCTTGGACGGGCCGGCCGCGTAGTACCTGGCGATCGTGTCGTAGCCGAGGATGGCGACCGTCACCCCGCCGACCTGGAGCATCGCCGGCTTATGGGCGGCGGCGATGTTCTTGCCCGCGCCGGCGTGGCGGATCCCCCGGGCGTCGAGGTTGGCGATCGTCTGGAGGACACCCTTCGTCCCCGCATCGCCGATGTGGTTGTTGGCGATCGAGACGACGTCGATCCCGGCGTCCTTCACTCCGGCGATGAGCCGCGGGTCGGCGGAGAAGACGGTCCCCTGCGTGTGGTACTTGGGCGCGTCCGGGGCCGGGTTCTCGAAGTTCGCCACCGCGATGTTCGCTCGTGACAGGAGATGGCGGACGGCGCCCGCGTTGCCGGTCCGCTTGGCGATGACGGTCGGCCAGCCGAGGGCCGAGCAGCAGCGGTGTCCGGTGATGTCGGCGGTGCCGCCGTCGAACGGGAAGTCGACGCCCTTGCCGAGGATGTGGACCTCGCGATAGACGCCGCGGTCGAGCATGATGTCGCCGCCGGCCACGAGGGTCCACGTCGAGCCGGCGTTGAACGGCTTCGCGTCGCCGGGGAGTCGGGCGACGAGCGGCCACGAGGCCGTCTTCGTGACCCGGTCGACGCCGAACAGCGACCTGCCGCTCCACCCGATCGCCCGAACGGCCGGGGTCACCTGGGAGGCGCGGAGGAAGGCGAGGCGGGAGGAGTCGGCCGCGAGGTCCTTGCCGAGCGCCGCGGCCGATGCGGCGATCGTGAAGTGGGCCGACGACGCCGGGCGGGTCGACACCGAGCGCGGCGAGGATCCCGTCGGCGTCGGCCTTGACGAGCTCGAGTCGGTGCCAGTGTGGGTCGGTGCCGGCGAGGACCCCCTTCACGTCCGATGCGTCGATCCCCGTGATCGTGGAGCGGAAGTCGACGACCGGGACGATCGGGACGCCCGCGATCGGACCGGGCGGCGCGGAGGGCGGGGCTGTGGAGGGCTCGCCGCTGCCGGCCGATGGAGTCGCGCTCGCCGAGCCGTCGACGCCCGCGGGGCTGCCGCTCGGGGATCCGGACGCGCCAGGGCTCGCGCCGGGGGTCGCCAGGCCGATCGGTGCGGGAGAGGCGGCCGGCGAACCGCCGAGGACGGCGAGCGAGAGGAGGGCGAACACCGCGACGAGCACGAGGACGACGAAGGCAGGGGTCGGCAGGCGTCGCACGGTCCGCGTATGGTGCCATGGGGGGCCGGTCGAGGCGTCCGATGCACCCCCGGCACTCGCCGGCCCGGACCCGGACCGAGGGCGGGCCCACGCCCGACGGGGGCTGGGCCGGGACCATCGGGTGGTCCGGCGGTGCGAGAGCGGATGGTAGAGTCGGGCCGCTGTGAGCGTGACTTCGGCGAGTGCCCCCTCTTCGTTCCGGCGGCTCCTCGTCGAGCCCGTATCGATCGGCGATCGGGTCCTGCCGCCCATCGGACTGGTCGTCCTGGCGATGGTCGGGGCGCTGCTGCTCCTCGTCGTCGCCCAGAGCCGCTGGGGATACCCCAACGACGAGCACGCCTACTGGCTCGCCGGCCAGCGGCTCCTCCACGGAGAGCCGCTCTACGACCCGGCGGCGAGCTCGATCACCCCGTTCGCCTACTGGTATCCGCCGATCCTCGCCCAGGTCGTCGCGCCCATCACCCTGATCCTCCCGTCTGAGGCGTTCAGCTGGGCCTGGACCGTGCTGCTCCTCGTCTGCCTATGGTGGCTGGCCGGCGGCCGCCCGCTCTGGTTCCTCGCCATGATCGCGTTCGTGCCGGTCGCCACAGAGCTCGGCTTCCGCAACGTCCACCTGATCCTCGCCGTGCTCATCGTCCTCGGCATCCGGCGCTCGCCGGCGATGTTCTCGGTCGGGGCAGGCATCAAGCTCGCACCGGGGCTCGGCGTCGTCTACCTCGCCGCCGGCGGGAAGTGGCGGGCCGCCGTCACGGCCTCGGCGGTCGGGCTCGCGATCCTCGCCGTGAGCGTGGCTCTCAGCCCGCAGGCATGGATCGACTTCATCGGCATCCTCACCTCGCGCGGGCCGGCCGATGCCTCCGCCCTCATCCCGATCCCCTACTGGATCCGCGCCGTCACCGGCCTGGTCCTCGCCATCGTGGCGGCCCGGCTTCGGCCACGGATCGGGGAGCCGTTGCTCGTCGTGGCCATCGTCGTCGCCCTGCCGACCCTGTGGTTCACCGCCCTCAGCACGCTCGCCGCCCTCGTCCCCGTCATCGCCTTCCGCTGGGCCTCGGCCGGCCGGTCGGATCGCGACGCCGTCCCGGATCCCGGCCTCGGCGAGGCCGCTCCAGCCTGACCTGCCGCGAACAGGAAAACGCCCCGTCCGAGCGGGAGGACGGGGCGTTGGGAAGATGCTCGATGGCGGACCCGACCGGATTCGAACCGGCGATCTCCAGCGTGACAGGCTGGCATGTTGGGCCGCTACACCACGGGTCCGGGGACGGCGAGTGGGCAGGATAGCAGGTGCGCCACCCATTGTCCGTCGTCTCGGTGGCCGCTCCGGCCCGTGGGTTCGCGCTTGCACGACATGCATCAACGGGACCTTGCCGGCCCTCCGTGACGATCAACCGTGTTCGTTCCTTGCATCACGTGCATGAAACGTGCGCGAGGGCCCCACCGACCGCGCATTGCGTGCAGCCAGAGGCCTGGCCGGTGTCCCTTTTCCGGCTCGGCGGTTCCATTGATGCACCCCACGCAAGCCGAGCGGGCGATCTTGCATGTCGCGCAAGAGATCGGCACGAGCGGCGCCCCGGAGATCGGCACGAGCGGCGCCCGGGAGATCGGCACGAGCGGCGCCCGGGAGATCGGCACGAGCGGCGCCCGGGTGATCGGCATGAGCGGGTCCCGCCACAAGGCCGCGGCCGGGCGCCCTCGCTATACTCGCCGCCCATGTCCCTGAGCGCGTCCGACCACCTCATCGACCTGCGGTCCGACACCGTCACGAAACCGACCGACGAGATGCGGCGGGCGATGGCGGCCGCCGAGGTCGGCGACGACGTCTTCGATGACGATCCGACCGTCCACGCCCTCCAGGAACGGGCCGCCGAGCTCCTCGGCAAGGAGGCCGGCCTGTTCGTCGCGAGCGGGGCGATGGGCAACATCGTCGCCCAGCTCGCCCACCTCGGGCGCGGCCAGGAGACGATCGCCGGCGTCGAGAGCCACCTTGTCATGGACGAGGCGGCCGGCCACGCCGTCATCGTCGGGACGAGCATCCGGGCGCTCCAGGAGCGGCCCGACGGGACTATGGACCCGACCGCCGTCCGCCAGGCGTTCCGCGACCCGGGCGACCCACACGAGCCGATCAGCGGCCTCATCGCGATCGAGAACACCCACGCCCACTCGATGGGCCAGCCCGTCTCGCCCGAGTACACCGCGACCGTCGCCGCCATCGCCCACGAGCAGGGCGTTCCGCTGCACGTCGACGGGGCCCGCTTCTGGAACTCCGTGATCGCCCAGGGGGTCCGCCCGACGGACCTCTCCGGCCCGGCCGACAGCGTGACGTTCTGCCTCTCGAAGGGCCTCGCCTGCCCGATCGGTTCGGTCGTCGTCGGCTCGCGGGAGTTCATCTGGCGTGCCCGTCGGGGCCGCAAGCTCGTCGGCGGCGGGATGCGCCAGGTCGGGATCCTCGCCGCGGCGGGCCTCATCGCGTTGCGGGATGGACCGGCCGGCATGATCGAGCGACTCGCCGAGGACCACGCCAACGCCCGGCGCCTCGCCGAGGGGCTGGCCGAGCTGGCACCGGTCCGGTCGCCCGGCGGAACGGCCCAGCCGATCCCCGGTCCGCTCGATCCGGGCCGCGTCCGGACGAACTTCGTCGTTTTCACGGTCGAGCGCGACCGGGCGGCATTCCTCGCCGCCCTCCGTGCGCGCGGCGTCCTGATGGTGGAATATCCGCATGGACAGGTCCGAGCCGTGACCCATCACGGCGTGTCGGACCTCGACATCGAGACGACCCTCGCCGCCGTGCGAGCCGCTCTCGACGAGACCGATGCCGGTCGGCCTCCGATCGCCGAAGCCGCCGAACCAGCCGAACCAGCCCGACACGCCACCGCCGGGCACCACTAGCGGCAGGGTCGGCGCGCAGACCGTCGGGCCCGCCCGACACCAGGAGGATCCCGTGACCGAGTCGAGCCTCGCGAAGGTCGCGCTCAGCCGTCCCGACCCGGCCGCCCAGCCGGGACCCCTCGACGATCGCCTCTACGACCTCGTCGAGGCCCGCTTCCGGCGGCTGCTCCGCGACAACCCCACCTACGCCACGTACGCCGGCATCCACACCGAGGACGAACGCCTCGGCGACGGCAGCCGCGACGCCGTCCTCCAGGAGCTCGCCGACGAGCGGGCCCATCTCGCCGCGGTCGAGGCACTCGACCCGAAGGGCCTCTCGGCCGAGGCGTCGTTCGAGCGTGAGCTCGAGATCCACAACCTCCGCCGGGTCATCTTCGACACCGACGTCCATCGCGTCTGGGAACGCCGCTCGACGGCGATGGACACGGTCGGCAGCGCGCTGTTCGCCGTGTTCGCCCGCGACTACGCCCCTCTCGCCGAGCGTCTCGGCTCGGCGGCCGCCCGGATGGAAGCGATCCCGGCCTACCTCGCCGGCAGCCGTACCCGCGCCGCGGTCCCCCAGGTCCGCCTGTGGCAGGAGCTCGAGATCGAGTCGGGCCACGACCTGCCCGGCCTGTTCGACGAGATCGTCGCCGCCGGCCGGACCGCCGCCATCCCGGCGGCCGAGCAATCGCGCCTCGAGCGGGCGGCCAACGTCGCCCGGGCCGCGGTCGCCGACTACACGACCTGGCTCGGCGGGACCCTCCCCGACGGCGTCGACGACTGGGCGCTCGGTCGCGATCGGTACGACGAACTCGTCGCCCTCCGCGCCTTCGACGGCCTCGACGCCGACGCCATCCTCGCCATCGGCCACGAGCAGCTCGCCCGCAACAAGGCGGCCCGGGTGGAGGCAGCCCGCGAGATCGACCCGAGCGTCGACGAGCCGACCGTCGTCGGCCGCATCAAGGCCGACCACCCGGCGACCTTCGCCGACGCACTGGACGCCTACCGCGGCGCGATGTTCCGGGCCCGCCAGCACCTCATCGACCACGACATCGTGACCGTCCCGCCGGACGAGCACCTCGACGTCGTCGAGACGCCCGACTTCCTTCGCAACGTCATCCCGTTCGCGGCCTACTTCGATCCGCCGAAGTTCGACCGCGACCCTGCCGGCATCTATGTCGTGACGAGCTCGGTGAACGACAGCCCGACGGCGATGCGGGAGCACAACTACAGCTCGATCAGCAACACGAGCATCCACGAGGCCTATCCCGGCCATCACCTCCAGCTGTCGGTGGCCAACCGCCACCCGTCGCTCACCCGGCTGACGACCGAGGCCCCCGAGTTCGTCGAGGGCTGGGCGATGTACTCCGAGCTCATGATGCGAGAGGAGGGCTTCGACACCGCGCCGAACTTCCGCCTCAACATGCACACCGATGCGATCTGGCGGGCCTGCCGGATCGTCCTCGACGTCCGGATGCATCGGGGCGAGATCGGCGTCGAGGACGCTATCGCCTGGATGGTCGAGCAGACCTCGTTCGAGGAGCCGAACGCCCGGGCCGAGGTCAACCGCTACACGTACACCCCGACCTACCAGCTCTCATACCTGCTCGGGCGAGTGCTGCTCCTCCAGCTCCGCGCCGACGAGCAGCGGCGGCTCGGCGGAGCCTTCAGCCTGCGCGGCTTCCACGACCAGCTGCTGCGCAGCGGCAGCCTGCCGATCAGCTTCCAGCGGCGCCTGATGGCCGCGAACGGCGGCCGGGTCTCGCAGGCGGCGAGCGGCGGACCCGCGGCCCTGGATCGAGCCGCCCGCGCGTGATCCGTCAGGCCACCCGATGCAGGTGATCCCGTCGATCGACCTGGCCGACGGTCGATCGCGGATCGTCTCCTGGCCGGGTGCCTCGACCGGCGTAGGCGTGCCGACCGACCGGCCGGAGCGGATCGTCGAACGGTTCGTGGCGGATGGCGCCCGGGTCGTCCATCTCGTCGACGTCGACGGCGCCCGGGCGGGCGTGCCGGCCAATCTCGAGTCCGTCGGGCGGATCGCCGCCACGATCGCGGTGCCGATCCAGCTCGCCGGCGGTCTCGAGCAGCCCGATCACATCCGCCTCGCCTTCGCCGCCGGGGCGACCCGGGTCGTCCTCGGCATGGAGGTCGTCGACGATCCCGAGCGATTGCGGGAATGCCTCGCCGTCGCCGGTGACTGGCTCGCGGTGGGGCTCGACCCGCGCCCGGAGCGGCTGGCCGCCTTCGCCTGGCACCGGCCGATGCCCGCCTCGATCGACGGCTTCGTCGCCCTCATCGCGGAGTCCGGGGTGGCGCGAGTCGTGCTCTCCCACGGGGGCGGCGCCGACGTCGGCAGTCTCGCCACGACGGCCCACCGGCACGGCCTCGAGGTCCTCGTCGCCGGCGGGATCGGCGACACCGCCGGCATCGAGCGGCTCCGCGACGCCGGCGTCGACGGGGTGATCATCGGCGAGCCGCTCCTATCGGGAGCGATCGCATATCCGGCCGCCCTGGAGGCCGCGGCATGAGGCGGACGCGGGCCGGCTGGTCGGTCCTTGCGCTCGCGGTCGCGCTCTCCCTGGCCGCCTGCAGCGCGGCGGAGACGCCGCCGCCCGACTCCGGCGGCGGGAGCCTGCCGGGCTGCCCGACGACCGGCCCGACGCCGATGGCGGCGAACGCGACGGCCACCGTGACGATCACGACGCCGAAGGGCGCGATCGTCATCAAGGTCGAGGGCAAGCTGGGGCCCCTGGCGGCGGCCAACTTCGTCGCACTCGTGAACTGCCACTACTACGACGGCGTCATCTTCCACCGGCTCGTGCCCGGCTTCGTGATCCAGGGGGGCGACGGCCAGTACGGCCGGACCCCGAACGTCGACGCCTCCAAGGTCGGCCAGGGCGGACCGGACTACCTCTTCGCCGACGACCCGGTCTCGGTGCCCTACACTCGGGGGACGGTCGCCATGGCCAACTCCGGACCCGACACGAACAGCAGCCAGTTCTTCATAGTCCTGGCGGACAACGGCCTGCCGCCCCAGTACTCGGTCTTCGGCCACGTCACGTCGGGCATGGACACGGTCGACGCGATCGCCGCGATGCCCAACAGCGGAGATCCCGCCAACGCCGCCCTCGATCCGGTGCCGATGACCGCGGTCACCAGCACCACCCCCTGACCGACGGAGGAGCCCCCGCATGACCCGAGCCACCATCGCCACCGAGATCGGCGACATCGAGGTCGAGCTCTACGACCAGAGCGCCCCGAAGGCCGTCGCCAACTTCATCGAGCTGGCGAACAAGGGCTTCTACGACGACGTCATCTTCCACCGCGTCATCCCCGGCTTCGTGATCCAGGGCGGCGACGGCCAGTACGGCAAGAAGACGAAGCTCGACACCGGCCGGGTCGGGACGGGCGGCCCCGGCCGCACGTTCGAGGACGAGCCGGTCAAGGGCGACTACGTCCGCGGCTCGCTCGCCATGGCCAACGCCGGCCCGAATACGAACGGCAGCCAGTTCTTCGTCTGCACCGACGACCTCACCGGGCGGCTGCCGAAGAACTACACCCTGTTCGGCCTCGTCACCAAGGGCATGGACGTCGTCGACAAGATCGTCGACGCGCCGCGGAACCACCGCGACCTGCCGAACGAGCCGGTGGCGATGACGAAGGTGACGATCCAGGACGACTGACGGGCGCCGACCCGGGCGCTGCGTCGGGGGTCGTTGACCGCCGACCTACGATGGCCGGGTACCCGCTGAGGAGAGGGGATCCATCGATGGCTGTGCAGGCGCCCGGAGCGGTCGGCCGCTGGGTCGACGCCCTGGAGGCGGGCGATGTCGGGGCGTCCGACGCCATCCGGACCGCCGGCCACGTCGGGCGCTGGCCGCAATCGGGCGAGCTCATCCGCGGCCGGGAGGCGCTGCGGAGCATCGAGGACGCCTTTCCGGGCGGGATGCCCGTCCTCACTTCGATCCGCCGGATCGTCGGGCGCGACGAGCTGTGGACCGTCGAGGGGAGCGTCACCTACCCAGATTCCGGCGACTGGTTCCTTCTCGCCATCCTCGAGCTCGAGGGCGAGCGCATCGCCGCCACGACGGAGTACTTCGGACAGACGCTCGAGGCGCCCGCCTGGCGGGCGGCCCACGTCGAGCGGATCGACGGTCGGGCGACGCCTCCGGACCTGCCGCCGGCCGCCGACCTCCGCGGGGCGGCACTCAGCGAGCTGACCGACGGCTACGCCAAGGCGATGGCGGTGCGCGATTTCGAGACCCTCCGCCGCTACCGGGCGCCGGGCTGGACGACGGACTGGCCGCAGTCCGGCGAGCGGATCCCCAACCACGAGGCCGACGTGGCCATCCACGCCGACTATCCAGGCTACCCGACGCTCAATTTCCACGAGTCGCGGGCCCCGGGCGAGGGTTGGGAGCTGACCGCGATGTTCACCCCGATCCGCGTCCACGGCGCCGGCCCGATCGTCGTCATCGAGGGCGTCAACGACTATCCCGACGCAGGGCGCTGGTTCATCGGCGGGATCGTCGACGTGGGCGACGGCCGGGTCCGCCGCGAGACGCATTACTACACGGAGCCGTTCGAGGCGGCTGCGTGGCGAGCGCCGTTCGTCGAGCGCTACGACCCGCTCGCCTCACGCGGCTGACGCTCCACCGACGCGCGGGCGCACGCACTTCGCGACGGGTTTCGGGGGTAAAAAGTTCGGAGCGGTTCCCGAAGGAACCGCTCCGGTGCTGTCCCGGTGAAGGTGCGATCCGCCGAAACGGTACGCCTTCTGCCGCGCATCAAGGGCATCTATCACGTCGGCTGCACCGACTACCCTGACCCTACCTACCCATGACCTTGGTGCTGGGGCAGCTGGCCGCTCTCGCAGCCTCATTACTGTACTGCCTCAGTGCATGAAAGCCAAGGGTTTTTGCATGTTCGTCGGTGTAAATTCCTTAACCTTTCTCTTCACCTGAGCGGTCGAACTGGCCGACGTCGAGGGGCTCGAGGCGCTCTCGATGAGCCCCCTTGCGGCGTCCCTCGACACCGGCACGACCACGCTCTACCGCCACGTCGCGAACCGGGACGAGCTACTGGAGCTCATCAGGGCCGACCGAGCGGACTGACCTCCGCGTCGGGGGCAACCCCGGTCTCCGATCGCGGGGGGTGGTCGCCTCGGGCCAGGGCCACGGCCTCGTCGAGCCGCTCCGACCATGCCCGGGCCCCGATCCGCTCGAACAGGACCTTCGACTCTTCGGCCGCTTCGCGGACGAACGGATCGTCGAGGCCGAAGAGGTGGACCATGTCGATGGTCGTCCGCCCGATCTCGAGGTCGAAGCCGAGCGCCCGCAGCTCGGCGAGCACGGTCCGGAATGCCGCCTTCGCCTCCATCCCGCTGCCTTCGAGGGCAGAGACGACCGCGGCCGCCCACGCCCGCCATGAGCTCGTCGCCCGGTCCCCGTACGCGAGGGCGTCGAGACCGACCTGGCCCGTCGTCGCCAGCTCGGCGTCGCCCCGGGCGATGGCCACCCGGACGACCGCCCGCAGGCCCCAGTCTCCGTAGTCCGGAAAGATCTCGACGGTGCGCAGGCCTGCCACGAGCGCCGCATCGAGGTCGCCGGCCGCGAGCGCGGCCTCGGTGCGGGCGATCTGAGCCCCGCTGAGAAGCTGCGGATCGCTGATCCCCTCCTCGAGCTCCGCGAGCTCCGCCAGCCGTCCAGAGACGTCGACGCCCATCGCTCCACCGTACTGGACGAGGACGCTGACGAGCCGCAGCCGATCGCCGGGAGCGCGATTGCGCGCGAGCTCCTCCTCGAGGATCGCCACCCGGCCCGGCCAATCGACACCCAGGATGAATGAGAAGTAACCATAGGTTCCGACCAGCCAGGCGCCCATCCCCCGGTTCCCGACCCTGGCCGCGAGATCGACGCCAGATCGGACGATCTCCACCGCGGCCGTTGGATCGGCACCCCACGTCGCTCCGCCGAGATTGTTGATCGCCCGCAACTCGCTCGCGATGAGCCCCTTCGCCCGGGCGATGCGGAGGGCGGCCTCGTAGAGCGCCGTCGCCTCACGCACGCGTCCGTCGAAGTCGTAGCTCGAGCCCTTGTTGATGAAGGCCTCCGCGATGAGGGCCTCGTCGTTCCGCGGCTCGGCCAGAGCAAGAGCTCGGTCGGCGAACTCGGCCGCCTTCGCCATCTCGCCCCCGCGGAAGGCCGCCCGTGAGAGGTGGACGAGGAGAATCACCTCGATCTCGGTGCCCCGTTCGCTCTCGGGCAATTCGGCGTGGGCCGCGGCCAGGAGCTGCGACGCGCGCTTGACGTCGCCGGCATTGATGACGCTCCAGCCGAGGAGCGCCGTCGCCCGGGCAGCGCCGAGCGAGTCGCCGGCAGTCCGGAACTCCTCGACGGCCCGCGTCGCGAACCGCTCGGCGGCGGCGTAGTCGGTCATCGAGTCGGCTGACGTCGCGGCTCGTTCCAGGAGCTCGGCCCGATCGGCCGGCGTGTCGGCGACGTCGAGCGCATCTTCGAGGTAGCCGACCGCCTGCTGGTGCCCGCCGAGTGCCGCCGCCCGATCGGCCGCGGCGCGCAGTGCGAGTCGAGCCTGCCCGGCGAGGGCCGCCGCTTCCGGGCCCGCCTCGGAGGCGTCGTGGGCCCAGCGGTAGTGGGAGGCGAGCGCGCCGGCGATCTCGGGGTCGTCGAGTGACTCGAAGTATCGGGCGGCCGCGAGGTGGCGGGTACGTCGATCGCGACGGCTGATCGTGTCGTACGCGACCTCGCGGATGAGCGATTGGACGAAGCCGTACTGGCCCCGCTCCGGGGAACGCGGGTCGGCCTCGAGCTCGAGGATCTCGCTTCGCACGAGGCCGTGCAGGCGGCTGTCGACCGCTGTCTCGTCCGTTCCCGCGATCTCCGCCAGCGCTGCCGCAATGAATGTCCGCCCGAGGATCGCCGCGTCCTGGATGAGGCGGCGGTCGTCCGGGTCGAGGGCGTCGAGCCGCGCCCCGATGAGCGAACGCAGCGTGTCGGGGACCGCAAGGCGGGTCAGGTCACCGGTCGGGCGGTAGGCGTCGCCCGATCGCTCGAGGAGGCCGTCGGCGAGGAGCATCCGCACCGTCTCGACCGCGTAGAGGGGGATGCCGTCGGCGCGGGCGAGGATCGCCGCGACGGACGGTTCCGGCAGGCCGGGCACGAGGCCGCTGAGGAGCTCTCGCATGGCGCCGTCGCCGAGGGGCTCGAGCGCGACGGAGGTGAGACGGCGCTTCCCCGCGCCCCACTCCGAGCGCCGCTCGATGAGCTCGGGGCGGGCGAGGGTGACGACGAGGATCGGCGCTCCCTTCGACCACTCGAGGAGATGGTCGATGAAGTCGAGGAGACCGCTATCGGCCCATTGGACGTCCTCGAACAGGAGGACGGCCGTGCCGCGCCGGCTCACGTACTCGAAGAACATCCGCCAGCCGGCGAAGAGGACGTCTCGCCCCCCGGGCGGAGCCGGTTCGAGACCGAGGAGCGCGAGCACGGCTCGCTCGACCCACGCGCGATCCTCCGGGTCACCGACGTACTCCGCGAGCGTGGCGGCGATGCGCGACCGGGTCGTCTGGTCGTCGTCGCCCTCGAGGAGGCCGGCCCGGCGGCGGACCATCTCGCCGAGCGCCCAGAACGCGACCCCGTCGCCGTACGAGGGCGAGCGGCCGCGGTGCCAGTAGATGGGCTCGACGACGCCGTCGATGTACTTCTCGAGCTCCCAGGCGAGCCGGCTCTTCCCGATGCCGGCCGGGCCGGTGATCGAGACGAGGCGGACCCGGCGGTCGCGGCCCGTCGCATGGAGCGTGTCCTTGAGCAGCCTCAGCTCGTCGTCGCGGCCGACGAACGGCGCCTCGAGCGCCTCGGTCCGGCCGTGGCCGCCGCGCTGGGCGAGGACCCGGCGGGCCTGCCACGCCTCGATCGGCGTCGAACGGCCCTTGACGTCGAGCGTACCGATCGGCTCGTAGCCGATCGCGGCCTCCGATGCCCGCATCGTCGCCTCGCCGACGAGGACCGCGCTGGGCCGCGCAGCGGCCTGGAGTCGGGCGGCCGAGTTGACGAGGTCGCCGGCGACCATGCCCTGGCCTACGGCCCCGAGGTTGACTGCCGCTTCCCCGGTAAGGACTCCCGCCCGGGCCTCGATCCCCGCCCCCAGGTCCCGCGTCGAATCGACTATCTCGAGGGCCGCGCGGACGGCCCGTTCTGCGTCGTCCTCGTGGGCGACCGGCGTGCCCCAGACCGCCATCACGGCATCGCCGATGAACTTCTCGATCGTGCCGCCGTGGCGCTCGACGGCGAGCCGGGCCCTGTCGTAGTAGGCGGTCAGCGTCTCGCGGACGGCCTCGGGATCGCGCTCTTCGGAGAACGGGGTGAAGCCGACGAGATCGGCGAAGAGGACGCTGACGAGGCGACGCTCGGCGACGGGGGCAGCCGTCGCGGGCGCGGCGATCGCCGCCGACGGCTCGCCCGCCGAAGTCCCCGACAGGTTCGTCGCGCACTCGGAGCAGAACTTCGCCGTCGGCGGATTCGCCGCTCCGCAGGAGGGGCAGGTCGCGTTGAGGCGGGTCGCGCACTCGTTGCAGAACTTCGCGCCGGCTGGGTTCGTACTGCCGCATGTGGGACAGGTCATCGAGGACCTCGAACGGCGGGGTGCACAGGGAAGGTAGCGCACTCCGCAACGCCTGTACCGCCATATCATGGGTCGGATGCGACCGCAGCGGACCGTCACGCCCGCCTACGGCCCCATCCTGGACCGGCGCTCCCTGAACCGTGCACTGCTCGCCCGGCAGGGTCTTCTCGAGAGGGCCGCCGCCGCGCCCCTCGAGATGATCGAGCGCCTCGCGGGGATGCAGTCGCAGGTCCCCAACGCCCCCTACGTCGGGCTCTGGTCGCGCCTCGAGCGCTTCGCGCCCGCCGACCTGGCCGTTCTCCTCGCCGGCAGGACGGCGGTCCGGGCCACCCTGATGCGGGGAACCATCCATCTCGTCTCGGCCGACGACGCGCTGGCGATGCGGTCAGTCGTGCGTCCGGTCATCGAGCGCGGGTTCATGGCCACCGGCTTCGCCCGGGCGCTCGCCGGGCTCGACATCGATGCCGTCGTCGAGGCCGGGCGGTCTCTCCTCGAGGAGCGGCCGCGGACCAGGGCCGAGCTCGGGCGCCTCCTCCAGGTGCACTGGCCGGATCGCGACGCATCGTCACTGGCCTATGCGGCGACGTACCTGATCCCCCTGGTCCAGGTGCCGCCCCGAGGCCTCTGGGGCCGATCCGGTCAGGCCACCTGGACGACGATGGAAGGCTGGCTCGGCCGGCCCCCTTCGACCTCCCAGGCGGCCGACGACGTCGTCCTTCGCTACCTCGCCGGCTTCGGTCCGGCGACCGTGGGCGACGCATCCGCATGGTCGGGCCTGGCCGGCCTGCGACCGACCTTCGAGCGCCTTCACCCGCGGCTTCGCACGTTCACCGACGAGCACGGCCGCGAGCTCTTCGACCTCCCGGACGGGCCGCTCCCGGACCCGTCGACCCCCGCCCCGCCGCGGTTCATCGGCGAGTTCGACAACGTCCTCGTCGCCTACGCCGACCGGGGCCGGATCATCCCCGATGAGCATCGCGACCGGATCCTCCACGGCCTCGGGGCCCCGATGGTCCTCCTCGACGGTTGGGTTCGGGCGACCTGGAAGATCGTCCGGTCGGGCCGCGGTGACGCTGTCGGCCTCGAGATCGCGCCATACGACCCGCTGAGCACCGCCGATCGCCGGGCCATCGAGGAGGAGGGCGACCGCCTGTTCCGGTTCTTCGCGAGGGACGCCGCCGCCCGTGGGATCCGCTTCACGGAACCGGGCACGACCGCGTAGGCCAGCCTCGCGCCACCGACCACTCCGAGACATTCGTCGCATCGGGGCCTCGACGGCAGCTCATCGCCGGTCGGAGGCGCGGGGGCGACCCTTGGAGCCGGACGTCGACCATCCCACCTCAAGGAGAACTCTCAGTGTCACCGTCACGAACGACGTCTGCGCGAACCCTCGAACTGGTCCAGCGTCAGCTCGCCTCAGACCACGCCCAACACAGCCACGGACCGCTGCTCCCCTGCCCGCTCTGCTTCGAGCCGCCGCTCGGCGGCCGTCGCCGCGATCGACGCGGTCGCTGACCATCCATCGGCCCCGACCGGTCGCGCTCAGTTCGGACCGGCCGGGGCCGCCTCGTATCGTCCGCGCGTCAGGCCGCCGGCCTGACCGCGGGTGAGCGTGCGCCGCGGACGGTCGCAGAGAGACCGAACACGACCGTGAGGGCGAGCGACCAGATGCCCATGGCCGCGATGGCGGTCGCCCCGTTCGTCGCATCGATGATGAAGCCCGCCGAGAGCAGACCGATCGGCGTCAACCCGACCGATACGAGTCTCGCCGTGCTCCCGACCCGACCGAGGAGCGCATCGGGCGAGTGGTTCGTCCGCAGCGTGATGTACGCCACGAGGACGTTCGACTGGGCGACGCCGGCGATGAACGCCGCCGCGATGACGACCGGGACCGGCGGCTCGAGGACGATCGTGAGGATGGCGATCCCCGTGATGAACGTGCCGATGAGCATGTTCCGTCCGAGCACCCCGCCGACGAGCTTCGTGGCGATGACCGCGCCCACCACCGAACCGATCCCGAATGCGCTGATGACGAGGCCGAGGACCGCCGAACCGAGACCGCGGTCGATCTCCATGTGATACGTGAGCGCCTGGGTCAGGCCGCCGGTGCCGATCGCGACGAGACCCCAGTAGAGGATCACGATCCGGAGGATCCGGTGGCTGACGACGTAGGCGACGCCCTCGCGGATCTCGGCGACGAGGTGCGTGTCGACCGTCCTCGGCGGCGGCTTGAGCGATCGGCGGACGAAGAGGAGAGCGGCTGCCGAGATGAAGAACGAGACCGCATCGACCGCGATCGTCGGGCCGGGACCGATCGTCAGGGCGAGGATGCCGGCGATACTCGGTCCCAGGACGAACCCGATGCTGAACACCGCCTCGAAGATCGAGTTCGCGCGACCCACCTGGGATCGGCCGACGAGCCCGGGGACGGCCGCCGTATAGGCGGCCAGCCAGAGGACCCGGAGGGCGTTGATCGGGAAGGTGACGAGGAGGATCACCCCCATCGTCGGACCGTCGAGAGCGACCGAGATGGGGATGAGCGCAGTGAGGACGGCCCGACCGAGATCGGCGCCGAACATCATCTTGCGCCGGTCGAGCCGATCGGCGAACGCCCCGGCCGGCAACCCGAGGAGCAGGTCCGGCAGCGTCCCGAGGGTGCCGGCGATGCCCATCGCGATGCCGGAACCGGTTAGGGCGAGGACGAGGATCGGCAGGGCCGTGAACGTGACGGCGTCGCCGACCGACGACAGGCCCTGACCGATGAGGACGACCTGGAAGTCGCGGTTCCGCGACAGCGGGATCTCGTCGGTCGGCGGCCCCATGTCGGGTACCGCGGGACCGTCGACGGTCTCATTGCGGAGGAGCTCGGTCTCGAGGACCAGCTCGGTCTCGGCCGGCTCGATCACCCGCCGATCGTAGCGGCGCCCCGGCCGCTACGTCCGGGTCCGGCCGCCGGCGATCGCGGGTCGGCCGCGGTGGGACCGCGGGGACGGCGTCAGGACGTGAGGATGTCCCCGATCCTCCGGCGAAGCATGTCGGGTGCGAACCGCCCGAGCTTTGGAAGAGAACGCTGGTGGCGTCTCGTCGGTAACTTCGGCTTCGACGACGCCATCGTAGCCAGGCGTTCGCGCTGCGCCTCTTCGAGTCGCGCGCGCATCCGGTCGCGGACGAGCGCCTCCGTCATAGAGCGGTCCATCGGGTCACCGTCCCAGCTGACTTCGACGCCCAGCTCCTCCACGGGTATCTACGCCACGGGCGCGGCGATCGGATCTCCGCTCGTGCCATGCGGGCTTGCCGGACCGACGGAGCCGATGACGATGGCGCCGCAGCCGGCGAAGACGAGGGCGAACGTCCCGATCGCCTCGGCGACCAGGGCTGGACCGAGCGGAAGCGACCTCACCCGGCGATGGATGGACGCCGGCCGCGACCGGCTGCCCGAAGGGCTACCTCGACGAAAGGACGGATGCGCTGGTTGAGCTCGAGATAGGTCCGCTGGAAGGCGCCGAGCCGCTCCGCGTCGGTGCCCTCCACTTCAGCCGGGTCCTCGAGGCCCCAGTGGAGCGAGTTGTACGAACCGGGGAATACGGGGCACGACTGGCGAGCCCGATCGCACACGGTGATGACGTAGTCGAAGGACTGGCCCGTGAACTCGTCGACAGACTTGCTCCGGCCTGCTGACCAGTCGATCCCGGCGTCGTCGAGGACCCGGAGCGTGTACGGGTTGATGCCCCTCGGCTCGGTGCCGGCCGAGAAGACCTCGAAATCGGAGCCGCCGAGCCGCCGGAGGACCGCCTCGGCGATCTGGCTCCGGGCGCTGTTCCCCGTGCAGACGAAGAGGACCCGGATCGGCGCGTCGGACATCGGGCATTCCTTTCGGTCGTGGTGGGCCCGGTTCGCGGCCCCGATCGTCTCCTCGAGGTCGACGAGCTCGGCGTCGAGCCGATCGAGCTCCTCGCGCTGACGGGAGATGGCGGCTCGCTGACCGACGATGAGCGGCACGAGGTCGCGATCGATGGTTCCCCGTTCCATGCACAGGTGGGCGATCCGGCCGGCGTCCTGGGGCCCAAGCCCGAGCCGCCGCAAGCTGACGACGAGCCGCAGTCGGGCGAGGTCCTCGTCGGCATATTCGCGATACCCGTTCGGCCGACGGGTCGCCGGCGGGAGGATCCCGACCGACTCGTACCAGCGGACCGTCGAGGGAGCGACGGCAGCGCGCTCGGCGAGCTCGGACACCTTCATGGCCGGACCCTACACCTTCAAGTCACTCGAAGGTCAAGCCCGACGTTGCCCCACCGGGTCGGCAGGTCGATCCCACCGAGCTACATCACTTGAGGACGTTCACCGCTCGGGCGAGGACAAGGCCGACCACGGCGAAGGAGATCAGCGCCTGCGTGCCCATCGCCACCTTGGTCCAGTGGACCATCGGCATCGTGTCGGTCGGACTGAAGGCATTTGCAGTGGTGAAGCCCACGTAGAGGTAGTCGATGAACTCGGGCCGCCATCCCGGCGGAGCGAGGTCCGGGCTCAGCTGCTGGGGGAACGCGAGGGCGGGGTAGCGAGGCATCCCGTGGGCACGGGCGGCCGGTCCGCCCGCGTCGAACTCCCAGTAGAGGAACGCGAAGGCGATGTTGTTGCCGAGCCAGACCTTCGCCCCGGCGAGGAGCACCTGGTCGGCCTGGCTCGTCAGCGAGGACCCGGTCAGGATGTCAGAGACGAGGAGCACGGTCGACCCGAGCGTGCTGGCGAGGATCACGACGACCAGGGCGACGGACGTTCGCCGCTGCCACGGTCCCGTGCGGTCGATCCGGCCGGGGTCGCCCACGATGAGCGCCACCAGCAGGAGGCCCTCGACCGCCGCGAGCACCCAGCCGGGCACGAGTGAGAGACCGGACGGCGTGAGGATCGCTGCGACCATGAGGGCGAGCACGGCCAGGGCCATAGGCCAACGGGACTCGCCGACCACTGGTTTGGCGAACTCCGGCGCGCCTGTCCCCGCGCGGTCCCCGTTCACACCCGCGGCCTCTCCGTGGCCGCGGCGGGGTGGGGGATCGGTGTCTTGCGAGCCGGCATGGGCCACGAGTATGCGCTCGGGGGCCAGGGCGAAAAGCACCGGCGTTCGCGCTGGCGACCCGACCGTTCGATAGGCTGCCGTCCGATCGCCGTGGGCTCCGCTACTCGCCGGCGGCACCGCCGGCGAACATGACGAAGATCGCGGTGAGGCGACCGAGCATGGTCACCGGGTAGTAGTCGCCGTAGCCGACGGTCGCGATCGTGACGATGCCCCACCAGATGGCGTCGCCGCCGGTCGTGATGAGGTCGAGACGCGCCCGGCCTCGATCGCGGCGAGATACGCGGCGTGGTCGCGCTCGTTCTGGTCGGCGTACGTCTCCGCAAAGTCGGCGACGGCCCCGTCGAACGTGTCACTCCCGCCAAGGTATGCCGCGATAGCGGCAGCGTCACCTGTCCGTGCATGTCCTCTTGCCAGGGCCCAGCCGCAGATCCCACCGTAGAAGCCAAGCCCCGAGGCCTCGAGGGTCGTGGT
This sequence comes from uncultured Chloroflexia bacterium, assembly GCA_963745405.1. Taxonomy (GTDB): domain Bacteria; phylum Chloroflexota; class Limnocylindria; order Limnocylindrales; family CSP1-4; genus C-114. Next base: position 1,351,893 of record CAVUWY010000002.1, on the reverse strand, counting down.
GTCCACCGAGCCCTTCATGTCCCACAGCTGGCGGAGGTAGAAGTCGCGGCCTCCCGGGCCACGGGTCCAGCCGAGGAAGATGTCGGACGTCGCCTGCATCAACTGCTGGCCGACGACGACACGCTGAGCGTGGCTGGCGTGCTGGCTTGGCGGGAGATAGGGCTCGAGGACGGAGGCAGTCGCCTCCTTCGCCTGGAGGATCAGCGGGTCGCTCTCGTCGCGGCCCTCGAGCACGAGCACGAAGCAGCGAGTCCCGACGCTGCCGACGCCAACGACCTTCAGGGCGAAGTCGACGAAGCGATAGCGCTCGAGGAAGGCCCGCCGACTCTCGGGCATCGTGGCCCGGTAGTCGGTGAAGACCTTCTCGAGGGCGGCTGGGCCCCCGTCGATCTCGACGTGGGTGATGACCGGCGGATCGTCGAGGATCACCCGGCGGCCGTCTACGACTCCGGTAAGGGATTCGAACGCGCGCATGCCGTCGCGACGTCGGGCCTTGCTGAAGACCGCCTCGAGACGGGCACGGCGTTCACCCCCGACTCGGCCTGTAAGCAGCCCGCTCGCCTCGCCCGCCGCGCGGAGATCGGCCTCGGTGATCTGGGCATACCAGATTTCGAGGAGGCGGATCCCCGCGTAGCGAGCCATCCACTGGCGGTAGCCGCGGACGGTGGCCATCGTCGCCTCGCGGTTCTGGGCGGCGCTGAAGCCGTTCGCGCGTCCGGCGACCACGACGCTCGCGGCGAGCCGCTTGACGTCCCATTCCCAGGGGCCGGGCAGCGTTTCGTCGAAGTCGTTGGCGTCGAAGACCATCGTTCGTTCGGGACTGGCGAAGAGCCCGAAGTTCGACAGATGGGCATCGCCGCTGGCCTGGACGATGATGTCGGTCCGCGGCGTCGAAGCGAGGTCGAAGGCGAGGACCGCCGCGGTGCCCCGGTAGTAGGCGAACGGAGACTCGGCCATCCGTTCGTGGCGAAGGGGCACGAGCTGGGCGAGGCGGTCCCCCTCCTGGGCCGCGAGGATCGAGATCGGGTCGCGACCGGCCGCCGGCTCAAACACGCCGTGGCTGGCGCGGGGTACTCGCTTGCGGGCCGCCTTGCCCGCCTCGGCCCGGGTCGTCGGGTCGACCCATGGTCGCGCCGTCCAGGTGGGACCTGCGGGCGCCTCGACCCCCCAGGCCGCGTCATACGCCGCTGGACCACTGACCTCGGGCTCCGCGGTCTTGGGGGACCGTGCGGGCCGCTTGCCATCAAGCCTGGAAGTCATGGTGTCCCTCCTCGAGCGGGATCTGACCGGGCAGACCCGACCGCCCAGCGACCTGCCCGACTCCTGCGTAAGAAGAGAGTCCACCACTCAACAGCGCCCGGCGCATCCTCCTCGTCGGACGACGCTGGGACGGTGCCGACGACCACGGCCGGTGAAGCGCCGAGGGTGGCGAGCTTCGGCAGACCGGGGCTGGCGAGTGCTTCCGACCCCTCGGTCAGGCGGCGGTCGACGCGGCCGCGTCCGGGGTGACCGCCGCATCATCTGGGGCTACCGGGACCATCGGCACCTTCCCCGGCAGGCCCTCGGTGAACGCGAGCGAGACGAGAGCGAGGAGCGCGGCCGCCAGGAGGCCGGCCTTCAGCGAGCGCAACTGGGCCTGCTCGTAGTCATCGACGATCGCGGCTGTCGCGACCGCGTCGAGCCCGGCCTTCTGGGCGGCCGCCTCGATGGCTGCAGACGAGACGAAGTCGATCCCCGAGGCGACCTCCGTGCCGACCTGTCCGGCGACCGCCTGGCTGATGCGCGGGTCGGCCTGGATCGTGGAGACGAACGTGTTCGCGAGGCCGGTCAGAACGATCGCGCCGATGAGGGCGACCCCAAGGGAAGAGCCGAGCTGTTGCCCGGTGAACTGCAAACCTCCTGCCTCGCCGCGGCCGGAGGCGTCGACCGACGACTGGACCACCAGACCCAGCTGCGACGCGATCAACCCCATTCCGGCTCCGAGCACGCCCATCGACGCGGCGAAGGCGAGGTCGGCGAGGTCGGGCTTGATGGTCGCCAGCAGCATCACGCAGGCGATGCCGGAGAGGATCAGGCCCGCCCTTGTGATCGAACGCACCGAGTAGGCGGTCGAAAGGCGCGACCCGGCCGCGGCCATGACGAACATCGCGACCGACACGGGCAGCATCCTGAGACCTGTCTGGAGCGCGTTGAGGCCCAGGACGAGCTGGAGGTAGAGCGGGATGACGAAGAATACGCCCATCAGCAGGAGGTTCTGCGTGAAGAGGCCGATCAGGCCCGATCGCAGTGGCCGGATCTTGAGCAGGTCAAGATGGACCAGCGGGTCGCTCCCGATCGCCTCGCGACGCCGCTGCCAGGTCACGAAGGCCCACAGGAGAACGCCACCGGCGGCGATCACGAACAGGGTCGGAGCGAGGCCGAACGGCTCGACCGGCGCGTCCTTCGGCTGGATCAGGCCCCAGACACTGGACTGGAGGGTCCCCAGGACGATCAACCCGAGACCGGCAGCCGACAGGACGGCACCGATGATGTCGAGGCGCGGTTTGGGCCCGCTGCGGAGGGCGTCGCCGACGAACCTGGTCATGGCGAAGATCCCGATCACGAGGACGACCTCCCCGATGAACACGACCCGCCAGCTCAGCACCGTGGTGGCCCAACCGCCGACGATCGGACCGACGGCGATGCCGGCGCCAGCCACCCCACCGATGACGGCGTAGGCGACCTTGCGATCCCTGCCCTCGAAGTTGCCGGCGATCAGCGCGACCATCGCCGGCAGCACGAGGGAGGCGCCGATCCCCTCGAGGATCGACCAGCCCAGGGTGAGGATCGCCACGGTCGGGGCGAACGCCGTCAAGGCGGAGCCGCAACCGTAGATGACGAGGCCGATGCGGAACGCGCGCAGGCGCCCGATGATGTCGCCGATCTTGCCGCCCGCGAGCATCAGCATCGCCATGACAAGGCAGTAGAGCGTGATGATCGCCTGGATCGTCGTCACGGTGGTGTTGAAGTCGGCGACCAGCTGGCTGATCGAGACGCCCATGACCGTTTGGTCGAGGACCATGACGAACTGGGCGCCCGCCAGAGCGATCAGCGCAGATCGTCCCTTCATCTCGCCCGCCCCACCCTCACCGTGCGACGGGCCGCAGACGAACGGCCCGTTACCGTGGTGGGACCATAACATCGCCCAAGTACGGACCAGGGACGGACCTGACGGAGGAGAAGGCCACGAACCCCATACGGTCGAACGTGCCTGACCGAGCGAGCATGCCCGCCTCCACCCCGGGCCAGCCGGGCGCCAGAAGACGCGGCCTGTCGCTCACCCGCCTCGAGGCTTTCAGCGACGGGGTCTTCTCGATCGCGACCACCCTCCTCGTCCTCGATATCGTGATCCCACTTGCCGCCGAGAAGGATCTTCTCGGGGCACTCGCCGCCGCATGGCCGTCGTACCTCGCCTACCTCATCAGCTTCCTCACCGTCGGCTGGGTGTGGATCGGCCATGTCGCCATCACGAGCAACATGGAGCGAGCCGATGGCTTGTTCGTGCGGCTGAACCTCCTGCTCCTCCTGGTGGTGGCATTCCTGCCCTTCCCGACCCGCCTCATGGCCGATTACTTCGGGCAGAGCGAACCGGAGCGCGTGGCGGTCGTCTTCTATGGCATCGCCTTGCTGGCCATCGCGGCGCTCATCGACGCGCTGTGGCGTTACGCCCGGCGGTCGAAGGAACTGCTCCGGGCGGACGCGACCGGTGACGAGCTGGCGGAGCTGACCTCGAAGTCGACTCGGGGCCTCCTGGGACTGCTGCTTTCGATCGCCGTGGGCTTCATCCTGCCGTCGCTCGGGGCGGTGTGCTTCCTGGCGGTCTCGGTCTTCCTCGTCGTACCCCTGCGCGAGATCCTCGCGGCGGTCCGGGGTGGCGGGCGCCCGGAGGGTTGAACGGCCGCTCGGGCCTGACGCAGCGGCGGGTTCGGCGCGAGAACCTCGAGGATGCGGCTGCCGGTCGCGCGCGTTGCTCATCACTCGCCGACCGTCTGCAGATTCTCCCACGTCAGATAGATCCCGACGGCGAGGAGCAGCCCCAGCATGAGGAGCTGCCAGAACGTCCATAGCAGGATGACCGCGGTGGCAACGGCGAGGACCACCGCCAGCGTGTTGACGAACTGCTCGGCGACACCGCGGAAGAGCGCGTCGATGAACAGCGTGAGGCCGATGAGAAAGGCGGCGGTCGGCAGGAACTCCTGGGGCGCGAACAGCACGACCGCCACCAGGGCGATGAGGACGAGGCCGATGCTGATGCCGGCCCAGATCTCGGCGGCGCGGCCAAAGCGGGCCTGCCGGGAGCTGGTCGGCTCGTTGGCGTGCCGGATGTGGGCCTTCGGGTCGTCGGTGGCGCCCCGGCGGAGGCGCTGGATCCGGAGGTCGATGGCCTCCAGGCTCGCCGTGTTCTCCGCATGGGCGCGGTGCAACTTCCGGAGATCGGCCGCGAGCGCCTTGACCTGCGCCGACACCTCGTCGTATTCGCGCTCGACATACGGATTGCCGTCGAGCGCGGCGAGCTCCTCGTTCTGCAGCCGAAGCTCGTTCGTCTTCGTGTCAGTCTCGAGGGCGAGGGCGTCGTTGGCCTCGACCAGATCGGTGCGCCGGCGTTCCAGCAGTGGCAGGACCTCGGTCGGCGGGGGGACCTTGTCGAGGCCGGCGAACCCGAAGGGGTCGTACCAGGCATGGCGCACCGTCCCGTCGCGGTTGTACATGGGGCCGGCGGGTGCGTCCTCGCCGCCGAGCTGGTCTCCGGTGAACAGGCCCCACAGCCCCCGGTACTTGGTGACCCAATCGGGCACCGGGTCGAGGTTGACCGGTGTCCAGGTGTTGGCCTGGCCGGGCCCGATCGAGAGGCCGTCGCCGCGGGCGTAGTCGACGAAGGGCACCGTGAACACGCTGAGGCTGGCGCGTTCGGTTCTACCCTGCCGCAGGGTCCCGCTCCAGAAGCGGCTCACCGCCGCGCCGACCCGCCTGAGGGACTTCGTGATCGGCAGCTCGATCTGCAGGATGTACTCGCCGGGCTTGAAGTACGAGGCGTGGGATCCGCCGCCGGCGAAGATCACCGGGTGATCGCCCTCCCGGATCAGCCCCTCGTGGTCATCCCAGCGCCGCCGCAGGTCGTCACCGCTGAAGTCGTGACACGCGTAGGCGACCCACTCCGGCTTCAGATCCCCCTCCGGACTCGTCGACAGATAGACGAGGGCCATCTCCCAATCGGCCTCGTGATCGTCGACGCCGTCGAACGTCGAGCGGTAGTCGTTGAAGTAGAAGAAGAAGCGGTACTGCAGGGCGACCCAGCCGCCACCCTTCACGACCCGGCCGTAGTAGACGTAGCGGGCATCCTCAGCGAGCGACTCGCGGTAGGCGCGGGCGGAGGCCGCGACGACGGCTCCCGGGGTGTGACCGCGCACCAGCAGGCTGAGCGTGAAGACGGCGTCGACCAAACGCGACGCGTACCCGACCCGCGCGAGGCGGCCGGCTCCGCGGTGGAACCGCTCCGACTCGGGCAGGTCCTGGGCGGATCCGCCGATCAGCGCACGAGCCTGCGTCGCCAGGTCGACGTCCTCGACGCGGCGCAGGAATTCGACGGCACCGAACTCGGTCGTGTGAGGCTCAGCCAGGTCGTCGATCGAGAGCTGCCCGGCGGCGACGAGGAGCTCGTTCCGGCCGGTGCTGGGGCGGTGCGCCCAGAGGGAGCTGTGCGCGACGTACGAATCGACCTCGGTGGGAAAGAACAATTCGCCCTTCGTGTAGTGGACGATCGGTTCGTAGCGGCGCAGGAGAGCCAGGTCCGCCGCCGGGTCGACAGCGGGATCCGAGGCGTTCGCGGCACCGCCTGAGCGCGCCACCTCGGCGTCGGGAGTCATCGTCCTGTCGCTCACGCCGTTGCCTCCTCGCCGAAGGCGTCGCGCACCTCGGCCTGGTTCATGAGGAGGACGACGGCGACGGCGAGGGCCATGAGGATGTAATTGGGGGCCGTGTCATACCAGGAGACGAGCTGCACCGCGAGGACGATGACCGCAGCGACCATGCCGAGGAGCCAGCCCCGCGGGTGCATCCGGAGGAGAGCGATGCCGGCCACGAACGCCGTCACGCCGGCGGCCAGCTGCCGGACCGCCACGATCCCGCCGAGCAGCGTGAACTCGCTTCGAAGTAACTCCATGTTGAGGATGCCGCCGCCCCGCGGGAGGAGGATCTCGGCTGAGATCAAGGTGCGGATCGTCAGGGCGGCCCAGGCCAGCGATACGACCACGTAGGTGATCGCCACGATGACCACGGCGGGCGGTCGTCGTCGACGTGCCCGAGCCCGGCCACCCCGGGCGGTGGCTCGATCGGGGCCGGGCATGGCCGGGCTTCCGTCCTGCTGGCGGTTCGGGCCTCCTGGAGACTCGCGCTCGTTCGTTGACGTGGTCCTCATCGGAATCCACTCGGGTGACGGGCCTGCACGACCCGCGGGCATTCGGGGCCTACTCAGCCGGGTCGAACGCTCTCTATTTCGGCTGTTTCGGACAGCCGGAACATCCTCCCCGTCGGAGGAAGACGCTCGACCTCGCCCGTCGTCAGCCCTCGGGGGACAGGCCTCTCGACGGCAGAGCTGCGGCGGCCGGCCAGAAGCGCTCGAGGAGCCCCGCTTCGACCGCCAGGTCGACGGCGTCGCTCCGCGTCCCCGCTCCCAGCTTCTGGTATATCGCGAGCGACTGCGACTTGACCGTCGTCTCCTTGACGCCGAGCCGCTGCCCGATCTCCTTGAAGGAGAGGTAGTAGGGCAGGAACGAAAGCACGCGGAGCTCCGCGAGGGTAAGGCTCGTAGCACCGCCGCCACCCCCGGACGTCCGTGCAGCCAAGGACGCCCGGAATGCGTCCACCTCTGCGGGCAGTACACCGAGATCAGGCCGATCGTGGATCACATCGCTCGCCTGCGTGACGAGGGCGCGCGCGCCCGCCGGATCGTCGATCGCGACGTGGGCCCGGGCGAATGAGAGAAGGAGCTGGACGGCCGCCGCAGGAGCCGCGGCCGTCAGGAGTGGTCGCAGGGTGCTTGCCCGCGCCAACTCGAGACGCGCCGAGGTGATGTCCCCGCGGTGGATCATCAGCCTGATGCGGACCGCGCGAGACGGAACACTCGAAAGATACCCGTCGATCTGGGGCGCTGGGGAGATCGCGTCGCTCTCGTCGATCAGGGCACCGGCGGCATCCCAGGCGCCTCGCTCGACGGCCACGAGAGCCCGGTGCCCGAGTACGCAGTACCAGACCGCGACGTCGCCCGCCGACCGGGCAGCGACGCCCGCGTCGGCCAACGCGGCATCTGCGCCGGCGAGATCGCCGACCGTAAGGTGCGCGAAAGCCAGCTGCCACAGTGCGAAGTCCCGCCAGGAGCCAAAGTCCCCTTCCAGCTCGACCGCTCGGGTGGCGTTCGCCAGTGCATCCTCGGCACCCTGACGGGCCATGCCCGCTCGGAGCATCGCCCGTCCGGCTTCGAAGGAAGCCGTCCCGTCAGGCGGCCGCTCCTCGAACCTTCCACGCTCGGCGACCTCCCCGAAACGCACCGCTGCGGCGACATCGCCGGCGGCGATCTCCTCCCAGGCTGCAAGTACGGCGAGCCACGGCCGTGTCTCAAGTGACTCGGCGCCGAAACGCCTGGCCCATGCCCGCATGGTCGCTCGACGGCCAGACCAGTGGTAGAAGCCGAAGCCGTTTCCGACGAGCGTGGCGGCGAGGTCGAGATCGCGTGCTGCGAACGCGTGGTCGACGGCGGGCTCCAGAGCTTCGTTACTCCCGTACCAGGTGGCAGCTCGTTCATGGAGGGCGGTCACCAGCTCTGGCTCCCGTATCGCGAGTTCGCGCTGGAGGAACTCGCGCAGAAGGGTGTGGCAGCGGTACGACCCGCCGTACTCGTCCATCAGTACGGTCGAGCGCACAAGCTGCCGTAGAACATCGGTCGATCCAGGTCGATCCATCACGGCATCGCACAGCGGTGCGGTGAGGTGCTCGAGGATCGAGGTGCGGATCAGGAAATCGATCTCGGGAGCAGTGCGGCGGTCGAGCACCTCGGACCGCAGGTAGCCTGCGACGAGGTCGTCGGTCGAGGCGATCCGCTCAGGCCCTCGGCTGGAGGTCCCGGCTCCGAGCATCGCGAGGGCCAGCAGGGCTGGCCACCCTTCAGTCTCTCGCGTCAGGCGGACCGCCGTTTCGGCTGGCAGCCGCAGCCCGAGCTCGCGTCCCAGGCCGACGGCCTCATGCTCGTCGATCGCGAGCTCGGCGGGACCGATCTCCAGGAGTGAGCCGTCTGCCCGCCAGCGGTCGAACGGGAGGCGCATCCGTACACGACCCGCGATTGCCACCTGCGTCCCTTCGGGCAGGTGGGTGACCAGCTCCGCGAGGATGTCGAGACTGGCCCGAGAGGTGATCCGGTGCCCGTCGTCGATCGCGATCCGCACGGGCTCGTCGGGTCGGGACATCCCGGCCAGCAATCGACCGACCACGGTCCGGTGCGACATCGTGGCCGACGCCATCGCCGTGAATAGCTCCGCACCGAGCGGCACGAGGCGGTCGATCGCCACTGCGAGGTCTGTGAGGAACGTGACCGGGTCGCTGTCGCGGTCGTCGGCCGTCAGCCAGGCGACCGGCCGGGAGTCCTCCGTCGCCCACTGGACGAGGAGGCTCGTCTTGCCGTAACCGGGCGGTGCCACGATCGAGATGATGGGTCGTTCCCGGGCAGACCGAAGTCGACGCAGCAGTCCTGTCCGGCGCAACGTCCCGACATGCCGGCGCGGGACGACGAGCCTTGCCTCGAGGAGCGGATCGAGCACGACGGGGGCGCCGTCGCCGCTTCTGGGGTTTCCACGCTCGATCGCTTCGATCTCGACGGGGGGACTGGATGGGGACATGCGGTGTACCGGCTGGCGGCGCGGTCGAGGGACCGAGCCCTTGGGCGAGGTGCGCATCCTAGCGGAGGCGTCAGACCGCGGTCCAGTAGCACCGAGCGGCTGATCATCGCGTCGCGCTGCCCGGTCACCGGCCCTTGTCGAGCTTCCTTCATCCGACGGGGAGGATGCGTCCAGCCGCGGACGCTGCCTAAGGTGCCATCGCTCGGGTGGACTCGCCTGAGGTCGACGCCCCTGGTCGCGTCCCGAGGCCCGGTCGGCCTGTCGATCTCCGAACGAGGAACAGGTCTGCCCAAAGGGGGATGCTCGCCCGGTTGGCGGGCGGAAAGGTATCGAGATGACCGACGAGCACACGGCGCCGGGGACGACGGCGGTGCACAGCGCCGACGACACCGTCGTCGTCGGGGCAAGCGTGGCTGACGATCAAGGCGCGCTCGTCGAGGGCGCGATCGCGGCTCAGGGCGGGCACTCTCTGATCGTGGCGCGCTTCGCGGGCTCCACCCTGGCGATGAATACCTATGACGACCTCATGGACGCCGAGGTGGCAGGCCTGCTCGAGGTGGACGGCGTCCTCGTCGTCAAGGCGGACGAAGGCGGCAAGCTCCACGTCCAGAAGATGACCGACCACAGCACTCGCACGGGCCTCAAGTGGGGCATCGTCGGCGGCGTCGTCGCGGCAGTCTTCCTGCCCGCCACGATCGTGGCCGGCGCCGTGACGCTCGGCATCGCCGGCGCGGCAGCCGGCAAGGCGCGCAGCCTCCACCACCGGGCCGAGGTCGAGAAGGAGCTCGCCGGCGTCATCACGCCGGGTACCTCCGGCATCCTCGCGCTCGTCTCGGCCATGGATGCCGAGGCCGTGGCCCAGAAGATGCCCCAGGCCGAGCAGGTCAAGACGGTCCCGGTCGACGAAGCGACGGCCGGGGCGATCAAGGCTGCCGCAGCCGCGGCAGCGTCGCAGGACGCGCCCGGGACCCCGGCCTGAAGAGAGCGACGCGGACTACCCGTCCCGCGACGCGAGGTCGCGCCGGACATCGAGAGCAGGGAGAAGGAGATCAGAGATGGCTGACAAGCACGTGACCGGCCCGATCCAGGTGTTCGTGATCGGGTTCGACAAGTTCGAGGCGACCGGTCGGATCATGGCCGAGCTGCGCCGGGCGCGGAAGCGCGGCGTCATCCGCCTCGTCGACGTCATCTTCGTCCAGAAGAACCGGCAGGGCGACATCGAGAACTCGATGCACCTGACGGATCTCTCGGAGACCGAACGGATGCGCCTCGGCTCGATCGCCGGCGGGCTCATCGGGCTCCACGCCGGTGGCGTCACTGGCATGGTCGAGGGCGCCGAGGTCGGCGCGCTCGCCGTCGCCGAGCGCGACGCCGGCCTCTCGGTCGACCGCATGCAGGAGCTCGCGGGATCGATCCCGGCCGGCAGCGCCGCCGCGATCCTCGTCATCGAGCACCACTGGGCGGCGAACCTTCGCGACTCGATCGTGGACGCCGGCGGCCGGACGCTCATGCAGGCGATGCTCGCCCCCGACGCCCTCGCCATCGTCGGCGACGAGCTGCGGGTGAAGATGGAAGCCGAGGACGCGATCGAGGCGGCCGAGGAGATCAAGCTGGCGGCCGCCATGGAGATCGCCCGGACCCTCGTCGAGGCCGAACTCATCGAGGACGCCGCCATCGCCGAGGCGGCCGATGTCGTGGCCACGGCGCTCGCAGTCGAGGATGCCGCTGCCAGCGACGTCGTCGACACACTGTTCGCCGCCTCGCTCATCGAGGAGGCCGCGAAGGACGAGGCGGAGAACGTCGTGCGGATGTCCCTCGACGTCGAGGAGGCGGCGACCGAGGAGGCCGAGGAGGCCGTGGCCACCGCGGACGAGATCGCGGCGGCGGCAGCGCTCCGCGCCATCCGCGCCCTCATCGCGGCCGACCTCATCGAACGGGAGGCGGCCCAGGAGGCGGTCGATGCGCTCGTCGCGGCCGAGATGATCGAGCAGGAGGCCGCGGACGAGGCCGTCTCGTCCGTCCTCGCCGCCGAGGAGGTCGCGGTTGGGGTGAGCTGAGGCGCGGAACGGGAAGTGTTCGAGCGCCCCGTTCGGGGCGCTCCCAGATGAGGGGAGATATCCAGATGACTACCGAGAAGCAGAACGCAGCAGCAACGGCGGATCAGCCGGTCGATGCCGCCGTGGTCGTGGCCGGAGACGACCTCGGTGTCCAGGCGGTGGCCGGGGTCGCCGTCCAGGGCAACCAGGCGATCATCGTGGCGCAGTTCGCCGACATGGACTCGGCCAAGGCGGCCTACAACGTGCTGCTCGACGCCGAGGTCAACCGGGCGCTCGACATCGACGGCGTCCTGGTTGCCAACGCCGACTACCAGGGCAAGATCAACATCCAGAAGATGACCGACCACAAGACGCGCAACGGCTTCCTGTGGGGCGCCGTCGGCGGCGCGGTCCTCGGCGTTATCTTCCCGCCGACCATCATCGCCGGCGCCGTGGGCGTCGGAATCGCGGGGGCCGCCATCGGCAAGACCCGCAACGTGCTCATGAAGAGCGACGTGGCGGACGAGCTCGCCTCGGTCATCGCCCCGGGCACCTCGGGCATCGTGGCTCTGGTGTCCATCACGGCGGTCGACGCAGTGAAGCAGGCGATCCCGGACGCCAAGGTCGTCAAGTCGGCTCCGGTCAGCGACGAGACCGCCGCCGCGGTCAAGCAGGCCGCCAAGGCCGCCGGAGACGCTTCAGCGAGCTGACGCCCACCGAGCAGACCCTGCTCGCGAAACGATCACGGGGAGGTTCAACGTGCGTAACGAATCCATCGGTTCGATCCTGCGGCGGGTGCTGCCGACCACCGTCCTGGTGGCAGTCGTACCACTCGTCCTTGCGGCGTGCGCCCAGGTGGGCACGAACAGCCTGACGTTCTGGGACGTCGTCTGGTCGATGGTCGTCTTCTTCTTCTGGGTCATGTTGATCTGGATCTTCATCGCCATCTTCGGCGATATCTTCCGGCGGAACGACATCTCCGGCGGGACGAAGGCGATCTGGATCATCGTCCTGGTGATCCTGCCGTTCCTCGGCGCCCTGATCTACATGGTCATGCGGCCGAAGGTCACCGCCCAGGACGTCCAGATGATGGCCCAGGCCGAGGCCGCGAATAAGGCGGTCGCCGGCGTCTCGACGGCCGACGAACTGACCAAGCTCAAGCAGCTAAAGGACGCCGGGGCGATCTCCGACACCGAGTACGAGTCGCTGAAGGCCAAGGTCATCTCCTAGGTAGACCAGCGGCGGTCGTCGGCCGGCGATGCCGGTACTGACGGCCGCCGTTTGTCTCTGTCCTGAAGGGATCCGATGAGCTTTCAAGAGTTGATGGAGGACGTCGCCCTCGGCTTCGAGTTCGTGGGCGTGGCCATCCTCGTCGTGGGCTCGATCGCGACCTTGACGCCGTTCGCCGTGGCGGCGCTGCGCGGGCGGGCGGGCGAGGCGTACACGGTCACCCGAAATGGACTAGGTCGGGTGATCCTCCTTGGGCTCGAGATCCTCATCCTGGCCGACATCATCCGCACGATCACGGTGGACCTGACCCTGGTCAGCGCCGCCACCCTCGGCGTCATCGTCCTCGTCAGGACATTCCTCAGCTTCTCGCTCGAGATCGAGCTTGAGGGGACCTTTCCGTGGCGGCGGGCTACCACGAACGCCGGCACCGGGCGAGCGGAGGAGGATCTCGACCGCAGTCGAACTTGAACAGGAATCGAGCGCATCACGGACCGGCCGGCAAGGATTGCCAGTCGCCCCAGCCGGTTCCCGTGACGAGCTGCTGACCTCCGGAACCGTCGGCGCTGACACTCCAGAGAGACGTCCCCGCGTTGTTCGCGTCCGATCTCGAGAGGAGGATCCGGTCACCCTCGGGTGAAAACCCGATGACACCGAGGCCGTCGCCACCGCTCGCGGTTGCAAGCGTCCTGATCGCCCCGCTCGCCACGTCGACCACCCGGACCGACCGCCCGAGCTGAGGCCGAATGCCGCCGAGCTCGCCCCCATTGAAGGCCACCCGATCACCCGTCGGGGAAATGACGACGCTCCCACCTACGCTGGGCAGCACCCGAAGCTCAGCGCCGTCGGCATCGGCGATGACGAGCGACGGCGAGTCGATGAATGCCAGCCGGGCTCCATCGCGCGAGTACGCGGCCTGCCGTACAAGCGGGTCGTCCGTCGGTGCACGCCATGGTGTGCCACCGTCGACCGGGATCACACAGGTATGTACCACGAGCGACGCCGGGTCGGGCGACCACACCGGGTCGTAATCGCCCGTCCCCGAGCACCCGGAGGGCACGGTGAGCAGCGCCTGGCGGACGCCGTCGAGCCCGTAGATGCCGATGTTGCCCGGGCCTTCCCCCGTGACGACGCGAGTGGAATCGGGCGACCATGAGACGAGCCAGCCGGTGCCAGGGAACGACGAGACCACATGGCCTTCCGGATCAGCCACATAGATCTGGCCTGCCCCTGGAGTCCCGAGACAGCTGGCATCCCAGGCAGAGCGATAGGCGAGATGCCGCCCGTCGGGCGACCAGATCGGTCCCTCTCCCCAGAAGGTGCCGCAGTCGGCCAGGCCGCCGCCACCGGGATAGACAACCCCCGTCGCGATCCGGACCGGGTTTCGGCCATCCCAGTCGGCCACGTAGATGCTGCCATCGAGGCCGTAGGCAAGGTGACCCAGGTGACCCGTCGGCGGCGGTGAGGGCTTGACCGGTAGCGCCGAGGGGTTGACCGGTGGCGGTGAGGGGTTGACCGGTGGCGCCGAGGGGTTGACGGGTAGCGTCGAGGGGTTGACCGGGGCCGGCGAGGGCGAAGACAGTCCACCTCCGACGAGGATCGCCCCACCCACGATGGCAGAGATGACCACGATGACGATGAGCGCTGTCGACCAGCGCAGACCGAGGCCTGGCAGCGAGCGTGCGCCGGTGCTTGAACCGGTTCCCTGCGCCTCCCCGACCCAGTGGCTGCCGGGACCGGCGAGCCACGCCGGCCGGGGTGAGCGGCGGCGCGTGGCGTCGAGGACCCGCTCGAGGTTCCCGGCGGGCGCCGCCGACTGGGCGTCGGCCTCGAACCAGCCGACGAGGGTCCGACCGAAGTCGTCGTAGGCGGTCATGCGATCGACTCCTTGGTGACGATCGGGGTGCGTTCGTCGGCTTCGAGTGCCGCGCGGAGGGCTAAGGAGGCGCGGTTCAGCCGGGACTTGAACGTGCCGAGGGCGATATCAAGCACGACTGCCGCCTCGGCGTCCGGCAGGCCGAGGTAGTGGTGGACGACGAGCACGGCCCGCTCTTCAGGGGTCAGGCGACGAAAGCCGCGCTCCAGCTGATCCCGCACCGCGGTCAGGTCCTGAGCGTCGTGTCCTCCCCGGAGGTCGGGTGCGCTCATGTGGATCTCGACGACCTCGCGCTGCCTGACCCGGCGTGCCTCCCGATAGCAGGCCCGGACGAGCAGCCGATGAAGCCAGGCGTCGAAGCGGTCCGGATCGCGGACCGCGCGAATATGCAGCCAGGCGGCCGTGAGCGACTCCTGGACGGCGTCGGACGCCGACTCGTCGCTGCGGAGGATCAGCCGGGCGGTCCGATGCAGCCGATCGATCGAACCTGCAGCGAGCACCGTGAAGGCGTCGTGGTCGCCGTTCCTGGCGCGAAGGACGAGGTCTCGCTGCATCGGACGTCCGGCTGGTGGCGGCCCCGTGGCCGCGCTCACCCATCATGAGTCGGGCAGCAACGAAATCGTTCCATCGACTTCCCGATCGCCGCGAGGCTTGGACGTGGTCGGTCTCGCCGTGAGCATCGCGAGCGCAGGGCCCGAGACGCCACGGACGTCCCTGCGGGTTTTGCGCTTAGACTGGGCGCGGGCCCAGCCCATCGCGCGCCTGTAGCTCAGTGGATAGAGCGTCGGCCTCCGGAGCCGAAGGTCGCAGGTTCGAATCCTGTCGGGCGCGCCATTTCAAACCTTTTCGGGCAGCGCCAGCGCCAATCCGTGCGCGTGGGCCGCCTGGGTCAGCCGGACACCCACGATCTCGGGGCCCACAACCGTGATCCGCTCGTAAATCGCGTGGACGAGGTCGGCCTTCTCTTGATGTAGATCGACTCGGCTCCACATTTCCCCGATGGCCCACAACCAGGCGACGGCCCGATCCGCAGGTTGGTGACGTGTGGCTCTGGTGCCCGCCTGCGACTGAACATAGAGTTGGGTGCTCAGGAGACGCGAGAATGCGCACCCATCCTGGACGAACGCTGAGCGTCGTGGTCGTCATCGCCGCGGCCATGTTGGGTGCGATCGCCCTCGTCTGGGATGTCGCGCCCGAAGCCCGACCGGCAGTCCTCGCTGTGGGAAGCGTCGCCTACTTGATTCTCGGTGTCCTGCTGTACGTCGTCGAGCGCAGGCGCCACTGGTAGCGCTGGTCGTCCGGGTCCGACCGCTGGCCCTCCCCATGGCCGAGGGCGTCTCTGCGTCGGCTAGCCTCGTCCGGTCTGCAGGGTCACCGGCCTCCGCGTACCCGACGATGGTCCCGTCCGGAAGCACGACGCGAAGGTCAGACCGCATCGCCGCCCTCCACCACGCGTTCGTGGTTGCCCCCGGTCCGCCTGGTGGCGTTGAACCATTGCAGCGACCGGGCTAGGCAGCTTTGGAGACCCACGTCCATGCGTACCAGACGATCAATGCGTTGAAGACAAAGCTCACGATGATCAGGAAGTTGTCGTAGAGGCCTTTGTAGGGCAAGCCGAACAAGTTGAACACGACGACGAGCACCGCGACGACGATGTTGACCCAGCCGATCGCGGGATTCGGCAACGTCAGGGACAGGACGACCATGATGATCGGGATCAGCATGATCACGGCGATCCCCAGCCACATTCGCTGGCTCGCCTTTCGGCCCCCGAGCTCGCCCGGTGTGATGTCGCCGGCGAACATGCGCAAGACATCCCCGAGGAGGTAGGTGAGCATCACGGCCACCCACAACCCCGAGAGGATGACCCTCACTTCGGCCATTTCAGGTGCCTCGTTCCTGAGCCCCGCTCCGGGTCATCGCGATGATGACTTTTCCGCGGGCGTGCCCGGCTCCGTAGTGGTTCAGTGCCTCGGCGGCTTCGCTCAGCGGATACGTGCCGTCGATGACCGGGGTGACCTTTCCGGACTCGACGAGTTCCGTTAGCACGACCAGGTCCTGACGCGCCTCGGTGGCTGCAAACGGGCGGAGCCTCTGGGGCACGAACGGCGACACCACGAGCGCCTGGATCGCACGGCGCAGGAAGCCTCCCATCCAACGACCGCTGCCCTTGTTGCTGTTGGGGATGAGCGTGCCGCGAGGAGTCAGGGCCCGCCTGAGCTCCGACAACGTCCGGTTCCCCACATTGTCGAAGATCAGGTCGTACTGCTGCCCATTTCTGGTGAAGTCTTCAGTGGTGGCGCAGTCCCGTTGCGAGACGGAGCGCGTACGGCGTTCCATGCATCACGTCCCAGTCACCCGGATTGACCGCAGACGCGAGGACTCGCACCAGCACCTCATCGCCTGTGGGGGCCGGCGTATCGACGTCTTCGAGCTCGAGAACGCGAGGTGGGCCGTACTGGCGATTGACGATGGCCTTCATACATCGCTCCTGAGGCTACCAACATGATCCGACCCGGTACAGCGATCGGAGCGGGACTGGGTCTCAGTCATCAGATCGTTCCCAGGGAGCGAGACGGCGCGACCGGCAGCGCGCGGGAGGACCGGCGGCTGATCAGCTTCTGGATCTCGACCACCCAGAACAGGAAGGTCGAGGCGATCAGGACGACTGTGAGGTCGAGGGGACTCAGCGCCTCGGTCGAGAGGAGCCGCTGGGCCGGTGACCAGTAGATGAGGATGAGCTGGAGGACCAGCGTCCCGACGAGCACGAGGAGCAGGAACGGGTTGCCGCGCAGGCCCAGCCGGAACACTGACTGCCGGTTCGAGCGCAAGGCCAGGGCGTTGCCCAGCTGCAGGAGGGCCAGTGCGGTGAACACCATCGTCTGCCACGGTCGGTCGGACATGTAGCCCCACAGCCCGATGCCAAGGCACACCGCCCCGAGGAGCAGTCCGTCGAAGAGGATGTGCTGCCAGAGCCCACCCGAGAGGATCGCCTCGTCGCGCGGCCGAGGCCGGTGGCGCATGACGTCGGGTTCCGCCGGCTCGACCGCAAGAGCAACACCTGGCAGCCCGTGCGTGACGAGGTTGACCCACAGGATCTGGATCGGGAGCAGCGGGAGAGGGAGCCCGACGAAGGGCGCGAGGAAGATCAGCCAGATCTCACCCGAACCGCCGGTCAGCCCGAATCGGACCGAGCGCCGGATGTTGTCGTAGATCCTGCGCCCCTCGCGAACGGCTCCGATGATGGTGGCGAAGTTGTCATTCGCCAGCACCATGTCCGCGGCCTCCTTCGAGACCTCGGTGCCGCTGATGCCCATCGCCACACCGATGTCCGCCTTGCGGAGGGCCGGGGCATCGTTCACGCCATCGCCCGTCATGGCGACGACGGCTCCCCGAGCCTGCCACGCCGCGACGATATCGAGCTTCTGCTCGGGCGTCGTCCGCGCGTAGACGGCGACATCGCCGACGTGGCGCGCGAGGTGCTCGGGGCCTTCGGACTCGAGCTCGGCCCCGGTCATCACGGCGCGACCCGGGGTGAGTATGCCGAGGCGGGTGGCGATCGCGCGTGCCGTGGCCGGGTGATCGCCGGTCACCATTATCGGGGTGATGCCGGCGGAGCGAGCAGCGGCGACGGCGTCCGCGGATGCCGAGCGGGGAGGATCGGCGAGCGCCACGAGCCCATACAGCACCAGGTCGCGCTCAACGGCGCCGAGCGATGCCGGGGGATCCCCTGCGGACGAGGCAAGCCGCCCGCCACCGACCGCCAGCACGCGGTAGCCGGCGGCCGAGTCGGCCTCTGCTGCCGCCCGGATCAGGTCACGATCCGCCGAGGTGATCGGTCGCTCTCCATCGCGGTCGGCGATCTGGGTGACGATGGGGAGGACGGCCTCAAGCGCTCCCTTCGAAGCGACGAGCAGACGGCCGTCCGACGCGCTGTGGACTGTGGTCATCCGCCTGCGCTCCGAGTCGAAGGCCAGCTCGGCGACGCGCGGGTGTCGCTCGATCGTGGCCGCGCGATCCAGGCCGGCACGGCCGGCGAGCGCCAGCAGCGCGCCCTCGGTGGGGTCGCCCGAGACTCCCCACGCTGCGCCGGGCTGGTCCGGCGGAACGAGCGAGGCGTCGTTGCAGAGCGCCGCCGCGAGGACGAGATCGTCGAGCACCCGGACGGCGTGCGACTCGACCTCTCCGTCGGCGCCTTCGAAGATCCCGCGAGGTTCGTAGCCGTCGCCGGAGACTCGGAACGAACCAGCCAGGGTCCAGAGCCTCTCCACCGACATCCGTCCCTGGGTCAGGGTGCCAGTCTTGTCGCTGGCAACGACGGTGACGGAGCCCAGTGTCTCGACTGCACTGAGCTTGCGGATCAGGGCGTGTTGCTTCGCCATCCGGTGAGCGCCGAGGGCCAACGAGACGGTGACGACCGCTGGCAGCGACTCCGGGATCGCAGCCACCGCCAGGCTGAGAGCGGTGAAGAACATGACGTCGATCGGTTCGCCTCGCGCGACGCCGATGACGAAGACGAGAATGCAGATCGCGATGGCTCCGATCGCGATCCACCTGCCGAGCACCGCGAGCTGCCGCTGGAGCGGGGTCGGTGGCGCGGCGTGGGACTGCAGGAGGCCGGCGATCTCGCCAAGGGCGGTGTGCATCCCGGTGGCCGTGACCACGGCACGGCCGCGTCCGTACGCGATCGCCGTCCCGCGGAAGACCATGTTCCGCCGATCGGCCACCAGCTGGCCCTCGCCGGGCGCCAGGATGTCGGCGGTCTTCTCGACCGGTACGGATTCGCCGGTCAGTGCGGCTTCGTTGACCTGGAGGTTCGGCGCGTCGATCAGCCTCGCGTCGGCGGCGACGAGATCACCCGCGTCGAGATGGAGGATATCTCCGCGGACGATGTCGCCGGCGCGGACGGTCTTGACCACGCCGTCGCGGACGACGCGGGCGAGGGGCTGCGTCATCTGCCTGAGCGCGGCCATCGCTCGTTCGGCCCGGTGCTCCTGGCCGAACCCGATCAGCGCATTGAGGACGATGACGGCAGCGATCACGGCCGCGTCGGTCAGATCGCCGATCAGTGCCATGACGAGGCCGGCTCCGAGCAGGACGATGATCATCGTGCTCGCGAACTGGCCGAGGAATACTCGCCAAGCCGGCTTCGTTGCAGCCTCGACGAGCTCGTTCGGACCGTCGACCGCGCGGCGGGCGGCGGCCGCCGCCGATGTCAACCCGAGCGACGCGGCCGAGCCGAGCTCGGCGATCGCGACGTCGGGTGTGGACGCCCACCAGGCGATCGGCCCCTGTTCCGGGGAGGCAGGCAGCCGCGATCGCGGGTCGCCGTCGACCGCCGTCGAGCCGGGATGGATGGGATCGGACACGTGCGGCACCTCGACACTTGCTGGTCTGGTGAGGTGCCTTTGGGTGGTGGCAACCTCGAACCAGGCGATAGCTGGTCGAAGGTCTCGTCCGCCTCGGGGTGAGGCTGGGGGGACCGGGCCTAAGCCGGCATGTCGATCCACCCGCGTCGCACGCGCGACGGGTCTACTCCCCTTCGCTCGGATCCTAGCCGGGGCCCGTTCCGTCCAGATAGTGCTGGACGGCCCTGAATCGTCTGGCCGTTCGGAATGGACGCTCCAGGAACGAGCATGGTCGGCGAGCACATGGAGGACATCGTCGTGGCGAACGTCGTCGCGGCATTTCAGGTGCCCTCCTCGACCGTGGCGACGCTCTAGGCTGCTGCGACCGACCCGGTACTCGGAGCGGCTCGCAACCGCGACGTGTCACCGGCAGAGGCGGCAGCGATGGCAGATGGATCGAAGCCCTTGGCGATCAGCCAGACCGCCATCACCATCTCCTGCAGGGCGAGCGGCGCCATGAAGAAGCCGAGCGAGAGCCCGAACATGCTGCCGAGCGGCGCCACGATGTAGAGGACGGCCCCCACGAGCCCCCAGGCCGACAGCCACCGGGGGACGAGCCGCGACTGGTAGAGCACGACGTAGAACATCAGCGCGCCGAGAACGAACGGGATGGCGATCAGCTGATCCCAGATCACGGTCTCGGTCGTGCGCACCAAGCCGGCGAGCGGTCCAGCATCCGGCTCTGTGCTGAGTGCGATCAGCAGCAGCCAGACGAGCGCCGTGACGACATAGAAGACCGACTCGAGTGCGCCGCGAAAGACGACGTACCCCATGGCCAGGGTCTCGTTGTATCGCCTGCCGATCGGCCAGAACACGACCGGGACCAGCGCGAGCGCGAGACCCGCTCCCAGGAGGAGCAGGGCTCCGAGGGCCACCCGGTTCGGCTCTGCGGCGACCTGGGCAAGGTAGGCCGAGCCGGACAGGACCGCGTTCGTGACGAGGGCGCTGAGGACCATGCCAGCCGTTCCGATGATGTACAGCACGCCGATCCAGACGGCGGCCTTCCGATCCGCGCTCATGCCCGGCGCGCGCGTCGCTTCGGCGATCGTTCGGCTCGTATTCATTCCCTTCTCTCCCATCGTTCTGGCAGGCCCACGGGCCTCGCCACTGGTCTGAAATGCTCAAGGTCCATGGAGGACCCCTCCTCAGATGGGGGGCGACAGGATGACGACCGCGGTCTCGCGCGAGCGGCGGGCCGCAAAGGCGTCGAGTTCCTTGTCAAATGCGGCCCACCTGGCCCATAGGCGTGGCCGCTCGTCCGGGCCCGCTGCCCGGGCATGGACGACGCGCGACCCACCGGGCAGGTCGACGATGGTGTCGGGATGGGCCTGCAGGTTGAGCCACCAGGCTGGCTCGGGATCGGCCCAGCCGTTCATGGCCATCGTGACCAGGTCGGGACCGTCCTCGAAGTAGGCGAGGATGGCCTTGCGCTCCTCGCCGCTGCGGCGTCCGACCGTCCGCAGGCGCATCATGCCCTGGTGGTCGGCCGTCGCGATCCGAAGGCCGAATCGACCGCGCGTGAGGGAATAGACGGCACGCTGCACTGTCCAGAACAAGCGGATGAACCAGCGCGGCGGCAGAAACGGTGACTGCTCCGGCTGTCCTGTCACATGCATCTCCTTGCCTCCGGTCCTTGCGGCAGGCCCAGTGCGTCCGACGGCGATCCAGCCGATCGGCTCGACGCGACGACCTGGCGGGCGCGCCAGACGAAGCGCCGTTGGCCTTGGACGACCGACGGGTCCTTGCGTGGTGGGCGACCTCGGTCCACGCGAAGGCTGTCGAAGGTCTCGTCCGCCTCGGGGTGAGGCTGGGGGACCGGGCCGAAGCCGGGTATGTCGATCCACCCGCGTCGCGCGAGCGACGGGTCTACTCCCCTTCGCGCGAAATCGTGGCGCTGCGTGCCCCAAAGCGGAAGTGCTAAACGGCCCGGAATGGCTCCGCCTAAGACACGCCGTCATCGCGTGTCCAACACCTGTCGGGCGCGCCATAGCAACCTTGTCTGGCAGCGCGAGCGCCAGCCCATGGCGGTAGGCGGCAGGGGTCAGGCGCAGGCCCACGAACCGCGGGCCTTCGATGACGACGGGCGTGCTCCGTGCAGCGGCTGCCCGCGCGGCTGGTGACGACCCCACAGACCGTGCACAGCTTCCCCGCAGATCGTCGGCGGGCTGGCTGGCTCGGTCTGTTCGCCTGCGGTGCTACGCCTGCGGGACCATGACGCCTCAGGCAATCGCGGTCACCCGCAGGCTGCTCCATCCCTCCCGGACGACGATGACGCTCACGACGAGCGCGGCGACAGCGTCAGCCCACCATAGCCCGAGCGCCTCGGACGCGGCGAGGCTGACGAGACTGATCAGCGCCAGGAGAGCGGCCACCGCGGTGAGGATGCTGTCGGCCCGCAAGGCGCCACTCTGGAGCCGCGCCGCCACACGGTTCTTGGCGAGCGCGAGCGGCGGCAGAACCACCACAGACGCGATCAATAGCCCCAAGGCACTGGTCGTGGTCTCGGGATGGCCGCCGAAGACCAGCACGCGCAGGGCGCCAAGCGCGAGATACACGGCGAGGGCGATCAGCGCCAGGCCGACCGCACGCTCGGCCGCCTGTTCGACCCGATCGGCTCGGTGCGGCTGCCGCGCTTCCACCATGAACCGCCAGACAAGGACGATCGAGGCGACGGCGTCAATCACCGCGTCGGCGCCGAACCCAAGGAGGGACAGGCTCGCGCTTGTCAGGGCGACGTAGACCGCGATCGAACCGACGACGCCGCTCCAGGCGATGCTGAGCGCAGACAGCCACAGGGCGTGGCGCAGGTCTGAAGCTCGGTCCTGCCTATCCACCCGGGCCGTCGCTGGCCGCCACCACCAGCGACGTGCGCCCGAGGCCCACGTTCATCGTCTCGCGTACATCCATGGCCTGCTCAGGATACGGGCGATCAGTTCTGCGGCACCCCTCGACGGCGGAAGCCGACCGCCGCGGCGACCCAGAG
The DNA here is from genome assembly GCA_963745405.1 of uncultured Chloroflexia bacterium. GTDB lineage: Bacteria > Chloroflexota > Limnocylindria > Limnocylindrales > CSP1-4 > C-114. Next base: position 1,329,439 of record CAVUWY010000002.1, on the reverse strand, counting down.
GGCAGCGGCGATGGCGCCGAGGACGACGAGCGACGCCGCCTCGACCGTGCCCAGCGGAGGGTTGCCGACATGAGTCGTCGGGGCGAGGTCGAGCACCCACCCGGGCAGCTTGAGTCCCGGACCGAGGAAGGCGATGAAGGTCACGCCCGCCAGGACGGCCCAAGCCGCCGGGAACGCCCTGGGGCTAAGGCCGAAGAGCGCGAGCGCCAGCCCGCCGACGAGGAGCTCCGCCGGCAGGTAGGCCGCGCCCGCTCCGAGCACTCGAGCCGGGCTCACCGACGTGCCCATCGACCAGGCCATCCCCGCAGCCAGCACGATCGATGAGACGACGATGATGACTACGATGCCGATGACGATGACCAGCCCGTGGGCGGCGAGCCAGCGCAGGCGGGAGAGGGTGCCGGACAACCGGATCTCGAGACGTCCCGCGGACTCCTCGCCGCGCAGGCTGCCGACGGCCTGGACGGCATAGCCCGTGGCGATAATGGCGGCGTAGAGCTGGGTGAGGGCGACCATCGCGTCCTCAGGTCGCGCTCCCGACATCCCGAAGGCCTCAGCCATGGCCGGGTTGCCGAGCACGGCGTTGATGAACTGCTGGGCGAGCGCGCCCATCGTGCCCGTGAGGATCACGGCACCCGCGAGCCAGCCGAGCATCGCCGGACGGTGGATGGCGGTCGCGAGCCCGAGCGGGCTGCGCAGCCACGAGGTCGCGCGCGCCGAGCCTGCACCACCGCGAAGGAGCGCGCTGCCGAGGTCGCGGCGCCCGGCGACGAGGATGGCGAACGCGGCAAGCAGCCCGCCGACGGCGAGGGGGATCAGGAGGGTCCACCACCGCATGCCACCGAAGGGCGCGGCCTTCTCGGCCCAGCCGAGGGGCGAGAGCCAGGTGACCCACGTCTTCGTCACGTCGCCGACTCCCCGCAGCACGTAGGCAACGCCGAGGATGAGCAGGCCCCACGTGTAGACGCCCCGGGCGTGCAGTGTGACCTGGGCGAGGAGTGCCGCGAGCCCGGCGAAGACGAAGGCCAGCGTCCCGAGGGAGGCCGCGTAGAGGACCGACCCGGTGGCGGGGACCCCGAAGGCGATGAGCCCGAGCGCGAACGCGATGGTGGTGACCACGATGGCGGCGGACGCGAGCGTGAGCCCGGCCAGCACCGGGACATGACGCGCGACGCGGCCGGCGAGGACCGCCTCGAGCCGCCCGGCCTCCTCCTCACCCCGGGTGGCCTGGGCGACGAGGCTGATCCCGAGCAGGGGGATGAGGAAGGCAGCGAAGAAGCCGAACTCGTCCTGGATGATGCCGCCGAGACTGTCGATCCCCTCGACCTGGCCGTTGATCGCGACGAGGGCCTCCCCGGCCGTGGCGGCCTCGGCGTAGCTGTGGATCTTCTCGGGGGTGGGGTAGAGGCCGGCGATGGACCCGGCCGTGCCGACCATCATGGCGATGAGCGCGAGCATCCAGATGAGCGTGCCGCGGCGGTGCGTCCGCCACTGGACACCGAGCATCGCCCGCAGGCCGGTCGCGCTCATCGGGCCGCCTCCACGGGCTCGCCGAGCTCGGTGGCGTCGAGAGGCGCGGCGTCCCCGTCATAGGTGCGCAGAAAGAGCTCGTCCAGGCTCGGCGGGGTGACCGTGAGGGTGTGGATCCGTGCGGCATGCAGCAGGCCCACGACCGCGTCGAGGTGCTCGGCGTCGATGGTGAACCGGCTGTCGACGTGGCCGTCGAGTCGCTCCGAGCCGTAGTCCGCGACGCCCGCCGCGGCAGCGAGGCCGTCTGGCGCGTCGACAGTCACCGCGTGGACGTGGGTGCGGGTGTGCTGTCGCAGTTCGGCCAGCGTTCCGGTCGTCACGGTCCGGCCCCGGCGGATGATCGTCACCCGATCGGCAAGGGCCTCGACCTCGCCGAGGATGTGACTCGACAGGAGGACCGTGCATCCATCCTTGCGCCTCTCGCGGACGACCTCCTGGAAGGCCTCTTCCATGAGCGGGTCGAGCCCGGAGGTCGGCTCGTCGAGCACGAGCAGTCCGGCGTTGGTGGCGAGGGCGGCGATGAGGGCGACCTTCTGCCGGTTGCCCTTGGAGTAGTCGCGGATCCGCTTGGTTGGGTCGAGGTCGAACCGCTCGATGAGGGCGGCGCGTCGAGCCTCGTCGAGCCCGCCCTGTGTCGCGCCGAGGACATCGAGACACTGCCCACCCGTAAGCCCCGACCAGAGCGCGACCTCGCCGGCGACATAGGCGAGCCTCGCGTGGAGCGTCGCGGCCTGGCGCCACGGGTCAGCGCCGAAGAGCTCGACGTGACCGCCGCTGGCGCGCATGAGGCCCAGGACGATCCGGATCGTCGTGGTCTTGCCCGCGCCGTTGGGGCCGAGGAAGCCGTGCACCTCTCCGGGAGCCACGTCGAGGTCGAGGCCGTCGAGGGCCCGGACCTTCCCGAAGGTCTTGGTCAGCCCCTGGATGCCGATGACGGATCCGGACGCATCCATCGGGTATTACTCCTTCGTTCGGGGCGCGAAACGCGCCTTCGGTGTCGCGCTGTGCAGTAGCTGGTGGGCGCCAGTCCATAGGCCCGTGGCGTCGAGCCTCTCGGGCGTGCTGACAATGATAGCCACCTGGCATCTAATCGTGTACCATCCATTCCCGTGACCATCGAAGAACGAACGCGAACGGTCGTGGCCCGCTCGGGCGTCGACGCGCTCGCCGACGACCTTGAGCGGATCGCCGTTGGCGCGGTGGGGCTCACGACCCGCGCCTTGGCGCTGGCGGACACGGGCTTCGAGCTGACGTTTCCGCAGTGGCGTGCCTTGCTCGTGCTGGGCGAGGAGTCGGACGGTGCGCGGATCGGCGAGGTCGCGGCGCGGGTCGGCGTCACGCTGCCGGCGACGGGCCGCCTGCTTCGCCGACTCGAACGGCGCGGGCTGACGGCCCTATCCGTCGACGAGCTGGACCGGCGCGCCACGCGAGCCCGGCTGACCGGCCGCGGCCGGACGGTCCGCGAGACGATCCTTGCCCATCGGCGCGCAGCCCTGCGCCAGATCGCCTCGGAGCTGCCCCGCTCCGAGCAACTGCGCATCAAGGACGGGCTCCGCGCGATCGCCGCCGGGCTCGAGCAGTTCGCGTGACACCGCTCGCCCCACAGCTCGACGCCGGCCTTCGTTCGATCAGGCGCCGCCTGCGGGGAGCGAACTACCTCCGCAAGTGGGTCGTCCTCGGTGCGCTCATCGGCCTCGTCGGCGGAATCGGGGCGATCGCGTTCTACACCGCCCTCGAGCTGGCGACCCACTTCTTCCTCGGCTTCCTGGGCGGCTACACTCCCCCGTCGCCCGCCGGCGAAGGCGGCGCCCCGATCACGGGCTTTGCCCGGGCCTGGGCGCTCCCCCTCGTAGTCGCCCTGGGCGGCCTGATCTCGGGGATCATCGTCTACCGCTTCGCCCCGGAGGCCGAAGGCCACGGCACCGACGCCGCGATCGCCGCCTACCACCACAACCCGCGCGGCATCCGGGGGCGCATCCCGCTCGTGAAGCTGGTCGCCTCCGCGATCACGATCGGATCGGGCGGATCGGGCGGCCGAGAGGGGCCGACCGCCCAGATCAGCGCGGGGTTCGGGTCGTTCCTCGGCCGAACGCTCGACCTCGACGCACGCGATGCGCGGATCGCGGTCGCGGTGGGCATGGCCGCCGGTATCGGGGCGATCTTCCGCGCGCCGCTTGGCGGCGCCGTGCTCGGGGCCGAGCTCCTCTACCGCGACGATGTCGAGTCGGACGCGCTCGTCCCGTCGTTCATCGCCACGATCGTCGCCTACTCGATCTTCGGTACCGTAGAGGGGTTCACTCCCATCTTCGGGGCCCAGGCCTCATTCGCCTTCAGCAACCCCGCACAGCTCGCCTGGTATGCCCTGATCGGGCTCGCCTGCGGCCTGGTCGGCCTCCTCTATATCCGCAACTTCTACGGCCTCAGCGCCTGGTTCCACCGCTGGGCGCCGCCGCGCTGGCTCAAACCCGCGATCGGGGGGTTCCTGGTCGGCTGCATCGGCCTCGTCATCCCGGGCGTCCTCGGCACCGGTTACGGCTTCGTCCAGGCGGGACTCGACCGGCAGACCCTACTCGCCCTCCCGCTCTGGATGGTCCTCGTCCTTCCGTTCGCGAAGATCCTCGCGACCTCGCTCTCGATCGGCTCCGGCGGTTCGGGCGGGATCTTCGGGCCGGGCATGTTCATCGGCGGCATGCTCGGCGCCGGCATCTGGCGGCTGCTCGAGCCGATCGCCCCGGCGATCCCGGTCGACCCCGCGCCCTTCGTCATCGTGGCGATGATGGCCCTGTTCGGGAGCGTCGCCCACGCCCCCCTGGCGGTCATGCTCATGGTCGCCGAGATGACCGGCAACCTCTCGATGCTCGCGCCGGCGATGGTCGCGGTCGGCCTGGCGACGTTCGTTGTCGGGTCCAAGTCGATCTACCGCAGCCAGCTTGCGACGCGGGCTGACTCGCCCGCCCACCGGTTCCGCTTTGCGATGCCCCTGCTCGCGGCGGTGCCGGTCGGCGACGCGGTCCGTCAGGCGCGGGTGGTCGTGCGAGCGGACGACACGGTGGCCGCGGCCCTGGCCCGGATGGAGGTGGCCGGCGTTCCGGGTGCGCCGGTCGTGGGCGCGGATGGCACGGTCCAGGGAGTGATCGACCTTGCCTCGCTCCAACTGCTGCCGGGTCAGGAGCAGGTAGGCAGTTCGACGATCGTCCGTGAGCCGATCCTGGCCGCAGACGACGGCCTCGACGATGCCCTGGGGTCGCTCGCCGACCACCACCGAGAGTGGGCGCCGGTCGTGTCGGGCGGACGGCTCGTCGGCATCCTGTCGGTGCGGGACGCCATGACCGCCTATCGCACGGCCCTCAACGGCAACATCCGCCAGGTGCGCGGGCTCCGGGCCGGTGGCGTGATCATCGAGACGCAGATCGCCGGTGGTTCGCCGCTGGCCGGGCGGCTCGTCTCGGAGGTGACGTGGCCTCGAGAGGCAGTCCTCGTCGCGATCGAGCGGGACGGAGCGCTCGTCGTACCCCGCGGAGACCTCCGGCTGCTGGCCGGTGACAACGTCTCCATCTTCGCGACGCCCGCGGCCCGGACGCAGGTCGACGACCTCCTCGATGCACACGAGGACGGATCGACACCGGAGTTCGGCGACGTTCTGGTCACGGCCGTGGAGACTTCCGACGCATGAGCACGCCTGGCCACGGGTTCCGCGTCGAGGCGTCGCGGATCCAGATCGCTGCTTGGTCCCGGCCGACAAGAAGGGAGCGCACCGTGTTCGAGCCCATCGCTGGTCTTCCCGAGGGAGTCATCGGATTCGAGGCTGTGGGAGAGGTTGAGGCCTCCGACTACGAGGAGGTTCTGATGCCGGCGATCGGCCGTGGCGCGGCGGGTGCAGGAGTACGGCTCGTCCTCGTGCTCGGCGACCGATTCACGGGCTATTCGCCCGGAGCGATGAAGGAAGACGCCGGCCTCGTATCCCACGCCAGAGCCTGGAAGCGGACGGCTGTCGTCAGCGATCTCGGTTGGGTCTCGCACCTGTCGACGGCTTTCGGCTGGATGGTCCCGGGCAAGTTCAAGCACTTCGGACTTGCCGAGCGGGACGCAGCGATCGCGTGGGTCGCCCAAACCGGTTGAGCGACGCCAGCCGCCTCGCCGCGGCCAGCCACTCGTCGCGCCCCTCGATCGGGATAGGTTGCTAACTCGCGCCCAACATCTGTCGGTCTCCAGAACACCTGTTCTCTTTGTGCGGAGCGCCACCGCTCGGGAGCGCCACCCTGAAGGGCCTGTCCGAGCCTAGTCCTCGGGCTCCGGCAGCCGCGGAGGCCCTCAGCCCGTCGACAGCGTGTTTGGGAAACTCACCTAGAGTTGGGTGCAGCCGATCGGCTCGTGGGTCGACCCGAGTCCGGGCAGATCACATCGGCCATCGAGGAGGGACCGGACGTGGACCTGCGGCTCCCCGGCATCATCCTCACGGTCACCGGGATCCTGGCCATCGTCATCACGCTCACGAGAGGACCGAACCTCGGCCTGTCGCGGCGGACCGGGCTCATCGCAGGGATCGTGTTGCTGGTGCTCGGAGTGCTGCTACTCACGTACGCGATCGCCGTCCCGCAGTAGGTGTGGGACAGCCCGTCGTTCGCGCACCTGAGTGCCGCGATCCTCAGCCGAGGCGCCGGCGGAGGGGATGATGACAGCGACGGAGAGACCGCCGCCATCCCGAGGATGAGCCGTGACAGTGCCGCCGTCTGGTCGCGGGGTGCTCGCCCACCCTCACTCCAGGCGACAGATCGCTGTGCAACTCATGTGGACACATCACTGTGGTAACGTGTCCACATGGCTGACGTCGGGATCCGAGAGCTGAAGCAACGCCTGTCCGAGTACCTGGATCGGGCGGAGCGGGGAGAGATCCTGCGGGTCACAGACCGCGGCCGGCCGAAGGCCGTGCTCGGCCCGGTACCGGGCCGAGCACGCATCGAGGACGGGATCCGCGCCGGCTGGATCACGCCGGGCACGGGCTCGCCGCTCGGGCCGGCACACCGATCGAAGGCGTCAAGGCGGGTCCTTGAGGTGCTGGCCGAGGACCGCGGCGAGTGAGCACCTATGTCGACTCGAGCGTGGTGCTCAAGCGCTACGTCGAGGAGGCCGACTCGGCCGCCGCGGACGCGTTGCTGCGGGCCGATGACGCGCTCCTGACGGGCCGCCACATGATCGTCGAAGTCCGCCGCAACCTCGCCCGCCTGCTCTCCGGACGCGATCTCGTCGCCGCGCGGGCCGCCTTCGCGAACGATCTACGCTCCTTCTCGATCATCGAGCTCGACGAGGCAACGTGCGAGTCGGCGGCCTCGATCGCGGAGGCGACCGGCGTGCGCACGCTCGACGCCCTCCACCTGGCGGCCGCGCAGCGCGTCTCCGCGCCCGGGGTCGGCTTCCTGACGTTCGACCTGCGCCAGGCGCAGGCGGCGCGCGCGCTCGGCCTCACAGTCGTGACTGCCTGAATCGGAGCTCGCCGCGGCCGTGACCGGCGTGGCGGGGGTCCTGATCGCCATCGCGGTGACCGGCTACGCCCGGATCCCCCCGATCTCGCGGATCCGCCGCTGAAGGGTGGTGCTCCCATGGCATGGATCAAGAGTCCTGAGAACTGGAGACTCTGGCTCGTCTCCGTCGTCCTCATCGCCGCGATCGTGGCGGTCGGGCTCATCGTCAACCGCAGCTCGCCGTCCTACGTGCCCTCCCCGATCGCCGCTCGCCTCGCCGCCGCCGTCGTCGTCACCGTCTTCGTCGCGATCGCCAAGGTTCGCTTCGGCCCTCGGGCCGCCGCCGTGACGGGCGTCGTGGGGACCCTGATCGCCGTCGTCCTGCTCGTCGCTTTCGCATAGCCGATCGGTCGCCGTCCGGGCGCACTGGCCGTCGCGGTCAGCCAGGCACCCAGGACCCCGGCCCGACCCGGACGACCCTGACGGTCAGCGCGAGAAGGTCAGGTGCGTGATCCCGCTCGGGGCGACTTCCGAGGTCACGGTGTAGCCGGCCTCGAACCCGCGGAGATCGTCCCACAGGCGGATGCCGCGGCCGAGCAGGATCGGGGCGATGGCGACGTGGAGCCGGTCGACGAGTCCTGCCTTGAGGAACTCGCGGACCACGGTCGGGCCGCCGCCGATCCGCACGTCCTTGCCGCCTGCGGCCGCGAGCGCGAGGTCGAGCGCCTCACGGGGCGTCGCGGCCAGGAAGTGGAAGGTCGTGCCGCCGGCCATCTCGAGCACCGGGCGCGGCCCGTGGGTGAGGACGAACACCGGGACGTGGAACGGAGGCTCGTCGCCCCACCAGCCGCGCCAATCCGGATCGTCCCCAGCCGCGTGGAGCCCGAACATGCCGGCGCCCATGATCTCCGCGCCGACCTCGGCGAAATACGCCTGCGCGTACTCGTCGTCGACGCCGGTCGTTCCCTCGCCGGACGTGTCGTGCAGCACTCGGGCCCGGAACGTGCGGGTCGCGACGTAGGCCTCGACCAGGCGCGCCCAGTCGGGCCCGAACGGGTCTTCGGGCGTCTGGTCGGTCGTCGTCGCGAAGCCGTCCAAGGAGATGTTCAGGTCGACCCGTACGGCCATCGGCGATCTCCTCGAAGCGGCTGCGATAGGCGGTCACCACACTATGAGCCCTCCGCTACGCCCTCGGGCTCGGACAACCGCGGATCGTCGTCCGCCCGGCGTCAGCGCGCACCGGCCGAGACAGGCGTCAGCTCCCTGGCGATCGACGCGGCCCACGCACGGATGGCCGGCCAGTCGCGATGGTCGCCCCACGGCGACTTGACCATCGAAACGATCCGCTTCTCGACGAAGCCGAGCTCCTGCTTGTCTGCCTTGCCGGGAAAGACACGGTGCTCCTTCGCCCCGACGAGACCGAGGAGCTTGTCCCCCTCGGCGCCGTCGGCGGGATCGACGATGTCGCGCCCCAGCGGCCCGCTCGAGAACAGCCACACGGGGCGCGTGCGCAGCCCATCAGCGGAGCCGTTGACCAGGTCGCGAGCGGGCCCCATCCAGCGGCCCCAGTGGACCGCGCTCCCGACGACGACGGCGTCGTACTGATCGACGGACTCGACGTCCTGGGCATCGACCACGTCGACGTCGATTCCCGCCTCGCGGACGGTCTCGCCGATCGCCCAGGCGATCTCTCTCGTGCTGCCGTGCTTCGATGACACGGCGATCAGCAGCTTCATGGTGGGTCTCCTCTCGCCTACACGACGGCACCGACCCGGCTCGCGCTCCGGTTTGGCCATGTCCATCAGCGACACGCCGAACCTGGAACCTTCTGTGTCCGTTCCCCTTGCCTTTCGATCTTGGCGTGGGCGCGGACGTTCCTGGCTACCGCGTCGCGATCGATCTGTGGATCCCTGATTCAGGACCGCGAAGCGGAGGCCGGCAAGTGCCGAAGCGCCGGTTGCCCGACCTCCGACCGGCATGCCGGAAGGCACGGCCGACGATCCGACACTTGGCTGAGGTCGCTCGTGCCCGACGGCACTAGGCACGTGGGGCGAGGGTCGCATGATCTTGGGAGGACAGTGTCCGAAGCGGCAGGAATGGCCCGCCATCCTGGGATGCTGGTCCGAAGAAGCCGCGGCCCCGCTCCCAGCTCTCCGCGTGAGTCCGAGGACGGCCGAGGGAGGTACGACGATGGCGACGATCGGGTTGCTCACAGGCCATCGCCGCGACGAGATCCCGGCCTCACACCTGGACCTCGCCGAGTGCCCGACAGTGGCCGCCCTGACCACGATCATGGCCGACGGCTATCCCCAGACATCCGTCGTGTGGTGCGACTTCGACGGGGAGTGCGTGCGCGTCAACACGATGCGCGGATTCGCCAAGGAACGGAACATGCGTCGCGACCCGAGGGTCACGCTCCTCTGCTATGACCCGCGCCGACCGCTGCGCTACCTCGAGGTGCGCGGCACGGTCATCGAGATGACCGAGGACAGCGCCGCGGCGCATCTCGACGCGCTCGCCTCGAAGTACGCGGGCCGGCCGATCCGCTACTTCGGCGATGCGATCCCGGCTCATTTCGCCGAGACCGAGGTCCCCGTCCTGTGCCGGATCCGGCCTGATCACGTCGTGGCGCTCGACGCCACCCCATGCGAGAGTGGCCGATGACCATATCGGCCGAGCCCGGGATGCTCCCGATCCCCGCCTCGCACCTCGATCTGCTCACCCGACCGATCTGCGGGGTCTTCACGACCATGGGACCGGACGGCAGGCCCGAGTCGAGCCTGGTGTGGGTCGACATCGACGGCGAATGCGCCCGGATCAACACGACCCTCGAACGTCGGAAGGGCCGCAACCTGCAGGCCGATCCCAAGGTCAGCCTGCTTGTCGTCGACCCCGACGACACGGGTCGGTTCATTCAGGTCCGGGGCGACGCGGAGCTCGTCACCGACGGCGCGCGCGAACATCTGGACATGCTCACGCGGAAGTACACGCGTCATACGCGCTACTACGGCTTCGTGTATCCGGCCGAGCAGCAGGCGCGGGAATCGCGGGTGATCGTTCGCATCCGCGCGCGGCGGATCACGCTGGATGCGATCCACGCATGAGGCCGGACCGTGATGATGAGCACAACGCAGATGGCCGACGCGGCGCCGGAGGCCAGACCGCTTCGTGACGAACGCGACTGGTGGCGCGTCCGCGCGCTGCTGGTCGCCACCCATGCGACAGTCCACCCCGGTTGGAACTGGGACATCCGCCGCTGGGACGGCTGGCAATTCCATGCGAAGGAGCCCGTGAGCCAGGAACGGCTCGCTCGTGTCGTCGGTCTGTGGGAGACGCCGGACGGCCGACTCCGCGGGGCGGTCCATCCGGAGTCGCCGGGCGAGGCCTACCTGGAGTTGGACCCGGCCTTCCACCACCTGGAACCGGCGATGGTCGCCTGGGCCGAAGAGCACCTAGCCGCCGCATCCGGGAACGCTCGGGAGCGGTCCCTCACGCTCCACGTGAACGACGTCGACGAGCGACGGCGCCAGCTGCTCGCGGAGCGCGGCTACGTGATGGGGGACGCCGGAGGGTGGATCCGATGGCTGCGCCGCGATGACCGGCCGGCCCAGGTTCCGCCGGAGCTTGCGGGCGCGTATCGCCTGCGCCGCACCGAAGGGACAGAGAGCGATTGCGAGCGCATGGCAGCACTCCTCAACGCCGCCTTCGACGGCACCCTCCACACGGCAGGCGAGTACCGCACGTTCATGGATCGCTCGCCCTCGTTCGAGCACGAGCTCAACCTCGTCGCGGTCGCCCCTGATGGCTCGTTCGCCGCGCACGCGGGCTTCACCTACGATCCTGATAACCGCCACGGCATCGTCGAGCCGGTGTGCACGCATCCCGACCATCGTCGCCGCGGTCTCGCCAGGACTCTCGTCCTCGAGGGCGTCCGCCGCGTGGCTGCCCGGGGTGCTCGGACGGCGTCGCTCGACACCGGCGAGGGACAGGCGGCGAACGCGCTCTACGCAGGCTGCGGGTTCACAGAGGCGTACCGCGTTCACCCCTGGCGGCGTGAGCTCTGACGATCACGTGGGCGCCCCGCCCGGCTGCCGCCGATCGGGTCGCGACCGTGATTCGTGGAGCCCCCTTGCATTCGGGGATACGGTGGAGCACACTGAACCGTATGGTTCAGTATCCGCTCAGCCGACTCGATGCCTCCTTCGCCGCGCTCTCGGACGCCACCCGACGCGGCGTTCTGGAGCGGCTCGGACGGGCCGACGCCTCGATCACGGATCTGGCCCGAACGTTCGACATGACCCTCACGGGCATGCGGAAGCACGTTGGAGTCCTCGAGCAGGCCGGGCTCGTCAAGACGGAGAAGGTCGGGCGCGTACGGACATGCCGGCTCGGCCCGCGCCGACTCGAGGACGAGACGGCCTGGATCGAGCGATACCGCCAGCTCTGGGACTCGCGATTCGACGAGCTGGACACGGTTGTCGAGGAACTGGAACGGAAGGAGAAGATCGATGGACGCGACGAGAGAGACTGAGCACACCGTCACGGAGAACGCCGCGACGGTGGAACGGAGGTCCGACCGGGAGCTGGTCGTCACCAGGACCGTCAACGGCCCGGCGCGCCTCGTGTTCGAGGCGTGGACCAGGGCCGACCTGCTCGAGCGGTGGTGGTCGCCGAAGTCGTTCCCGATCTCGCTGCTGTCCTGCGAAACGGATCCTCGAGTCGGCGGCAGGTACCGCCTGGTATTCGGTTACGAGGGCTCGACGTTTGAGTTCTTCGGTCGATACCTCGAGGTGACACCGCACTCGCGCCTGGTCTGGACCAACGACGAAGGGGAGGGAGAGACGATCACCACGGTGACCTTCGAGGAAACGGGCGGCGCGACGCTCCTGGTCGTGCACGATCTCTATCCCTCGAGGGAGGCGCTCGATGGTGCGATCGCATCCGGGTCTACGTCCGGGATGACCGAGGCGCTCGGACAGCTGGACGAGCTTCTCGTCGCCCTGGGCGCGAGCGAGGGACGGCCATGAAGTCGTCAGTCGATGTTCATCGGCACGAGCTTCCGCCTCCGGCAGCCGGGCGGCGAGGGTCCACCCGAGTCGTGCGGTAGCGTCACCCCGACCTTCGACCGTGCGTTCGCCAGGTGGTGCGCCATGCCTCCTGTGGAGCGTGCCTCGGCGGCGCGAGCGGTCAGTCGCCTCGATCGTGGATCAGTTCCCGGGTCAGGGCGGCCGTCAGCCATGCCTGGTATCGCTCGACGTTCCAGCCACGTGCGGTGACGAGCTGGTCATAGACCGCGAGCGAGCACAAGGACCAGAGGATGTCCGTCGCGTCCTCGAGCGAGCGGTCAGGTCGCAAGGCACCGCCCTCGGCAAGCACGCGCACAAAACGGCCCTGTCCACTGTGTCGCGATGCCTCGAGCTCGTCCCACATGCGTGACAGTTCTGGATCGGTTGCCCTGGCGTCGCGAAGGGCGCGCAGCAACGGTCCTGCGCGGCGATGGATCCCCGGCTGGGTCGCCACGTACAGGGCGACCCGGCGTCGCGGATCCGCCTCCTGGTGGATCGCCTGGATCGCGGGGCGATCCTGCACGGGAACCTCGGCGCGAGTCTGCCCGCCCGCCAGGAGTGCCTCGATCACCGTCGTGAACAAGCCCACCTTGGTACCGAAGATCCGGTAGATCGTCTCCACGGCGACCCCGGCTTCGGAGGCGATCGCCGGCATCGGGACGCCATACCCTCGGGCTCGAAAGAGCCGCCCCGCCGCGGCGATGATCACACGGCGCGTCTCTTCGGCCTGAGCCTGCCGGCTTTCGGAGCGATACCGTCGGCGGGGCTTGACCTTGTCGATCATTTCATGCAAGTATCACTGACATCAAATAGACATGCGCGCCCGCCCGATGATAGGACTCGGAAGGCGCCGAGGACGGAGGATCGAGCCGTGTTCGCAGTCGTGATACGCGAATCGGGGGACGCCGACCAGATCGACGCCAGTGCGAGCATCGTCGAAGAGCGGGTCGTGCCCCGAGTCCGAAAGGCCCCGGGATTCGTGTCTGCGCTGTGGATGACGGACGGCTCCGGTAGGACGTTGAACGTCCTGGCTTTCGAGTCCGAAGAAGCCGCCCAGGCGGCCCTCGACGCTGCGCGAGTGTCACCGCGCCCTCCATACATGAAGGTCGATCGGGTAGACCTGTTCCGGGTGCTCGCGAGCGCCTGACGCCAAAGACTGTTGGAGGCTACCGGTCGCGAGAGCGAGCCAGCTCTCCGCCGGTACGTCCGCGAACGGTACGGACTCGCGGTTGTGCACCGCCAGTCGAACGCACTGGCCGGGCGCTCATCCCCGCCCCCCCGACGGTCGCAGGAACGGTCGGTGATGGACCGGCCGCGTTCGACGAGTCCATGTCGTCGGTTCGGGAGAGCAGCGAGGCGGTCAGCCGGGTGTGCTCCCGGAGCGCCTGATCGAGGTCGGTCCTGCACGCCCGGGACGATCGTGCGCCATGCGTCACCGAACGACGTCGGCCATGGCGAACGCGCCGAGGACGTCTTGAGAGTCATCGTTCCTCCTTCGGTCGACTCAGATCCGCGCCGCAACTTTCCGCCAGCCGCAGGGCGATCGGTGGCCTGACGCTCGCCGCCGCCACTGCAGCCTCCTCAACCCGTCGCAGCCGACGGGGCGACGACCATGCCGTCGGTGATCGGCAGCTCCGGCGCTTGCCGATATGGGAGCGCAACCGCGCTGATATCGAGGTCCGGGCTTGTCGCCACGGCCGCTCTGACCTGGGCGCTCGCCGAGTGGATGAGCGGGATTCGCGCATCCGAGCTGTCGAAGAGGGCCTCGGCCAGGTCGACGTCCTTGCGCAGGTCACGCAAGGCGAAGAGCGTCGGCGTGTATCGTCCTTCGACAAGGCCCGTTCGGCGCGTCTCGAGCAAAGGGACGACCCGCGCGAGGACCCAGAAGACGTCGTCCGGCTCGAGGCCCACGCCCTCGCCGGCCACCTGGAGTTCGGCCGCGGCCACCATGACGTCCGCGAGCATGCTGTTGGCGATGAGCTTCAAGCGCGCGGCATCCGTCAGCGACCCCACGCGACGCACGGTACCGAGCACCTTGAGCACCGGGTCGACCGCGGCGACGTCATCGGCGGCGCCGCCCGCCAGGATCGCGGCCTGGCCGGCCCGGACGACCGTCGGAGCGCCCATGATCGGGGCGTCCACGAGCGTGCCGCCCGCCGATGCGACCTGCGCCGCCAGGTCGGAGGCGAGGCCGGGTCCGGCCGTGCTCATCTCCACGAAGCGCTTGCCCATGCCGGCGGTGAGCGCACCACCGGGCCCGAGGTATGCCGTCAGCACGGCGGCGGGACCGGTCAGGCTGCTGATGACGATGTCGGCCGCCCGAGTCGCGCCGGCCGGGGTATCCGCTACCGTGCCGACGCCGAGGGCCTCGGCTCGCGATCGCGTCCTGTTCCAGAGGACGACCTGGAAGCCGGCAGTGGACAGCCGGGTCGCGATGGCGGAACCCATCTTCCCGGTGCCGAGGACTGCGATGGTCGGTGTGTCAGGCATCGGACTAGCTCCTCGGCATCGCTTCGGGCGCAGGGCCGCCGACGGCGACCTCGGTGCGCAGGATCGACTCGATCCGGGCCATATCCGCTGGCGACAGCTGGAGATCGGCACCGGGGGCGGTCTGGAGGATCTGCTTCGGGCTGCGGGCTCCGACGATCGCAACGTCCACCGCCGGGTTGGCGAGCGTCCAGGCGATCGCCAGCTGGGCGACCGTCGCGTCGCGCTCGGCGGCGAAGTCGATCAGCTCGCGGACCACGGCGAGGTTCCTGCGGAACACCTCATCGGTGAACAGCTCGCTCGACGAGCGCCAGTCGTCGGCCGCGAACGTCGTGTCGGTCGTCATCCGGCCGGACAGGAGGCCATGGGCCAGCGGGCCGTAGACGAGGACGCCGATGCCGTGCTCACGCGCGAACGGGAGGATTGTCTGCTCGATGTCACGGCGGAACAGGTGGTAGGGCGGCTGGAGCGTGTCGATGGGACGGACCTGCTGGAACATCGTCATCTGCGCCGGGTCGTAGTTCGACACGCCCACGAATCGGACGAGGCCTTCGCGGACGAATCCATCGAGTGTCTCGGCCGTGGTCGTGATGGGCGTCGCCGGATCGGGCCAGTGGACCTGGTAGACGTCGACGTAGTCGGTCCCGAGGAACCGCAGGCTCGCCTCGAGGTCCCGGCGAAGCGCGCCCCGGCTGCTGTCGCGGACGGTGTCGCCGCCGTCCCTGCGAATGCCACCCTTGGTGGCGATGACGATCGTCTCGCGGGCAGACTGGATCTCCGGTCGAAGGGCCTCGCCGAGGAGCTGCTCGGCCGCTCCGAACCCGTAGGCCCGGGCCGTGTCGAACAGGGTGATCCCGAGGTCGAGGGCCTGGCGCGTCGCCGCGATGGCCGCGTCCCGGTCGACGTGGCCCCAATCGCCACCCGCCGACCAGTTCCCGAAGGCGATACGTGATACGCGCGGGCCACGCTGACCGAGCTGTGTGTACTGCATCGATCTTGTCTCCCTGCTTGACCGGCGGTCATCTCATCGCCGCCGTTGTCTTGCCAGCAAGATACTTCGCCATATATCTTTCTGTCAAGCCTCTTGCTAGCAAGGCACATTGGTGTCATACTCTCCTCATGCCAGACGACGAGATCGACCGGATCGTGAGCCAGTGGAAGCAGGAGCGCCCCGACGTGGATGTCTCGCCGACCCATGTGCTCCAGCGGATCACCCGGCTGAGCCTGCTCCAGGAGCTGAGCTTCGCCCGGGTCTTCGCCGGTCATGGGTTGACCTGGGGCGAGTACCTCGTGCTCGCCGCCCTCCGCCGCAGCGGACCGCCCTACCGGATGAACCCGACCACCCTGTTGGGATCGGTGATCCTGTCATCCGGGGGGATGACCAAGCGGCTCGACCGACTCGAACGAGGCGGCCTGGTGGAACGCCTGCCCGATCCCAACGATCGACGCGGTCGGCTCGTGGGCCTGACCGACCGAGGCCGCGAGGCCGTCGACGCAGCCCTCCTCGACCATCTCGACAACGAGCAACGACTTCTGGAGGCGTTGGATGCCACGGAACGCGAGCAGCTCGCCGGGCTGCTTCGAAAGCTCCTGGTGTCGCCACCGATCCGGGAGCTGGACCCAGCGCCCTGAGCCCAGACATGATGTCGGCCACTTCGGAGCCGACCGTCCGATCGAGGAGAGAGCCGGAGATGGCAGAAGCGACGAGTAGCATGACATCGCCGCACGTCGCGGCCGCGGACCGCTACGACGCGATGGCCTATCGGCGGGTGGGCTCGAGTGGCCTCCACCTGCCCGCGATCTCCCTCGGCCTCTGGCAGAACTTCGGCGACGACCGAGCACTTGCTACGCAGCGGGCCATCGTGCGCAGGGCGTTCGACCGCGGTATCACCCATTTCGACCTGGCCAACAACTACGGCCCACCGTATGGCTCGGCCGAGACGAACTTCGGGCAGATCCTCCGGTCCGACCTGCGAAGCCATCGCGATGAACTGATCATCTCGACCAAGGCCGGCTACGACATGTGGCCAGGACCGTACGGCGACCACGGATCGCGCAAGTACCTCCTCGCCAGCCTCGACCAGAGCCTCGGCCGGATGGGCCTCGACTACGTCGACGTCTTCTACTCGCACCGCTTCGACCCCGACACTCGCCTGGAAGAGACGATGGGCGCCCTCGATACCGCCGTCCGGCAGGGCAAGGCACTCTACGTCGGTATCTCCTCGTATTCGGCGAAGCGGACGCGCGAGGCCGCCGCGATCCTGCGGGGTCTCGGCACGCCGCTGCTCATCCATCAGCCCTCCTACTCGATGCTGAACCGTTGGATCGAGGCTGAGCTCCTCGACGTCCTGGCCGAGGAGCGGATCGGCGCGATCGCCTTCTCGCCCCTGGCTCAGGGCCTGCTCACCGATCGCTACCTTGCCGGCGTGCCAGCGGGTTCGCGGGCGGCGGCCGAGGGCTCGTTCAAGAGAGATCTCCTGACAGAGGCCAACCTCGCCAACGTCCGCGGTCTCAATGAGATCGCCCGGCGACGGGGCCACACCCTCGCTCAGATGGCGCTCGCCTGGACGCTGCGCGATCCGAGAGTGGCCTCCGCGCTCGTCGGGGCGAGCTCAGTCGAGCAGCTCGACGACAACCTGGCGGCGCTCGAGCACCTCGCCTTCGAGCCTGCCGAACTCGCCGAGATCGATCGCTTCGCCGTCGAAGGCGACGTCAATCTGTGGGCGCCGTCGAGCAACGCCTAGACCGGGGTTAACCTCTGGACGAGGTCCAGCAAACGCCTGGGAGGTATCCGAGATGGCCATCCGCGTCGCGAGGATGTCCCGGTGCCGCTGACCGCGCTCGCCCGCGAGCTCGTCGGGCTGGCGCTCGTCGACGACTCGGACCATGACATCGGCGCCGGCGTCCGGCTGTACCGTCGACGGCGGGCCGATCCGGCAGACCGATGACCGACGGTGGGGTGATGATCCGGTCGCCGTCGAGGAGAGGGAGGCGATGACCGCCCAGCCAGACCGTCGATCGGCCACCCGGCTCGGACGCGTCGTCCGTGCCACGGCGGAGGGTGCCGTCGGCGGCGCGGCGGCGCACCGCGAGGCCCATCGGCAGACGAACTGGCTGCGGGACGTGATCCTTGGTGGGCAGGATGGCCTCGTCAACATCCTGGGCATCATCCTGGGGGTGATCGCCGCCGGCGGTTCCGAGACCGTTCTCATCGTCGCCGGCTTCGCCGCCGCGATCACCGAGTCCATCTCGATGGGCGCGGTCGGCTACACGTCCTCGATCTCGGAGCGGGACTACTACCTCGCCGAACGGGCCCGTGAGTCAGCCGAGATCGCAGCGACGCCAGAAGAGGAGCGGCAGGAGGTCCGCGACATCTACGCCGCCAAGGGCTTTACGGACCCCCTGCTCGAGGATGTCGTGTCAACGATCACGGCCAACCGCGAGACGTGGCTGGCGACGATGATGGACGAGGAGCTCCACCTCCAGCCGGTCGAAAATCAGGCCATCCTCCGGGCCGCGATCGTCATCGGGATCGCCACGCTCATCGGGCATCTCATCCCGCTCGTGCCTTTCCTGTTCCTGGATCGGACCGCGGCCCTGATCGTGGCCATCGCCCTGAGCGCCCTCGCACTCTTCGCGGTCGGTGTCTACTCCGCGGTCACCCTCGTCGGTGACTGGCGGACGAGTGGCCTGCGCATGGTGGTCATCGGCCTCGGCGCGGCGGCGATCGGGTTTGCCGTCGGGCGCCTCTTCAACGCGGGCGGTTGAGCACTACGGAGTATTCGATGGCTCCAGGCACGCGGTTCCGGCGACGATCGCGTCGGAGGTCGGCCCCGGAATGACAGTCGGTGCGACGAGAGCAGGCATCCCAGCGTCCAACACATGGCAGCCGTTGGCGAGACCCGTCTTTCGCGCGCTCTGGATCGCGGTCCTCTTCAGCAATATCGGGAACTGGATGGAGACCGTGGGTGCCCAGTGGCTCCTGGTTTCGCAGCCGAACAACTCGATCCTCGTGGCCCTCGTGCAGACGGCCGACACGCTGCCCGTCGTGCTGCTCGCCTTGCCGGCCGGAGTCCTCGCCGACGTCTTCGACCGACGCCTGCTCCTGATCGCCACCCAGCTGTTCCTGTCCGTCGTGAGCGTCACCCTCGCAGTGTTGGCTGCGGTCGGCCAATTGACGCCGGGCGTCCTGCTGGCGCTGACCTTCCTGGGCGGCGCAGGCAGCGGCGTGACCGCGCCCACCTGGCAGGCGATGATCCCCGATCTCGTCCCCCGGACAGAGATCCGGGCCGCTGCCGTCCTGGGCTCGGTCAGCGTGAATATCGGGCGTGTCGTCGGCCCGGCCCTGGCGGGCCTCCTGATCGCGGTGATCGGTGTGGCGCCGGTCTTCGCCCTGAACGCCGCATCGTTCGTCTTCTTCGCGGGCGTGCTGCTTTGGTCCCATGTCCGTCGCCCGGACGCTCCATCGAGACGCGAGCGATTCCTCCCCGCGTTGCGCGCCGGGGGCGGCTATGTGCGCTGGTCGCCCTACGTGCGCCGCGTGCTCATCCGGGCAGCGCTGTTCCTCCTGCCGGCGACCGCCATCTGGGCGCTCCTGCCACTGGTGGCGACCGAGGCGCTGCACCTCGAGGCGGCCGGCTACGGGCTGCTGCTCGGCGCGCTCGGGCTGGGCGCGATCGGCGGCGTGCTCGTACTGGGCAGGCTCCATGAACGCTTTTCCGAGGATGGCCTCCTCGCACTCGCAAGCATTGCGTACGCCGCCACGATGGCCGTCCTCGTTCTTGTTCCGCTCGTCCCCGTCGCGTTCGCTGTACTGATCGTGGCCGGGATGGCGTGGCTGACCGTCCTCTCCACGGTCAACGCGACGCTGCAGACCTTCCTGCCCGGTTGGGTACGAGCCCGCGGTCTCGCCTTCTACGTGATCGTGCTGTTCGGGTCGCAGGCGCTCGGGGCCGTGATCTGGGGTGTCGTCGCCGGGCAGGCTGGCCTGACCGCGACGTTCGTCGGGGCCGCCGTCGTGATGGTCGGAACGACCCTCGCCGGCCGCCGATGGCGGCTGCCGGACGTCTCGGGGCTCGATCGCGGTCCTGCGGTCTACTGGCCTGAGGCCACGCTCGCCTTCGAGCCGGACGCAGAGGCAGGTCCAGTCCTGGTCACCACGGCGTACACCGTGCCCGCGGCGAGCTCGGCTGCCTTCATCAAGGCGATGTCGGACCTCCAGCGGTCCCGGCGTCGCACCGGGGCGTCGGATTGGCATCTGTACCGGGATGGTGCCGACCCCCAGCGGTTCCTGGAGGTGTTCGAGGTTCCGTCATGGGACACACACCTGCGCCAGCACGGTGGCCGCCTGACCGGCGCGGATGCCGCGATCGAGGGACGCGCCGATGCGCTTGCTACCGGCCCCTCGAGCGTCCACCACTACTTTCCGGCGGACGACGATCCCATGGAAGGCAGTCGGCAAGAGGATGCCAGTCAAGAAGGGTCGGGTAACGCGAGCGTGGGCCAAGAGGATGCTCTCGGGTCAGATGATCAACTCTCGTCTGCGATCTTCCGACACCGTGACGTGATCGTGCGGGATGAAGACGCCCGCCTGACCGCAGTCCGCGCCGGCGTCCCGCCTCGCGTCAGCCGAGCTGCGCCTTCAACTCCGAGGCAGCCGAGGCCAGGATCTCCAGTGAGAGCGCCTCGTCGCTGACAGCCCGAGCCATCGACACCGCGCCGACCAAGGTCGACAGCGTGGTGATCGCCGTCGCCCGCCTCCGGTCGCTGGATCCGGGCCCGAGCAGACGAACGAGCATCTCGATGTAGATCTCCACCTGGGCGGTGTACGCAGCTCTCGCGCGTGGGGTGCTCCGGGCGACGTCGCCGGCCAGGGTAGTGACCGCGCAGCTGGTCCCGAGCTCGTCGCGGTGGGTGGTGCTCAGATAGGCGTCGACCACCGCCGCGAGCGGCTCGCGCGGCGCCTCGGCGACGGCCGCCATCGCCTGGCCCCCGTCGTGGAGTGCGCGTTCGACCGCTTCGGCAACGAGTTGGTCCCGCGACTCGAAGTGCCGATAGAAGCCGCCGTGTGTCAGCCCGGCCTCGTGCATCAGCTCGGCGACGCCGACTCCATCGACCCCGTCCTCGCGGAAGCGGGACGCCGCCACGCCGACGATCTTCTCGTGATGCTTGCGTTTGTCGGCCCGCGAATGACCCATGCGCTCTGCCCTCGACCTGGTCATTGACAGCTTAGATGATGGTCGTCATCCTGCGGAATCTGGATGATGGGCGTCATCGCGATGTACGCCCACCCCGCGATCGGCGAAGCGACCCGCGTTCGCCGGGCAGTCGAGGACGGAGCCTGACACATGCCGATGATCGACGTCTATGCCCCGACGGGCACCTTCAGCGACGCGCACACGCTCGCCCGCGACCTCGCCGCGGCCGTGATGACCGTCGAACGCGTACCGGACATCCCGATGTTCCGCGAGAACACCGCGGCATTCGTCCACGAGCTACCGGAGGCTGCGGTCTCCAATGTCAACGGCGACAGCAGCTACGTCCGTGTCCAGGTCCTCACCAACGCCGGGGCGCTCGACCGTGACAAGCAGCTGGCGGTTGTCGCCCAGCTCACATCGATCGTGGCGAGCGCGGCCGGCGATCCATCCCTCGCCGACCGCACGTGGGTCCTCCTCACCGAAGCGCCCGAGGGAGGCTGGGGTCTGCGCGGACACGCCAGCACGAACGCCGAACTCGTCGCGGCGGCTCGGGCGCAGATCGCCGAACTCAGTGGGGCGGCGCCGAAGGGCTGACGAGACCGGCGGGGCTTGACGGCAGGACCGGCACGGGCCTCGGCGCCGGCGGCCAGCGGGGCTATGCCGCCGGGCCGATCTCCACATCCGGCACGGTCACGAGTCCGTCGGGCCCGACTGCGTCACGACTCAACGTCGACGGCCACCAGTTCCACCGTCCGAGCAGGACGACGATCGACGGCACGAGCAGGGAGCGGACGAGGAACGTGTCCATGAGCACGCCCGCCGCGACGCCGTAGCCGATCTGCTGGATCTGGCCGCCGCCGGAGGAGCCGCCGGCGATGGCGAGAACGGCGAACGAGCCGCCGAGGATGACGCCCGCCGTCGTGATCGTGCTGCCGGTCCGGCCGATCGCCTTGGTCACCGCGTCGCGCAGGGGCAGGCCGTGGGCCTCCTCCCGGATGCGACTCATGATCAGGATGTTGTAGTCGGAGCCGAGGGCCATGAGGAACACGAACATGAGGAACGGGAGGATGAAGTTGAGCCCATCCTGGCCGCCGAGCACGACGAAGATCAGGGCTGTCAGGCCGAGCGCCGCGAGGTACGACAGGAGGATGCTCAGGACGAGGTAGATCGGCGCGACGAGGCTGCGCAGGACGATGGCCAGCAGGACCGCGATGAGGAGGGCGACGATCGGGATGATCCGGGCCAGGTCGTCGCTCGAGATGTGGCTCACGTCGTAGGCCAGGGCGACCTCGCTGAAGACCCCGTTCGCCGATGCGCCGACCGACTTCGCGACGCCGTCGACGTCGACGCGCATCGGGGGCACCTTGGCCATCGCCGCCGGGGTCGAGGCGTCGCCGTCGGCGAAGATGGCCGAGAACTGGACCGTGTGGCCGTCGGCACTGATCAGCTGGCCGGTCGATCGGTAGGCGTTGTACTGGTCGGCCGGGACGTCGGTCCCGGTCGGGACCGGCGGGAGCTGGCGAGCCGGACCGAGCTTGGCGTGGAGGTCGGTCAGCTGCTGCGGCGTGAGGACCGTGCCGTTGGCGTCGAGTGGGCCGGCCAGGCCGCTGAACTCGGGCAGCGCCTTGAGGCCGGCTTCGGTCGTGGCGATGACGGACGGATCGTCCCAGACCGAGGTCGGGAACTGGAACAGGATGGCCGACCGGCTCGCCGTCGACGACGGGAAGTGGGTCGCGATAATCGCGCTGCCGGCGGCCGAGTCGGTGCCCGCCGGGCTCGCCGAGGCATCGCCGAAGCCTGCGGTGCCGGTCGTGAGGAGGACGGCACTCAGGCCGCCGAACAGGACGAGCCCCGCCGCGAGAGTCCGGCCCGGGCGACGGGTCGCGAAGATCCCGACCCGCTCCCAGAGCCCATGGCGTGTGCGTTCGGATGGCGACGCACCGGTCGGCCAGAAGACGGCCCGGCCGAAGATCGCGAGCAGTGCCGGCATGAGGGTGAGGCCGGCGAGGAGCATCAGGGCGATGCCGATCGCGAGGGCGGGCCCGAGCGACTGGTAGAAGCCGAACTCGGCGAGGACGAGGCTGAGCAGGGCGACGATCACGCAGAGCGCGGAGAACGTGATCGATTCGCCGACCCGGCTCACCGACCGGATAACCGCTTCGTGTGAGGTCAGCCCGCGGCGCATCTCCTCGCGGACCCGGAAGACGAGGAAGACGCCGTAGTCGGTGCCGGCCCCGAGGATGAGGACGATGAGGAGGAGCTCGGTGATGGCCGAGACGGGCACGCCGATCTTCGTCGACTCGGCGATGACCGGCCCCGACAGGACGAGGACGAAGGCAGCCGGCAGGAGGGTCACGATCGGCGCCAGCACCGCCCTGAAGGCGAGCAACAGCAGGACGACGATGAAGAGGAGCGACAACGACTGGGTCGAGTTCTGGGAGCTGCCGTTCGCTTCGATGCTGTCGATCTGGGTCGCGAGCTGGCCCGTCAAGTGGAGCTGCAGACCGGGCGCGGCGCCCGACGAGGCGAGGGCCGAGCGGATCGAATCGACGAGCGCCTTCGCCTCCGGGCCCCCGCTGAATGCCACGACATCGGCCTGGACGAGCGCCTGACGGGCCGCGCCGTCGCCGGAGATCCCGAGGTCGGCGACGACCTTGACCTTGTCGATGCCCTTGATCTTCGCCTCGACCGCATCGATCGCCGCGTTATCGGCCGGGGTAAGGCCGCCGTCGCGGGCCGCGACGACCGTGGCCGTCGCGAGGTTGACATCCTGGAACGGCGCCGACAGGCCCGCCGCCACCATGCTCGGTGCGTTGGCGGGGAGGAATCCGCTGGTCGTGTCCTTGGCGACGTCGGCGAGGGCCGGCAGGTAGCGCACGGCGAGGAAGGTCACGACGATCCAGGCCACGACGACCAGGAAGCGGAACCGGACGACGAAACGCCCGAGTGCGGTGAAGGCGCGGTTCACGGCGATCCTTTCGGCGATCGGGCGATCCGGTCGAGGAAGGGCCATCCGACCCGATGTTGATCGCCGGAGAGGAAGCCGCCGAACGAGCCGAACCGGGGGAGGCTCGGCGGGTCAGACGGCGGTCAGGAACGTATCAGACATCGACGATGACCGCTCGCTCAGCTCCTTGCCTGGGCGCCGAAGACGACGAGTGGGCGACCGTGGGCGCCAATGGACCCGCCGACGCGATCACCGGGTGCCGGCGCCGACGAGGTCCGGGGTCGCCTGACGCTCGGGAACATGCTCGATCGGTGGCGCGGCAAGCGCCTCCGGTCCAGACCGGAGTGGGTGGTTCAGCCGCCGACTCCGACCAGGACCGGGGCCTCCTCGCGGGGAATGGCATGTTCGATCGGGGCAGCCGGCGGAGCCGCCGGAACCACCGACTCGCGTATCTTCCCGTCGCGCATCCGGATGATGCGGTCGCAGGCCTCGCCGACCTCCATGTCGTGGGTCACCAGGACGAACGTCTGGCCGCGCGTCCGGTTGAACTCGCGGAGGAGCGCGAGGACCTCGTCCGCCCGTTCCGAGTCGAGGTTGCCGGTCGGCTCGTCGGCGAGGACGAGCGTGGGCTTCTTCACGAGGGCCCGGGCGATGGCGACCCGCTGCTGCTCGCCGCCCGACAGCTCGGACGGGCGATGGATCGCCCGGTCAGCGAGCCCGACGAGCTCGAGCGCCTCGAGGGCGGCCGTTCGTGTCGGGCCGCTGCGCATGCCGGCGTAGTCGCAGGCGAGCAGCGACGTTCTCGAGCGCGGTCAGGTCGGGACCAGGTTGAAGTCCTGGAAGACGAAGCCCATCTCGCGCGCCCGGATGCCGGTCCGCTCGCAGTCCGACAGGCCGGCCATGTCGCGGTCGCCGAACCGCAGCTCGGGCGCCGGGCCGTTGTCCGGGTCAGGAGCATGGAGCAGGCCGAGGATGTGCATGAGCGTGCTCTTGCCCGATCCCGACGGTCCCATGATGGCGACCATCTCGCCGGCCTCGATCGATACGTCGACGCCGCGGAGGGCGTCGACGTGGTTGCGCTTGCCCCGGTGGTAGGTCTTGCGCAGGTTGTGCCCTTCGAGGAGCGGCATGGCCGGTCTCTCCCGTGCGGTCATTCGTAGCGCAGCGCGGTGACCGGATCGAGCCGCGCGGCGTGGAGGGCCGGCACGAACCCGGCGATGGCGCCGAGGATCGTGGCGAAGAGCGACCGCGGTGATGGCGGTCCCGGCCGTGAGCTCGAAGAGGATCGTGCCGGAGGACCGACCGGCCTCGTTGACGACGGTCACGACGATCGCGCCGAGGATCAGCCCGAGCGACCCCGCCGATGAAGCCGATGAGCGCCGACTTCGGCGACGAACTCGCGGACGATCCGCGACCGGCTGCCGCCGATGGCGCGCTTGATGCCGATCTCGCGAGTCCGCTCGGCGATCGACATCGCCATCGTGTTGACGACGGACAGGCCGCCGACGACCAGGCTGATGAGGGCGATCCCGACGAGGATCGAGTTGAGGATCGAGGTCGCCGAGCCGACCTGGGCGTCGAAGTCCTTGCCGGTCATCGTCTTGACACTGGGGACCTGGGCCTCGATCCGGGTCGCCAGGACCTCCGGGTCGACGCCGGGCTTCGGGTAGACGGCCATCGTCGTGACCACGTCGGCCGGGCGCACCTGTCCCTGGAGGACCGGTGGCAGCGAGCCGACGAACAGCTGCTGCGCCGCCGCGAGCGGGACGGCGGCCGCCTGGTCCGGCGCGGTGAGCGTCGGCTCGAGGATGCCGACGACGGCGAACGGCACGCCCTTGAGCAGGATCGTGTCGCCGACCTGCTTGTCGTACTTGCGAGCGATGTCGGAGCCGAGGACGGTGACGTTCTGGCCCTCGTCCTGCAGGGTGAGGGCCCGACCCTCGGCGATGTTGATCTTGAAGGTCTCGCGGCCCTGGTCCGATCCGGCCTGGGCGCCGGTGATCATCGGCGGCACGCCGAAGCTCACGGCACTCTGCGTGTCGTCCATGAGCATCATCACGGCCGGACTCACGACGTCGACGCCGTCCACGGCCTGGACCTTGTCGACCGTAGCGAAGGACATCGGGGCGGCTGAGAAGCCGCCGATCGAGCCGGCGCTGTCGCTCAAGGTCACCTTGTCTGCGTAGTACGTCTCGCCACCGGCGACGAGAGCGCTGATCTTGTTGGCCATCGAGCCGAAGACGACGAGCGCCCAGATGCCGATGGTGATCCCGAGGATCGTCAACGTCGTCCGGACCGGGCGTCGCCCGAGGTCGCGCACGTACCGCATCCGCCGATCTCCTCACTGACCGGCCCGTGCGGCTAGGGTGGGCGACCCGGTCTCGAGATCGGGACGGCACGGCCGGCTTCGCCGAGCATCGGGGGCGAGACGGCCCAGCGGAAGAGCCGAATCTCCCATTGGCCGCGGTATGGACGGCCCGATCAGCCTGCCGGGGCGGAGTCCCGGAAGCGACCCGGCGTCGTCCCGAGGAAGCGGCGGAACCGCCGGGTGAGGTGGGCCTGGTCGCAGAACCCGACCTCCGCGGCGACGTCGGCCAGGGGTTGGCCGTCGAGGATCCGCACGCGGGCCGCGTCGAGCCGGCGACCGATGAGGTACGCATGCGGCGCGATGCCGAACGCCTCGCTGAAGGCCCGGGCGAGCTGCGTCTCGCCGATGCCCACGAGCTCGGCCGCGGTCCGCAGCGTCACCGGCTCGAAGCGGTTGGCGTCGAGGTAGGCCCGGAGCATCTCGGCGGCATCCTGGCCGCGGATGTCGACCTGCTCGGGGAGGCGCTGCCCGAGCGTCGCGCGGATCCGCTCGGCGAGGAAGGCGAGCCGCGTCTCCGCCTCGAACAGGTCGTCACGGCAGCGCAGCGCATCGTGGAGCGCCGATACCCGGCTGCGGACGGACCCGTCGACGAGGACCGGCCGGTCGACGGCGGGGCCGATGAGGTCCTCGCCGAGGACGGTCGTGTCGACGTAGAGGACACGCTTCCGATACCCGGCCCCGGACGCCGGACGGCCGTCGTGGACGACGTGCGGTGGGAGCACCGACACCATCGACGGCTCCGCTCCTCGCGACCGGCGGTCGAGGTCGTAGCGGATCGCCCCGCGGTCGACGATGAATATGGTCCAGGCGTCGTGCGTGTGCGGCGGGTAGGCGTGATCGGTGTGCGTCGCGTGGAGGACCTCGCGGATGCCCGGCACGGGTGGCCGCCATGCTTCGACCGTTTCACGCTCCGTGGATGGCTCCATCGCCAGGATCGTACAAGACCTCGCGGCCCGTCCCGCCTAGGGTCGGGGCGACATGGGTGACATGCTCGCGCTCGTCGGCTTCGCGTTCGTGATAACGGTCTCGCCCGGTCCGAACAACGTCCTCCTGTGGGCGTCGGGGGCATCGTTCGGGTTCGTCCGGACCATCCCCCACATCCTCGGCACGGCGATCGGTGTCGGCCTCCTCGGGCTCGCCGTCGCCGCCGGACTCGGGATCGTGCTGACGGCGTTCCCGCCGCTGGCGTTCGCGATGCGCGTCCTGGGCTCCATCTACCTCCTCTATCTCGCCTGGCGGATCGCGAGCTCCGGTGCGCTTCACCAGGGTGCGGCGGCGCGACCGCTCAGCGTCCTCGAGGCGGCGGCATTCCAGCTTCCCAACCCGAAGGTCTGGATCTTCGCCCTCAGCGCGATCACGACCTTCCGACCACCCGAGCTCCCGATGGCCGCCGGCAGCGTGCTCGTCGTCGCGACGATGATGCTCCTCGCCATACCCACCGCGGCGATCTGGGCCGCCGGCGGCGGTGCGCTGAGCCCGTTCGTCGCCGACGACCGACGGCGGAGACGGGCCTCCCTTGTCCTGGGCGGGCTCGTCGCCGTGACCGTGATCTCCGTCTGGATCTGACCCGCGCCCTCGCTGCGCGGCGTCACTCGCGGCCTCGGCCGCGCAGACGATGACCGCGGGCCTAGGTCAGGCTGCCTTGACGGCCTCGAGGAGTCGACCGAACGCCTCGAGCGATCGCTCGGTCAGGAGCGGAAACTCGCGGCCGTCCCTCTCATCGCCGATGAAGCAGCTGACGTGCTCGACGCCGGCGTTGCCGATCTCGAGCAGCCGGTCGGCGACCTCGGCGGTCGTGCCGGCGATCGTGTCCGCTCGATCCCGCCCGAGCCGACCATCGGCCGATGGCGCGAGCCGCGCCCAGCCGGTCAGGGCGACGGCCGACGGGTCGCGCCCGACCCGCTCGCAGGCCTCGCCGATGGCCGCACGCAGGGCCACGACAGACTCGGGCCCCGTCAGCCCGTCGCCGCCGTTGACCGCATCGCCCCAACGCGCGGCGACGTCCATCGTCCGCGGCCGCGCGCCGGCGATCCAGACCGACGGTCCGGTCGGTCGCGGACCGGGTGGCCCGATGTCCGGGTCGGCGACCCGCTCGAAGCGTCCCTCGAACGTGATCGGACCCTCGCGCAGGAGCCGAACGACGATCTCGACCGCCTCCCCGAAGCGCCCGACGTGCGAGGTCCCGTCGTATCCGAGTGCCGGCCAGCGTGGATCGCCCGGCCCCTGGCCGCTGCCGAGCCCGAGGAACAGCCGGCCGCCGCTCACCTCGTCGAGCGCCCGCACCATCGAGGCCAGGAGCGCCGGCTGTCGGTAGCGGGTGCAGACGACGAGCGGCCCGATCTCGATCCGGCTTGTCGCCTCGGCGAGCGCCGCAAGGAGCGTCCAGCACTCCCAGAACCCCGGCTCGTCGGCGACGACCAGGCTGTCGACACCGAGATCCTCGGCGGATCGGGCGATCGACCGCATCTCGAACCACGTCGCGACCGACCCATCGATCCGGTGCCAGGTCGGCAGGTATAGCCCGAATCGCACGATGGGTCCCTCCAGCGGGCGCCGGTTCGGGCGCGAGGCCACCGAACGATAGCCGGGCAGTGGCGCGCACGTTCACCGCGACGCACTTGACGGTCGGACGTATTATCAGACCGACAGTCGGTCTATTAATCAGGCCGCGGAACATGGCGACGCGGTGCGAAGCGCGGCCGGTGCGCGGCGTGCGTCGGAAGCAGGAGGCGCGGATGGCCCGGACCCTCGACGTGGCGGTCCACACCGTTCGCCGCGACACGTTCGTCGAGGCCGCCCAGCGCCTTATCGTCACCACCGGGTACGAGCGGATGAGCGTGCAGGACGTCCTCGACGAGGTGGGCGCGTCCCGCGGCGCCTTCTACCACTACTTCGACTCGAAGGTCGCCCTCCTCGACGCCGTCATCGAGCGGATCGTCGACCAGGCGACCGCCGAGATCGATCCGGCCGCGACGGACTCGTCGGTCAGCGCGACAAAACGATTCCAGGGCCTGTTCAGCGGCATCGCCCGCTGGAAGGGCGAACGGACCGACCTCATGATCGGGCTCCTCGACGCCTGGCTGGCCGACGAGAACGCCATCGTCCGGGAGAAGTTCCGCCGCCACGTCGTCGAGCGGCTGCTGCCACCGCTGACGACGATCGTCCGCGACGGCCACGCCACAGGCGAGTTCACCGTGACCTCTCCCGACCATGCGGCCAGAGTCGTCGTCGCCCTGGTCCTCGGGGCGAACGAGACCGCGTCTCAACTCTACGTCGACCGGCAGGCCGGGAGGATCGGCATCGACGAGGTGGAGCGCACCCTGACCGCCTTCGGCGACGCGTTCGGGCGGATCCTCGGCGCCCGTCCGGGCTCGTTCGAGCTCGTCGACCCGGCCATCATCCGCCGCTGGTTCTGATCGATCTCACGATCGCGATAGTCCGCTGATGCAAGGAGCGCCATGACCGCCATCATCGAGACCGAGAAGCTCACCAAGTCGTACGGCGTCCACCGCGGGATCGTCGACGTCGACCTCGAGGTCGATTCGGGCGAGGTCTTCGGTTTCCTCGGTCCCAACGGCGCGGGCAAGACGACGACGATCCGGACCCTCCTCGACCATATCCGCCCGACGAGCGGCGTCGCCCGCATCTTCGGGATCGGGACGACCGTTGACCCGAGCGCCATCCACCGCCGTGTCGGTTACATCCCCGGCGAGTTCACCCTGTACGACCGCCTGACTGGTGGCCAGACACTGCGCTACTTCGCCAGCCTCCGCGGCGGCGTGGACAGGGCCTACCAGGCGAGCCTCGTGGAGCGCTTCGAGATCGACCCATCGCGGCGGTTCAAGGAGTACTCGAAGGGCAACAAGCAGAAGATCGGCCTCGTGATCGCCCTCCAGCATCGGCCGGACCTGCTCATCCTCGACGAGCCCACCTCGGGACTCGATCCGCTCGTCCAGCAGTCGTTCTACGAGCTCGTCCGCGAGGCCAGGGCCGAAGGCCGGACGGTCTTCCTGTCGAGCCACATCCTCAGCGAGGTGGAGCGGACCTGCGATCGGGTCGCCATCATCCGCGACGGCCGCCTCGCCCGGGTCGACCGGGTCGAGGCGCTCCGCGACCTCGCCCACCACCAGGTCGAGCTCCAGTTCGTCGGGAATGTCCCGGCCGCCGAGTTCGCCGCCCTGCCCGGGGTCTCCGAGGTGACCGCCGAGGACCACCGCCTCCGGCTGCGGGTGGCCGGGTCGATAACGCCGGTAGTCCAGGCAGCGGCCCGCCACGAGATCGTCGACTTCGTCAGCCGTGAGCCGTCGCTCGAGGAGACGTTCCTCGCCGAGTACGGCCGCGAGGCGGCTGAGGCCCAGCCATGACCGCCGAGATCGGGGCGGCCCCCTCGGCCGTCGTGCTCACCAGGGAGTCGGCCCTCGGCCGCTTCTACGGCTTCGGTGGCGTCTACGCGAAGACACTCCGTGACTCGCGGTTCTCGTTCATCGTCCTTGCCGGACTCGTCGGTGGGATCCTGCTGGCCGCCGGCGCGGCGATCCCGACCGTCTTCCCGACCGAGGAAGCGCGCCAGGAGATGGTGCGGATCGCCAATCAGCTCGGCGGGGCGGCCCAGGGTCTGGCCGGGAAGCCCGTCAATGTCGGGACCCTCGGCGGGTACCTACAGTACAAGTACGGCCCGATCTTCCTCGTCATCACCGGACTCTGGTCGATCATGGCCCTCTCGGGAACGCTCGCCATCGAGGCTCGCCGAGGCAGCCTCGAGTTCATCGCCGCGACGTCATTCGCGCGGCGGCGCATCGCCGTCGAGAAGGTCGGCGCCCATGTGACCGTCCTCGCCGTCACGGCGGCCCTCGTCATCTTCGTCGCCTGGCTCGTCGGCGCGGCGTTCGGCTCGATCCCCGGCGACGCGATCCCCGTCCAGGCAGCCGTCGGGTTCGGCCTCTGGTTGGCCGTCATGACGCTGTGGTTCGGCGGACTCGCCTTCGCCCTGTCGTCCTTCCTCGGACGCTCGCTTGGCGCGGGCGTGGCCGGCGCCGCACTGCTGGCCGGGTACATCGCCAGCAACTACGCGGCCTCGATCCCGGCCTTCGGGGTCGTCGCCATCGTCACGCCGTGGTACTGGACCTCGGGGCACCTGCCGCTCGCCGGACAGTACGACTGGGCATCGCTCGTGCCGGTCGCGATCTTCGCGGTGGTGTTCCTCGCCGTGGGCGTCGAGGCGTTCGTCCGCCGCGATCTCGGCGCGACGAGCCGGGTCCGGCTCCCGTCGATGCCGGGGGTCCTGCTCGGCGAGGACGGGCCGGTCGGTCGGTCGTTCGGCGAGCGACTGCCGATGGCGCTCGGCTGGGGCATCGGTCTCGGCATCTTCGGCCTCGCCATCGCCACCCTCAGCGCCGCGCTGGCGGACTCGATCCGCGAGTCCCCCGATCTGGTCGCCCTGCTGGCGAAGGTCTTTCCCGGCGTGGACATCGCGACCGCCGGAGGCTTCCTCCAGCTCGTGTTCATCGAGCTCGGCTTTATCGTGGTCGGCTTCGCCGCCGCGACCCTCGTGGGGGGCTGGGCGAGTGACGAGACATCGGGCCGGCTCGAGGTCGTGCTGTCCTCGCCCATAGCTCGACGTCGCTGGCTCGTCCGCAGCGGGCTCGGCGTATTCGGGGCGATCGTCGTGATGACGGCCGTCATCGCCGTGGGGATCGGGGTCGGTGCGCTCGCCTCGGCCAGCGATGCCGTGACCCCGATGCTCGGGACCGTCGTCATGGGCCTCTACGCTGCGGCCCTGGCAGGGGTCGGCTTCGCGATCGGCGGGGTGTTCCGGGCCTCGATCGCCGCGGAGCTCGTGGCCGCGGTCGTCGTCGCGACCTACGTCATCGACCTGCTCGCCCCGGCCCTCCAGCTGCCCGACCCGATCCACCAGCTGGCCCTCACGACCCATCTTGGGCAGCCGATGATCGGCGTGTGGGACCCGGTCGGAATGGTCGCCTGCCTCGCGCTCGCCGCCGGCGGCCTCGCCATCGGGGCGTGGGGGATCGCCCGCCGCGACCTCGCCTCCTAGCCGCGGACCGGATGTCCGGGCCTGGAACGGAAAACCGCCCGGACACACCGCGACGATGGAATGGTGGGAGAATCCCGTCCTTCCAGGCCGTCGCCCGACCATCGGGGGGACCGGCGGTCTCCGTAAGAGGAGAACGCCATGTCGCCGACCACCGCCACCATCCTCGCCAACAAGCCGGCCTGGGTCGATCTGTCGAGCTCCGATCCGGCCGCCTCGCGTGCCTTCTACTCGAAGCTCTTCGGCTGGGACGTCCAGGTCAACCCGGATCCGCAATACGGCGGGTACGCACTCGCCAAGTCCGGCGGCAGCGACGTCGCCGGCATCGGTCCCCAGCAGACGCCCGGCGCGCCGACCGCATGGATGGTCTACATCGGGACCGACGATGCAGACGCGCTTTCGACCAAGGTCCAGGCGGCCGGCGGCACGGTCATCGCGCCGGCCTTCGACGTCGGGGACCAGGGCCGGATGGCGGTCTACCAGGACCCGGCGGGGGCATTCATCTCGGCCTGGCAGCCGACCGGCATGCCCCAGTTCCGGGCCTACGAGCCGAACTCCTTCGGCTGGGCGGAGCTCAGCGCCCGCGGCATCGACAAGGCGATCCCGTTCTACGACACGGTCTTCGGCTGGAGCCACGACACGCAGCCGATGAGCGAGGCGGGGCCGTACACGACGTTCACCCTCGACGGTGGGCGCGTCGCCGGCGGGATGGAGATGAGCCCGATGGTGCCGGCCGAGGTGCCGAGCTACTGGATGGCCTACTTCGCAGTCGACGACGTCGATGCCGCCTACAGGCGAGCGATCGATGGCGGTGCCCACGAGATACTCCCGCCTGGCGACTTTCCCGGCGGCCGCTTCGCCATCGTCAGCGACCCGCTCGGCGCCGCGTTCGGCCTCCTGAGAGTCGTCACGCCCTGAGCCACCGCCGCCGAGACGGCGGCCGGCGGTCCGGAATCTATGATCGGTGACCGGGATCGCCCGGGACCCGCCCTGTAGAGAGGCCGGCCAAACGACCGGCAGGAAGCGAGGGGATCGAGATGGCCGAGGAAGTCGAGAAGGGCGAAGAGGCCTTCAAGGCAGGCTGGAAGGTCGGCAAGGACTTCGACGACGCGACCGGCGCCAGCACCGCCTGGGGCGACGCGGCAGCCGACGTGGATCCGGAGCTGGCGCGATCCGCTGCCGACGACTGGGACAAGGGCGATCACGCCAAGGCGGTGGGCAAGTTCGTCCACTCGACCGGCGAGGCGGCCTGGAAGGCGGGCGGTGATTTCATCGACGGCGTGACCGGGCATGTCGACGCCGAGCCGCCGCCGGCCTTCGATATCCCGATGGAGCCCGAGCAGATCGGGCCGGTGACCGAGGTCGCCCACGAAGAGATGCCCTGAGGCATCGCCACCGCTGCCTACGGCGGGACGCGCCCTCGCGGAGGGACGTCCCGCCGATCCAATGCCCGGCGCGGTGCCGGGCGACCGTCGGTCAGTAGCTGCCCTGCTTCTTGGCGATGTCCTTGTACTCTCGGGCGAAGTGCTCGGTGTTCTCGGCGCGGGTAGCGTGGTGGTCGGCGTCGGCGGCGACTTCCGAGGCGCGGTGCTCGAGGACCGGCTCCGACGCCTGTTCCCGTGCCGCCTGAAGCTCGAGCGTGGTCTTCTGCCCGTCCGACAGCCCGTCGGGATGCCCGAGCGCCTCGTTCGCCGTCCGCTCGCGGTCGTGGGCGACGTGCGCCTCGCCGGTCAGGCGGGCCGACTCCTGGAGCTCGCGATCCGCCTCCCGCCACTCGTGAGCGGCATCGGTGTAGCTCGCGGCGACCGCCTCGTGCTGCGACTTCACGCTGGACTCGTGGGCCGCGGCGTCGGCGACCTGGCCATAGGCCTCGTCCCAGCCGAGCTCGCGGAGCGTGGTCGCCTCCTGGGCGAGGGCGGCCGAGATGTCGCCGTGGATCTTGCCCGTATCGAGCTCCTGCTGGGCGGCGGCCATATCGGCGTCGGCCATGCCGGCCGGGCCCATCGGTTCGCCCTCGTGATCGACCATGGTCGTTCCTCCCCGCTGTGACGACGTTCGCACAGCGTACGCCCGACCGTCGAGGACGCCGTCGCGCCCCTGGTCTCGGTCGCCAGGGCCCGGCGGAGCGAGAATGAGGACAAGCGTCGCCGCGCGGCACGACCGCGGTCAGCCCGCAGCCACCCCGATCGATCGGAGGACCGGATGAGACTCGGCGTGATCGTCCCCCAGGGCTGGACCGGCGACTACGACGGCTGGGATCCGGCCGAGGCCTGGGCGCGCAGCGTCGTGCTCGCCCGTCAGGCCGACGACCTCGGCTTCGAGTCGATCTGGGTCTTCGACCATTTCCACACCGTCCCCCGACCGACAGACGAGATCACCTTCGAGTCCTTCACGATGCTGTCAGCGCTGGCGGCCCACACCCGGCGAGTCCGGCTCGGCCATGTCGTAATCTGCACCGGATTCCGGAACCCGGCCCTGACGGCAAAGATGATCTCGACGATGGACACCATCAGCGGCGGCAGGATGGAACTCGGCATCGGGGCCGGCTGGAAGCGGGACGAGTGGGACGCCTACGGCTACGGATTCCCCGAGACGAGGGAGCGACTCGCCCGCCTCGGCGACGACCTCGAGGTCATCAGCCGGATGCTGGCCGGAGATCGCCACGAACACGCCACGTTCGATGGTAGGTACAGCCGGGTCGCCGACGCCCGGAACATCCCGAAGCCCATCCAGCGGCCGCGAGTGCCGATCATGGTCGGCGGCAACGGCCCGAACGTGACCTGGCGGTTCGCCGCCCGGTTCGCCGACGAGCTGAACCTCGACGGCCTCGCGCCCGACGAGGTCGCAGTCGCCCTGCCGACGATCCGGGCCCGCTGCGAGGAGATCGGCCGCGACCCGACCAGCCTGGCGCTGTCGGTGCATCTGTGGGGCGAGCAGATCGCCGACCCGGGTCAGGCGAGGGTCGATCGACTCGGCGGACTGGCGGAGCTCGGTGTCGCCCGGGCGATGGGCCTCGTCAGGTCGTCACCACGGGACGACGAGGCGCTGCCGCGGTTCGCCGAGGACGCTCGGGCGGCCGGCGTCGAGGTCGGCTGACCGCGAGGGTCCCGAGTCCCGGAGGCCCGCAGGCCGGCCCGTGGGCGGCTCAGTCGCAGGGCAACAGGCCGGCCGCGTTCTTCGCCTGCAGCACCCGCAGCGTCGCGGCGTCGACGATGGCACGGAAGGCCGGGTCGCCGGCGGCCCTGGCGGAGATGCCCTGGGCCATCCCGACGGCCGCCGGGATGAGATTCGAGATGATCATGTCGCCGCCCGCGGCGATGAAGTCCGTGCCCCGCGTCGCCGGCGGGATCGAGGCGACCGCGGCGGCGCCGAGGCTGTCGGAGATGACGACGCCGTGGAAACCGAGGTCGTCGCCAAGGATGCCCTGGATGATGGTCGGCGAGAAGACGGCCAGGTGGTCCGGGTCGATCTTGGTGTAGGTCGCGAGCGACACCATCACGAACGGCGTGCCGGCCTTGACGGCCGCCCCGAACGGGTCGAGGTACGGGTCGTTCGGCGTGGTCACGTTGTCGACCACGTCGGCCGTGTCGTCGGTGTTGCCGACCACCCGGCCGAGGCCCGGGAAATGCTTGGCGGTCGTGTCGATGCCGGCCGCCCGCATCCCGGCGATGAAGGCCGAGACGTGGGACGCGACGGTCTGCGGATCGTGGCCGTATCCGCGCTTGAGCTGCCCGATGGGAGCGTTCTGCTGGTCCGTACCGGGCGGGACCGTGTCGGCGACCGGGGCGAAGTTCAGGTTCACGCCGGCGGCGGCAAGCTGCTTGCCCCAGCGGGTGGCGGCCGTCTTGAGCGCAGCCGGGGACATCGAACCCTGGGCGAGTGCCGTCGGGATGGTGTCGAAGCCCGGTCCGGCGAGTCCCTGGATCAAGCCGCCCTCCTGGTTGGCGGCGATGAAGAAGCCGACGCCGCCGGTGGCGGCCCGGGTCGCCAGCCGCTGGACGGCGGACGTGACGGCATGGATGGCGGCGACGCCGACCTTCGTGGTCGTGGTCATGGTCATCGAGCCGAAGTGGTACTGGGAGATCGCGGTGCGCTCGGCCCCATCGAGCTTGTCGTCGGTCAGGCCGAGGACGAAGAGCTGACCGATCCGCTGTGCCTCGGTGAGGGAAGCGAGCGTGCGCGTCGCACAGGAGGCGACGGCCGACGGAGCGATCGACGGGGCACGGGTCGGGGAGGGGCGAGCGGTCGCCGACGGCCTGGCCGAGGAGGTCGGGGCGGACGAGGCGGATGCCGTCGGAGCCGAGGCCGACGCTGACGCGGCGGCCGACGGGGATGGAACGGTCGGCGAGGGTGTCGCCGTCGGCGTCGAGGTGTCGCAGGCCGCGATGAGCAGGACCGTCGCCACGAGGGCGAGGCAGCGGGCGCTCCTCGCTCGACGGGCGGGTCTCATCAGTTCGTGGCTCCTCGGTCGAGGCAACCGCCGATCAGGCGGCACGCCCTGTGACGCGCGGGGTCCGCCGGCGTGACGGACGGGCCTCGAGCTCAGCTGATCGCGCTGGGCGGATCCACCGAGTCGAGGAGCTCGTAGGCGTGGACCGCGGAGCCCACGGTCGGATAGAAAGCCCGCCGGTCGCGCTGCCAGTCGAGACCGTAGTCCTTGATCTTCGCCCGGACCGCGTCCTTCATCTCGGCGAAGACGAGCTCGATCCCGGCCGTCTCGAGCTCGTCGTCGAGCTCCTCGAGCATGTCGGCGGCGGTCGTGTCCACATCCGTCATCGGCTCTGCGGAGATGACGATCCACCGCGGGGGCGGGTCGGTCCGGGCGAGCCGGCGGATCTCGTCGCGGAAGGTCCGGGAGTTGGCAAAGATCAGCGGGCCGTCGAAGCGGTAGATCACGAGGCCGGGCGGGGTCGTGGCGTCCGGGTACATGTGGAGGTCGTGGTAGCCACGCATCCCATCGACCTTGCCGAGTGTCGTCCGGTACGGCTCCCAGGCCCGGCGGAAGACACCGAGGATCGACAGGCCCACGGCGATGGCGATGCCCGCCAGGACGCCGAAGATCGCGACCCCGGCGAAGCCCGCCATCGACAGCCAGAACTCGGCCCGTCGCTGGCTCCATAGCCGGCGGGTCCCGGCCACGTCGGCGAGCGAGAGGGAGGCGACGATCACGACCGCGGCAAGGGTCGGCTGGGGCAGGTACTGGAAGAGGCCCGGCACGAACACGAGCATCGCCGCGATCACCCCGGCGCCGACGATGCCGGTGAGCTGGGTCTTCGCGCCGGCGCGCTCGGCCACCGCCGTCCGCGAGCCACTCGTGCTGACCGGGAAGCCCTGGAAGAAGCCCGCCGCCACGTTGGCCGCCCCGATGCCGACCATCTCCTGGGTCGGCCGGACCTCCTGGTGCGTCCGTGACGCGAACGCCGATGAGGTCGAGATCGTATCGGCCAGCGACACGACGGCGATGCCCAGCGCACCGCCGACCAGGGCCACGATGTCCCGCGGGACGATGTGCGGGACCGTCAGCGGCGGCAGGCCGCTCGGCAGGACGCCGACGAGCGACACGCCGCGGCCGGCGAGGTCGAACGCCACCGCCGCGACCATCGCGATGATGACGACGAAGAGGACGCCCGGCAGGGCCGGGAGCCGGCGTTGGAACACGAGCAGGAGGACGAGGCTGACGAGCCCGATCGCGACCGCGGCGCTCACCGCCTCGCCGTCGCGCAACGCCTGCACGAACGCACCCGCCTCGGCGAACAATCCGTCGGCGTCGGTCGAGAAGCCGAAGAGCTTCGGCAGCTGGCCGACGAGGATCGTCAGGGCGAGGCCGTTCATGTAGCCGATCTGGGTCGGCTTCGAGAGGAGGTCGGCGATGAACCCGAGCCCGGCCTTGGCTCCGACGAGGATGATGGCGCCGACGAGGAGGGCGAGCGCCGATCCGTAGGCCACGGCAAGCGTCGGATCGCCGTCGGCCGCGACGAGCGGCAGGATCGTGGCCGCGATCATCGGTCCGAGCGACGAATCCGGGCCGAGCACGAGTATCCGCGAGGGCCCGAAGATGCCGTAGCCGACGAGGCAGAGGATCGACGTGTAGAGGCCGGTGATCGGGGGCAGGCCCGCCAGCTCGGCGTAGGCCATCCCCTGCGGAACGAGGAGGCTGGCGAGGACGAGCCCAGCGATGACGTCCTTCGGCAGCCACTCGCGACGGTAGGCCGTCGCGGCGGCGACCCCAGGGATCGTCAGCGCGGCTTTCCGCGCGTCGAACCGGGCGGAGCCGGATCCGCCTTCGACCGAGGGTCCGGGAGACGCCACGACGGCCGGCGGCTGACCGGGCGGACCGATCCGGCGGCCCGGCTCAGCCCTTCGAGGACTTGCCGCGCTTCGGCCGATCGGCCCGCTTGACGAGCGCCTCGGCGACCTCGAGCTCCGTCTCGCCGCTGGCGGCGTCGGCGGCGCCGGCCGCGACCTCGAGTGCGGATTCGGCGGCGACCCCGCGGGCGGCCCCCACCGTGGCCGCCCCCACGACCATCTCGTCGGCGCCGGCCGACGCCTGGAGGAGGCCCTCGGCCGCGAGCGCGTCGCTTCGCGCCGCGAGTGCCTCGCCCACCGCCAGCCGGGCGATCCCGCTCGCCGCCTGGCCCTCGGCCACCAGCTCGACCTCCTCGGCGGTCTCCTCGAGGGCGCCGGCCACGACCCGGGCGCCCTGCGACCCGACGAGCATCTCGATGGACAGGATCTGCAGCTGGACGCTGCGATCGTCGAGGAACGCGGACAGGAGCGGCATCCCGAGCCTGCCCATGAGCCCGCTGACGGCCGAGAGCTCGCCGGAGATGCGGGCGGTCGCGAGTCCGCGGTCGAGCTGGGCGCCGCCCATCGAGCGGACGAGTTCGGTCAGGCCGGCGATATCCTCGGCGACCTCCAGCGTCCCCTCGGCACGACCGATCTCGTCGACGCCGCCGGCGGCCGCGAGATCCGCCAGTTCCATGCCCCGTTCGGCGACGGCCACCTTGCCGACCCCGACGGCGACGTCTTCGGCACCGGTCGCGATCTCGGCGATCCCCGCATCGGCGACGTCACGGGCGGCCGCCACGCCTGCCAGGCCGGCCGCGACCTCTGCGCTGCCGTGCTCCACGTCGACGACCCCACTGACCGCGAGGGTCTCGGCGGCATCGTCCATCTCCCGCTTGCCGACCCGGACCCGCTGGGACGACTTGGTCGACGACTTCGCCGCGGGCTTGGCGACTGACTTCGCGGCCGACTTCGCCGAGGCGGGCTTGGCGACCGACTTCGCCGCCGAAGCCGGCTTCGACGCAGAGGCCGCCTTGGCCGCGGGCGCGGCCTTCGCCTTGGCGGCTGGCGTGGACTTGGCCGAGCTCGCCGCCGCCTTGGTGGACTTCCGTGGGGCCATGGTGAAACCTCCATGCGGCCGCGAGCCGGGGTGGTGGGATCCGGGGCGACGGGGAGCAGATTGTAGCCGCCGCGGTCGGTGCGGAGCGGCCCCACGGTCATCCGCCGGCGACCGACCGAGCCGCCGGTGTTCGACACGCCACCCCGATGCGGTGCGGTATGG
The DNA here is from genome assembly GCA_963745405.1 of uncultured Chloroflexia bacterium. GTDB lineage: Bacteria > Chloroflexota > Limnocylindria > Limnocylindrales > CSP1-4 > C-114. Next base: position 1,289,769 of record CAVUWY010000002.1, on the reverse strand, counting down.
TTCGAGGCTCGGGATCGGCACCAGCCCCACGAGTCGGACGTGGGGTCTGCTGGGGACGCCGACGACCGAGTCGATGTGGGGGACCCGCGACGTGGCTGTTACACCGAGCACCACCAAGCGGTCGAGCCGCGTCCTGCCGATCTTCGACGGGATCAGGCCCATCGACCGGGCCCGGATACCGACCGACCTCATCGCCGGCGCGACCCTTGCCGCGCTCGCCATCCCCGAGGTGATGGGCTACACGAAGATCGCCGGCATGCCGGTCGTGACCGGCCTCTACACGATCCTCCTGCCGGTCGCAGTGTTCGCCCTGTTCGGCTCGTCGCGTCACCTCGTCGTCGGGGCGGACTCGGCGACGGCGGCGATCATGGCCACCGGCATCGTCGCGACCGGAGCCGTGGCCGGCTCCCCGGGATATGTCGCCCTGGCCGGGCTCTCGGCCCTCCTGTGCGCCGTGCTCCTCATCGGCGCCCGGCTGCTGAACCTCGGCTTCATCGCCAACTTCCTCTCACGGAGCGTGCTCATCGGATTCCTGACCGGCGTCGGCATCCAGGTGGCGATGGGCCAGGTGGCTGGCATGTTCGGGGTCGACGCCGGTAGCGGCGGGACTGTCGAGAAGTTCGTCAACACCCTCAAGGCGATCCCGACGTCGACCCAGACGGCCACGCTTGCCGTGTCCATCTCCGTACTCGTCGTTATCGTCGGCCTCGAGCGGGTCAACAAGAAGATCCCGGGCGCCCTCATCGCGGTCGTCGGTGCGATCGCAGTCAGCTACTTCTTCGACCTCGCCGCGCGGGGCGTCACGACGCTCGGGACGGTCCAGGGCGGCCTCCCCACGTTCGGCCTTCCGCAGGACGTGATAACGGTGGCGAACATCCAGGCGCTCCTGCCGACGGTGGTCGCCATGTTCGTCGTCATCCTCGCCCAGAGCGCGGCCACGTCACGTGCCTACGCGATGAAGTACGGCGATCGCTTCGACGAGAACGTCGACCTCGTGGGCCTCGGCCTGGCCAATGCCGCGGCCGGCCTGTCGGGAACATTCGTCGTCAATGGCAGCCCGACGAAGACCTCGATGGTGGACAGTGCCGGCGGGCGCAGCCAGATCGCCCAGCTGACGACCGGCGGCATCGTCCTCGTCGTGCTCCTGTTCCTGACCGGGCCGCTCGCCTACATGCCGAACGCCGTCCTCGCCTCGGTCGTCTTCCTCATCGGCGTCCGCCTCATCGACGTCAAGGGCATGCGAGACATCGCTGCCGTCCGGCCCGGCGAGTTCGGCGTCGCCCTCCTGACGGCCGCCACGGTGGTCGTCGTCGGGGTGGAGCAGGGGATCGTCCTCGCCATCCTCCTCTCGATCGTCGTCCACCTCTATCACAGCTACCGGCCGCACGACACGCTCCTCCGCCTGACCCCGGACGGACATATCCACTCGTCTCCTCCGTCCGACGGGACCCAGCTCGCGCCCGGACTCGTCGTCTACCGCTTCGGGGCCAGCCTCTACTACGCCAACGCGACCCGCTTCACGGCCGAGATCATGGACATCGTCGAAAACGCCGACCCGCCGATCAAGTGGTTCGCCGTGGCCGCCTCGGCCATCGGCGACATCGACTACTCGGGCGCGGATTCGCTGCGGAGCGTCCAGGAGGAGCTCGCCGCCCGGGACATCATCTTCGGTCTCCTCGACGTCGATCCCAAGGTCCGCACACAGCTTGACCGCTATGGCCTGACCGAGAAGATCGGTGCGGCGCGCATCTTCGACACGATCGGCGATGCCGCCGACGCGTACGCCCGAGCGACCGGCGACCACGATGTGGCCGACGCGGTGGAACCCCCCGGCGCGAATCCTGTGAAGCCCGACCCGCCATCCCCGACGGAGACCGGGTAGCACCGCCGTGACGCCGCTCCCATCGTCGGCCGAGCGGCGCGCCGCCGGCGAGAAGGTTCGCTCGACGGTCTCGCTCGCTGCCCACGCGAAATGGAAGGCCGCCCCCGGCCGACCGGACCCGGTCACGCTCCTCGAAAGCCAGGCGACGACCCGTATCCCGAGCCTCGTCCCGGTCCGCTATGGACGGATGGCCGTCTCGCCATTCACGTTCCTCCGTGGGGCGGCGCTGCCGATGGCCGCCGACCTCGCCACGACGACTCCCTCCGGCATCGCGGTGCAACTGTGCGGCGACGCCCACCTGTCGAATTTCGGCCTGTTCGCCTCACCGGAGCGCGACCTCGTCTTCGACATCAACGACTTCGACGAGACGATCCGTGGGCCGTTCGAGTACGACGTCAAGCGGCTGGCCGCGAGCCTGGTCGTCGCCGGACGGTCTCGCGGGTTCAGCGCCCACCAGAACGCCCATGCGGTCCACGCCGCGGTGCGGGCCTATCGCGAGCGGATGGCCGAGTACGCACCGATGCGGGCGATCGACATCTTCTACGCCCGGGTGGACGCCGAGAGCATCGTCGCCTACGTCGACAAACGGGCCCGGCCCTTCCTCCAGTCGACGGTCAAGTCGGCCAACCACCACGACGCGCTCCACGAGCTGCCGAAGCTGACCGAGATCGGCCCGGACGGCCAGCGCCGTATCGTCGACCACCCACCGGTGATCCGGCATGTCGACGTGTCCGTGCCGGCCATCGAGGCGGCCCTCGTCACCTACACGACGACGCTGCAGGAGGACCGCCGGCTCCTCGTGGAGCGCTATCGGATCGTCGACGCGGCACTCAAGGTGGTCGGCGTGGGCAGCGTCGGCCTCGGGGCGTACGCCTGCCTCCTCGACGGCGGGGGCGGTGAGGATCCGCTCTTCCTCCAGGTGAAGCAGGCGGAAGCGTCGGTCTACGAACGCTTCCTCGGCGCGAGCGAGTACACCGACCATGGAGAACGGGTCGTGATCGGCCAGCGCTGCCTCCAGGCCGTCAGCGACATCCTCCTCGGCTGGACCACGGGGCCGCACGGCCGGTACCTCTACGTCCGCCAGCTCCAGGACCAGAAGGGTGGAGCGGTCGTCGAGGCGATGACCGCCGACGACCTCCAGAGCTGGGGCGAACTGTGCGGCTGGGCCCTCGCCCGCGGCCATGCCCGGAGCGGCGACCCCTCGATGATCGCCGGCTACCTCGGGACAGGGACCGACTTCGACCACGCGATCGGCGACTTCGCCGCCGCCTACGCCGATCAGACCGAGACGGATCATGCCGCGCTCCAGGCGGCCATCGCGAGCGGACGGATCGTCGCCCAGTCCGGCGTCTGACCCCGTCGCGCGGACCGGATCGAAGCCTAGGCGGCCTCGGGCGTGACCGACGGACCGGAGGGAGAGCCGGCGGCGGCGATCTTCGGTTCGGGTTCCTCGATATGGATGTGGAGGGCCTTCTTCACCTCGGACACGACGATGATCGATGTCGCGACCACGGCGCAGACGGCCCACTGGTCGAGGGTCAGGCTCACCGTCTCGAGGAGCCGCTGGAAGAGGTGGACCTCCGTCCCGAGGACGATCGTGGCGAACGACAGGAGCGATGTCTTGAGAAGCATCGGGTTCTCGAGCAGCTCGCTCGAGAATATCGTCCGGTCCTCGTTGGCCGTCTCGAGGGCGAAGAAGAGGTGGAACAGCGAGAACGTCACGAAGCCCATCGTGTGGGCGACCGACTCGCCGTAGGTATTCGTCGACCAGACGATCACGGCCAGCGTGGGCACGGCCATGACGAAGCCGTTGAGGACGAGCCAGGTGAGCAGCCGACGGGAGAGGATCGGCTTGTCCTTCGGCCGCGGCGGGTCATCCATCAGGCCTTCGCGCGGCTTGCCCCAGCCGAGGCCGATGGCCTGGAAGACGTCGACGGTGAAGTTGATCCACAGCGTCTGCAGGGGCAGGAACGGGATGCCGTTGAGGATGTTGAAGATGCTGGCGCCGAGGAAGGTCGCGATGAAGCCGAACAGGGCGGCCATCTGGAAGCGGATATAGCGCATGAGGTTGTCGTAGAGGGCCCGGCCGACCCGGACCGCCTTCACGATCGTCGCGAAGTTGTCGTCGGTGAGGATCATCACCGCGGCTTCCTTCGAGACCTCGGTGCCTGTGATGCCCATCGCGACGCCGATGTCGGCTCGCTTCAGGGCCGGTGCATCGTTCACCCCGTCGCCGGTCATGGCGACGATGTGGCCCTTGGCCTTGAGGACGTCGACGAGGTGGACCTTGTCCTCAGGGGCGACCCGGGCGATGACTCCGATGTCGTCGATCTGGGTGAGCGCTTCGGCGTCGCTCATCGCGGCGAACTCGGCCCCGCTGATGGCCCGTCCCTCGATGCCGAGCTGACCGGCGATCGCGGCCGCGGTGACGGCGTGGTCGCCCGTGATCATCCGGACCCGGATGCCGGCGTTCTTGGCTTCGGCGATCGCCAGCTTCGCTTCGGGCCGGGCCGGGTCGACGATGCCGACCATGGCGAGGAGGGTCAGGTCGTCGAGGGCGGGCAGGAGGTCGGCGTCCGGATCGAAGGTCGCCGGGTCGAAGTCCTTCTGGCCGGTCGCCATGACCCGCAGGCCTTCCCGGCCGAGCCGTTCGTTCTCGGCCATGTAGGCGTCGTGCAGCTGGGCGGCCGGAACGTCGGTCCCGTCTGGTCCGTGGGCCGAGGCGGCCCGCGCGAGCAGCTGGTCGGGCGCTCCCTTGATGTAGCAGCGGATCACGTCGCGGCCGCCTGCGTCCTTCATCCGGTGGAAGGTCGCCATCATCTTGTAGGCCGCGTCGAACGGCAGCGTCGCTACCCGCGGGTACCGCTCGCGGGTGAGGGTCGGGTCGACCCCGCCCTTCGCGGCGAGGACGACGAGAGCACCCTCGGTCGGATCGCCGACGAGCGCACCTCCCTGGACCTCGGCATCGGCGCACAGGGCCATCGGCAGGAGATACTGCTCGAGCGGCACGTCACCCTGCCCGCCGGCGTGGGTGATCTGGCCGTCGGTCTTGTAACCCTCGCCGCTGATCGTGTAGCGGCGTCCGACGAGCGTCATCTGGACGGCCGTCATCTGGTTGAGGGTCAGGGTGCCGGTCTTGTCGGAGTTGATCGCCGAGGTGGAGCCGAGCGTCTCCACGGAGCGGAGACGCTTGACGATCGCGCCTGCGTTGGCGAGGACCTGGGTGCCGTTCGAGAGCACGGCCGTCACGACCGCCGGCAGGCCGGTCGGGATGGCGGAGACGCTGAACGCGACCGCGGTCAGGAACAGGACCTGGAAAGAATTGCCGCGGGCGAGACCGATCCCGATCGAAGCCAGGAGGGCGACCCCGGCGATGGCGAGGATCTGGGTCGTCAGGGCGTCAAGCTGCTTCGTCAGCTGGGTCTCTTCGGTCTTCGAGGCCTGGAGCATCCCGGAGATGTGGCCGACCTCGGTGGTCATGCCGGTCCCGATGACCACGATCGTGCCCGCGCCGCGAGTCACCTGGGTGTTCATGAACGCGAGGTCGACGCGGTCACCGAGCGCCGAGTCCGCGGCCACGGCATCCACCTGCTTGGGGACCGGGACACTCTCGCCGGTCAGGGCGGATTCGTCGATCTCGAGCGTCGCCGCGGTGAGGATCCGGGCGTCGGCCGGGACGAGGTCGCCGGCCTCGATATTGACGATGTCGCCCGGGACGAGTTCACCCATGGGAATCTCGGCGAGCTCGACCGTCGCGGCGGACCTTGGCCTTGACGACCATGAGCTTCTGAAGGGCCGCCACGCTCGCCGACGCCTTGCCCTCCTGGTTGAGGCCCATCGCCGCATTGAGGAGGGTCAGGGCGATCAGGAGCACGCCTGTGGCGAACTGACCGGGCAGGAAGAGGCTGATGCCGCCGGCGACGAGCAGGACGATCTGCATCGGGTCCTGGTATTGGCGCAGGAACGCCTGCCAGCGCGGCTCGGGTGGAGCCTCGGCGAACTTGTTCGGACCGTACGTGCCGAGTCGGGTGGCCGCCTCGCTTGCGCTCAGGCCGGAATCGACGCTCACCGTGAGCTTGTCGAGGACGGCATCCCCCGACATCGCATGCCAGGACGGTGTGGCGCCGGCGGAGCCGCCGCCCTGCATCGCGCTGGTCCGATCTCCCTCGGCTGTCGTCATCGGTCTCCTCCGCCTTCGCCACCGGCTCGGTCGCGCTTCTTCGGCTTCTTCTTCGATCCATCAGGCGTCTCGGCCGCCTGGTCCGCCGACACGTTGGGATCCGGACGGGCGCCCTTCGGCGCCTGGGCCTCGAGGTCGACCTTCGCGGCCTGCAGCGCTTCGCGCGCCTCCTTGCTGACCCGTGGATAGCGAGGATCGATCTCGATGAGCGCGTTGAGGATGACCGCCGCGGCGGCGACCCGGGCGAACGGCTTGTCGTCGGCCGGGACGACGTACCACGGAGCCCAGTCGGTGCTCGTGTTGGAAAGGACCTCCGAGAAAGCCTTCTGGTAGTCGTCCCAGAAGACCCGCTCCTTGGCGTCGTTGGCCGAGAACTTCCAGTTCTTCTCGGGCTCATCGATCCGGCTGAGGAACCGGGCCCGCTGCTCCTCCTTGCCGAGGTTGAGGAAGATCTTGACGATCCGGAAACCCTGGTCGGACAGGTATCGCTCCCAGTCGTTGATCTCGCGGAACCGTCGCTGCCAGATGTCGCTCTTGCGGGAGCCCTTGGGCAGCTTCTGGTTGTCGAGGATCGCCGGGTGGACGCGGACGACGAGGACCTCCTCGTAGTAGGAGCGGTTGAAGATGCCGATGTCCCCGTGGGCCGGCAGTCTCTTGGCATACCGCCACAGGTAGTCGTGGTCGAGGTCGGTCGACGACGGGACCTTGAACGAGTGGACCTGGACGCCTTGCGGGTTGACCCCGCTCATGACGTGGCGGATCGTCCCATCCTTGCCGGCCGCGTCCATCGCCTGGAGGACGACCAGCAGGCCTTCGTTGTCCTGGGCGGCGAGGCGGCTCTGGTACTCGGCGAGCAGCTCGACGCCGGCCTTCAGGAGGCGCTTCGCCTCGTCGCGCTGCACCTTGCGGTTCGGACCGGTGTCGAAGTCGCGGCCGAGCCGGACCTTGGATCCAGGCTTGACCTTGAACGGCTCGATGAACGTTGCGATCCGTTTCGGCCCGATCGTCGGCATCGCGATCCCTCCGTCGCCGGCCGCGGACGACCGCTCGGTGCGATCCGCGGTGGGACGGGAAGCCTACAACGCGCGTCGGGCTCGGTGCAGGGTTGGACGGCCCGGTGGATGGCGGCGCCGAGGAGCGACGCCGCCATCGAGCCGGTCGGTCGTGGGACCGGCGGGTCGGGGTTCACATACCGGGGCAGTTCCCGGTGTGGGTGCCTGCTCCACCGGGGCCACCGGAGGGAGCGCCGGAGGCGCCCGGCGAGGAAGCGGGGCTGGCGGCATTCACGACGGCGACTCCGCCGATGGCCATGAGGCCGACGGCGATGAGGAGCGAGGCGATCGTCCTCCGCGAGCCCGCCATGACGCGGGTCCGGGTCGACGGCGGCGGCGCCGCCGGCGTCGGCGGTGCCTCGGGGGCCGGCCCCGACCCCATCGGCTGCGGTTCTGTCTCGTGCATCGCATGCCTTTCCGTGCGTTGCGGGTTAGGACGGGGAGCGGCGGGGATCGCCATAGGCAACGGCTCCGGACGATGAGGATCGACCGCCCGAGTCTTGGGCGATGTCCCTGTCGGATGGGTTACGTGGAGGCGGCGCTCCGCGGCGGGCCGGGCGGTTCAGGCCCGGGCGATCCGATAGATCGTCCCGGTGGACCGATCCCCGACGAGGACGGCTCCGTCGGGTGCAGTCGCCACCGCGACCGGTGCACCGATCCCGGCGACGAAGGTCTCGACGGCCCCGCTCCTGGCGCTGGCGGTCGCCGTTGCGGTCGCGGCCGTGCTCGCGCTCGCGCTCGCCTCAGGCCGCCCCGCTCACGAGGACCCCGTCCTGGTAGACCGCCCTGACCCGGTCGCCGAGGCCGGCGACATCGAGCGGATCGCCATCGAGCACGACGAGGTCGGCCCGGCGGCCGGCCTCGACGGTCCCGCGGTCGTCGGCGACCCCGAGCAGCTCCGCGGCGGTCCTCGTCGTCGCCACCAGGGCGGCGGTCGGGGACATCCCGCCGGCGACCATCAGCTCGAGCTCGCGGAGGTTCCGACCGTGCGGCGTGACGCCGCTGTCGGTGCCCATCGCGATGCGAACGCCGGCCTCGACCGCCCGACGGAAGGCCTGGCGATGGACCTCCGCGACGAAGTTGGCCTTGTCGAGGACGGCGGACGGAAGCTGGACACCCGCCGCGGCGGCATCGAGGACACCCTGTGGCGCGACGAGGGTGGCGACGAGGTAGGTGCCGTGCTCGAGCATGAGGTCGATCCCCTCGTCGTCGAGGTAGATGCCGTGCTCGATCGAGCGGATCCCGGCCCGGATCGCGTTCTTGATGCCGTCGGCCGCCTGGGCGTGGGCCATGACGAAGACGCCGGCCGCCGTCGCCTCCTCGACCAGGACCTCGAGCTCGGCGGGACGGAAATGGGCGTGGCGCGGATCGTCGCGCGGGGAGAGGACGCCACCGGACGTGGCGACCTTGATGACGTCGGCGCCCATGCGGACCAGGGTCCGGACCGTCCGGCGCATCTCGTCAGACCCGTCGACGATGGTGGCGGGGCGGCCCGGGTGCTCGGCGAAGATCGGCACCTCGCCGCCGGCCGGCACCCACGGGTCGCCGTGGCCGCCGGTCTGGGAGATCATCCCGAGGCTGATCTGGAGCCGCGGCCCGCGGATGAGCCCGTCGGCCACCGCCTCCTTGACGCCGAGGTCGGCGCCACCGGCGTCGCGGACCGAGGTGATGCCGACCGCCAGGGTCCGCTCGAGATTCCCGATCGCCTCGTAGAACGGATACGAGAACGGCGTCTCGAGCTGGCGCATGGTGTCGAGGTGGCTCATCACCACGTGGACGTGGCAGTCGAAGAACCCTGGCAGGACCGTCCGGCCGGTCACGTCGATCGCTTCGTCGCCGTCGAGTCCCGGCCCCACCTCGACGATCCGACCGGCTTCGACGGCGACGTCGCCCGGCGACGGCGGGGAACCCGTGCCGTCGAACACGCGACCGCCACGGAACACGACTCGGCTCACTCGGGTCCTCCTCGGCTCGAAGGCGCCGAGGATAGCCGCTACCGACCGCCGTCGTCGGAAGATCGCCGGCCGGCGGGCAGCCGATCGGTGGGTCGGGCGGAGGGTCCCGGTCAGCCCTCGGTGCCGGTCGGCGTGGACTCGCGCGGCAGGGCCGCCCGGACGACCCGGCGACGACGGGCGTGGAGGTCGTCGTGGATCTCGCCATGGCTGCGCGCGTCGACCGGCTCAGGGTGGGCGTGGTCGTGGTCGTGCTCGCCGATCGGGAAGGGCATGTGCTCACCGAACAGATCGGTGAAGAGGCCGACGAGCTCGGGATCGAACTGGACGCCGCCGTGGCGACGAAGCTCGGCCATCGCCTGGCCATGGGTGATCGCGTTGCGGTACGGCCGACCAGACACCATCGCCTCGTAGGCGTCGGCGATGGCGACGATGCGGGCCCCGATGGGGATCTCCTGACCCGCCAGCCCGAACGGATAGCCGCGCCCGTCGAACCACTCGTGATGGTGGAGGACGATCGTCGCCGCATCGCGGAGCGCGCCCGCCTGCTCGAGCACGACCTGGCCGATCTTGGGATGCTCGGCGACGACCCGCCACTCGGGCTCGTCGAGCTCGCCCGGCTTGGTGAGGATCTCGTCGGGGATGGCGAGCTTGCCGAGGTCGTGGAGAAGACTGGCGACGCGGATCCGCTCGATCTCGCGGTCCGGCAGGCCGAGCGCCCGGCCCAGCTCCATGGCCGCGTTGGCGATCATCGACGAGGGCCGGCCGGTCCAGCCCTCCTTCGAATCGAGGGCCGCGGTGAGGGTCTCGGTGGCCGCCCCGAACGCGGCCCGGCCGACCTCGACGGCCTGCTCCCGGGCGCTGGCGGCGATCGGCGCCCGGCGGATGAGGCCGTCGTCCTCGAGCTCGTGGAAGACGTAGACCTGGTCGCGGCCGAGCGCCTTGGCGCTGTACAGGGCGTTGTCGGCATCGCGGATGAGCGGCTCCAGCTCGAGGTGCGCCCCGAGCCCGCCGGCGACCCCGGCCGAGAGAGTGACCGTCGCGGCGAAGCCATCGTCGAGGACGACCGAGTGGCGGGCGACGAGGCGGCGGAGCTTCTCGGCGATCGAGGCGGCCGCATCGACGTCCGTCTCCGGCAGCAGGACCATGAACTCCTCGCCGCCGTAGCGGCCGACGGCGTCGACGGTCCGGATGTTGTCCTCGAGGACCACCGCGACGTCGTGGAGGACGGCATCGCCGGCGGCATGGCCGTGCGAGTCGTTGATCCGCTTGAAGTGGTCGAGGTCGACGAGGATCACCGACAGCTGGCCGCCGTAGCGGGTGGCCCGGTCGAGTTCCGCGTCGAGGCGGGCGAGGAGGGCCTGGCGGTTGAGGACACCGGTGAGCGGGTCGATCGTCGCGAGGGTCCACGCCTCGGTGAGTCGCTCGGCCAGGCGGCCGAAGCTGGCCCGGAGTCGCGGGTCGTCGATCCCCGACGACTCGACGAGGTCGGTCGCGTCGATCGAATCGGCAAGTCGTTCGATGAAGTCGGTGATCCGGCCGGTCTGCCGCCGGCCGACCGTCAGGGCGTAGCCGGCCGTGCCGATGAGCGCCCCGATGAGGACGAGCGCCAGGGAGCCGAGGCCCAGGCTGAGGGCGGGCGACAGATCGGCCGGCACTGGCATTCGCTCGCTATGACTCCCGCTCTCGTTGGACACTCGTCGGTGGCGGCTCGATCCGCCGGGCCGATCGCGGCACGGATCCGCCGGCGTCCTGACCCCCAAATCGTTGGGCCGGATGGCTCGCCACGCCATAGCCCGATGGTCCCATCTGTGCGGCTTCGTGAGCGTGGCCGGTGCGTCCTCGCCCCGGTGCAGGGCCGCACAGTCCGGCCCCGGCGGGGAACGAAAGTCCTGCCGCGCTAGCGGGCCTCCAGCGTCGCCCGCAGGACCGTCGCCCGGATCCCGTCGGGCGACAGCCGGGCGAGCTCGTAGCGCCAGGTCGTGGCCCCGGTCGGCCAGGCCGTCGCGGCGAGGTCGTCGTCGGGAGCTGCCGGGATGACGTACTCGAGCCGATAGGTCCGCGGTCTGTGGGCGATCGCCGCGGCCCCGCCCGCAGCATCGATGCCCTCCTCGAGCCAGTCGACGTAGGCGGCATTGTTCGCGTGCGCCATCGGATCGAGCTCGTGCGGTCGCGGTCGCAGGCTGGAGGTCGCCGCATCGGCCGGTGCCGCTGCGGGACCGACGCGCAGCGGCTCGAAGCCGCCGGGTGGGGAGTCGAACAGGGCCGGGAAGTCGGCCGGGACGCGGGTCGGTGCGCCGCGCTCGACGTCGGTCATCGCCCAGTCCGTCGTGCAGCGGGCAGCCGGTCGCCCGTCCGCCAGGACGACCTCCGTCACCCGTCGGGCGAGGACCCGCCGGAAACCGACGACCCGGGTCGTGGCCGACAAGGTGGATCCCGTCGTGACCGGCTCGAACACGGTCAGCTCGAGGCCGCGGACGACCCAGGCCAGGCCGCGATCGGCGTACCACTCCCGCCCGAAGCCGAGCCGCTCCGAGTGGATCCAGGCGGCATCCTGAGCCCAGCGCAGGAGCACCGACGTGCGCAGGCCGCCATCCGGGCCGCACTCGTCGAAGCGGGCTCGATAGGCGACGGTCGTCGAGGACCGCGGCTCGCTCATCCGGACGCCTCGCTCCCCGTCAGTCCGTGCCCGGGCGCGTGGCCGACCGGACCGGCTCGGCGAGGGAGCGGAGGGACTCGATGGTGACGAGGCGCGTGTCGGCGTGCGGCGCGGTCTGACGATCGAGCCGTACGGCACAGGCCAGGCGCGTGTCGAAGACGACGAGGGCGACGTCGAGCCGCTCGTCCTCCTCGCTCGCGTTGTGACGAGCGTCGTCGAGCTGGTGGAGGACGTCGGCCGAGATGCCCCGCGCGCCCCACTTGCAGTCGTAGGCCTCGGCCCGGCCGTCCGTCTCGACCGTCACGTCGTAGGGATGGATCTCGGCCCGGACCCCGTCGAAGAGGATCCGCCGCTCGCGCCGAACCACGGCCGCCCGTCGCCGCAGGAGCAGCTCGGTGAGCGCCTCGACGATCGCCCCGCGGACCTGGTTGCGGACCTGGTCGGCCCGGCCCGCCACCTCCAGGGACGCGGCGAGGATCGCCTCGGAGCGGTCGTCCGGGAAGCAGACCGGGGCGACGGTTCGCCACGTGGCGGGATCGGCGCTTTCCCCGTTCATCACGGCCCGCGCGAGCACGAGCTGGGCGGGCGTCGCGTCGGCGAGCAGCCCGGCGAGGCGAGCGACCAGCGGATCCGCCTGGATGCCGGCGTAGACGACCGCCCGGCCGTCGGCCGCCGCGTCCTGGAAGCGCACGGTCAGCCGGGCCCCGCGGCGCCGATCGGCTCGTCGAGGGCGAGGGCGACGAGGTCGGGGAAGGTCGAGAGCCAGTCGATGGCTCGATGCGGATCGGAGATCGCGGCAGTCTCGGCGATGGCCGCATCGACGGCCGCCGCAGACGGGGCGCTGAGCGACTCGCCCGCTCGTCGGTCGGCGATCCCCTCGAGCCGCGCCTGCTGGGCGGCCACGAGGTCGGTGACGTAGGTCCACTCGTCCTCGACATCCTCCCCCAGGAGGCCGAGCGCATCGAGGGCGGCGAGGGCGCGGTCGACGACGCCGTCGACGGTATCGGTCACCCGGGGAGTCTACGCGGCCGGACCGCCGGACCGGCGCTCGGGCCGTCGCCCTGACGGCACGGCCGGGATCGGTGGCTCGGACGGCGCGGCCGATCGGCCGGCCGATCGGCCGGCCGCGATCAGCGCTCGGGTGGGGCGAGGACCGCCGGACGTCGGTCGAGGACGAGGCTCGGGGACGCGGCGGCGCCGCGGGCGAGTTCGCGGCGGGTGCGCTCCACGAGGCCGGCGAGGACGATCCGGTTGTGGTCGTCCCAGGCCGCCGAGTAGGCGGCGATGGCCTCCCGCCTGATCACGCCCGCGGTCACCCGCTGTCCGCGTCGCTCCAGGGCGGCGACCCCATCGAGGGCGGCCCGATAGAGCGCCGGCAGCTCCTCGGCGGGCGAAGGCTGGTGCACCATGCTTGCAGCATCGCCGGATGCGTGTTGACACTCGATAGCGAGTTGGTCCGGGAGCGCCGGGGCCGATGGGACCACGAGGCGGTGACCGGGCGCACCACGCTCCCGGCGTGGGCGCGGAGTCCGGCGCAGCGGATCGTGACGGGCAGGCCGCCGGTCGCAGGAGGTGGATCGTGGACCTGGGGCTCACCGGGCGCGGGGCGCTCGTCGGGGGTGGCTCGTCGGGACTCGGGCTGGCGACGGCCGAGGCACTCGCCGCCGAGGGTTGTCGCCTCGCCATCTGGTCGCGGAACCAGGCAAGCCTCGATGCCGCGGCCGCCTCCATCCGAACCCGCCACGGCGTCGAGGTAGTGACGATCGCCGCCGATGCGACCGACCCGGCCGCCGCCCGATCGGTAGCCGAGTCCGCGGCCGCGGCGCTCGGCCAGATCGACATCGTCGTCCTCAACGCCGGTGGCCCGCCGACGGTCGATCCGACGGCGACCGATCCGGAACAATGGGCGCGCTCGTTGCAGCTCCTCGCCACGACGCCGATCGAGCTGGCGACGGCACTGCTGCCGGGGATGCGGGCGCGGTCGTGGGGCCGCATCGTCGGGATCCTTTCGTCGGGCGTCCGCCAGCCGATCCAGGACCTCGTCTACTCCAACAGCGGCCGGTCGGCCCTCATGGCATGGCTGAAGACCGCCGCTCGCGCCGTGGCCGCCGACGGCGTGACGATCAACGGGGTGGTGCCCGGCCGTCTGTCGACGCCGCGGATCGTGAGTCTCGACGGTGGTCGAGCCGCCTCGACGGGCCAGACGGTCGACCAGGTCCGGGCCGGCCACATCGCCACCATCCCGGCCGGGCGCTACGGTCGGCCGGAGGAACTGGCCGCGCTCGTGGCCTTCCTCTGCTCCGAGCAGGCCGGGTACGTCACCGGTACCTTCACCGCGGTCGACGGCGGCCTCATCGCTGGACTACCCTGAGGCCATGACCCGCACCGCTCACCGTTCCACCGCCTGCACCGAGTTCGCCGAGCAGGAGGTCCTCGACCGCATCCGGCAGCGCCGCCTGGACGCCGACCGGCGACGGGCCGCGGCCGGTGGCGATGAGATCGCTGCGGTCGATCGACGACGACGGACACTCGGAGCCGGCGGAGCGGCCGGAACAGGAGCGTTGATCGCCCGCCTCCGGGCCATCCTCGAGCGGAACGCGCCGCCGGAGTCGCCCCTCCGCTAGGCGGTCCGCCGACCCGTACCGGCGCCGCATCGCGTCCGCAACCCGACGAGCAGTTCTCCCGGCGAGTCAGTCGCCGCGGTGGGCGCCGGACCTGATGCCGAAGTGGTCGAACCCGCCGGCGGCCGGACCCCACGTCGTCCGTACGCCGTCGACGCGGGCACCGAGGGGACCGCGACCGAGGTCCACGAGGAACGATTCGAGCTCCCGGCGGGGACCTTCGACGACGCACGCGACCGACCCGTCGAGCTCGTTGGCGACCCACCCCACGATCCCCCGCTCGACGGCCCGCTCGGCCACGAAGTAGCGGAACCCGACACCCTGGACCCGGCCCCGGACGACAGCCTCCAGGCGGACCGGGTCGATCGCGGGATCGTCCATCAGGCCGCTTCGACGTGCGGCCAGGCCACGAGGAGCGCGTCGACCGCGAGCTCGGGGCTCGCCGACAGCTCCACCGTGCGAGCCGCTCGATCGAGCCGGGCCAGGAACGAGACGGTCGGGCCCGCCGCCAGCCGGCCGCCCGCCGCCGAGATCTCCTCGAGCAGGGCCGCGTCGTGGACCCGACGGACATCGCCGCCGCCGGCTCGGACGAGGTCGACCGTCAGCTCCCGCCACACCTCGATGAGGACGAGCGCCGCCCGCCGCCGCACCGCCGCGGGCGTCTTCGCCGGCGGGCCTGCCTCGGATTCGGGGTCAGCGGCGGACACGCCTCCCGTTCCCTCGCCACCCTCGTCGCCGGCAGGTGCCCCGACCACGGCCACGGCCTCCGGAGCCGCGCGGGACAGGGCCGTCGTCAGCGTGCCCGCCCCGCCGAGCAGCTGTTTTCGCGCCGCCAGACGCTCGGAGACCCTGGCCGAGAGCAGGTCGAGCAGCGTCCGGTCGACCTCGGACCGGGCGGCGACCGCCGCCGGGGACTCCGCATAGGCGAGGGCGAGGCCCGGCCGTCCTTCGGCGAGGCGAGCCAGCCGGGCGGCCGTCGGCGGGTCCGCGACGCCGCGCTCGGCGAGCCATGCCTCGATCGCCCGGGGAGCGACCGTCCCGAGGCGGATGCGGGCGCAGCGCGACCGGATCGTCGGGAGGAGTCGGTCCTCGTCATCGGCGCAGAGGATGAGGTGGACGCCGGGGGCGGGTTCCTCGAGCGTCTTCAGCAGGGCGTTCTGGGCGTCCTCGTTCATCCGGTGAGCACGCTCGACGAAAGCCACCCGGGCGCCGCCCTCGACCGAGGACAGGGCGAGGTCGGCGACGAGGTCGCGGACACCGGGTCGCGGATCCTGCGGGGTCGCCTCGAGCTTCACCTGGTCGCCGGCGCCGCCGGGTCCAAGGCGATGAAGGTCGGGGTGCCTGTCCATGGCGACCAGCCGGCACGCTCGACACGACCGGCATGGCCGGGCCGCCGGGTCGGGGTCGACGCAGAGCAGGGCGGCCGCGATGTCGAGGGCCAGGGTCGTTTTGCCGATCGACGGCGGGCCGACCAGGAGCACGGCGTGCGGAAACCCGCCGCGGAGCATGGTCTCCGCGGCCGCCAGCGCGGCGGGTTGGCCGCGGATGAGGGCGCCGTTCATCCAGTCACCGCGGCCGGGCGGACGCGAGGCGGCCACGACGAGCGCGAGGCAGCCGGGATGGCCGCGAGGACGCCGGGCCCCGACGACGGTCCACCGTCCCCGAGTCCGCTCAGGAGTCGGCGGCGACCTTCGCCCGGGTCGTCCGGCGCTTCGGCTTGTCGGCCGCGCCGTCCGCGGCGACCTCGGCGGGAGCACCCTCGGCGGGCGCGGCCTTGGCTCGCGTCGTTCGGGTCGTGGTGGTCCGGCTGGGCTTCTCGGCCGTCGCCGCGGCGGCGTGGGACGAACCGGCAGGGGACTTGGCGGCCCGCGACCGTGTCGTCGCGGCCGTCGCGCGCTTCGGCTTCGCCTCCGCCGTCGTCGAGGTCGCGTCGGCGACGGGCGCCTTCGCCCGGGTACTCCGCCGCTTCGGGGCGTCCGTTCCGGCGACGTCCCCGGCGGCCTGCGCCGGTGACTCCGTCTCCGGGGCGCTGGAGCCGCGATCCGAACGCTCCGTCCGCTGCGGCGCCGTCGAACGCTCCGGCGATCGGCCACCGCCGCGCGGAGCCGGGCCGGACGCCATCTGGGCGCGCAGCATCGCCTCGAGCTCTGGCGGTACCTCACTCCATTGCTCGCCGGGACGCGGCGCGCTGCCGGTGCGGTCGTTCCGCTCCGGGCGGTTGCCGCGACTGAAGCCGCGATCGTCGCGTCGTGCGGCGTCACGCGGAGCCCGATCGTTCCGGTCGTCGCGCGGTCCGCTGGAAGCCGTCCGGCCGCTCACGTCGGGATAGCGGTTTATACCGCCGCCGCCACCACGGCCGTAGCGCTCGCGGTCGACCGCGGCCGAGTAACCGCTCCGGCCGCCTCGGGCACCGCCACTGCGGTTCGGCGACCGGCCGTTGCCGCGCCGTTCCGCGATGAGGTACTCGGGGATGGCCGGCTCGTCGTCGAACTCGTCGCTCGAGGGGATCGAGCGAAGGGAGCCCGACGAGGCAGGTACGCCGATCTGCGAATCCCAGACGGCACCGAAGGCGGCCGCCTTGGGTGCACGCGGCACCGCCGGGAGGTCGTCCTGGTCGGCATCGTCCTCACGAGCCCGTACGGGAGCGGCGGCGTCCCCGACCGGGATCGCCTCGCCCTCGCCGCGGCCGCGGCCGCGGCCTCGACCGCGCCCACCGCGACGCCGTCGGCGGCGACCCTCTTCACCATCCGGCCCGTCTGGCCCATCGGCCCGGTCGAAACCGCCGGAGCCGCCATCGTCGTCCGTCGCGACCTCACCGGCCGAGGCCGGAACCGCGACCGCGGCGGCAGCGCCTGCCCGGGAGAGCTTCTCCCCCGGCAGGGCGACGAGCGTCGGGCGCTCGCCCGGTGCGCCGTCCGCGACGGCCACGGCCACATCGGCGACCGCCGTCCGCGGCCTGCCGCGACCGGTCCTCGCGGCGACCGGGGTCCGCTCGCCCTCGGCGGGGCGGCCCCGTCCGCGGCCGCGGCCGCGGCCCACGCCGGTGCCCTCGGTCTGCTTGTCGGGCACCTCGGTCATCGAGAGGTCCTCTTCGTCGGTCGCCACCCGGCGGCCGGATCGCGATGAGCCCTTCTCGACCCGGGCGATCTGGACGATGTCGGTGAACAGGTCGGCGACCTCGATGAGGTCCGACGAGGTGTTGCCGCGGAAGCTGATGACCTCGACGCGGACGCCCATCTCCTGGACCGCCCGGATGGCCGGGGCGAAGTCGCCGTCGCCGGAGACGACGATCGCGACGTCGAGGTTCCGGGCCGTCTTCATCATGTCGACGACGAGCTCGATGTCGAGGTTGGCCTTGACCTTGCCGTCGCCGTACTTGCGGATGTCCTTGCTCACGACCTTGTAGTTGCTGCGGCGCAGGAAGTCGTGGAAGTTCCGCTGGTTCTCGTTGTCCGGATCGAGGCCGGTATAGGCATAGGCCCGGACCAGGTCGCGACCCGCGGTGGCCGATTTCAGCATCGTCACGTAGTCGATGTCGACGCCGGCCGCCTTGGCTGCGTAAAAGATGTTCGCCACGTCTACGAAGACGGCGACGTTCTTGCCCACGTTTACTCCTTAGGGCTGTGGTGCCGGCGCGCCTGGCGCTGCTCGGCGACCGTCCTGATTCATGTGCGGGGGGCGGCAGTCCTCGCCGCGCCCACCATCGTGCTCATCCGCGGACCGTCATCGGTGAATCCATGCCGTTCCCAGCGGGTCCGCTCCGCGGGATCGGTCGGCGGGGCCGCCTCGACGACGGCACAGGCCTTGTTGCGAGCCGACTTCAGAACCTCCTCGAGCAGCGCATCGGTCACCCGATCCGCGTCGTGCGCCGGGTCCACCACCAGGAGGTCGACCGTACCGACGAAACCGCCGGCCCGGACCGATGGTCGGAGGGCGAGGACCGCTCCCCCGACCACGTCGCGTCGCACTTCGGCGACGAAGACGCTCGCCTGTGGCAGATAGACCAGCTGGCGCAGGAGATCCGCGGCGTCCATGGGACCCGATCCGCCGGACGCGGCGGAGGAGACCCCGCAGAGACCGACGAGTCGATCGATGTCCGTTATCCGGGCCACTCGGACCTGGTATTCCACGCCGAAGGACAGAGCCTCGTGCTGCAAGGTGGCCGATACGCTCGATTTCCCGCCGCGACCGGGATCCTGAGCACGCTGAGTGCCATCGGCTTTCGGTCTCGGGCCCGGGAGGCGAGCGACTCGGCTGGCAGCCATCCCGGGGACGGTCGGCGACGCCTTGCATCCGCGACGCCGTGGCCTATGATACGGCATCGCTCGACCGGTCTTGCGGCGAGCGTTGTTGGTCCCCCGCTCGCGCACCCGTCACCGCCGGTTTCCGGGCGTCTCCCGGACCACAGGGACGGACCGCGGTCCACCCGAGGCGTAGGGAACGCCGGAGGTTGCGAGGGTGTAGGAGGAGGAGTTCATGAAGTTAGCACGTGTGGGCGCGGCGATCGCCGCGGTCGCCATCGTCGCTGCGGCGTGCAGCGGGTCGAGCAGTTCCGGCAAGACCATCAAGATCGGGATCAGCCTCCCGCTGTCGGGCAGCTCGCTCGCCAGCGCGGGCCCGGCCCGTGACGGCGCACTGCTCGCCATCAAGGAGGCCAATGCGGCCGGGACGGTCAAGGGTTACACCCTGACGACCGACATCCTCGACCACTCGGTCAACGGCCAGTACGACGCCCAGCAGGGCGCCAAGGACATGACCACCCTGGTGTCCGACTCCAACGTCATGGCAGTCGTCGGCCCGTTCAACTCGGCGGTCGCCAAGGTCCAGATCCCGATCTCCAACCAGGCCGGGCTGCTCCAGTGCTCGCCGGCCAACACGAACCCGGACCTGACCAAGGGCGATCCGGGCAAGCAGCTCCGGGCTGCGAATCCGGACAAGATCAACTACATCCGCGTCGCCACGACCGACGACATCCAGGGCCCGGCGGTCGCGCAGTACGCGTACAACGACCTCGGCCTCAAGAACGTCGCCATCGTCGATGACCTGTCGGTCTACGGCAAGGGCATCGCCGACGCGTTCTCGGCAGAGTTCACGAAGCTCGGCGGCAAGATCGCCGATCGTGAGGGTGCCGATCCCAAGACCACCGACTACTCGTCGATCCTGACCAAGTTCGCCGGCCTCAAGCCCGACAGCGTCTTCTTCGGTGGCGTCACCGCCAACGGCGGCGGACTCCTCCGCAAGCAGATGCCGCAGGCCGGCCTCGGCGACGCTGCCGTTCCTCGGCGGCGACGGCATCCAGGACCAGAACGGCGGCGTCGCCGGCTCGTTCATCAACATCGCCGGTGCCGCAGCGGCCAACTCGTCGTCGTCGGTCGCCGCGATCCACGACATCCCGAGCGCGGCCGACTTCGCCGCCAAGTACACGGCCGAGTACAAGACGGACCCGGGCGCCTACAGCGCGTCGGGTTACGCCTGCGCCCAGATCATCATCCAGGCGCTCACCACCGCAGCCGGTAAGGGCGACATCACCCGTGAGAACGTCCGCGCTGCTGCCGTCGACACGACCACGACCTTCCAGACCGTCCTCGGTCCGGTGATGTTCGACTCGGTCGGCGACACGAACCAGAAGATCATCTCGCTGTACAAGGTCGATCCGACCGCGGCCAGCGGGAAGGGCGACTGGGTCTTCGTCAAGCAGATCAACTACGGCGGCCAGTAGGTCGTCGCTCCCCACGTGTAGCTGACCCGATGCCGGGGGCCGATACGGTCCCCCGGCATCGTTTCCTTCGGTTCCCCGACTACTGGCGAGCAGCAGGGAGACCGCGATGACCGCACCAGCCGGCACGGCGGAGGCGCCGCCCGTCAGCGCGATGTCCCGGCGCGGCGTGCTGCCGGCCCTCCAGCTCGCACTCCTGGTCGATCGTGCTGGCGGTGGTGTTCGCCTGGATGGGCCCCGCGCAGTTCGTCAATGCGCTCACCCTCGGCGCCATCTACGCCCTGATCGCGATCGGCTACACGATGGTCTACGGGATCATCGAGCTGATCAACTTCGCCCACGGCGACGTGTTCATGGTGGCGACCTTCGTGGCGCTGTCGTTCCTCACGACCCTTGGGTTCGACGCCGCGATCACCGATCCGGCACTCCTCGTCGTCGTGCTCGTGGTCCTGTTCGCGTTCACGATGATCGTGATGGGGTTCGTCGGGGTGATCATCGAGCGAGTCGCCTATCGGCCCCTGCGGAACGCACCCCGGTTGGCACCCCTGATCACCGCCATCGGCGTGTCGTTCATCCTGCAGAACATCGTCCAGGGCGTGCCGCCCTACTTCGGCTACGGCCCGTTCAACACGAACTCGCCGCAGATCTTCCCGACCGACGCGTTCATCAAGATCGGTAACACCAGCATCCCGGTGCTGAGCCTGTTCATCGTCTGCGTCGCCCTCGGACTCATGGTCGCTCTCCAGTTCTTCGTCGGCCGGACCCGGATCGGCCGATCGATGCGGTCGACGGCCGCCGATCGGGAAGCCGCCTCCCTCATGGGCGTCAACATCAACCGGACGATCGCCATCACCTTCTTCATCGGCTCGGCGCTCGCCGGCGCGGCCGGTGTCACGTTCGGCCTGCAGTACGGCAACACCCGCTACGACGTCGGGTTCCAGGCCGGCCTCATCGCATTCACCGCCGCCGTCCTCGGCGGGATCGGGAACACGGTGGGGGCGGCCCTCGGCGGATTCATGATCGGCTTCATCGTGGTCGGCGCCGCGGTGGCCGGCTACAACAGCTGGGGCTCGGCTCTCGTCTTCGGCACCCTCATCATCGTGCTCGTCTTCCGACCGTCGGGCATCCTCGGCCAGCAGACGGGCGATCGGGCGTGACGACGGTCGTCGACCTGCCGTCGCCGGCGGCCGGGCCGGGAGCTCGAGCGCGGGTCCGGACGTTCGCCCGCCACCATCGCTCCACGACGATCATCGTGGGCATGGCGATCATCGGCGTCATCCTGCCCCTGTTCGCGGGCCTGCCGTTCGTGTCCGACTTCCAGCCCCAGGCAGCCTGGATCGACGGCTTCACCAACGCCGGCGTGTACGTCATGCTGGCCGTCGGTCTGAACCTCGTCGTCGGGGTCGCCGGCCTGCTCGACCTCGGCTACGCGGCGTTCTTCGCCATCGGCTCCTACGCCTATGCGTACGCGGCGTCACCGTTCGGCAACCAGGTCCTCGGGATCAACCTCCAGGCAGCCCTCGGCGACCAGGTCGGGATCGTCTTCTGGCCGATGCTCATCATCGGGGCGCTGGTTGCGGCGTTCTTCGGCGTCCTGCTCGGGGCGCCGACGCTGCGCCTGCGCGGGGACTACCTCGCCATCGTCACCCTCGGGTTCGGCGAGATCGTCCCGATCGTGTTCCGCGAGGCGTCGACGTACACGAACGGGATCAACGGGATCGGCGGCATCTACCGGCCGTGGCTGCCGGGGATCGGCGGGTTCACCGCCACCGACGTCATCCCCTACTACATCACCGCCCTGTTCCTCGTCACGATCGTGCTCATCTTCGCCTACCGTCTCGTCGAGAGCCGCATCGGCCGGGCCTGGGAGGCGATCCGCGAGGACGAGCTGGCGGCGGCGGCGAACGGCGTGAACACCGTCACCACCAAACTGCTCGCCTTCGCCCTCGGCGCCTCCACGGCCGGAGTCGCCGGTGTCCTCAATACGGCCAAGCTGAGCGTCGTCAGCCCCGACCAGTTCGGGTTCGTGATCTCGTTCACGATCCTGGCCATGGTCGTCCTCGGCGGGATGGGCAACTTCTGGGGCGTCGCCGTCGGCGCGTTCGTCATCTACACGATCAACAACGTCCTCCTGCATTCGCTCAACCAGTTCTTCGACTCGGTCAACTTCCCGATCCTCAAGGACATCGACTTCCTGCAGCTCCAGTTCCTCCTCTATGGCCTGGCCCTGGTGGCGATGATGCTGCTGAGACCCGAGGGCCTCTTCCCCAACAGCAGGCGGATGCGTGAGCTGCACGCCGATATGAGCGAGCCCGGCGAGGACGAGATGACCTACGCCGAAGTGACCGAGGAGGGCGAACGGTGACGGAGGCCGGGAACATCCTCGTCGCCGACAAGATCAGCCGCCGCTTCGGCGGGCTCCTGGCCGTCAACGCCGTCGACTTCGTCATCCCCGAGGGGTCGATCGTCAGCCTCATCGGGCCCAACGGCGCGGGCAAGACGACGTTCTTCAACGTCCTGCTCGGGATCATCGACCCGACGTCGGGCACGATCGATTTCGACGGCCGCCAGATGATCTCCCGGCCGAAGCGGCTCGGGCTCGAATCGCTGACCTGGGTGATCCCGTCGGCCATCGTCCTGCTCATCGGCTGGGCCCTCGCGCAGGCGGGGATCGGCTGGGCGTTCACGGTCGCCTTCCTCGTCGCCGTCTTCCTCCTCGTCGGATCGTTCCTGGCCGCGATCGTCCGGCCGCTGTGGTACATCAACGCCCTCGCCCGTCTCGGCATCCTTCGCAGCGCCCGACCGAACGACATGGTCTCCGCTGGCGTCGGCCGCACCTTCCAGAACATCCGCCTGTTCAAGAACATGACGGCCCTCGAGAACGTGCTCATCGGGCAGCATCCGCGGCTGCGGGCGAACCCGGCCGACGCATTCTTCAGCACCCCGAAGGCGCGTCGGCGAGGAGGTCGCCGCACAGACGAGGGCCCAGGAGCTGCTCGCGCTCGTCGGCCTCCGCGGGATCGGCAACGAGCTGGCCAAGAACCTTCCCTATGGCGACCAGCGCCGACTCGAGATCGCCCGCGCCCTCGCCTCCGGTCCGAAGCTGCTGCTGCTCGACGAGCCCGCCGCCGGCATGAACCCCAAGGAGACGCAGGACCTGATGCGCCTGATCTCCCGCCTGCGCCGCGACCTCGGCCTGACCGTCCTCCTCATCGAGCACGACATGAAGGTGGTCATGAACATCAGCGACCGGGTCACGGTCCTCGAGGCCGGCCGGAAGATCGCCGAGGGGACGCCGGAGGAGGTCCGCAACGACCCTCGGGTCATCGAGGCCTACCTCGGGAAGCCGGAATGACGGCTTCGACCCGCGATCCCGGCCGCCGTCGCGACCGGCACGCCCGTCCTCAAGCTCACCGGAGTCAACACGTACTACGGCGCCATCCACGCCCTGCGGGGGATCGACCTCGAGGTCTATCCGGGCGAGATCGTCACCCTGATCGGCGCCAACGGCGCGGGCAAGACGACGACCCTCAAGACGATCTCAGGGCTGCTCCACCCCCGCTCCGGGACCGTCGAGTTCGAAGGCGAGGACGTCTCCCGCGTCGCACCCCACGACCTGGTCCGACGCGGGCATCGGCCAGTCGCCGGAGGGCCGCCGGATCTTCTCCCGGCTGACCGTTCACGAGAACCTGCTGATGGGCGGCTTCACCCGGTCGAAGACCGAGAACGCGGAGCAGATGGTCCACGTCTTCGAGCTGTTCCCGCGCCTCAAGGAGCGGCATCTCCCAGAAGGGCGGCACGCTCTCCGGCGGCGAGCAGCAGATGCTGGCGATGGGCCGAGCCCTGATGGCCCGTCCGCGAGTGCTCCTCCTCGATGAGCCCTCGCTGGGCCTCGCCCCGATCCTCGTCCAGCAGATCTTCGCCATCATCCGCGAGATCAACGCCAGCGGAACGACGATCCTGCTCGTCGAGCAGAACGCGCTGCAGGCGCTCAAGGTCGCCAACCGGGGTTATGTCCTGCAGACGGGCGAAGTCGTGCTCTCTGGCCCCACGGACGCGCTGCGGGAGGATCCGACCGTGCGGAAGGCCTACCTCGGCGAGATCTGAGGTACGGTCTCGAGGTCCGGGCAGGCAACGAGGCGATGGGTGGACAGACCAGAGGACGAGTTCCCGGTCGAACGGATCCGCGGCGGTGGCCTCGGAACGACCCTGATCACCGCGGCCATCATCGTGGTCGCCCTGCTCGCCGCGGTCGTCAAGCCGTGGGGCGAGCCCGGTCCCGGCCCGACCACCAGCCCCATCGCGGTCGCGGCCGCGCCGACGCCGTCGCCTGCCGCCGCATCGGCGAGCCTGTCGCCGTTCGATGGACCGTTCGGCCTCGTCTGCTACGGCGGGCTCGAGTGGCGGCTCGTCCTGCGGGAGACGAACGGGACGTCCGCGGTCCGGACGTGGTACGACATGGTGACGGTCGCTGCGGACGGGCCGGCCGACGTCTCGATCCCGTTCCTGCGGGTCCACTCGGAGGGCGTCCTCAGCCTCGGCTATTGCACGAACTCCAACACCTCGGACCTCCTGTCCGTGGCGGGCACCACCATCTGGAAGCTCACCCCGGGCGGCCCGCTCGTGCCCATCGGACCGATGCGGTTGAGCGCCGACTCGCCGAGCGACCCGGACATCGGCAGCCTGTTCACGCCGCCGCGCGCAGCGGACGGGTCGTCCGCCCCCGCCTGGGCGCCCGGTCGCTACGTGTTCGAGGTCTCCTACAAGGGGCCGTTCGCGCAGCCTGCCTGGTTCGGGGTCGACATCATCGCCGTCCATATGCTCGACGTGCCGAGCGGGACGCCGTCGACGGCACCGGACCCCTCGCCGCCGGCGCCGGCCGCGAACGGAGTGGGGCCACTCCTGGCGCCGGGGACCGTCCACGTCAGCCACGCCCTGCTGTGGTGAGGTTTCGGCTCGAACGCTGACGCGACCGGATCGCAACGGGCCGAACGGTTGCGGTCCGACGGGTTAGGTGGTACATAGCGTTGGCCACCGGCCGACTCCCCTGCGATCCCCGCGTCGGCCGAGCATTGGAGGAGCCCCAGATGTCGATCCGTGGACGCGCGGCGCTGTTGGCCGCGAGCGTCATGCTCGTGTCCGCTTGCACCAGCGGCGCGACCCCAGCTCCCACCTCGCCGCCGAGTGCGGCACCACCGAGTTCCGGCTCCGAGGCATCCGCCTCGGCCTCTGCCGCCCCGGCGACGCCGATCGCCGGCGGACTGCTCGACAAGGTCATCAAGGCCGGCACCCTGACCGTCTCGACCGACCCGAACTACGCACCGCAATCGGTCAAGAAGCCGGACGGCACGTTCGAGGGCTTCGATATCGACGTGGCGACCGAAGTGGCCAAGCGGCTCGGCGTCAAGGTCAACTTCGTGACACCCGACTGGAGCCTCATCACGGCCGGCAGCTGGTCCGGCCGATGGGACGCGAGCGTCGGCTCGATGACCATCACCGCCGACCGCCAGAAGGTCCTCGACTTCAGCCCGCCGTACTACTTCACGCCGGCCCAGATGACGGCCAGCAAGGCGTCCGGCATCACCACCATCGACGGCCTGGCCGGCAAGGCCATCTGCGCCGGCGAGGCGACGACGTATCTCGACTGGCTCAGCGGCAAGAAGCTCGACTTCGGCTCGCTGTCGCCGACGACATCGCCACCGGCCGGCATCAAGACGGTCTCCCTCAAGACCGACGCGCTCTGCCCTCAGACGTGGGCGTCCGGTCGAAACGACTTCCAGGGCTGGCTGTCGTCCAGCACCACGGTCGACGGGGCGATCAAGTCCGGCCTGCCGGTCGTGAAGGTCGGCGACCCGGTCTACTTCGAGCCGCTCGCCGTCGCGGTCGACAAGAGTGGCCCGGATCCGACCGACTTCGTGGCCGCGCTGACGCAGATCGTCAACGACATGCACAGCGACGGGACGCTGTCGGCGATGTCCCAGAAGTGGTTCGGGGCGGACCTCACGAAGGGACCGTCCTGACTAATGGCTCGGTGACGAGCGTCACCGATCAGGCTGGCCATCGCAGGGGCGTCCGATGACGCCCCTGCGTCGTACCTGAAGGGACCGACCGATGGGGTTCGACTCGCAGATCAGCAAGCAGACCCAGCTGGACATGATGTCGGTCGCCCACCCGGCGGCGATCGTCGGTCAGATCGCCGATGCCCGGCGGCGGGCGACGCTGCGCTTCCGGGTCATCTTCGTCGTCACCTGGATCGTCCTCATCGGCGGGCTCGCCCTGGTCATCGCCCAGTCCGGCCGGGTCGACATGGTCGCCCTGATCCAGACCTGGGGGAGGTTCATCCTCGAAGGCGTCCCGGTGACGATCTTCGTGTCGGTCACGTCGATCATCTTCGCCGTGATCTTCGCGGTCTTCGGCGCCCTGGGCCGCATCTCGAGGAACGCCCCGATCTACGCGATCGCGACGCTCTACGTCTCGGTCGTGCGAGGCACCCCGCTCATCGTCCAGATCATCTTCGTCTACCTCGCCCTGCCCCAGTTCGGGCTCGTCTTCGACCCGCTTGCCTGCGGCATCTTCGCCCTGGCCTTCAACTACGGCGCCTACCTGACCGAGATCTTCCGGGCCGGCATCGAGGCCATCCCGCGCGGCCAACGCGAGGCGGCCGGTGCACTGGGGATGACAGAGAGCCAGACCATGCGGCGGGT
Source organism: uncultured Chloroflexia bacterium (assembly GCA_963745405.1). GTDB lineage: Bacteria > Chloroflexota > Limnocylindria > Limnocylindrales > CSP1-4 > C-114. The sequence goes on along the minus strand of CAVUWY010000002.1, from coordinate 1,263,003 downwards.
GATCCTGCCGCAGGCGGTGCGGATCGTCATCCCGGCCATCGGCAACGACTTCATCTCGATGATCAAGGACTCGGCCCTCGTCTCGTACATCACGATCCAGGAGCTCTTCTGGCGGGCGACGAACGTCGGCAACCAGACGTTCCGCACCTTCGAGGCCCTCCTCCTCGCCGCGATCGTCTACTGGATGCTGACCATCGTCTTCAGCTTCTTCCAGGAACGGCTGGAGAGGCGGCTCGCCGAAAGCGACGTGCGGCTGTGAGCGCCGTCGGATCGGGCGCCGCCATGGGGCCGGGCACCGCCGCAGCATCGGGCGCCGCCCCGACCGGCGGCCCCGGCATCGACCCGTTCGCCATCCCCGGCCACCTCGTCCCGGCGGGCGCCACGCCCGTCGTCCGCCTCCAGGGGATCGAGAAGTACTTCGGCGAGAACCACGTTCTCCGCGGCTGCACCCTGGAGGTCTATCCGCGCGAGACCATCTGCCTCATCGGCCGGTCGGGGAGCGGCAAGTCGACGCTCCTCCGCTGCACGAACTTCCTCGAGGAGCCGACGGTCGGCTCGGTCGAGGTGGACGGATTGCGGATCGAAGCCGACCCCCTCCACAGCCGGAACCGCGCCTACCGCGAGCAGATCCGCCAGATCCGGCTGCGAGCCCAGATGGTGTTCCAGGAATTCAACCTCTTCCCCCACAAGCGAGTGATCGACAACCTCATCGAGGGGCCGGTCCTCGTGAAGGGGATGCCCCGCGACCAGGCCATCGCGACGGCCGAGAAGTACCTCGACAAGGTCGGCCTGCGGGAGAAGCGGGACGAGTACCCGGCCCGCCTGTCGGGCGGCCAGAAGCAGCGGGTCGCCATCGCCCGGGCCCTCACGATGGAGCCCAAGGTGCTCCTCTTCGATGAGCCGACCTCGGCGCTGGATCCGACCCTGGTCGGCGAGGTGATCTCGGTCATGGAGGGACTCGCCCACGAGGGCGCCACGATGATCGTCGTCACCCACGAGATGCAGTTCGCCCGGGAGGCAGCCGACCGGGTCTACTTCATCCAGGAGGGCAGCTTCATCGAGGCCGGCCCGCCGGAGCAGGTGCTCGACGCACCGAAGGACGAGCGGACGCAGGCATTCCTCGCCCGCTTCCTGTCGGCCCCGTCGCCGAGCGGCCCGCTGTCCTGACGGCGGGCTCGTCGGCGGTCGGCGCAACGGAGGAGGATCCTCAGCGCGGCTCCGGCTCCTCGTGGATCTCGAAGACGGCCCGGGCCAGGCCGATCAGCCCGATGGCCGCCACGACGAGTCCCGGCGCCCGGTCCGGCCGGAGCGCCTCGACGGGGCCCATCGCGATGAGGGCGATGAGGCGGATGACGTAGCCGACGATGCCGATGCCGACGACGACGAGGTAGGCCGGCCAGCGGTCGAGCTCGACCGGACGCTCGCTCGCGAAGCGCAGGCTGACGAGGGCCAGGACTGCCATCGCGGTGAGGAAGACGAGGATCCCGGCGCCCTCGAAGGCGTTGCCGCTGATCGCCGGGAGCTGGTCGGCACCGCCGACGGTCCACCACGGCAGGATGCAGCCGACGGCGGTGACGATGGCGAAGATCGCCGCCAGCCGGCGGCCCCGGCCGAGCGGTCGGCGGTGCACGGGCTACTCGACCGCGCCGTACACCTCGGGGCGAAGGACGCCCACGAAGCGCAGGTTCCGGTACAGCTCGCCGTAGTCGAGGCCGTAGCCGACGACGAACTGGTCGGGGATCGTGAAGCCGGTGTAATCGACGGGGATCTCGACCAGGCGGCGGGCCGGCTTGTCGAGCAGGGTGCAGATGCGGAGCGACGCCGGGCCCTTGCCGCGCAGGTAGCGGAGCAGGTAGTTGAGGGTCAGGCCGGTGTCGATGATGTCCTCGACGAGGAGCACCTCCTCGCCGGCGATGGACGCCGAGAGGTCCTTGAGGATGCGGACGAGTCCGGTCGACTCGGTCGTCGTGCCGCCGTAGGAGCTGACCTCCATGAGGTCGATCCGCAGCGGGATGTCGATGACCCGCATCAGGTCGGCCATGAACGGCAGGGAGCCCTTGAGGACACTCACCAGGGTGAGCCGCCGGCCGGCGTAGTCGGCGCTGATCTGGCGCCCGAGCTCGCCGATCCGGGCCTGGATCTCCGCCTCCGTCAGGAGCACCTCGGCGACGTCGGCGTGGAGGTCGGCCTGCTCAACCATCGATCGCCTCGCCTTCGCTCAGGAGGGTCGCCGCGGGGGTGTCGGCGGCGGTCGGTCGGCGGGCTGTCGCGACGGCTCGGCGGGCGCGTGGGGTGCGCCTGGTCTGGCCGGCTGCCGCCGGGACCGCGACGGCCGGGGCGACGACCGCCGGGACCGTGGGTGGGGCGCTGGCGGCATCCTCGGCCGACTCCGAGCCGCCCGACTTCGCCGGCGTGGACTGGCCGAGCGTCCCGCTCATCTCGTCGATGAGGGCGAGCTTGCCGTACTTGAGCATGAGCGCCCGGAAGTCGCGACCGTAGAAGAGCTTGATGCGGATGTCGGGGTAGAGTTCGCGGAGGCGGCGGAGCTTGCGGTTCTTCCGCCGCACGAGGCTCTGGCGGAGGGTCGTCATCTCGACGTAGAGGCCGAGGTCGGGCAGGAAGAAGTCCGGAGCGAAGCTCTCGACGACAGCCCCGTCGAGGTTCCACAGGATCGGGAAGGTGTGGGGCTCGTACTCCCAGCGGACCTCGTAGAAATCGAGGATCCGTGCGAACTCCGCCTCGCTGGCGTGCGCGAAGGCGGGTCGCGATGCGGCCGACGAGTCCATCGGGCCCCAGTGTACCGGGTCGCCCGCCGACCGCGGCACGACCGGCCGGCCGGGAGCTCCGCCGCCGGCCGGCGGCGGCACCGCCGGATACTCCCATGGGGTATAGTCCGCCGATGACCACACCCGCCCCGAGCGGCCGGCGCAGCAAGCCCGCACCGCCACCGGCCGACTTCCGCCACTCCTATTCGAAGGATCGCGCCCAGCTCGCCCGCCGCCTGTCGCGGATGGAGGGCCAGGTCCGCGGCATCGCCCGGATGATCGAGCGCGAGGAGTACTGCGTCGACATCCTCCAGCAGACGGCGGCCCTTCGCGCCGCGGTCGATTCCCTCGCGATCCTCGTCCTCGAAGACCACGTCCAGGGCTGCGTCCGGACCGCCGCCGAGCAGGGTGAGGCAGACGCCTACGTCGAGGAGGTCATGGACGTCGTCCGCCGGACGCTCGGGCGACCCGTCCGCAGCGGCGGTCGCCCCGCCTGATCCGGTACCAACGGGCCGGTCGGGAGGACCGGTCGGGGGATACCTTCGGCTGCTGCGTCCACGCACCATCGGTACCATGACCGACCGCCCCCCGATGCGGCTGCCCGTCGTGGCGCCTATCGTGACCCCGCCGCCGCTCTTCGTGGAGCGCCGGGTCGCCCAGCGACGGGTGACCGACCGGGTCGCCCAGGAGGAGACCAGGCTGCTCGCCCGGTCGCTCGACATCCTCGCCGCCGACCTTCCGGCCGAGGACCGGCTGGCCGGCATGCTCGGCCTCCTCGCCCGAACGGTCGGGGCCCGCCGGGCGGCGGTCCTCTCGACCGGCACGCCCCGCCGGGTGGCAGTCTCCGTCGGCGAGCACGAACCGATCGATGCGGCGACGGCCCTCGGAGCGTGGCTCGACGCCGAGGCCCCGCGATCGCGCGCCGATCGGGCGGCGTCCGGGCCGGCGTCCGTCGCCATCGTCGTCCAGCGCCACAGCCTCGGCGGAGCGGCGGTGATCCACCCGCTCCGCGGCGCTCCCACCCACTACGCCAGCCTGACCATCCCCGGGGCCGGCGGCACCGTCCTCGGCTTCGACTTCGCCGACGCTGCGCGGGGCCGGGCCGTCCACGATCGGCTGCCGGCCAACCTCGCCCGCCACGCCGCGGTCGCGCTGGCTCTCGTCACCGAACGCCTCGCCGTCGAGCGCGAGCTCGCCGAGCTGCGCGCCGGCGAGGCCCAGCGGGCGACCTTCGTCTCGACCGTCGCCCACGAGCTGCGGACGCCGCTCACCGGCCTGAACGGCTATCTCGACCTCGTCCTCGGCGGCCGGATCGACGACTCCGCGACGGAACGGGATTTCCTCGAGCGGAGCCAGGCCATCGTCGGCTCGATGACCGAGCTCGTGGCCGACCTCCTCGAGTTGTCGCGCCTCGAGTCGGGCAGCCTCGACCTCGAGGCCCGGCCGGTCTCCGTCCACGAGGTCGGCAGCCGGGTCGTCCATCAGCTCGAGCCGATCGCCATCGACCGCGGCGTGGCCCTCCGATCCGACCTGCCGCCTCGCCTGCGGACCGCCGTCGGAGACCGCCGCCGCGTCGAGCAGATCGTCACCAACCTCGCCGGCAATGCCGTGAAGTTCAGCCCGGTCGGCGGGACCGTCGAGATCGCCGCCTCGTTCGAGGGGTCCGTCGCGCTCGTTGCGGTCCGCGACGACGGCCGCGGCATCGAGCCCGAGGACCGGATCCGCATCTTCGAGCGCTTCTACCGGATGAGCGATCACGAGCGGATCACCGGGACCGGGCTGGGCCTGCCGATCGCCCGTGACCTCGCCCGGGCGATGGGCGGCGACCTCGGCGTGGCCTCCGTGCCGGGGTCCGGATCGACCTTTCTCCTCGCCCTGCCGGCGTCCACCGCCGTCCCGGCCGGCGAGGTCGGCACAGGCCTCGCCCGGGCGATCGCCGCGGAGGAGATCCGGCTCGAGGAACGAGCGGTCCTGCGGGCCATCCAGGCCGGCCGCCGGGAGAGCGCCGGGACCGACCTCACGTCGGAGCCACGCCCGTATCCGCTGCCCCTGCCGCGGATCCTGCCGCCCCCGGACGTGCCGCTGGTCGTCTCGCCACGGAGCGCGGCCAGCCATCCCGCCGTCCGCCTGCGCTCCATCGACGGCAGCGCGAACCGCGACGGCAGCCCGAGCCGTGACGGGAGCACCAGCCGCGACGGGCGCATCGGCCGGCCCGACACACCGTCCCCCGCCTGACCCCGATCACTCGGGCCGAGAGCCGTCGGGACGTCGGGTTATCCACCAACGTGTGGACGGACTGGGGATTCGTGGACAAGTCCGTTGACACGCCGTTGTCCCGCCCGTAACGTCCGGCATCCGCACTCCGGCAACGCCGTAGGGTAACGTGGCTCACGAGGGGTTTCGGGGAGACCCGGCCGTGAACCGGATGAGCCGCGGAAGACCGATCCGAGCCCGGCGGTGCGCCGAAGACGACGCCGGGAGCGGAGCGCCGGTGGACTCGCGCACGACCTTTGAGGAGGGTGCGTGACCGACCGCCGCGACCCGCTCCCGACGGACGTCGCTTCCCTTCCGGCATTGCCGACGGGCTACGCCGAGACGCTCGATGCCGGCCTCGTCGAGCTCGGCCTGCGTCTCGACACGGACGCGCGCTCGGCCATCGACGACCATGTCCGGCTCCTCCTTGCCTGGACCGCCGCGATCAACCTCACCGCGATCCGCGAGCCGACCGCGGTCGCCCGCGATCACGTCCTCGACAGCCTCTCCGCCGTCGCCGTCCTGCGGTCGCGCGGCGCGAGGACGATCCTCGACCTCGGGTCCGGCGGCGGCTATCCCGGCCTCCCCCTCGCCATCGCCACGCCGGCGGAGCGCACGGTGCTGGTCGAGTCGGTCGGCAAGAAGGCGACGTTCCTCGCCACCGTCCTCGACGCCCTCGGGCTGCGGCCGCGGGTCGCGGTCGCCGCCACGCGGGCCGAGACCCTGGCCGCCGATCGCCATCACCGGGAGCGCTGGGATGCCGTCACCGCCCGTGCCGTCGGCTCGCTCGCCGATCTCGTCGAGCTCGGCCTGCCGCTGGCCGCCCCGGGCGGCGCCCTCATCGCCTGGAAGCGCCGCGCCGCGACCGGCGAGCTCGGGACGGACGGTGAGCTGGCGGCCGCCGAGCGAGCCGCCGAGGTCCTCGGCGGGTCGCGCCCGCGCATCGAGCCCGTCGCCGTCGACGGCCTCGCCGATCACGTCCTCGTTGTCGTCGAGAAGGTGGCACAGACACCGGCCGGCTGGCCGCGCGACCCGGCCCTCCGTCGACGGCACCCGTGGTGACGACGTGCCGCGGCGCCACGTGCGCGCGCAGCCGCCGGGCACCCTCCGCCGCGCTACGCTGACCCCCGATGCGCCTCGCGGTCCTGTCCGACATCCACTCCAACCTGGCCGCCCTCGATGCCGTCCTCGCCGCGGTGGGGACGGTCGACGGGGTCCGCGTCCTCGGCGACATCGTCGGCTACGGGCCCGAGCCCGACGAAGTCGTCGAGCGCCTCCGCTCGATCGGGGCGGTAGGCGTGGCCGGCAACCACGACCGGGCCGCCGTCGGTGGCGACGAGATCGAGTGGTTCAACGCCGACGCGCGGGCCGCCATCGAGTGGACCCGCGACCGGATCGCCGAGCCGACCGCGGCGTGGCTGGCGGCGCTGCCCGATCGCCTCGTCGAGGGCGACTTCACGATGGTCCACGGCAGCCCCCGCGATCCTACCTGGGAGTACATCCTCGACTCGCGCATCGCCGCGGCGAACCTGTCCTCGTTCGCGACGCCCCACGCCCTCTTCGGCCATACCCACCTGCCGGTGGCATTCCGGGTCGGCCGCCCGCGTGTACGCGAGATCGTCCCCGGTCTCGGTCACGTCCTCGACCTCGACAGCCAGCGCACCCTCCTCAACCCGGGCAGCGTCGGCCAGCCGCGGGACGGGATCGTCACCGCCAGCTGGCTCGTCCTCGACACCGTGACCGGGCGGGTGGAGTGGCAGCGGACCGCCTATGACATCGCGGCGACGCAGGCGGCGATGCGCCACGCAGGATTGCCGAGCCGCCTCGTCGCCCGCCTCGATCGTGGGGCCTGAGGCGACCGTGCCGACGTGGTAGCCTCCTGCACGATCAACCGTCGAACGGAGCCCTCGTGAAGACCGTCTTGACCGCGGCTCGCCGCCGATGATCGGCGGCCGGCGCCCGCTCCCCGGGCGCAAGATCGCGGACCGGCGGGTGCGGGTCGAACGTCCGCACGCCCCCTACTTCCGATACACCGGCGCCGGATCGCTCGTAGCCAAGGAGGCCGCCAGCCGGCCGCTCACGCCCACCGGCCGGTTCATCGCCCGTGTCCGGGCGGTCGTCTTCGGCCGTCCCCTGGCGACCGAGGAGGAGATCGGCGAGCGCCTGTCCAAGGTCAAGGCGCTGGCGATCTTCAGCTCTGACGCGATCAGCTCCTCGGCCTACGCGACCGAGGAGATCCTCCGCGTCCTCGTCGTCGCCGCGGCCGCCGGCGCGCTCGCCTATTCGATCGGCGTATCGGTCGCAATCGTCGTGATGCTGACCGTGGTCTCGTTCTCCTATCGCCAGGTCTGCCGGGCCTACCCGAACGGCGGCGGCGCCTACGTCGTCGCCCGCCAGAACCTCGCCCCGATCTTCGGGCTCATCGCGGCGGCGGCCCTCCTCATCGATTACGTCATGACGGTGGCGGTGTCGACGGCCTCGGCCATCCAGCAGATCCAGTCGGTCGTCCCGCAGGCGTACGACTTCCGGATCGAGATCGCGTTCGTCTCGATCAGCCTCATCACGATCGGCAACCTTCGGGGGCTCCGGGAGTCGGGCAACATCTTCGCCATCCCGACCTACCTGTTCGCCGGCCTGGCCCTGCTCATCGTCGTCATCGGCGCGATCCGCATCGTCAACGGCAGCGCGGCGCCGATCCCGCCCCAGCCGGAGGCGGTCGCTCCGGGGGCCGAGGCGCTCACCCTGTTCCTCCTCCTGCGCGCCTTCGCCGGCGGGTCGGTCGCCCTGACGGGCATCGAGGCGATCGCCAACGGCGTCCCCGCGTTCAAGCCGCCCGAGGCTCGCAACGCGGCCAACACGATGATCTCGATGGCCGTCCTCCTCGGCGTGATCTTCGTCGGCGTCACGATCGTCGCCCACGCCTACGCGGTCGTCCCGTCGGCCGACAACAGCGGCGGCCCGACGGTCATCGCCCTCGTGGCCGGCATCGCCTTCGGCCCGAACAGCCCGCTGTTCATCGTCTTCCAGGCGGCGACTGCGCTCATCCTCTTCCTGGCCGCCAACACGAGCTTCAACGCGTTCCCCCGGCTGGCCGCCATCCTGGCCGAGGACGGCTACATGCCCCGCCAGTTCAGCTACCGGGGCGACCGCCTCGCCTACAGCCGCGGCATCGTCCTCCTGGCGGCGATCGCATTCGGCCTCCTCGTCGCCTTCAACGGCGACACCCACGCCCTCATCCCGCTCTATTCGGTCGGCGTGTTCGTCTGCTTCACCCTGTCGCAGACCGGGATGGTCAAGCACTGGTTCTCGGTCCGCGAGCCGGGCTGGCACTGGCGAGCCGCGGTCAACGCGTTCGGCGGCGTCCTCACCGCGATCGTCCTCGTCGTCGTCGTCTCGGTTAAGTTCCGCGACGGCGCCTACCTCGTCGTCATCCTCATCCCGATCCTCGTCGGGGGGATGCTCTTCATCTACCGCCAGTACGCGGCCTCGAGGCGGCACCTCGCCCTGCGGCCCGACCAGGTCGTCACCCCGCCCCATCGCGAGGAGCGGGTCGTGGTCCCCATCCCGGGCCTCAACCGGGCCGTCGTCCAGGCGGTCAACGTGGCCCGCTCGATCAGCGACGACGTCCGGGCGGTCTACATCTCGGACGACCCTGAGGAGGCGGCCGCGACCCGGGCCGACTGGGAGCGACGGGTCTCCGGCGTTCCGCTCGTCATCGTCGAGTCGCCGTATCGCGCCCTCGTCGGGCCGCTGCTCGCCTACCTCGACGTCCTCGACCGTGCCTGGCCGCCGGACAAGGAGGACCCGATCACGTTCATCGTCGTCCCGGAGTACGTGGCCCGGAACTGGTGGGAGCGGATCCTCTACAACCAGAGTTCGAAGCGGATGCGGGCGGCCCTCATCGGCCGGCCGAACACGGTCGTCGTCAACGTGCCGTACCGGCGCGAGGAGACGTCACTCTTCGACCAGCACCCGCCGCCCGGGGCCGACCGCCCACCGTCGAGCGACCATCCCACCGCGGCCACGGCTGCGCCTCACCCGCCCGTACCGCACCCGCCGATCGTCCCGCCTCCGGTCCCGCCGACGACACCGAGCGCCTGACGCGAGGACCGGGCGGCCACCCGATCGACGCGGTGGTATCGTCTCGCGGTGTCCGACCACGACCCGCCGGGGGCCTTCCAGCGTGCGGTCGTCGCCCTCAATGGTGGACCGACGGATCGCCTGGTCCTGCGCCTCGCCATCGAGCTCGGAAGGCCGCACAAGGCCGAGATCGTGGCGGTCCACGTGGTCGAGATCGACTGGACCCTGCCGCTGGACGCGGACGTGGCCGGCCGCAGTGAGGAGACCCAGCGCGTGCTCGATCTGGCCGAGCAGGTGGCCGAGAAGGGCCATCTCCGGTTCGAACCGGTCCTTCTCCAGGCGCGCGACGTGGGAGCGGCCCTCGTCGACGAGGCCTCCGAGCGCGACGCCGACCTGCTCATCCTCGGCCTGCCCTACCGGAAGCGGTTCGGCGGCGACTTCGCCATCGGCCGGACCATCCCCTACGTCCTGAAGAACGCTCGCTGCGCTGTCTGGGTGGCGAGGGAACCGATCCCCGAGGAGGGAGCATGAAGACGGTGATCGTCGGCTGCGGCCGCGTCGGCGCGGTCGTCGCCGAGGCCTTCGACCGGGCCGGCCACGAGGTCGTCATCATCGACCGCTCGACGACGGCATTCGACAAGCTCGACGGGTCGTTCCGGGGGACGGCGATCCGCGGCGACGGCACCGACGAGGACGTCCTGCGCCGGGCCGGCGCCGAGGGGGCCGACCTGTTCCTGGCCCTGACCGAGGGCGACAACCGCAACACGATGTCCGCCCAGCTCGCCGCCGAGGCGCTGGGCTGCCGCCGGGTCGTGGCCAAGATCAACGACCCGCTGCGCGCCGTCGCCTACGCCGACCTCGGGCTCGCCACGATCTGCCGGACCGATCTCATGCTCGACGCGGTCCTGGCCTACGCCGGCCTGCCCAACGAGGGTCCCCGCGGCGTGAACGCGCCGACCGGCCACCATCACCCCGGCGGCAGCCACGACGCGCCGGTCGGGGCGGCCTCGAACGGGGCGTCGGCGGCGGGCCCCGGGACCGGCCCTGCCGTGGCCGGACCCATGACATCGCGGGAGGCCTGATCGTGTTCGTCCTGGTCGTCGGCGGGGGCAAGGTCGGCTACTACCTGTCGAAGGAGCTCGTCGAGGCCGGCCACGAGGTCGTCCTCCTCGAGAAGGATCCGGGCCGGGCGGCCCAGATCGCCGACGAGATCGGCTCGATCGTCCTCGCCCACGACGGCTGCGAGGGGAAGTACCTCGGCGAGGCGGGCGCGAACCGGGCCGACATCGTCGCGGCGGTGACCGGCGACGACGAGGACAACCTCGTCATCTGCCAGATGGCCAAGCATCACTTCGACGTCCCGCGGACGATCGCCCGGGTGAACAACCCCAAGAACGAGGCCCTCTTCAAGCACCTCGGCGTCGACGAGATCATCAGCCCGACGCGGATGATCCTCGGCTCGATCGAGCAGGACATCCCGGTCCACGAGCTGCTCCACCTCGGCACGCTCGGCGGCTCCGACCTCGAGCTCATCGAGGCGCCCCTCCTCGCCGGCTCGCCGGCCATCGGCCTGGCGCCCAACGACCTGGCCATCCCCGAGGGCTGCTCGCTCTTCGCGGTCGTCCGCGACGGCCGGGCGATGCCGCTCCGGCCGGACACGATCCTCGTCGAGGGCGACAAGGTCATCGCCATCGGTCGGGCCGAATGCGAAGAGGCGCTCCACGCCCAGCTCATCGGCGACGGCGCCTGAGCGCCGAGCCGGGCTGCGACCGGGCCTCGGCCGACGCGGCCGGACGCGGCCTGACCGGCCCGCGCCGTCGACGCCGGCCATGCGAGCATCGTCGCAGCACTGGCCGCAGAACACTTGACAACGATGCATCTGTCAGGGTTCTAGCATCCGGGGATCGACTCGTCCGACGACGTCTGCAGGAAGTCGACCGGACGTGCCGATGCCGCGGCGATCGCCGGACGCGATTGCGCGCGAGCACGCGAAGCACTCGTGACAGTCGTCGAGCTGCTCCGACAGACGGAACGGGACCCGACGCGGCCCGTCTACGTGATCAGCGTGGCGCAGCCGGCATCGTCAGCGTCCATCCGCGGACGTTGCGCATCTACGAGGATGAAGGACTGGTCTGTCCGGCCCGGACTCCGACCAACATCCGTCTCTACAGCGAGGACGACATCCGGCGGATCCTGTGGATCCGTCACCTCACCCAGGATCGGGGCGTGAACCTGGCCGGGATCCGGCTCCTGTTCGAGCTGGAAGAGCGCCTCGGGGCTCGCATCCTCGAGGCTCTGTACGACGAAGGGATAGCCGCCCGCGAATCCGCGGACGACGACCGCGCGAACGACCGACACAATGGACCGGCGACGGGCAGGCCCGCCGCCACGCCGAGGAGAGCCTGATGGCCGAGAAGACCTCCAAGCCGGAGGACAAGAAGACGACGGCGGACAAGAAGCCCGCCGCGCCGAGCGCATCGCAGCGAGCGACGGGGCCGCGAGAGCTGCCCCTCGTCGCGCTTCGCGAGACGGTCATCTTCCCCGAGATGATCGTGCCCGCTCCAGGTCGGTCGCGAGAAGAGCGTCAACGCGCTCAACGCCGCGGTCGCCGGCTGGTGGCCCGATCGCCCTCGTGACGCAGCGGCAGGCCGAGCAGGAAGACATCGAGGAGCCCGCCGAGCTGTACGAAGTCGGGACGCTCGCCAAGATCGCCCAGGTCGTGCAGCTCCAGGACGGCACCGTCCGGGCCATCGTCCAGGGCCAGGGCCGCATCCGCGTCAGCGGCTTCGTCAGCACCAGCCCCTACATCGTCGCCCGCATCGAGGAGCTCGACGACGACGACGCCGGCCGGCGTCGAGGTCGAGGCGCTCATGCGGACGGTCCAGGCGCAGATCGAGCAGTACGTCGCCAACGGCGCGCCGGTCCCGCCGGAGGCGGCCGTCGCCGCCCGCAACATCACCGAGCCCGGGCTCCTCGCCGACATGGTCGCCTACAGCCCCGACATGTCGACCGAGCAGCGCCAGGAGCTCCTCGAGACGATCGACGTCGTCGAGCGCCTCAAGCTCGTCAGCGGCTTCCTCGCCCGCCAGGTCGAGATCCTCGAGCTGAAGGGTCGGATCCAGAGCGAAGTCAAGTCCGAGATGGACAAGACCCAGCGCGAGTACATCCTCCGCGAGCAGCTCAAGGCCATCCAGCGCGAGCTCGGTGAGGACGACCCGCAGCAGGCCGAGATCAACGAGCTGCGCGACAAGGTCGAAGCCGCCGGCATGCCGGAGGAGATCAAGTCCCGGGCGATCAAGGAGATCGACCGGATGAGCCGGATCCCCTCGGCCTCGCCCGAGGTCGGGCGTCATCCGCACCTACGTCGACTGGCTCGTCGGCCTGCCGTGGAACGTCTCGACGACCGACCTGCTCGACATCAAGGAGGCCGCCAAGATCCTCGACGAGGACCACTACGGCCTCGAGAAGATCAAGGAGCGCATCCTCGAGTACCTCGCGGTGCGCACCCTGGCCGACCAGATCCGCAGCCCCATCCTCGCCTTCGTCGGGCCTCCCGGCGTCGGCAAGACGAGCCTCGGCAAGAGCATCGCCCGGGCGATGGGTCGCAAGTTCGTCCGGATGAGCCTCGGCGGCATCCACGACGAGGCCGAGATCCGCGGTCACCGGCGCACCTACATCGGCGCCCTCCCCGGCCGGGTCATCCAGAACATCAAGACGGCCGGTTCCAACAACCCGGTCTTCATGCTCGACGAGGTCGACAAGATCGGGATGGACTTCCGGGGCGACCCGAGCTCGGCCCTGCTCGAGGTCCTCGACCCGGAGCAGAACAACACGTTCCAGGACAACTACCTGGAGGTGCCGTTCGACCTCAGCAAGGTGCTGTTCATCGCCACCGGCAACCTCCTCGACCCGATCCCGGCTCCGCTCCGCGACCGGATGGAGATCATCGCCCTGCCCGGCTACACCCAGAACGAGAAGATCGAGCATCGGCCCGCAAGTTCCTCATCCCCAAGCAGATGGAGAACCACGGCCTCAAGCCGAAGCACATCGAGATCACCGACGAGGCGATGCCTCGAGCTCGTCCAGGCCTATACCCACGAGGCCGGCGTCCGGAACATCGAGCGCGAGATCGCCAACATCATGCGCAAGGTCGCCCGCACGGTCGCGGAGGGACGGACGCGCAAGACGGTCGTCGACATCAAGAAGCTCGAGCTCTATCTGGGCCCGCCGCGCTTCGAATACGGTGAGCTCGAGCCAGAGGACCAGACCGGCTCGGCGACCGGGCTCGTCGTCACCGAGGTCGGCGGCGACGTCGTCGCCATCGAGGTGACGAAGATGGAGGGCAAGGAGGACTTCATCCTCACCGGCCAGCTCGGTGAGGTGATGCGCGAGTCGGCCCGGGCGGCCCTGTCGTGGATCCGCAGCCAACGCGGCTTCGCTCGGCATCGAGCGCGAGGTCTTCGAGAAGAACACCCTCCACATCCATGTCCCGGCCGGAGCCACCCCCAAGGACGGTCCGTCGGCGGGGATCACGATGGCCACCGCCATGGTCAGCGCCTTCACCGGCATCCCCGTCCGCAAGGACGTGGCGATGACCGGCGAGATCACCCTGCGCGGCCGGGTGCTGCCGATCGGCGGCCTCAAGCAGAAGATCCTCGCGGCCCACCTCTCGGGGGCCAAGACGGTGATCATCCCGCGCAAGAACGAGAAGGACCTTCGGGACATCCCCGATGAGATCCGCAAGCAGATCAAGATCGTCCTGGTCGACTCGGCCGAGCAGGTCCTCGAGGCGGCGCTCCGGCGCCACCCGACCCCCCTGGCGGCCAAGCCGGCCAAGACGACACCGGACGGCTCGACCGACAAGCCGACCGCGGAGCGCGAAGGCGATCCGGCGGTCCGTCGACCGAGCTTCCCGCCGGCGGACCAGCCGCCGGTGATGGCCGCGACCCGTCGACGGCGGGGGGCCTCGGCTCCCGCGCACGGACGGGACGTCGACTGAATCGTCCGGGAGACCAGGTGGCGGGCCGCGCTGCCGTCCGGTCCGGGGCGTCCGCGCCCCGGTCGACGGCGGCCGTCGCCCGGAGGACCTGAACCGTGGACTACAAGGACTACTACAAGATCCTCGGCCTGCCTCGCAGCGCGAGCCAGGCCGACGTCAAGAAGGCCTTCCGCAAGCTCGCCCGGGAGCACCACCCGGACGTGAAGCCGAACGACAAGGCGGCCGAGCGCCGCTTCAAGGACATCAACGAGGCCAACGCGGTCCTGTCCGACCCGGCCAAGCGGAAGCAGTACGACACGCTCGGCGCCGAGTGGGAGTCCTACTCCCGGGCCGGCGGGTCGGCCGATCCGTTCGGTCCCGGTGGGCCGTTCGCCGGCTTCTCCCAGCCCGGCGGCGGCAACGTCCGCTACGAATTCCGCTCGAGCGGTGACGCCGGTGGCTTCTCCGACTTCTTCCGAACCTTCTTCGGCGGGGCCGCCGCCGGAGCGGCGGGCGCCACGGGCGACTCGGGCAGACGCAGTACCACTCGGACCCAGACCCGCGACGGGCAGAGCCTCGAGGACGTCCTCGCCGGGATGGGCTTCGAGTCGGCCGGTGGCGGCACATCCGGCGGCGGGGCGGGCGGTCCCGGCGCGACCGGCGGACGGCAGGCCGACGGGCGGGCGGCGCGCGGTGTCGCCGAGGCGCCGGCCGAGCTGACCCTCGAGGAGGCCTTCCACGGCACGAGCCGCCTCGTCGAGGTCGACGGGAAGCGCCTCGAGGTGACGATCCCCCGCGGCGTCGACACCGGCAGCCGGATCCGCCTCGGCGGCAAGGGCGGCTCCGGTCGCGACCTGTACATCGTCACGACCATCCGGCCCCACCCGACGTTCACCCGCAAGGGAGAGGACCTCGAGCGGGAGCTGCCGATCACCCTCCGCGAGGCGCTCCTCGGCGGGGAGGTGCCGGTGAAGACGCTCCGCGGCCGGGTCCTCCTCACCGTCCCCGCCGGCACCCAGAACGGCCGTGCGTTCCGCCTCAAGGGCCAGGGCATGCCGGTCCTCAACAAGGACACGAGCGGCGACCTCATCGTGCGCACCCGCGTCGTCCTGCCGGCGAACCTGTCGGCCGACGCGACGACGGCGGCCCGCATGTTCCTCGACCTCGTAGACCAGCCCGATCCACGGGCCGGCATCGCCTGATGCCCGCCCAGCTCCGCCACCCCCCCAGCGAGTGAAGCAGCCATGAAACTCGACCGATTCACCGAGAAGGCCCAGGAGGCGATCGTCGCCGCCCAGCAGCTGGCCCGGAACCTCGACAGCCCGGTCCTCGACGCCGAGCACCTCCTCGCCGCACTCATCGAACCGGACGACGGGATCCCCGCCGAGACCCTCCGCCGGCTCGGCGTCGACCTGCCCGCCTTCCGTGGCGAGCTCGCCTCGGCGCTCGCCCGCCGGGCCCGGGTCCAGGGCGGCTCGCTCACCGTCGACCGGCGGGCGACCCGGGCCATCGAGCTCGCCGAGCAGCAGGCCCGGCGGCTCGGCGACGAATACGTCTCGACCGAGCACCTCCTCCTCGGCGTGGCCGAGGTCGGCGGCGAGGGACAGTCGCTCCTCGAGGCGGCGGGTGCCGGCCGCGAGGCCATCCTCGGCGCGCTCCAGAGCGTTCGCGGCGGCCAGCGGGTGACCTCGGCCAACCCCGAGTCGACCTACCAGGCGCTCGAGAAGTACGGCCGCGACCTCACCACCGAGGCCCGGGCCGGCAAGCTCGACCCGGTCATCGGGCGGGACGAGGAGATCCGCCGGGTCATCCAGGTCCTGTCCCGGCGGACGAAGAACAACCCGGTCCTCATCGGCGAGCCCGGCGTCGGCAAGACCGCCATCGCCGAGGGGCTCGCCCAGCGGATCGTCCGCGGCGACGTGCCGGAGACGCTCCGCGACAAGCGGGTGGTCTCGCTCGACCTCGGTGCCCTCATCGCCGGGGCCAAGTTCCGCGGCGAGTTCGAGGAGCGCCTCAAGGCGGTCCTCAAGGAGATCAAGGACTCCGAGGGCGGGTCATCCTCTTCATCGACGAGCTCCACACGGTCGTCGGCGCCGGTGCGGCCGAAGGCGCGATGGACGCCAGCAACCTGCTGAAGCCGATGCTCGCCCGGGGCGAGCTCCACACGATCGGAGCGACGACCCTCGACGAGTATCGCAAGCACATCGAGAAGGACGCCGCCCTCGAGCGGCGCTTCCAGCCGGTACTCGTCGACCAGCCGTCGGTCGAGGAGACGATCTCGATCCTGCGCGGCCTCCGCGAGCGCTACGAGGTCCACCACGGGGTCCGCATCACCGATTCGGCGCTCGTCGCCGCGGCGACCCTGTCGGACCGCTACATCACCGAGCGCTTCCTGCCCGACAAGGCGATCGACCTCGTCGACGAGGCGGCCAGCCGGCTGCGGATGGAGATCGACTCGATGCCGGTCGAGCTCGACGAGCTGGAGCGACGCCGCATCCAGCTCGAGATCGAGCGCGAGGCGCTGCGCAAGGAGATCGGACGACGCCTCGAAGGCCCGCCTCGAGGCGCTCGAGCGCGAGCTCGCCGACCTCGAGGAGGAGAGCGGCGGGATGAAGCAGCGCTGGGAGGCCGAGAAGACCGCCATCGCCGCCATCCGGTCGACCAAGTCAGAGCTCGAGGGTCTCCAGGTCCGGGTCGATCAGGCCGAGCGCGAGGCCGACTACGGCACGGCCGCCCAGCTCAAGTACGGCACCCTCGTCGAACTCCAGGAACGCCTCCGCACCGAGGAGGCGGCACTGAGCGCCCTCCAGGGCACGGGCCGCCTCCTCAAGGAGGAGGTCGGCGCCGACGACATCGCCGGGATCGTGGCCGCCTGGACCGGCATCCCGGTCACCAAGCTGCTCGAGGGCGAGACGGCCAAGCTCATCCGGATGGAGGATCGCCTCCACGACCGGGTCGTCGGCCAGGACGAGGCGATCGCCGCGGTCTCCGACGCGGTCCGCCGCGCCCGGGCGGGCCTCAAGGACCCGCGCCGGCCGATCGGGTCGTTCCTCTTCCTCGGCCCGACCGGGGTCGGCAAGACCGAGCTCGCCCGGGCCCTCGCCGAGTTCCTCTTCGACGACGAGCAGGCGATGGTCCGCATCGACATGAGCGAGTACATGGAGAAGTTCGCCGTCTCGCGACTCGTCGGGGCGCCTCCCGGCTACGTCGGCTACGAGGAGGGCGGCCAGCTGACCGAGGCCGTCCGCCGCCGCCCGTACCAGGTGATCCTGCTCGACGAGATCGAGAAGGCCCACCCGGACGTCTTCAACGTCCTCCTCCAGGTCCTCGACGACGGCCGCCTGACCGACAGCCAGGGCCGCACGGTCGACTTCAAGAACACGCGTCGTGATCATGACCTCGAACGTGGGGTCGCAGTTCATCGCCGGCTTCGCCGGTCGGGGCGACGCCGCGGCGGCTGAGGCGTACGAGCAGATGAAGGCCCAGGTGACCGAGTCGCTGCGCCTCCAGTTCCGGCCCGAGTTCCTCAACCGGATCGACGAGGTGATCGTCTTCCACGCCCTTACCGACGCCGATCTCGCCGCGATCGTCGATCTCCTCCTGGCCGACCTGTCGCGACGGCTGGCCGACCAGGACCTGACCCTCGAGCTGACACCGGCCGCCCGGGCCCTCATCGCCCGCGAGGGCCACGACCCGGCCTTCGGGGCGCGGCCGCTCAAGCGGACCATCCAGCGCCTCGTCGAGAACCCGTTCGCGCGGGCGCTCCTCGAGGGGCAGTTCCGGCCCGGCGACCGAGTGATCGCCGATGCCGACGTCATCGGTGGGACGCTCGTCTTCTCGACGGACCGGGCCTCGGTCGCCGTCGAGGCGGACGCTCGCCGCGACGCCCGGGTCACGGCCGGCGCGGCCAACGGCGGCCGGAACGGCGGCGGAGCGAACGGCAAGGGCAAGGGGCGGCGATCGCTCCTCGACCTGCCGGACATCGACGAGCCCGAACCGAAGGAGCGAACGGGCGGCGAGCTCGTCAACTGAGCGGACGGGCGAGCCCCGGTCGGCGCCTCGGTCCGCCGGCGGCCCCTGACCCAGCGGTGTCGCGGGCTAGGATTCCCCGATGAGCCTGTCGTTCGACGCCATCGCCGGCTTCCTCGACGGGCCGGACCCGCTCGCTGGCCCGCTCCCGGACGGGCCCGACGTCCTCATGCCCCGGTTCACCGACGGCCGGCTGCGACCGCGTCTCGACATCCCGGCCGGCGCCCGGCGGGCGGCGGTCCTCGTCCTGCTCTTCCCCGACGCCGATGGTGAGGCCCGACTCGTCCTCACCGAGCGGGTGACCTACGACGGCCTGCACAGCGGGGAGGTGAGTTTCCCCGGTGGCAAGGCAGAAGCCGACGACGTCGACGACCGGGCGACCGCACTCCGGGAAGCGGCCGAGGAGGTCGGTCTCGATGTGGCCGCCGCCGCGGTCCGGGTCGTCGGCGCGCTCGCCCCGGTGTGGATCCCGGTCAGCGACTTCAGGATCGAGCCGATCGTGGCGCTCACGGCACGGCGGCCCGCCCTGACCGCCGATCCGGCCGAGGTCGCCCGTATCCTCGAGCCACCGGTCGCGGCCTTCCTGCCGGCCGCCCCGATCGAGATCGTGGAGCGGACGATCGGCGACTGGCCGCTCCGCTACGGCGGCTACCGGATCGACGGCCTCCATGTCTGGGGCGCGACGGCCCGCATCCTCGGCCAGCTGGGGGCGGTGCTCGACCACCGGGCCTGAGCCTCGGCTGCGCGACTGACCGTCAGTAGGGCTCGCCCTCGCGCGTCGTCGCGTCGCGGTCGCGATCGTGGGCCGCGAGCGATCCCTCACCCGGCTCCGCGTCACCGCTGCCCAGGGCCCGAGCCGCCGTGCCCTCGACGACCGCCCGGCCGAGGCCGTCCGCCGAGGCGAACTCGACGACGATCGCCCGCATCTCGGAGTGCTCCGTCCAGGCGGCGTGGGGTACGTCCGGCGGCCACAGCACGGCCTCGCCGGCGTTGACCCGAGAGACCTCCTCGTCGACGCCGACCCAGCCGCCGCCCTCGATCACGACGAACCAGGTCGTGTTGGGGTTGGAGTGCGGGGCGATCCGGGCGTTGCGGGCGAAGGCGAGCTCGGCCACGAGGCCGCGACCGTCGGCGTGGATGGTCCGCCCGGTCAGGCCGACCGTCCCGGCCGGACCCTCCGGGCGCCGGTTGCCGACGCCGAAGCGGACGACTTCCATGGTCGGCTCAGCGGCGCTTCCGGCTCCGCTTCGACGGCGCGACGCGGACCTGCTTGGCGGCCGCCCGACGGCTCGTCTTCGGCCGGATCGTCGACTCCGGGTGGGCGAACTTCGAGCGGCTGTAGTAGCGCTGTTTGGCGAGCTTGAGCGCGTAGATCTCGAAGATCGGCGGGAAGCGGAAGAACCGGATCCAGACGAGGGTCCCCAGGCCGATGGCCAGGGTGATCGGCACGAAGAAGAAGTCGAAGACGAAGATCGCGTAGATGATCACGAGGCTGAAGGTGATCAGGCCCGTCCACAGGAGCCACTCGTACATGTCGACGTACGGAGCGTGGCTGCGCAGCCGTCGCGTCCGGACGTTGTAGAGGACGACCAGGAGCAGGAGCCAGATCACCGAGGCCGCCACGATCGGCGTGAAGATGTCGTGGAAGTTGTGGCTGTTGAACGGGACGAAGAGGTAGTCCCAGGGGAAGAGGTTCACGGACTCGCGCTCCTGCCTGCGGCGGTGGGGGCAGCCGGGTCCGCGGCGACGCCGCGGCGAAGCCCGAGTATGCCATGGACGCGGGGTATACTCGCGCCACCGGCCACGGCCAGCGGCCGCCGAGGTCGCACGCCGTCCGCACGGCCCGCCGACAGGCGTCGACGACCTCCGAGGGAACGGGAGGAGAACCGGGTGCGTGCCCTGCTCTCAGTCGCTGCCCGCGATGGGATCTCGGACCTCGCTCGCGACCTGCGAGCCCTCGATGTCGAGATGTTCGCGACCGACGGGACACGCGAGGCGCTCGCCGCCGACGGCATCGAGGTCCGCTCGGTCTCCGAGCTGACCAACGTCCCGCCCCTCGTCGGCGGCCAGGTCAAGACGTTCCATCCCGCGGTCTACGCCGGCATCCTCGCCCGCCGCGACGTGCCGGCCCAGCTGCAGGAGCTCGTCGAGCACGACATCGGCCTCATCGACATCGTCGTCGTCAACGTCAAGCCGTTCGCCCCCGAGGTCGGCGCCCGGCTCGTTCGGATCGACGAGGCGATCGAGATGATCGACGTCGGCGGGGCGGCCCTCCTGAGCGCCGCCGCCCGCAACAGCGCCGGCGTGTCGGCCGTGGCCAGCCCGCGGCACTATCCCCAGCTCGTCAGCGAGCTCCGGGAGTTCGGTGGCGTGTCGCCGGAGTTCCGCCAGCAGCTGGCCGCCGATGCGTTCGGCGCGGTCGCCGCCTACTACGCCGAGATCGCCGCCTACCTCAACCAGGTCAGCGGCAAGGTCTTCCCGACTCGCCTCGCCATGGTCCTCGAGAAGGTCGAGGACCTCCGCTACGGGGAGAACCCGCATCAGCGGGCGGCCTTCTACCGCGAGACGACCCACCGCCGCGGGACGCTGGCCGACGCGACCCAGGTCCAGGGCGGCGCGCCGTCGTTCAACAACCTCCTCGACCTCGACGCCGCCTACTCGACCGCCTGCGACTTCACGGGACCGACGGTCGTCATCGCCAAGCACACCGACCCGGTCGGGATCGGATCCCACGACGATCTCCGTGAGGCCTACCTCCACGCGCTCGAGACCGACCCGGTGGCGAGCTTCGGCGGGACGGTCGCCGTGAACCGCGAACTCGACGGGGCGACCGCGGCCGAGATCGCCGCCAACAGCTACGAGGCTGTCATCGCCCCGGGCTACAGCCAGGAGGCGCTCGAGCTCCTCAACCCCAAGACCGGCCTCGAGCTCCTGGCGGTGCCACCGGACCCGACCGAGGGCCTGCGCGACTACGGGATCGCCTCGCTCGACTTCAAGCGGGTCGCCGGCGGGCTCCTGGTCGAGACGATGGACGAGCTCGGCCTCGACAAGGGCCAGCTCCAGGTCGTGACGAAGCGTCGACCCACCCTCGAGGAGCTGACCGACCTCCTCTTCGCCTGGCGGGCGGTACGCCATGTCCACTCGAACGCGATCGTCCTCGCCCGCGGCGCCGCCACCGTCGGCATCGGCGGCGGCCAGGCGAGCCGCCAGGTCTCGGTCGAGATCGCCCTCCGCCGGGCCGGCGATCGGGCCAAGCTCGCGGTGATGGCGTCCGACGCCTACTTCCCCTTCCCGGACGGGATCCAGGCGGCGGCCAACGCCGGCGTCACCGCGATCATCCAGCCGGGCGGCTCGATCCGCGACGAGATGGCGATCGAGGTCGCCGATCGCCACCACCTGGCGATGGTCTTCACCGGCCGTCGCCATTTCCGCCACTGAGCCGGGCGGTGGAACAGCTCCTTGCCCTCGACATGGTCCGGGTGACGGAGGCGGCGGCGGTCGCGTCGGCCCGCTTCATGGGCCGCGGCGACCGGATGGAGGCGGACCGGGCGGCGACCGAGGCGATGCGCCGGACCATGGACGAGATCGACATGGCCGGCACGATCGTCATCGGCGAGGGCGAGCGCGACCAGGCTCCGATGCTCTACATCGGAGAGCCCGTGGGTCGCCAGAGCGAGGACGACAGGAAGACGAGCCAGGCGATCGACATCGCGGTCGATCCGCTCGAGGGGACGAACCTCGTCGCGATGGGCCAGGCCAACGCGATCACGGTCCTTGCCGCATCCGAGCGCGGCGGGCTCCTCCACGCTCCCGATACCTATCTCGAGAAGCTGTGCGTCGGGCCGGTCGCGGCCGGACGGGTCGACATCCGGCTGTCGCCGACCGAGAACCTCCAGCGGATCGCCTCGGCGCTCGGCCGGAGCGTGTCGGACATCACCGTGATCATCCTCGACCGGCCCCGCCACGAGAGCCTCATCGCCGAGGTCCGCGGGGCGGGAGCGCGCATCCAGCTCATCAGCGACGGCGACCTGTCGGCGGCCATCTCGTGCGCGGTCTCGGGGACGGGCGTCCACGCCGTCATGGGCATCGGCGGCGCCCCGGAGGGCGTCATCACGGCGGCCGCCCTGCGCTGCCTCGGCGGCGAGATCCAGGCACGCTTCCGCTTCCGCAACGACGAGGAACGCCGGCGGGCGACGGCGATGGGCCACGGCGACGAGGAGCGGGTCTACACGACCGAGGACCTCGCCTCCGGCGACAGCGTCGTCTTCGCGGCGACCGGCGTCACCGACGGCGACCTCCTGCGGGGCGTCCGCTTCTTCGGTGGCGGGGCCCGGACCCACTCGCTCGTGATGGCCTATCGGACGAAGCAGGTCCGCTTCGTCGACACGGTCCACATGTTCGACCGGAGCCGCCCGCCGAGCGTCCGGCTCTAGCGATCGCCGGGCGGCAGCCAGCCGCCCGTTTCGGTGGACCAGGCGGCGATGGGCCGGGCCGCCCTCGGTCCATCGATCGCCCGGCGACGGTCGCGGGCGGTCCGGACCGTTTCCGCCCAGCCGGGCGGCACGAGTCCCGGAGCCAGGTCGGCGAGCTGGCTCGAGGACGAACAGCCGCTCCGCGATGTGCGGATGCGGAACGGTCAGCGGCAGACCGGCCTTGGCCGGATCGTCCGATCGACCGCCGGGCGGACGGACGGTCGACACGCTGGCCCGGCCGAACACGAGCAGGTCGAGGTCGATCTCCCGGGGTCCCCAGCGGTCCCGTTGCTGTCGGCCGAAGGCGCGTTCGATGTCCTTGAGGGCGACCAGCAGGTCGCCCGCGCCGGCCGCCGCGTCTCTCCCCGACCTGACGTCGAGCGCCACGACCGCGTTGCGGAATTCGGGCTGGTCCACGACGCCCCACGGTTCGGTGGCGTACAGGCGCGAGACGCCGCGAAGCCTGGCGCCCGGCAGCGCGGCCAGGGCGCGGATCCCACGCGCGAGCGTCTCCGCGGCCGGCCCGACGTTCGCCCCGAGCCCGACGTAGGCGCGGACGACACGCCGGGACGATCGAGCGCCATCCACCGCCACGACCGACCTCCTCGCTAGACTCGCCTGCGTGCCCCATCGTCGCGCGTCCGTCAGGATCCTTCACGTCGAGCCGAGCCCGTCGGCGGGACCGCTCGAGCGGCTCCTCGAGCGCGTCCGCCTCGAGAACGGCGAGCGCCACCGCCGCGGCTTTCGCGAGGCCGGCGCGGACGACGTCGACCTCGTCGTCGGGCGGCCCGACGATACCTCCTTCGGCGAGCGACTCGGCGGCCTCGTCGCCGGCCTGGACCGCGAGGCGGGCCTGATCGTCCTCGGGTCGGGCTCGATGCCGCTGGCGACCGGCGCCGATCGACGCGCCTTCGTCGAGGCGGCGAGCGGCAGCGCCGGCCCACGGACGGCACTCGCCAACAATCGTTACTCGGCCGACGCGATCGCGATCGCCGACGCCACCGACCTCCCGGCGATCCCCGCCCTGCCGGGCGACAACGCCCTCGGTCGCTGGCTCGCGGAACGGGCGGGCTGGACCGTCGCCGACCTGCGCTCGCGCTGGCGCCTCCAGGTCGATCTCGACAGCCCGCTCGACGCCGCCCTCACCGGACGGGCGCGCCGCGAGCCGACGCTCGATCGGCTGCGAGGTCGCCTCGACGCCGTCCGCGCGGTGGCGGCGGATCGCCGGCGCGAGCTGCTCGTCTCCGGCCGCACCTCCACCGCGAGCCTGCAGTGGCTCGAGTCGCACACGTCGTGCCGGGTCCGGGCCCTCGTCGAGGAGCGCGGGCTCAGGGCATCGTCGCTCCTCGCGGTCGGCGACGACACCGCCGCGCAGACACCCGGGGTGGGCGGGCGAGGGGACCGAACCACCAGGGCGGATCGGCCGCCGAGGTCGGTCCTCGGACTGATCCTCGACCGCGACGGGCCCCAGGCGCTCGGGGCACGGCTGGCAGAGCTCGCCGACGCGGCCGTCGTCGACAGCCGTGTCCTCTTGGCACACCGGCTCGGTGTCGACGAGCGGGCATGGCCGGCCGCGGAGGACCGCTTCGCCTCGGACCTGCTCCTCCCCGACGGGATCGCCGATCCCTGGCTGCGGGCGCTGACGCGCGCCGCCGCCGACGCCCCGATCCCGATCGTCCTCGGCGGCCACACGCTCGTCGGTCCGGGCGTCCGGCTGGCCGTGGGTCACGGCGGCCGGCGATGACGTTCGAGGCCGGCGTCCGTCGCGTCGCGCCCGAGTCGCGGCCGTTGCCCGACAGCGACCCGGTCCTCGTCGACCTCCTTCGCGGCGAGGTGGAGGCGACCGGCCCGATCACCTTCGCCCGGTTCATGGAGGTGGCCCTCACCGAGCCCGGGCACGGCTACTACGTCACCTCGACCGACCGGCCGACCCGGGAGGGCGACTTCGTGACCGCACCCGAGCTCCATCCGATCTTCGGGGCGGCGCTGGCCCGGGCACTCGACGAGGGGTGGCGCGCGCTCGACCGGCCCGATCCGTACCTCCTCGTCGAATACGGCGCCGGCACGGGGTCGCTGGCCGCGTCGATCCTCGCCGGCCTCAAGGTCGATGGCTCGGGCCTGCGCGAGGCGCTCCGTTACGAGCCGATCGAGCTCAGCGCCGACCACGCCGAGGGGATCCGGAGCCGCCTCGCCGCGGCGGGCTTTCCCGACGCGATGGCAGCGCCCGCACCTTCCGGCGCCGCGGCGGTCCACCCCACGACGACCGACCCGCGGCCGGCCGACGTCGCGCCGGCGGCCGGCACCGTCCTGGCCAATGAGTTCGTCGACGCCCTGCCGGTCCACCGCGTCGAGCGAGTCGCCGGAGTCCTCCGCGAGCTCTTCGTGACCTGGGACTCCGTCGGCGGCCGCTTCGCCGAGATCGCCGGCCCGCCGTCGACGCCGGCCCTGGCTGAGCGACTCGCGTCCGAGGCGGTCGAGCTGCCCGACGGCGCCCGGGCGGAGATCTGCCTCGCCATCGATGGCTGGCTGGACGACGCGAGCGCGAGGGTCGGACGGGGGTTCGGCCTCGTCATCGACTACGGCCGGCGAGCGATCGAGCTGTACGGGCCGGCCAGGGCCGGCGGCACGCTGCGCGCCTATTCCGGCCAGCGCGCCCACGACGACCCGTTCGTGGCGATCGGCCGGCAGGACCTGACCGCCCATGTCGACTTCACCGCGGTCGAGCGGGCCGCCGCCGAGCGGGGCTGGCGGACCCTCGGCCTCATGACCCAGGCCCGATTCCTCGTGGGGGCCGGGCTCGAGGCCATCCTCCGCTCGCGGCAGGCCGATCCCGACCTCGGGACGACGGAATACCTCGCCCTCCGGGCGTCGGTCATGCGCCTGATCGACCCGCGAGCGCTGGGCGCGTTCCGGGTCCTCGCCCTCGGCCGGCGGGTCCCACCGGACGCGCGGATGTCCGGGGTCGTCGATGACGGGAGTGCCGATCCGCAGCCCACGGGGCCGCCGTAGCCCCCGAGGAGGAGGGTCGGGGGACGGCTCGCGCCGAGCGCGCGTGCAGGTTCGCGAGCCGTCCCCCGGCGGTTGCCGAACCGGCAGCCGCACCATGGCGCCGCGGACGCCCTCGATGCAATAGGGCGATCTCCCTATGCGAGTACGGCAGGAGCCCTATCGACGCGTGGGATGGGCCGCCGGGGAGGGGTCGGGCACGAGCGTCGGCAGGGGCGCCACGAGGGGTGCCCCTGCTAGAATGCCGACGCGGGTCGCCGCACGCTGCTCCCGCGCCCGCAGCCCTTGAGCCGCACCCCGACCACTCACGGCCGCCGTGCGCTGAGTGAGGATCACGTGACCGCGATCTGGTACATCGTCGGGTTCGCCTTCGCCGGGGTCTCCTTCGTCATCCTCACCATCGGGGCGGCCTGGCTGATCTCGCATCGCAACCGCGGCGACCTCCACAAGGGCCTGCCTTACGAGAGCGGCATCGACACGTACGGCGACACCCACGCCCGGTTCGGCCTGAGCTTCTACATCTACGCCCTGCTGTTCGTCGCCTTCGACATCGAGGTCGTCTTCATCTACCTCTGGGCACTCGTCTTCCGCGACCCGGCTCTCGATCAGGTGAGCCTGTTCACGAGCATGCTCGTGTTCGTCGGCGTCCTGCTCCTCGGGCTCGTCTACGCCCTCCGCAAGGGAGTCCTGACGTGGCGGTGAAGGGCGACGCCGGCGCGGCGGAGGCCCGGGCGGCCACGGCCGGGACGCGGGCCGGAGGCGATTCGGCGCCGGGGAGCGACCTGCCGGCTGTTTCCGATGGGGACCGCGCCCTCGTCGAGCCGATCGTCGTCCGCAACGACCTCTGGCAGTCGAGCAACCCGCTGGCCTACGACGGTGGGCGTCCGTCCGACATCACCCACCTGGCCGAGATCGAGGCGTCGGGGATCGCGACCCGCGACGACGCCCGCTGGGGCGGCGCCCTCGAGGTGATCCCGACCAAGGCCGACTACGTCCTCGACCTGCTCCGGGCCAACAGCCTCTGGCCACTCCTGTCGGGCCTGGCCTGCTGCGCCATCGAGATGATGTCCGCGGCGACGAGCGTCAACGACATGGACCGCTGGGGGATGTTCCCGTTCCGGGCCAGCCCTCGCCAGGCCGACGTCCTCATCGTCGCGGGTACCTGCACGACGAAGATGGCCGGCCCGCTGGTGCGCTTGTGGGAGCAGATGCCCGAGCCGAAGTGGTGCGTCGCGATGGGCGACTGCACCTGCTCGGGCGGTCGCTACAAGCGGAGCTACTCGACGATCCAGGGGATCGACCGGATCATGCCCGTCGACGTCTACGTCCCGGGCTGCCCGCCCCGTCCGGAGGGCCTCATCTACGGGATGATGAAGCTCCAGCAGATCGTCAAGGATCGGCGAGGCCACTGGCCGGAGCGCGCGATCGGCCCTACGGTCCCGGACAAGGTCTGACCGGATGGACCGAGCGCTCAAGGCCCGCCTCGAGCGGCGTTTCGCGGATGTCCTGACCGGCCCCGTCCGGCAGCGACATGACGAGACCGAGATACGGATCGGCGCCGGCGACGTCCCCATCGTCGTGCGTGGGCTCCACGATGAACCCGAGTTCCGCTTCCGCTTCCTCGGCGATCTCTGCGGCGTCGACACCGGCGAGGTGATGCAGGTCGTCTACCACCTCTGGAGCGACACCTCGCCGGACTGGCTGCGGGTGGTCGCCGACGGTCTCCCCCGCGACGATCCGCGCGTCCCGACGGTCACCTTCCTGTGGAAGGGCGCCGAGTGGCAGGAGCGCGAGGCCTACGACATGTTCGGCATCACCTTCGAGGGAAACCGCGACCTGCGCCGGATCTACATGCCGCCCGACTACACGAGCTTCCCGCTCCGCAAGGACTTCTTCCTGCCCGACGACGCCTCCCGCTCGCCGGGTGGTGGCGTCCGCCACATGGAGCAGGTCCACCCGCCCGTCGGGGCCGTCCCGGACGCCCGCGTGCGTCGGGCGACCGCCCGGTGAGCCGCGACCGATGACCGCCGGCACCGAACCTCGCGCGCACCCCCACGGCCACCCGTCGTTGGACGACCCGCGGGTCATCCTCGACCAGGAGATCGGGGTCTTCGAGCCGATCCCGCCGTATCCGCCGCGGACCGAGCGGGAAGAGGAGTTCTACACCCTCGGCGACGGCCAGATGTTCATCAACATCGGGCCCCAGCACCCATCGACCCACGGCGTCCTCCGGGTCGTCCTCAAGATCGACGGCGAGAAGGTCGTCGACCTCGATCCGGTCCTCGGCTACCTCCATCGCGGGGTGGAGAAGCTCTGCGAGAACGCCGACTACCACCAGGCGATCTGCTATACGGACCCGCTCGAGTACGTGAGCTCCCTCTTCATGGAGTGGTCGCCGGTGATGGCGTTCGAGAAGCTCCTCGACGTCCAGGTGCCGCGGCGGGCCGAGTACATCCGGGTCCTCACCGGCGAACTGAACCGGATCATGAGCCACATCATGTTCGTCGGCTGGATGGCCCTCGACCTCGGCGGCCTGACGCCGATCCTGTGGGGCTTCATCGAGCGCGACGAGATCGTCGAGATGCTGGCGAGCATCGCCGGCCAGCGGATGCTCTTCAACTACTTCCGCATCGGCGGGGTGAACGGCGACCTCAACCACGAGTTCATGAGCCGACTCGGGCGCTGGCTGAGCCACGCCACGAGCCAGCTCCAGACGGAGCTGCAGCTCCTGAACGAGAACGAGATCTTCGTCCGGCGGATGCGCGGCCTCGGCATCATCGACAGCCAGACCGCCCTGCGGATGTGCCTCTCCGGCCCGAACCTGCGGGCGACGGGCCTGCCCTTCGACATGCGACGGGCCCACCCGTACAGCGTCTATCCGGAGCTCGACTTCGACGTCGTGACCCGGTCCGAGGGCGACTGCCTGGCCCGCTACCTGCTCCGGATGGACGAGATCAAGCAGAGCCTCCGGATCATCGACCAGTGCATCAACGAGATGCCCGACGGACCGGTGATGGCCAAGCTGCCGCGCCTCCTGCGGCCCCGGCCGGGACGGGCCTACGCCGGGATCGAGGGGCCGCGCGGACAGCTGGCGACGTACGCCATCTCCGACGGGACCGACCAGCCGTTCCGGATGCGGATCCACGACCCGAGCTTCGTCAACCTCCAGTCGGTCGGGCTCCTCATGCCGGGCCACCTCATCGCCGACACGATGGCGATCATGGCCTCCCTCGACCCCATCATGGGCGGAGTCGATAAGTGACCGCCGCGGTCGGACGGACGTGGAGCCGGTTGACGATCACCGGCAAGTTCATCTTCATCGCCGTCCCGATCCTGCTCGCCCTCCTGATCCCGCTCATCGTCGTCCTCGTCCTCTGGGGCGGGGCGATCCTCGATTTCCTGCAGGCCAACGTCGCCCTCGTCCGCTTCGTCGTCGCGGTGACGGCGATCCTCCTCATGACCGTGCCGACGGCCTTCCTCATCATCTTCATGGAGATGAAGGTCATCGCCCTCATGAACTCCCGGATCGGGCCCGACCGGGTCGGACCGTTCGGGTCGCTCCTGTCGGTCGTCCACGGCCTCAAGGTCCTCATGAAGGAGGACTTCACCCCGACCGGCGCCGACTCGGTCGTCTTCTTCTGGGCTCCGGTCGTCGTCTACCTCGCCAGCGTCATGAGCCTGCTCGTGATCCCGTTCGGGCCGGGCCTGTGGGGCCAGGCCGACATCACCCTCGCCCTGCTGTACTTCTTCGCCATCGGCGGCCTGTCCGTCGTCGGGCTCCTCATGGCCGGCTGGTCGAGCTTCAACAAGTACTCGCTCCTCGGCGGCCTCCGCTCGGCGGCCCAGGTCGTGAGCTACGAGATCCCGCTCACCCTCTCGGTCGTGGGCCTCATCATCCTGACCGGGACGATGAGCATGTCGGCGATGGTGCTCGGCCAGTCCGGGTCGTTCCTCGACTGGAACATGTTCAAGCAGCCCCTCGGCTTCCTCATCTTCTTCATCGCCGCGACCGCCGAGGCGAACCGCACCCCGTTCGACCTGACCGAGGCCGACAGCGAGATCGTGGCCGGCTTCGCGACCGAGTACAGCGGCATGCGCTTCGGGTTCTTCTTCTTCGCCGAGTACGTGAACGTGTTCATCATCTCGGCCCTGACGGTGACCCTCTTCCTCGGCGGCTGGACGGCCCCCTTCGACTGGCCCTGGCCGGTCGCCGGCGGGTTCGACCCGGGCAGCCTCGGCATCGGCCTCCTGATCCTCATCATGATCGTGCCGGTCATCGGCACCCTCGTCCTGGCAGCCCCGTTCTGGGTCGCCCGCAGCTCGATGCCGGCCTGGCAGGCCCTCGTCATCGGCTTCGTCCTGTTCAACCTGCTGGCGGTCGTGGCGGTCTTCGGCTGGGCCTTCGTGAACCTCGACTGGGTCGTCGGGCTGTTCTGGTTCCTCGGCAAGACCTACATCTTCGTCTTCACCTTCGTCTGGATGCGGGGGACCCTGCCCCGCGTCCGCATCGACCAGCTCATGAACTTCGCCTGGAAGTGGCTTCTGCCGGCGTCGCTGCTCAACCTGTTCGTTACGGCGGCGGCGGTCGCGGTGATCCTCCGATGAGGGGGGTTCGCGCGGCGCTCCGGCGACGGAGGGTCCGGCCGTGATGCAGCTGCCCGGCCTCGGCATCGTCAAGGGGATGGCCGTCACCCTGCGTCGCTTCTTCGAGCCGAAGGCGACGGTCATGTACCCCGAGACGCCGGCCACGATCCCACCGAAGTTCCGGGGCCGCCTCCAGCTCCTCTACGACGAGTGGGGCACGCTCAAGTGCGAGACCTGCTTCCAGTGCGCCCAGGCCTGCCCGATCGAGTGCATCGACATGGGCGGGATCGACACCAAGGAGCGCTATCACGTCCACTGGGGCGCGGCCGAGACGTACGGCGAGCGGCGCGAGGAATCCGCTCTCCGGCGGTCGGGCCGGACCGTGCCCGACGCGGCCTACGAGCACTTCGCCCTGCCCGACGACCTGTCCGCGGTCGACGCCATCCTCGACGAGTACGACCGGGATCCGGCCCGGATGCTCGCCATCCTCGAGGCGACCCAGGCCCACTACGGCTACCTGCCGGTCGCCGCCCTCAAGCGGATCTCCCATGCCACCGGCGCGTGGTACGCGATGATCTACGGCACCGCCACCTACTACCGACACCTCCGCTTCGAGGCGCCCGGCGATGACGGCGCGACAGCGGAAGGCGCGACTGCAGGCGGTGCGCTCATCCCGTCCGAGGCGACCTACCTGGCCGACCTCGATGGAGCCCTCGGCGGCGCGACGGCGGGCCGACGGCCGGCTCGCCGGAACTGAGCGGATGACGGACATCCTCACCGTTCCGAAGAGCGCCGGCTGGCCGCGGATCCTCCTCGCCCATGCCGAGGCGAAGGACCCGACCGACCTCGACGCCGCCGTGAAGGCCGGCGCATTCGACGCCCTCCGCCGGGCGACGACCGAGCTCGGGCCGGCGGCGACCATGGCCCTGATCGTCGATGCCGGCCTCCGCGGGCGTGGCGGGGCCGGCTACCCGACGGGCGAGAAGTGGCGGGCGGCCGCCGGCCGCGACGCCTCCCGCCGGTTCGTCGTCGCCAACGGCTACGAGGCCGATCCGGCCTCGTTCACCGACCGGACGCTGCTCGAGCTCGACCCCTACGCCGTGATCGAGGGCACGGCCATCGCCGCCTTCGCCATCGGCGCAGGCGAGGCGTTCATCGCGGTCCGCTCGGAGGCGACCGCGGTCGTCCGCGCGCTCGAGTCCGCCCTCGCCTCGGCCGAGGAGGCGGGTTTCATCGGTCCCGACGCGCTCGGCCGGGGCCGCGATCTGATCGTCGAGCTGCGGACCGTCCAGGGCGCCTACATGCTCGGCGAGGAGACCGTCCTCCTCAAGGCGCTCGAGGGCAAGCGCGGCCAGCCGGAGCAGCGACCGCCGTACCCGACCGAACGCGGGTTGTACGGGCTGCCGACCGTCGTCCAGAACGTCCAGACCCTGGCGACCGTGCCGTGGATCGTGGCCAACGGCGCCGAGCGGTTCCGGGCCATCGGCGGCTCGGACAGCCCCGGCACGATCCTCGTCCAGGTCCGCGGGTCGCGCCGGACCGGCATCGCCGAGGTGCCGCTCGGGACGCCGCTGCGGGATGTCGTCGCCCTCGGCGGCGGCGCGATCGACGGCCACCCGCTCAAGGCGGTCCTCGTCGGCGGTCCCTCGGGCGGGATCCTGCCGGCGGACGCGCTCGACACGCCGTACGACTTCGAGGCGCTCCGGGCGGCCGGCGCCCACGTCGGCTCCGGCAGCGTGACCGCGGCCGACGACCGGGCCTGCGTCGTCGACCTGGCCCGGCTGCTGACCCGGTTCTGCGCCGACGAGGCCTGCGGCAAGACGATCCCCTGCCGGATCGGTACGCGGCGCCTGACCGAGATCGGCGACCGGGTCGTCGCGGGTCGCCCGCGCCCGACCGACCTCGATCTCCTGGCCGACCTGTCCCACGACATCGTGGAGAGCGGCCTGTGCGACCACGAGCGCCTGGCGACCCTTCCCTACACGAGCGGGATGCGATACTTCCGCTCGGAGCTCGACGATCACATCCTCCGTAGCTCCTGCCCCGCCGGTGTCTGCCATCCGATCGCGGTCGCGGCAGCCGCCGGGACCCGATGAGGCCCGAGGCGACCCGATGACCGACCTGATCGTCCGACCGCACGAGGCTCCCGGCATCAAGGCCGTCGTCGACACGACGACGCCGCGGGACGGCTCGCTCGGCGAACGACTCATCACGACCCAGGCGCCCCAGCGGCCGCAGTCGACGCCGATCATCCGGATCGAGGTCGACGGCCGGGTCGTCGAGGGCCGCGACGGCCAGACGATCCTCGAGGTCTGCCGCGACAACGGCATCGAGGTCCCGACCCTCTGCTACGAACCGAAGCTGCCCGGGTTCGGCGCCTGCCGGATGTGCGTCGTCGAGGTCGAGGGCGAGGAGCACCCGCCGATCAGCTGCTCCCAGCGGGCGGCCGGCGGCATGGTGGTCAAGACCCAGACCGAGCTGGTCCGCCAGCTCCGGGCGACGAACCTCGAGCTCATCTTCAGCGACCACAACGCGTACTGCCTGCCGCCCTGCCAGAACAAGTGCCCGAGCCACATCGACATCCCCGGCTTCCTCAAGGCCAACGCCGAGGCGGACTGGCGCGAATCGACCCGCATCTTCAAGCGGACGATCCCGTTCCCGTCGGTCCTCGGCCGGGTCTGCCCGGCGCCGTGCGAGGAACACTGCCGGCGCGACGAGGTCGACGAGGCGATCGCCATCCGCGACAGCCACCGCTACGCCGGAGACCAGGTCCTCAAGGCCATGCTCGACGACGAGGTGGATCCGCCGATCCCGTTCGAGCAGCAGCCGAAGAGCGGCCGGCGGGTCGCCGTGATCGGCTCCGGGCCGGCCGGCATGGCCGCCGCCTACTACCTCCTCCTCAACGGGCACGACGTGACGATCTTCGAGCGCGACCCGGCGCCGGGCGGGATGCTCCGCTACGGGATCCCCCAGTACCGGCTGCCGAAGATCGAGGTCCTCGAGGCCGAATACGAGAGCGTCACCCGGCTCGGCGGCGAGATCCGCTGCGGGATGGGTCTCGGCCGCGACTTCACCCTCGACGACCTCCAGTTCCAGGGCTACGACGCGATCATGGTCGCGATCGGCTGCTACGACACGAACAAGCTCGGCATCCCGAACGAGGACGCCGACGGGGTCATCGACGGGCTCGAGTACCTCCAGACGGCGACCCTCGGGCTCGAATACCCGGGCCATCGCGGCAAGCGCGTCATCGTCATCGGCGGCGGCTTCACCTCGATGGACTGCACCCGTACCTCGATCCGCCAGGGCGCCTCGGAGGTGACCCTCGTCTACCGCCGCGACATGAAGGACATGCCCGCCTCGAACGAGGTCCACGAGGCGATCGAGGAGGGCGCGACTGCCATCTTCCAGGCCGGTCCGGTCCGAGTCATCACCGACGACGCCGGCAAGGTGACCGGGGTCGAGTTCATCCGCAACCGGCTCGGTGAGCCCGACGCCTCGGGGCGCCGTCGGCCGGAGCCGTCACCGGGGACGGAGTTCACCCTGCCGGCCGACCGGGTCCTGCTCGCCATCGGCCAGGGACCCGACCTGTCGTGGTTCGGTCCCGGCAGCGACGGCCTGACGGCCACCCGGCAGCGCCGGCTCCAGGCCGACGCCGTGACGTTCGAAACGGGCCGGCCGGGTGTGTTCGGGACCGGCGACGTCCGTGTCGGGGCGGCCACCGTCGTCCAGGCCGTCGCCGAGGGACGACGGGCGTCGTACGCCGTCGATGCCTACCTCAAGGGCCTCGACCTGTCGGCGATCCGCACTCGCCAGCAGCTGGCCGAGCCGCAGCCGGAGTTCCTCTCGATCGTGCCCTTCACGAGCGAGGTCAAGGAGGCCCGCCATCGCCTCACCTCGATGGAGGCGGAGGTCCGCAACAAGAGCTACATCGAGTACGAGATCCCGTACACGCCGGCCGAGGCCGTGGCCGAGTCGACCCGCTGCCTGCAGTGCACCTGCGAGGCGATCGGCTTCTGCGATCTGCGACGGCTGGGCATCGAGTACGGCACGACGCTGCCGACCCTCGAACCCGCCTTCCAGCAGGGAGCCGGCTACCGGAGCGTGACCGAGAACCGCTTCACCGGCATCAACCACGACTACGTCCGCGACGATTCGCACGCATTCATCCTCCGCGAGCCGTCGCGCTGCATCGACTGCGGTCGATGCGCCCAGGTCTGCTCCGAGGTCGTCGGCGCCGCCTGCTACGACTTCATGCGCATCGGCTTCGACACGCTCGTCACGACACCGCTCGACATGAGCCTCAACGACACGCCGTGCGTGTCCTGCGGCCGCTGCGCCGAGACCTGCCCGACCGGCGCCCTCATGCCCAAGCCTCGCGTCCTCCAGAAGTACGAGGTCGACGAGAGCCGCTGCATCCTGTGCGGGATCTGCGTCGACGCCTGCCCCTACGACGCCCTCCGCGACGGGGCCGACTTCGAGCTCTCCCACACGAGCCGGGTCGATCCCCAGGTCGACCTCATCGCCCTGGCGGCCGTCGACCGGGAGACCGAGATGACGTACATCCGGCGCGAGAAGGACTGGGCCATGCGGGCCATCGCCGAGGGCCGCTCGACGACGCCCCGCCTGCTGCCCGTCCTGCCGGCCTCGATCGCCGCCGCCGGGGTGGCCGTCCGAAGCGGGAACGGCAACGGCCACGCTCACGGCAACGGTCACGCCCACGACGGTCACGGCCACGAAGCGGTGGCGGCGCTCGGCCCGGGCGACACCGGCGCTGCCGGAGGTCACGGGGCCGGCGCGGCCGGCGGCCACTCCTAGGAGCCCGGCGTGCCGATCCCCGACACCATACCGATACTCGGTATCAAGTGGGACGACGCTCTCTTCTTCGCCTTCGCCGCGACGATGATCGTGTCCGGGCTCCTCGTGGTGACGATGCGCGACATCATCCGCTGCGGCCTCGCGATGATCGTCTGCTTCGGCTCACTGGCCGGGATCTACGTCATCGTCGGCGCCCCGCTCGTCGCCGCCGCCCAGGTCCTCGTCTACATCGGGGCGATCAGCGTCCTCATCCTCTTCGCCATCATGCTGACCGAGAACAAGGCGGCGCCGTCGCGGCTCGTCTTCCAGACACAGGCGGTTCCGGCGGCCGTGGCCTCGATCATCCTCGGCATCGTCATCATCCTCGCCGTCACCGCGACCGACTGGGGAGCCCTCGCCGAGCGGCTTCGCATCTCGACGACCGCCGTCGCCCACGCCCTCTTCGGGCCGTACAGCCTGCCGTTCGAGGTCGTTGGCGTGCTCCTCCTGGCCGCTGTCGTCGGTGGCGTGTTCCTCGCCAAGAAGGAGGACGAGGACCGGCCGTGAGCGACAACCTCGACAGCTACCTCGTCCTGTCCGGGATCCTCTTCGCCATCGGGACGTTCGGGTTCCTCGCCCGGCGGAACGCGATCAGCATGCTCATGTCGATCGAGCTGATGTTGAACGCCGTCAACCTCTCGATCGTCGCCTTCGGCTCGTTCATCCCGACCCTCGCCGCGAATGCCAGCGTCATCGCCATCATCGTCATGGCCGTCGCGGCGGCCGAGGCGACGGTCGGGCTGGCGATCGTCCTCGCCATCTACCGGAACCGGAAGACCCCGCTCGTCGACGAGTACGACGCGATGCGCCAGTGACCGACTGCCGGCCGATGCCCTGATGGACCAGCTCATCCCGCTCATCGTCCTGCTGCCGATCGCCGGCTTCGCGTTCAGCGCGCTCTTCGGCCGGCGGATCCAGGCCGAGTACGGCAAGGCCGCGGCGAGCGTCGCGCCGGTCGGCCTCATCATCCTGACCTGGATCATCGCGATGGCGGTGGCCGCGACCTCGTTGAGCGGCGGCTTCGGCGAGGGCGGCGCGACCGTAACCCTGTGGAACTGGATCACGGCCGGCACGTTCCACGTCGACATCGGCTTCTACGTCGACAACCTGACCGCCGTCCTCCTCATCGTCGTGACGACGATCGGGATGCTCGTC
This sequence comes from uncultured Chloroflexia bacterium, assembly GCA_963745405.1. GTDB lineage: Bacteria > Chloroflexota > Limnocylindria > Limnocylindrales > CSP1-4 > C-114. The sequence continues at coordinate 1,226,824 of CAVUWY010000002.1, read as the reverse complement.
CACGTCTACTCGATCGGCTACATGAGCCACGACAACGGGTACTGGCGGTTCTTCGCCTACCTGAACCTGTTCATGTTCTCGATGCTGCTCCTCGTCCTGGCCGACAACTTCCTCGTCGTCTTCGCCGGCTGGGAGCTGGTCGGACTCTCGAGCTACCTCCTCATCGGGTTCTGGTACCACCGCCGCAGTGCCGCCCTGGCCTCGAAGAAGGCGTTCATCGTCAATCGTGTCGGCGACGTCGGCTTCGCCCTCGGCATCTTCGCCATCTGGGTGACGACCGGGACCCTCGATATCCAGGCCTCGCTGAGCGACCTGGTGAAGACGAACCAGACCGACCACGGCCTCGTCACCCTCATCGCCCTGCTCGTGTTCTGCGGCGCCGTCGGCAAGAGCGCCCAGTTCCCGCTCCACGTCTGGCTGCCCGACGCGATGGAGGGCCCGACCCCGGTCTCGGCCCTGATCCATGCCGCGACGATGGTCAACGCGGGGGTCTACCTCGTCGCCCGGGCCAACCCGTTGTTCGGTGCCGCGAGTGAGGCGATGGTCGTGGTGGCCGGGATCGGCATCTTCACGGCCATCCTCGCGGCCTCGATCGCGATGACCCAGACCGACATCAAGCGGGTCCTCGCCTACTCGACCCTGAGCCAGCTCGGCTACATGTTCGCCGCCCTGGGGGTCGGGGCCTGGACGGCAGCGATCTTCCACCTCATGACCCACGGCTTCTTCAAGGGCCTGCTGTTCCTCGACTCGGGCTCGGTCATCCACTCTGTCCACGACGAGCAGGACATGCGGAAGATGGGCGGCCTGGCGAAGAGGATCCCCATCACCTACTGGACGATGCTCATCGGTTCGGTGGCGATCGCCGGAATACCGCCGCTGGCCGGCTTCTTCAGCAAGGACGAGATCCTCAGCTCGGCCTTCAAGAGCGGGTTCTACGTCGTCTGGCTCGTCGGCTTCATCGTCGCCGGCATGACCGCGTTCTACATGTTCCGGCTCATGGGCCTGACGTTCTGGGGCAAGAGCAGGGTCGATCCGGCCGTCGAGCCCACGATCCACGAGTCGCCGCCGGCGATGACCGGGCCGCTGATCCTCCTCGCCATCCCGACGATCTTCCTCGGCCTCATCCTCGGCCTGCCGCTCGGGGACAGCCTCATCAACCAGTGGCTGGAGCCGGTCTTCGCGGCGACCATCGCCGCCAGCGGCGAGACGGAGAACTTCACCCTCTTCGGGATCGACGGCGCGCTCATCCTCGCCAGCGTGACCATCGCCGTGATCGGCGTGATCGTGGCCTGGCGGCTGTTCGGCGTCGAGATCGGCGCCCTCCGCCGGCCGGCCGACCCGGAACGGGTCCACGGGATCGCCCTGCGCTTCCCGTTCCTCTATCGCGCCTCGCTCAACAAGTGGTGGTTCGACGACCTCTACGACCTGCTCTTCATCCGCATCGGCGGGCGGATCGCGGCGGCCCTGTGGTGGTTCGATCGCAACATCATCGACGGGACGGTGAACGAGATCGGCGCCCTGACCCTGAGCGGCGGGCGGAGCCTCCGCCGGGTCCAGACCGGGCACGTCCAGAACTACGCCCTCGGCATCGCCATCGGCCTCATCGTCATGGCCGGCTCGTACCTCGTGCTGGCGGGCCGCTGATGCTCGTCGACACGTTCCCGATCCTGTCGGTCATCACGTTCGTGCCACTCCTCGGGGCCGTCGTCATCGCCTTCCTGCCCCGGGAGCGGCCCGACCTCGCCCGCTGGACCGCCCTCGGCGCGTCGGGCCTGGCCTGGCTGTTCAGCCTGGCCCTGCTCGTCGCCTACCTGCCGAACCAGCCGGCCGGCGGCTTCCAGTTCGTCGAGCAATTCGACTGGATCCCCGCCTTCGGCATCCAGTACAAGCTCGGCGTCGACGGTCTCTCGCTCGTGCTCGTCGTCCTGACGACGACCCTCTCGTGGATCAGCATCCTGGCCAGCTTCGGCCCGATCAAGGAGCGGGTGAAGGAGTACATGGTCTCCTTCCTCATCCTCGAGGTCGGCATGATCGGGGTGTTCCTGTCCCTCGACCTGTTCCTCTTCTACATCTTCTGGGAAGTCGTCCTCGTCCCGATGTACCTCATCATCGGGATCTGGGGCGGTCCGCGGCGCATCTACGCGACCCTGAAGTTCGTGCTCTACACCCTCGTCGGCTCGCTGCTCATGCTGGTGGCGATCCTCGCCGTGGCGTTCGCCTACGCCGACGGCCACGGCGGCTCGTTCATCGGCGCCTTCGACTTCATCTCGCTCCGCGACTACGCAGCGACGACCGGCTTCTCGAACACGCTCCAGCTGCTCGCGTTCGGGGCCTTCTTCCTCGCCTTCGCCATCAAGGTCCCGATGTTCCCGTTCCACACCTGGCTGCCTGACGCCCACGTGGAGGCCCCCACGGCCGGCTCGGTCATCCTCGCCGGCGTCCTTCTCAAGCTCGGCGGCTACGGCTTCATCCGGTTCGCCCTGCCGCTCTTCCCCGACGCGGCCCGGACGTACGGCCCGCTGATCATCGTCCTGAGCCTCATCGCCATCATCTATGGCGCGATCGTGGCCCTCGTCCAACCCGACCTGAAGAAGCTCGTCGCCTACAGCTCGGTGAGCCACATGGGCTTCGTGACGCTCGGGATCTTCATCTTCCAGACCCAGGGCATGAACGGGGCCATCCTCCAGATGGTCAACCACGGCCTCATCACCGGGGCCCTCTTCCTCCTCGTCGGCATCGTCTACGAGCGGACCCACGATCGGACCATCGCCAAGATGGGCGGACTGGCGGAGAAGACGCCGGTCTACGCGGCGGCCTTCGGATTCTTCATGTTCGCCTCGGTCGGCCTGCCCGGGCTGTCCGGGTTCGTCGGCGAGTTCCTCGTCTTCCTCGGCTCGTGGGCCTACAACCCGTGGGTGGCGGCGATCGCCTGCTTCGTCATGATCTTCGCTGCCGGCTATCTCCTGTGGCTCTTCCAGCGGGTCTTCACCGGTGAGCTGTCCGACTTCCTCCGCGGCCTCGGCAGCCACCTGACCGACATCCGGCCGATCGAGATCCTCACGCTCGTCCCGCTGGGGACGCTGGTCGTCGTGTTCGGCCTCTTCCCGGGCCTCATCCTCGACCTGGTGTCGGGGACGGTCACCTCGGTCCTCGCCGGCGTCGACGGCGCGACCGCCATCCACCTCCTGCCGTGGCAGTGAGCGAAGTCCGATGACCTCGGCCGACCTCGTCATCGTCGCCCCGTTCCTGGCGGCCATCCTCGTGGCGGGCGCGATCATCGTGGCCGACCTCATCCGGCCGGGGAACCGGACGCTCGTCCTGATCGTGAGCTTCGTCGGGCTGGCCGCCGTCACCGTCCTCATCTTCCGGGCGGGCCAGAACCCCGGGACCGCGTTCGACGGGGCCTATACCTCCGATGCGCTGACGACGTTCCTCGACCTCCTGTTCGTCTCGATCGTCGCCCTGACCATCCTCTTCGCCCCCGACTACCTCGAGCCGCGCAAGCTGCCGGTCGCCGAGTTCGCCGCCGTGCTCGTGTTCGCGATGAGCGGGGCGATGCTCATCGCCGCGGCGACGGACCTCCTCGTCCTCTTCCTCGGCCTCGAGCTCATGGTCCTGCCGGGCTACCTGCTGGCCGGCTACGCCAAGCGCGATGCGCTCTCGACCGAGGGAGCCATCAAGTACTTCCTCCTCGGCTCGTTCAGCTCGGCGATCTTCCTGTTCGGGCTCGCCTACGTCTGGGGACTCACCGGCTCGACAAGGGTGTCCGTCGTGGCCGCCTCGGTCGGGGGAATGGTCTCCGGCACCGCCCCGTTCTCGGTCGGGCTCGCGATGGGCCTTGCCTTCCTCACGACCGGGGTCGCCTTCAAGATCGCCGCCGTCCCGTTCCACTACTGGACGCCGGACGCCTACCAGGGCTCGCCGACGCCGATCACCGGCTACCTCTCGGTCGGGCCGAAGATCGGGGCCTTCGCCCTCATCCTCCGCCTCTTCGTCGGCGCGCTCGCCTCGGCCAAGGCCGACTGGTTCCCGGTCGTCTTCGTCCTGGCGGCCATCACGATGACGCTCGGCAACCTCGTCGCCCTGACCCAGAACAACGTCAAGCGGATGCTCGCCTACAGCTCGATCGCCCACACCGGCTACATGCTCGTCGGGCTGGCGGCCTACGCCGGCGGCCGGACCGAGGGCCTCGAAGGGCTCCTCTTCTACGGCGCCGCCTACACGTTCATGAACCTCGGCGCCTTCGCCGTCGTGGCGGCCCTGCAGCGACGACCCGGCGTCACGAGCCAGCTCGACACGTTCGCCGGCCTCGGCCGCCGGGAACCGCTGCTCGGCATCCTCATGACCCTGTTCATGCTGTCGCTGACCGGGATCCCGCCGACGGCCGGCTTCTTCGCCAAGTTCAGCGTGATCCTGCCGGCCGTCGAGGGTGGCGGCTGGCTGACGGCGCTCGCCGCGCTGGCCATGATCAACGCGGCCGTGGCCGCCTTCTACTACCTGCGGGTAGTCGTCTACATGTTCATGCGCGAGCCGGTCGGCGAGGACGACACCACTCGCCACAGCTCGCTCGTGTGGACCGGCCTGTGGGCGACCACCGCCCTGACGATCGCCCTCGGGCTCTTCCCGGGACCGCTCCTGAACATGGTCACCGAGGCGGCGAAGGCCCTGACCTAGGGGCTCGGCGAGGCGGCTGCGCCCGGGCTGGAGCTCGCCGCGGACGAGGGCGACGACGAGGCGCCGGCGGACGGCGATGCGCTGGACCCTGCGGGCGAGCCGCTGGGGGCGGCGGGCGAGCCGCTCGGCGCGCCCGACCCGCTCGGCGAGGGTGACGGGGTCGGCGTGGGCGTGGGCGATGGGGTCGGGGGGACCGTCGGCACGACGATCGGCGGCGGGGTCGGGCGGTCCACCGGCGGAGCCGTGGACAGGACCCCGGCGAGCACCACGACGACGAGGATGACGCCCGCCAGCAGGGCGAGCATGAGGATGAGGACTCGGAGCACGGCGGGAGCGTACCAGTACCACCGACCTGCGGCGGGTCCGGACGACCGCTGCTAGGATGGCCGCCCGATGAACTCGTTCCTCGACCGTCTCCGCACGCGCGTCGTGCCGGCCGTCATCACCGCCGCCGGTATCGCGATCGTCGCCGCGGGCCTTCTCACCTACTCGAGCCCCGTCGCCGCTGCGCCCGACGCGCGCGGCCTGGGGTCCGTCGCGGCGCCGCCGTCGGTCGGCCTGTTGACCCTTCCGCCGATCGCCGCGAGGTCCTCCTCACCGTCCGCGTCGACGGGGCCGCGCCTGGTGACCCGGGTGGTGGTCCCGGCCCTGGGCATCGACCTCCCGGTCGTCAAGCCGCCGAGCGGCTTCCCCTACTGCAACGTCGCGATGTACCTCGATTCGTTCTCCGTGCCCGGCCTGCCCGGCGCGACGTACCTCTTCGCCCACGCCCGGACCGGCATGTTCCTGCCGCTCCTCACCCGCTCGCAGAAGAACAACGGCGCGTCGATGATCGACATGCTCGTCCAGGTCTACACGAGCGACGACATGCTCTTCGACTACCGGATCGTCCAGGTCCGCCGGCACTATCCGGCGACCGCCATCCTGTCGCAACTGCCGACGAAGGATGGCCAGCTCTGGCTGCAGACCTCGGAGGGACCGCTGTCCAGCTCACCGAAGATGCAGGTCGTCGCCCAGCTCCTGTCGAGCGGGCCCGCCGACCACGCGACCGCCCACCCGAAGGCCCACCCGGTCGTCTGCGCCTGAGGGTCGCGCCGCGGGACCCGGATCAGTCGCTCGCCCGCCCCGACTCAGATCCAGCCGATGCGGCGGAGGAACCAGGCCATCAGGACGGCGAGGCCGACGGTGAACCCGGTGACGAGCCAGAACCCGAGCGCCTCCTGGCCGCGGAAGGCGCTGCCCGCCTCGCTCATCCCGAAGATGCCGGCGATGGCCGCGATGCCGGTCAGGACGACCGTCACCCCGGTGAGCCGCTTCATGATGAGCGACAGCTGGTTGTTGACCGTCGAGAGGTAGACGTCGAGGGTGCCCGACACGAGCTCGCGATAGTTGTCGAGCTCGTCGGTCAGGCGGATGAGGTGGTCGTAGACGTCGCGGAAGTAGAGGACCTCCTCCTCGTCGATGAGGGCCAGGTCGCGGTTCGTCAACTGGTTGAAGATCTCGCGGACCGGCGTGGCAGCCCGGCGGACCACGAGGAGCCGCGACTTCAGGTCGATGAGCCGCTGCAGCGTCGCCGAGTCGGGCGTCGCGATCACCGTGTCCTGGACCTCCTCGATCGCGTCCCCGAGACGGTCGACGAAGGGGAAGTAGCCGTCGACGATCGAGTCGACGATCGCCCACAGCAGGTGGTCGGGGCCGCGGGCCAGGATGGCGTCCAGGCCTCCCCGCAGGCTGGCGATCGCGCGCGGGTCCCATTCGGGCCCATGGACGGTCAGGAGGAAGTCCTCGCCGAGGACGATGTCGACCTCGGTCAGGTCGATCCGCTCGTCGAACTTCAGGACGAACATGACGATATGGATGAGGTCGTCGGTCATCTCGATCTTCGCCCGCTGGTTCCCCTCGAGGATGTCCTCGGCGATGAGCTCGTGGAGACCGAGCAGGCGGGTGATGTCGGCGATCTGTTCGGGCGTGGCGCCGGTCAGGTCGGCCCACGTCGTCGCCCCGGTCCGCCCACGGGCCGCGACGAGGGCGGCGATGCCGCTGCCTTCCTCGAGCGTGCCGGCGGCGAGCGAGGCGACATGCACGATGCCCGGGCCGTCGGTGGCGTTGTGGCGCCCGCCGAACTCCGGCAACGGATGCGGGGCGCCCAGGTGAGGCTGGGCCGCGGCGGACGTTCGACCCGCGCCGCGGCCGGTGTCAGAGTGCGACCGGCGCCGGTTCTTCGTCGTTGCCATCGACGTCCTCCGCCCTGTGGCCCGCGTCGATCGATCCCGGGACCGGCGACTCGCCGCTGAGGATACGCGTCCGGGCCTCGAGGGCGAACGCCGCCGGGATCGCCGCGATCGTCACCCCGGCTGCCACCACGAAGAGGCCGACCATCACCGAGGCCGCCTCGCCGGCCGCCCACGTCTCGAGCGCGTCGACGACGAGGCCGTCCTTGAGCGGCCGGTCGCGGAGGTCGGCCGGGATGAACGCCTTGTAGCCGTCGGCCGTGCCGTAGACCTGGTCGTAGAGATGATCGATGACCGTGGAGCCGAACGCGGCGAGGATCGCGAGGCCGATCGCCATCCCGATCATCCGGGCCACCGTGACGGTCGATGAGGCCACTCCGTAGGCGGCCCGGCCGGCCGAGAGCACGGCGGCGGTCGAGCGTGGCGTGACAGTGAGCCCGAAGCCCAGGCCGAAGAGGGCCAGCGCCCCGGCCAGGGCGGCCAGCGTGACCGTGGGGGTCCAGTCGCTCATGAGGAACAGGGCGACCACCGAGAGGACGAGTCCGCCGACGGAGACGACCCGCAGCGGGATCCCGCGGATGAGGAAGCCCGACACGAGGGCGCCGATTGCCGTCGCCCCGGCGAGCGCCCCGAGCGCGACCTGCTGGTCGGCGGGCCCGCCGTACAGCACCCGGTCGACGAAGAGGGCCCCGCCGACGATGGCGGTCGCGAACGCGTAGCCGGTCAGCAGCGAGACGATGGCGGCCGAGGCGAAGATGCGGTCCGCGAACAGCCGCGGGTCGAGGAACGGATCGGGCTGCCGGAGGCCGCGCCAGACGAACCAGCCCGCGGCCAGGACGGCGACAGCGACGAGGACGGCGATGGCGACGCCCGGGTCGACGCCGCCCAGGAGCGTGCCCGGCGAGCCGACGAGGCTGATCGCCCCGAGGCCGCAGACGAGCGCGACGGAGAAGAGAGCACCGCCGGCGATGTCGACCCGCCCACCACGACGCGGCGTGTCCCAGTCGCCCGCGGCCGCCCAGGCGAGGGCGAGGGCGGCGATGCCGAGCGGTACGTTGATGAAGAAGACCCAGCGCCACGCCGGATCGAGGGCGCCGAGGAGCGGCCCGCCGTCGATGCCGAGGCCCGCCAGACCCGAGGCCGGGTGGATCGAGGCGAGGATGGCCGCCCCGACGACGGGGCCGGCGGCCATGCCGAGGAACGTCAGTGCGCCGATGACGCCGAGGGCGCGCGCCCGCAGGTGGCCCTCGAACAGGTGCGAGGCGGCGGCCGTCCCGACCGGGACGAGGATCCCGCCGCCGATGGCCTGGACGATCCGCGCGGCGATGAGCGCGTCAAGTGTCGGGGCCGACCCGGCCAGGGCCGAGCCGACCGTGAAGAAGATGAGTCCGGCGTAGAGGAGGCGTCGCGCACCCCACACATCGGCGAGGCGGCCGGCCAGCGGCATCGTCACGATGTAGGCGAGCAGGTAGCCGTTGATGATCCAGGCCGCATGCCGGAGCTGGGTGATGTCGGACAGGTCGCGAAGGATCGAGGGCAGGGCGACGGCGGTGATCATGAGCTCGAGGCCGGCGAGGAACACGCCGATCCCGAGCACGACGAGGAGGACCATCGCGTCGCGGCGGGGCATCCGCCCGAGTGTAGCGGGTGCCTCTCGGCCGGCGGCCTCTCGGCCGGCGGCCTCGGGGCCCACCTCGGGGCCCACTTCGGCGCCCGCCCCTCCACGCGCCGAAACGGGGTTGACACGGCCTGGTCCGGCTCGTAGCATCAACGATGCTTTATATCAATCCTCATTGATCGGGAGCCGTCCCCTGTCCCCCTCGCCCGCCCACATCCGCTCGACCATCGCGACGATCGTCGACCAATCCGACGACCTCCGCGAGCTGCGCCTCTTCCACAAGGCCCTCGCCGACGTGAACCGACTCCGCATCGTGCGCCGCCTCGCGTCGGGGCCCGCCTCGGTGATGGAGCTCGTCGATCACGTCGGGCTGTCCCAACCGCTCGTCAGCTGGCATCTCGGCAAGCTCCGGGCCGCCGGCCTCGTCGTCACCCGCAAGGTCGGCCGGGAGACCGTCTGCAGCCTCCGCGCCGAGTCGTTCCCCGAGCATCTCGCCCGTGAGCGGACGGTCCTCGGCCTGTCGGGCGAGGTCGTCCCGTGAGCGGGACCGGCCCGCGCCGCGGCTCGCTCGTAACCCCGGAGTTCCGCAACCGGATCCGGGCCCTCGTGGTCCCTGTCGCCGTCTTCTTCGGCCGGCTCGGACTGACCCCGAACGGCCTCACCATCGTCGGCTTCCTCGGTACCTGCGTCGCTGCCGCCGCTGCGGCGACCCAGAACTGGATCCTCGCCGGCATCCTCGTCCTGGCCTTCGGCATCTTCGACCTGTTCGATGGCGCGCTCGCCCGGGCGACCGGCACGGCGTCGGCGTTCGGCGCTTTCCTCGACTCGACCCTCGACCGGACCGGCGAGAACCTCGTCTACGCCGGGATCGTGTTCGGCTGTGCCCAGGTCGGCTTCCCGCTCGGTGCCCTACTCGCCGCGATCGCGCTGTCGACCGCCTCGGTCGTGACCTACGCCCGGGCCCGGGCCGAAGCGGTCGGACTCAGGGGCGAGGTCGGCATCGCGCCGCGCCCGGAGCGACTCGTCGTCCTGACGGTCGGGCTCATCGGCGCCGGCATCGGCGGAGTCGGCGCCGCCGCGGCCGGATCGGTCGTGCCCACGACGGCCGGTGCGATCTGGCTCAGCCTGGCCCTCCTCATCATCGGCGTGACCTGCACGGTCACGATCGTCCAGCGCATCCTCTACGTACATCGACAGGCGGCGCCTCGCGCCGACTGACCCGCCGGCCCCGAGCCGCCACACACGACCCCGGGATCCCCCCGAACCCCAGACCACCCACCCAGCACCACGGAGAAGATGGAGACCACGATGGCCAAGAACGGCAAGAACGGCGCCAGCGCCAACGGACAGAACCCCGCCAGTGACCTGGCCGGCCTCGGGCGCCGCGGCGACGGCAAGATCCGCGTCGCGATCGTCGGCGTCGGCAACTGCGCCAGCAGCCTCGTCCAGGGCCGCTATTACTACGAGAACGCCAAGAAGGACGACTTCGTCCCCGGCCTCATGCACGTCGACCTCGGCGGCTACCACATCCGCGACATCGAGTTCGTGGCCGCCTTCGACGTCGACAAGAACAAGGTCGGCAAGGACCTGTCCGAGGCGATATACACCAAGCCGAACAACACCTACGTGTTCCAGCAGGTCCCCCACACCGGCGTCACCGTCGAGCGCGGGATGACCCACGACGGACTTGGAAAGTACCTGAGCCAGATCATCGAGAAGGCGCCCGGCCCGACGGCCGACATCGTCGGCATCCTCCGCGAGCGCCAGGTCGACGTCATGGTCAGCTACCTGCCGGTCGGCTCCGAGCAGGCGACCAAGTGGTACGTCGAGCAGGCCCTCCAGGCCGGCGTCGGGTTCGTCAACGCCATCCCGGTGTTCATCGGCCGCGAGCCGTACTGGCAGCGCCGGTTCGCCGAGCGTGGTCTGCCGGTCATCGGCGACGACATCAAGAGCCAGGTCGGCGCGACGATCAGCCATCGCGTCCTGACCCGCCTGTTCATGGATCGGGGCGTCCGCCTCGACCGGACCTACCAGCTCAACTTCGGCGGCAACACCGACTTCCTCAACATGCTCGAGCGGGAGCGCCTCGAGAGCAAGAAGATCTCGAAGACGAACGCCGTCACCTCGATGCTCGACTACGAGCTCGACCCGGACGACGTCCACGTCGGGCCGTCGGACCACGTTCCGTGGCTCCTCGACCGCAAGTGGTGCTACATCCGGATGGAGGGCACGACCTACGGCGACGTGCCGCTCAACGCCGAGCTCAAGCTCGAGGTCTGGGACAGCCCCAATAGCGCCGGCGTCATCACCGACGCCATCCGCTGTCTCAAGCTCGGCCTCGATCGCGGCCTCTCCGGCACGCTCGTCGCACCCTCGAGCTACTTCATGAAGAGCCCACCGCAGCAGATCCACGACGACATCGCCTTCAATCGCGTCGAGGCCTACATCCGCGGCGAGGACAACGAGACCCTGGTCGGGACCGAGGCTCCGGTCAAGCGGACGATGAAGAAGCTCGCCGGCACACGGGCCAAGGTCGCGGCCTCGGCCCTGTGACGGACCGCCGGGACGGGCGGGGCACGAACCGGGCGGCGGCCGGCAGGGCCGGCGGACTCGAGGCGCCCCATCGGCGCCTCGAGGGCGGGTTCCGCCCGCTCGAGATGGCCACGGTGCGCGCCTACATGGCCGCGGCGTGGCTGCTCGCCCACCTCCCGCCGCGGCCGGCCTGGACGGTCATCGGCTGGTTCAGCCAGGCGGGCTACCTCCTCTGGCCGACCAAGCGCCGCTGGGTCGATGCCAACTTCGGCCACGTGCTGCGGCGGGATCCGAGCCACCGCTCGGTCCGCCGCCTCGCCCTCGCGGCATATCGCCACTACGCCCGCTATCTCGTCGAGCTCATGCGGCTGCCGTCGATGCCGGCCGAGGAGATCGCCGGTCTCATCGACCCGCGGGGCCTCGAGGAGCTCGCCGAGATCTGGCGCGGATCCGACGGGCTCATCGTGGCGGCCGGCCATATCGGCAACAACGAGGCGAGTGCGGCCGGCGTCGCCTCTCACGGCTGGCCGGTCAGTGTCGTCGCCGACGATTCGACCTTTCCGGAGATGTTCGAGCTGCTCCGCCGCCAGCGCGAGGCATGGGGGGTGACGATCATCCCCTGGCGCAACCTGCGGGCCGTCTACTCGGTCCTCCGGCGGAAGGAGATCCTCGCCCTGCTCATCGACTGGGGCTACCGGGCCGACGGCATCCCCGTCCGGATGTTCGGTTCGTGGACGACGCTGCCGGCCGGGCCGGCCATGCTCGCGGCCAAGACCGGCGCGACGATCGTTCCGCTCACCATCCGCCGCCGGGAGGACGATCGACTCGCGGCCACCGTCGGGCAGCCGATCAGGATCGCGTCCACCGCACCGGCCGAGCTCCAGCGGGCGACCCAGGCGATGGCCGACGCCCTCGAGGAGGCGATCGCGGCAGCCCCGGAGCAGTGGTACAGCTTCAAGCCGATGTGGCCGGCGACGGCCGAGGAGGCCGACGAGCTCGCAGCCCGTGCCGCCGCCATGCTGGCCGAGAGGCCCGATGGCACCGCGTCGCCGGAAGCGGCACCGGTCGAAGCCACGCCTGACGCGGCCGCGCCGGCATACCGGACCGCCGCGCCGCACGAGGCGGCGTCGGACGAGGCGGCGCCGGACCTGGCATCGGCCTGATGAGCGTCGCGCCGGCCGGCGGAGACGAGGCGCGACCGATGCGCTCGGGCGCCCACCTTTGGGGTGGAGCCGCGGCGGCGGCCCTCGGTGCCGTCTCGTGGCTCGCCTGCCGTCTCCCGGAAGGCTTCCTCGTCGCCATCGCCGACGCCGTCGGGGAGGCCTGGTATCGACTCGCACCCCGCCGCGCGGCCCAGGCCCGGTCGAACCTCCGTCGGGTGGCCGCCTGGATGGCCGAGGAGGAGCTCGGTCCTGCGTCGGCCCGCCGGGCGGCGGACGACCCGGCGGCCCTCGAGCGGCTCGTCCGGTCCGCCTTCCGCCACCTCGCCCGCTACTACCTCGAGGTCGCCCGGGTCCCCGCCTGGACGCCCGACTACGTGCGCGAGCGCATCGCGATCGAGACGCCCGATGTCGTGGAGCGCGCCTTCGCGGGCGACCGGCCGGCGATCTTCGTCGCTCCCCACTTCGGATCGGTCGAGCTGCCGGGCCTCTACCTCTCGGCCCATACCGATCGGACGCCGGTCGCCCCGATGGAGACCCTCGCCGACCCGGCGCTCCAGCGCTACTTCGTCCGGACCCGCGGGGCGATGGGCATCCACATCGTCGGGCTCCGCGAGGCGCGGCGCGAGCTCATCGCGGCCCTCCAGCGCGGCGATCCCGTCGGCCTCGTCTCCGATCGCGACCTTACCGGCGGGGGGATGGCCATCCCCCTGTTCGGCGTTCCGGCCTCGATGCCGATCGGCCCGGCCCTGCTGGCGATCGAGAGCGGCGCTCCCGTCTTCGCGGTGACGGTCCGCCGGACGGGCACCGGGCGCTACGCCGGCCACCTCGAGGAGGTGGCGGTGCCCGCGACCGGCACCCGACGGGAGCGCGCCGCCGGCTTCCTCGCGGCCGAGGCCCGCGCGTTCGAGCGGGCGATCGCGGCCGCACCCGACCAGTGGTGGGCGGTCTTCTTCCCGATCTGGCCCGACCTCGCACCGGCGGGTCGGCCATGACGGACCGGCTCGGTCGGGCGGACCTCCACATCCATACCCTCGCCTCGGACGGGACGTCTGGCATCGAGGATGTCCTCCGGGCGGCCGTCGACGCGGAGCTCGACGTCGTCGCCATCACCGATCACGAGCGGATCGACGCCGCCCTGGCGGCCCGGGCGATCGCCTTCCGCCGCGGCCTGCCGCTGGAAGTGGTGGTCGGCGAGGAGGTCACGACCCGCGGTGGCCATCTGCTCGCCCTCTTCATCGAGGAGCCCATCCGCCCGTATCGCTCCCTGCGGTCCACCATCGCGGCCGTGCACGATGCCGGCGGCCTGGCCGTGCCGGCCCACCCGCTCGTCCCGTACCCGCTGTGCGCCCAGGGCTTCGCCCTTCGGCGCCTCCTCGCCGACCCCGACCCGCGCTTCCACCCCGACGGCCTCGAGACCTTCAATCCGACCGCCCTCGGCCGGCCGCGCCATGCCAGCGTGGTGGCGTTCGCCGACCGGTACGGCCTGGCGCGGCTCGGATCGAGCGACGCCCACGCGGCCGCGGCCATCGGGGCCGGCCATACGACGTTCCCCGGCCGCACCGCGGCCGACCTGCGGACGGCGATCGTCGAGCGCCGGACGCACCATCACGGCGCCTTCCACGGCTCGCGGGGGCAGCTCGGCACGTTCGGGCGGCAGCTTCGCAAGTACGGCCGGGACGCCCGCGACGAAGTCGGCGGCCGCCTCCGCCGGGACGGCACCGGGCGCGACCACGGCTACCCAGGCGGGCGGCTGCGGCCGCCCCGCTATGAAGATGGCGAGGGCGCGGCGACGTGAAGATCGGCCTCGTGACACCGTACGTCTACCCACTCCCGGGTGGCGTGAACGAGCACGTCCGCTACCTCTACGAGGGGCTCCGATCGCGGGGCCACGACGTCCGGATCATCTCCTCGAGCCACGGCCTCCAGCGCTCGAGCGAGGGCGATGTCGTCCGCCTCGGCAAGGGCTTCAGCGTGCCGACCAACGGGTCGGTCGGGACGGTCACCCTGTCGCCGCGCTACCTCTCGCAGGTCGGGGCGATGCTGGAACGGGAGCGCTTCGACCTGCTCCACTTCCACGAGCCGTTCGTGCCGTTCCTCTCGCCGATCGTCCTGCGCCGCTCGCAGAGCGTGAATGTCGCGACGTTCCATGCCTTCGGGGGCTGGTCGCCGGCCTACGAGTTCGGCCGGCGGGTGATGGGCTCCTATGCCGAGCGCCTGCACGGCCGCATCGCCGTGAGCGCGGCGGCCCGCCACTTCATCGATCGCTATTTCGAGGGCGACTACAAGGTCATCCCGAACGGCGTCGACGTCGACCGCTTCCGGCGGGCCGTCCCCATCGCCCGCTGGCAGGACGGCGTCCCCAACGTCCTGTTCGTGGGGCGCCACGAGCCGCGCAAGGGACTTGTCGAGCTCCTCAAGGCCTACCGGCTCCTCCGCAAGACCGGCGTCGAATGCCGCCTCCTCATCGTCGGGACGGGGCCCCAGGAGCGGGAGGCCCGCCGCTTCGTCATGACCCACCGGCTCGTCGACGTCGAGTTCCTCGGCCGCGTCTCCGACGAGGAGAAGGCCCAGCTGTTCCGGACCGCCGAGGTCTTCGTCTCGCCGGCCACCGGCAAGGAGTCCTTCGGGATCGTCCTCCTCGAGGCGATGGCCGCCGGCGCGCCGATCGTCGCCAGTGACATCCACGGCTACAAGGGCGTCCTTCGCCGGGGCGAGCAGGGCCTCCTGGTCCCGCCGCGCGACCCCAAGGCGCTCGCCGCCGCGGTCGAACGACTCCTCGGCGATCCAGGGCTGCGCGCCGAGATGAGCGCGAGCGGGCGCGCCCGGGCGGAGGAATTCTCGTGGGACCGGATCACCGCCAAGGTCGAGGCCTACTACGGTTTCGTCATCCGCCGGCTGGCGGCCCAGGGCGCCCTGCCGCGCGACTTCCGGGCCGAGATCCCGCCGGCGTCGAGAGCGATCGGATCGCAACCTGGCGCGCCGGAAGGCGACGTCTCGGACGACGGGTCGCCCGCAGAGCCCGCGGCCGACCGGGCCCTCGAATCGGCCTGAGGTCCGGCGACCCGGCCTGAGGGACGGAACCCGGCTGAGTGCGATGAACCCGGGTCAGCCGGAGCGGACCCACCCGTCGTCGTCCGAGGCGTCCCGCAGCGCCTGCTCGGCGAGGACGACCCGCCACGTCCAGGCGCTGTAGGCCACGATGACGCAGGCCAGGCCGAGGAAGAGCGCCAGCAGCGGGCCCGGCGGCAGCCCGAAATAGCTCGCGTTCGGGGCGAACAAGCTGGGCACGATCGCCGGTGGGTCGGTGTTGACCGGGAACTGGAAGGCGTAGAGGTACGTCGGCAGGAGCCCCTGGTAGGCGTTGAAGATGGTCGTCGGGAGCGGCAGGGCGGCGATGTTCGGATAGAACACGACGAACTCGACGACGGCGGCGATGACCGCCCCCACGACGAACCGTCTCGGATCGCGGGCCCGGATGACGAACCAGGCGACGAAGGCCAGGACGACGAGCATGCCGATGGCGAGCGGAGTCGTCGAGAACCCCTTGAGGTCGAGCAGCACCTGGTCGCCGGCGATCGCGCCGACGACGACGATGCCGAGGACCGCCGCCCCCGCGGCGGCGATGAGACGGACGATCGAGCGGCGGCTCTCGGTCTCGTCCCGCTCGCGGCTCGCTCCCATCCGCCCGACCTCGTAGACGATGGCGATGATGGCCAGGCCGATGACGAGGATGAGGCCGGCGGTCCGGGCGGTGACGACGATGGTGGCCGGCGATCCGACGCAGGCCGGTGAGTTCGGGTAGGCCCGATCCACGCCGACGAACGAGCAGATCGGTTCCTTGAACACCCACATGAGACCCGGTCCCATCACGGCGACGGCGGCCGATATCCGGGCCAGCCACCACGTCCGGCTCGACGGCCCGTGCCAGAGCTCGGCGAGGAAGTAGGCGAGAGCGAGGATGATGAACGGGACGCTCGTGTAGTAGTGGTACTGGAACGTCGCCCGGTCGATGCGGGACCACGACAGCCACTGGAAGGCGAAGGCGATGGCGATGAGGGCGAGGGCGAGGCTCCGCCGCTTGAATGCCTGCCAGCAGATGAAGCCGAGGGCCGGGATGCTGAGCCACCAGATGACGAGGTTGCCGGCGTTGTAGATGGCGGCCGACGTGTTCCCGGCGAAGCTCCCCTGGTAGAACCAGACCGGCTTCAGGTCGAGCGGCCAGGCCCACCACGGCGAGGCGGCGGCGTGGGCCGCCCGCAGGTCGTTGTGATAGTTGTACATGGCCGTGGTCAGTGCGACGAGGGTCTGACCGTCGTGGCCGGGCGGCCACTGGCCGATGATCGGCGTCCCGGCAGGGAAGATGACCGGTGAGCCGGCCTGCCCGCCGCTGTTCAGCGCCCACGGGATGTAGGTGATGATGTAGACGACCACCGGCAGCACGAGCAGGCTGCCGAGCATCCAGATCACCGGCAGCCCGAACGTCGTGCCGGGCCGCAGCCAGCCCGGTGGCGGCGGGGCCGGCGGCTCGAGCATCGCGGCGGTGTCGGTCGGGGCGGGCGTCCCCGCCAGGGGCCCGATCCCGAACCGGGCGACGAGGCCGAACACGAGGGCGATGAAGGCGGCGACGAGGAACAGGCCGATAGCCGCGCTCAGGGCGAGCGTCCACGGGGCGCCGGAGACGGGTCCGAGCTTGACCGTCGAGGCGGTCCGGCTGGCAAGGACGATCGCCCCGAGCCCGAGGACCGTGCCGGCGACAGCCGGCGCGGCGACGGCGAACCACATCTCCTCGCTCGACCAGGCGATCGGGTGGAGGACCGTCACCGCGACCGCGATCAGGGTCAGCCCGATCATGAGGAACATGAAGAAGTAGTTCGGCCCGCTCGAGAGCGCCTGGCCGGAATCCGGCACCGGCGTCTGGAGGCCCTGGAAGCCGAGGAAGATGGTCGCCCCGATCATGGCCAGGATCGTCAGCACGCGACCGAGGGCCGAACGGACGAGGATGAGGAGCCCGACGGCGGCGATGGCGTAGGCGGCCACCCACTTGCTCGCGAGCCCGAGCCCGAGCATGACGCCGATGAGCGGCATGAGGACCCAGAAGGCCCCCCGCCAGCGCCAGCGGCCCAGCCACAGGCCGGCGAAGAGGACGTAGGCGGCCATGAGGAAGAAGCCGACGTAGACGTCGTTCATGCCGATCCGCGACTGGACGAAGAGCATCCCGTCGACGAGGGCGAAGACCGCCACCAGGACGCCGATCGAACGGCGTCGGAAGAGGAGCCGGGCTAGGAGGAACAGGAGGCCGGCCGTCAGGGCGCCGAGGAAGACGCCTGGCACGCGCCAGCTGAACTCGTGGTTCCCGATGTCGACGCTCGCGACGGAGCCGGACGCGTCGAAGGTGAGGAGTGCCTCCCGATCGGCCGACGGGTAGAGCGGGGCGGCGTCGGTCGCCCAGGCGACCGGGGTGAACGGCAGGCGGGCATCGGCGAAGACCGCGTTGCCGTGCGGCTCGATGACGTAGACCGTGTCGGCCGACCCGTCGGGGGTCTTGCCGAGGACGTGGACCATGATCGAGGCCGTGTCGAAGGTGACCTTGGAGACGTCCCCAGGCATCTGGATCGCCAGCTCGACCTTGGGCGGCGCGGTCGGGTCGGTGGAATCCGGCAGGTCGACCACGGTCACGGTCCGGCCGCCGGCGACGTACAGCTTCGCCGAGTCGAGCCCGGTCGAGGCGACGAGGCCCGTCGCGCCGCCGGCGATCGGGACCTCGTCGGTCACCGACGCGTTGGCCGGCGAGACCATCGAGATCCCCTTCGAGTCGGCCACCGCCACCCGGCTCAGGGGGATGAAGGTGAAGCCGGCCAGGCGACCGTCGGCGATGGCCGCCTCCACCCTGGAGTGGACGGTGTCATCGAGCGAACCGGCGATGACGACCCGGTCGGTGCCGGCCGTCAGGCGTTTCTCGATCGAGGCGGCGTCCGTGCCGAGGATCCCGGCGAGCGTGCTCGCCGCGGCCGAGGGATCGGCGACCGAGGCCGGGTCGGCAACGAGGCCGTCGGCCGTCCCGGCCGTCTCGATGTCGGCCGCCCCGCTGAGCCCGGCCAGGCCGAGATCCTGGCCGTTGCCGGCGTCCATCGAGGCGACGTCGCCCGAGGCGGTCGTCGCGAGGAGGAACATCCCGTCGTCGGTCGCGAAGATGTGGCGGATCGGGGTCCCGAACGTGCCGAGGGCGACCGGTGGATCGATCTGCGCGGCGTCGGCGCCGGTGCGGAGTGGATCGAACGTCGTCTGCGTGTCCATCTCGGAGACGGCCCCGGCGGCGGTCGATATGAGCAGGCGATGCCCGGCGGTGTCTACGGCGACGGCGGACGCCCCCGGAACGGCGATCGTCGCCAGGAGGGCTCGCGACTGGAGGTCGTAGGCGCGGACTTCCGAGCCGGTCGCCACGTACAGGCGGTCGCCGGCTCGATGGTCGGGCATCGACGGGTCGTCCCAGCGTGGCTCGATGGCCGCATCGGTGACCGTCGTGCCGAGCGAGCTCGACGTCGTCACCTGATCGTCGCCGAACATGACGATCCCGGCCGCCATGGCGTACTTGGCGAGGTGGGGGTGGGTGAACTCGTAGATCGAGTGGGGTATGCCGTATCGCCAGTCCTGCAGGAACTCGGTCGCCGTCCGGGCGTGATAGACCTCGTCGAAGTGCATGGAGGCCGGTTCGTCGAGGCGCCACATGCGAAGGGCGAACGTGGAGATCACGAGGACGACGAGGATCCAGACGTCGATCCGGTCGAGCCGCCCGCCGAGCTCGTTGCGGAGCGCCTTCGAGCGGTCCGCCCGAAGGGATGGCCCGCCGAGCCGGTCGGTGACGACGCTCAGGAAGGCGAGCTCCGGGTAGCGCTCGTAGAAGCCGGGCCGGGCGGATGGCGCAGCATCGGCCGGATCCGCCCTGTCGTCGACGGCCGAGGCCGATGGGGCCGAGCCGCCCACCGCCCCGCCGCTCCCCACGCGGGCCGACGATGAGAGGACGACGAGACCCCCCTCGACCGGACGCGCCTCGCTCGACGCCGGGGGCGCACCCGACGAACCTGCGAGCTCGCCGGCCAGCGATCGGACGGCGCCGGGCCGGAGCTGGAGCATCGACCACAGGAAGGCGAGGAGATTGACCGTCGCGATCGCCGCCACCCACTGCCAGCCGCGGATCGCCGTTCCGATGCCGAGCCAGTCGCTGATCTGCGGATTGTCCGGATAGAGCGTCGTCAGGACGACGTACATGTTGAGGAAGGTCGTGACGCCGAGGACGATGTAGGCGATCCGCCAGCGGATCGACACCGCCGCGGCGATGGCCCCGAGGGCGAAGAACGGGAACAGGTAGCGCTCGTGGACCCGGGTCGGGACGACGAAGAAGGCGATGGCGATGACCGTCAGCCCGGTGAGGATCGTGAGGGGATCCGGACGCCACAGGACGACGAGGACGATCACGAGGGCCGCCACCACGAAGAGGAGGGCGCCGACGGCGACCGCCGGGAATGGCCCGATGAGCGTCTCCGTGCCCGGCGGGCAGGGAGTGTCGGCGGCCGTCCCGGTGACCGCGTCGCACAGCCACTGGCCGGACTGGGCGAGCCCGGCCCCGCCTGATGTGATGAGCGCCCAGGGGTTGTAGGCGTTGATCGTCAGGTAGGGGTACCCGCCGGCCGTGGCCTGGACCTGGCCGATGAGGCCGTTGAGGGTCAGCTTGAACGGCGTCGTCAGGGCCAGCCCGAGGAGCGACCCGGTCGCGGCCGCGGTCGCCAGGCGGAACGGGCCGTGCATGAGGTCGGCCGCGCCCTCCCGGGGTGACTTCAACCACCACCACAGTCCCAGCGCGGCGGCGACGATCAGGCCGACGATGACGAGCCAGGCGATCGACAGGATCGGGGCGACGTAGCCGACGGCGATGGCTGCCGCCACGAAGCCGGCGGCAGCGACGACGCCCCCGACGGCCTGGCCGCCGATGCCCGGACTCCGCCGCTCGAGGGCGTCGATGAGATAGCGTCTCAGGAGAACGGCGAGGAGGATCGGGATAAGGATGCCGAGCTGCGGCTTGACGATGGCCGCGACGACGGCGTACGCGGTGGCCCGCTCGGGCCGGTCGCGCCACAGCTCTCGCAGGCCGAGGAGGAGGAAGACGAGGCCGACGGAGTCGACCTGGCCCCAGACGACGCTGTCGAACCAGGTGACCGGGACGAAGAGGTAGAGGGCCGCCCCGATGAGCGCGGCCCGGCTTCCGCCGCCGAGCTCGAGGACCATCGACCAGATGAGCCAGCCGACCGCGAGATCGGCCAGCATCGCGGGGACCTTGATGAGCTCGAGTCCCGGCAGGAGGTGCTGGAGCGAGCCGACGAACCACAGCAGGTACAGGTAGCCCGGCGTGTAATCGTGGAAGAAGTCGCGCTCGTAGAAGCCCCACGGGCCGTTCGTCGCGAGGTTGTCCGCCCAGAACCGGAAGGCATTGAGGTCCACGCCGAATCCGGAGCCCGGCAGGATGTATGCGATGATGAGCCGGAGGGCGAACCCGAGCGCGAGAAGGACCAGGATCGCGCTGGCCGCGTTCCGCGTGCCGGAGGCCCGCATCGGGGCTGCGCTGCTCCGATCGGGCTCACCCGTGGCGGGGCCAGTCAACGAGGGTACGGCCTCCTGCACGAGCGCTGAGGTGGATCGGAGGATAGCACAGGGTCCGTCGAGGACCCCCTCGGGGACCGACGGGACCATGGCCACCGACCACGTCACGCACGACGAGCCGAGCGACCGATCGGTGACGGTCGTCGTCGGGCTCGCCATCGTCGCGGTGATGCTCCTCGTCTACATCGGCTCGGACCTCGAGCGCCCGAACCTCTACAACCACTTCGTATGGCAGGCCTCGGCCTGGCTCGACGGGAAGACCTCGATCCCCTATCCGGTCTATGCCGTGAACGGCGTCGGGCCGGCCAACGACTACTTCAACGACGTCGAGGAGATCGTCGACGCCGACGGGGTGCCGACCGGGCGCGGGATGCTCCCGTTCCCGCCCCTGCCGGCGGTCGTGCTCCTCCCGTTCGTGGTCGTCTTCGGGCTCGCCACGAACGCCCAGCTGCTGGCGGCGATCCTCGGTGCATTCGACGTCGGGCTCGCCTTCTGGATGCTCGGGCGCCTGCGGATCGGGTCCGGGGTCCGGGTGGCGGTCACGGTGTTCTTCGGCATCGGGACGGTCATGTGGTACACGGCCGAGAAGGGCACCACCTGGTACTTCGCCCATGTCGTCGCTGTCGGCCTGGCCCTCGTCGCCGTCGGCCTGGCCCTCGGTCGCGACCGCGAGGCGGTCGATGACGCGCTCGACGATCCGGCGGACCTCCCGGATGAGGGCGCTGCGGACGTCCTGGCGCCGACCGGACCGTCGTCCCTCGTGGATCGCCTTGCCGGGCTCGTCGATCGTCGCCAGGTGGCCGTCGGTCTCCTGTTCGGCCTCGCCTGCACCGCCCGCCTGACGGTCGTCCTCGGGGCGCCGTTCTTCGTCCTCGTCGGCAGCGGCGGGACGTGGTGGCGGCGCGGCCTCTCGGCGGGCATCGGGATGGCAGTGCCGCTGGCGACCCTGGCCGCCTACAACGTCATCGCGACGGGCCACCTGTTCAACCCCGTCTACGACTACCTCTACCAGGCCGAGGCTCTCG
The DNA here is from genome assembly GCA_963745405.1 of uncultured Chloroflexia bacterium. Taxonomy (GTDB): domain Bacteria; phylum Chloroflexota; class Limnocylindria; order Limnocylindrales; family CSP1-4; genus C-114. The sequence continues at coordinate 1,204,929 of CAVUWY010000002.1, read as the reverse complement.
GCTACTCGTTCCTCGGCTACAACCCGAGCTGGTCGATCGAGGACGTCCGCTACATCCCGCAGAACCTCGCCCTCATGCTCGTCGGCCCGCCCGACGTGAACCCGACCTCGCTCGACTTCGGGGTCCAGCTCTGCACGGCGACCGACTCGGTCCGGGGCTGGTTCGACTCGTCGTGTCCCATCCTCATCCCCCGGACGGTCGGCATGGGCCTCCTCTGGACGAGCCCTGCCTATCTCCTCGGGCTGCCGGCGCTCCTCCGTTTCGGCCGATCACGGCTGGTGACCGGGGCGGTCGTGGCGATCCTCCTCGTGGCCCTCGTCAACGTCATGCACTTCAGCCAGGGCTGGGTCCAGTTCGGCTACCGCTTCAGCCTCGACTTCGCGCCGTTCGCCCTGATCCTTGTCGCGCTCGGGATCGAGTGGCTGGCGCGACGCTGGCCCGGCCCTGCGATCGGTCTGGCCGGGACGCTGATCGGGGTCTCGTTCGTGGTGAACCTGTGGGGCGTCTACTGGGCCTCGGTCTACGGCTGGTGAGCGGATACGCCGTGGCGGTCGGCCACCCCCGGGCCGCCACGGATCCCGGCGCCACGGCGTCATCCCGGCGCCGCGCATCCTGGCGTCGCGCATCCCGGCGCCGCGGATCCCCTCGTCGGATCCGCCCCGGTGGTCGCCGCGATCGAGCGGGTCCTCGGCTGGATCGGCCCGCTCGTCGTCGCCCTGGGGGTCCTCTGGCTGGCCCGGACGACCCTCCTGCCGGGGGTGGCGTTCTGGGACACCGCCGAGTTCCAGACCGTGCCGCCACTCCTCGGCACCCTCCACCCGACTGGCTTCCCGACCTACACGATCTCCGGCTGGCTCTTCTCGACCGTCCTCGCGCCGCTCGGGTCGCCCGCCTTCCTCATGAACCTCTTCTCGGCGTTGTGCGTCGCCGCCGCCGCGGGCCTGACCGTCGTCCTCGTCCGCCAGCTGACCGGGCGGCCGGTCATCGCCATCGCGGCAGGCATCGTCCTGTTCCTCACCGACATCGCCTGGTCGATCTCGACCCACGCCGACGCCCACAGCCTCCACCTGGCCCTGCTGGCCCTCGTCCTCGTGCTCCTCGTCGGCTGGGAGTCGCGGGTGGACGCGATCGGCGGGCCGGCGCCCACGGCCGATCGATGGCTCGTCGGGGCGGCCGTCGTCTATGCGCTGGCCTGCGCGAACCACTCCCTCGCCCTGTTCGCCGGGCCGGGGATCCTCGCCTTCGTGCTCCTCGTGGAACCCGGCCTGCGGCGTCGGCGCTCGTTCGTGCTCACCTGTATCGGGGCCTTCGCGGTCGTGCTCGGAGCGCTCTACGTCGAGCTCCCGCTCCGGGCCGGGCCGTTCCGGGCACCGGTCGTCTACGGGCGCCCCGAGACGCTGTCGGGCTTCCTCTACATCGTTTCGGGGGCCCAGTTCGGCGGCACACTCGCGCTTGCCCTGGGCGACCTGGGGACCCGCTTCCACGACTTCGTCGACCTGACGGCGGACCAGCTCGGGCCGCTCGCCGCGCTGCTGCCGGTGGGCCTCGTCGCGGCGGCGGTGCGCCGGCCGCGCTACCTGGTCCTGACCGGCCCGACCCTCGCCGTCACCTGCCTCTTCGCGATCACCTACTCGAACGCCGACATCGACCGCTACTACCTGGGGCCGCTCCTCATCGCCCTGACATGGCTGGCGATCCTCGCCGCCTGGGTCGTCGATGCAGTCGCGGACGGGCTCGGACGGTCCGCCCGCTCGGTCGCGACGCTCGGCCTCGCCGTCGACGTCGTCCTGGCGGCGGTCATCCTCGCTCCGGCGGTCGCCTCCGCCGACGCCGTCCGTCGATCGGTCGACCTGAGCGCCTCGACGGGCGCGTCCGGCTGGCTCGACGCGGTCCTCGGCGAGCTCCGTCCCGACGCCGTGGTCGTCAGCTGGTGGAGTTACTCGACTCCGCTATGGTACGCAACGGAAGTCGAGGGCCGACGACGAGACATCACGATCATCGACGACCGGACTCGCCTCGATGAGAACCTCGGAGACGTCCCCACCGTGATCGACTCCTACCTCGGACGGCGCCCCGTCTACGTCATCCGCGTCGCCCAGGACCTTGCCGCGCTGCACTCCCGCTACGAGCTCCAGGCGGTCCCCGACGGCGACGGATCGGGGCTGTCCCTCGTGGTCGGGCTCCTCCCGGGAGCGACCCCGTGACCGCGGTCACGACCGCGCCGGCGTCGCTCGACACGGCACCGGCCCGGGTGGACCGGCTGTCCTACTTCTTCCCTGCCCACGACGAGGAGGACAACGTCGAGCCTCTCGTCCGGGAGGCCCTCGAGGCGCTGCCGGCACTGGCCGAGACGTTCGAGGTCATCGTCGTCGACGACGGCTCGCGCGACGGCACGGCGGCCATCGCCGACCGGCTGGCGGCGGAGGACCCCGAGCGGATCCGGGTCGTCCACCACGCGACGAACCTCGGCTACGGGGCCGCCCTGCGGAGCGGGCTCGGGGCGGCTCGCTACGGGCTCGTCGCCTACACCGACGGGGACCGCCAGTTCCGGGTGGCCGATCTCGGACTCCTGACCGCCCGGCTGGCCGAGCCCGACCGACCCGACGTCGTGGCCGGCTATCGGCTGCACCGGGCCGACCCGCCGATCCGGACCCTGTACGCCCGGGCCTACCGACTCGCCCTGCGGATCTTCTTCGGCCTTCGCATCCGCGACGTCGACTGCGCCTGCAAGCTCCTCCGCCGCGAGGCTCTCGCCGGCCTCCGCGTCGAGTCCGGCGGCGCCTTCTTCTCGGCCGAGCTGCTCATCAAGCTCCGTGAGAGCGGCCGGACGGTCGTCGAGGTCGGCGTGCCCCACTATCCCCGGACCGCCGGCTCACCGTCCGGGGCGCGGCCACAGGTCGTCCTGCGCGCCGTCCGCGACTTCTGGTGGCTGCGCCTGCGCCTCTGGGCGAACGCCGGGAGCGCCCTCCGCCGGGGCGAACCGATGATCGAGGACCTGCCGCCGTCCGACCGGCAGACCGCCGCCCCCGCCTGACCTCGGCCCGCGTCAGCCCCCGCTCGGGCCCTCGCGCGATTCGCCCTCCTGGTCCGACCCCAACGAGTTGACGAAGTCGCGGAAGACGTCCAGGCGCGGGTCGACGACCCGGTCGCGGAGGCTCCCCGGCGTGTGCTCGAGGGCGGAACCGACCATGCCCTCCCGTTCGTCGTCGTCCTCGTCCCCGGCGCCCGGCGAGACGGCGGCCCGGTCGAGGACGTCCTGCTCGGCGAAGATCCGGGCCCCGGCCCGGACCGCCAGGGCGAGGGCGTCACTCGGCCGCGAGTCGACCTCGAGGACCCGGTCGCCCGAGGCGAGGAACAGACGGGCGTGGAAGGTGTCGTCGGAGAGGTCGGAGATGACCACCCGGCGGACATCGACGCCGAGCTCCTCGAGGGTCGAGGCAAAGAGGTCGTGGGTCAGCGGCCGCTCCGCGCTTATGCCCTGGAGCCGCATCGCGATCGCATTGGCCTCCCACGGCCCGATCCAGATCGGCAGGTAGCGGTCGCGCTCCGTCTCCTTGAGGATCACGACGTGCTGGCTCGAGAGCATGTGGACCCGGACGCTTTCGACGACCATCTCGACGAGCGGACCCGACATGGCCGGATTATCCCACGCCCCCGCCGACGGACGGCCCGTCGCCGAGCGCGGGTCCACCCTCGAGCGCCGCTCCGCCGTCGATCGTCGCGTCGCCGCCGATCGGCACCATCGGCACGCTCGGCGCGGCCAGCCCGACCGGCGCCGGCACGATCGGTCCGTTCACGGTGGCCGGGGCGGCACGCCGTCCGCGGGCCCCGGCGGTGGCCCGGACGGCGAGGCCGACGAGGAGCCCCAGCCCGAAGCCGCCGATGTGGGCGAAGACGGCCACTCCGCCGCCGGACGTCGCGCTCGACCCGATCGAGGTCAGGCCGTCGATGAGCTGGAGGACGAACCAGAAGCCGAGGACGATGACCGCCGGCACCCGGAGCAGCTGGTAGAAGAAGCCGAGGAAGACGATCGATTCGATGCGGGCGGCGGGGAAGGTGACGAGATAGACGCCGAGGAGGCCGGCGATGGCGCCCGAGGCGCCGACGAGCGGTACCGTCGAGTGCGGGTCGGCCGCGACCTGGGTCAGGCCGGCGGCGACGCCGGCCGCGAGGTAGAAGAGCAGATAGCGGACGTGCCCGAAGCGGTCCTCCACGTTGTTGCCGAAGATCCACAGGTAGAGCATGTTGCCGAGGACGTGCAGCCAGCTCGCGTGGAGGAAGAGGCTCGTGATGAGCCCGAGCGTCGCCATCGAGACGAACTGGCCGGCGGCGAAGCTCGCGGTGATCTTGTCGGGGACGGCTCCCCAGGTCATGACGAGGTCGTCGAGGGCATCGTCCCCGCCGACCGCCTGGACCCACAGCTCGTAGCCGAACACGACGAAGCAGGTCAGGACCAGTCCGAGCGTGACGTACGAGCGCTTGCGGGTCGGATTCTCGTCCCGCAGCGGGATCATGGCTTCTTGGTGGGCTTCGGCTTCGGTTTGACGGTCGGCTTCGGCTTCGCCGAGCTCGATGGAGCGGCGCTCGATGACGGATTCGGCGATGCGGTCGACCCACCGGGCGTCGTCTCCGCGACCTCGGTCAGCGGCGCGACCCCGACGTTACGGGCGTCGACCCAGACGACGACGGGGGGTTGGGTGGCGGTCCCGGCAACCACGTAGAACGAGCGGAGGTCGCCCCAGCCGGTGGCACCGTTGGCGAGCCGGTACTGGTGCTCGTATTTGCCGGAGCCGTCGTCGCCGGCCGCCTTGTCGAACGTGACGATGCGCTCGTTCGTCGCGTCGTAGGCATAGATGATGCCGGTGCCGCGATCGTCGTAGCTCCCGAGGTCCGTGTAGCGGGAGGTCGGCCGGAGCTCGGTATCCGGGAGGGCGCCGGGCTTCCAGCCGGCCGCCGGCTTCACCCGCTTCACGGCGCCGCCCTGGGCGAACCAGATGTCCCCGTCGATGAACATCATGTCGACGTCGTCGAGCGGCTGGGCCGTGGTGAGGCTACCGGTCGGGTTGGCCGGGTAGCCGGAGCCGTCGGCCGCCGGGGTGTAGGTGAGGATCTGCTGCTGCGACGGGTCGACGATGTAGAGGTTGTAGCCGGCCGTCCCGGTCGTGCCGCGATTGAACGTCCCGATCCCCTTCACGTCGGTGCCCCAGCTGGCCGATCCATGGACGGGGATCCGGGTGAGCGTGCCCCGGCCCTTCGTGTCGGCCGGCCGCCACTTCCACAGGACGTTGCGGGCGTCGAGGATCAGGAGTTCGCGGCCACCCTTCGTCGGGTCGCCGCCGCCGGTGGCGAGGAACTTGGGCTCGGCGGCCGTCGCCCCGGCGGCCACCTGGCCGGCCTTGATGACGAGGGTCGCCTTCTTCGTGGCGAGGTCGACCCGATAGACGGCCTTCGTCGCGTGGTCGAGGACGAATGGCACCCCGCCCGGCCCGAGGATGACCGTGCCGAGGTCGGCCGCCTGGGTGGTCGGGAAGCTGAAGCCGACCGTCGATGCGACCGGCACCACCGAGTAGATCGTGTCGAGGCCCTTGCTGACCTGGAGGCGGAGCGGGTCGAGGGTGGCCGTCGCGACGCCGGCGGCGAGCGCCTCGTCGAGCTTGCCGTTCGCCTCGAGGAGCAGCTGCTCGGCCTGGCGGGGGTCGTCGCGGATGAGGTCGATGCCCGGGGCGGAGACCTTGGCCAGGTCGTCGCGGACCACCTCGAGCGCGCTCGTGGCGACCGTGATGGAAGCCCGGGGATTCGAGCTCCCGGTGCCGCCCAGGGCCCAGGCCCCGACGCCGAGGACGCTGACGATGACGACGAGGGCGAGGATCGCGACGGCCGCCCGGCGCTGGCTCTCGGCCCGCGACGACGCGGTGGTCACTCGCCGATGCCCCGCGCTCCGCGACGGCAGGAGGTCCTGGAGCCGGCGGACGAACCGGCCGGCCGCTCCGCCCGCTGCCGTCTTCGCCCGGGAGGCCGAGGCGGAGACCGCGGCGACACCGCCGGCGGCCGAATCAGCGAGGGGGATCGGTGAGCGGTCCGGCGATCCGGCGAGCGGCTCCGGGGGTCGGACCGGGACGAGCGTCCGCTGTTTCGACGTCGATGAGACCTCGGTCGCCTCGACGGCCAGCGCTCCGTCGCTGCCGCTGCCGTTGGCGGTCACGAAGCCGTGATGGAGGTGCTCCATGGCGGACTGCGGGTGGAGGGTGACGAGGGCGTCCTTGAGCTCGTCGGGTCCGAGCTTGGCGACCAGGTTCTCGGACGCCAGGACGAGGGAGTCGCCGACCGAGATCTCGCCTCGCCAGACCTCCGGTTCGAGGCCGTCCGACGGCAGCCCGCGCTCACGATGGGGATCGGGCAGCGTCGACAGGCGCGCCTGGCGGATGAGGTAGGCCTCGGCCGGACCGACGGTCGCCACGTAGAGCTCGTTGCCGCGGACGACAGCGGCGGCCACCCCGATCGGCCCGTTACCGTCGGTCGGGTGACCGAGCCCGTAGCGGTCGCCGCTCGCCGCCAGCCGCTTGTTGGCGCTCCGGATCGCCTTCTCGATACAGACCCGGATGCCGGCCGACTCGTCGTAGTAGTACTCGTTCTCGATCGTGTCGGCCACGAGCCGGGTCGCGTCGCGCGCCTTCTGGCCGGACACCCGCGAGGAGACGACGAGGTACAGCTGCCCCTTGGAGCGGACGACCGCACCGACCTCCGGCTCGTGATGACGGATCGTGTCCGGCGAGTCGGCGAGGCGGTCGGTGTCGGCCACGAAGCCGAGCTTCATCTGGAGCCGTACGGCCATTCGGGCCTCTCGTGCGGTGCGATCGACTGGCGCGACAGGTCACCGGGGCAGTCGCCTCGGTCGGGCCCGAAGGCTCGTCCGGCCGAGGTGGCCGACGCGCTCCCCCGAGGCGGCTGGCGGGTGCGCGCGATTATACGCGGCGGATCCCGACCCGCAGATCCGTCGCCGGTACGCCGCCGGGCGCGGCCGAGAAGGCCCGGACGAGCTCGCGGGACCGCAGCCGGAGCTCCTGGGCGACGGCGGCATCGTCCGCTTCGACGACGAGGAAGAGCCCGTCGATCCGAACGAGTCGGCACGATCCGGCCGCGGCGGCCAGCCGCTCGCCGACGATCGCCGCCCAGGTCGAGACCGCCCGGGCGAGCCGCAGCTCGTCCTCGAGGCCGAGCCGGCGGGCGGTCTGGGGGATGAGGTCGCCGACCCGCTCCATCCCCCGTCGGTCGCTCACACCGGCACCTCCGGCCCGACGAGTCGAGCGGTCCCGCCGCCGGTCGCCCCGCCGATCGCCCCGACGGCCCCGCCGCCGGAGCCCGGTTCCACTCGCCAGCTCGTCGCCGACGCCCGCAGGGCTGGGTCGAGGTCCTCGAGGGTCGTCGTCGTCACGAAGGCCTGGGGCAGCGCAGCGATGCGCCGCACGAGGTGAGCCCGCCGCTCCGGATCGAGCTCGCTGAAGACGTCGTCGAGGAGGAGGAGCGGCGGCCGGCCGTCGAGGGCCGTGAGGAGGTCGAGCTCGGCGAGCTTGAAGGCGAGGATCGCGGTCCGCTGCTGACCCCGTGAGGCGAACGTCGCGAGGTCGCGGCCGGCCTGCTGGAAGACGAGGTCGTCGCGATGGGGTCCGACGAGGGTGGTCCCGTTCCAGACCTCCTTGTCGGCCGTCTCGGCCAGGCGGCGGGCCAGCGCGTCCCGCGGCGACTCCCCGGGGAGCAGCGGCGCGTTGGTCGAGTAGGCGAGCCGGAGCGGCGCCTCGCGCGCCTCCTCGGGCGCGATCTCGGCATGGGCCTCGGCAAGGGGACGAGCGAGCGCCTCGAGGAGGGCCAGCCGGCCGGCGACGAGCGGGCCGCCGGCGTCGAGCAGCGCCTCGTCCCAGAACCTGAGCTCGGCCCGGGAGGCCTGTTCCTCGCGGATCGAGCGGAGGAGGGCGTTCCGTTGCTGGAGCGCCCGGGCGTAGGTGGCGAGGTCGCGGGCGTAGGCCGACGACCACTGCCCGGCCAGGGTATCCAGGGCCGTCCGGCGGAGCGACGGCGACCCGGCGATGAGGAGCATCTCCTCGGGGGCGAACACGACGAGCCGGAGGAGGCCGACCAGCCCGCTCGTCCGCCTCGGGGCGCCGTCGACACGGATCCGCTTGCGCCCGCCGGGAACGCCGCCCCGGACGAGGGCTACCTCGATGGCGACCGGCCGCTCTGGGGAGAGGATGGATCCGGAACCACCCGACAAACCGTCGTCGAGGGCAGCACCGTCCCCCGCTGCGCCGGCTTCCCGCACCTCGACGAGGCCCTCGACCCGGGCCATGTCGCGACCCCAGCGGACGAGCTCCGCGTCCGTCGAAGTCCGATGGGAGCGTCCCCAGCCCAGGAGGACGATCGCCTCGAGCAGGCTGGTCTTGCCGGCCGCATTCGGACCCCAGACGAGGTGTGGCCCCGACCCGAAGCTCGCCTCGAGCTCGCCGTAGCCGCGAAGGTCGAGGATGGTCAGCGAGCGGAGCACGCGATCGCCGGCCCGGGACGGGCCCTAGCTCGTCGTCCGGACGGGCATCACCACGTGGACATAGGCGTCATCGCCGATCGGCTTGAACACGCCTGGCGAGAGCGGGCCGTTGAGCTCGACGGCGAACTGCTCGGTCGCGACGTTCTGGAGGACGTCCGACAGGTAGCGGGCGTTGAACGAGATCGTCGTCCCGTCGCCCTCCACGGCCGCCTCGACGTGTCCCTCGTTGTCGCCGACCTCGGCGTTGGCGCTGACGAGGATCCCGGCGTCGCCGTCGACCCCGACCTGCATCTTCACGATGTTGGCCGACTCGTGGGCGATGAGGCCGGCCACCCGGACCGCCTTGAGGAGCTCCTCCCGTTCGACGACCGCCCGGGTCGTGTGGGCAGCCGGCAGCACCTGCTGGTAGTTCGGGAACTGGCCATCGATGAGGCGGCTGACGAGGTCGATGCCCTCGAGGTGGAAGAGGATCTGGTTGCGGGCCGGGGCGAGGACGACGTCGACCGGGTCCTCGACGTCGGCGAGCACCCGCGAGAGCTCGGTCAGCGAGCGGGCTGGGATGACGAGGCTCGTCTCCTCGACCGGGTCGAGAACGCCGATCGTCTTGACGGCGATCCGGTAGTTGTCGGCGGCGGCGAGGGTGAGCCGGTCACCCTCGAAGCGGGCGAGGACCCCGGTGAGGATCGGCCTGGCCTCGTCGCTCGCGGCGGCGAACGTCACCTCGAGGAGAGCCTGGCGGAGCGCGTTCTGGGCGATCCGCGTCGTCGGCCGCTCACCGGCGCTCGGGATGGCCGGGAACTCCTCGGCGTCGATGCCCTTGACGTGCGTCTCGAACCGGCCGGCCTGGACGTGGAGTGTGTCGCCCGCCTGGAGCTCGAGGTCGATCCGGTCGCCTGCCGGCAGCGACGACACGAGATCGGTGAAGAGCTTGGCCGGCACGGTGATCGCGCCGTCCGTCTCGATCTTGCCGGGCACCCAGTAGGTGATCCCGATCTCCAGGTTCGTCGCGGTCAGCTTCAGGCCGGCGTCCTCGGTCTTGAGGAGGACGTTGGCAAGGACCGGCAGGGTGCTCCGGGAGGAGACCGCCCGACTCGCGACGGCAAGGCCGCGGGCCAGGTTCTCCTGCATGACCGATAGCTTCACAGTGGGCTGTCTCCCGATGACTCAGGACGTCGGGCGGTCGCGCGTCCCGGTCGCGCGGATCCCGCCGGGGGGATGGGTCGTTGATCGTCCTATCTTCTCACCTCATCATCGTCATCATCAGGCTGTGGACCGTGGGGACGGCGCCTCGTCGCCGAACGGACACGGCCGGTCGACGACTCGCCTGCCGCGGTGGAGACGGCGCCGCCGGTGGTGGAGCGGACCTTGGACGGACGGTGGACGAACTATCCCGCCAGGGCCGGATCGCTGCCCCAGGGCCGATATCGTCCACGCCGGGGCGGCGACGTTCCCCCGCCGGACCGCCCTCGTGCGCCGCCTTGTCCACAGCCGGGCATGGTTTTCCACCGAATGGGGCCCTTTATCCACAGAGAGGGGGCCTGGAGCGACCCGCGGACCCGCTGCGGGGGCCGCGGTCAGTCGGCGTAGATCAGCTCGCGAACGGCGGCGATCTCGCGGCGGAGCTCGTCGTTGACCGACGACTCGCGGGTGATCTTGTCGCAGGCGTGAAGGACGGTCGAATGGTCCCGGCCGCCGAGCTCGGCGCCGATGCGGAGGAGCGAGACGTCCGTCTCCTCGCGCATGAGGAACATCGCGATCTGGCGGGGCACGACGATGGCCTTGTCGCGCTTCTGGCCCTGCAGGACGTCCATCGGCACGCCGTAGTATTCGGACACCGCCCGGGCGATCCGCTCCGGCGTGACCTGGCGCTTCTTGGGGTTGTAGAGGACGTTCGAGAGGACGGCCTGGGCGAGCTCGATGCTGATCGGCATGGCGCCCATCGAGGCATAGGCGACGATCCGGTTGAGGGCCCCCTCGAGCTCCCGGATGTTGCTGACGACCTTGCGGGCGATGAACTCCATGACGTCGGAGGTGATCGGGACCGCGCCCTCCTCCGCCTTGGCCCGCAGGATCGCGATCCGCGTCTCGAGGTCGGGCGCCGTCAGGTCGGCGATAAGGCCCCATTCGAAACGGCTGCGGAGGCGTTCCTCGAGGGTGACGATCTGCTTCGGCGGCCGGTCCGAGCTCAGGACGATCTGCTTGCCGTCCTCGTGGATCGCGTTGAACGTATGGAAGAACTCCTCCTGGGTCCGTTCCTTGTCGGCGATGAACTGGATGTCGTCGATGAGGAGGAGGTCGATCCGGCGGTAGCGAGCCCGGAACTCGTCGATCTTGCCCTGCTGGATGCTGGTGATGAACTCGTTGGTGAACTTCTCGCTCGTCGCGTAGACGACCCGCTTGCGGGGGAACTTGGCGATGACCTGGTTCCCGATCGCGTGCATCAGGTGGGTCTTGCCGAGGCCGACCCCGCCGTACAGGAACAGCGGGTTGTAGGCGTGGCCGGGACGCTCGGCGACCGAGAGCGAGGCGGCATGGGCCAGGCGATTGGCCGAGCCGACGATGAAGTTGGCGAAGGTGTAGCGGGGGTTGAGGTTGGTCGTGCCGCCTTCGCCGCCGACCCGGGTCGGCTCGAGGCGGACCACCTGCGGCGCCGGGCTCGGTCCGTGGGTACCGTCGAGCGTGTCGGCCGGCGGGGCCGCGGCGGGCGGCGGGGCGACGGTCACGAACTCGACGACCGTGCTGTAGCCGACGATCCGGGCCAGGGTCTGCGAGATGAGCGAGCGGTAGCGGGTCTCGAGCCAGTCCTTGGCGAAGCCATTGGGGACGGCGATCCGGAACCGGTTGTCGTCGACATCGACCAGCGTCGTGTCGCGAAGCCACGTCTCGAAGTTGGCGGGCGAGAGCGAGACCTGGAGCTCGCCGAGGGCGGCTCGCCAGACTTGTCGCGTGTCCATTCGCTCGATCTGATCCTGGTAGGCGGAGGGAGGTGGTTGATGGGCGGCGAAGGGTAGGGCTGGACGCGGACGCCGGGGATCCGGAAGCTCAAGGACGTGGTCGCCGGAGACGCCGGTTCGCGTTGTCTCGGGGCCGTTCTGGGGCTCGGCCGGAGGGTTCCCAAGGCTTCCCAGCGACTGTCCCGGCGCCGTCGGGAGGCCGAAGGATAGCACCGCCGCGACGCCGGCTGCAAGGCGATCCGGACCGATTCCGTGGATACCCCCGGGGAGTATCCGTTCACGGCCCGGACGGCAGCCGCCCGGCGCGCGCCGGCGATCCCGCGCGTGTTTGACACTCCGTTCGAGGCCGACTTATCATCCCCCGGACGACGACGCGCCAGGCGCTCACGGGCGCACGGCGCGTTCGTGTGCCTTTAGGGGTCGACTTCGACGACCCGGGGCCGACGGAGAGGATCGCGCGCCACCCCGATGAAGCAGACCTACCAGCCCAAGAAGCGCCATCGCGCCAAGGAGCACGGCTTCCGCGCCCGGATGAAGACCACCGGAGGGCGCCGAGTCCTGGCCTCCCGGCGCGTCCGCGGCCGGAAGCGGCTGACGGTCTGACGAGCGGGCCCGGCCAAAATCCGCCGCGGCTCGTGATGCTCTCCCGTCCAGGGGACTTCGCAGCGCTGCAGCGCGACGGGACCAGCCGGTCCCACACGCTGCTTCACGCCAGGTTCCTCAGGACCGACCTCGGAACGACTCGATTCGGGCTGTCGACCGGGCGCAAGCTCGGCGGCGCGGTGGTCCGCAATCGGGTCCGGCGACGGCTCCGAGGGGTGCTCCGGGTGATGGCCCCGACGCTCCAGCCAGGCTGGGATGTCATGATCATCGCCCGACCGGCGATCGTCGACGCCGATCACGACGCGCTCGTCGGCGCGGTGCGGCGGATCCTCCAGCGGGGAGGCGTTCTGGGAGGCCCCACGGGCTAGGTGAAACGACTTGGCAGTCGGATAGGGATCGGCGCGATCAGGGCGTATCGCGTCGTTTTCGCGTGGCTGCCGGCCAGCTGCCGCTACGAGCCGACGTGCTCGCGTTATACCGAGCAGGCCATCGAGAAGTACGGCCTGCTGCGGGGCAGCTGGATGGGAGCCCGGCGGATCGCCCGCTGCCACCCCTGGCACCCCGGCGGCTACGACCCGGTCCGTTGAACCCGAGGAAGGGACCCGACATCATCGAGACGCTTCGCCGCCTCCGCCCCCGGGTCGTGCCCCTGCTCGCCATCGTGGCGATCGTCCTGTTCGTGGCCGCCTGCGCGGCAGCGCCGGGCGGCTCGCCGGGCGCGAGCGGCGCGGCGTCTCATGCGCCGACGCCCGTCCCGACCCCGCTCAGCCCGGCCCAGCTCAACAGCGGCGATCCGTTCAGCTTCCTCGCCTGGGCGTTCACGCCGATCTTCCAGACGATCTTCATCGTCCTCGTCGGCTTCTACCAGCTGACTGGCGGGAGCATCGGCCTCGCGATCGTCCTCGCTGACGGTCGCCATCCGCATCCCGCTCGTCCCGCTGTTCCGCCGCCAGACCGTGTCGATGCGGGCGACCCAGCTCCTCGGCCCGCAGGTCAAGGAGATCCAGCGGCGCTACAAGGGCGACCGCCAGAAGATCTTCGACGAGACCCAGGCGACTCTATCGCGCCAACGGCATCAGCCAGTTCTCCGGCTGCCTGCCGCTCCTCCTCCAGATGCCGCTCCTGTTCGTCATGTACCAGGTCATCCGCGAGGGCCTGACGAGCTACGACATCAGCCCGATGCTGACCGTGGTCGGGCACCAGTTCTTCAACGTCGACCTGCCCGCCGTTGACGCTCGACGCGCACGGCGTGTCGATCCCCTGCCTCAACACGATCATCCCGTTCTTCGGCGGCCTCGACGTCGGCCAGCCCCATATCGACTTCACTCCATCCCGCTGCTCAACATCGGCCTCGGGATCAGCATCATCGCCGTCGTCTCGGCGGTCCTCCAGGTCCTCCAGTCGCGGATGACCCTGCCGCCGATCGACACGACCAATCCCGATCCGAACGCCCGCATCCACGCCAGACGATGCGTCTCCTGCCGCTGATCTTCATCTTCTACGCCAACTTCCTGCCGTCCGGCCTGTACATCTACTACATCACGAGCACCGTCATCTCGATCATCCAGCAGTACCTCATCGTCGGCTGGGGCTCGCACCTTCCCGCTCTTCGGCTGGAATCCGGCCTTCGCCCCCAACCACACTCCGCGCTTCCCGGTCGCCACCTCGGCGCCGAGCCAATCCACGCGCGCGGCGGGAGCGCCCGCGCGATCCACCACCGAGCCAGGACCGGGCCGCCACCGGCGAGCGCCTCAGACCGTCCGGCGAAGAGAACGAGGCCGCCAGGGCCGACGAGGGAGACGTCGCTGACATGAGTGCCTACAAGGAGTTCACCGGCAAGAGCGTCGAAGAGGCGCTGAGAGCGCCCGGGAGGAATTCGGGGTCGGGCCTGGACGACCTCGACTTCGAGATCCTCACCCCGGGCAGCCGGGGCGTCCTCGGCATGGGGGCCGAGCCGGCCCGGATCGTGGCCGCGCCCCGGTCCGAGCTCGGTGGCGCCGCGCCGAAGCGGGAGGCCGCCGCGTCCCGCCCGCTCCCGCCGCCGCCCGCCGCGCGACGATCGGCCCCGCGACGACCGACCCCACGGCGACCGCGACCGCGACCGCGGGCCGCGTCGCGACGACCACGGCGGCCGATCCGATCAGGGCCGGCCGCCGCGATCCGATCAGTCGAGCCAGGCTCCGCGGGCCGACGCCGGAACGACTGCCACGGCCGACCGCCCGCCTACGGCGGAGCGCCCGCCCGCCGCCGAGCGACCGACCACGACCGACCGCCCTGCGCGACCGCCGCGCGAGGATCGGACACCGCGCCGCGACGATCGCCCCCGCGACGACCGCCCTCGCGGGCCGCGTTCGACCGAGCTGAGCGCGAGCGAGGCCGCCGAGGTGAGTGCCGCCCGTGGCTCGCTCGCCGCCGAGCGGGCCGACCTCGAGGCCGCCGAGGCCTCGCCCGAGTCGCTGGCCGCCGGCAAGGCGATCCTCGAGGAGCTCATGCGCCTCATGGACCTCGACGTCAGGGTCGACCTCGAGACCGGCGACACGAGCCGCCTCAACGTCGTCGGCCAGGGCGATACGAAGGAGGCCCTCGGGGCACTCATCGGCCGCAAGGGCGAGCGCCTGTCGGCCCTCCAGCACCTCGTCAACCTCATGCTCAGCAAGAAGATGGGCGACTGGACGAGAGTCCTCGTCGACGTCGAGGACTACCGCGGGCGGCGGGAGCGGCAGCTCCGCGACCTCGCCCTCCGGGCCGCCGAGCATGTCGCCGAGACTGGCAAGATGCTGCAGCTCGAAGCCATGCCGGCCCTCGAGCGGCGCTGGGTCCACATCGCGCTGCGGGACAACCCCGACGTCGCCACCCAGTCGATCGGCGAGGAGCCGAATCGACGGATAGTGGTCCTGCCCCGGAACGGCTGAGATCCGATCACCGCGTCCGGCGCGTATCGACGACGTAACGTCGAGGGGGCCCGATGCGTCTGTCCACCGCGCCCGGATGGGGTGCTTGCATCGCTTTGCTAGGATGTCGCGCACGTCATGACGACCACCACTGAGCCGGTCGCCGCGCCCAGCGCGAGCGCCGAGCCGCTGACCCACTCCCGACGCCTTCCGCGCTTCCGTACGGTGGCGGCCGCCTTCGGCGCTCGGCATCGTGATCGCGGTGACGGCCTCGGCAGCCGGCCTCTACGCCTACGACCAGGTCCACGCGGACCAGGTGATGCCGGGCGTCCACGTCGGGACGGTCGACCTGTCCGGCCTCGACCGCGAGGCGGCGGCGGCCAAGCTCAAGGAGGCCTACGCGAGCGCCTCCCAGGGGTCGGTGGTCCTGGTCGACGGCGTCGCGACGGATTCGATCTCGTTCTCCGACCTCGGCCGTACGGTGGCAGTCGACCAGCTGCTCGATGAGGCCTTCGCGGTCGGTCGGACCGGCGCCATCGTGGACCGGACCGTCGACCAGGTCCGGACCGCCACGCGCGGCGTGACGATCCCGCCCCAGGTGACCGTCGATCCGGATGCCGTGCTTAAGGCCGTGAGCGCCCTCGCCGCTCGCGAGTCGGTTCTGCCCGTCGACGCGAGCGTGACGGCGACCCCGACCGGCTTCGTCACGACGCCGAGTGTCGCCGGGCGCACCATCGACGAGGACAGCGCGATCAAGTCGATCGTCGCCGCGCTCTCCGATCCGGCTACGACCGGCGAGGTCCGCATCCCGCTGCCGTCGGTCGCCGTCCAGCCCGATATCACGACCGACGAGGCCGACGCGGCCCGCGACCACGCGACGTCGACCGCTCAGAACCTGCTCGTCACCTCGGGGTCCGCCCAGTGGACCCTCCCTGCCGCGACCATCCGCAGCTGGATCAGCTTCGACGGCGATGGCTCGAACTACGCTGCCGCGGTCGACACGAGCAAGCTGGCGACCGTCCTCAAGCCGTTCGCCAAGGCGATCGCGCGGCCCGTCAAGAACGCGACGTTCCTGACCAGCAAGAGCGGCAACATCATCGGCGTGACCGCGTCCTCGACAGGCGCCTCCCTCGACGTGAACGGCACCGCCGCCGCGGTCGCCGCTGTGCTCCAGGCGCGAGCGACGGGCGCGCCTGCACCGGTGAGCGTGCAGGCGGCCGTGAAGAGCACCCAGCCGGCGCTCAGCACCGCGACCGCCCAGAAGTCCGCTCCGCTGATGCGCAAGATCTCGAGCTGGACCACCTACTACGGCGTGGGCCCCCACAACGGATTCGGGGCCAATATCAGCATCCCGGCACTCACCATCTCCGGTACGGTCGTCGCTCCGGGTCAGTGGTTCAGCTTCTGGAAGACCGTCGGTGACGTGACCCTGGCCAAGGGCTACAAGCTCGGTGGCGCCATCATCGACGGCCACTCCGTCGAGGGCAAGACGATCGGCGGCGGGATCTGCAGCACCTCGACGACGTTGTTCAACGCGGCGCTCCGAGCGGGCTTCGAGACCGGTTCCCGGAAGAATCACTACTACTACATCTCGCGCTATCCGAAGGGCCTCGACGCGACCGTCTACATCAGCGACGGCGGCGGAGAACAGGACATGACGTGGAGGAACAACTCGCCCTACCCGGTCCTCATCAAGGCCTACGCGGTGCCCGGTATCGTCCGTTTCACCTTGTACAGCGTCCCCAACGGCCGCAAGGTCTCGATCAGCCCGGCGACCGTCAAGAACTACTCGCCGAGCACGACGGTCTACGTCCACACGACGTCGCTCCCACACGGGCACACCCAGCAGACCGAATACGAGGCGGCCGGCTTCGACTCCTGGGTGACCGTGACGGTCCGGGACAAGAGCGGCAAGGTCATCAGCAAGAAGACCTACTTCTCGCATTACGCCCGTGTCGTCGGGGTCATCATGGTGGGGGCCTAGCCGGCCCGATCCGACGGCCCGGCCCGCTGCGCGGCGGGCCCGTCGCCTGTACCGTCCGGGTGTGAGCGACCGACCCGACAGCGTCCTTCGACTGCGCGAGGTCCGGGCCTATCTCGGGGCCCGCCTGTCGAGCGGCCTCGCCTCGTCGGCCCTCGCGACCGTCGTCGGCTTCCAGGTCTACGTCCTGACCGGCAACCCGCTCGCCCTGGGCATGCTCGGCCTGGTCGAGGCCATCCCGGCCATCTCCCTGTCGCTGTTCGGCGGCCATCTTGCCGATCGGCGCGACCGGCGCTCCATCGTCCTCGTCACGACCGGCTCGCTCGTCGTCTGCGGTCTGGCCCTCGCCGCCATCGCCTTCGAGGCGGGGAACTCGGGCCTCGAGCTCACCGCGATCCTCGCCGTCATCTTCGTCACCGGGATCTCGTCGGGCTTCTCGCGGCCCGCCCTCTCGGCCTTCGAGGCGCAGGTCATCCCCCTCGAGTTCGCGGCGACCGGGGCGTCGTGGTCGAGCAGCGTCTCCCAGGTCGGGGCGATCGCCGGCCCTGCCCTCGGCGGCATCGCCGCGGCCGTCGTCGGCGTCGGCGACACCTACCTCATCATCGCCGCCCTCTTCGCGGTCGAGATGGGATCGATCGCCCTCATCGCCCGCAAGCCGATGCCCACCCCGACCGTCGGCGAGGACATCCGGGAGAGCCTGACCATCGGCGTCCGCTACGTGATGAGCCGCCAGGAGCTGGTCGGCTCGATGGCCCTCGACCTGTTCGCGGTCCTCTTCGGCGGCGCGATCGCCCTGCTGCCGATCTTCGCCACCGACATCCTCCACGTCGGTCCGGCCGGCCTCGGGGTGATGCGGACGGCACCGTCGGTCGGCGCCCTCCTCGTGATGCTCGTGGCGACCCGGCGGCCGCCGCTCCGGCGGGCCGGCGGCACGCTCCTCGCCTGCGTCGCCGGGTTCGGCATCAGCATCCTGGTCTTCGCCGTCTCGACGAACTTCCTGCTGTCGCTGGTGGCCCTCTTCGCCAGCGGCCTGACCGACGGGATCAGCATGATCATCCGGAGCGTCATCCTGCGGGTGATGTCGCCCGAGGAGCTGCGCGGTCGCATCGCGGCGGTGAACTGGGTGTTCATCGGGGCGTCCAACGAGATCGGGGCGTTCGAGAGCGGCGTCGCGGCGAGCGTCCTCGGCACCGTCCCGAGCGTGGTCGCCGGCGGGTTCGTCACCCTCGCCGTCGTCGCCGTCGTGGCGGTCGTGGCACCGGACCTGCGCCGGCTCGACCTGACCAGGTACGTCAGCGGCGAGGCCGGGCCGTCTGCGATCGTCGCAGCGGCGACTTCCGCGACCGCTGCCGGAGAGGCACCCGGCGGCTGAGGCCGTGGGTCGGCCGACGGCCGTGCAGGCAGGAGATGGTGGAGATGGGGGAGAGTCGAACTCCCCGTCCAGAACCCTTAACCAGGATCCACTACGAGCGTGTCCGATGATTTGTCGTCGATCGGTCGGACGCCCATCGGCAGGCTTCCGGCCGCTCCAGTCGCGTGTCCCTAGATCGGGCTTGATCCGGCGCTACGCGGCGCTCACTCCGGACGCATCCCCGCTGGATGACGCTTCCACAGCCCGCGGGGAGGAGGCTGCTTCCACGCTCACTTTACTGCCTAAGCAGCGAAGGCGAGAGCAGGCTGGCGGTTGCCAGTTACTTCGTTTTGCCGCCGGTTTAACGAGGCCTGACGGCACCTCGGCTCGCGTTCCCTGATAGCCAGGCCCTGTCGAAACCACGCATCCCCACAGGGTGCCGGGCTCTCGCCCGACGGTCGCGCATCGTACGCCATCGAGGGCGCCGTGCCAAGCGCCGGCCGGCCCGGGCGCGATCGTCCGCCGCGCCGGGAGGTCGACTGCCGGACGTGGTGCGCCCTGGGTAACAACCGACTGGCCGACGGACGCTCAGCCCGGTCAAACCGGCTCGCCGGTGCCCTGGACGCACCGATCGGCCGGATATGGCCTTCAGGCGGTGCCGTGCCCGCACCAGATCGCCGATCGCCGCCGGTCCGGCGGTCGGATGGAACGCCGGGAGCACCAGCGGCGTTGTCCGCGGGGCCGATCGACGCCCGTGCGCGAGGCGACGGTCTCAGGCCCAGATGTCGCCGATCGTGAAGCCGTCGGGGAACGGGTCCTCCGGATCGACGACGTAGTCGGCGAAGCCGGTGATCCAGGCGGTCCCCGTGATGGTCGGGACGACCGCGGAGCGAGCGGCCGCGCCGACGCCGACCGTCGTCTCCTCGACGAGCCGGCCGGTGAAGACGGTGCCGAGGATGCCCTCGTGGCGGAAATCCTCGCCGATCCCGAGCTCGCCCCTGGCGTGGAGGACGGCCATTCTGGCGGACGTGCCGGTCCCGCACGGCGAACGGTCGATCGCGCCCGTCCACGTCGCGGGCCTCGCCCAATCGAATGCCCCGGTCGAAACGGTGACGACGTTGCGCCGCGAGTTCCCGGGATCGTGCGGCGGCCCGGACAGTTGCCCGATCGTGATCCCGCTGAACCCCGGCTGCTCGGGATGGACGACCGGCAACTGCTCGGCCGCGGCCGCCTTGATCATCTCGGTCACCCGGACGATGTCGTGGCCCTCGTCGGGCGTGAGGCGGAAGCCGAACCGCCCCGCATCGGCGATGACGTAGAACATCCCGCCGTAGGCGACGTCGACGGTCACCGTGCCGAGCTCGGGCACCTCGATCACCGCATCGAGGTGGGTCGCGAACGACGGGACGTTGCGGAACGTCACGCCGCGGACCTTGCCTTGGGTGCAGTCGGCGCGGACGCGGATCAGGCCGGCCGGGCTCTCGAGGGTGAGCTCGGTGACCGGCTCGGTCATCGGCAGGACGCCCGTCTCGAGGAGGGCGGTGACGACGCAGATGGTGTTCGTGCCGCTCATCCCCGGGTATTCGACCTGCTCCATGATCACGTAGCCGGCCTGGGCCTCGGGATGGTTCGAGGGCAGGATGAGGTTGCAGTTGGCGGCCGGGTAGCCCCGCGGCTCGCGGAGCATGCGCAGGCGCAGGTCGTCGGCGTTGGCCTGGAGCCAGGTCATCTTGTCGAACATCGTGCCGCCGGGGACGTCCGGCGCGCCGCTGACGATCACCCGGCCCGGTTCGCCGGCGGCATGCAGGTCGACTGCCCGGATCGTGCGCCCGAGGCGGGCCGGCCCAGAGCGGTCATCCGGCGTCGTCATCCGCCTCCCCATGCGCTTCCGACCGGACCGGCGGCGCCCGCGCCGGGCGATCGTGGCGGTCCGGCCTCAACGCGGCGCATGAGCGATGTCACCGTGGCGCCCTCCCAATCGGCCTCGATCCACCACGTCGCCCCGGACGCTTCCATCGCGGCGGGCTCGACGCGGTCCGTGTCGCCGGAGCTCGTCCGACCCTCGACGACGATGTCGAACGGTCCGTCCAGCCCGAGGCGGGCACGTTCTTCGCCGATGAACCCGGCGATGGCCGCCAGGTCGGTGGCGACCGGCCGCCGTGGACCGGCCGCGGGGTCGTTGACCTGGACGATGATGCCGTCCCACGCCGCCGCCCGCCGGACCGAGCGTTCGATCGGCCAGGTCGCCGCCACCCAGATCGGCGGGCGCGGCGCTTGGAGCGGGGTCGGGCGGAAGGTCATCGTCCCGAACCGATAGTGACGTCCGTCGAACGCGAATGGCCTCCCGGCCCAAAGCCCGGTCACGATGGCGAGCGATTCGTCGAGCAGCTGCGCCCGCGTCCGGGCATCGGTCGGCTCACCGACGTTGCCGAAGGCCCCGTCGTCGAGGGCACCGAGACCGACCGCCACGATGAGCCGTCCACCCGACAGGCGATCCACCGACATCGTCTCGCGGGCGAGCTTCCACGGCCGGCGCCGGGCCGGCGGAGTGACGAGCGCCCCGAGCCGGATGCGCTCGGTCCGCATCGCCATCACCGTCAGCACGACCCACGGGTCGTAGATGTCCATCTCGTCGATGGCGATCCCATCCCACGTGAAGATGCCATCCCAGCCGCTCGCCTCGGCCGCAGCGGCGAGGTCGCCGGCCTCGGTCGGCGAGCCGGTCGATACGACGAAGCCGTAGCGCATCTGGCCGACCCGACCCCGCTCAGTGCCGTCGGGCGTCGGCGAGCTCGCGGGCGACCTCGCGCTTCGCATCGCGCTCGGCGATGTCGCGGCGCTTGTCGTGGAGCTGCTTGCCGCGAGCGAGGCCGAGCTCGACCTTGGCCCGGCCCCGGCTGATGTAGAGCCGGAGGGGGACGATCGTCTGGCCCTTCTGCCTGGCCCGGCCGAGGATCTCGTCGATCTCGCTCCGGTGGAGGAGCAGCTTGCGGGTCCGTTTCGGCTCGTGGTTGTCGCGGTTGCCCGTTTCCCACGGCGCGATGTGGGCGCCGATGAGCCAGGCCTCGCCGTTCTCGACGCGCGCATATGAATCGCCGAGGTTGACCTTGTTGGCCCGGACCGACTTGATCTCCGTGCCGGTCAGGACGAGGCCGGCCTCGAACGTCTCGTCGATGAAGTATTCGTGCCGCGCTCGGCGATTGAGGGCGATGGTCCCGTCGCCGCTCATGGGATGGCTCCTTCGGATGTGGGAGGCGAGTCTAGCGGCCCGCTGCCGCGGTGGCGGCCGCTGCCGCCGTCGGACGCACGAACGCCGGCCCTATGTGGACCGGCGTTCGAGTGCTTGACCACCACGCAGGTGTGTCCGACTAGACGGCCATCTCCTGCGAGGTGGTGCAGCTAGGCGTACTGTCGATCACTGCACATCACCTCCTTTCGTTCCCGGAAACCGTACCCGAGCGTGGGGTTCCACGCAAGGGGGTGCGCTCGTCGGGCGGCGAGGCCGCCGTCGGGACCCGCGGGTGCAGCCTCCGGTACAGGCCTCAGGCCGCGACCGGGAGGACCGAGCCGGTCGCCCCCGCGACGCCGAGCACTTCGAGGGCCTTGTCGAGGACCGGGTCGTCGCCGGCCGGCACGGAACCGGGAGCCGGCACGGGCACGACCACGTCGGGCGTCAGGCCGGTCTTGTTGATCCAGCGCTGGTCGGGCGTCAGCCAGCGGGCGATGGTGAGGCGGAAGCCGCCCATGTCCTGGTCGAGCGGCAGGAACTGCTGGATGGTGCCCTTCCCGAACGTCTGCTGCCCGATGAGCTCGCCGCGCTTCGTGTCCTGCAGGGCCCCGGCCACGATCTCGCTCGCCGAGGCGCTGTTGCGGTCGACGAGGACGACGAGCTTGATCGATGGATCGAGAGCCACCCCGTCGCCTGTCGCCGGCGTCGCGATCGGCGGCGTGTTCGCGCCCTGCTCCCAGAAGATGGGTCCCGAGGCGATGAACTGGCTGGCGATGGTGCGGGCCGAGGTCACGAAACCGCCGCCGTTGCCGCGGAGGTCGAGGACGATCTTCTTCTTGCCCGCCTGGACGTCGGTCGTGAGAGCCTTGACCAGCTGGGCGGTGGCGTTGTCGGAGAAGCCGCTGAGGCCGATGTAGCCGACCTGGCCGTCGGCGAGGTCCTTGGCCACGACCTCCGGCTGGACGACGACGTCGCGGGTGATGGCGAGGTCGCGCGGGGCCGCCGAGCCGCGGACGATGGTGAGGGTCACGACGGTGCCCTTCGGCCCGCGCACGGTGGCCAGGGTCGCGTCGACGGTCTGCCCGTCGACCGACTTCCCGTCGACCGCGATGATCCGGTCGCCCGCCTCGAGGCCGGCCTTGTCGGCCGGCGCTCCGGGGACCGGCTTGACGACGACGAGGGAGCACTTCGGGCCGAGCGGCGTACAGCCCTCGGACCCGTCGGGCGCCTGCGAGTCGATGGTCGCCCCGATGCCCTGGAACTGCCCGTTGAGGCCCTGCAGCGAGTTCGTGAAGTCGCCCGGACTCAGGTAGAAGCTGAACGGATCGTCGAGCGCGCCGAGCATCCCCTTGATCGCGCCCTGGACGAGGGTCTGGCGCGAGACGGGCTCGCCGGCGAAGTGCTCGGAGATCGCGGCGTACGTGTCCCAGAACGGCTGGAAGTCCGCGGCCGCGTCGGCCGGGGTGCCGGGCTGGTTCGAGGTCTGCGAGCCGAGGGCGAAGCCGGCCGCGAAGAGGCCGCTGCCGCCGAGGACGACGACGATGGCGACGGCGACGATCCAGATCGGGCCGGGCCCGCGGCGGCGGGGAGCGGACGGCGCAGCCTCGACGACCGGCTCGGTGCGGTCGGCCGGGTCGCTCGCGACCGCCGGCGCGACCCCCGGCTCGGTGGCCGGCGCAGTGGCGGGCTCGGCCGGCTCGGCCGGGTCTGACGCGGGTGTGGTGGGACGAGCGGCGGGCCCGTCGGAGGCGTCGGGGGGAAGCATCGGTGGACATCCTGGAGACCGGCGAGGCGCCGGCCTTCTCGCCGACAGCGGTTCGCCTGACGGATGCTACGACGGGCGAGGTCAAGCGGCCTTAACGGGCGAGATAGCTCCGGACGGAGACCCAGGCGCCGAACGCCCCGAGCCCGAGGCCGGTCCCCAGGACGAGGATGACGACGTCGCGGACGAGGCTCCCGAAGCGGAGAGGGACCACTTCGAAGAAACGGGCCATCGTGCTGCTCAGGGGGTCCGCCACGAGCGCGAAGAGGGCCAGTGTCACGAGCGCGCCGAGGAGCCCGACGAGCGCCCCCTCGAAGATGAATGGCCAGCGGACGAACGCGTCGGACGCCCCGACGAGCCGCATGATCTCGATCTCCTCGGCCCGGGCGACGACGGCCAGGCGGATCGTGTTGATGATGATGAACAGGACCGTCAGGCCGACGAGGGCGAGGACGATGAGGCCGACCGTCCGGAGGATCGCCGTGACGGTGAGTAACCGGTCGACCACGCTCTCCACCGGCAGCACCCGATCGACGATGGATTGACCCTGCAGGGTGGTGACGACGTCGCCGTAGTTCTTGGGGTCCTTGAGGCGGACCTGGAGGCTGGCCGGGAACGGGTTCGTGTCGAGGTAGCCGGTCAGGTCGGTCCGGCCTGCCTCGGCCTCCCGCTGCTTGAAGTCGGCCGCGGCCTGGTCCTTCGTGATGTACTCGACGTCGGCGACCTCGGGCATGGCAGCGATCTGGACCCGCAGGGCGGCGACATCGGCGTCGCTCACGTCGTCTTTGAGGTCGGCCACGACCTGGACCTTCTGCTCGACGTATTCGATGCCCGCCGACAGGCCCGTCTGGACGATCCAGAAGCCGGCCAGCAGGAGGAGCATCAGGACCATCGTGGCCGTCGCGGCGACGCTCATGACCCCATTCCGCCAGAAGCCCTGCCAGGCCCGCCGGAGGCTGAAGGCGACGAACGAGATCATCGGCCGGCCTCAGTCCTCACGGTGGTAGGCACCGCCCACCTCGTCGCGGATGATGCGGCCATCCTCGAGGGCGACGACCCGCTTGCGGAGGGCAGTCACGACCTCGGCGTTGTGGGTCGCCATGAAGACCGTCACACCGAGCTCGTTGATCCGCAGGAGCAGCTGGATGATCTCCCAGCTGATGAGCGGGTCGAGGTTCCCGGTCGGCTCGTCGGCGATGATGATCCGGGGGTCGTGGACGAGGGCCCGGGCGATGGCCGTCCGCTGCTGCTCGCCGCCCGAGAGCTGGGTCGGCAACTGGCCGGCCTGGGCGGTCAGGCCGACGACCGCCAGCACTCGATCGACCGCCGGCGCGATCTCGCGCCGGGGCGTTCCGGTCACCTCGAGGGCGAAGGCGACGTTCTCCCAGACCGTCTTCTTGGGCAGGAGCTTGAAGTCCTGGAATACGGTGCCGATGCGCCGCCGGACGCGGGCCACGTCGCGCTTCGGCAGGCGGGCCAGGTCGACGCCGTCGAGGACGACCTCGCCGTGGGTCGCGACCTCCTCGCGGATGAGCAGCCTGATGAACGTCGACTTGCCGGCCCCCGACGGGCCCACGAGGAAGACGAAATCGCCCTCCGGCACGACGAGGCCGACGTCGCGGAGTGCCATCTTGCCGTTCGGGTAGGTCTTGGCGACGTCCCGCATGACGACGACGGCGCGGTCGGGGTGGGCCGCGGCACGGGCGTCGCGCTCCTCGAATCCGTGGCGGCCGTCCGGCCGGCTGCGCTCGCTCCGGCCCGGCTCGCCGTGCCCGTCACCGCCGGAGCCGTCCTCGTCGTGGTCGCGGTTCCGCCGTGACAGGCGGTCGCGGAAGGATCGGCTCGGCGAGCTCGGGGGCGCCGGCGAGATGCGCGCTGCGTCGGTCACATGCGGCTCCGTGGGCGGTGCGGCTCGTGGCGACGTTCGTCGTCACGCATCGATTCCGACTCCGACCACGGGCACTGCAGGAGGAGCCACGTCCGTAAGAGGCTACCACCGGCTCTCGAAGGCGGGCAAACGCTCTGGCCCCGGCACGCTCGGGCGTGCGGCACGCTCGGAGGCCGAGCCGCCGCTCACAGGGCCGAGCGGCCCCTCACAGGGCCGAGCCGCCGCTCAGAGGAGCCCGGGCGAGATCGGCAGGTAGCGGGCGAAGTCAGTCGAGACGCGGTCCCAGCAGAGGAGGAGCGGGAAGCCTTCGATGCGGAGGCCGGCGGCGAGGAGTGTAGCGACCGCCCCGGTCGCCGCCCCGGGCACCCAGACCGCGTACGCGCCGCGCGGCTCGAACGAGCGGAGGAGATGGCTCACGACCGGGCCCATCAGCGCCTCGTCGCGGACCGCGATCGGCCCGACCCGCCCGACGTCCGAGCCGTAGCCGTAGCCGAGGACCGGCGCATCCGGGGCGCTGCCGTCGCGGTAGAGGTGACCGCGCCGCCCGGCCGTCCGGATCCAGCGGTGGTCGATGGGATGGTCGAAGCCGGCGACCTCGCGATCGAGGTCGTCGACAGCCGCCGCCAGCGTCCGGTGGCCGTCGGCGGATCCCTCGACGATCGCCTCGAACGAAGTCGCCACGACACCGGCCGGCAGGTCCGGCAGCGCCTCGGGATGGCGGACGCTGCCGACGAGATCGAGCAACGGCAGGCGGGGCACCATCCCGTATCGGCTGTAGAGGCCGTTCGAGATGGGCTGGGCGCTGTCCGTACACGTCGCCCGCAGCAGGCCCGATCCGTCGGGCGGCAGGACCCGCTCGAGGAGCGTCCGACCGAGGCCGACGCCCTGCTCCTCCGGCTCGATGAAGAGCATCGAAAGGAACCACTGCCCGGCTCGGACGACGGCGGCGGCGAAGCCGACGACCCGGTCCGTGCCGTCGCCGTCGATCCGCCCGGCGACGATGAACCGCTCCGGGTCTGTTTCCTGGAGGTGGCGGTAGAGGGTCAGCACGGCGTCGAGGTCGTCGGGGATCTCGGCCTGCCCGAGCCGCCCGGTGTAGTCGTTGATCGATCTCCGCCAGATCGCCGCACAGGCGGGGAGCTCGTCCGGACGGGCCGGGCGGATGTCCGCCTCCTGGGTCCCGAGCAGCACGGTCACGCGGCCGCTCCCGCCTCCGGGGGCTCGTCGCCTGACGGTGGCCGGCCGGTCGCGAGCCGTTCGAGCTCGGCCTGCATGAAGGCATCGAGGTCGCCGTCGAGGACGGCACCGGTGTTCGAGGTCTCGTAGCTCGTCCGCAGGTCCTTGACCATCTGGTAGGGGTGGAGGACATAGCTCCGGATCTGGTTGCCCCAGCCGGCCGTCACGTGCTCGCCCTTGAGCTGGCGAAGCTCCTCCTCCTTCTCCTCGAGCCGTCGTTCGAGGAGGCGGGCCTTGAGGACCTTGATCGCCGTCTCCTTGTTCTGGGTCTGGGAGCGCTCGTTCTGGCTCTGGGCGACGATGCCGGTCGGCAGGTGGGTGAGGCGGACGGCCGAGTCGGTCTTGTTTACGTGCTGGCCGCCGGCCCCCTGGCTGCGATACGTGTCGACCCGGATCTCGTCCCAGTCGAGCTCGACATCGGTATCGTCGGCCTCGACCTCGGGCAGGACCTCGATCAGGGCGAAGGTCGTCTGGCGCCGCTTCTGGGCATCGAACGGGCTGATCCGCACGAGGCGGTGGACGCCGCGCTCGGCCCGCAGCCAGCCGTACGCGCGGCGGCCGTCGATGGCGATCGTCGCGCTCTTGAGGCCGGCCTGCTCGCCCTCGAGCTGGTCGACGATCTCGGTCGCGAAGCGGTGCCGCTCGGCCCAGCGGAGGTACATCCGGACGAGCATCTCGGCCCAGTCCGTCGCCTCGGTCCCGCCGGCCCCGGCGCTCACGGTGATGATGGCCGACCGGTCGTCGTACTCACCGGAGAAGAGGAGGGCCGTCCGTTCCCGGCCGAACTCGCGGGCGAGCTCGTCGGCCTCCCGGTCCACCTCCGCCCGGAGGTCGGCATCGCCCGACTCGTCGGCCAGCCCGAGCAGGTCGATGAGGTCGCTGGCCCGTCGCTCGAGCGACTGCCACAGCTCGACCTCGGTGCGGAGGCCGTCGGCCTGACGGAGGATGCGCTGGGCCGTCCGTTGGTCGTCCCAGAACCCGGGTGCGGCGGTCAGCGCCTCGAGCTCGCCGAGGCGAGCGGCCTTCGTCGGAAGGTCAAAGACGCCCCGAGGTCGAACCGATCCGCTCAGCGAGGTCGCGGATGGCGGACGCGTCCACCTAGTTCCGCGCCTGGAGGTCCTGAAGCAGGATCGGGCGGAGCTCGATGAGCCGCAGGGCGGTCTTGCTCCGGACGACGACGGGGTTCACACAGGGGCAATAGCTGTTGTGGGGGCAAACGCCGCAGTTGCCGTCGCAATCGAGGGCGGCCGCGTAACTGCAGGTACGGCAGTCGCGCTCGCAGGCGATCAGATCGACGAACGCAGCTTCCTCGGCCTGCTTCACGTGGTCCCTCTCCTCCGTCGGGTGAACGTGGCGCTGGGGGCGGCGGGGCGATCGCGGCGTCCGACCGTGTGCGGACTGGCAGCACGGGCGGCGGGATTTGGATGAGTATAGAAGGTCAAATCCGAATATCCAAGAGGGGAAGTCGCGAAAACATCGCGATCTTCACGCTCGAGGCCTCGCGGGTGAGCACATCGGGCTCGCCGCGCTCGTCGGTCCGCCCGCCGGACCGGGCGAGTCGAGCGGACCGGCGACCCTACTGGTCGGGCGGCGCGAGCTCGCCGGCCGGCGCCTGGCGGGCGAAGAGGTAGAGGGCGATCCCGCCGAGCTCGTGGATCGTCGCCCCGAGCCTGCCCGCCATGTCCGCCTCGAGGAGGCTCGTCGGCGTCGCCGATCCCCAGGAGACGATGCCGAGATCCCGGGCGATCATGAGGACCCGCAGCATGTGGGTCGGGTCGCTGACGAAGACGGCGCTGTGGAGGCCGTGCTCTCGGAAGAGGTCGGCCACGCCGTCGAGCGATTCGAGGGTCGTCCGGCCGCGGTCCTCCATGAGGATGCGGTCGGCCGGCACGCCGTGGCCGATGGCGTACTGGCTCGCCGCGGCGGCCTCGGTCGTCCAGTCGCCCTCCGCCTTGCCGCCGGTCACGACGAGGAGCGGCGCCGTGCCCTGCTTGAACAGCTCGATGGCGTGATCGAGGCGAGCGGCGAAGACGGGCGAGGGGCGACCGTTGAACTGGGCCGCCCCGAGGACGACGATCGCGTCCGACGGACGCTGCTCGTCGCTGCCGCCCTGCTGCCAGATCCGGAAGGTCGCGTACGCCGCGAGTCCACCCAGTCCCAGCACCGCCGCCAGGACGATCAGGATCAGGTCACGGAGCCTCGTCGTCGCGCTCAGCGACCGTGGCACTTCTTGTACTTCAGGCCCGACCCACAGAAGCACGGGTCGTTGCGCCCGATGCGCGCGCCGGCCGGCGTGAACCCCGGGCGCAGGGCACCCCCGGCGCCGTTCCCGGCCGCACTGGCGACGGCCTGGTCGCCGAGCGATTCGACGACGCCCCGGGTGGCCGGCGCGGCGGGCAGCCCGCCGGCGACCAGCGGGACGGCCGCGGACGAGGTCGCCGGGGAGGGGGTGGGCGCCGGCCGGCGGTCGGCCGAGGCCTGGCGGACCGCGTCGGCACCGGCCGCCAGGTCGGATTCGAGGCGGCCCTCCTGGCCGCTGACGGGAGGCGCTGCGTTGCGGGTCACGGTGACCCGGAAGATGGTCGTGGCGACCTGGTGGCGGATGAGCGCTCGAAGCTGCTCGTAGAGCGAGAAGGCTTCCTTCTTGAACTCGTTGAGCGGGTCCTGCTGGGCGTAGCCGCGCAGGCCGATGCCGCGCCGCATATCGTCGATCTCGGTCAGGTGTTCGACCCACAGCGAGTCGATGGTGCGGAGGAGGACGAGGCGCTCGACGAGCGACCAGTCCTCCTCGCCGACCTCGGCCGACTTGGCTTCGAGCCGTTCGTCGACGAGCCCCCGGAGGTCGTCGCCGAGGTCGTGCCGGGAGTGGAACCGGGCCAGGGTGTCCTCGCTCGTGTCGGGCCCGTCGAGGCCCATCGCCACGAGCGCCGCCGAGAGGCCCTCGAGGTTCCACTCGACCGCGGCCTCCGACCCGGCGTACGTGTCGAGGAGGGCGTCGATCTCGTCGTCGAGGAAGGATCGGACCGTTTCGCCAAGATCCTCGTTGCGGAGGACCTTGTCGCGCTCGGCATAGATCGTCTCGCGCTGCTTGTTGATGACGTCGTCGAACTCGACGACCCGCTTGCGGACGTCGAAGTTGTAGCCCTCGACGCGCGACTGGGCGCTCTCGATCGTCTTCGACACGAGGCGCGACTCGATGGCGACGTCGTCCTCGAGGCCCATCCGCTCCATGAGGCCGGCCACCCGATCCGAGGCGAACCGCTTCATGAGGTCGTCGTCGAGGGAGAGGTAGAACCGCGATGAGCCCGGGTCGCCCTGGCGCCCGGCCCGGCCGCGGAGCTGGTTGTCGATCCGCCGGCTGTCGTGCCGCTCGGTGCCGATGATGTGGAGCCCGCCGGCGGCGACCACCCGTTCGTGGTCGGCGTCGCAGACGGCCCTCGCCTCGGCCATCGCCGCCTCGTAGGTCTCCTTGTCGACCTCGGCCGGGTTCAGTCCCCGCTGGTGGAGGATCTCCGAGGCCAGCCCCGCGGCATCGCCGCCGAGCTTGATGTCGGTGCCGCGGCCGGCCATGTTCGTGGCGATCGTGATCGCGCCGGTCCGCCCGGCCTGGGCGACGACCCCGGACTCGCGCTCGTGGAACTTGGCGTTCAGCGTCTCGTGCCTGATGCCGCGCCGGTTGAGCATCGTCGAGAGGATCTCGGACTTCTCGACGCTGACGGTGCCGACGAGGACCGGCCGGCCGGCCTCCCGCATCTCGGCGATCTCGTCGATGAGGGCGTTGAACTTGCCCTCCTCGTTGCGGTAGACGAGGTCGGCCTCGTCGTCCCGGATCATGTCGCGGTGGGTCGGGATGGCGACCACCTCGAGCTCGTAGATCTTGTGGAATTCCTCGGCCTCGGTCATCGCCGTGCCGGTCATGCCCGACAGCTTGTCGTAGAGGCGGAAGTAGTTCTGGAACGTGATCGTGGCGAGGGTCACGGTCTCGCGCTGGACCCGCAGCCCTTCCTTGGCCTCGATCGCCTGGTGGAGGCCCTCGCTCCAGCGCCGGCCCGGCATCTGCCGGCCGGTGAACTCGTCGACGATGATGATCTCGCCGTCCTTGACGATGTAGTCGCGGTCCCGCTTGTACAGGGCGTGGGCCTTGAGCGCCTGCTCGAAGTGGCGGGCGAGCGTCGGGTCGGCGTCGTACATGTTGGGGACGCCGAGCCAGCCCTCCATCTTGTGGATGCCCTCTTCGGTCGGGCTGACGGCCTTGTCCTTGAGGTCGATGAAGTAGTCGCCGCCCTCCTCGTCGCCTTCCGGCCGCCCCTGGAGGCGAGGCACGAGCCGGGCGAAGGTGAAGTACTTGTCGGCCGACTCTTCCGCCTGGCCGCTGATGATGAGCGGCGTCCGGGCCTCGTCGATGAGGATGTTGTCGACCTCGTCGACGATGGCGTAGGCGCGCTCCCGCTGGACCCGCTGGTCGAGCTCGACGACCATGTTGTCGCGGAGGTAGTCGAAGCCGAACTCGTTGTTCGTGCCGTAGGTGATGTCGGCGGCGTAGGCCTCCTGGCGGGTCACCGGCCGAAGGTTGACGAGGCGCTCGTCGCTCGTCGGGTAGCCCGGCTCGAAGACGTAGCTCGCGTCGTGGGTGATCATCCCGACGCTGACGCCGAGGAAGTGGAAGATCGGTCCCATCCACTGCGGGTCGCGGCGGGCGAGGTAGTCGTTGACGGTGACGACGTGGACGCCGCGGCCGGTCAGGCTGTTGAGGGTCGCCGCAAGGGGCGGCACGAAGGTCTTGCCTTCGCCGGTCCGCATCTCGGCGATCTTGCCCTGGTGGAGGACCGCCCCGCCCACCATCTGGACGTCGAAGTGGCGCATGCCGAGGGTCCGTCGCATCGCCTCGCGGGCCGCCGCGAAGACCTCCGGCAGGGCGTCGTCGAGGGCGTCCTCGACCCGCTGTCGCTCCTTCTTGTGGCGGGCCTTGGCGAGCTCCCGCCGCCGCTCGGGTTCGGGATGGTGGAGCTCGTCCTCGGACGGCTCGTCGGGCACGGCGAGCTCGCGGATCTCCGCCCGCAGGACGTCGATCCGGGCGCGGATCTCCTCGTCGCTCAGCGCCTCGAACTCGGGCTCGAGGTCGTTGATCTCGTCGACGAGGGGCTGGATGCGCTTGATCTCGCGGTCGTTCGAGTCGACGAATTGGTTCAGGAAGCCAAGGACCATAGACGGGGAAGTATAGGCGAGGACTCTCAGGCGGCCCTCGTGGCAGCCTTCAAGCGATCAGCGCGGCCCGATCAGTTCGCCGGGAAGTGCCAGAAGTTCGTCCCGTAGCCGAGGATCAGGAGGACGAACGTCAGGACCCCGAGGAAGCCCCAGAAGAGGATCGACAGGGCGGTCGGGGTCGGGTTCATCTCCGGGTTGTCGAAGCGGCGGAGCCGGCCGCGCCGGAGTCCGCTCCCCCATCGCGGGGAGCGCAGCTGGGACCGCCAGTCGCGGACCTCGGGTGGCCGCGACTCGATGCCGCCCTTGCCGTCCGGTCGGTGGAGCTCGAGGCTCATCGGTCCGGCCTCATCGGTCGGCCGCTCTGGTCGCGGCGACCGCCGGCGGGCTGCCGTCCACCGCGCCGGGCTTATCGGCGGCCGATGCAGGCCCACCATCGGTCGGGCTGTCGTGCTCGGCCGCGTCGACGAAGCGCTGCTCGCCGCCCTCCCAGAAGGTCATCTCCTGGGTGAACGTGACCTCGCTGCTGAAGAGGGCGCCGACCGACTCGCCACGGTGGATCCGTTTGATGGCCTCGCCGATGAGCGGCGCGACCGACAGCGTCGTGATCTGGCGTAGGCGCTTCGCCGGCGGCAGGGGGATCGAGTCGGTGAGGACGACCTCACGGATGTTCGACGCCCGGATCTTGTCGACGGCGGGGCCGGACAGCACGCCGTGGGTGGCGCAGGCGTAGATCTCGTCGACGCCCTCCCGCTCGAGCGCGGTGACGATCTCGATGAGGGTCCCGGCGGTGTCGATCTCGTCGTCGACGAAGATCGCCCGCCGGCCCCGGACGTCGCCGATGACGTTCATGAGCTCGGCCTTGTCGAGGTTGCCCTGGCGCCGCTTCTCGATGATCGCCAGCGGCGCGCCGAGCAGCTCCGCGAACGCCCGTGCCCGCTTGGCGAAGCCAAGGTCGGTCACGACCACCGGCTTCTCGATGTGCTTGTGGATGAAGTAGTTCGAGAGGAGATGGACCGCCGTCAGCTCGTCGACCGGGATGTTGAAGAAGCCCTGGATCTGGCCCTGGTGGAGGTCCATCGTCAGGACCCGGTCGGCGCCGGCCACCGTGATCATGTCGGCGACGAGGCGGGCCGTGATGGGGACCCGGGGCTGGTCCTTCTTGTCGGAGCGGCCGTACGAGTAGAACGGCAGGACCGCCGTGATCCGCCCGGCGCTCGCCCGCTTGAAGGCGTCGATCATGATCAGCAGTTCCATGATCGACTCGTTGACCGGGTGGCAGGTCGGCTGGACGAGGAAGACGTCCTTCTCCCGGACGTTGTCCAGGATCTTGACGAAGATGTTCTCGTTGGCGAACTGGAACACCTCGGCCCGACCGGGCTCCGTGTCGAGATAGCGGCAGATCTTCGTGGCGAGATCGGGGTTCGCGTTGCCGTGGTAGATCTCGAACTGATCTGCGTACACGGGCGCCTCCTGCTCGCGGGCCGGGACCCGCAGCGTCACGACGCGGGCGTCGCTCCGCTGCCGACCGGATCCGGCCCGTCGGGACCGTCATTGTCGTCGATGGTCCCGTGGTCCGCCAGCCCCGCCCGGAAGGCGGCGATGCCGACGACGCGGTCGCCCTCCTCGAGCCGCATGACGATGACCCCGCGCGCGCCGGACGAGTAGCGATTGATCGTGTTCGTCTCGGTCCGGATGACCTGGCCGCCGGCGCTGATGAGGATCAGCTCCTCGTCCGCCTCGGTCACCTGCTGGACGGCCGCCACGTCGCCGGTCTTGCGACCCTCGAGGGCGATCAGCTGGACGCCCTGGCCGCCGCGGTGCTTGATGCGGAACTCGCTGAGCGGGACGCGCTTGCCGTAGCCGGTCTCGGTGAGGACCAGGAGGTCGGTCTCGGGCTGGACGACGCTCATCGAGATGACGGCGTCGCCCTTGCGGGCCAGGCGGATGCCGATGACCCCGGCCGCCGGGCGGCCCATCGGCCGGACCTCGGTCTCGTGGAAGCGGGCGATCTTGCCGAGGGCGGTGGCGATGATGATGTCGTCGCTGCCGGTGGCGACGTCGACCCAGGCCAGCTCATCGTCGCCCTCGAGGGTGATGGCGATGATGCCGCTCGAGCGGACCTTCTCGAACTGCTCGAGGGCGGTCTTCTTGATCTTGCCCCGCCGGGTGGCCAGGACGAGGTACGACCCGGGCTCGAAGCCGGACAGGGTGATGGTCGCCATCGGCACCTCGCCGCCTTCGACCTGCACGCCCGGCAGGTTGATGATCGGGATGCCCTTGGCCTGGCGGCTCGCGTCGGGGATCTGGTGGACCTTGGTGCTGAAGACCCGGCCGCGATTGGTGAAGAACAGGGCGTAGTCGTGGGTGTTGGCCACCAGGAGGTGCTCGACGGCGTCCTCCTCGCGGGTGACGTGGCCGATGATCCCCTTGCCGCCCCGATGCTGGCGGCGGTACGTCGCGACCGGCTGGCGCTTGATGTAGCCGCGGCCGCTGATCGTGATGACCACGTCCTCGTCGGCGATGAGGTCCTCGTCGGTCATCTCGCGGCTCGAGTCGTCGACGACGCGGGTCCGGCGCTCGCCGCCGTACTTGCGCTTCAGCTCGGCCAGCTCGCCCTTGATGATCGAGAGGACCCGGCCCGGGTTGGCCAGGATGTCCTCGAGCTCTGCGATGAGCTGGATCACCTCGAGGTATTCGTCCTCGATCTTCTTCCGCTCGAGGGCCGCCAGGCGGGCGAGGCGCATGTCGAGGATCGCCTGGGCCTGCAGCTCCGATAGGTCGAAACCCTTCATGAGGTTGTTGCGAGCGAGCTCGACGTCGGCCGACTCGCGGATCGTCTTGATCACCGCGTCGAGGTTGTCGAGGGCGATCTTCAGGCCCTCGAGGATGTGGGCTCGGGCGCGGGCCTTGCCGAGGTCGAACTCGGTCCGCCGGCGGACGATCTCGCGGCGGTAGTCGACGTAGTGCTGGAGGACCGCCTTGAGCGGCAGTGTCTGGGGCTGGCCGTCGACGAGGGCGAGCATGTTGAGGTTGAACGCGATCTGCATCGACGTGTGCTTGAACAGGTTGTTGAGGACCTTGTGCGGGTTCGCGTCGCGCTTGATCTCGACGTAGATCCGCATCCCGTCGCGGTCCGACTCATCGCGCAGGTCGGCGATCCCGTCGATGCGCTTGTCCTTGACGAGGTCGGCGATCTTCTCCAGGAGGGTCGCCTTGTTCACCTGGTACGGCAGTTCGCTGACGATGATCGCGACCCGGTCGCTCTTGGTCTCCTCGAACGCCACCTGGGCCCGGATGACGACCCGGCCGCGACCATGGGCGTACATGTCGCGGATGGCGTCGATCGTCTCCCACTCACCGGAGAACTGGTTGCGGCGGGATTCGAAGCGGTAGATCGTCCCCCCGGTCGGGAAGTCGGGCCCGGTGACGAACTGGCAGAGGTCGTCCGTCGTGAGGTCCGGGTCGTCGATGAGGGCGACGGTCGCGTCGCAGATCTCGCCGAGGTGGTGGGGCGGGATGTTGGTCGCCATCCCGACAGCGATCCCCGACGAGCCGTTGATGAGCAGGTTCGGCAGTCGCGCCGGCAGGACCGATGGTTCCTTCTGGGTGCCGTCGTAGTTGTCGACGTAGTCGACGGTGTCCTTGTCGATGTCGGCGAGCATCTCGGCGGCGATACCGGTGAGGCGCGCCTCCGTGTAGCGCATCGCGGCGGCGCTGTCACCGTCGACCGAGCCGAAGTTGCCCTGCCCGTCGACGAGCGGATAGCGCATCGAGAAGTCCTGGGCCAGTCGGACGAGGGCGTCGTAGAGCGCGACGTCGCCGTGGGGGTGGTACTTCCCCATCACCTCGCCGACGATGGCGGCGCACTTGCGATAGGAGCTCGTGGCCGACAGGCCCATCTCCCCCATCGTGTAGAGGATCCGGCGGTGGACCGGCTTCAGCCCGTCACGGACGTCGGGCAGGGCGCGCGCGACGATCACGCTCATCGCGTAATCGAGATAGCTCACCCGCATCTCGTCCTCGATGCGGATGGCTCGCGTGTCGCCCAGGTCGTCGGTCACCGGATCGGTCTCCTCGTCGCGTGGTCGGTCATGTCAGCGGTTCGGTGGGCGGTGCCGGTCGTCGTCATGTCAGCGGTGGCTCGGCGAACCGCGAGCCCAGCGGCAGGTCGGCAAATCGAGACGCGGTATCAGCTGCTCGCGAGGTGGCGGGAGCGTGGCTCCGACGCCGTATCCCCTCGAGGCGAGACCGGATATCGGCGGCATTGGCCGGATCGATCTTCGGCAGCGCATCGCGGATCACCCAGCTTCGATGACCGTCGGCCGTCGACGCGGCGATCGTCGCCTGCTCATCGAGGAACTGCTCGACTGCGGGTCGGTCGACCACCGTCAGCGAGCGGAGCGCCCACGAGATCGACTTCTGGACGTCGGGATCCGCATCGCCGATGAGGTCGGCGAGGATCGGCAGCGCGTGCCCGGCGACCATCGACTCGCGTCCGAGGCTATGGTCGATGAACGGGATGGTGGCGATCGTGCTCCCGACGAGCCGACGCTCCCATCTCGACGGGGCGTAGACGAGCTGTTCGAGTTCGGCCCATCGATACGGCTCGTTGAGGATGCCGCGACCGACGGGGTGGGCCAGGGCGTCGACGGTGATCCAGTCGCCCGATTCCCGCGACGCGCGGCGGAGCAACTGCCAGGTCCGTTCCGGATCCACGACGACGAGCCGTTCCAGGAGTCCGAAGGAGAACC
This sequence comes from uncultured Chloroflexia bacterium, assembly GCA_963745405.1. Taxonomy (GTDB): domain Bacteria; phylum Chloroflexota; class Limnocylindria; order Limnocylindrales; family CSP1-4; genus C-114. Next base: position 1,168,542 of record CAVUWY010000002.1, on the reverse strand, counting down.
AGCGGGGCTCGAGCTCGCGCTCGCGGAAGAGCCGGTCGACGACATAGAGCCACCGGCTGTCGACCCGTTCCTTCCGGGAACCGGCGCGGAAGCCGCGTTCGATGGCGGCCATGAGCGGCCAGCGCACCCCGTACGCAGGGCCGAGCCCGGGAGCGACACGTTGCTGCTCGTTGGCGTACTCGGTATCCGCGAGTGCGCTGAATCCCGCACAGAGACGCTCGGTGAACACGTCGGGGTCGTCGACGAGACCGGCGAGCTCTCGCCCGACCTCCTCAGCCGTCGGCCGGCGATCGGCCACGAGGGCCGCTGCGCGCTCGGTGACCGCGCTCGGGCCGGCCATCATCGACCGGACCTGCCTGGAACGGGGCCGCCGGCGGTGCTGGCGACGAGATCGCCATCCGATTCGTCGAGCAGCGATGAAGGATCCGATCCCAGGACGAGATAGCGCTCCCGGAGCTGCCGCTTCCGCTCGTCGTCGGCGGCGACATACGTTCCATCGGCCGTCGCGAGCGTGATTCCCGTCTCGGCGTCGATCAGCCGACCCGTCGTCTCGTGGATCCGCCTCCGGGCGCGGACGATCGAGCCCTCTGCCCGAAGTGGTCGACCGATCGGCACCGGCTTCCGGAACGTGACGTTCATGCGGGCGGTGAGCCCCCAGTTGTCGGTCGCCACGAGGGACCAGGCCATGACCTCGTCGAGGATCGTGCAGAGGATCCCGCCATGGGCGATCCCCTCCCAGCCCTCGAATTGGCTATCGAGGGTCGCCTCGGTCCAGGCCCGCGCATGTTCCACGTGAAGCACGAGCTGCAGGCCATCGCGATTGAGCGAGCCGCACGCGAAGCAGTTGTGCGGGCGGAGCACGAAGCGGACCGGAGCGTCGCGGCCGGCCGGACCGACGATCGCGATCTCGGACAGTAGCTCGAGCCCGCGCTCAGACACTCGACCGGGCTCGGACGGTCGAGCGCGCTCAGACGTCAAGGTTCCGGACCTTGCGGGCCTCGGACTTGATGAAGTCCTTGCGCGGCGCGACCTTCTCGCCCATAAGCATCGTGAAGATCGCGTCCGCCTCTGCGGCGTCATCGATCTCTGCCCGCAGGAGGGTGCGGGTCTCCGGGTTCATCGTGGTCTCCCAGAGCTGGTCGGCGTTCATCTCGCCGAGGCCCTTGAACCGCTGGACCGAGAGGTTCTTGACGTTGAGCTGCTTGACGATCGCGTCGCGCTCCTGCTCGGTCTTCGCGTAGCGGGTGACCTTGCCGGTGCTGATGCGGTACAGGGGCGGCTGGGCGATGAGCAGATAGCCGTTCTCGATGACGAGGGGCATGTGGCGATAGAAGAACGTCAGGAGCAGGGTCCTGATGTGGGCGCCGTCGACGTCCGCGTCGGTCATGATGATGATCCGGTGGTAGCGGAGCTTCGAAAGGTCGAAGGTGTCGCCGATGCCCGCCCCGAGCGCGATGATCAGCGGCCGCACGTTCTCCGACGACAGGATCTTGTCGAGCCGCGCCTTCTCGACGTTGAGGAGCTTGCCTCGCAGCGGCAGGATCGCCTGGAATCGCCGATCGCGACCCTGCTTCGCCGAACCGCCGGCCGAATCACCCTCGACGAGGTAGAGCTCGCTCCGGGCCGGGTCGCGTTCCTGGCAGTCGGCGAGCTTGCCGGGGAGCGACATCCCCTCGAGCGCGCCCTTGCGGATCACGAGGTCCCGGGCCTTCCGGGCCGCCTCGCGGGCACGCGCGGCGGTGAGGCACTTCTCGATGATCCGGCGACCATCGGCCGGGTTCTCGTCGAGGTGCTGCCCGAGGGCGTCGGCGACCGCCGTCTGGACCTGCCCCTTGACCTCCGCATTGCCGAGCTTGGCCTTCGTCTGGCCCTCGAACTGCGGTTCGGTGAGTTTCACGCTGATGACCGCAGTCAGCCCCTCGCGGACGTCATCGCCCGACAGGTTCGTATCCGACTCGCGAAGCACGCCTCCCCGACGGGCCCAGTCGTTGAGCGAGCTCGTAAGAGCCGCCCGGAAGCCCGTGATATGGGTGCCGCCATCGACGGTGTTGATGTTGTTGGCGAAGGCCAGGACGTTCTCGGTGTAGGAGTCGTTGTACTGGAGGGCGACTTCGACCGTCGTCGTGCCCTCGCGACGCTCGACATAGATGGGTCGGGCGTGGAGGACTTCCTTGTTCCTGTTCAGGTGGCGGACGAACGAGGTCAGCCCGCCCTCGAAGTAGAACGAGCGCTCACGGTCGTTCCGCTCGTCGAGGAAGCGGATCCAGACGCCCTTGGTGAGATAGGCCGACTCGCGGAGTCGCTGGACGATGAGCTCGAACGAGTAGTCGATCGTCTCGAACATCTCGGGATCGGCCCGGAACTGTGTCAGCGTCCCGCGCCGTCCGTGGGCCGGCCCGACCTTGGTCACCGACGCCTTCGGCTTGCCGCGGACGTACTCCTGGGCCCAGACGAAGCCGTCGCGGGCGGACTCGACGCGGAGCCACTCGGACAGTGCGTTGACGACGCTCACGCCGACGCCGTGCAGGCCGCCTGAGACCTTGTATCCGCCGCCGCCGAACTTGCCGCCGGCATGGAGCACGGTGTGGACGACCTCGAGCGCGTCCTTGCCGGTGGAATGCTTCCCGACCGGCACGCCGCGGCCGTCGTCCTGGACGACCACCGTGCCGTCCTGTCTGATCGTCACGTCGATACGGGTGGCATGGCCCGCCATCGCCTCGTCGATCGAGTTGTCGACGACCTCCCAGACGAGGTGGTGCAGGCCGCGCACGTCGGTCGACCCGATGTACATGCCAGGGCGCCGACGGACGGCCTCGAGCCCCTCCAGGACCTGGATGCTGGCGGCCGTGTAGTCCCCGGCGGCCGCCTTCGCCCGGCTGCGCCGCTGGGCGGCAGGTTCCGCGCTTCCGTCGGTTTGCTGGGTCACGCGGTTCCTCCGATGAGGCGCTCGTACAGGCGCCCGAGTTCTTCGTCGCTGTAGTACTCGATAACGATCCGTCCGCCGCGGCGGGTCCGGGCAAGGCTCACCTTGGTCCCGAGGGCCCGGCGGAGGTCTTCCTCTACCCGCTCGAGATCCGCATCGGCGGAGTTCGACCCACGGGCGCCCTTCTTCGGCTTGGCCTGGGTCGGCTGGCGAAGCCGTCGTGACAGTTCCTCGGCCTGGCGGACCGACAGATCCCTGGCGACGATCGCGCCGAGGAGCTGGACCTGGGCCGCCGCCGAGAGCGTGCCAAGCGCGCGAGCGTGGCCTTCGCTGATGTGCCCGTCGGCGACGGCGACCTGGACGGCCGGGTCCATGTCGAGGAGGCGCATCGTGTTCGCGACCGTCGCCCGGGCTCGGCCCACCCGCACGGCGATCTGCTCCTGGGTCATCTTGAACTCGTCGGCGAGCTGGCGGTAGGCGTGGGCCTCCTCCATCGCGTTGAGGTCGGCGCGCTGGATGTTCTCGACGAGGGCCAGCTCGAGTTGATCTCGATCGGCGAGCTGGCGGACGATGGCAGGGATCCGCTCGAGCCCGGCCATCATCGCCGCCCGATAGCGGCGCTCGCCGGCGACCAGCTGATAGCCATCGAGGATCTCGGTGACGATCACGGGCTGCAGGACGCCGTGCTCGCGGATGCTGTCGGCGAGTTCGTCGATGGCTGCGAGCTCGGTGTGTTGCCGCGGCTGGTAGGGGTTCGGCCTGATCCGCGCCAACGGGATCTCGGCGGGCGCGGCGATCGAACCCGCTCGCTGCGGGATCAACGCGGCGATGCCGCGACCGAGGCCCGTGTGCTGCTCGGAGCGAGCGCTCATGCGTCGGCTCCGGGGGTCGCCGCGCCGTCGGCGTTCTCGATCCGTCCGTCTCGTGCCCGGAGCTCGGCGGAGAGCGCCCGATAGGCGTCGGCGCCCTTCGATTCGTCGCTGTAGAGCGCGATCGGCTGCCCGTAGCTCGGCGACTCGGACAGCTTGACGCTCCGCGGGATGACCGTGTCGAAAACGGCCCCGTCGAGATGGCGGCGAACCTCTGCGCTCACCTGCGCGGACAGGTTGGTCCGTGCGTCGTACATGGTCAGGACGACACCCTTCACGGCGAGATCCGGGTTGAGATGGTCGCGGACGAGGTTGACGGTGGCGATGAGCTGTGTGAGGCCTTCAAGGGCATAGAACTCGCATTGGAGCGGGATCAGCACCGCATCGGCTGCCGTCAGGGCGTTGACGGTCAACAGGCCGAGCGATGGCGGACAGTCGAGGAGGATGTAGTCGTAGCGATCGCGGACCGTCGAGATGAGGCGGCCGAGGCGACGTTCTCGCTGCGAGAGCGGCGCGAGCTCGACCTCCGCGCCGGCGAGCGAGATCGTGGCGGGGATCAGTGACAGTCCCTCGATCCCGGTGGCGGTCAGGAGGTCGTCGAAGCTGACGGCTCCGACGACCGCGTCGTAGACCGATCGGTCGAGCTGTCCTCGGTCGATCCCGAGGCCGCTCGTCGCGTTTCCCTGGGGATCGAGGTCGATGACGAGGACTCGTTCCCCTGCGAGCGCCAGATAGGACGCCAGATTGACCACGGTGGTGGTCTTCCCGACGCCGCCTTTTTGGTTGGCGCAGGCGATGATCTGGCCCACTCAGGGCCCGATTCGGAAGGTCGTCACGATACCGAATCTTACCATTCGGGGCCGATTCACTCTCGCTCTCCCCGTTCGTGCCCATCCTGGGCGCCTGCACCCGCCGACCATCGCACGCCGGGCTTCATCGGTGCTTATCTCGCGGCACGCCGGGGCCGACCTTCGAGCGCGGGTGCCCGGGGGGCCGACCAGCGCGGGTGCCCGGGTGCCCGGGTGCCCATCCGACGCCCGGCGCCGCCGTGTTGCACGTGAAACGCTGCGGCCAGGTTCACGGGCCCGACCCCCGTATCGCGAGCACCGGCGCCTGAACTCCGCCGGTCGCCGCGCTGAGATCGAACTGGTGTACCGATGACCGCGCCTGCGGACTCCGACGGCTGCCTGCGCGGGGCCTGACCTGAGCGTGTGGGCGGGTCTACGCTCGTGGCGGCGCCGTTGCCCGCATCGAGGACCCGACCTATACTGCCCCGGACGTCGTCGCCACCGTCGTCGCGGTCGAAGGGACCCACGGACGCGCGACCCTGGCCAACTGCCGAGGATCGACCGCCATGAGCCTGACCATCGCCGCGGTCGGCGCAGTGGCGGCCGCGCTCTTTGACACGAGCATCGCACCTTACCTCCGGATCGGGGGAGCGCAGCCCGATCTCGTTCTCGTCTTCGCGGTGATCTGGACGGTCGTCGTCGGGTTCGAGGGCGGAGTCATCTGGGCCTTCGTCGGAGGGCTCCTCATCGACCTTCTCGCACCGCGCCCACTCGGCTCCACCGCCTTCGCGCTTCTCCTGACGGTAGGCGTGGCGGCGCTCCTCGGCCGGATCATGGTCCGAGGCCGTTACGCGCGGCCGATCATCGCGGTCTTCCTCTGCAGCCTCATGTACTCGACCCTCTACCTCCTGCTCACCCGCGCGCTCAAGGGGCCGGTCCCGCTCGACGATGGGATCGCCGCGATCGTTCCGACCGCGACCCTCGACGCGATCTTCGCCCTGCTCATCGCCCCGATCGTCGTGCGCCTCCACGAGCGGAGCGCCGAACGTGAGCGGGTCGACTGGTGAGCGCCGTCACGGGCGACCGCCCGATGACCGAGCGTCCGGTCGCCGATCGTCGATTGCTCCGTTTCGTCGCCTTCGGCGTGGTGATGATCCTCGGCGTGTCCGGGCTGACCGCCCGGCTCGTCTATCTGCAGATCTCTCATGTCGACCAGTATGTGAAACAAGCGGTGCAGAACAGCACCGCAAAGGTCTCGATCCCGTCGACCCGTGGCCTCGTCTACGACCGGGCCGGCCGACCACTCGTCGTCAACGTCCCGAGCTACACGGTCAAGATCCTGCCGGCCGACCTGCCGGACGAACGACGCGACGCTGTCGTCGCGCAGCTCGCCTCGCTCCTCAAGATGGACCCGGGTGACATCAACGCGGCGATCGACGGCAACCCGGGCTCGCGCTTCGACCTCGTGCGCATCGCCCAGGGCGTTCCGCGAGCGACGGCGGACCTGATCTCCGAAGAAGGCAATGTCCTGCCCGGCGTCAGCGTGTCGGTGGAGACCAAGCGCGAGTACCTCGACGGTACGCTCATGGCCCAGATCGTCGGCTACACGGGCCCGATCGACGCCAAGGAGCTTGCGATCCTCAAGTCGCAGGGGTACCTGTCCGACGACCTGATCGGCAAGACCGGGGTCGAGTCGGTCTACGAGTCGCAGCCTGCGCGGTACCTACGGGACTGAGACGGTCGAGAAGGACGGGGTGGGCCGCCAGGTTCAGGTCCTCCAGACCGACCAGCAGGCGATCCCCGGCGACTCACTCCAGCTGACGATCGACACCACCCAGCAGAAGCTCGCCCTCAAGGCGGTCGACTGGGCGATGCAGCGGGCGCACCTGAAGAGCGCCGTGATGATCGTGGAGAACCCCCAGACCGGGGAGATCCTCGCCATGGTGAGCACGCCGACGTACAACAACAACGCCTTCGCCAACGGCATCAGCTCCAAGGCGTACAAGGCGCTTCTCGCCGACAAGAACCAGCCGTTACTCAATCACGCGACCGGCGAGCAGTTCCCGCCGGGCTCCACCTACAAGCTCGTGACCGGCCTCGGTGCGCTATCCGACGGGAAGATCACCCCGACGACGTTGATCCATACCAAGCCATACGTACTCGTCGGGACCACGAAGTTCTGGGACTGGAACCACCGCGGGTTCGGCAACCTGACCATCACGAACGGCTTCGGCAACTCCAGCGACACGTTCTTCTACCAGGTCGCACAGCGACTCGGTATCACGAGGCTGGCCTACTGGGCCCGCCAGCTCGGCTTCGGAGCGCCGACCGGCATCGACCTCCCCGGCGAGGCATCCGGGCTGGTCCCGACCGCGCAATGGAAGCAGGACACCTACGGCGTGCCGTTCCAGGAGGGCGAACTCCTGCAGGCCGGGATCGGCCAGGGCTACGACACGGCCACGCCGCTCCAGCTGCTCAATGCCTATTCGGCGCTCGCGAACGGCGGGACCCTGTATCAACCCCAGGTGGTGCGCCAGATCCTCGGGCCGGACGGCTCCGTCGTTCGTCCGTTCAAGCCGATCGTCCTCCGGAAGCTCCCCATCACGAAGGCGAACCTCCAGGTCATGCGGCTGGCGGCCCGGCGGGTCGTCACGATCCGCCACACGTTCAACCTCGTCGACCTCCCGATCGTCGTGGCGGGCAAGACCGGGACCGCCGAGTTCGGCGTCCGCGACAGCAAGGGCCGACTCCCGTTCCACGAGTGGTTCGTCGGCTTCGTGCCGGCTCACGGGGACGTGGCCAAGCCGGACTCGCAGCTCGCCGTCATCGCCTTCGCCGAGGACGCCAACACGGTCGGCAATGTCGCGACCGAGATGGTCAAGTACTACCTGCAGCTGCACTTCCACCTGCACAAGGACCTGCGGCTGTCGTACCTGCTCAATAAGGGCAACTTCTACGGTGGCAACTGATGGGCGTCCTTAGGGTCGAGCCCTCCCGCGCCCGATCGTGGACGCCGCGATCGCTCGGGGCGATCTGGCGGGCCTACGACCTGCAACTGACGATCTACGCCCTGCTCCTGGCCGCGATCGGGCTGGCGATGGCCTACAGCAACAGCGTCGAGGCGGGCACCGGCGTGCTCGCTCCCGGGTCGACCCTCGTCCGCGGGCTCATGTGGGCCGGCCTCGCGGTCGTCGTCTTCGCGCTGGCGACGGCCTTCGACTACACCTGGTTCAAGACGTTCGCCTGGCCGATCTACTTCGTGAACATCGCCCTCCTGGTCGGGACCCTGTTCGTGGGGGTCGGCGTCGGGGGCGTCGCCCGCTGGGTCACGATCGGACCGTTCCAGGTCCAGTTCAGCGAGATCGCCAAGATCCTCATGATCATCGTCCTCGCGAACTACCTCGCCCGGCGGCAGGGCAAGCTCGACGGTCCGTGGCCGATCCTCGGAGCCTGCCTCCTCGTGGCGCCGCCGATGTTCCTCGTCGTGATCCAGCCCGATCTCGGCACGTCCCTCGTGTTCGGGGCGATCCTCGCCGGGATGCTCTTCCTGTCAGGAGCGAGCCTGCGCTGGCTCACCGCGCTCGCAGTGGCCGTGATCGCCGCCGTCCCGATCGCCTGGACGTACGTCCTCCACGACTACCAGAAGCAGCGACTCATCAGCTTCCTCGACCCGGCGGCGGATCCGCAGGGATCGGGCTTCCAGCTCGTCCAATCGCAGGTGGCCGTCGGCTCCGGCGGCCTCATCGGGAAGGGGCTGACGAACGGAACGCAGGACAGCAGCCTGCTGCCGGTCCAGACGACGGACTTCGTGTTCGCCAAGCTCGGCGAGGAGCTCGGGTTCATCGGGGCGAGCGTCGTCTTCCTCCTCTTCGTCGTGCTGCTCTGGCGCCTCCTCGTCGCCGGCTGGCGGTCGGAGGACCCCTTCGGGATGCTCGTCGCGGCGGGCGTCGCGTCGATGATCCTGTTCCAGTTCGTCGTCAACGTCGGGATGGTCATCGGGGTCATGCCGATCACGGGCATCCCGTTGCCGTTCGTGACCCACGGTGGCGCCTCGCTCATCAGCCTCGCCTTCGGCCTCGGCATCGTCCAGAGCATCAACATCCGCCAGATGCGGGCGGAGTGGTAGGCTCGACGACAGCGACCGCCTAGTCGGGCGTATCGGGCTGGGAGGTGGTATCGGCGCCAGGAGCCGCCTCGGCCGCGACCGCGACGGCCGGCACGTGATGGCCGCTGAGCCCGAGTCGGCGAAGGACGAGCTCCGTGGTCGTGCCCTGCACGAGCAGCGTGAAGAGGGTGATCCCGAAGACGATCCCCTGGAGATGGGCCCGCTGCGGGACGTCGGCGGGGAGCGAGAGGGCGAGGGCCACGGCGATCGCACCGCGCTGGCCGGCCCAGAAGAGCAGATGGAGCCACGACGTCAGGATCGGCGGGCCGCGGCGTCTCGCCCGGATGGCCCGTCCGGCGCCGCCGAGGACGACGTAGACGACGATCGCCCGCCCGACCAGGATCCCGACCACGCCGAGGGCGATCGCCCCCGCGTCGTCGATGAGCTGGCTGATGGGGATGGCGAGGCCGATGAGGAGGAAGACGAGGGCGGTCAGGAGGAACGCGGCGAACTCCCAGACCGTATCGAGGGCGACGAAGCTCGCCTCTGGTAACCCGATCCGCCGGCCGTAGGTCCCCAGGACGAGGCCGGCCACGACCGTCGCGATGATGCCCGATTCGTGGAGCTGGTCGGCGACGAGGTATGTGCCGTAGGCGAGGGCCAGCGAGATCGTCAGCTCGACGAGGTGGTCGCCGGCCGCGAGCATGAGCCTTGTGGCGACCACGCCGAGGGCCAGGCCGATGACCGTGCTGATGACCACGGTCGCGGCGAACGTGGCGACCGCCTCGAGCGGCGAGATCGGCGCGGTGAGCGCCCCGAGGGCGATGCTGAACACGACGATGGCCGTGCCGTCGTTGAAGAGGCTCTCGGCCTCGACGAGCGTCGCCAGGCCGCGCGGCGCCCGGAGTGCCTTGAAGGTCGACACGACCGAGGCGGGGTCGGTCGCCGACGTGATGGCCCCGACGATGAAGGCGAGCTGGATCGGCAGTCCCGTGACCGACAGGACGAGGGCGACGGTCCCGGCCGAGATGACGACGCCGGGGACGGCCAGGATCGCCACCCCGAGGAAGGTCCGCCGCAGCTCGACCACGTCGAGGCGGTAGGCGGCCTCGAAGACGAGGCCCGGGACGAGGACGACGAGGACGAGCTGGGGGGTGATCTCGGTCGCGTGCGACGGCTCGACCACGGCGACGACCAGGCCGAGGACGACCAGGGCGACGCTGTAGGGAAGCGATAGCCGATGGGCGACGAGGGCGACGACGGCGGCTGCCGTGACGAGGAGGACGAAGAGCTCGACCGCGCCGAGCGTCGGGTCGCTCGTCATCGACGCCGGAACAGGCCTCGCCGGTCGGTCGCCTCGGCCGGCGCCGACCTCCGTCGACCGCTGCGGCGGAGGATGCCGTCGATCTCATCCCGGTACGGCCGCCCGATCGGCATCCGGTCCAGCCACTCGATGTACTCGAGGTCGTGCCGCCCGAGCTCGCCGAGGGACCAGCCCGCGTAGCGGCCGAAGTTGAGGACGCTGCCGGACGGGTCGCCCGGTGGCGGCCCGGCGGCACCGGTCCCGTCGGCCGTCCGCATCGACGGTTCGTCGTAGGCGTAGCCCGTCGTGGATCGGCCGCTCGTCCAGTCGCGCGAGACCGATTCGGGCGGGCGGCTCGCCGCGGACGGGCCTCCCGGGCCTGGGGTCGCGGTCCGGGCACTGCCGCCGGCCGTCCCGCCAGCTGCAGAGGAGCCGGCCGGGGCGGCCGCGCCCGGATGACCGGTCGACGAGGCGTATCTGCCGTCTCCGCCGGTCGCCTGCTGCCGCTCCCGGGCCCGCGCATCGGCAGCCCGCAGGCGGTCGTAGGCCCCCCGGGTGGTCGGGTCGGCGAGGAGCTCCCAGGCCCGGTTGATCGCCACCATCCGGGCCGCCGCCTCGGCGCCGGGCGCGACGTCCGGGTGCCACTTCTGGGCGAGTCGGCGGTAGGCCGCCTGGATCACCTCCGGGTCGGCCTCGGGATCCACCTGGAGGGTCTTGTACGCATCGAAGCCGTCGTCGGTCGGCACGGTCACGGTTTCGCTCCGGCGGCCGGCCGGGCCGACGCCGACGCCGACGCAGATGCCGTCCCGACTCCGGTGGCCCCGGCCCCAGCGGCCCCGGCCGACCCGCCGGAGGCGGCAGTCCCGGTCGCCGGCGCCGAAGCTGCGGATGCGGATCCGCTTGCGGTCGATGGCCGTCCCAGCGGCGCGGCCCGACTCGCTCGGGCTGCGGCGGCGGCCAACTCGAGATCGCCGGGAGCCGCCACGGTCGCTGCCGCCCCGTCGATCGACGCCTGGTCGGCCGATCCAGCCGTCGACGGGGGAGTCAGGCGGCGGAACAGGTAGCGATAGATATCGCGACCGGTGGCGGCCACCGGCAGGGCCAGGATCGCGCCGAGGAGCCCGCCGATCGCGCCGCCGAGGATGAGGCAGAACATGACGGCCGACGGGTGGAGCTTGACCGCATCGCCCTGGATCTTCGGGACGAGGAAGTAGTTCTCGAGCTGCTGGATGGCGATGGCGAGCAGCAGGGCGGCGAGCGCCGCCTGGACGCTGGCGGTCGCCCCGAGGAGGACGAGCGGGATGGCCGCGATGATCGGCCCGATGATCGGCAGCAGCTCGAGCAGCCCGGCCAGGATCGCGAGGAAGAGGGCGAACTGGGCGAAGACCGGATCGACGAGGACGCCGAGGATCTCGAGGCCGATGAACGTCGCCACCGCGACCGTCGTCCCGAGGACGAGCTGGCCGCGGACCCACTGGCCGAAGACCCGCTCGGCGATCCGGATGATGGCCCACGTGTCCTGGCGCCACTCCTCGGGCAGTGAGGCATCGAAGGCGTGGGTGAGCGACGGGCGGTCCTTGAGGAGGTAGAACACCCAGACGGGGATGATGAGGAAGCCGAACGTCGATGCGACGAAGCCGGCGACCGAGTTGAAGACCGGGACCACGATGCCGGGATTGAGCGAGGTCTCCTGGCCGAACGTGGCGAGGAGGCGATCGATCGCGGCCCGGACGTCGGGCGGGATGTCGAGCGACTCGTAGGCCTGCCGGATCCGCACTATCTGGTCCTGGATCAGGGCACTCAGCTTGGGCGTATCGCCGAAGAACTGGCCGATCTGCTGGAGCAGCGGTGGAACGGTCAGGTAGAGGAGGAGCACGAGGCCGACGACGAAGACCGCGTAGACCAGGAGGATCGAGAGGAACCGGGGCAAGCCGACCCGGCCGAGGCGCTCGACAGCAGGGTCGAGGAGGTAGACGAGCAGGAGGCCGATGATGAACGGGCCGATGGCGTCGCGGCCCAGCCACAGGAGGACGGCCACCATGGTCGCGGCCACGATGACGAGGGCGACTCGTGGCGTCGGGGGCCCGAGGCGCCTGTCGTCGGCGCGCCGTACGGCGGATGGCGGCGCCGAGCTCGACTCGGCGCGCGAGTGGGCGTCCTCCACCATCGTTCCGGCAGACTACCAGACGTGGCTTCCTCGACCCTCGCCGGATGACCGACGGCCGGCAGCGATGGCGGGTCTTCGTAGCGCGCGGGCCCGAGGCTCGCGACGTGCTCCATCGGGACGTGGCCGCGGCCTGGGAGGCGGGCCTCCGCGACTCTGGCCTGCCGCTCGTCTCGACCGAGGGCCGTAACCCCCAGCCGCGGGTGGTGTTCGCCGCACCGGTGCCGGTCGGCATGCTCGCCGAGCGTGAGCCGATCGACCTGTGGCTCGTCGAACGGCACAGGATCGACATCGTCCGACCCGCCCTCGAGGCGGCCGTGCCGCCCGGCCAGCGGGTGGTCGATCTCCACGACGTCTGGATCGGCGCTCCCTCGCTGCCCGCCTCCGTGATCGCCGGCGACTATCGGGTCACGGTCGGTCCGGGCGTCGCCGGTGGCACCGGTGACAGGGCACCGATCGAGTCGTCACGGATCGAGGCGGCGGTCGCGGCGCTCCTCGCCGAACCGCGGATCGAGCGTCGGCGCGAGAAGGGGAGCGGCTGGGTCATCGTCGACATCCGGCCCCACATCCTGGACCTGGCGATGGATTGGGAACCCGACGCCGGGGCCGCCCCGGATCCCACGGCCGCGCCGGCGATCGCGCTCTCCATGCGCCTGCTGCTCGGCGGCGAGCGGGGTGTCGGCCGGCCCGACGAGGTCGTCGCGGCCATCGCAGATCTCCTCGGCGTCGAGCTCCCGGTCGACTCGATCGTCCGCCGCCGGGTCGTACTATCCGACGACGGGTGACTGCCGACGGGCTGCACGGCGACGGTATGATGCTCGGGACCGTTCGCCCGACGGTCACCGTCCGCCAGGGAGGAGGCCCCCGGTGAATCTCCTGATAGGGATCCTGCTGATCGTCATCGGCGGGGCCTTCTGCGCCGCGGGTTTCCGCTACTTCCTCATCCTCTTGCCGTTGTGGGGTTTCCTCGTCGGCTTCAACGTCGGCACCGACGCTCTCGAAGCGCTCTTCGGCTACGGGGCCCTGGCGACCGTCCTCAGCTGGCTCATGGGCTTCATCGTCGGTGTCGCCTTCGCCGTCTTCTCGTACTTCTTCTACTGGGGGGCGGTGGCGATCCTCGCCGGCGGCCTCGGGTACGTGGTGGCGGGCTCGATCGTGGGTTTCTTCGGCATCGACCAGTTCGGCTTCCTGGCCTTCGTGGCCGGCATCGGCCTCGGCGTCGTCTTCGCCGCCGTCACCCTGCTCCTCAACGTCCCGAAGTACCTGGTGATCATCATCACGGCCTTCGGCGGAGCGGCGGCGGTCATCGGCGGCCTTCTCGTGATGTTCGGCCAGATCCCGCCGGAACGGCTCCACTGGGTCACCATCGGCTCGTTCATCAACAGCTCCATCATCTGGCTCTTCGTCTTCATCCTCGTCGGCGGCGCCGGGGTGGGCAACCAGCTCAAGGGGCCGGAGCTCGGCCCGGACCGCTACCAGATGGACAAGACCTACTACCGGTTCGGGCAGTAGGGCCGATGGGACCGGCGAAGATCGGGGGGCCGGCCTCCGCGCGAGGCGCGAGCCCGGCGACGCCGGCCGCGCGACCGAGGATGAGTCGATGACGTCGACCGGCTCGACCGACGGCCTCGCCCTCGCCACCCGCAACCTTCACAAGTCGTACGGCAACCGGCCCGCCCTGGCCGGCCTCGACCTGTCGGTCCCGGCTGGCGTCGTATATGGCTTCCTCGGCCCGAACGGGGCCGGCAAGACGACGACGATGCGGCTCCTCACCGGGCTCATCCATCCCGACGCGGGCCGCATCGAGATGCTCGGCAAGCCCTTCGGCCGCCGTGATCGCCATCGGCTGTTCGAAGTCGGCGCCCTCATCGAGTCGCCGTCGTTCTACCCATACCTGTCGGGCCGCGAGAACATCCGGGCCCTGGCCGCGACCGGCCCGGCCGTCCCGAAGGGACGCATCGACGAGGTCCTCGACGTGATGGGCCTCCACGATCGAGCTCGCGACGCCGTGTCGGGCTACTCGCTCGGGATGCGCCAGCGCCTCGGCATCGCCGGGGTCCTCCTCAACGACCCCAAGCTCCTCCTCCTCGACGAACCGGCCAACGGCCTCGACCCGGCCGGCATCGTCGCGATGCGCGACACCCTCCGCTACCTCGCCTCGTCCGGCAAGACGGTCTTCGTCTCCAGCCACCTCCTCGGTGAGGTCCAGCAGCTCGCGGACCAGGTCGGGATCATCGCCGCCGGCAAGCTCGTCCGCGAAGGCAAGATCGGCGAGCTCCTCGAGAGCGAGGGGATCATCCGGATCCGGGTCGCTCCCGACGAGACCGAGCGGGCGACGGCCGTCCTCGGCCGGCTGCTGGGCGGCGCAGCCCCGGTCACGCAGGCGGCAGCCGCGGCTTCGACCGAGCCGCCCGCGGCAGTCCCGGCTTCGACGGATCCGCGGCCCGCAGCCGGTGGTGCCGAAGGTGCCCAGGCCGCAGCCGGTGGCGCCGAAGGTGCCCAGGCCGCAGCCGGTGGCGCCGATGGCGCGGCCGAGGGCGTCCGGACCGACGGCGACTGGCTCGTCGTGCGGCTCGGCCGCGAACGAGCGGTCGAGGTGAACCGGGCCCTCGCCGAGGCCGGCATCTATGCCTCGGGGCTCGAGACCGGCAGCGACCTCGAGTCGCTCTTCCTCGAGCTCACCGCCGGCTCCGACGCGCCCGGTGCGGCGACCCAGACGCGGCGTCGGTTCGGCGGTTCGAGTCCGTCAGGGCCGCCCGGTCCGCCGGTCGCATTGCCGGGCGACTGGGGCAAGCACTGATGCGCATCTTCGTCGCCGGGATCCGCAAGCTCGAGCGCCGGATGGTGACCTGGATCACCTTCGGCCTGCTCGTCGGGCTGCTCGCGCTCATCCTCATCGCCGTCGGGGCGACGGCCAAGCAACAGCCATCCGAGGCGGGCCGGGCCGCCTCGCTGCTCCTCGTGACGTTCCCGGGCGCGTACAGCTTCGTCCTCTCGTTCATCCTCGGCCTGGGCGGGCTCTTCGCGGTCATCTACGGAGCGGCGGTCGCCGGCTCCGAGTGGACCTGGGGGACGCTCAAGAACGCGGTCGCCCGAGGCGAGAGCCGCAGTCGCTACATCGTCCTGACCTTCGCGGCCGTCGCCCTGTTCATCGGCCTCGGGCTCGTCCTCGCGTATGTGATCGGCATCCTCGTGACGATCATCGCCGCGAACCTGGCCGGCGTCGCGACCGACGGGCTGAACGACTCGGCCACGCTCGGCAAGCTCCCCGACGAGCTGGCACGGGGCTGGCTCGCGGTCGCCGAGGCGGGCGCGCTCGGCTTCGCCATCGCCACGATCGCCCGGTCGCAGCTGGCCGGCATCGGGGCCGGCATCGGCGTCTATTTCGGCGAGCAGTTCGCCAGCATCTTCCTGCCCGACATCGTCCGCTACCTGCCGTTCAACGCGGCCAACGCGGTGATCGCCCGGACGCCGACCGCCGGTGAGGGCGGTGGCGGCCTCGTCAACCCGCTCGAGCCCGACGTCGCCCTCGTGGTGGTCACCCTCTGGCTCGTCGGCGCCCTCATCGTCGCGGCCATCTTCACCGAACGGGCCGAGATCTCGGGCTGAGGGTTCGGCCTCGGCGCCTCAGTGCGGAGCGTGCTGAGCCCGCAGCCTCGCGTGCCGGCCCGCCGGCTGTCGTGCCCGCTGCCGAATGTGCGCTCCCTCGCGCCGGCTGTCGTGCCCGCTGCCGAATGTGCGCTCCCTCGCGCCGGCTGTCGTGCCCGCTGCCGAATGTGCGCTCCCTGATCATTGAGTGGCATCCCGGACGTCTCGCGGCCAGGTGCCGTGCCCGCACAAGCGTGACCATGTTCGATTCGTGCTGGTCTTGACCCGCCCTGGGGCCGATCTTGGTGCTCAACGATCACCACCGGAGCAAATGGCAGCCGTTCGGCGACGGAGCCTCGACCGGGCAGCCGCCGCAGCGCCCAGCCGTTCGGCGAGGGAGCCGTCGACCGGGCAGCCGCTCGATGCGGCGGCTCGTGATCCGGGCCCAGGCGCGGCCGCTGCCCGCGGCCTGGCCGCCGCAGCGCCCGACCTCCGACGCTGCGTGAACGTTTGACGCTCGAGGCGGCTGAGTCGTATGCTCCGCCTCCCGCGTCCCGCCCTGGGTCGCGCTCTGTCACGCCCAGAACGAGCGCCGATCGACCACCCCGCGATCGCCGCGCCCCCGAGGATCCATGTACGCAGTCATCGAGACCGGCAGCAAGCAATACCGCGTCGAGGTCGGCACCGAACTCGAGGTCGAGCTGCTCGACGTCGAGCCGGGCCAGACGATCACGCTCGAGCGGGTCCTGCTCGTCGCGGACGGTGACACGTCGGCCATCGGCCGGCCGGTCGTCGATGGCGCGACGGTGAGTGCCGAGGTCCTCGGCCGGGACCGCGGCCCCAAGCTCATCTCGTTCAAGTACCGGCCCAAGGCCCGCCGCCGGGTCAAGAAGGGTCATCGCCAGGAGCTCACCGTCCTTCGGGTGGCCGACATCGTGTTCGGCGGCCGGAGCGCGGCCGAGGACAAGAAGAAGGCAGACGCGGCCGCCAAGACCGAGCGCCAGCGCCTCGAGGAGGCCGCCGCCCGGCAGGCCGCCGAGGACGCCGCTCTCGCTGCCAAGCTCGCCAAGGCCGCGGCACCGAAGGCCGACGCCAAGGCCGACGCGAAGGGGAAGCCGAAGGCCGAGGCGAAGACGGCCGCAAAGCCCGCTGCCAAGCCGGCGGCGAAGGCTCCGGCGAAGGCCGACGCGAAGCCGGCTGCCAAGGCCTCGGCACCGAAGACCGACGCCAAGGCCGACGCCAAGGCCAAGGCCGATGCGACCGACAGCGCCAAGGGCGCGTCGACCAAGAAGGACGAGTAGCCCGATGGCCCACAAGAAAGCCGGATCGAGCTCGAAGAACGGCCGCGACAGCGTCGGCCAGCGACTCGGCGTCAAGGCCGGTGACGGCCAGCTCGTCCACGCCGGATCGATCATCGTCCGCCAGCGGGGGATGACGTTCCTCGCCGGTTCGGGCGCCGGACTCGGCCACGACTACACGGTCTTCGCGACCGTGAACGGGCACGTCCGCTTCGAGCACGCGACGAAGACAAAGAAGCGGGTCCGGGTCCTGCCGCTCGAGATCGCCGGCGATGCCGCCGAGGCCCCCAAGGCCACGGAACGGCGAGCGGCCACGATCGAGGCGGCTCCAGCGAGCGGTGGTTCGAGCGCCACCGCGACCGCCACCGCGACGAAGAACGTTACGAAGACGAGATCGACCACCACCAGGACCGCGGCCACCGCGGCGAGGCCGAAGACGACGACTGCTAAGTCGAAGGCGACGGCCGAGCCCGAGGCGACGGCCGACTAGCCAGCCCCGGCGTCGGCGATCCGACGCCACACCGATCGACCACCGGCGGACCTGATCCGTACGGACGGCGACGGAGGAGAACCACCGTGAAAGACGGCATCCACCCCAAGTACTACCAGGCGACGACCCACTGCGCTTCGTGCGGCTCCGAGTTCACAGTCGGCTCGACGCGGCCCGAGCTGCGGGTCGACGTGTGCAGCCAGTGCCACCCGTTCTTCACGGGCAAGCAGACGATCATCGACACCGCCGGCCAGGTCGAGCGCTTCCAGAAGCGCCTCGAGCGCTCCGCCCGAGCCTGACCCAGGGGCGGCCAGCGCCGCCGCCATTCATCGCAGATCCGCTCGGCGGGCCCATCCGGGCCCGCCGTTTCGATTCAGACCTGGTACGTCACGCCGGCGAGGTGGCCAGCTCCAGGAGGGGCGGCGGCTCCCGCTGCCTCACGGAAGCGTACCTCGCGTACCTCGTCACGCCGAGCCATCCGGGGAACGCCTTCGCCAGGTCCGGACGGCCGTCGAACCTGACCCCGCCACGGGCCACGGCGTCGGCGTAGCGGACCCGTCCGAGGAGCACGCCGCCGAATGTCTGCTCATCGACGGTGACGACGAGGTCTGGCTCCGGCCCGGGGTCGTTGAAGCACAACTCCGAGGCCTCACCGGCGAGGACGAGCCAGTAGACCTGCGGGGCGCCGGTGAACTCGAATTGGACGATCGAGCGTTCGACCGGCAGGCGATCGACCTGGAGCAGGGAGTGCACCGTCGTCATCAGGTACGGCGGATCGCAATGCTCGCGGCGCAACTCGATCCAGTGCTGGGCCCAGATGCCGAGCTCGTTGAGGACGGTCTCGAGCTCGCGCCCGGCCTCGGTCGGGTGATAGGTCCAGCCGCGGCCGGCCCGGTTCGGGCGCCGCTCGATGATCCCGGCGGCCTCGAGCGTCCGTAGTCGCTCGGCGAGGAGGCTCTGCGAGATCCGCCCGACCCCCCGCTGGATCTCCGAGAAGTGGGTCTGGTTGAAGAGGACGATCTCGCGGAGGATCAACGGGGTCCAGCGCTCGGCGATGACCTCGCTGGCCAGTGATACAGGACAGATCTGCTGGTACCGCACGGTGCCAGTCTGCCTCCGATCCGGCCGGATGCAAGTGCAGAAATAGCACGAGCAACTCCAGAGTCCGGACTAGCCGGGACGTGCGGCCGGCTGGAAGGTGACCGCAGATCCGGCCACCCGGCCGGTCGATGGAGACACGACGATGCAAGGCTCGCTCGCGACGCACGACACCAACGCCCGGTCGGGGGACCGAGCCGCTTCGACGGTCGCCGGTCCGATAAAGGCGATCGCCCTACCGGTGTTGAGCCTCCTCATCACGGGGATGGTCCATTTCTCACTCGAGGCGATCTGGCCCGACCTCAAGACGACCTTCATCCCGCCCGTCCTCGCTCCGCTGCTCCTCTCCTACGGCGTGTGGGTCGGCTATCGGGTCGTCGAGGCCGGTGGCGGATACATCGGCGGGATCGTCGCCGGCGCTGTGGTCGGCCTGCTCCCCCTGGCGCTCGACGTCGTCGGGTTCGGCGTCCTCCTGGGCCGGGGGACGACTCCGGGCGCGATGGCCGGCATCTTCGGCCTCAGCATGGTGCTGTTCGGCGCGCTCATCGGCAGCGGTGTCGCGGCCGGCCGCCCCACTCGTGAGCGTGCCGGTTCGTCCTAGGCGCGATCCGCGCCCTCCGGCCCTTCGCGGGCCCTGCCGCCGGGACGGCGGTCGATTCCTTGCATGAGAAGCAAGGAATAGCGTCGGCCTTACCCACCATGCAACAACGCGCCCGGGCCGGCCGAACCGCGCCCGAAAGGTTGCACCCCGGGCAAGGATCGTGCTGCGACGACCCCGGCTGCACATGTTCTTGCGCCGGACGCAAGATGCCGGCCGATCCGGGCCGCCACGATGTGACCGGCGGTTCCGTTCTTGCGTGGGACGCAAGTGGCCGCCGACGCGGCGTGGGACGCAAGTGGCCGCCGACGCGGCGTGGGACGCAAGTGGCCGCCGACGCGGCTCGGGGCCCCCGCCGGCGCGGCTCGGGGCCCCCGCCGGCGCGGCTCGGGGTCACAAGGCACGAGGAGCGGGGAGCGGGCACCGGCCGCGGAACCGGCCGAGGGGAGACTGACAGGCGGGCCCGGGTAGACTTCCGGCATGCCAGCCTACGCGTACGGAGGCCAGGCCCTCATCGAGGGCGTGATGATGCGCGGTCGCGATGCGATCGCCGTCGCCCTGCGCCATCCCGACGGCCGCATCGTCACCGCGACCGAGCGGCTCGACAGCGGCTTCCACGGCAACCGCCTCTCGAAGCTGCCGCTCATCCGCGGCCTCCTCGTCCTGTACGAGACCCTGTTCGTCGGGACCCGCTGGCTTGTCCGCAGCGCATCGGTCGCGGCGAGCGAGGAGGGCATCGAGATCGGCCGCGGCGCCATCGCGATCATGCTCATCCTCACCCTGGGCGTCGGCATCGGCGTGTTCTTCATCCTGCCGCTGTTCCTCGCCAGTGCCACCGCCGGCAACGTCCAGAACGGCATCGTCCAGCACCTGCTCGAGGGCCTGATCCGGGTCGGCCTGTTCATCGGCTACCTGCTGCTCATCGCCCAGGCGGGTGACGTGAAGCGGGTCTTCCAGTACCACGGCGCCGAGCACATGTCGATCCACGCCCTCGAGGCCGGCGATCCGCTCATCGTCGAGAACGTCCGCCGCTACCCGACCGCCCACCAACGCTGCGGCACCGAGTTCCTCGTGATCGTCGTGATCCTCTCGATCTTCGCCTTCTCGCTCGTCGGGCGGCAGGACCCGATCGTGATGGTCCTGAGCCGGATCCTCCTCATCCCGGTCATCGCGGCGATCGGCTACGAGCTGCTCCGCTGGGGCGCGCGCCACCGCCGGAACCCCATCGTCCATGCCCTCTTCCTGCCCGGGATCTGGGTCCAGATGATCACGACCCGCCAGCCGACCGACGACATGATCGAGGTCGCCATCGTCTCGCTCGAGACCGCGCTCGTCGCCGACGGCGAGTCCGTCCCGACCGGCAGCGCCGACCTGGACAGCGAACCGATGATCCTGCCCGGTGCCGCGGAGGAAGCCGCCGAGCCGGGCGCCGCCCCGCGACCATGACGGCCACTCCACGGCGGGTGGCCGCCACTCCCCGGCGCATGACCGCCACTCCCCGGTACCTGGCGGCCACCCCCCGGCGCACGACCGCCACTCCCCGCCGATGACGGCCCCGACCGAGCTCGACGCGAAGCTCGAAGACCTCGCCCGCCAGTACGACAACCTGACCGAGGAGCTGGCCCGCCCCGAGACGAGCACCGACCCCGATGCGATCCGCCGCCTCGGCCGGGAGTTGTCACGGGTCGAGCCGGTCGTCGAGGCCTATCGCCGCCTCCTGGCGACCCGCCACGAGCTGGCCGGGGCCCGCGAGATGCGCGAATCGGAGCGGGACGAGGAGCTCCGCTCGATGGCCAATGACGAGGTCGCCCGCCTGAGCGCCGACGAGGAACGCCAGGTCGAGGAGCTCAAGGTCCTCCTCCTGCCGCGCGACCCGAACGACGACCGCGACGTGATCATGGAGATCCGGGCCGGGGCCGGCGGCGAGGAGGCCGCCCTGTTCGCGGCCGAGCTGCTCCGGATGTACGTCCGCTATGCCGCCAACCACCGATTCAAGACCGACCTCATCAACCTCAACGAGACCGGCATCGGTGGGGTCAAGGAGGCGATCCTCGGGGTGAACGGCGACGGCGCCTACAGCCGCCTCAAGTTCGAGGGCGGGGTCCACCGCGTCCAGCGCATCCCGGCGACCGAGTCGTCGGGCCGCATCCACACCTCGACCGCGACCGTCGTCGTCATGCCGGAGGCGGAAGAGGTCGAGATCGAGATCGACGAGGACCGCGACCTCCGGATCGAGGTCAAGCGCTCGTCCGGGCCCGGCGGCCAGAGCGTCAACACGACCGACTCGGCCGTCCGCATCACCCACCTCCCGACCGGGCTCGTCGTCGAGATCCAGGACGAGAAGAGCCAGCACAAGAACAAGGCCAAGGCGATGTCGGTCCTCCGCTCCCGCCTGTACGAGCGCCAGCTGGCGGCCCAGCGCGAGGCCGACTCGGCCGCCCGCAAGAGCATGGTCGGGGCGGGCGATCGATCGGAGAAGATCCGGACCTACAACTTCCCCCAGGACCGGGTCACCGACCACCGGATCGGGATGGACCTCTCCAACCTGCCTGGTGTCCTCCAGGGCGATCTCGACCGCCTCATCGACGCTCTCATCACGACCGACCAGGCCGAACGCCTCGCCTCGGTCGTGGAGGCCGGCGCCGCCTGACCGCCGACCGCCCGGCAGCCTGCCGGATGCGGACTCGACGGACGGGAGGGCCCAACCCCGTGGCGACGATCGAGGAGCTCCTCCGCGAGGGGGTCGAGCGCCTGCGCGCGAGCGGGTCCGAGAGTCCGCGGCTCGATGCCGAGCTCCTCCTCGCCCAGGCCATCGGGGCCGACCGGCCGGCCCTGATGGCCTATCCGACGGCCCCGGTCGGGGACGGGCAGCGGGCCATCTTCGAGACGGATCTCGAGCGGCGGGCCACCGGGGAGCCGGTCGCCTACATCCGGGGCATGAAGGAGTTCTACGGGATGGCCTTCTCGGCCGACCATCGGGCGCTCATCCCGAGGCCGGAGACCGAGCTCCTCGTCGAGCTCGCCGAACGCGAGGTGATGGATCGGCTCATCGCCGCCCCGCGGCCGGCCGGTTCCCAGCCGCTCCGCCTTGCCGACGTCGGGACCGGCTGCGGCACGATCGCGGTCGCCCTCATGGCGACCCTCCGCCGCCGTCGGAGCCACCAGGAGGTCGAGATCCTCGCCACCGACGTCTCGTCCGACGCCCTCCGCCTCGCGATGGAGAACGCCGTCGGCCACGGTGTCGCCGACCGCCTCCACTTCATCGAGGCGGACCTCCTGCCGCCGGTCGTGTCGTTCCCGTTCGACCTGGTCCTCGCCAACCTGCCGTACATCGCGAGCGAGGACGTCGATCGACTGCCGATCGCCGCGTCGTTCGAGCCGCGGGTCGCCCTCGACGGTGGGCCCGACGGCCTGGCGGTCATCCGCCGCCTCCTCGGTCGACTGCCGGACGTGCTCGCACCCGGTGGGGCTGCCCTCCTCGAGATCGGCTCGGACCAGGCCGAGGCGGTCGTGGCGGCCGTCGAGGAGCTCCTGCCGGGCTGGACGACGACGACCCACGACGACCTGGCCGGCCAGCCGCGGGTGGTCCGGATCGCGCGGGCGTGACGGCCACAGGCCGGGGCCTTATCCGCGAGGCGCGGGCGTGACCCCCAGAAGCCTCGGCCCGTCCCCCGAGCCTCTGTTCCCCATCCGGCTCATCGCCCTCGACCTCGACGGGACCCTCCTGACCGGCGACTACGTGATGGGTGAGCGGACGAAGCGGGCCGTGCGGGTGGCGCTCGACCGCGGGGTAGTTGTCGCCATCGCGACCGGTCGGATGGCGTCGAGCGCGATGCAGTACGCCGTCGAACTCGGCCTTCGGGCTCCGATCATCGCCTACCAGGGCGGGCTCATCCGGGACATCGATCCCGGCCCCCGACCCGGCCGGATCCACGTCCACTCGCCGCTGCCCGCCGACGTGGCGCGGGACGCTGTGGCCTGGGGGCGCGCCCGCGGGCTAGACCCCCACATCAACCACCTCGAGCGGTTCATCCTCCGCGACGACGATCCGAACGCCGAGGACTACTCGCGGTTCATGGGGGCCCGCGCCGAACTGGTACCTGATCTCATCTCGGCCATCGTCCATCCGGTCACGAAGATCATCGCGGCCGGGGACGAGGCGTCGGTCGCGGCGGCGTATGCCGACGGGCGGACCTTCTTCGCCGGTCGGGCGGAGGTCACCGTCAGCCACCCGCAGTTCCTGGAGTTCCTCGCGCCCGGGGTGACCAAGGGCCGGGCGGTCCGCTGGCTCGCCCGCCGATCCGGCGTCGCGATGGGCCAGGTCATGGCCATCGGCGACCAGTACAACGACCTCGAGATGATCGCCGCGGTCGGGCACGGGGTGGCGATGCCGTCGGCGCCGGCCGAGGTGCTGGCGGTGGCCCGCCACGTCGCACCGCCGGTCACCGAAGAGGGCGCCGCCCAGATGATCGAGCGCCTGGTCCTCGGCGAGGGAGTGGTGGCGTCGTGACCGCCGTCATCCGACCCGACGACGGGGACGGGCTGGCGGCTGCCGTCGAGGCCCTCCGGGGCGGCGGCCTCGTCGTCCTCCCGACCGATACCGTCTACGGCCTGGCCGTCGCGCTAGGGACGCCGGACGGGGTCGAGAAGCTGTTCGCGGCCAAAGCACGGCCGCCGGAGAAGGCGATCATCGTGCTGGTCGACGGCCTCGACCAGGTCGCCGGGATCGTCGAGCTGCCGCCGGCCGCCGGCGTCCTCGCCGGCGTCGGCTGGCCGGGCGGACTCACGCTCGTCCTGCCGCTCGTGGAGTCGGCCCGACTTCCGCCGGCCCTGACCGCCGGGACTGAGACCCTCGGGGTCCGCGTCCCGAACCACCCGACACCCCGGGCGTTGGCGCGGCACCTCGGTCCGCTGCCGACGACATCGGCCAACCGGTCCGGCGAACCACCCGCCCTGACGGCGGCCGAAGCAGCCGCGTCACTGGGCGCGGAGGTCGACCTGATCCTCGACGGCGGCCCGAGCGCCGGGGGCGTCGCCTCGACCGTCGTCGACTGCACCGGCCTGCTCCCATCGATCATCCGCGCCGGGGCGATCGGTGCGGACCGACTTGCGGCCGCCCTCGACGAGGTGGGCATCGCCCACGAGCTCCGGTAGGTCGAACACGCCGCCGGCCGGCCGCTCGCCCGCGAGCCATCGATCGGCGAGTCATCAATCGTCGCGGCTGAGACCTCGAACGTGGCTGACAAGGGTCACGATCAGCAGCAGGAGCAACGCCAGCAGGCCGAGGTGGACCCACGTGTAGGGCATCCCATTCGGGAGCACGCGGCGCGTGTCGTCCGGGAATACGAGCACGAGGTAGAGGATCGCACCGACGACGAACACGGACACCCCCAGCGAAACGAGTCGGCGGCGGGCGTTGCGGACTCGGCGGCGGAAGCCGAACAACGAGCTCGTCGCCTCGAGGATGGCCGGCTCCTGCTCCTCGAGGAACTCGGCGAACTCGACCGCCCGCTGGAGCCGGGCGGCCCCGGAATAGAGTCGGTCGAGGGTCCGCCGAGGGTCCAGCCACGAGAGACCCTGCTGACGGGCGAGTCGGCGGGCGAACCGGCGGACATTCGACGGCAGGTCGTAGTCGACCGCGAGCTGATGCCGAAGGGTACCGAGGGTGACCAGCATCTTGAGGTAGCCGACGATGCTCGGGGACATCGTCAGCTCGTGCTGGCGGATGGTCTCCAGGATGTCGACTGCGAGCTTCGAATACGGGTTCGACGTGCCCGCGTGGATCGGCCCGGGAGCCGCCGACGTGACCCGGGAGCGGCTCGCGACGGTGTCGTACAGGAAGCCCTGGTGGACGCGGATGAGCTGCCAGCGGGCGGCGGCCGTGTCGGTCATGGGACCCGGGGCGAGCCACCGCATGAGCTCGCGCACCGCCGCCTCGACATCGCCTCGAAAGAGCAGCCAGCTGTACCGCGTCAGTGAGTCGCGGACGCGATCCGGGAGCTGCCCGACGATGCCGAAGTCGACGTAGCCGATGGCATCGCCGGGCAGGACGAAGAGGTTGGCCGGGTGCAGATCGGCATGGAAGTAGCCGAAGACGAAGACCTGGTTGAGCATGTTCCAGTCGAGGTGACGGACTATCCGGTCGAGGTCGTGGCCGTGGGCCTCGAGCTCGGCGAGGTAGGCGCTGTCGCCCTCCCGCTTCGCGACCATGATGTCGACCAGCGGGATGCCCTTGATGTACTCGGTCGTCAGGACCCGGGACGTCGTGTAGTCGCGATAGACCTGGGCGATCCGCTCCAGCCGGTCGCCCCGGGCGTGTTCCCAGAGGAGCACGGCCTGGCGCGCTTCGACGAGGTAGTCGAGCTCGTCCGCCGTCCAGCGGGCGAACTCGTCGATGACCTCCCGGCTTCGCGTCGCCCCGAATACGTGCGTCCAGTCGAGGATCCAGGTCGTGGCATACATCAGGTCGATGTCCGCCTGGAGGATCTGGCGGATGCCCGGCCGCTGCACCTTGACCGCCACGTGCTCGCCACTGTGGAGGACCGCGTGATGGACCTGTCCGATCGACGCCGCGGCGAACGACTCCGCCGTGAACGAACGGAAGATCGAGTCGGGTTCGCCGCCCAGCTCCTCCCGGATGATCTCGCGGACCTCGGCATACGAGAACGGCGCGACCTGGTTCAGGAGCTTGAAGAGCTCATCGCAGTAGGCGGCCGGCAGGAGGTCGAAGCGCAGTGCCAGCATCTGGCCCAACTTGATCCATGCGCCGCCGAGCTCCTCGAAGGCGAGCCGCATCCGCACCGGCCCGCTCTGGCGGTCGGCGCCCGGGAGGTGAAGGGCCGGTCCGATGAAGTAACGAAGGAAGACGCTGAGGCCGTGCCAGACCCGTCGTGGGTGCCGGAAGAGCGTCCTCACCAGACGGTCGAGGGGTCAGGATTCCTCACCAGACGACCGAGGGGTCAGGCGTCCTCGTCATCGAGCGGGACCCGCCGGCGGCGGTTCGGGAGGGAGGTCTCCTCCTCCCATGCGCGTCCGGCGCGCACCAGCTCCGAAAACGTCCGGCGCGACCAGCGGTAGAAGACGTTCAGGGCGCCCTCCGCCGCGAGCTGCGTCTCGCGCCCGTAGTGGACGCCGAGGCGGACGCCCTCCTCGATCCGGGTCTCGCTCTCGTCGAAGGCCTCGGACAGCCGACGCTGCCGCAACCGCTTCGCATACGCGGCCCGTTCGTCAGGGCTGGGGCCGTTCAGCCAGGCCTCGCGTCGCTTTCGCTCTTGAGCGGCCCACGCATCGATCTCGGCCTGTGTCGGCTCGAGTGTGTCGGGCCCATCCACGACGGCGTCGCCGGACGCCTGGACCTTCGGATCAGTCATTCAAGCCACCCCTGGGATCCATTCGGCACCTGATCTGTCGCCCTTGCGGTCGGGGGAGCGAGTGTACGCTTCCTAGGTACCACGGCCACGGGCGATCCTCGCGCCGAGATGGAGCACAGGGTCAGTCTGCCCGGACTCCTGGTCCCGGCGAGTCAGCGGATCCCGGTGTCGAAGGTGAAGTCGACGGTGAGAGGCTCCGAGACCGCGACGGTCACCGACCTGCCCTTCGGGGCCCGCAGCGTCCCGCCGAGCGTCGTCGACGGGGTCAGCGTGTATGTCCCGGGAGCCAGGTCGAGCACGTAGGACCCGTCGCCCTTCGATACCGTCCTGGCAACCTCGCGGCCGGTGACATCGGTGGCGACCACTGTCGCGCCGGCCACCGGCAGGGGCGCGCAGGCGGGAAGGGGCGGAACGGTCTCGACCGGACAGCGAGGGCCGGCGACGAGTCGGCCGGCCACGGAGACCGGCTCGGGCTGCGAAGGAGTCGGCGACGTCGGTGGGTGGCTGGGTGGGCTCGTCGCGCAGCCGGCTACAACGAGAACGCCGCCAGCGAGGAGCAGCAGGAGGGGACGCACGCAGGAGACGCGGAAGCCCATCACCCATAGACGGTAATGCGTCGACCCAGTTCCCGGGCCGGTCTCGCGGAATGACGCTCGGCGACGACGCCTGGGAGCGCGACTCTCAGGTTCGGGGCGGCGGCGATGTGGGACCATACGCGCCGGGCGGTGGCAGTCGGGAAGGCGATCGACCGACGGGCCGGTCCGGCGGACCCCGCGGGAGCCGCGGCGACCATCGCGGGGGCGGTCCGGCGAGGGAAGGAGGCCGCGGCGTTGACCATCAGCAGCGTGTCGGGCCTCGGTTGGGCGCCGATCTCCGAGGTCGATCCCGAGTTGTGGCAGGCGATGGAGGGCGAGCGTCGCCGCGAGCACGACAAGATCGAGCTCATCGCCAGTGAGAACTACACCTTCGCGGCGGTCATGGAGGCGCAGGGCTCCTGGCTGACCAACAAGTACGCCGAGGGGCTGCCGGGCAAGCGCTACTACGGCGGCTGCGAGTACGTGGACATCGCGGAGCGGCTGGCCCGCGAACGTGCCCTCGAGCTCTTCCCCGGCGCCGAGCACGTGAACGTCCAGCCTCACAGCGGCGCCCAGGCCAACATGGCCGTCTACCTCAGCACGGTCGACCCGGGCGCTCGCGTCCTCGGCATGAAGCTCGACCAGGGCGGCCACCTGACCCACGGCATGGCCCTGAACTTCAGCGGCCGCTACTTCGAGATCCACGGCTACGGCGTAGACCGGGAGACCGAGCGGATCGACTACGACGCCCTCGCTCTCCAGGCCCGCGAGGTCCGCCCCCGGCTCATCATCGCCGGGGCGAGCGCCTACCCCCGGATCATCGACTTCGAGCGGATGGCCGCGATCGCCCACGACGTCGGGGCGCTCCTGTGGGTCGACATGGCCCACGTCGCCGGCCTCGTCGCGGCGGGCCTCCACCCGAGCCCGTTCCCCGACGCCGACCTCGTCACGACGACGACCCACAAGACCCTCCGCGGGGCCCGCGGCGGGCTGGTCTTCAGCCGGACGGACCTGCCGCCGTCGGCCGACGCGGCCGACTACCCGATGGTCAAGCCGACCCTCGCCGCGACCGTCGACCGCAGTGTCTTCCCCGGTGTCCAGGGCGGCCCGCTCATGCACGTCGTGGCGGCCAAGGCGGTCGCCCTCAAGCTCGCCCTGACAGCCGACTTCCGGCGCGACATGGAGCGGACGGTCGAGAACGCCCGGATCCTCGCCGCCACTCTCGCCGACGAGGGAGCCCGCCTCGTCAGTGGCGGCACCGACAACCACCTCATGCTCGTCGACGTGACCCCGCTCGGCGTCACCGGCAGGGAGGCGGAGCATCTCCTCGACGAGATCGGCATCACCGCCAACAAGAACGCCATCCCCTTCGACACGAACCCGCCGAACATCGCGTCGGGCATCCGGGTCGGGACGCCGGCCACGACGACCCGCGGCTTCGGGCCCGACGAGATGCGCGACATCGGCCGGATCATCGTCACGGCCATCCGCAAGCGGGACGAGCCGGCGGCCCAGGCGACGCTCGCCGACGAGGTCCGGGCGATGGTCGATCGGTTCCCGGTTCCCGGCCTGACCCGCGGATGACATTCGACTGGATAACGCGCCCCTCGGTGCGGCGGTCGCGGTGAGTCGCCCGTGAAGTTCGCTCCCGGTATCGACGACGCCCTTCCGTATATCGTCGGCGTCTTCGTCATCGCGACCATCCTCTCGTTCGTCCTCGCTCCCCTCGTCCGGCGGGTCGCCATCCGCTACGGGATGGTCGACCACCCGAACGACCGCCGGGTCAATACGAGTCCGGTCGCGCGAGGCGGCGGCATCGCCGTGGCGACCGCCTCGATCGTCGCGACCGCCCTGTTCATCGCCCAGAACCAGGGTCCCGATGCCCTCACCCCGCCGGCTTCCATCGGTAGTTCGGAGATCCTGGCCCTGCTCGGCGGTGGCGCCCTGGCCGCGGTCGTCGGCGCCTTCGACGACTGGTTCCAGCTGCGGGCCCGCTGGCAGTTGGCCGGTCAGCTGGTCGTGGCCGAGATCGCCGTCCTGCTCGGTGTCACGCCGGACTTCATCACGAACCCGTTCGGCGGCACCATCGACCTGTCGGGGCCGGTCGGCGTCGCCTTCGCCATCGTCTGGATCCTCGGGATGATCAACAGCATCAACTTCATCGACGGGCTCGACGGGCTTTCGTCGGGCATCGGCCTCATCGCCGCGGCGACCCTCGGTCTCATCAGCCTCACGACCGCCGTCGGGCCGTTGGGCCAGCCGTTCGTCGCCGTCCTCTGCTTCGCCCTCGTCGGCGCCCTGGCCGGGTTCCTCCGCTGGAACTTCCACCCGGCGTCGATCTTCGTCGGGACGAGCGGGGTGATGTTCATCGGCTACACCCTCGCCCTGCTGTCGATCCTCGGTGCCGCGAAGGTGGCGGTCGCGCTGCTCGTCCTCGGCGTGCCGATCATCGACACCTTCTGGATCATCATCCGGCGGGTCGCGGCCCGGCGATCACCCTTCACCCCGGACCGCGGCCACGTCCATCACCGGCTGCTCGACCTGGGTCTTTCGCAGACGCAAACAGTGCTTCTCATATATGGTGTCTGCATCTTCCTCGGGGTGCTGGCGCTCGTCCTTTCGGTCGCCCAGCAGCTCGTCGCCTTCTTCCTCTTCATGATCCTTTCGGGTCTTACCCTCTTCGTCCTCACCCGCCGCGAGGTCGATCGCTCGCCAGATAGGGCATCCCCCCGATAGACGTTTGGGCTACGGCCAGTCATACATCCGGGTGCTAGGATGCCGGCCGGAATGGCGCAGCATGCGCTCATGGCAGGGTTGTGATGTCCCCAGAACTTCTCATCGTCCTTGTCGTCGTCCTCGCCGTTGGTACTGTCACCATCCTCATCGGTACCCGGTCCTTCGGTCGTGCCCGAGGCGGCGATAGCGCGTTCGACGAAACACTCGGCATGTACCTCGTCCACAAGGTGACCGGCGTCTTCCATCGCGATCACGAGGAAGCCGTCGAGGAGCCGCAGGTCGCCGAGACGCCAGCCGGCGAGATGAGCCCGCTCGATCGTCTCGCCTTCCTCATGGGCGATGGCGGACCGGGCGAAGAGCCGACCGCGGCCCGCGCCGCGATGGCCGCCGAAGAGTCGTCCGCCGCCCCCGCGATGGGGATCATCGGCTTCAAGCTTCCGCCGACCCGGGACGACGCCGAGCTCGCCGCAGCGATCGCCGCCGAGGACACGCGCGCCGCCGAGGATGCCCGGGCGGCTGCCGCCGCCGCTGCGGCCGCAGCCGCCGCTGCCGCGGTCCCCGAGCCCGAGCCCGAAGCTGCCGCAGGCGTCGGTGGGCTCCTGTCCGGAACGAGGTTCCGCCGCTCCCCGGCTCCCGCCGCGATGGCCGCGTCGACCGCGGCCACGGCCTCGATCCTCCTGCCCTCCACCGACGAGGCTCCGCTCGTCCGCCGGCCCATGACCAACTTCGGGCTGATCGGCGATACGCCGGGTGGTGCCGCAGGCGCCGCGGTCGTCGCCGAGCCGATGAGCCGGCGCCGTCGCCTCTACCGCAATTCGGCCCTCGTCCTTGCCCTCGCCAGCGTCGTCGTCCTGGCCGGATTCATCATCGTCCCGCGCCTGCCGGCGAACGGGAGCCCCGCCGTCGCCCTGGGCCCCTCGCCGAGCCCGACCGAGGTCGTCCTCTCCTTCGCCTCGCCGTCCGCCCTGCCGACGGCCACGCCTACCCCGACTCCCGTCCCGAGCGTGGTCATCGTCTCGCCATCGCCGTCGGCCTCGGTCGCCCCGCTGGCCACTCCGGTCCCGACGCCGAAGCCGACGCCCAGGCCGACGCCACGGCCCACGCCGCCCCCGGCTCCGCGGTCGACGCCGGCCCCGACCCCGAAGCCCACGCCCAAGCCGACCCCGAAGCCAGTGGCCAGCCCGATCCTCATCGTCAACAATCCCATCTCCTGCGGCGGCTCGGTCGTCGGGTCATTCGACGGAACCGCCTCGCTTCACGCCACCGCATTTCACTGGACCTTCAACACCACGGCCGCTGGGAAGCCCACGACGTCGAACTCGGCAACCGGCGCACACACGTTCAAGGTTCCAACGCTCTCGTCCGGCGCCACGTTCACCGTCACTGCGACGCTGAAGGTCACGAACGCGTCCGGAAGCAGCACGAAGTCGGCAAGCGTGACCATCCAGTGCTGAGCCTGATCCCAGAGGCTCTCAAGGAGTTCAACCCATGCGGCTAGCCGCGCGACTCATGGCAGCCGTATTCACGGCCTCACTCCTCCTTCCGGCGCTCGTCGCCGGCTCCGCCCTCGCCGCCAGCGACACCCTCGTCTTCAATTCACTGCCGAGCACTGCGACGGCGGGTGCCGACACGGTCATCACGGTCGAGGCTCAATCGGGTGGGCTGACGGACGCTGGTTATGCCGGCTTGGTCACGCTCGACACCGGGGACGCAGGTGATCAGGTCGTCCCCGCGAGTCACCAATACGACGGCGGGGACCTCGGCATCTTCGCCTTCCACGTCACGTTCCATTCGGCCGGCCCGCGGACGCTGACGACCACGAACGACCAGGGCAGCGCCGACGCGAACGACGGCCTGACGGTCGTTCCCGGCGCCCTCGATCACATCATCCTGAGCCCGTCGTCCCCGACGAAGGGCCCGGGAGTCGCCCAGGCCTACACGGTCGAAGCGTTCGACGCGGACAACAACTCGCGCGGCGATGCCACTGGCGACTCGACCTTCTCGATCACTCCGAACGGCTCGTGCCCGGGCAACGGTCCGTCGTGCAGCGCGACGACCGCGGGTGCCCACACCGTGCACGCGAGCGACAGCGGGAAGACCGATACCTCGAGCCTTACCGTCACCGTCGGGTCGGCCGACCCGGCTACATCGACGATCACCGCGCAGCCGATCTCGATGACGACCGACGGCACGTCGCTCATCACGGTCCAGCTCAAGGACGCTCGGCGGCAACGACCTGTCGACGAGCGACGGGACGGTCACCCTCGCCACGGACCTCGGGAACCTGACGCCGGTCGCCGACAACGGCGACGGCACGTACACCTCGACCCTGACCGTCCTCACGAGCGGGACCGCCCACGTCACCGGAAAGCTCGACGGGACCGACATCACCGACACCGCCGACGTCGTCGTCTCCCTCGGCGCCGCGGACAAGACGAAGTCGACGATCTCGGCTGCTCCGACCTCGGCCTCGACCGACGGCAGCTCGACGATCACGATCCAGGCGAAGGACGCCGCCGGCAACGACCTCTCGAGCGGTGGCGACGTATTCGCTCTCTCGACCAACCTTGGCTCGCTGACGGGCTTCACCGACAACGGCGATGGGACATACACCGCGACGTTGAACAGCGGCACGGTCGGGACGGCCACCGTCCACGGGACGCTGAACGGCCAGGCCATGACCAATTCGGCGACCGTCGTCTTCGGTCCCGGCAGCCTCCGATTTCCAGTACCTCGACCATCACCGCGGCTCCGCCGTCGATGACGACCGACGGCAGCTCGACGATCACCGTCCAGGCGAAGGACGCCGGGGGCAACAACGTGACGAGCGGTGGGGACATCGTCGTGCTGTCGACCGATATCGGGGCGCTCTCCGGTGTCACCGACCACGGCAACGGGACGTACACCGCGACGTTCACGAGCGGCACCATCGGCACGGCGAGCATCACCGGAACGCTGAACGGAACCCTCATGGACGACGGCGCCTCGGTGGTCGTCGGGATCGGCGCGGCGGCGAAGCTCGCCTTCACGGCGCAGCCTGATGGTGGCAACGCCGCCACCGCGTGGACGACGCAGCCGGCCGTCGCCATCGAGGATTCTCACGGCAACCTCGAAACCGCCGCCATAGGCAACATCACCCTCGCCATCACGGCTCCCGACGGCGGTGCCAACCTGGCCTGCACCGCCAACCCCAAATCCGTCGCCAGCGGCGTGGCGACGTTCGCCGGCTGTCGGATCGACAAGGCCGGGGACTACACCCTGACCGCGACGAAGGCCGGCCTCACGGGCGACGAGAGCGACTCACTGACGATCACCGTCGGTCCGGCCGACAAGACGAAGTCGTCGATCACGGCCCAACCGACCTCGACCACGACCGATGACAGCTCGACCATCACGATCCAGGCAAAGGATGCCGGAGGTAACGACCTCTCGACCGGTGGCGACACGTTCCTCCTGCAGACCGACCACGGCGTGCTGTCCGACTTCAGCGACAACGGCGACGGCACGTACACGGCCAGCCTGACGGACGCGACGGCAGAGACCGACCACCTGAGCGGCACGCTAGGCGGTCTTGCCTTGACCGACACCGCGTCCGTGGTGTTCGGCCCCGGTGCCGCGGACTTCCACAACTCGACAGTCAGCTCAGCGCCCGTTTCGATGACGACCGACGGCACGTCGACGATCACCGTGCAGACGAAGGATGCCGGCGGGAACAACTTGACCGTCGGCGGCGACCTCGTCGTCCTTTCGACCGACATCGGCGCCCTGTCGGGCGTCACCGACCATCACAACGGGACCTACACCGCCACGCTCACAAGCGGCACGATCGGGACAGCCCACATCCACGCCACGCTCAATGGCAACCCCACGGACGACAGCGCATCAGTCGTCGTCATTGTCGGCGCCAAGGCCAAGCTCGCCTTCACACTCCAGCCCGGCGGTGGTCCGGGCGCGTCGGCCTGGGCCACCCAGCCTGACGTCTCGATCGAGGATGCTTACGGCAACGTCGTCACGACGGCGAACGATGTCGTCGCGCTGACCATCTCGCCGCCTGCCGGTGGCGCCACCCTTACATGCACAGGCGGCAACACCAAGGCAGCCGCCGCCGGCGTGGCGCAGTTCGCCGGCTGCAATATGGATAAGTCGGGTGACTTCACCCTTACCGCCACCCGGGCCGGACTCACGAGCGCCGTGAGTACGACGTTCACGATCACCAACGTCGATCCAGTCGCCACCGACGATACACCGCCGGCCGTCCTCGAGGACTCCGGACCGACGGTATTCTCGGTGCTCCCCAACGACTCCGACGCCAACGGCGACACTCTTACGATCACCGGTGTGACCCAGGGCAGCCTGGGCTCGGTCTCCATAAGCGGCGGCGGCACGACGGTGACGTACACGCCCACCCCGGACGCGAACGGCCCTGACACGTTCACCTACACGATCGACGACGGAAACGGCGGCGTCGCCACGGCGAACGTTAACGTAACCATCACGCCGGTCAACGACGCGCCCAGCTTCACGCTCGGCGCCGACCAAACGGTGCTCGAGGATGCCGGTCCGCAGACGGTGACCGGCTTTGCCACAGGGACTGCCGGCCCGCCTAACGAGTCGGGTCAGGGGCTGACTTACGTCGTCGACGTCAACACGAACCTTGCGTTGTTCTCGGTCGCACCCGCCATCTCACCTTCCGGCGATCTCACATTCACCACCGCTGCGAATGCCAACGGCACGGCGGCGATCACGGTTCATCTTCACGACAATGGCGGCGTCACGAACGGTGGAGTCGATAGCAGCGCGACGCAGACGTTCAATATCAATGTGACCGCGGTGAACGACCCGCCGGTCGCCGTAGCCGACGGTCCGCTGCTCGTCAAGCAGGGGCTGAGTCTGACGACGACCGCAGGAACCGGCGTCCTCGCCAACGACAGTGACGTGGACACCGCGCACGGCCTGCTGACGGCCCAGCTCGACTCGACCGTCAGCCACGGCGCGCTGACCCTAAATCCTAATGGGTCGTTCACCTACACGCCGACATTGGCGTATGTCGGACCAGATTCCTTCTCGTACCACGCTTTCGACGGGACCGCGGCGGGCAACACCGTCACGGTATCGCTCACCGTGTACCTAAATCACATCCCGACGGCTGTCGGTGACATCGTCACCGTCGTCGCCGGCAGTGGCTACACGCCCGTAGACCTCCTTGCGAACGACAACGCCGTGAATCCCGACGCGGGCGAGGTCCTTACGATCATCGGAGCTACCCATCCGGTGCACGGCGGTGCGGTCATCACCGGTGGAGGGACCGGGCTTTCGTACAAGCCGTACGCAGGCTTCATCGGGAACGACGTCTTCACCTACAAGATCACTGACGGGGTATTTACTTCGATCGCCTCGGTCCTGGTGAAGGTTCCGAAGGACACCTTCGGGCCGGTCTCGAGCGCGCCGAGCCAGTCGGTGGCGGCGGGCCAGGTCATCGGCGCGTCCACGGTCGTCATCCGCCTGGGCTGGAGCGCCACCGATCGCGGCGTCGGCGTCGCCAAGTTCGAGCTGTGGCAGAGCGTCGACGGCCATGCGTTCACCCGCATCTCGGTCACCACCACCCACAGCGCCCTGATCACCGCCCGGATCGGCCACTCGTATCGCTTCCGGATCCGGGGCATCGACAAGCTCGGTAACGTCGGCGCCTACGCCTACGGGACAACGTTCGCCCCGCACTTCGCTCAGGAGACCGCGGCGACGTTCGCCAGCCCGTGGTTCCTCTCGAATGGCACCGCCTACAGCGGCGGCCACGAGCGCCGGACCGCGACGGCTGGTGCGGATGCGTCGTTCACGACGACCGCCCGCTCCATCTCCTGGGTCGGCGCCAGGGGACCGACCAGGGGCACCGCCGACGTCTACATCGATGGGAACCTCGCGGCCCACGTGACGATGACGTCGAGCACGCTCTCGTACCGCTACGTGAACTACTCGATCAGCTTCGCGACGAGCGGCCTCCACACCATCCGGATCGTGTATACCGGCCCGCCCACGAAGGGCGCCGACGTCGACGCGTTCGTCGCTCTCAGCTGACGACCTGACTCCGGGTAACTGAACCGACGTCGGGCCGGCTCATCGCCGGCTCGGCGTTGCCATGCAGGCCGCGTGGCTCGTACTGTTGGCAGGCGGCTCCGCCCGATCGCTCCCGGGGCCGGGAGTCCTCACGTGTCGATCGCCCGTGATCTGGTCAGGCGGCTGGTCCCCAGCCGCACCAAGCGATGGCTTCGGCAGGAGCTTTACGTCGAGCCTCGCGTACCACCTGCCGAACTCGAGGTCCGGGCTGTCGTCGACCACCTGCGGGGCCGGGTTCCGATGCGGACGATGCCGAGCTTCGCCGGCGACAACCTCGTGTCGTGGCACAACCCGGAATTCCTCGCCGACCCGGCATTCATCCACGCGACCGAGCTCGGCGACGACCGCGAGTCGTGGAGCCGCAGCCGCGACGTCCGCTGGCGCTACCACGTCATCCTGTGGGCGGCCTGGCGAGCGGCGCGTCTCGACGGCGACTTCGTCGAGTGCGGCGTCAATCGCGGTGGCTTCTCCCGGGCCGTCGTCGACTACCTCGACTTCGGCAGCCTCGACAAGACGTTCTACCTCATGGACACCTTCAGCGGGATGGTCGACGAATACATCACGCCGGAGGAGCGAGCGCTCGGAGTCAGCCGTGAGATGTACGCCCACTACGGCAATTCCTTCGAGGACGTGACCGAGGCGTTTCGCCCGTTCCCGAACGTCGTCCTGGTCCGCGGTCCCATTCCCGACACCCTCAGCCAGGTGACGCCTACCGCGGTCAGCTACCTCTCCATCGACATGAACCTCGTGGTCCCGGAGATCGCCGCAGCGGAGCACTTCTGGGACCGACTCGTCAGCGGGGCGGTCATGATCCTGGACGACTACGGCCACCTGCCCCATGTCAACCAGAAGCATGCCTTCGACGCGTTCGCCGCCGAACGTGGTGTCCAGGTCCTGCTCCTCCCGACCGGCCAGGGGCTCATCTTCAAGCCCTGAACCGGGCGGCAGGGGCCCGCGCCGGCGGTCGTCAGACCCGCCGCTCGATTGCCGCTCGGAAATGGCAGCTGCTATACTCCGGCGGCCTTGTCAGGTCGCCCATGATCGAGCCCGGCCGGGGATGGGCCTACGTCGCCCTCTTCTCTGAGATCGGCATCTCACTCCTGGTAACGACCCTGATCGGCGTGCTCGCCGGCCGCTGGGTCGATGGGCAGTTGGGGACCCTCCCGATCTTCTTGATCGTCGGCTTCTTCCTCGGCGCTGGGGCCGGGACCGTCGCGATCGTCAGGTTGGTGAGCAGGTTCCTGAGCACGATCGAATAACGGTCAGACGGGCGAAGCGGTCCGACGGACCGGTGGTGGAGGAACCGAGCGCGGCTGACGCCGCGCTCCTGTGTGTGGAGCGAGTGTGACGAGCGAGCAGGTCGCACCCGGAGGGGTCCCCGACGAGCCCGGCGCCGCGCCGACGCCCCGCGGACGCGGGCTGTCGAGCCGCTGGTTCACGCTCATCGCGGTCGTCATCCTCCTCGATGTCGCCGCCATCATCTTCGCGCCGCCGTTCCCCAAGGGCGGAGCGCCCGGCGAGGCCTGCGCCTTCCCCGTCTGCTACATCCAGGGGACCCTCGAGTTCCCGGCTCCGCACGTCGTCCTGCCGCTTACCTCGGCGCCGCCACCGGACGCCTCGCAGCTCATCGTCTTCTACCCGAGCATCAGCTCGACGATCCTGACCCAATGGATCGTGATCATCCTGATCCTCGTGGTCTCGATCCTCATGGTCGGCCGGAAGATGATGCCGGGAGCGGCCCAGAACGCCTACGAGACCCTGTACGAGTCGCTCTCCGACTTCGGCGTCGGCCTGGCCGGCGAGAGCGGCCGGCCGTACGTCCCGATCTTCGTCTCGTTCTTCCTGCTCATCCTCTTCTCGAACTGGATCGGGCTCGTCCCGCCGGTCGGGCGGGTAGAGGAGCTGCGGGCCCCGTCGAGCGACGTCAACATCACCCTCGGCCTCGCCCTCGTCTCGTTCGCCATCTTCGAGTTCGAGGGATTCCACCGCCTCGGCGTGCGGGGCTACCTCGGCAAGTTCTTCCCGTTCTACGAGTTCCGTCAGGGCATCGGGACGGGCGTCATCGCCCTGTTCGTCGGCCTGGTCGAGCTCATGCTCGAGTTCGTCAAGCCGATCACCCTATCGATGCGGCTCTTCGGCAACATCTACGGCGGTGAGGTCGCCCTCGGTGTCGTCACCGGTCTCACCCTCGCCGTCG
The DNA here is from genome assembly GCA_963745405.1 of uncultured Chloroflexia bacterium. Classification (GTDB taxonomy): domain Bacteria; phylum Chloroflexota; class Limnocylindria; order Limnocylindrales; family CSP1-4; genus C-114. The sequence continues at coordinate 1,130,329 of CAVUWY010000002.1, read as the reverse complement.
TCCCGGTCGCCCTCCTGGGGCTCGACTTCCTGCTCAACGCGATCCAGGCCCTGATCTTCAGCGTCCTGACGCTCGTCTTCATCACCCTGGCCATCGAAAGCCACGATCACGAGGAGGGTCACGTCGCGGAAGACGTGGTGGCGACCATCCACGCGGCGGAGTCGCAGGGACTCTCGCCGGCTCACTGAGGCGCCGCGGGGCGCGACCATCGGTCCCATGTACCCGGGCTGGCACAGCCCGGGCAGGTAGGAGGAGATCTCGAATGGAGTACTTCGGCGCCGGGCTCGCCGCCCTCGGGGTCATCGGCCCCGGCATCGGCATCGGCATCCTCGGCGGGCTGGCCGCCTCGGCCATCGGACGAAACCCGGACGCGGCCGGTCAGGTCCGCGGCATCGCCATCATCCTCGCGGCGTTCGCCGAAGGACTCGGCGTCCTGGCGATCGTCGTCGGCCTGCTCGCGATCTTCATCCAGCCGGCGAAGTAATCGTCCCGCAGGGAGTACGGATCGTGGAATTCCTGGCGATCGCGACCCAGGTCGGGCACGGGGTCGTCCGGCTGGCCGCGTCAGAGCCGCTCTTCCAGATCAACCTCTTCTGGGTGATCGTCAGCGCGACCAACTTCATCATCTTCTTCGCCATCCTCTGGACCTTCGCCCTGAAGCCCGTCCAGCGCACGCTCGCCGAGCGCAAGGAGCGGATCGCGAAGGGCCTGGCCGATGCCGAGCAGGCCCAGCTCGACCGGGCCAACGCCGAGGCCGAACGCGTCGCCACCCTCGGTGAGGCGCGACGGGAGGCCCGCGAGATCCTCGAGCGGGCCCAGAAGGTCGCCCAGGAGAGCCGGGACGCCGACATCGCGGCGACCAAGGCCGACCTCGAGCGCCTGCGCGAGCAGGCCGCGGCCGACATCGACGCCGAGAAGCAGCGGGCGATCGCCGACCTCCGCACGGAGGTGGCCGATCTCGCCCTGGCTGCCGCCGGCAAGGTCGTCGGCCAGTCGATGACCGGCGAGTCGCAGCGGCGGCTCGTGGAGGAGTTCCTCCGCGAGAGCGCGGCCAACGGCTCGCGGAACTGACGGACCGGATCCATGGCCCGACCGACCACCGCCGCTCGCCGCTACGCCGAGGCCGTCTTCGAGATCGCCGCGCGTGACGGGTCGTACGACCGCTGGGCGGACGACCTCCGCCTCGCCGCGACCGTGGTGAGCGACCCGGTCGTCGCCCGGATCGTGAACAGCCCGGCCGTTCCGCTCCGCCAGCGGGCGAAGGTGCTCGGCACCGCGCTCGGCGACCGGATCAGCCCGGCGGCGGTCAACCTCGTCAAGCTCCTCGACCAGCGGGGACGGCTGGCCCTCCTGCCGGCGCTCTCCACCGACTACGGCCGCCTCGTCGACCGGATGCGGAACGTCGCGGCGGCCACGGTCACGAGCGCAGCCCCGCTCGCCGCCGCGGAGACCGCCGCCGTCCAGGCCCGCATCGAGGCGATGACCGGCCAGACCGTGCGACTCACCAGCACCGTCGACCCCGACCTCATCGGCGGCCTGACGGTCCGCGTCGGCGACCGCCTCATCGATGCCAGCGTGCGGGGTCGCCTCGAGCGGCTCCGCGACCAACTCGTGGCGGGCACCCGCTAGACACCGCGGGCCCCGACGCCCGACACGGAGGATCACTTCATGGCCATCCGTTCCGACGAGATCACCAGCATCATCAAGTCGGCCATCGACTCGTTCGATGGCGCGACCGAGACGCGCAGCGTCGGCACGGTCGTCGAGGTCGGCGACGGCATCGCCCAGATCTACGGGCTCGACGGCGCCCTTGCCTCCGAGCTCCTCGAGTTCCCCGGCGGCGTCCGGGGGATGGCCCTCAACCTCGAGGAGGAGACGGTCGGCGCGGTCATCCTCGGCGATGCGACCCACATCAAGGAAGGCGACACGGTCAAGACGACCGGCCGCGTCGTCGAGGTGCCGGTCGGCCAGGCCCTCCTCGGCCGGGTCGTCGACCCGCTCGGACGGCCGCTCGACGACAAGGGCCCCATCGCGACGACGAAGGTCCGCCCGGTCGAGCGCATCGCCCCGGGCGTCATCGTCCGCCAGTCGGTCGATACGCCGGTCCAGACCGGCATCAAGGCCATCGACGCGCTCATCCCGATCGGCCGGGGCCAGCGCGAGCTCATCATCGGCGACCGCCAGACGGGCAAGACCGCCATCGCCCTCGACGCGATCATCAACCAGAAGGGCAAGGACCTCGTCTGCATCTACGTGGCCATCGGCCAGAAGCTCTCGACGGTCGCCAACACGGTCGCCATCCTCGAGCGCTACGGTGCCCTCCGCCACACGATCGTCGTCGTGGCCGGGGCCGAGGATCCGGCTCCGCTCCAGTACCTCGCCCCGTACGCCGGCGCGACGATGGGCGAGGAGATCATGGAAGTCGGCGTCGAGCTCGACGGCCATACCGTCAAGGACGCCCTGTGCGTCTACGACGACCTCAGCAAGCACGCCTGGGCGTATCGCGAGATGTCGCTCCTCCTCCGCCGCCCGCCCGGCCGCGAGGCCTACCCCGGCGACGTCTTCTACCTCCACAGCCGGCTCCTCGAGCGAGCCGCCCGGCTCAACGCGGAGAACGGCGGCGGCTCGCTGACGGCGCTGCCGATCATCGAGACCCAGGCCGGCGACGTGTCGGCCTACATCCCGACCAACGTCATCTCCATCACCGACGGCCAGCTCTTCCTCGAGACGGACCTCTTCAATGCCGGCCAGCGGCCGGCCCTCAACGTCGGCATCTCGGTCAGCCGCGTCGGGTCGGCGGCCCAGACGAAGGCGATGAAGAAGGTCGCCGCCCCGCTCAAGCTCGACCTCGCCCAGTACCGCTCGCTGGCGGCCTTCGCCCAGTTCGCCTCCGACCTCGACAAGGCGACTCGCGACCAGCTGACCCGGGGCGAGAAGCTCTCGGAAGTCGTCAAGCAGCCGCAGTACCAGCCGCTCGCGGTCGAGAACCAGGTGGCGATCCTCTATGCCGCCACGAAGGGCAAGCTCGACGACATCCCGACCGCCCGGGTCAAGGAGTTCGAGATCCAGTTCTACCGCTTCCTCGACACGGAACGGCCGGACGTCCTCGGCGAGCTCGGCAAGACCAAGGCGCTGAGCGACGAGCTCGAGAAGGCGCTCGACGAGGCGATCGACGCCTTCCGCCAGACCTTCCTGGCGTAGCGGCCGGCACGGAACCAGCGGAAGAAGCGGAACGGACGCGTGGCGAGCCAGCGTGACATCCGGCGGCGGATAGCGGCCGACCGGAACATCAAGCAGATCACCCGGGCGATGCAGTTCGTCGCTGCCTCGAAGCTCAAGCGCGCCCAGGACGCCACCCTCGCCGCCCGTCCCTACAGCCAGAAGATCGACGAGGTCCTCGCCGACCTCGCCGCCGTCCTCGGGGAGGACTCGCATCCGCTCCTCGCCGCCCGCACGGAGGGCAAGCGGGTCATCGTCCTCGTCACGACCGACGCCGGCCTGGCCGGGCCGCTCAACACGAACACGATCCGCTTCGTCGCCCGCGACATCGCCGACTACCAGGGCGAGCTCGCGGTCGTGACCGTGGGCCGCAAGGGCCGCGACGCGATGCGCCGCAACCGGGTCCCCCTGGAGGCCCATTTCGACGGTTTCGGCGACCGACCGTCGTTCGCCGACGTCGTGCCCCTGGCCCGCCTCATCACCGACGGGTTCCTCGGCGGCGCCTTCGGCCGGGTCGACATCGTCTACTCGCATTTCGTCTCGACCCTGACCCAGCGGCCGACGCTCGACCCGCTCCTGCCGATCACGCCGAACGAGGACACGACCGGCATCCCCGGCAACCAGTTCATCTTCGAGCCGAACCCGGGCGCCGTCCTCGAGCAGCTCGTCCCCCGCTACGTGGCGACCCGCCTGTTCCAGGCCGTCCTCGAGAACAAGGCGAGCGAGCAGTCGAGCAAGATGATCGCGATGAAGAACGCCACCGATAACGCCCAGGAGCTCATCGACGACCTGACCCTCGAGTACAACAAGGTTCGCCAGGCGAACATCACCCGCGAGATGATCGAGATCGCGACCGGCGCCCGGGCCCGCTGAGCCGGCCCGGACGCAGAGGAGGTACCGACAGACCATGGCGACCGCCACCGCCACCGCCACCGCCAAGGCGATCGGCCGGGTGATCCAGATCACCGGCGCCGTCGTCGACATCGAGTTCCCGGCCGGCCAGCTGCCGTCCATCTACAACGCCGTCCTCATCCAGCGTGAGGGCCAGGAGCCGCTCACCTGCGAGGTCCAGCAGCACCTCGGCAACAACTGGGTCCGGACCGTGGCCATGACGACGACCGACGGCCTCGCCCGTGGCCTCTCGGTAGTCGACAGCGGCTCGCCGATCATGGTGCCGGTCGGCGAGGTCACCCTCGGCCGCGTCTTCGACGTCCTCGGCAAGCCGATCGACGAGAAGGGGCCGGTCGAGGCGACCCAGTACCTGCCGATCCACCGCGCCCCGCCGCCGTTCGACCAGCAGGTCACCGACGTCGAGGTGTTCGAGACCGGCATCAAGGTCATCGACCTCATCTGCCCGTTCAAGAAGGGCGGCAAGATCGGGATCTTCGGCGGGGCCGGCGTCGGCAAGACGGTCATCATCCAGGAGCTCATCCGGAACGTCGCCCAGGAGCACGCCGGCTATTCCGTGTTCGCCGGCGTCGGCGAGCGCAGCCGCGAGGGCAACGACCTCATCCACGAGATGACCGAGTCCGGCGTCATCGCCAAGACGGCCTTCGTCTTCGGCCAGATGAACGAGCCGCCCGGCGCCCGCCAGCGGGTCGGCCTGTCGGCCCTGACGATGGCCGAGTACTTCCGCGACGACGAGGGCCGCGACGTCCTCCTCTTCATCGACAACATCTTCCGTTTCACCCAGGCCGGCTCCGAAGTGTCGGCCCTCCTCGGGCGGATGCCGTCGGCGGTCGGCTACCAGCCGAACCTCGCTACCGAGATGGCCGCCCTTCAGGAGCGGATCACTTCGACCAAGAAGGGCTCCATCACGAGCCTGCAGGCGGTCTTCGTGCCGGCCGACGACTACACCGACCCGGCCCCGGCCACGACCTTCGGCCACCTCGACTCGACGATCCGCCTCGAGCGCTACATCACCGAGCTCGGCATCTACCCGGCGGTCGACCCGCTCACCTCGACGTCGCGGGTCCTCGACCCGCTCGTCGTCGGCCAGGACCACTACGACGTCGCCCGCGAGACGCAGCGGCTCCTGCAGCGCTACCGCGACCTGCAGGACATCATCGCCATCCTCGGCATCGACGAGCTGTCCGAGGACGACAAGGCGACCGTCGCCCGGGCCCGCCGCCTCCAGCGCTTCATGAGCCAGCCGTTCTTCGTCGGCGAGGTGTTCACCGGCCGGGCCGGCAAGTACGTCCCGATCAAGGACACCGTTGCCTCGTTCAAGGAGATCCTCGACGGCAAGGCCGACACCCTGCCGGAGCAGGCGTTCTTCCTCGCCGGCACCCTCGACGACGTCCGCGAGAACGCGGCCAAGCTCGGGTCCTGATCGATGCCCCTGAACCTCGAGATCGTCACCCCGGAGCGGCTCGCCTACAGCGGGTCGGTCGACGGCGTCCAGCTGCCGGGCTCCGAGGGCGAGCTCGGGATCCTGCCCCACCACGCGCCGCTCATCGCGACCCTCGGAGCGGGTGAGCTGCGCATCAGGCGGGGCGGGACGGAAGAGTCGTTCGCCGTCTTCGGCGGCTTCGTCCAGGTCCTGCCCGACAAAGTCGTGGTCATGGCCGAGAGTGCCGACCTCGCCTCGGACATCGACCTCGAGCGGGCCAGCGAGGCCCGGCGGGCCGCCGAGCGGGCGATCGAGTCGGGCGCCCACGAAGGAGCCGACCTCGCCGCGGCGAGGGCTGCCCTCCAGCGCGAGCTCGTCCGGATCCGCGTCGCCGAGCGGCGCCATCACGAGGGATCGCGGTCCCGCGTCTGACCGCGGCCGACCCGCGCCGTCCGGCGCGCCCGACCGCCCCACAGGAGATCGTGACGAACCGTGGCTGATGCACGGCCGTTCCACTGGGAGTACCGGCCCGAGCCGATCGAGCGGACCGCGTTCCGCATCGAGGGCGGTCGGCCCCTGCGCGGCACCGTCACGATCAGCGGGGCCAAGAACGCCGCCCTGAAGCTCCTTGCCGCGGCGACCCTGACGGGGGAGCGCTGCCGCTTCACGAACGTGCCCGAGATCGAGGATGTCCGGGTCATGGCCGATACGTTGCGCGACCTCGGCGTCGTCGTCGACCATCCCGCCCCGAACACCTACGAGGTCGCCTCGGGCGACGTCGAGTGGCTGTTCGTGCCCCTCGAGGCGGCCGCCCGGATGCGGGCGAGCTTCATGCTCCTCGGGCCCCTCCTCGCCCGCTTCGGGCGGGTCATCATCAGCAATCCGGGCGGCGACCGGATCGGGCGGCGGCCGGTGAACCTCCACGTCGACGCGATGCGGGCGCTCGGCGCCGAGATCGAGTACCGCAACGGCTACTACTTCGCCCGCGCGCCCGGCCGCCTCCGCGGCGCGACCGTCGACTTCCCCCTCGTGACGGTCATGGGAACGGAGAACGCGATGCTCGCGGCGGTCCTCGCCGACGGCCACACGGTCATCCGGCCGGCCGCCCAGGAGCCGGAGGTCGACGACCTCATCGCCTTCCTCCAGGACATGGGCGCCGAGGTCTCCCGGACGTACCCCGACACGATCGAGATCGAGGGCCGCAAGCGCCTCCGCGGCGCCGACCACCGGGTCGTGCCCGACCGCATCGAGGCCGGCACGTTCGCCGTCGCAGCGGCCGTCACCGGCGGCGACGTCACCCTCGACGGCGCCCGGGCCGAGCACCTCGAGTCGTTCCTCGCCATCCTCGATCGGGCCGGCGTCGGGCTCCTCGCCGCCTCCGAGCGGATCAACGTTCGGGGCGGAGCCGACCCCGCTCGCGTCTTCCACGCGGTCGATATCGAGACCGCGCCCTACCCGGGCCTCGCCACCGACCTCCAGCCGCCGGCCTGCGTGCTGCTGACCCAGGCATCGGGCACGAGCCACGTCCACGAGGCCGTCTTCGAGGACCGCCTCGAGTTCCTCGGCGAGCTCGGCCAGATGGGCGCGGCGGTGACGATCGAGGACGCCCACCACGCGGTCATCGAGGGCCCCCGCAGCCTCCACGGCGCCGAGGTCGGCATCGGCGACCTGAGGGCCGGCGCCTCGCTCATCCTCGCCGCGCTGGCGGCCGACGGCACGTCCACGGTCCATGGCGCACACCACGTTCACCGGGGGTATGAGAACATCGAGCGGAAGTTCCTCGACCTGGGCGCCAGGATCGAGCGCGTCGCAGAAGGGAACCCTGTCACCCCCTCATGAAGATCGGCATCGACCTGGGCACGGCCAACGTCCTCGTGTACGTGCAGGGCAAGGGCATCGTCATCCAGGAGCCGTCCGTCGTCGCGGTCAGCGACGACAACCGGATCGTCGCGGTCGGCGACGAGGCCCGCGAGATGATCGGCCGGACGCCCGGCAACATCCAGGCCATCCGGCCGATGAAGGACGGCGTCATCGCCGACTACGTCATCACCGAGGCGATGCTCAAGTTCTTCATCGGCAAGGCGACGAAGGGCCGCATCGGCTTCTCCCGGCCGGAGGTCATGATCAGCGTGCCCGCCGGGGTCACCTCGGTCGAGAAGCGGGCCGTCCGCGACGCCGCCCTCAAGGCCGGGGCGAAGGAGGCCTACCTCATCGAGGAGCCCCTCGCGGCGGCCATCGGCGCCAACGTCCCGATCAGCGGGCCGTCGGGCAACATGGTCATCGACATCGGCGGCGGGACGAGCGAGATCGCCGTCATCGCCCTCGGCGGTATCGTCGTCTCGACCTCGTTGCGGGTCGGCGGCAACCGCTTCGACGAGGCGATCGCCACGTACATCCGCAAGAAGTACAACCTCATGGTCGGCGACCGGACGGCCGAGGAGGTCAAGATCCAGATCGGGACGGCCTTGCCGCTCGAGCGCGAGCTCCAGATGGAGGTCCGCGGCCGCGACCTCATCGCCGGCCTGCCGCGGACGATCCCGATCACCAGCTCGGAGGTCATGGAGGCGATCGAGCAGCCGCTCCAGGCCCTCGTCACGGCCGTCCGCAGCGTCCTCGAGCAGACGCCGCCGGAGCTCTCATCGGACATCATCGACAAGGGGATGGTGATGTCCGGCGGGGGAGCCCTCCTCCGCAACATCGACCGGCTCCTCACCCAGGTGACCGGGGTGCCCTGCCACGTGGCCGAGAACCCGCTCGACTGCGTCGCCCTCGGTACCGGCCTGGCCCTCGAGCATTTCGACTTCTTCAAGAAGTCGCTCGTGCAGGCGGTCTGAGCGCCGCTCGATCGGCATGACCGACCAGCCGCGGGCGTTCGTCGACCTGCACTGTCACACCAGCGCCAGCTTCGACTGCCTGGCCTCGCCGGCCGGCGTCGTCAAGGCCGCCTCGTCGCGCGGCCTGACCCACCTCGCGATCACCGATCACGACCGCATCGACGGCGCCCTGCGGGCCCGTGACGCTGCCCCGGCCGGCCTGACCATCATCGTCGGCGAGGAGGTCAAGACGGCCGGCGGTGACCTCATCGCCACGTTCCTCGAGCGCCCGGTCCCGCCCGGCCTGCCGCTGTCGGAGACGATCGCCGCGATCCGCGAGCAGGGCGGCCTCGTCGGGGTGCCTCATCCGTTCGACAGCCACCGCGGTTCGCTCGGTCGCGACGAGAGCCTCGCCGCCATCGTCGGCCTCGTCGACTGGATCGAGGTCCACAACGCCCGGGTCATCGGGTCGGACGGCAACCAGCATGCCGCCGAGTTCGCCCACGAGCACGGCCTGCCCGGGGTCGCCGTCTCGGACGCCCATTCGACCCTCGAGGTCGCGGTCGCCTACACGGCCCTCGACGGCGATCCGTCGACGCCGGCCGGCCTGCTGGCCGCCCTCGCCACGTCCCAGCTCGTGACCGGCCGGGCCTCGTACTTCGTCCGCCTCATCACGCCCCTCGCCAAGGTCGTCCAGTCGACCCGGGGGAACGGCCGGGTCGGAGCCGGCCGATGACGGAGCCCGGGCAGGACCTTCGGGCGGTGGCGGGCGAGGACCCTGCCGCGACACCATCTGGTCCGATGAGTGCGAGTGCCACCGTCGCCTCCGTCGAGCGCGAGACGCCGGACGGACGGCCGGTCAACAACGACCCCGATGTGTCCGACGAGCAGATGTCGCTGGGCCGCCGCCTGCGCCAGCCGCGGACGGTCCTCTCGATCGTCCTGCCGCTGTTCCTCTTCGTCCTGTTCGCCCGGAGCCTGCCCGGCTACCACCTCGAGGAGCTGCCGAGCCTGATCGCGGCGGCCAACGGCTGGTACCTGCTGGCCGCGTTCGCCATCTTCTACGCCGGCTTCCCGCTCCGCGGCTACCGCTGGGCGCTCCTCATCCGGGCGACCGGCTTCCCGCTCGCGGTCTACGACGCGACCGAGATCATCTTCATCTCCTGGATGGTCAACTGCCTCGTGCCGGCCAAGCTCGGCGACCTGTACCGGGCCTGGCTCCTCAAGATCAACAGCACCGTGTCGATGTCGCGGACCGTCGGGACGGTCTTCATCGAGCGCATCCTCGACCTGTTCGCGATCACCTTCCTCGGCCTCCTGGCCGGCTTCGTGAGCTTCCGGAGCGGACTGCCGCCGGCGGTCCAGGCGCTCTTCGTCATCGGCGGCGTGTTCCTCGGCATCCTCGCCCTGGCCCTCCTCTCGATGCGGAACTTCGGCCGCCAGATCTTCCTGTTCCTGCCGATCCCGGAGCGCTTCCTCGAGCTGTACGACCGGTTCGAGGAGGGTGTCTTCTCGGCGATCACGCCGCGGATGATGCCCCGCCTCATCGTCCTGACCGGGCTCGTCTGGTCGACCGAGGCGATGCGCCTCTACTTCGTCGTGGAGGCGTTCGGGTTCCCCGACGTGCACCTCGGGATCAGCGGGGCGTTCTTCGTCGCCCTCACGGGCTCGCTCCTCACCGCCGTGCCGCTCACCCCGGCCGGCATCGGCATCGTGGAGACGGGCCTCATCGCCGTGCTCACGATCGCCTACGGCGTTCCGCCGACCCAGGCCCTCGCCATCACCCTCGTCGACCGGGCGATCAGCGTCCTGTCGGTCATCGTCCTCGGCGGGATCGTCTATGCCGTCTCGCCGAAGCGACGCGGCGGCGGCCTCCGCGGCGGCTGGTTCCACAACACGGCCCGGGTCGCGCACTCCACGCCGCCAACGAGCGTCTGAACCGGTTTACATCGCCCCGGCAGGCGCCCGGGCGTCGGCCCCGGGACTTCCGCCGGACGGGCCGGCTCGCGCGGTAGCCGCATCGGGCCAGTCCACGCTCCGGCGAACGCCGTACGAGGCGGACCACCGTACCGCCACGGACCCCACCGCACGTCCCCGAGCCGCGCTCCGGGTGGCCGCGAACGGCGGTACCAACGGGTGATACAGGGTCAGGGGTGCCCACGGGATAGTTGCGTTCAAGAGCGGACCGACGACGTGGCGGCCCCGCCGCCCTCGACCGTGAGCACGGAGCCCCCCTTCACAGCATGACCAGCCAGAACGGCCGAGCCTTCAACGAGTGGCTTCGGGCACAGCTCAAGGCCAAGAAGATGTCGCAGCGGCAGCTCGCCCAGCAGTCCGGCGTCGATCACTCGACGATCTCCCGGCTGATCCGCGGCGACCGGATGCCGTCGCTCGGCACCGCGACGAAGCTCGCCCGCGGCCTCCGTGAGCTGCGCGAAGACGCCGACACGCCGCAATACCTCGGGCTCGTCTCCGCCGCCACGACCAACCCGACCGCCCGCGTGGAATACGCGCTGCGGGCCGACGAGGTCCTCTCCGAGCCGCAGGTCCGCCAGATCATGGAGTACTACCTCGCCGTCCGGATGCGCCGCTTCGGCCGGGCCTACCAGCCGAGCGAGGCGCTCGATCGGCCGGCCGACCGGACGCCGACGTACCGCGGCCAGGTCGGGGGCAACCCGGTCGGCGCCGGTGTCGGCTCCACCGCCCGCGTCACCGCCACCCGCTCGACGAGCCGGCCCGTCGGCCGCACGCCCGGGCGGTATTGATCAGGCCCGGGCGCCACTGAGCATTCCAGGGCACGACCCGGTCGCCTCCACGGCTGGGTCTCGGGGACGACGAACGCCGGCCTCTGGGGGGCCGGCGTTCGTTCTTGTATCCGGCCCCAGCCGAGGCCGAGCACGGCGCCTTCGGATGGCGGGAGGACCCGCCACGTTCGTCCTGCCGCCGGTGGGGTATGTTCGGCCGGCGAGGAGGGGTCGGATGGCGAGAGTCCTCGGGGTAGGCGGCCTGTTCTTCAAGTCGAAAGACCCGGCCACGCTCATCGACTGGTACCGCGACGTGCTCGGCCTCGAAGTGGAGGGCTGGGGCGGCGTCGTCGAGCTCTGGCAGCCGACGCCGATGCCGGACTGACCGGCCCGGTCTCACCAGGGGCGTGGCGACGTCGCGTGACTCCTACGCCGGCGCCGTCCTATAGACCGAGATCGTCCGGCCCGGGGCGGCCTCGAATCGGTCGACGAGCGCCGGCGTGGCCGCCGACCCCCCGGCGGCCGACGATCGGCTGGCCATGAGGGCGTCCTCCGCAGGACCGCCGCAGTCGTCGACGAAGAGCGCGTCGCAGACGATGACGATCGTGCCCGGCGCGGGGGTCGCGGCCGGATCCATCGAGGCGTCCACGCCTGCCTGGCGGAGCGGGAAGAGATAGGCCTCGGGCGTCTTGAAGTCGGGCAGGCTGAGCACGAGGGTCGGTCCGGTACCGCTCTTCGCCACGATGCGATCGGCCGCCGCCGCGGCCGCCGGGTAGCCGCCGTCGGCCGCCACGGCCGGCGGCCAGTGGACGACGTTCCAGACGACCAGAAGGCCGACGATGACGACGGTGGCGATCCGACCCGGCGTGATCCGCGTCTGCGTGCCGGCGGCGGCAGGTGTCAGCGGCCGGAGCCGCCAGAGGCCGGCCAGCCCGAGCCCGACGATGAGGAACACGAGCGGATCGACGAAGGCGTGGTAGTGGTCGACCGGCAGCGGGGTGACCGTGGCCAGCCCGGCGATCGCGAGCCCGAGGCTGAGGCAGGCCCAGAGGATCGTCGCTCCGAGCCAGCGGGCGAGCGGCCGTTCCGGCAGCTGTGCGACCCGCCAGCGCCAGGCGGCCGCGACGATCACCCCGATCGCTGCGACGACGCCGACCGCGAGCGCGTCGGTGAGCAGGCCGGTGAGCGGCCAGGCGAGGACCCGCAAAGACACGAACACGACCCGCACGATCGGCCCCGTTTCGACGGACTGACCGCCGCCGGCGAGGAAGGCGAGGGCGGCCCGCGTCTCGTGGAAGTCGGTCTGGAGCTCCGAGGCGAAGAGCGGCACGTAGCTGACCGCGACGATCGCCGCCCCACCGATGGTCACGAGGGCCAGCGTGCGGCGCTCGCCGGCCGGTCGCCGCCGGATGTCCGCGATGAGCCAGACGACGAGGGCCGGCAGCAGGACGACGCCGAGGACATGGCACTGCATCGTCGCCGCCTGGGCCGCCGCGACGAGGAGCCACCAGCGAGCGTGCCGGGTCGTCCAGGCCCGCCAGGCGGCAGCGACCGCGAGCGCGCTCGTGAACGCGACGAGATTCGGGTTCCACAGGAAGGTCGATTCATCGATAGCAGTCGCCGAGACGGCCATGAGGAGTCCGGCCACGACCCCCGCTGCGATCCCGGCCGCCGAACGGGCCACGACGGCCACGAGGCCGACCGCGAGCGTGCCCAGGAGGGCGATCTCGGCGACGACGACGGTCGGATCGCCGCCCCCGATCCAGGCCGCCGGCGCCAGCAGGTAGTAGTAGAGCGCGCCGTGGTGGAAGTCGCCGATCGAGGTCGGCGGCCCGAGCAGCGGCCAGATCCCATCCTGGACGAACCCGGTGAGGACGAGCATGTCGTGACCCTGGTCCGCATCCCAGGTGCCCCGGGTCGGCAGGGCGATGAAGCGAAGGACGGCGGCCAGGACGAGGAGTCCGATGAGGGCGAGCGGCCAGGCCAAGCGGTCGAGGGTCCAGCGCTCGGTGGCGGTGTCGGCCGGCGTATCGGTCATCGGCGTCTCCGCCGTCTCCGGCGTCGGTTCAGTCGCCACCGTCGCCCTCGCTCGGATCCGCCGGCGCACTCCGGGCTCGACTGCCTTTCAGGGTCATCGCCCCCGGGGGCAGCTTGCGGAGCCGCTTGCCGGCCGCGATCGCATAGGCCCGGGCGACGTTGATCGCGTCGTAGCCCTGGTCCATCCCGGGCGTCTCGAGGTAGTAGGTCGCGCCGGCGAGGCGTGGCTCGGTGAGCATCGCCCGCAGTCCCTCGGCCCCGATCGAACCCGCCCCGAGGTGCTCGTGGCGGTCCGTCCGTGAGCCGAGCGCGGATCGCGAGTCGTTGAGGTGGATCATCGCCACGCGCTCGACGCCGACCTCCGAATCGAGCTCGTCGAGCAGCGTTCCGACGCCCTCGGGCCGGCTGATGTCGTGCCCGGCCCCCCACAGGTGGGCCGTGTCGAGACACAGTCTCACTCGGTCGACATCCCCACCGTGGGCGGCCACCGCCTCGAGGACGGCCGCGAGCTCGGGCACCGTCGCGCCGATCCCGCCGCCACCCCCGGCCGAGTTCTCGAGGACGAGCAGGGCGGCATCGGGGCCCTCATCGACCGTCGGCGAGGACCCGGGCGATGCCGTCCCCGACCCGGTCGATGCCCGCCTCGAGCCCGGCTTTCTTGTGCGAACCGATGTGGACGTTGACGTAGCGGGCGCCGTAGCTCGGGGCGACCCGCAGCTCCTCGGTCAGGACCTCGATCGAACGTTCCCGGAAGTCGTCCTCGGGACCCGCCAGGTTGACGAGATAGGCGGCGTGGGTCGCGATCGGCCCGATCCGGCGCTTCCTGAGCTGCTTCCGGAAGGCCGGCAGCTCCTTCGGCGGCTCGGTCCGACGGTGCCAGGCGGTCGGGTTGTCGGCGAAGACCTGGAGGGCCCGGGCGCCGATCGTGTGGGCCCGCTCGACCGCTGCCACCATCCCGTCCCCGAGCGGCAGGTGTGCCCCGAGTCGGCGTCCGTCGGGCAGGGTGGGCGGCATCCGCGGCATGGTACCGCAGCGTCCAGGGCCGCCAGGGAGTGCCGCGAGCCCCGGGTCGCCTGGCGACGATCGACCGCCACGGAGCGTCCCCTTCGCGGCAGACTCTCGCCATGCAGGAGCCACCGCCCGACCCGGCCTTCGAGGCGAAGGTCCTTCGGGCGTTCATCGTCGACGATCGGCTCATCTCGATCCCGGCCCAGGACCGGAAGCGACGGGTCGTCCTCGCCTGGCTGCGCGACCGCTGCTTTCCCGAGGACCGTGCCTACCCCGAGAAGGAGGTCAACCAGCGGCTGGCGCTGTACCACCCCGACGTCGCGGCGCTCCGTCGATACATGATCGACGCCGGGCTCATGACGAGGGCGGCGGGGGAGTATCGGCGGGTGTGAGGCCCGGCTGGTCGGCCGTTTCGGGACGGACGGCCCGCCCCGGCCGGAGGCTCCGCAGCCAGGCGCGAAGACCGACCGGTGGCGGCTCCTCGGGGAGTGCCGGAGCGCCGGCCGCCGCCTGGTAGGCCAGCACGATGAGGCCGAGCAGGTAGGTCGGGATCGTCGGCACGGCGATGATCCACGTCGCGAGGCGGCGCGCGATCGGGATGGCGAAGGCGGCCGCGTGATACTCGGCGGCGGGCCAGAGGAGCGGCACGACGAGCCAGCCGGCCGAGCGCACGTCGCGGACCGCCACGAGGAGGACGAGCGCTGCGAGCAGCGCGAACAGCCCGATCCCGGCCAGTCGGGCGACCGTCTCGCTCGTGCCGAGCAGGGTCCCGAATACCTTCGGGTCCAGGACGAGCGCTGCGGAGACGCCGCCGGCCGACTCCTTGGCGACCCGGGCGCCGATCTCGCCGAAGCGCGAGATGTAGGTCGCCCAGAGGCCTGGCGCGAGGGCGACGCTCACGGCGAAGACGATCCCCACCGCCGCCAGCGCCCGCCATTCCCGGCGGGCGACGACCGGGATCACGGCGTAGACCTTCAGCGCGGTCGCGATGGCTCGGCCGACCGGAGCCGCGATCGCCGGCGCACCGACGATGAGGAGCCCGAAGGCGAGGATCTGCGGGTTGGCCGCCCCGATCCCCTCCGCGACCGGCGGGAAGAGGAGCCACCAGAGCGGCAGCCGGAGGCGTCGCATCGCGAAGACGAAGACGCCGACGGAGAGGGCCAGGAATACGGCGAGCCCCAGGGCTTCCGGGAGGATCGCGAACGGGACGAACGCCTGGGCGGCCGTCGGCAGCGCGGCGAAGTGCCAGTCCTGGCCGTTCCAGTGATCCGATGCGTTCCACGGGTCGCCGCCGTTGAGGATCGCGAGCCCCGCGTCACGGTAGATGCGGAAGTCGCGCCCGAACCAGCTCCAGTCGCCCTGGAACAGCCCGAGCTGCTGGAGCCGGACCAGCGACCACAGCGCGAACCAGAGGGGCAGGACGCGATCGGACCAGCGCGCGATGGTGGCGCGAGACGGCAAGCGCGGGCCGCCGCTCAGCGGGAGCCGGAGGTCGTGGGCGTGGCCCGGCGGGCGGTCTTCGGTGCGGCCTGGCGCTTCGGCGCCTGGTGAGCCGATCCGGCCGGCGATGGGTGGCGCGTGTGGGTGTACTCACCGCCGACGCTCGGCTCGATAAGGCCGTAGTCGCCGTCATCGCGCCGGTAGAGGAGGGCGATGTGTTCGGTCGCGGCGTCGACGAAGAGGAAGAACCCGTGGCCGAGCTCTTCCATCTCGGCGACCGCGTCCTCCTCGAACATCGGCTCGATGGCGAACCGCTTCGTCTTGACGATGCGCCGCTCACGACCCGGCTCGGCCGTGCCGTCCGCGATGCGGCGGAGGATCGCCTTCTCCTCGGTCGGGCGGGCCCGGACGCGGGGCTTCTCCTTGTGGTCGACCGCTCGCCGTTCCATCTTGTCGACGAGGTCGTCGAGGCCGGCCTGGAACGACGGTCCGACCGAGCGGCCACGGAGCGTCGAGCCGTCGATGACGAGGGAGACCTCGACGATGTGGGAGTCGGCGGAGCTGCGATGCTGCTCCACGGAGAGCTCGACGAGGGCTTCGGTGCGGTCGTCGAGGAGGCGCTCGAGGCGGACGAAACGTCGCTCGGCATAGCGACGGACTCGCTCGGGGACCTCGATGTTCTTGCCCTTGACGATCGTCCTCACGGTGGGGCCCTCCGTCGCGACGCCCGGCTCGTGGTCCGGACCCGAGTATAGCCCGGGCGCCTCGCCGCCCCCAGTGCCGCTCGGCCCTGTGCCGCTCGGCCCCGTGCCCCTCGGCTCCGTGCCCCTCGGCCCACGTGCCGCTCGGCCCCGTGCCCCTCGGCCCCGTGCCGCTCGGCCCCGTGCCGCTCGGCCCCGTGCCCCCGCCCTGTTGCTCGCTCCCGTGCCCGGGAGTTGCATGACAGGCAAGAACAGTGGTCGAGCTTGCGTGGTATGCAACAACGGAACCGTCTCGCGGCTCGAGCGGTCAGGTTCTTGCACCCGGCGCAATCTTCGGACATCCGGAACCGTTTCTTGCGTCCCGTGCAAGATCCGAGCCAGATTCGATCCATCGGGCCCGTCCCGAGTGCGCTTTGTTGCATGGTGCGCAAGTCGCCTCGGCAAATCGCGCCGACCGCCGGCCCGCGGATAGCCGGTCCCGACGGCCGACCGCCGCCCGCGGCCTGCCGACCGCCGTCGGCGGCGCGCCGACCGCCGCCCGCCGACGGCCCCCGGTGAGCGCGCGATAAGGCGCTCCCGCCAGGATGTCCGGGTGGAGATCGCCCGACGGCACCTCGGCGTCGTCGCCGATCGGCTGCTCGACCTCGCCCTGCCCGCGGCGTGCGTCGGGTGCGGCCGCGAAGGCGATGCGTTCTGCGCCCGCTGCCGTCCGGCCCTGGCGGTGCGTCGCGGGATGCCGGCCGGCACACCGATCGGCCTGCCCTCGGACATTCCCGCGCCGCTCCTGCAACTCGAGTGGTGCGCTCCGTTCCGGGGGCCGGTCAGGGACGCCCTGCACGCCCTGAAATACGCCGGCGAGCGGCGGCTCGAGGAACCACTCGGGGCGGCCGTGGCCGCGCGCTGGCGGGAGGCGGGTGCGGGCGGCGACCTCTTCGTCCACGTGCCCGTCCATCGGGACCGAGCTCGCGATCGCGGATTCGACCAGGCCGAGCGGATCGCGATGGTGGCGGCGCGGAGACTCGGGCTCGAGCACCGGCCCGTCCTCGAGCGCGTACGGGCGACCACCGCCCAGTTCCACCTCGATCGTCGCCACCGGACGGCGAACATGGCCGGCGCATTCCGGATCCGCGAGCCGGCCGCCGGAGGCACTGCCGCGGGCGCCGCCGCGGGCGCGGACGTGGGCGCGGCGCGGAAAGCCGCCGCTGGAGGCGAGGTGGTCGGCCGGTGGGTCGTGCTCATCGACGACGTCGTCACGACCGGATCGACTCTCGCCGCCTGCGCCGATGCCCTCCTCGCTGCTGGCGCGCTCGGCGTGTCGGCGATCACCGTCGCCCGGGAGCGCTAGGCGGGCTCCCGGGCCGCCACGCACACGACGGCCCGCACCAGCGGAACCTACGCTGCCCGGCTCGCCTCGAGGCTGACGAGGTCGCCGACGGCGGTCGATGAGGCGTCGATCGCGCCGACCGGGAGCTCGATGACGCCGTTGGCGCCGCGGACATACCAGACGACGCCGAGCCACGGCCGGAGGGCGCGGCGGACGCCGACGACGGGGCGGCGGCCGGTGCCGTCGGGCTTGCCGAGGAAGACCGCGTCGATCGGGAAGCGCATGAACATCATGTGGATGCCGTTGCTGCCCGGCAGCCAGAGGCCGGCGCCGTGATCGAGCGTCTGCCGGCCCATGAGCCCGAAGAACTTGCCGACGACGCCCGCGGCGACCTCGAGACGGATCGCCAGGACCGTGCCGTGCGTGACGTTCTGGGCGCCGAGCGGGTCGGCGGCGGGCCCGGGGGCCACCCTACGTGGCGGAGCCCGGGCCGCCCGGACCGGCCAGGTTGATCATGATCAGGATGATGGCGGGTCCGAGGATGATGATGAAGAGCGACGGGAAGATGCAACCGACGAGCGGGAACAGCATCTTGATCGGCGCCTTCGCGGCCATCTCCTCGGCTCGCTGGCGGCGCTCGATGCGGAGCTGCTCCGACTGGACCTGCAGCACCTTGCTGATCGAGACACCGAGCTGCTCGGCCTGGATGATCGCGCCGATGAAGTTCGTCAGTGCCGGCACTTCGGTGCGGGGCACGATGTCGCGGAGCGCGTCGCGGCGGGCCTTGCCGACCCGGACTTCGGCCAGCGCCCGGCGGAACTCCTCGGTGAGGGGTCCCTGGAGCTTCTCGACGACCTTGCCGAGGGCTGCGTCGAAGCCGAGGCCGGCCCGGACGGAGATCGTCAGGAGATCGAGCGAGTCCGGGATCATGAGGAGGATGGCCTTCTGGCGCTTCTTCACCCGGCCGCCGAGCCAGAACTCGGGGATCGTGTAGCCGAACAGGAAGCCGACCACGCCGAGGATGATCCCGAAGAGCACTCCGGTCCCGAGGGCGAAGATGCCCAGCAGGGCGAAGATGACCACTCCGAGGATGCCGCCGAGGGCCTTGATGCCGAGCCAGTCGGCGACCCGGAGGTCGCCGGGATTGCCGGCCAGGGCGAGGCGTTTCTGGGTCGTCGCCGCGAACGAGGCGCTGGTCACCCGGGCGACCGAGCCCGACAGCCGGGCGGCGAGCGGTCGCAGGGTCCGCTCGAGGAACGGAGACTGGAGCTCCATCTCCTCGAGGTTCTTGGCCTGCATCGTGCCGAGCTGGGTGAGGCGGGCCTGGACCGGGTCGACCGGCGCGGTGCTGGTCAGCCCGATGACGATGAGGAGGATTCCTCCCGCGGCGGCCGCGGCGATGAGGATGGGGATCATCTGCTCAGACCTCGATGTCGACGATCTTGCGGATGAGCATGAAGCCGATGAACATCATGAATCCGCCGAAGGCGAGGATGATGACGCCGGCCGGCAGGCCGAGGATCGACACGCGATCGTCGAACATCGGGGTCATGAAACCCGGCGCGGCGATGAAGAGGAACCCGGCGAGGCCGATCGGCAGGAAGCCGACCACGTAGCCCGACAGGCGCTGCTGCGCGGTCAGGGTCCGGATCTCGCCCTTGATCCGGACTCGCTCGCGGATCGTGAAGGCGATGGAGTCGAGGATCTCGGCGAGGTTGCCGCCGACGGTGTGCTGGATCGCGATGGCCGTCGCCATCAGCTCGAGGTCGTCCGACCGGACGCGGCGGACCATGTTCTCGAGGGCCGTCTCGAACGGCAGGCCGAGGTTGACCTCGCGGATGACCCGGCCGAACTCGGTCGAGACCGGCGGCCGCGACTCGCGCACGACGAGCTCGATGGCCTGCAGGAACGACGACCCCGCCCGCAGGGCGTTGGCGATCAGGGTGATGGTGTCGGGGAGCTGCTTGTTGAAGGCGTTCAGTCGGCCGCCCTTGCGTCGGCTCAGCCAGAAGCGCGGGAGGAGGAAGCCGATGAATGCCGCGATGAGGAGGAACAGCGGGTTCCGCAGCGCGGGGAAGAAGAGCGAGAGGAAGACGAACAGGATCGGCATGCCGACGATGCTGGCCGCCCAGATGCCGAGGAACTCGCTCGGCTTGAGCTTGAGGTCGGCCCGGGCGATGTCGCGGGCGAGGTTCGCCCCGAAGTCGCGCTGCTCGACGACCTTGTTGAGGTTCGACAGTGCCGCGCTCTGGGCGAGCAGGTCGGCGATCGAGCCCTGGCCCGTCGAGACCTTGGCCGCCTCTTCCTTGCCGGAGGCGTAGCGCTCGAGGCGCGAGCTGATGCCCGACCCGCGGCCGGACGTCGCGATGCCGAGTGCGATGAGCAGGATGGCGATCGCGGCGACGCCAGCGACGACGATGGTCATCGGCATCTGACGGTCCTCCTCGCGCTCAGAAGCTGAAGCCGAAGAGGCCGGGTGGGAGCTGGATGCCCATCACCTCGAACTTCTCGACGAACTTGGGGCGGATACCGGTCGGCTTGAGCCGGCCCTGGATCTTGCCCTCGATGACACCGGTCTGCTCGAAGACGAACACGTCCTGCATGACGATGACGTCGCCTTCCATGCCCTGGACCTCGGTGATGTTGACGATGCGCCGGGTCCCGTCCTTGAGGCGGCTCTGCTGGACGATGAGATCGACGGCCGAGGCGACCTGCTCGCGGATGGCCCGCAGGGGAAGGTCGACGCCGGCCATGAGGACCATCGTCTCGAGCCGGGCCAGCATGTCGCGGGGGCTGTTGGCGTGGCCGGTCGACATCGAGCCGTCGTGGCCCGTGTTCATGGCCTGGAGCATGTCGAGCGCCTCGCCCGACCGGCACTCGCCGACGATGATGCGGTCTGGCCGCATCCGGAGGGAGTTCCGGACGAGCTCGCGGATCGGGATCGCGCCGCGGCCTTCGATGTTCGGCGGGCGCGACTCGAGGGTGACCACGTGCTCCTGGCGGAGCTGGAGCTCGGCGGCATCCTCGATCGTGACGATCCGCTCGTCGTTCGGGATGAACGAGGAGAGGACGTTGAGGGTCGTCGTCTTGCCCGAGCCGGTGCCGCCCGAGACGAAGATGTTGAGGCGGGCTTCGACGCACGCCTTGAGGAAGTCGAACATCTCGGGGGTGGCGGTGCCGAAGCGGATGAGGTCGTCGACGGTGAACGGGCTGGCCGAGAACTTCCGGACCGTGATGACCGGCCCGACGAGGGACAAGGGAGGGATGATGGCGTTGACGCGGGAACCGTCGGTGAGGCGGGCGTCGACCATCGGCGACGACTCGTCGACGCGTCGACCGATCGGGGCGATGATCCGATCGATGATCCGCATGACGTGGTCGTCGTTCTGGAAGACGACGTTGGTGAGCTCGAGCTTGCCCGACCGTTCGATGTAGACCTGGCGCGGGCCGTTGACCATGACTTCGGTGATGCTCTCGTCGCGGAGGAGCGGCTCGAGCGGCCCGAGGCCGATGATCTCGTCGGTGATCTGCTCGAGCATCCGGACCCGCTCGGCGCGGGTGAGGGCGAGTCCTTCCTCGTCGATGACCTTGCCGAAGATCTCCTCGATCTGGCGGCGCACCTCGACCTGGTTGGACAGGTCGAGCTTGGGGTCGAGGTCCTGGATGACCCGGTTCTGGATGCGGAACTTGACGTCCCGGAACGACTCCCGGACCGGCGTGCTGGACATGAGCCGCGGGGCCGGAGCGACTGGGCCGCCGCCGGTCGGTGCGGCCGGCGCACCGGGCCCGCCCGGTGCGACCGGCGCCCCGGGGGCAGACCCCGGACCGGTCCCCGGTCGAGCGCTCTCGATCCGCTTCAGGAGGGACATCGCCTACACCCCTTCGTGCCCCGGAGGGCTCACTGCTAGCGCCATGCGAACAGGGATTTGTTCTTCGCGGTCTTGCGCGCGTCGTCCGAAGCGGACGCCGTGGCCTCTTCACCGGTCAGCGAGGTCGCCAGCCGGAGGACGTCCTGGGAGACCTGCGCCTCCCGGTTCGACAGGAAGAACGGTACTCCACGATTCAATGCGTACACCACGCTCCGGCCGTCGCTCACGATCGAGTGATCGACCTTGCGGCCGATCGAGTGCTCGACGTCGGCGACGCGGATCCCAAGGGTCGAGTCCGCTCGATTGAGCACGAGCGAGACCTTGCCCTGCTCGTAGCCGAGCTGGTCGGCAACCTCGAGGAACAGGCGCATGTTCTTGATGCTCGTGATCTCGAGGGTGAGCATCGTGAGGATCACGTCGGCCGAGTCGAGGACGGCCAGGGTCGTGTCGTTGAAGAACGCCGAGCAGTCGACGATGACGAGCTCGTGGGTGGCGCGGAGGACCTCGATGACCCGCTTCACGCTCGCCGGCGTGATGAGCTCGGCCATCTCCGGCGACGGCGGGGCGAGGAGGACGCGCACGCCCGACGAGTGGTTGATCACGAACGTGTCGATCGACTCGACCTCACCGGCCGCCTCGAGCTCCGGGACCAGGTCGACGATCGACTTGTTCTTCGGGTTGAGGTTGAGCAGCACGCCGACGTCGCCGAACTGGAAGGAGGCGTCCATGAGGACGACCTTCTTGCCGATCTCGGTCGCGGCCGCGACTGCCAGGTTGACCGCGATGGTCGTCCGGCCGACGCCGCCCTTGGGGCTGAACACGGCGATCACGGTCCCCGGCGCCTGGCCGTTGCCGGCGGCGGCCGCGGCGGCCGGCATCGCCACGTAGCGGCTCGCCTTCTCGCGCTCTCGCGCATAGACCTGGCGGATCGAAGCGGTGAGCTCGTCGCTGCTGAACGGCTTGACGAGGAACTCGCGCGCCCCGGCGAGCATCGAGCGGCGAAGGTAGTCGGCCTCGCCCTGGACCGACATCATCACGACCGCGGCGCTCGGGACCTCCGTCGAGAGGTGCTCCGTGGCGGTGATGCCATCCATGTCCGGCATGTTGATGTCCATGAGGACGACGTCCGGACGGAGCGTTCCGGCCTGCTCGATCGCCTCGGTCCCGGACGCGGCTACACCGACCACCTCGATGTCGCTCTCGAAGCCGAGGAGCTTCGTGAGGTGGTCTCGCGTCTCTGGGATGTCATCGACGATGAGGACTCGGATCTGGTCGGCCATGATGCTCGCGATATCGGGTTGCTATGAGTGGCTTGGACGGTGGTTCGCGGACTATCGGTATCTGGATGCCGTTCTGATGGAACCGGCCCGCTCCCGAGGTGGGCAGCGGGCCGTCCAGACGACGCCGGTTGGTTCCCGGCGACTACTTGATGATGACGTCCGGCGGGATCACGCCGTACTTGGTGATGAGCGTCTTGAGGGTGACGCCGTCGGTGACCTCGAGCGGCGGGATGAGCGGGCTGGCACCCGGGATCGGGCTGCCGCTGGCATCGACCGCGATGTAGTCGCGCGGTGAGCGGAGGACGAGGGAGATCGACGTCTGGCCCCGATCGGCCACCTGGCCGGACTGGCCGTTCAGCTGGGCGTAGCGGATCGCTTCCGCCTGGTTGGCGGTGACGGCGACCATGACGATCTCGAACGCCGTGGCCGGGTTCTTCAACGACGTCGGCGGCTGGGTGGCCCCGGGGTTCGGAGTCGGTGAGGCGGCGGCCGGCGGCGGGGTCGCCTCACCGGTCGTCGTCACGGTCGGGAGCAGGGTTCCGACCACCTTCAGGTTCTGGATGATCATCTTGACCGTCGACTGCGGCGTTCCGACGTTGACCACCTGGGGCGCGTTCTTCGGATCGGGGACCACGCTCTGGATGTCCATCGCGATGATCAGGTCGACCGTGTCGCCCGTGTGGATCAAGGTCCCGACGCCGGTCACCTGATCGACCTCGACCGCCATGGCTCGCAGGCCCTGCGGGATGTTGTCGGTCACGTTGCTGGTCTGGCCGGTATCGATGAAGGCGCTGAAGCTGAGGATCGCGCCGGCCTTGGTGTTCTCGCGGATCGTCTTGCCGATCACGAGGCCCGGGTCAGAGATCGAATCCGCCGAGGCGGCGATCGGCACCGTCTCGACGTCGACCATCGTGCTCGTGACGACGGTCCCGGCGGGGATGTCGACCGTGGCCTTGACGACCTGGGCGGTGGTGGGGGCGGTCGGCGTAGCTTGCGGACCGCCGCCGCCGGTCCCCTGCCCAAGCAGGAGGATCACCCCGACGAAGGCGACGACCGCCAAAAGGGCGCCGATGAGCAGGACAAGCCTGTTGGACCGCTTCAAGTTTTGTACTCCCCAGCCGTGTGACAGGTGGCACCACTGTAGCACCGCCCAAAGGCGGCGCGACTATACCAAAGGGCTAGGACCATTAGGAAGAATTGGCATGAAAACCGGGTACTCCCGTGCTCCGTCCGGAGGGTCCTGGCAGACGGGCGTCGGGACCGAATCGCGACGGCCCTCCCGAGGGAAGGGCCGTCGCCACTGAAGCGCTGACGGCGCCGTTGACGCCGCCCGAAGGCATCGGTGCTAGACCGAGTTGCCGACGTTGCTGAGGATCTTGCTGACCTGGCCGCCCAGGAAGATGAGGGCGATGATCGCGACGATCGCGATGAGGGCGAGGATCAGCGCGTACTCGGCGAGACCCTGGCCTTCCTCGTCAGTCTTGAGGGAAGCGATGAGAGCAGAAAAGAAAGCCACGACTTGTTTACCTCCTTTCATCAAGAGTCCATCGGGTCCCACCTCGTGGGTCCGCCGGGCCCTCCACGCTGAGCGTCGGGGTCCGGCTCCGATGGCCGGGTCACACTAGGGACCTGCTCCGAACGTGTCAAGGCGCCCGGGAGAGGTCGTCCCGCGGGTCCGACGCACTGCGCGTCGGCCGGCGTCGAGACCAGGACGACCGCCCGAGCTCTGCCCGGACGGTCGTCGAGAGTCGCTGTCTGAGCGCTAGACGGAGTTACCGACTGCGCTGAGGATCTTGCTCACCTGGCCCCCCAGGAAGATCAGGGCGATGATCGCGATGATCGCGATCAGGGCGAGGATGAGTGCATATTCGGCGAGACCCTGTCCTTCATCGTCGCGCCGAAGCGATGCGATGAACGATGAGATGAGAACCATCTTGTCGGTTACCTCCTTTCCTCAGGAGTCCTCCCATGTCGAAATGGGAAGCGAGGTGGGCGGTGGGCCGCGCCACGGTACGGAGCGGCCCGGATGGTGTCAATACGCACCGATCCCTATCGGGACCGGAGCCCGATGCGTCGGCGCACCGGGGGTAGACGAACGCCCGGGCCGCTGGCCCGGGCGTCCGACGTTTCTGAACCGGTGCGCCCGGTCGAGGGAGCTAGACCGAGTTGCCGACGTTGCTGAGGATCTTGCTGACCTGGCCGCCCAGGAAGATGAGGGCGATGATCGCGACGATCGCGATGAGGGCGAGGATCAGCGCGTACTCGGCGAGACCCTGGCCTTCCTCGTCGCTCTGCAGCGAGGCGAGGAACGCATTGACGAGTGCCATCTAGTTTGGCCTCCTGGATGAGTGCTGTCGCCTCTCAGGTGAGGGCGGGCCTGAATATACGAGTGGATCCGTGGTGCGCGATGTAGGATTTTGGTACCAGCGTGCTATCTGGCACTATCGATGGCGGTCCCGATGAGCCCGAGGAGCTGGGCCACCGTTTCGGGGAAGAGCAGGAGGATCACGGCGGCCACGGCGGCCATCCCGCTCAGGATGATCCCGTACTCGACGATCCCCTGACCGAGAGAACCACGCCGACCGGCCACGACTTCTCAGCCCGCCTCGACGACGGCCGGCAGCCGGGCCACCAGTCGCAGGGCGGTCCCTTCCTCGAGCAGTTCCGCCCCGATGCCGAGCACCGCGGCCCGGCTCTCGATCTCCCGCCAGATCGCCGCCGGCAACGCCCCGAGCCGGTCCCGGCGGGCCTGTTCCGCCGCGGCCGAGGCGTCCACCCGGCGGTCCTCGATCATCGCTGCCAGGGCCGCCGGCATCTCCTCGGGCACGCCGCGGCCGCGCCGGCCGCTGTCGCGCGAGCGCACGACCGCCGCGCCCTCGGCGACCGGCTCGCCGCCACCCTCGGCGCCGACCAGCTCGGGGAGCGCCTCGCGGACCGCCACCGACGCGTCGAGATGGTCGCTCCAGTCGAGCTCGATGACGACCCGGCCGGGTCCCGAGCCGAGGAACGCGACGAGGGCTTCGTCGATGA
Organism: uncultured Chloroflexia bacterium; assembly: GCA_963745405.1. Lineage (GTDB taxonomy): Bacteria > Chloroflexota > Limnocylindria > Limnocylindrales > CSP1-4 > C-114. The sequence goes on along the minus strand of CAVUWY010000002.1, from coordinate 1,104,532 downwards.
GCCGGAAGAGGCCGCTCTCGAGATCCATCGGCAGCCGCCGGTCCGGTCCGAGCGAGGCGAATTCGACCGGCACGCCCGCCCGCTGGCCGCGGTCGCGGGCCGCCCGGCGGAGCGTCGGGACGAGCCCGAGGTCGTCGAGGACCATCGGACGGACGTCGAAGATGAACGACTTCGTCGCTTCGAGCGTCTGCTGGACCATCTGCACGAGCTGGTGGACCTCGACCCGGGCGAGGGTCGGGTCACGGGCGACGAGCCGGTCGACGATCTGGGCCTGCAGGACGATGTTGGTCAGGCTCTGCGCCGGGCCGTCGTGCATCGCCCGGGCGATCTCGCGGCGGAGGTCCTCCTGGGCGGCGAGCACGACCCGCGACACCCCTGATTCGTCGCCGAACGGGGCCTGGCCGTCGGCGGGCCCACCGTCCGGGCCGCTCGTCCCGGGCCCGAGCGCTCGAGCCCCGCCGGCGGCGAGGCCGGCGCCGAGGTCGGCCTCGATCGTGGCGAGCCCGTCGCGATAGCGATGGAGCACCTTCGTCTTGCCGTCGAGGACCTCGACCTGGGCCGACATGAGGGCGGCCCGCCGCGTCAGCTCGAGGAGCTGGGCGTTGAGCTCGGTGACCATCGCCGGGTCGGGCGCCGTCGCCCGGCCGAGGGCGGCCAGCTGATCGGCGGCGACCTGGCGCTTCGCCTCGTGGCGCCCGGATTCGTCGCGCGCCTGCTCGGCCAGCAGTTCGATCTCCGCGAGTTCGCGGTCGAGGGCCTCGAGGTCGCGCCCGACCGCGGAGCGGACGTCGGCAGGCGACGGCGGGGCGGCGGACGGTGCGGTCTCGACGGATTCGGTCATCGGCTCGCGGGTCGGAGGGCCGGGTCGATCAGTCCTCCGGCATGCGGATCCAGCCCTGGCGCATGGCGTACACGACGGCCTGCGTCCGGTCGTTCACCGACAGCTTGCGGAGGATGCTCGACATGTGGTTCTTGACCGTCTGCTCGCTGATGGACAGCGCGTAGGCGACCTGCTTGTTGGTCATGCCCTGGGCGATGTTGTCGAGGATCTCGACCTCGCGGGGCGACAGCGGGGCGAAGATCGGGGCGGCCTCCTGACCGTAGACGGCCAGCTCACGGAACTCCTTGAGTACCCGCGAGGCGACCGCCGGCTTGGCGAAGACCTTGTCGTTGATGAGGTATTCGCCGAGGAAGACGCGCCGAACGATCGTGACGAGGTCGTCGGGGCCGACGTCCTTGAGGATGAACGCGGCGGCACCGGCCTTGATCGCGTCGAACAGGGCATCCTCGTCCTCGCTGACGGCCAGCACGATGATCGCCGAGCTCGGCAGCTCGCGCTTGATCCGCGAGGTCGTCTCGATCCCGCCGGGGGGCGGCAGCGAGAGGTCCATGAGGATGATGTCGGGCGAGGTCTCGACCGCGATGTCGAAGGCGCTGCGGCTGTCATCGGCCTCGCCGACGACGTCGAAGTCGTCCTCCTTCTCGAGGATGTTGCGGATGCCCACCCGGAACAGGGCATGGTCGTCGACGATGAGGATCCGTGTCTTCTCGCCGGCCGCTCGCCGGTCTGGACCCCCGCGCCGTCGCTCCGGGCCGCCGTAATCCATCGCGCTCATCCTCTCTCCTCTCCGGTCGGGACCGCGAGGACCACGACCGTGCCCCCGGCGGGACGCGATCGTACTTCGAGACGGGCCCCGATCAACGCCGCCCGTTCCCTCATGAACTGGAGTCCGAAATTCCGGCGGCCGCGGGCAGCGACCGCCCCCGCATCGAAGCCACGGCCATCGTCACGTACCTCCAGGATCCAGTCGGCGCCGGACATCCGGCTCGAGACGGTCACTCGTGTGGCCGCCGCGTGTTTCCGTACATTCTGCAGGGCTTCCTGCACCACGCGCAGGACGACCGTCTGTTCCGCCTCGGCCAGCCGATCGGCCGGCGCCTCGAGGTCGGTCTCGATGGGCAGGCCGCTCAGGGCCGTCGTCGTCGCTGCCGTGTCGGCGATCGCCCCATCCAGGCCGAGCTGGTCGAGGACCGGCGGCCGCAGCTGGGTGATGAAGGTCCGCACGTCGCCGAGCTCGCGGCGGAGGAGGTCGCGCAGGAAGCGGAGCTCGGTCCGGGCCATCCGCACGTCCTGGTCGAGCACGCGCTCGATGTACTCGACCTGGAAGATGGCGTTGCTGAGCGCCTGGGCCGGCCCGTCGTGGACCTCCTGGGCCAGCCGCCCCCGCTCGGCCTCCTGGGCCTCGACGATGCGCATCTGGACGTCGCCCGGGAAGGTCGGCTCGGCCGGACCGCCGATGAGGCTCGCGTCGCCCCGTTCGAGGAACAGCCACATGTTCTCGAGGCTCCGCTGGGTGAGCTCGAGCTTCGAGAGCTCCGACTGGTGGAGGCCGAGCTCACCCGCCTCTTCGTCACCTCGAGGCGAGAGGTCCGGCTCCGTGCTGTCGAGTTCGTCGCGGCCGGCCTGCCAGCGGGCGAGCTCCTCGTGATAGGCCTCGCGGTAGCGGTCGCGGACCGCGCGCAGATCGTTCGCGGATCGGCCGAGGACTGCCTTCGCCTCGGCATGGAGCCCGTCGAAGCGGTTGTCGCGACCATCGGCGTCGGCAGGGGCGATGTCCACCACCTCCCGAGTATAGGCATCGGCCGTGAGGGCCCCGACGCGGGCATCAGCGCTCGAGCGCGGGTCGTTCATGGGCGGACCATCGTCGTTCACGAGCAGGCGATCCGGAATACCCGGGTGCCGGACAGCGCGTCGCGGGCGACCGGATCGGCCGGTGGCGTCAGGTGCACCTCGTGGAAACAGGCCGCGGCCGGGCCGCCGGCGCCGGTCGGACCGGCGTCGATCACGGCCGGCCAGCTACCGTGGCCGTCCGCGCTGAGCACGAGGAGGCGGGCCCCGAATCGCTGGGCCAGGGAGATCACGTCGGACGGCGGCTCATCGGGCAGCGCGAGCGACGAGTGGCGCATCCCTTCCGCGTACCAGATCGGGAAGTCGGCGATGACGGGTGCGTCGATCTCGTCCTGGCTCAGCCCGGCGGCGGTCAGCGCCGGCCCGAGGGCGGCGTAGCGCTCCTGCACGTCGCGGGACTGCTGGGCGTAGCCGAGGATCGCGAAGCTGAACAGGACCGAGGTCGCGACCGTGAGAGTCGGGCCGAGCCAGGCGACCGGCTTCGTCCAGCCCCGCAGCACCCCGACCCGGACGATGAACGCATCGAGGCCGGCCAGGCAGCCGACGATGAGGAGGACCTGGATCGGACCCGAGGCGTGGAGGAACGTCCCCCAGGTCGTCGCGACCGGGAAGAGGAGGGTCGTCGCCGTGAACGTGAGTACCGACAGGAGGACGAGCGGCCGCAGCGATCGGGCCGTCCCGACCCGGCGGACCGCGACGAGCGAGACGAGGCCGACGAGGCCGACCGGGAAGCTCGGCACGAGGAGGACCGAGAAGAGGTTGTGGATCAAGCCGTCGATCCGGCTCGAGACCAGGAAGGCGGGTCCCTGGGCGAGGTAGCGCGACAGGGTCGGCGGATCGGCGTAGGCGAAGATGTCGAAGCCGGTGATCGACAGGGCGTTGGTCGCCGCCTGGCCCGGCAGCGGGCTTCCGAAGACGATCCAGTCGCGGATGAGCCACGGGCTGAGGATCGCCAGGCCCACGACAGCCGGTACCCCGACGAGCCGGAGCAGGGTCGATCGCCACGACGGCGACATCCGGCGGGCACCCCACCAGGCGACCGCGACCCAGGTCAGGCCGAGCCAGACGACTTCATTGCGGGTCAGCGCCGCCAGGCCGAAGAGGACGCCCAGACCGATCAGGCGGCGGTCGAGGGCCCGCGCGCCGCGCAGCTCCCGGATGAGGCGGACCATGAGCAGGCACGCGGCAAGGGAGAAGACGGTATACGGCGTCGTCGAGTCGGGCAGGACGCCGTGGAGGAGGAGCGGCAGGGAGACGGCCGCCGTCACCCCCGACCCGACGGCAAGCGTCCGGGCGCGCCCGACCGGCATCTCGAGTTCGACGGCGAGATCGGCGGCGATCCGCCAGGCGAGGACGGGGACCAGCGAGCCGAGGATGACGGTCGTCACCTGGGCCGCGTGGAAGCCCGTGCCAAGGATCGTCATCGGGATGATCGCGAGCAGGGTCGGCAGCGGCAGCCAGACCTCGAAGGCCGGCCGGGGGAAGACGAGTGGCGGCGTGCCGTAGCTCCATATGGCGTCGGACACGAGGCCGCGGCCCTCGACGACGTTGCGGGCGACACCGTAGTAATAGGCAGTGTCCTCGGGCGTCGGGAACGGGATGGTCGAGGCGATGAGCGAACGGATCACGAGGGCGAGGAGGAATAGCCCGCCGGCGCTCAGCCACGCTTCGCGGCGGGTCACGGGGCCGCGCACCGTGTGTCACCCGGCTCGAAGCAGGTCGGGTAGAGGGCGATGTCAGGGTAGGTGTCGTCGGCGTTCTCGGGCGGCGTCTCGTCGAGCGACCAGACCGGCGGCCCGATCCACGACGGCCGCGACTTCCCCCCGAGGACCGGTCCGAGCGAGTCGACGATGTGGTCGCGCTCGAGGACGAGCCAGCGGATGCCGTAGGCCGCCCCGACCTGCCCGACCACGTCGATCGGGTCGCTGACGGTGACGACGCCGCCGCGCCCGGTGAAGTACTTCGTGCCCGACGCGTCGCCGCTCATGACGAGCTCGTTCATGCCGATGCCGAGCCGGTTCATCGCCGCGTTCAGCTCCTGGCGGTCGTGGCGCTCCTTGCCCCACTCCTCCTGGACCTTCCACGTGCCGAGCACGCCGGTGAGGATCGTCACTCCGACCGTGGCGCCGAGGAAGAAGCGGGTCGCCTCGTCCTGGTTCCACTTCGGGCGGCGGGCGGCCATCCAGGCGACCGCGGCCACGACACCCTCGAGGACGAGGATGTACGTGTGGGGGACGAGGGCGACCGCCGAGTGGAGGAACATCCCGAGGGGGACGTGGATGGCGAAGAAGAGGCCGGCCGCGGCGAACAGGAGAGCCGAATAGATGAAGAAGACCCGGTAATCGATCGACCGACGCCGGGCCCAGGCCCCGATGAAGAGGAATGGGGTGAGCACGAACGACAGGACGATGATCACGTAGTTGCCGACGGCCGCGACGAAGCCGAGGATCCGGCTCTCGAGGAGCGGCCCGATGCCCTGGCCGAGGAAGCTCTGGAGCGTCGCCGGGGTGGTGATGCTGTTCATGTCCGTGATCGTCCGGATGAAGAGGATCCGGCCCGACGACGTCGAGGGCGAGATGCTGCCGAAGACTGCCAGCTGGCGGATCCACCACGGTCCGACGGCGACGAGGAACAGGCCGAAGCAGGCGACAGCCTGACCCCAGCCGATCACCGGCCGGCGGTCGCCGCCGGCTTGCCGCTCCCGCCAGGCCCGCCAGCGGTCCCAGAAGAAGACGATGGCCAGGGCGAGGCCGATGAGGACGCCATCGTTGCGGGCGAGCGAGGCGAGGCCCACGAGGAGACCGCCGAGGGCGAAGGCCCGCCGATCCCCGCGCAGGGCGCGGGCGCCCATCCACAGCGCCGCCGCCCCGATCGGCTGGTAGAGCGAGAAGTTGTCGGGCTGGCCCATGAAGACGGTCGAGGCGGCCGGGATGGCCGTCATGAGCGCCGCCCCGATGGCGACCGAGCGGCGCGCGCCCGCGTCGTTGGCGATCGCCCAGGTCAGAGGGGCGACCGTCGCGCCGATGATCGCGAACGGGATCTGCGAGGCCACCGGCGAGGTCCCGAAGATCGCCAGGAAGGGCACCTGGACGATCGAGGCGAGCGGCAGCCAGTGGGCGTTGCTCGGGATGGGCAGGTGGGGATCGGCGGGCAGCTTGCCGCCCGTCTCGACGAAGGCCCAGATGAAGTCGACGTTGAATCCCTGGCCCGCGTGGAGGGCCCGCGCGACGTCGACGTAGTAATAGGAATCGGGGTAGGCGGGGTCCGGATAGAGCGCGATGAGGATCGCCCGGACGACCAGCGCGTACGCGAAAAGCAGCAGGGGGGTACGCACGGCCGGTGCAGCTTAGCACCGGGTATCAGGCCCTCCGACCGGTACGAATTGGCCATCTCCAGGCGCGACGAGTACCGCCCGTCGATGGCCCCGACGGGCGTCTAGCATGGCCCGGATGGCTGCCCAATTCCTCCGTCCCTTCGCCGATCGCCGCTTCCGCCTGCTCGTCTGGACGGTCGTCGGCGTCACCGGTTGGGTGGGGCTGATCCTGCTCGCCGCGACACTCCTCGCCCAGCAGCCGCCGCACGCCGGGTTCGACCTGACCCTGATCCTCGACGCCGGACGACGGGTCGCCGCCGGCCAGAGCCCCTACCTCGCCGGGGCGGTCGGCGGCGGTACCCAGGTCGAGAGCCTCTTCTATTCGTACCCGCCGCCGGTGGCCCAGGCGGCCTCGCTGCTGGGCGGCTTCGATGACGCGGTCGTACTGGTAGCGATGGGCCTCCTGGCGACGCTCGGTCTCGGGGCCGTGGCCATGGGATTGGCGGGCATCGGCCGGCTCCGCGCCGTCGACGTCGTCGTCCCGACCCTCGCCCTCGCCCCGTTCATCTATCCGTTCGCCATCGCCCTCCTGTTCGGCAACGTCGACGCCTGGTATCCGCTCGCCTACGGCGCCGTCCTCGTCTCGATCCTCGGCGGCTCGTCGCGCTGGCGGGTCGGCGGCGGCATCGCCCTCGGCCTCGTGACCGTCGCCAAGCTCCAGCCGGGGGCGCTCCTCCTGTGGCTCGCCATCGCCGGGCTGAGCCTGCGGCGCAGCGGCAGGGGCGCCGACGCCGCGGTCGATGCCGGTCGGTGGCCGGCCGCATGGACGAGCCTCGTCGCCGCGGTCGCGGCACTGGCCCTGGTGGTCGGGGCGAGCCTCGTCGTCTGGGGCATCGGCCCATGGCAGGACTACGTCGGCGTGCTCCGGGCGGGCGGCGGCGTCGACCTCGTCTCAGCGCTGAACATCGGACCGGCCAGCCAGCTCGCCCTCCTGCTCGGCGACCCGTCGCTCGCCAGCCGACTCGCCCCGGTCTTCGCGGTCGGGGCACTGGCAGGGATCGCGATCGCCGCCCGCTGGGCACGGCCGCCCGCGACGTCACTCGCGATCGCCGTGGTCCTGTCCCTCGTGGTCCTGCCGATCACCTGGTTCCACTACCCGGTCGCGCTCGTGCCCTTCGCCGTGTGGGCAGGAGTGGCGGCTCACGGCACCGAGCGGGCGGCACTCGTCGGCGGCCTCCTCGCGGTCGCCCTCGTGGTCGCCGGCCTGGCCATCGCCGCGCCGGTGATCCTGTGGCTTGCGGTCGGGCTCGTCGTCGCCGCGGTCGCGGCCGTCCCGGTCAGGACGGTCGGGCGATCCCCAGTCCCGCTCGCGTCGACCCCCGCCGAAGGCTGAGGCCGCCGGCCAGCCGGCGCCGCTCGACCCACTCGACGAACCACGGCAGCGCCGCCAGGGCGATGAGCGAGTAGTTGCTCAGGGAGTACGAGAGCGGGATCCCCTCCATGTTGCGGATCACCGTCAGGTAGTCCGGGAACAGGGGCAGGGTCAACACGATCGGCACGATCGCCAGGACCAGGGCGGGTACCGGTCGGCGCAGGCCGACGAAGGCGAGTGGCAGGAGGGTCGGCTTCATCGCCAGCAGCCCGGCCGACCAGCCGACCCGGATGCCGAGCCCGAACGCAGCGCACATCCAGAGCGAGCTGTTGCCGTTGAGGATCGGGTACTGGAGCGAGTTCGTCGTCGAGAGGATCGCGACGAGCGGCCAGCCCCACCAGGCGAGGTGACGGAGGAGGTACACGAAGATCGCGATCGGGACGGCGTCCCACAGGATGAAGTCGATCGGATGGGGGAGGACCGCGAACGGCGCGACGAGGACGAGGAAGTTCGGCGGGTGGATGAAGTCGAGGTGCTGGGGCGTGAACGATCCGGCCAGCTCGAACGGGGCGTACGGGGAGCCGGTCGCGAGGAAGCGCTCGAAGCCGGCCCGGTAGCCGAGCCAGTCGAGGCCGAGGGGGATCCGATCGTGGTCGAGGATCCAGCCCCAGGCGAAGAGGGCGACCTGGACGGCGATGACGGCGAACGAGCCGGCGACGGCCAGGCGGCGGACGAATCGGCCCCGGTCGAAGGCCGCCTCCGACGGCCCGCCGAGTGTCGCGTCGAGGTCCGAGGGCGACTGCATGGTCGGGATGATGCCTCAGTCGGGTCCGGTCAGAACTGGCCCGAGAGTACCGCCGTCGTCCTCCGCGTCGGAACGTACACTGCCCGCCATGGAAGCGCGGACGCTCACGATCGTCCTGCCCGCGTACAACGAATCGGAGCGGATCGGCCCCGCCCTCGACGAGCTCTTCGGCTACCTTCGCCGTCGCGGCCAGCTCGCCCGCGACGGAGCTCCGGGTGCCGGGCGACTCCCCGAGAGCATCCACGTCCTCGTCGTCGACGACGGCAGCGCCGACGACACGGCCGCCCTCGTCCAGGCTCGTCCCGAGGCGGTGGCGGGGGGCGACGGACAGCGGGACCCGCCCCAGCTCGCCCTCCTCAGCGTCCCTCACGGCGGCAAGGGGGCGGCGGTCCGGGCGGGGATGCTGGCCTCGACGTCCGAGCTCATCGTCTTCGCCGACGCCGACATGGCGACGCCGCCGGACCAGATCCCGCTCATCGTCGAGGCCCTCGTCGACCACGACGTCGCGCTCGGCAGCCGCATCCAGCCGGACGGTTCCGACATGCGCGGCTCGCAGCCGCTCTACCGCCGCCTGCTCGGCCGGGCGTTCCATGCCTTCGCCAGCCTGTGGGTCGTCGGCGACGTCCAGGACACCCAGTGTGGCTTCAAGGGGTTCACCGGCGCCGCCGCTCACGACCTGTTCGCCGACCAGCGGATCACGAGCATCGTGTTCGACGTCGAGCTCATCTACCTCGCCCGGCGGCGGGGCTATCGGATCGCCGTCGTGCCGATCCGCTGGACCGATCGCCGCGGATCGCGCATGCGGGCCTCGCCGGGCCTTGCCCTCCGGGTCGGCTTCGACGTCATCCGCATCCCGTTGCTCCATCGCCGGATGCGGCGGGCCGCAGTGGATCCCCGGCCCGGCCTCGATCGATGACCGCCGGCGGTCCCGCGGCCGAGGTCGACGGGACGGCCCCGGCGGCGCCACCCGCTTCCGCATCGGCCGCCGACCCGTCGCCTGCCGACCCGTCGCCGGCCGTCCGGCTGGCCCGGGCGGCGCTCCCGATCGTCGCCCTCCTCGTCTTCATCGGCGGGACGGCGGCGATCGCCTGGGCGGCTCGCGACACCCTCGGCTACGACTTCCAGGCGTACGTCCAGGCGGCGAACCGCCTGTTGGCCGGGCAGCCGTTATACGACCCGGCGGTCGACGTCGCCGGCGGGTTCGCGATCTTCCTCTATCCGCCGCCGTTCGCCGTCCTCATGATCCCGTTCACGTGGCTGCCGGCAGGGAGCGGGCCGATGGTCTGGACGGTCGTCCTCGCCGCCGCGTTCGCCCTCGGCTGCGCTCTCCTCCCGGTCCGCCCGAGCGTCCGCTGGACGGTCCTCCTCCTGGCGGGCATCTGCTGGCCGTACCTCTACTCGGTCAAGCTCGGCCAGGTCGGGCCGCTCCTGTTCCTCTCCTTCGCCGCCGGCTGGCGTTGGCGCGACCGGCCGGGTCCGCTGGGGGTCGCGATGGCGTTCGGGACGATCGTGAAGGTCCAGCCGGCGCTGCTGTTCGGCTGGGCCGTCGTGACCCGGCGCTACCGGGCAGCCGTCATCGGGATCGTCGTCCTTGCCGTCGCGGCGGTGGCGACCACGATCGTGACCGGTCCCGGGACGTGGAACGACTACGTGGCCATCCTCGGCCGGGTCAGCGCTCCCGTCACGACGCCGCACAACTTCACCCTCGGCGCGCTCCTCTACGGGGCGGGCGTCGAGCTCGGCGTGGCGACCGCGGTCCAGTGGCTCGGCGTCGTCGCCACGGTCGTCGTCGTCCTCTACGCCTGGTGGCGGGCGGACCCGGTCACCTCGTACGTGACGACGGTCGTCGGCAGCCAGCTCGTCTCGCCGCTTCTCTGGGAGCATTACGCGATGCTCCTCCTCATCCCGGTGGCCCTCCTCCTCGAGCGAGGTCACTGGTGGGCGATCGCCCTGCCGCTCCTGCCGTGGCTCGGCCCGGCGACCTATCCGCCGATCATGTTCATCGGGCTCATCGCGCCGATCCTCACGGCCGAGCGCCGACCGCGGGCGACGGCTCCGACCGCCGCCGCGAGCCCCGGGATCCCCGCGACCCGACCGGGGTGATCGCCGAGTTGCGCTCGCGCGCGCCAGTCCTCGTCACCGGGGCCGTCCTCGTCGCGGCCTCGTTCGTGATCTACCTCCTGAGCTCGCGGCAGTTCGATGCCGGACGCGGCGACCTCTTCTACCTGGCCGCGGCGTTCCTCCGCGGTCAGACGTGGCTGAGCTTCGTCCCGGGCCCGAACGACGTGATCTACGGGCCCGACGGCAAGATCTTCGTGCCGTTCGCACCGTTTCCGGCGATCGCCCTCATGCCGCTCGTCTGGCTCACCGGTCCGTTCCAGGCCGACACGTGGCAGCCGATCGTCAACTCGGTCATCGCCGCCGTCGACGTCGGCCTCGCCTTCTGGCTGGCCGGCCGGGCGGGCGTCACGACCATCGGCACGCGCCTGTGGATCGCCGTCCTCCTCGGGTTCTCGACCGCCATCTGGTGGGTCACGACCCGGGGCGGGGTGTGGCACACCGGCCATCTCATCGCGACCTTCCTCACCCTGTGCGCCCTGCTCGAGCTGCTCGGCAAGCGGCGCGCCTGGCTCATCGGCCTCCTCGCGGGGGCGGCCTTCCTGACGCGGGCGCCACTCGCCTTCGCCCTGCCCGTCTACGCCGTCCTCGTCTGGTCGCCGCCGGAGGGCCGGCGCTGGACCGATGTCCGGTCCTGGCCTTTCGAGTCCTGGATCGAGCTGACCCTGGGCTTCCTCCCGAGCCTGGCCTTCTTCTTCTGGTACAACAACGACCGGTTCGGGAGCCCGTTCGAGTCCGGTTACGCGCTGGCGACGCTGCCACCGTTCCTCGAGGCGCTCCGCGAACAGGGCCTGTTCTCCCTGTCCCACGTCGGGATGAACATCGACTACCTGTTCCTCCACCTCCCGAAGCCGATCCCCGACCCGCCGTACTTCCAGCCCGACGGCCTCGGCATGTCGATCTTCCTGACGAGCCCGGGGCTCCTCCTCGCGGTCCTCGCGCCGTGGCGGACCGGCCTCGCCCGGTGGCTGGCGGTCGCCGCCGTCCTCGTCCTCATCCCGACGCTGCTCTACTACGGCGGCGGCTGGCTCCAGTACGGCTACCGCTACGCGCTCGACTCGATCCCGTTCGTGCTGCTGCTCTGCGCCCTGGCCGCCGCCCGGCGCGGCCTCGGCTGGGGCTGGCGAGCGCTCATCGTGTTCGGGGTGGTCGTCAACCTCGCCGGGGTCTACTGGGCCTACAACATCTGAGCGATCGTCGGTAGAGACGGGCCGGCAGGCTGGACCCGGCCGGTATCCTGCGGCCGTGGTACTCACGGGGGATGCCGAACCGCCCGGGACTGCACCGAAGATGCGTCGGATGACCCCAGCATTGCCGGACCGCGTCGTGCGGTACGGACCGATCGTCGCCGTCCTCGCCATCGGCGCCCTGTACGCCGCGTGGCAGCTCGCCGGTGGCGCCCCCGAGAGCCAGGACTCGAAGGCCTACTACTTGGCCACCCTCGACGATCCGTACGCTCGCTCGCAGGTCGGTGGCGACTACGCCTACCTCTATTCGCCGGCCTTCGCCCAGCTGCTGGCGCCGCTCCGTCTCCTGCCGCTCAACGTGTTCGTGGCGGTCTGGACGATGATCCTCGTGATCGCCCTGGCCTGGACGGCCGGCCGACTCGCCCTGCCGCTGCTCCTCTTCCAGCCCGTGGTCGCGTCGATCGCCCTCGGCAATATCGAGATCCTCATCGCGGCCGCGATCGTGGCCGGCTTCCGCTGGCCGGCGACCTGGTCGTTCGTCCTCCTCTCGAAGGTGACTCCCGGGATCGGTCTCGTCTGGTTCGCCGTCCGGCGCGAGTGGCGGAGCCTCGGGATCGCGCTCGGAGCGACGGCCGCGATCGTCGCCGTCTCGTTCGTCCTGGCCCCGCAGCTGTGGTTCGACTGGTTCGACGTCCTGCGCGGCAACACCGGGACGCAGGTCACCCTCCCGGTCCTGCCGGGGCCGTTGTGGCTGCGGGTGGCTATCGGCGCGGCGATCGTCGCCTGGGGCGCTCGCACGGACCGCCGCTGGACCGTGCCGATCGGCGCCGCGATCGCCGTCCCGGTCGGCTGGTACACGCTCACCGCGATCATGGCCGTAGGCGTCTGCGGCGTCGCGATCCGCACGCCCGGCTTCACCGTCCGGGGCGCGATCCTCGCGGTGACCTCGCGCATCCTGCCGCACCGGACCGCCACGGCCGAGGTGCCGCGATGACCGCCGGCTCGGCACGGGCGGCAGAGTCCGCCCAGGCGCCATCCCGCCGGTTCGACCTGAGCGCGGCGCTCGCCGGCGCGCGGGCCGCGGTCGCCCTCGACCGTGGTCTCGTCTCGGTCTTCCTCGTCTCGCGGCTGCTGGTCCTGTTCGCCGCGATCGTCGCCGAGACGCTCATCATCCGGAACCCGAGCCTCACGTCGGGCGACTACGCCCCGATCCTCCGCAGCCTGACGAGCTGGGACGGCGCGTTCTACCTCGGCATCGTCCGCGACGGGTACCACGCGGCTCCGGTCGCCGACACGTACAGCAACGTCGCGTTCCTCCCCCTCTACCCGGCCGTCGTGCGGCTGCTCTCCGTCCCGTGGCCGGCCTATGCCGGCCTCGTCGCGGTGGTCGTCAGCAACGTCGCCTTCCTCATCGGCCTGGGGCTGTTCGTGTCGCTCGGCGAGTCGGTCGTCGGGCGGCGCCGGGCCCGCCTCGCGGCGGTGTACATGACGATCTTCCCGTTCGCGGCCGTCTACTCGATGTCGTACACGGAGAGCCTGTTCTTCGCCCTCGCCGTCGGCGCGTTCCTCGCCGCCGAGCGCGATCGACGCCTCCTCGCCGGAGTGCTCTTCGGGCTGGCCTGCCTGTGCCGCCTCCAGGGGGTCGTGCTCCTCCTGCCGCTCGCGATCGTCTTCCTCCGCCGCGACGGCTGGCGGCCGCGACCGTCACTCGGCTGGCTCGCCCTCGGGCCGCTCACCGCCGGCTCGTTCCTGCTCTACGTCGCCCAGCTCACCGGCAGCTCGAGCGGCTACCTCGACGCGCAGGCCGGCTTCGGCCGGACGGGGGTCGGCACGGCCGCCGCGAACGGCGGCAGCATCGCCAGCCTCTTCTCGCCGTACCAGGCGACGCTGCTCCTCATCGTCGGCGTGGCGGTCTTCCTCCTCGTCTACCTCCGCCACGACAGGATCCCGCTCGAGTACGGGCTCATCCCGATCCTCACCCTGGGGCTCGAGTTCTCGAGCGGTCTCCTCGAGGCCGTCGGGCGGATCGCGATGCTCGCCTTCCCCTACGCCTGGATCCTCGCCGGCCGCCGCGCCTCGTGGTTCCGCCACTCGTGGCCGATCCTCTCGGCCGGCCTCATGACGCTCTTCGCCGTCCTCATGTTCGGGGGGTACTACGTCCCGTGACCACCGACCTGCGGCTCGACCGCGCCCCCACACCCCGCGCCGCCGCGCCGGTGATCCTCCCGCCGGTCCCGGCCCTCGCCCGTCCGGCCGTTCGGCTCTTCCTCACGAGCGCCACGATCCTGTTCGTCGAGCTGCTCGTCATCCGCTGGGTGCCGGCCAACGTCGTGTACGTCGGCTACTTCTCGAACTTCCTCCTCATGGCGAGCTTCCTCGGCATCGGCGCCGGGATCCTCTTCGGGCGCGACCCGCGCCGCGTCCCGATCTCGCCGTTCGGCCCGCTGCTGTTCGCGGTCGTCCTGCTCGTCACCCATGCCCAGATCAACGTCCAGCTCGGGTCTCCGGACGAGCTCTTCTTCGGCTCCGTGGGCCATGCCGCCGACGCGAACTTCCTCGTCCTGCCGCTCATCGTCATGCTCGTCACGGTCCTGATGGCCGGTCTGGCGTTGCCGCTCGGCGGGCTGCTGACGTCGATGCCGCCGCTGCGGGCCTACGCCATCGACATCATCGGCTCGATGTCGGGCATCGCGGCTTTCAGCGTCCTGTCCGCCCTGGGGACGACGCCGGTGGCGTGGTTCTCGGTCGTCGGGATCATGCTCGCCCTGATGGGCCTCGGCGTCGGCCTGACCCGCTGGTCCGCCTTGACGGCGATCGCGATGGTCGGCGTCGTCGGCCTCTCGGTCGGCGCCCAGGCCGGTGGCGACGTCTGGTCGCCCTACTACCGGCTGTCCGAGTACACCGGTGATGGCGGCCTCCACGCCATCGACGCGAACGGGGTGCCCCACCAGGCGATGCTGCCGGTCGACCAGGCGAGGCAGACGTTCTACGAGCAGATCTACCGCTGGTTCCCGGACCGCCACTTCGGCAACGTCCTCATCGTCGGGGCGGGCAGCGGCACCGACGTCGCCCTCCAGCTGTCCCACGGCGTCGACTCGATCGACGCGGTCGAGATCGACCCGGCGATCCAGGCGATCGGTGTCCGCGACCATCCCGACCAGCCGTACAGCGATCCGCGGGTCCACCGCTACGTCGACGACGGGCGGGCCTTCCTCCACACGACGCCCAAACGCTACGACCTCGTCATCTTCGCCCTGCCCGATTCGCTGACCCTCGTCAGCACGTCGGCCAACCTGCGGCTCGAGTCGTTCCTCTTCACGACCGGTGCCTTCGCCAGCGTCAAGGACCACCTGGCGCCCGGCGGCATCTTCGTCATGTACAACTACTACCGCGAGCCCTGGCTGGTGCAGAAGCTCGACGGCATGCTCGCCTCGAGCTTCGGCACACCGCCGATCGCCCGCGTCTACGCGGGCGTCGGGGCCGGCCCCGACGGCGCGACCGCCGGGTACGCGGCCACCCTCGCCGACGGCCCCGGCATCGCCGCGCTCAACGGTGCCGCTCCCCCCGGCGACAGCGTCGACCGGGTCGACGACCTCGTCGCGGTCACCCCACCGCCCGCCACCGACGACTGGCCGTTCCTGTACCTGAAGGACCCGGGGATCGGCGCGTACTACCTCGTCGCGCTCGGCCTCGTGCTCCTGTGGGCGGTGCTGCTGGTCGCCCGGGGCGCTCACCTGTCCGGTACGTCGCTACGGCGGTTCAGCCCGCACTTCTTCGTCCTCGGCGTCGCGTTCCTCCTGCTCGAGACGCGGAGCCTCGTGACGTTCAGTCTCCTGTTCGGCAGTACATGGATCGTCAACAGCCTCGTCTTCTTCGCCGTGCTCGCCTCGGTCCTGGCGGCGATCGGCATCAACGCCCGCTTCGCGATCCGCGATTCCCGGCCGATGTACGTCGCCCTCGCGGCGGTCCTCGCCGTCGGCTACCTCCTGCCGCCCGATTCACTCCTCATCGAGCCGGCCTGGCTCCGCTACGTCCTGGCGGCCGCCCTCACCTTCGCCCCGATCTTCATCGCCAACCTCATCTTCTCCTACAGCTTCCGTGACACCCGGACGGCCGACATGGCCTTCGCCTCGAACCTCCTCGGGGCGATGGTCGGCGGGGCGATCGAGTACCTCGCCCTCATCACCGGCTACCAGGCCCTCCTCCTCGTCGTCGCGCTCCTCTACGGCATGGCCTATCTGCTCGCCCATCGGGTCCGCTTCCTCGCCGACCGCGATCTCGAGCTCGCCGACGGCCCGGCGGCGGCCGACGCGGTGGCGTCCGCGGCATGACCGCCGCGGCCGCGGCGGAAGCGGCGGTGGGCGCGCCGCCGACGCCGGGCCCCGACCGGCTACCCTTCCTCGATGCGCAGATCCCTCCCCGTGCTCCTCATCTTCGTCCTGTCGGGCGCGGCGGGACTCATCTATGAGGTCGTCTGGGCACGCCAGCTCGTCCTCGTCTTCGGGAACACGACCCAGGCCGTCTCCGCGATCCTGACCGGATTCTTCGGTGGCATGGCGATCGGCAGCGCGCTCGGCGGGCGGCTCGCCGACCGGGTCAGACGCCCGCTGCGCCTCTACGGCCTCCTCGAGCTGATCCTCGTCGTCGTCGTGCTGGCGACGCCGATCACGTTCCGACTCCTCCACGAGGTCTACCGCGGGGCATTCGGCACGCTCGAGACCGCGCCCCTCGCCCTCGCCCTCGTCCGCTTCGTCCTGTCGCTCCTCGCCCTCGGGCCGGCGACGATCCTGATGGGCGCCACGCTCCCGACCCTGACCCGCCACCTGAGCCGAGGGGCCGGCGACCTGAGCACGGCGTTCGGGCGGCTGTACGCCGCGAACACGATCGGGGCGATCGTCGGCGCGGCCGCGGCGGGCTTCGTCCTGATCGAGCTCCTCGGCCTGTCGGGGACGCTGATCGTCGGAGCTGTCTGTTCGGGTGCGGCCGGCGTCATCGCCCTGGCCCTCGACGCGCGCGCGCGGCACGCGCTCGAGGAAGGGAAGACGGACCTGCCGGCGACCGAACCGGTCACGGCCCCGCCGGCGGCGACCGTGGCCACGCCGTCCGCGGTCCCGCCGCCCACGGAGATCGCACCCGCCGCGAGCGGCTCGACCGGGCGACGACTCGATCGCCGAGCCCGGCTCGCGGTCGTGCTCGCCTTCGTGTCAGGCCTCACGTCGCTCGCCTACCAGGTCCTCTGGACCCGTCTCATCGCATCGGGGACCGGCAACTACACGTACGTGTTCAGCCTCATCCTCGTGGTCTTCCTGTCGGGCCTCGCCCTCGGCGCCCTCGCGTTCAACTTCCTGCGACCACGGCTCAAGAGCGTGATGGACCTCCTGGCGGTGGGCCAGATCGCCATCGCCGTCCTGGCGACGCTCGGGGTGGTCGTCCTCGTCGGCAGCATCGTCGACCAGCCGCTGGCTCTCCCCACCTCGATCGGCGATCTCTTCGGCGATTTTGCCCGCAGCACGATCCTCATCGTCCTGCCCACGACGTTCGTCATGGGTCTGACGTTCCCGGCCGCGTCGGCGCTGATAGCGGGCCGGGACGACGAGGTCGGTAGTCGATCGGGGCTTCTCCTCGCCTCGAACACGCTTGGGGCGATCATCGCGACCTTCGCCATCCCGTTCATCGTCATCCCGCTCGTCGGATCGCCGGTCGCGCTCGGGCTCGTCGCGATCGTCAATGCCGTGACCGGGGTCGCGGTCGCCATCGGCGGGCGCATCGAGCGGCCGGTGCCGCGCGTAGTGACGGGCACGGCCGGTGCCGTCGTGGCGCTCGGCCTCGTCGTAACCATCGCGGGCGGCGGGCTCTTCATCGATCCGAGCATCGCCCGGATCCAGAAGGCCGGCGGCGTCGTCTACCAGACGGCCGAGGACGAGATCGCCTCGGTCCAGGCGGGACAGCTCCACGGGGCGAAGCAGCTGTGGGTCACCGGGGTCTCGATGACCCTCCTGACCGTCGACGCCAAGCTCATGCCGATCCTCCCGCTCATGCTCCGGCCGGCCTCGACGACCGAGCTGACGATCGCCTTCGGGATGGGCAGCGCCTACCGGGCCGCCCTCATCGCCGGGCTCAAGGCCGATGCAGTCGAGCTCGTCCCCTCGGTCCCGGACATGTTCGGCAACTTCTATCCGGACGCCGCCGAAGTCCTGGCCGATCCGAACGGGCACGTGATCATCAGCGACGGCCGAAATCACGTGGAGCTGACCGATCGGACCTACGACATCATCGTGGTCGACCCACCGCCACCCGTGCAGGGAGCCGGTGTATCCGTCATCTCGTCGCTGGAGTTCTACCAGGCTTCGAAAGCGCGCCTGAACCCCGGCGGCATCATGATGCAGTGGGTCCCCTACGACCAGACGCTCGACGAGTTCAAGGCCCACGTGCGGACGTTCGACGACGTCTTCCCGAACGTGATGGTCGCCGAGGGGCCGGGCGGATTCGGCCACTACATGTTCGGGTCCGAGGAGCCGTTCGGGTTCACCGACGCGAACATGCGGTCGGTCCTCTCCCGACCCGGCGTTCTCGAGGACATCTCGTCGGCGTACGACTCGCCGCGCACGGACGTCGAAGGTTGGGTGGACCTCGTGCCGCACATCATCCGGCTCCAGGGCGACCAGGTGTCCCAGTTCGCGGGGCCTGGTCCGCTCGTGACCGACGACCGCCCGTACCCCGAGTACTTCCTGCTCCGCCACCTCTTCGGACCGCCGTCGCCGCAGCTCAGCCCCGACCAGGTGGTGCCGTAGGGCCGGAGGCGGCTCTCCAGATGGATCCTCGGCCGGCCGCGCGCCCTCGTCGGCGGTCAGTTGCGCCCGCAACTGCCTTTCTCGATCCGGTGCTATCCTCGCGGGCGTGACCTCCCCCGTGCTCGACAGCGAGCCCGCCTGTCCCCCGGCGGCCGCCGCCGCCATCCTCACCTCACCGATCCGAGGCTCTGTCCCGAACCGCCGGTCCGCGGCCGCGCGGCGCCCGTCGAAGGACCTCCGGGTCCGCCACGTCGCCTTCGATGACATCCCCCGCCCGACGTGGGACCGCCTCGTCGAACTGACCCCGGCCGCCACCGCGTTCAGCCGCTGGTCGTTCCATCGGGCCTGGTGGGACGCGTACGGCGCCAACGCCCACGATCACACCCTCCTCATCGAGGCGGTCGACGCCCCCGGCGATGCGCTGCCGGTGGCGATCGTCCCGCTCATGCATCGCCACGAGGTCGAGCCGACCGACGAGCTCGAGAGGTCGGCCATCCGCCATGGCGGCGACATGTGGCTGACGCCGGTCCCGCCGACGGACAAGGCGATCTTCTTCGGGGCGAGCTACCACGCGGACTACGCGACGATCCTCACCTCGGGCGCCGACCTCGGCGAGGTCGCCCGGGCGCTCGTCGGCCACCTGGCCGAGCCGGCCGCGCCGGGCGACGATCACCCCGAGCCGTGGGACGTCGTCGACCTGCGGCGACTGCGCTGCGCCGATCCGATCGTCGACGTACTGGAGCGCGCATTCAGAGCGGCCGCCCCGGCGAACGGCTGGGACGTCGTCAGCGAGCGCGAGGACGTCTGCCCGGTCGTCACCCTGCCCGCCGGGGTCGATTTCGAGGGTTATCTCGACACGCTCGGCAAGAAGTCGCGACACGAGATCCGGCGCAAGCTGCGCCGAGCGGAGGCGGCCGGTGAGGTCGCCCTCACCGAGTCGACCGATCCGCTCGTCGACCTCGATGCCTTCATCGACCTCCACCAGCGCCGTTGGGGCGAGCGGGGGCTCTTCCCGGCCACGCCGGGCGGCGACGCCAGCCGGGTCTTCGTCCGCCGCCTGTTCGAGGAGTTCGGCGCCGCCGGTCCGGCCCGGCTCAGCTTCCTGACGGTCGGGGGTCGGCGGATCGCGGCCGGCATCCATCTCGACGACGGCCGTTCGCTCAGCTACTACAACGCCGGCATCGATCCGGACGCCCGCGAGCTCTCGCCGGGGGTCGTCCTCGTCGCCTGCTACGTGCAGGCGGCGATCGAGGCCGGCCGGGAGCGGCTCGACTTCCTCCGGGGCGACGAGCCGTACAAGTACGAGTGGGGCGCCGAGGATGAGCCGATCCGCCGGATCCTCGTCCGACGAACCGCTCGGCAGGGATGACCAGATGACGGCGCCACGCGTCGGCGACCCCTGCTTCGAGCCGGTGGTCCGCCTCGACGTTCCCGGCGACACCCGCGTCCGGGTCGTCGAGGTCCTCGCCACCGGATCGAACGGCGGGGCCCAGGAGCATCTCTACAGCCTGCTGTCGCGGATCGACCGCGACCGCTATGACGTCCGGGTGGTCTCGCTGTCGGCGGGCAGCGCCGCCCGGAAGATCGGCCGGCTCGGCTTCCCGGTCGGCGTCATCGACGAGCCCGATGACGACGACGCGGTGGACGCGCTCGCCGACTACCTCGAGCAGGTCCGCCCCGACGTCCTCCACGACCACATGTACCGGGCCGAGATCGTCGGGACGCGAGCCGCCCTCCGGCTGGCCGAGCGCGGCCTGCCTCGTCCATACGTCCTCTCGACTGTCCACTCGTCGCGGGTCCGGTCGGCCGAGGATCGAGCGACGCTCCGAGCCCTGACTCCCTCGATGGACCGCCTCATCGCGGTCTCGCGGGCCATCGTCGACAAGATCGCCGATGAGCGAGGCGGCCTCTCACCGGTCAGCCTCGTCTACAACGGGGTCGACCTCGACCGATACGACCACCAGGAGCCGTGCTGCACCCTCCGCGAGGACTTCGGGATGGAGCCCGGCGCCCAGATCGTCGGCGTCGTCGCCCGGCTCGAGCCGGAGAAGGGCCACCCGACCCTGCTCGAAGCATGGCCCCTCGTCCTCCGCGAGTGCCCCGACGCGTACCTCCTCATCGTCGGCGAGGGGAGTCGCTGGGACGCGCTCGAGGCACAGGTGCGCGAGCTCCGGATCGCCCACCGCGTCGTGTTCACCGGCCGCCGCGACGACATCCCGGCCGTGACCGCCGCGCTCGACGTCGCCGTCCTGCCTTCGTATCGCGAGGCCCAGGGACTGACGATCCTCGAGGCGATGGCCCTGTCACGACCGGTCGTCGCCAGCAACGTCGGCGGCATCCCCGAGATGATCGAGGACGGCGTGACGGGACTCCTCGTGCCACCGCACGACCCGGCCGCCCTGGCGGCCGCGCTCGTCCGCGTCCTGCACGACCACCCGCTGGCCGACCAGCTCGCCCGGTCCGCCCACGACATGGTCCACGACCGCTTCTGCATCCAGCTGATGGTCAACGCCATCGAGGGCATCTACGACGACGGTGCCCGGATCGCCCGCCTCAGCGAGGCCGTCGCGAGCTGAATCGCCAATTCGTCAGGCGACCGACGGCGACGGCTCGAGAATCGGCGGCAGCAGCGCGATGGAAGTGTTGGCCTCCATGCCGTCCGCGGCATGGGACCGACGAGGCCGGAGCCATCGCCGCTCGCTCGGGACGGGCTTCTATCGGTCACGTCCGCCTCAGCGGAGGGCCGTCGGGGCGCTGCAGCCGCGAGGCGTCCGCCGCGAGAGTGGCATGGGCGACCGCGGTCCCCCATCGCGACCAGAGCGGCGCCCGTCAGACTCGCCACCGCCCCGAACGCAGCAGCGAATACGAAGCGAGCCCGCGCCGGGTGGCGGCCGCGTACAGCGGCGGGCTCGCGAACGCGGTTCGGCCGAATACAACGGCTGAAGGTCGCCGATCGAGTCGCGAGCGTGAGGGACGCGGCGATGCCCGTGAGCATGGGAGCGTTTGCCAGTGCCGACCAAGCTCAACGCACCGCACGGCTATGACGGTCGATCAGTCGACGACGACGCCTCGCCCGTCGGCGGTCGATCGCCAGAAGGTCGATCCGGCCATGACGCTCGCGTTCGGCGACGACAAGCTCGTGATCGATAGCCCGACAGGACGAAGAACGCAGTGACGCCAACGTTCCGCCGCCGTTCGGTGTCGGCCATGACCCGTGGCCGGCGATGACTGGGCACGGCTACCGCGCGAAGGCCGATCGAATCTGTCTGTGAAGCCGAGCGAGTCCTCAACCGATCTGCGAGGACGGCTCGTACGCGCCGCGAGTGAACCCAGGAGGCCCGTAAGAAGCCGGATATGGCGACGGTTTACATACGGCGGACCGAGCACCGACGAATCGGGTGACAGCCCGACCAATTGGCGGCTGAAGACGCGATCCCGTGCCCAGACCCCTATCGAAGGTGCGCCCATACAGGCTGGTCCCTCGTCGCCGCGCTATGCCTCCTCGCCCTGCCGACCTCCATCGGTCTTGTCGTGCTGGGGAATCCGGCCATATGGACCTGGCCGCCGTGTGCGGAGGTCTTCTGCTCGGCTGGCCGGCAGCGCTCGTCCTCGTCAAACCGACGCTCGCTCCGTTCATGCTCATCGGCGCCCGGGATCGACGATGGTGGGCGGTCCTCGGGGGCCTGCTGGTCGCATCGCTCCTGCTGCTCCCGCTGATGCGCGACTGGTTCGTGGTCCTCACGAACGCCCGCGGCGAGATGGTCGGCCCGTTCTACGTCCTCGGTAACTTCCCGTTGATGCTCGATCCCGGTCATCGCCTAGCTCGGGCCGGCGACTGGGACGTGATTGATCGGCCAGGATCGAGCACGTCGGACGTCGATCGGCGGACAGCGCCAATGCAGCGGCGAGGCCGTACCGGTCTGCGCCAGTCGTCCCGAGTCGTCGAGTCGAGCCTGTCCTGCGACCGGGTGCCAACGGCCGCCGACTCGCCAGAGGGATGGTGAGGATCGGAGCGAGCGGGGAATAGAGGTAGCCGGGTACGGAGTACGGATCGCCACCGGCCAGGAATTCGCGCGAGGCTGCCACCATCCAGTCGCCGTCGAGGTTGACCCAACTCAGCGGCCACCAGCTTGTGAGCGTGGCCAGACCGACCAGAACAGCCATCGCGAGCCGGACCGGGCGCATCGGACGGAGGTACTACGTCGACGTCGCCAGATGGCCTATCGATTCAATTCTGTTCCAGGACTCGATCTCTGGTGCCGTTGGCTCGACCCCGGCGCTGTCCGCCGGGCCGAGGTCTCAGCGCACTCGTGCGTTGGATGCTGACTGCAACGACGGCGCTGAACGCCCGTAGCAGGCGATCAGTGGGATCGAGAGACGAGAGGAGGCCGCGGACCGATGTGCCTCCGACGCCAGCGCCCATATGGCCCGCTTCAGGGAGGCCGTTGCGAGCTGAGCCGTCCCGCGGCTGATGACTGTGGACTTGGCAGCGTTGGCAGGGCCGACCTCACGGTGGGCGCCTCGGGAACGATCTGCACGGAGGGCGCACGCTCACCCACCGGGAACAGCGGGTCGAGCGAGCACCGCATCCGGCAGAGCCCATGCGATGCTGAGTCAGCGACCAGCCGTGAACGTGTTCCAGTAGACGCTCGGTGTCACAACGGCCATGGCGGCGACCGCGATCGAGAAGGAAAGCCCCGGCCAGCGTCGGAGCACGACGATGGCCACTGTGGCGCATATCGCCGCGAGCATCGGCAGGCCCCGAACCCCCGTGGCCCCGGCGAGACTCAGGCTCGTCGCCCCGCCGCCGGCCGTCGAGAGGAGGATGCGGAGGTACTCGAGGTGCGCTTCGAGGCCGGCCCCCAGGAGCTCTATCGCGAGCAGTACCGCCGCGGCCAGTAATACCGGCCAGATCGCCCGACGCCATGAGACCGCGAGAACCCACAGAACGAGGAAGACCGGAAGGACCTTGAGGGCGGCAAGAAGGACCACCAACGCCGCGGCCGGGCCCACGAGATCGCGACGCCAGAGGATCCACGTCAGCACGGCGGCGGCGAGGATGACTGAGTTCAGGTTCGACGTGTACAGCTCGATCGCGAGCGGCAGGCTGAGAAGCGCGACGAGGACCCCGACCGAGGCGGGCCGGCGGCGCATGAGCACGACTAGCGCGGTGAGGACGGCCAGGATCCCCGCTGCCCACCAGCCGTACACCGCCGCCGAGCCGATGAGGGCAAGCGGCCGCCACACGACCGCGATGAGCGGCGGCGACAGGAGCGGTACGGTCCAGTACGGCGGGTTGATCCATACCGGCCGGTCGCCCGGCGCGAGTCTGTAGAGCGCGTGACCTGCGTTCAGGCGCTCCCCGGCGGCGAGGTAGGTCAGAGCGTCGGGCGGGTACGGGAGGCCGTTGGCATCGATCGCCGGATGGGTGAACTGCACCCAGCTGCATGCGGCAAGGAGCCCAAGGGCAAGTGCTGCGACAAAGACGGCCAGGAGTGCCGCAGCTCTTCCCAGCTGGCCGTCGGCCAGCCGCTGACGCCGTCCCCCACGCGCTGGGACCGGCAATAGGTCTCCCTGGGCACGGAGACCGTCGACGACGGTAGGGGGTGAAAAGTACTACCCCCGACGACCCACCACAAGGAGGAATCTGCTCAGGATCCGTTCAGGTGGCGGGCTCCTTCGCCCGCGCCCGCACAGATGGCTCGGTCGGGTGATGAGGCACCTCACGTTGCCAGAGCGGGCGACCCCATCGGCTGAGATGAGCGAATGGCCTTCGGTGCCGGCCACGCGGCGGGCGCCAGCGTCGCCAGGAGCAACGCGTACGAGTTGATGTTCACGACCGATGAGCCGAGGGTCATCGCGACGATCGCGCACGAGTAGCTGACGGCCGGGTCGGTCGCGGAACACCCAGGCGAGGGCGCACCCGCCGACGAAGACGACCCACGGCAGGAGCGCCGCGATCGACTCCGGCACGCCGACGTAACGGGCGATGCCGGCCACGCTGAGGACGCTCGTCCCGATCGACGTCGTGTCGCGGATCACCTGGAGGTAGGTGAGGTGGGCGTCGAGGCCCGCGCCGAGCACGGAGATCGCCGACGAGGACGACGCCGGCGACGAGCCCGCCTGGACGACTCCCATCGTCGCTGGGTGACGAGCCACCAGGCGAGGGCGATCGGCCAGAGCTTGACCATGACGAGGAAGGCGGCGATGACGCCGGCCGCCCGCTCGTGGCCCGCGGGTCGAGGCCCACCAGATGCCGACCGCCCCGGCGAGGATGAAGGCGTTGACGTTACCGACGCCGATCTCGTACGTCAGCGGGATGCCGAGCAGGATCACGGCGACGCTCGTGCGGATCGGCGCCCGCCGGACGAGCAGGACGAGCGTCAGCGCGATGGCGCTCGATCGTGCCGACCCACCACACGTACGCACCGAGGTCGGGCGGCAGCAGGGCCAGCGGCCGGAACAGCACCCCCATGAACGGTGGCGACAGCGTCGGCACCGTCCAGTACGGCGGATTGGCCCCGACGTAGCGGTCGCCGGGCGAGAGCGCATAGAGCTGATGGCCGGCGTTGAGACGTTCGCCGGCACCGAGGTAGACGAGCGCATCGCCGGGGATGAATCCACGGGTGAAGTAGACCGCGAGCGTCACCGCGAGCAGTCCGAAGGCGATCGCCACGAGGGCGACCGAAAGCAGGCGCTGTCGCGCAGCGGCGTCCATCGGGCCGGATGCTACTCCGCCGAGCGCTGGGCACCACCGGTACCATCAGTGCGTTGCTCCGGCGCGCCACGCTCGGCAAGGTACGGGGAGAACCCAAATCGTCACCGGCCAGTGAGATCGCGTTGACCACGCCCGCCTCTGAACATCCCGAACCGATCGTCGCCGTCGTCATCCCGGCTCTCAACGAGGCCGGCAAGATCGGCCGCGTCCTCGACAAGCTGCCCCGCGACGGGCGCTTCGAGGCGATCGTCGTCGACGACGGCTCGACCGACGGCACCGGCGACGAGGCCCGGGCCCACGGTGCCGCCCTCGTCATCCGCCACGAAGTGCGCGGCGGCGTCGGGGCGGCCATCCGCGACGGCTGGTACGCGGGGATGAACCGCGGCCGGCCGTACCTCGCCCTCCTCTCCGGCGACGACCAGCACGTCCCCGCCGAGCTGGTCGGGGCGTTCGACGCGCTGCTCGCCGCGGACGCGGACTACGTCCAGGGTTCCCGCTGGATGCGGGGAGGCGCGGTCGTCGGCGCGACCGGCGGCCGGAGCTTCGGGACGCGGCTCTACTCGGCCGTCTTCAGCGTCCTCGCCTTCCGCCGGGTGACCGACGCCACGAACGGCTTCCGGGTCTTCCGGGCGAGCATCCTCGACGACCCCAAGATCGACATCGGCCAGGCCTGGCTCGACGAGCTACGACCTCGAGCCGTACGTGCTGTACAAGGCGATCCGGCGCGGTTACCGGCTCATCGAGTACCCGTGCACGGTGGTCTATCACGCCAAGGAGGGCTACACGAAGATGCGCGGCGTCCGCGACTGGTGGCGGCTCTTCCGGCCGGCCATCCTCCTCCGCACCGGGGTGAAGCGATGATGTCGATGGAACGCTCGTTCGGCGGCCGGCGGATCCTCGTCACGGGTGGGGCGGGCTTCGTCGGCGGCGCGGTGGTTCGGCGGCTCGTCGACGCGGGCGCGAAGGTCACCGTCCTCGACGACCTGTTCACCGGCCTTGCGGAGACGATCCCGGCCGCCGCCCAGTTCGTCCAGGGCTCGGTCAACGACGAGGCGCTCGTCAAGGAGCTCGTCACCGCCAACTCGCTCGTCTTCCACCTCGCCGCCCGCAACATCATCGCCAGCACGAAGAACCCGCGGGACGACTTCGCGACCAACATCGGCGGCACGCTCAACGTGCTGATGGCGGCCCGCGAGGCGCGCACGGAGCGGGTCGTCTACAGCTCGTCGACGTCGATCTACGGCAACCCGCGCTCGATCCCCATCAACGAGGACGACGGCGTCGTGCCGCTCAGCCCGTACGCCGTGAGCAAGCTCGGCGGCGAGCACTACTGCCTCGCCTTCTACGAGAGCTACGGCCTGCCGATATCGGTCGTCCGCTACTCGAACATCTTCGGACCGGGCCAGCGCCCCGACAATCCGTACTGCGGGGTCGTCAGCAAGTTCCTCACCAGCGCCTACGCCGGGGAGCCGCTCCAGATCCACGGCGACGGCCTGCAGACCCGCGACTTCACCTACATCGACGACGCGGTCGAGGCGACGCTCCTCGCCGCGATCCACCCGCGGGCGGAGGGCGAGGTCTTCAACGTCGGGACAGGCATCGAGACGTCCGTCGCCGACCTGGCGAAGATGATCGGCATCGCGACGGACCGGGAGATCACGGTCAAGAGCCTCGATCGCCGCGACATCGACAACATCCGGCGCCGTGTCGTGAACATCGAGAAGGCCCGGCGGATGCTCCACTGGGTCCCCCAGGTCCGGATGCAGCGCGGTCTCGACCGGACGGCGGAGTGGTTCCTCGAGGCCGGCTTCGCAGCAACGGGAACGACCGTCGGAGCCGAGGCAGCGCCCGCCGCGACGGCGACCTGAGACACGATCTCATGACCGCTGCCGCCGGCGCTGGGCCCGAGCCGAGAGATCGATCCCGCGTCCGGATCCTGCGGGTCGAGGCGGTCCTGGCTCTCGCCGCGGTCATGATCTGGGTTCTCGTCACGGGGCTGTTCGCCCAGGTCGGCTACGACGCGATCACGTATCTCGCCGCCGGTGAGCGGCTGAATGCCGGCCACCTCCTGTACGCGCTGCAGGCGGGCGATCGGTACGTCGCCGCCAATCCACCGTACTGGACGGCGCCGCTCCTCTATCCGCCCCTCATCGGCGTGCTGTGGCGGCCGCTCGCGGCCCTGCCCGCCATGAGCGGCATTGTGATCTTTCTCGTCGCCGACGCGATCGCGATGTTGTGGGCGGTGTTCTACGTGCTCCGCGGGCTCCGGCCGGCGGCTATCGCGATCGTCGCTGCCTGCTCCATCGGGATCGGCCTCCAGCTGACGATCGGCAACATCGCCGGGTTCTTCGTCGCCGGGATGGTCATCTGCTGGGTCTACCGGGACCGGCCGTGGATCGGTGCGCTCGTCGGGCTCATGGTCATCCTCAAGATCACCCCGGCGGTGTTCGTCTTCTGGCTCATCGGCCAGCGGAACTGGCGGGCGCTCGCCTGGTGCGCCGGAGCCGTCGTCGTCGGCCTGGTCGTCGGTATCGCGGGCGCCGGGATCGACGCTCACCTCGCCTACCTCGACGTGCTCCGCTCCGCCGTTCCCCAGCCGTGGAGCCTGAGTGGGATGACCCATATCGGCGCGGCCACCACGATCGCCGAAGTCGTCGGCTGCATCGCGATCCTCCTGACGCGGAAGAACGCGGCCCTGTCGTACCGGGTGGCCGTCCTCACGATGGTCCTCGGTTCACCGGCGATCGGATTCCAGACGCCGGCGCTCCTGATCGCCCTGGTCGCCCCGGGCTCCGAGCACCGCCAGCCGGCCGCCGCCAAGGAGGCGCCGCTCGACGGCCCGGTCAAGCAGGGTCTGGCCGCCTGACCTTCGGCCGGGAGGCGAGGCCGCCGAACCAGGCGGCGACCGGAGCGACGCGCGTCCGGCGGGCATCGAGCAGGGCCGGGATCGCGATGAGCACCGCCAGGCCGTGGAACCAGACGACGGGGAGGGCCAGCGTCGTCCCGACGGCGAGGGTCCACGGCCGATTCGTGCGGGCGCCCCAGGCGATGACGAGGACGGCGATCGGGAGGCGCACGAGGAGGGGGATCGGGATCTGATTGGGCGTCGTGACGGGCTCGGCGACCGTGAGGTGGGCGATCCACGAGCGCCACACCTCGGGCATCGCGATGAAGCTCGCGGCGACGAAGGTGGCCGTGAACGCGAGCGTCACAAGCAATGAGCGCCACTCCCCGCGGACGGCGAACCAGACGACGGTCACGCCGGGGGTGATCTTGGTCAGGAGGAGGAACGACCAGGCAGCCGGCCAGCGCAGCCCGAGGACGACCGCGGCGGCGATGAGGAGGTGGATGTTGCCCTCGTACAGCTCGAGGGCGACCGGCACGAAGAGGAGCGACGCGAGCGCCCACCAGCGGGTGAGCCAGATGAGGACGCCCACGAGGATGGCGAACCAGACCCAGTAGACGGCCGGCCACGGCAGGAGCTTGAGCGGCAGGAACGCCACAGCGAGGACCGGGCTGTAGTGGAAGGCTCCGAAGCCGCCCGTCGCGCCGTACGGATCGAGCGGATCGACCGCCCAGTAGGCGTACAGGTCGAAGCCGGGCGTGCCCGCGATGCGGAACAGGCCGACGGTGAGGATCACCCCGCCGATCGACAGGCCGAGCAGGAGCGGGTTCCGATACCGGATCGAGAGCGCACGCAGTCGGAGGCCGAACGCCCTCGACGAGTCGATCACCACCGCACGATGATAGGAATGGCCGTCGAGTCCGGCCCCGCCCCGTTGGTCCTGGCCCGGCCGGGCCGGAGGG
Source organism: uncultured Chloroflexia bacterium (assembly GCA_963745405.1). Classification (GTDB taxonomy): domain Bacteria; phylum Chloroflexota; class Limnocylindria; order Limnocylindrales; family CSP1-4; genus C-114. The sequence continues at coordinate 1,075,732 of CAVUWY010000002.1, read as the reverse complement.
TCAGACGCGGACCGAGGTCCAGTAGCGCTCGGCGAACGAGCCCTCGAGGCCGCCGAGCTCGGCGATGCGGCGGGCCTCGCGGCGGGTCGCATCGGCCATCTTGAGGCGGCCCCCGAAGAGGCGATCGAGCTGACTCTCGTAGAGGCTGATACCGGTGATCTTGCGCTCGACCTGGTCGATGATGTCGGCGTACTCGGCCCACAGCGAGACGCCGTCCGGGATCTCGGCCCGGGCCTCGGCCGGCAGGTCGTCGAGCTTCGAGAAGCCGCGCCACCACGAGTACGGGAAGTCCTCGTAGAACGTCACGATGCCCGCCCACTCGGGCCCCGGCATCACCCAGCGCCGTCCGTCGGCCAGGAGCGACATCCCCACCCGCCGGATGAGCTGGTGGTCGACGTGGTCGCCGACGCCGAGCGGCAGGTAGACCTTCTGCGGCTCGAGGCGGACGATCTCGCGACGGACGGCCTCGAGCGCCGGATCGTCGTCGATCCGCGGGCTGCCGAGGAGCTCGTCGTCGGACTCGTAGCCGCGGAAGACCGCGTCCGGCAGGTCGAGCAGGACGAGGGACGCCTCTGCGAACAGGGCGAACCGCTCGTCCTCGAGGCGCCGGGCGGCCGTGGGGTCGCCGGCCTCGGCAGCGTCCATGAGCTCCTCGGTCATGACGGCGCCCTGGTTCGGCTGCTCGTCGATGAGTGGCTCGCCGCCCAGCGGGACGTTGTGGATCTCCGCCCGCCGGTACCACGACGAGCGCTGCCAGAACCGCTTCGCCTCGGCGTCCGCGAACGACTGAGTCGCGTCGAGGCGGTCGGTCGTCGCCTGCCACGGCGGCAGCGTGTCGTCGGGGTCGGGATGAGCCGGGTAGTCGGAGCGGATGCTCGTCCGGTTGAACGCCTCGGTATTCGGCCAGATGGCCTTCGACCCGAAGCCGAGTGCCTCGCGCTGATACGGACTGAGGTTCGTCATCTCGCCGTCGCCCGAGAAGACGGTGAGGATCGTCACGTTCTGGCCGAGCTCGCGAAGCCCCGCGATGAGCCCGCCACACGAGAGCGCGACGTCGTCGGGGTGGGGCGCGACGAAGACGTGGGTCATGGCCGGCCGAGTATACCGACGCCTGCCGACCGCTCGCGCGAGGCGGTGGGCGCGCTCGGCTCCGCTCGGGTCAGGAGGCCGCCGGTGACGCCGACGGCGATGGGGCCTCGGGAGAGCCCGACGGGGACGCGGCCGGCGACTCCGACGGCGCTGCCGACGGGGACGCGGTCGGGCTCGGGAAGACGAACGAGGGGTTCGGCGTCGGGACCGGCGTGATGGTCGGGTTGACCGATGGCGATTCGGATGGCGCGGCGCTCTCGGAGGCGCTCGGTGACGGGGCTTCCGTCGGCGGCGGAGGGGGCGTGGCGATCGGGGTCAAGGTGCCACCGACGCCGCCGAGCATCCCGTACAGGACGATCCCGATGAACGTCACGACGATCCCGATCACGAAGAACTTCGAGATGCGGTCGTCGATGTGGACGGCTCGCTCGGCAGCCGAGATCGCCGCCGCGCTCGGTGCCGGTCGACCGGCCGCCCGCTCCGCGGCCGCAGCGGCTGTCGCGATCCCCTCGTCGCGGACCGCGTCGTCGGCCGCTTCGAGCGTGGTTTCCTCACCCAGCGGGTAGACCGCCGCGGTCGAGCCGTCGCCGGGGGCGCTTTCGTCTTGGTCCTCGGCCTCGCCCTCGTCGTCCTCGACCGACTCGTCGTCGTCCCCCTCGTCCCCCTCGCCTCGGGCGCTTCGTCCTCGGGCGCTTCGTCCTCGGGCGCCTCGTCCTCGGGAGCCTCGTCCTGAGGGGCCTCGTCGGTCGGGTCGGCGCCCGGCGTCTCGTCGAGCGGCGAGCCCTTCTCGCGGTCGGTCATGGGGTCGGAGTCACTCCTCTGGGGTGGTGGGCCGGCAGCGGCGACCGATCGGGTCGCTCGGAACGCGGATGGGCCGCTCGGGTCGCGAGTGGACGCGCCTGCCCTCGCGTGCGGGCGCCAGTGTATTCGAATCGCACGCCGGCACGCCTCAGGCGTCGCGGACGGAGGGAACGAGCAGTCCGGCCAGGCCGGCGAGCATCGTCATCAACCCGAACACGCCGATGACCGGGGCCGGTCCGAACACTCCTGCCAGCAGCCCGGCCACGGCCATCGCGATGGTCGACGAACCGAACACGAGGCTGAAGCGGAAGCCGACGACCCGCCCGATGAGATCGGCCGGCGTCCGCTCCTGGAACAGCGTCTGGCTCGGGATGATGAAGACCATGTTCGCGACGCCCGTACCGAACATGAGGCCGATCGCGAGCGGGAGCTGTCCGGCGACGGCGAGCAGGGCGACGCACAGGCCCCACGCCGCGTAGCCCCCGATGACCATCCGGCCCTTGGCCAGGCGCATCCCGATGAGGCCGACGGCGAACCCGCCGATGAGGTTGCCGACACCGATGGCCGTCTCGAGGAAAGCGTAGGCGGCGGTCGCGTCCCACGTCCCGAGCTGGATGGCCTGGCTGGCGTAGACAGCCGTGAGGGCGACAAGGACGCCGAGGGTGAACTGGGCGACGGTCGCCTGCAGCGTGTTGGCGAGCAGGACCGTCTCGTGGCGGAGGAAGTCCCAGCCCTCACGAAGCTCGGCCGTGAATCGGCCGAACATGCCGGCCGTGGCCTCGGCGGCCGCGCCGGCGGCCCGGTGGAGCGGCGGGATCGCCATCGATGCGATGAGGAGAGCCGACGCCACGTAGGTCCCGGCATCGACCCAGAACGCCAGCGGCAGGCCGGCCCCGAGGAAGGCCACGAACAGGCCGGCCAGCGGGTAGCCCACGATGTCGGCCATCGTGTCGCCCAGCCACATCGCCGAGTTCGCGGTGAGGAGGTCGTCCTCGCCGACGATGCGGGGGATGATCGCCGTCCGGGCCGGCCGGAAGAAGAGCGAGATCGCGGTGACGCCGAAGACGAGCGGATAGACGAGGGCGAGGTTCGTCACCGCCGCGATCGGGATGAGCAGGACGATGGCGCCCCGGAGGAGGTCGCTGACGACCATCACCTCCTGGTGGTCCCAGCGGTCGACGAACGTCCCCGCCACGGGCCCGAGGACGAGGTTCGGGAGCGAGGCGGCGAGGAACACGAGGGCGACCGCGAGCGCGCTGTTCGTCGCCCGGAGGACGAGGAAGGCCAGCGCGACCTGGTGGACCCGGTCGCCGAACAGGCTGATGAGCTGGCCCACCCAGAGCGCCGAGAACGAGCCGTTCAGGGCGAGTCGGACGTACGGCTGACGCCTCGCCCGGGCGGTGATCGGCGGTCCGCCGACCTGTCGACCGACCGCGCCCGGGAGCGAGCCGATCATCGTGGCCGGATGGGCCCCGCGGACGGTGGTCTCGAACTCGCCCGGCAGCGGGGCGAGGGCCGGCGAGGCAAGGCCCTGCCCGGTCCCGCCGAGGAAGAGCGACCGCTCGAGGAGCGAGGCCTCGGCCAGACCGGCCGTCAGGCCCGTCTCGGCGCGGATCCCCTGCCCGCGTACCGCCTCGTCCACTGTCCGCGGCAGGCGGGCCGCTCCGGCCAGGCCCACGAGCGGGCGCGAAGGTGCGCCTGCGCCGGTGTCCGAGGCGGACGTCGAGCCGTACCGGGCGGTGGCGCCATCGCGGTCCGGCACACGGATGACGCTGGCGAATGCGAAGAACGCCAGGCCTGCGGCAAGGAACGAGTCACCGATCGAGGCGACGTTCTGGATGATCGGCACCGGGATCGGGATGACGTCGCCGAGCGGTCCGGCGTGGAGGAGGAAGTTGAGGTCGAGGGGCGGCGGGAGGATCGTGTGGAACTGCGAGTGCACGTCGGCGGGCGTGAACCCGGCAGCGACGAGGCTCGGCTCCCAGATCGGCATGTAGCCGCCGTTGACGACGATCGGCACGAGGTTCGCGGCGATCCCGACGAAGGCGATGATGAAGCCCGGTTCGCGGCGGTTGGCCCAGCAACCGACTAGCAGGAGCGAGAAGGCGAAGACGAACAACGGCAGTCGGAGGGTGTCGGCGATCCCGATGCCGGCATTCAGGGCCGCCTCGGTGCCGAACCGGACGATCGCGCCGAGGGCAAGAAGGGCGAGCCAGCGCAGGCGCCGCGTGTTGGCGAGGAGGTTGAAGATGTCCCCGCCGAGGAGGAACCCGGCGACGAGGCCGAGCGCGACGCCGAGGATCAGCACGCGCTAGCGGATGTCGGAGGCGGAGCCTGCCTCGGATCTGCCCGTGGCAGGCCGTGAGACGCCCCGCGGCCTGGGCGAGCAGCGGGATCGGGCGGAGATCCGTCGAGCGGCCGGGATCGCTCACGCCGTCGACCCACGGCGTCCGGACGAATGCGTCGACCACGACCGGATCGAACTGCACACCGGCGAACTTGCGCAGCTCCCCGAGCGCCTGTTCGGCGGTGAGCGGTGTCATCCGATAAGGCCGCTTGGCGGTCATCGCCTCGAACGCGTCGGCGACGTGGAGGATGCGGGCGAGCCGCGGGATCTCGTCGCCGATGAGGCGGTCCGGATAGCCCGAGCCGTTGTACCACTCGTGGTGGTGTCGGATGATCGGCAGCTCTGGCGCGAGGCGCCGGACCGGCGCGATGATCTGGGCCCCGAGCTCGGGATGCGCGTTCATCTTCATCCGCTCGTCCTTGGTCAATCGCTCCTGCTTGAGGAGGATCTCGTCGCGGACGCCGATCTTGCCGATGTCGTGGAGCAGCCCGCCCCACTCGAGCGCCTCCATGTCGGACTCGCTGCACTTCATCTCGCGCCCGATGTCGCTCGCGATCAGCATCACCCGCTTCGAGTGGTTGCTCGTGAACGGATCCCGTTTGTCGACCGCGTTCGCCAGGCTCTCGATCGTCTGGGTGAACATCTCGCGCATCTCGACGAACCGGTGATGCGCGACCCGCGTCGTATACAGCGGCAGCGCGAACAGCAACGTCGCCCACCAGCCGACGCCTGGCAGCTGGTAGATCTGCGCCATCAACCAGGCGAGCGGTGCAAGTGCGAGAAAGTTGGCTGCCGATAGCCGCGAGCGTCAGCCAGATCGCACGTCTGAACTCGTCGCTCGCGTCCGGAGCGCTGAGCGACGAGGCGAGAATCGAGGTTCAGAACGAAGAAGACACGCCGCCCCGAGAATCGTCGCGAAGAAGTCGACGCGTGGCATCCGGCGTCGACCGCCCGACCGCCTGCATTACCGACGGCCCCGACGATCGCAGGAAGAACAATCCCGGCGTGATTGGCGAGCGTTCCGTACCAGGGGATTCGCCCGCGTATCTCACGGAGCTCGGTCGACCCGATCAGGGCGACCCACGCTGCCGCAGTCGGCCCGCCAAGGCTCATCGCCGCGATGATCGGCGCAATCGAAACCGCGAGCCAGAGTACCTCCGGGCATCTCGAACGGGCAAGGCCGAGGCCATGAGCGTGACGATGATCCAGAACGCGAGGCCAACCCAGCCTCCGCTGAACGCGTCCGACCCATCCGCGCCGAGGATGGCAATGCGAGGGTCGATGGGAAACGACAAGGCTCGTGACGACCGTTGCAACTGCAGCGGCGACACGAGCCCAGAGATGTAGAGCTTCAGGGCCTTCGGCAACTGAGTCCTCATGTGGATCTCGGTATCGAGCCGAACTCTAATCCCTCCGACTTCGCCTCAGAACCCGACCAACGTACTAGAAGCCCCTTAGGGACGCCCCCCCTGCCAGCGCGAGAGCGACGATAGCGCTCAGAGCGGCAGCCAGACGCAAGAGTACGAACCGCATCGGTCGTACTCCAGCGAGCCGCGACTACCAGCCCTTGTTGAGCGTTTCGGGCGTCACGCTCGATCCTCCTCGCGGCCTCCGTGTCCCTTGAGACACGAAAACCGACCTAATGACTAGGTCGGTCGGTTGCACTACTCGCTCCGCCCCACCCTAAGTGCCCATTTCAGGTGGTGCATCGGCGCGTCCGAGGTACTTAACTTTGCTTCCTAGTACTGGAGTACTACGAAGTGGGCCGGACTATAGGGATGCCGGACGCCACCGGTCAATACGGCACGTTACCTATCGAGTCGATTCACGCACCGGCGAGAACATCGTCGTCGAAGCCAAGCGAGTGGTAGTGGGACGCTTGCTCTGCTGCAGCCGAGTACGACCCGGTAGACCGGTAGATCTGCAAGAGAGCCCCTTCGACTGGGTCAGCCTCTGGGTCAACCCTCATGGCGGAACGGGCGTAGGTACCCCGCGCGATCAAATTGCCCGCGAGCGATCTCTCCGCGAATCGCCTGTTCGACGACGTCCAGGTAGGCGGCGTGAAGTGTCTGCCGAAATGGCGCGGCCCATTCCTCGTACTCGAAGTCCAGTGCGAACCGATTCGTGTAAGAGGCCGTTAGGCGGTCGACCAGATCAGGGTCGAGCGTGAGACGGGCATCGCGGCAGAGGTCTTGACAGCGGTTGCTCTGACTCGACACGAGTTCGGTGTCTAGCCGGACCACTTCTCCCGAGTGGTGAACGTATTGAGCCGACTCATCCTCGCGATAGGAGGGCTCGAAGACCCTTCTGAGAAAGTAGATCGTCTGATTTAGGGAATTGACCGCCACGTCGGGCTCCAAGTCCGGCCATAGCGCATCGAGCACCTGGTCCCGCGTCGCAGCGAAACCGGGACGCGTCGTGAGGAAGCAGACCAGCGACAGCACCTTGCGCCGTATCGCGGAGTTGTCCTCGACGCGATCTCCGACTGCGATCGAAACGCGGCCCAGATCATTAATGTGGGACCGCGGAGCCGTTCGGCGCGCAAGGCCTCGGCCGAGCGACACGGCCTCGCCCTTTCGAACGCGGGCAAACTCGCGGAGCAACGGAACATCGGAGGCCTCTCCGATTTCGTCCAGGATGACGGCGGCCGCCAGCGCGGAGGACGACGAGCCATCGAGTACCGCTCGCCTTACGATTGGTCTCCAGCGTTCGGGTCTAAGTCGAGCCTCTTGGTGCAGCAATTCGGTGGGCCCACTTGGGAGTTGTCCAAGGCGCGGCGCGAGTTCGTCTGCGCAAACACTCGCGATCGAAGGTTGTGATGCGAGTACGTTAGAAATGACTTCGCTAAGTCGTGGCGCGTCTTGGTGTGTGGCATCGATGAGGTCGGCGGTCTGGAGCCAGTAAGCCGCTCCTTGTCGGCGGAGCACCAGTCGGGCCTGATCAAGTAGTTCGCGGCCATCTCTTCCGGCTCGAAACTGAAGCCGAGCTCCCTCCATGAGCCACCGACCGCGGAACGCAGCGGTCTCACGCAGCCTCATCTCGCTGGACTCAGCGAGCAGGACGCTGGCGCGTTCGAAGTCGCCCTCCCGGCCAACCAGTTCGGCAAGCACAATTCTCCGAAAGTCGGCCTCGCCTGGAACCAGAGATGTTTCGTCGACCTCGGCAAGGAGACGCAAGGCCTCGCCCTGGCGGCCATATCGCGACTCGATATCGGCGGCTTCCAGCAGAGCCATCTGGCGTGCCGGCCCCCGCGCTGCTTCGGCTCGTCTGAGCTCCGCTCCCCCTTCCGCGATTTCGCCGATACGAATCAATGCCTCTGCGCGTGCGATTCGAGCTGTGGGGAGCTCAGTGCCCTCCGAAGTCGAAGAGAGGAGACCGATCGCCCGATTCGCGTGGTCTAACGCATCGAAATTAGTTCCGATCGCAATGCACGTAACGGCGAGGTTCAGGCTCGTAATCCCCACGTAGTGATGCTGCCTCCGGCGCGATTGATGGCTCATCGCCTCGATGAGCAATCGCTCAAAAGCTTGAAGGTCGCCATCCGTGGAAACCACGGCTGTACCAATCGTCGCGCGAGCAATGAGGTCCAACCCATATTCCGGGCGTCTGGAATGCAGTTCATCCGCCAGTTCCGCAGCCTTGTCGATCGCTCCGGTCATTGCCACGATCGACATTTGATTCGCCAGGGCGAGGTGCGAGAGGTGGGTGCCTGACTCGGCAGGGAAGGCGTCGACCGCGGCGCTGGCGCGGGAGCGGGCGCGCTCGAAGTCGCCTGCGTAGAGGTCGCGCCGGGAGAGGAAGAGGCCGAAGGTCGGGTCGGCGCCGAACTCCGGATGGCGGCGGACGTACGACTCCGCGACCGCGAAGCCGCCGCCGCCCATGATGTCCTGGATCGAGGCGACGAGGACGCGATGGATCTCGTCCGTGTCGCCGGCCGCCGCGTAGTGCTGGGCGGCGAGCTTCCAGTCACGCGATTCGCCGAATCGGGCGACCGTCCGATGGAGATCGGCCACTCCCGAGTCGCCGATCTCGCGGCGTAGACGGTCCTCGAGGAACGTCCGGACGAGAGGGTGGTACCTCGACGGGGCCCGATCGTCGGTCCGGGGCAGGAGACCAGCCCTCGCGGCATCGTCGACGAAGCGCTCCGCGGTCGCGTGGTCGATCCCCGCAACGAGGGCCGCGACCTCCAGATCGAGCTCGGCGAGGATCGACGTCCGCATGAGGAACGCCTGGAGCTCGGGAGCGAGGTCGCCGACGACCTCCTCGGCCAGGTAGTCGTGGAGCGTCCCGCGCGCTCCGCTGAGTGACTGGACGAACGCCCGCGCCTCCCCCATCGACCGCTCGCGGAGGGCCGCCTGGACGAGCTGGAGTGAGGCGGCCCAGCCCTCGGTCCGATCGTTGAGCTCGTGGAGCACGTCGGGTTCGAGCGGTCTGCCGTAGGTCTCCCGAAACAGCCGCTCGGTCTCGGACGGATCGAAACGGAGGTCCTCGCGGGTCAGCTCGGCGAGCTCGCCGAGCGCACGGAGGCGGGCGATCGGGAGCGACGGCTGTCGTCGGCTGGCGACGACGATCGCGAGGCGGTCCGGTGCGTGGGCGACGATCTCGCGGACGATGTACTGGATCTCCGGCACGTCCTCGACGCGGTGGTAATCGTCGAGGATGAGCGCCGCCGGCTGCTGCCCGATGTCCTGGAGTTCGCGGATGTAGGTCGCCACGATGTGCTGCATCGGAGCCACGCCCGTGTCGAGCTCGCCGAGGAGCGACCACGTGGAGGAGCCGAACGAGGGGTCCGCCACCCGGCCCGCCGCCACCAGGTGGTTGAGGACGGTGACCCAGTCGCGGTCGGTCTCGTCCAGGCGATACCACATCACCCGGAGGCGACTGCGCCGGGTGAAGTCGGCCAGCAGGGTGGTCTTGCCGTAGCCCGCCTCGGCGATGAGGAAGACCAGCCGATGAGTGACCTTCGCGTGGAGCCACTCGAGGAGACGGTCGCGTGCCAGCGTCTGATCCCGCAACGGCGGGACCTGGACCTTCGATTGCTGGATCGGAAAGTTGTTCACGTCGGCGGAGACCAGGCGGGCACTGGGCGGTACCGCGGTCGCGTGACGGCCAGGTCCGACGGCGATAGGCGGTCGCGAAGCGGCATTGGGCTTGCCGGGAGCGAGGGTCGCGGAGACGTCGGGTCGTTGAGACGATACGGATGCGCCGGGCGCCGCGTCAATCCGCACTGGTGCCGAGCCGACCGATCGGGCGGCCGGGCTGGGTTGGATCGGGCCGGCGGGCCGTCGGAGCGCCATGGGCGGATGGTCGCCCGGAGGGCTCACCTGTCGATTAGCTGCGAGGCACGCGCTCGGCAGCCGGCGTTGGTCGGTGGACGCTTCTCGGTGTGCGGATCAGGAGCGGCCCTGGTCAGCCCTCGTACTCGAAGCCGATCTTGAGCTCGACCCGGTATTCGACGATCTCGCTGTCCTCGACGATCGCCGAGGACTTCACGACTTCGACCGTCCGGATGTTGCGGACGGTCCGCGATGCGGTGGCGACGGCCTGGCGGGCTGCATCGCTCCACGAGCGCGGGCTCGTACCGACCATCTCCCGGATGATGATCACGCCCATCGGTGTCTCCCTCGCTCGCGGGTCGGCCACGCCCGTGCGGGGCTCGACGAGAGTCTAGGCGCGAGGATGGACGCCGGGTCAGACGGGACTCGCGCTCTCCGAACTCGAGCTCGCCCGGACCTTGTCGAAGCAGGAGCTGCAGTAGACCGGGCGATCGTTACGCGGCGCGAACGGGACCGTGGCCTGGCCACCGCAATCGCCGCAGATCGCCGTGTGGTATTCGCGGGGCCCACCCACCGTTCGTGCTCGCTTGGCTGCCGCTCTGCAGTTCGGACACCGCTGGGGATCGTTCTGCAGACTCTTGCTCGCAAAGAAGGCCTGCTCGCCGCTCGAGAAGATGAATTCTTCGGAGCAATCACGGCAGGTCAGTACGCGGTCCTCGAACACCCTCGTCGAACCTCCACGCGCTGACGTCGACTGCGGGTCAGCGGGGCCCCGAGTCCGCTGGCCACGAACATGGAGGGGAGGATACGCGCGCAGTCAAGCGTGTGCGCACCGAGTTTTCACGTGGATTTTCGTAGGTTTTCGCACGAAATCCGCAGAGGAGCGACGGCGACGGGCGATCGAGCCCCAAGGGACGACGGAAACGGCTGCGAAGCAGGCCGCTCCATCGGTGCGGCGCCGCACCGAATCGTGCTCAGCCGGCCTCCGCGTAGCGCTCGCCGGCGTAGCTCACGAAGCGGGTCTGCCGCTTCTTGAACCACAGGTCGATCTCGCCGGTCGGGCCGTTGCGGTGCTTGGCGAGCTTGAGTTTCACGACCTCGCCGTCCTGCTCGCCGTCGTCCTGCGACCGTTCCTTGTCGCGCCACAGGAACAGGACGAGGTCGGCGTCCTGTTCGATCGCGCCGGACTCGCGGAGGTCGGACAGGCGTGGCTCCTTGCTCTCGCGCATCTCCGGTTGACGGGACAGCTGGGAGAGGGCGATCACGGGCACCGACAACTCACGAGCGAGGGACTTGAGTCCGCGGGAGATCTCCGACACTTCCTGGACCCGGTTCGCGTCCCGGCTCGTCGTCGAGGCCTGCATCAATTGGAGGTAGTCGACGATGATCAGGTCGAGGCCGGACTCGGCCTGCAGTCGACGGGCCTTCGTGCGCAATTCCATCGTCGAGATGCTCGGCGTGTCGTCGATGTACATCGGGGCCTCGGACAGCGAGTTCATCGCGGGTGCGATCCGGGCGAAGTCGAGCTCCTCGAGGAACCCGCTGCGGAGCCGCTGGCTGTCGATGTTGGCGACGCTCGACAGGAGCCGCAGGACCAGCTGCTCCTTGCTCATCTCCAGGCTGAACACGCCGACGCTCTTCCGGTCGATGACGGCGGCGTGCTCGGCGATGTTGAGGGCGAGGCTCGTCTTGCCGACCGATGGCCGCGCCGCGACGATCACGAGGTCGCTCTTCTGCAACCCGGTCGTCAGCGCATCGAGGTCGTTGAAGCCGGTCCGGATGCCGTTGATCTCGCCCCGATGAGCATGGAGGTAGTCGAGCCGGTCGTAGGCGTCGTGGAGGAGGCGATTGAGACGGCTGAACCCGACGGTGATCCGCCGCTGGCTCACCGTGAAGAGCTCGCTCTCGGCCCGGTCGACCGCTTCCTGGATCTCGGCAGGATCCTCGTATCCGATGCCGGCGATCCGGCCCGCGGCGGCGATGAGGTTGCGGAGGACCGCCTTGCGCTCGACGATCCGAGCGTAGGGGACGGCGTGGACCGCGGTCGGCGTCTGGTTGGCCAGGCTCGAGAGGTAGGTCCGCCCGCCGATGGTCTCGAGCGCTCCGTCCCGTTCGAGCGTCTCGGCGACGGTCACGATGTCGATCGGCTCGCGACGCTCGTACAGGTCGAGGACGGCCGAGTAGATGGAGCCGTTCGCCGGCCGGTAGAAGTCCTCCGGGCGGAGGAAGTCGGCGACCTCGATGATCGCGTCACGGTCGATGAGGAGCGCGCCGAGCACGGACTGCTCTGCTTCGAGGCTCTGCGGCGGGAGGCGGTCGATCACGCGGGACTCCGATAGGGAGGGATGCCGCCGATCGTAGGGCTGCGGACGGCCGTTTCCCTCACCCGAATACCGCAGGATCGTCCTGGCTCATCCACGAACTGCGGCCGACTGTGGGCGGGCTGTGGACGATCCGGTGGACATATGAACCGGCGATGGCCGGCGGCGATCGAGCGGAGACTCAGTCGAGCCGGCGGATGACGCCGATGAGCTTCCCCTGGATCCGGACGTCGTCGTAGACCTGGTCCGGATAGGACGCGTTGGCCGGCTTGAGGCGGACCTTGTCCTTCTCCTTGAAGAACCGCTTCAGGGTGACCGCGTTCTCCTCGACCTGGGCCACGACGATGTCGCCGTTGCGGGCGGTCGACTGGGGCCGGATGAGGACGAAGTCACCGTCCGCGATGTGGGCCTCGATCATCGAGTCGCCACGGACCTTGAGGACGTAGGCGTCACCGCTGGGAGCGAGCATCTCCGGGACGGCCATCGTCTCCGACGCGTCCTGGTACGCCTCGATCGGGCCGCCGGCCGCGACCTCGCCGATGACGGGCAGGACCCGCGACTCCGCGGCGCCCGCCTGGGGCACGAGCTCGGCCGCCAGGCCGAGGCGGATCGCGGCGGTGGGGGTCAGCCGGATGGCACGCGACTGGGCCGCGCCACGCTCCAGGTAGCCGTCCCGCTCGAGGATCTGGAGATGATGGTGGACGGCCGACGTCGAGGCCAGGCCGACCGCTCGGGCGATCTCCCGGACCGAGGGCGGATACCCGCGGGCGCGCAGGGTGGCCGCGATGTAATCGAGGATCTTCACCTTGCGCTCGGCGTCATGTCTGGTCACGGGCGCCTCCTTCCCGCTGATGATACAGAACGGGTGTTCGATGTCAAGCGCGGGTCCCCTCGCGGCAAGGGACCCCGCCGGGCGATGGGCGGCCCGTCGGGCGTCCCGTGGCCGTCGGCATGCCGTGTCCCGGAACCGGACTGCGCGGTACACTGCTCGACCCGGGCGAGCCAGCGTGGCCCGCCCTTCGTATTCGAGGTGTGACCAGCCGGGATGGCACGCTCACGATCGACGGGTCGGGCCCAGGGCGGCAGCCGCTCCGGCGTGGTCGTCCGCCGGATGCTCGGCTACGCCGCGTTCCTGCCGCTGGCCGGTCGGGCGCCGATGTACGCCCGGCTCATCGCGGCGCTCGTCCAGGACCGGCGGATGCCGAAGGCGCGGACGGCCCTGCTGGCCGGCGCGGCCGGCTACCTCGTTCTGGGACGGGACCTGATCCCGGACGACATCCCGGTGATCGGCGGCCTCGACGATCTCGTCGTCGTCGTCCTCGCCGTCGAGCTGTTCCTCGACGGCGTCCCGCCGGAACTGCTCAACGAGAAGCTCCATCAACTCGGCATCGAGCCGGCGGCCTTCGAACAGGACATCGCCCAGATCAGGCGCCTGACGCCGAAGCCCGTCCGCCGCGTGATCCGTCGCGTGCCCCGGGCCGTCGAGGCAGCCGGGCAGGCGATCAAGACATCCGGCCTCGGTCCGCGGACCCGGGCCTGGCTCAACAGAGAGGGCAACCCAGCGTGAAGGTGATCCTGACCAGCGACGTCGCCAAGCTCGGCAAGAGCGGTGAGCTCAAGACCGTCGCCGACGGCTACGCGACGAACTTCCTCATCCCCCAGAAGCTCGCGGTCCCGGCCGCCGGCGGCGCCTATCGGGCCTGGCAGCACGACATCGCCAGTCGCGAGGATAAGCGGCGGCGCGAGCGCGAGGAAGCCGAGATCTACGCCACCCGGATCGCCAGTACGACGCTGACGATGGGCGTCAAGGTCGGCGATGGCGGCAAGCTGTACGGCTCCATCACCGCCAAGGACATCGCCGACGCGCTCGCCCGGCGGGGGATCGAGATCGATCGCCACAAGGTCGACCTCGAGGAGCCGCTCAAGGCCCTCGGCACCTACAAGGTGGCCGTCAAGGTCTTCTCGGGCATGACGCCCGAGGTCACCATCGTCGTCGAGCCCAAGGGCTGAGGTCCGGCCGACCCGCCCAGGCCGGCCCGCTCGACCCCGGCCGTCCGGCGCCCGGGGAGCTGACTCGGCGGGAGCTCAATACGAGACGAAGCCGATGCTGATCGCCCAGATGGCGTAGGCGCAGACGGCGATCGAGACGACGCCGGCGGCCGCCGCCAGGCGCGACATGCCCCGCTCGAAGACGGTCGCCAGGATGACGAACAGGAGCGGCTGGACGTCGAGGCTGAAGCGGTAGCCGAACTGGCTGATCCCGACGTTGCCGTGGGTGACGATGGGGACGAGGGCCAGCGCGGTGGCGATCGCCGCCCAGGCCACCCGCGGGTCGCCAAGGCGGGCCCTCGCCAGCCACAGGAAGAGTGGCGTGGTGAGGAAGAGTGAGAGCCCCCACCACGACGGCTGGAAGAACGGCGGGTCGTCGACGTAGTTCCAGCTGCGCAGGAAGATCGCGAAGATATGACGGGGGATATAGGTGATCGACAGGATGCCGTCCTTCGCGTAGATGGGGTCGTCGAGGACCCCCGGGATCAGGACGTAGCTCTGATCGATCGGCGTCCCGTAGCGGGCGATGTTGTAGAGCGCGTAGGCGCCGATCGGGATGGCCATGCCAGCCCCGAGTCGAACGGCTCGGCTCAGGGCGTCGCGGCGATCGGCCGGGATCCGTGGCGGCCAGCCGAGGTCGAGCAGCATCGCCGCGAAGAAGGGGAGCGTCAGCGCGACGGGAAGCCGGCACAGGGCTGCCGCCCCGAGGAGCAGCCCGACGGCGAACGGGGCCTGCCGGCGGAGGGCCAGGAGGACGGCCCCCATCATCAGCATGACCGCCGCACTGTGGGACAGGTACCAGCCCGAGCCGACCTCCGACACGAACCAGAGGACGGTCCCGAAGCCGAACACGGCGGTCAGGAACAGTCGGACCCGGTAGGTCAGGGCGAATTCGCCGAGGACGAGCCAGGCGAGGCCGACCCCGATGCCGCCGAACACGCAGCTGGCGAGCTGCTGCGGGAAGTCCGGGCCCCAGACGAGGACGAACGGCACGAGCAGGACGCCCGGCATGGGCGGATAGGCGACGTAGTACACGCCGGGCGCGTGGGGGATGAGCTCGTTGAGCCAGGACGGCGCGTCGGTCAGGTAGATGCGACCGTCGAGGAACGCCGAGGCGAGACGGACGAAGTAATCGAGCGATTGCCGATCGCGTGACGAGGTGTAGACGTACACGCCGATGGTCGCGACGGCGATGGCGACGGCGCGGAGGGCGTCGGCGTGGCGCTCGACGGCCCGCCCGATGAAGGAGGAGGGCTCCTCGACGACTTCGCTGCCCGCTGCCGCGACGGCCCGATCCATGGACGCGAACGATACACTCCGGCGGAGGGCCGATCCCCGCCGGGGTCGATCATGCCGGAGATGCGATTGACCGTCCCCGCCCCCGCGCCCGCCCGCTCGTGGCGCTCGATAGCGACGCCCGGCGTCGTGGACGCCCTCTTTCTCTTCGTCACCCTGCGGGTCGTCTTCGGGCTCGTCGCCGCCTACCTATGGGCGACCGCGACCCTCCCGGGACCATGTCACTTCGAGCTTGCCCGCGACGGCTGGACGACGATCCCGCCGCTCGCCGACCAGGGCGCGGCGTTCCCCCTCGTCGGGGTCTTCCAGCGCTGGGACGCCTGCTGGTACAGCAAGGTCGCGACGTTCGGCTACGAGCCGGGCATCGACAGCGCCAACTTCTGGCCGCTCTTCCCGGCCCTCATGGGGATCGTCGGGCGGTTGCCCGGCATATCGATCGCTCTGGGCGGGCTCATCGTCGCCGGGATCGGCTACATCGCCGCGATGATCGGACTCGAACGCCTCGTCGCGCGCGACTTCGACCGGGAGACCGCACGCCGGACGGTCGTCGCGATCTCGATCTGGCCGGCGGCGTTCTTCTTCTTCGTTCCGTTCACCGAGTCGGTCTTCCTGGCCACGACCGTCTGGGCGGTGCTGGCCGCGAGGGAGCGGCTGTGGTGGTTGGCCGTCGTGGCGGCCGTCCTTGCCTCGCTGACCCGGATCCAGGGCCTCTTCCTCGTCCTGCCCCTCGGCTGGGAGGCGTTCTGTGCGTGGCGGGAGGCTCGGCCGACCGCGTCGGCCGGTCTTGTGGCCTCGTTCCGGCCCATGATCGTGCCGGGGCTGGCGGTCCTCGCGCCCTTCGTCGGCTTCGTCGGCTTCCTCGTCTTCTCCGGGCTCGTCACCGGCCAGACGCCGCTCGACACGCAGGACGCCTGGGGCGGCAAGAACTTCCACCCGCCATGGGACGTCTTCGCGGCCGCCTGGCAGTGGACTATCGACCACCACGATCCACTCGAGGCGCTGAACCTGGTGACGCTGGCCCTCTTCCTCGTCCTGCTCGTGGTCGGCATCCGGCGACTGCCGCTGTCGTACACGCTCCTCGCAGCGGCCCAGCTCGCCCTCATCGCGACCCGGATCCAGCCCACCCCGCTCACCTCGACGGCCCGCCTCGTCGCGGTCGTCTTCCCGGCCTTCGTCGTCCTCGCGGAGGTCCG
The DNA here is from genome assembly GCA_963745405.1 of uncultured Chloroflexia bacterium. Classification (GTDB taxonomy): domain Bacteria; phylum Chloroflexota; class Limnocylindria; order Limnocylindrales; family CSP1-4; genus C-114. The sequence continues at coordinate 1,059,360 of CAVUWY010000002.1, read as the reverse complement.
CAGCCCCCGGCTCCAGCTCGCCTGGGTCATCGGATCGACGATGTTCCTTGCCCTCCTCCTCTCGTCGTTCCTCCACGGCGACTGGGTGGCCTGAGGACGGCATGGCCGAGCGGACCATCCTCCACGTCGATCTCGATGCGTTCTTCGCCTCGGTCGAGCAGCGCGACCGGCCGGAGCTGCGCGGCCGGCCGGTGGTCGTCGGCGGCGGCGGACCCACGGATCGGGGAGTCGTCTCTGCCGCGAGCTACGAAGCGCGGGCATTCGGGGTCCACTCGGCGATGCCCCTCCGGACGGCGGCGGCGCTCTGTCCGCAGGCCGTGTTCCTGCCGGTCGACGGGGCCAAGTACCAGGACGTGAGCGTCGAGGTGATGACGATCCTCCGCCGCTTCACCCCGCTCGTCGAGCCCATCTCGATCGACGAGGCGTTCCTCGACGTGACCGCCTCGCAGGCGCTGTTCGGGGACGGCGAGGCGATCGGTCGGGCGATCCGTCGGGCGATCGAGGACGAGGTTGGACTCACCGCGTCGGTCGGCGTCGCCACGACGAAGCTCGTGGCCAAGGTCGCCTCGGACCTCCGCAAGCCCGATGCGCTCGTCGTCGTGCCACCGGGCGAGGAGGCGTCCTTCCTCGCACCCTTGCCGATCGGCCGGCTGTGGGGCGTCGGCGGGCAGACTGCGGCCGCGCTCCGCGAGCTCGGGGTGACGACGATCGGCGACCTGGCCGCCCTCGATCCGACCCACGTCGAGCGCCGGTTCGGGCGCAACGGGGCTGCGTTGGCCGCGCGGGCACGAGGCGTCGACCCCGATCCTGTCTCCGACCGCGCGGCGGCGAAGTCGATCGGCCACGAGCACACCTTCGACATCGACACGAGCGACCCGGAGGTGATCGAGCGGACGCTGCTCGCGATGGCCGAGGGCGTCTCGGGCCGCCTGCGGGCATCCGGCGTCCGTGCCGCGACGGTGACGGTGAAGATCCGCGACTCGTCGTTCCGGACGGTGACCCGACGCCGGACCTTGCCCGAGCCGACCGACCTGACCGAGCCGATCTGGAGGACCGCCATCGAGCTCGCCAGGCCGGAGGTCCGAGGGCTGCGGGTGCGGCTCCTCGGCGTGACCGCGTCGAACCTCGGCGTGCGGGATCAGCTCTCGCTCTTCGGTACGGACGAGGCCCGTCGCCATCGCCTGGTCGAGGCCGAGGATGCGATCAGGAAACGCTACGGCGTGCGGACGCTGACCCGGGCCCGGCTTCTCGGGAGCGGCCTGCCGGCCCCCTTCGAGCGAGACCCGATGACCGCCCCGGAGCACCGCTCGGGGACTGCGGCTGCGGCTGGGGACCGGGCTGGTGATGGGGCTCGGGCCGGGTCGGAGCCGGGGGTCTCGGGTGCGTCGGCCCGAGCGGCGTCAGGACCCGACGAAGGCGAGGGCCACGAGGTCCGGGACTGATCGCCCGTCGATGGCTCGTTCTCCTCGCGATGCACGTGGATGCATCGCGGCAAGCGCTGATCAAGACGGTCGGGACAGGCCTTCCGATCTGATGCCCTCGCGATGCATCAGCGGTCTGAGGCACGTCGGGAACCGCACGGGTTCGGAACCTGTGGTGAGAGTGCCAGACAGGTGGCACGGACCCCGCGGACGATGCCGCAGAACCGCTTGACATAGAACAGGCGTTCGCCTAGAGTCGACGCCAGATAGAACAGACGTTCTGCAGACGAGCCCGAAGTGCCCAGGCCGTCCGGCGGGATCGACATAGCCCCCGGAAAGGAGCCCAGCGATGGCGATGATCAGAGTGGAACCGGTGCCCGTCCGCGTTCGGACGGATTGGTTCGACGGGCGACCGCGCGAGATCGCCTGGGGAGCCGAGCGGCTTCCCGTCACCAGGTTGGCGGCCGTCCGTGACGAGACCGCGGCCTACAGCATGGAGATCGGACCGCGGACGATCTTCGAGGTCGAGACGCCGCGCGCTCGCCTGGCCCTCGTGTTCGGACATCGGACGCGACGCTGGACGATCGACGGCCTGGACGAGGCGAGCCCGGCGGCCTGAACGTCGCTCGATGGCTCGCTGACGCGGACGGCGGGCGGACCGTCCGCAACCACAGACGCTCGACGACCGACACCCGTCGAGCAGCCCTGCCGGGGTGCCCTCCCATCCGGCCGGGCTACGGCCGGTCTGGGACATGGGCGCGCCGGTACCGCGCCCACCCCCGACCGGCCGACCTACAATCGGCGGCGTGGCACCGGAGGACGCCGCCGTCCCGTTTCGCGACCTGACTGTCGGCGGCTTTGCTGCACGCCTCGGCTCGGCCGATCCCGTGCCGGGCGGGGGCAGCGCCTCGGCGGTCGCAGCGGCGCTCGGAGCGGAGCTCGTCGCGATGGTCGCGTCCCTCTCGATCGACCGGCCGAAGTACGCCGCCCACGCGAGCCTCCTCGCAGCCGCGCGACAGACGGGCCACGAACTCGGGGACCGGCTGCTCAGGCTCGCCGACGAAGATGCCACGGCATACGGCGGCTATGCGGCCGCCATGAAGCTGCCCCGTGAGACCGACGCGGAGCGAGCGACACGATCGGAGTCGCTCCACACGGCGGCCCGCGCTGCATCGACCGTGCCGCTCGAGGTCGTCGAGGCGTGTCGAGACCTCGTCGCAACGGCGGAGTCGCTGGCCGGACGGAGCAACCCGAACGCCTCGAGCGACCTCGCCGTGGCTGCATTGCTCGGAGAGGCGGCTGCTCGCGGCGCCGCGGCCAACGTCGAGATCAACCTGCCATCCATCGGCGACGAGGCGCTGGCGGCCACCCTGTCGGCGCGGGTCGACGGGCTCCTGGCCGAGGTGGCGATCCTCGCTGCCGAGACGCGCGCGGTCGTCGCCTCGGGTGCCGCTCGCCCACCGGTCGACGAGGGCATGGCCGGGTGAGCCCGCAAGCTTCTTCCCTGCTCGGTGCCCCGATCGCCGCCGAGATCAAGGCCCGGGTGAAGGCCGACGTGGCGTCGTTCCGCCGGCGTCACGGTTTCGCTCCGACGCTGGCCGTCGTGCTCGTCGGTCGGGACGCGCCGTCTGCGGTCTACCTGCAGCAGATCCTGCGGACGTGCCGGAGCGTCGGCATCGCCGGCCGTCTCGTCGAGGTGCCCGGGGCCGCCTCGACGGCCCGTCTCCGGGCGACGATCACCCAGCTCAACGAGGATCCGCTCGTGGCGGGGATCATCGTCCAGATGCCACTGCCGAAGCGGATCCCGCTCTCGGCGGTCACCGACACGCTCGATCCGGCCAAGGACATCGACGGCATCCATCCGCTCAACGCCGGACGCCTGACCCTCGGCCACGACGGGTTCCTGCCGACGACCGCCCAGGCGTCGGTCGAGATCCTGAAGCGATCGGGGATCGCGATCGCCGGCAAGCGGGCCGTCGTCGTCGGGCGCTCGAACGTCGTCGGAAAGCCGGCGGCGCTCCTCCTGCTCCGCGAGAACGCCACCGTCACGCTCTGCCATTCGCGGACGCCGAACCTGGCGGCCCAGCTCAAGACGGCGGACATCGTCGTCGTCGCCGTGGGGAAGCCGGGCCTCATCACCGGCCAGATGATCAAACGGGGTGCGGTCGTGGTCGATGTCGGGATCAACGTCGTGGGTGGCCGGATCGTCGGCGATGTCGATCCGGTCTCGGTCGGCGCGGTCGCATCGGCCCTCTCCCCGGTGCCCGGCGGCGTCGGGCCGGTGACCAACGCCCTTCTCATGACCCACCTCGTGCAGGCCGCGGAAGCCCAGGCGCGCGCCGAGCGTCCCCGCCCGCGACCGCGCCGGAGCGCTCGGCCGAAGGCGACCCCGGCAGACGGCCCGCGGCCGGCCGTCCGGGTCGTCGCGGCGGCCCGGCCGGTCGGGAGCTTCTCATGAGCGGGTTCCCGTCCGACCTCCAGATCGCCCGGGCGGTCTCCCCTCGGCCGATCGTCGACGTCGCCGCCGAGCTCGGGATCCGCGACGACGAGCTGGAACTCTATGGGCCGTCCAAGGCCAAGGTCACGATCGAGGCGATCCGCCGCCTCGAAGCGGCGAACCCGCGCGGCAAGTACGTCGTCGTCACGGCGATAAGCCCGACCCCGCTCGGCGAGGGCAAGACGACGACGACCATCGGTCTCACCCAGGGGTTGAACCGGATCGGGCACCGAGCGGCCGTCGCCATCCGCCAGCCGAGCCTCGGGCCGGTGTTCGGGATCAAGGGAGGGGCCGCGGGTGGCGGCTACAGCCAGGTCATCCCGATGGAGGACTTCAACCTCCACCTGACCGGCGACAACCACGCCATCGGCGCCGCCCACAACCTTGCCGCCGCCTTCCTCGATAACAGCCTTCACCACAAGAACCCGCTGGGGATCGACCAGGCCTCCGTCGTGTGGCCGCGCGTCGTCGACATCAGCGACCGGGCGATCCGGCGGGCGATCGTCGGGCTCGGCGGACGCGAGAACGGTCCGCCGCGCGAGACGGAGTGGCAGATCACCGTCGCATCCGAGGTCATGGCCGTCCTCGCCCTCGCCTCGGACCTCCACGACCTGCGCGCCCGGCTCGGCCGGATGGTCCTCGCCACGACCATGGACGGCTCGCCGGTGACGGCCGAGGACCTCAAGGTCGCCGGGGCGATGACGGTCCTCCTCCGCGACGCCCTGAAGCCCAACCTGCTTCAGACGCTCGAGGGCGGCGCCGCCTTCGTCCACTGCGGCCCGTTCGGTAACATCGCCCACGGCAACAACTCGATCCTCGCCGACCGGCTGGCCCTCGCCACCAACGAGATCGTCTGCACCGAGGCCGGCTTCGGGGCGGACATGGGGGCCGAGAAGTTCTTCGACATCAAATGCCGGACCTCGGGCATCCGGCCCGACGCGGCATGCATCGTGGCGACGGTCCGGGCCCTCAAGATGCACGGTGGTGTCGGCAAGATCGTCGCCGGCAAGCCGCTCGACGCCGCCCTCTCGGCGGAGAACGTCGAGGCGGTCCGGGCCGGCGCGGCGAACCTGGCCAAACAGATCGAGAACGTCGCCGCCTTCGGGGTCCCGGCGGTCGTCGCCATCAACGCCTTCCCGACCGACACGCCGGCCGAGCATGCCGCCATCCGCGAGGTGGCCCTCGCCGCCGGAGCACGGAACGCGGTCCTCGCGACCCATTTCGCCGATGGCGGGGCCGGCGCCGAGGCCCTCGCCGCGGCGGTCTGGGCAGCCGCCGAGGAAGGCGCGCCGCGGTTCGACTACCTCTACCCGGATGACATGCCGGTGGCGGCCAAGATCGAGACCATCGCGACCCGGATCTACGGCGCCGACGGAGTCGACCTGCTGCCCGCCGCGGCGAAGGCGATCCGCCAGATCGAGGGTCTTGGGTTCGGGAACCTGCCGATCTGCATGGCCAAGACGCAGTACTCGCTGAGCCACGATCCGACGCTCATGGGGCGGCCGACCGGCTTCCGGGTCCCGATCCGCGACGTCCGCCTATCGGCCGGGGCCGGCTTCCTGACCGCCTATGCCGGCGAGATGCGGACGATGCCGGGGCTGCCCTCGCATCCGGGCGGCGAGAACATCGACATCGACGAGAACGGCGAGGTCGTCGGGCTCTTCTAGGACGATCCCGTGTTGATCAGCCTGGCGCAAAAGACCCTATCCGCGGGCTCGCCGATGCCGTAGTCTTCGCCGACCGGCCGAGCCCAGGCGGTGCGTCCAGCGCGCCCGTCGAGGATCGGCCCCCGGAGGGAGTCATCGATGGGCTGCATCTCACTGGTCATGGGGGTGATCGCACCCCGCCTCTTCCTGCTCGTGGGCTGGTCGAACGACCAGGCCTACTGGAACGGGCTGCTCGGCTCGGCGGTCTGGTTGGGCCTCGGGTGGCTGTTCCTGCCCTGGACCACGCTCATGTACGGACTCGTCCAGCCGAACGGCCTCAGTCTCCTCAACTGGATCTTCATCATCGCCGCGGTCGCACTCGACTTCGGGACGTGGGGCGTCGGTGTGTTCGGCGGCCGCAAGGAGGTCTCGAACTATCGGGGCACGTAGCCCGAGCGAGACCAAGGTCGCCGGGTCAGTCCCGCAGACCTCGTCAGGAAGTCGCGATCGCGAAGGCCGCCCACATCAGGACGCCGATCACGACCCCGGCGATCCCGAAGATCCAGGCCGTCCAGTCGGCCGGGCCGAGGGCCGGCGTGTCGTGGGCGTCATGCGCGGTGCCGCCGCCATGGGCGTCGTCGTGCACCTCGTCATGGGCGTCGTGGTGGGCCGGCTCGACCTGCGACTGATCGTGTCCATCTGACATCGGCTGCCACCTCCGGCCGGCATCCTACACTTTGCCGCGATGCTCACGCTCGTCCTCACTCGGCATGGCCTGACGCCTCGTTCAGTGCCCGAGCAGCATCTCGGACAGAAGCTCGATATCGCGCTGTCCGAGGAGGGCCGAGCGCAGGCCCACGCCCTGGCGGGCCGGCTGGCGGAGGTCTCCTTCGCCGGTATCGTCGCCAGTCCCCTGGTCCGGGCGCACCAGACCGCGAGGATCGTCGCCGCCGGCCTGTCGGGACGGGTGCCCGCCGTCGAGACCGATGCCCGCCTCGCCGAGATGGACTACGGCGAGTGGGAGGGCCTGACCTACGCCGAGATCGACGCGCGGGACGCCACCCGCCGACAGGCCTGGGAGGCGGATCCGGCCGGGATCCGCTGCCCGGGCGGCGAATCCGGCGACGACGTGGCGATCCGGGCGCGCGACTTCCTCATCGACCTGCTCGCGGCCAACGCCGCAGCGAACGACGCCCCACCGCGTGGCGGGGGCGCGGGATCCCCGGTCGACCCGGCGCTGCCGATCCTGGCGGTCGCCCACAGCTCCTTCAACCGGATCCTCGTCTGCGTCGCCCTCGGCCTGCCCGTCCGCGAGTTCCGCCTCCGCCTTCAGCAGGACCAGGTGAACCTCACCGTCCTCCGCTTCGAGCACGGGACGGGGCCGTCCGACGCGAGGCTCATCCTCCTCAACGACCTCGCCCACGTGCGCCCGCCGGGAGCCACGCCCTGGGCGTGAGCGGGCTCAGGCGGCCCGTCTCCAGCCGGGGTGGCCCACCCGCCACCAGACGAACAGGGCGACGAGGGCGACGACGATGACCACGAGCAGCGTGTCGAACGGCTGGAGGGTGTGGCGGATGTCCTCCCAGTGCGCCCCGAGTTGCGTCCCGGCGAAGACGAGGGCGGTCGACCAGAGGAACGCCCCGGCCGTCGAGAAGACGATGAACGTCGCGAGCGGCATGCGGGCCACCCCGGCCGGAAAGCTGATGAAGGTCCGGACCACTGGAAGCAGACGGCTGAAGAACGCGGTCGCGGCGCCGTATCGATCGAAGAAGCGTTCGGCGAGCTCGATGTCGTGGGGGCTGATGAGGACGTACTTGCCCCACCGGTCGAGGAACGGCCGCCCTCCGTAGGCGCCGATGGCGTAGCCGATGAGGGAGCCGACCGTATTCCCGAGCGTCGCCACGATGACGACGATCCAGAACGCCCACGGGGAGTGGCTGAGCGGCTCGAGCTGGGTCGGGTCCGAGATGAGGAATCCGGCGTACGGGAGGATCAGCTCGGAGGGGAGCGGGATCATCGCCGACTCGATCGCCATCGCGAGGAAGACGCCGAGATAGCCGACGGCTCCGTAGAGGCTGTCGAGGAACGGGATGACGATCGTGTCGATGAAGGCAAGCACGGCGGGCAGCATAGCCGAGGGACCGCGGGCTATCCTCGGAGCGTGACGCACGCCGAGCAGCCGGAGCCCGCCCACTTCGTCCCCGTCGGGCCGCCCGGCCTCGATGGGACGGTCGTGCTGACCGGGGCCGACCTGACGATCGCCGATGTCGAGTCGGTCGCCCGGCACGGGGCGCAGGCGAGCCTCGACGTCCACGCCAGAGCCCGGATGCAGGAGGCCCGCGAGGTCATCGAGCGGCTCGTCGCCGAGGGCGCTGTCGTCTACGGGGTCACCACCGGCTTCGGCGACCTGGCGACGACCGTCGTCCCGGCCGCGGAGACCCGCCGCCTCCAGGAGAACCTCCTCCGCAGCCATGCCGCCGGCGTCGGTCCGCCGTTCCCGCGCGAGGTCGTCCGGGCGATGCTCCTGCTCCGGGCGAACACTCTCGCCCTCGGCCACAGCGGCTGCCGGCCGCTCCTCGTCGACCGGCTCCTAGCCTTCCTCGCCGCGGGCATCCACCCGGTCGTCCCCGAACAGGGGAGCGTGGGGGCGTCCGGCGACCTTGCCCCGCTCGCCCACCTGGCCCTGCCCTTGATCGGCCGGGGCGAGGTCGAGTTCCGCGGACAGCGAGTGCCGGCCCTGCTTGCCCTGCGCGAGGCCGAGCTCGAGCCGCTCGTCCTCGAGGCGAAGGAGGGGCTCGCCGCTCCTCAACGGGACCCAGATGATGGGTGCGCTCGCCGCGCTCATGCTCGCCGACGCCGACCGGCTCGCCCGGACGGCCAGCGTCGCGGCGGCGATGTCGGTGGAGGCCCTCCTCGGTACCGAGGTCGCGTTCTCGGCCGCCTACCAGCTGGCCCGGCCCCATCCCGGGCAGGTCGCGGTCGCCGCCGAGCTGCGCCACCTCCTCCGCGGATCGAGTCTCCAGCAGAGCCACCACGGTCGACGCCCACAAGGTCCAGGACCCGTACTCGCTCCGTTGCGTACCGCAGGTCCACGGTGCGGTCCGCGACACGCTCGACCACCTCCGGCGGGTCCTCGACATCGAGCTCAACTCGGCGACCGACAACCCGCTCGTCTTCCCCGGCGGCGGGGTCGCCGACCCGGACACGCTGGCGACCGGTGGCGGGCTCGTGATCAGCGGCGGGAACTTCCACGGCGAGCCGATCGCCCTCGCCGCCGACATGGCCAAGATCGCGGTCGCCGAGCTCGGCTCGATCTCGGAACGGCGGACGGCACTCCTCCTCGATGCCCATCTGAACGGCGGCCTGCCGGCATTCCTCTCGCCGGACCCGGGAACGAACAGCGGCCTCATGCTCCTCCAGTACACGGCCGCCGCCCTCGTGGCCGAGAACCGGGTCCTCGCCCACCCTGCCTCGGTCGACTCGATCCCGACCAGCGCGAACCAGGAGGACCACGTCTCGATGGGTTCGGTCGCGGCCCGCCACGCCCGGGCGGTCCTCGAGCACGTCGAGCGGATCGTCGCGATCGAGCTCATCTGCGCCGCCCAGGCCCTCGAATTCCGGCTCGGCCTCGTCCCGGATGCCCGCCCCGGTGCCGGGGTCGTCGAGGCGCTGGCGCGGGTGCGGGCCGTCGTTCCGGCCCTCCACGACGATCGAGAGCCCGGCCCGGACCTCGCCGCCGCGATCGCCCTCGTCCACGACGGCGGCCTCGCCGAGCTGGCCGATCCCTCCGGCGGGGGTGGATCGGGACCCCGGCCGTGACCGACGTCCGGATCGTCGATGTCACCGACGAGGCGACCTTCGAGCTGCTGCCGCCGTGCGCCGACCCGGCCTTCGACCATCGCAGCTGCGACTACTGGGAGGACGCCGACCGCGGCTCGAAGCGAGCCCGCCCCACCGCGCCGGCCAGGACACCCGCCCCGCCGGCCCGGCCGCGCAACCCGTTCGGCGAGGACGACGACCCGGTCGCCTTCAATCCGTTCGCCCCGAGCGGCGGTGGCCCGGCGGCGAACCCCTTCGCGCCGGTCGCCGACCCCGTCGCCGACAACCCGTTCGCGCCGCGCCCGGCCACCCGACCCAGGGTGGCTGCGGACGCGCCTCGCAAGCTCGCACTCCTGAGCCGGGGCGCGGCGGTCTTCGGCAGCTACGCCAAGGTCCTCCTCGTCGACGATCGGCCGGTCGCCTACGCCCAATTCGGACCGCTCTCGGCGTACCCCCGGGCCGCCCGGGTCCGTGAGCTGTACCGCCAGTTGCCCGACGCGCCGCTGCCGGCCGTGATCACCTGCATCGCCACGACGGCCGCGGGGCGCGGAGCCGGCCACGCAGCACGGCTGGTCGCAGCCGTCTGCGACGACCTGGCCCAACGGGGCTTCGCCGCGGTCGAGGCCTACCCGGAGCTCGATCGCCCGGCCGACGCGACGAGCGCCGCCACGCCGGCGTTCTGGCAGGCGGCCGGTTTCACCCTCGTCGTCGACGACGACCGGTTCCCGGTCGTCCGTCGGGAGCTGTGACCGTCCCGGCATCGGCGGTCGTCCGTCGGGAGCTGTGACCGTCCCGGCATCGGCGGTCGTCCGTCGCCAGTCGTGACCGTCCCGGCATCGGCGGTCGTCGGGGGTGTACCGTCACCGTCCACGACGGCCCGATCCGATGGGAGGTCAGCGGTGGCATCGATCCGTGCCCTGGGCAGTGTCTCCAAGGTCCGCGGCGCGCTCGTCTTCGTCGAGGACATCGAGGAAGAGCTCCGCTTCTACCGCGACGTCATCGGCCTCCGGCTGCTGTACCGAACGCCCCGCTTCGTCCGCTTCGATGCCACCCAGGGGACGAGCCTCTCACTCATCGCCGGCGGCGTGGCGAGCGCCGAGCCCAAGGACTTCCGCAAGGGAGGCGTGGTCCCCGAGGTGATCGTCGACAACCTCGAGCTCGCCATGCGGCGCCTGGCCGGCGCCGGGGTTCGCCACGAGGATGTCGTGCGGACCGCCTGGGGAGCGTTCTGCTTCTTCTGGGATCCCGAGGGCAATCCGCTGCAGTTCTACGAGTCCGCCTACGTCAGGCCCGATTCCGATCCGGAGCGGATCTCCGGCTAGTGGCGTCCGGTCCCCGACGCACGAACCGTGGCTCCCGACGTCCCGGACCGGTCGCGACGGTCGCGGTGTTCGTCGTGATCGGCGTGCTCATCGGCGGATCGATCGCCGTGTTCGCCGGCGCATTCGGGCCCTCGACGTCGCCCGGCCAGGGAGGAGTCGCCGGCTCGCTGCTCCCGGCCGAGACCGGCACACCACGGCCGATCGACGGCCCGTCGACTGCCGGCCCGACCGCGCCCGCCGTGTCCGGCTCGCCCCTCGCCGGCGTCTCCGGTGGGTCCGTCGTCGTCGACCCGTCTCTCCTCGCCGTCCTGCCGCCCTCGGTCGGCGGTGTCGTCCTGAGCCCCGACCCCGACACGGCGGCGCAGGACGCCGCCGACCCGTCCCACGTGGCCGACCTGTCGGCCCTGGCGGTCGCCGTCGCCGCCCAGCCGACGAGCGGCGACCTCGCGGTCGTCTCGGTCGTCCGGCTCCAGCCCGGTGTCTTCTCGGACGAGTACTTCCGCAGCTGGCGCGAAACGTTCGACACGGGTGCCTGCTCCCAGGCCGGGGGCGTCGCCGGAACGGCCGAATCGACGATCGGCGGACACCAGGCGTACATCGGCCACTGCGCCGGCGGGCTTCTCACCTACCACGTCCATCTCGCCGACGGCGACGACCGGATCGTCTCGATCAGCTCGGTCGGCCCGGGCCGGCTCGGCGAGCTGGTCATCGAAGGCCTCCAGTGACCGCCGCGACCGCCCTCCCGGGCGCCCGACCCGTCCGTGCCCCGCGGGGGACGGAGCTGTCCTGCCGCGGCTGGCAGCAGGAGGCGGCGCTCCGGATGCTCATGAACAACCTCGACCCGGAGGTGGCCGAGGATCCCGACGCCCTCGTCGTCTACGGGGGCACCGGCCGGGCCGCCCGGTCGTGGGCGGCCTTCGACGCGATCGTCCGCGAGCTGCGGGCCCTGGCCGACGACGAGACCCTGCTCATCCAGAGCGGCAAGCCCGTCGGCGTGTTCCGGACCCACGAGTGGGCGCCGCGGGTGCTCATCGCCAACTCGAATCTCGTCGGTCGTTGGGCGAACTGGGAGGTCTTCCGCGAGCTCGAGCGGGCCGGCCTCACGATGTACGGCCAGATGACCGCCGGGTCCTGGATCTACATCGGGACCCAGGGCATCCTCCAGGGCACGTACGAGACCTTCGCCGAGTGCGCCCGCCAGCACTTCGGCGGGACGCTCCGCGGCCGAGTCGTCCTCACCGCCGGGCTCGGCGGGATGGGTGGCGCCCAGCCCCTCGCGGTCACGATGAACGAGGGCGTCGCGATCGTCATCGAGGTCGACGAGGCGCGAGCACGGCGACGACTCGACATCGGCTATGTCGACCGGCTGACCGGATCGGTCGAGGAGGCGCTCGCCTGGGCTAACGAGGCCGCGACGACGGGCCGTCCCCTGTCGATCGCCCTCGTCGGCAACGCCGCCGAGATCGAGCCGGAGCTCGCCCGCCGGGGCGAACGCTTCGACGTGGTCACCGACCAGACCTCGGCCCACGACGCCCTCGGCGGCTACATCCCGGCCGAGATCGCCCTGCCCGACGCCCTCGCCCTCCGGTCCGCCCAGCCGGACGTCTACGTCCGTCGTGCCGTCGAGTCGATGGGCGCCCAGGTCCGGGCACTGCTCGCCTTCCAGGCGGCTGGATCGATCGTCTTCGACTACGGCAACAACCTGCGGGCCATGGCGAAGGAGGCCGGCGTCGAGGACGCCTTCGCGTACCCCGGCTTCGTGCCGGCCTTCATCCGGCCCCAATTCTGCGAGGGCCGGGGTCCGTTCCGCTGGGTCGCCCTGTCGGGCGATCCGGCCGACATCGCGGCCACCGACCGGGCCGTCCTCGAGCTGTTCCCCGACGACGCCGGCCTCCGCCGTTGGATCGAGATGGCCGAGTCGAGCGTTCCGTACCAGGGGCTGCCGGCCCGGATCTGCTGGCTCGGCTACGGGGAGCGGGCGCGAGCCGGACTTGCCTTCAACGAGCTCGTGAGATCGGGCGTCGTGTCGGCGCCGATCGTCATCGGCCGCGATCACCTCGATGCAGGCTCCGTGGCCTCACCGAACCGGGAGACCGAGGCGATGCGCGATGGCTCGGACGCGATCGCCGACTGGCCGCTCCTCAACGCCCTCGTGAACACGGCCGCCGGCGCGACGTGGGTCTCGATCCACCACGGTGGCGGGACGGGGATCGGCTACTCCCAGCATGCCGGTATGGTGGCCGTCGCCGACGGCACCGATCTGGCGGCTCGCAAGCTCGAGCGGGTCCTGACGGCCGATCCCGGCATGGGCGTCATCCGCCACGCCGATGCGGGCTACGAGCGCGCCCTCGAGGTCGCCCGTGAGCGCGGGGTCCGGATCCCGATGGTCGACCGCGGCTGACCGCGGCCGGGACGGCGCGTCGGCTCAGTCGGGTTCGGGGTAGGTCGCCGGTTCGACGGATCCACCGACCACGCGCTCGTCGACCGCTCCACCGACGAGGCGGCCGCCCGAGTCGCCCGTCAGCTGCCCGATCGTGGCGACCGGTCCCGCCGCGGCCATCTCGTCGGTCGCCTGCGGTGGGATCTTCTGGAGCGGGAGGACGGGCGAGAAGAGGAGCGGCACGAACGTGAAGACCAGGAGGATCGATCCGATCCAGATGGCCTCGTGGGTGCCGAGCACCGTGGCGAGGATGCCACCGAGCAGCGACCCGATCGGCATCGTCCCCCAGACGAGGAACCGCATCGTCCCGTTGAGACGACCGAGGAGGCGCTCCGGGGTGATCGCCTGGCGCAGGCTGACCTGGTTGACGTTGTAGACGATGGCGAGCGCGCTCGAGAGGAACATCGCGGCGGCGAAGAATGGGATGGGAGCATCGGCGGGCGCGAGCGGGATGAGGAGGCCGGCCGGTCCGTATAGGAGGGCCGAGCCGACGATCGTCCTTCCGACACCGAACCGCGTCGCCAGGCGGTTCGCGATGAGCGCCCCGGCAAGGATCCCGAACCCGGCGATGCCGCCGACCAGGCCGATGGCCGCAGGACTGAGTCCGAGATCGCGGTATACGTAGACGGCGAAGACCGCGAACACGATATTCGTGCAGAGGTTCGACGAGCCCGTGCAGGCGGCGATGCTGCGGAGGATCGGGTTGCCGAGGACGTAGCGGAGGCCTTCGGCCATCTCCGTCCGCATGCCGGAACGGGCGGGTGCATCGCCTCCCTCCCCGCCGGGTCCGGTCCGTGAGGCCTCCACCCGCTTCACCCGGGAGATGAGCGTCGCCGACCCGACATAGCTCAGGGCGTCGATCGTCACCGCGAACGGGGCGCTCACGAGGGCGATGATCGAGCCACCGATGGGCTGGCCGAGGATCTGTGCGGCGGACGCGCTGACCTGGAGCTTGGCATTGCCCTCGACGAGCTCCTCCCTGTCGACGACGGTCGGCAGGTAGGACTGGTCGGCGACGTCGAAGAAGACCGTAAGGACGCCGTTGGCGAAACCGACGACGTAGAGCTGCCAGATCGTCAGGACCCCGAGGCCCCAGGCGACCGGGATGGAGCCCAGGACGATGGCCCGGCCGAGATCGCCACCGATGAGGATCCGCCGCCGCGGAAGGCGGTCGACCCAGACGCCGGCCGGGAGCGTGAAGAAGATCCATGGCAGCATCTCGACGGTCGCGAGGAGGCCCACCTCGAACGGAGTGGCGTCGAGGAGCAGGACCGCGATCACGGGGATCGCGAGTTGGCTGACCTGCGTGCCGAACAGGCTGACCGTCGACGCGCTCCAGTACTTGAGGTAGTCGCGCTGTTGGAGCAAGCCGAGGCGCTGGAGCATCGGGTCGGACTCCTCGGGGCGGGCCGGGGCGGGGAGGCTCGTTAGTCTATCGTCTAACACTCGTTAGGCGCAGGGTGCGAGACCATCGCCCCTCGACGGCCATCGACGCGGCCGCCGTGTCACGATACGGCGGCATGGCACTCATCGAGTCAGTCCCCAACGTCAGTGAGGGCCGGCGCCTCGACGTGATCGAGCGGATGTGCGACGACATCGTCGCCGTCGAAGGCGTCTACCTCCTCGACCGGACGAGCGACGCGAGCCACAACCGGAGCGTCCTCACGCTGGCCGGCGAGGCCGATCCGGTCAGCGAGGCGCTGGAGCGGCTCGTCGCCCGGGCGATCCGTGAGATCGACATGGACGAGCACTCCGGGGAACACCCGCGCATCGGGGCGGTCGACGTCGTGCCGTTCGTCCCGCTCGGCGAGACGACGCTCGACGAGTGCATCGAGTACGCCCGCCGCTTCGGTCGCCGGATCGCCCAGCGCTTCGACCTGCCGGTCTATCTCTACGCCGCGGCCGCGACCCGCTCGGACCGGGTCAAGCTCGCCGATGTCCGGCGCGGCCAGTACGAGGGCCTGCGGGCCGAGATCGACCACGCCGGTCGCGAGCCCGACTTCGGGCCGGCCAGGATCCACCCCTCGGCGGGGGCCGTCGCGGTCGGGGCTCGGCCGTTCCTCATCGCCTACAACATCAACCTCGACTCCGCCGACGTCGAGCTGGCCCGCCGCATCGCCCGACGGATCCGGGAGTCCGGCGGCGGGCTGCCCCGCCTCCAGGCGAACGGCTTCGAGGTCAGTGAGCCGGAACGGGGTCACCCGACCCGGGCCCAGGTCTCGATGAACCTCCTCGACTTCGCCGAGACGCCGCTCTGGCTCGTCTGGGAGACGGTTCGGGACGAAGCCGCCGCCGATGGCGTCGAGCTCGCCGAGTCGGAACTGATCGGCCTCGCTCCGCTGGCGGCCCTGCTCGCAGTCGCGGACCGCGCCGGGGCCGACGATGATGCCCCAGTCGAGGACCGACTCCGCGCCGCAGCCGACTTCCTCAAGCTCCGCGATTTCTCGCCGTTGCAGGCTCTCGAGCTCCGGCTGGCGGCCGCTCGATGAGCCGCGGGCCGGCGGGCGCTCGATGAGCCTCGGGCCGGCGGGCGCTCGATGAGCCTCGGGCCGGCGGGCGCTCGATGACCCTCCGGATCATCGAAGGCGGGCGCGGCGATGGCCCCGGTCAGGGCCTCCTCGTGGTCGGTGCCGCGGAGATCGCGACGCTGGCCGGCGGGCTGCGGCGGGGCGCGGAACAGGCCGACGCGGCACTTCTGACGACGGATCCCGGTGGCGCCGCCGCGTCCGGCGGTACGGCCTCGGCGGCCGGGCCGGTCGTCGCCTGTTGGGGCGATCGGATCCTGGCTGTCGGCGACAGACCAGCGGTCGAGGCCGCGATCCGGGGGGCCGGCCTCTCCCCCGATCGGTTTCGGACGGTCGATGCAGCGGGAGGCACGGTCACTCCCGGGCTCGTCGATCCGCACACCCACCTCCTGTTCGGCGGCACCCGGGAGCGCGAGCTCACCCTCCGCCAGCGCGGCGCAGGCTATCTCGAGATCCTCGCCGCCGGCGGCGGCATCCTCTCGACGGTCGCCGCCACCCGGGCTACGAGCGACGAGGAACTGGCCGCCCACGGGCGGCGCTGGCTCGACGAGATGCTCGGCCACGGGACGACCACCATCGAGGCCAAGTCCGGCTACGGGCTCGACCTGGCCACGGAGCTGCGGCTCCTCGAGATCGCCTTCCGCCTGGGTGCCGAGGGGCCGATCGAGGTCGTCCCGACGTACCTAGGCGCTCACGCCGTCCCGGCCGAGTTCCGGTCACGGCCGAACGGGACCGAGGCCTACGTCCGATCGATCCTCGACGAGCAGCTGCCGGGTGTGGCGGCCCAGGGCCGGGCGCGGTTCGCCGACGTGTTCTGCGAGGAGGGCGTCTTCACGCCCGACCAGAGCCGGCGGATCCTCACCGCGGCGGCGGCATACGGGATGACGCCGCGGCTCCATGCCGACGAGCTGGCCCCGTCCGGCGGCGCCGAGCTCGCGGTCGAAGTCGAGGCGGCCTCGGCCGACCATCTCGCCGTGCCGTCCGATGCCGGCGTCGCCGCGTTGGCCGCCGCGGCCTCGACGGACCACCCGGTCGTCGCGACCGTGCTGCCGGCGACCACCTGGTTCCTCATGGCCGATCACGTGGCGCCGGCTCGGCGCTTCATCGAGGCCGGGATCCCGGTCGCTCTGGGCACCGACTTCAATCCCGGCACGTCTCCGGTGCCGAGCCTGCCGCTGGCGATGACCGTCGCCTGCCTCTCCCTGGGCATGAGCCCGACCGAGGCGCTGGTGGCCGCCACGATCAACGCCGCGCATGCCATCGGGCTCGGAGACGAGATCGGTTCGATCGAGCCCGGCAAGCAGGCGGATCTCGTGGTCTGGCGCGTGCCGACCGCGGAGCAGATCCCCTACTGGCCGGGCGCCGAGCTCGTCCGGACGGTCGTCAAGCGGGGTCGGGTCGTCCTCGACCGGACGTAGGCCGACGGGGGCTCGCGATCAGGGCCGCCCGCGGGCCTCGAGCAGGACGGTCGTCGTCTCGGTCGGCAGGCTGGACGGCAGGACCGACAGGCGGGCCACGGCCGACGGGGCCGCTCCGCCGAGCTCGTGGAAGAAGCGGGCCAGGGCGTCGGCGCAATCGGCCTCGTCGTCGCACAGGGGCATGGGGACCACTATCCGTGGGTCGAGCTGGGCGATGAGCTCGCCGGCGCGGGGTGCCGACAGCACCCCGCCGACCGGCACGCAGGCGACGTCGATCGATCCGAGGTCGCCGAGCTCCTCCTCGGTCAGCAGATGGCCGATGTCGCCGAGGTGGACGGTGTGGACGCCGTCGATCTCGACCGCGAAGGCGGTCTGGCGGCCGCGTTGGGCGCCCTTGGCGTCGTCCCGATAGGTGCGGACGCCGGTGATGAGGACATCACGGACCTCGTACTCGCCGGGTCCGTCGAGGACGAAGGCGGCTTCGAGGCTCGTCGGCAGGACGGTCGTGCCGTCACGGGAGACCCGTCCCTTGGGCTTGCCTGGCGGGGCATCGTCGGGGTGGCTGTAGGTGACGATCTCGCCGGTGATACCGCGTCCCGTCGGCCCGACGATCGAGGGATAGGGGTCGGCGACGACGACGGCGTCCTTGCCGCGCATGCGGACGCACGTCCGCCCATACCAGGTGAGTTCCATCGCCGGCGATTCTGACACAGCCGGCTCATCGGAGGCTCCCTCCTCCGCCGAGGAGGCTTGCCCGGCGGCGTCGACGCAAAACCGATGCGAGATCCGCCGGAAAAGGAGGACGGGGAGCGCCTGCCCAATCGGCGCTCCCCGTCGGAGGGAGGGAGGTTGGAACGTGAGGAGGTTCCAGCGCGAACACTAGGCAGCCCGTGTTCAGCCACAAGCGCCGAACCGATTAAGAAACGGACATGAAGGCACGCCCCGCGTGCGGCGACCCGACGCCCGGCCGCGATCCTTTACGCGCCCTTGAGCCCCGTATGCGACCATCCCGCCGTGCCGATCCACCGCGACCCACGAACCCGTCGGGCCGCGCCACTCCGTGCCATCGCCGTCGCCGCGAGCGTGCTCGCCGTCGTCGCGTCCGGCTGTGGCGCGCTGGGCAATGCCGCCTCGCCGACGCCGACCCTCCAGCCCTATTCGCCCGGCCCGTCCGCGACGCCGGAGCCGGCCGCCGAGGTCTACGCCCGCATCGAGCAGCAGGTCCAACAGATCCGTGGCCTCACCGCCCTCGCTCCGGTCGATCCGAAGGTCCTCAGCACGGCGGACCTCGCGACCGAACTCCGGTCCCGATTCGACAAGGACAACCCGCCCGCCCTCATCGCCGGCGAGCAGAAGCTCTACCAGGCCCTCGGCCTGCTCCCGGCCGACGCTTCGCTCAAGGACCTCCTCCTGTCGATGCTCACCAGCCAGGTCGCCGGGTTCTATCGGCCGGACACGAAACAGATGTACGTCGTCTCGGAGACGGGCGGCCTCGGTCCGATCGAGCAGGTCTCGTTCGCCCACGAGTACGATCACGCCCTGCAGGACCAGCACTTCGACCTGACCAAGCTCGGCACGGCCGTGGCCGACCAGGGCGACCGCTCGCTCGCCCGCCTCTCCCTCCCCGAAGGCGATGCGACGCTCCTCATGTCCGACTGGGCCCAGCAGGGGCTCACCCCGCTCCAGACCCTGCAGCTGCTGCAGGGCTCGACGAACCCCGCCCAGGCGGCCGTCCTCGCGTCCATGCCCCCGTTCCTCAAGGACGACCTCCTGTTCCCGTACACGAGCGGCCTCGCCTTCGTCGAGGGGATCCAGACGAGCGGTGGCTGGCCGGCGGTCGACGCCGTCTACGCCAAGCCGCCCGACTCGACGGAGCAGATCCTCCACTCCCAGAAGTATCTCGACCACGAGGAGCCGATCGCCGTCTCCTTCCCGGCCGACCTCGCCTCGAGGCTCGGCTCGGGCTGGAAGGTCAGCCTGCAGGACACGTTCGGCGAGTTCCTCCTCCGGGAGTGGCTCGAGATCGCCGGCGGCGTCCCGGCGAGCGCCGCCTCCGACGCCGCCGCCGGCTGGGGTGGCGACCGGGTCGCCCTCGTCGAGGGACCGAACGGCGCCTGGGGCGTGGCGATCGTCACCCAGTGGGACACCAAGGCCGATGCGGACGGGTTCCAGTCCGCCGCGACGACTGCGGCCGCCAAGCTGCCGCACAGCGACGTCTTCCGCCCGTCCGACACCGAGGTCCCAGTGATCGTCGGCTCGGACGACGCGATCCGGGCCCACCTGGCGAACGTCCTCGGCTTCGCCGGCTGAAGTCGGCGCCCGCCCGCTCCGGGGCTGGTCCTACATCGAATCCGGCGCCGAGATCCCCAGCAGGCGGAGCGTGTTCGCCAGGGTGATCCTCGCCGCATCGACGAGGGCGAGGCGCGCCGCCGACCGTTCCGGCGCATCGGGGTCGACGACACGGGCGTCGCGGTAGAAGGCGTGGAACGAGGTCGCGAGATCGGTCGCGAAGGCGGTGATCCCCTGGGTCTCCTCGGCGCCGGCCGCGTCCTCGACGACGTCCGGCAGGCGGACGACGACCCGGGCGAGGGCGGCCTCCGGGGCGCCGGACACCGCGCCGCCGAGGTCGGTCGCCGGCGCGAGCCCCGCGTCGGCAGCCTTGCGGAGGATCGAGGCGATCCGAGCGTGGGCGTACTGGACGTAGTAGACGGGGTTCTCCGATGACTGCTTCTTGGCGAGCTCGATGTCGAGGTCGATCTCGGTCGTCGGCGCCCGCGAGCCGAAGTACCAGCGCGCGGCATCCGCACCGATCTCGGAGAGCAGCTGATCGAGGGTGATGAACTCACCGGCTCGCTTCGACATCGAGACCTCGACGCCGTCGAGGACGAAGCGTACCCAGGCGACGAGGAGCATCTGGACGGCGGCCCGGTCGTAGCCCATCGCCTCCGCCGCATTGCGCACCCGGGCGACCGTGCCGTGATGGTCCACGCCCCAGATGTAGATGAGGCGGTCGAACCCGCGGCTGAACTTCTCGGTCACGTAGCCGATATCCGAGCCGAAATACGTCGGCCGGCCGTCGGAGCGGATGATCACCCGGTCCTTGTCGTCCCCGAAGGCGGTCGAGCGGAACCACAGCGCACCCTCGGCCTCGTAGACATGCCCGCCATCGCGGAGGCGCTCGATCGCCCGCTCGACCCAGCCCTCGGTGTGGAGCGACCCCTCGCTCTTCCAGACGTCGAACCGGACTCCGAGCGTTGCCAGCGACGCCTCGATGCCCGCCCGGACGGTCTCCGATGCCCACAGCCCGACGGCCCAGGTCCGGTCGGCGCCGGGGGCGGTGGACGCCTCCCAGGTATCGGCCGGGAGGTCGCGGGCGAGGTCGCCCACGTAGGCGCCGCGGTAGCCGTCCTCGGGCGGGTCCTCGCCTGCACGGGCGGCAGCGACGCTCGCCCCCAACTGCCGGATCTGCTCGCCGAAGTCGTTGAAGTAGTACTCGCGAGTCACGGTGTGGCCGCCCGCCTCGAGGACCCGGCAGAGGAGGTCGCCGACGAAGGCCCCCCGGGCATTGCCGACGTGGAGCGGCCCGGTCGGGTTGGCCGACACGAACTCGACGTTGATCCGCTCGGGCCGCTCGGTGCTCACCCGGCCCCACTCGTCGGGGTCGTCCCGGATGGCGGAGATCGCTCGCTCGAGGGCGCGATCCGCGATGCGCATGTTGATGAACCCGGGTGGAGCCACCGCCGCCGATGCGATGGGGCTCCCTTCCGGGTCGGCCTCCGCGGCGGTCGTGAGCTCGGCGGCGATCGCGCCGGCGATGGCGAGCGGGCTCATCCGGTACGGGCGGGCGAGCTTGAGGGCCAGGCTCGTGGCGAGGTCGCCGTGAAGTGGGTCGGCGGGGCGCTCGATCTCGACCGGCGGCGCGCTCGCGGGGTCCAGGTCAGGCAGCGCGCCCGTGGCGACGGCCCTCGCCCAGGCGGCCTCGACGGCCTGCCTGGCGCGGGCGCGGATCGAGCGGGCGGCCGGTGGGCCGTCGTTGACCATGGTTCCTCGGGTTGGTCAGGGCTTGGGGCACTCAATCGTATCGACTCGGCGGACGTCGGCGCGGACCGCTGCGCCGGGCGCCCGAGGCATCGTCCGGGCGCCCCGGACCAGTACTCTCGGCGCCCCCGTCGGTGCCGAGGGGCAACGCATCGGCGACCCGCTCGGCGGAAGGGTGTGGTCTGGTGCAGATTTAGGCCTACTTCCGTACTGGACGGTTGCAGGACCTTCGGCGAAGATAGCGCCTGCTGTCGCCGCGTTAACGGAGACGTTTACCGGCGGCAGGTGCGCACTTATCTCTATTTTCGTACTTGGGGACCAGCATCGATGCACGATCTCAGAAGGGGCTTGCCGCGTTCCTCGCGGCTCACGCGTATCGGATCCGCCGCGTCGGCCCGCCGCACGTCTCGCCGAGGCCTGGTCGTCGCCCTTCCGGCGGCGATGCTCCTGGCGATGATGGTGGCCGGGACCGTGCTCGGACACCACACGCTTCCGTCGGCGACCTTCGCCTGTGACGGAACGGTCACCTGGCACGTCGACTCGTGGACGAAAGACAACTCGAACAACCAGGCCGTCGCCTCGGACGTCGAGGTCTGGTATTCCCTCGACGGCGGCACCTACCACAAGATCGGCGACTTCGACTTGAGTGACCCCGTGGCGGGCATCGGCGGCACCTTCGACGCCGGAAGTACCGCTACGACGGTCACGATCAAGGCCGATCTGAAGCCCGGCACCGGCTGGGGCGACGGCGACCAGTCGTCGACCGGTCCGTGGTTGAGCGATCCGGTCACGCGGGACACCGACTGCGCCGCGCCGACCCCCACCCCGACGCCCACCCCCACCCCGACCCCCACGCCAACACCAACACCGACGCCGGGCGTCGACCAGCATTGCGTCGAGGGCACATGCCCGACGCCGACGCCGACCCCGGCGGGTGGCGTCCTGGGCGCCACCGGGAAGCCGGGCGTGACCCCGCCGTCGACTTCCACGTCCACTCCGGGCAACAGTTCGAATGACTCGGGCTTCCTGATCGTGATCGCCGGAATGATCGGCGCGAGCCTCTCGGTCCTCCTGATCACGCCCCGCCGCAAGACGGTCCCCGTAAGCAAGCGCAAGGAGTAGTCCCCCGGCGGTGGTGACATCGCCGACGACCCTCGGACTCACGACGGCCGGGACCCTGAACGAGGTCCCGGCCGTTCAGATTCGCTCTAGAAGGTGAAGCGGTCGCCGTCCTCGACGAGCGTCGCGGGCCCGTCGTACCGCCGCCCGACGTGCTCGACCGTGGCCGCCCGATCGCGGTGCATCTGGAGATGGGTGAGCAGGACGCGGGCCGGGCCGGTCTCGGCGGCCAGTCGACCCACCGCGTCGCCGTCGAGATGGAGCTCGTCGACCGGGACGGGCCCCGGGCCGAACGAGACCTCGGTCAGCAGCGTGTCCCCGGGCCGGATGAGGTCGCGAAGATCCTCGGCTCGACCGCAGTCGCCCGAGTAGACGAGGCCCGGTGCGTCCGGTTCAGCGACCCGGCTCACCCGGAACGCATGACTGTCGGCGGTATGGGTGACCCGTTGCGCCTCGAGGCTGAACGGTCCGATCGACCTCTTCCCGAGCAGATGCGCCTCGACATCGAGGCTCGCGGCGGTGAAGCCTGGCTCGCCCAACAGGCCATCGAGGCGGGCCGCGAGCCCGGGCGCCGCGTAGACCGGCAGGCGGCGGGGCGGGTCGAACTCGTAGCGGAGGTAGTGGCGGAGCGGGACGAGGTCGACGAAGTGGTCGGGGTGGAGGTGGCTGATGGCCACGGCCTCGAGGCTGCTCGGTTCGATCTCCTCGGCGAGGCCGCCGAACGAGCCCTGGCCGAGGTCGAGCAGCAGCGCGGATGCCCCGTCGCGGATCAGATAGGACGACGATGCGTGGCCGGCCCGTTCCGGGTAGGCGGCGCCGGATCCGACGACCACGAGCTCCATATGGTCGTCAGACCGCCCCGACGGGTGTGCCCGTCGTCGGCAGGGCCGCCGCGTCACCCGCGAACCGGGGTGGGAGCCCGACCCGCCGGCCGTCCGCGCCGCGCCCGAATGCGAGGTCCTCGAAGCCGGCCGCCGCGACGATCCCGTAGGCCTCCTCGAGGCCGCCGGCAAGCCAGCGGCGGGCGTGGGCATCCGAGCCCGCCGTGACGCTCCGGCCGCCGAGCTCGCGAAAGCGGGCCACGATCGGGCCGGCCGGGTAGGTCTCGGCGACCGCCTCATCCAGCCCGCTCGAATTGACCTCGAGGGCCGTCCCGGACTCGACGAGCGCCCGCAGGGCCGGTTCATAGAGGTCCGGTCGATCGGCGAGCTGCTTCGGGACGACGTGCGGATGGACGTACCGCTTGACGACGTCGAGGTGGCCGATGGTGTCGAAAAGCCCGGATCGGGCGGCCGCCACGACCTCGGTGAAGTAGGGCTCGACGATCTCGTCGAGTGTCCGCCCGACCAGCCAGCGGCCGATGCGGGCCCGCGTGTACGGTGTGCCGGGCCAGCCGTGGACCGAGCCGATCGTGAAGTCGTAGCGATGTCGGGCCAGATGCTCGCGGACGTCGGCCTCGCGGTTCCGGTTGTACGTCAGCTCGGCCCCGAACCGGATCGCGACCCCGCGGTCGGCCCATCGCGCGGCGGCATCGCGGACAGTCCGCTCGCGGTCGTCGAACGAGGTGTAGCGGTAGGCCGGATCGCCGGGATCGAAGTCGACGTGATCGGTGATCGCCAGCTCCCGGATGCCACGTGCGACGGCGATCGCCGCGTACGCATCTATCGGGACCCGGCTGTCCGGCGACTGGTCCGTGTGGACGTGGGCGTCGAGGGGCAGGTCGCTCGCCTGGCCGACCGCGGCGGTCACCCGGCGAGGAGGCCGAGCTCGTGGCCGACCGCATCGAAGGCCTCGAGCGCGCGGTCGAGCATCGCGTCCGTGTGGGCGGCGGTCACGATCGTCCGGATCCGGGCCTTGTCGATCGCCACGGTCGGGAAGACCACCGGTTGGGCGAACACCCCTTCCTCGAGGAGGCGATCGCTGAAGCGGCCGGCCGTCCCGGAGTCGCCCATCATCACCGGCGTGATCGGCGTCTCCGAGATTCCGGTGTCGAAGCCGAGCCGGATCAGTTCCGCCTTGAACCGGCGGGTGTTGGCCCACAGCCGCTCGATGAGCTCGGGCTCGTCCTCGAGGACGCGGATCGCCTCCCGGCAGGCGGCCGCCACCGCCGGCGGATGGGACGTCGAGAAGAGGATGGGACGCGCCCGCTGGATGAGCATGTCGCGAAGCTGCTGCGACCCGGCGACGTAGCCGCCGAGCACGCCCACGGCCTTGCTCAGCGTCCCGACCTGGATGGCGACCCGCCCGTGGAGCCCGAAGTGGTCGACCGTGCCCCGGCCGTTGCGGCCGAGGACGCCCGAGGCGTGGGCGTCGTCCACGTAGACGGCCGCACCGTGGTCCTCGGCCGCTGCGACGATCTCCCGCAGCGGCGCGATGTCGCCGTCCATGCTGAAGACGCCGTCGGTCACCACGAGGATGAGCCGGTGGGGCGCGCCGTCCGCCCGCCCGTTCCGACGCGCCTCGGCGAGGATGCCCCGGAGCGCGTCCACGTCGCGGTGCGGATAGATGACCCGGGGCGCCTTCGAGAGCCGCATCCCGTCGATGATCGAGGCGTGGTTGAGCGCGTCGGAGACGATGAGGTCGCGCTCGTCGGTGACCGTCGGGATCACGCCGGTGTTGGCGGTGAAGCCGGACTGGAAGGTCAGGACCGCGTCGGTCTGCTTGAACGTGGCGAGGGCCGCCTCGAGGTCCTCGTGGAGGGTCATCGTGCCGGCGATCGTCCGGACCGCGCCGCTGCCGACGCCGAAGTCGCGGACGGCGGCGAGGGCGGCCTCACGGAGGCGGGGATGATGGGTCAGGCCGAGGTAGTCGTTCGAGGAGAGGCTGATGCAGCGCCGCTCGTCGACGCTGACGATGGGACCCTGGGCCGAGCTCATGACCCGGAGCGGGCGATAGAGGCGCTCGCGGCGGAGCTCCTCGAGCTCCTCGCCGAGGTAGCCGAGCGGGTCGGGGCGAGCCGTCATCGCCGGGCGCCCGCCACGTGGCTCAGTCCCACCGCAGGATGACCTTGCCCGAGTCGCCCGAGGCGGCCGTGGCGAACGCCGCCTCGAAATCCCGGAAGCCGAAGCGGTGGGTGATCGCCGGCCTGATGTCAAGGCCCGACTGGAGCATCACCGTCATCTTGTACCAGGTCTCGTACATCTCGCGGCCGTAGATGCCGCGGACGGTGAGCATCTTGAAGACGATCTCGCTGACGTCGATGGGGATCTCCGCGGTCGGGATGCCGAGGATGGCGATGCCGCCCCCGTGGGCCATCGCCCCGATCGCCGAGCGGAGGGCCGCGGCGGTGCCCGACATCTCGAGCGCCACGTCGTAGCCCTCGACGAGCCCGAGCTCCGCGCCGACCTCAGCCAGGTCGCGCTCCCGCGGGTCGATGGCGATCGTCGCGCCCATCCGCATCGCCAGCTCGCGCCGGAAGGGGTTCGGCTCCGATACGACGATGAAGCGGGCGCCGGCATGGCGGGCCACGGCGGTGGCCATCAGCCCGATCGGGCCCGCGCCGCTCACGAGGACGTCCTCGCCGAGGACCGGGAAGGCCAGAGCGGTGTGCACCGCGTTGCCGAACGGATCGAAGATCGCCGCCACCTCCGGGTCGATCCCTGGCCAGTGGTGCCAGATGTTCGTCATGGGGAGGGCCACGTACTCAGCGAAGGCGCCGTCCCGGCCGACCCCGAGTCCGATCGTATGGGCGCACAGGTTCCGGCGACCGGCGAGGCAATGACGGCAGCGGCCGCAGACCACGTGGCCCTCGCCACTGACGATGTCACCCGGATGGAAGTCGGTGACGTTGCTGCCGACGGCGACGATCTCGCCGACGAACTCGTGGCCGACGACGAGCGGCGGATGGATGGTCCGGGCGGCCCACGCGTCCCACGACTCGATGTGCAGGTCGGTCCCGCAGATCCCCGTCACCTGGACCCGGATGAGGACATCGTTGATGCCGATCTCCGGCACGGGGACCTCGCGCAATTCGAGCCCGGGGCCCGCCGTCGCCTTCACGAGCGCCCGCATCGTCGCCGGCAGACCCGCGGTCCCGTCGGCGGCGGTGGCGATCGACAGCGGCGTGCTCATCCCGTCAGGCCCTCGCCTCCTCCTCGGCGACGATCGGGTTGGTCACGCCGCCGACCCCCTCGATGAAGACCTGCATCCAGTCGCCCGGCCCGAGGAAACGGGGCGGGTCGCGGAACACGCCCACCCCGGACGGGGTCCCGGTCGAGATGATGTCGCCTGGAACGAGAGTGATGACCGCGCTGATGTACTCGATCAGCTCGGGGATACGGAAGATCATGTCGCCCGTCCAGCCGTGCTGCATCTCGATGTCGCCGCCGACCTCGGGTGCGCCGGCCGGCCGGACGATCGTGTCGATGTGGAGATCGTGCGGGTCGGCGATCTCGTCGGCGGTCACGAGGACCGCGCTCATCGGGAGGAAGGTGTCCGAACCCTTGGCCCGCAGCCACTGGCCGTCGCCGACCTCGCCCTCGCGCAGGGCGCCCTTCGTGCCCTGCCAGTCGCGGGCGCTGATGTCGTTGCAGACGACGTACCCGGCGACGTGCTCCATCGCGTCGGCCGCCGCCACGTGGCGCGCCCGGCGTCCGATCACCACTCCGAGCTCGCCCTCCAGGTCGAGGGCGTGCGAGCCGGCCGGGTGGATGACGGGCTCGTGATCGGCGACCACGGTGTTGGCGAACTTCGCGAAGAGGAGCGGCCGGCTGGGCGGGTCGATGTGCTGCTCATCGGTGTGGTCCCGGTAGTTGAGCCCGACGCAGACGATCTTCTCGGGGGTCTGGATGGCGGCCGCAGGGGTGAACTCGAGCAGTGGACGGCCCTCGGCGCCCTTCTCGAGCGCCTTGGACAGGGCCTCGCCCAACCGTTCCTGCCAGCGATCCGAGTCGAGGAGCCAGTACGTGTCGAGGAGGGCGTCGGTGTGGTCGAACCCGCCCGCGTCACGCAACTCGGCGGCGGTGATGGCTCGCTCGCCGACCATCGCCGCGAACGATCGGGCGCCGGTCTCCGGGTCGCGGTGGCTCAGCAGTCGCATCGATGGACCTCAGCTCGGATTCGGGCTCGCGACCGGCGATGATCCGGCCGGCGACGATGACGGGGTGGAGGGCGACGGAGCGGCCGAGCTCGCTGGAGATGCGACCGGGGACGCCCCGCCGGATGGTGACGGCGACGGTGCGGTGCACTGCAGCTCGGGGTTCGTCCGTTCTCCCCACTCCTCGTAGAAGGCCAGCAGCTGGTTCGTGTCCAGCGTGTCCTGGAAGAGGACCCGGTTCCAGACGAGGCCGGCGAACTTGGTCGTCATGTCGTCGAAGCGGGTCACGATCGGAGCGACATTCGTGCCGGCCGGGAATTTGCAGACGGGACTCGGCGGGAAGGTCGACGGGTCGGCGAAGGCCTTCAGCTGCGCGAGGGTCGCATCGTCGGGGCAGCCACCCTTGCACGAGTAGAGGACGACGAGCGCGCCGTGTTCGAGGTTGTGGACCCAGCCCTGCGGGACCGTCGTCTCGTCCGGACCGTAGAACTTGGGCGGGATCGGTCCCTGCGGCGGCTGGTTGTAGTGGTTGCCGGAGGCCGGCGGGCAGTACGTGTAGCGGACCGCGGAGCCGACCGGAACGTGTTCGCGGCCCATGTCCGGCTGGGGCTGGCCGATCGGGGCGCTCGCCCCCGGCGCGGCCGCCGCGCTCGGCGCCGGCGTCATCAGCGTGCTGCATTCATAGCCGCCCGCCGCAGGACTGACGAAGAGGAAGGCGACGGCGGCGACGATGATTACCGCTCCGCCGACGATGACGATCCACGAGCGATACCGCTCCCAGAACGATTGCTGGCGGTGGCGGACGCGTTGGCGCTCTCGCCGGCCGGCCCGGGCGGCCCCGCCGGGGCCCGTGTTGCCGGTGCTCGCCGTTCCCGATCGGCCGCTGCCGCTATGGGCCGTCCCGCTCGTCGCCGACCCGCCCGAAGCGGTGCTCGCTGCGCCGGTGCTCGCCGCCGCGGCGTCGGCCGTCGGTTGCGCTGCCGCGGGACTGCTGCGCCGTCCCCGTGTGGATCGGCGTTTGGTGTTGCTCAAGGATGTTCCTCGGTGTCGTCGGGCCGGGTCGCCATCGACCGTCGACCTGTCCGCGGAAGGGTACCCTCTCGGGCCGGGATCGCGCCGTCGAGCGTCCTCAGGGTTCGCTGAGCCAGGCCCGGATGGCCGGCCGCGTCAGGCCGCGGAAGAGGGCGAACGCGAGCCCCGCCATCGCGGCCGCGAGGATCATCCCGAGTGCGCTCGACTCGAAGGTGAACCAGGCCAGCGGGATCGCCGGCACGGTCAGGCTGGACAGGCCGAGGGCCAGCGTGCGGCTCGCCTCCTTGCGCTGGATCACGAGAGTAGTCGTGAAGATCGTGTAGGCGAGGAGGGCCATCACGACGACTCCCACGCCGCTGACCGGGGCCGAGATCGCCTGGTCGACGACGAAGCGGAGGGACAGACCGATGAGGGCGAGGATGGCGATCGCGTAACCGAGGAACAGGCGGATCGCGGCGGGCATCCGGGTCGGCTGGTCGGCCGCGCTCATGGGCCGATTCTGCCACGCGCCCGAGTAAGCGCCGCCCGCCCGATCCCCGACCATGGCCGGCCAGGCGGCCCGGCGACGGTCCTGCGTCCGGCGGTGCGGTCCGCGATGGTCGCGGCTCGCCCCGCGGACGTCGCCCCTATACTTCGGCCCCTCGTGGCAGACCTTCCGATCGATCTCCGCGGCGATCTCGCCGACCGTCTCATGGCGGCCCTCGACCAGGAGGGCAAGATCGCCCGAGCCCTCGACGCCCTCGGCCCGATCGCCGACCGCGACGTCCTCGTCGTCGATGGCACCGACGGGGTCCGCGCCGCCGAGCTCGTCGACCTCGGTGGGCGGGTCGTCGCCCCCACCGCCGACGAAGCCCGCGACCTGCCGGGCGGCTCGGTCGACGCGGTGGTCGCCCTCTGGAGCGCCTTCCACCCGCCGAGCCCGACCGAGGTGGCCGAGGCCGACCGGGTCCTGCGGCCGGAGGGCCGGCTGCTGATCGTCCACGATTACGGCCGCGACGACGTGTCGCGACTCCGTCCCGAGGCGACCGAGTTCGGAGCGTGGAGCCGGCGCGACGGATGGTTCCTCCGATCCGGGTTCCGGATCCGGGTCATCCATTGCTTCTGGAGCTTCGACTCGATGACCGCAGCCCGCGCGTTCCTTGCGGATGCATTCGGGGGTCCCGGCGCCGAGCTGGCCGAGTCTCTGAAGAGACCTCGTCTCAGCTACAACGTCGCCGTGTATCACCGATCGCGCGGCGACCTCGGCCTCGCCGATCCGACCGAGGGCGCGGTCCGCGACGGCTCGATCTCCTCCGGCGCGGGCCGACCGTGAGCGGCGCTCCCCCCGCAGGGGGACCACCGACCGGCGGTCCGGTGGCCGACCCGTCCGGACGTCCGACCCCGGCGAGGCGGCGGTCGGGACCCCGGATCACCCCGACCCGGGTGATGCTGCTCATCGCCGTCGTCGGTTCGGTGGCGTTCGTCGGTTACGCCTTCTCCGTCCGCGACACCCAGCAACTGCCACTCCTCGCCACCGGCTTGGCCGTCCTCGGCCTCGTTTTCGCGACCCTCGCCGCCATCGGCGTCTGGTCGACCTATCGGGCCGGAGCCGAGGGTCGGACCGGCAGGGCGTTCATGCTCGCCATCCTTGGCGGCGTGGCGGGGATCATCGCCATCGCCTGCTTCGCGGCGGCCTACATCGGGGCGATGGCCTACCGGAACACCTGACCCGGCGCTCGGCGGACCCTCTGATAGACTCGGTCGAGACCGGATCCACGCTTCGGCGTGGCCGAGGGCCCCATCGTCTAGAGGCCTAGGACGCCGCCCTTTCAAGGCGGAGATCAGGGGTTCGAATCCCCTTGGGGCTACCAACCCCACCCTTTGGTACCCTTGCCGCCATGGAGCTCATGGGCGTCTCGATCCGGACGATCGTCCACGACACGGACGCCCGCCGCTGCGATGGCTGCCGGCTCGCGATCGAGGGCACGCCCTGGCGCATCAACCTCCTCGACATCGTCGCCACCGAGCGTCCGGCCGACTGGTCGGAGGCTCCCGCGATCAACCCCGGGCCGTTCCAGTTCCACGCCGACGATGCCTGCGCCCGGTCGTGGATGGCTCGTCG
The DNA here is from genome assembly GCA_963745405.1 of uncultured Chloroflexia bacterium. Lineage (GTDB taxonomy): Bacteria > Chloroflexota > Limnocylindria > Limnocylindrales > CSP1-4 > C-114. Next base: position 1,028,947 of record CAVUWY010000002.1, on the reverse strand, counting down.
CGGCTACCTTTTCTGCCGGCGGGGGATCGTCCGCGAGATCATGCGGCCGATCGCCATCCCAGGCGACACGCCGCGCTGGGGCCTGTGCGATGGTCTCCACCGCGACGACCACGAGTTCATCCCCGCCTGACGGTCCCGGCGGACCGATCGGCGATCAGCGAGTGGACCGATGAACCTGACCATCCTGATGCCTGCCCTGACCTCGATCCTCGCCCTCGTCTTCGCCCTCGCCCTCCTCGACCAATGGCGCGAGCGGCGCCGGACCTACCAGCTCGTCTGGGCCATCGGCATGGTCTTCTTCGGCATCGCCTCCGGTTGTGAGGCCATCGCCGGCGCCGGCGGCTGGAACGAGACCCTGTACCGGGCCTGGTACCTCACGGGGGCCGTCTGGACGGCCGGCTGGCTCGGCCTCGGGACCGCCTTCCTCCTCGGGCGGACCCGTTTCGGCTACTCGTTCGCGCTGTGCCTGTTCCTGGCCGGGCTGTTCACGTTCCTCAGCCGGAACCTGCCCCAGTACGCCGGGGCGGGGGCTGTCCCGCTGCTCTACCTCATCGCGGCCGGCGTCCTCGCCATCGCGGTCGCGGTCGAGACGTATTTCGCGAACGATCGCTGGCCCCGGCTCGCGGCGGTCGCCGTCGTCGGGGCGACAGTCCTGTCGGTCATCCTCATGCTCGGGACGACCCTGCCGCCTCCCGGTTATGAGCTCGATCCCACCACCGGCGTGCCGACGGCCGGGCTCTTCCCCGGCGTCCTTCGCCTGCTGACCCCGTTCCTCAACATCACCGGCGCGTTCGCCCTCGTCCTCGGGGCGATCTTCTCCGTCTACGTGTTCATGCCCAAGCGGCGGATCCTCGCCTATTCGCTCGATCCGAACCAGCCCGGCGATGTCTTCCTGTTCAACCTCTTCATCGCCCCGGTCGCGATCGCGGTCAACTTCGTCGCCTCGCTGCCCGGCGCGATGCGGGCCATCGCGACCGGCCGGATCCACAGCCGGGTGCCGGCCACGATGCTCATCGCGGTCGGCGCATTCATCCCCACGATCACCGACAGCCTCAACCGTTTCGGCTCGACCGAGTTCTTCCAGTTCGGCAAGTTCCTCGGCGTCGTGTTCCTGTTCGCCGGCTTCCTCGTCTCGATCGAGGTCTTCCGGGAGATCCGCATCCCGTTCACCGGGGTGCGGATCTCGCCGGTCCGCCACGAGCGGGTGCAGCTCTCCCCGGAGATGGCGGCGGCCGGTGCGGTGGCGCCGTCCGACGCGGGTTACGGCGCGGAGGCGGACGGGGAGTAGCGGCGGAGGGCCCACCGCGGGCCGGGCGACGACCCCCGGGTATACTGGCCCGGCCCACCCCGCCCGTCTCGCGAGGTTCGATGCGCATCCGAAAAGCAGTCTTTCCGGCCGCCGGTTGGGGGACCCGATTCCTCCCGGCCACGAAGGCCCAGCCGAAGGAGATGCTGCCGCTCGTCGACAAGCCGGTGATCCAGTACGCGGTCGAGGAGGCCGTCGCCGCCGGCATCGAGCAGGTGATCATCGTCACGAGCAGCCAGAAGCGGGCGATCGAGGACCACTTCGACCTCTCCTACGAGCTCGAGCACCTGCTCGAGGAGCGTGGCGACGTCGAGATGCTGCGGCGGATCCGCCACATCAGCGACCTCGCCCAGGTGGCCTACATCCGGCAGAAGGAACAGCTCGGCCTCGGCCATGCCGTCCTCATGGCCAAGGAGGTCGTCGGCCACGAGCCGTTCGCGGTGATCCTGTCCGACGACGTCGTGGTCGGGGAGCGGCCCTGCATCGGTCAGCTCATGCACGCCTACGGCCAGACCCATTCATCCGTCGTCGCCGTGATGGAGGTCCCGCCCGAGGAGACCCACCGCTACGGCGTGATCCAGCCGGAACCGGCGACGGACATCGAGGGTGGCGGGCGGCTCCATCGGATCGGCGGCCTGGTCGAGAAGCCGGCACCGGGGGCCGCGCCGTCGAACCTCGCGATCATCGGCCGCTACGTCCTGACCCCGAAGATCTTCGACAAGCTCGAGCAGACTCCACGGGGGGCCGGCGGTGAGATCCAGCTCACCGACGCGATCGAGGCCCTCATGGCCGAACAGCCGGTCTATGCCCTCGAGTTCGAGGGCACCCGATACGACGCCGGGACGACCATGGGCTGGCTCAAGGCGTCGGTCGAGCTGGCACTCGGCCGGCCGGACCTCTCCGGCGAATTCCGCGAGTACCTGCGCGGCCTCGACTTCTGAGCCCGTCCGCGGCCCGCACAGGTCCGACGGCCGGGCAGCCGCACCCATCGCTGAGCGTGGCGCCACGCTGACGGACGGTGGTCCGTCACAGCGAGGACAGCCTGATCCCATCGCCGCGAGGGTCGCGGTCGGGGTCGGCCGGTACGGTAGGATGCGGCCGGACGAGCGCACCGACTGACAGGAGGAGACGTGGCGGAGATCGGCAGCGTCCTCGGCGGGCGGTATCGGCTCATGGAGCTCCTCGGCCAGGGTGGCATGGCCACCATCTACCGGGCCAACGACGCCCAGCTCAACCGCGACGTCGCCGTCAAGATCCTCCGTCCCGAGTACGGTCGCGACCCGGAGTTCGGTGCCCGCTTCCGCCAGGAGGCCCAGTCGGCGGCCGCCCTCAACCATCCGAACGTCGTCTCCGTGTACGACTTCGGCCAGGACGAGAACGGGCCGTACATCGTCATGGAGCTGGTCGACGGCGAGGACCTCGCGACGATCCTTCGGCGGAGCGGGCCGCTCGCGCCGCGCCAGGCCGCCCGTCTCACCGCCGACGTCGCCCGAGCCCTGTCGGCCGCCCATGCCCGGGGGCTCGTCCATCGCGACGTGAAGCCCGGCAACATCCTCGTCTCGAGCGACGGCCGGGTGAAGGTGAGCGACTTCGGCATCGCCCGGGCGATCGCCGAGGCCCAGATGACCCTGCCCGGCACGACCCTCGGCTCGGTCCACTACTTCAGCCCCGAGCAGGCCCGCGGCGAACAGGCGACGGCCGCTTCGGACATCTACTCCCTCGGCATCGTCCTGTACGAGACGCTCACCGGCCGACGCCCGTTCGAGGGCGACTCCGCCGCCTCCATCGCGATGGCCCGGCTCGCCGGCCCTCCGCCGAGCCCGTCGGACGTCCGCGGCGGGATCCCGCCGGCACTCGAGGCCATCACCCTGCGGGCGATGGCTCTCGAGCCGGCCCAGCGCTTCCCGTCGGCCGCGGCGATGGCCGACGCGCTCGAGCTGTACTTGTCCGATCGTTCGCCCGCGGTGCCGGTCGCGGCGGCAACGGTCGCCGTGGCGGCCGCGGCCGCCGGCCCCGCCGCCGTGCCCTATGCCCCCGACGCCTACGCCGGGGCGCCCGCCCCGCCGCCGCCCGGCCAGGTGGTGCCGGGGCCGCTCTCGCCGATCTACGACGACGAGCCCGGCGGAATCTCGGCCGGGCCGTGGGCCTGGCTGGCCGGTGCACTCGGCCTGGCGATCCTCGCCGTCGTGGCCTTCCTCATCTTCCGCTTCCTCACCGGCGGAACGCCGAACACACCGCCCGGCTCGGTGAACGTCCCGAACTTCGTCGGCCAGACGTTCGATGCGGCGAAGGTCCAGGCGACCGCTCTCGGCCTCAACCTCGTGATCGACCAGTCCGACCCGAACAGCACCCAGCCCACCGGAACCATCCTGTTGACGGATCCGACCGCCAATACCCTGGTCGCGCCCGGCACGACGATCAAGGCGACCGTCGCGGCGGGCCCGCAGTCGGCCCCCGTCCCGGACCTCCGTAACCTGCCGGAGGCGAACGCGGTCGCGGCGATCCAGGCCGCCGGGCTCGTCGTCGGCACCCGGTCGGAGGCGTTCGATCCGGCGGTGCCGACCGGGTCGATCATCAGCCAGGATCCGCGGGCCGGTCTCCCCGTCGCGCCGGGGACCACCGTCAACTACGTCGTATCGAAGGGTCCGGAACCGTCGCCGACGCCAAGTCCGACGCCCACTCCCACTCCGACCCCGCCGCCAACACCTACCCCGACTCCGCCGCCAACACCTACCCCGACTCCGCCACCGACTCCGCCACCGACCGCGCCACCGACCGCGCCGCCATCTACGTCTCCGGGTCCGAGCGCCAGCTGACCCGAGCCACGCCGGCATCCGCCCGGGTCGGGGCTCGCCCGGGTCAGTCGAGGTCGGCGAGGAGGTTGAGGTCCGGGCGGTTCGATGACGACGCGAGGATGGGCGGGGCCGGGGCCGCCTCCTCGTCGAGGGCGATCGTCACCCGCGGCTCCCAGCACGATCGGATCTCATCGCCACGGAGCGGCATCCGGGCACGGTCGAGCCCGCAGAAGCCGATGTTCGCGGCGACGGAGTGCCTGAAGTGGCGGCAGGTCGCGCAGCTGGTAGTCGATCGACGACAGACCCAGCATCGCGCTGTCTCCGCCTGTGGGGTGCCGCAATGGGGGCAACGCCACATCGGCATGGCGGGATGGTAGCTGCGACCGCCGGCGGTGTCCACCGGACGGCGGGCATGACGGCGCTACTTGAGGGTCGAGATCGAGATCGTCGTCTGGATGTGACCCGACTTGGTGTCGGCCGACGCGGTCACCGTGCCCGACTTCCCGACGCCCGTGCTCGCCGCTCCGGGCAGGATCTTCTCGGTCAGGGTGGCCACGCCGGCCGAGTTCGTCTGCTTGATCTGGATGTCGGCCGCCATCCCGGCGAGGGCGACGATGAACGTCACCGGCTGGCCGGCGATCGGCTTCCCGTTGGGGTCGGTGAGCGTCGCCGTGAACGTCAGTGTCGCGCCCTTCTTCGCGCTGAAGGACTTGCGGCTCGACGTCAGGTCCATCGCGAGCTTCCCGTTCCCCCGGGTGACACTCAGGCTCGCGGTCGCCACGTTGCTGGCGGGATCGGTCGCGGTGACCGTGATGCTGTTGGACCCCGCCACGACGGCCACCCCCACCGAGAAGGCGCCGTTCTTATCGGCCGTCGCCGTCGACGAGGTGTGGGTCGTCGAGTTCTGGGCGAGGATGGCGCTGTTCGCCTGGGTCTTGCCGGTCACCGTGATGCTCGTGCCGTTGACCTTGGCACCATTCTTCGGGGCCGTGATCGTCACTTTCGGCTTGGCTTTGTCGAGGACATAGGTGATCGGGGCGGAGGCCGGACCGTTCCCGCCGGGCCCGACGATCCGGGCGGTGAAGACGTTCGACCCATTGACGAGCTTCACCGCCGGGATGGTGAAGGCGGCCGTGGCGGGGATCGGGATGCCGTCCTGGATGAGGGTCGGCGCCTGGCCCTGGAGCGTCTGATAGAGCGAGATGGAGAGGCCGTCGTCACCGATGACGGTGAGCGGGACCGTCCCGCTGATGTCCACCGTCGCCTCGTTCGTATAGGAGTTGTCCGGTGCCTCCAGCGTCGGCGCTATCGACACGATGGCCGCTGACGGGTTCGCCGACGGACTCGTGCCGAGGTTGTCGAAGACGTGGGAGATGGCGCCGCCGACTCCCGCGACGGCCTTGCCGATCTGGCCGGTCGCACCATAGAGGACGAGTGCCCCGAGGGCGACGATCGCGACAGCGAGGGACACCTGGACGATCAAGGGAAGCCCGGGGCCGCGCTCGATCCGCTTGTGCTGGACGGGCCGATAGGGAGCGGGCGCCCGCTGGCGAGGCTTCGGCGGAGCCGGTCGGCCGGTGGACGGGGGCCGAGGCCGGACCTGGGTGGCGCGGGCGCCGCGGCGGTCGGTCATCGGACGCCATTGTCGCACGTCCCCGCCGGTCGGCCGACCGGCGCCCTCAGGGGTCGCCGCGGGGCCGTTCGTGGCGAACCCTTGGGACGACCTCCGCCGTGGTCCCGGAGTGTCGGATGGTTGCGGACCGATGTACTCTGCAGCGGTCGCGCGTGCCCTGGACACGCGCGCTTTCACGAGGACGTGAGTGCAGGCACGCGACCGCAAGCCCGAGCGAGCGACCGGACCGGTCGGTCGGCCGTCGTTCGGCGTAGGGCCCATCGCGCGGGTCTCGTCGGGCCAGGTCAGGGCCCCGACGCAGCCGGACCAGGTGGATCCGCGGGCGCGGCCGACCCGCCCGGGCTACCCGCCCCTGCCGGCCATGCCGCGCGGCGGATTCGGGCTGCCGAACCTCCGCCGCAACGTCTGCCCCCACTTCTACATGACGGGGTCCCGGGGGGCGATCCCCATCCAGGCACCGCACCTGCTCAAGGCACTCATCCGCCAGGACTCCAACGTCTCGCGTTGCCAGCTCCGCGGGGGCGTCCACATGGAGCAGGGTTACGTGAACGACGTCTGCCTCACCCCCCGCTTCAACCAGTGCGTCTTCTACGAGGACGACCTGACCGGGAATTGAGCCCGGCCGCCGATGACTGACCCGCCCGCCACTGACGGGCTTCCGTCGCTGTCTTACGAGTACGCGGCAGCCCTCCGGACGATCCAGGAACGGGGTCGATTCGGGATCCACCTCGGCCTCGGCCGGACCCGGGCGATCCTCGGCGCACTCGGCGATCCGCAGCGGTCGTTCCGCGGAGCGCTGGTCGCCGGCACGAACGGCAAGGGCAGCGTCCTCGCTCTCGCCGGAGCGGCCCTGGCGGCGGCCGGCTACCGGGTCGGCTCGACCCCGAAGCCCCATCTTGTCACCTACCGCGAACGCCTCCAGGTCGGCGGCCGGCCGGTCGACGCCGGCACGTTCGCCCGGCTGGTCGGCGAGGTCGACGCCGCGGCCGCAGGCATAAGCCGGCGACTCGGCGAGCCGACGGAGTTCGAGCTCCTGACCGCCGTCGTCTTCCGCTGGTTCGCGGAGGAACGGATCGACCTCGCCCTCGTCGAGGTCGGCCTGGGCGGGCGGCTCGACGCGACCCACGCCTGGGACGGCGGTGTGGCGGCCATCACCAACGTCGACCTCGACCACATGGACCGCCTCGGACCGACGGTCCGCCACATCGCCCGGGAGAAGGCGGCCATCATCGAGCGGGGCGACCTCGCCGTGACCGGGGCGACCGGGGATGCGCTCACGATCGTGCGCCGGCGGGCCCGGAGGCTCGGCGTCCCGCTCCGGGAGGTCGCCCCGGCCGAGCTCGTCGGCTGGAACCGGGAGGGGATCGAGGTCGAGCTGCCGCGCCTCGGGCGGACACGGGTCGGGTTGCTGGGGCGTCACCAGGCGGCCAACGTCGCGGTCGCCGACGCCGTGCTCGACGCCCTCGAGGAGGCGGGGCTGGCGACGGTCCCGGCCGCCGAACGGCGGGCGGGCTACGCCGCGGCGCGCTGGCCCGGTCGCCTGGAGCTTATCTCGGTCGAAGGCCGCGACGTCCTCCTCGACGGTGCCCACAACCCGGCCGGCGCGGCCGCGCTCGGGCGGGCGCTCGACGATCTCCGCCCGCTCCTGACCGGGGGCGAGGCATCGCCGGCGCGCCGCCCAGCGGTCACACTCGTCACGGCGACGATGGCCGACAAGGACGTGGCCGGGATCGCCCTCGCGCTCGGCGGGGCGGCCGCCCTGGAGGACGCACACATCATCTGCACCAGCCTCGACCTGCCTCGCGCGATGAGCGCCGCCGACCTCGGCGCCGTGTGGTCGGCCGTGCCTGTGCCTGGCCGTCGGACGGTGGTCGCCGAGCCGGACGTCGACGCGGCGCTCGGGCGAGCCCTCGGGCCGACCTCAGGCGAGACGGACGGGCCGGTCGTCGTCGCGGGATCGCTCTATCTCGTCGGCCAGGTGCGGCGACGCCTCGTCGCCGACCCGCTCCTCGAGGATCCACCGGAGGCCGCCGCCCGATGACGGAGCGAGTGCAACGGGACGGGGAGCGGGCACTGCCGAGCGAGCGCGGGGTGGTCGGGGCACGACCCGATCTCGGCGGTGGCGCGGCGACGCCGTCGTTCCGCGACCTGGGCTCCGATCCGAGCTCGAGCGGCGGCTGGCACCCGACCGGGACCGCCGAAGGGCACCCGGAGGCGACGACGATCGGCGGTCGCCGCTTCGGCTGGGGCGAGCGCACGTATGTCATGGGGATCGTCAACGTGACGCCCGATTCGTTCTCCGGCGACGGCATCCTCGGCGGCGACGAGGCGACGGTCGATCGAGCCGTGGCGCTGGCCGGCCGGATGATCGGGGAGGGGGCCGACTTGATCGACGTGGGCGGAGAATTGAGCCGCCCGGGTCACGAGGCGGTCGAGGCCGACGAGGAGACCCGACGGGTCGGGCCCGTCGTCGCCGCGATCCATGCCGCCTTCCCGTCGACGCCCATCAGCGTCGACACGACGAAGCCCTCGGTCGCGGCGAGCGCGATCGACGCCGGGGCGACCCTCCTCAACGATGTCTGGGGCGTCTCCCCGGACTCCTCGCTCGCCCGCCTCGCCGCGGAGCGCGGCGTGCCGATCGTCCTGATGCACAACCGGGCGGAGGCGGTCTACGCGGACGTGGTGGACGAGGTGATGGGCGAGCTCGCCGCGGCGGTCCGGCGGGCGGTCGAGGCCGGAGTGCCCGAGGACTCGGTGATCGTCGATCCGGGGTTCGGTTTCGGGAAGGCGCCGCGGCACAATCTCGAGCTCCTCGCCGGGCTCGGGCGGCTTCGCGCGCTGGGTCGGCCCGTCCTGTTCGGCGCCTCGCGGAAGTCGACCCTCGGCAAGGTCCTCGACCTGCCGCCGCAGGAGCGTGTCGAGGCGACGCTGGCGACGACGGCGCTGGCGGTCGCGGCAGGCGTCGACGTCGTCCGGGTCCACGACGTCCGGGGGAACGTGCGGGTGGCCCGGATGGTCGATGCCGTCGTCCGCGGCTGGGAGCCGGCCGCCGAGGGCCCCGGTGACGGCCCCGACCGCTCCTCGCGAGTACAGTCGGCCGATCCGCCCGGGCGGCGGCCATGACCGACCGGATCGTCCTTCACGACATGCGCTTCCGGGGCAGGCACGGGGTGCTCGAACGCGAGCGGACCGAGGCCCAGCCGTTCGCCGTCGACGTAGAGCTCGGACTCGACCTCCGTCCGGCCGGCGTCGCCGACGACCTGGCGGCGACGATCGACTACGGGGCGGTCTTCGAGACGTGCCGGAGCGTCGTCGAGTCGACGAGTTTCCTGCTCATCGAGGCGCTCGCGGAGGCGATCGCCGCGGACATCCTCGCCTCGTTCGCGGCGACCGACGTCACCGTCCGGGTCCGCAAGCTCGAGCCGCCGATCGACGGCACGATCGGCTGGGCGGGCGTCGAGATCCGGCGCGGGCCGGCGGCGGGCTGACCGGGGTCGGCTACGAGCTGATCGGGCCCTCGGCTACAGGTTCGCCGGCCGCGTCCCGAGGGTGACCTGGAGCTTGATCGTGCCGCCGTCGCGGTAGACCTCGACCGTCACGGTCCGACCCGGCGCGTACTGGGCGATGACCGCGTCGAGCGGGTGCGAGGTGTCGATCGCCTGCCCCTCGATGCTCGTGATGATGTCGCCGTCCTTGATGCCGGCCTTGTCGGCAGGGCTGCCGGCGACGACCGCCGGGGTGGTGGCGCCCGAGGCGTCCTGTCCCGCCCCGACGAGCGCGCCGTGGTCGATCGGGAGCTTGTTCGACTGGACGAGGGCCGCGTCGATGGGCTGGTAGCGGATGCCGATCCACGGACGGACGAGCGTTTCACCGGCGAGGGCCTGCTGGAGGAGCGGCTTGGCGATGTTGATGGGGATGGCGAAGCCGATGCCCTGGGCGTTCGAGGCGACGGCCGTATCGATGCCGATGACGTTCCCGCCGGCGTCGAGGAGCGGGCCGCCGCTGTTGCCGGGGTTGATCGCCGTGTCGGTCTGGATGAGGTTGTTGAGGGTCGTCCCGCTGTCGACCGCGATGGAGCGTCCCATCGCCGAGACGATGCCGCTCGTGACCGTGTTCGTGTACGTGCCGAGCGGGCTGCCGATGGCGATCGCGAGCTGGCCGACCTTGAGGGCGTCCGAGTCGCCCATCGTCGCGACCGGCAGGTCCTTCGCGTCGATCTTCACGATGGCAAGGTCGGTGAGGGTGTCGACGCCGTAGATGGTGCCGGGGTAGGTCTTGCCGTTCTGCAGGGCGACGACGAGCTTGTCGGACCCGGCCACGACGTGATGGTTGGTGAGGATCCAGCCGTTCGAGTCGAAGATGACGCCCGACCCGATGCCCTCCTCGGGCAGTGAGCCGAGATCGTTGGGGTTCACGCCCGCCGTCGAGGTGATCTGGACGACGGCCGGACCGGCCTTCGCCGCGGCGTCGATGATGGCCGACGACTCGTCGAAGCGACCGCTCTGGGTCGTGGTGGTGGTCGTCGACCCCGAGCCCTGGCCGGCGGCCGCGCTCGCCACCGGCCGGTCGAGCGCGCCGCTCGCATCGATGGCGAGGAACGTGCCGCCCGAGGCGATGACTGCCGCGCCGATGGCCACCACGGCGACGACCGCGAGCGAGCCACCCCCGCGCTTCTGGCGGGGGGCGGCGGTGACCGCGACCGGCATCGGTGCCTGCTCGAACCACGTCCCGGGGGTCGGACCCGCGCTCGTACTCGTCCGCGCGTTACGCTCCCAGTCGGAGGTCGGGCCCGGAGCCGGCGAATAGGAGGTGGTCGCCGGGTCGGACCAGATCGAGGCGCTGGCCGCCGCAGGACCCGGAACGGCCGCCGGCCCGGTGGCGGTCGCGGCCGCGGGCACGGTCGTCGCCTCGGGCGCGGTCCCGGACGAAGGGGTGGTCGTGGCGGTGGCGCCCGCGGCTGTCGCTGGACTCCAGACCGGCGGTGGCAGCGGCTCGGTCGGGGGCGATGCTGCAGGGATGGGCCCGGGTGTCGGTTCGGGTGTCGGGGTGGGCGCGGACGCCGAGGTCGGGGCGGCCGGTTCGGAGGCGGCTCCGGAGGCGGCATTCGGGATCGGCGGGAGGTCGGGAGTCGGCGGCGGCGAGTCGGTCATGGGAACGGGGCCTCGCGTGAGTCGGCAGGACGACGGATCGTCCGCCGGATCATTCTCAGCTTGATCGTGGGACGTTCAGGCTCGGTCCCGGGCTCGGTGAAGAATTCCGCCACCTTCGTTCCGGACGCAGGGAGGCTCGCTCCGGGGACCGGGGTGGCGACCGGGATGGCGGTCGGTACGGATGGTTCGGCGCGCCTCGCCCGGTTCCTTCGTCCCGTCGGCCCGGGCGGAGCTCTCGGCCACCGTGACCGTGAACGTCGTGCCTCGCCCGACCAGACTCTCGACGGAGACGCGGCCGCCGTGCATATCGACGATCGACTTGACGATGGCCAGACCGAGCCCGCTTCCACTGCCGCGGGCCTCGTTCGACCGCGAGCCACGATAGAAGCGCTCGAAGATCCGGGGCAGTTCGGCGGGATCGATCCCCACGCCGGTGTCGGCCACCTCGATCGCCCCGCCGCTCCCGAGCCGGAACACCCGGACGTGGACCGATCCGCCGCGCGGCGTGAATTTCAGAGCGTTGCCGACGAGGTTGGTCACGACCTGGCCCAGCCGCTGCGCGTCGTGGGAGACGAGGAGCGGCTCGGCCGGCAGCTCGACGGTCAGTGCGACGCCGCGCCGCTGCGCGCTCGGCTGGGCCTGCTCGACGGCCGATTCCACGCATGCGCGCAGGTCGTCCGAGCGCAGGTCGAGCAGGACGAGCCCGGAATCGAGCTTGGACAGGTCGAGCAGGTTCTGGGCCAGCCAGTCGAGGCGCTCGAGCTGCTGGCGGCTCGATTCGAGGAACTCCGCCCGCGCGGCGGGGTCGTCGGCGGCTCCCTCGCGAAGCAGCTCGTTGAACGTCCGCATCGCGGCGATCGGGGTGCGCAGCTCGTGGGACACGTCGGCCAGGAAGTCGCGGCTGCGATCGCGGTCGCGGCGGATGATGTCGACACTCTCCCCGAGGCGGCCGGCCATGACGTTGAACTGCCGTGAGAGCTCGGCGATCTCGGCGGCGCCGGCCGTGGCGAGGTCGGCCGGGACTCGGCTCGAGTAGTCGCCTTCGGCGATCGCCCGGGACGCGTCGGTCAGGCGGCGGAGCGGGTCGGTCAGGCGCTGGGCGACGAAGGCGGCGATGATGACCGCGAAGCCGAGCGCGAGCACGCCGACGACGAGGAGCAGTCCGACGACGTTGGCGACGGCACTGGCCCGGAACGTATACGGGTCCGATAGCGTCACCTCGAGCGCGTACTCCCGGGGCGAGCCCTCGCCGACGACGACCGGCTTCGAGGAGGTCGTCGTGATGGCGTCCTCGTTCTGGCCGGCCCGTGGCAGGGCCACCCGGGCGATGTCGAACTGGCCGTTCGAAGCCGGCACGAGCGTCTCGTCCCCGGCGCTGTCGCGGGTGACCTGGCCGAGCGTGATGTGCAGGTTCGCCTGGGCGATGCCGTCGGCGAGAAGCTGCTTGTTGGCCGGTGTGGACAGGCGGGTCGCGACGGCCGGGTTGAGCTGACCCGAGGGCGAGACGACGAGCGAGTCCGTGGTGGCGTTCTCGATGGCGTTCACGACGACCTGTTCGACGGCCGTCCGGCGGGCCGTCAGGTCGACCTGGGTCTGGGCGAGGAAGTAGTCGTCCATCCGGTTGACCACGACGACGCCGACGATGGCGAGGGTCAGGGCGACGAGTCCGACCGTGGCGAGGGTCAGGCGCGCCTGGAGCGAGCGGGGCCGGGTGCGGCGCAGGAGGCGCTTAACGCTCGGCGAACGCGTAGCCGACTCCTCGAACGGTCAGGACGAACGTCGGCGACGTCGGGTCGTCCTCGATCTTCTCGCGCAGGTGGCTGATGTGGACGTTGATGGTCTTCTCGTCCTGATCGAGGGCCTCGTAGTCGCGGAGCAGCTCGAGCAGCTGCGGGCGGGTGTAGACCCGGCCCGGCCGTGCCGCGAGATGGCGGAGGATCTCGAATTCGGTCGGCGTCAGGGCGATCCGCCGCGAGCCGCGCTGGACCCGCCGGCGCTCGAGGTCGATGAGGAGGTCGTGATGGCGCAGGACGCGGCCGCCGGCGGCGTCGGCCAGGTCGCCGTAGGCGCGGCGGAGGAGCGCCTTGATGCGACTCTTGAGCTCGCGCAACCCGAATGGCTTCGTGATGTAGTCGTCGGCGCCGAGCTCGAGGCCGATCACCTTGTCGACCTCGTCGTCGCGGGCGGTCAGGACGAGGACGGGCGCCTTCGACCCGGCGGCCCGGAGGCGGCGCAGGACCTCGAAGCCATCGATGCCGGGCAGCCTGATGTCGAGCACGATGAGATCGGGAGCCTGGTTGACCGCCAGGTCGAGGCCCTCCTCGCCCGAACGGGCCACGGCCACCTGGTAACCCTCCTGCTGGAGGGCGTACTGGATGCCTCGGGCGACGGCGAATTCGTCCTCGACGATGAGGATGGTGGCGGACATGGCGGCGATGCTACACCGGGTCGGCCGGAGGCCCCGATCCAGCGCCGGCGCGGCAGCCATCCGAGCTTGTGGTACCGTGTCCACCCCACGGGCGCCCGGCGAGCCGAAGCCCTCGCTGCCGAGTCGCCGCCCGCTCCAAGTCCGATCACGAGGTCCGAGACCGATGTCCACCGCCCGCCCCGTCCTCGCCGTTTCGCATCGCGACGTCACCGGCAAGAAGGTCGCCCGGATGCGCCGCGAGGGCCGGCTGCCGGCGGTGCTGTTCGGGCCGGGCGAGGGTTCGACGTCGGTGTCGGTCGACACCCACGAGTTCGAGCTCCTGCGGCGGCGTGCCGGGGCGACCACCCTCATCGACGTGACGGTCGACGGGAAGAAGGCCCAGCCGGCGCTCATCCACGGCGTCCAGATCGATCCGGTCCGACGCCGCCCGCTCCATGTCGACCTGTTCCTCGTCCGGATGACGGAAGAGCTGACCGTCGACGTCCGCATCGTCATCACCGGTGAGTCGGAGGCGGTCGCCAAGCTCGGCGGAACGCTGAGCCACATCGATCATCTGCGGGTCAAGGCTTTGCCGGACCATCTCCCCGAGCTCATCGAGCTGCCGATCGACGCCCTGGTCGACTTCGACGCCCTCGTCCATGTCCGCGACATGGCCATCCCGGACGACGTGACCCTGCTCACCGACCTCGACGAGGTCGCCGCCCGCGTTCTCCCGCCGCGCATCGAGGAGGTCGCCGAGGTGGTGCCGACCGAGGGTGCCGAGGAGGAAGGCGTCGAGGGCGAGGCAGCCAGCCCGGCCGGCGAGGCCGGCGCCGAGGACGCCGCACCGGCCGACTGACGGTCGCGGCCGGGATCGGCCGCCCGTTTCCGCCGCACGCGCCGGGTCGGCAGCGGCCCGGCGTATCCTCCTCTCGTGGTCGACCTGCGCCTGCCGTTCCAGCCGCCGGTCGAGCCGATGCTCGCCAAGCCGGCCGACGCCTTGCCGGTCGGCGACGGCTGGTTGTTCGAGCCGAAATGGGACGGGTTCCGGGCGCTGGTCTTCCGCGACGGCGACGAGGTGTTCACCCAGAGCCGCGACCTCAAACCACTCGATCGCTACTTCCCCGAGCTCGCCGCACCGCTCCGGGCGAACCTCCCCGAGCGCTGCGTCCTCGACGGTGAGGTCGTCATCGCCGGACCCGAGGGGCTCCAGTTCGAGGCCCTTCTGCTGCGGATCCATCCCGCGGCGTCGCGGGTCGCCCTCCTGGCCGCGGAGACACCGGCGAGCTTCGTCGCCTGGGACCTGCTCGCCCTCGGCGACGAGGACCTGCGGGCGGTCCCCCAGGGCGAACGACGAGCCCGCCTCGAGCAGGCGCTGGCCGGCGTCGCCGCGCCGATCCACCTGACGCCGGCGACTCGCGACCGGGCGACTGCCGGCGACTGGTTCGATCGGTTCGAGGGAGCCGGCCTGGACGGCGTCGTCGCGAAACGGCTCGACGCACCGTACCAGCCGGGCAAGCGGGCGATGCTCAAGCTCAAGCACAAGCGGACCGCCGACTGCGTCGTCGCCGGTTTCCGCTGGCACGTCAACGGGCCGGGGACGCTCGTCGGTTCGCTCCTCCTCGGGTTGTTCGACGCAGACGGCAGGCTCCACCACGTCGGGGTGACCTCGTCGTTCACGATGGAACGGCGAGCCGAGCTGGTCGGCTTCCTCGAGCCTTACCGGGCGGATGCGCTGGACGGCCATCCGTGGGGCGAATGGGCCGAGTGGGCGGCCGCCGCCGAGGCCTCCGGCCAACGCCTGCCCGGGGCGACGAGTCGCTGGAACCGGGGCAAGGACCTGTCCTGGGAGGCCCTCCGACCGGAGCTCGTCTGCGAGGTCGCCTTCGACCACCTCCAGGGCGACCGGTTCCGCCACGCGGCGACGTTCCAGCGATGGCGCCCCGATCGCGACCCTGCGTCATGCCGCTATGACCAGCTCGCCGAGACGCCGGCCTACGAGTTGTCGCGTATCTTCGGCGCCGGCCCGTAGAGAACGGGGTCCCGCTCGCCGTTCGGTGCTCGCGGACGTGTTCGAGGGGTCTACACTCGGCCCGACAGCGCTCGTGATGGAGGGATCAAGCGTGACCGACCAGCCGGCCCAGCCCGATCCGAGTCTTCAGCCGCCCACGGAGCCCACCGCACCGGCGCCCGAAGCGATGGCTGCTGCACCGTCGGAGCCGGCCCCAGCGGCCGAGACCGTCGCTGCAGAGCCCGTGGCCGCCATGCCGGCTCCGGTCGTGGCCGCCGCTGCGGCCGCTCCGGTCGTGGCCGCCGCAGCCGCGGCACCGCCGCCCGCTGCCGCCCCGGCACCTCCACCGGCCGCAGCACCGCCGCCGCCTGTCGCCGCCCCGCCGCAGCAGACGTGGGTCCAGCCCGCGGCTGCCGCTCCGGTCGCCGGCTGGGTCCAGCCTCCCGCAGTCCAGGCACCCCGGGGTCGGGTGACGGTGCTGGCCCGGATCGCGGGCCTGCTGCTGCTCCTCATCGGCGTCTTCTGGGGCGTCATCGGAGTCCTGGCCATCGCAGGCGGTCAGATGGCGAAGGACGCCCTCAATAACGCCGGTCTGGCGGGCGGGGACGCGGCGGCCACGGTCTTGGCCGGCCTGGGCATCGTCCTCATCTTCTTCGCCTTCTGGGAGATCCTCGGCGGCATCGGGGCGATCGCCGGCAAGGGCTGGGGCCGCTGGATCGGGATCATCTACTCGCTGGTCTTCGGCATCGCTGCGTTGCTTCCGCTGACTGGCGCGACCCGCGCCGCGAGCGACACGAACACGGACCTCCTGCCCGTGCTCGCCTTCTTCGGTGGTCACGTGGTCGCCTACATCTTCATCTTCGTCGTGCTCGCCATCCGCTGGCGGGGCAAGGCGCCGGCCGTCTGAGGTCGGGGGCGCGAGGAACCGGCCCGGGCGGCCGCGGACCGGCGCTTCTGCTCTGACCTGGACCGGACCGGGACCCGACGCCGACACCCGCGACGGTGACACCTGCCCGCCGGGCGGGTGGTAGAGCGGGTTTCGCCCGGGCAAGGATGTCGAAGGGTGCCATGCCACGCTCGACCCCAACGGCATCTGGGGGCGATCCGTGCCTTATGCCCGCTCCACGGGTAGGTGTCACGGGATCGGCGCGAGACCGGGACAGCCAGCCCGGCGCCCGCGATCGGCCCGGGCGCCGCGATCGGACCGCGATCGGACCACGATCGGGAGACCGCTACGGCGCGGAGCCGGTAGGCGGTTTCGGCTTGCGGGCCGGGCGCTCGAGGCTGCCGCTCCGGTCGGGGCCCTCGAACTCGACCCAGGGGTCGTAGTCGGGGTCGAGCGCCTCCTGGGGCGGCCGGTCGGCCTCGTCCACGTGGGTGAGGTTCACCCGGACGCGGGTCCAGGTCGTCGAACGGCCGCGCATCGAATCGACGAGCACGTCGGCCGGTTCGAGGGAGGCCGCCGCCCCCGGCCAGCGGGCCTTCCAGCGTTCGAGACCGGCCAGCGCGTCGTCCTTCCTCGCCGCCCGGGCGATCTCGATGACCGGGATGGACGACCGGCGACGGCCGGTCGGGGTGGGTCGCGTCCCGACGCCGGCCGCCCGCTCGGCCGCCTTCTCCTCGGCCAGCCGGCCGAAGCGGCGCTCCATCGCGGCCCGCGACTTCTCGCGCTCTGCCTCGGCCTCGGGCGTGTCGTACTCGGCGGCGGCCCGGCGCTGCCGTGACGGCATGACCCGCGGCGGCTCGCCGGCCTGCTTGCGGTAGTTCGGCGGCCACGGGGCGTCGCCGAGCCCCGTCGCCTCGTCGCGGGCCGACAGCTCGAGGAGCGCCTCGAGCGAGCCCACCGCCTCGTCGATCCCCGCCCCGGCATCGCCGTGTTCGGCGAAGAGCGCCGGCACGGTCGCGAGGGTGAAGTCCTCGGCCTCGACGTCGGGAACCTCCTCCCAGCGGAGCGGCATCGAGACCCGGGCGTCTGGCGTCGGGCGGACCGAATAAGCCGAGGCGACCGTGCGGTCCTTGGCGTTCTGGTTGTAGTCGAGGAACACGCCGTGGCGCTCCTCCTTCCACCACTTGCTGGTCGCGATCGTGGGTGCGCGTCGCTCGACGTCGCGGGCCAGGGCGAGGGCCGCCCGGCGGACCTCCGGGAACGTCCAGCGGCGCTCGATCCGGACATTGATGTGGATGCCGCGCGAGCCCGATGTCTTGGGCCAGCCGACGAGTCCGACCGCCTCGAGCGCCTCCCGGGCGACGAGGGCGACATCGCGGATCTGCGACCACGGCACGCCCGGGACCGGGTCGAGGTCGACCCGCAGCTCGTCGGGGTGGTCGAGGTCGTCGGCCCGGACCGGGTGGGGGTTCAGGTCGATGCAGCCGAGGTTGGCGACCCAGGCCAGGCCGGCCGCCTCGCGGACGACGATCTCGTCGGCCGTCCGACCGGATGGGAAGGAGAGCTCCACCGTCTCGAGCCAGGCGGGGCGGTTGTCCGGCGCCCGCTTCTGGAAGAAGAAGTCGCCCGCGGCACCGTCGACGAAGCGCTTGAGCGCCATCGGCCGGTCGCCGGCTCCGACGAGCGCCCCGTCCGCCACGGCGAGGTAATAGCGGACGAGGTCGAGCTTCGTGTGCCCGGCCTCGGGGAAGTACACCTTCGCCGGGTTCGTGACGGTCACGTCCCGTCCCCCGATCCGGAGGACCTCCTGCGGGGTCGCCATCGCCCAACGATACCGCCGGTCGGGCCTATGATGACCGGACAGGATCAGTGCGACCGGGGCGGGACTGTCGATTCGGGCAGCGTCCGTTCGTCGTCCCGGTGGAGGGCGGCAGCGTCGTCGTCCCGCAGACCGCAAGGAGGCATCGGATGCACTACCTGCTCCTTATCTACACCCCCGAATCGACCCAGGCACCGGTCGACGGTCCGAGCGCGCCCGAGATGAGCCGGGCCTACGTCGAATACGGTGAGTGGCTGAGCACCAAGGGATACTTCAAGGGCGGCGACGCCCTCCAGCCGACGTCGACCGCGACCGCGGTCCGCGTCCGGGACGGCAGGACCCTTGCCACGGATGGGCCGTACGCCGAGACGAAGGAGCAGCTCGGCGGGTACTACCTCGTCGACTGCCCGTCGCTCGACGAGGCGATCGAGGCCGCCTCTCGCATCCCCGGTGCCGCCTTCGGCGTCATCGAGGTGCGCCCGATCTTCGAATTCGCCGCGCCCGCTCCGGCCGAGGCTGCCGCTGCCACCGCCTGACGCCCACGCCGTCGTCGACCGCCTGTTCCGCGAGGAATCGGGCCGAGCGGTCGCGACGCTCATCCGCGTCCTCGGCGACTTCGACCTCGCCGAGGAGGCGGTCCAGGAGGCGTTCGTCGTCGCCCTCGAGCGCTGGCCGAGCCACGGTGTGCCCGACAACCCGGGCGCCTGGATCACGACCACCGCCCGCAACCGGGCGATCGATCGGCTGCGACGGGCGCGCCGCTTCGAGGAGAAGCGGACCCTGCTCGCCCGCGAGGCAGCCATCGAGGCCGACCTCGTGGCGGAGGAAGGAGGGTCGGACGAGATGAGTCCCGTCGTCGACGACCGACTCCGCCTCATCTTCACCTGCTGCCATCCGGCTCTCGCGATGGAGGCCCAGGTCGCCCTCACCCTGCGGACGCTCGGCGGGCTCACCACCCCCGAGATCGCCAGGGCCTTCCTCGTCCCCGAGGTCACGCTCGCCCAGCGGCTCGTGCGGGCGAAGCGGAAGATCCGCGACGCGGCCATCCCCTACCGCGTCCCGCCCGACCACCTCCTGCCCGAACGGCTCGACGCCGTCCTCCGCGTCCTCTACCTCGTGTTCAACGAGGGCTACGAGGCATCGACCGGCGACGCCCTGATCCGGATCGAGCTCTCGGGCGAGGCGATCCGGCTCGCCCGTGTCCTCGTCGACCTCATGCCCGACGAGCCGGAGGCGCTCGGCCTGCTCGCCCTCATGCTCCTCCACGACGCCCGCCGGCCGGCGCGGGTCGGTCCGGCCGGTCAGCTCGTCCTCCTCGACGAGCAGGACCGCGGTCGCTGGGACGCGGATCGCATCGCCGAGGGGTCGGCCCTCGTCGAGCGGGCCCTTCGCATGCGGCGGGTCGGGCCGTACCAGGTCCAGGCGGCCATCGCCGCGGTCCACGACGAGGCGGCGACACCGGAGGCGACCGACTGGCGCCAGATCGTCGCCCTGTACGACGAGCTCGCCCGGCTCGCCCCGTCGCCGGTCGTCGACCTGAACCGGGCCGTCGCCGTCGCCATGGCCAGCGGCCCCCGACCGGGCCTCGCCCTCATCGACGAGATCGCCGCCGGCGGCAGCCTCGACGACTACCACCTGCTCCATGCCGCCCGGGCCGACATGCTCCGTCGCCTCGGCCGGCACGAGGAGGCCGCGGCGGCCTACGACCGGGCGGCGTCGCTGAGCGGCAACGCCGCCGAGCGGGCGTTCCTCCTGGGTCGTCTCGAGGAGGCGCGCTCGGCCTGATCAGCAGGCCGGCGGGCGATCCGGACCTCGGCTATGACCGCTGTGAAGTCAAGCGATCGGGCCGCCAACGGCCGGGATCCCCCGGCCCGGGTTGAAGACGCCGCTCGGGTCGAGCGCCGAGCGGATCCGCTGCATCGCCCCGAGCGCGCCGGCCCCGACCTGGGCCTCGAGGAATTCGACCCGTGTGCTGCCGATGCCGTGCTCGGCGGTGACCGTCCCGCCGAGCTCGACCGCGGCGAGATAGAGGTCGCGGCGGATCGCCTCGTACCGCTCGTCGATCGCCGGATCGGCGGGGTCGAAGATGAAGTGGGGATGGAGGTTGCCGTCGCCGGCGTGACCGTACGTCGCCACGGCGACGTGATGGGCGTCGGCGATCGCCTCGATCGCCCGGAGCAGGTCCGCCACCCGATCGCGGGGCACGCCGACATCCTCCAACCGGAGGGTCCCGAGGCCCTGGACCGCCCGTAATGCGAGTCGCCGGGCCTGGCGGAGCAGGTCGGATTCGGTCGTATCGGCCGCCTGCACGCAGAGGGTGGCACCCTCCGCATCGCAGACGGTCCGGGCCCGCCCGAGCTCGATCGCCGCCGCCTCGGCCGGCAGGTCCGACTCGACGAGGAGCATCGCGGCGGCGCTCCGGTCGAGCCCCAGGCCGTGCCGCGACTCGATCGCCCCGATCGTCGTGCGGTCGAGCAACTCGAGCACCGCCGGATCGAGACCGGTGGCGATGATCGCCGACACGGCCCGCCCGGCGTCGTCGAGGGTCGGGAAGAAGGCGAGGAGGGTCGTTCGTGGCGGAGCCGCCGGCCGGAGTCGGAGGGTCGCCTCGGTGATGAGGCCGAGCGTGCCCTCCGAACCGATGAAGAGGTGGGTGAGCGAGTACCCGGCGACGTCCTTGATGAGCCGGCCCCCGGTCCGGATCGTGGTCCCGTCCGCGAGCACGACCTCGAGCGACAGGACGCTGGCCCGTGTCGCGCCGTACTTCACGCAGCAGAGCCCGCCCGCATTGGTCGCGATGTTGCCGCCGATCGTCGAGGTCGCGAAGCTCGCCGGATCGGGCGGGTAGAAGAGGCCCACCGCTGCGACGGCCGCCTGGAGGTCGGCGTTGACGACGCCGGGCTGGACCCGGGCGACGAGGTCCCGCGGATCGATCTCGAGGATCCGGTCCATCGCGGTGAAGGCGATGGTCAAGCCGCCGGCGATGCCCGTCGCGCCGCCCGACAGTCCCGTGCCGGCGCCGCGCGGCACGATCGGGATGCCGTGGGCGACGCAGAGGCGAACGAGCTCGGCCACCTCCGCAGTCGCGGTCGGCAGCGCGACGGCGAGCGGCAGGCCGGGCCTCCCGTGCGGGGTCTCGTCGAGGCGATGGCTCTCGCGGTCAGCCTCGTCGGTGAGGAGCCGCAGTGCTGGAAGCCGTGCCCGGATGGCGGCGATGAGGTCGGCGGCACGGCCGCGCTCGGCGGCGCCCGAGGGGCCTGCGATGGGCCGGCCGGCCGGCGTCACGACTCGCGCGGCGGGCGCTCGTTGCCGGCCCTGCCGCGAAGCCGTCGTCGCCGCGTCGGATGGTCCTCGATGTCCGCGATCATGTGCGACAGGAGCTGCTGGGCGAAGCCGACGAGGACGCCGAGGCCGAGGACGATGTAGATCATCGCGAGGACCTTGCCGAGGGGGGTGATCGGATGGAAGTCGCCATAGCCGACCGTCGCCATCGTGACGACGCAGTAGTAGAGCGAGTCGAGCCAGTCCCAGCCCTCCACGAAGTGGAAGGCGATGGTGCCGCTCACGAGAAGGGCGACGAGGATCCCGCCGAGGGCCCGGAACGCGGGGTCCTCGAGGCCGTCCCGGAACGCCCGGACGAAGGTGCGGACGAGCGGCAGCAGGGCGGAGTCACCGTCGTCGTCCGGGGCGCCTTTCGGAGCGGGATCGATCGCGCTGTCGTCGGTCTCGGTCACACCGGCATCGTCTCACGCCGCCCGGCGCTCGGCGAGCCCGCAACGGCGCGGTGAGCGAGCCGGCGTAGACTCGACCCTCCACGACGTCAGGGGGGAGATGGCGACGACAACGACGACGACGGCTCCACCGTTCACGGGCTTCCGGCGCGAGGCGATCCAGTTCCTCGCCGACCTCGCCGAGCACAACGACCGGGCCTGGTTCCAGCCCCGCAAGTCCGACTACGAGAGCCTCCTCAAGGAACCGCTCGAGGCGCTCGTCGCGACGCTCGCAGAACGGTTCGCCGACCGCGGGCTGCCACTCCTCGCCGACCCGCGGCACTCTACCTTCCGGATCTACCGCGACACCCGCTTCTCGAAGGACAAGTCGCCCTACAAGACGAACGTCGGGGCGAGCTTTCCGTGGCTCGGCCGGGCGACGGGCGGTACCGGCGGTGCGGACGGCGCCGGGAGTGCGGACGAAGGCGTCCATGGCAACGGCGGCTACTTCCACTTCCAGCCCGGCCAGATGTATTTCGGCGGCGGCATGTGGATGCCGGACCGGTCTCGGCTCGTCCGGCTCCGGGAGGCTGTGGTGACCGACCCCGACCGGGTCCGAGCGGCACTCGAGGACCCAGGCTTCCTCGCCGCGTTCGGGCCGGCCAGGAGCCACGAGTACCTCAAGCGCGTGCCGCCCGGCTACCCCGCCGATCACGCACTGGCCGACCTCCTGCGGGCCAAGGACCTCGTCTTCGGCCGTCCGCTCGCGGACGATGAGACGCTATCTCGGTCCTTGCCGGACGTCCTGGCCGACGGCTTCGCGGCGGCCGTCCCGGTATTCCGCTTCCTGTCCTCGCTGACGGACTGACACGGGCCCGCGTCCGACCGACGCGGCCGGGCGGACGTTTTCGAACCTGGAGCCGGGTCAGCTCGCGATGGTCATCGCCCGCTCAGGGCGGAGGAGGAACGGCGGCAGATAGGCGGGGATGTTCGAGAAGGGCAGGACGTCCGGATGGAGGTCGATCCCGAGCGCGTCGGCCATGAACCGTCGGCGCGCCTCGATCCGGCCCCAGGCCGCCGGGAACCGCGCCGCGAACTCCGCCCGCAGCGATCCGTCGGCGAGGGCGATGCCGTCCTCGATGTTGGTCGTGAAGTAGTCGCCGCCGGTCGCCGGGATGATGTCGACCTGGAACGCCATCCCGGACCGAAGCTCGATGGTCGAGCCCGGTCCGATCGGTGAGTTGACCCACTCGTCGAGCGAGATCTGGTGACCGGGGTTGAGGAAGATGCCGAAGAAGGGGTCGGCGAGGCGGCGGTCGACGATCGCCTGGAGTGCACCACCGGTCTGGCCGACGTGGAGTGCCTCGTACCACTCGGCGACGGCCTCGAAATACGGGCCGACGAGCCGTTCGACGTAGTCGCCGATGTCCGCCGGCAGGTCCGTCGCATCGTCCGCGACGAATCCCGCCCGGCAGGTAAGGGCGCCCCAGATCCCGAAAGCCGTCGTGAAGCGATCGCCACGCTCGATCCGCCGATCGCCGGGACTGAGGAGGCCGAAGGACGCGCGCGGCCCGCTCGTCAGCATGAGGTGGCAGGAAAGGGGCGAGCCGTTCCAGTCGAGGAGGCGGACGGCCTCGCGCTCGGTCATGCCCGGATCGAGGCCGTAGAGGAGCTCCCGGACTCCGTGCGAGGTCTGGCAGGACGCGTACTCGAGGGCGGCCAGCTGGTCGACCTCGTTGACGACCCGCAACCCGTCGGCCGCGTCGATCAGGAGGTCGGTCGCGTTCTCGACCACCTCGGCCCCGGCAGCGGCCCGCAGTGCATCGGCCAGATAGGCCGGGATGTCGAGCAAGGCCGGGTCGCCGTAGGTCTTCCAGCCGACGACGCCGACCCTCGTGCCGCGGCGGATCCCCTCGTCGGCGAGGATGTCGGCGAGCGGCTTCGACCGGTCGCGTGGCTGGCTCGGCAGGCTGAGGTCCTGGAAGCGGATCCGGCGCATCGGCACGGGCGCCGCTCCGGCCAGGCCCCAGCACTCGTTGCCGACGAGGATCGCCGGGTCCTCGACCAGCCCGAGGATGAGGACGGCCTCCTCGAAGCGCGGGTCGAAGCCGGTCAGCCAGGCGAGGTTGGCGCTGTGCTCCCGATCGGCGTAGACGACCAGGCGCTCGTAGCCGCGGGCCGCGACCCGTTCGCGCAGCCGGGCGGCCCGCTCGCGGTGGAGCGCCGCCGGGATATCCGGTCGCTCGTCGGGCATCCCGAAGTCGGGCAGCTCGATCGTGGCCAGTCGCGCCTGCGCCATGGGTCTCCCTCTCGCTCTCCGTCAGCCGCCCGGCTGCCAGGGATGGGCCGTGTCGTCTCCCCGGCCGATGTCGAGGAACTGGTCCGCGCCGACCGTCATCCACGGACCCACCGTGCCGTCCGGCCAGGTGACCCGGACCTTGGCCCCGGTCTCGGCGCCGAGGCCGACGTGGATCCAGCCGAGCTGACCGCCGATGTGTCCGCCGCCGATCGTCACCTCGCGGCGCTGGGTCGTCGATCCGACCTGGACCTCGAGCCAGGCCCCGATGGCGTCCCGGTCCGCCCCGGGCTGTGACAGTCGGATCGCCAGCCAGTGGCCCATCGCGGCCGGTTGAGCCGCGTCGCCGGAGCCCACGTTACGCCACAGGCGGACCGGCGCCCCGAGGTTCACCTCGACGAGATCGAGGAGGCCGTCGAGATTGAAGTCGGCCAGCGCGGCGCCGCGACCGCGGTCGAAGTCGACGATGCCGGCCGCCCCGGCGGCCTCGACGAAGGTCCCGTCGGCCTGGCCGAGGAGAAGATCGCTGGGGTCCTTCTGGGCATAGTCGGGGATGGTGTTGACGTTGCCCTTGGAGACGAAGAGGTCGATCAGGCCGTCGTTGTTGACGTCCTGGAACTCCGGGTGCCAGGCCGTCGAGGGGAGCGCGTCGCCCCCGGTGAACGGCTGGGCCGCGGTCACGCCGTGCTGGAGGGCGACGTCGCGGTAGGTCGGCCGGCCCGGGCCGGCGGCGAGCGCCTGGAGCTTGTTGTCCCCCTGGCTCGTGAGGAAGACGTCGGGGTAGCCGTCTCCATCGATGTCGTAGCTGGCGATGC
Source organism: uncultured Chloroflexia bacterium (assembly GCA_963745405.1). Lineage (GTDB taxonomy): Bacteria > Chloroflexota > Limnocylindria > Limnocylindrales > CSP1-4 > C-114. The sequence goes on along the minus strand of CAVUWY010000002.1, from coordinate 1,004,119 downwards.
CCATGCCCCAGATCTGCATCGGGACCCAGCCGTCGGCCGCCGTGTAGAGGCTGGGCGGTCCGGTCGGCGGCACGCGCCACAGCTGTTCGCTCCCGACACGGTAGTACTGACGGTCGTTGGTGACCCGGAGGTCGCGCTGCCCGGTACGCGACCAGTCGCTGAACAGCATCGACAGGGTGCAGTAGCCAGGGGTCAGCACGGTGGGCCGGTCGTAGCCGCTGCCATCGGCCTTCGGCCGGACGAGGGCGCTGTCGTCGCAGTCGTAAGTCTCCTGTCCCGAGGCGTCGAGCTTGAGGTAGTTCCCGACGGCCAGCGTCGGCAGGGCGGCGTCGCCCTCCCACGTCGCACTGAACGCGGTCGCCCAGCCGTGCCCGCCGTCGAACGACCAGGTCTGGTCCGCCGGCGCGAAGTGACAGTCGCCGAGGCCGCGGAACAGCTCGGCGCCACCGACCCGCAGGACGACGAGGTCGACGAGCCCGTCGCCGTCGATATCGATGGGATAGGCGCCGTTCACGGCCGTCAGGGCGGTCGCCGGATCGTCCACCCTGGCGAACTTCAAGGCGCCACCGACGGGGCTGACGTTCCGATACAGGACGGCCGGGTTCGTGCCACCGGCGATGTACATGTCGGGCTTGCCGTCGCCGTCGCAGTCGAACACCGCGACCCCGCCACCGACGAACGCGGTCGAGGCGCCGTCGTACGTCTGGTCGATGCCGGCCGCGGCGGCCTCCTCGACGAAGTGCGGTGTCTCCGGCGCGGCGCTTCCGCCGCGGATCGCCGCGTAGCCGATCAGTCCGGCCGCCGCGACGACGACGACGGCGATGCCCGCCATCGCGACCACGAGGCCGCGAGGCCGGCGGTTCATACGGCGAGCCATGGGACGGGGATCACGGCGCTATTGTCGTCGCAGCGTCCTTCGGGCGCGGTAAAGGCCGTGGATGGACGGTCGCGCGCTAAGGTGCGGGCCGCCGTATTGACATGGCGCGAGGGCAAGTGACACTCTTCCACATATATTTGAAAGAGAGGAACACAAACCCGGTGGTCGTCGAGATCGGGCAGCGCAGCGAGACCGTCCGCCGCGCCAACCTCAGCGCGATCGTCCGCGAGCTTCACGCTCGCGGGCCGCTGTCCCGATCCGAGCTCGTCGCCCGCACGGGCCTCACCCGCAGCGCGATCCGCGGCCTCATCGGCGAGCTCGTGGCCGCCGACCTCGTCTCGGAGGAGCGAGCCGCGCCGCTGGGCACACCGGGCCGGCCGTCGCCGGTCGTCCGGCCCAACCCGGAAGACGCGGTCGTCCTCTCCCTCGAGATCGCGGTCGACACGCTCGCCGTCGCGCTCGTCGGGCTCGGTGGCACGGTCCTCGAGAAGATCCGGATCGATCGCCCCCGCGACCACGTCAGCGTGGAGCAGGTCGCTGCCGACCTGGCCGAGCTGGCGACGATCGTCCGCGCCCGTCGCCCGGCGGCCGACCCGCTGGTCGGGATCGGGGTCGCCGTCGTGGGGCTCGTCCGCCGGACGGACGGCTGCGTGGCGATGGCGCCGAACCTCGGCTGGATCGATGTCCCGCTCGGCGAGCGCCTCTCCGTGGCGCTCGACATGACCGAGCCCATCGCGATCGCGAACGACGCCGACCTCGGGGCCCTGGCGGAGGTGCGGCGCGGGGCCGCCCGGGGTGCCGATACCGTGATCTTCATCTCCGGCGAGGTCGGTGTCGGCGGTGGTCTCATCGTCGACGGCATGCCCCTCACCGGAGTCGCGGGCTACGCCGGCGAGGTCGGGCACATCCCGGTCAACCCGAACGGCCTCCCGTGCCATTGCGGCTCGGTCGGCTGCTGGGAGACCGAGATCGGGTCCTTCGCCCTCCTCCGACGAGCCGGCCACCCGGCGGATGCCGGCCGCGCGGCTGTCGACGAGGTCCTGCGGGAAGCGGCGGCCGGCTCGCCGATCGCCCTCGAGGCGCTCTCCGAGGTCGGCCGCTGGGTCGGCTTCGGCCTGGCCGGCCTCGTCAACGTCCTCGACCCACGACTCATCGTGCTCGGCGGCCTGCTCGGCCGGATCCACCCGTACATCGAGACCGTGGTCGAGTCCGAGCTCGATCGCCTCGGCCTGCGGGCCCCACGCCGGCTGGTGCGGGTCGTCCCGGCCACGCTCGGCGCCGACGCGCCGCTCCTCGGCGCCGCCGAGCTCGCCTTCGCACCCCTCCTCGCCGACCCGGCGAGCTGGATCCGGCCCCGGAACGTCCTGCGGGCGAGCGCCTGATCGATGCATCCACACGCCCACCCGCTCGGCGAACGAGCCGAGCCCTCACGACACCATCCACCGGGAGCCATCCCGGCGCCGGTCAGCGCCTGACCATCGCTCCCGGGGCGGCACCCGCCCGCGCCCCGGAAGTGGATCCATCGTGACCGAGGCGGAATCGTTGCGGAGGAGTGGCAACAAGGGTGTTAGCCTAGCGACCGACCAACTCGCTCGTCGAGGGAAGTCACAGGTAGGAGAGGAGAGGAATGTTCAATCGTAGATTCGCGACGTTCGTCGCGGCAGGCGCCCTTGCGTTGGCGGCCTGTTCGAGCAGCTCGACCCCGACCCCGGCGGCCAGCAGTGGCGGCGGTGGCGGCGGTGGGGCCAGCGGTGGGGCCAGCGCGGCGCCGTCGATCGTCTCGGCAGCCGGCTGCACCGTCGGCGTCTCCTGGAACAACTACCAGGAAGAGCGCTGGGCCAAGTGGGATGAGCCGGCCATCAAGGCCGGTCTCGCCGCCGCCGGCGCCAAGTACATCTCGAACGACGCCAAGTCGTCGGCCGAGACCCAGGCGACCAACGTCACCAACCTGATCTCGCAGGGCGCCAAGGTCCTGATCATCCTTGCCCAGGACGGCACGGCGATCAAGCCATCGGTCGCAGCAGCGAACCAGGCCGGTGTCCCGGTCATCGCCTACGACCGGCTCATCGAGGACCCGAGCGTCTTCTATCTGACGTTCGACAACAAGCTCGTCGGCAAGCTCCAGGCACAGTCGGTGCTCGCGGTCCAGCCCAAGGGCAACTTCGCGATCATCAAGGGCAACAAGGCCGACGCCAACGCCGACTTCCTGCGCGCAGGCATGACCGAGGCCGGGATCCCCGACGTCGGGGCTCCGCCCTCCAATGGCATCACCATCGTCGGTGAGACCTACACGGACAACTGGGACGGCTCGAAGGCCCAGACCGAGATGCAGCAGATCCTTACGGCGAACAACAACAAGGTCGACGCCGTTCTCTCCGAGAACGACGGCATGGCCACCGGCGTCGCCGCCGCGCTCGCGGCCCAGGGTCTCAAGGTTCCGCTCTCCGGCCAGGACGGCGACAAGGCCGCCCTGAACCGGATCGCGCTCGGCACCCAGACGGTCTCCGTCTGGAAGGACTCACGCCTGCTTGGCACCGCGGCCGCTCAGGTCGCCGCCCAGCTGTGCAACGGGACCAAGGTCGACGCGATCTCCGGGGCCTCCAAGTTCACCACCCCCGGTAAGAACAACCTCAACGCGATCCAGCTCCAGCCGGATCCCATCACGAACAAGAACCTCAACGACGTCCTCTCGGCCGGTTGGATCACGAAGGCCGACCTCTGCCAGGGTGTCACCGCCGGCTCCGTCGCAGGCTGCTAGCGGTCCGACCTCGTACTCAGTGATCCGCACGCCCTGCGTCCCACCGGGACGCAGGGCGTCTTTCCACCCGAGCGCTCCCGCTTCGAGGTCGTCGCTGCACGATGACTGACGTATCGGCCGCACCCAGCACGAGCGTCGCGGTCGCACCGCCTCCGCGGACATCCGTGGGGTCAATGTTCAAGAAGACGGAGATCGATACCCGCCTGTTCGGGATGATCATCGCCCTCGCGGTCATCTGGCTCGGCTTCAATTTCCTATCGGACGGGAACTTCATCACCCCGCGGAACCTCTGGAACCTGTCGGTCCAGTCGTCCTCGACGGCGATCATGGCGACCGGGATGGTCCTCATCATCGTGTCCCGGAACATCGACCTCTCGATCGGGTCGATGCTCGGCTTCATCGGCTACACGATGGCGATGGTGATGTCGGAGTGGATCCCCCACACCCTCGGCCTCGGTTTCGAGCAGCCGTACACGTGGATCCTCGCCCTGGCGATCGGCATCGCCCTCGGCGCCCTCATCGGCGGCCTGCAGGGTGCTCTCGTCGCCTACGGCGGCATCCCCGCGTTCATCGTCACCCTCGGCGGCTTCCTCGTCTGGCGCGGCCTCATCTTCCGATATGCCCAGGGAGTGACGATCTCGCCGCTCGACACGATCTTCCAGATGCTCGGCGGCGGCACCGTCGGGACCCGGGTCGGCGCTCTCGGCGAGACGCTCAGCTGGGTGTTCGGCATCCTCGGGTGTATCGGCATCGTCTATACGCTCATCGCCGGCCGGCGACGGCGCCGGCGATACGATTTCCCGGTCCGGCCGATGTGGGCGGAGGTCTTCGTCGGGGTGGTCGGCTGTGCGGCGATCCTGGGCGTGGTCTGGGTCATGAACAGCTACCCGCTGCCGCCCCTCGTCGCGGCGCAGTACGCCCAAGAGCACGGGATCACCGTCCCGCCGGGTGGCCTGATCATCCCCATCGGGTTGGCCTTCCCCGTCGTGATCCTCATCGGCGTGATGCTCGTGATGACCATCATCGCGACACGGCGGCGCTTCGGCCGTTACGTCTACGCGATCGGCGGCAACCCGGACGCTGCCGAGCTCGGCGGCATCAACACACGCCGAACGGTCATGCTGACGTTCTCTCTCATGGGGATCCTCGTGGCGATCAGCGCGGCGGTCCAGACCGCCCGGCTCAACGGGGCGACGACGAATCTCGGTATCCAGGCCGAGCTCGACGTGATCGCCGCGGCGGTCATCGGCGGAACGTCGTTCTCGGGCGGCATCGGCACGATCGGCGGCGCCGTCCTCGGCGCGATCCTCATGCAGTCGCTCCGCTCCGGGATGCTCCTCCTCAACGTCGACTCGCCGATGCAGGACGTGGTCGTCGGCGTCGTGCTGGTGGCCGCGGTCGGGCTCGATTCGTACCTGCGGCGGAGGTCCGCCCGATGACCGCGATGCCGCCCGCCGCCGGCCAGCCCGCCGAGACCCGGCCGCCGACCGGTCCCGAGCCGGAAGCCGCCGCGTCGACGACCGACGCGACGACCGCCGCGGTGTCCGCCCCGGCACCGGATCATCCGCTCGTCGAGATGCGCAACATCCGGATCGCGTTCGGCGGTGTCCATGCGGTCAACGACGTCTCGATCGACCTTCGCCCCGGCGAGGTGGTGGGGCTCGTCGGCGGGAACGGCGCAGGGAAATCCACCCTGATCCGTGCACTGTCCGGGGCCCACCCGCCCGATTCGGGCGAGATCCTCGTCGACGGCCAGCCGGTCACGATCGCCAATCCGCGTGATGCGAAGGCGTACGGGATCGAGACGATCTACCAGACGCTGGCCCTGGCCGACAACATCGACGCGGCCGGCAACGTGTTCCTCGGCCGAGAGCTGACGTCCGGCATCGGCACGCTCGACGATGCGGCGATGGAATCGGCGACTCGCAAGGTCATCGGCCGCCTCAATCCGCGGTTCCAGAACTTCAAGTCACCGGTGAGGTCGCTGTCCGGCGGCCAGCGGCAGTCGGTCGCCATCGCCCGGGCGGTCCATTTCAACGCCCGCATCCTCATCATGGACGAGCCGACCGCCGCCCTCGGGCCGGCCGAGACCGCCCAGGTCCGCGACCTCGTCAAGCAGCTCAAGAGCGAGGGGATCGGGATCTTCCTCATCAGCCACGACATCCACGATGTGTTCGATCTCTCGGATCGGATCGCCGTCATGCTCCACGGGCGCCTCGTCGGCATCGTGAACAAGGCCGATGTGACGACCGACGAGGTCCTCGCGATGATCATCATCGGCAAGATGCCGGACGAGGTCTCGCAGAAGGAGCTCGCCGAGCTCCGCGGCTAGCCGCTTCGAGCGGCGTCGAGGCGGGCGACCCCTGCAGCGGGGGTCAGGATCGCTGGAACGTCGGCGCGAGCGCCGGATAGAGCTCCCGATAGCGCGCGTGGGCCACGCGGTAGGCGGGCGCGTCCGGACCCGGCGACGCGATCGGGGTGACCCGCACGATGGCATCGGTGGCCTCCTCGACGCTCCGGTACCAGCCGGCGCCAACGGCGGCCAGGATGGCGGCCCCGAAGGCGGCCCCCTCCTCGGTGGCGACGATCGCGATCTCCGCCTCCAGGACGTCGGCGAGGATCCGTCGCCAGAGCGGCGAGCGGAGCCCGCCGCCCGACGCCCGGACCTGTGAGGGCGCCGGCGTGCCGGCCTCGACCATGAGGTCGAGCCCGTCGCGCAGGCCGAAGGCGACTCCCTCGAGGACCGCCCGGGTCATGTGGCGTCGATCATGCGACAGGGTGAGTCCGACGAAGGCACCCCGGGCGAGGGGATCCGGATGAGGGCTGCGCTCCCCGGAGAGATACGGCAGGAAGAGAAGCCCGCCGCTGCCCGGGGCGACCGCTTCGGCCGCCTCGACGAGGTCGCCGTACTCGGCGCCCGGCGCGAACACGTCGCGGAACCAGCGCAGGCTGCCGGCGGCCGAGAGCATCACCGACATGAGATGCCAGCGGCCCGGGACGGCGTGACAGAACGCGTGGACGCGACCATGTGGCTCGTACAGCGGTTGGTCGGTCGTCGCGAAGACGACGCCGGACGTCCCGAGGGAGAGGGCGACGACTCCGGGCCGGACCGCTCCGACCCCGACCGCGTTGGCCGCCTGGTCGCCGCCGCCGGCCACCACCGGCGTCCCGGCCGGAAGGCCGGTAGCGGCCGCCGCCCCGGCGCTGATCCGACCGGAGATCTCGGGACCTTCGAGCGTCCGGGGCAGCCAGGCGGGATCGATCCCGAGGGCCTCGACGACCTCGGCCGACCAGTCGCGGGCGGCGAGGTCGAGGAGGAGCGTGCCGGCTGCGTCCGCCCGGTCGATGGCGTGCTCGCCGGTCAGGCGCAGGCGGACGTAGTCCTTGGGCAGGAGCAGGTGGGCGATCCGCCCCCAGACGGCCGGCTCGTGATCGCGGACCCAGACGAGCTTGGGGGCCGTGAGGCCGGTCAGCGCGTCGTTGCCGGTGATCTCGATGAGGCGCTCCGGGCCGACGGCGAGGCGGATGGCATCGCACTCGGCCGCGGTCCGCTGGTCGTTCCACAGGATGGCCGGACGGAGCACCTCGTCGGCCGCATCGAGGAGGACGGCCCCGTGCATCTGGCCGGTCAGTCCGACGGCGGCGACCTCGCCGCCGTCGACGCCGCTCGACGCCAGGACGGAGCGGATCGAATGGATCGCAGCGGTCCACCACAGGCCCGGATCCTGCTCGCTCCACAGGGGATGCGGCATGTCGAACCCGTATTCGGATACGCCGACGCCTCGCACCGCCCCCGCCTCGTCGACGAGGATGGCCTTCGTCGCCGTCGTCGACACGTCGATGCCGAGAACGAGGCTCATCCGCCGGACCAGCGGCGTCGCGCGGCCGGGACTCGAGGATCGAGCCTGCTGCTCAGGGACGGGAGCCCGTCTCGCCGCCGGGCTCTCCAGCGGCCCTCGCGGGGCCTCCGGCGGCCGCCGGCTCGGCACCGCTCGGGCGGCCGTCCGCCGACCAGATCGAGCGGTTGACCACGTTCTCGAAAAGCTCCTGGTGGCCGGACGCCGGTTTCGGGTCGATCTCACCGGTGTGGACGAGGCCGGCCAGGACCTCGAGGATCGCGTCGCCCGACAGGATCGAGCGCCCGAATGCGGTCGACCAGCCCTCGTAGCGCTGCTCGCGGAGCGCATCGAGCGCGCCTCGGGACGACCATGTCGGCCGCCACGAGGAGCGACCGGGCGAGCGTGTCGATGCCGCCGATGTGGGCGTGGAACAGGTCGGTCCGATCGCTGCTCTGGCGGCGGAGCTTGGCGTCGAAGTTGAAGCCGCCGCTCGTGAAGCCGCCCGCCCGGAGGATCTCGAAGACGGCGAGCGACAGCTCGTCGACCGAGTTCGGGAACTGGTCGGTGTCCCAGCCGTTCTGGTAGTCGCCGCGGTTGGCGTCGATGCTGCCGAACAGGTCGTGCGAGGTGGCATAGGCGACTTCGTGGTGGAAGCTGTGGCCGGCCAGCGTCGCGTGGTTGGCCTCGAGGTTGAGTCGATACTCCCCTTCCAGGCCGTGGCGGGCGAGGAAGCCGTGGACGGTCGCGGCGTCGTAGTCGTACTGGTGCTTGGTGGGCTCGTGCGGCTTCGGCTCGATGAGGAGGAGCCCGCGGAAGCCGATCCGGTGCTTGTGCTCGGCGACGAGGTGGAGGAACCGGGCGAGCTGGGCCTCCTCCCGGGCGAGATCGGTGTTGAGGAGCGTCTCGTAGCCTTCCCGGCCGCCCCACAGGACGTAGTTGGCGCCGCCGAGCCGCTGGGTCGCCTCGAGCATCGACTTGACCTGGGTCGCCGCGTAGGCGAATACCTCGGGATCCGGGTTCGTCGCCGCCCCGGCCGCGTAGCGGGGGTGGCCGAACAGGTTGGCCGTGCCCCACAGGAGCTTCATCCCCGTCCGCGCCATCTGGGCCTCGATGGCATCGACGATCGCGGTCAGGTTGGCCTGGGTCTCGGCGTAGGTCCGGCCCTCCGGGGCGACGTCGCGGTCGTGGAAGCAGAAGAACGGCACGCCGAGCTTCTCGAGGAACTCGAAGACGACCTCGACCTTCACCCGGGCCGCCGTCATCGGGTCGAGGCGGGGATCGATCCAGGGGCGGTCGAACGTGCCGACCCCGAACACATCGGATCCCGGCCAGTTGAACGAGTGCCAGAGGCAGACGCCGATCCGGAGGTGGTCCTCCATCCGCTTGCCGAGGACGAGGCGGTCCGGGTCGTACACCTTGAACGTCAGCGGGTCGTCGGAGTCGATCCCGCCGAAGCGGATCTTGCCCGGTACGTCGGTGAAGAAGTCGTCAGACACGGTCGTGCCTCCCTCGTCGCGGTCGTCGCCCGCGCGTGACCGGCCCGTGCGCCGCAGGGCAACGGCAGGCCGTCCGCGCCACCTGGGTTGGATTATGCCGCACGTTTGTGCGACACGAGCACAAATCCCGGAAAGCGCGACCTATGTCCGCGGGCCGGCCGGGTCATCGCCACGGACGATATCGATGGACGCCGCGGCAAGGGCCACGACGAGGCGCCGCCGCAGCTCGCCGGCCACCGGACCGGCCTGACCCGGCGCGACCCGCCGCTGCATCCGGAGCGTGGCACCGTCGAGGGTCAGCGCGGAGACCCCGACGTCCGTCGCATCGTCCGTCAGGCGTGGCGCCCAGTCCGGATCGGCACCGAGGTCCCGGCCCACAGTCGCGGCCACGGTGAGTGCCCGGTCGACATCCCGAGCGTGGAGGACGTACACCTCGACCATCGCCACCGAGTACACCCGGGTGAGGTTGGAGGAGATCCGGATCAGGCCGTTCGAGATCGAGTGGACGACGCCGACCGAATCGCGTATCACGGTCCGGCGCAGGCCGATCTCGAGGACCTCGCCCTCGATGTTCCCGATGGTCGCCCGAAGCGCGATCCAGTCGCCCTTGAAGTACTGACCCTCGATGAGGATGAGCATCCCCATCACGTAGTCGAGGATGACCTCCTGGCTCGCGACGGTCAGGGCGGCGAGGACGAGACCGAGGCCCGCCAAAACGGCCCACAGGTCGAAGATGGCGAGGATGAAGATGATCGCCGCGATGAGGATGCCCGCTCGCAGGAGCTTGACGAGCAGGTCCTCGAGCGTGACCGACCGCTTCGTCAGCTCATCCGGGGCGACCCCGCCCGTGAGTGTCGCCTGCTGGACCCGGAGCAGCCCGGGGACCACCCGATGGATCGCCGGCTCCAGGATCCGGTAGACGATGTACAGGACGACCGCCCCGATGACGAGGGCGATCGCGCGTGGGACGAGCCAGGCGATCACGTCGTGCAGGTCCATGTCGCCGACAAGTGTGCCGTCGGGGCGGACCCTGGCACAAGCCGCGGTCGGTCGCAGCGGATTGGAGGGGGGCTTGACGGGCTCGCTCCCGCGTGTATTATCCAGATAGGTTAAATAACCGAGAGGCGAAATGCAGACCTCCAGCCAGCCGCGGCCCGACCCCCTGAGTGCGACCTTCTCGGCCCTCGCCGACCCGACCCGGCGGGCGATCCTCGCCCGGCTCAGCAGCGGCGAGGCGACCGTCGGCGAGCTTGCCGCTCCGTTCGATCTGAGCCTGCCGGCGATCTCGAAGCACCTCAAGGTCCTCCAGCGGTCGGGCCTCGTCGAGCAGGGCCGTCAGGCCCAGTGGCGCCCCTGCCGGCTGAGGCCGGAACCGCTGCGCGACGTTGCCGACTGGGTCGGCCAGTACCGGCGGTTCTGGGAGGCGAGCTTCGATCGTCTCGACGACTACCTCCGCGAGCTCCAGGCGATGGAGCGGGACGATGACGATCCGACCACCTGATCGGGCGATCGAGGAAGGAGCACCGACGATGACTATCGAGCAGCTCGGCAACGAACGGACGACGGCCTATGTCGACGGCCAGGATCTCGTCATGGAGCGCATCTTCGAGGCGCCTCGCGAGCTCGTCTGGAAGGTCATGAACGACCCCGCGCTCGTCACCCGGTGGTGGGGACCCCAGGGTTACACGACGACGGTCGAGGAGATGGACGTCCGACCGGGCGGCCGCTGGCGCTGGATCAACCACACGACCGGCGGCGAGGACGCCCCCTTCCGTGGCGAGTACCTCGAGGTCGTCCCGCCTGAGCGGGTCGTCCGGACTTCCTACTTCGACGTGCCGGGCTTCGACGACCGGCCGGCCATCGAGACGATGGTCCTCGAAGACCTCGGCGCCCGGACGAAGGTGACCGCCCGGAGCCGCTTCCCATCGATCGAGGACCTCGAGGGCGCCCTCGCCGTCGGCATGATCCACGGCGCGCTCGACTCGTACGACCGGCTCTCCGAGCTTATCGCCGAGGCCGCCGCCGCCTGACGCACCGGCCGGCTCCCCCCGAGCCGTACGGATCGGTCAGGGGATGATGACGAGCTTGCCGCGCACGTGCCCGCCCGCGACCTCAGTGAGCGCCGTTCCCGTCTCGGCGAGCGGGAACGACACGATCTGCGGTCGCCGGAGCGTGCCCGCGACGACCATCGCGGCGAGTCGCTCGAGCTTGTCGGTCGTGACCTCGGTGCGGACGTTGACGCCGGTCACGTTGCGTGCAGCCAGGGCCTCGGCATCGGCCCCGCCGCGCATCGACAGGAGGGATCCGCCCGGCCCGATGAGCTGACCGAGGCGGGCGTTCTCCTCCTTGTCTCCGACCATGTCGAGGACGGCCGCCACGCCGTCCGGGTGGGCCCCTCGGATGGTCGCGACGACGTCCTGCGAGGCGTAGTCGATCGTCTCGCTTGCGCCGAGGCTCCGGATGTAGTCCTGGTTGCCCGCCGAGGCGACCCCGACCGTGGTCGCGCCGGTGGCCGCGACCAACTGGACCGCGAAGCTGCCGATCCCACCCCCGGCGCCGATGACGACGACGACGTCGCCCGCCCCGGGCGCGATCGTCTCGACCATCTGGAGGGCCGATGCGCCGGCGAGGGACATGGCCGCTCCGAACTCGGCGGCGATGGCCGCCGGACGGCGAGCGAGGGTCGACGGCGTCGCGATCGCGTACTCGGCGTGCGTCCCCTCGCCGACGGTCGGCTTGCCGTGGGAGCCGAAGACGGGATCCCCGACGTGGAGGCCGTCGACCCCCGCGCCGACCTGGTCGACCTTCCCGCCCAGGTCACTTCCAACGATGAGGGGAAACCGGTGCTCCATGAAGTCCTTGTACATGCCGGCCGCCATCGCGACGTCGGCCGGGTTGATCGAGGCCGCCTCGACCCGGACGCGGACCTGGCCTTCGCCGGGCGTGGGGTCGGGGAGCTCGTGGATGGATCCGGCCGCTCCGAACTCGTCGATCGCGAAGGCACGCATGGGATGAACCTCTGGGCTGGGTCTGCGGATAGTTGCAGCCGCAACGATACCGCTGATCCTGCCGGTGTGCGCGAAGGAGATCGCCGGAGTCAGCCCCCGCCGTCGCCGCCCTCGTCGACGACCGGGAGGCCCGCCGCGACCCAGCCGTTGAAGCCGCCGTCGAGATCGGTCGCCCGGGGGAAGCCCAGGTCGCGGAGGGTCGCGGCCGCCAGGCTCGAACTGTAGCCGTCGGCGCAGACAAGGATGATCCGGCGTTCCCGCTCGGAGAGCGCCGGATCGTCGTGGCCGGACGTCGGGTCGAGCCGCCAGAAGAGGACCGACAGCGGCACGGCGACCGAGCCGGGGATGACCCCCGCTTCGCGTCGCGCCTCCGCGCAGCGGGTGTCGAGGATGAGAGCGCCATCGGCCTGCTCGGCCAGCGCGCCGACCGGTGACACGCGGTCCAGACGGGCGCGGGCCGCCGCGAGGTACTCGTCGATGGTCGCGGTCATCAGTGGAGCAGTGACTCCCAGTCAGCCGGGACCCGGCCGGCGGGTCCCGGCGTCGGCTGATCGAGCGGATGATGGATCGGCGGGGCGAGCGCGGGGCCTTCGCCGGCCTGCTCGCTCACGAAGTCCCAGAACCAATCCTCGTCCGGCTCGTAGCTCTGGACGTAGCGATGCCGGGCATCGGCTGCGTGGTGCATCGCGTGCTGAGACGGTGACGAATCGCAGCATCCGACGTGGCCGCAGTGGGCGCAGCGCCGGAGGTGGAACCACCAGCCACCGCTGGCGGTGCACTCGACGCAGCCCGGGCCCGAGGGCGGGATCGTGACGTCGATCGGGTCGTCGTCTGGCATCGGTCTCCGATCCATGGCGCTTCGTCGGGTCTTGCCCCCGGTCGTGGTTCACGATAACCACCGCGACGAAGGCTCGTCGGGCCGCGGCCGCCGCGGGCTCTGCGGCGAGATCGACCGGGTCGGGGTCGACCGGTCGGGTACTCTCGAGGTGCCTTTCGCGCCCATCGGAGGAGACGCCCTGGCCCTCTACATGGATCGGCACGACCTACCCGGGCTGACCGCGGAGCAGGTGGCCGAAGCCCACGTCCTCGATCTCAGCGTCGCGGGCCGTTACGACGTCCGCTTCCTGTCGTACTGGTTCGATGCCGTCAACGCTGCCGCGTTCTGCCTGGCGGAGGCGCCGAGCCCGGACGCGATGCAGGCGGTCCACCGCGAGTCGCACGGCCTCGTCGCCAACGAGATCATCGAGGTGTCGGAGGACAGCGTCCTGAGGTTCCTCGGCATCATCCGGCAGCCGGCCGACGAGGGCGACGTCGACAACCCATTCCGCACGATCCTCTTCACCGATCTCAAGGGCTCGACGGCCCTCGCCAACGAGGTAGGCCAGGCCGCCTACCTCCGCATCCTCACGGAGCACGACCTCGTGATCCGCCGGGCCCTCGTCGCGGCGCAGGGCCGCGAGGTGAAGCACACCGGCGACGGGATCATGGCCTCGTTCGATGACGTCGGGGGAGCACTGGATTGCGCCCTGGCGATCCAGGACGGCTTCGAGGCGCGAACGGCCTCCGGCGCGACGCCCGACCTGCGGGTGCGGGTCGGCCTGGCCGCCGGCGAGCCCGTCGACCACAATGACGACCTGTTCGGCCCGACCGTCAATCTCGCCAGCCGCATCTGCGAGGCCGCCGAGGCCGGCCACATCCTCGTCTCCGAGCTCGTCCGCGACCTCGGCGTCGCTCGTGGCTTCACCTTCCGCTCCTCCCGAGAGCTCACGTTGCGAGGCTTTCCGCGACCTGTCAGGGTCTTCGAGCTGGAACGGTGAATCGCTCACGCGCTCGGGCGGATCAGGCGGCGTAACGCCCTCGCGGGCGCCCAGGCACGGCGGAGGCACGATGAAGAGCTACACGGTGCGGGATCCCGACCATATCGGCGTCGCCGTCCTGGGCGCGGGGCGGATGGGCGAGGTCCATCTGCGTAACGTCGCGGCCATCCCGTTCGTTCACGTCGCCGTCGTCGCCGATCCCAGTGCCGAGGCAGCGGCACGAGGCCGCAGCATCGCCCGCGCGGATCGGGCGACCGAGGATCCGGCCGAGGCGATCCACGACCCGGACGTCGAGGCCGTCGTGATCGTCGCCCCGACCAGCACCCACGCGGCGCTCATCGAGGCGGCGCTCCGGGCCGGCAAGGCGGTCTGGAGCGAGAAGCCGATCGCCCTCGACCTGGCCGAGACCGCCCGGATCGTCGAGCTGTGGCGGCAGACGGGCCTGCCGGTGCAGATCGGCTTCCAGCGTCGGTTCGACCCGGGCTACGTCCGGGCCAAGGAGCTGATCGACGCCGGTGAGCTCGGGCGCATCGAGCAGTTCCGGGCCTACGGACGCGACACGTTCCCCCCATCGCTCGAATTCCTGCGAACGTCGGGCGGCTCGTTCCTGGACATGTCCGTCCACGACCTGGACCTGGCCCGGTTCCTCGTCGGCGAGGTCGAAGAGGTCCACGCCTGGGCCAGCACGCTCTTCGACGAGCGCTTCTCGGAGGCGGACGACTGGGATACGTCGGTCGCGATGCTCCGCTTCCGATCAGGCGCGCTCGGGGTCCTCGAGACCTCGCGCCACTCCGCCTGGGGCTACGACATCAGGACGGAGGTCTCGGGGTCGGTCGGCAAGGTCGTTGTCGATGGTGCGCAGAAGACCCCGGCAACCCACCTGCGCCGGTTCGGCTGGGAGGGCGATCTCTTCGAGAGTTTCCCGGATCGCTTCGAGATCGCCTACCGGCGTGAGCTCGTGGCCTTCTTCGACGACCTGCGGGCGGGTCGCACGCCGGCGCCCGGGCCCGACGAGGCGCTCGAGACTCTTCGCCTGGCGCTCGCCTGCACACTGAGCTGGCGTGAGGGGCGGGCGGTCCGGGTTGGCGACGTCACATGACGGCGTCCGGTGCGACGCCTCCGTCATCGCCGACTGGCCGTCCCGGCCTCGTCCGCTCGATCGTCCATGGCCTGGCGGGTGAGCGACAGGCCCTGCCGGTCGAAGGTCATCTGGCCTCATTCGAGGGCGCGACCGGATGGCTCAACTCGGCGCCGCTCACGCCCGAGGGGCTCCGCGGCCGGGTCGTCCTCGTGGACTTCTGGACCTACACGTGCGTGAACTGGCTGCGCACGCTCCCGTACGTCCGGGCATGGGCGACCAAGTACGCGGATGCAGGTCTGACTATCGTCGGGGTGCACACGCCGGAGTTCAGGTTCGAACAGGACGCCGACAACGTCAGCGCTGCGGTCAGCGACTTCCGCGTCCCCTATCCGGTCGCGCTCGACAGCGACTACGGCGTCTGGAACGCGTTCGGCAACCACTTCTGGCCGGCGGTCTATATCGCCGATGTCGACGGACGGATCCGCTATCACCACTTCGGCGAGGGCGAGTACGCCGCGACCGAGATGGTCATCCAGCAGCTGCTGATCGACGCCGGAGCCGCGGGCGTCGAGCAGGACCTGGTGATGGTCGACCCCGTCGGTCTCGAGCTGTCCGCCGATTGGCGGACGGTGCAGTCAGGCGAGACGTACACCGGGTATCGACAGGGCACCGGCTTCGCCCAGGAGGACGTCGCCCACTTCAACGAGCCCGACACCTACGTCGCGCCGGGGCGGCTGCCGCTCAACTACTGGGCGCTGTCGGGGGACTGGACGGTCGCCGGGCACGCCACCATCCTGAACGAGCCCGGGGGGCGTATCGCCTTTCAGTTCCATGCCCGCGATCTCAACCTCGTCATGGGCCCGGCGTCCAAGGGGACATCCATCCCGTTCCGGGTCTACCTCGATGGCCGGCCGGTCGGGGATGCGAACGGGACGGACGTCGCGGCCGACGGCAGCGGCACGGTGGACGGCCAGCGGACGTACCAGCTGATCCGCCAGCCGGGGCAGATCGCCGAGCGCCGCTTCGAGATCGAGTTCCTCACCGCTGGCGTCGAGGCCTACTGCTTCACGTTCGGCTAAGCCGAGTTGCTACCATTGCACTACCCGTGGTAGTATTCGGGTATGAAGGTCAGTGTCAGCCTCCCCGGAGAGGACGTCCGGTTCCTCGATGAGTACGCGACCGAACAGGGCCTCGATTCGCGATCGGCTGCGCTCCACCGGGCGGTCCGGTTGCTCCGGACGGCAGAACTCGGCGCCACCTACGAGGCGGCGTGGGAGGAATGGGAGGCGACTGACGACTCGACGCCGTGGGATTCGTCGACCGCGGACGGCCTCGGTTGATGCGACGCGGCGACATCTACTCCGTCGATCTGGATCAAGCCCGCGCCTCTGAGGCCAACAAGCGGAGGCCGGCCGTGATCGTCAGCAACGACGCGGCCAATGCGACTGCTGCTCGACTGGGTCGCGGTGTCGTCACCGTCGTTCCCGTGACGTCGAATGTCGACCGGGTCTACCCGTTCCAGGTGCTGCTGCCGGCGGCCTCCACGGGGCTCGATCGCGATTCCAAGGCTCAAGCCGAGCAGGTCCGGTCGATCTCCGTCGAGCGGCTCGGCTCACGTCTTGGCGTCGTCCCAGCTGCCTTCATGGTCGAGATAGACGAGCGCCTGCGTCTGCACCTCGGCCTCTAGTTCCCTTACCTCGGGCCCGCGCATCCTGGGCGCACGCTGATGCCCGGTGGGGAACTGGAGTGCTGGAGCCGACACTCGGATTTGAACCGAGGACCTGCTGTTTACGAAACAGCTGCTCTACCGCTGAGCTATGTCGGCGCGGAGGGGAGTATAGGTCCTGCTCGACGAAGGCGACTCCCCGGAGTCGAGCTCCTCCCAACCTGCCCGAAGCTCGTGACCTGCGGCCCCCACAGGCGGACCAGTCGGCACTCATCGGCGCCTGCGCATATGTCGATAGTCAGGGCATGGATGAGATCACGATCCTCCAGGCGGAGGTCCTCAAGACACTCGCCAGTCCGCGACGCCTCGAGATCCTGCATGTGCTCGTGCGGGGTCCCTTGGAGGTCGGCCGTCTGGCCGAAACGATAGGGGCTACTCAGCCGAACGTCTCCCAGCACCTGGCGATGCTCCGCGCCGCAGGCATCGTCGAGGCGGAGCGAGATGGGCGTGAAGTCCGTTATCGGCTCGCCGACCCTGACGTCATGACCGCCTGCGGGATCATGCGCGGCGTCCTCGAACGCCGGCTGCGTCGCCTCGCTGACCTGTCGGCCTCGACGGTCGCCACGACCGGATCGGCACTGGCCCCTCGACCCGCCACCACAAGCGCATGACGCCACGAGGTGATCACGATGGACGAGCCCCTGAACCTGATCCTCTTCTCCGGCACCGATGACAAGCTCCAGGCTGCCGCGGTCCTGACCGCCGGCGCCGCGGCCCTCGGCAAGCCGGTCAACATCTTCCTTCAGTACTGGGCGCTCGATGCGTTCCGCGCCAACAGGATCCGCGCGGATCACGGTCTCGCCCCCGAGGCCGGCGTGGCTGGCCGATCCGCCGTGGATGCGCTCGCCGAGGCGGGCCAGGCGACGTGGGCCGAGACCATACGCCAGGCCAAAGACCTCGGCGGGGTGGACATCCAGGCCTGCAGCCTGTCGATGGACCTGCTCCACCTTGATCCGGTCGACCTCGACCCGCTCGTCGACGGGGTCGAAGGCGTGACCGCCTTCTACCTCAACGCCGGCGCCGGCCAGGTCGTCTTCATCTGATCCACGAAGTCGAGAGGAGAACCGCTATGCCCATCCTCGAGATCACCCAAACGATCGACGCCCGAGGGCTGTCCTGCCCGATGCCCATCGTGAAGACCGCCCAGGCGGTCAAGCCACTCGCATCCGGGACTGTCGTCGAACTGTTCGCCACCGACGCCGGGTCGATCAAGGACGTCGCGGCCTGGTGCCGCGCCACCGGCAACGAGCTCGTCGAGCAGACATCGGATGGCACGGTCTATCGCTTCGTCATCCGTCGAAAGTGAGGTCCGCCATGACGACCGAGACACTCTCACCGTTCGACCCGCTCGCCGCGGCGATCGCTGCCGTCGCCGGCACGGAGGCCACGTCCTCGAGCGACACGCCGGCCCCACTCGCTGCGCCGTCCGAGGACGGCCGCATCGCGACCAGGGACTTCCTGATCATCGATTACAGCGGCGACCTCGAGAAGGTCTGGGCGACGATGATCCTCGCCTCGACCAGCGCGGCGATGGGCGTCAAGACTCGCGTCTTCGTCACGTTCTGGGGTCTCCAGGTCTTCGTCAAGGACTCGAAGCGGATCACCGGCGAGAACTGGATGCAGAAGATGCTGTCGGCGATGCAGCGCCCGGGCATCAGCCACCGGAAGCTCTCGAAGATGAACTTCCTCGGGATGGGTCCGTGGATGATGGGACGCCTCGCGAAGCAGTACGGCGTCGCCAGCCCCAAGGAGCTCCTCGAGGCCGCCCAGGCCATGGGAGTCGAGTTCATCCCGTGCCAGATGACCATGGACATGTTCGGGCTCAAGCCCGAGGACATGATCGAGGGCATGGGCGAGCCTGCCGGCGCGGCCACCGTCATCGGCCTGCTGAGCGAGAACTCCACCCCATTGTTCATCTAGGAAGGACCCTCGTCATGACCGACACCGCTGTCGCCACCATCACCCGCACCGTCGACGCCCGTGGCAGCTTCTGCCCGGGGCCGTTGATGGAGCTCATCCGGGCCATCCGCGAGAGCCAGGTCGGCGACGTCATCGCCGTCTACTCGAGTGACAGGGGTTCGAAGACCGATATCCCCAAGTGGGTCGAGAAGGCCGGCCATCGGCTGGTCGCCCTTGAGGCCCGGGACGGCTATGACGAGATCGTCGTCGAGAAGGCGCGGTAGGCCGGCCATGCAGAAGATCCTCATCCTCGGTGGGGGTGTGGGGGGCACCCTCACCGCCAATCTCCTCGTGAAGAAGCTCCGCCATCAGCTGAAGGCCGGCGAGGTCACGATCACCGTCGTCGACACGACCGGCCAGCACACCTATCAGCCGGGCTTCATGTACATCGCGATGGGCGGTGAGCGCGCGGAGAAGCTGCAGCGTCCGGAGCGCGGCCTGCTCGATCCACGAGTCTCCCTGGTCATCGGCGAAGTCGAGAGAGTCGACGAGCCGACCCGGACCGTCCACCTGGCCGACGGCCAGCGTCTCGGATACGACCAGCTCGTACTCGCGACGGGCTCCCGGATCGTGCCTGAGGCGATCGAGCACTTCGACACCGAGGCCCAGCACTTCTACAGCGCCGAAGCGGCGCTCGAGCTCCGCCACGCCCTCGACGCCTTCACCGGTGGGCGGATCGTCGTCGCGATCGCCGGGATGCCCTACAAATGTCCGCCGGCACCGCTCGAGGTGTCGTTCCTCATCGAGAGCGAGCTGCGCCAGCGGGGCTTGCGCGATCGGAGCGAGGTCCACTTCTGCTCGCCGATCGGGCGCGCGTTCACGATCGAGAGCGTGTCCGAGATGGCGACGCCGATCCTCGAGGCGAAGGGCATCGAGGTACACACCTTCTTCAACGTCGAGGCGATCGATCCGGACCGCAAGGTCGTCCAGAGCCTCGAGGGTGAGGAGCTGCCCTACGACCTGCTCATCCTCGTGCCGCCGCACAAGGGCCAACAGTTCCTGATCGATTCAGGCCTGGCGCCGGCGCCGGGCGGCTGGCTGCCGACCGATCGCGCGACCTTGCAGGTCGGCGGCCGGCCGAATGTGTTCGCGCTGGGCGATGCGACTGACCTTCCGCTTTCGAAGGCAGGCTCGACGGCCCATTTCGAGGCGCCCGTCGTCACCGAACGGATCGTCGCGGCGATCGAGGATCGCGCGGTCGATCACAGGCACGGCGACTACCTCGGCAAGGTCATGTGCTTCTTCGAGATCGGCGACGGCAAGGGCACGCTTCTCCAGTTCGACTATAAGCATCCGCCCCGGCCGCCTAAGCCCAATCAGCTGTGGCATCTCGGCAAGATCGTCTTCAACAAGACGTACTGGCACACGGTTCCCAAGGGCCGGGTCTGACCAGATGAGCCGCCGCGGGCCCGAGTCCTTCCCTCGGACCTGCGTCGGCCCCGGCAGGGCGACCGGCGATCCATCCTCTAGTAGATCCAGGGGATGAGGCGCTTCGTTCGTGCCTGGTAGGCGCGGTAGTCAGGATGGACGGCCGACAGCCAGGTCTCCTCGAGGCGGGACTTCGCATCGAACAGCAGAAACAACAGACCAGCCGTCGCGATCGCCAGGATCGAGGTCGTGACGAGCCCCCAACCGATCGCGCCGAGGACAAGGCCGCTGTAGATGGGATGACGGATCAGTCGGTAGGCGCCGGATTCGACCAGCGGGGCTCCAGCGATCGGCCGAGGGAACGGGCTCATCGCGGATCGGAGGTCCAAGATGCCTCGCGCCGCCACGCCGCCTCCGACCACGATCGCCACGATCCCGACAGCCGAGATGACCGGTCCCCCGGTGACGATCGAGCTGTTCCCTGCCAGGTTAGCCAGGCCCGCGAGAGCGATGATCGCGAACAGGACCAACTGGGCGGCGACCCAGCCTTCACCGCGGGAGCCGAGTGCCGGGAGTCGCGAGCTCATGAGCAGATGCGGTGCCGCCCGCCGCCCGGCAATGCAGTCACACCTCGCGTGAACGTCTCTGTCCGACCGGTCGGGCCGCCAGCACGTGCGACAGGACCTTGCTGTAGGTCGCCGTCGCGAGCCCGATGACGGAGTCGGCGGCGCCGTAGTAGAGGTGGAGTCGATCGGCCTCGGCGTCGTGGATCCAGCCGCAGGGAAAGACGACCCGCCCGACATCGCCGGTGATCTCGTGGGGGGCTTCGGGACCGAAGACCCACTCGTCGGTCCGATTCAGGACGGCCCCGGGGTCGTCGAGGTCGAGGAGGGCCAGGCCGACCCGATAGATCGGACCGTCGGAGGTCGTCCGGACCCCGTGATACATGACCAGCCAGCCCTCGGGTGTCTCGAGCGGCGGCGGTCCGAGTCCGACCTTGCCGGCATCCCACCAGGCCCCGTCGCGGGCCTCGAGCAGGAGGCGGTGATCGCCCCAGTGGCGCAGGTCTGGCGAGTAGGACAGCCAGATGTGGGCTGCGCCGCGCAAGGGCGACGGTCGGTGGATCATCGCCCAGCGACCGTCGATCCGACCCGGGAATAGCGCGGCGTCCTTGTCCTCCGGCGGCATGACCGGGCCGAGGCGATGGACACTCCGGAAGTCACGGGTCGTCGCCAGGCTGACGAGCGGCCCTCGACGGCTGTAGGCGGTGTACGCGATCGCCCATTCGTCTCGCTCGGGGAGCCAGGTGATCCGGGGGTCTTCGCAACCCCACGTCTCCTCCGGGTCGTGATCATCCGCCTGGAGGAGCGGCTCGGGGTCGAATCGCCAGTCTGATACTCCGTCTCGACTACGGGCGACGTGGAGCAGCGAGATCCCGCGCATGTCCTCCACGCGAACGAGGAGGATGGTCTCGTCCCCGACGCGGACGGCGCCCGGGTTGAAGACCGAGTTCGCCGGGTAGGGGACGTCGGCCGACGTCAGGATGGGGTTCGCGTCGTCGCGCCGAAAGAGCGGTTCCAGCCGGGTCACGAGAGCGCCAGCGCGAGCAGCTCGGGTTCACGCGACGAGGAGGCGTCCTTTCCGCGAACGGCCCTAATGCCCTCGGCAGCCATCAGCCACATCAGGGTGGACTCCGCCCCTTCGTTCATGTTGACCCCCCGTCGGGTGAGGCCGTCGCGACACGCGCCGCGCTCCGGATCGGCAAGCATGAAGCCGCGGTCGTTGGCGCCGAGGAACCAGGCATACGAGCGTTCCATGGCGGCCCCGAAGCGGTCGTCCCGGCTCTCCGTCAGGGCACACCCGGCGGCCAGGAGCAGGGCCGTCGCCTCGATGGGCTGCTGGTCGAACTGCGACCGCTCACCGTAGCGCGGCCACCAGCCGTTCCCGATCGACGAGAGGTTCCCCTGGGGTGAGGTCTGGATCTCGATGAGCCAGTCGAGCGTACGCAGGCCCATGCCGATCATCGCCTCGTTGCCGAGTCTCCGGCCGGCGACGATGAGGGCGCGCGGCAGGAGGGCGTTCTCGTAGGTCAGGGTGTCCTCCGCCCACGGCCAGCTCGAGGTCGCGCGGAGCTGGAACCGATGGTGGATCCGACCGGCGAGGAGCTCCAGCATCTCGGCCGGTGCTCCGCCTGGCACCGCATCGAGCATCGCGGCACAGCCGAGCACGACCGATGCCTCCGCTCGCGGGTAGACGAGGTGACGGGCCGCTGGCACCGCGCGCAGGAAGAGCGCCGTGGCGGCGTCGGCCAGCGACCGATCCGGCGCTGCCGCGATGACCTCGCCCAGTGCGAGGAGCGCTCGTCCCTGGCTGTCGTCGGAGCCGATGCCGCCGATCCAAGACCGGTCGATCGCCCGGAAGTTCCGGAATCGGCCACTGGCCGGATCGAACGCTTCCTCGATGAACGAGAAGCCTCGCCACGCACTGCCCGCGACGGCCGCCCAGCCGAGCGCTCGCCCGTGAAGCAGGTCGACCTGGAGGGCGCGGGCCACGTCGTCGACGCAATAGCCGTGGGCCGGGTCGGGTCGCGACCCGATCGAATGCTGCAGGATCCCGACCCGATCCGAGAGCACGTCGAGGTGCCGTCGGCTGACGGGATACAGCGCTGCCCGGTCAGGCACTGACTGCCACGAATGACGACCGGACCGTCGATCGCGACGGCGCCACGATCCGTTCGAAGAGATCGGCGTAGTCCGCCCCGACCGCCGACCAGACCATCCCGCGACTGTGGGCGTGGGCCCGCCGGCCGAGCGAGGCGCGCAGGTCGTCGTCGCCGAGGATCTCGTTCAGGGCCGCCCCGAGAGCCACCGGTGAAGCCGGCGGCACGAGGACCCCTCGACCCTCGGCCAGCAGCTCTCGTGCATAGGCATACGGGGTCGAGACGATGGCTCGACCGGCGCCCATGGCGTAGGACAGCGTCCCGGACACGATCTGGTCGAGGTTGGGGTATGGCGTGACGAAGACGTCGGCCGCCTCGAGCCACCGTGTCAGTTCGACCCGACCGACGAACCGATCGACGAACCGGACGTGGTCCTCGAGCCCCAGCCGGGCGACCGTTTCGACGAGACCCTCGCGATAGCGCTCGCCCTGGCTCCGGATGAGATCCGGGTGCGTCGCGCCGACGACCACGTAGAGCACGTCCGGATGCATGGCGACGACATCCGGCAGCGCGGCGAGGGCTAGTTCATAGCCCTTGCCCGGGCCGAGCAGGCCGAAGCTCAGGATGACCTGCCGGCCGGCGACGCCAAGGCCCGGCTTGACGGTCTCCGCGTCGACCAGTGGAAGGTCGGGGACCCCGTGGGGGATCACGTGGACGCGACTTCGGTCGATCCCGTAGACGTCGGCCAGGAGATTCGCTGCGGACTGCGACATGACGACGGCGCCATCGGTCCGCCTGACGAGCTCGGTGAGGACCGCGCGCTGACCGTAAGTCGGGTGCTGCATGACGGTGTGGAGGGTCGCGACCGACGGCACATCGAGGGCTCGGGCGAAGTCGAGGACCCGATCGCCGTCCTCGCCGCCCCAGATCCCGTACTCGTGCTGGATCGAGACGACGTCGACACACCGGCCGAGGGCGGCGGCCGTCCGGGCGTAGTCGGTCGGCTCGTCCTTGCGGATCCGGTGGTGCACTTCGAAGGGATACGCCGAAGACGCCTGTTCCGGCGGATGGAGCACCACGATCTCACGATCGCGGACGGTGACGGCCAGGTCGCGGGTGAAGGTGGCGATCCCGCAACGGCGTGGTGGATAGGTAGCGACGAAGGCTGTTCGAACGATGATGGAGCTCCTCTCGATCCCGGGACCGGCTCGCCCGAAAGAAGGCGCGGCTACGGGGCCGCGATCGGGAGCCGGAGCGAGGCGATGCAACGCGGATCGAGGCCGCGGACCATCGCCTGGGTGAGGGCCCGCCGTGCGGCGGGCCCTGAGGAGCTAGGCGGCTCGCACCTGGATCGCGCGCGGGCCCTTTGGGCTCTCCTCGATCTCGAACTGCACCGGCTCACCGCCGTTGAGGCGATCGAAGTCGAGTGAGGAGTCGAGTCCGCCGCGGTGGAAGAAGTATTCCTTCGAATCCGCGGCGATGATGAAGCCGAAGCCGCGATCGGCGACGACCTTCTTGATGGTTCCGGTGGTCATGGCGACCTCCCAAAATTCCCGAACAGGGATCACAGATCGCACGGCCTGTTCGAAAAGAGTCGACCACGCGGAGCCGTCGCAAAGAGCCGCGACGAGCGGCAAGCGTAGCACAGATGTTCGATGTGCGGACGCGAGCCCACCCATGGACGTGGGTCACTGCACCCAGAGCTGGTCGAGCAGGATGTTCCAGAACGGGTGGTGCTGGAAGCCGCCGGTCCGCTTGGAGAGGAGATCGACATCGACCGGGTAGAACGGCGTGACGGCCGGGGCGGCGTCGACGATCTCCCGGTCCACCCTGACCCAGATGGCGTTCGCCTTGGCGTGAGAGTCCGCATCTCCCTGGGCTTCGAGTGCCAGGCCTGTGGCGACCTCCTGGTCGATGGCCGGATCGCAGAAGTGGTTGGGATAGCCGAGCCCTGAATCGGTCGGGAAGCCCGGACAGGTGAAGAAGCCCGGGAACTCGGAGGCGCCCGAGGCGATCGGAGAGCTCGCCCAGTAGCCAGCCATCTGGGAGGTCGAGACGCCCGACGTCGGCGACCCGAGGCCGTCGAAGAACGCAGCCGCGTCCGCCAGGTGCGCCTTGGCCTTGAAGCCGAGGCTGTCGAGGAGCTTCACGAAGTACTCGGTCACCTGCTCGAAGCCCTGGGCCTTCAGCCCCCATACGGTGACTCGTCTGTCCCTCGACGCCGGCTTTCCTGATCATCGCCCGGGCGGTCGCGAGATCGGGACCGCGCCATGTCTGGCTCGCGTCCGGTTCGGTCGTGTAGGGGCAGTACGGCGCGTAGCCGGCGAAGCCCGGCGGAATCACCTGGCATGTAACGAGCCCACCGCCGAATGCCGCGGCGACGGCGGCCCGATCGACAGCCAGGTTCACGGCCTGGCGGACCTCGATCCGGTCGAACGGGGCTCGCTTCGTATTCATCATCTCGAACCACGTCGAGGTCGACGCGGCGATGTGGAGCTGGTCCGTCAGTGTCGTCTCGACCGTGGATAGCTGATCGGGTGTGAGGGCGTCCGGGGTCCAGTCCGCCCGGCCTGCGATCACCGCGCCCACCGGGTCGGGATCGACCGTCCACTCGATGGCGTCGGGGAAGCCATCGGGCTGGGCGTCGCTCGACCAGACGTGGAAGCGCGGGTTCCGCTTGAGGTGGACGCCGGTCGGGTCGAGCCGATCGAACTCATACGGACCGGTCGCCGGCAACGGGGTCGCGCTCCGCGCGATCGGCGTGCTCGCCGGGAGGATGAACGCCCACGGCTGGGCGAGGTTGTACAGGAAGTACGGATCGGGTGCCTTGAGGTGGAACGTGACGGTCCCCGCGCCGTCGTCTGCCACGATGCCCTCCGCGAGGTTGCACGAAGCGTTCGACGACGCCGGGGTCGGCGAAGAGGCAGGCACCGAGGCGGTTTCGCCCGGCGCTCCGACGTTCCCGGGAGTCGCGCAGGCATTAGTCGCCCCGATAACGCCGGCGAACGCGTTCTCCTGCGTAGTAGACGAGGCCACGAATGATCGGGCGGCCGTTCGAAGGACGTCACTCGCCCGCAGTGCCTGGCCATCGGAGTACGTGACCCCCGACCGGAGCTGGAACCGGTAGGTGAGGCCTCTGTCGGTCGGGCTCGGGATGCTCGTCGCGAGGTCTGGCACGAGCTGCTGGCCGTCTATCCCCCCGACCCGTCGGTAGGCGATGAGCCCATCGTTCGTCGTGAGGAACAGGCGGCCGCCGGTGACATCCTCCACGGGAGCGTAGGTGGGGTCGACCCCGCTCAGGAGGCTGTCCTTGTCGCTCGCGATCCGGAGCGTGCCGCCCTGATGGCTGAGCTCGGTCGGGTCGGTCGTGAAGTAGGGCTGATCACCCCGGACCGCCACGGCCTCGGGGCTCGCAGCGACGGTCACCCGTCCGAGCACGACGTTCGTCGTCGGGTCGATCTCGGTCACGCTCGCAGCCGACGGCACTGCGACCCAGACGCGATCGGATCCCGCCGCCAGGCCGTTCGGCTCGCCGTCGAGGGGGATGGTCGCGACGACCGAGTCGGTCGTCGGATCGATGTGCGAGACGGAGTCGTCGCGCCGATTGGCCACCCAGACGGCCTTGTCGGTGGCCGCGATCGCCGAGGCTCCGTTGCCGACCCGGATAGGGCTGTCGACATGCCCGTCCTTCGGGTCGACCCGCAGGACGGTCGCACCGTCGAAGTCGGAGACCCAGATCGATCCGGCCCCGACCGCGACGCCGGTCGGCGACAGGCCGACCGGGATGCTCTTGACGATCGAACCCGAATCCGGATCGAGCTCGACGAGGGTGCCGTCCAGCCGATCGGCGATCCATATCGCGCCATCGGTCGCCGCGATCCCGCTCGGCGCATTACCGACGGTGTATTGCTTGACCACAGTGTTCGTTGCGGGGTTGATCCGCGACACGGTTCGCCCGCCGGAATCGGCCACCCAGACCGCGCCGTCGCCGACCGCGACCCCGGTCGGGCTCGGGCCGAGTCCGTGGATGGTCTGGATGACCGTACCCGTGTCGGGGTCGAGCCGCGTGACGGTCTCATCGGTCGTGTTGGTCACCCAGGCGGATCCGTCGTCCGAGAACGCGATGCCGCTCGGCTGAGCCCCCACCGCGACCGCCGCTGCGACAGTGCGGTTCGATCCGACGCTCGCGATCATGTCCGCGCCGACCACGATCGCGTCCTGGACCGCGGCGGTGGCGGGCGCCGAGGTCGGAGCGGGGCGAGCCGGGCCAGGGAGCACCAGGAAGCTCGTTACCGCGACGAGGACGATGACCTCCACCACGGCGAGCCCGAGCCACCTCGACCGGGTGCGCGCCGTTCGACCCGAGCACCCGGCTGTGTCGTCGTCTGTCCGGTTGGTCGATCGTTCCGGTACCGCCGAGGTAGAGGCGGCGCGTGCCGGGGACGCCCTTGAGCGTGGCCTCGCCCCGATCCTCGAACCGCAGGCCGGAGCCCTCGACGAGGTCCCGCACTGTGTTCGAGACCAGGACCTCGCCAGGCCCGGCCGTCGCCGCGATCCTGGCTCCGATGTGGACGGCGATGCCGCCGACCTTGCCCTCGATCGTCTCCGTCTCACCGACGTGGATCCCCGACCGGACCGCGATCCCGAGCTCGCCCGCGCCGATCCGGATGGAGTGGGCGCAGCGGACCGCGTCGGCCGGCGCGGGGAAGCTTGCGAAGAGGCCGTCGCCGGCGGTGTCGATCTCGCGGCCGCCGTAGCGGACGAGCCGGTTCCGGACCATGGCGTAGTAGCGGGCCAGGAGCGACTTCCAGGCCGCATCGCCGACCGAGGCGGCGGTCTCCGTCGAACCGACGATGTCGGTGAACAGGATCGTCGTGACGGATCGCCCGGTGTCGGCGCGCTGGCGCTTCGTCGTCATCCTCGAGGTCTCGGGCTCGCCGCGGGCGGACTGCTCGACACGCCCTGCAGGAAGCACAGTATCGACGGCCGGCGCGCCGCGCGCGTCGGCCCATGAGTCGTCGCCTGCGTTCGTCAGCCCGCCAGCCGACCTCTACACTCTCGTCGTCAGACCACGCTCGCGGCGGGGGAACGTGCTTCGGTCCGAGTCGCTCAGCCTTGTCATCGCCGACATCTCCGGCTACACGAGCTATCTCGCCGGGGTCGAGCTCGATCACGCGCAGGACATCCTGGCCGACCTCGTGGGCACGGTGGTCACCGCCCTCCGCCCGACGTTCCGGCTGGCCAAGCTCGAGGGCGACGCCGCGTTCGTCACCGCGCCGACGGAGCGGCTCGACGCATCCCTGCTGCTCGACACGATCGAACGGTGCTACTTCGGCTTCCGCCGCCGCCGTCGCGACGTCCGCCAGGCGACCTCGTGCGAGTGCAACGCGTGCACCCGGATACCCGACCTCAACCTCAAGTTCGTCGTCCACGCCGGCGAGGTCGCCCGCCAGCGGATGGCCGGCTGGGAGGAGCTCGTCGGCACCGACGTCATCGTCGTCCATCGGTTGCTCAAGAACTCGGTCGTGGAAGAGCTCGGTGTCCCGGCGTACGCGCTCTTCAGCGATGCCGCGATCGTTGGAGCGGGCATCGGCCCGGGGCCGCTCGGCATGGTGCCGCACCGGGAGTCGTATGAATTCGTCGGTGACGTCGACGGCTGGGTCCATGACCTCGAGCGCCGCTGGCAGGACGAGGAACGCCAGCGGCGGATGATCGTGAAGCCCGCCGATGCGCGGTTCACCGTCACGATCAGGACGAAGGCGCCGCCCCAGCTCGCCTGGGAGTTCCTGACCGCGCCGGGCCGGCGGCTCGGCTGGCAGCCCGGGATCACCGGGGTCGTCCTCGAAGGGGTCGGCGACCGGCGCGGCATCGGTGCGACGACCCATTGCATGCACGGCAAGGAGGCCGTCGTCGAGGAGATCCTCGACTGGCGCCCATTCGACTACCTGACCCAGCGCAATACCCTGCCGACCCCCGCGGGTCCGGTGAAGTTCCTGTCCACGATCGACTTCGAGCCGACGACCGACGGGACCGTGGTCCGCATGCTCTACGCCGCGCCGCGGACGGCCCGCGAGCGGGCGATCCTCAACGGCATGGCCGATTCGCTCGACGTGCTCTTCGCGGAGACGGTGCGCGTCCTCACGCCCCAGATCGATGCCGAGCACGAGGCCCGGGAGCGGGAGGGGACCGAGGCCGCGGCGCCCGCTTGATCGACGACGCAAGGCCGGTCTCGCTGCGCGCGTACCGGGGGTATCGTTCCGGACGGAGGTGTCCCGATGAGTCGATGGCTCCGTGTCGTCGTCGTGCTGGCGCTTGCCGTCTTCGTCGGGGCCTGCAGCGGTTCCTCGACGCCGGCACCCGGCGGAGGCGGACCGGCTGCTCAGTCATCGACCCCGAGTGCGGCGCCGACCGAGGCCATCGGGCCGACCGACACGGGCACGGCCGGCGCCTCCACGGCCGGCGCCTCCGCGAGCGGCACTACCGGGACGGTCACCGGCAGCATCGTGTCGTCGGGTGCGTATGCCGCGACGTGGACCTGGCAGCCGCCCAACACGGTCGACCCAGGTGAGGTGGTCCTGACCTCCGACAAGGGCTCCTTCGGGGATCTCCTGGTCGACACGGACGGCTCGATCACCTTCACGGTCGGCGTCCCGAAGCTCGCGGACGCGTCACCGTTCAGCGGGAACGGCGGGACCCAGACCGTCAAGCAGGTCGCCGGTAGCCCGACGGTGTGCGGTATCGCCGTCGACTCCGACGTGACCGGATCCGACGGTACCGTCATCCATCTCAAGGGCTCGCTGACGATCAACGGGACCGTGACCGGCGATGTCGGCGACATCACCTGCTGATCCGCGCGGTCGCGGGTCGCGCGCGACCAAGAGACGATGAGGCGATGACCCTGCCGTTCGAAGCCCTCGACTACCTGTATACCCCGAGCCGTGACGTCGCGGCAGACCTGGGCGCCTTCGTCGAGGTCCTCGGCGGGCGCCTCCTGTTCGCCATCGATGCGATGGGAACGCGAGTCGCCATGATCGAGCTGGCGGAGGGATCGCCGCGGGTGCTCCTCACAGACCACCTCGACGGCGATCGGCCGATCCTCGTCTACCGGGTCGCCGACCTCGAGGCGACGCTCGCCACGCTCGATGCCCGCGGCTGGCAGCGCGAGCGGACGCTCGAGATCCCCCAGGGACCATGCGTCTCATTCAGCCTGCCCGGCGGGCACCGCATCGCGGTCTACGAGCGCAGCCGCCCCGAGGTCGAGGCGCACTTCATCGGCCGGCGCGACTTCTGATCGATCCTTTGTCGGTCCGCCGAACGGGCCTGCGACTCGAGCCGGCGGCGCCCGGGGCGCAGCCAGCCAGGACGGTCGCCGTACCCGCTGCGCCGAACAGGAGGAGGACCTCGCGCCGGCTGAGGACGCGCCCGACCTGGACGTCGTCGAGGTCGGTCATCGGTGGTTGCCCGGGGCGGTCGGCAGCCGATCATCGGTGGTCATGCCGGCGATTCTCAGGCATCTCCCTTTCGGAAGGCTTACACGCCGGTCGGCGGATCCACAGCGAAGCGCCGTCCCTCCTGATGAGAAGGAACGGCGCTCCGGGCTTCGGCGGCGGCCCGTGCCGCGGCGTCAGCCGGCGGGGGCTGCCGGGGGCTGGGGGAGCGGCCCGCCCTTCGTGTCGATGCGGGCGTGCCCTGGGACGCCGAGCAACGGCGTCACGAGGTTCTGATATCCGGCCAGCGTCTCAGACCTCTGTTCCATGGTCGGCGGTGGCGGAAACCGCAGCCGTGCGAAAGGCGGGCCAGCGGTCGGTAAGCCTGGTCGTCTGCGGTCCGAGCCGGACCGCCCAGGCCTGGTTGTGATCGAAGGCCAGTCGCCGCAGGGTCTCCAGTCGACTCCTCGCGTCGCCGGCGGTGGCGGTCGCGCTCGACGCCACGAGGACCCCGTTGCGACGGTCCTCGGCGATGCGGGCCTCGAGCGCGGAGGTCGCGGATTCGAGGGCGTGCCATTCAGAACGGAAGGCCGGTCGATCGATCTGGGCCGGGAAGGTGGAGCCGCGCGGAAAGACCGCGTTGTGCCGGTCGACCTTGGTGACGGCCGCATCCAGCTCCGGGGTGAGTGGCGGGTCGAACGGGAAGTCGTCGGGATCCTCCTCGCTGCCCGAGAGCGCGATGAGGAGCAGTCGCGGAGACCGGCCGGGCGCAATCAAGCGGATCGTCGTCGCCACGATCCACATGATCGTCGCGAGGGTGATGATCACGGCCAGGTAGGGGAGGAGCCCGGGCGTACCGCGGATCGGCGCCACGGTCGTCGTCGGAGGACCGACGAGGGCGCCGAGCACGAGCGGCGGAAGGAACAGGAAGGCCAGGATGACGGCGTACTTGGCCTTGCCGTCCGGAAGCGGAGACCGATCGGTGTCGGCCCTGGCCGTGCGGAAAACCGCAAGGGCGATCGTCGCCCCGATCGCGAGGAGGAACACCTGGAGGGAGGTCATCGGGGCCGAGCCTTTCACGCCATCCAGCACTCGCTGAGCGGACGCTCGGGTGACGGTCTCGAGACCGCGGTCCGGCGTCACTCTGGTGACGGCGTCTGCTTGCAGTGAACCACGAGACCGTGCTAGTGTCAACTGTAGTTTCGTTATCCCACTGTTGATATGGAGCCATGACGAATGTCAGGATCCTTCGGAGCGGTGCTCAGGCAGGCGCGCGAGGTCCGCGGCCTGTCCGCCGTTGACGCCGCGCGGTCAGCCGGGATATCGGCGGCTTATCTCAGCAAGCTCGAGAACGACGCCGTGCGGAAGCCCTCGCCGCACGTCCTCTCCCAGTTGGGCGAGGCGCTCGGCGTGCCGTACGCGGAGCTCATGCGCCTCAGCGGCTATCGCGTGCCCGGCGAGGCCGGCGAGCCCGATCGCGATGTAGCCGGAACCGTCGGTGCGGCCCTGTTCGCCGATCTGACCGACGACGAACGCGACGAACTCCTCGAGTATCTCGCCTGGTATCGCGCCCGCCGGCGAACGGCGCGCGCTGCCGCCGCCGGCTGACTCACCGTCGACTCAGGCCCGGCCGGGACGCAGGGAGGGCCCCGGCGTCTCCGCCGGAGCCCTCCAGCGACGTCTTCGAGAAACGTCTAGACCGTGACGGCGACCCGTCCCGGCGCCGCGATGACGTCGAGCTGAACGAGCATGCTCAGCTCAGAGACGAGGCCCCAGTGCTCGGTCAGGCGGCCGTTGACCACTCGTCCGATCGAGCGACACGTCCGCGCCACGCTCGGAAACGTCTGGTCGTTCCCGCACACCCTGCTGTACACCGAGCCGCCCCGCCTGGCTGCCCTGGGCCACGTCGTGGAGACGCGGGAGACGGAAGGTCGGCGGCGGCGCGTCTTCACCATCACGGCGCTCGGAGAAGCGGCGGTCATCGCCTGGCTCGACCGACCGTCCGATGCGGCGACCGAATTGCGCGACCTGGGGCTCCTCCAGCTCTTCTTCAGCGATCTGGCCTCCGACGAGGCGCGCCTGCACATCGCGGACCGGCAGCTGGCCATCCATCGGGCGAAGCTGGCCGCCTATGAGGACGAGAGCCGTCTCGAACGGGGCGCGAGCCGCTCCGGACCGGACAGCGGACCGTCGAGCACTGGCGTGGGGAGACGCTGCGGATGGGCCTGCTCTACGAGGCCGCCGCGGTCGAATTCTGGTCGGGGATCGCGCCGAGAGTCGGCCGCCCGCGGGAGACAGCCTAAGGAGTATCTACAGTGAGTTAGTAAAACTACAGTTGACAATAGCGCAGGCCTGTGGTTCACTGCTGGGACGGTAGTGGCCGGCGTATAGCCCGGCGGTGGTCATCAGACCCCGCTTCCCCGGATGCCATGCAACGCATCGGAGAAGCAATGACCATCGACCAGGTCGACCGGACCGTCGTCACCGAGGGCCCCGCGCTGCCCCAGGAGACGGTTCGCACCGACATCAGCCACACCACGACCGGACGCCCCGGGGCCTCCGAGCTGGCGCGGCGTGT
Organism: uncultured Chloroflexia bacterium; assembly: GCA_963745405.1. Classification (GTDB taxonomy): domain Bacteria; phylum Chloroflexota; class Limnocylindria; order Limnocylindrales; family CSP1-4; genus C-114. The sequence continues at coordinate 971,526 of CAVUWY010000002.1, read as the reverse complement.
CATCGTCCTCGTGTTCGGGCTCATCCAGATCGTGATCGGTGCCCGCATCGTGCTGCTCCTCCTCGATGCGAGAGAGGCCAACGGCATCGTCGCGGCGATCCTCAACGTCAGCCAGGTGTTCGTCGCTCCGTTCGAAGGGATCCTCCGCACCGATTCCCTCCACGCTGCCGGATCGACCCTCGATATCACCGCGATCGTCGCCCTCGTCGGCTGGACGATCCTCGAGTTGATCGTCCTCTGGGCCGTCGGCATCTTCCGGCGCGAGCCGGCCTGAACCGACTCCGCCTCGAACCGACCGCAGTGCGGTCCCGAATGCGGGCAGGTTCGCCCGCGCACTTCGCCGGCTGGACCAGCCGTGCGACCTCGGAAGGAATGTAGATCGATGGGCTTCATCGCCTGGATCGTCGTCGGCGCCATCGCCGGCTTCATCGCGGATCAGATCATGGGGACTCGAGGGGGCCTGCTCATGATGGTCGCGCTCGGCGTCGTCGGCGGCTTCGTCGGCGGATTCGTCGCCACGAGCGTGCTCAAGACGGGCTCCGTGAACGGCATCAACATCGAGAGCATCGTCATCGCGACGATCGGGGCGATCGGGGTCATCTTCGTGGCCGGTCTCTTCACCGGTTCGCGAGGCCTTCGTCGAAGCTGAGCGTGAGCCCAGCCTCGCCTGAGGCCTGGCTCCGTGATCGACCTCGACAGGACCGGCTCCGCCGATGGGCTGGTCCTGTCCCGCATGCACCCGCCACGACCTGACGAAATGGAGCGACACATGACGTCCGTACAGCCCCGGCGCCACGCACCGCCCACCCAGATCCCCGTCATCGAGCGTCGGACGCGGATCCGGGGTGTCGCCCAACGCGCTTCAGGAGTGATCGCGACCGCAGGAACCCGTGCCGCCGCTCTCAAGGATCGGGTATCCGGGACGATGTCCGTGACTCGGGACGGCGCGCGCGGATCGACGCGGGCGCTCCAGGTGCTGCCCGATTCCACCCTTCGCCTGCTGGCCGCCGCTTCGGTCGGCATCGGCGCGGGGCTATATCTCGCAGGCGCGCCGCGGGTGATCAGCGCGGTCGGAGCGTCTCCCGCCCTGTTCATGGGGGCGGCGATCGTCACCCGCTCGAACCAGCCGGACACGGACGTGGAGCCTGCTCGGTGACCTCCGACGTCGACTGACTAGGCTCGCCGCGCGGTCCGGTCGCCGCGGAGAGACGCGCGCTCGGCCGCGACCTCGATGTCGAGACGGAGCGCGAGCACCGGGCACACGTCGACCGCCCGTCGGGCGAGCACCTCGAGGTGAGGCGCGACCGGGCCGGGGCGGATGATCGGGTAGCCCCAGTCGTCGAGCTCGATCGCCTCGGGCAGCATCTCGGCACACATCCCGTAACCGTCGCAGCGGATCCGGTCGACCCGGATGAACGTGCTGCGGGATCGCCGCGACCTCGTCAGTCCGCTCATCAGACGCGCCGGGCGAGGGCGGCCGGCCGGGAGCAGCGATGGGCGTACTGGTGGAGCCCGAACTCCTCGGAGAAGACGGCGAGACTGCTCCGCAGCAGGCCGGCCGCTCCATCGGGATGGTGGCAGGCGCCGCGGCCGGCGACCATGTCCGCCCAGCGGACCACGTCGTGGAGGTCTCGCTCGGTTGGATGGAGCGCGGCCAGCCGTCGGGTCGCTCCCGCGATCGCCCCGAGGCCGAAGACGCACGGGCCGCACTGACGGGCACTCTCGCCGGCCATGTAGCTCATCACCTGGCCGGTCGCCCAGACGCCGCACGCGTCGGCCGGCAGGAGGGAGACGACGCCGCAGCCGAAGCCGAGGGAGCGAGCCTCGAGCGAGGCCGGATCGAGGGGGACGTCCCACATGCCGCCGACCGGCGCCCAGCCGCCGAAATACCCGCCGAGCATCACTGCCTGGACGTCGGCGGTCAGGCCGCCGGCCATCGTCACGAGCTCGCGGAGCGTCGTCCCGAACTCGATCTCGCGGACGCCGGGGCTGGCGACCGGCCCGCTGAGGGTGACGAGCGCGCCGCCCGGGGTCGCGGCCCGGCCGGCCGACCGATACCAGGTATCGCCGTGCCTCGCGATGAGGGCCACCCAGGCGAGGCTCTCGACGTTCTGGACGACCGTCGGCAGGTCGTTGACGCCGCGCTCGGCGGGCAGCGGCGGTCGCGATGTCGGCAGCGCGTCGCCACCGTTCAGGTAGTGGACGACCGCCGAGGCCTCGCCCGAGATGTACCCGACCGGAGCCTCGACGAGCTCGATCGCCGGCTCGCGATGGCCACGCCGGCCCAACCTGTGGGCAGCCCGCTCTGCTACCGCCCGTCGAGCTGCCTCGACCGCCGGCCGGTGCTCGGTCCCCACGTAGAGGACGACCTGCCGCGCACCGACCGCCTCGGCTGCCAGGACCGCGCCGTCGATGACGAGGTGGGGCCGGAGGGCGAGGAGAGCCCGGTCCTTGGCGCTTCTCGGCTCGCCCTCGGCGGCGTTCGCGACGACCGTGGAGTCGCCACCGGAGCGTTCGGCCACGCTGCGCCATTTCCGGCCGACCGAGAAGCCGCTGCCGCCTCGCCCGCCGAGGCCGCTCGCCTCGAGCGTCCCGATCAGTCCGTGCGTAGCCGCCGCCGACGGCACGGCGCCGAGGCGCTCGATGTGCGAGCGGAGGCTCTCGGGGCCGCCGTCGGGCGGTGGGCCGGCGAAGATCCGTGGGGTGGTGGCGGTCAACGTGGCCGCCCGACCAGCGCGGTCGTCGAGCATCAGGTGCCGGCCGTCAGGGTCGCCGGGCCGGTGGTGGGAGCGCCGCGTCGTGCTCGGACCGAGGGGACGGCGTCACCGAGAACCGCCAGGCGACCGCCCCGCCCACCGCCGCGATGCACAGCGCGTCGACGAGCCACAGCCACGGTGCGCCGGTGTCGCTCCCGGTGCCGATGCCGTGGAGGAGGGCCAGGGGCCAGCAGGCATAGGCCACCCAATGGATCAGGCGCCACGTCCGCAGGCCGATGTGGTTGCGGAGGAGGCTTGTCACGATGATCGCGGCGAACAGGTAGGTCGCGATGCTGCCGAGGCCGAGCCACACGGTCCGATAGTCGGACGAGAACGGGACGAGGGCCGAGGCCCAGCCGAGCGAGGTGAACGGGTCGACGACCGCCACGACGATGTGGACCGTGAGGAAGGCGATCGAGAGGAGGGCGACGTTCGAATGGAGCTCCGCGCTGACGAACCGCGGCCAGCCGGCCCGCTGCCAGCGGACGGTCGTGAGAACCCCGAGGCACACCACCGCGGTGAGGAGGATCAAGGACACGATCCCCGCTCCCCGCGTCGTGTACCAGAGGATCGAGTCGCTCATCGCCCGGCCTCCACCGTGGCCTGGGCAGTGGCCTCGACCTCGGCCTGGGGCGCCGCCGCGACGGGCACCGGCCAGTCGGCGACATACCTGACCGCGCCGTCGTTCGAGACGAGGCGGCCGGCGAGGCCCAGCCCGTCCAGCCAATCGATCGCAGCGGTCCCCCGGACGATGGCCGCCGTCGCCGCAGCGTTCGCGTCGACGCAGGACGCGGCGATGACCGAGGCGGTCCGCCACGGTCCCTCGGTCGGGAGGCCGGTTGCGGGATCGACGAGGTGGTGGAGGACGGTCCCGCCCCTCGTCCAGCGACGGACGGTCGTACTCGATGTCGCGATCGCGCCGCTCCGCAGGGCGATGACCTCGCCATCGGAATCGGGTGGCGCGGTGCTGTCGTCGGCGACGAGGACGGGCCAGCCGCCGGGCGGCGGCATACCGGCCGTCGCGATGTCCCCGCCCAGGCTCACGAGGACGCCGCCACCGACGGCCTCGAACGCAGCTGCTGCGGCGAGGTCGGAGGCGAGGGCCTTGCCGGTTGACCCGAGGTCGAGCTCGACCCCCGGCGGGGTTCGGATCGTGCGAGCGACCGGGTCGAACCGGATCGTCGACCAGCCGGGGATGGGTTCGATACGGAGGGCGATCGGGCCGCCGCCGCTCACGAGCCGGTCGAAGTCGTCGTCGTAGCCGATCCGTCGCATCGCCCGCCCGACCGTCGGATCGACCGCCCCGCCGGTCGCGCGAGCGACCCGGAGGGCGACGCCGATGGCATCGGCAAGGAGTGGACCCACCGTCATGCTTTCGCCGCTGCGGTCGTTAAGGTGGCTCAGCTCGCTGTCCGGCCGGAAGCGACTGTACGTGACGTCGACCGCCTCGAGGAGCTCGGCGACGGCGCGGCGAGCCGGCTCGACGTCGACGGCGGTCGTGAGGACGTGGACGGTCGTGCCGAGCGCCCGCCAGGCCGCGCTCGCACCGATGGTCAGGACCCTCCGGTCGTCACTTGACCGTGGTGACGGGTCTTCGTTGCGGGGTTGGGAGCCGCCTGAAGCGTCGAGCCGCCGGAGGTCTGGCTGGAGCCGTCGTTCGACGTTGCACCGCCCGAGCCACTCGAGGAGCCGCGCGAGGTGGAGCCACCGGACGAGGACGTGCCGGTCGTCGTCGCCCCGGACTTCGTGCCGAGCGACGTCGATCCCGGGTTCGTGAGCGCCCCGACGTACCCGAATGCGCCGACGGCCGCGACGCTGGCGAGCGTCGTGCCGATCGTCAGCGACCGGAGCCGGTCGAGGGCCCGATCACGATCTGCGGCGCTGAGGCGGGATGCCGTGTTCACCCCGGGACTGTCCATCACGGATCCTTTCGACTTCGTTACGCGACCGGTTCAACCGTCCGCGTCGCTGTGCGCGACTGGCGGCGTTCGGGAGCGGGTGTCGGCCCGCCTTTCGACGTCGCCCGGCCGAGAGAAGTTCCGGTCGAGGGACGGAAGCGTACGCCGCCTGTCGTCAAGATGCCGTAAACGCGGGCCGACGGCGTTGACCCTAGGCGCCGGAGGCGGCGGCGGTCCCGCCGGAGCTCGTCGCCGAGCTCTTGGCGAGGTCGCGCTTGTAGCGGTCGGATTGCTCCTTGAGGATCGTCAGGATCGAGTTCGGGGCCAGGCCGAACACGGCCGCCACGAGGAGTCCGACCTGGTTCTTCGAGATGTCGAAGACGTCCGTGAGCGGCTTCAGCTCGGCCGGCGTCGCGTTCGAGCCCGTGGCGACGATGCTGCTCACGACCGGCAGGATGGCCGTGAGGAACACGCCGCCGACCGCGGCGAGGCCCGACAGGAGCGGCGTGTGGAGCAGCCGCGCCTCGAAGAGTCCGAAGTCCTCGACGGCCTGTGACGAGCCGGCCTCGATCCGGAGTCGGTTGAACAGCCCCACCAGCGCCCCGACTAGGAAGAAGACGATCGCCGAGATGAGGTTGAACGACGGGACGTTCGACAGGACGGCGAGGTCGAGGAGGAGGACTCCCACGACGCCGGCCACGAGGATCGTCCGCAGGAGCCGGTTCCGGACGCGCACGAGACCGTCCCAGGCGCCATCGCGGAACTCATTGATGGCGAAGCGGACTTCGCGGATCACGCCTCTGGCGACCATCTCGTCGACGTCTGCGTCGTGGCAGCCGACGTGCGCAGCGCTGGGCGGACCGTCGGTAGGTTCCGGTCCGACGTCAGCCGACTGGTCGGCCCCCGTCGGCGACGTGACGGCCGCGGCCGCCGTGTTCGCGTTCGCGGCCGTGGCCGCCGATCCCGACGTGGTCGACGATCCAGGCGTGGTCCGCGGACGGCTCGCGAATCGGATGCTCATCGGGCCGATCGCCTGGAGAGTCGGGAAGTAGCGCTCCACGCTCTCGGGATCGAGCCAGGCGACCGCCCGCTGGAGGGACAGCCGGAGGCTCGTCGCGTTCGTGAGCGTCGAGTCCGTCAGGCGCAAGTCGTCGTGGAGCGCGTCGGCGATCGTCGCGGCGCAGGGCTCGATCTCGACGATCGCCTCCTCGGCCCGATGTACGGCCTGCCAGACGGCGAGGTAGGCCGTTCCCGACGCCCAGTCGACCCCCGACCGCGATCGTTGTCGCGGCTCGGGATCCTGCTCGCTGGGCGGCTCGTAGAGGTGGTCCTCCGCCCAGCCGAGCTGCTGGCAGGCCTCGTTCCGGACGGCCGCCAACGGCCCGGCCGGGTCGACCCGGATGCCGTCGACCCGACTCCTGAGCTGGCAGATGCGCTGGAGGAGCTCGCTCCACACCTTGGCCTGGCTCGAGTCGGCGTACCCGGCTCCCCGGAACAGGACGGCGAGGCCGACCCAGGCGACGAAGGCGACGTACGTCCCGATCCCGACGGCGGCCTGGTGGACCGGGTGATCGACGGGCGGGATGATGTAGGCGAGGAGGACCGCGAGGGCGGCGATGCCCGGGACGCGCGGGCCGATCAGCCAGAGGGCTCCCATGTACCCGGGCCCGACGACCTCGGCGAAGAGCCAGAAGAGCGCCACGAGGACGACGAGGGCCGCGACGAAGACGCGGACGTACTGCCACTCGGATCCGCCCAGTGCGGGGATGACCGAGTTCAGGCCGCCGAGGCCGACGAGGATCGCGACGACGATCGTCGCCGTCATCGCGAGCGCGACGATCAGGGCCCGATGTCGCTCGAGCGAGGTCCGCCGGTCGGGGAGTGGGACCGGCTCCGGCGGACAGGCGGGCATGCCGCCTGCCGGCTCGTCGCGCGGCGGGAGGGCCGGCCGCTCATCGGGGACCGCTGTGTCCGTGCCGCGTCCTGGCTCGTCCCCCGTCGCCATGCCACGACGCTATCCGCGGATCGTCTCGATGGCGTCTCGGCGATGTCCCTGAGGTGCGTGCGCCCGTGCCGACCCGATCCTGGGAGTCAGGCCTTGGGTGGACCGCTGTAGGAGCTCACGCCGGCCGAGTCGCGGGTCGTCCAGTAGTTCGTGTACGACCCCACGAGGTCGACGCCGAATGCCAGGACGAGCCAGACGAAGTCGAAGCCCGACAGGCCTACACCCGGCGTGAACAGGAGCACGTAGGTGAGGGTCGTGAACGGCAGGAAGAGGATCCCGAGGAGCGGCCACAGGAAGAATCCGCCGAACGCGGCCGTGAAGAGGGCCGGCCGGGCGAGCCAGATGAAGAGCACCGCGAGGCGGGGGAATCCCCCGACGATGACCGCGCGGAGACAGCCCATGTCGTCCTCCCATCGTGGCGTCCGGGACCCGGGCGTCCGGGGGCCAGTCTGGCACAGCCCGACCCGGCCGCGAGCGGGCGAGCGGCGCTGACGGCCCTGGCCACGCCCCCCGCTGCGGGAACGGGACCGTGGGCGACTGGACGAACCGCGGTCGGGCGGGCCATCCTTGCCGGGTGGCCACGACCTCACGCTCCGCGCGGGACCGACGTCCGGCCGTCGAGAGCGACGCGGTGCGCACCTTGCCGGCCCACGAGCCGGAGATCGTCCGGGCGACCGACCTTGGTGGCGTCCAGGTCCTCAAGCACGAGGGCCTCTACCTCCTGACCGACGGTTTCGGCGACATCCACCCGGATACCCGGGGCCTCGGGCTGTACCTGGGGGATACCCGCATCGTCTCGTGCCTCGCCCTGCGGATCAACGGCGCCCGGCCCGTCCTCCTTCGCGCCGATACCGGAGCGAACTACCGGGGCACCATCCAGCTCACCAACTCCGACTACTCTCCGGACCAGAGTCGGAAGGTCGATCCGAAGCTCGCCCTCGCTCGCCAATCGCTCGGGATCACCCGGGATCGGGTCCTCGGAACCGGCCTTGAGGAGCGGATCCGGGTGGCGAACTTCTCGCCCCACCCCGAGGATCTCCTCATCGAGCTGCTCGTCGATGTCGACGCCGCCGACATCTTCGAGGTTCGTGGCCGACACCGGCCGGAGCGGGGGACGATGCTGCCGATCGCGGTCCGAGCGGACGGCCGGGTGACGTTCGCCTACGCTGGGCTCGACGGGTCGACCCGGCGGACGTATGTCGAGGCGTCGGCACCCGACGCGATCGACGCCGGCCACGATCGTGAGGGCGCGGTCGCGCTCAGCTGGCGACGCACTCTGGCGCCCGGCGGCGACACCACCATCGGCTGGACGATCTGGTCGGGCCTCACCCCGACTCCGACAGGACGGATGGCCGCCCATGGCCGCCGGGGGGCCCCACCGAGCGCGGACGACCCCATCGAGTTCCCCGCCTCGCCGCCGGTCGAGGCAGAGCAGGGGGCCGAGGCATACCGCGCCTGGACCGAACATTCGGCCGTCCTCGATTCCGACAACGAGTTGTTCGACCTCGCCATCCGGCGGAGCCTGTCGGACCTTCGCCTCCTCACGAACGAGGGACCGGACCCCGGCGAGCGGTACGTGGCTGCCGGCGTCCCGTGGTACTCGACGCTCTTCGGGCGGGACGCGCTCATCACCGGTTTCCAGGCGCTCGCCTTCCGGCCGGCCGTCGCCGTCGAGGCGCTCGATGTCCTCGCTCACCGCCAGGCGACGGCGGTCGACGACTGGCGCGACGCCCAGCCGGGCAAGATCCTCCACGAGCTCCGGACCGGCGAGATGGCTCGGGCCGGCGAGCTGCCACACACCCCGTACTACGGAAGCGTGGACGCTACCCCGCTGTGGCTCATCCTCCTCGCCGCGACGTTCGACTGGACCGGCGACCGCGGCCTCGTCGATCGTCACTGGCCGACCGCCCTAGCCGCCCTCCGCTGGATCGACGAGTACGGGACGGGTCCGGACGGGTTCGTGACGTACGAGCGCCGCTCCCCCCAGGGACTCGTCAACCAGGGCTGGAAGGACTCGAGCGACGCGATCCGCGATCGGACCGGCGCGACGGTGGACGCGCCGATCGCGCTGGCCGAGGTCCAGGGCTACGTCTTCGACGCGAAGCGCCGGATGGCGGGGCTCGCCCGCGACTCGCGGTGACGAGGCCCTCGCGACGCGACTCGATCACGAGGCGACGGAGCTCCGGGCACGGTTCGAGTCTGCCTTCTGGGTCCCAGATCTCCGCTACTACGCGATGGCGATCGGGCGAGACGGCCGGGTCGCCGACGGGCTCGCCTCGAACGCCGGCCAGTGCCTGTGGAGCGGCATCGTCCATCCCGAGCGGGCGCCGGACGTCGTCGCCCGGCTCACCGGCGACCAGCTCGATTCGGGCTGGGGGATCCGGACGTACGGCTCGGGCCAGCCCGGCTACAACCCGATCGGCTACCACACCGGCAGCGTCTGGCCCCACGACAACGCGCTCATCGTCGACGGACTCAAGGAATACGGCTTCCACGACGTCGCCAACCTGTTCGCCGGTCGCATCTTCGAGGCCGCCCAGCACTTCGCCGACTTCCGATTGCCCGAGCTGTTCTGCGGGTTCGCCCGCACGGATGTCGACGTCCCCGTCCCGTACCCGGTCGCCTGCTCGCCGCAGGCCTGGGCCGCGGGGTCGACACTCCTCTTCCTCCGCTCCATGCTCGGCATGCGGGCCCGGGCCGAGCGCCGCGAGCTCGAGCTCGTCCGGCCTCACCTTCCGCCGTGGCTCGGCAAGGTCACGATCGGCAATCTCCGGGTCGGCGACGCCTCCGTCGACCTCCTCTTCCATCGCTGGCGGGGCACGACGAGCGCGGAGGTGCTCCGCAAGGACGGCGACCTATCGGTGACGATCCGGATGTGACCCGACCGTTCGGCCGGCAGCTCCCGGGCCGGCCTAGCCGGCGTCGCGAAGGCCGGGCCGGCCGTGGTCGCCGGAGTCGCCACCACGCTCGGCGATGAGCCGCCGATATATCGTCTCGTAGCCGTCGGCCATCCGGGCTGCCGAGAACCGCTCGATCACCGAGCCACGGATCTCCTCGCGATCGAGGCCTTCGACCTGGGGCACCTGGAAGGCGAGGCCGGTCGCGTCGTCGGCGAAGAAGCCGTCGATGCCATCACGGATGATCTCCGGCAGGGCGCCGACCCGCCGGGCGATGACCGGCGTACCGCAGGCGAGCGATTCGATGGCGACGAGGCCGAACGGCTCGGGCCACGAACCGGGCATGAGCGTCGCGTAGCTCTCGGCGAACAGGCGGTCCCGGTCCGGCCCGCTCAGCTCGCCGAGGAACTCGACGTCGGCGCCCCTCAGGGCCGGCTTGAAGACGTCCTCGAAATAGGCTCGCTCGGCGGGCGTCCCGCCTTCCTTGGCCGCGATGCGCAGGTGTCGACCGGCCAGCCGGGCGATCTCGATCGCATCGACGACGCCCTTCTCCGGGGCGGCTCGGCCGACGAAGCACAGGGCGTCACCGCGGCGTCGGTCGAACGGCGCTTCGGCGAGGTCGAGGCCGTTGTGGACGATGCCCGCCCAGGCGACGTCGGGATGGGTCGCCGCCTGGGCCTGGCTGATCGCCACGAGACCAGGCGGTGCGTCGGCCAATGCCGTCGGTGCCCACGGCAGGTCGAGTCGTCCATGGAACGTGAGGACGACGGGCGTCGTCGCGGCCCGGGCGAGGAGGAGGCCGGCCCACTCCAGATGAGCGTGGATGACGTCGAACTCGTCCTGCCGGCGGAGCGCCTCGAGGATCGTCGACACCGTGTACGGCCAGGCATCCTGGGACTGCCCAGCCGGCCGGAGCGCCCGCGGCACCGTCGGGACGAGGGTCGCCCGCGCCGTCGAGTCGCCGCTCGCGAAGAGGGTCACCTCATGACCACGGCCGACGAGCTCGTCCACGAGCTCGCCCACCACCCGTTCCGTGCCGCCATACCCGGGCGGCGGGACCGGTTCGGCGGGCGGTGCGACCTGGGCGATACGAAGCCGGCCCCCGACGGCGTCGCGCCGAAGACTCGGGAGGATCGAAGTCGTCGTGGGCGGATCCATGCTCGGCAATCGTATCGCCGGCGTGTCCGAGGGCCGCTCCGGCTTCCCGGCAGCACTGCTCGTCATGCGAGGCGAAGCCTCCTACTCGCCGGTCGGCCCCTGATCGGTCTGTGGCTTCCACGGCTGGTGAGCCGTCAGCGCCAGTCGCCAGCGGCCGTCGCGTCGGATGTAGGTCGAGGCGACGCTTCCGCGATAGGGCCGATCGTCTCCTTCGCGGAGCCCGGAGCCGTGGTAGGCGAGGATCACGCAGTCCGGCGTCACCTCGCGGATCGTGAGATCGGTCATCTCGACGCGGGTCCAGGGCCTGTCCGAGATCATCCGAAGCGCACCGACCTTATCGATGAAGCCGACCGGCTCGATGACCGTTATCGACCCGTCGGCCAGGTTCTCCTCGAAGTAGTGCCTGTCGTCCGCATTGGTCCAGAAGCCCCGTTCGAGAGCCACCACCTCGTCCACTGCCTGGGTCATGCCCGCGTCTCCTCGGCCTGCTTTCCCGAACGCTGAGACTTTGTCTCACCGTGCTCCGATCGCTCCTTGTTGACGGTGCGGGCGGCTCGCTCTTCGGCCTCGTCCGAGCTCACGCCACGGTCCTCGTAGCTGTCCTTGATGTGCTCGTACTGCCGTTCGCGCTTGTCGCTCCAGGCCTTCTGCGGCATGTCAGTACCTCCTCGAGCTGGGGATCGCTCATCCGTTCCGGACGCGCGCTCCACACGGCCGTTCCAGGTGGCAGATCCGGTATCAGCGCTGCGCCTTGCTGCTCCCGCGGCGGACCCGGGCGAGGAGCGTGCCGCCCATCAGCGTCGCCGGCAGGAGGGCCGCAGCGACGATGAGGCGGTTCGAGCCGCCGAGCAGGAGTCCGATCGAGACCCCGGTCAGAGCCGCGGTGCCGATGGCGAGGTTCTCGTCGCTGCTGGCGCCGACAGCACGCGTCGAGTCGGCGATGGTCGACCCGGCCTGGGCGACGATGGGACGGGCATCGGCGATCGTCCGGTCGAGCGCGACCCCCGCGCGATGCATGACGCTCTCCGCACGATCGGTGGCTTCATCGGCGCGATCGAGCACGGCCTCGAGGGCTGTTCCAGCCTCTTCGCGAGCATCGCCGGTGCGCTGTTCTCCGAATCTGGCCTGACGGCTGGTATCGGTGGTCATGGGGATCTCCCTGGGGTCGCCGACGGGTGAGTCCCGCCTGGATCGACCGTACCCGCCCTCGAGGGTCAGATGGCTGCTCACGGGAGGGGCGGAGATCACAGTCGCGTGACAGAGTCGATCCGCGCGACGCAGCCTACAGCCCGAGCGCCTCGCGGGCCGTCTTGAGGCCTTCGACGACGTTGAGGATGTGCTCGTCGAGCGGGATCCCGAGCTCCTCGGCGCCCATCGTCAGCTGGTCGCGCGGCACCTGCCGGGCGAACCCGGCGTCGCGCATCTTCTTGGTGACGGCCCGCAGGTCGACCTCGTCGAGGCTCCGGTTGGGACGGACATAGGCGACGGCGATGACGAAGCCGCTCATCTCGTCGCAGGCGTAGACGGCGTGGGCGAGCGGGGTAGTCCGCGGGATGCCGGTGTGATCGCCGTGGCCGAGGACTGCCCCCACGAGCTCCTCCGGGTAACCCAGCCGGCGGAGCTCCGCGGCGCCTTCGATGGGATGGGTGTCGGGGAACCGTTCGTAGTCGAAGTCGTGGAGGAGTCCGGCCGACCGCCAGGTCTCGAGCTCTGGGCCGGCGATCCCGAAGCGGTGCTCCCCGTACCAGCCGACGGCGGCCTCGACCGCCAGGCCGTGGCGCCGCAGCGATTCTGACGAGGTCCATTCGCGCAGCAGGTCCCAGGCATCGTCACGGGTCGGGGTGCCGGTCGACGTCGTCATGCCGGGCAGCCTACATCGGCCGGAAAAGGATTGACCGCCGGCGATCGGGGGGCGATCGCCGGCGGTCTATGAGCTCGGTCGTTCACGGAGAGCGGGTCTCGCCGAGGGCCATCGGCGACCCAGGCGCCCTACGGAACGATGAGATGAACGGGGTTGCCGCGGATGTTGACCATCCAGGTCGTGGTGTCGTTGCCGCCGCCGACGGTGTACTCGATCTTCCACCAGCCCGGCTGGGTCTCGCCAGCAGGCGTGAGGCCGGTCGAGCCGTACGACGACGGCAGGGGGATGAGGATACGGAGCCAGGTGTTGTTGAACGAGCTGCTGCCGCCCTTGGCCGTTTGGATCGAGGTTCGACCGCTCGCCGCGCACACGTCGCTGTTGCCGCTGATGCAGTTATTGCCGCCGCCGGTGAGGTTGAACGTCGAGTAGCTGAATGTCGCGTAGTTGTACGCATTGCCGTCGGGGTTCAGGACCCGCAGGAACGCGTTGCCCGAGACGTCGCCGGGGTCGAAGAGGTCGATCTCGATCGTCTTACCGGCCGCGGTCTTGTCGATCTGGGCGAGGTAGAAGCTCTGGATGCCGCTCGTCAGGATGTTGTACGAGGCCATCCGGCCGAGACCATAGACGCGAGAACCGGCAGCTCCGGTGACCTCGATGCCGAAGTCGTTCTCCGCCTGGGCCTTCCAGTTGGACGCTCCGACGGCCGCGGACTGGACGTTGACCCGATAAACGCCGGCCGGCAGATTGGTGCCGATCGGCCACCAGCGGTCGTGCCAGTAGCGGCCCTGGGCAGGGTTCGTGTTGGTCGGGTCCGTCTGGCTGCAGTTCTGGATCGGCTTGTTCCCGTCGCTGGACTTGTCCCCGGGCTTGATGCTGAAGGTGGTGAAGTCGCCGAATTGCTTCGCGACGCTCTGGTCTGATGCGAAATCAGCCGTGAACAGGTTGTTGGACGAATTGACGAGGGTGTCGTCACCGGTCGTGAATGCCGTCCCCTGGGTGTCGTAGAGCGTGTACGTCGACGAAACCGAGGTGTACTTACCGGCCGTGCCTCCGAACTGGCGGGAGTCGTCGGCGTTGTAGTGGTCGCCTGAGCCGAGCCCGCCACCGACGACACAGAAGTCGGGGTCGTAGATGTAGATATTGCCGCCGTCCGCGGGCACCTCGACGGCGTAGTCGTAGCCCTTGGGCGAGAAGTCGGGGTTCGTACCGCCGGCGCTGTTCGACCCTGGGTTCAGGGTGTCATTGAACGGGGTGAAGGCGTCACCCTCGTTGTGGACGTCACCGCTCGACTGGAAGGCACCCCAGAAGCCCTTCGAGGCCAATGTGCCGACGCCGGATGCGTCTTTCACCGCGGTCGAAGCGTCGCAGTTCGAGTCGGTCGTCGTGGTGAGGCAATAGATCCCGTAGTAGTTCTCGGGGCTGCCCATCGGGACTGGCTGGACGTAGATCGCCTTGGCCGTCCGGGACGCAGTGATCGTGTTGATGCCGAACACGCGCATGAAGAACGTTCCCACCGGAGCCGACACGGTGACATCGAGCTGGCGGACGTCGTTGGCGTCCTGCGTCGGCACGACCGAGATCGTGCCACCGGGAACGGCGAGGCCGTCCTGGTAGCCGTTCTTCTTCGCCTCGGCCAGCGCATAGGTCTTGCCGTTCGGGACGTTGCCGGGCAGGTACACCGCCCCCGCCAGCGCCGCGGCATCGGCAGCCCGCTGGACGCGAAGGGTGTTGGCCCAATACCAGGACACGTCGATGACGATCGCCATGAGACCGATGAAGAAGATCATGCCGCCGGCGAACATGACGAGCACCTGGCCGCGCGAGCGCTTCCGCTTCGCGTCGCCCTGGGTACTCGTGCCGGTCCGGATCGGGAGATGCATCGAAGTCGGCCTCAGTTGGTCGGGTTAAGGGACATGACGGTCTGGTCGCCCATCGGGAAGGTGGCGACGCCACCGGGCCCGAAGAAGGTCAGGACGGCCGCTAGTGGTGTCACGAGGTGGTAGGTGTACTTCAGGCTGATGCCGATCGAGTCCGGCGGCACGGATGCATTGTCGCGCTGGCAGATGTGCCACTGTCTCGCGGCCGTCTCCGTGAACGTCAACTTGACTCCGTCGACCGTCAGACCGGAGCCGGCCCCCGTGTTCGTCCAGGTGTTGACTGCACCGGCCTTCTGCTTGCCGGGGTTGGCCGGGTCGTTCTTCCAGATCTGGATCTGGCTCACCTGGGTGATGTCGATGGGAGAGCCGGGGCTGGTGAGGACGCGCTGGACGGCGGCGATGATGTAGGCATCGATGTCGGGGTTGGTGACCTTGGGGTCGATGCCGTCGGACGTGCTCACGGTCGGGCAGTTCGACAGCCCGCCATTCGCGAGCGCAGCTCCAGTGCGCGCGCCTTCTCGGGTCGCGTACTCGAGGTTCAGGTTGTGGTTGAAGACGAAGCCGAACTCGAGCATGCCCATGAGGAGGAGCATGAACGCCGGCACGATGATGGCGTACTCGACGAGGGCCTGACCGCGGGATCGATCCCGGCGGCCCAGGCCGGCGCGGCCGGTCACGAAGTGGTGGCGGGTCACAGGACCGGCTCCATGCGCATCGCGTTCGAGCGGGTGAAGTTGAGGCCGCCGCCGGTCCAGCCGAGGAGCGACTTGAGCGGTGTGTGCCAGGAATACTGGTAGTTCAGTGACACGCCGATCGTGTCGACGCCGGGGTGGTTGCGGCCGACACTGTCGGTACCGCAGCCGGCCAGGATGTTGCAGCGATCGTCGGCGATGTAGCCCGCCGTCCCGGAGAGCGTGTACGGGACGGTAACGTTGACACCCTGAACGCTGCAGGTCGTAGAGCCGGTCCGCGTGTACGTATTGATCGCACCGCCGATCGCGACACCCGTGGTCTCGTTCGCCCAGTAGATCTGGACGTTCTGGATCGAGCCGGGGTCGGCCGGTGCGCCCATGTCCTGCTCGATCTTCTGGAGGATCACGCAATCGCCGCCCTGGACGTCACCGGCCTCCGCCGCGATGAGCGAGGCGTCGCGGGTGCCGAAGGACGATGCGAGGGTCGCGTTGAAGAGGAAGCCGAATTCGATGATCCCGGCGAAGAGGACGAGGAACAGCGGGATGACGAGGGCGAACTCGACGAGGGCCTGGCCGCCGGCGCGGCGGGATCGTCCGCCATGGAGGCGCTGGAACGGCGAGGACCGACGGCGAGGCGTTGACCTCCGGGTCGGGGACCCGTTTCGCATTCGTGGGACCTTCGTGGTTCTGGGCTGCGGTGGTGAGCTGGAGTCGTATCGCCGCGGGATCGAGTCCCGGGATGGCCGCATCATGGTCGTCCCGACCTTGCCGCGGACCTTTCGATGGTGCCTCCGAGTCGCCGCCGATGGTACGGGTCGATGGAGTCGAAGGTACCGGTCGGTCGGGCCCAGCCCGGGAGCGCGAGCCGGGAGTATCCCGGGCCGACCTTGCAGCCGACCTTACGCGGAGCGGCAGTCAGACGGTCGGGGATCGGCGGAAGGGGCCGCTCGTGGGCCGGATCCGGTCGCCGAGATGAGAAAGGGCGAGGACGCTTCCCATGAAGCGCCCCCGCCCTGGTCTCGGGGACCCGAACTGAACGGCAGCCCGTCGTGCGTCGTGAAGCGGCCGGCTGCCGGACGGCGAGTGTGCCGGAGGGTACCGGGGTGCGTCCAGTACCTCCGTACTCGGCCGAACCCACCCGGACACCACCGTTCCCTACCGCGCCGCTCCGGTCGTCGTCACGAAACGGTGCTCCCGCACACCGAGGTCGGCTCGGTCAGGCCGTCGTCAGCCCTCATGGCCGGATTCGGCAGGGAGCCAGATGCTGAACGCGGCACCGCGATCCGCCGACCACGGCTCGAGGACGAGGTCGCCGTCCATCGCCCGACAGAGCTCGCGTGAGACGTACAGGCCCAGCCCGCTGCCGTCCTCAGCCTTCTGCGTGCTGCCGCGGGCGAATCGAGCGAAGAGCCTGGAGCGATCGACCTCGGCGACGCCCGGGCCATGGTCCGCGATCGTGAGACGGAGCCGTCCCGTGCCGTCCGGGCTGGCTGCCTCGTCGTGCGACGCCGCGCCGCCGGCCGCGCCTGCCGGGGCGTCGCCGCCCGTCGCGCGGGAGGTCGACCCGAGAGCGATCTCGACCGCGATCGGTGCCTGGCGGCCGTACTTGACCGCGTTGTCGAGGAGGGCCCACAGGACCTGGTCGAGCTGGTCCGCGTCGGCGACCGCGAGCCACCCGTCGCTCCGGTCGTCCACGCTGAACTCGATGCCGCCCGCGGCGAGTGCCTCCCAGGCGCGACGGACGCGCGGGGCGAGGGCGACGACCTCGGCGGTCGGCTTCAGCGCACCCGACTCGAGGCGGGTGACGGTGAGGAGCTGGCGGACCATCCGCGACAGGCGGTCGGCCTGCTCGCCGATGATCTCGAGGCGCCGGTCGGGACGCTTGGCGGCCAGCTGGTCGGCATAGGCGCGGATGCTCGTCAGCGGGGTCTGGAGGTTGTGGCTCACGCCGCGCAGGAAGTCGTCCTTGGCGGCGTCGAGTTCGAGCAGCTGGGCGTTCTGGGCGTCGACCGTCGCGAAGAGCTGCGCGTTCCGCAGCGAGACGCCGACCTCCGCGGCGAACAGTTCGAGGAGGTCCTGGTCTGCCCGCTCCCAGAGCCGGGTCGCCGGCAGGTGGCCGAGAAGGACCCCGAGTCGTTCATCGCCGGCCCGGAGCTCGGCCCGGACGGGCAGCGGATCGCCGGGGATCCGGTCGGCAAGCGGCACACTTCGCGGGTCGACGAGGAGCACCTGCGCGTCGATGAGGCCGAAGGCGTCGCGAGCGTTGATCGCCGCCGTGCCGATCACCCAGTCGGCGCCGGCCTGCGGTGAACCATGGGCCATGCCGGCGAGGATCCGTCCGAGTTCACGGTTGCGCCGGTCGAGCGCCGCGGCCAGGCGGTTGTGGCTGTCGGCGAGGCGGGCCAGCTCATCGTCGCCCTCGACCTCGATGCGGGTCGAGAGGTCGCCCGACTTGACCCGGTCGACTGCCGAGGCGATCGCCCGCAGCGGGGCGGTCAGGTCGGCCGCCAGGAGGTAGGAAAGGAAGATCGCGACGACTATGGCGATGACGGTCGCCAGGAGGAGCAGGCGGGGGATCGTCGACTCCGGGTCGGGCAGGCGCTCCGCGACGACGACGAGGAGGCCGAGGACGGCGAGCGGGAACAGTGCCGCCGCGATGAGGGCGAGGGTCAACCTGGTCCGGAAGGCGAGTCGGGACGAGAAGCGCTGGGGTTCGGGCACGACCTGAAGGTCCGCGATCGAACGGGGATCCGGTCCGGCGCCGGGGTCGTCGCCGGTCGGCTGCTCGGCGGCCGGCTCATCGGTCATCGGCGCGTCCGCCCGAGCGGTCGAGCCGGCCGCGTCGTCGATCGTCACGTTCCCGCCGCGGCGACCGGGCTGGACGCCACGAGCCGGTAGCCGATGCCGCGGATCGTGAGGAGGTGGGTCGGCCGGTTCGGATCGGGCTCGATCTTCTGGCGGAGCCGCCGCATCGTCACCCAGACATAGGACGGATCGGCGTCCTCGGTCTCTGCCCAGCCGCGGGCGAGGAGCGTCTCGGTCGGCACCGTCCGGCCGAGGTTGGCGGCCAGGGCGTACAGGAGCCGCGACTCCGTCGGCGTCAGGACGACCTTCGAGCCACGGACGAGAGCCTCGCGACGATGGAGCTCGAGGGACAGGTCGGGCCCGAGGACGAGCCGCTGGCGAGGCACCCGGTCGCCGAGCCGGCGGAGGACCCGATTGATCCGCGCCCGCAGCTCGGGATAGTGATACGGCTTGGTGACGTAGTCCTCGGCGACCTCCTCGAGCGTGTCGGCCTTGCTGTCGCCGGCGTCGATGGCCGAGAGGACGATGATCGGCAGGTCGGCCCTGCCCTTGATCTCGCGGGCCAGGGTCAGGCCGTCCATCCGCGGCATCATCATGTCGATGATGAGGAGGTCCGGCCAGCCGCTCTCGAGGCGGCGGAGAGCCTCGATGCCGTCGCGGGCGGTGGCCACGTCGAAGCCGTCGTCGCGGAGCTGCTCGGCGAGCAGCACGAGCAGGTTCGGGTCGTCGTCGACGATGAGGATCCGCGGTGGCTGCACGGCACCGCCGCCGTGGCCGCTGCTCAGCATGGCCCGAGTATAGGCAGGGGTCGTGGCCGCCCGGCCCGGTACGAACGGCTGACCGCTGCGCCGGCTACGGGGCTCGTCGATCGACGAAGCGGCACCGAGCCACGAGCGGGCACGCCCCGTGGTCGGGGTTGCGGGCGTGGCAGACGAGGCGGCCGTGGCGGATGAGGTTCACGTGGGCCTCGTACATCTGGTCGGGCTCGAGCAGGGCGAGGAAGAGGTCGTGACCCTGGTCGGCGGTCGCCTTCGGCGGGATCATCCCGACCCGCTTCGAGACCCGCTCGACGTGCCGGTCGACCGGCACGAGCGGCAGGCCGAACGAGAAGAGGAGAAGGACCGAGGCGGTCTTCGGCCCGATGCCGTCGATCGCCGTGAGCCAGTCCCGAGCCTCGAGCGCCGACATGTCACCGAGGAACTCGAGCGAATGGTCGCCGCGCTGCTCGCGGATGTGGCGGAGGGTCGCCTGGATCCGCGGTGCCTTCTGCGGTCCGAGGCCGCCCGGCCGGATGACGTCGATGAGCTCCTCGAGCGGTGCTGTCTCGATGACCGCCCAGTCGGGAGCCGACCCCGGCGGCAGCCCGGCGCCGCCCCAGCCGGCACCCGGCTCGTGGATCTCCACGGGACCTCCGGAGGGGTACGCAGCCCGCAGGCCCTCGAACGCCTTCTCGGCATTCGTGTCGGCCGTGTTCTGGGTGAGGATCGTGAGGATGAGCTCGCTCGTCGGGTCGAGCCGCCGCCGCCAGGTGGGGTGGCCGTACAGGCCGGCGAGCTCGTCGAGGACGAACGGGACGAGGCCGGGTCGTCGGCCGGCGAGGCTGCGCGACCACGCCTTGCCGGGATCGGCGGGTCGCCGGCGCGGTTTCGCGCGTCGCTTCGCGGTCGCTTTCCGGGCCGGCGCGGCCTCTGCGGTGGGCGAGGTCACCAGATCGTCTCGACGTCGTACCTCGCGATGACGGGGTCCGCCGTGAGGATCGGGAGTCCCTCGATCTGCGCCTGGGCGACGAGCAGCCGATCGAACGGGTCGCGGTGGATATGCGGGAGGGTCGAGATGCGCATCGCATGAGTCAGCTCGATCGGGAGGGACCTGAACGAGTGTCGCTCGATCCGCTCCGGGATATACCGCTCCACCGACTCCGGGAGCTGGAGCCTCCCGTTGGCGACCTTGATCGAGATCTCCCAGGCGCTCGCCACGCTGAGGAGGATCTCGTTGCCGGGGTCGAGGATGATCTCCGCGGCCGGCGGGGAGACTCTCGCACCGCCCGACTCGTTCCACCACAGGAACGCCTGCGTGTCCAGGAGCGCCTTCATCCGAGCGACTCGCGAAGGGGATCCTCCGGATGCATGTAGTCGGGGTCGAATTCCGGGAGTGGGTCGTCGAAGTCGGCCCGGATCACGATCTTGTCGTGGCCGGGGACCCGACGCTGCGATCGATTGACGATCGGCTCGAGCGTCGCGATCGGTTTGCCGGCCCGGGCGATGATCACCCGCTCGCCGCGTTCGACCTGGGCGAGCAGCCGCGAGAGATGCGTCTTCGCCTCGTGGACGTTGACCTTCGTCTCCATGGCTCGATGGTGACTTAGTCCGAGGACTTAGTCAAGTTCCTGAGCTCGGGCGATACGCTCGCCCACCGCGACGAGCGGTGCGGCACCGAGGGCCATCGCCTGCTCTGCGGTGAGTGGCCGCTCGTGGACGGGGATCACCGTCGCGCCGACCGCGGCCAGCGCCTCGATCCCGGCCGGCTCGACCCCGCCACCGACGGCGATGCACGCGACTCCAGCTGCCCGAGCCCGCCGGGCGACGCCGAGAGCGGTCTTGCCGAACGCGGTCTGGGCGTCTATGCGGCCCTCGCCGGTGACCGCGACGTCGGCCTCGGCGAGCCTCGCGTCGAAGCCCGTGGCGGCCATCACGAGTTCCACGCCCGGCTCGAGCGAGAGCGAGGCGAAGCGATCGGTCAGGCAGAGGAGCCCGAAGCCCGTCCCACCGGCCGCACCGGCCCCCGCCGTGTCGCGCTCGCGCCGCCCGGTCGCGCCTTCGAGGGCATCGGCCCAGCGTGCGAGGCGGGCGTCGAGGACGGGCACGTCCTCGGGCGTGGCGCCCTTCTGGGGACCGTAGGTGGCGGCCGCGCCCCGCTCCCCGAGGAGTGGATTCGTGACGTCGCAGGCGATCCGCATCGTCGTGCGGGCCAGCCGCGGATCGAGGCCGCCGAGGTCGACGGCGTCGAGCCCGGGCGTGACCGTCGCCCCGAGCGCGGCGAGGATCCCGGCGCCGCCGTCGGTCGTGGCGCTGCCGCCGATGCCGAGCACGATCCCGCTCACGCCGGCGTCGAGGACCGCCCGCAGCACCTCGCCCGTCCCCAGCGTCGAGGCCCCGGCCGGGTCGAGCTCCGAGCGATCGAGCCGCGACAGCCCGGACGCCTCGGCGAGCTCCACGATCGCCTCACCGCCATCCGCCGAATAGAGCCACCGAGCGCTCACCGGGCGACCGAGTGGATCGTGGACGGCCGCGTCTCGCCGCTCCCAGCCGCCGGCCGCCTCGATCGCGGCGAGGGTGCCCTCGCCTCCGTCGGCGAGCGGGGCAAGCAGGAGCGTGTCGTCGGGTCGAGCACGATGCCAGCCCTCGGCGATGGCCGTCGCGACCTCGACCGAGGAGAGCGAGCCCTTGAACGAGTCGGGCGCGAAGAGGACCGTGAGCGGGGCGGCCCCTGGATGGCCGCCGGGCACCGCCACGGGCCGCCCCGTCAGCGGAGCGCCGCGACCGGCGACTCCGCGCCGGAGGTCAGGGCCTGGCGACGTTCGAGGTATTCGGGGATGCGGACCATCGGCGGGCGCTCCTGGTCGGCGAGCTCGATGATCTCGAGGCCGAGCCGGCCCTTGCCCGACCGGGGTAGCTTCATGGTCGAGCCCATCTCCGCGAAGAGGCGGGCCTTGCGCCGCTCCTCGAGCCGCTTCATCACCGCCTGGAGGATGACGAAGCTCATCCGCGACAGACCCTCGAGCTCCTGGTTCCGGTGGATCCGCCGCTCCAGGTCGACCTGGCCGAGGCCCTCCAGCCCGACCCGCTCGGCGATGTCGATGAGGTGGCCGATCTCGACCGCATAGCCGGTGAAGAACGGGATGGTCTCGAGGAGCGACCGGCGCCCCGCGTACTCGCCGGCGAGGGGCTGGATGAGGCCGGACAGTTCGGGGAAGAACAGGTTGATGAGGGGCCGGGCCACGAGCTCGGTGACCCGTCCACCGCCGCCCTCCTTGAGCATCCCGCCCTCGACGATCGGGCGCTGGTAGTAGCCCTTGACGTACTGGAGACGCGGCTCGTGGAGGAGCGGGCCGAGCGTGCCGTAGACCATCCGCGGATGCCAGTTCCGGACGTCCGTGTCGGCCCACACGACGATGTCGCCGGACGTCTCGTAGAGCGACTTCCAGAGCGCCTCGCCCTTGCCCCGGAAACTGCCGTAGCGGGGCAGGACATCGGGGTGCTGGACGACCCGGGCGCCCTCGGCCTCGGCGATCTCGCGGGTCCGGTCGGACGAGGCAGAGTCGATGACGAGGACTTCGTCGAGGAGCGGGACGCGGCCCATCATCTCGCGGATCGCCCGGCGGACGATGGGCCCGATCGTCTCCTCCTCGTCGAGCGTCGGCAGGACGAGGCTGACGGTGAGGTCCTGCTTCTCTTTCAGCTGGACGAGGCGCCGAAGGTCGGAGAACTCGGCGTGGTGGAAGTTGGACTCGCCGAACCAGCGTTCGACGCGGGCCGGGACCGCCCGGACCTCCTCGGCTGCCCGGTCGGCGGCGGCGAGGGACTCGGCCCGCCCGGCCAGCTGCTCGAAGTGGACGTGGCTGATCGTCTCGCGGGTCTTGACGACGATGACCGTCGGGCGGGCCCGGGTCGCGATCGCCTCCGGCATCGCCCCGAAGAGATGGGCAGATCCGTCGCCTTCGGCGCCGGGCAGTGCCGAGGCGCCCATGACGACGAGGTCGACGCTCTCCGCCTCGCGAAGGATGGCGTTGCGGACGTTGGTGGCCTCCCGAACGCGCGCCTCCGCCCGGCCGCCGACGTGCTGCTTGACGAACGCCGCCAGGGCTCGCTCCGCCTGGGCGCGGACCGCCAGGGTGATCCCCGGCGGGACGAGATGGAGGACGATGACCTCGCCGCCGTGGCGCCGGGCCAGGGCGTCGGCGAAGCGCAGGGCGAGCTCGGCGTGGGGACCGCCGCGGACCGGGACGAGGATCCGCCGGATCTCGGTCGAGCCGCGCTGCTTGACGACGGCGATGTCGCATGGCGACTCGCGGACGACCTCGTCGATCGTCGGCGAGATGACGGAGCCATGGCCGTTCCGGCCGAGGGCCTTGCCGGCACCTCCGCCACCGTCCCGTCCGTTACGGCCCTCGCGGCCCTCGCGGCCGGAGGCGGCCTTGCCGCCCCAGCCGAAGATGAGGAGGTCCGCCTCCTGCTCGGCGGCGGCCTCGACGATGCCCTCGGCGGCATGGCGCCCGATGCGGACGATCGGGTGGATGGCCGTCCCGGCCGGCGCGAAGTCGAGGACCCGCTGGAGGAGCCGCCGGGCGTGGCGGGCTCGGGTCGCGCCCTCGGACAGCGGCATCCCCTCGGGTACCTCGACGATGCCGAGGGCGGTCAGCTCGCCGGCCCGCGGGTCGAGCAACCCGGCGCCGAGGCGGATGAGCTCTTCGGCCGTGGCCGGGTTGGCGACGGGGATGAGGATCCGGGCGGGGAGCGGCGAGCGGGTGCTCATCGTCGTCGGCCGGCCG
Source organism: uncultured Chloroflexia bacterium (assembly GCA_963745405.1). GTDB lineage: Bacteria > Chloroflexota > Limnocylindria > Limnocylindrales > CSP1-4 > C-114. The sequence continues at coordinate 948,029 of CAVUWY010000002.1, read as the reverse complement.
TGCCGCCGGCGGCGGGAACTGCCGCGGCGACGTCGCCGGTCACGGAGGCGGTGGGCTCGTCGGCCGGGGCGTCTTCGCCACCATCGTCGCCCCAGCGCTCGATGAGGTACGGCTTGAGCAACTCGAACTCGCGGGCCTGCCGCTCGACCCGTTCCTCCGCCTGCTCTGTCGTCTGGGTCCGGTTCTCGATGATGAAGCTGCCGACCCGGCCGAAGTAGATCGGCACGAGCGCGGCCACGTATCGCTCGACCGGGGCGTCCGGCGAGCGTGCGGCCACCACGAGGTCATACACGATCCGGGCCCAGCAGTCGTCGGGGAAGTGGAACGCGGCGAGCGCCTCGGCCAGGGCGCCGGTCGAGGTCCGGGCGTCATCGCCGCCGACCCCCTCGCCACCGCCGGCGATCCCCAGCCGATGCTGGACCGCGGCGACGAGCTCGCCCGCCTCGTGGGCCAGGGTCATCACGATGCGGTGGCTGGCCGGGGCGAGCATCTCGGCCCACGTGTCGGCCATGGTGAGCGCGCCGGCGTGGAACTCCGACAGGAGCCGCAGGGTGTTCACCTCGAGCGGCGGCGGATCCATGATCCGCTCGAAGCCGTAGGCCGGCACGTCGTGGCTGCCGTGGATGGGGAGCCAGGCGTCGGCATGGTCGCGGGCGAGGCGGAGGATCGTCCCGACGACCTGGCGGAACATCGGCCCGAGGTCGGCGCCGGGGTCCTTCGGGTCGTGGACCTTGGCCCCCAGGCGGGCCTGGCAGACCGCGAAGCCGCCGGTCAGGGCGGTCGTCGTCATCCAGATGTCGATCCCGAAGCGGCTCACGTCCTCGGTCCAGTCGTCCTGGGCGAGGTAGTGCTGCACGAGGTCGCCGGACACCCCGAAGTCGCCGCCGATGGGCTGGCGGATGCGGTTCCCGTACAGCGCCCGGGTGAGCGGGTAGGTCACGGTGTTGGTGATCGTGCCGTCGTACTTGTAGCGCGCGTAGAGCGGGGCAACGTAGTCGTAGCCGCCCTTGAGGATCGGACCTGCCAGCAGCTCGACCCATTCGGGAAGGATCGAGCGGAGGTCGCTGTCGACGACGACCAGTGCCTCGACCTCGAGGGCGGCGGCCATCTCGAAGACCGTCCGCAGGGCGGCTCCCTTGCCACCGACGCCGTCGATCTCGGGATAGGTGAGGCTCACCCGGGCGAGCCGGTTCTTCGGGCGGACGAGGAGGATCTGTTCGACGTAGTCCGGCGGCTCGGTCTCGACGACGACCCGGGCGGTCCCGTCCGGCGAGCCGGCGTCGGCGTTGACGAGGACCGGCCGCAGGTCGGGGAAGTACTGGACCAGCCCGGCCTGCGCCGCGCGGACGACGTACCCGATCGTCGCGGCGTTCTTGAAGCTCGGGATACCGACCATGATGTCGGCACGGCCGATGCGGGCGATCTCGTCGCGTACGGCCGGCGGGAGGGCGGACGAGGGCATCCGGTTCACCCTACCACTCGTCGCCTTCGAGCGTCCGAACCTCTCAGTCGAGGGGGATCGTGATGCGCGCCCAGCCCTCGTTCTGGAGGCCCGGCGAGTAGTGACTGTTGGCCGCCTTGTAGGCGAGCTCGTGGAAGCCGAGGGCGCGCCAGGCGATGAGCCAGCTGTCGACCGGCGGCCGGACGTACGGGCTCCGCCGCAGGAGGCGGGTCTCGTCGAACGCGGTGTCGAGGATCCGCTTGCGCTCGAGCAGGGGGATGTCGAGGAGGGCCTGCTCGTCGATGGCGAGCAGGTCGATGGCGACGAAGGCGATCGGGACGCCGAGGTCGGTGGTATCGGCGTGGCCGGCCGCCGTCGGTGCTCGTGGGGACTTCGAGCTCCTCCGCCCGAAGAGCATCTGGCCGACCATCTGCTGGGTGGTCGGCATCTTGACGCCGAGGCTCGGTGAGCTCGGCGGCGGCGTGTTCGGCTGACGGCTCAGATACCCGTCGAGGACGAGCACATCGGCCCGGGCCGCGGTGCCGAGGTCGGCCGCGATCGCATCGAGGGCCGGGCCCTCGAGCTCCTCGCCGTCGATGTCGAGGAAGAGGATCGGCGGCGCCCCGTCGGCCGTCGCCACTCGGTCGGAGGTCGGCGCCTCGGCGCCGGTCGACGACACCGCGGTAGGCGGCGCCGAACCGCCGAAGCCGGCATCCCCGACCACGAGCAGCACCCGCTCGCCGTCCCAGAGCGGTTCGATGAGGGGGTCCTTGACGTGGCGGACGTTGCCCTTCCCGAACAGCTGGGGGCGCCAGTCGCGGACGTCGATCGCGGCCACCCGAGAGGTCACTGGGGCATCGTATCAGGAGGCGGCGGCCGTGCCGCCGCCCTTCCCGGCGTACCCGTCCGGGTGGGCCTGACGCCACGACCAGGCGCTCCCGATCATGTCGGCCAGGGTGCCGTGGGCGGGCTCCCAGCCGAGCGACTCGCGCGCCCGCTTTGCGCTCGCGACGAGGATCGGCGGGTCGCCTTCGCGCCGCGGGCCCGACTCGACCGGGATGGGCCGCCCGACCACCTCACCGGCGGCGGCGAGGACCTCGCGGACGCTGAAGCCGGCTCCCGAGCCGAGGTTGCAGACATGCGTCGTCGGCAGGTCTGGCCGGGCCGTCGCGTCGAGCGCGAGGAGATGGGCCGAGGCCAGGTCGCGGACGTCGATGTAGTCGCGGACAGCGGTTCCGTCGGGCGTCGGATAGTCCTCCCCGAAGAGAGTCACCGAGCCACGACCCTCGGCCGCCCGCAGGACGTTCGGGATGAGATGGCTCTCCGGATCGTGGTCCTCCCCGTTCGCGTCGGTGGCGCCGGCGACGTTGAAATAGCGGAGCACGACGCTGCGGAGACCGTAGGCGCGGCCGTACCAGGTCAGGGCTCCCTCGAACGTCCGCTTCGACTCGCCGTATGGATTGATCGGGAGCAGCGGGGCGTCCTCGACGATCGGAGTCGTCTCGGGCACGCCATACACGGCGGCGGTCGAGCTGAAGACGATCCGGCCGACGCCGGCGGTCCGGGCCGCGTCGAGGAGGGCGATGCCGCCGGCGACGTTCTGGCGGTAGTAGCGGGCGGGATCGCGGATCGATTCGGGCACGAGCGAGCGGGCGGCGCAGTGGACGATCGCCTCGATCCGCTCGGTCCGGAGGATCTCTGCGGTCGCGTCCCCGTCGGTGTAGTCGGCTCGAGCGAGACGAGCGCCCGCTGCGACGGCTCCGGGGTGGCCCGTCGAGAGATCGTCGAGGACCACCGTGACGTGGCCGGCCGCGACCAGCGCCTCGACGGTCACGGATCCCACGTATCCCGCACCGCCGGTGACGAGGACCCGCATCAGCCCCGGTCCGTGCCTCGGCCGCGGTCGGCGTCACGGCCCCCCTCGCGCGTCGTCGACGGCTTCGGGGCGGAGTCGGCGCCCGGCCAGTCCGAGACGCCACTCTTCGAGGACGTTCCGGCGCTCGCGCCGCCGTCGCCGGGGGCGAGCGGGGGGAGAGTCCCGCGCCGGGCCTGGTCGAGGTCCGCGGCCGGCCACTCGACGTCGGGTCGCTTGCGGGTCGGCGCCTCGGCCGGAGGCTCGGACGCCGTGGCCGCAGGCTGAGCCGCCTCGGACGCCGCGCCTGGAGGCTCTGCCGATCCGGCCGTGGCAGCCTCGGCTACCGGCGCTTCTGCGGAAGGCTTGGCTTCCGCCGGGGGTTCTGGCGCTGCCGGCTCGTTCGCCGGCGGCTCGGCGGCCTCCAGGTCGGCGAGCAGGGCGGCCACCGGTGTGTCCGCCACGACCGCGGCAGGGACCGCCGGGAGCCCACGCTCGGCGGCGGCCTCCTCGAGTCGCTTGGTGATGCGCTGGGCGGCGCCGTTCTCGGGATCGATCTCGAGCGCCTTGCGGGCGAAGAGGAGGGCCGTCGCGTCATCGCCACGCTCGATGGCGACCTTGGCCAGGCCGACGATGGCGATGCCGTTGCGGCTGTCGGTCTCGATGGCCTGCCAGTACAGCTGCTCGGCGCGATCGACCATGCCCATCGACAGGGCTCGCTCCGCCTGGAGCATGAGCTCGATCATCCATCCTCCGATCGCGATGTCCGGACCGATCGATCCGCCCGACGAGCGGCCGGGGCCGCCTCGTCGATCAGCTCCCGAGCGAGCCCGATGAGCCGTCCTCGCTCGTTGAGCGACGGGTCGGCCAGGACCCGATCGACCAATCCGTCGAGCAGCCGTCCGACGATCGGGCCCGGCTCGAGGTCGAGCTCCGCGATGAGCTCGGAGCCATCGATCGCGAGACCCGACCGGTCGAGCGCGACATCCGCGGCCAGCTGGTCTTCGATCCGCGCCCGGAGTTCGGCGGATCCACCGGCATCCGCCGGCAGGCCGCTCCCGACGTTGTCCGCCTCGCGGACGGCGAACAGGTCGTCGAGCCAGCCGCGACCGACCTTGACGATGAACCGTCGGACGGCCGCGTCGCTCCATGCGCCATCGTACGAGAACATGTGGTGCCGGATGAGGTGAGCGACGCGGTCGACCGTCTCGCGGGGCATGTGCCAGCCGCGGAGGAGGCTCGCGGCGAGATCCGCGCCGACGATCTCGTGACCGTAGAAGTGGCCGTCGGAGGCCGTCGCCGGCTTGCCGAGGTCGTGGAGGAGGACCGCCAGGCGGATCGTCGGCGACCGACCGGCGGCGGCCGCGGCATCGACGGATCGGACCGAGTGGTCCCAGAGATCCTCCCCGGGGACCTTGTTCTGGGCGACGCCGCGCTGGAGGGCGAGCGGCGGCGCGACGACGCCGAGCAGCCCCGTCTCCTCGGCCAGGCGGAGGCCGATCGACGGCCGGTCCGCGTCGAGGAGCCGTTGCAGCTCCGCGATGACACGCTCGCCCGACAGGTGCGCGGCCAGCGGCGCGTCGCGCCGGACGGCGGCGAGGGTCCTCGACTCGATCTCGAATCCGAGGACCGCCGCGAAGCGGACCGCGCGGAGCATCCGCAGGGCGTCCTCGGCGAACCGTTCGGCGGGATCGCCCACTGCCCTGAGGAGGCGCCGCTCGATGTCGGCCCGTCCGTCGAACGGGTCGACGAGCTCGGGCTCGTCGGCGGCCGTCGCGCCCCAGGCGAGGGCGTTACAGGTGAAGTCGCGCCGGGCGAGGTCGTCCTCGATCCGCTCGCCGAACTCGACCCGATCTGGGCGGCGGTAGTCGGCGTAGGCGTGGTCGCTCCGGAAGGTCGTGACCTGTACGGCGGTGCCGTCGACCGCCCGGACCGTCACCGTCCCGAACGCATTCTCGTAGAGGGACCCCGGGAAGATCGCCTGGATCCGCTCCGGACGGGCGTCGGTCGTGAGATCCCAGTCGAGGGCCGGCCGGCCCAGGATGACGTCGCGGATGCCTCCGCCGACGGCGAATGCGGCGTGACCTTCCCGTTGCAGCCGATCGAGGAGCTCATGAACGGACGGCGGGATCGCCTCGGCGATGTGGAGCTCGGCCGGGCCGGTCGGCGCCATCGCCGCCGGCCTCAGTTCCGGCCGAGGAACAGGTAGTCGCGCCAGGGCTCGTTGCGGTCGTCCTGGAGGTACGGGACGAACAACGAGTACACGTCGCTCCGGGGCTCGAAGGGCGGCCGCTGGAGCCGCAGGCGCGCCTCGTCGAGGGTCTTGCCGCCCTTGCGGTGATTGCACGGCTTGCAGGCCGTGACGAGGTTGTCCCAGGTGTGGGTCCCGCCGCGGTGGCGCGGCACGATGTGGTCGAGCGTGAGGTCCCCCGCCTGGCGCCCGCAGTACTGGCAGGTGTGGCGGTCGCGGACGAATACCTCTCGACGAGTGAGGCGGACGCGGGGCCGGGGCCGGCGGACCTGGTGCTGGAGGCGGATGACCGACGGCGCGCGGAAGACCTGCCGCGGCGTCCGGATCTCCTGGTGGTCGAACTCGATGACCTCGGCCTTCTCGCCGAACACGAGACGGAAGGCTCGCGGGAGATTGCAGACGTTCAGCGGCTCGTAATTCTGGTTCAGCACGAGCACGACGCCGTCCATGGTGGCGGGAGGATAGCAGGAGCGTCGCGGTGAGGATGTCCACGCCGGACGAGCGTGGCGACCGATCCCTCAGCGGCCCGTCGCACTGCCCGTGGCCGGGTCCCAGCCGCCCGCCTGGCCGACCTTGGAGGCGAGCGGTCGGCCGAGGACGCCGGCGATGAATCGGGCGGCCTCCAGCACGCCGCCGAGGGCGACGCCATGCTCCCAGCCCGACGCGTCGAGGAGGTAGACGAGGTCCTCCGTGGCGAGGTTGCCGGCCGCTCCGGGCGCGTACGGACAGCCGCCGGTCCCGCCCGTCGAGGCGTCGAAGCAGCGAATGCCGGCCGCCAGCCCGGCCGCCACGTTGGCGAGGGCGGTGCCGCGGGTGTCGTGGAAGTGGAAGGCGGTCGACGCCGCGGGCAGACCGGCTTCGGCCGCGAGGCCGCTGAGCTCGGTGACCTGGTCCGGCACGGCCACCCCGATCGTGTCGCCGAAGCAGATCTCGTCGGCGCCCAGGTCTCGCAGACGCAGCGCGACCTCGACCGCCGCTGCCGGCTCGACGGTGCCCGTATAGGGGCAGCCGAAGGCGGTCGAGACGTAGGCCCGTCGCCACCAGCCGAGCTCACCGGCCGTGGCGAGGACCGGAGCGAAGGTGGCGAGCGACTCGTCCACGGTCATCCCGATGTTCCGCTCGGTGAAGGCCGAGCTCGCCGCGGTGAACACGGCCAGCGCGTCGGCGCCGGCCGCCCGGGCCCGCTCAAGGCCGCGTTCGTTCGGTACGAGGACCGGATACCGCACCCCGGAGCGCCGGGGGACCACGGCGAGGAGCTCATCGGCATCGGCCAGCTGGGGGATCGCCCGCGCAGACACGAAACTCGTCGCCTCGATCTCGCGAAGGCCCGCCTCGACGAGCAGCTCGACGAACCGTCGCTTGTCGGCTATCGGGATCGGCCTCGCCTCGTTCTGCAACCCGTCCCGCGGCCCGACCTCGTAGATGCGGACCCGGCGGTCCTCGTCGACCGGCGCGGTCGCACCATCGAGGCTCACACCCGGGGCGGCGTCATCGCCCGCTCCTGGCGAGCGATCTCGACCTCGATGCGGGCGATCTCGGCGCAGGCCTCCTGATACGCCTCACTGCCGAGCGGGGCGGCATTCCGACGGCGCCGGGCGACGACGTGCTCGGCGAGCAACTCGTCGCGACTCCTGGCCTTGTCCGTCATCGCCGCTCTCCGTGGTCGGGTCCGTCGCCGCTCAGGGTACCGCCGCCGGGTACGACGGTCGCGATCGCCTGGCCACGGGTCACGTGATCGCCCATGGCCACGACGACGTCCGCGACGCGTCCGCGACCGGGCGCGACGACGACGTGCTCCATCTTCATCGCCTCGAGGACGGCGATCGGGTCACCGGTCGCGACCGTCGCGCCGGGGGCGATATCGAGTCGCAGGATGACGCCGGGCATCGGGGCGACGACCACGGTGGCCCGGCCGTCGGCGCGGATCGCTCGGCCGGCGAGGGCGGATCGGGATGGGGCAGGCGCGACGCGGAACGGCGTGCTGCGCCCGTCGACATCGAGGTGCACGATCGGCCCGACGCGAACCATCGCGTACGGTCCCGGCCGTGGCAACGCGGTCCGAGTCAAACCCTCCGACTCGAGGTGGAGGGCCGGCGGGCCATTGACCCGCCAGGCGCCGGAGAATGGGTCGGTCGACCCCCCTGTATCGCCGAGGGCGTCGGCCGCGGCCTCCCAGGCGTCGTCGGGGATCGACGGTGGCGCCGTCGCGCCCGCCGCGGGCCACGTCCGATCGATGGTGTCGATCCGCGTCTCACCGGCGACGAACGCGTCGGACCGGACGAGCGAGCGGAGGAACCGCAGATTCGTCGTGAGACCAAGTATCACCGTGTCGTCGAGTGCCCGCTCGAGGCGATCGACCGCGGCGGCCCGGTCGTCGCCGTGGACGATGACCTTGGCGAGCATCGGGTCGAAGCGGTCGTCGACGACCGTGCCTTCGCCGATGCCGCTGTCGACCCGGACGCGCACCGGGTCCGACTCGAACCGGGTCGCACCGGCCGGCCAGTGGAGAGCCTCGACCCGGCCGGTCGCCGGGAGGAACCCGGCATCCGGGTCCTCGGCGTAGAGCCGGACCTCGATGGCGTGGCCGCCACGACCTCGAGCCTGGTCCGCGGTCGCCTGGTCGAGGTCGATGGCGTCGAGCGTCGCGCCGGCGGCGATCGCCAGCTGGTCGGCGACGAGGTCGCGTCCGGTGACCGCTTCCGTGACGGGGTGCTCCACCTGGAGTCGGGTGTTCATCTCGAGGAAGAAGAACGCCCCGCCCTCCTCGACGAGGAACTCGCACGTCCCGGCGCTGCGATACCCGACGGCGGCGGTCAGGCGGAGAGCGGCGGCGGTCATCCGATCTCGGAGCGCCGCGTCGACGACCGGTGACGGCGTCTCCTCGAGGACCTTCTGATGGCGCCGCTGCAGGCTGCACTCGCGTTCGCCGAGATGGACGCCGGCGCCGTAGCCGTCGAAGACGACCTGGACCTCGACGTGACGCGGGCCGTCGAGGTAGCGCTCGAGGACGAGTCGCTCGTCCCCGAAGGACGACCGCGCCTCGCGGCGGGCGACGGCCAGGGCCTCGGGGAGGTCGCGCGGCCGGTGGACGACGTGCATGCCCTTGCCCCCGCCGCCGGCTGCGGGCTTGACGATGAGCGGCAGGCCGATGCGTCGGGCTGCCCGGCGGAGGGTGGCGTCGTCCTGATCGGGCCCGTCGTAACCCGGCACCGTCGGGATACGGAGCGAATGGGCGAGCCGGCGGGCAGCGGCCTTGTCGCCGACCGCCCGGATGGAGCTCGCCGCCGGCCCGACCCAGCGCATCCCGGCTGCCTCGACCGCCTCCGCCGCATCGGCGTTCTCGGCGAGGAAGCCGTAGCCAGGATGGACGGCATCGGCTCCGGCGCTCGTCGCTGCTCGGACGACCGCCCCGATGTCGAGCAGGTCGATCGCCGGTACGTCGTCGTGGCCGGGGATGATGGCCCGGATCCCGAGACGTCGGCACGTGGCGTCGATGCGGAGGGCGATCTCGCCTCGATTCGCGATGAACAGGGTCCGGATCGGGTCGGGCGGCGGCTCGTTCTCCGGTTCCCCCACCGACGACGATCCGATAAACGCGTCTAACGCGTCAGATGCGACACGCCATCGCCCACCGACCCGTCGAGCCGGCAGGCGGCCGGCCGCGATCCAGCGCTGGACGGAACGTGTCGTCGTGCCGATCCGGGTTGCCGCCTGGCTTGGGCTCAGCTCATCCCGCATGACTGTCGCGATCGTCGCATCCGACGCTCGGTTACGCAAGCGCCGGGCAGGCGGTGGGCCGCAGGACCGGCGTCCCGGCTGGCGTCCAGTCGATCCTCAGGAGTAGAACCGGCCGACGATGTCGTCGGCCCTCGCCCGCACCGCCGGGTGATGTTGCGACCACGCGTCCCACGCGCCGTCGATCCATCCCTCGACGAGCAGTGCCGCCCTCGCCGCATCCCCGTCAGCCGACGCCCCCGCGACGTCGACCACCGTGATCTGGCCCATCCCGACCGGACGGTCGAGCCATGGCCAGGCGTCGAACGCGTCGGCGGTGACCCGCCGGAGCCGGATCGCCCCGTCCAGGGGCCAGCCCCGCTCGAGGGCACAGCACAACGTCACGAGGTGGATCCAGACCGAGGGCGTCGACTGCCGGCCCGGCACGCCCGGATGGGTCACCGCGTACGCGTCGACCGCCAGCGTCGACTTCGGGACAGCCGGGAGGCCGCCGGCGCCGAGCTCCGTATAGATCCGCCAGCAGCCCGGCGACGCGGTGATGTAGCGATGGATCGGGCCGTCCTCGTCGGGCACGAGTCCGCGGCAACCGACGCAGGCGATGAGTCCGGCGGTCCGGACGGTCGGGACGCTGCTCTCAGGCATCCTCGTCGGGCGCCCACGCCGGCCGTCGTTTCTCGGTGAAGGCCCGGAACCCCTCCTGCGCCTCCGCCGTCTGACGTTGTCCGGCGATGACCCGGGCGGTGTGCCACTTCGACGATCCATGGGGCAGGCCGCGCACCTCGCGGACGATCGACTTGGCCGCCCGCGCCGCGGTCGGTCCGGCGGCGAGGAGGTCCGCGACGGCGACCCCGACGGCGGCATCCAGCGCGGTCTCGCCCTCGACGACTTCGTGGACGAGGCCGATCCGCTGGGCTCTGATCGCGTCGAACCGCCGGCCGCCGGGGAACAGCGCCCGGGCGTGGGTCTCCCCGATCTTGGCGATGACGAACGGGCTGATCACCGACGGCAGGATGCCGAGCCGTGTCTCGGTGAAGCCGAAGCGGGTGCCGCTCTCGACGACGACGAGGTCGCTCACCGCACAGAGGCCCATCCCGCCCCCGAGCGCCGACCCGTGGACCCGGGCGACGACCGGTGCGGGGCAGGAATCGATCGTGTCGAACATCTCGGCCATCGCCATGGCGTCCTGCTCGTTTGCCTCGCGGTCGAGTGTCATCGCGGCGCGCATCCAGGCGACGTCGGCACCGGCACAGAACGACGGCCCGTCGCCGGACAGGACGACGGCCCTCAGCTGGGCGGCTCCCTCGGTGGCGAGCGCCCCGAACGCCGCCCGCAGCTCGGCGATCATCGAGGCGTCGAAGGCGTTGTGGACGTCCGGCCTGGCCAGGATGACATTCGCGACGACGCCGCCGGGACCGCTGCGCTCGACGCGGACTGAGGCCATGCGCGCATCGTAGCGGCCCCAGGTGGCCTCCAGATGCCGATGGCGGAAGGCCGGATGGCGGCTGTCCGGCTACCATCGGCGCGATGCAGCCCGCCGACCTCCTGTCGCTGCCGCCAGACCTGCCGGTCCCGCTCGACGATGGCGCCTGCGACCACCTTTCCGGCCTGGCGATGCCGGCGATCACACTCCGGTCGACCGACGGCGTCGACGTCAGCCTCGACGATGCGGCGGCCCCTCGGACGGTCGTGTTCGCCTATCCGCGGACGGGCCGCCCGGGCGAGGAGCCGCCCGGCGGGACGGCTGCCTGGAACGCGATCCCCGGCGCCCGCGGCTGCACGCCGCAGGCCTGCGCCTACCGCGACCACTTCGCCGAGCTGACGGCGCTCGGAGTCCGCGTCGTCGGGCTATCGACCCAGGACACGGCCTACCAGCGTGAGCTCGTCGACCGGCTCGGACTGCCCTATCCGATCCTCTCCGACGACCACCTCGCCCTCGCCACCGCGTTGCGCCTGCCGACGTTCGATACCGAGGGGCTCACGCTCCTGCGCCGTCTGACGCTCGTCATCGAGGGCGGCCGGATCGAGCAGGTCTTCTACCCGGTCTTCCCGTCCGACCGTGACGCCGAGCAGGTCGTGGACTGGCTGCGCTCCCGGACCGAGCCGCCCGCAGGCGCCTGAGCGGGTGCTGACGGGGATCGACCATCTCGCCATCGCCGTCCCGGACCTCGATGCGGCGGTCGCGGAACTCCGGGACCGGGTCGGGATCGCGGCAGGCGGCGGCGGCGTCCACCCGGGTGCCGGGACGGCCAACCGACTGGCCTGGTTCGCCGATTCTTACCTCGAGCTCATCACGATCGTCGACCGGGCCGCGGCGGCCGACTCCTTCCTCGGCGGCCCGACGATCGAGGTCCTCGACACGGAAGGTTCGGGCTTCGTGACCTTCGTGCTCGCCTCGGACGACCTCGCGGCCGACGTTTCCTCGCTGCGGTCGGCTGGTTCGACGATGAGCGACCCCTTCCCCGGGGAACGCCGTCGGCCGGACGGCCGGCTCGTCCGCTGGAGTCTCGCCCGTGCCGGAGCCGTCGGCGCGGCCGAGCCGCCGTTCCTCATCGAGCACGACGTGACCGCCGCGGAGTGGACGGCGGCCGAGCGGGCGGCACGTGCCGTCGAGACCCACCCGATGGGCGGCTCGCTCCGCCTGACGGGCCTCGATCTCATCGTGGCCGACCCGCTCGCGCTCTCGAGGGCGTATCAGCGGGCGGTCGGACTCGTGCCCGCTCCCTCGTCGTCGAGGGAGGCCGCCGGCGACTGGGTCACGGTCGCGATCGGCGACCAGTCGGTCGTCCTGCGGGTCCCCGAGCCGATCGACGCGGCCGCGCCGCCCTCACCGCGGACGACGATCCACCTCTCGTCCACCGGCGCCCGATCTGCGACGGCCGACCTGTTCGGCTGCCGGTTCACCATCGAGGCGGGCTGACCGCGGCCGTCGCTCAGAGGACGGACAGCTCGTCCCCGACGGCGATCCGGCCGGGCCGCTCGATCTCCCCGTAGACGCCGAAATCGAGGTCCTTGCCGTCCCGCAGGCCGCGGTATTCGCGGATCGCCTGGAGCGTATCGAGGTCGCGCTGGCCCGAATCGGGGTCATGCGTCGTGATCGCGCAGCGAGGGATCGGTCCGGAGATCCGGAGGACCGTCTCGCCGAGCTCGACACGTCCGCCGATCCAGGTGTCCTCCTCGTGGTCGGCGCCGCCGCGAAGCTCGATGAGCATCCGGAAGCGACGGCCGTCGACCGTCCCCACCCCGAGCTGAACGCCGAGCCGGCCGAGCGATCCGTCGCTGACCAGCGACGCCTGGTGCTGACTCCTCGTGCCGCCTGGCTCGTCGGTCCTGATCAGGCGGACGGTTCGGCCCGCCACGGCTCCGAGGGCCTCCGCCCACGGCCCCTCGACGACGTGCCCGAGGACCGTTCGCCCGTACATGCGCGTCTCTATGGCCTCGTCCGTCCGGACATCGCCGTCGACGACGGTGCCGCCGGGTAGCGTCAACCGGAGGCAGGTCCCGTCCGGGTCCGTCCACGGCTCGATCCGGACGAGTTCGGCGGCGATGAGGCCGTCGACAAGGCGGCCGGTCTCGTCGATGAGGAAGAACCGCCGGTCCTCGCGGACCCCGTCCTCGGTCAGCTCGATCGAATCCGGGTGCTGGAGGGCCAGGCCCTTGACCGGGGCGATGGACAGGCGTCCGACGGAGATCATCTCGGCCAATCGTACGGGAGTCGCCGTCACGGTGCGGGGGCAGCTAGTGAGGCGGCGCCTCGGTCACTCGCCGCGCCGCGCCGCCTATGGATCCGCGGTGTGGATCGCCCCAGGTCGGCCAGCAGTGCGCGAGGCGAACGCCTGCACGATCCGATAGGTGAGGAGGAACGCGACGGCTGTACCTGCCACGACATAGAGCCACCAAGCCCCGCCGGCCGTGTCGGTCCCCGATCCGATGCCGTGTGCGGTCGCGCCGACGAACGCGAGGAACGTCGTGTAGTGGAGCGTCCGCCAGGCACGCTGGCCGATCCGGCGCCGCAGGTAGAAGCTCGCCACCACAGTCACAGACAGCCAGAACGCGAGCTGGCCGAGGCCGACCCACAGGGGTCGGTAGGCCGTCGTGAACGGGACGAGGAGCTGCCCGACGGACGCGGGCACGCTGTGGTCGAGTCCGAGCAGCGCCCCGTGGACGGCGGCGAGGCCGAGGCCGATCGAGGCGAGATCCTGGTGGAGGGTGAACGTCACGGGCCGGTGGGCGACCGCATCGAGCAGCTTCGTCGAGAGGAGGAGCCCATACACCACCGACCCGGCGAGAGCGAGATACGCGACGAAACCGAGCAGGCGCGACGCGATCCACGGGACCGTACTCGACTGGGTCGTCAGGAGGCCGGCGAGCCCCGACATCGCAGTCGGCGCAGTCGCCCCGAGCGTGATCCCGAGCGCGATCGCAGTCAGGCCCCAGCGCGTCAGCGCCGTCGCGGGCGACAGTCCGCGATACCTCATGCCAGCCACCGGAGGGTCGACGGCGATGCCAGGAGACGGCCCTCGTCGGTCACGAGGATCGACGCCCGGATCCCGGGGGCGTCGACGACCTCGGCGCCGGCGGTCGTGCCGAGGATGACGATGGTCTTGGCGGCAGCCTCCGCGCGGGCCGCAGAATCCGCGAGGACGGTGGCCTGGATGACATCGGTGAGCGCCGGTCGTTGGGTCCGCGGGTCGATGAGGTGGTGAGCGACGGCCCCGTGGTGCGTCCAGCGGTGGACGGTCGTCCCCGACGTGGCCACGCCGTATCGCTCTCTGCCACCGGGGTCGAGACCGGTGAGTTCGAGGACCGCGACGTTCGACCCGCGCCGTAGCGGGTCCGCGATCGCGATCCGCCACCGCTCGCCGTAGGCAAGGGCGATCGCGAGGTCGCCGTCGGCGTCGACGATGGCGACAGGGTGGGCCGTCAATGCGCAGATGGCCCGGTCGGCGATCCAGCCCTTCGCCACACCACCGAGGTCGAATCGGATGCCCGGGCGTCGGTTGACCCTGCCGCCGCGCCGAACCGCGGCGAGCGACCAACTGCTGTCGCCGCGGGACGTCTCGGACGTCTCCTCGCTTGGATGCTCCGCGCGAAGGCGCGCCTCGAGGAGCGTCGGGTCGACGATGCCACCGCTGGCGAGGGTGGCCTCTCGCGCTGCCCGAAGGACCGCGGCGAGCGTCGCCCCGACACGAACCGTGGGGGACGGATCGGCATTGAGGCGCTCGAGGTCCGACGTCGCCGAGAATCGCGTCAGGCGGTCCGCCCAGCGTGCGATCCGGCGCAAGGCCCGGTCAGCGTCTCGCCGCGCCGCGAACGATGCGACGTCCGGATCGGCCGCCTCTGGCGCGCGGGCTGGTCGCAGGAAGATCCCGACCCGCCCACCCATGAGATCGGCCTCGGCCGACACGACCCCCGTGTCCGAGACGGACGGCCCACCTGCGGCGGCCACCACGGCGGGTGGCGCTGCGCTCGCCATCCTCACGGCAGGCCCGATTGCCGGGTCCGGGTGATCACCACCACCCGTGGCGTCGCTGCCGGCGCGGCCTGGACGACGGACTGGGGTGGCGCGGTCTGGCCGGGCTGGAGCTGCACGTATCGCTTGACATGGATCACTGATGGGGCAGGCAGCACCTGGGTCTCGACCGTGGCCGCGCTCGTATCCACACCCGAGGGCGGCGAGATGACCGCCGTGCAGAAGGCGGTGAATGCGGCGAGGCCGGTCAAGCCGAGGAGCGTCCGCATCGGCCGGGCATCAGGGCGGGCGACAGGGCGAGGAGCCGGGCGGCGGCCGTCGACGGTCGGTCCGGCTGTCGGGGAAGGTGGGTCAGCCGGCGACGAGGCGCCGGCGTCGCTCTGCAGGCCCGCATCGGCCGTCGGTCGTGGCGGCAGCGGCCGCGCGGTCGCGGGTCGCGGTGGAAGGGGCCGCCGGGTCACCGGTGGTGGCGGCAGCGGGTGGCTGGTCCGGTCGCCGGCCATCAGTCCCCGCCGCCATCGGAATCTGCCTCATGTTCGCCGCCACTCGGGCCGACGGTCCGATGGACGACGACGGTGGACGGCGGTTTCGGAGGTGCCACGTAGACCGGGTCGATCTGGACCTGTGGGCTCGGATCGGCAGCGACGGTCGCCGCCGCCGGCGCCACGGCGTCGGTCGCGGCGGTTCCCCGGGACGGGAAGCCGGCCAGGGTCAGCCCGACGACGAGGACGCCGACAGCCGCCAGGCTGGCGACGAGGAGTGCAAGGCGATCGATCATCGGAAGGACCTCGAGGAGCGAGCGGTTGTGACCACACGAGCCTCGGCGGCGCCGATGGGCTCGGCGTGTGCCGCCGATGAGAACGCTCAAATACAGTGCCTTCTGCCCTCGACGGCGACCGTGGCCGCACCTACGATCGGGAGCGATGCGCATCCTCCTGGTCGAAGACGAACCGAAGATGGCCGCCCTCATCCGGCGAGTCCTCGTCGCCGAACGGCATGTCGTGGACTCCGCGCCGGACGGGGTCACCGCCGTCGGCCTGGGCACGACCGGCGACTACGACGTCGCCATCGTCGATCGGATGCTGCCCGACATCGACGGCCTGGCTGTCATCCGCCTGCTTCGTCGGAAGGGCGTCCGGACGCCCGTCCTGATGCTCACCGCGCTGGGCTCCGTCGAGCAGCGGGTCGCCGGTCTCGATGCCGGCGCCGATGACTACCTGCCCAAGCCGTTCGCATTCTCGGAGCTCCTCGCCCGCGTCCGGGCGCTCTCGCGGCGTGAAGGTGGCCCGACCGAGCCCCGGCTGGCCGCCGGCGACGTCGAGCTCGACGAGTCGCGCCATATCGCCCGCGTCGGCGAGCGCTCCGTCGACCTCTCCGCCCGCGAGTTCGCGCTGCTCGGGTACCTGATTCGCCACCAGGGTCAGGTCCTCACCCGGCGCCAGATCCTCGACGGGGTCTGGGGCGCCGAGCCCGACGTTTACTCCAATGTCGTCGACCTCTACGTCCACTACCTGCGGCGCAAGCTCAGCGAGCTCGGTCGATCTGATCGATTGCGAACGGTGCGGGGCGTCGGCTACAGCCTCCGGGCGGATGGCTGACCGACCACGACGGGCGGACGCGGTCGGCCGGCTCGTCGGGGTCACCGGACGACGGCTGTACTTGACGAGCCTCGCCCTCGTCGCGCTCCTCGTCATCGGGATCGGGGTGATCACCGCGCTCGTCGCGCTGCGGGCACTCGACGCCGACGTCGATCGCGCGCTGCGCTCGACAGCCGAAGCGGCTGTGGTGCGGCTGGATGGCGAGCTCCCGGCCGCCCAGGAAAGCGGAGACTCGGAGGAGGTCGTCCCGGGCTCGTCGGACACCTTCGTCCTCACCCTCGACGCGGATGGCCACGTCCTCGCCGACCCATCCCGAGTGAGACTGCCCGGCCTGCCCGTCCTTGCCGCCATGGGCGGGGTGTCCACCGCGGGCGGCGACCTGAGGACGGTTGATCTCGGCGGCGTGCCGGTGCGGCTGCTCACGTTGCCGGTCGGTCCGGCGGCTCATCCCGTCGGATATGTCCAGGCCGGGCTCGTGCTCACCCTCCACGACGCCCAATCGGGCAGCCTTGTCGTCGCCATCGTCGTCGTGGCCGTCATCGGGCTCCTGGGCGCGGCGCTGGTGACCCTCATCGTCACGCGTCGCGCGCTCCAGCCGATCCGTCGAACCTTCGATGCGCAGCTGCGCTTCGTGGCGGACGCGTCCCACGAGCTGCGGACGCCCGCCGCGGTGATCCATGCCACCGCCGAGGTTCTCGAGCGCGAAGGCCTCGTGACGTCCGAGGGCACTCCGCTGGTGAAGGACATCGTCGCCGAGAGCGATCGGCTCGGGCGGCTCGTCGGGGACCTCCTGATGCTCTCGTCGACCGGCTCGGCCGACCTCGTCCTCGACCGGTCGAGCATCGACCTCGCCGAGCTCGCCCGAACGGCCGCTCGCCGGGTCGAGCCGCTCGCCCGAGAGCGAGATGTCGATCTCATCGTCGACGCGCCCGAACGTCGGCTCCTGGAGGGCGACCGTGATCGCCTCCTCCAGCTCGTCCTCATCCTCGTCGACAATGCCATCGATCACGCCCCACCAGGCACGCCCGCCGAGGTGACCGTCGGTCGCCGTGGTGGGGATGTCGTCCTCACGGTCTCCGATCATGGCCCCGGCATCCCCGCGGAGGACCGCGAGCGCGTGTTCGAGCCGTTCGCCCGCCTCGCCGGGGCGGCGAGCCGTCCGAAAGGGGCCGGCCTCGGTCTTGCCATCGCGCGCCGCATCGCGAGTGCTCACGGAGGATGGATCGTGGCGACCGCGGCTCCCGGTGGAGGAGCCCGCTTCGAGGTGACGCTGCCGGCCCGGCAGTGAGCGACGTCCGGTCCCTGACGATGTGAGAACGCTCATGAGGGCCACACGCCGATCCCATCCGCGACGCCGAGTCTTCTCGACAAAGACCGCCGTCGACGGATCGCGGCGGCCGATGACATGGAGCGACTTCGATGGCCTACGTGATCGCCGAACCATGCCTCGACAAGATGGACCGCGCCTGTGTGGACGTCTGTCCGGTCGACTGCATCACCACCGATGAGGCGCTTGACCGGAAGCTCTACATCGACCCAGAAGCGTGCATCGACTGCGGGTCCTGCGAAGCCGCCTGCCCGAACACGGCGATCTACCGGGTCGACGAGTTGCCGCCCGCGTGGACCGGCTATGCGTGGGTCGATGCGGCCTGGTACGCGGACCCGGGCGCCGCGCGAGAGGAGATCGACCGCATGCTTGGTGCGGGATGAGCGGGTTGATCGCCGGTGCGATCGCCCGGGGGGTCCCTGAGTCAGATCGCCCGCGGTGGATCGATCGCGCGCCGAGAAGGATCGCCGCCGACGCCACGCCCGTCGCGGATGCCACGCTCGTCGGTCGCGAGGACCTCACGGAGGCCGTCGCCCTGTTCAGAGTCCGTCCGGACAGCGGTGCCCGGCCGTTCGTGCCGGGCCAGTACCTGAGCCTCGGCCTCGAGATCGATGGGCGGGTCATCCGGCGCCCCTATTCGACATCGTCGGCCCCGGGCTCGCTCGACCTCGAATTCCTCATCAGGCGGGTGGTCGGTGGCACATTCACCCCTGCGCTGTGGCGGACGAAGCGCGGAGGACGCCTCCTGCTCGGTCGCGCGAAGGGCCTCTTCACGCTCGATCCCGCCGACGATCGCGCCCACCTCTTCGTCTCGACAGGCACGGGCCTCGCTCCCTTCGTCGCCATGCTCGGATCGCTTCGCCAGCGACCCCGCCGGCCGAAGGTGATCGTCGTCCACGGGGTCGCCCACGTCGCCGAGCTTGCCTATCGGTCTCTTCTCGGAGAGGAGGCGGCGGCGGGCCGAGTGAGCTACGTGCCGACGGTCTCGCGCCCGGCCGAGCCACGGAACGCCGGATGGCGTGGGGCCACCGGCCGAGTCACCGACGTAGTACCTGAACTGTTCGACGGGTCGAGCCGTGGAAGTCGAGGTGGGCTCGATCCGCGGGACACGGTCGCGTACCTGTGCGGGAGCCCGGCCATGATCGAGTCGGCGACCGCGCGGCTGATCCAGCTCGGGCTGCCGCCGCATGCGATCGTCAGCGAGCGATACTGGCCCGGCGAGGCTGGCTGAACGGTCGGCTCGGCCTACATCCGGAAGACGCCGAAGCGAGTCTCCGGGATCGGCGCACAGAGCGACGCCTCGATGCCCATCGCGAGGAGCCGGCGCGTGTCGAGCGGATCGATGACGCCGTCGTCCCACAGGCGAGCGGTCGCGAAGTAGGGCGAGCCCTCGCGCTCGTAGGTGTCGAGGATCGGCGCCTCGAACGCCTCGCGTTCGGCGGGGGACGCCCAGGCGCCGCCCGGCAGGGAGCTCTCGCGGACGGTCGACAGGACCCGCGCCGCCTGGAGTCCGCCCATGACGCTGATCCGGGCGTTCGGCCACGACCACAGGAAGCGCGGGCCGTACGCTCGGCCGGCCATCGCGTAGTTGCCCGCCCCGAAACTGCCTCCGATGAGCACCGTGAACTTGGGGACCTCGGCGCAGGCGACGGCGGTCACCATCTTGGCCCCATCCTTGGCGATCCCGCCGGCCTCGTACTCGCGGCCCACCATGAAGCCGGCGATGTTCTGGAGGAATACGAGGGGGATCCGCCGCTGGGCCGCGAGCTCGATGAAGTGGGCGCCCTTGAGCGCGCTCTGGCTGAAGAGGATCCCGTTGTTGGCGACGATCGCGACCGGGTAGCCGTCAAGATGGGCAAAGCCGCACACGAGCGTCTCGCCGTAGAGCGGCTTGAACTCGTGGAAGCGACTCCCGTCCACGAGCCGGGCGACGATCTCGCGGACGTCGATCGGCCGGCGAGGGTCGGCCGAGACCGTCGCGTAGATGCCGCCGTCGGCGGCCGCGGGTGCCGGGGCGACGGCGGGTGGCTCTGGATCGCGGCGATCCCACGGTGGTTCGGGCGGCCGACGGTTCAGGTTGGCGACGATCGATCGACCGATCGCCAGCGCATCTTCGTCGTCGGTCGCGAGGTGGTCGACGACCCCCGACGTCCGGGCGTGGAGATCGCCACCGCCGAGCTCCTCCGCGCTGACCTCCTCGCCTGTGGCCGCCTTCACGAGAGGCGGACCGCCGAGGAAGATCGTGCCCGTCCCCTCGACGATCACGGTCTCGTCGCTCATCGCCGGGACATACGCCCCGCCGGCCGTGCAGCTACCCATGACGAGGGCGATCTGGGGCACGCCGGCGGCTGAGAGGCGGGCCTGGTTGTAGAAGATCCGGCCGAAGTGGTCGCGGTCGGGAAATACCTCACTCTGCAGCGGCAGGAACGCCCCGCCGCTGTCGACGAGGTAGAGGCACGGGAGCCGGTTCTCGAGGGCGATCTCCTGGGCCCGCAGGTGCTTCTTCACGGTGAGCGGGTAGTAGGTGCCGCCCTTGACCGTCGCGTCGTTGGCGACGACGACGCAGAGCGTTCCCTCGATCCGCCCGATGCCGGTCACGATCCCGGCGCTCGGCGCATCGCCGTCGTACAGCCCGTCGGCGGCGAGCGGGGTCAGCTCGAGGAAGGCACTGCCGGGGTCGAGCAAGCGGTCGATACGCTCGCGGACGGGCAGCTTGCCGCGCTCGCGGTGACGCTCGATCGATCGGTCGTCGCCGCCGGCGCCGCGTCCGGCCACCAGCGCCTGCCGCTCCCGAAGGTCCCGCACAAGCCCTGCCATCGCGGCCGCGTTCGCCTGGCTGTCCGGAGCGCTCGGATCAAGTCGGCTCCGGAGGACGGCCATGCTCCCGATGATACGCGGCGGACCCGCTCGGGCCGGGTCTACTCCATCTGTTGACCGGGTGGCTTTGCAGGTTGATGATGTAAACGTCATCAGGAGGTATCGCGATGTCCATGGCCGGCCGGATGGTGCTCCACGCGAGGCGGCAGGCGGGGTTCACCCAGCGTCAGCTGTCGGCCGCCGCCGGCATCCCCCAGGAGACCATCGCCCGGATCGAGCGCGGACGGGCGGATCCGCGGGTCGGGACGCTGGACCGATTGCTGGAGGCCTGCGGATTCGGCCTGGAGTCGATGCCGCGACTCGGCATCGGCAGCGACCGAAGCCAGATCCGACAGCGTCTGGACATGACCCCGGGCGGACTCCTCGAGCTGGGGATCGCCGACGACTGCGCGATGGTCGAGGTCTGGCGGCTTCGCCGGGTGGCCGAGCGGGAGGAACTCGACCGCCGGTCCTAGGAACGTCGGGTGACACCGACCCGTCTTCGCCAGACCACCCTGAAGGCGACGACCCAGACGACGGCCGCGGGCAGCGTCGAGAAGGCGATCACTAACGGGCCGACGACGATCGCTCCCAGGATGATGAGCGTCACCAGGAGGTCGACGGCAGCAGTGGCCTCGCCACCGCGCTGGCTGGCGATCGCGCCGAGCGTCCAGATCGACGACACGATCACGTCGCCGACGAGCATCGTGCCGATGGCCAGCAGCACAGCCGCCCCGACGGAGCCGAGGGGTTCCGAACGGGCGACCTGTGGCCCGACCAGCCACCCCACCGGAGCCGCGGCGAGCACCGGAACAGTCCCGACCACCATGGCCACGAGGAGATCGGACAGACCACCAGAGGGCGAGAGAAGCAACGCCGGGTTCGATGCGACCGCCAGCAGGATCCCGACCGCGTCGCACGCCAAGGCGATGAGGACGCCGAGCGTCAGGCCCAGATGGCGCGCTTCTGCCACCTCCGCCGGACCCACCGGCGTGTCGGTGCCCGGGTGGACCCACATCTCGGCGGCCGCCAGGGCGATGATAGGAGCGGTGGTTTCCATCGGGATCTCCGATCGAGCCGCGCAGGGCTCATGTGCTACCGTGACCTAGCAAGTTATGAGCTGATAACGCGCTACTGTCAAGTCGCAGGTTTCGGAGGCGGTTCGTGACGGCACCACGGATTGGCGGGACGGGCCCGGGGCTCCCATCGGAGCGGGCCGAGGTGATCCGCCGCGGGCTCGCCGACGCCTGGGGCGAGATGGGCGCGGCCTGGGGCGTCGCTCCGGCTATCGCCCGCGTCCACGGCTACCTGCTGTCCCGTCAGGCACCCCTCACCGAGCGCGAGGTCCGCGAGGCGCTCGGCCTCAGCCACCGGGCGGCCAGCATGGCCCTCGCCGAGTCGGAGGCGTGGGGGCTCGTCGAGCGCGTCCCGGAGCCGCGGCGGGTCGGCCGACGCGGGCCGCCCGGCGTCGCCTACTCGGCGATCGGCGACCACTGGCGCTGGTTCGGGCGGGTCGTCGCCCACCGCAAGCTTCGCGAGGGCGACCCGATCGTGGCGACCCTCGGAACCGCGGTCGCGGAGGCCACCCGCGCGGCCGCCGAGAACCCCGACGACGCCGAGCTGGTCGCCCTTCGCGACTGGCTGACCTCGTTCAACGACTTCGTCCTGCTGTTCGACCGGGCGATCGGGATCGTCCCCCAGCTCGAACCGCGCGAGCTCGAACGTGCCCTGCGGCTCATCGGCCGGGTCCCGGACGAGACGGCCCTTCGCCTCGTCCGGCTCCTCGTGACGATCCCGGACGAGGACGTTGTTCCGCTCCTCGACGCGATGAGTCGCCTCTCACCGGCCGGTGCCCGACGGGCGACGAAGCTCATCGCCGGTGTCGTTCGGACGGTCGGCCGCTGACGGCGGCCTGATCGCGGGAAGCCTGTGCCGGTGGGCCGCCGCGGCCCATCCGAGGGGTCCGAGTGCGATCCCCGTGTCATCCACCACCCGTGGTGGTGTTAGACGCGGGGCCCGGCTTCGGCTCGTGGCAGACCATGTTCGCGGTACCACCACGGGTGGTGATCGACTCCAACGTTGCCCCGATACGTGGATACCACCATCCGGCGTGGTATCCGGCACGAGCGGGGGCCGGCGTGGTATCCGGCACGAGGGGGGGCCGGCGCACGAGGACACGAGCGGGGGCCGGCGCACGAGGGCACGAGCGGGGGCCGGCGTCGCAGCCGGCACGAGCGCGGCCGGCGCACGAGGACACGAGCGCCGACGGCACCGGCGCACGAGTCGGAAGCCTCGACGGGTCCCTGAGAGCGCGCGTGCGATAATCGGGAGCGCGCGCGGTGACCCGACCGACTCGAACGGGCGAGGACCCCGGGGCCAGCACGGCGGGCAGCGAGCGCGCGGCAGTCCGGAGTACCCCGCAGCATGACCGTCGAAACGTCCACCTGGGCCACGAAGACGGGCCTCGCCCAGATGCTCAAGGGCGGCGTCATCATGGACGTCGTCACCGCCGACCACGCCAAGATCGCCGAAGATGCCGGCGCGGTCGCCGTCATGGCCCTCGAGCGCGTCCCGAGCGACATCCGCGCCGCCGGCGGCGTCGCCCGGATGAGCGACCCGACCATGATCGAGGGGATCATGGCCGCCGTCTCGATCCCGGTGATGGCCAAGGCCCGCATCGGCCACTTCGTCGAAGCCCAGATCCTCGAGGCCCTCGGCGTCGACTACATCGACGAGTCCGAGGTCCTCACCCCGGCCGACGAGAGCAACCACATCGACAAGCACGCCTTCAAGGTGCCGTTCGTGTGCGGCTCGCCGGAACCTCGGCGAGGCGCTCCGCCGGATCAGCGAGGGCGCCGCGATGATGCGGACGAAGGGCGAGGCCGGGACCGGCAACATCGTCGAGGCCGTCCGCCACATCCGGACGGTGAACGCCGAGATCCGCCGGCTCCAGCGGCATGCGCGAGGACGAGCTGTTCGTCGCGGCCAAGGAGCTCCAGGCGCCGCTCGACGCTGGTCCGCCAGGTCGCGCCGGGACGGCAAGCTGCCGGTCGTCAACTTCGTCGCCGGCGGCATCGCGACCCCGGCCGACGCGGCCCTGGCGATGCAGCTCGGTGCCGAGGGCGTCTTCGTCGGCTCGGGCATCTTCAAGAGCGAGGACCCGGCTCGGATGGCCAACGCGATCGTCCAGGCCACGACCCACTTCGACGACCCGAAGATCCTCGCCGAGGTCAGCAAGGGGCTCGGCGCCCCGATGCGCGGCATCGCTCTCGAGGCGATACCCGAGCACGAGCGACTCGCCGTCCGGGGTTGGTAGGCGCAGCGGCAGCCGGCCCCCGCCGGCGCTCGGGAGCGCGATCGACGATGAAGATCGGGGTCCTGGCCCTCCAGGGCGCCTTCATCGAGCACGTCCGAACGTTCGACGCCATCGGCGTCGAGTCGGTCGAAGTCCGGCTGCCCGCCGACCTCGACGGCGTCAGCGGGCTCGTCCTGCCCGGCGGCGAGAGCACGGCGATGCGCCGGCTCATCGATCGCTGGGAGCTGCGCGAGCCGATCCTCCGGCTCGCCGCCTCCGGCGCGCCGCTGTTCGGGACGTGCGCCGGGATGATCCTCCTCGCCCGGGAGATCGGCGGCGGCGACCCGCCGGTCCTGCCGCTCCTCGACGTCACGCGTCGAGCGCAACGCATTCGGCCGCCAGCTCGACTCGTTCGAGGCCGACATCGACGTGCCGATCCTCGGCGACCGGCCCGTCCACGGCGTCTTCATCCGGGCCCCGATCATCGACGTGACCGGCCCCGGCGTCGACATCCTCGCCCGCCTCGACGACGGCCGGATCGTCGCCGTCCGGGAGCGCAACATCATCGCCACCGCGTTCCACCCCGAGCTCGCCGGGGAGACGCGCTTCCACCGCCTCGTGGCGACGATGGCCGCCGAGCACGACGATCCGGGCGAGGGCAGCGGCCGCCGCCATCATCCGACCCGTCGGACGGAGTCGGCTCGATGAGTCGACCGCCCGCCAAGTCCGGATGGCCCGCCTGACCGACCTCGCCGCCCTCGGCGAGCTGTCCCGGCTGTGCCAGAACGACGAGGCGCTGACCCGCTCGCTCGGCCTGCCGGTGAGCGGTCCGCCCATCGGGATGTTCAGCCTCTTCCGCCTGCCGCTCGGGGCGTTCAGCCCGCACGACCTGCTGTACGTCTACGAGGACGAGGGCAGGCTCGGCGGGCTGCTGCGGGTCGAGCGCGAGAGCCATCGCGACGAGTGGACGATCGTCGAGCTCGACGCGATCGGGCACGCCGAGGCCGGCGACATCCGCTACCGCCTCGTCCAGCATCTCCTTCGCGACGGCGCCCGCCGGGGCGCCGTCCGCTTCCATGTCGCCTGCGCCGACGCCGACGGCAACGTCGACCTGTTCATGCAGGCGGGATTCGCCCGCTACGGCGACGAGATCGTCCTCTCGCGCTCGGTCGACACCGATCTGCCGAAGCCATGGTCCGATGATCGGGCGGCGCAAGGCGGGCATCCGCCCGGCCGTCGCCCTCGACGCGGTCGCCCTGTCGCGGCTCTACGCGACCGCGACCCCGCAGCCCGTCCAGCGCCTCGAGGCGGTCCGCATCGCCGACTGGGAGCGGCAGGGGGTCTCCTCGCGGGTGCCGCGCAGCTCGCTCGCGCCGATCCTCCGCTTCGCCGACGTCGAGGCGTTCGTCCAGGAGGCACAGGGCGGCGGATCGGACGGCACGCTCCTCGACGGCTTCGTCCAGGTCGGCGTGGCCAAGGAGGACCAGCCCCACTACCTCAAGGTCCTCGCCCGGCCCGGGGCCGATATCTCGCCGCTGGTGAGCTTCGCCCTCGGAGTCATCGCCGCCCGAACGGCCAAGGACGGCAACCATCGCCACGACCATGGCGTCATCGCCCCCGTCCGGACCTACGAGCATCCGGTCGATCGAGTCCTCGAGGCCGAGGGCTTCTGCTCGGTGTCGACCGTGACCCTGCTCATGAAGGAGACCCTCGTCAGGGTCGAGGAGACGGCCCTCGTGCCGGCGGTCCGATGACGAGCCCTGAGCGGGTCCCGCGGGTGCCCCGGACGCGGGCGCCGGCGACCGGCCCATCGCGGCGAACGAAGCAGCAGCTCCAGCACGACGGAGGCGACGCGGTGGCGATGGACGGCGGTCGTGAGTCCATGGACGATCTCGACCTGCTCCTGTCGGCCCTCCCCGACGAGGTGGTCGCGGCCGTCCATGCCCTGCCCGACCGGTCGACCCTCATCGAGGTCGTGATGGACCTCGGCCGGCGGCCCGAGGCTCGCTTCCCGAACAGCGAGGTGACCCTCCTCGAACGGGAGATCGACGAGTCGGACATCGCCCACGTCGTCGACCACATCGGCAGCTTCGGCGACGACAACCGGGCCGGCATCGAACGGACCCTCCACCGCATCAGCGCCATCCGCAATCGGAGCGGCAAGGTCGTCGGACTCACCTGCCGGATCGGCAAGGCCGTCTTCGGGACGATCGAGATCATCGATGACTTCGTCGAGAGCGGCCGCTCGATCCTCATCATGGGCCGGCCCGGCATCGGCAAGACGACGATGCTGCGCGAGGCGGCCCGGGTCCTCGCCGACGACCTCGGTATGCGGGTCGTCGTCGTCGACACCTCGAACGAGATCGCCGGCGACGGCGACATCCCCCACCCGGCCATCGGCAAGGCCCGCCGGATGCAGGTCCGCACCCCGTCGATGCAGCACGAGGTGATGATCGAGGCGGTCGAGAACCACATGCCCCAGGTCATCGTCATCGACGAGATCGGGACCGAGCTCGAGGCCCAGGCCGCCCGGACGATCGCCGAGCGAGGCGTCCAGCTCATCGGCACCGCCCACGGCAACACCCTCGACAACCTCATGCTCAACCCGACCCTGTCCGACCTCATCGGCGGGATCCAGAGCGTGACCCTCGGCGACGAGGAGGCCCGTCGGCGGCGGACCCAGAAGAGCGTCCTCGAGCGCAAGGCGCCGCCGACCTTCGACGTCATCATCGAGATCCAGGACCGCGAGCGGGTCATGGTCCACGGCGATGTCGCCGAGACCGTCGACGCGCTGCTCCGCGGCGAGGCGGTCGCACCCGAGCTCCGCTGGCGCGACGAGGAGGGCGTCCATCGCTCCCAGTCTCGGCCCCGTCCCTCGCCCCGCGAGCAGCTCGGTGCCGAGCGGTTCGCCGGTCTCATCGGGACCGGACAGCCGTGGCGGATGGAGCCCGGCTGGCGCGGCGAGGGCGCCTATCGGACGGGAGCCCACGGCGGCGCCGGCTACCGCGAGGCGGATCGAGGCGGATTCCGGCCCGGCTATCGACCCGGCGCGACCGGCGGCTGGCGTCAGACGCGCGGTGGATCGGGCCGTGAACGGACGCCGCAGGCCGGTCCCGGCGACGGGCCGTCCGGTGGTTCGGATCGCGGTGGCCCGGATCGCGGTGGCCCGGATCGCGGTGGCCCGGATCGCTCCGGTGCCGATCGCGGCGGTGGTCCGGGTCGTCCAGGCAGCAACGGTGGCGCCCATGGCAACGGCGGTGTGCGTGGGTCGGGTGGCCTGAGCGTCGCCCCGGATGAGCGTCCCTTCGTCGCCGGTGCGATCGCCGACCGGGGACCGCTCGAGCGGGCCGGCGGCACGCCGGCCATCCCGGCCGCGCCGGTCGCTCCCCCAGACCTGCGGGCGAAGGACGCCCGTGAGCGGGAGCGCCAGCGAGCCTGGCGCGAGCAGGCCGCCCGGGCGATCGGCGCCCTCAGGGCGGAGGACGGGACGGGGCCGATCAACGCCGAGGAGGTCGCCGCAGCGGCCGACCTCGCCCTCGTCTCCGGCCTGGTCGAGGACTTCGAACCCGAGGAGCCGGAAGACGGCGACGAGACGACCGGTCCGGTCCTCCGGGTCGAGGGTGCGGGCACGCTGCCGACGCTCCGCGTCCTGCCCCAGGGCATCAGCCGCAAGCGGCTCGAGCAATCGGTCCGTGAGCTCCAGCTGCCGGTCGTCATCGCTCGCGATGTGGACGACGCCGACGTCGTCATGACCCTCAAGACCGAATATCGCCAGAAGACGCCGATGCTCCGCGAGGCGGAGGAGCGGGCCATGCCGATCTACGTCCTGAAGGCGAACACGACCCAGCAGATGCAGGCGAGCCTCACCTCGATCTTCGCCCTCGAGCTGGACCCGCGGGAGGCGGCCATGCGCGAGACGGAGGAGGCGATCGACATCGTCATCCACCGCTCCGAGCCGGTCGAGCTGTCGCCCCAGAACGCCTATATCCGGCGGCTCCAGCACCAGATGGCAGAGCGTGCCAACCTCGTGTCGCGCTCCCGCGGCCGCGAACCGTACCGCCGGGTCCGCCTCTACCCGGACGCGGCGCGATCCGCCTGGCGCTGACGATGAGCCTGCGGGTGGACAGGCATACAGGGGTCGGGGCGACCGCGATCGAGGCGGGGGCGACTGGCATGGCCCGGGCCGAAGCGGCCGGCGGCGAGCCGCGGCTCGTCGTCCTCTACGACCGGGACTGCGCGTTCTGCGCTTGGACCGCGCGCCAACTCTGGACGCTCGATCGTCACCGCCGGCTCGCCTTCCTGCCGCTGCAGGACGCAGCGACGTCGGGGCGCCCTGAGGTCGTCGCCGCGGTCGCCGGTCGATCGCTGGCAGAAGCCCTCCACGTGGTCGACGAGAGCGACGGGCGGGTGGTCGCCGGCGGCGACGCGCTTCTGCTGATCCTCGATGCGCTGCCGGGCGGCCGCTGGTTCCGGCCGTGGGTCGCTCTCCCTTTCGTCCCGCCGATCGCCGGCGCCGTCTACCGGCTCTCGGCCCGGAACCGCCATCGGATCGGGCGCCGGCTCGGTCTCGATGCGAGTCGCTGCGTGGTGCCGGCCGGGAGGCCGGTCGGGTGACGCTGCGGCCGGCCGACATCGTCATCGACTGCACGGACTTCGAGCCGGCACTCGCGTTCTGGACGGCGGCCCTCGGCTGGGAAGCACGGCCGGTCAACGAGCAGTACGTCTCGATCGTCTCGCCGGAGCGCGGCCTCTCGCTGCTCCTGCAGCGCGTGCCGGAGCCGAAGGTCGTGAAGAACCGGGTCCACATCGACTTCCGGGCCGACGACATGGCAGCCGAGGTCGCCCGTCTCGTCGCCCTCGGAGCGACCGTGACCGCAGAACGCTGCCTCGGCTCGTTCTGCTGGACCGTCCTCGCCGACCCGGCCGGCAACGAGTTCTGCGTGAACGGCGGCTGATACCGAGTCTCAGCGCGAGTCTTCGGCGCCGTCATCTTCGGCGGCCACCTCAGCCGAGGTCGCCCCGGTCGAACCAGATCCGCTCCCCGCAGAACCGTTTCGTGGCCGGGTCCCAGGGGAAGAGGATGAGGACCGGCAAGGAGACGGGCAGGCGGCTCGGTGGAGCACCGGCCCACGGTCCCTCGTTCGTGCCGGTCAGGGTGGCGACCTCGAACACGCCCTGCGGGCCCACGACGATCTCGGTCAGTGCGAACCGGTTGTCCGGGAACGCGGCGAACAGCTCGGTGTAGAACCGCCGCGCCCCTTCGTGGCCCTCCCAGCGCTGGCCGGTCGGGACGATCTCGTATACGCAATCGGGCGCGAGCGTCGCCACGAGCCCGTCGATGTCGCGCCGATCCTCGGCGATGGAGTGGCGCACCCAGAGCCGCTTGATCCGCCGCAGTTCCGCCGGGTCGAACCCGCGGCCGAGCCGCGCCTGGATCGAGTCCACGCGAGGATGGTGCCCTACATCACGGCGATCCCGCTCGACTCGGGCGGTCGCCCCGCCCGATGGGATCCCGAGCCCGGGACTCAGTGCTCGGTCGTGCCGGTGAAGGTGAAGGCGTCGATCCGGAGGGCAGGGACGACGACCCCGCCGAGGAACCCCTTGAGCGTCCGTCGCTCACGGCTGACGCCGGTCACGGCCGCCAGCGCTTCCGGGTAGGACTGGGTGAAGCGGAGGTTCCGGACCGGGGCGACGATCCGGCCGTCCTCGACGAGGAAAGTCCCGTCGCGGGTCATGCCTGTCACGATGCCGAGCTTCGGGTGGACCGGGTTCGTGTAGTGGAAGCGGGTGACGAGGAGCCCGCGGCCCATCCCCGCGATCAGCTCGTCGCGCGGCGTCGTCCCGGCGGTCATCACCATGTTGAGCGGGAACGGCCCGTACGGGTTCGGGGCCGGCAGGCCATGGCCGGTCGAGCGGACGCCGTCCCGGGCGGCGGTCTGGGAGTCGTAGACGATGCCGGCGCAGACGCCGCGATCGAGGAGCGGCACCCGCTGCTTGGCGACCCCCTCGTAGTCGAACGCCATCGGCAGGCCGGCCGGGTCGGCTCCGTCGTCGGTGACGGTCACGAGGTCACTGGCGATCCGCTTGCCGATCTCGACGAACGAGCGCTCCTCCTGGACC
The DNA here is from genome assembly GCA_963745405.1 of uncultured Chloroflexia bacterium. Classification (GTDB taxonomy): domain Bacteria; phylum Chloroflexota; class Limnocylindria; order Limnocylindrales; family CSP1-4; genus C-114. The sequence goes on along the minus strand of CAVUWY010000002.1, from coordinate 918,084 downwards.
GCCAGGGCGCTGAACCCGAGGTAGCCGAGCATGTCCATCAGGTCGACGACGGCGTATTCCTCGAGGACGACCGGGTAGTCGCCGGCCTCGAGCGGCCGGGCGTTGACGGTCGCGCGAGCCTTGGCTGCCGCCTCCCGGCCCAGTGCCGCGGCATCGATCGCCATCGTGTCGACGGCCGCCGCCTCGGCATAGCCAGCGCCGCCATCGGGGCCCATGGCGACCGTGATGAGCTGCGACGACGTGCGCTCGCCGGCCGCCTCGACGCCCCGCGAGTTGGCGATCGCCACGCGCTCCGTCGTCGTGGCGAACGACCCGTACGCGGTGACGCCGGCCTCGTCGGCGGCGGCGATCACCGCCCGGGCGCCCTCGGCTCGTCGTTCCGGGGTCGCGGTGGCAGTGGCGTCGGCGAAGGCCGCCGGCAGCTCGCCGACGAACCCTCCCGCCTCCGGGAGCCCCGCCCAGTCCTCGAGCTCCTCGACATTGCGGGCGATCGCGCCGGCACGTTCGACGAGGCGAGCGATGCCGTCGTCGTCGGTCCTCCCCGACGACGCGACGCCTACCCGCTTGCCGATGACGAAGCGGAGATTGCAGGCTGCGCTCGTCTCGGCGACGTTCTGGTGGATCTCGCTGTTGGCGAAGCGGGTCAGCTGGGCGTCGTCGGCGGAGACCAGTGCCTCGGCCTCGGTCGCGCCGGCCGCGACGGCCAGCGCGACGGCTCGTCGGGCGACCGCCAGCCACTCCGCGGCGCCGTCGCCGCTCAGCTGAGCACCCCGACCTGGACGTTCCGGAAGCGGGCACCGGAGACGGCGTGGCCGATATGGCCGACCTGGCCCGGCTCGCCCTTGCCGCAGTTCGGCGTCCCGAGCATCCGATAGCTCGACGCGTCGCCCACGGCGTCGCACGACCGCCACAGCTCGTAGGTGATGCCCGTGTAGGTCGGATTCTTGAGGAGCCGGCCCTTCTTGCCGCCGACGATCTCGTAGCCGACCTCTGTCGCGAACTGGAAGTTCAGGCGGCGGTCGTCGATCGACCAGCTGCGGCACTGGGCCATGTAGATCCCGTCGTCGGTGTCGGCGACGATGTCGTCGAGGCTCATCCCGGCCACGGGCAGGAGGTTGATGTTCGTCATGCGGATGAGCGGGATGCGGTTCCAGCCGTCCGCCCGCATCGCCCCGCCGGAACGGCGGCCGATCCGAGGCGCCGTCTCCCGCGAGGAGAGGTAGCCGCTGAAGATTCCGTCCTTGACGAGGGGCACTGCCTGGGCGGCGACGCCCTCGTCGTCCCAGCCGAAGGTGCCCATCCCACCAGGGGCGGTCGCGTCGGCGACGATCGTGATGAGATCCGAGCCGTAGCGGAAGCCGTCGTCGAGCCGGTCGGTCGTGAGGAAGCTCGTGCCCGCGTAGGAGGCCTCGGTCCCGTACACCCGGTCGAGCTCGCTCGGGTGCCCGCACGATTCGTGGATCTGCATGTACAGCTGCGACGGGTCGAGGACGATCGTCCGCCGGCCTGGCGGGCACTGTGGTGCGGACAGGAGGGCGACCGCCTCCTCCGCGTACTCCTCGGCATGGCCGAGCAGGTCGAGGCTGCGGACGTACTCGTAGCCGGCACCCTGCCAGCCGCCGCCGTTGTCGGGCCAGCTCCGTCGCTGCAGTTCGTCGCCGTCGACGGCGTTGGCCTCGATGCCCGAGCCGATATGGGTCGTCGTCTGCTCGGTGAAGCTGCCATCACTGGCGGCGAAGGTCTTCCATTCCCGCTGCGCGCCGTACGACGACTCGGTGTAGGCGATGCCGGCGACCCGGTTCATCGCCTCGTCGGCGGCCAGGAGGTCGCCGATCTTCGCCTCGAGCGGCACGGTGAACGGGTCCTCGACGACCGGCGTCTCGAAGGTGCCGTGGGCCGGCGGTCGATCGTCGAGCACGACGGGTCGGCGAAGCGCGGTGGCCGAGGCCCGGGCGATGCGGACCGCCTCGGCGGCGACCCGGTCGATCTCGATCGCGTCGAGCCGATGGGACGAGGCGAAGCCCCAGGCCCCGTCGACGAGGACACGGACGCCAAACCCCTCGCTCTCGCCGGAGGAGACGCCTTCGACCCGTCCGGATTTCACCGAGATCGACTCGTCGAGTCGACGGACGATGCGGACGTCGGCATAGCTCGCCCCGCGGGTCGTGGCCGTGTCGATGGCTCGGCTCGTGAGGTCGCGCATCGCCGGTCAGGGTAGCAGCGGCCCGGCTCCGACGCGCGCCCTCACAGGGTCGGCGTTCCGAAGATCGCCTGGCTCGTGACGTAGAGGCCGACGAGGAGGATGACGACGGCCGAGACGGCTGGTACGACCGCGAACAGGCGGGCCGGCAGCGAGGACGATGGACGGCCCCCCATCCAGCGCCCGGCGTGGACGAGCCCGAGGCCGATCCCGCTCAGGACGAGAGCCATGCCGGCCCCGAATGCGACGACGAGGACGAAGCCGTAAGCGGCTCGTCCGGTCGTCAGGGCGGCGAGCAGGATGATGAGGGCGTTGACCGACGGGACGAGTCCGCCGAAGAGCCCGAGGGCGAACAGGCTCCGCCGCGACACCGGAGCCTCCGTGGTCAGGCCCGGGGCCGAGGTCGTCGCCGCCTCGTGATCGGGATGGGGATTGCCTTCGCCCGGCTCGTGGGAGTGCGCCATCGGGCCATGGGGGTGGGCGTGACCGGGTGCGTGGGCGTGACCGTCGGGCGCCGCGATCGAGTCGGTCCTTCCGCGGATCCGTCCGGCGACCTGGCTCGCCACGAGCCAGCCGCCGATCGCGACGACGATCAGGCCGGCGACGATCCCGGCGACGTGGTTGTACGACTCCGGCGCGACGACGTGGAAGGCGAGGATCACGGCGGCGAGGCCGAGCACACCGAGGGTGTGCGACGCGGTCACCGTGAGGCCGAGGCCGAGGGCCTGGCGGCTCGTCCCCCGGGTCCCGACGAGATAGGCGGCCATCACTGTCTTGCCGTGTCCCGGCGTGAGCGCGTGGGCGGCCCCGAGCGCGATGGCGGTCAGCAGCGACAGGACGAGGACGGTCGGCGTCACGTCGCTCGTCTCGAGGAGTCCGCTGACATCGGCCCCGACCCCACCGGGCACCGCGGCGACGACGCCATCGGTCGGGGCTCCCGCAGCCGGAGCCTGGGCGACCGGCACGTACGCGGCAGACGCCTCCGCGATCGGCTCTGGAGCCGGCGATGCGGCCGGGTCCGGTCCCTCCGCAGCGCCGGGCGAGGCCGCGGCGCCCGTCAGCGCACCGGCGGGAGGGGCGCAGCCGAACGCCGCCTCGTCCGTCGGTGGGGCCATCAGCGAGAACGCATCCGGTACGCAGGGATCGACCGTGGCCGGCCCGCCGGGCGTCGCCGTGATGGTCGCCGAGCTTACGGCCAGAGGCTTCGGGATGAGGGCCGGTGGGTAGGCGGTCAGCCGCTTCGAGATCGAGGTGGTGGGGATGCCCTTCGCGACGAGGGTCGTCCCATCGCCGGTCGCGACGATCTCGTGCCAGCCGAGGTGATCGGCGTTCGAGGGATCGGCGTAGCGGATCGTCGCGCCGGCCGGCAGCGGCACCACCGGCGTCGCGACGTACTCGCAGACGAGCCGCATCGTCGCCAGTCCCGCCGCGCCGGCCGGGAACGACAGGCCGGCGGCGACGACCGTGAGCGGGAGCGACGACCCGCCCACGCTCAGCTCGAGGCTCGGCCCGAGCCGGCCGCAGGCGACCTGGCGTTCCGCCTCGATCTCCTCGTCCGACAGTGTGCCGCTGCCGTCCGTGTCGATCCGTTGCCGTTCGCCGAAGGTCGGGATCTCCGCCTCGTCGATGACGATGTCGAGGTCGATCCGGTCCGGCTCGACCCGGATGCCGGCGTAGTGGTTGATCGTGAAGTTGCCGAGAGGGTGGGCGCTCGCGACCGCCGGCACGAGGAACACGGCGACGAAGGCCCCGATGAGCGCGGCGCCGCCGATGCGGCGGCCCGGGTGGAGCGGTGACGGTCGGACCACGAGGCGCCGATCGTAGACGGCATCGGGCTGACGGGCCAGCACGCCCGGGTACACTCGGTCCGTGACGGCTCAGGGGGATCGACCAGGCCGCGGTCGGTTCATCACGCTCGAAGGACCCGACGGCGCCGGCAAGACGAGCCAGGCCGAGATCCTCTGCCGGGCCCTCCGTGACGCCGGGTCGACGGTGGCGCTCGTCCGCGAGCCCGGCGGAACGGTAGTCGGCGAGCGGATCCGCGAACTGCTCCTGGCGGATCGCGCGGCGGACCATCCCGCCCGCCTCGATGCCCTCCTCTTCAACGCCGCCCGCGCCGCCCTCGTGGCCGAGATCATCCGACCGGCACTCGAGCGCGGCGAGGTCGTCGTCTCGGCCCGCTTCGCCGATTCGACGCTCGCCTACCAGGGCTACGGCGGCGGACTGCCGGTCGAGGAGCTAGCGGCCCTCGAGCGAGTCGCGACCGACGGCCTGCGGCCCGACCTGACGATCCTCCTCGACCTCCCGGTCGAGGTCGGCCTCGGCCGGAAGTCGGGCGCCGAGGTGACCCGCTTCGAGGAGCGGTTCGACGTCGCCTTCCACCGCCGCGTCCGCGACGGGTTCCTCGCCATCGCCGCGGCCGAGCCGGATCGGATCGCCGTGGTAGATGCGACGGCCGAGCCGTCGATCGTCGCCCGGGCCATCGTCGACACGGTCGTGCAGCGCCTGCCGGGGCTCCTCGAGGTCGTTGGATCCAGTGTCGGAAGGGTCGGATCCGGTGTCGGGCCCGGGGGTGGGACCTCGACCGATGAACCGAACCCGGCCCGGCCGCGCATCATCGGATGACGGCCGACAGTCCGGCACCGAGCCCGCCGCGTCCGGAGAGCCCCCCGTCGGCGACCGACGCCGCCGACCGCGCGGCGATAGCCGCCTGCGCCGCCGGAGAACTGCATGCACTGGAAGAGCTCTATGACCGCTACCGAACGATGGCCTACTCGATCGCCCTCCGGATGACCGGCGATCCCGGCATGGCCGAGGACGTCGTCCAGGACGCCTTCCTCGGTGCCTGGCGAAACGCGGCCCGCTACATCGACGGCCGCGGAACGGTGAAGACGTGGCTCCTGTCGATCGTCCATCACCGGGCGGTCGACGCCATCCGACGACGCCGGCCGACCGTCGAGCTGCCGGCTGCCGAGGATCCCTCCCCGTCGGCGCTCACCCTGCCCGACATCTGGCCCGATGTGGCGGCCGGCCTCGACCGTGAGACCGTCATGGATGCGCTCGATGCCCTGACCGATGTCCAGCGCGAGGCGATCGAGCTCGCCTACTTCGGCGGGCTAACCCAGCAGGAGATCGCGGCCCGGACGAACACGCCGCTCGGCACCGTCAAGAGCCGCATCCGCCTCGGGCTCCTCGCGATGCGCCGGGTTCTCGTCGGCGACGACCCGGTCGGCGCGGCCGGCATCGAGGGCGGGATATCCGGCGATGGGCGCGCGGGAGTCGGTCGATGACCTGCGACGACGTCCGCGACCTCGCCCCGGCCTTCGCCCTCGGCGCGCTCGAGCCCGGGCGGGCGCAGGCGGTCCGCGACCACCTTGCGACGTGCGCCGAGCCGCACCCGGAGATCACCGCGTTCGCCGAGGTCGTGCCGGTCCTTGCCGAGTCGATCAAGCAGGTCGAACCTCCCGCTGCGCTCCGTGAGCGGATCATGGCCGCGGCTGCCGCCGACCTCGCCGCCGAGGCTCCCGCGCCCGCGACCTCCGTCCCTGCCGTTGCGGCCACGGCAGTCGCCTCCACCGCAGCTCCTGCGCCGACTCCCGCCATGAGCGGAGCGCCCATCTCCATCGATGCCGCCCGTGCCGAGCGGACGGCCCGACGGCCGATCCTGACCTGGGTCGCCGGGATAGCGGCCGTGGTCGCGATCGTCGCCCTCGGCGCGTGGAACATCAGCCTCCGCTCGGATCTCGATGCGAGCCGGTCGTACCAGGCACACGTGGACGCGGTCCTCACCGAAGCGGCCCAGCCGGGCAGCACGAGCGTCGTCCTCACGAGTCCGGACGATCCGACCCGCGGCGGCCTCGCCGTCGTGGGCAAGGCCGGCACGATGAGCGTCGTCGTCCGCGGGCTGGCTCCGACGACGGGCGACTCGGTCTACGAGGCCTGGGTCATCGCCCCGAAGCGCGCGCCGGCCCCGATCGGCTCATTCACCGTCGGCGAGGACGGCACCGGCTACATGAACGGCGGCCCGATCCCGTCGATCAGCGGGCCGATGACGATCGCCCTGACCCACGAACCGGCGCCGGGCGCCACGACGCCCACCCTGCCGATCGTGTCGAGCGGCTCCGCCGGCTAGACGGTCAGCCGGCTCCGACGGGAGCTGCCGAGACGCCGCCGCCGCCCGCGGCCCGAGCCTCATCCAGGGCAGCGCCGGCTGCCGCCAGCAACTCCTCGGACGTGGCGCCGTCGACGGGGAAGCGGGCGACACCGGCCGAGACGGTCACCTTGGCGCCACCGAGCGGCTCGAGTCGGGCGACTCCATCGAGGACCCGCTGGGCGACGGTGACGCCGGCCGCCCCGGGGGCGACCATGACGAACTCGTCGCCGCCGAACCTGGCGACGGTGTCGACGAGCCGGACCGACTCGGCCAGGACCGCCGCCACGGCCCGGAGGATGTCGTCGCCCGTCTCGTGCCCCGCGGACGCATTCGTGGCCGCGAAGCCGTCGATGTCGAACAGGGCAAGCGACAGCTCCCCGCCCTGCCGGCCGGCTCGCGCCAGCTCGAGCTCGAGGACGCGGGCGAAGGTCCGGTCGTTGGCCAGGCCGGTCAGGGGATCCGCGTGGGCGATCCGCTCGAACCACTCGGAACGCTCGGCGATGAGCGAGGCGAGGCGGCCCCGGTCGATCGCGACGGCGGCGAGCGAGGCGAGCGCATCGAGGATGGCGGCTTCGTCGTCGGTCACCTCGTGGGCGACCGGCCAGCCGACCGCCTGGACGCCAAGCGGCAGTTCCACACCGGCCCGGGCGACGATGAGCGGGCGCAGGTCCGCGGCGGCCCCGGTCGCCTTCAGGAAGGCGCCGGCACCGGCGGTCGCGGCGTTCCGGTCGCGGGCGACGATGGCCGGGGCGTCATCGGGATCGCCGGCCGAATCCTCGAGGGCGCTCCGAGCCGCCTCGTCGAGGCCGATGGTGACGGTGACCTGGAGCTCGCTCCGATCGGGATCCTGGAGGTAGACGACGCCGAAGGAGGCGCCGACCGCCGCGGTCGCCGCGTCGAGGAGCCCGGTCAGGGTCGCGTCGAGGTCGGTGCCGAGGGCGACGATCGCGGCGGCGCTCGAGAGGATCGCCAGCGGATCGTCGGTGCCGCGCCTGGCTCCGGTGGTCGAGTCGGTCACGCGTCCCTCCTGTCAGGGTCATCGATGGCGGACGAGGCAAGAGTACGACGCCGGGCCACGACGGGAAGCCCGCCCGCGACGTCGTCTGGACCGGCCGGGTGCCCGTCCTATACTCCGCCGCGTGAAACTCGTCGTCGCGGTCGTCCACAACGAGGACGCCGGCCCGCTCGTCGACGCCCTGCTCAAGAAGGAGTACCGGGCGACCCGCCTCCACTCGTCGGGCGGCTTCCTCAAGCAGTCGAACGCGACGATCATCCTCGGCGTCGAGGAGACCGCGGTCGACGACGTGATGGAGATCATCGCCGCCAACTGCAAGGCACGCACGCAGGTGGTCAACCCGATGCCACCGATCATGGAGCCGGGCGAGTTCTTCATGCCCTACCCGCTCGAGGTCGAGGTCGGTGGCGCGACCGTGTTCGTCCTCCCGGTCGACCGGGTCGAGCGGCTCTAGGTCCGCGGCGCCGGCTGATGGCCTTCCGGCCCGACATCGTCGACGTCTGGATCTTCCGGATCGTCGACGGCGAGGCGCAGATCCTCCTGATGCGGCGCTCCGCCGACCGGATCCTGCCCGGCCTCTGGCAGGGCGTGTCGGGGCGGCTCGAGGACGGCGAGCGAGTGCTGGAGGGCGCCCTCCGAGAACTCCGCGAGGAGACCGGCGTCGCCCAGGCGACCATCGAGGCGATGTACGACCTCGACTTCGTCAACCAGTTCCACTTCGCGCCCGCCGACGCGATCCTCACGGCCGCTGTCTTCGCCGTCCGGTTGGGGCGGGAGACCGACGTCACCCTCTCTCACGAGCACGACGCCATGCGCTGGCTGTCGCTGCCGGCCGCCCGAGCCGAGGTCGTCTGGCCGGGCTATCGCGATGCGCTCGATCGCATCGGCGACAACCTCATCGACCCGGAACGTGCCCGCTGGTTCCGCCTCGATCTCGAGGCGGCAGGCCGGCCGATGTGGTAGCCCGGTAGACTGTGGCTGTCGACCGGCGCGATGCCGTCCGGGTCGGCGGATCGGTGGAGGAGGCGCGACCGATGACCCAGGCCGACGGAACGATGACCCCTCCCGGTCCGAGCGCGGCCGCCAGCCGCCGCATCTTCCGTTCGAAGGTCGACACGATCCGCCCGACCTACGGCTTCGAGGACGTCAGCCTGGCCCCGGGGACGAGCACGGTCGAGCCGGCCGACGTCGACCTCGCCGGGACCTTCTGCGGGCTGGATCTCTCGGTCCCGATCCTCGCATCGGCCATGGACGCCGTCGTCGACACCCGGTTCGCCGGTGTGCTGGCTCGCCTCGGCGGCCTCGCCATCCTCAACCTCGAGGGCGTACAGACCCGCTACGAGGAGCCGGACGCGGTCCTCGCCCGGATCGCCGAGGCACCGGCCGGCGAGGTCCAGGACCTCCTCGCCGAGGCCTACGCCGAGCCCATCCGAGAGGACCTCATCGCCGCCCGCATCGCCGAGATCCGGTCGACCGGCTCGCCGGTCGCCGTCGCTGCCACGCCGGCGGCGGCTCGCCGGTTCGGGCCGTTCACCGCCGAGCACGGCGCGGACCTCTTCCTCGTCCAGAGCCAGGTCAGCTCGGCCCGTCACCTCGCCACCCAGTACGACCCACTCTCGCTCGAGGAGTTCACCCGGTTCATGCCGATCCCGGTCGCCGTCGGCAACACGACGAACGCCGAGGCTGCCTTCGCCCTCATGGAGCAGGGCGCCGCGGCGGTGTTCGTCGGGGTCGGACCCGGAGCCGCCTGCACGACCCGTGAGGTGCTCGGCATCGGCGTCCCCCAGGTGACGGCGATCAGCGACGTGGCGGCCGCCCGGGATGCCTATCTCGCCGAAACGGGTCGCTATGTCCCGGTGGTGGCCGACGGAGGCATGCGGCGAGGCGGCGAGCTGGCCAAGGCGATCGCCGCCGGCGCCGATGCCCTGATGCTCGGATCCCCGCTGGCCAGGGCGGAGGAAGCGCCGGGCCGCGGCACGAACTGGGGGATGGCGGCGCCATCGCCGACCCTGCCGCGAGGCACCCGCATCTCGGTCGGGACGGTCGGCAGCCTGGAGCGGATCCTCTTCGGGCCGGCTCATGTCACGGACGGATCCGAGAACCTCGTCGGCGCCCTCCGCCAGTCGATGGCCGCCCTCGGTGCCCGGACGATCGCCGAGATGCAGGCGGTCGAGATGGTCTACGCGCCGGCCGTCGGGAGCGAAGGCAAGTCCTGGCAGCGCGGGCGCTGAGCCGACCGCACCCGGCCGGCTCCCCAGGCCTCAGATCTCGTCGGTGACCGAACAGTCCCTCTATGAAGCCGCCGGCGGGATGCCGTTCTTCGAGGCTCTGGTCGGCCGGTTCTACGACGGCGTCGCCGTCGATCCGGTGCTGCGGCCGCTCTACCCGGAGCCCGACCTGGCCGGTGCCCGACACCGGCTCACCCTCTTCCTGGCCCAGTACTGGGGCGGTCCGACGACGTACGACGCCGAGCGCGGCCACCCGCGCCTCCGGATGCGCCACTCGCCCTTCGCCATCGGCCCGGCCGAGCGGGACGCCTGGCTGGCCCGGATGCGGGAGGCGATCGCCTGGTCCGATCCGCCGGCCGAGGTCGCGGCGCGGCTCCAGGCCTACTTCGACATGGCGGCCGAGGCGATGCGCAACCGCGACTGACGGCCCGCTTCGGGTCCGCTCTCGCCCGCTCGACACCGTCGCCTCGTCGGATGACGGCGATCGGATGCGACGGATGTCCATGTCGGGCGCGGTCGGACGGCGATGGGCGCGGCCTCGACCGAGGGCCAGCATGAGCGCCGTGATGGACGCTTCATCCACCGTCGTCGTCGCTATCGCAGTGCTGTTGACGCTCGACGTGGTCGCGCTCCGGATCGGTCATGGGCCAGCCCGACGCGAACCCCGACCACGCCGCCGTGGAGCGGCCCACAACTGAAGAACAATCGAATAACAACCGAATACCTGATCTCCCGACCGGACGGCGGCTCCCATCCTCCTCCTCGTCGTCCGGTACAGAAGCGGCGCCCCTCCCAGCGCCGCTTCTTCGCGTCCGTCGACGCCTGACGAGACTGGCGCCCTGACATCGCCGGCCCGGCCGGCCGTGACATCCGTCCATCCTCATCGAAGTCGTCCATCCATCCCACGAACCGCCTCCGGCCTATCGGGGCGCACCCGCCCATCGGCGACGATCCCTCTGTCGAAGACCGACCCGCCAGCGGCCGGCGCGACCGAAAGGAGGCAACGCGCGATGTATCACCCAGATCAGGCCCGGCCGGAGGCGATCATCATCCTCGAGGCGCCTGTCGCGCCTGCCCCCCGCCCCGTCGCCTGCCTCAACGAGGGCTGCGCCTGCAAGGACGCCCGCTTCGTCTCGCATCGCCGGGCCGCCTTCTTCGCGGCGCTGGCCCGGGCCAACGACCAGACCGCCGACCGCGTCGTCGCGGTCGAGCCCGGCTGGTCGATCTCGTCGATCGCGTCACTCGACGCCGTTCCCGCGGAGGCCGACGCCGGGTAGACTGACGGCAGGCGGCGGGATGGTGAGGAGGCGGCATCGGGCGTGACGGCGAGTAGCGACCTGGAGTCGACCGAGCCGCAGTCCGAGCGGGCCGAAACGCCCGCTCCATCGGCCGGACCCCCCGGCGCCACCGCCCCGCCCGTCCGGCAGCGCGGCAAGACCGTCCACGGCGAGGCCGCCAACGCCGGCCACCGGGTCCTGGCACCCGACGACGCCGAGGTCGAGGCGTATCTCGAGGTCGCGCTCGACGCGCCGGCGCCGAACCGGCCGACCGGCGATCGGCCGGTCGAACCGGACACGGTCGTCGTCCTCGACTTCGGCAGCCAGTTCGCCCAGCTCATCGCGCGGCGGGTCCGCGAGCTCAACGTCTACTCGGAGCTCCTGCCGCACGACACCCCCTGGGCCGAGATCGAGCGGCGCGCTCCCAAGGCGGTGATCCTCTCCGGCGGTCCCGACTCCGTCTACGACGTCGACGCGCCGCGGCCCGACAGCGCCATCTGGTCGAGCCGGATCCCCATCCTCGGCATCTGCTACGGCGCCCACCTCATGGCCCACGAGCTCGGGGGCGACGTCCTTCCGGCCAGCCATCGCGAGTACGGGCCGGCTACCGTCACCATCACCGACGACGACGGGCTGTTCGCCGGCCTCGATCGCGACCAACCGGTGTGGATGAGCCACGGCGACTCGATCACCCGCCTGCCGGAAGGCTTCCGGGCCACCGCCCAGACCGACTCGACGCCCTTCGCCGGCCTCGCCGACACCGCCCGCGGCCTGTACGGCATCCAGTTCCATCCCGAGGTCGCCCACACGCCACACGGCCGCGACGTCCTCCGCAACTTCGTCGTCGGGATCGCCGGGGCGACCCCCAGCTGGACGCCGGCCAACTTCATCGAGCAGACCGTCGCCGAGATCCGGGACCGCGTCGACGCCCACGCCCGGGCGACCGGTTCCGATGGCCTCGTCATCTGCGCCCTCTCCGGCGGCGTCGACTCGGCCGTCGCGGCGGCCCTCGTCCATCGAGCCGTCGGCGACCGGCTCACCTGCATCTACGTCGATCACGGCCTCATGCGGAAGCGCGAGTCGGAGCTGCTCCGCGAGACCTTCGCCGAGCACCTCGGCATGCGGCTCGTCATGGTCGACGCCCGGGAGCGGTTCCTGGCCCGCCTGGCCGGGGTCGAGGACCCCGAGCGGAAGCGGCGGATCATCGGCGACGAGTTCATCCGCGTCTTCGAGGAGGAGTCGGTCAAGCTCGGACGGATCGACTTCCTCACCCAGGGGACGCTCTACCCCGACGTGATCGAGTCGACCGCGCCGGAGACGAAGGCAGCCCAGAAGATCAAGACCCACCACAACGTCGGCGGCCTGCCGGCCGACCTCCGCTTCCAGCTCATCGAGCCGCTGCGGTACCTCTTCAAGGACGAGGTCCGGGCGGTCGGCAACGAGCTCGGCCTGCCGGAGGCGATGGTCCAGCGGCAGCCCTTCCCGGGACCCGGTCTCGCGATCCGCATCATCGGCGAGGTCACGGCCGAGCGCCTCGACACGCTCCGCGAGGCCGACTGGATCGTCATCGACGAGATCAAGGCGGCGGGCCTGTACCGCAGCGTCTGGCAGTCGTTCGCCATCCTGACCCCGGTCCGCAGCGTCGGCGTCATGGGCGACGGCCGGACGTACGCCAACGTCGTCGCCATCCGGGCCGTCACGTCGGAGGACGGGATGACCGCCGACTGGGCGAAGCTCCCGTACGACGTCCTCGGCCGGATCTCGTCCCGTATCGTCAACGAGGTCCCCGGCGTGAACCGCGTCGTATACGACATCAGCAGCAAACCGCCCGCCACCATCGAGTGGGAGTGACCGACATCGGTCCCCCCGGCATGGGACCAACGGGGGGGCGGCGGGTATATCGAACGCGCTAGGATGTCCGCCATGCCAGACGAATCGACGGCCGCCAGCACGATCCACTGCCCGTGGTGCTCGACCGAGTCGCCGGCCGGCACGGCGACCTGCCCGTCGTGCGGGGCAGCGCTCATCGCCAGCGGCGAAGGAGCGCTCCCGGGCCTGACCGCGATCGACACCGAGGCCGTCCTCCGCACCAAGGCCGCCACGAAGTCCCGCGGCGGCATCCTCGGCTTCTTCGGCGGCGACTCCGGCGACAAGTCGGATGTCCCCTCCGAGAAGGAGCTCGAATCGCTCGCCCCACCGAAGCCGGACGTCCAGATCGAGATGGTGCGTCTCGAGCTCGAGGCCCAGCGCCAGCGGATCGAGGCCGAGGCCGGCGAGCTGCAGGGTGAGCTCGTGCTCGAGGAGGCCGAGGAGCGTGATGCGAACGGCGTAGATGCCACGGTCTCGTCGGTCGCAGCGGCAGCCCCCGCGCCGAGCGCGACCCCCTCGACGCCGCCACCCGGACCGGCCGCCGCGCCCGAGGCGTCGTCGGCCGAGGAACCCCCGCCCGGACCCTGAACGGAGCCGCACCGGCCCCGGCCGTCGGCGACGCCCGATGCCCGACAGGATCCCCGCCCCCGGCCCGTCCTTCCTCCGCGAGCGGCAGATCCACGTCCGCGACCGCGTCCTCGGTATCGGCATGGGGCGGCCGACCGAGGACGGCGACGGCGGCTGGTGGGTCGCCCTCTGCTGGGTCGCCGATGCCGAAGGTCTCGTGAGGTACCGCGACGTCGCCCCGCTCGGCGGCCCACCGCCTGACCCGCCGGCGATGCGGCTCGGTCCGAGCCTCGCCGGCGGCCTCTCCGGGCTCATCCTCGAGGATGCCGGGCGGCTGCAGTTCCGGGTCGCCGCCGCGATCCCGCCGGTCGACGGGTCCCGGCCCTGGGACGCCCCGCTGGCGGTCCTCGTGGCCATCCGCCCCGAGCCGATGCGAGCAGCGGCGATGCGGCCCAACGAGTTCGCCGAGGCGGTCCTCGTCGCCTTCGGCCGAGCCGTCGAGGGCCTCGGCCGGCCCTGACAGGGCGAGCGGAAAGGGCCTTCTGCGAGGGCGGCCGCAGGGGCGGCCACGATCGTCGTCGCGTTCGACGGCGTCTCAGGCGAGTGCAGGGTAGACTCCCTCGACCGCCATGCGTGACCTGTTCGACGAGTTCATGGACGAGCTCCGACGCCGTCAGGCGGCGGCATCCGGGCGCGACGCCGCCGAAGGGCCCGATCGGGACTCCGGCCACGGCCATGGCGACGACGCCGACGGGGATGACGGCGAGGCGGATGCGGCGGACCCCGACACAGGCCACGCGGGCAAGAGCGGCCGCGGGTCGACCGGGTCCATTGACCACCACGACGACGACCGGGCCGATGGGGAGGACGCGTCCGACGATGCCTCCGACGACGAGGCGACCCCGCCCGGGCCGGAGCCGACGCCGATCGACGCTCGGCGAGGCCATCCCGGATCGGGCGGCGGCCATGACGGCGGCAGCGGACGACGGCCGCCGGCGGGGGGCCCGAACGATGGTGCCGGTCGTCGTCGGTGGGGCCGCGGCCGGGTCGCACTGGCCGCGATCGTCGTTGCCTTCATCCTCCTGTTCACCCTCGGCGGCAGCATCGTCACCCTGTGGACCGATGCGATCTGGTATCGCAGCGTCGGCTTCGACAGCGTCTTCTGGACCCGCATCCTCACCCAGGCCGGCCTGTTCGTCGGGGCGCTCCTCATCGCCCTCGTCTTCCTCCTCGGCAGCCTGTGGCTGGCCGATCGGGTCGTGCCGCCGGCGACCGGGCGCGGTGGCGCGGGCTCGTTCATGGACCGCATCTGGGAGGCCGCCCAGCGGGCCGAGGAGCGGAACCAGTTCCAGGGACGCTACCAGGGCTTCGGCACCCGCGACGACCCGCGCTTCAGCGGCTACGGCGGCGTCGGCCGGCGACCGCCTCCGGCGCGGACCGTCGTCCTCGAGGCGGACGACCTCCCCGAGCTCACGCCGATCTCCCGGATCGTCCTCGTCGTCATCGGGATCGTCTTCGCCCTCGGCATAGCCGGCGGGATCGCCTCGAACTGGGAGACGATCCAGCTCTGGGCCCACCAGGTCACGTTCGCGCCGGCCGGTGCGCCCCCGGTCGTCGACCCGGTGTTCGGCCGGGACATCGGCTTCTACCTCTTCCAGCTGCCGTTCATCCGGCTCCTGCAGTCGGTCGCGACGAGCCTCCTCATCGGCGCCCTGCTCCTGGCGGCGGCCCGTTACACGGTCGGCTTCATCGAGTCGGGCCTGACGCTGACGACCCGGGTGCGGGTCCACCTGGCGGTCCTCGGCGGCCTCCTGCTCATCCTCGTCGCGATCGGCTACCAGCTCGACAAGCTCGAGCTCGTCTACTCGAACCGGGGCGTCGCGACCGGTGTCAGCTTCACCGACGAGCACGCCCAGTTCCTCGCCTTCGACGTCCTGACCGTCATCGCCGCCCTGGCCGGCGCGTTCCTCGTCGGCGCCGCCTTCACCCGCTGGATCTGGCCGCTCGGGGTGGTCGTCGCCTCCTGGCTCGTCGCCTCGTTCGTCCTCGGGACTGTCTACCCCTCGCTTGTCCAGCAGCTCTCCGTCAAGCCCAACGAGTTCGCCCAGGAGAGCCCCTACATCAACAACAACATCACCATGACGAGGCTCGCCTTCAACCTGACGAACTGGGGATCGACCCCGTTCGACGGCTCGGCTCCCTTGACGGCGGCCATCGTCCAGCAGGAAATCGGCGACCTTCCAGAACGCCCGCCTGTGGGACTACCGGCCGCTCGGCGACACGCTCGACCAGCTCCAGACGATCCGCCAGTACTACGACTTCACCGACGTCGACACGGACCGCTACGTGATCAACGGCCAGGACCGCCAGGTGATGCTGGCGGCCCGCGAGCTGGCGCCGGAGAAGAACCCGCAGGCGGACTCGTGGGTGAACCAGCGCATCACCTTCACTCACGGCATCGGCCTGGCCATGGTCCCCGTCAACCAGGCGACCCCGAACGGCCAGCCCGACCTCATCATCAAGGACCTGCCGCCGGTCTCGATCAACGGCGCCCCGACGATCACCCAGCCGCGGATCTACTTCGGCGAGCGGCCGTCGGACTACGTCATCGTCGATGCGGTGCAACCGGCCTTCGACTACCCGCTGGGGTCCGATTCGAGCGGCAGCGGCTCTGACGGCCAGCCGGCCCCGCCGTGGACCGGGACGAGCGGCATCAAGCTCGATACGACCCTGTCACGCCTCCTCTTCGCCTTCCGCTTCCGCGACCTCAACCTCCTGATCAGCGACCAGATCACCGGCGACAGTCAGCTGCTGTTCCATCGCTCGCTCAGCGACCGGCTCGGCCTCATCGCGCCGTTCCTCCGCTTCGACAAGGACCCGTATCTCGTCGTGACCTCGTCGGGCCGCCTCGTCTATGTCCAGGACGCCTACACGATCAGCGACCGCTTCCCCAACGCCCAGTCGTTCGACGGGAGCGACCTCGGGCCCGACAGCGGCCTGGCCAACAACAGCTTCAACTACATCCGGAACAGCGTGAAGATCGTCATGGACGCCTACGACGGGTCGATGACGTTCTACGTGAACGACCCGACCGACCCGATCATCCGGGCCTACGAGGGCGTCTTCCCGTCCCTGTTCACCCCGATCTCCCAGATGCCGGCCGACCTCCAGGCCCACCTGCGGGTCCCGGAGGAGCTGTTCAACGTCCAGACGGCCCAGTTCGCGACGTATCACGTGACCAACCCGGGGACGTTCTACGCCCACAACGACCTGTGGACCGTGCCGAGCCCGACGGGGAGCACGCAGAGCCTGCCGCCCGAGGCCTACTACGTGTACATGCGGCTGCCCGATGAGCCGAACCCCGAGTTCCTCCTCCTCCAGCCGATGGTGCCGAAGGCCCGCCCGAACATGATCGCCTGGGTCGCCGCCCGGAACGATTCACCGAACCGAGGGGAGGTGCGGGTCTATCAGTTCGCCCAGGACACCACGGTCCAGGGGCCGAACCAGATCGAGGCCCGGATAGACGCGGAGCCGACGATCTCGTCGCAGGTGAGCCTGTGGGACCAGGCCGGCAGCAAGGTCATCAAGGGCAACCTCATCGTGATCCCGCTCCAGAATTCGCTCATCTACCTCCAGCCGATCTACCTCCAGTCGGCCAACTCGTCGTTCCCGCAGCTCCAGAAGATCGTGCTCGCCAACTCGAATGTCGTCGTGTGGGGCAACACGCTCCAGGAGTCGATCGACCTGCTCCTCGCCGGAGGGTTCGGCTCGCCGGGAGGCGGGACGAGTCCGCCGCCGAGCCCATCGCCCGGCGTGACGCCCGCTCCGTCCGGCTCGCCGGGGCCCGGCACGCCGCTGCCCGCCGACGTCCAGGGCCTCGTCGCCTACGCGAACCAGCACTTCGAGCTCGCTCAGACCGCCCTGCGCAACGGTGACTTCGCGACCTACGGACGGGAGATGGCGCTCGTCCAGGACGCCCTCCGTCGCCTTGACGCCCTGGTCGGCGTGAGCCCCGGCCCGAGCGCGGTCCCGGCGCCGAGCGCCGTTCCGACACCGAGCGCCAGCCCGGCGCCCTGATCGCCGAGCGGTCGTGAGCGCCGGCATCGGGGGCCGGACCGTGGCCGAGCCCGACGGTTCGATCGCGTTGCCGACGTGGGGCGCGGGAGTCGCCCGGGCGACCCGGTCCACGCTCTCGACGCCGTCCCTCTGGCCGGTCGCCCTGGCCGGCTTCCTGGCCCGCGGCGGGATCCTCGTCCTGCTCCTCGCGATCGTGCCGTTCCCGTCGGCAGTCGGCCTGGCCAACCTCATCGGGCCGACGGCCATCACGGCGGCCGGCCTCACGACCGACGCGGTCGTCGTGCTGGTCGCCGCCGGAGTCGCCGTGGTGGTCATCATCGTCGCCGGTACCGGCGTCGGGGCCGTCACGGACGCCGTCCTGGCCACGGCTCTCGAGCCGACACCGGACAGGTCGCTCGTCGGGCCCGCCGCGCCAGCGGTGATCCGGCGGTCGACGGAGATCCGGCTCATCGGCGACCTCGTCCTCGTCGCCGCGATGGCGGTCACGGCCCGCCCGATCTTCGACGTCCTCTACGCGGAGCTCACCGCGCCGACCGACGTCGCGACGCCGCTGGTCCTTCGGGTCATCGAGGAGGCCGCCCGGCCGATCGCGGTCGTCGTCGCGACCTGGCTCGTCGTCGAGGTCCTCGGCGGCATCGCGATCCGGCTCGTCGTCCTCGAGCGGGCAGGGGTCGGCCGCGCGCTCCGGGGGGCCGTCGGCCATGTCGTCCGGCGCCCCCTGTCGACCGTCGCGACGGCGGCACTCGACGTTGCCGGCCTGGCGGTTCTCATCGTGCCGCTCCTGGTGGCCGCGGCGGCCTGGTCTGGCCTGCGCAGTCTCGTCGAGGCGCGGGCCGCTCCGGTCGCCGTCGGCGGGTCGATGGTCGTGCTCGCCGCGACGTGGATCGGCGCCCTCGTCATCAGCGCGATCTGTGCAACGTGGCGGGGCCTGCTGTGGACCGCGGAGGTCCGCCGACCGCGGCGTTGACGGCGGCCGGATGGGACGTTCGGCGCGCCCGGATGGCCGGCTGGGGGATTGGTCCGGGCTCCCCCGCCATGGCACGCTCTCGGCTGTCGCCTGCCGATGGCAGGTCCCTGGAGGATGTTCGTGGCGACGAAGACGGTCGTCTGCCCCGGTTGTGGGGCCGCGGTCCCTTACGGTCGATTGTCCTGTGCGGCATGCGGGACGCTGCTGGCGTCCGTCTCCGGTACCAGCCGGCGCGCCCCGAAACGAAGCACCGCGAGCGCGGCTCGTGGTTCGTCGACCCGGCGGGCCGATCCTGCGGCCACTGCCGAGGCCGCGGTGTCGACGGTCCCGCTCGACGAGGCGCGGTCCGCTGCGACCGTCCGCCCACGATCGCAATCGGCGGCCACTGAACCGTTCCCGCCCTCGCCGGCCGCGGACCTCGACGTGCCCGCGGAGGCGACTCCGGTCGCGGCACCGACGCCGGCGGTCGAGCAGGTGTCGACGGTCGCTCCGGCGGCATCGCTCGCCCTCGAAGCGTCGCTCGCTCCCGAAGTCCCGAGCCTCGCCGCCGGCGAGACGCCCTCGGCTCCGCCCATCCTCGACGACTGGACCGGGCCCCGACCGTCGGTGGCCAAGCCGGTCGATGGTGAGGAGTGGTCGGTGGTACCGCCCCGGCCGGACGTCGCCCGATCTGCCGAGCCCCCTCTCTCCTCGTCGGTCCCCGGTGCCTACCTCGCGCCGAGCGCGGTGATCAGTGCCGATCGCCGGGGTGCCGCGATGCCGCTCACGACGGCTCCCCGCCCCGCCGCGTCCGCCGCCCTTCCGTCGGCGGCGGCGGCGACGGCCGCGCTGCCGAGCCGCTGGTATTCCACATCGTCCGACACGGCGGCCACCTACCCGTCGTTCGGGACGCCGGCGCCGACGGCCCGGCCCGCGGACGCGGCCGCCGCGCCGAAGACCGGTCTGTTCGCCCACCTGCGGTCGCCCGAGGGCGCCGGCGAGTGGGCCACCGCGGTCGGGTCCGTGATCGCCGCCGTCGCCTTCGTCCTGCCGTGGGCCCGCAACGGGGTCCTCGGCACGCAGGGCGACCGCACGTATCTCGGCCAGTGGGGCCTGGCCAACCCGGCCTACCTGCTCCTGTTCGCCGCGTCCATCGCGCTGCTCATCGTGACGATCGTGCCCAACAAGCTGCCCCGCGAGGCGCGTGCGATCGCCCTGCCATTGCTCCTCGGCGGCCTGCTCCTCGGGCTGGCCTGGAGCTACCTGACCGGGCCCTTCGGGACCGGCCCGGGCGTCGATGCGATGGCCCTCGGGGCCGTCCTCCTCGTCGTCGGCGGCCTGCTCGATCTTCGTCCCGCCCGCAGGTCGGCCGCCTCCCAGCCGTAACGCCGCGGAGGTCGCGCGCGTCCGGGTTCGCGAGAGCTCCTGCTACACTGCCGCGAGGTCAGGGCTGACAGGGA
The DNA here is from genome assembly GCA_963745405.1 of uncultured Chloroflexia bacterium. Taxonomy (GTDB): domain Bacteria; phylum Chloroflexota; class Limnocylindria; order Limnocylindrales; family CSP1-4; genus C-114. The sequence goes on along the minus strand of CAVUWY010000002.1, from coordinate 898,292 downwards.
CACCACCGGAGGCACGACGACCGGCGCATGGATCAGATCATCGCCCAGTTCGGGAGCGCGGTCAGCGACTTCTTCGGGAACCCCATCGTCCGGACCGCCGGCCAGGTCATCTTCATCTACGTCGTCATCATCTGGCTGGCCGCCGCGTACTGGGCATTCCGGGACATGCAGCTCCGGACCGAGAACCCGATCCTCCCGTATGTCGCGGCGGCGTTCATCATCGTCTTCTCGCCGGTCGCCTTCCTGGCCGCCGTCATCGTCTATCGCATCGTCCGTCCCCATGAGCGGATCGGCGAGGTCTACGAGCGCAATCTCGCCGAGGAGGCGCTCCTCGCCGAGGTCGAGGCGGTCGCCTCATGCCCGACCTGCGCGCGACGGGTCAACGACGAGTGGATCATCTGCCCGATCTGCCGCACTCGCCTCAAGCGCGTCTGCCCGAATTGCAGCCGCCTGGTCGGCCTCGACTGGTCGCTGTGCGCGTGGTGCGGCAAGGACTTCGAACGACGTGATGTCCCGGCCTCCGTGCCCGACCTGACGGGCGCTTCCCGACCGGTCGGGATCCCCTCCGCCATGCCGGCGCCGGCCCGGATACGGGCCTCGCGCTCGGCGCGCTCCGCCTCGGATCCGCTGCCCGAGCGTTGACCGGCCCGGACCGGCCGGCCGACGGGGCCGGGTCGATCCCACCGCCCGACGGCGACCCCGAGCTTCCCGCCGGCACGGCCGATCCATCGGCGGCCCGACCGGGTCTCCATACCTTCACCGTCGAGGGTCGGGCGGCCCCGGGCCTCTTCTTCCTCGGCTGGCTCGCCTTCGTCATGGGCGGGGCGATCCTCTTCGTCGCCTTCCTGGCCGGCGTCGGCCGGACGGCCGCCCTCGTTCTCGCCATCGCGGGGCTGGCGCTCCTCTCGCTCGGGCTCGTGGCCGGGGCCGGCTCGCAGGCGATCGAGCGCAGGAAACGGGCGTCTGCCGGCTACACAGGCCCCTCGCCGTTCCTCGTGTTCGCCGCGTCGGTCCCGGTCTCCATCCTCGCCGTCACGATCGTGGCGGCGCCGCTCGTCGCTCTCGGCCTCGACACGGCGAGTCCTGCCGCCACGCTCATCTCGGTGACGATCCAGGCGCTCATCTACATCGGGCTCATCCGGTTCCTCGTCGTGGGGACCGGCGCGCTCGGCTGGCGCGATATGGGGATGGGCGGGCGGGCGACGGCGGATCTCGCCCGGGATGTGGCCTGGGGCGTCGTCCTGGCGCTTCCGATCATCGCCATCACCACGATCGTCGCCGGCCTCCTCGCCCTCGTCCTGCCGCTCCCCGACAGCCCTCTCCCCCCGAGCGGAGGCAGCGGCGGGCTGGCCTTCAACTTCGTCGCCGCGGCGGTCATGGCGCCCATCGGCGAGGAAACGTTCTTCCGGGGATTCGCGACGACGGCCTGGTCGCGGACGATGTCCCTGCGGGCAGCCGTCCTGCGAGCGGCGATCTTCTTCGCCGCCGTCCACGTCCTCACGGTCGGCGGCGCGGATTTCGCGGACGCGGCGGGGCGAGCACTGTTCGCCTTCACGACCCGCATCCCGGTGGCGATGGCGCTCGGCTGGCTCTTCGTCGAGCGACGCTCGCTCGCAGCGCCGATCGCGCTCCATGCCACGTTCAACGGCCTGCTCGTCCTCATCGCCGGGAGCGTCTCGGCCGGCTGACCCGGCGCGATGTGCCGCGGTGCAGCGGCCGCGCCACGGCCCTTACGACCGGGTGAGTGCCGGGTGAGCGCCCCTCGGTAGTGTCCGTCCCGTCCCTTGGATCCGGATGGCGGGGGGAATCGGCGGGCTCTCGTCGTCCGGGTCCCGGGGACGCCCAACGTCGCTCGGTGGAGGCGTCGCGTGTCCCTGCCGCACCCCGGCCGCACCATCCGTGAGCTCCCGGCCGCTGAACGACCGCGGGAGCGTCTCGCCCTCAGGGGCGCCGGCGGCCTGACCGCCGCCGAGCTCGTCGCCCTCCTCTGGGGCTCCGGCACCCGCGGAGCGTCGGCCGTCGACCTCGCCGAAGAGGCGCTCGCCCGACACGACGGCCTCGCCGGCCTCGCCCGGGCGAGTGAGGTCGAACTGGCCGGTCTGCCCGGCGTGGGGGCGGCCAGGGCGGCCCAGCTCACGGCGGCGTTCGAGCTCGGACGCCGGCTCCTCGCCGATTGGCCGGCCGGGCGCTGGACGGTCCGTTCGCCGACCGACGTGGCCGACCGCCTCATCCTCCAGATGGGTCGCCTCGAGCGGGAGGAGCTGCGGGCGGTCCTCCTCAATACGAAGAACGTCGTCCTCCGGGTCGTGACCGTCTACCAGGGCAACGTCAACTCGTCGCTCGTGCGGGTCGGCGAGCTGTTCCGCGATGCGGTGCGGGTCAACGCGACGGGGATCATCCTCGTCCACAACCACCCGTCGGGCGACCCGACGCCGAGCCCGGACGACCTCCACCTGACCGCCGAAGCGCTCGCAGCGGGACGGCTCCTCGACATCGACCTGCTCGACCATCTCGTGATCGGCCACGATGCCTTCGTCAGTCTCCGCGACCGCGGGGTCCTCTTCGACCGCCCGGGTGGTGCAGCCGGCGCCGGGCACCGTCGGTCGCAATGACCCTCGTCGATCTGGGCGAAACTGTCGCGGTGAACGAGGAGGCGACCGAGACCGAGACCAAGGAAGCCGCGCCCATCGAAGCGCCGCCGCCCGGAGGGATGGCGCCGACCGAGGAGATGGCGCCGGCCGCGGAGATGGCACCTGCCGAGGACACTGCAGCGGTCGATGCCCCCGTGCCGGAGGAGGTCACTGACCCTCCCCTGTCACCGGCTCAGCCCGTCCCGGTCCCGACCCGCCGGCGGGTCCGCTCAGTCTCGGCCCTGATCGTCGCCGCCCTCCTCGTGGCGGTCGGGGTGTTCCTCACCCTCGGCGGAGTGGACGCCCTCGTCGGCCACGGCCCGGGCGCGAGCCCGGGTCAACCCCGGCCGACCGCGTCGGCGCCCACGAGCGCCGGTCGGCTCGACCTCGGATAGCGTCGACCGAGCTTCGGAAGCGCGGCGCGTATACTGCACGGGCTCTCACGGCTCCGACCCGGCCTGAGCACGGGCGCAACACTCGTGCGCAGCTGGAGCTCCCGCGGCACGGCGGCCCGGTCGTGCAGCAAGACGTCACCCGACTCGGCGTTCCCGCCAACCCTCACGAAGGATCCACCTAGCGCATGTTCGACGCTCTCCTCGGCATGTTCTCCCGCGATATCGGGATCGACCTCGGAACCGCGAACACGCTCGTCCACGTTCGCGATCGCGGCATCGTCATGAGCGAACCGAGCGTCGTCGCCATCGACGCGAAGACCAAACGGGTCCTCGCCGTCGGAGCCGAGGCGAAGCGGATGGTCGGCCGGACACCGGCCAACATCATCGCCGTGCGCCCGCTCCGGGACGGGGTCATCAGCGACTTCGACGTCACCGAGCAGATGATCCGGTACTTCGTCCACGAGGTGCACAAGAGCCTCGGCCTCATCCCCCGGCCGCGGATGATCCTCGGCATCCCGTCCGGCGTCACCGAGGTCGAGAAGCGGGCCGTCCGCGATGCCGCCCTCAACGCCGGGGCGCGCTGGGCACGCCTCATCGAGGAGCCGATGGCGGCAGCCATCGGGGCGGGCCTGCCGGTGAGCGAGCCGTCCGGCAGCCTCATCGTCGACATCGGCGGTGGCACGACGGAAGTCGCCGTGATCAGCCTCGGCGGGATCGTCGTGAGCCGGAGCATCCGTATCGGCGGCGACGAGATGGACCAGGACATCGTCACCTTCGCCCGCCGCGAGTACAACCTCTTCCTCGGCGAGCGGACCGCCGAGGACATCAAGATCGCCATCGCGTCCGCCTACCCCGGCGAATGGGACGTCCAGCGGGTCACCCTTCGCGGCCGCGACCTGCTGACTGGCCTGCCCCGCAGCGTCGAGGTCGGTGCCGACCAGATCCGGGAGGCGATCGAGCCCTCCGTCCAGCAGATCGTGGACACCATCAAGGACACGATCGAGGAGACGCCGCCGGAGCTCGTGGCCGACATCATGGACCAGGGCATCGTCCTGGCCGGTGGAGGCGCCCTCCTGTCCGGTCTCGACCGACGAGTCGCCGAGGCGACCCAGATGCCGGTCCACATCGCCGACGACCCGCTGACCTGCGTCGCGCGCGGCACGGGCGTCGTCCTCGAGGAGCTCGATCGGATGGAACGCGTGCTCGTCGCCGACACGTACGCGCGCGCCCCGCGCTGAGCCGCCGGTAGCGAGACCAGTCGCGATGTCCGCGTCCAACCCGTCCCGGGGCGCCCGGCTCGTCCGGCGCCGGACCATCCTCTTCGCGGTCCTCCTCGGGGTAAGCCTCGGCTGCATGGCCCTCTCGTCGTCCCCGGCCGTCCACGGCCTCCAGTCGGGCGTCGGGTTCGCCTTCAAGCCCCTCCAGACGACGGTGTCCGGCGTCGCCGCGACGGTCGGGTCGGTCGTCGCCGCGATCAACGACATCGACACGCTCCGCCAGGACAACGCCGACCTCCAGGCGGAGAACGCCCGGCTGCGGGCCGAGAACGCCCACGTCGACGAGGTCCAGCGCGAGAACGACCAGCTGACCGCCCTGCTCGAGGTCAAGTCGGGATCGACGTACCACACCATCGCCGCCTCGGTCATCGGTCGCGAGCGCCCCGAGATCGGCCGGATCGTGACCATCGACCGGGGCACGTCCGATGGGCTGGCCGTCGGGGACGTCGTCATCGCCGCCGGCGGCGCGCTCGCCGGCCGGGTCACGGACGCCTCGCCGGGGACGGCCCACGTGACACTCATCAACGACCCGAGCTCGACCGTGACCGGCATCGTCGACGCCTCCCGCGCCATGGGCGACGTGTCGGGGCAGCTGGGCGGCGTGCTCGCGATGGAGAACATCGAATCGACCGAGCGGGTCAACATCGGCGACCAGGTCCTGACGGCCGGGATCGAGCTCGGCAACGGGATCCGCTCGCCCTATCCGAAGGGGCTCCTGATCGGCCAGGTGGTCGACGTCCAGCGGGACGCCAACGCCATCGTCCAGACGGCCTTCCTCCAGCCGACGGCCGATCTCGACAAGGTCGAGTACCTCCTCGTCATCACCGACTACGCCGGCGGCCTGCCCACGCCGTCGCCGAGCCCGGGCGGGAGCGCCGCGCCGTGAATTACTCTCACGGACGATGAAGGGGATCGTGCTCGCCGGCGGAACGGCGACTCGGCTGTTCCCACTGACCATCGTCACCAACAAGCACCTGCTGCCGATCTACGACCGGCCGATGATCTACTACCCGATCGAGACCCTGGCCGGGATGGACATCCGCGAGGTCCTCGTGATCGTCGGTGGCAAGAGCGTCGGTGACGTCGTCGAGCTGCTCGGCGACGGCCGGCAGTTCGGGCTCGACCTGACCTACCGCTACCAGCGAGGGGCGCACGGCATCGCCCATGCCATCGGCCTCGCCCGGGACTTCGTCGGCGACGATGCCTTCTGCTGCGTCCTCGGCGACAACATCCTGCGCGGCCCCGCCCTCGGCGCGACCGCCGCGGAATTCGAGGCCGGTCCGTGGCAGGCCGGGACGCTCCTCTACCGGGTGCCCGATCCGGAGCGGTTCGGGGTGGCCGAGCTCGACGCCGCCGGGTCCGTTGTCGGCTTCGAGGAGAAGCCGGCCCAGCCGAAGAGCGACCTGATCCCGATCGGGGTCTACTTCCTCCGGCCGGACGCCTTCGCCGTGATCGACCGCCTCGCCCCGTCCGGTCGCGGCGAGTTCGAGATCACCGACGTCCTCAACCACTACATCCCCGGCGGCGGCCTGTTCAGCCGGGTCTACGACGGCCAGTGGGCCGATGCCGGGACGGTCTCCTCCCTCCTCCGGGCCGCCGAGATCGCCGCCGAGGACGACGCCGCGGGCCGGCTCGCGCCGCCACGGCAGGTCGGAGCGGAGCGGGACGAGTGACCGGGGACCGGGCGACGGGATCGCCCGCCCCATGGTCGGCGCCCGGCGCGCGCCTTCTCGTCACCGGCGGTGCCGGATTCATCGGCAGCTGCTTCGTCCGTGACATCCTCGCCCGCCGCGACGGCACCCGGATCGTCGTCCTCGACAAGCTGACGTACGCCGGCGACCGGGCCGATCTCGCCGCGGTCGAGGCCGATCCCGAGCAAGCGAGCCGGTTCCGCTTCGTGCACGGCGACATCGCCGACGCGGCCGTGGTCGGGCCGCTCGTCGGCGAGGCGGATGCGGTGGTCAACTTCGCCGCGGAATCGCACGTCGACCGGTCGATCCTCGATCCCGAGGCGTTCCTCGTGACCGGCGTGATCGGCGTCCACGTCCTCCTCGAGGCCTGCCGCCGCGAGCGCGACCGGGCGAACGCCGGCGAGCGGCCGTCGGCCCCGCGGTTCCTCCAGGTCTCGACCGACGAGGTCTACGGGTCGGTCCCCACCGGCCAGTCCCGGGAGGACGACGCGCTCGCTCCGCGCTCGCCGTATTCGGCGGCCAAGGCGGCCGGCGAGCTGCTCGTCCGCAGCTACGTGGTGACCCATGGGATCGACGCGGTCGTCACCCGCGGCTCCAACACCTATGGGCCCTACCAGCACCCGGAGAAGCTCATCCCGCTGTTCATCACCAACGCGATCGACGACCAGTCTCTGCCGCTCTATGGGGACGGCCTCCAGCGCCGCGACTGGCTCTTCGTTTCGGACCACGCCGGGGCGATCGAGCACGTCCTTCGCCACGGCGCCTCGGGTGAGACGTACAACGTCCCGGGATCGGTCGAGCTCACCAACCGGGAGGTCGTGGCGGCCCTCCTGGAGCGCCTCGGCAAGCCCTGGTCGCTGGTCCGGACGGTCGAGGACCGGCCGGGTCACGACCGACGCTACGCGATGGACGGGACGCGGCTCGAGGCGCTCGGCTGGCGGAACCGCACGGCGTTCGGCGTCGGTATCGCGGAGACGGTGGACTGGTTCGTCGCCAACGACGGCTGGTGGCGCGGGCGGCGGTCCGGGGAGTGGGATGCCTACTACGCCCGACAGTACGCCGATCGACTCGCCGGTTCCTCGGCGGCCGACGCTCCGAGCGCCGCCAGAGACTCCGGCGCTGCCGGCGACCCAGCCGCGGCCGGCTGACCGATGCGGGTCGCGGTCACCGGAGCGAAGGGCCGACTCGGTCGGGCGCTGGTTGCCGCGCTCGCCGACGCGCCGTTCACCGGCCTGGCCGGACCGCTCGCCTGGACCCGACCCGACTTCGATCTCGACGAGCCGGGATCGGCCGCCGCCCTCATCGCCCGCGATCGGCCCGAGGCGATCGTCCACGCGGCGGCCTGGACCGACGTCGATGGCTGCGCCCGCGAGCCGGAGACGGCCCTGCGCCGGAACGGCTCCGCGACGGGGGTCCTCGCGGCCGCCTGCGCCGAGGCCGGCGTCGACCTGATCGCGATCTCGACGAACGAGGTCTTCGACGGCCGCCGACTCGACGGTCGCGGCTACCTGCCGACCGATCCGCCCGCTCCGATCAACCCGTACGGCGCCTCGAAGCTCGCCGGCGAGGAGGCAGCCACGGCCGCGTTCGATGGGGCATCGTCGCAGCTCGCCATCGTCCGCACGGCCTGGCTGTTCGGACCCGGCGAGCCCGACTTCCCGACCAAGATCCTGCGGGCGGCCGATCGAGCGGTCGAGCGGCGGGAACGGCTGCGGGTGGTCGGCGACGAGTACGGCACGCCGACCTATGTGGCCGACGTGGCCGAGGCCGTCGTCGAGCTGCTTGGAGCCGGGGTGTTCGCCGGGACCCACCACGTCGTCGACGGGTCGTTCGCGAGTCGGGCCGACTGGGCCCGCTACGTCGTCGGTCGGGCGGGTCTCGCGGTCGAGGTCGAGGACGTCCCGGCGACGACCTGGGACCGCGCGTCGACGCCGCCGCGCTGGGGGGTCCTCGAGCAGACGCCGCTACCCTCCGGTGAGCCATTGCGGCCGTGGCCGGACGCCATGGCCGACTACGCCCCGATCCTCCTCCGCGCGGCCTCGAGCGCCGGCGATCCCGCCCGATGAGCTCGATCCCCGGCATCCGGTCGGGCCGGATCGCCCGCCACCAGGACGAGCGGGGCATGTTCCGCGAACTCTGGCGCTCGAGCGGGTTCGGTGCCCTCGACCCCGCGGAGACCGGTCCGACCGCGGACGTGGCCGCCGGGCGCCCACCGCGGTTCGTCCAGGCGAACCTGTCGACGTCGGCACCGGGCGTGCTGCGCGGGCTGCACTGCCATCGGCACCAGCTGGACTACTGGGTCGTGATCGGCGGACGGGCATTCGTCGCCCTCGTCGACGTGCGCGACGTCCTCCATGGCCGGGCCGAGCCGGCGGTGGAGACGCGCGAGATGGGCCCGGACGAGTGGGTGGTCATCCCGGCCGGTGTGGCCCACGGCTTCCTCGCCCTCGAGCCGCTCGACCTCCTCTACCTCGTGACCGACGAGTACGACGGGACGGACGAGCTCGGCTTCTCCTGGGACGACCCGTCGGCCGCCGTTCCGTGGCCGACCGATCTCCCGACCCCGGACGGCCGGCCGATCCTGTCGGACCGCGATCGCTCGAACCCGACGCTCGCCGAGCTCGTCGCGACGCTGCGCGGCTGACCCCGACCGGTGCGTCGACGCGCCGCCCGCGAGGAACGCCAGGCAGACGCCGGTCCCGCCTGACGTCTCCGCAGCCCACCGCTTCCGACCGCATCAACCCCACCGGCGCCGAACGGCCCAGCAGGGTGGGGGACCATCCCGCGATTGAGATGCCGCCGCCCGACCGCGAGGCTGGTGCGACACGCGCTCTCCGCGTGCCCGAAACCAAGGCTCGGAGACCCGACCGTTGCGGATGCCCGCCTCCAGGATCCTCGCGACCTCGATCCTCGTCGCGGGCCTTGCCCTGCCCCTCGCCGCGACCGCGACCGCAGCGGCCGCCGCTCCGCCGGCCAACCCCAAGGTCGTCATCATCGTCGGCCCGGTCGCCGGCTCGACCGCGTCCTACAAGAGCGACGCCGAGGCGGCCGCCGTCGAGGCCACGAAGTACACCAATAACGTGGTCCGCATCTACTCGCCGACGGCCACCTGGGCCAAGGTGGAGGCCGCCCTCCAGGGCGCCTCGGTCGTCATCTACATGGGCCACGGCAACGGCTGGCCGAGCCCGTACGCCCCGTACCAGACATACACGAAGGACGGCCTCGGGCTCAACCCGTCGGCCGGTACGGACAACTCGACGACCAAGTATTACGGCGAGTACTACCTCGCCCGTGACATCCACCTCGCCCCGAACGCCGTCGTGATCCTCGCCCACCTGTGCTACTCGGCCGGCAACTCCGAGCCGGGTAACCCCGATCCGACGCTGACGGTCGCCAAGCAACGCGTCGACAACATGGGCGCGGGCTGGATCGCCGCCGGCGCCCGCGCCGTCGTCGCCGAGGTCTACGGCCAGGGCCTGTACGGTGGCGCCGCCTGGTACGTCCGCCAGCTGTTCACGACTCACCGCTCCGTCGACTCGATGTGGCGGGCCGACCCGAACTTCAACAACCACGTCATCTCGTACGCCTCGACGCGCTCGTCGGGCTATACAGCCGAGATGGATCCCGACGGCGTGAACAAGCCGCCGTTCCACCGCTCGATCGTCGGCAAGCTCGACCTCCAGACCCAGGACGTGACCGGCGCCCGCTACGCCGCCACCGACGTCGACCCGACGAGTCTCGTCGTGCCGGGGGCCGCGTCGGTCGCCGCCGACGGTGCGGGACTCTACGCCGACGCCGCCCTGACCCCCGACCCGGGGACGGGCCTCGCCCCGGCGACCCTCCCCATCGACACGAAGATGCGCCTCGACGCGATCGAGCCGGCCGTCGACGGCATCCCCGTCTACGCGGTCCACACGCTCGACGGCTCCACCAGCGGATTCATGGCCGGTCCGAGCCTCCGACCGCGCGACAGCCAGGGCCCGGCGGTATGGACCGCGGATGCCGGCACCGGCGCCTTCAGCCCCAACGGCGACGGCAGCCAGGACACGTTCGACGTCGCCGGCCAGTTCTCCGAGTCGGTCGCCTGGCACGTCGACTTCGACGACGCCGTCGGTGACGTCCTCCAGACGGTCTCCGGCAGCGGCCGGACATACGACGCGACGTGGTCCGGCCTGGACGCCGGCACTCCGGTCGCCGATGGGGCGTACTCGTACAGGATCAGTGCCGCCGACGGGTGGGGCAATCCGGTCGGCACACGAACCGGGACCGTCACCGTCGACACGGTCGCACCATCCTTCGCGCCGGCACCGGCTCCGCTCACTGCCACCGCGACCGACCCGTCGCCGCCGACCTTCAGTCCCAACGGGGATGGTGTCGGCGATACGGTCGCCTTCGCCTACGACACGAACGAGGCCGGCTTCATCGACGCCACCATCCACGACGCCGGCGGGACGGTGATCCGCCACCTCTCCGTGAAGACCGCGGCCGGGGCGGGGAGCGTCGTGTGGGCCGGCGACACCGACGCCGGCGGTGTCGCTCCGGACGGTCGCTACTCGGTCCAGCTCGCCCCGCGGGACCTGGCCGGCAATGTCGGCAGCAGTCTTACCGACGATGTCGCTGTCTATGGATCGCTATCGAACGTCGTCGCCTCCAGCCACTACTTCTACCCGCAAGACAACGACGCCTATGCGAAGAGCACGACGTTCTCGTTCAGGCTGGCCCGGGCGGCCACCGTGAACTGGATCCTTCGCGCGCCCGACGGGAGCGTCCTTTACCAGCGGTATACCGATCATGTCTTGACGCCGGGAACGTACTCGTACACGTGGCGTGGGCGGACCCTCTCGGGAACGTGGGCGCCGCAGGGTCGGTACGCCCTGACCGTCAGCGCGACGAACGGCAGCGAGTCGTGGTCGCAGACCACGTGGGTCTGGGCCGAGGGCTTCCGGATCATGCCGTCCGACACGTCCCCGGCCCGTGGCCAGACGATCACCGTGACCGCCGTCAGCGCCGAGACACTGTCGGCCAACGCGAAGTTGACCGTCCGCCAGCCGGGGCACGCCGCATGGACGGTGACGATGACACGGGTGACGGGCAGCACCTACCGCGCGACGATCCACCTCTACGGAAGCGGCGCGGGCAACCTCGGCCTCACGGTCACCGGCCGTGACGGGGCCGGTCACTACAACACGACGAGCGCCTGGGTACCGATCCACTGACGCGGGCGAGCCCTTCGCTCGTCCGTCCGCACCGGACCGCACACGACGCATCCGTACCAGCCCGGACCGGGACCAAGGTCACGATTGTCCGAGCCATGTCACGCGCCTAGGGTGGGACTGCGACGACACCCGCGGCACGGCGCCGCTCCACGTGAGCGACGACCAGGACCGCCGCCGAGGATCAGCGGTTGCCCCCCTCCACCCCCAGCTCGATGGCTGCACGCCCCGCGCACCGGCTTCGCGCTCGCTTAGCGTCCGCCGGCGCGATCGCCGTGTTCGCAGGCGCGCTCGCCGTCGTCTCGCCGATGGCCGGCTCGGGCGGCTACGGCTCGCTCGGGCTCGGGGCGATCGGCGGATCCGGTGCGACCGCGGTGATCGACCCCGCCTTGACCGCCGACGGGGGTCCGGTCGCGCCCGGCGCGGCCGCTGCCGTGCCCGGCGACCCACCCACCGCGCTCGACGCCACGGCCGACGGCGGCGTCGACCTCTCGCTCGCCGACGCTCCCGTCGACCCGCCGACGACCGACCCGCCCGGTATCGACACGCCGGACGTCGGAGGTCCTGTCGCGGCAACCGGTGGGGTGTTCGGCGTCGACCAGTTCGGCGGCGCGCCGGCGCCCGGCTCGATCGCGGCCTCCGATCCGACGGCCTCCATCGCCGGCCTTCCGTCGGCGAGCGATCCGGCCGCCGCTGCCGTCCAGCCGTCGGTCCAGTACGGAGACGCTGCCGCCCACGCCGGAGACCCTGACCGGTTCGCTCCCGGGGGGTCGGTGACGGTCGGCTACCAACCGTCGGCCAAGGACCCCTGGACCGTCGACGGTGGCGCCCCGCAGGCACTGCCGGCCGGCTCGGCCAGTGGCCGCGCCATGGCCGCTGCCCCACAGGGAAGTGGCTGGACCGGCCGCGCGCCGGTTCCGACGGACCCCGCCGCTCGAGACACCCGGATCGGCAGCGACTCGCCGGTCGACGGCCCCACCGTCTCGCGGATCGCCGCCGTCCCCGCCCTCGCGGTCCCGCCGGCGACGACGGAGGCACCCGACGCGACCGCCACCTCGGCCCTCCGCCGCCAGGTCTTCGGCTTCCTGCCGTACTGGACGCTGGGCGACCGGACGACCGTCCTCGATTACGACCTGCTCTCGACGATCGCCTACTTCAGCGTCGGGGCGGATCGCAACGGGAATCTCCTGAAGAAGGACGCCACGGGCAAGACGACGACGGGCTGGGGCGGCTGGACGAGCTCGAAGCTGACGAGCGTGATCCAGGCCGCCCATCGCCGTCACACGAGGGTCGTCCTGACCGTGTCGGCGTTCGCCTGGACGAGCGGTCAGGCGGCGATCCAGGCCGCCCTCCTCGGCAGCTCGAAGGCCCGCCTGACGCTTGCCCGCCAGATCGCCGCGGCCGTCCGCGATCGCGGCGCGGACGGGGTCAACCTCGACTTCGAGCCGATCGCGAGCGGCCATGCCGCCGACTTCACGACCCTCGTGCGGGCGGTCCGCAGCCAGCTCGACCGGGTCCATCGCGGCTACCAGCTGACCTTCGACACGACGGGGGCGATCGGCAACTACCCGATCGAGGATGCGACCGCGTCCGGCGGCGCCGACGCGATCTTCATCATGGGCTACGACTACCGGACCGGCGGCGCCTCGACGGCCGGCTCGATCGACCCTCTCGGCGGGCCCGGCTACACCCTCGAGGACACGATCCAGGCCTACACCCAGCGCGTCTCGCCCTCGAAGCTCATCCTCGGCCTGCCGTACTACGGTCGGGCGTGGAGCACGACGACGTCGTCGTTCGGGGCGCCGACCCAGACCGGCTCGCAGTACCCGAGCCCGACCTCGGTGACGTACGCCACCGCGGTGGCCCTGGCCAAGAAGTACGGCCGCCACTACGACCCGACGACGGGGACCGCCTGGTTCGCCTACCGCAAGAAGACGTGTGCTACCGGCCACGGCTGCGTCACGACCTGGCGGCAGGTCTACTACGACGACGCCCGGTCCCTCCAGGCTCGCTACGACCTCGTCGTCACGAGCGGGCTCCGCGGCAGCGGGATCTGGGCACTCGGGTTCGACGAGAAGAAACCGGACCTCTATGCCGCCCTCACCCGCAAGTTCGTCCACGACACGACCGCCCCGGTGGCCGGCGTCGCCGTCCTCCCGCCGACCATCGGCGACGCAGGCTTCGTCGTGTCGTGGCGGGCGTCCGATGTCTCGGCCATCCGGTCGTTCGACGTGCAGGTGGCGGTCGACGGTGGCCCGTGGACCGGGTGGCGGAGCAGGACGCCGCTGACCTCCGACGTCTACTTCGGCGTCGACGGGCACAGCTATGCCTTCCGCGTCCGGGCGACCGATGCCCCGGGCAACGTCGGCGCCTGGAGCGCCGGCTCGCGCTACGACTCGACGCCGTCCCTCGCCATCGGCGGCTTCGGACGCATCGCGGTCGACGTGGTCAGCGCCCGGACCTATCCCGACACGTCCGCCCGCACGGTCGCCACGCTGCGGGCCGGCCAGATGGTCGCCGTCGTCGGCGGGCCGCGGAGCGCCGACGGCTACACGTGGTACCAGGTGACCGGGCCGCTCGCCGAGTGGAGCGCGGTCCGGTTCACCCGGAGCGGCGTGTGGATCCCCGTCCGCAACAGCTCGCGGAGCTACGTCAGCGCTGCCGTCGCCCCGAACGCGACGGTCGTCGATGCGGGGATCGATTCGCTCACGTTCGGCGATGTCGGGTCGGCAAGCCTCGGTCAGCGCCCGACCGCGCTCGGTGCCAGGGTCTTCTCGCCGAACCGGGATGGCTCCCAGGACCGGCTCCGCATCCGCTGGAAGAACCACCTGAAGTTCGACGCGATGAGCCTCCGCATCCTCCGGCCGAACGGCACGCTCGTCGGGACGCGACGGATCCCCGATGTCGGCTCGGGCGCGCAGTCGTACGACTGGGACGGCCGACTCGACCTCGGTCGACCCGTCCCCGACGGCACCTACATGGTCCAGCTCGTCGGCCGCGACAACGGTCGGACGTACGCCGCGCCGTCGATCCGTCCGACCACGCCGACCCAGCTCGCGCTCTACGCGGTCACCCTCGACCGCGTCGCGCCGCACGTCCTCTCGGCGACGTCCACGGCCGGCCTCATCTCCCCGAACGGCGACCGCCGCTCCGACGGAGTCACCGTCACGGAGACGTCGACCGGGTCGACGCGATGGACGTTCACGGTCGCCCGGCTCAGCGGCTCGAAGGTCGGCCCCGTCGTCCGGACCATCGCCGGCAGCGGGACTCGCGCCGTCGTGCGCTGGAATGGGCAGGACGACGCCGGTCGGGTCGTGCCCGACGGCGCCTATCGCCTGGCCATCACGGCCTGGGATCCGGCCGGGAACCGGGCCGGCCGGGGCGGCACGATCGTCGTCGACGACACCCGGCCGACGCTCGTCCTCAACCTCGCCCCGAGCCGTATCGCTCCCGACGGCGACGGCGTGGCCGACACGGCCGCCGCGACCTGGACCAGCAGCGAACCCGTCAGCGGCATCCTGTCGATCCTGCACGGGACGACGACCGTGCGGACGTGGTCGTTCGCCGCGACCCGCGGCCGGACGATGACGTGGGATGCCCGCGATCGGCGGCACCGGCCGGTGCCCGAGGGGACGTACACGATCCGGCTCGGCGGCTACGACGCCGCGGGCAACCTGAGCATCGTCACTCGCCAGATCGTCGTCGACCGGACGCTCGGGGCGACCCGCTGGCGCCCGACCGCCTTCGACCCCCAGGACGGCGACCGGCTCCTGGCCGCCTCGAACCTGAGCCTCCGGTTGAGCCGTGCTGCGACCGTGACGGTCCGCATCGTCGGTGCCGGCGGGACGGTCGTCCGAACGCTCGCCGGCGGGCAGCGGCTCAAGGCCGGACCCCACGGCTGGACCTGGGACGGGCGAACCGCCACCGGCGCCTGGGTCGCGCCGGGCGCGTACGCTGCCGTGATCCAGGCCACGTCCTCGCGTGGAACGACGACCATCCAGCGGTCGATCTTCGTCGGGGCATTCTCGATGACCCCGTCGGCGAGCGTCCTCCGGACGGGCCAGACCCTGACGGTGACGATCGCCAGCGTCGAGCCGCTGGCCGGCAAGCCGACGGTGACCCTCGCCCAGGCCGGCAAGAAGCCGAGGGCGGGCACGACCGTCGCTCTCGGTGGCGGTCGCTTCCAGGTGTCATTCAAGATCGCTGCCCACGGCTCCGGCCGGGCGACCGTCGCGGTGACCGCCCGCGACAGCGCCGGGGGCACGAACCGCGCTTCGCTGACCGTGACCATCCGCTGAGCGGGCGGTGCCGGTCCAGCCCGGTCGCGCCGCTACACTGGCCCCGATGAGGGAAGGGACGACGAGGGCGGGTCGGGGCGTGTGGGTCGTGCTGCCGACCTACAACGAGGCCGAGAATATCGGTCCGATCACGGCCGCCATCCTCGAGAACCTGCCGGAGGCGTCGCTTCTTGTCGTCGACGACGGCTCACCGGACGGCACGGGACGGCTCGCCGACGGGCTCGCCGGCGCCGACCTGCGCATCCAGGTCCGCCACCGTCCGGCCAAGCAGGGCCTCGGGCGTGCCTATCTCGACGGGTTCGGCCAGGTGCTGGGAGCCGGCGCGGCGATCGTGGTCCAGATGGATTCGGACTGGTCGCACGACCCGACGGCCCTGCCCAGCCTCATCGGCCCGATCCTCGACGGCGAGGCCGATCTCGTCATCGGCTCGCGCTATGTCGAGGGCGGTTCGGTCGTCGACTGGGGCCTCGGGCGACGGCTCGTGAGTCGCGGCGGGAGCATCTTCGCCCGGATCGTCCTGAGCCTCCGGCCGAGCGACCTGACGGGCGGCTTCAAGGCGTGGCGGAGCGAGACCCTCGCCGGCATCCCGTTCGACGGCATCCACGCCGGGGGCTACGTATTCCAGATCGAGATGACGTATCGGGCGAGCCGGGCGAAGGCGCGCATCCACGAGGTCCCGATCACGTTCCGCGACCGGCGGGTCGGCCAGTCGAAGATGAGCCGCCGTATCGTCGTCGAGGCGCTCGTCGTGGTCTGCCAGCTCCGCTTCGACGAGATCCGCGTTCGCCTCCGCTCGCGCAGCCGGCGCGACACCGCGGGGTCGTGACCGACCGGCCCGAGGCGCCCCCGGGACGGCTCGGTCTCGGCGAGCCGGCGGCGGTCTCGCGGCCGCCCGGGCTTCGGGTCGTCCTCGACATCCGCCCGGCCCAGGAGCCTGGCCGGGCACCGGCCACGGCGGCCTATCTCACCGAGCTGCTGGCCGCGTACGCCGCCGACCCCGCGGAGGGCGAGTCGTTCGTGCTGCTCCTCCAGGCCGGCGGCGAGGACCCGACCGCAGCGCCGGAGTTCGACGGCCTCGACGTCGTCGGGCGACGTCTCCTGCCACCGACGCGGCTGCTGCGCTCGGGTGCGATGACCATCGATCCGTTCCTGCTCCGTGGCGTGTCGCTCGGCGCCGCCTGGCACGCGGAGCGCGGCGGAGCGCACGGGGCGGTCTACCACACGGCCGCCGGGGCGGCGCCGCTCGCGTCGGGCCTGCCGGTCGTCGTTTCGGTCCTCGATCTTGCCCCGTGGGAGCTGCCCGGCACGTACCAGGCTGGAGCGATCGCCAGCTTCGGCCGACGGCTGCGGGTCCGGATCCTCCGCGACGCGGCCGCCGTCATCGTCGGATCCGAGGCGTCCGCACGAGCGGCCCGGCGGCTCCTCCACCTCCGTCGCGACCGGATCCACGTCGTGCCGCTCGCCGCCCGGGCCGCCTTCACTCCGGGCGCCGCTGCCGGCACTGCCGAGGAGGTCGCCCGGCTCGGGCTGCCGGGGCGCTACCTCGTCTATCCCGGCCGCTACGACGCCCGGCAGGACCTCGTCACCCTGCTGCGGGCGCTGTCGACCCTCGCCGCGGCCGGACCGTCAAGCCCCGGTCCCGGCCGGCGCCGCTCGTCCCGGGCCCGGCCGGATGAAGTTCTGTGGCCACCGCGGATCCTGCTCGTCGGGGCGAGTCCGGACGACCGGGCGGCGCTCGCCCGGGCGGCTGCACGGGAGGGTGTCGGCGAGCTCATCTCCTACGCCCCGAACCTGCCGCCGGAGCGGCTCGCGGCGGTGGTCGCCGGTGCTCGCGCGGTCGTCCTCCCCGTCCTGAGCGAGGCGGCCGGGACGGCGGCGATCGAGGCGCTCGCCTGTGGGACACCGGTCGTCGCGTCTGCGGTCGGGACCCTGCCGGAGCTCGTCGCCGGTGCCGGGATCCTCGTCGAGCCTCGCGATCCGGACCGTCTCGCCGCCGCGATCTCGACAGCCTGGGCGGACGACGCCGTCCACGATCGGATCACCGCCGAAAGCCGCGCCCGGGCGGCCGGACCGCGGCGCACCTGGGCTGACGTCGCCCGGGAGACCCGGGCCGTCTACGCCGCGGTGGGAATCGCCGCGGACCGACGGGATGCCGCAGACCGCGGTTAGGCCGGCATGTCGCGGAGCCAGCCGAGCGCCGACGGCGACGGGCTCGGCGACGCGGGGCTCGCGCTAGGGCTCGGAGCCGGCGGGACCTTGCCGTCCTTGATCGAGACCGTATCGGTAGTCTTCATCACCTGGACGAAGGTCTGGCCGGCGGTCAGCGTGATCTGGTTGCCCTTGCTGTCGAAGAACTGCGTCGGCGCGGTCAGTGACTTCTTGCGCCACGTGCCCTTGATGGTCTTGCCGTTCGTGGCTACCCAGGCCACGCCGCTGCCGACGACCTTCGCCTCGAGGCGGTGTTTGAAGGTCTCGGGATCGCTCGTCAAGGGCCCGAACTGCATGCGCATGATGACAACGTTCTTCGGGGCGATCGGAACCTTCGTCGCCGCATCCACCTCGCGCGTCCCGCCGCTGACGTACCGCGGATACGTATTCGTCGCGCGGTCGTACTTGTAGATGATCTTGTTGGCAAGGTAATCGACTTCGATGCGACCGCCCGACGGCCGGGCCTCGAGCGGCGCATCCGGTCCGAACCGCCATACCGGAGCTCCGGGCGCCTTCGTAGCGTTGACCTGAGTCGTCAGCTGTCGGAGCTGCTTCCCGGTCGTGTAGAGGTTGTGCGGGGCGAAGCGCGAGCTGATCCGGCGGAAGTAGTGGCCCCAGCGGAACTGGTCCACGTTGTAGACGAGCTGACCTGCGCCCTGTGCCCTGAGCGTTTGCAGTGCCTGGGGCGATCCGCCGGCATGGACGTACATCGCGCGCCATTCCGCTGCCCAGGCGATGAAGTAGTAGCGCGAGCTTCGGACCGGTCCGACGTCTTTCGGCAGGCCCTCCTGGAAGATCATCATGTAGCGGGGGATGCCCCCCTCGGCCGGAGCCTGCCACACGACCGAGGCGTCGCTGAAGCCGGACTGCGGACGCGCCGGCGACAGGTCGTCGATCATCACCGCGATCGGATGGAGCTTTGCCTGGGCGGCCGTGATCGGCAGTCCATCGAGCGGCCCGAGGATCGGCACCGGTGTCGGCGATGGGCTCGCCGATGGCGAGCTCGACGGTGAGCCCCCGCCGAGATCGGAGCTCGGAGCAGCCGATGGCGAGGCGCTTGCGGCGGCCACCCCGGCGCTGGCGCTGCTCGACGGTGCGGTCGAGGGGTTCGAGGTGAGGAATCCGCCGGCGGCCACCCCCGCAAGACCTCCGACCACGACGACCGCCACAACGATGGCGACGATCGAGCGCCGGCTCATCGCGGCGACCGCCCGACGATGGTCGGTGGCCGGCGGTGATCCAGGCTCGTCGAACGGGTCGGCAGGAGCGGCAGGCGCATATCGTGTTGTCCTCAGGAGGCAGCGGTCGCGGCGCGGGGCCGTCGGATGTCGCAGGTCGCCGGTGCCGTCGGGCAGGATACCGATTTCTCGGCGATAGGTGAGCGGCGGCCCTTCGGCGCCTCGCCGGCGCCCGCCGGGAACCCGACGACGCCGTCCGGTGCCGAACCGGCGTAGGCTGCCGGTGAACGACGAGTGGACCCACGACGATGTGGCGCAGACGAGGGACTACCCGATGCCCGACCAGATGACGAACGGGGCGAACCCCGACAAGACCCCCGCGACCACGTCGAAGCATGGTGCATCAACCGACGTGACGGCCGCATCTGCGGCCCGAGTGCCGGCCGAGGTGGGCGGCGTCGATCCCGGTCCGCGGGTATCGCGAGCCCGCGCCCGGACCGTACCCGCCCGACCGGAACCCTCGCCCGACGCGATGCCCTCTGCCGAATCCGCCTTCGCATCCAGCCCGGCGAAGGCCGCCCGCCAGGCGGCCTCGACGAGCACGGCGAACAGCCGCCGCTCGGGCGACGGAGCTGCCGACGTGGCGTCCGCCGACTCGTCGGTCGCCGCGAGTGCATCGGCGGACGCCGAGATCGTCCGCGGGGCAGTCGGTCGCCTCGATGGGCGGACGGTCGGCGTCACCCAGGGCGCCGTCGGCGCCGCTCGGGCCGAATCCTTGTCGCTCGAGATGAGTGCCGTCGGGGCAGCCGTGGCCGGCGAGGCGACGATCAGCAGGTCGATCGCCAGGGCTGTGCTCGCCCGCGAAGTCCACCTCGAGCAGGCGGCGGCCCAGACGATCCTCGCCGAACGAGTGACGATGGAGTCCGGCAGTATGGCCCTCGTCGTCTTCGCCCGCCGGGTCGAGGGCGAGATCAGGCCGCTTCTCGACTGGCGTGGCGGACTCGCCTTCGGGGCGGCCCTCGGCGTCGTCCTCGCCATCCTCCGACCACGCCGCCGCCGCGGCTGAGGGCGCGACCCGTCGGGGCCCCGCTGGAGGCTCGGCTATACTCGACCATCGCCACCAGCCGACGTCCCGTGGCGGGTGACCGGTCCGAGCGAGCCGGAACGACGTCCGATCCCACCGGCGCGCCCATAGGCGGCGACCCGGCCAATCAGGAGAAATTCCGCCCGTGATCGACCCTTCGGCGCGCGTTCACGAGACGGCGGATATCGAAGCCGACGTGACCGTCGGGGCACGGACGAGCATCTGGCATCGGGCGGCCGTCCGGACCGGCGTCCGCATCGGGGTCGACTGCATCATCGGCCGGGACGCGTTCATCGACGAGGGCGTTTCGGTCGGCGAGCGGGTGAAGATCCAGAACGGCGCGCTGGTCTACCACGGTGTCACGGTCGAGGACGCGGTCTTCATCGGGCCGGGGGCCATCCTCACCAACGACCGCTACCCTCGGGCGGTCACCTCGACGGGCGACCTCGCCCGGGCGAGCGACTGGGAAGTCTCCCCCATAACCCTCCGCCACGGCTGCTCCATCGGGGCGGGTGCCGTCGTCGTCGCCGGTACCGAGATCGGTCGCTTCGCCACCGTCGGCGCCGGGGCGGTCGTCACTCGCGACGTGCAGGCCAACGCGCTCGTCGCCGGCAATCCCGCCCGCCGTCTCGGTTGGGTCTGCGACTGTGGCGCTCGCCTTACCGATGCCGCGAGCGGAGCGGCGGCGCCGGCGACGCCCGAGCCTGACCGGGACCTGTGGTGCGCCTCCTGCGAGCGGAGCTTCACCTACATCCCCGACGCGGAAGCCATCGTCGAGACGAGCGGGCGTCCGACCCGGGGAGCGCCGGCGTGATCCCGTCCGCCCGTCCCGACATCGGGCCCGACGAGGCGGCTGCCGTCGCCGACGTCATAGCCAGCGGCATGATCGTCCAGGGTCGCCGAGTGGCCGAGCTCGAAGAGGGCTGGGCGGCGTACGTCGGGGTGAAGCACGCCATCGCCGTATCGAATGGCACGGTCGCTCTCATGTGCATCTTCGCCGGCCTGGGCCTCGGCCCGGGAGACGAGGTCATCACGGTCGGCCACACCTTCAACGCGACGGTCAGCTCCATCCTCTACACGGGGGCCACGCCGGTGTTCGTCGATATCGAGGCGGACACCTACCTCATCGACGCGTCGCGCATCGAAGCTGCCATAACCCCCCGCACGCGGGCGATCTGCCCGGTCCATCTGTTCGGACTCGTGGCCGATATGGACATGATCACGGCCATCGCGGATCGCCATGGCATCGCCGTCGTGGAGGATGCCTGCCAGGCCCACGGGGCCACCTTCCGCGGCCGTCGAGCCGGCAGCTGGGGCCATGGTGCGTTCAGCCTCTACGCAACGAAGAACATGACGACCGGCGAGGGCGGCCTCATCACGACCGACGACGACCACCTGGCCGACTGGATCCGTCTGTACCGCAATCAAGGGATGCGCGAGCGCTATCACCACGAGATGCTCGGCTACAACTTCCGGCTGACCGACATCGCGGCCGCCGTCGGGCTCGTCCAGTTCGGCAAGCTCGAGCGGACCATCGCCCAGCGCCAGGCGCTGGCCCGCCGCTACGACGAGGGGCTCGTGGACCTCGGTATCCAGCTGCCGGTGACGCCGGAGGGCCGGAGCCACATCTACCACCAATACACGATCGGCGTCGGCGAGGCCCGCGACGCCGTCGTCGCCGATCTGAAGACGAGCGACATCGGCGTCGGGATCTACTACCCGATCCCGGTCCATCGCCAGCCGTACGTCCTGGAACGGGGCATCTCGGCCGAACTGCCGGTCACCGACCGGATCGCGGCCGGCTGTCTGAGCCTGCCGCTCTACCCGAGCCTTACCGATGACGAGCAGGCGACGGTCGTCGGGGCGCTGCGAGCCTCCGTCGAGCGGAACCGGACTCCGGCGACCGGTCGCCTCGACCGCGAGGCCGGCGCGCCCGAGCCGACGGGGACGCTCGCGGGGTGACCGGCTCGGACACCTGGCGCCCGGTCGGAAGACGCGACCTCCGCATCGGCCTTGCCGGTCTTGGGATGATGGGCCGGAACCATCTCCGGCTCGCTGCGGGACGCCGCGACGCCCGCCTCGTGGCGATCGCCGACCCGGTCCCGGAGGCGCTCCGGGCGGCGGCGCACGAAAGCGGTGCGCAGCCATTCGCCGAGCCGCTGGCGATGATCGCCGAGGCGGACCTCGATGCCCTCATCATCGCGTCGCCGACGACGACCCATCTCCCGCTCGCCCTCGCGGCCGTCGAGCGCGGCGTCGCCGTGCTCGTCGAGAAGCCACTCGCGGCGACCGTCGACGAGGCCATCCGGATCGTCGATGCCGCGGCCGTCCGCGGGGTCCCCGTCCAGGTCGGTCACGTCGAGCGCTTCAACCCGGCAGTCCTCGAGCTCGGCCGCCTGCTTGCCGCCGGCTGGCTCTCCTCGGTCTATGCCATCGCCAGCCGCCGCGCCGGCCCTTTCCCGGCCCGCATCCGCGACGTCGGCGTGACCGTGGATCTGGCCACCCATGACGTCGACATCCTCTCCTGGATCGCCGGCGAGCGACCGATCCGCGTCTACGCCGAGACTGCTCAGCGGATCCACGCGACTCACGAGGATCTGCTTTTCGGCCTCCTCCATTTCCCGTCCGGTGTCATCGGCCAGCTCAACGTCGACTGGCTCACCCCGGCGAAGCGTCGTCAGCTCGTGGTGGTCGGCGAGGAAGGCATGTTCGAGCTCGATTACCTCACCCAGCGACTGACCTTCACCAAGGCGGCGGGCCTCGACCAGCCGCGTCTCATCGAAGGGTATGCGCCCACCTTCGAGGGCGACGTCGCCGTCCTGCCGGTCGTCAACGCGGAACCGCTCGCCGCCGAGCACGACGCCTTCCTTCGGATCGTTCGCGACGGGGGCCGCCCGACGGTCGACGGCGAGGACGGCGTGTGGGCGGTGGCGATCGCGAACGCACTCCTGGCCGCAGCTGCCGGCCGGGCCCCCATCGATCTGTCCGATCTCACCGCGAGGCTTGCCGTCCGATGACCGTCCATGACCGTCCATCAAGTTCCGCTCCGAGCCTCCTCGGCGGCTCCATCGAGCTCGTCGCCAACCCGTGCCGGCACGGGACGTGGTCCCGCACCTCCCCATGGGTCGGCGCGCCGGGCACGGTCGGCACGGTGGCCGTCGTCGGGGCGGGCAAGATGGGCCTGCCGCTGTGCGCCCAGTACGCCGGCCACGGCTGGTCGGTCGTCGCCGTCGACGTGCAGCAGGGAGTCGTCGACTCGATCAACGCCGGGATCAGCCACGTCGCCGAGGAGCCCGGCCTCGACGTGCTCGTCCGGGAGGCCCATGCCGAGGGGCGGCTCCGGGCGACCACCGATGGCACCGCGGCCGCCAGCGAGGCGGACGTCGTCGTCCTCATCGTCCCGGTCATGCTCGACGACGAGCAGCAGCCGGACTACCGCTCGATGGACGCGGCCGTCGCCGCCATCGCTCCCGGACTCCACCCCGGCTCGACGGTCATCTTCGAGACGACGCTGCCGGTCGGCGACACCAGCGAGCGTTTCACTCCGGTCCTCGAATCGGCGAGTGGCCTCACGGCCGACGTGGATCTCTTCGTCGCGTTCAGCCCCGAGCGCCTCTACAGCGGGGCGGCCCTCCGCAACCTCGCCACCTACCCCAAGCTCGTCGGCGGGGTGGGGCCGGCCTCGGGCGACCGGGCGGCCGCCTTCTACGCCGCGGTCCTCGACGCCGAGATCGTCCGGATGAGCAGCGCCGAGGCGGCCGAGTTCAGCAAGCTGGCCGATACGACCTATCGCGACGTGAACATCGCCCTCGCCAACGAGTTCGCCCGCTACGCCGAGCGGGTCGGGGTCGACATCCAGGAAGTCATCGAGGCCGCCAACAGCCAGCCGTACAGCCACATCCACCAGCCGGGCCTCGGGGTCGGCGGCCACTGCATCCCCGTCTACCCGCACTTCCTCCTCTCGCGGGCGCCGGAGATGGAGCTCGTGGAGGTCTCGCGACGGGTGAACGACGGTCAGGTCGGCCTCGCCATCCGGACCATCCAGAAGGCACTCGGCGGGCTCGAGGGCGTGCCGGTCCTCGTCCTTGGCCTGACGTATCGCGAAGGCGTCCGCGAGACAGCCTATTCACGGGCGCTACCGCTTATCGAGCGCTTGTCGTTCCATGGCGCCCACGTGGCTGCATACGATCCGCTTCTCTCGGCCGAGGAGATCGGGCGCTGGTCGGCCACCGCCTACCGCTGGGGCGAGGGCGGCCGATACCGGGCCATCATCACCCAGACTGCCGACCCTCTCTTCCGATCGCTCGACTTCGCCGCCTTTCCCGACCTTGCGATCCTCTTTGACGGCCGGAACAGCCTCCGCCACCTCGAGCTTCCCGCCGGTGTCGCCTACCAGGGGGTCGGGATCGGAGTCGATCACCGCTCGGCAGCCGGGGTCGCCAGAGCCTCCGCTCGTCCGTGAGGGTGGCCAATGTCGTCGGGACGCGACCCCAGCTGATCAAGGCGGCGGCCCTGCGCCCGGCCTTGAGCCGCCGGCACCGGGACGTGTTCATCGACACCGGCCAGCACTGGGACGACTCGATGGCGGGCGCGTTCTTCGAAGAACTCGACCTGGGACGGCCCGACTACTCGCTCGGCATCGGCGGTGGCGGCCACGGCGACCAGACCGGCCGGATGCTCGTCGCCCTCGAGCCCATCCTGGCGGACGAGCGACCGGATGCCGTCATCGTCTACGGCGATACGAACTCGACCCTCGCCGGATCGCTCACCGCGGTCAAGCTCGGTCTTCCGTTGGCCCATGTCGAGGCCGGTCTCAGGAGCTTCGATCGCCGGATGCCCGAGGAGATCAACCGGATCGTGGCCGACCATCTGGCGTCCTGGTGTCTGGCTCCGACGCCGACCGCCGTGACGAATCTGGCCGATGAAGGCATCGTCGACGGGGTGACCCTCGTCGGCGACCTCATGCAGGACCTCGCCGCGCGCGTCGGTGACGAGGTGCGGAGCCCGGCGATCCTTGGACCGATCGGCGAGTGGCTGGCTGGTCTCGTTCCCGGCATCGGCCCGATCAGCCCGGGCCGCTATGTCCTCGCCACGATCCACCGCGCGGAGAATCGCGAGCCGGCGGCGATCCGCGGATGGCTCCAGATCCTGGAACGTGCAGCCGAGCCGGATCGACCCGTCCTCCTGCTCCTTCATCCGGGGACCGCAGCGGCGATCAAGGGTGCAGGTATCCCGTTCCCGGCTGGCGTCTGGGTGGCGCCACCGGCGCCGTATCGGACGACTCTGGCGCTGCAGTTGCACGCGGCCGCCGTCATAACCGACTCCGGCGGGATCCAGCGAGAATGCGCCTGGCTCGACACCCCGTGCCTGGTTCTGCGTAGCTCCACCGAGTGGATCGAAGCGGTGGCAGCCTCTCAGGGACGGATGGTCGTCGTCGGCCTCGACTCCCGCCGGGTAGCAGATGAGCTCGAGCGCCTGGTCGCGGTCGACCCGGTCGGCCAGGCCGAGCGGCGCGCCCTGTCGTTCGCCCTCCGACCGGCGGGAGCGGGAGAAGCCATCGTCGCGGCCCTCGATCGAGGGCCGGCATGAGTCGGGTGGTCATGTTCGTCCTCAACGACTGTCGGACCGATGTCCGCGTCCTCCGCGAGGCGGCTTCTCTCGCACGTACGGGCCGAGAGGTCACGGTCATGGCCCGACCGACCGATCTCGATGCGACCGAAGGCGACCGAGAGGAGCGCGACGGGTTCACGATCATCCGGGTGCCGATCACCGCGAGCGGGATCCGCCGTCGGTTCCTCTCGATGTCGCGCTCGCGGCGAGGGGCGCAGCTGCCGGGCGGGATGGTCCGCTCGACCGCTGCGACCGCCAGCCCGGAGAACGGAGGCCGGCGTGTGGGCTCGGCGGGCCGCATATCGTTCGGGTCCTTCCGCCGACAGCTCGGAGGCTTCGCACTCCTTGCTCGCTGGCGCTGGTCGTACCTGTCGTGGGCCGCTGCCGCCGCCGCGGTGGCCGGCCCTGCCGAGGTGTATCACGGCCACGATCTTCGAGGTCTCGCGGCTGCTGAAGGGGCCCGGCGTCGGCATGGCGGGCGCGTCGTCTACGACTCGCACGAGTTGTTCCTGGAGACCGGCGGCCTCGCCAGCCAGCCACGGTGGGCGCGGCGGTTCGTCGCCCGCCTCGAGCGTGCTTGGGGCAAGCGTGCCGACGCGCTGATCTCGGTCAACCCGTCCATCGCCGACATCGTCGGCCGCCGGCTGGGGATCCACGAACCCGTCGTCGTCATGAATTGTCCGCCGCGCCGGGATCCACCATCGAACGTCGTGGATCGCCTTCGAGCAGCGATCGGGGTGGAGCCCGACACGCCGATCGTCCTCTACCACGGCGGGTTTCTCGCCGACCGAGGACTCGCCGAGGCCATCGAAGCGATCGCTCGGCCCGACGTGACGGAGGCACACCTCGTGCTCCTCGGCTGGGGACCCGAGCGAGCGCGCCTGGAGTCTCTCGCCGTCCAGTCTCACGCCGCGGGGCGGATCCACGTGCTCGACGCGGTCCCACCCGACGAGCTTGCTGACTGGGTGGAAGGCGCGGACGTCGGGATCATGGTGAACCAGCCACGGAATCTCAACGAGCGGCTCTCGTCGCCGAACAAGCTCTTCGAGTGCCTGTCCGTGGGCGTCCCGGTCGTCTCGTCCGATTTCAAAGAGCGCCGTCGCATCGTGATCGACGACCCGGACGGTCCGCTCGGAGCAGTCTGCGATCCGACCGATCCGGCCGCCATCGCAGTGGCTATCTCGTCCATCCTCCGACTCGATCCGGCGGCCAGGGCGGACCTTCGAGAGCGCTGCCTCCGCGCCGCCCATGAGCGCTACTGCTGGGAGACTCAGGAGGCGGTCCTGCTGGAACTCTACGACCGTCTCTCACCTCTCGAGACCACGGCCGACGGACTCGGTCGCACGGCGGATCTGGGGGCCGGCTCTTCGTGACCGAGCAGGCCATCGTGGCCCAGCGGCTCGTCATCGTCGTGCCCACCGATGGCCGCCACGATTCGCGCACATCGCGGATAGCCGCGAGTCTGCGGGAACGGGGCCACACGGTCACGATCCTGGCCCGGCGAGGGGCCGACGACCAGCCGGTCACGGAAGCGACTGGCGTCGGTATCGTCCGTCTCGATTGCGACCCGGTGGACGGGCTACCGCTTCCCGCCGCCGTCCGAGGATGGCTCGGCCCCCGTAGCCCGTGGGCGGGATCCGGCGACCGGCTCCAGGACGGGACCGTGACGTCTCCGCTCGGCCGCATAAACCGGATCGCCGCCGTAGCGATGCGCTTCGCTCGCATCGGTCTCACCGTCAGGGCCCAGGAGCGGGCCTCGATCGTCCAGGATCCGGGCGCCGACCTCTACCATGGCATGGCGTTCCAGGGGATCCCGGTCGCCCTTGCGCTGGCGAGCCGATCCGGCACGGCCGCCATCTACGACATCCGAGACATCTATCTCGACTCGAGGAACCTGGCTCGTCTCCCCTCGTTCGCTCGCCGTTCGCTGCGACGTCTCGAGCGCCGCTGGGTCCGTCGGGCCCAGGCGACGGTGACGGTCAATCGTTCGTGCGCCGACCTGATCGAAGGGCGCTACGGTGTTCGTCCGTCCATCGTCATGAACTGCCCGGTCCGCCGTGTCGCCTCGGCCGCCCGCGAGGACCGCGTCCGGACCGCCCTTGGTCTCGGGGCCGGTTCGCGGATCCTCATGTATCACGGTGGCCTGATGGTCGACCGCGGCCTTAGCCGGGTGATCGAGGCGATGGCCGAACCCTCGCTCGCCGACGTTCATCTCGCGATCATGGGGTGGGGCGAGGAGGAGGGCAGACTCCGCGAACTCGCCGCGGGGCCGAGCGTCGCCGGTCGCGTGCATTTCCTGCCGCCGGTCGAGCCCGACGAGGTGATGGCCTGGGTCGCTTCGGCGGATGCCTCGATCATGGTCAACCAGCCGACCACGCTCAATGAGCGCCTCTCCACCCCCAACAAGTTGTTCGAGAGCCTGGCCGCCGGTACCCCCGTCGTGTCGTCGGACTTCCCGGAGCGTCGTCGCATCGTCCTCGACGATCCACTCGGGCCCCTCGGTGCCGTATGCGACCCGGTCGATGCTGCCGCCATCGCGGCGGCGGCGCACTCGATCATGTTCCTCGACGCCACCGCCGCTGCGAGCCTCCGAGCACGATGCGCTCAGGCGGCGCGCGAACGCTACTCATGGGAGTCGCAGCTGCCGACACTCCTCGAGACCTACGGTGCTGCGACCGGGAAGGCGTGGTAGGGCGATGGGACCCCGTCGGCCCTGGCTTCAGTCTCGAGCGACGCTCCTTCTCGTCGCCTCGCTGCTCGTCACGCTCTCCGCCTGCGACGCCCCGAAGCCGCCCCCGTCCGGATCTCCGGGACCCTCGCCGAGCGCAGCCGCTGCGGTGATCGCGACCCCGAGCCCCGGCGGCGGCCAAGCGTCACCTTCACCTACGGCCTCGGATCCAGCCTCGGGTCCTGCTGCCTCCGGGAGTCCTGGACCATCGCGACCGACCGCGGCGCCCGTGGCCTTCCGGACGCTGCCGCTGAAGCTGGCCCGGCTGCCTCTGAGTCAGCTGCCGTACCAGGGCTATCCGCCGGTATCGCTTTCGAAGCCGCCGTATCCGACCGACCGCGTCGGCGTCCGAGTCGTCCTTCGATCCGGCGTACCCCACTACAGCCCGGTGGCGCTGGCGCAGCAGGGCGTCGGGCTGCTCGACTCGTACGCCCAGACGTCCGACACGGCCTATCTCACCCTCGCAGTGCGGGTCGCCGACCGTATCCGCAAGGTCGGCATCCGCGTCGGGCCTGCCTTGTTCCTCGCCTATGACGCAGACTTCGCGATGCATGGCGATAAGAAGGAGACGCTGAAGGCACCTTGGTACTCGGGCATGGCCCAGGGCCTGGCCACATCGTTCCTCGTCCGGCTCGCTCGCGCGACGAACGACCAGTCCTATCTGACGACCGCGACCGCGCTCGTCGCCGGTCTCGCTCGGCTTCGGGTCCGCGAGGATCGACCCTGGGTGAGCACGGTCGACAGCGCCGGCTACCTGTGGATCGAAGAGTATCCGCTGGCCCACGACCACACCTTGAACGGCTATCTGTTCGCCATGATCGGGCTGTACGAATACTGGCTGGCGACCGACTCGACGGACGCCAAGGATCTTCTGATGGGTGCGGTCGCCACCCTCCACCACTATCTGCCGCAGTTCAGGAACCCCGGCGGGATCAGCTTCTACTGCCTCAAGCACCACGTCCAGAGCGCGAAGTACCACCGGATCCACATCTGGCAGCTGCGACTCCTCGGCAAGATCACCCAGGACTCGTATTTCACGAAGATGTCGGAGGCGTTCGCTCGCGACTTCTCATGACCGGGCCGGACCGGGTGGGATGCGTCCCGTCGGAGCGGGGCCGAGAGGCGGCCTGACCTTCGATCCGTGATCTGTCGCCGGGTCGGGACGCGGGGTCAGGCCGGGACGCGGCGTCAGGCCGGGACGCGGCGTCAGGCCGGGACGCGGGGTCAGGCCGGTACGCGGGCGGCCCGCTCGGCCTGGGCGCGCAGCGAACGTTCCTGATGGATCTCGACGACCTCCGCCGGCTTTCCCGCTGCGACGATGTTCCCCTGCTCCAGCAGCATCGCCTTGTTGCAGAACTCGGTGACCCAGTGCATGTCATGGGTCACGAGGACGATCCCCTTGGCCGCCTTGACGAGCTCCATGACCCGGGCCTGGCTCTTGGCGCGAAATGTCTGATCGCCGGTGCCCAGGACCTCGTCGAGGAGGAGCACGTCCGGATCGACGGACGTGGCGATGCTGAATCCGAGCCTCGCTCGCATGCCCGATGAGTACGTCTTGATCGGCGCGTCGATGAATTGGCCGATATCGGCGAACGCGATGATCGCCTCGAGGCGATCGAGCATGTCGCGATGGTCCATCCCGAGGAAGGCGCCCGCGAGGAGGATGTTCTCGCGGCCGCTGAGATCCTGGTCGAAGCCGGCGCCGAGAGTGAGCAGGCTGGACACCTGGCCCCGGACGTCGATCGTCCCCTCGGATGGCGTGATGATCCCCGCGAGCACCTGGAGGAGGGTGCTCTTGCCGGCTCCGTTCGGGCCGATGACGGCCAGCGACTCTCCGTGCTCGACTCGGAAGCTGACATCGCGGAGGGCCCAGAAGTGGGTCGGACCGTCCCGTCGTCGCAGCACCCGGATGAACGACTGGTGCATCGTCGTCTTCCTGGTCAGGCGGAGGTTGTACTGGACGCCAAGCCCGCGGACGTCGATCGCGTCCGGCTTGGGTGCGAAGGCCCCGTTCACAGGACTTTCGCGAATGCCGGTTCGACCCGCTTGAAGAGCAGGATCGCCAGTGCCAGGAACAGGGTGGATAGAACGAGCAGGACGCTGAGGCCGAACCACTCTGGGGTGGTTCCGTAGTAGATGACGTTGTGATACGACTCGAAGATGACCGACCACGGATTGAGGGCCAGGAGGGCGGCGATCGTCGGGTGGGACTGGCCGATGTGGACCAGCTGGTCCGCCGAGTAGAGGGCGGGCGACAGGTAGAACCACAGCCTCAGGAGGTGGCGCAGGAGGTTGCCGACGTCGCGGTAGAACACGTTCATGGCCGCGATCGCGACGCAGAAGGCGAGCGTGAAGACGAACTGGACGATCGCGATGGTCGGGATCAGGAGGAGCGTCCAGGAGATCCGGTCTCGGTAGAGCGTCAGAAGAAGCGCCGCAAGCGGGATCATCCCGAACGCGAAGTTGGCGATCCCGCTCACGACGGACGCGACGGGCAGGACGATCTTGGGAAACTTGACCTGTTTGATGATCTGCTGCTGGGAGATCACTGACATGGAGGCGTCGTTGACACTGCTGGCGAACCACTTCCAGGGAAGGATGGCCGCGAAGATGAACAGGGGATAGTCGGGCTTATTGTTCGCCGTCAGGATCGTCACGAAAACGACATAAACCACCATCTGGAGGAGCGGGTCGAGGACCCACCAGATGTTGCCGAGGAGAGTGTCCGTCCCCTTCTTCTTGAGATCGGCCTGTACGAGGTAGCGCTCAAGTTGTCGTCGGGACCAGATGTCGCCGAATCCCTCGGCGATGAGGCCGAACGGGCCTGGGCGAGTGCTTCGGTATACGGATCTCTCGGGCGATCGAGCACTGTCGACCGCGTTCCCGGTTCGGGTGGTTGCCATGCGCGCGGTAGGGTAGCACGCGGCCCTCGTCGGCCGTGGGTACGTCTCCGCGAGTCACCGGAAGCGACCGTCGGTCGCCGACGATAGACTCTCGGCCATGGAGGTCGCGAGCCGGTCCGCCGACGAGGCCGAGGTCCGAGCCGTCGTCGTCGCGAGCTGGTTCCCGGCCGTGGATGACACGAGCAAGGGCCGTTTCATAGCCGACCAGGTCGGGGCGCTCCGGGCGACCGGGCTGGTCGCACCGGTCGTTGTCTCATTCCAGCCGGTTCGTCTCACCGGGGGGCCGATCGACCGGCGGCGACAGGCGGCGGCGGTCCGACGAAGCGCCGCGGTGACGATCCGGACTCAGCCCACCCTGTTCTCGCCGGCGGGCTTCTCTGGACCGGCGGGCGTGCCGGTCGCCCGACTGCCGATACCGAGCGGCGGACGCGGGATCGGTACACCGGTCCACCTGGCGGCGGATCGCAGGTCGGCGCTCGGGCTCGTGGCTGAACGTCTCGGCGACGCCAGGCCGACGGTCATCCACGCCCATACCGGCTACCCGGACGGGGCAGCGGCGACGACCCTCATCCGGCCGCTCCGGGCGCCCCTCATCATCACCGAGCACGCCACCTACCTCGGCCGACAGCTCGCCGATCGCCCGACTCGCCGGCTGTACCTCGATGCTGTACGCAGGGCCGCCAGGGTCATCGCCGTGAGCGAGTCACTCGGAGCGGAGTTGCGCTCGGCGATACCCGAGTGTGCATCGAAGGTCGTCGTCCTCCCCAACGCCGTCGCCATCGACGACTTCCGGATCGCCCAAACCGGCGAGCGAGACCCCGACGAGCTCCTCTACGTGGGGTACCGCACCGGGACGAAGGGCATCGCCGACCTGCTCACCGCCTTCGCTCGGGTCCGTTCCGAACGTCCGGCGACGAGGCTGCGCCTGATCGGTCGATCGCCGAGCGAGGAGACCGAGGCGGGCTGGCGCCGACTCGCCGAGGACCTCGGCATCGCCGCTGCCGTCCGGTTCGAGGGTCCCGCGCTGCGGATCGGTGTCGCCGCGGCGATGGCGCGAGCCAGCATCCTCGTCCATGCCAGTACCCGCGAGACGTTCGGGGTCGCTCCGGTCGAGGCCCTCGCCTCGGGCCTGCCCGTCGTGGCGGTCGACACGCCGCCGCTCAGGGAGATCCTCGGCTCGGAACCCCGACGGCTCGGTGCCCTCGTGCCGCCCGGCGACCCGACGGCCCTCGCGGCTGCCATCCTCGAGACGCTCGGTCGTCGCGAGGAGTTCGACCCCGGGAGCCTTCGGGCGGCGGTCGAGACCCGCTTCGGCGCTGCGGCGGTGGCCCTTCGACTAGCGAACCTCTACGACGAGGTGCTATCCGAGTGGCACGCCGGGCCGCACCATCGACCGTCGTCGGCCGGCCGGTGGGCCGGCGCCGCTCGCAACGACGACCGTCCGAGCCGCGGAACGGTCCTCGTGGGTTTCGACACGTCGGGGCTCGTGCCGCTCGTATCGGCGATCCCATCGGCCATCCGGTCCGGGCTGCGGGTCGTCTGCACGTCGGATGCGTCGGTCGGCAGCCTGCCGGACGACCTCGAGGGTGTCGAGGCGGTGGCGTTCGGCGGGACCGAGGGCCCCCCGCCTCCGTCATCGGGGCGCGCTCCAAGACGGAGCCGCGTCGAACGTGGTCTGGACTACCTCCAGGCTGGTGTCCGCGACCTGGGCGGTGCAGGCGCCCGGCGGCTGGCCGATCGGCAGGTCGCGGGACTCAGGCGGGCCCTCACGTCGAGCCTGACGGGTGGATCGGATGCGGCCTCCGAGGTCATCTGCATCGGCGGCACGGACTACCGGATCGCGGAACGGGCGCTCGGGTCCGGTGGTCGCGGTCGGATAGGGCCGGGGATCCGCTGGTATGCGGATCGCGAGGCGAGCCGGGGCACCCGCTCGGAGAACACATGACCGGCAAGGTGGTACATGTCGTCGGCGCCAGACCGAACTTCATGAAGGCGGCTCCGGTCGTGAAGGCGCTCCGCGACCTCGGCACCGCCCAGACGCTCATCCACACCGGCCAGCACTACGACGCCGGCATGTCCGATGTCTTCTTCCGAGACCTCGAGATACCTGAGCCCGACCTCAATCTCGGTGTCGGGTCCGGGTCGCAGGCCGTCCAGACGGCCGCTCTCCTCGTCGCCCTCGACGGTGCGGTCGGCGCACTCGACGTTGCGATGCTCATCGTGTACGGCGACGTCAACTCGACCCTGGCGGCGGCCCTCGTCGGAGCCAAGCGGAGCCTCCCCATCGCCCACGTCGAGGCGGGTCTTCGCAGCTTCGACCCGACGATGCCCGAGGAGATCAATCGCCGAGTGACCGACGCCCTGTCCGACCTCTGCTTCGTCACAAGTCCCGAGGCGATCGACAACCTCACCGCGGAGGGCGTCGCGGCTGAGCGGATCTTCTTCGTCGGCAACACGATGATCGACACCCTTATCGCCAACGAGGATCGTTTCGATGTCAGCGCGGCACGGGCGCGCCTGGGCCTGTCCGAGCCATACGCCGTCGCCACTCTCCACCGGCCGTCCAACGTCGATGCGCCCGCCGACGCCCGGCGGGTGGTGGCGGCCCTGGTCGAGCTCTCGTCGCTGCTTACGGTGGTCCTGCCGCTCCACCCCCGTGGTCGCCCGAGTCTCGAGGCCGCCGGTCTCGCTTCCGGTGAGCGGCTCCGGGTGATCGAGCCTCTCGGCTATGTCGACTTCATGTCCCTGGTCCGAGGGTCGAGCCTCGTTGTCACGGACTCCGGCGGCATCCAGGAGGAGACCACGATCCTCGATATCCCGTGTCTGACCCTGCGACGGAACACGGAGCGGCCCATCACGATCAGTCACGGTACGAATCGCCTCGTCGAGGCCGACGAGGTGATGCCTATCGCCCGAGCGATCCTCGACGGGACCGCCACATTCCCCACTCAGCGGCCACCGCTTTGGGACGGTCGAGCCGGTGGGCGCATCGCCCGGATCATCCGAGACGCAGCCGAGCGTGGGGGGCCGGCGGGCGCTGCCTTGGCTTCAGGCCGTCGTCGCTGACCGCGTCGGCTGCTCGGGGAGGGACTCGTCCGCGGTCAGCGCATCGACCCAGGACGTGGTCACGAGATCGAAGTCGAATGAGGCTCGGACCTGTGCCTGGGCGGCCTCTCGGTCCGTCTGCCAGGCGCCGTCCGTGGAGATCCTCCGGATCTCGGCGGCCATCGAGCCTGGATCCGGGTGGACCCATCGACGATCGTAGATCGTGTCGGCGCCGGCCCAGTTCCGGATGACCGGGATCGCCCCCGACGCCATCCCCTCTGCCGGGGCCAGGTGGAAGCTCTCGTCATCGCTCGTTGAGAGGACCCAACCGATCCGTCGCAGCCAGGTCGAAACATCTGGCCCGAACGAATCGAACGTGACCGCTCCGCGCAGCAAGGGGTCGGTCTGGATCCGGCGGAGGATCTCGTCGAACTGGACCCGCTCCTCATCGACGCTCCAGATCCAGTCGTACTCCCACGGGAGCTTCGTCTTGGCGAAGAGTTGCCAGCGGACGTCGTCGCGGCGGAGATCCCGCAGGATGTCGAGGGCCAGATCGAATCGCTTCCGCGCCGGGGCGACGCCGATGAAGCCCAGGTGGAATCGCGCCCCGTCAAGCTTGGGGCGATCGTAGCCGGCGACGTCGACCAGGTTCGGGATGACCGCGACCTTGTGCGTCGGCCAGCCGGTCGCTTCACGGGTGAGGCGGGCGTAGTGCGGGCTGACACAGATCACCTGATCGATGCGGTCGATCGAGGCGAGGCCGGGCCAGGGTCGGTACAGCTCGAATCGGTGGAGGCGAACGATGAGTCGCTGGCCTGGTCGCTTGTTGGCGCTGTACCAGACCGCGTTCGGCCCGAACCATTCGCACACGATCACGTCGGCCCACTCCACGAGGGCGCGACTGTCGGCCGGGTCGTGGCTCGAAAGTGTGGGCCAGTGATCGATCCGCACCTCGATCTCGGGCGCTGCCTCCAGGTGTTCGAGGATCGCACCGAAGAACTTCAGGTCATGGCTGGCGATCCCGACGCGCAGAGCGCGCGAACGGCCGGCGAGCGAGGGTACGCTCGGGAACGCACGCTGGAGGAGCGATCCGACATGCCTCGCAGCCTCCTCGAGGCCGAATCGGCGCGCAGCGGCTGAACAGCGACCCGCAGCCATCGTGTAGGCGGATGCGTCGGTGGCGGCCAGCTCGATGACGTCGGCGACTTCCCGGAGTGAGTCAGCGAACAACGGGTAATCGACCCCGAGAAGCCCCTCATGCATCGGCGTCCGGTTGAGGACGACGGGTAGGCCGACCGAGCCGTACTCGAGCACCTTGGTGGACAATTCCAGACTCGTGTCGAGGCGGGCATCCCGCCAGCCCATGCCGATGTCGGCCTGGCCGCTCAGGATCATGGCGTCCTGGCGTGTCTGCCCGCCGTGCCACACGACGCCCGGCGTCCGACGCAGTGCCGTCCGCATCCGTTGATAGAACTCGACATCGGTCGGATCCCGGTGGATCTTGTCTCCGATCGCATGGAGCTCGACGGGGACACCACGTTCGGCAAGGAGGGCAGGCAGCGACGTCATCTGGAGCGTGTTCCAGAGCGGCGCGAACTTGCCCGAATAGACGAGCTTGAGGGGGCGGCCTGCCGCAGTCCGAGGAGCCGGAGCGGCAAAGTCGAGCTCGGGCACGACCGGGGCGAATAGCGCGCTGCGCCCGCATGCCTGGGGGACCGAGCCCTCGAGAAACGCCCGCAGTTCCTCCGTCTGGCACAGGAGATATCGGGACGCGGACGCGATCTCTCCGAGGCGGTCGATCGTGTCATCGTCCAGGGCGGCCACCGATTGGGGGATATCGGTCAGGTAGGTCCACAGCCGTCCCGAGAAGGCGCCGCCGTCGACGATGGTGCCGGCGAGCAGGAACCCGCGGATGATCACGACATCGAATCGGTCGGCCCGATCGAGCCGGCCCATGATCTCGACCGCCTCGTCGACCGAGAGGCGGTCCGAGGCCGTCTTCTCCACGAGGCCGTCCTCGAATGGGCGGATGATCGTCACCCCCGCAAGGTCGCTGATCGGCTTCAGCAACCGGTCGGTAAGAACCGGTGTCTTGAGGAGCAGGCTGACTTGACAGTCGGCCCTGGACATCACCTGGACGACCGATTGGGCCCAGATGGCCGACCCGTCGATGATGTTGAGATTCACGTCACCGTAGACGAGGACCCGCGGCCTCCGCTTCGCGGTCATCGCTCCGCCCTCGGGGCCTCTCCGACCCCACAGAGGCGGACGCCACGACGCGCCCAGGGCCCGAGGCGGCCTGACGCGAGCGCGCCTGGTGGTGCGTTATCCGGATCCAGCACCTCCCGGCGGATCAGTGCCTCCCCGAGGGGGAGGTCGCCGACGAAGGCAAGTGCGGTGCCCTCTGCGTAGCCGACTGCTTCGGCCCGGGATGATTCAGCCGCCGTCGCGAGGTCGAGCAGGTCATCGGGCCCGTGATAGCCCGATGTCCAGGCTCGGACCCACGGCTGGCGTGCCTCGGCGACAGCCCAGGTCCACGAGCCGGCTCCGGCGCTGTCCGTCGTCTCGGGAGCGGGATCGATGGCGACCCGAACGTCGACCCCGGCGGCGGCGATCTCGTCGAGTGGTCGCGTCATCGCCGCACGGTCGCCGTCGACGATGACGACGACCTCGCGGGGCCGATGTGTCTGACCCAGGACGGCGGCGACCATGTCGTCCGCCGATGCGCCGCCCGGCGTTCGGACGATCAGAGTGACCCCGCGCTCGAGGAGCGGGTCGACGGTCAGACCGAGGCGTCCCACGAGCCGGGAAAGAGCGACCGGCACGGCATGCTCCTGGAAGAGCGCTCGGGAGACTTCTCTCGACTGTCGGGCCGACAGGTATCCAGCGGTGCGCACCGAATCGACGGTGGCCGCGACCCCACCGACCTCATCGACGGCGATCACGACGTCCGCGGGAAGCCCGGGTCGAGCTCCTCGGGACACCACGACGCGGGCCCCGCAGGCCAGCGCCTCGAGGACCCGGTCGCTGCCGCGCGGCGACGCGAACGGGTCATCGACGACCAGCATCCGAGATCGATAGAGCGCGGCGGCCCTCGCCGAGTCGACCGATCCACGGATCGCCGATCGGAGGGTCGGTGGAAAGGCTTCGCTACCGGCGATGGAGCGCTCGTCGATGCGGATCTCCAGCCCGACCTCGAGAAGACCTTCGAGCAGTGCCTGATGGGCGATCCGTGTCGTCCTCGGGGCGCGCTCATCCCACGCCCCGACGAGCAGCGGCGCATCAGAGCGGTCGTCATCGGCTCCGAGCAGGTTGAAGTGTGAGAGCTGGACGCCCGCGCGCCACTCGGCCGCGGATCCGGGTGTGGTGGCGTCGAGGACCACGTCGAACCGGCCGACAAGTTCGCCGATCCCGATCGGGAACGGCGTCGCCGCGGTCCGCCAGAGCACGGTCGGACGACCAAGCCCGCGACAGGCATCGATGAGTCGCAGGAGCTCGCGATCGCGTTCGACGGCCGCTGGGTCGCCCGCGTAAGCCCACTGGCGACCGGCGCCGAACGCCCCGGTCTCGATGAGGAGGAGGTCCGGATCGGACCGCTCGAGCGCGATCATCGCGTCGTTCGGAGTCAGGCGCTGGACGATCGCATCATGGTCGAGTGCGTCGGCGGTCTCGTCACGAAGCACGCCCGCGATGACGAGCCTCGTCCGGGCTCCGGCGGCCCCGGCGCTGTGTGCCTGGAACAGCCGCTCCGGGCCGTATCTGATCGACGCGTACCAGGCCGCCCGGCCGTCGACGCGGGACGGCGGACCGGCTGCCGCTGGCGTTGACCGCTGAGGCGAGCTGCGTCGGCGGAGACCTGCAAGGTCGGGGATGAGCCGAGCGACCCGCGCCGGCCGTCGAACGGCCTGGACGACGGTTCGTCCGAGGCGATAGGAGGTTGAGGTCTCGATCGCCGCCAATCGAGTCTCCGTCTCGTTCAGCCGTTGGCTCAATCGTCGGACCTCCTGTCTCGACGGCGCGTTCGGGTCGGCGGCGGCTGCATCATCGCCCGTCGGAACGAGCTGTTCCAGGTACCAGCCGAGCACCAGTCGATTGGCCGTCCGGAGATCGCGGCGCCGCTCCTCGACCGCGACCGGCGGTGCGATCTCCACCGAGTGCGGCGACCCGCCGTCGCGCACTCCGACGACGACCGCATGCAGCCCCGCTCCGAAGACCGGATCGATCTCGACGACGCGACCGTCGAGCTCGGCGAGGCCGTCGACGAGATCCCGCCCGGTGGCTCGATCGAGCGATGCACGGACCGCGATGGCGAAGCGCCCCCCCGAGCCGAGGCCTCGGATGGCCCCGAACGCCGCGAGCGGGCCGCCGCGGTCGGGATCCGCACCGACGACCGTGATCAGGAGTGTGTCGGGCCCGAGACCGCCCGCCTCGAGGTCATCGGCCTCGCGTCGCTCGTAGACGACCCCGGGAGGCAGACTCGAGGGATCGATGAGCTCGATCGGTCCGGCTGCGACGTCGACGATGCGCGTGGCACGCGCGATGAGCGGCCGCAGGGCGTCCTCGATCGTCAGTGACTCCGTGTCAAGCCCCGCCACGAGGTCAGGGCCTCGTGCGGTGGAGGGCCCGGTTCCGGGCCACCCGGACCCGCTCGCCGAACCATCGGACGCGATCCTCGCGGCGGAGGATCTGGTTGGCGAGGCGGCGCCCGATGACAGCCCAGTCGTAGGTGGTCTCGGCCGCCGTCCGACCCGCGGCTCCCGTGCGCCGGGACAGTCGATCGTCGCCCAGGAGCCGACCGATGGCCGATGCGAGGTGGGCCGGCTCGTCCCCTTCGGCGACGATCCCGGCGGCACATCCATCGAGCAGCGCCGCCGTGGCCACTCTTGGCGTCGCCACGACAGGTCGCCCGGCGGCCAGGTAATCGAACATCTTGATCGGCAGGACCGCGTCCCAATAGGGATGCGCAGGATGCGGGATCACGAGGACCGAGGTGGCCGCGAGCCGGGGCCCGATCTCCCGATACGGGACGGCCTCGACGGTGATCCATGAGTCCGAGGCGAACGACTCGACGAGCCCCTGCAGGTACGCCCGCCCAGCATCGGTCGTGCCGGCGAGCGCGAGCCAGAGACGGACATCGGGATGGTCCGCCCGCAGCAGGCGACAGGCGGCGACGAGGGCCTCGATGCCTCGGCCGGGCGAGGCGCCGGAAACCATCCCAACGACCGGCGCCTCCGGCCACGGGCCCGGCACGATCCGCCGGCTGTCCGTGCCGCTGGGCGCGATGAACGTCCGCCGAGCGTCAAGTCCGACGAGACGGACGAACTCGGGGGATTGGCAGATCACATCCGGAAAGATCGCAAGGTTCGAGTCGACGAGGGACCGGAGCTCGGCAGAGCGATCGACGGACAGCGTGTGTCCCAGGGCGTCGGCATGGGCGAGGGGTTCGTCATGGAAGTCGACCACGATCGGCTTCGTCCGTGCGATCGCCACATCGAGCGCCTCGCGGTCGAGGAACTCGACGCTCGCGAGGCGAGCGCGACCCCGTCCCGACTCGTCCAGGGTGGAGCGCAGGATATCGGCCGTCCAGCTCCCGGCGTTGCGCGCCCCGGACATCCGGGCGAGCGGCCGCAACAGGTAGTGGCGACGGATGTCACCGCCCCATCGAAGCCGACTGCCTTCGCTGAGGACGACCCAGCCGGTCGTCACCGACGAGCGGGTGGCCGGACGCCCTGGCCGGGGCTGCAAGGAGGTGGGCGGAGGGCGAGGGTGGGGGATGTGAGCGCGGGAGCCGCCATGGTTCCGAGTATATGCGGCGCGATCGCCCGTGCCGTCGGCGGCCCCACCGATCGGTCGCCGTGCTGGGCCCAGGTCAGTCGGTGACGGTGCCGTCGGGCGCCGCGTCAGCGCCAGGCCGAGTCGCCTGGGTCGGTCGGACCGCGGCGGTCGACGGGTATCGGCCGCGGAGGTCCTCGAGGAGGCTGCGGTTCGGCGACGGATCGGCCGTGACCTCGACGAGTCGACCGATCAGGTCGTCGAGCTCGGTCGGGACGCCGTCACCCCTCGCAGCCGCATCGCGCGACGGAGTCAAGGCGACGGTCGCCGGACGAGGAACCCGAACTGACCAGCGAATTGGAGCTTGCGCAGGTTGACAAGGGCCGGTGACCGGCCTGTGCGGTTTCCCCACTCATCGATCATCTGGTTCAACGGAGACTCCTCGTCCCACCACTTGCCGAATGCCGGCGGCCGACCGAGGAACGAGCGGAGCGTCAGCGTCACGCCGTCGATGCCGGGGCGCAACTCTTCGACCCGGAGTCCGGCCTCGGCCGCAAGCTCGACGAACCCGACGGGGGTGTAGTTCCAATAGCTCATCGAGTGATAGGGCTCGAGCTGCGAGGTGCTCCCCACGAACGTGCCGCCGGGGCGAAGCACGCGGGCGATCTCACTGAACTGGATGCTCGGTTCGCGGACGTGTTCGAGCACCTGGCTCGAATACACCACGTCGAAGGATTCGTCCGGGAAAGGCAGCAGTCGGCCGTCGAAAGTGACGAACGATGCATCGTCCCTTCGACGCTGACCGACCTCCTGCGAGTCGGCGATGTCCACGCCGACCCACTGGACCTCCGGCGCGATCCGGCGGAAGAGGTCGACCGAGTCCCCTACGCCGCAACCGAGATCCATCACGTTCTGCGGGGTGGGTATCTGTCTCATGACGAGGTCGATGTAGTAGCGCGCATTGACCTGTTCGGCGTGATCGTCCGGGAGGTACGCCTTCAGGAGCTCCCAGAGTGAGGCGTCGTGGGCCGCGCCCACGGACGGGGCTGGCTCACCACTGCCGCGCCACCGGCGGATGGCCTGACGCGATATCGTGATGGCTCGAGTCGGCCGCACGGGCGCTCCACCTACGGCTGGATCCCGACGAGTCTAGCGAGTGTCGGCCCGACGACGGACGGTGACACGTGGAGGTTCTGTGAGCGAGGACAGGCAGGTTGCGGTCATCGGGCTCGGTTATGTCGGCCTGCCTCTCGCCATCGCGTTCGTCGAGGCGGGCCTCTCGGTCCTCGGCGTCGACACGAGCGAGACTCGCGTCGACGAGCTCGCTGCCGGTTCCTCGCCGATCGACGACGTGCCGGATGCCCGTCTGGCGAAGGCGACGGCTTCGGCCTTCAGGGTCGCCCATGCGGCGACGGCCCCGCTCGACGACGTCGATGCCGTCTTCGTCTGCGTACCGACCCCGATCAGCGAGGCAAAGGACCCGGACCTCGGACCGGTCCTCGCGGCCGCGGGACTCGTCCGTGAGCACCTGAGGGGCGGTCAGCTCGTCGTTCTCCAGTCGACGACGTTCCCGGGGACGACGACCGGCCCCTTTCGGAAGGCTCTCGAGGCGGGCGGCCTCATAGCGGGCCGCGACTTCGATCTCGCCTACGCTCCCGAGCGGGTCAACCCGGGCGACCCGGCATCGGCGGTGCGTTCCGTGCCACGGTTGGTGGGCGGTTCGACGCCGGCCGCCACACAGCGCGCGGCGACGCTCCTTCGACGCATCAACGACCGGGTCATCGAGATGACTTCACCCGACGCGGCCGAATTGGCGAAACTCCTCGAGAACGTGTTCCGGAATGTGAACATCGCGCTCGTCAACCAACTGGCCCTGCTATGTGAACGGATGGGCCTCGATGTCTGGGAGGTGATCGACGGCGCTGCCACCAAGCCGTTCGGTTTCATGCGCTTCACGCCCGGGCCCGGGGTCGGTGGCCATTGCATCCCGGTCGACCCGTACTACCTCGCCTGGCGAGCCCGTGAATTCGACTTCGTCGATCGCTTCATCGAGCTGGCCGGCGATATCAATCTCGCGATGCCTCGACACGTCGTCGATCTGGTCGGTGAGGGCCTCAACGACCGGGCGAAGGCAGTCAAGGGCGCTCGGGTCGGCATCCTCGGGGTGGCCTTCAAGCCCGACGTCCGCGATGCCCGCAACTCCCCGGCCGCGGATGTGCTTGCTGGCCTCGCCCGCCGCGGGGCCGAGGTCCGCTACCACGACCCGCACGTCCCGAGCTTTCAGGACGCCGACGGCACGGCGAGGACGAGCGAGGACCTGCCCGGCCTGCTCGGTTGGGCCGATGCCGTAGTCGTCGTCACCGCTCACGCCGCGATCGATTGGTCGACCGTGTACGACCGCGCCGACCTCATCGTCGACACGGTCCACAGCTCCGCGGGTCGTGCCCTCCGGCCCCGTCAGGTCCTCCGGCTCGGGGCGGGTTGGTCGGGTCCATCCTGAACGCGCCGTTGGGCAGACGACGCCGCCCGGTCCTCATGATCGTCCACGCGTACTACGAGGAGGACACGCGCGTGCGCAGTGAGGCCGAGGCGCTCGTCGCGGCGGGGATCCCGGTCCACGTGCTCGGATTGCGTCGAGATGGCGATCCGGCGACCGTGGTGATCTCAGGCGTCGAGGTCCACCATCTGGATGTTCAGCG
Source organism: uncultured Chloroflexia bacterium (assembly GCA_963745405.1). Classification (GTDB taxonomy): domain Bacteria; phylum Chloroflexota; class Limnocylindria; order Limnocylindrales; family CSP1-4; genus C-114. The sequence goes on along the minus strand of CAVUWY010000002.1, from coordinate 855,561 downwards.
GCACCAGGGAGCTCGACTCAGGGTATATCTGCGCGAGTACCTGAGCTTCTTTACGAGGGCGGCCTGGAGAGCGGTCCGGTTACACCGCCACCAGCGGTTCGGCCTGGTCCAGGTACATAGCCTCCCCGACTTCCTCGTCTTTGCCGCAATGCCCCTCCGCCTGGCCGGCGTCCCGATCCTGCTCGACCTCCACGAGGCGATGCCCGAATTCTTCCTCTCCCGGTTCGCCGGCGGTCATGGCGTCCTTCATCGGCTCCTCCTGGTCCAGGAGCGACTATCGATCGGAGTCTCATCGGCCACCCTTACGGTCAACGAGGCGCTGCGCGACCGACTGGTCGCGATCGGGGTGGCACCGACCAAAGTCACGGTCGTCGCCAACAGCCCATCGCTGAGCAGGTTCGACCGAGAGGCCCATCCGAGGCGGGCGTTCCGGGAGGACGGCAGTGTCCGGCTCGTGTACACAGGTGCGCTCACGCCCACCTATGAGCTGGATGTGGCGATCCGGGCGGTCGCGACGCTCGCCGCCCGCCACCCGGAGCTCGACGCGCGCCTCGACCTCTATGGCCGAGGCGACTCCGAGGCGGCGCTCCGCGCGCTGGCGGACAGGCTGGCGATCGGGGACCGGGTCGCCTTCCACGGGCGGATCCCGATCGAACAGGTCCCTTCGGTCGTGGCAGCGGGCGACATCGGGCTGGCACCCACCCGGCGCGATCGGTTCACCGAGCTGAGCCTGTCGACGAAAGTCCTCGAGTACGCCGCGATGGCCAAGCCCGTCGTCGCTTCACGCCTGCCGCTGGTCGAGCGAACGTTCCCCGCCGGCGCGGTCGCTCTCTACGAGACCGGCGAACCCGACTCGCTCGCGGCGGCGATCGTCAGGCTCGTCGACGATGCCGATTCCCGCGAGGCTGCGGTCAGGCGCGCCTCCGCGATCGTCGAGGGGCTGTCCTGGGAACGCACCGCCGCGAGCTATCTCTCGGTCGTGGCCCGGCTCTCGCTCGCCTGACCGGGGCGGGCCGCCCACCGGGCGGCCCGAGGTGCTATGCCAGAATGCGCGGATGCGCGCTGGTCCCAGGTGGGGGAGAGAAGCCGCTCTCGCTGCAGGGGCTGCGATGTTCGCGGGTGCCGTGGCCCTTGTCGTGCTGCGCCCTATCCACACCGGCGCGGTCGACTACGACAGCACGGCGTCCGTGCTGTACTTCGACCGGATCGTGAGCGGGCGACACCTCGAGGGCTCGCTCGTCGCCACGCCGAAGCCGCTCCTGACCGTCGTGTTCGGGGTGCTGCACGCCATCACCCATGACTGGCGAGTCCTCGTCTGGGCGACGATCGCGGTCTACGCGGCTGCCATCGGTGGGGCGGCGGTCCTCGCCCGCCGGTATGCCGGCCTGGCGGCCGGGGTCTTCGCCGCCGTGGCCCTCGTCTGTTCGGGGCCCTTGCTGATCGACGTCTCCCGTGCATATGCGGAGGCCTGGGCGATGCTCGGCTGGGTGGTCGCCGGTCTTGCCCTGTCCCAGCAGCGGCCGCGCTATGGGATCGCCGGCATGGCGCTTCTGCTCGCCTCCCTCGCCCGCATCGAGACGCTCGTGATCGTCGCCGTGGCCGCGATTGCACTCGCCATCTCCGCGGTCGACGCGCGGCGACGTCATCGCGCCGGCCCACCGCGGGCGTCGGCGCTCCTGCTCGTGGGCTTCCTGGCCATCCCCGTCATGCTCATCCACGATTGGCTGTTGACGGGAGACCCGCTGTTCTGGCTCGACGTGGCGGCGCGATATTCTCTGAACGTCCCGGGTGCGGTCGCGATCCAGACGCCCAGCTACATGGTCTCCTGGCTGACGCGGTTCTTCCTCAGCTTCGGGATCATCAGCCTGTTGGCACTGCTCGGCGGGGCGTTCCTCCTCCGTCGCAGGCTGATCGTGCCCCTGCTCGGCCTCTTCGCCCTCGGCCCCGGCATCGGTGCGTTCCTCGTCCTCCTCACCATCCGCGGGACGTTCGTCTCGAGCCGCTACGCGATCCCGATCGAGTTGGCGATCCTGTTCGGAGCGGCGATAGGCTTCGGCTCCATCCGAATCCCGTGGCTGGGGGAGCTGGCCCGGTCCACCACGTCTCGTATCGACTCCCGCGGCCGGGTCGCGATCACGATCGCGGGCACGGTCGTCTTCACCGCGGTCGCCGCGATAGCGATGGCGAAGGAGGTCGGGCCGCTCAACCGCGACACGGTGAGCCTCATCCACACGGAGCTCGTGGTCGCAGCGAACAGCGACCGTGTCGTCCCGATCGCGCGGCGGGCCCTCGCCGCAGCCCCCGCCGGCGCCGTCGAACCACGGTTGCTCGTCCCGGGGTTGCTCCAACCCCGCTTCGCCGTCGACCTCGGTCTGCCGCTCACGAGCATCGACCAGGATGCCGCGGTGAGGCTCGCCCACGGAACGCTCGGCGCGAGCCCGGGGCGGGTCATCTACCACGACGCCCGATCCGACGCCCCGGGGTCGCTGGCGGTCCTCGGATCGAGCGGTCCCGTCGTGGTCAACGGCGTCCGGCTCGACCTGCTCGCTGCGGACCCAGTGCGGCGCTACTGGGTCTGGCAGGTGCCAACGGTCGGTGCGGGCCCCGCACCATGACGGCTCAGCGGCCGGGCCGGAGCCGTCGGTATCCCGCCATCATCCGAGTCCGGATCGGCTTCGGAATCGTCCGTCGCAGCCAGCCCCGCGTTCCATGCCCGGGCCGGGCTGTCGCGGGTGCCCGAACGACCGCGGGACCGACCGTCGAGAACAACCGCTCCGGGCGCGGATGCGGCGGCAGGATGTTGGAGCCCTCGGAATTCGGACCCTTCTGGATGAATGCAAGGTTGTGGAAGAACGTCACCGACCGGACGTTCAGGTCGAAGTAGCTCGGGTGGTAATCGGCGATGTCGAACTCGGCATGATTGAGGCCGTCGGCGAGGCCGCGTAGAAGCGCCATCGTCGTTCCCGGCGCGCCGGGTGCGCTCGAGCCGCCATAGGCACCCTCCCAGTACGACGTCTGCAGGTCCTCGATGGCGTAGATGCCATCCGGGCTCAGGTGTTCGAAGAGCCCTTCGAACGAAGCGACGACATGGGCGCAGACGTGACTCCCGTCGTCGACGATGACATCGAACGGGCCGTACTTCGCGGCGAGCGCAGCCAGGAATCCGGCGTCGCTTTGGTCGCCCCGCTCGATGACGATGCGATCCTCGGCCAGGGCGGTCTTGTCGTAGATGTCGATCCCGATGACCCGGGCGTGCGGGAAGTACTCCTTCCACATCCGGAGCGAAGCACCGCCTGCATTCGGATCCGCGTAACCGCCGACACCGATCTCGAGAAGGACGATGGGTCTGGAGCGGAGATGCCCGAGCTGGCCCTCATACGCCTCGGCGTACGAGTGCACGCCCTGCTTGTCGGTACCGTGGGAGATCGCGATATCGCGAAGTGCTCGAGCCGTGGGCGAGGGCATCCGGGCCGCTCCTTTACGGGCCGTTTAGGGAGGATGCGGTAGCATACCGTCCGGTCCGGCCCACCGGCCGTTGACCGTTCCCTCACAAGGACCACTGGACCCGTATGACCTCCAATGCCAGATCGGCCTCGCGACGCGGCGACCGCTCACGCGACACCGGCCGGCGGACGCTGTTCACCAACCTTGCCTTCGGGCTGATCGTCCTCGCCGCCTTCCTCATCCTCGCCGCCGCCGCCGGCGCGAGCTACTACGGCGATCACCTCGCAGCCGTGGCCACGGTCAACGGCCACTCGATCACGAAGGACGACCTCCGCGATCGCTTCAGCGTCGACATCTGGCGGCTGAACGAGCTCGAGTCGCAGCTCCGTGACGCGGTCTCGACGGGCCGGATCACCAAGGACCAGTCGGACCAGCAGATCGCCCAGATCGACCAGGCCAAGCAGGACCAGCAGACGATCCTCTCGCAGTCGCTGCAGAACCTCGTCGATGCCCAGCTCCAGAGCGAGCTCGCGGCGAAGATGGGCATCACCGTCACGCCGGCCGACATCGACGCCAAGCTCCTCGACGAGGCGACCCGCCCCGAGGCGCGCGACGTCTGGGTCATCGAGTTCCAGCCCGACGTGACCGCGCCGGCGACGACGCCGACCCCGATCCAGACGAGCGTGGCGCTCAGCAAGGCCAACGCGGCGCTGGCCCAGCTCAAGGCCGGCACGGCGTGGGAGACGGTCGCCAAGCAGTCGACCGACCTGACCGACCCGGCCGGCGGCGACCTGGGCGTGACCGAGAAGGCCAACAGCTCGCTCGATCCCGCCTACCTCGACGCCGTGTTCGCCGTCCAGAACAACGGGATCACCGACGTCGTCAAGGGCGCCGACGGCATCTTCCGCATCGGTCGGGTGACCAACATCATCCCTACCTCGGTGGACCCGAACTACCAGCAGTCGATCACCGACAAGGGCATCTCGATGGACGTCTACCGCAAGGCGGTCCAGGCGGACGTGACCCGCACCGACCTCGAGAACCGGCTCGTGGCGGACTCGACGACCAAGCCGTCGGATCAGCGCCACGTCCTCGAGATCATGCTCACCCAGCAGACGGACCAGAACACCGGCCAGCCGATCGTCACCGACCAGGTCGACGCTCGCCACATCCTCTACGCCCCGACCTCCGACCCGTCGGCATCGGCCCCGCCGTCGAACGACCCGGGCTGGGAGGTCGCCCACCAGCACGCCCTGCAGACCTACTACGAGCTGCTGAAGGATCCGTCGAAGTTCGCCTCGATCGCGGCGTCCGACAGCGCCGACACGGGATCGGCCGCCAACGGTGGCGACCTCGGTTACCTCAGCCAGACCGACCTCGTGAAGCCGTTCGGCGACGCGATCTTCGCCCCGAACCTGACGCCGAACGAGATCCTGCCGCCGGTCCAGACCCAGTTCGGCTGGCACGTCATCCAGTTCGTCGCCCGGCGCCAGCCGGCCCTCACCCGGATGAGCGGCTTCACCCTCGACCTCGCCAAGCCGGGCGCTGACTTCGGGGCCATCGCCAAGGCCAACTCCGAGGCCTCCGACGCCAGCAAGGGCGGCGACATGGGCTGGATCGCCCCGAACCAGCTGAGCTCGAAGCTCGAGACGGCCATCAACAAGCTCTCGGTCAACCAGGTCTCCGACGTCGTGACCGACGGGACCTCGCTGTACCTCTTCAAGGTGATCGACGAGCAGACCCGGCTTCCGGACGCGAACCAGATCGCCACCCTCAAGACCGGCGCGTTCCAGAACTGGTACGACGGACAGAAAGCGAACGCCTCCATCACGACCGATCCGGCCTACTCGACCGCCAGCTCGCCGCCGACGACCGGCGGCTGATCGACCCGGATGCTCGACGCGCTCGTCGCTGAGGCGCGCGTCCGCTGGGGGCTCGACCCGGTCGGGGGATTGCAGGTCGTCGCCGTCGAGCGACTCATCGCGACACCGATCGATCCGGCCCGTCCGCTCATCCTCGTCCCGGCCGCCCTGCTCGGTGGCGACCCATCGGTCGACGAGACGCCCGCCGCACTGCCGGGCCGCCATGGGCCGCGCGGCCAGGATCCGCTCGCCGTCCTCGGGCGTCTCTATCCCGCCGACCATCCCGTCGGCCGCTTCGGCGCTCCCGAGCCGCTGACGACCGGCGCGCTCGGGACCGGCGATCTCGCCGCCCCGCTGTACTTCGGGTCGATCTCGGCCGAGCTCGCCCCGGCGAGCCCGTGGGCACTGCCGTGGCTCTCCGCCCGGCTCCGCGCGCCCGACGGCTGTCCGTGGGATCGCGAGCAGACCCACGAGTCGCTGCGCGGCCACCTCCTCGAGGAGACGTACGAGGTCTACGACGCGCTTGCCGATGGCGCCACGCCCGCGCTCGCCGACGAGCTCGGCGACCTGCTCCTCCAGGTGATCCTCCACGCTCAACTGGCCGCCGAGGAAGGGATCTTCGACCTGACCGACGTCGAGGACGCGATCGGCCGCAAGATCGTCCGCCGCCACCCCCATGTGTTCGGCGATGCCGTCGCCCGGACCGCCGGCGACGTGAACCGCCAGTGGGAACGGATCAAGGAGGCCGAACGAGCCGAGGCGGACCGGGCAGACGTAGCCGCCGCCGATGGCGAGTCGTCCCAGGGCGCATCGCCGGCCGCTCCGCGGAGCGCACTCGATGGGATCAGCCGATCCCTGCCGGCCCTCGCCGCGAGCCAGGAGATGCAGGACCGGGCGGCCCACCTCGGCTACGACTGGCCGACGGTCGACGGCATCGTCGAGAAGGTCCACGAGGAGCTGGCCGAGCTGCTGACGGCCGACAGCGAGGCGAACCGGCGCGAGGAGCTCGGCGACCTGCTCATGGTCGCCGTCAACTACGGGCGGCGCCACGGCATCGAGGCCGAGGCCGCCCTCCGCGAGGCGAACGACAAGTTCCGCCGGCGGTTCCGCGAGGTCGAGCGGCTGGCCGCCGAGCGCGGCGTCGCGTTGCGCGACCTCGACTTCGCCGCCCTCGACGAGCTGTGGGATGCGGCCAAGGCGGCGGTCGGCTGAGCGGGGCGCTACCGTTGTCGGGGGCAGCGACGAGGATGGAGACCACTGCATGACGATCGGGAACCCACCGCCGGCGATCCGCGCCGATGGCCGCCGACCGGCGGACCTCCGGCCGATCACCCTGACCCTCGGGGTCCAGAAGTGGGCCGAGGGTTCGTGCCGGATCCGGGTCGGTGATACCGAGGTCCTCTGCGCGGCGACGATCGCCGATCGCGTCCCGCCGCACCTCCGTGGCAAGGGCACGGGCTGGGTGACCGCCGAGTACGCGATGCTCCCGCGGGCCACCGCGGAGCGGACCGAGCGCGAGTCTTCGCGCGGGCGCATCGGCGGCCGGACCCACGAGATCCAGCGCCTCATCGGCCGCTCCCTGCGCGGCGTCGTCGACCTGTCGCGGCTCGGCGAGCGGACGATCACCGTCGACTGCGACGTCCTCCAGGCCGACGGAGGCACGCGGACCGCCTCGATCACCGGCGGCTATGTCGCCCTGGCGGCTGCGATGATCGCCCACGGGATGGAACGCCACCTCGTCAACAAGATCGCCGCGGTCAGCGTCGGGATCGTCGAGGGGCGGGCCCTGCTCGACCTCGACTACTCGGAGGACTCGCACGCCGATGTCGACTTCAACGTCGTCGGCACCGATGCCGGCACCTACGTCGAGCTGCAGGGCACGGCCGAGGGCAAGCCATTCGGGCGACCGGCGATGAACGAGCTCCTCGACCTCGCCGGCAGCGGCCTCGAGCGCCTGTTCGCCGCCCAGGCGGAGGTGATCGCGAGGGTCCCGCGATGAGCGTTGCGGGGGATCGGTCCTCGCGATGACTGCCCGTCGGATCCTCATCGCGACCCGGTCGAATCACAAGCTCCGGGAGCTTCGTGAGCTGCTCGGACCGATCGACGTGGAGCTCGTCTCCCTCGACGATCTCGGCATCCCCGACGAGGTCGAGGAGACAGGCGCCACGTTCGAGGCCAACGCGCGGCTCAAGGCCCGCGCTTACGTGCGCCTGGCCGGTCTGCCGACGATCGCCGACGATTCGGGGATCGAGGTCGATGCCCTCGGCGGTGGACCCGGCGTCCGCACGAAGCGGTATGCCGGCGAGCGGGCCACCGATGCCGAGAACAACGCCAAGCTCCTCGGCGCCCTCGATGGCCTGCCGGCCGACCGCCGCGGCGCCCGCTACGTCTGCGTGCTCGTCCTCGCCCTGCCCGCACCCGGCGGCCGCGGCACGATGACCCCGACGCTGATCGAGACGCGCGGCACCTGCCGCGGCCGCATCGCGACGGTGGCGCGCGGGAGCGGCGGCTTCGGCTACGACCCGATCTTCGAGCCGGCCGGCGAACCGGTCGGCGGCCGGACCCTCGGCCTCTACTCGCCGGCCGAGAAGCACGCGATCTCCCACCGGGCGAAGGCTGCCCGGCGGATGGCCCGCCGTCTCCAGGATCAGGTGCTGTCCGATCTCGCCGAACGGGGTGCAGCGTGAGGACCCGCCGCATCCTCGTCGCTCTCGCGATCATCGCCATCGCCCTCGCGGCCCTCGGCTCGGCACTGATCCCGAGCGCCGCCGCGCCGCCCGCCGCGTGCATCAACGGGCAACTCGTCATCCTCAACGGCCAGGAGCAGTGCGTCGCCCTCCCGAGCGGCCAGTAGCGACGGGCCCGGGATCGCCCGGCCGCCCGCCCCACTCGGCTGTCGGAGCGAGTGATCTCGCCCCGGAATCGGCCAGCCGAACACCGTGAGCGTGCTCCTGACCCGGCTTCGCGACCTGCGCTATCGTCTGCAGCGCAGTGAAACCCTGCGGACGTCGCCCGACCGTCCTTCGTTGACTCTGGGAGGTCCGCATGGTCCGGATCGTGGTGCGAGGCGTGCTCTCGGCCGCCGCTCTCTACGCGGCCCTGTTGCTAGCACCACAGCTGACGTGGTCCCAGGGGACCACGGTGCGCGGAAAGTTCGCGATCCTGATCGCCGTCGGCATCGTCAACGGCGTCCTGCCCATCGTGTTGCGACGGATCGGGCGTCCCCGGCGAGCATGGGGCCTCGGGCTGAGCGCGCTGTTCGTCAACGCTCTCCTTCTCCTCGGCCTGACCGGCGTCCGGCAATTCCTCCACGAGGGAGTGGCGGTCCAGGCGTTGGCGAAGCAGCCGATCGAGGCGACGCTCGCGCTCGCGCTCGGCGCGGTCCTGCTCTCAACCCCGTATCTCCTCGAGCTCCTCGGCGAGTCGAGCGGCATCGCACTACGGGAGGTCCGACCGAGCCCGAACAGGCGTTCCGCCGTCCTCCTCATCTTCCTGCTGTCCGGCGCCTCCGGCCTCATCTACGAAGTCGTCTGGTCTCGTCAGCTCGTGCTCGTCTTCGGCAACACCACCCAGGCGATCTCCGCGATCCTGACCGGCTACTTCGGCGGCCTGGCGATCGGCAGCGTGATCGGTGGCCGCGTGGCCGACCGGGTCCGCCGGCCTCTCGTCATGTACGCGACCCTGGAGCTCGTCCTCGTCGTCGTGGTCTTGATCACGCCGGCCTTGTTCCATGGCATCAACGACATCTACCGATCCAGCTACCCGGCCCTCCAGGGCGAGCCGACGACGCTCGCCCTCATCCGATACCTGCTCGCCCTCGCAGCCCTGGCTCCTGCCACGATCCTCATGGGCGCGACGCTGCCGACGTTGTCGCGACACCTCACCCGATCCACCGCGGGGCTCGGCGGTAACTTCGGGCGCCTCTATGCCGCGAACACGATCGGAGCCGTCATCGGCACGATCGTCGCCGGCCTCGTCCTCATCGAACTCGTCGGGATGAGCGGGACGTTGCTCATCGGCGCGACCGGATCGGCTATCGCCGGAGTCGCCGCTCTCTTGCTCGCCCGGCTGGGGCCGGCACCGCCTGACGCGTCACCGGCGACCGAACTCGTGACGCCCCCGCGGGCCGAGGTCGAGACCGGATCCGCAGATCCGGTCGGCGTCGACGTCGCGCCGATACCCTCCGCCGTCCGTCGCCTCGCCCTTCTCGTCGCATTCGTCTCGGGTGTCACATCGCTCGGCTATCAGGTCCTCTGGACGCGGCTCCTTGCCTCAGGGTCGGGCAACCGCACGTACGTCTTCACGCTCATCCTCGCGACGTTCCTCGTCGGACTCGCGATCGGGGCAGTCGCCGTATCCCGGCAGGCCGGCAAGGGTGCGAACACGATCAGGCAACTCGGACTCACGCAGATCGCGGTCGCTGGGCTCGCCCTCGTCGCGACGCCGATCCTGGCAGCCGACGTCGCCTCCGGTTGGCCACTCTTCACTCGGATCCTCGTCGTGGTCCTGCCTACGACCGTCGTGATGGGTTTCACCCTGCCGCTGGCGTCGAACCTCATCGGTCTCGGCAACGAGCGGGTCGGTCGGGACGCCGGACTCCTGCTCGGCGCCAATACGATCGGCGCGATCAGCGCGACGTTTCTCATCCCGTTCGCAGCCATCCCGCTGATCGGCTCGCCGCGAGCCCTGGTCGTGCTCTGTGCGATGAACGCAGCGGTCGGGACCCTGATGCTTGCCCGGGCCACGGACATCGGCGTGCCTGTTCGTCGGGTGGCCGCCCTGGCCGGGGCGATCCTGACGGGCGTCGCGGTCATCGGACTCATCGTCCCGAACGTCATCGTGGCGGACCCGGGGCTCACACGGATGTCGGGCGCGGGGATCGTGTACGCCTCGACCGAGGACGAGATCGCCTCGGTCCAGGCAGGTGAGATCGGAGGCGCCAAACGGCTGTGGGTCGGCGGCAACGGGATGACAGCCCTCACGGTGGACGCGAAGCTGATGCCGCTCATGCCTGAATTCGTCCGACCCTCGGCTACCCGGATGCTCGTGATCGCTTTCGGCATGGGATCGTCATATGAGATGGGCCTGCGGTCGGGCCTCAGCGTCGACGGTGTCGAGTTGGTGCCGTCCGTGCCCCAGATGTTCGGCTACTTCAACCCAAGCGCGGAGGCGACCCTGGCGAATCCACGAGGGCACGTCATCGTCGCGGACGGGCGCAACTACCTGGAGCTCACGGACAAGCAGTACGACATCGTCATGGTCGACCCGCCGCCACCGATCGAGAGTTCGGGAACGGCGGTCCTGTATTCGCGTGAGTTCTACCAGGCGGCCGCGCGTCGCCTGAGCGACGACGGCGTGATGATGGAGTGGATGCCGGGCGGCCAGTCGGTGGACGAATTCCGAGCCCACGTCCGCACGTTCGCGAGCGTGTTTCCGAATGTGCTCCTCGCGTTCGGCCCGGCCACCGGCGGCGTCTTCATCATCGGGTCGCGCGGTCCCGTCACCCTGGACCAGGCCGCGGTCGCCGGCGTCCTCTCGCGGGCGGGCGTCGTTGCCGACCTGGACCAGGCGAGCGACGCCCCCGTCTCGACCCTCCCCGCCTGGGAGGCGCTCATCCCGCAACAGGTCTGGCTGTCCGGTCCGGCCGTGGCCCGATTCGCCGGGATCGGTCCGCTGATCACGGATGACCGACCCCTCACCGAGTACTTCCTGCTGCGGCACATGTTCGGTCCGCCGTCGCCGCCTTCGACCGAACCCAACCTCCGGGCCGCAGCGCAATGAGGCGACGTCGGGCCAAGCCCATCACCAGACCGCGCGATAGACGGTCGAGTATCGTGCGATATTCACGCTCGGTCGGACGGGGCGTAGCGTAGTCTGGCAACGCGCGTGCTTTGGGAGCACGAGATCGTGGGTTCAAATCCCGCCGCCCCGACCATCCTCCAGTCATCGCTCGCTCGTCCGTAGGTTCAGCCCCTCTCTCCTCCGAGGGCCGACCGGAGCGCGGCGATCTCGGCCCGCTGGCCGGCGACCTCGGCCCGCAGCCCAGCCAATTCTTCGGCGATCGACGCTGTCGAGGCCGCCGCCGTCGTGGGGCTCGCGGTCGAGGCCGCACCGCTTGCCGGCTGGGTGCTTCGATCTACTTCCGCCTCCGGCTCGTCGGACGACGACGGTGAAACGAGGAGACTCGCCAGGATGCTGGCGAGGGCGCCGATGATGCCGATGCCGGCGAACATGACGAAGATCGCGGTGAGGCGACCGAGCATGGTCACCGGGTAGTAGTCGCCGTAGCCGACCGTCGTGATCGTGACGATGCCCCACCAGATGGCCGCGCCGCCGGTCGTGATGTTCGCGTCGGGCGAGTGGCTCTCGAACTCGAGGACGAGGATGCTCGCGATGGCGAGCGTCATGCCGGCCAGCAGGACCGTGATGAACGCCGCGTACTGGCCGCGGTTCCGCAGGACATCGAGGACGAGGTCCTTGCCGGCCTGACCGCGGAGGAGCCGGGTGATCCGGGCGAGCCGGCTGAGGCGGGCGAGGCGGAAGAGGGCGGTGAACGGGATGAAGCCGAAGCTCGGGATCGACCCGAGCAGGTCGAGCCAGCCTCGCTGGCCGATGAAATAGGCTCGCTTCGGCCTGGCGCCGACGAGGTTCATCGCGAAGTCGCCGAGGAAGATCAGGCAGACGACGTTGTCATAGAGCGTCAGCAGGTCGCGCTCGGCCGGGGCGACCGGCAGGAGCAGCAGGACCATGATCGCCAACGAGAAGATCGTCAGGACCAGGATGAAGATGTTGTAGGCGTTGCCGTGCTTGCGCAGCGTCGGCGCCGGGGCGCTTGTCACGTGGTGACCCTCCTCACGCATCGCCCCGGAAGGGCGTCCCGGCATCGTAACGAGTCCGGGGCACGCCGCGAGCGTTCGCCACCCGGGCGGACGCCACGACCGGGATCTCCGAGCAGACTGGGTCGGCGATCGTCGATCCCTCGACCAGTGACCCTAGCGGCCGACGGCCGTCGCTCCGACGAGGGCTGCGAGGCCGACCACCACGACCGGCGGCACGCGTCCGGTGAGCAGCAGCACGAGTCCTCCGGCGGCGATGGCCAGGTCGATCGGAGCTCCGATCCCGCTGGTCCAGACCGGCGTGTAGAGCGCGGCCAGGAGGATGCCGACGACGGCGGCGTTGATGCCCGTCAGCGCCCGGCGGAGCCCGACAGAGTGCCGCAGCTCGTCCCAGAACGGCAGAGCACCGAAGATGAGGAGGAATGAGGGCAGGAAGATCGCGAGCACGGCGACGAGGGCCCCAGGGACGCCGTTCGGCTGGACGCCCGAGACCGTCCCGAGGTATGCCGAGAACGTGAAGAGGGGCCCGGGCATGGCCTGCGCCGCCCCGTAGCCGGCGAGGAACTGGTCGTCGCTCACCCACCCCGGGTCGACGACGCTCGAGTGGAGCAGCGGCAGGACCACGTGGCCGCCGCCGAAGACGAGGGCACCAGCCCGGTAGAATGCGTCGAAGAGGGCGGCTGGCTGCCCGCCGGCGGATCGCAGCAGCGGCACGGTGATGAGGAGCGCGGCGAACAGGGCGAGGCACACGGCGCCGGTGCGCCGCGAGATCGGACTCGCTTCCGCCCCGGTCGGGGCCGCCGGCGCCGGCGCCAGGAGCAGGAGGCCGACGATCGCGCCCGCCGCGATGATGGCGACCTGCGAGAACGGGGTCGTCCACAAGAGTGCGACGGCCGCTGCCGCGATCGCGACGAACCGACGCGGCCAGTCGGGCGTCAGGGACCGCGACATCGTCCAGACGGCCTGGGCGACGACGGCGACCGTGACCGCCTTCAGGCCGTGGACCCAGCCGGCGTCGGCGAGATCCGTCCCGGTAGCGAACAGGCCGATCGCCGTCATGGCGATGGCCGATGGCAAGGTGAAGCCCGTCCACGCCGCGATCCCTCCCAGCATCCCGGCGCGCCGCGTCCCGATGGCGATCCCGAGTTGGCTGCTGGCGGGACCGGGCAGCGACTGGCTGAGTGCCACGAGGTCGCCGAACGATGACTCGTCGAGCCAGCCGCGACGATCGACGTACTCCCGCCGGAAGTAGCCGACGTGGGCGATGGGCCCGCCGAAGGAAGTAAGGCCGAGGCGGAGGGCCGCCAGAAAGACCTCGCCCGGCGACCCGCCGGCCGAGCGGCCGGTCATCCCGTGGCCACCACCGCCGTCGGTCCCTCCGTCTTCGGGACGATCATCTCCGGCCGGCCGGTCACCACGAGCCAGGCGGGCAGGATGATGACGCAGAGGAGCGGCAGGATCGACGGGTCGCTGACCATGAGGGCGGCCATGAACAGGGCGAGCCAGCCGCTCCGCGTGACGGCGACGAGGATCCCGATGAGGCTCGCCGAGACGGCCACAGCCTCGGGGATCTGGGGGATCAGGGCGTTCACGAACAGGCCGATGGCGACGCCGGCGAAGACCGACGGGAAGATCCGCCCGCCGCGGAAGCCGCAGGTCCCGGCGACGACGACGGCGATGAGCTTGATCACGACGATGACCGCGAGCCCGCCGGTCGTGTAGTCCCCCACCGTCTGGCTGAGTTCCTTCATCTGCTCGAGGCCCTTGAACAGGGTGATCGGGCCGCCGATGGCGCCGAGGATGCCGAGGATGACGGCACCGGCGACGATCGCCACGAACGCCGACCTCATCCGCTGGAACACTGCGTGGGCGATCGGGAAGGCATAGACGGCCGCCATGCCGGCAGCCGCCGCGCCGATCGCGACGACCGATCCCGTCAGGAGGTCGATGGGCTGCGGCTGCGGGTAGGGCGTGATGGTGACGACGAACGACTCGCCGCCAAGGAGGTCCATCGTCAGCGCGCCGGCTCCCGCCGCCACCAGCGGGCCGAACAATCGGTCCCACAGCGGTCGATCCGAGGGTGGGGCGGCTTCGGTCAGGAGCAGGGCGGCGGCGATCGGGGTGCCGAACATCGCTCCGATCGTGCCGGCGAAGGCGAGGGCACCCCAGGCGGCACCCGGCACGCGTGGTACCAGACGGAGGCCGATCGCCACGGCGAGGCCGATGTTCACGGCGAGGATCGGGTTCTCCGGTCCGAGGCTGACGCCGCCGGCGAGCATGAGGATGAGGGCGAGTGCCAGACCCGGCAGGACGATGGGCGGCTGCGGCGGCTCGGCCAGCCCGACGGTCGCCGGGTCCGGTCCCGCGTGACCCGGCGCGAACACGATCACCAGTCCCACCGCTACGCCCGTCAGCGTCAGGATGGCGACGATCCACGCCGGGGAGGTGCCGACGACACCGATAGCGTCGGGGATCGTCGTCCAGAGGACGTCCGACAGACGGTTCGCCACGACGGTGGCCGCGATCAGCAGGACCGCCGAGACGACTCCCACCACGACCGCCGGGATGACGATCGGCAGGAGCGCCCGCATCGGCGAGGTGGCTGGCCGGGCGATCGTCACCTGGTGTCTCCTCCTGGCACCGGGAGGGCCCACTCCCTCCTCCAGGGTTATCGTCGCATGTCGATACGGCGACCCGAGCGCCCGATGCGACTGGCCTACTCGCTGATATCGGCTCGCCGGATCACCGCGACGGCGGCGCCGCCGAGAAGGAGCGTCCAGGCGATCGGGACAGCGAACGAGAGCCACAGCGGGAACGTCGCCACGATGTAGTTCGGGTCGGCCGGCGCAGGCAGGGCGCCGCCGGGCGTGCTGACGTCGCCGAGCAGGCCGGCGAGGCTCGCGATCGGCAGGCCACGGACGATCGCCGCCGCCACGTCGCTCTGGTGGAGCACCGGGTTGGAGCCGATGAGAAGCTCGGCGATGACGTAGACGAGGGCGACGAGGATCGTCAGCGCCGCGTTCCGGGTCAGGAGCGTGACCAGCGCAGCGAGGGCGATCATGAAGCCGATCGCGACGAGCCGCGAGGCGACGAAGGGCGCGAGGTCCGGTTGGACCGGGGGATCCGCAGCCTGGCGCTCACCGAGGGCCGCGAGGACGACCGGCATGACCGCGCCGACGACGAAGAGCGTCGCCACGAGGGCGAGGCAGATCAGGGCGATCGACGTGATCCTCGACGAGATGAACCAGCCCCGATCGCTCCGCGCGAGGAGTGCCGTCCGCATCGTTCCCCAGGCGAACTCGGCGCCGACTGACGTGGCGGTCAGGAAGAAGGCCGCGATGAGAACCCATGTGGCGCTGTCGAGAGCCCGGAAGATGCTCGACGGGAAGAAGTACTCGGCCTGCTCGATCGCGATCTCGGGTATCGGGGGCGCAGTCGGGTCGGAGTTGAAGTAGTGGCCGGGGACGGCGAAATACGAGGTAAGGAAGCCCAGCGCGGCACCGAGCGGGATGATGACCAGGAGAAGCCAGACCTCGGGACGCCGACGCAGGCGGTAGAGGTCGGCCCTGAGCAGGTCGCGCATCAGGCCTCATCCTGTTTCACTGGGTCGCGGGCGTGGTCGGGACCCGCGGCGTCGCCCGTCAGCTCGAGGAAGACGTCCTCGAGCGATGGCCGATCGATCGACAGCTCGGCGGGATAGATGCCGGCCGCGCCGAGCGTCCGCCCGACCCGGCTGCCCTCGCTGCCTGCCACGTCGACGAACCAGGCCGGCGACGCTGCCTCCGACCCGCCCGTCCGCTCGACGCCGAATCCCGCCGAGACGAGGATCCGCCCCGCCGCCTCGGCCTCATCGGCGCTGTCGAACCTGACGAGCAGGCGCTCACGGCCGCCGAGGAGCTCGCGGGTGAGGCCCTGGGCGACGACATGGCCGTTCCGGAGCACGGCGACGCGCCGGCACAGCTGCTCGACCTCGGTAAGGACGTGGCTCGACAGGAATACGGTCGTTCCCTCGCGGGCAAGCCCGTCGATGATCGCCCGGACCTCGACCACCCCGGCCGGATCGAGGCCGTTCGTCGGTTCGTCGAGGATCACGAGGGAAGGCTCGTGGAGGATGGCGAACGACAACCCGAGCCGCTGGCGCATCCCGGTCGAGAAGCCACCGACCTTGCGCCGACTGACGGAGGCAAGCCCGGTCCGTTCGAGGGCCTCGTCGATCGCCGTCCTCGCCGCCGGGCCACGGATCCCACGCGCCGCGCTGAGAAGGAGGAGGTTCTCGGCGGCCGACAGGTACGGATAGAAGGCGGGGCGCTCGACCAGGGAGCCGACCCGCTCGAGGCTCGCCGCCCCTGGACGGACGGTCTCGCCGAACAGCCGGATCTCGCCGGCGCTCGGGCGCAGGAGGGCGACGAGCATCCGGATGGTGGTCGTCTTGCCCGCTCCGTTCGGGCCGAGGAAGCCGAACACGTCGCCCGCCTGCACGGTCAGGTCGAGGCCGGCCACGGCGGTGACCGAGCCGAACCGCTTGACCAGATCCGAGGTCTCGATGACGGCCGGGGCATCCACTGCGCCAGCCTACCGGTTCGCTATGCTCCGGGGGTGAGTCCTTCGAACGGTCGGCCCCTCAAGGTCGGCTTCCAGGTGCCCGAGGTCGAGCGCGAGGTGCGCTGGCCAGAGGTGTTCGAGATGGTCCGCCTCGGCGAGGACATCGGGTTCGACTCGATCTGGACCGGCGACCATCTCCTGTATCGGACCGAGGCGCTCGGAGCCCGCGGACCGTGGGAGGCCTGGACCTCCCTCGCCGCGATCGCCGCCTCGACGTCGCGGATCGCCATCGGGCCGCTCGTGGCCTGCACGAGCTTTCATAACCCGGCCGTGCTCGCCAAGATGGCCGCCACGGTCGACGACATCAGCGGTGGCCGCCTGATCCTCGGCCTGGGAGCCGGCTGGAACGAGACCGAGTACCGGGCGTTCGGGCTGCCGTTCGACCGGCGGGTCGCCCGCTTCGAGGAGGCCTTCACGATCATCCGGACGCTCCTCGGCGAAGGTCGCATCGACTTCCGGGGCGAGTTCTACGAGGCTCGCGACTGCGAGCTGCTTCCCCGGCCGGCACGGGACGGGGGCCCGCCGCTCCTCATCGGCTCCAACGGGGGGCGGATGCTGTCGATCACCATCCCCCACGTCGCGGCCTGGAACACGTGGTACGCCGACATCGGCAACCGGCCCGCCGGGCTGGCGCCGCTCCACGAGCGGGTCGATGCGGCCTGCCGGGCCGCCGGTCGCGATCCCGCCTCGGTCGAACGGACGGCGGCCGTGCTCGTCCGCCTGCCGGGCGGATCGGGTCGCGAGCAGGGCGACTACGCGGACGCCGCCCCGGCGATCGAGGGACCTCCCGAGGTCATCGCCGAGGCGCTGCGCGACTTCGCTCGCGCCGGCATCGGGCACGTCCAGCTCGTGATCGATCCCATCACCGCCGGGTCGCTCGCGGCGCTCGCGCCGGTGCTCGAACTCCTCGATCGCGGGGGCTGAGGGCGCCGTCGGCGGGGGGCGATAGGACCAAAGAGCCGGTCGGCGAGCGTGACAGCGAGTGCTAGCATCCCGCCGATGCGCTCCGTTCTGCGGTATAAGCCCGCATCCAGCCGCCTCGCCGCCCGGTCGCGCGCCGCTCGTGGGATGGTTCTCCCCGTGCTCGCTGTGCTCGTCGCGGCGTGTGGCGCATCCGCTGTCACCCCGACGCCCACCCCGCCGCCGGCGGTGGTCATCCCGACGCCGACCCCGGACCTTCACATCGGCGGCTCGACCGATGCGAACCGAGTCTTCCAGATCCTCGCGGCGGCCGGGTTGCCGGTCCACCAGGAGAGCCTCGGCGGGCCCGGACCGAAGGGCGAGCCTCGCCTGACCCTCTATGTGGTCGCCGGCGCGATCCCCATGGCGATCGGCCAGTACAGCTCGCCGAAGGCGCTTGCGGCCGCCGGCTATCGACCTGGGTCGCCGGTCGCCAAGGGCGACGCCCCGTTCGAGATCTGGACCTCCAACGTCGTCGTCCACCTCGGTGAGCAGACGGCCGGCCGGCTGCCGGGCGAACCCGACGCCGCCGTCGTGACGACCGCTCAGCGGGTCGTCGACGTGCTAGACCCCTATCTCGGGCCGCTGAACCAGCGCGCCGTCCAGCCGGTGGACCTGCCGAGCCAGGCGCCGACGGCCAGCCCCTCGACGCCGCCGTCGGCCGCCCCGTCGGCGAAGCCCACGGCGACGCCGAAGCCCAAGCCGACCAAGAAGCCCTGACCCGGCACCGGCCGCCCGGCCGGGGGCACGGTACTGCCGTGCGAACCACGTCGCATCGTGTCGCGACGAGTGCGCGATTCGTTGCCCGGGACCGTCCGCTCTGCTAGCCTCGCAGCATTCGCGCCTGCCCGATCCCCGGGCCGCGGGAGATGGAGCGACGATGAGCCAGGCCAGACCGCGTTCCAGCGCCCTGCGGACGGTCGACGAGATCTCCGACCTGGACAAGCGCATCATCGAGCACCTCCAGGAAGACGGCCGCCGCCCGTTCACCCAGATCGCCGCCGAGCTCGGCGTCTCCGAGGCGGCCGTCCGGGCGCGGACGAATCGGATGGTCGAGCGGGGCATCCTCCAGATCGTCGGCGTGACGGACCCGCTCAAGCTCGGCTTCCACCAGCAGGCGCTTATCGGCATCCGCTGCGAGCGCGACAAGCTCATCGAGGTCGCCGAGGCGGTCGCCGACTTCCCCGAGGTCGACTACGTCGTGATCACCGCCGGCACATACGACCTGCTCATCGAGACGGTGTGCGAGGACAACAACGCCCTCCTCACCTTCCTCGCCGAGCGGCTGCGCCGGATCGAGGGCATCCGCGAGACGGAGACGTTCGTCTACCTGCGGATGGTCAAGCAGACCTACCAGTGGGGGACGCGCTGAGCCCCGACGCGTCGGATCGGGTCGCTCGAGGCCGCCGCCAGGTATTCGAGGGCGATCGACGGTCCAGCCCGCGACTGCGGGTACCATTCGGGCACTGGGGCGTTTAGCCCCGATCACACGAGGGACCTCCGTGCAGGCCGGGACGCTCCTCGCGCTGTTGCTGGCGATGATCGTGGTGAACGTCGTGCTCCTGGCGTTCGTGACGATCCCGAGGCGACGACCCGCCGGCGAGGACGCCGGACCCGCGGCCGCGCCGGTCGAGCGGATCGACCAGACGAGCCCGAAGCAGGGCGAGGTCGGGTCCGTCCGCGATCCCGAGCAGCCCGCGGTCGATGGCGTGCCGACGGCCACCTACGACCGGGTCGTCCGGATCGTCAGCCTCGTCTTCATCCTCAGCACCTCGACGATCGTCGTCGTCACCGGGCTGTGGCCCGAGACGGAGGCGGCCATCCTCGTCCTCCTCGCCCTCGGCGGCCTCTTCGTGCTCGCCATCCATGACGTCCTGCCGACCCGGCTCCTCGGCCCGGCCAGGTTCATCGCCGAGGGTTCGCTGGCTATCACGTTCGTCGCCCTCCTCGTCGCCCTGACCGGCCGCGAGGAGAGCCCGTTCTTCTTCGGCTTCCCCCTCGTCGTCGTCGGGGCTGCCCTCGTCGTGGAGGCCCGGGTGACGGTCGTCCTCACGGTGGCGGCCATCGTCGGCTACCTGACGGCCGTCGGCATCCGTCCGGCGGATCAACCGCTCGATCCGGCGGCGATCGCCGCGATCGGCATCAACGTCAGCGCGCTGATCTTCCTCGCCTACGTCGCGATGGTCGTCGCCCGCGAGCAGCGCCGCTCCCGCGATGCGGCCATCCGCCAGTCGAGCATCGACTCCCTCACCGGCCTCTTCAACCGGGCGTACTTCTTCGCGGCCCTCGAGCGCGAGATCCAGCGGACCGCCCGCTCGGACCGTGGCTTCTGCCTGCTCATGCTCGACCTCGATGGGCTCAAGGCGATCAACGACCACTACGGCCACTACCACGGCGACCGCACCCTGCGACTCGTCGGCGAGACGATCCAGGCCGGCGTCCGCCGCATCGACACCGCCGCCCGCTACGGCGGGGACGAGTTCGTGGCGGTCCTCCCCGAGACCGATCCGACCGGGGCGTTCGTCGTCGCCGAGAAGATCCGCCGGACGGTGTCCGAACAGGTCATCGAGGGGCCGGGCTTCGCCTTCCGGGCGTCGTTGTCGATCGGCGTCGTCGTCTACCCGGGCGACGGCGAAACGGTCGACGAGCTGATGATCGCGGCCGACCGGGCGATGTACACGTCGAAGCGGCAGGGTCGCGACCGGGTCGCCGGCTCGTTCACCGCCCGGACAGGGTCGGGCCCCGATGCCGGTGATCCGCCGGCCGGATCGGGGGACCGACCGGCCACCGACTCGCGGAGCGCGGCGGCTGCCCGGCCGGCGACCGAGGACGGCCGCATCGACGGCATCGCCGTCATGGTGCCGCGGGTCGTCCCGAGGCCCGGCCAGACGGGCTGATCCTCACTCCCGGGTCACGGCCGGGACCGCCGGCCGGCAGCTCTGCTGAGCCGGGAGGAGGGGGACTCGGTGTAGCATCGCCCCGTGAAGGGCTTCTCCACGCGTGCCATCCGGGCGGCGACGCGCGCGCCGAAGGTGGACCAGCGCCCGAACTCGGTCCCCATCTACCAGTCGGCGACGTTCAGCGCGCTCGACGCCGAGGAACTGGGCGACATCGCCTCCGACCGGCGGCCCGGTTACGCCTACGCCCGCCTCGCCAACCCGACCGACGCCGCCCTCGAGGCCGCGGTCGCCGAGCTGCACGGCGCGGAAGCCGCCCAGGCGTTCGCGACGGGGATGGCGGCCATCCACGCGGCACTTGCCGCCACGGTGTCGGCCGGCGATCGGATCGTCTGCACCCGATCCGTCTACGGCACGACCCGCTCCCAGCTGACCAACGTCCTCGGCCGGTTCGGTGTCCGCGTCGACTTCGTCGACACGACCGATCTCGACGCGGTCGAAGCCGCCCTGGCGGCTGCCCCGACCCGCGTCCTCTACGTCGAGACCATCTCCAACCCGACGGTCGTCGTGTCCGACCTCGAAGCGCTGGCTGCCATCGCCCATCGCCACGGGGCGGCTCTTATCGTCGACAACACGTTCGCCTCGCCGTACCTCTGCCGCCCCCTCGAGCTCGGTGCCGACCTCGTGGCGGAGTCGGCGACGAAGTACATGAGCGGCCATTCCGATGTGCTCGGCGGTGTGCTCGTCGGCGACCGGGCCCGGATCGCCCGGGTCCGGGCTCTCCAGATCGACACCGGGGCGACGCTTGCGCCGTTCGCCGCCTTCCTCATCCTGCGCGGATTGACGACGCTCGCCATCCGGATGGATCGCCACACCGCGACCGCGACCGCCCTGGCCGCCTGGCTCGAGGGCCGGCCCGGCGTGGAGCGCGTCTTCCACCCGTCGTTGCCGAGCCACCCGCAGGCCGCCGTCTGCGCGCGCCAGCTCTCCTCGGCGCGGCGGGATCTTCGCCATCGAGCTGGCCGGTGGCCGCGCGCGCCGGGCGAGGCGTTCGTCGATGCCCTCACGATCCCGGAGCGGACCGCCTCGCTGGGGAGCATCCACACGATCGTCGCCCACCCGCCGTCGACGACCCATCGCCAGCTGTCGGATGCGGAGCTCATCGAGAGCGGCGTGTCGCCGGGGCTGCTGCGCTGCTCGATCGGGCTCGAGGACCTCGACGACCTGCGGGCCGACTTCGCCCAGGCGCTCGAGGCTGCGCGGGCCGCCGCCTCAGCCGAGCCCGATCCGACAGCAGCGGACCCCGACGATCCCACCGACCTCCCTACGGATCGCGCCGCCGCGATCGCCCGTCCCTAGGAGCCGGTCATCGCCACGGCGGCGGTCGATCTCGCGCGCCCCGCCGGTCCGGCGAGGCTGAACGCCCCGGCCCGCGTCGGGCGGGCGCTGTGGCGGCTCTTCACGAACGTCGAGTTCGCGGTTCTCCAGATCATCGTCCTCGTGATCATGGCGTCGAGCGGCTTCATCATCCGCCAGCTGCCCGGTTTCGCCCTCCAGGCCGGGCCCGGGACCACCGACTACATCAGCGAGATGGCGAAGATCCACGACCGCTACGACCCCGTGTTCGGAGCGGCGATCGTGGACCTCATGGAGCGGGCCCAGCTCTTCCAGGTCTTCAGCTCGGTCTGGTTCAGCGCCGCCCTCGTCCTCCTTCTCATCTCGATCGTCATCTGCACGCTCGACCGGACGCCGCGCCTGTGGCGCCAGTCGACCGACATCCGGGTGGTCCAGCCGGACGGCTACTTCGACCCGCGACTGCCCGACCGGGCGGTCATGGCGGGCGTGCCGGCGGACGGCGTCCGGAAGGTCCTCCGACGTCACCGGTTCCGGGTCCGCGAGGCCACGACCGAGGACGGCGCCCGGTATCTCTACGGCGACCGGCACCAGTACACGAAGATGGCGACCCTTCTCACCCATACGGGCCTCGTCCTGTTCCTCGTCGCCGCGGCGGTCACGAGCCGCTTCGGTGTCGAGGACGGCCTCGTCCTCGCGACCGGCGATTCGGTCACCGTCCAGCCGATCGGGACGCCGAATCTCCTCGTCGTGAAGAACTTCGGCTTCGCCGCGCCGGGCCTCGAGACCGGCCAGGCGTCCGACTTCACGTCCGACCTCGCGGTCTACCAGAACGGGCAGCTCCTGGCCCGCAAGGTCGTCCGGGTCAACGACCCGCTCACCGTGGCCGGCTTCACCTTCCACGAGAACGGCTACCGGCCCGCCCCGGTCATCTCGATCCGGGCCGCCGATGGCTCGCTCCTGTGGGATGGGCCGGTCGCCCTCACCGACACGGCCGACGACGCCCCGTACTCGACGATGGGCATCCCGGGCACCCCGCTCGGCCTCCAGCTAGAGCTCCGGACCGACGCCACCGGAGTCGCCACCCTCGTCGCCATCCCCTACCAGGTGACGGGGGTAGCCGCCGACGGGACGCTCGAGACGCAGAACCTCTTCCCGCTAGCCCTCGGCATCGGCGATACCGCGACGTCGCCGGATACCGGGCTTTCCGTCTCGCTCAGCCGGATCGAGGGAGCGACGATCGTCATCGCCGAGCAGGATCCCGGCGCGTACATCGTCTGGCTGGCCTTCGGCTCGCTCATCGCCGGCCTGCTCATCTCGTTCTACCTCCCGCGCCGCCGGGTCTGGACCAGGGTCGGCCCCGACGGCCAGCTGTGGATCGTCGGGCGGTCCG
Organism: uncultured Chloroflexia bacterium; assembly: GCA_963745405.1. Lineage (GTDB taxonomy): Bacteria > Chloroflexota > Limnocylindria > Limnocylindrales > CSP1-4 > C-114. Next base: position 832,214 of record CAVUWY010000002.1, on the reverse strand, counting down.
ATCGCTACGTCGACTTCGAAGGCGAATTCGGCCGGCTGCTCGACGATCTCGTCCGAGCGCGCGCGCCGGTCGCCGACCGCTCCCCGAACGCCGGCCAGTCCGCAACCGCCGGCCCGGCGTAGGGCCGATGGCCACCCTCGCCGAGTTGCACCGGGAGCTGTTTCCGGCCGCAGTGCCGGTCGCCCCGCTCGAGCCCGGCCAGGGCGAACGGGTCGTCGGTTGGGTCCGCGTGCTGAAGGCCCGGGTGCCGGCCTTCGATGCGCTCGAGCCCGACGACCTCGCCCTCGTCCCGTCCTCGGCCCTCGCGATCGTGGCCGGCGGCGAGCCAGAGGTCGTGGCGCTCGCCGAGGCGCTCCTGCGGGCCCACGTGTCGGGTGTCCTCGTGCTCGACGGAGGAGGGGGAGGAGGCGGATCCGGCATCGTCGGCGGTGCCGCCGCATCTCCGGCCGGGGCGCTCGCTACGGCACTCGCCGGACACGGCGTGGCGTCATTCGTCGTCGAGGGCGGCGACGCCGCCACGCTCGAGCGCTCGATCATCGGCTACCTCGTGAACAGCCGGGCCGAATTCGAGCGCCAGGCCTCCCTGCTGGAGGCGCAGCTGGCCCGGCTGGCCCTCCAATCGAGCGACCTGGCGGCCCTCGTCGCCGCTATCGGCAGGTTCCTCGAGCGGGCCGTCGCCCTCGAGGGCCGGCGCGGTGACACGCTGGCGGTCCAGGCGCCGGCGGCCGTGCCCGATGCGGCAGTCGCGGCGGCCACGTACCTCGCCCGTCCGAGATCTGCCCGCCTCCGCGCCGCCGCGCTGCGCGTCCCCCTGCCGGCGGCCGCCGACGGTACTGCCTCGCCCGGCGCGCTGGTGCTCCTCGGCGAACGGCCGCCGAGCGAGCTCGAACGGGTCGTCGCCGAGCGGATCGCCGGGCTCCTCGCCCTCGAGATCGCCCGCACCGACTCGGTCCGGCGGGCCCGAGACGAGGCTCGACGAGCGGAGGTGCTGCCGGGTGCCGGACCGCCGTGGGTCGTGGTCGTCGCCCGTCAGGTCGTGGCGGACCTGCCGGTCGAGCTCGCCGAGCGCGAAGAGACACGACGCGAGCTGCGCCGCCTCGCCCCGGTCCGCCGGATGGCCCTCCGCGGGGATGCGACGAGCCTCGAGCTGCGGCTCGTCCTCGCCGCCGATGCCGAGGATCCGGGTGGGCTCGGGCTGGCCGGCCGGGTGGCAGGCTTCCTCGGGCGTGGCGTCGCCGTCTCGCGGCCGTTCGGCGATCCGGTCGACCGCGCTGCCGCCGAGGCGGATGCCCGCGCCACACTCGATGCGGCCGAGACGCTGCGGACGCCGCCGCCGGTGGCCCTGGCCGAGCGCCTGCCGGCGTATCGGCTGCTGGGCAACCTGCACAACCTGCCGGACGGTCCGCGACAGGCCCGGGCCCTGCTCGAGCCCCTGTTCGTCGGCTCCGCGGCGACCGTCGCCGAGCGCCTGGCCACGCTTCGTGCCCTGCTGGACCGACCCGGCATCGCGGAGGCGGCCGCCGCGCTCGGCGTCCACCGCAACACGGTGGCCTATCGCGTGCGGCGGATCGAGGCCACGACCGGCTGGCGGCTCGACGACCCCGACCTGCGGTTCGCCTTGGGGCTCGCCCTTCGTCTTGTGCAAGAAGAACAATTCTGAGCGGCGACGTCGGCGACCCCGACCGCAACCTGCCTGCTATCCTCCGAGCATCGTTGCGTAAGCGCATGTCGATTGGTGCATCCAGCACAAGTCGAGTGGCGCTGAGTCCGTGCCCGGGCCGCCCGGGCACCGATCGGAGGAACTATCGGTGGTGATCGCGAGCGAGGCCGTCGACGGAGTCGAGAAGATCGAGCAGGCCAAGTCGGATGGCATCCGGTTCGTCCAGCTCCAGTTCACCGACATCCTCGGCATCGTCAAGGCCGTGACCATCCCGCTCCACCAGATGGAGAGCTCGGTCCGCCACGGGACGTGGTTCGACGGCTCGTCGATCGAGGGCTTCACCCGGATCGCCGAGTCCGACCAGTACCTCATGCCGGACATGAACACGTTCAACGAGATCCCCTGGCAGAAGGGCGCCGGGCCCCGCGGCACCGCCCGGGTGATCTGCGACGTCTTCACCCCGCAGGGCGAGCCGTTCGCCGGCGATCCGCGCTACGTCCTCCGTCGCCAGGTCGAGCGGGCCCGCAAGCTCGGCTACATCGTCAACACCGGCCCGGAGCTCGAGTTCTTCCTGTTCCGCCGCGGCGACGACGGTTCGATCCAGCCGCTGCCGCACGATCAGGCCGGCTACTTCGACTTCTCGACCGACCTCGCCCAGGAGGTCCGCCAGGACATGGTCGACGCGCTCGAGGCGTTCGGCATCCGGGTCGAGGCCGCTCACCACGAGGTCGCCGCCGGCCAGCACGAGATCGACTTCGAGTACTCCGATGCGCTGCGGACGGCCGACAACGCGATCACCTTCAAGTACACCCTCAAGGCGATCGCCCAGCAGCACGGCCTGTACGCCACGTTCATGCCCAAGCCGATCCACGGCATCAACGGCTCGGGCATGCACACCCACCAGAGCCTCTATTCGATCGCCGAGGACCGCAACGCCTTCGCCGACGCGAACACCAAGTACGGCCTGTCGGACCTCGCCCGCTCGTACATGGCAGGCATCCTCGCCCATGCCCGCGGCATGATCGCCGTCCTCGCCCCGACCGTGAACTCGTACAAGCGCCTCGTGCCCGGCTACGAGGCCCCGACCTACCTCACCTGGGGCCGGACGAACCGCTCGGCGCTCATCCGGGTGCCGATGGTCTCGCCCGGCCGCTCGATCGAGGGGACCCGGGTCGAGGTCCGCTGCCCGGACCCGTCGTCGAACACGTACCTCGCCTTCTCGGCGATGATCGCGGCCGGCCTCGACGGCGTCGAGCGCGGCCTCGAGCTGGCCGACCCGGTCGAGGAGTCGCTCTTCGAGATGGACTCGGCCCGCATCGCGGAGAAGGGCATCAAGGAGCTGCCGGGCACCCTCGGCGACGCCATCGAGGAGCTCGAGAAGGACTCGGTCATCCGTGAGGCCCTCGGCGAGCACGTCTTCGACCACTTCATCGCAGCCAAGCGCGCCGAGTGGGACGAGTACCGCACGCAGGTCTCGTCCTGGGAGGTCGGCCGCTACCTCGACATGTTCTAGCTCCCCGTTCCGCGGCGGGCCGGTGCGGTCCGCGGCGGGTCAGCGCTCCGCGGCCGGCGCGGCCGCGGCGGCGCGGCCTCCGCTCTGCGGCCCGGCGGGCGCCGCGCCATCGAATGCCGATCCGGCGAGCCCCTCACGGGCCGCCGGATCTTCCTTTTCCGTGTGCCGGCTTTCGCCCGGCGGCGCTGCGGCGCATGTGGCCCGAGTTATCGGCCAGAGCATTAGTTCTCGCGAAACCGGAACTCGCCGGCCCGTGGCAGCACGGTCCGACCCCGGATTCCGACCAGCGGGGCCGTCCTCGCGCTCGGCTAACGCTCGCTTGGCGCCACCGACCGCCGGACTGCTCTGGACCGATGCGCGAGGGAAGCGGCTGTTGACGAGGCGCCTCGCGCACCGGCGGGATGGCCCAACCGACTAAGCCAACATGTTCGATGATGGGTGCGTGGAGGCGCTCGAGGGATCGAAGTCGGTCGCGGTCGACTCGGAGCCGGTCGCGATCGCGGTGGCCGGCGCGTCGGCGGAACAGCCGGTCGCGGACGGGATCGACGTGCGGCCGATGTGGTCGCTGTAGCTGCTGGCGATCGCCCACGCCGTCAATCACGCATACGCGGTGCTGCTGCCGCTGATCTTCCTGATGATCATCGACGAGTTCCACACGAGCGAAGGGCAGATCGCCTACCTGGCGGCCTTCGGCGCGGCGGCGGCCGGGCTCGTCCAGCTGAGCTATGCCTCGCTCACGCGGAGGTTCACCAGGCGGTCGCTGCTCGGCATCGGCGGGATAGTCTTCGGGGCCGGCTTCGCGGCCCAGGCGCTCGCAACGAGCTTCGCGACCTTCGCCATCCCGAACGTGGCGTCGCGGATCGGCGGTTCGCCGCAGCACCCGGTCGGTAATGGCCTCCTGTCCGAGCAATTCCCGCCCGAGCGGCGAGGATTCGCGATCAGCGCCCACATCGCCGGCGGCAACGTCGGGACCGTCGTCGTCGCGATCATCGGCGTGCCGATGCTGGCAGCGTACGGCTGGCGCGGCACGTCGGTGCTGTTCGGCATCCCGGCGATCGTCATCGCCGTGCTGATCCTGCTCCTCGTGCGCGAGAGCGGCACGGACCGGGCAGCGGCGGTGGCCCACGGCAGCGTCCGCTCGGCGTTCCGTCAGATCGTCGCCGACCGCGACCTCCGCTGGCTCTACCTCACCTCGGTCCTCGGCGGCGGCGGCCGCGGGCTCGGCGTGGCGAATCTCTTCGCCCTCATCTACCTGACCAAGGTGATCGGGCTCGACGACCAGACCTCGGGCCTCATGTACGGCGCCCTCATCGTGTTCTCGGTCCCGATGCCGCTCGTCGCCGGCTGGCTGTCGGACCGGATCGGGCGCAAGCCGCTCATCGTCGGGGTGTACGTCGGCGGGGCGATCGGGTTCGCCGCCTTCCTCCTCGCCGGCTCGAGCCTGGTCGGCCTGTGGATCGGTATCGCGGTCATGGGCCTGTTCAGTTTCGCCGAGAGCCCGCAGCTCCAGGCGCTCCTCGCCGACATCGCGCCGGCCTCGATCCGCGACGCGTCGTTCGCCCTGTATTTCACCCTGGCGTTCGGGGTCGGCTCCCTGTGGGTGGCGCTCTACGGGCTGATCATCGACAGCAACGGTGCTGCGGTCGGGGTGCCGATCGTGTTCGGCCTGATGGCCGCGACCTTCCTCCTCGCCGCGCTCGCCACGCTCCCGATCGGGACCGAGCGGCGCGCCTGAGGACGACAGCCTGCAGCGGCGCCGAGGTGCGACGGATGGTCCTCACGCCCGGCGCGGCGCCCTCTTGACGATATCGCAGTACAGTGCGCGTGCTTCGGTGGATCAGGCGGGCCGCTGAGGAGCAAGGGTCTCCTGCGATTCGACCGGCCCGACGTCCACGCGGTGGTCATGGAGGACGTTAATGCGCTCACCATCGGCGACGCCGCCCCGGTCCCTTCGACTCCCGCTCGCGATGGCGGTCGCCGCGGGTCTTGCCCTCGCGGCCTGCAGCTCTTCGTCGACGCCGTCACCGTCGAGTGCTCCGATCATCGTGCCGCCGCCCGCGAGCTCCCCGAGCGCAGAGGCGACCGCAGCGCCTGCGAGCCAGGAGCCGTCGGCCTCGCCGGCCGCGTCCGAGGCGACGGCGGTCCCCACCGCGATCGATCCGTGCCAGCTCGTGACCCAGGACGAGGCGTCCGCGTTCACAGGGGAGACATACGGACCGGGCAAGGAGAGCGAGACCCCCGGCCATCTCAAGATCTGCACCTACGGTGGTAACACCAAGGACGTCTTCGAGGTCGGGGTCCTCGTGGCTCCCGACGCCGCCACGGCCCAGAGCGAGGCGGCCGCGACCGAGGCCGAGGCGAAGGCGAAGCTGGAAGGCGCCACCATCGGGGACATCAGCGGGGTCGGCGACAAGGCCGTCTGGCTTCACGGCGGAGGGTCGATCGGTGGGGTTGCCCTCGACGCTGCCGGTCTCTACGTCCTGTCCGGTGCGACCTTCTTCGACATCAACGACGTCGTGGTCGGCAAGAGCGCCCCGTCGGAGACCGAGTTCGCTACCCAGGCGACGACCGCCCTGGGCCGCCTCCCTGCCCAGTGACCCTGCCCCGGCACCTCCTGGTTCGTCGCTGCGCCAAGCCTCGGCGAGCTGAGCGCCGGCCCACCTGACGGTCGGGGCGGGCGGCGGGAGCCGTCGCTCCGCTACGATCGGCCGCGATATGCGGATCCTCCTCGTCGGCGCCGGCGGAGTCGGCAGCGCGGTCGTGCCGATCGCCGCTCGGCGCGACTTCTTCGAGACGATCGTCGTGGCCGACTACGACGAAGGCCGCGCCCGGCGGGTCGTCGACAGGATCGGCGACCCACGGTTCGTCGCCGCGCGGGTGGACGCTTCGAGCGTCGAGGCTGTCACCGCCCTCGCCCGCGAGCACCGCGGCGACCCACGTCCTCAACGCCGTCGACCCGCGCTTCGTCATGCCGATCTTCGAGGGGGCCGTCGCCGCTGGAGCCGACTACCTCGACATGGCGATGAGCCTCTCCAAGCCGCACCCGGAGCAGCCCTACGCGCTCACGGGCTTGAAGCTCGGCGACGAGCAGTTCGCTCGATCGGACGCGCTGGCGGCGGCCGGCCGGCTGGCCCTCGTCGGGATCGGCGTCGAGCCGGGGTTGTCCGACGTCTTCGCCCGCTACGCCGCCGACCACCTCTTCTCCGAGATCGACGAGCTCGGCGTCCGAGACGGGGCGAACCTCGTCGTCGCCGGCTACGACTTCGCGCCCTCGTTCAGCATCTGGACGACGATCGAGGAATGCCTCAACCCGCCGGTCATCTGGGAGGAGGGCCGCGGCTGGTACACCACGCCGCCGTTCAGCGAGCCCGAGACGTTCGACTTCCCCGAGGGCATCGGGCCGGTCGAATGCGTCAACGTCGAGCACGAGGAGGTCCTCCTCATGCCGCGCTGGGTCAAGGCCCGCCGGGCGACGTTCAAGTACGGCCTCGGCGACGAGTTCATCAACGTCCTGAAAGTCCTCCACGCACTGGGCCTCGATCGGACCGACAAGGTCCGGGTCGGCGGGGCCGAGGTCTCGCCGCGGGACGTCGTCGCGGCCTGCCTCCCGGATCCGGCCACGCTCGGCGACAAGATGAGTGGCAAGACATGCGCCGGCCTGTGGGTCACCGGCCGCGGCACGGAAGGGAAGCCACGCGAGGTCTACCTCTATCACGTCGTCGACAATGAGTGGTCGATGCGCGAATACGGTTCCCAGGCGGTCGTCTGGCAGACGGCCATCAACCCGGTCGTGGCCCTCGAGCTGCTCGCCGCCGGAACGTGGAACGGGAGCGGCGTCCTCGGTCCGGAGGCATTCGACGCCGTGCCGTTCCTCGAGCTGCTGACCGCCTACGGATCGCCGTGGGGCATGGAGGAGCGGACCCCGGCCTGAGCGCCGCCCGATCCCCGGCCGACGGCCGGCTCGACTCCTACTTGGGCTTGAGGGCTCGACCGACCGCGACGGCTCGATCGAGCCACGGCAGGAGCGCCGCGTCGTCATCGACGACAGTCGCCGGCAGGACGATGTAGTCGCCCATCGGTCGGCCGGGCATCGGCTCGAATGGTCGCGCGCCGGGCAGGGCGAGCGCCTCGGCCTTCTCGGCGCCGGTCAACCGGACGAACCATCGGCCGGCATGGAGCCCCGTCACGAGATTGCCGTTCACGAACCCCGCGATCTCCCCGAACATCTTCTTGCGGGCCACCCCATCGACCCCGTCGGTCACGCGCTCGAATCTGGCGGTCAGCTCCGGCGACGATCGCTCCCAGTGCATCGAGCCCTTCTCGGCCGGCATCGGCTTCTCCCCGATCGCTCTCGTCGGCATGCGTTGCCGGACCGTTCCGGCGCCCGACTGCGGTATCATCCGACGGCTCTGTCAAACGAGCATTTCGGTCGGGGCGTGGCGCAGCTTGGTAGCGCGCATCGTTCGGGACGATGAGGTCGGAGGTTCAAATCCTCTCGCCCCGACCATTCCCACGTCTCTCCGTCTGACGTGTCGCAGCGAATCCGAGCAGCCAGGCGTTCTCGTTCGGCTGAGGATGCGCGGCGATCAAGCTCCGGGCCCTCGCACGTCGAACCGGGCGAAGATCTCGTGGAGCGCCTCCTCGCGCAGTCGGTCCGGGCACGGCAGGGTTCCGCCAGAGCGTCGACGAAGTCCGCCAGCAGCGCCCGGGCCTTGCGTAGTCGCAGCTCGTCCGGCGAGCGGAGCCGGTGCGAGGTTCGGGCGGCCCAGGCGGCGCCATTCGCGGCCGAACGTTTCGAGCGATATCGACCCAGCCGATAGCCGGCGCTGGAGATCGGTTCTCGCTGCCTCGATGCGATTCCGGGTCAGGCGCAACGAGTGCCGGGATGGCTCCGCGTATGGCACCGAGCACCTGCCGGATATCGGACTCGTCGAAGCGCAAGCCGTCGAACAGGCGCGCGACCTGCGACTCGTACGACTCGGCCGTATACGTGGCCGACGAGCCGCAGGCGGGTCGCCGGCTGTGACGGATCCGGCGGCGACCGTTCGTCGGCGTCGCCGTGGTAGCCGCTCTCGCAATCCGACGCAGCGCATCAGCCGCACCAGTGGATACGACCGCCGCGCGTAGCCACCGCCGCCAGCGGAATGCGAGGTGCGCCGTCGCTCGCGGATGGTCTGCACGCGATCGAACAGGGACGGCTCGACGGGCGCCGAGAACCGCGCCGGGCGCTCTTCCTCGTCCGGCCTGCCCTTGTGCCGGACGGCGCGCCCCGCGTACAGAGGGTTTGTCAGGATCTCCGCGAGTCCGGCCTCGGTCAGGCCCAGCTCGTCGGCGAGCGCGGTATCGCTCCAGGCCCCGGTTGCATACAGCCTGAACGCCCGCCGCGCGCGGTCGAGGTCCGGACCTTCGAGCGGCTCCAGCAGCTCGACGCTCACCCACCCGCGCGAACCCGAGCGGCGCGTGCCCTCCCGGATCGCGAATAGAGGCGCCACTTCTGCTCGTATCCGCGGCCGACGTTCCGCGACAGCCGCCGGATGTACGCGGCGTCGGCGACCGTCTTGAGGCCCTCGATCTCGTAGGTGTCGACATTGCCGGCGATGAGCCCGTCGGCGCAGAAGACGAGGGCGACACCGGCCCGCGCGAGCCGGTCGCGGTACAGCCAGGCATCGGCGACGTTGCGGGCGAACCGGCTCGTGTCGTAGACGAGAAGAGCCTCGAACGCGCCGGCCTCAGCATCTGCGATCATCCGCCCGAAGTCGGACCGCCGCAGCGTGTCCTTGCCTGAGACGAGATCGAGGTACTCGCGTCCGGTCGGCAACGAGCCCGTGTCGCTCGGCGAAGCGCGCCTGCTCGGCGCGTTGGATCTCGGGCCCGTATCGGTCGGCCTGCCCGCGAGTCGACTCCCGCACGTAGCCCGCCCAGTCTGACCGGCGAGATCCTCCGGGCGCAGATCGACCGCACGCGCGAGGCTCACGAACGTCCTCCGGACTGATGGCGAGACTTGGGCGCACGCTCCGGGCGAGGTCCATGACCGGCCGTGGCAATCCTAGCGTGCCCAGCTTGCCCGCCTGCAGCCTCGGCTTCTAGCACCGCTTCGACCATCGCGGCGATGATCTCCGCAAGCCGAGGCGTCACGCGGCGCCCCCAGCCTCTTGCTCCTCTCGCTGCCTCCGGAGCCTCCTGAGCTTCCGCCCGACGCCCTGGTCCGCATACGACTCCGCCCAGTCAGCCAGGCGCATCCACTCCGGTGGCCCAGAGATGAAGCGTCCTTTCTCCGTCTCCCGTTTCGTCCAACCGCGCCGCCAGCCCGCCGAGGTCGCGAACACTCGCGCGCCGGATGGGAAGACCTGCCGACTCTTGGCCAAGTAACTGCCGAGATACGACGCCGCCCCCTTCTTGTCGCAGACTGGCCTGACCCAGACGATGCGACCGAACCCCGCCGCCGTCGCTATCTCGACCAGGACTGCATGCGGGATGTGCTCGACGCCCCGGACGAGCACATGCACATGCTCGGCCCCCCGACGCTGCAACTCGCGCACTCGGGCGAATTCAAGCCGAACGCCCGGATGCCGGCGCCGGAGATCCCGCACGACTCTCGTCCAGCGTCCCCGGATACCGGCGTTCCAGTCAAGGATCGCCGCGATGTCGGGGAGCACATCTCGACCCGGAGCGGTGAAGGTGATGAACAGAACTGGCTCAGGTCCGTTGAGCCCGGATAGCATCGACGCGACCGTCCGCCGTCGCCAGGCGCGGTGACAATCGTCCGAGGTACAGCCGCGCCGCTTGCAGCCCACCCAGAACGCGGAGACCGCCGCCGTGTCGTAGACCCGTCGACGGCTCGGACACGATGCTCCGCGTTGCGATGTTCCTAAGTAATCAAGTGAAGGGGCGGCCTCCGGCCGCTCGGCGTCCATGGCCGGAACGCTCGGCGAGGACCCGACCTCGGCCGGTCCTCATTCCTGCTACGAATCGTGCTTCACATCCGAGGGAAGTGATTTGGTGCTGTTTCAGCGTGTCGTCATCGACGTCGAGCTTGGCCCGGAGGGACGCCTCCAGCCGCGCGCGGGCGCGGCCTGGCGGTCGGAGCCCGCGCGCGGTGAGGTGGCGATCCATCGGCGGCTGGCCGCCCTCGAAGGCCTCCCCGACCCGCGGCTGGCAGCATTCGCCTCGGTCCATGGCCTCCTGCGCCGACACGCAGTCCTCGGACCTTCGGGGCCGGCATCTGCGGCGGCGACGACCGCCATCGGCCAAGAGGCACTCGACGACTCGATTCGAGTTCAGGACTGGTTCGAGCGGGGCGCTGCCGGGCCTCCACCGATAGGCACAAACGACACCGTCGCCGCCGTCCTCCTATTCGCGACACAGCCCGACTGGTTCCTCGATGCGTTCGACGCCTTCCTCGATGGAGCGGTCGCTCCGGCGCGATCCTCGCTGTCGGAGTTCTTCAAGCTATCGCTTCCGGTCGCCGCCGCTACCGGCGCGGCTGCTCTGCCGTATCTCGCCGATCCCGGGTTCATCCGAACTCTCGACCCGGCCCGTGTCCGACGAGCTCTGAGGGCGAATGAATGGATCAGCCGGGTCGTGGGTGGGCTCGAAGAGAGCCCAGACCTCCTCTCGGCCGTCGGTGGGGCCGGTGCGTTCATGCAGCAACTCACGACCACCCTGCCGGAGGCGTACGCGATCCCGGAGCTACTCGATGGTCCCGACGGACCTGCAACCGCCTTCATGCGGTCCAGGACGATTGAAACGGTTCAGGACTGGCGCAATGCGGTCCGCGACATGGGCGCGCTCGTACTAGGTCTCGACCGTCTTCGCGGCGCTCTCGCATCCGGAGGGATCACGCGGGCCGAGAGGGCTCAACTGACGAGCCTGTACAGGCAGCTTGCCGACTATCGCGCCCCGACCACCCTGACCGCCGCGGAAATCGCGGACCGCGTGCGACCCCTCCTCATGAGCCACATCGAGTCTGAGCTGGTCAGCCTTGCCGCATGGCCGATCCGCCGGGGCGCTCCGGCAGGTCTCTATGTCCGCGCACTCGTCGCCGCCTGGGCCGAACTGACCGAGGCCGCACCGCCGGTCGCGTGCGCGACTCCAGGTTGTGCGGGCATTGTCCCAGCGACGCGTAATCGTCTCTTCTGCGCGTCATGCCAGGCGGACCGCCGCCGCGAGAGTGTCCGCCTCATTCGATCCAAGGCGAACCACACAGGCGGTTCTGGTTAGCGGCGCCACCCCACAAGGTGCCGCCGTCGAGAGCATCGTGGGTGCCCGGTGCCGCCGGTCAAGGGTTCGCGGCCGCAGGCCCGCCCGCCAGGCGGCCCTTGACCGGCTCAGTCCAGGTCAATGTCCCAAGGATGCGCTTCAGAGTCCTGAGCAAGTCGCGAGGTCCCGATTGGGAGTGCAGTGTTCGGCGACAGCCCGCGAGGCCGGATGAAACCTCGGTCAATCAGGAATGCTGACGTAGAGTCCCTACGAGGCTGCGGATCCGTCCAACGACCCCGGCTCGCTCGGGAGGGTCCGGCGGGACCGAGTCAGGGAGACGCCACACCTCGTCGAATTCACGCTCGCTGACCGTTGTGCCGAGGTCAGTCGGGATCGGGACCAGATCCCAGTACCCGCGCGCTCCGCGTCGATAGCTCCGAGACGGCATCCGATGAGCAACGCTGCCGGCGGCGTCCAGTCCGACCTCCCTGAGTGAGATTCCGTCAGCCCGGACCTCCGCATAGACAGGGTCCACGCCGTCATGGGGCGCGGCCAGACCGCCACCCAGCCGTACGTACCTGTGTTCGCTCATCACCGCCCTCGCGTGGTCGAACGGGCTTCAGCTCTGGAGCAACAGTAGACCGAGACAACTCGGCATGGTTCGCGAGCATCCGCGAATGTCACCCGATATCCCCGAGGTCCAAGCAGGCCCAGCTCAGGCTCGCGGATAGACCTGATCGAACCGAAGACCGAATAGGCCCGCAGCTGCTACTTGGTCTACAAACTCCTGCGATGCGAGGAGCGGGCCGGCTGGCACCGCGCTGAGCTTGAAGACATGCGGGACAGGCGGATCCAATCTGAGCTCGTAGCCGCGAACCCTCATGATCCGGCCACTCGTGAATCGCCTGATCTCAGACCGCTCCTCGTCTAAGACGTCGAGGCACCGGCTGGCGTGGAAGAGCCACAAGTCCGCGTCCGCGCAGTCCAATGGGAGGATCTCGCCGAGTGGTTCGAGTGTCCCTCGGAGACGATCCAAGGCCCGAGCGGTCATGACGAGACCTTGCGGTCCGAGGCACGGCAAGTCTGTCGGAGTGAACGTTCTGCCTCCGTCCTCCCGGATGAGACGCACTCGTACCGGGGCCCAGGAGGCCGCGATCGGGTCGCAAGCGAGCGCGCGGACAGCTTCGAAGTCGGCTGGGTCGACGGGTACGACCCACTCGGCCTCCTCGGTGACCCCGACCTCGTATATCCGGAGGTCCTTGCTCACGGGCACCTCGTACACGAGATACACGTCGTTGACGCACATATCAGTATCACGGCACGCCTGCCGACGGATCGGATGCTGAAACCAAATGCATCCTCGAGCGTGAATGTGACTCGACTGGGTTAGGCCACCCGCACCAGAGCGTCGACGATGTGGGCGGGGATCACAATCCGCGGCGTGGGACCCGGAGGTTCAAATCCTCTCGCCCCGACCAGATCGACCTTCTTTCACGCGGACGACGCCGGCCCCGAAGGCCGCGTCCCAGCCTCGCGCCCTCGCGTGCGCGGTCACGGTGAGCGTGTAGTCGGTCGCCCCCAGGACATCGATCCGCTCGAACACAGCCTCGGCGATCGCCTTTCGGCCCGCGTCCGACGTCTTCATCCACAGGTCCGGTAGCGACTCCAGGTAGGCACGTGCCTCGGCGGCGGTCGGGATGCGTGACGGCCGGACCACGGCCGCCTGTGCCTCGGCGTCGAGTCGCGCCATCGTTGCCTCGAGCTGCCCGAGGTCGCGATCCTTCGCGAAGCGCAGCGCCGCCCGGTCGCGCTCCCGGCTGATCCTCGCCAGGGCGATGTCATCGCCGCCGTCGAGCTCCCGCCGCCTGGCGATCGTCACGGTGTTGGCCTTGAGCGTAGACGAAACCGCGACGTGCTCGAGGCCCGCCGGATCGCGTCCTCGTACACCTCGACCTTGTACGACTCGCCCCGGACGCGCGGGTCGAGCGTCTCGCCGTCGCGCTGGACCCTGCGAGGGGCGGCAGCCTTGAACGCTTCGCAGGCGTCCATGTGCCGGTAGCGTCCGACGTGCCCGGTCAGGCGGCGGCCGCACGAGGCGCATGCGAGCAGGCCAGCGAGCCCGTACTGGCGGCGGCTGACACCGCCGCGGTGCCGGCGGCTGTACCGGGCCCGCAGGGATTGGACGTGCTCCCAGCTCGCGGGATCCACGAGCGCGCCGAGGGCGGACGGTTCGCCCGACCACAGGCGGCCAACGTAGAACGGGTTGGTCAGGATCTCGGCGACGTGCTTGAGGGCGAGCCCCGTCGAGCGCGGGAACCCACATGCCCGACGGGCCGATCCCGACTTCCGGCGCCAGCTCCAGGCCAGCCTCGAGCGCAACCGCGAGATCCTGGTGCGCCTCGCTCGCTGAGGGTCTCCCTGGCACTCGGCGTTTGAACGTGCCGCTGCCCTTCAATCTCTCGTTGACATTGAAGGGTTAGTGACGCAGTCTCGTCTCATCCCTTCATTCGTAGGTAGGAATCCAAGGGTTAGCCGGGAGGGCCGTGTGCCGAGCACCGTCGAGCGAACCTGGGAGGGAGACCCTGGCGCGATAGGCGGACGCCGGGCGCGTGCCTCGTTCCGCTACCAGGCATTCGTCGCTGACGAGATCGCGGAACTCAGCCCCGTCGTCCCGTTCGAGGTCGCCGACCTGTCGGCGGATGCCGAGGCGGCAATCCGGGCGCTCAACCAGCGCGCTTCGGTCGGCGGCCTCGAGGCTATCGGGCCCTCTGCTCCTGCGGTCGGAGGCCGTGGCGTCGTCCCGAATCGAGGGCTACGACGTCTCCTCGCTCAACCTCGCCCGAGCGCTCATCGACCCTCGGGCCGCCCGGGGCAGCGCCAGGATCGTCGCGGCGAACGTGTCCGCGATGGAGGAGGCGGTCGCGATCGGGGACCGCACCGAGCCGGTGACCGCCGCCAACCTGCTGGCGATCCACGCGGTGCTCATGGCGGGGGACGAGCGGGCGCGGCCCGGCCGCGTACGCGAGGAGCAGAACTGGATCGGCGGCCGGCTCGGGAACCCGTCCGATGCGGCCTTCGTGCCGCCGCCGGAGGACTTGGTCCAGCCGCTGCTCGAGGACCTCGTCGCCTTCATCGCCCGGGACGATCTGCCCGCGGTGGCGCAGGCCGCCGTTGCCCACGCGCAGTTCGAGACCATCCACCCGTTCATCGACGGCAACGGCCGCGTCGGCCGGGCCCTCGTGCACGTCGTGCTGCGGCGCCGCGGCGTCGCAGCCCGCTTCGTCCCGCCGGTGAGCATCGTCCTGGCAGCCCGACCCGCCGCCTATGTCGAGGGGCTTGTTGTGTTCCGAGAGGGGAACGTTGCCGAGTGGATCGGCTCGTTCGCGACCGCCGCCGCCCGCGCAGCGGCCGCGTCGATCGAGCTCGCCGACCAGGTGGCCTCGCTCCAGACTGAGTGGCGCGAGCGCGCGGGCCGCCCGAGGGCCGGGTCCGCGGCGAGCAAGCTCATCGCGCTGCTACCCGCGCTGCCCGTGCTCTCGGCGCCGACCGCCCGGGCGGCGATCGGCGTCAGCCAGCAACAGACGCTCGCGGCACTCAAGGCGCTGGCCGAGGCCGGTGTCATCCGCCAGCTGAGTGCGGGGACCTACGACCGCCAGTACGCGGCGACCGAGCTGTTCGACCTGCTTACGGCCTACGAGGAGGGGATCGTCGGCTCGGCACGGAGCGCGCGGCCAACGCCGTAGGCCAGCCTGGGGCCCCTTCTTGGGTCGGTCGCGCTGTGGCCACGCCCATCGTCATCGCGCCACGCGGCAAAACGCGGGCGCACACGGGCGGATCTGAGCGAGGTCGCAGGGCGGGATCTCGGCGCGCACTCGCCTCGGGCGCGGGACGGCGGGCACTCCTGCCGCCTACGCCTCCTGCGGGCGAAGGCGCAAGGGACGCGGATGGTGGGCGTCGCACCACCGGCGCGGCCTGCCGCGGCCGCCGAGGTACGGGAGCTCGGCGCCGCAGGTCGGGCAGTGGCGAAGAGGTGCGAGGCTCGCGCGGAGGGCCATCGTCGCGGACGCGGCCACCACCTCGGCGGCGTCAGCGCTCATGCAGCAGTCCACTGGCGAAAACCCCCGAAAACCGGCGAAACCCGGCCGTGCGCACACAGTCGCCGGGCGCGGTCTGCGGGCACGCGTCCTTCCACAGTGGCTACCCCACCCCCGGTCGACGCACCCTTGGTCGAGTTGCACGAGCGGCACAGCACCGACGTGTTGGCGATGTCGAACGGCGCACCGCCGGCAGCGAGCGGGACGACGTGGTCGACGGTCAGGTCGACAGCGGAGTGGGCCGGGCGCTGGTAGCCAGGGCACCAGTTGCCGTGCTCACCACGCCAGGCGCGGAGCACGCGGGCGCTCAGGTGCTGCCAGGCACGCGTGCTGTACAGGGCGTTGTGCCGGCTGCGGTTGGACTCGCGGGCGTGCTCGGTACAGCGGTTACCCGCGCGGCTGGTGACGACACCACAGACCGTGCACAGCTTCACCCGCGAATCGTCGGCGGGGTGGCTGTCGGGGTCTATTCGCCTGCGGTGCTAGGCGTGGGGTGCCAGCCGCCACCACCCCCGCGAACGCGGCGGCCAATAGACTTGCCTTCAATCCAGGACCCCTGGACGAGTGGAGGCACGCACCACGGTCGCTAACACCCGCAGGGAGACGCCCCAGGCAGGCCGCGCACCCATTGGCGAGGGGAGCGCGGCATTCCGGCCATCCTTTCCGCTCGTTGACGCGAAGCTGCGCAAGCCGGTGTTGCGACCGTGGATCGTCCGACGGGATCGCCTGGTACGGGTGCTCATGGCCGAGCCTTGGGCACCGGTCGTCTCGGTCGTTGCGCCACCCGGCTACGGGAAGACGATCCTGCTCGCGGACTGGGCGTCCCGTGAGCGACGGCCGATCACCTGGCTGACGATCGACGAGTACGACAACGAGCCGAGTGTGCTCCTCACGTACCTTGCCGCGGCGCTCGACCGCCTCGCCCCGATCGATCCCGAAGTCGGCCGAGCGATCGGCTCCTCGCGTTCGCGTCTCCTGGCGACGGCGGTGCCGCGCCTGGCCGCTGCTGTCCACCGGATCGGCGAGCCGGCGATCCTCATCCTCGATGACGTCCACCGGCTCGTCGATCGGACCGGCCTCGATGCCCTCGTCGCGCTCATCGACCACCTTCCGGCCGGCTTCCAGATCGCTTTGGCGGGGCGCGCCGAGCCGGACCTCCATCTCGCGAGGCTCCGCGCCCGCCGGGACCTGCTCGAGATCGGCACGTCCGACCTTGCGCTGGACGTGGACGAGACCAGAAGGCTCACGGCCGCGGCGGGCCGTTCGCTCACCTCCGACCAGGCCGATGTCCTCCGCGAACGGACGGAGGGATGGGCGACGGGCATCTATCTGGCCACCCTCGCCGGCAGCGGGTCGCTCGATCCCGGCCGCGCGACGGCTATGGTGTCCGGCCAGGACCCGGCGATCGCCGACTACCTCCGCTCCGAGTTGCTGTCGACCCTCAGCGACGAGGACCAGACGTTCCTCATCAGGTCCTCGATCCTCGAGGTCATCGAGCCGGCGGTCGCCGAGGCCGTGACCGGGATCAGTGGGGCAGCGGAGCGCCTGCGCTCGCTGGCCCGCGACAATCGTCTCGTCGCCCCGCTCGCCGGCGGTGCGCCGACCTACCGGTTCCACCAGGTCCTCTCTGAGTACCTCCGGGCCGAGCTCGATCGTCGAGAGCCAGGGGCGGCGACCGAGCTCCATCGACGGGCCGCCGCATGGTTCGAGCGGGCCGGCCGGGTCGAGCTCGCGATCGAGCACGCGCTGGCCGGCGCCGACCCGATGACCGCGGCGCGCCTCGTCGTGGCCATTACTCTCCCTATGCACTACGCAGGGCACACGGACCTGCTCGATCGCTGGATCCAGACCTTCGACGAGCCGACCTTCAAGCGGCTCCCGCAACTGGCCGTGGTCGGCGCCTTGGTGAACGGCCTCACCGGGAGGGCGGAGGCGGCGGAGCGGCTGGCCCTCGTCGCCGAGCGCTCGACGTTCGACGGGAGCCCGGACGATGGTTCCGCGTCGTTCGAGTCCGCGCGGGCGATCCTGCGGGCGGCTATGGCCCGGTCCGGTCCCGACGACATGCTTGCGAACTCCCAGCTGGCGGTGGCAGCCGAACCGACGAGCAGCCCCTGGCGCCCAATGGCCCTCTACGGGCTCGGTGCGGCGCACGTCCTGCGTGGTGAGTTGGCCATGGCTGATGCCGTGCTGGCCGAGGCGGTCGACGGGGCCGCGCTGGCCGGTACGTCTCCGTACTACGGGCTTGCGATGCGGTCATCCGTCGCGATGGCCGGTGGTGACTGGCGGAGCGCAGAGCGACTCGCACGGGAGAGCCACGCCGCATTCGACGCGACGCGCCTGCGCGACGTCGCCACCGCCATCCACGTCCACGCCGTCTCTGCGCGCCTGGCCATCCACCGCGGCGATACCGCTCGCGGCCGCGACGAGCTCGTCCACGCCCAGCTCGTCCGACCGCTGGCCTCGTACGCGATGCCGTGGACCGCCGTCGGGGCCCTCATCGAGCTCGCCCGGGCGTACCTGGCGATCGCCGACACGGCGGGTGCCCGGACCGCCGTCGCCGAGGCGGAGGGGGTGTTGCGCCGGCGGCCCGACCTCGGCCTGTTCACGGAGCGCGTCGGCGAGCTGCGCCGCCAGGTGGACGAGGCGGCGAGTTCGCTAGCAGGGCCGTCGACACTGACCCCCGCCGAGCTCCGGGTACTGCCCCTGCTGTCCACGCATCTCACGTTCCAGGAGATCGCGGACCGGCTGTCCAACTCCCGCAGCACCATCCACTCACATGCGGTGTCGATCTACGCGAAGCTCGGGGTCACCGGCCGCGGCGAGGCTGTCGACCGGGCGATCGAGCTCGGACTCCTGGAGCCGTTCCCGGGCCTGAGGCTCACGACCTGGAGCCAGCCCGAGTCGGACTAACGGCCGGCCGCAAGTTCGACTGAACTGGTCGATGCGCCCCGAGTCCTCCGGGTAGACGGTTGTCCCAGCGAAGCAGCGGCTGCTATCCACGCTGGACGCACACCCGGCGCACGGGGACCGGAGCCGGTGCCGCCCACGAGTCCGCAGGAGAGGTACTGGCCATGGTCACCGAGGTCGTCGAACGAGTCTCCACCACCGTCCCGCTGAACTGGAACGAGGTCTGGTTCACCAACTGCCCGATGGTCTCCGCCAACAACATCGACCAGGAGCTCGGCTGGTGCCGGGAGGAGTACAAGAAGATCGGCGTCGAGTACGCCTACTTCCGCCACTCGCCCGACAACAACTGGTACCCCCACTACATCCACAACCTCGACAACCTGATCCGGTTCGGCGGCCTCTACCCGCCGATCGCCGTAAACGCCGACGTCCGGCGCACCGTGCTGCTCGGCGCCACGTGGGTGTACGAGGGCGGCTGCATGGCGGTCCGGGCGAACGACAAGCTCTTCCGGATGCAGGATCTCAAAGGAAAGAAGATCGGCATCACAAAGAGCCTGAACACCATCAAGAACGACTGGTGGCGGATCCAGGAGCACATGGGCATCGAGAACATGCTCATGCTCAACGGCATGACCATGGACGACATCGAGCTCGTCGAGTTCCCGTACCCGGACGACTGGTACGACAAGCCCGAGATGCTCGCACCGTTGAACAACCCGTCCGAGCTGTGGATGCGCCGTGACCACAAGCACGACTACGCCTTCCGGCCGCTCGAGAAGGCGCTGCTGGCCGGCACGGTCGACGCGATCTACACCCAGAGCAAGGTGTTCCAGCACATCCAGGAGGCCACCGGCCAGCTCGCGATGATCGAGGACCTGTCGCGCTACCCGGACTGGCGGGTCCAGGTGGCCAACACCCCGGCCGTCATCACCTGCACCGACGTGATGGCCGACGAGCACCCCGAGCTCGTCATCGCCTACATGAAGGCGATGATCAAGGTCGGGCGCTGGGCGAACGAGAACAAGCACGCCGCAGGCGCGATCCTCAACCGCCAGACGTTCTACCTCGATGCCGAGGACACCTACCAGGGCATCAAGGACGTCGACATGGTGCCGAGCCTCTCCGCCCGGAACTTGCAGACCATCAAGATCGGCAAGGACTTCATGTTCAGCCACGGCTACATCAAGCGCGACTTCGACGTGGACGAGTGGGCCCGCCCGGAGTTCCTGGAGCAGGCCGCGACCGAGGTCCTCAAGGAGGAGTGGGAGCGCCGGAGCTGGAGCAAGCTTCCTGAAGGCGGCGGGCTCGAGGTCGAAGGCATGCGACTCGGTTAGCCGAGTCCTCGCGGGGGCGACGCTGAACGCGGTCGCCCCCGCCACATCACACGACGGCATCGAAGACCAGGGCTCGCCCTGGGAACCGGACCAGGAGAGACTGCCATGGCGAAGACTGCGCTCCAGATGGTGACGGAGGCGAATGCCCAGATCGGGCACGTGACGCCTGCCGAGGCCCAGGCCGAGCTCGCTGCCGGCTCGGTTACCGTCCTCGACATCCGCGAGCCGACCGAGTGGGAGCAGCACATCGCCGGCGCCCTCCAGTTGCCGAGAGGGCTGCTCGAGGCAGCGGCCGATCCGGCAAGTCCCCGACACCTGCCAGCCCTCGACCCGACTCGTCGCGTGATCGTCTACTGCCGCTCGGGCGCCAGGGCCGCGCTCGCCGGCGCGACCCTCAAGGAGCTGGGCTTCGAGGATGTCGCGAACCTCGATGGCGGGATCACCGCCTGGAAGGACGCCGGCCTGCCGATCGCGGAGCACCACGAGGGGATGTAAGCGCCATCGTCGGCGCTACGGACTAGAGGAGCGACCATGCTCTCGGACACCCTGCTGATCCTCACCCAGGTCGCGATGCTCGTGTTCGTGGTGGGCAGCATGGCCGCCATGGGCCTCGGCCTGACCGTCGCGCGGATCGCCGGGCCGCTGCGGGACATTCGTCTCGTCGTGGCGCTCCTGATCGCCAACTTCGTCGTGGTCCCCCTGGCCGCCATCGCCGCGGCGCGACTGCTCCCGATGGAACCCGCCGCCGCGACCGCCGTCGTGCTGATCGGGTGCGTGGGCGGCGCGCCATTCCTGCCCAAGCTCGCGATGCTGGCCAAGTCGAACCTCGCGCTCGCCGTCGGGGCGATGGTGCTCCTGATGGTCGTCACGATCGGGTATGCGCCGATCGTGGTGCCGCTCGCGGTCGAAGGCGCGACGGTGGACCCGCTCGCGATCGCCCAGTCGCTCGTCCTGTTCATGCTCATCCCCCTCGGCCTCGGGCTCCTCGTGCGTGCCCGCTACCCCGACCTGGCCGACGACTGGGTCGGCACGGCCGGCAAGGCGTCGACCATGGGGCTGCTCCTGGGGATCGGGAGCGCCCTGATGCTGACCTGGCGCGAGGTGATCGGCTCGATCGGGACGTGGGTCTTCGTGGGGATGGCGATCATCCTCGTGGTCGGGCTCCTCGCTGGCTGGCTCGCCGGGATGGGACGCCCGTCGAGCGAGCGCACGCTGATGGGGCTCGCAACCGCCAACCGCAACATCGCGGCGGCGCTCGTCATCGCCACCTCCATCGGCGGCGACACCATCGTCTACACGCTCGTCGGGGCGCTGACGATCCCGGTCGTGCTCATCGTGTTCGCCGGCCAGATCGGTCGCCGCTCCGTCGCAACTGCGCCGCTCGCGGAAGCCGCGAGCGCACCCGCCTGAAAGGAAGGTCGAACATGACCGTCGCCGAACCCATCCCCGCGACCACCGACGTGCCAGAGGCGAACCGCACCAGCCTCGGGCTGTACGCGACCCCGACGGACGCCTACGCGATGTGGAAGGCCGAGCCGGACCTCGTCCACATCCTCGACGTCCGTACCTTCGAGGAATACATCTTCGGCGGCCACTTCGAGATGGCCAAGAACATCCCCCTGGTCTTCCCCCGCTACGACCCCGATGGGCCGTCGATGCCCGGCCGCCCGCCCGGCTGCTCGGGCGAGCTCAACGCCGGGTTCGTTGCGACCGCCCAGGAGCTGTTCGCCCTCACCGACAGGATCCTCGTCATGTGCGCCACGGGCGGACGCGCGGCGATGGCCGTCAACCTGCTCGCGCAGGCGGGCTTCGTCAACGTCTACAACGTCATCAACGGGTTCGAGGGCGACCGCGTCGAGGACCCGGGCAGCGTGTTCCACGGCAAGCACATGCGGAACGGCTGGAAGAATGCCGGGCTCCCCTGGGGCTACGAGTTCCATCCGGACCTGATGTGGGTCTCAGAGTCGGAAGGCGAGAGCGGCTCCGCGTCCTCCTGACAGGCTGCGGGTCCACTCAGCCCGTCGGGGCTCGACGCGGGCCGGGCATGTGGTTCGTGAGCTCGAGCTCCAGCGCGGGTACCAGCAGCGACCCGGAGGCTCGCCCCGCGTAGATCAGCTGCTCGGTGGTAAGGCCCGAACGCGCCCGGAGGTCGGCCAGGTGGCGCTTCGCGGTGCTCGGCCGGATGCCCACCAGCGCGGCGGGTCCCTGGACTGATCCGCCAGAAGCGACGTAGGCAGCGAGCACCTCCATCTGTCGCTGCGTCGCCCGTGGCGAGAGGGCGCCCCGCAGGTGTCCGTCTCTCGTCAACGGGTGGATGACACAGGACTCACCCGGCTGCGGGTGATGAGCCCGAGGATCACCGCGGTGACGGCGAGGATCGCGCCGATCTGGTCGGGTGCGAGGCTGAGGCCGAACGCGACGACCAGGGCGATCACCGCCTGGACGAGGGCGAGGACCATCGTCGGCTCGCGCCCGAAGATCGTGCCGGGTTGGCTGTCCATCGCTCCTCCGCTCACTTCACGCGGACGATGTCGCCCGGGTGGATGAGCCCGGGCGTGGCGCGGTACCTCCCGTTCTCCGGGTACGCAAGTAGGGCCGCGAGCGTCAGCCCGTGCGCTGCTGCGATCTCACTGAGCGTGTCGCCCGCCTTCACGGTGACGGTCACGATCGGTGGCCGCAGGATCGCGTTCGCCCGGGCGATGACGCGCTTGACCCGTGCCTCCCGGGTTGCCGGCGGCCAGGGGTCGCTGCGGCGACTCACGCTGTTGATGTCGGCGTGCACAACCACGGTGCTCCGGTTGACCGGGATGCCCGTCGCATGCGAGGCCGCGGCGACGAGCCGGGCGACGCTCTCGAACTGGGCGTCGGTGAAGGGTTCGGTCCCTGTGCCCGAGCATTCGATGGACTCGTGCACCCACTCGTTCATGTTCACGCCCGAGGCGACGGCGGCGGCGATCGTCGGGATCCTCGTGTTGGGATGTGCGACGTCGCCCTGGCTCCAGGCCGCGTACTTGGCCGGGTCGATCGCGCGAACGACCGTGCCGTCTCGGTCGACGTAGGCGGTGGCGGACGGGCCGGGGGAGCCCGCCCGATTGGCGTAGTCGCGCTCCTGGCGCGCGGTCGCAGTAGCGTTGGCGGTCTGGTGCAGGACGGCGAGGATCGTCGGCTTCCGGCGACGTCGCGCGCCGCGCGTGGGGTAGCCGTACGCCTTGTTGGTCAGCAGGGCCGTGGTCGTCGTCACCTCACGCGACTCCAGAACGCGGAGGCCTCGAGCCCGAGGAGGGCGAGGATTGCGCCCAGTAGCGGCAGAAGGATGCCGGGGCTGATGTCGTAGTCGGGGACGGCGACGTCGAGGACGAGGAGGACGACCAGCACGATCGTGAGCGCCGCAGCCGCGCCGATCCGGGCCGAGGAGTAGACGTCGGCCCGGCGCTGGTCCGCATCGTCACCCCGTTCATCGCCCATGCCGGCGCAGTCGGTCGATCCAGGCGTCGACGAGCAGCGGGAGCACGAAGCGGTCGAGGGCGCCGCCCATGACCACGCCGGCGAGGAATGCCACCAGGAGCTCGACTTCGCTCACTGGGCCGCCGCGGAGGTGTTGACGGCGCGGACGTACCCGGTGGGGGAAACCGAGAGTCGGTGTGGATCGGACCAGCGCGCCGTCATGCCCGCAAGCGTGCGGGCGGCGCGTCGCGGTTTCTAGTTGGCCGATTGGGCCATGTCGTCGGGTCCCTGGGCGATCACACGGCGGGGTCGGCGAAGACCGGCTCGCGCTCCTCGACGAAGGCCCGGATGCCTTCCATGCGGTCGGGGTGGACAACCGAG
Source organism: uncultured Chloroflexia bacterium (assembly GCA_963745405.1). GTDB lineage: Bacteria > Chloroflexota > Limnocylindria > Limnocylindrales > CSP1-4 > C-114. The sequence goes on along the minus strand of CAVUWY010000002.1, from coordinate 808,682 downwards.
CGCCAGTGCTCCTCCATCATGATGGCGATGGCCTGCTCGACGGGCTCGCCCTGGCCCATCTGCACCGACCGCTTGACTGCCTGCACCGCGGTCGGCGAGTTGACCGCGATCTGCTCGGCGATCCGCAGCGCGGCGTCCATGAGCTCGGCTCGCGGGTGGACCTCGTTGACCATGCCCAGCCGGTACGCCTCCTGAGCGCTGATCGGCTGTCCCGTCATCAGCATCTGCATCGCCCTGCCGGGCGGGAGGAAGCGGGGCAGGAAGACCGGCGAGCCGCCGCCCGCCGACAGCCCGACCATCGCCTCGGGCTGGCCGAACACGGCGTCGTCGCTAGCGATGATGAAGTCCGTGCTGATCGCCATCTCGCAGCCGCCGCCGTAGGCCATCCCGTGGACCGCCGAGAAGATCGGCCGACGGGACTGGCGCAGCTCGAACAGCACCCGGTCGAACACCTGGCGCTGGCGGAGCCACTGCTCCTGGGTCATCGACTTGCGCTCGTACAGGTCCCCGCCCACGGAGAACGCCTCGTCGCCCGCGCTCGTGAGGATGGCCACCCGGACGGAGGCCCGGGCGCTGATCGTCTCGAGGATCTCGATGAGCTGCGCCGCGAGGGCCGTCGTGACGGCGTTGAGGGCATGGGGCCGGTTGATGGTGATGACCGCGATCCGACCCTCTGAGACATAGTCGACGAGCACGAGCTGCTCGGGCTCTGGGACCGCGTCGGGTGCGCGATAGCCGAGCTGCTGCATCCGGGTGCCGGTGGAAGTAGCCATCGTGAAGCGCCTCCGTGGTTGACAGTCCGGAACCGGCGTCCCGGGTTGGGTTTGGCAGCGTGGTCAGCGCCGGATCACCCCGAGCGGCTTGCGCACGGGGATCCGCTCCATGTTGAGGAGACCACGCCTGGTCGCTCCTGGCATCGACTGAATTGGTCGACGTTTGACCTACGAGTCGATCGCGCGGTTCCCGTAGCCGCCACGATCGCGTCGAGCGGATCGCACTCCGTCCGCCTGCACTCGGTCCTCCGGCCCCGGCAGCCGCGGCGCGAGGATCCACACCAGCTGCGCCGTCGTCGTCGCCCCCACCTTGGACCGGGCATTCGCCAGGTGGTGCTTCACCGTCGAGTGCGACAGCCCGAGCCGGTGAGCGGCCGCCTTCTCCGACCCGGCGACGAGGACGGCTGCAACCACTCCGACCTCACGCTCGGTGGCGCGCCCGGCGGGGTGGCGAGGCAACCGTCGCGTCACGCGCTGCGCAGCCAGTCGAAGGGCTCGGGCGGCTCGGCGAGCCGCATCGTGATCGGAAGGTCGATGGTCGCGGGGCTATGCCTCTCGCCCCGACCAAACTCACCGATCTGGTATTTGAGCTCCAATGTCGCCGGTAGCGCGATGTCGAGGCCGAGGTCGATGGCGTCCGGCGTGAGCTCGTACTCCAGCTAGGCCGGGCCGTCGGCGACCGCGGCGGCCGGGAGGAGCTGCGGGTTCATCGAGCGATCTCCGGGAGCGGATGTGGTCAGCCCCCATCACTCACTCACGAGCGCCCAGAAGTCCACGACCATTGCGTCATAGTGTGGGTCCCGGGTCCGACTGAAGTCGGCGGTCGCGTCGCCCCGCGATCCATGAAGGTGGCCCTCCAGCAGGGTCCTGGTCATGAGGGCACGGTGAGAAAGCTCACTTGCAGAATCCGTCGACTCAGCAGCGTCGAATCCAGCTCTTGAGTCGAGCGTTATGGGATCGGGCGCGACCGGATCACCGAGCGAACCGACCGACGGGGCCCGATCGGCGAGGGAGTCTAGTCTCACCCTGAGCGAGCGCGGTGGCCGCGGAGGCCACCGCCACCCCGCATGGAGGTGAGCGCCGTGGCCGTCGACTACCAGCACGCCCCCCACCCGAGGATCGCGGCCCGCGCGAAGACCGGGCCGCCCCGGACTAGCGACGAGCACGTCGGGATCAACGGCCGCGTCGCTCTCACGTTGACCACTGTCGTCGGGTCGATGTGGTGCGCCTACGCCTTCGCCATCCTGGCGCTGGTCGCCTTGCCCTCGGCGCTCACGGGCGGGATCCTCCCCCTCATCCAGTGGGTCAGCCAGACCTTCATCCAGCTCGTGATGCTCTCGGTCATCATGGTCGGCCAGAACATCCTCGGTAAGGCGGCCGACAAGCGGTCCGAGATGACCTACAAGGATGCCGAGGCGACCTTCCAGGAGGCCGAGCAGATCCAGACTCACCTGGCCGCCCAGGACGCGGCCCTCAACCAGCTGCTCGAGCGCCTGGAACAGCTCGCCGCGACGCAGAGCGGGGATTCGACGAGTTAGCCCCTGTCGATCGGAAACGCCACCGGGCGTATCATGGCGGACGTCGGGATCCACAGTGGAGTCGAGCGATGGGTGGCCTCACCCCGGCGCACCTGGTCTTGGTCCTGGTCGTCGCCCTCTTCGTGCTCGGCCCGGGGAAGCTGCCCGAGGTCGGGGCGGCCCTCGGCAAGAGCATCCGCGAATTCCGCAAGGCGACCACCGACATCCAGGAGGCGACGGGCTTCGACCTCGCGTCGTCCCCGACCGTCCCGCCGCTCGTCCGCACCGTCGCAGCGAGGCCGACCCCGGAGACAAGCATCTCGGTCGAGCCGCCGAGCCCGCCCGACGCCTAGGAGGCTGGCATGAGCAGCCTGCTCGCGGTCACCATCCTCGGATTCACGTTCAGCGGGACCCAGGCCCTGATCGTCGCGATCATCGTGGTCGTCCTGATCGCCGCCGGCTGGTTCCTCCTGGCGCGCCGACGCTGACGGCTGACGGTTTCCCGAGCCGCGGTCGCTCGGCGGGCTCGGAGTTCCTCTCTTAGCGGCGACACCCGCCGCCGGCCGGCCTGTATGCTCGTCCAAAGATGGTCGCGAGGCCCAGATGACGGGACGGTGACCGGCGTGAGAGCCCGCCGTCCGGTTAGAGTCGGCGGTCGCGCCGCGCCGCGATCCAGTCAGTAGCACCCCGCCAGAAGCACTCGGTGTGCCGTTGACGGCCCTCGTCAACGGCGTGCAGCTCCCAGTCGGTGACGTATGCCTCGGCCCGATCCTGAGGCACACCAATCGAGGTGAGGATCGAGAGCTGAGCCGCGCGGCGTGAGTCGTAGATCCGTTCGAGATCGAGACGGCGGGTCATAAGGAGCCTCCGGTGCGACTGCGTGTCGCGGCCGGTACCCGCGGGGGATAGAGACGATGGTACGCGCCACGCCATGATGGGGGCCGGTCCGGCGCCGCGGCGATCGGACATGCGGCCGCGAGTGTGAGACTCGCGCGCGTGTCGCGGCCGGCCACACGAGCTGCGCCGTCGTAGTCGCTCCCACCCTGGACCGGACGTGCGCCAGGTGGTACTTCACGGTCGAGTGCGACAGGCCGAGGCGGTGGGCGGCGGCCTTCTCCGATCCAGCGACGAGCACCGCGGCGACCACGCCGACCTCACGATCTGTGGCATGTTCGGGGGGCCGGGGAATGGCCGACCCGGGAGTCACGCGAGCAGCAGGAGGACCGTGCGGGCGATGCCGAACGGCGGGCCGAACGGGAGGGCGAAGCCGAACCAGTACGCGAACTCGAAGGGCAGGAGCAGGTAGCTCAAGGTCGCAGCGCGCGGGACGCCCAGCAGGAGCATCACCCCGACCGCTACCTCGGCCAGGCAGACGCAGACGAATCCGATCAGCAACGGGACCGTAGTCGCCAGACCGATCCGTTCGAACGGCCCGCCGCCGTAGGACGGGAAGCCCATGAACATCCAGACCTCGCCGGTCTGCGCGAAGTGCAGCGTGCCGAGGATGGCCGGGATCCCGAAGGCCAGGCCGAGGAAGATCGAGCAGATCGCTGCGGCCGTCACCACCCTCAGGCCGCCGGCTTCTGGTCCCGGCGCTCCTCGAGGGCGCGCCGCGAGTTCGCCATGACGCCCTTCTCGGCGCTGCGCATGACTCGGACGAAGACCGGAAAGGCGAGCCGCATCCAGCCGTGCGGGGTCCACTCGCCTCTCGACGTCAGCCGCGTCCCGCCCGCCGCCGTGGGCTCCAGGGTCACCGTCAGGACGACGCTGATCGGCCCGCCGTTCTCGTAGGTCCATGTTCGCGGCCGTTCGAAGCGGGTGCACTCGGTCAGCACCTCTGGACCCTGCTTCCACTTCGCCCGGAACCGCGTCCCAACCCCGACCGGGCCGTCCGTCAGCTTCTCCATCCGCAGGCAGTCGGGGTTCCACTCGACCTCGTGACCCTGGTCGGACAGGTAGTCGAACACGTCCTCGGCCGAGCGCGCGATCTCCACGGTGTTCTCGATGACCGCGGTCATGTGGCTCTCTCTCCCTTCCCGGCCTGCGGGTCCTCGCCGACCATGTTCACTAGAGTCTGTCACTAGTGGTCTAGTGCAGTATCATCGCGACATGACCGACGATGTCAAGCCTCAAACGCGACGAGATCGGGCCAGGGCAACCCGCAGGCGAATCGCCGAGGTCGCACTGCGACGCTTCTCCGAGCAGGGCTACGCGGCGACCACGATGGAGGCGGTCGCGCGCGACGCCGGGGTGGCCGTGCAGACCGTCTACTTCACCTTCCACACGAAGGCGGAGTTGCTCATCGCCGCGCTCGAGATCGCCGGTGGCGAGCCCGGCTCCCCCGAGGTCGTCATGGAGCGCGCCTGGATCGGCCGGGTCATCGATGCATCAACGGGGTCGCGGCGCCTCGCGCTCATCGTCGAGCACAGCAACGAGATCTACGCGCGCGTCGGCCCGCTGCTGGGGGCCGTGAGCGCCGCGGCGTCCGTGGATCCCGAGGTCGACCAGGCGTGGCGGGCACTGGTCGCACGGCGGCGGGCGGGGATGGGCCAGATCATCGAGGTATTCGCGGCTCGGGGCGAGCTGCGTGACGGACTCGACCCATCGCTGGCGCTCGACCTGCTGTTCGGGATCAACCGCGCCGAGACCTATCTCGCGTTCACCCTCGAGTGCGGATGGTCCATGCCCCGGTACAAGGCGTGGCAGTTCGTGACACTCGCGCGCCAGATGCTCCCAGCGGCGATCGCTCAGGACGCGCTGGCGGGCGGCGCGGCAGAGGTTGCCGACCTGTCATTCCGGGACGAGCTCACGTTCTTCGTCTGACGGCTCGGGCGGCTCGGCGGGCCGCATCGTGATCGGAAGGTCGGTGGTGGCGGGGCTATCCCGCCCCGACCGTTCCGACCCGATCGTCGAGCGCGGGCTCGCTCGACGAGGCCCGACAACGGCCGCCACGCTGGGCGTTTCGCTATCGTCCGGTCACGACGTTCGCCCGAAGGATGGACCATCGGCGACCTGGCCGTTCGGCCTGCGGATCCGTCCGGGTCCTCGCAGACGGGGTGACGCGGACCTCGACGTCGAGCGACGGGACGCATCATCGGGCGCCTTCTCGCACATCGGTGGCGACGGTCGGTAACTCATCGTGGCCGGTGGCGCGGATCTCGCCGAAGTGACGGCCCGCCCGCGACGGTCAGCCGCCTCATGTGCTGCGGATCTGGCCGAGATGACCCCGGTCCTATCGTTCTCGCTGAGCGGTCTCAGGGCAGCCTCCCGATGGCCGCGACTCGACGCGGTGCTCAGACGGCGGAGGAGACCGGCAGGGCACGAGGGATGAACTCCGGGATCCGATCGAGGAGTCCCCACAACGTATCCAGGAAGAGAGACGTCGCGCGAGTTCCCGGTCGCTCGACCGCCACGATCCGTCGCCGGATCGTCGCGGTACCAGTCAGCTCGATCTCCCGAAGCGAGCCGGCCGAGAGCGCATCTGCGACCGCAGTCCCGGGAAGCAGCGCGACACCGAGCCCGCGTTCGACCATCCGCTTGGCCGCTTCGATGTTGTCCACCTCGGTGACGCCACGGGGTACGACGCCGGCTACTCGAAACAACGCGTTCGTGATGTCGTAGTAGCTCGACGTGCGGTCGAAGAGGATGAGCTGGGCGTGGCTGATCTCGGACACGTCGACCGCCCCTGCCGCGGCAAACGGGTGGTCAGGCCGGGCGACCAGCACGAGCTCATCCTCGTAGAGAGGACGACTCTGGACCCGGGCGTCGCGGATCTGCCTGACGATCCCGAGCTCGACCTGGCCATGCGCCACCAGGTCCACGATCTCCTCCGAATGGCCGGTCCGCACAAGGAGGCGGACGTCGGGGTGTCGCCGGGTGAAGCGGACGAGGATCTCCGGCAGCACGTAAGCGCTGACCGCGGGAGCGACCGCTAATGCGAGCTCGCCGACCACGCCGTATTCCAGTTCGCGGACGAGCGAGCGACCGCTGCGGATCGCCTCCATCGCGCGGTCGGCATGCGGAAGAAAGGCGCGACCGGCAGCTGTCAGGACCATCCCGGAGTGCGTTCGCCGAAACAGGGCCGCGCCAAGCTCATCCTCGAGCGCCTGGATCCGGGCGGTGAGCGCCGGCTGGCCGATCGAGAGCGCGTACGCCGCCCGTCGCATGTTCCCTTGCCGGGCGATCTCGATGAACCCTTCGACCTGGGCGAGGAGCATTGAGGGGTCACCTCGCGTCCGTGTTGATCAGTCATATTGATCATACGCCATCGAACTTTCGATTGGACGGCGATCGGACTGCGGCGTACGGTTGCGGCCCAGCCGAGTCATATGAGGGGTCGACGATGGATCTCAAGGTCGTCCAACAGCAGCCATCCGCAGCCACGCTCGGCCCGCTGGAGCCCTCCCACCTGTGGGTCCTGGGCCTCGCCCTCGATGAGGAGGGCTCCCTCGTTGGTCCCGGTCGTCGCGAGTACAGCTATTGGGCCGACTGCGAGTGCCCCGGCGATTGCCTCCGGGATCACGAGAACGAGTGATCCCGACGATGGGCCCGAACGCTCCCCAGACAGCGATGAACGAGCTCCAAACGAAGGTCTCTGCCACCCGTCAGTGGTGCGCGGGACCCAGGTTCCATGGCATCGTGCGCCTTCATGGCGCGCGTGAGATCGTCGAGCAACAGGGCTCGATCCAGCCCGACTACACGGTCGCCCGGATGGCCGCGGAAGGGTTCCATGCCCGACTTCGGGAGCTGTTCGAGCAAGGCAGCCAGATCACGACCTTCGGCCCTTATTCGCCGGGTCAGGCAGTCGTGATGAAGCGGATGGGGATCGATGCCATCTACCTCGGCGGCTGGGCCACGTCGGCGAAGGGGTCGGCATCCGAGGACCCCGGTCCGGACCTCGCGAGCTACCCACTGAGCCAGGTACCGGACGAGGCGGCGAGCCTGGTTCGCGCGCTCCTCACGGCCGACAGGAACCAGCACTTCGCGCGCGCCCGGATGGACGAGGAGAAGCGTCGGACGACGCCGGACATCGACTTTCGCCCGTTCATCATCGCCGACGCCGACACGGGCCATGGCGGTGACGCACATGTGCGAAACCTCATCCGACGATTTGTCGAGGTGGGCGTACCGGGCTACCACATCGAGGACCAGAAGCCGGGCGCCAAGAAGTGCGGTCATCAGGGCGGCAAGGTCCTGGTCGGGCAGGATGAGCAGAACAAGCGGCTCAACGCGGCGCGGTTCCAGCTCGACATCATGCGAGTGCCGGGCATCATCGTCGCTCGGACCGACGCCGAGTCGGCGACATTCATCGACAACCGCACCGACGAGCGAGACCAGCCGTTCATCCTCGGGGCCACGAACGCCGATCTGCCGAGCTATCGCACCGGTTTCCTGACGATCCTGAAGATGCTGCATGACCTGGGGCTGGATGAGATCCGTGGCCATCTGCTGTTCGCTCTGTCCGACACGGCGACGCAACGAGCGGCTGAATGGCTGACTCGAGTCGGACTCATGTCGCTGATCGAGCGCGCCCGGCTCGCCGGCGATCCGGGGGACGAGACTGCGATCCACGACCTGCTCGACGAGATCGAGACCCGGTACGCGGAGATCTGGCAGACGGAAGCCGGCCTGAAGACGTATGGCGAGGCGGTAGCGGAGATCCTCGAACGCCAGGTCGGCGCGGGCGGGCAAGTCGACATGACGCTCGAGGAGTGGCACGCCTTCGCGAGCCGGGCGTCCTTCTCCGATGTCCGTGAGAAGGCCGAATCGCTCGGCATCACCGTCGCCTGGGATCCGGAGCTGCCCAAGACACCCGAGGGCTACTACCAGGTCCGGGGCGGGATCGACTATGCGATCGCCAAGTCCCTTGCTGCCGCTCCGTTCGCCGACATGTTGTGGATGGAGACGAAGACCGCGAACCTCGACGACGCCCGGCGATTCGCGCTGGCGATCCACGACGAGTATCCGGAGAAGATGCTCGCCTACAACCTCTCGCCATCGTTCAACTGGGATACGACCGGGCTGAGCGACGACGAGATGCGCCAGTTCCCCGAAGAGCTCGGAAAGCTGGGATTCGTATTCAACTTCATAACGTACGGCGGGCACCAGATCGACGGCCTCGCCGCCGAGGAGTTCGCGACGGCGCTGCGCGACGACGGGATGCTCGCCCTTGCCCGGCTCCAGCGGAAGTTCCGGCTGCTCGAATCGCCCTATCGAACGCCGCAGTCCCTCGTCGGTGGCGACCGGCTGGATGCGGCCCTGATGGCGGTTTCCGGGCGGACCGCGGCGACCAAGGCGATGGGCAGCGGATCGACCCAGCACCAGCACCTCGTCCAGACCGAGGTGCCGACAGGCCTGCTCGAGGCGTGGCTTGCCGAATGGGCGAAGCACTGGGCTCGGCCGGGGAGGCTCCGCGTCGAGCTGCGGCCGTATAGCGCGGGTTCAGACCTCCTGGAGCTTCGGGTGCGGGACGAATCGGGCGATGCGCTGGCGAGCGTGATCTTCGCAACCATGCTGGATCGCCACGGTCTGAGCATCCTTTCGATCCGCGACCAGCAAACGTCGCCATCGATCCGTCGGCGACGGCTCATGACGCTCGTCCAGCTGTTCCTGATCCACCGCTACCGCGCCGCCTCGCTCCACTACGTCACGCCGACCGAGGACAACCGGTCGCAGACACAGCGGATGCACGAGCTCGGCATCTTCACCGTGGTGAGGACGGACATCGGACAGATCATCGTGGCGAACGTCGACCGCGCCCGCGTCAGCGTGCTCGTCGAGCCGGACGGCGAGCAGCTGGCTGGGCTCATCCGGAAGCCGATCCCGCAGGCGGCATAGGCCCGGACGCCAGGGTCCTTCGAGTCGGCGCCGTGTCGAGCTGCCAGGGATGGATGGTCGAAGCGACGGGTTGCTCTCGATCAGTCGTGGCTATCGAGCCAGGCGCCGACCCTGGGCCAGAGATTCTGGCTCGCCGTCCGGCCCACGACGATGCCGACGTGACCGCCCTCGATGACGATCTCTGACGCGTCCTCACTGCTGACGCGATGTGTGATGACACTCGTCGTCGGTCGGGGCGCGATCGCGTCCCGGCTGGCGGCGATATTGAGGACGGGGCATCGGATATCCGCCAAACGGACCGGCCGGCCGTCCATCTCGAGGGTGTCCATCGCGAGGCGGTTCTCCTGGTAGAACTCGACGATCCACTGGTGGAACGCGGCGCCGGCGAAGGGGACACTGTCGTTGACCCATCGGTACATCGCCTGCCAACCGCGGACGTCGAACGTCGGGTCGGCCAGCTTGTCCCAGAGTTGGCGGTAGGTGCCGACATAGCTGGCCTTGGGGTCAAGCAACTTGGTGCCGATGTCCGGCATCTGCCCGGGCACGATCGGAAAGGTGTCGGTCACGCTGTCGACCGGGAAGGTGTCTCGCGCTGTCATCCGACCGAATTGACCGGCATCCGAAAAATCGATCGGAGCCGTGAGCAGGATCAGGTTGCGGGTCACCTCCGGATGGAGAGCAGCGAAACATGTGGCCAGGGCGCCGCCGATGCAGTAGCCAAGGACCGTCATGCGATCTTCGCCCGTAGCCTTCTGGATCGCCTTCGCGGCGCGCGGCAGATAGCGCGTGACGAGCGTCGACACGTCAAGCGCCCGGTCCTCGTCGCCAGGTGTGCCCCAGTCGATGAGGAACACGTCGTGGCCCTCGCCCAGCAGGAATTCGACGAAGCTCGCACCGGGGCGAAGATCGAGGATGTAAGCCCGGTTGATCAGCGGAAGGACGAGGAAGATCGGCGTCCGGTGGGTGGCCGGCTCAGAACGCGTATAGCGGTACAGGCGCGCCTTGTTCTTGCGCCAGATGAGCTCCTTCGGCGTCTGACCGACCGGAGCGTCGGCCGAGCCGAGCACGGCTCGGGCCATCTCCAGGGCACGTTCGGTCGAGGACCACATGGTCGCAGCGTCCGGCAGTATCGACCACGCCGGGGCCGTCACCGGACGGCCTTTTCAGACTTGACCCCCGTCGCTGCCTTCGATGGCATCGCGCCGGCCGCCGGCTTCGCGGTGGCTGCGGGTCTTCTTGCGCCGACCGGTCCCTTGGGTCCAGCGGGTCCCTTCGCGCCGACCGGTCCCTTGGGTCCAGCGGGTCCCTTTGCGCCGGCCGGCCCCCTGGGCCCGGTCCGGCCGGTGGCACCCGTCCGACCGGTGGCGCCGGTCGGACCCGCCGGCCCTGCCGGTCCCGGCGTCCGAACGACCGCCTCGATCGCATCGAATCGATCTGTCAGCTGGTCGATCTTCTCCTCCAGACCGATGACGAGCTCGCCGAGCCCGGCGATATCCTCGCGGGTCGGGACGTTCATCGTCTCGAGGTAGGTGCGCATGTTGTTACGGATGGCCTTCTGGGCGGCGAGCATGGTCTCGAGCAGCTTGCCACTGCTCTCCTCGTACTCGGCGCTGCTCATGGCCTCCTCGAGTGCGGTGCTCCAGGCTCGTTCATTGGCGTCGTACATCTCACGCCAGACCTCGAACGGATCGGTGGTCGCTCCCGCTTTTTCGGTCGTCGTCATTCCGGTGCCTCCTTCTGGTCGGTCGGTGCGTCGGGCTGCCGGTGTTTCGCGCCGGGGCCAGCGTCGTACAGACCAAAGAACCTGTTGATCGTTTCGCGATAGGCATCGAGCATCGCCGCCGAGGTCGCCAACCAGGCATCGCCGCTGCCGGTGATCGTGTAGACGCGACGGGCGGGCCCGGTCGGGCCGGGTTCCCAGGTCGACTCGAGGAAGCCCTCCTTCTCCATCTGGCGGAGCGTCCGGTAGAGCGTGCTCATCGTGATCCCGAACACGCCGAACCCGCGCAGGTAGTCCTCGATCGCGTAGCCGTGCGCCCGTTGGAGCGAGACCGCCAGCAGGACGAACGGCTGCAGGAAGTCACGTGGCGGCCAACCGGGGAACGCCTCGCGCTCCTCGGACGGCTCGGCGGGTCGGTCGGCATCGGGGGCCGGGTCATCGGCCGTCCGGGCGGCGCGCGCACGCTCGAAGTCAGCGGCCTCGGTGTTGGCGCGATCTGTCATCAGTGGTCCGTGGGTTCTCGGTTCGTCCGTCGACTTGACAAACTGGTTGCTATGTGCATACTGCACTTAGAGACGTTGCCAGTAGATGCAACACGATTATAGGCGAAGGAGCCGGCCATGTCCACTACTACGAACGAACTGCCGGAGTCGGCGGCTGCCGCCGTGGCCGAAGCCACCCGCATCGCCGCCCAGGCGGCCCGCACCAGCACCGAGACGGCGAAGGCGTCATTCGAGGCCACGCGCTCGTACGTCGGCGAGAGCACTGCCATCGGCCGCGAGATGCTCGAGGGCTGGTCCACCCAGGGCGAGGTCGTCCTCAAGTCGGCATTCGACGCCCAGAATGCGGCGGTCGAGGCCGGGCTGCACTTGTTCGACTTGGGCCTCAAGGGCAACCGGAAGGCGGTCGAGCAGTTCTCGACGATCATCAAGCGAACGCAGCAGGCGACGCTCGAGAGCTGGCAGTCCGCCGCCAAGGCGGCCTGGATGGCGACCGAACCCACCAAGCGCTGACAAGAGGCTCAGGACGGGCCAAGGTGGCCGGCGTTCGCCGGCCACCTTGGTTCGGTCTCGGCCGGATCCAGGATGGTTTGGCATGGCTGATCTGACAGGCAGGTCGTGTTTCGTCACCGGCGGATCAAGCGGCATCGGCCGGGAGATCGCTCTCGAACTCGGACGAGGCGGCGGTACGGTGGCGGTCGGCTATCTCTCCGACGATGAGGGACACGATTTCGAGGCAGATGCGAACGAGGTCTCGGGCGAGATCGCGGCTGCTGGAGGACAGGCGTACGTCATCGGTTGCGACGTCCGCGATCCGGCGTCGATCGACGCGGCGATCGCCAGCATCGTCGAGCGCTGCGGCACTGTCGACGTCCTCGTCAACAACGCAGGGATCACGCGCGATCGCTCGCTCGCCAAGATGTCGCGGGAGGAGTGGGATTCCGTCATCGAGACGAACCTGTCCAGCGTCTTCCACGTGACCGCCCGGGTGCTGCCGCACATGGTCCAGGCACGCTTCGGCCGGATCGTCAACATCAGCTCGGTGGTCGGCCTGCACGGCAATTACGGTCAGGCTAACTACGCTGCCGCCAAAGCCGGGATCGTCGGCTTCACCAAGACTGCGGCGATCGAGCTCGCCAGCAAGGGCGTGACGGTCAATGCGATCGCGCCCGGCTTCATCGCGACGCAGATGATCGCGGCCATGCCCGACGATGTCCGCGCTCGGATCCTGGAGAAGATCCCGATGGGCCGGTTCGGACGTCCGGAGGAGATCGCCCAGCTGGTTGCGTTCCTCGTGACGAAGGGCGAGTACATCACCGGCCAGGTGATCGCCATCGACGGCGGGCTGTACACATGATCCGCGATCCAGCCCTGGCGGCGGATCAGAAGCCTGAACGACAAGAGAGGCGAGGAATCTGATGCCTGACGTGACCCACGACGGCCTCAATGGCGGCGTCTATCTGGTGAGCGCGGCCCGCACCCCGATCGGCAAGTTCGGTGGCGCGATGTCCGGCGTGCCGGCAGTCGAGCTCGGCGGCGTGGCCATCCGGGCCGCCATCGAGCGGAGCGGCCTGCCGGCCGACACTCCGGTCGATGAAGTCATCATGGGCCAGGTGATCCAGGCCGGCGCCGGCCAGGCGCCTGCCCGACAGGCCGCCCTCCTCGGCGGGCTCCCCGTCACGACGAGCGCGACGACGATCAACAAGGTCTGCGGTTCGGGCCTGAAAGCGATCATGTTCGGCGCGGCACAGATCAAGGCGGGAGACGCTGAGGTCATCGTGGCGGGCGGGATGGAGAGCATGAACGGCGGGCCGTACATGTTGCCTCGTGCCCGTTTCGGCTATCGACTGGGCGACGGGTCGATCGTCGACTCGACCGTGCACGACGCGCTGTGGTGCGCCATCGAGGATTGCCACGTCGGCACGCACGCCGAGCGGACGGCCATCGCCAGGCAGATCAGCCGCGAAGACCAGGACGAGTTCGCGCTGCGCAGTCATATGAACGCGATCGCGGCGATGGACGCCGGGCGGTTCGACGCTGAGCTCGCCCCGGTGACGGTGCGCGATACCAAGGGCCGCGAGACCATCGTCAGTGTCGACGAGGGCCCTCGTCGCGACTCGACGCTCGAGGCCCTTAGCCGACTCAAGCCCGCCTTTGATCTGCCGCAGGGCGAGGATCGCGGCAACGCGGCAACCGGGACAGCCACCGCCGGCAACGTGCCGGGCATCACGGACGGTGGAGCGGCGACGGTCCTGGTCAGCGAGCGGACCGTCGAGCGGTACGACCTCAAGCCACTTGGCAGGATCGTCGGCTATGCCCAGGCGGACATCGAGCCGAAGTGGTTGTTCCTGGCACCCGTCATGGGTGTCCGCCGACTGCTCGATCGGATCGAGATGCCGATCGAAGCTTTCGATCTCATCGAGATCAACGAGGCGTTCGCCGCCCAGGTCCTGGCCGACGGTCGTGAGCTCGGCTTCGACTGGGACAAGGTGAACGTCAACGGTGGCGCGATCGCCCTAGGTCACCCGGTCGGTGCGTCCGGAGCCCGGATCGTCGCGACACTCCTCCACGAGCTCGCGCGGCGCGAGGGCCGCTACGGCCTCGCGACCCTCTGCCTCGGCGGCGGCGGGTCCGTAGCGATGGCGTTCGAGAGGGTCTGACAGCTCGACGGCGAAGGCTGGGCAGAGCCGGGTTGGCCCCGTAGCCCTACTCGCCCGGCTCGAACGGGACGTATTCCGGCCACCAGATCGCGCGATCGATGGCCAACTCGATGCCCGCATCCGAGTAGGCACGCCCAAGACCGCTGTCCCGGGCCTCCCGGACTACGGCGACCGCGATCGCCCGCGCAACTGCCCGCAGATCCGCGATGCGTGGGTAGAGCGCGCCCATCTGCAAGCGGTCGCCGGCCGAGACGAGTCGGGACAGTTCGTGGGCGGCGACGAGGAACATGTCGTCGGTCACCTCGGGCGTCTCCGCGACGATCGCGCCGAGACCCATCCCCGGGAAGATGAAGACGTTGTTGGCCTGACCGATCTCGCGGACCCCAGTGGGGCCGGCGACGTCACGGCCGGGACCGCCAGTGGCGACGAGGGCTCGCCCCTCCGTCCAGGCGAGGATGTCCTCCGGCCGCGCCTCGGCGCAGGCGCTTGGGTTGGACAGGGCCAGGATGATGGGGACCGGGTCGTGGAGCCCGACTTCGTGGACGAGGGCCTCGGTGAAGGCGCCTGCGCAAGCTGATGCACCGATGAGGACGGTCGCCCCGGTCGCTCGGGCGATGGCGACCGGGTCCGCTAATTCGGACGGCTGGAGCCCGGCCTCGAGGAGGCGAGAAGGATCGACCGCAAACGGCCGCTGATCATCCGGCACGCCCGGTCGAGCCGAATGGACCACGCCGTGGCTGTCGAGCATCACGATGGCCGAGGCAGCTGCGCGAGGGTCCATCCCCTCGACGACGAGTTCACGCCGAAGGAGGGACGCGATGCCGATCGCCGCCGCCCCGGCGCCCACGAACATGAACTTGTCGGAGGTCAGACCGCCACGTCCTCGTCGCGCGGCGATCAGGCCGGCCAGAACGACGGCCCCGGTGCCTTGCATGTCATCGTTGAAGCTTGGCAGCCGGCGCCGATAGCGTTCCAGGATGCGAACGGCATTGTGCTGCTTGAAGTCCTCCCACTGCACGACGGCGGTGGGAAATACCCGGATGACGGCGTCCACGAACGCCTCCACGACCGCATCGTATGCAGGTCCGCGCAATCTGGGCGCCCGGTGGCCCAGGTACAGCGGATCATCGAGGAGGGCCTCGTTATCGGTCCCGACATCCAGCGATACCGGAAGCGTCTGCGCCGGATAGATGCCGGCGGCCGCCGTATAGAGCGCGAGCTTTCCCACCGGGATGGCCATCCCACCGGCCCCCTGGTCGCCCAGACCCAGGATGCGCTCGTTGTCGGTGACCACGATCAGGCGGATGTCGTCGCCGGCACTGCGAAGGATGTCGTCGATCCGACCGACATCGCCAGGAGCGATCCAAACGCCGCGCGGACGCCGAAAGATGTGGCTGAATTGCTGGCAGGCGAGCCCGACCGTCGGTGTGTAGACGATCGGGAGGAACTCCTCGAGGTTCTCCACAAGCAACCGATAGAAGAGTGTCTCGTTGCGGTCCTGAAGTGCTGCCAGGCCGATGTACCGCTCCAGGTCATCCGCCTTGCGCCGAACGTGCTCAAGTTCGAGCGCGAGCTGCTCGTCCATCGTCGCCACGCCTGGCGGCATCAGACCGTGGAGGCCGTATCGATCTCGCTCCCGGGTCGTGAACGCCGCGCCCTTGTTGAGTAGCGGTTGCGCGATCATGTCGCGTCCGCCGCTCGCCACGAGGTGGCCGGACTCTTCCCGCCTGGGAGGTCCGGTCGCTACCACCGTCGTCATTCGGGGGGCCCGCCAGCCTCTTGATCCGAATCTGATCCGGTCCGCCCGCCCGACGCCCCTCGACCAGCGAATCGGTACTCGGCGAGGTTCGCGTGACTCAGGACTCCTACCAGTGCCCCGTTGCGATCGATGACCGGGATGCCTCTGATATAGGTAGAGCGGAGTACAACGTCTGCTTCCGACAGCGACGCATCGACCTTGAGGACGACCGGGTCGACCGACATCACGTCCGCGACCAGCAGGTGTTTCGCGCCCATATCCACGTCCTCTGGGGTTGAAACGCATCATCCCGGCGCACGGTCCGCAGTAACAGGGCCAAGTGGACCCAACTCAGCACCATAGGTCCCGGCGTGTCGATCTCGCGACGCACCGGCTCCGGGCGCGCGATCGAGCCTGGCGTGCCGCTTTGTGACTCCAAGGCGATGTTGGTGGTCTGGCCGGTGCCTCACGCGATCGCACGAAGAGCCTCGGGGAGGCCGCAGAAGGCCACCACGAGTGAAGATGGTGCTCGTGCGCCACGGTCTTTCCTGGAGGTGCCCGTGCGAACAGCCTCTGGTGTGAGGATCTGCGTGCGGGGCGGACGAACGACGGGATACCGTACGCATCCCCGCGCCCTGCGATCTCGCGCCACGGCGGACAACACGTTTGACCTGCCGAGTCCGTCCCGCCCTGAGCCCATCCCGCTGCCGACGACTGGAGGATCACGATGAGCGAGGAAGCTGCCGCACGACGATCGCGGCGAAACATCCTGGCCGCTGCACTCGGGGCCGTCGGTGCGGCCGTCGCCACGACGCTAGGTCGACCCGAGGCGCTCAGCGCGGCGTCCGGTGACCCGCTGATCGTGGGAAATGCATCGAACGGCGCCAGCGCGCCGACGGTTCTCGGCATCGGAGGCAACCCGATGGTTGCCGCATTCCGGGTGGATGCGAGCGACATCGCTGCCGGTCAGACCGCCGCGGTCGTGGGAACGGGATATGCCGGCCCAGGCGTGGTGGGTGTGACCACCAGTGGCGAGGCCGGCACCGTCGGGGTTCGGGGCATCGGACACACCGGAGTCATGGGCTCGATGGATGGCGGATACACCGATGCGGGGGCCCCGGCAGGCGTATACGGGGTCGGGCTCCTGAACGGAGGGTCGGGTGTCGTCGGTCAGGGTTTCGCGGCGCCGGCCGTCCTCGGTAAAGGAACCGGGACGATGGGAGTCATGGGTACCTCGGACTCCTCCGGTGGTCCGGCCGTCCACGGCTGGTCGCTGTATCAGACGGGTGTCTCTGGTTACGTCGGTACGTCGGGCATGTCAGCCTGGGCGGGCGGTCCGGATGGAATCCGGGGCGTGGATGATGCGCAGTCAACGTCCGGCCGAGGCGTCTACGGTTACAGCAAGGTCGGTACGGGCGTAGTCGCCGAAGCCGCGTCGACCGGGGTGGGGCTCAGGGTCATCGGCAAAGCCGCGTTCAGTCGGAGCGGGCGACTCGGGATTACGGCCTCCCACAGCAGCGTTTCGAAGACGCTCGCGGGCGTTACGACGTCGAGCCTGATCATCGCGGTGCTCCAGACCTACCGATCTGGTGTCTACGTTGCGGCGGCCGTGCCTGCTTCGGGGAAGTTCACGATCTACCTCAACAAGGCGGTGACCGCGACCACGTACGTCGCCTACTTCGTAATCAACTGAGTCCGCGCCGGCCTAGCCCCGCCGCAACCGCGGCGAGGATTCAGCACGGGTGATGATCACAAGCTCCTTGCCCCGCCGCTCGAGCGATCCGCCCGGGTAGACGCACCCCCCGAATCCTGCGAACCCGCGCAGGATCTCCGGTCGCAGGCACATCGCCTGGATCATCTCCACCGGTGGGCGACCGCGTTCCCAGAGCGCCCGGCTCTCGTCGAACGACGGGTCGTCCTTGACGGCTTCGAACGCCGAGCGAATCTGTTCCGGGCTGACGGTCACGCGCATCGGTGGCTCTCCTCATGCGGGAGACGCAGCGTAACGAACGGGAGGGCGACCGGGCGACCAGGCGATCGCGCGACGCCTTTGCGAGCCATGCCATCCTTGGACGCGTGACTGCCCCCCTCGCCACCGACGACACGCGTGTCGATCGCTGGTTGTGCGCGGTGCGCCTTGTGAAGACCCGCCCGCTCGCGACCCGGATGTGCGACGGTGGCCACGTCCTGGTGAATGGATCGCCGGCCAAGCCATCGACGAAGGTACGAGCGGGTGATCGGGTGGAGGCGCGCATCGCCGATCGCGAGCGCATCGTCGAGGTTCTGCAGCCGATCGAATCACGTGTCGGGGCTGCCGTCGCCGCGACCTGCTACGTGGACCACAGCCCGCCGGTGGTGCCGGAGGCCGGGCCGGCCATCACGCTCGTACGGGGGGAGGGCCGGCCGAGCAAGCGCCTGCGGCGCGAGTTGGAGCGCCTGCGCCGGGCTGCGGACGCCTGAAAGTCAGGTGACGAGGTACTCGACCCTCGGCTTCCCACCCGACGCCCGGCTGTCCCAAGGCGAGATGTGGCCGGTCGCCTTCGCCCGCACGAACCTGACGGCGGCGGGCGAGAAGCGGATCGCCGAGCTGGCCAAGTTCGCCGCGGGCTGAGGGTCGCCCCGTCCATCCATTGGGTTCGGCTCAGCTGGCGGCAGGTTCCGTCGGTTGATCCTGCTGATGGGCCCGCTTATGCCAGGTGTCGAGCATCCACTCGATCCTCGGAGGCAGCCGGAACGAGGCTTCCGCGTCGCCCCCGGCCCCGCCGCCGAAGGGCGCGCGATGTCCGTGGCCGCGGCCGATGCCGGCCGGGTCCCAAGCCGATCCCCACATCGCCCGGCGATGCTTCACGGCGTTGGCGGCGATGACCGCCGCGGGGATCAACAGCACCAGCCCCCAGCCGGGGCCTCCGCCGTGGTGATGGTGGTCGTGGTCTGTCATGACGCGCTCCGATGCTCGTGAACCAGTCGGTCGCGGACGGTCGTCCGCTGAACATCACCCTCGCCCACGATCGTGGAGCAGTCGTGAACGACCGACGGAGAACCAGGGACGCCCGCCTCCGTCTCCGCCCGGAGTCCGCGGCGTCAGCGGCTTTCGGCCTGGCCGAACCAGGTCGTCGTCCCATCGGACACGAGCACTCCTCCGGGCAGGAGGGTCGCCTGGGTCGCCTCCGCGCTCGGGATGTCCCCGAAGAGGTCGAGCGCCGTCCAGCGGAGGCCGTCGGTCGAGACCAGGGCGACCGCGTCCGAGCCGCCACGCACCGCGACGAGGCGATGACCGTCGCCGATGAGCGTCCCGTTCGGCTGCAGGCCGCAGTTCGCGCCACCGCACGTCGTCGCCCCGAGGGGCGGGAATGTCGGGAGTGCCTGCCAGTGCCGGCCATCCGCCGATCGCCACCACAGGGCCGCGCCCGGGGAGCCGCCGATCCCCACCGCGATCATGCCGTGGTCGCCGACCGTGAGTGTCACGGCCGAGTTCGCCGGGGTGCCGGAGCCAGACGCCGGGCTCGGCATGACGGTGGGCGTCTTCGGCCACGTGCGCCCGTCGGCCGACCAGAGCGAAGCCGCCACGCTTCCCCCGGGGGCCTTCCTCATCCACCCGATCGCGACGTAGCCGTTCGCCGAACTGCGCAGGTCGACGAGCCCGAAGCCCGCCGGTAGCGTGTTCCGTGGCTGGATCACCCAGTGAAGACCGTCCGGCGAGGTTGCGAGCTGGGCGCCGAGGCCGCTCGTGGCGACGACGAGCCCGTTCGATCCGGCGGCGACGAGTGGCGGCGAGCCGGCGGGACTCGTGAACGAGGCGACCGGCAGGGTGGCGTCCGGGGTCCAGTTCCGTCCGTCGACCGACGTCCATGACATGACCGGTGGGACGTATCGCGTGGTGTAGTCGACCAGCTCGGCGACAGCGACGAACCGGCCTCGCACGGTGGCCAGGCCGAGGATCGTGATACCCGGCCAGAAGCTCGTCGACGTCCCGCTATCGACCGGTTTCCATTGGATCCCGTCGATCGAGGACCAGACCGTCGTCGACGTCGTTCCCTGGATGTCGCCGATGGCGACGGAGGTATCGCTCGAGGTCGCCTCGGACCTGACCGCCCCGAGCGGGTCGTCCGGCGCGAGTCGCTGCCACTCGAGGCCGGCCCAGGTATCGGATCTGGGCGGCGGGGCAGCGCTGAAGGCGACCGGCAGCGGATGGGGGAGGTACGTCGGCAGTGCTGGCGACTTCGGCACCGCTGACGCGGAACTGGCCGCGGAGGGTCTGACCGCAGCTACCGCGGGCGGGGCCGAGGCCGCGGGCGGGCCGCTACCGCCCCACGGCTTGGCGATCGCCAGCCCGATCCCGACGACGACAAGGGCGACGGCCAGGGCCGCCAGCCCGTCGCGACGTCGCCCGCGACCCGCCGGTACGCCGTAGAACGAACCGCCTTCATCCATGGGCGCTCAGGGCCGGCATCGGGATCGAGCTGGGTCGGATCTCGTGGGATCGATCATAGGCTTGCAGCATCTATCGTCCGCCCGCATGACCTGGGGAAGCGGCTTCGCTCGACTGCCATTATCTAGCTGTACGCACGCGGGCGGCGAACAGATCTAGTGGGTGCCGCAGGCCCATCCGGAGTGCGCTGGCAGGACTGAGTGCCGCCCACGCGGGCGAACGGCGCCGGTGCCATGGACGTGCGCTCTTGTAACCCCCGGGTTGACAGAGCGGTGGGGCCGTGCAACACTGCCGTTCGTGGCTCGACAACCCGGGGGTGACAACGACTGGGCGACGGTGCTCGCACATCGTGCGCCGGAGCTTCGACCCGCCGTCCGAGACCGGTTCACGGAGCACGGGATCGCCGCCGAACAGGTCGGCGACGTCCTCGCCGACCTCGGCCAGGGCCTGGCCGATGCGATGGCGAGCGGCGAGGCCGGCTGGGCCGACCGCTTCGGCGGCCAGCTGGCCGCCGCCCTACTCGCCGCCGAGGTGAGTGCCTACGCCGCGCACCTCAATTCGCGGGCGTCCACGGTCCGGGCGCAGGCGGTCGACGCGCTCCTCGAGGAGTACAGCGCCGTCAGCGTGGCCGCCCACCTCGGGGTATCGCGTCAGAAGGTCTATGAGATCGCCCGCGGCGGGGCGCAGTCCGCCGCCGACCGTTCGACTGGAGAGACCGATGGATGACATCGCCGAGCTCGTCGACCTGCCCGATCGATCGGTGCAGCCTCTCGTGCACCCGCTCGACCTCGCCGAGGCGAGAGGCCCGTTCCGGATCGCCTGGCTGATCGAGCTCCTGATGGGCCCGTCGGTCGCGCTCGCGATCGGGGCGCTCGTCTGGGCCGTCACGACGAACATCGTCATCGCCGTGATCTCGGCCGTGCCGATCTCCGTGGCCGGGACGTACGCCGGCGGCCTCCGCCGGGACGAGGCGTGGGCATACATCCCGCGGGGCCGACAGGACCGCCGGCGTGTGCTGCCGGTCGCCTGGGAGCTCGCCGCCGGCATCGTCGATGGCGTAGCGCTGTTCGTCACCGCCGTGATCGTGGCGGAGCGTCTCGGCAAGGCGGACGTCGAGGCCGGGATCGGCCAGTTCGCATTCGGAGCCGGCGTGGCGGTCGTCGTCCTCGTCGCGCTGGACCTCGTGGCGAGCCTTGTGCTCGGCCGCGGCTCCTTCGTGGGTCGGCCGTGGTTCGGCCTGCCCATCGTGGTCGCCCTCGTGCTCGCCGCAGTCGCCGCGGAACGGCTCCTCTTCGCCGACGGCGGCGTGGCGGTGACGTCGACGATGCTCCTCGGCTCGGCGAGCGTGGCCCTCGCCGGCGTCGTGTACTGGGGCTGGCGATCCCTGCGGTCCGGTGGCCCGTAGGAGTGACACACCCACCGTCGGCGAGCGAACCGTCGACCGAGGAGACCGCGCGCGGTCGATCCTGGCCCCCGGCCGCCGGCGTCCTCGGCGCAGTCATCTTTCTCCTCGTTGGCTGGGCCGGCCTGCTCGTCCCGTCGCTCGTCCGCTCGATCGAGGCGACCTTCGTGGTCTCGGATGCGACGATCGGCATCTACTACCTGTTGACCTCGATCGCCTACGCAGGTGGCGCATTCGCGGGCGGACACGTGACCGAGCGGATCGGCCGACGGCCGACGCTCGTCGCCGGGGCGGTCCTCCTCGGAGTCGGCCTGCTGACACTCGGAACCGCCGCGACCTGGAACCTATTCCTCGCCGGCGCCGTTCCGGTCGGGCTCGGTCTCGGAGTCTTCGACGGTGGAGTGAACGGCCTATTCCTCGACGTCTTCCGCGACGACCGCGGCAGGGCGCTCAACCTCCTCCACCTGTGCTTCAGCCTCGGCGCCCTGTCGGCTCCGCTCGTGGTCGGTTGGCTCGTCGATGCGGGTGTCGGCTGGCAGGCGGTACCCCTGGCGACGTCCTTCGTCGCGTTCGCGATGGGTGCCTGCCTCCTCGTGGCCCCGATGCCGCACGGCCGGCGCCACGACGTCGGGTCGACGCGCGGCCAGACTCCAGGATCGACGGTGGCATCCCCGCTCGCAGAGCTCGGCCGGCCGCTCCTCCTGCTCTGCCTCTCCATCGGCTTCTACATCGCCTCGGAAGTGGGGGTGACCGACTGGCTCGTCCGGTTCCTCGCGTCTGCGCCGCTCCAGGTGGCGACCGGCGCACTGTCCCTGTATTGGGCGGGACTGGCGGTCGGCCGCCTCGTCTCGGCCCGCATCGCTGACCGGTTCGACCACCTCGCCTACACGATCGCCGCGGGTTCGGTCATGTCGATCGCACTCGCCGGGGCGATCCTCGTGCCGAACACCCCGGTCTCGATCGCCCTGTTCGGGGTGGCCGGCCTGGCGGCCGGCCCGATCGCACCGATGCTCTTCGTCCTCGGCGGGGATCGCTACCCGGACCGGTCGGCGATGGTCGGGGGATACCTGACGGCGGCAGCGGTCATCGGCTCGATCGGCTATCCGACGGTCATGGGGTTCCTGTCCGTCACGGTCGGCCTCACCGTCGCGATGCTCGGCACCGTCGTCTTCGGGCTCGCGTCCGCCGCCGTCCTGCTGGTGGTCGGCCGGATCGACGCCGATCGAACCCCCGCCGATCGAACCCCCGCGGACCGGACCCCCGGCGATCGAAGTCCGAGCGCGCCCTAGAGGCGGCATCGCATGCGGACGTGATTCCGACGACCGGACCCGTGCCGGTCCCTCCTATCGGCGACTTAGCGGACGGGCCCATTCCGGCGGGCTTGACTCAGTTGTATTCAAGTTCTATCTTGCGCTTCAAGATTGATTGAATCGTGACGGAGAGAGCATGGCCCCCTCGCCCGGCACGCACAAGGAACCCGCCGAGGTCTCGCTCTCGATCGGCCTGATCGACGAGGCCGAGCCGGTCCCGGTCCGGGTGATCTTCGATGTCGAAACGATGCGGGTCGTGGCCGACCCCCTCCGCGCCCGGATCCTCGAGGCGATGGGAGGACGGCCTGACGGATCGTGGTCGGTCCACGAGCTTGCCGATGCGCTCGACGTCCCGCAGACACGTCTGTACCACCATATCGATCTGCTCGTCCGCCACCACCTGATCCGTGCGGTCGAGCGCCGGATCGTATCGAGGATCATCGAGACCCGGTATCGGGTGGCGGCGCATTCCATCCAGCTCGACCCGGCGATGTTCGCGACCGGGCAGGGCTCGAAGCAGGTCGGGTCGGGCGCGACGATCGGCGCCGCCTTCGATGACGCCAGGCGGGAACTCGAGGATGCCGTGCGCGGTGGCCTGGTCGAGCTCGCCGACGATGCGCCGGCCGAGCGACGGATGGTGCTCGATCGGGTCGTGATGAGGCTAACGCCGGCGCGGGCGGCCGAGCTACATGAGCGGCTCTTCGCGATCGCCGACGAGTTCGGCGACGATGCGACACCTGGCGGCGTGAGGACGGGGATGCTGCTGGCCCTCTACCCGACGTCGCCTGAGCGTCGGACGACCGATGACTGAGGCAGTCCCCCCCAAGCCGCTGCGGTCGCGGGATGTGCTCCGGATACCCGACTTCCGCAAGCTCTTCGCCGCCCAGGCGATCTCGGACGTCGGTGACGGGATGACATACCTCGCGCTCTACCTCGTCGTGCTCGCTGCGACGGGTTCGACGCTCATCGTCGCTGTCATGGCGATCCTCATCGCTCTTCCACCGGTGACGATCGGGCTGTTCGCCGGCGCCTACGCGGATCGGCTCGACCGGCGCCGGATCCTCATCGTCTCGGACTCCCTGCGGGCAGCCGTCGTCCTGTCGTTCGTCCTCTTCCAGGGAGCCCTCACCGTCCCGATCCTCCTCGCACTCGCCTGCCTCCAGTCCGCGATCGGGACCTTCTTCTCGCCGGCGAGGGCGGCGCTGATCCCGCGGGTCGTGCCGAGCGAAGGGCTCCTGGCCGCGAACTCGCTCGGCCAGATGAGCCGCGTCGTCGGCAGCGTGGTCGGCCTCGCGATAACGGGTGCCATCGCCGGTGCTACGGGCGCGATCTGGCCGGCATTCGTGCTCGACGCGCTCACCTTCCTGGCATCGGTCGCCGTCGTCTCGCGAGTCGGACGCGACGTGGGCAGGATCGACGCGACGGCGGCTGCCGCCGCTCGCGGCCGAGGCATGCGCGGTTCGGTCGCCGACGGGCTGCGCACCATCGGCCGATCGCGGTCGCTCGTGGCGGTGTTGAGCGGCATCACTGTCACCATGCTCGGGGCGGGAGCGATCTACGTACTCTTCGTGCCGTTCGTCGTCCGCGACATGGCCGCCAACCCGATCTGGATCGGACCGATCGAGGCGTCCCAATCGGCGTCGATGATCCTGGCGAGCATCCTCCTCGGAGCGCTCGGGGGTCGGTTCGCCGTGTCGTCCCTGTTCGTGGTCGGGCTTGCCGGGTTGGCCGCCTGTATCGCCTCGCTGTCGTTGACGACCGAGCCGTGGATGGTGATGGTCGTGCTCTTCGCCCAGGGGTGGTTCTTCCTGCCCGTCCAGGCGACGACCATGACCATCGTCCAGCAGGCCACGACGGACGACGTCCGCGGCCGGGTCGTCGGGGCCGTCGGGTCGTCGACCCAGACCGCGATGATCCTCTCGATGGCCGCCGCGGGTGTCCTCAGCGACGCGCTCGGGATCAGAGCGGTGTTTCTGGTCAGCGGCTCGATCATCGGTATCGGCGCGATCGTCGCCTGGCTGCTCTTCCGCTCGGCCGCCCGCCTGCCGGACTCCGCCGTCGAGGCTGTAGCCACCACCTGACGCGCCGTGTCGCGCTCGTTGACCGGGCCGCGATTGCCGTCGAGTCCGAACGCGACGTACCCTGCTCGCGTGATCCCCTCGATGATGGGTGCGGCGTCGGCCGCTCCCGATCTGCACCCGTCGATGCCCCCACGGGTCGAGCTCGATGGATAGGGTCGACTCACCCGTCGAAGCCGATCGCGGAACCCATGTCGCAGCGGCGCCTTCGCCAGCGCCGGGCACGCCGCCCGGTCGCGACCTCATCTGGATCCCCGGCGGAGCGTTCCGGATGGGCTCGAACGACCACTACGCGGAGGAACGGCCCGTCCACGACGTAACCGTCGACGGGTTCTGGATGGACGAACACCAGGTCACGGTCATCGAGTTCCGGCGGTTCGTGAAGGCGACCGGCCACGTCACGGTGGCGGAGCGGCCACTCGAGCGCGCCGACTACCCCGATGCCGACCCCGACCTCCTCGTCCCGGGCTCACTCGTGTTCCGGACCACGCGCGGGCCGGTCGACCTTGACGACTACCGGAACTGGTGGCATTGGGTGCCCGGGGCGCAGTGGCGCCATCCCGAGGGGCCCGGCAGCGACCTCTCGGGTCGCGATCGGCACCCGGTGACCCACGTCGCCTACGAGGACGCGACCGCCTACGCGACATGGGCCGGCAAGACCCTGCCGACCGAGGCCGAGTGGGAGTTCGCCGCCCGCGGTGGCCTCGACGGCACCGTCTACACGTGGGGCGACGAGTTCGCCCCGAAGGGCCGGATGATGGCCAATACGTGGCAGGGCGAGTTCCCCTGGCAGAACCTCCTGACCGATCGATACGCGGGGACCTCGCCGGTCAAGTCGTTCCCACCGAACGGCTACGGGCTGTTCGACATGGCCGGCAACGTCTGGGAGTGGACGACCGACTTCTACACCCCCAAACACCCCGATGAGGTCGTCCACGCCTGCTGCGGCCCGTCGGGCCCGCGGGTGAACCCGCGGGTGACGTCGCCCGACGCCTCGTTCGATGTCGGCCGGCCCGGCGAGCAGTTCCCGCGGATGGTGGTCAAGGGCGGCTCGCACCTCTGCGCACCGAACTACTGCCTTCGCTATCGACCGGCGGCCCGCCAGGCCCAATCGGTCGAAACCTCGATCGCCCACCTCGGCTTCCGCTGCATCGTGCGGCCGAGCTGACGGATCCGGCGGGGCTTTCCACCTCGCCCGGTGCTCAGGGCGCCCCGGTCACCCGCTGGCGCGTCGACGGGACGTAATCGATCTCGAGCTGCACTGGAACCCCGAAGGCCGTCGAGAGCGAGTCCGCCAGGGACGTGACCGAGGCCGGCACCTCGGGGCCCGACAGGGCGATCGTCACGTCGTCCCCGCGGATCGACCACGAGGTCACGGTCAGGTCCCGACCTCCGATCCATGACTTCACGATCGGGGCGCCGGTAGTCGATCGGATCGTGTCCTGGAGCTCTTCCAGGCCGTGCCAGACGAGCGGCAGGGCGATGAGGATGAGGGCGGAGATCGCGACGATGAATCCGTTGCGCAGGCGGTGACGTTCCCGGATCATCGCGCGGCTCGGGGTCGCGCCGAAGATCACGAAGACCGTGACCGCTATGACGACGATGCCGGAGACGTTGGTGAGGAACAGGAGCATCGCCCCGCCGGCATCGTCGATGCGTCCGAGGGCGAGGCAGATCCCGACCGTCGCCAGGGGTGGGACGAGCGACACCGCGATCGCGACCCCCGGCAGGGCGTCGGCCCCGGTCCGTCGCGCGGCGACATAGGCACCGGCCGCGCCGGCGGCCAGGGCGACACCGAGGTCCAGCAGCCCCGGGGAGGTGCGGGCTTCGATCGAGGCGTTGAGGCCGAGCGGGTTCGGCAGGATCCAGGCGAGGACGAACCCGACGGCGATGACCATGAGTGAGCCCAGGCCGACCTGGACGAGGCAGACGAGCTGCCAGCGGCTGCGTCCCGACACGAGCGCTCCGGCCAGCGCCATGATCGCGCCACCGAGCGGAGCGACGATCATCGCTCCGATGATGGCGGCGATGGAGTCCTCGATGAGGCCGAAGGTCGCGATGAGCGCCGCCAGCCACAGCAGGATGAAGTAGCTCTCGAGCGATCGTCGATACGCCGCCCCTTCGGGGAAGAGGGCGTCGAGCAGGGCGGGGCCGGTCGGCTCGGGGCTCGGTCCGTCGACGATCTCGGCGGCCGCGGCTTCGGCGGTCATCGTCATCTCCTTCCTCGGGGCGGAAGCGTACCGCGAGGCGAGGGCGCTCGGCCGCGGTCGCATCGATCCGGCACACGCTGGTAGGGTCGGTCACGTACAGAACTGGGCCCCGCGGGCGAGCATCCCACGTGGAGACGCCGGGCCGGGACCAGGAGCACGGCCGCCTCGGCCCACTGATCCTTCAAGGAGCAGCCCCATGACCGTGGCTCGCGTCCCTGCCGCCCTGGGCGTCCTCGCCATCGTCGTGGTGGTAGTGGTCGCCGCGATCGTCGGTTTCGTCGCGACGTCCGGGACCTCGTCGGCGAGCCCGACCGCGCCAGCCAGCGTGGCGATCGTATCGAGTCCGACCGCGTCTCCCAGCGCGGCGGCCACGGCGAGCCCGATAGCCTCCGCGAGCGTTGCCGCCTCGCCGGTCGTCAGCGCATCGCCGAGCGCGATCGGGGCATCCGGCGTGCCCCGCTTCGATCACATCTACCTGATCATGATGGAGAACCATGCCGAGGGCGCCGTCATCGGCAACGCTGCGGCGCCATACCTGAACGGCCTCGCGAAGACGTACGGACTGGCGACGAACTACACGGCGGTCGGCCATCCGTCGATGCCGAACTACCTCGCCCTCTTCGCCGGCAGCACGTTCGGCATCAGTGACGACGCGAACCGGAACCTCTCGGGTCGGAACCTCGCCGACCAGCTCGAGGCCCACGGCATGACCTGGCACGTCTACGAGCAGGACGTGCCGGCTCCCTGCTCAAGGGTCACGAGCGCATCCGGCGGAAAGGATCTCGTCGGCGCAGCGGGCACGTATGTGCGCAAGCACAACCCGGCGATCAACTTCACCGACATCTCGGGGGACCCGTCGCGGTGCGCGCAGATCACCCGCCTGGCGGAGTTCGACCCGGCTGCCGCCGACTACGAGCTCATAGTCCCGAACCTGACCAACGACATGCATGACGGTACGGTCGCCCAGGGGGATGCGTTCCTGAGGAGCTTCGTCCCGAAGATCATCGACAGCCCTGCCTTCGCGAACGGCCTCCTTCTCATCACCTGGGACGAGGGTTCGGGCAGCCTGGGCGGTGGCGGCAAGGTCGCCACGATCGTCGTCGCCAACGACGTGCCGTCCGGCCTCCGCTCATCGAAGGAGCACGACCATTTCTCGCTCCTCCGGACGATCCAGGACTCGTGGAACCTCGGTTGCCTCGCCCACACCTGCCAGGCGAACAACCTCCGCGAGTTCTTCCCGACTCCCTGATCGGCGGCGCCCGGCTCCTTAGCGGTCGATCGTTCGCTCGATCCTGGTGTCGGGGACGATCCACATGAGCGCGACGACGACGAACAGCCCCACCGAGAGGAGCGGCGCGATGAAGGCGATCGGGATGGCCGCCAGGTAGAGGAGAGGCGACACCTTCCCCTTCGTATCGCTCCCGATGGCGGCCGCCAGGGGCGAGTCCTCGGGCTGGATCGCGATGAGCGCTCGGACGAGCACGAAGTACGAGAGCGCAGCGGCGAGCTGGACCGCTCCGTACAGGGCGACCGGCTGGCTGGCGAACTCGCTTTCGCCCATCCACGCCGTCGCGAACGGGTAGAGCGAGAGGAAGAACAGGAGGAGCATGTTCGCCCACAGCACGCGGCCGTCTACGACCCGGACCGCCTGGAACAGGTGGTGGTGGTTGTTCCACCAAATGGCGAGGTTGGCGAAGCTGAGGAGGTAGCTGAGGAAGACCGGGACGAGCGGTCGCAGGTCGTCGAACGTCGTGCCCTTTGGCGGCGCAAGGGCGAGGACCATGATGGTGATGACGATCGCGAGGACGCCGTCGCTGAACGCCTCGAGCCGGCCCTTGCTCAATCGGTACTCCGCGATGCTTCGGCCGCGCGAGCATGCAGGCCGGACGCGTTGAGGGTAGCCGCAGCGGGCCTCAGCGAGGGCAGCTCCACTCCGAGCTCGGAGGACCCGGCTCCGGAGCTGCGGCGGAGCCACCAGCTCGTCTCGAGTCGGACCGCGAACCGGGAGAGGTAGCTCGTGGCGACGACCGCCGCCGCCATCGCGAGGAGGACCTGCGGCAGGTCGAGCGCGCGGAACCCGACGAGGCCGACGCCCCAGCCGACGATGACCCAGTGGGTGAAGTACATGGCGATCACCCGGTCACTCCAGCCGTATACGACCCCGAGGCGGAGGTCGATGGGTCGGAGGCGCGTCACCGCGTCGCACAGCGCGAGCCAGACGAGGATCACCCCGAACACCGGCACGGCCAGCGCGACGGGCATCCGCCAGTAGGTGAAGACGTCGAAGCCCGGCCGCTGGAGGAGGATGAGCCCGCTCCCGATGACGAGGAGGACGACGCCGACGCCCGCGCCGCGTCGGAAGAGCGCCGCTCGATCGTCGGTCCGGGCCATCTGCGCACCGAAGACCGCGCCGGCGAGCGGGAAGCACAGCCACGGGATGACCGCGTAGTAGACGTTGGGGGCCGACCCGATGAAGGGCGTGAGCGGGGCGTCGAGGATCGGTGTGCCGAACGTGATCCCGCGAAGCAGCGGGGCGACGAGGACGACCGCGCCGGCGATGCCGAGCCAGGCGAGACCCGGTCTCGATCGCGTCCCGAGGGCCG
Organism: uncultured Chloroflexia bacterium; assembly: GCA_963745405.1. GTDB lineage: Bacteria > Chloroflexota > Limnocylindria > Limnocylindrales > CSP1-4 > C-114. Next base: position 778,905 of record CAVUWY010000002.1, on the reverse strand, counting down.
CGATGACGACCATCGAGAGGCCGATCGGCCTGGTGGAGATCGACCGTCGTCGCCGAGCCACCACTGCGTGTACGGTGCCACCTCGTCGGCGGTGATGACGCCGGTCGCGAGGCCGATGGTGGCGGGGATCACTCCGCGCAGGAAGTTGAGCGCGTAGCCGAGCACGAAGAGCCACATCCCGCGGGCCGCCAGGCTGCCGAACCCGGATCGGGACGCCGCGCCGAGCGAGGCTCCCATGAGGAACATGAACACCGGTGCTGCCGTCGGGCCGGCCGCCAGGCTGATCGCCTCCCCGATCGGCGTCGTCCAGGTCTCGCGGGCGCCCCAGTGCCACAGGACGTGGACCAGGATCATGAAGAAGACGGCGAGACCGGCCGCGAGGTCGAACGCCCGGACCCGCTCGCGCGCGGCGATGCCGGTCACCGCGTTCATGAGCATCTCGCCCGGCGGCACCGATTCCGGCGGCCACGTGTCTGCCTTCCCCACGTCCCGCGGCACCGCGCTGGGCTCCGTCGGCCGCGACGTCGTCATCCGCCCCACCTCGATCGTGGGCGCTCACGCCATCCTGAGGATATCTCAGCGGATGTGGCGGATCCGCCATTGCCGTGCCGCCCGTCGTGGCGCTGCCCGCGCTCGCGACCTCCCGGATAGTCGCCCCCGACTGGCGATCGCTATCCGGGCTCCGAGTACTGCTGGGCCAGGCGAACGCTCGAATCCTGGTCCCGGGAATAGGTGGTCGCGACGACTCGCGCGCGGATGCGCACGGCTGCCCGCCGCTCGACGGGTGGAACGTCCGCCGGCGGGTACTCGCCCCTCGACGCGTCCGCTGTTCGAGGCGCCCGGAGTCTGGCCGGGCGCGTGGACGTTCGAATCCTGACCGCGGACGGCCAGATCGCGACGATTCACGCACGAATGCGGCGCGTCGGCGGTGCCACGGCGGTTTGAGCGTCGGTCGAATGCGCCTGCTAGTCACCGGGTCAATATCGGTGCCCACCCGGCCGGACCGAGGGGTGCGCCCGAGCCGGGAGGGAGCGTGGCGATCGCCGGCCGGCGATCGCGGTCCCCCGCCGCGGCTCCGCCGCGTGCGTCCCCGTGCGCCCCTTTGACGGTCCGACGACCCCTGTCCATGATGGCTGCGACGGCATCGCTCCTTCGGGCCGCCGGGCGCGGAACGATATTGGAGCCCACCGGGAAGAAGGGGGACATGGAGCGACGCTTCGGAACGTCGGTCGCAGGCAAGGTCGCCATCGTCCTCGGCATCGCGATGACGCTCGTTGGATGCTCGAGCGCGGCGAGTCCGGCGCCGACCACGCCGCCAGGCCCGACCCCACCGACGAGTGCAGCCACCACCCCGCCGACCGGCGCACCGTCGCCCCTCGCGGCGGCCTCTGCCGGCGCGGCGTCGACCGGCGCGATCAGCTGCCCCACCGGTCCCGTGGTCGGCGCTGCACTCGGGCTCACTCTCTCGGCGCCGACCATGATCCCCGGCGGTGGAGGGCCTGCGCTGCCGGCGGGAGCGACAGGCGTGGCCTGTGACTACCGGGGAACGTCGTCGAACGTGCTCATCCAGCTGATCTCGAACATCGATCCGTCCGCGATCGGCCAGTTCAGTGCCAAGTTCCCCGTGCCGTATGCAGCGGTGGCCGGCGTCGGCGACCAGGCCCGCTCGTTCCGCCAGGACCTCAACGGCGGGAAGAACAACGAAGGCGTCGTGGCGACGAAGGGCTCGTCGCTCGTCGAGATCACCGCTACCGCGACGCCGGCGACCCTCGCCCAGGTCGAGGCCCTCGTAAATCAGCTCCTGTAGCCAGCCTCAGGGCGTCGGGAACGGCAGGCGGTTCGGCAGGCCGCCGGGCAGGAGCGAGCCGAGGTCCTTGGGCAGGAGCGGTCCGAGGATCGCGAGCACGAACGGCACCGTCGTTGCGCGGAGCAACTTGACCGTCTCCGACGTGTTGACGGCCTGGGCCACGTCCTTGAGATAGGTCGAATGGAAGGTCGGCCCGAGCGTCGACGCGGTCCCGTAGTAGGCATCGAGGATGACGATCCCGACCGAGATGATGAGGACCGCCTCGACCCCGCCGAGGATGGCGCCCAGGATCTTGTCGGTGCCCTCGGCGACGATGCCATGGACCTGGATCCGGCCGAAGACGAGTCGGCTGACCAGGTGGAGTACGACGAGGATGACCGGGAAGGCGATGGTGGCTCCGACGAGCTGGGCGTAGTCGGCCGGTATGTCCTTGAAGAACGTGCTGGCGATCGCCCCGACCACGTCGCGGAGGTAGACGCTGGCGAGGAACGAGATCGCGATCAGGACGATGCCCACGAGGCGCTTGAGGAACCCGCTCCGGAACCCGGCGTAGATGAAGCCGGCGATGAACCCGACGAGGATGACGTCCACCGGAATCCCTCATGCGGCGTTGTCACGCGCACGGTACGTCGTCCTCGGCGTGCGCGTCGGCCGCCGAGTCAGAGCATCCCCGAATTCGGCAGGATCCTTTCCGGGTCGATAAGGCCGGGTTCGCTCGCCATGAACGTGTCGTGGTCCTCGATGCGGAAGCCGGCGTCAAGCAGGTACGGCAGAACCGGATTCGGTCCCGGAACCGCCACCACGATCGGGCCACCCCGGGCGGCGCGCCGTATCGCGGCGAGCGTCGGCTCGATCGGACCGGCGCCGGGCCGGACGACCAGCCGGTCGAGGATCCTCGCGGTCCCGGTCTGCCGGGCCCGCGCATGGCCCAGGGCGAGCGGGCTGTCGCCGTCACCGACGACGAATCCATCGGCCTCGGGTGTCCGCCCCCAGTGGCTGTGGTCGGACGAGCGATCGGCCCCGGTCCACTCCCGTTCGAGCTCGGCGAGGCGGACCGGATCGGCCGACTCGATCGCCCGCCCGTGCCCCGTCTCGGGCAGTAGGCTGCCGTCCCCGCGGAGATAGAGCATCGGCCAGAGCGGGCGCATCCCCGCCCGGATGTAGAGCGGCATGGCCCTGGGGTCTTCGGAGGCGAACGTCGTGCGGCGCGGCGCACCCGCGAGCACGGCATCCAGCAGCGGCCCGCCGATCCCCTGGCCGAGGAGATCCTGGCGCACGAACAGGTCGGCGAGATGGCGGGAGGTCGCGGTCTCGATGGCCGCCCCGAACGCCACGACCGCCCCATCCCGCTCGGAGACGAAGGCGATCGCGTGATCGAGGAAGTGACGGACGTACGGCCCGACGATGTCCCCGTTCTCGATCGGCCCGTCGTTGCCGTGGGCAGCGAGGATCGCCCGGATGGCGGGGATGTCCCCGTGGCTCGCCGGCCGGATCATGGTGGGCACGCCCGTGAGCGTACGCCAGGCTGGCTGGCCGAGGCGCGAGTCCGCGACGCCAGTCGGTGCCGCGCACCCTTCAGGTGAGGCCGCGCAACTCGAACACCCGGCCCCAGTGGAGGGCCCGCACGGCGACGAGGACGCCGAAGGCGGCGAGGACGAGGATGGCCGAGGCCGCGATCGTCGTGTCGAGGTCGCCACCCTGGAACTCGCTGTAGACGACGAGGGGGAGCGTCTGGGTCTGGCCCTCGACGTTGCCGGCGAACATGATCGTCGCCCCGAACTCGCCGAGCGCTCTGGCCCAGCACATGACTAGGCCGGCGGTGATCGCCGCGCCGGCGAGCGGCAGCGTGACCGACCGGAACAGGAAGAACTCGCTCGCCCCGTCGACACGTGCGGCGTCCTCGATGTCCCGGTCGACCGAGGCGATCCCGGTCCGGGCCGACAGGATGAAGAACGGGGCTGCGACGAATGCCTGGGCGATGACCACCGCCGCCGTCGTGAACGGGATCTCGATGCCGAAGGCGCTCAGGGCACCGCCGAGGACGCCCTGCCGGCCGAGTGCGAGCAGGAGGGCGAGCCCGGCCACAGAGGGCGGCAGGACGATCGGCAGGTCGATGATGGCCTCGACGACGCTCGAGCCGCGGAACCGCCGGCGAGCGAGCACGACCGCGAGGGGCAGGCCGAGGGCGACGGTGATTGCGAGGCTCGCCGCGGTCGTCGTCAGGCTGAGCTCGAATGCCGCGATGACCGTCGGGCTGCTGAACGCGTCGAGGAGCGCCCCGTTGGCCACGGAGCGGACGACGAGGATCGCGACGGGTAACCCGAGGCAGAGGACGGCGAAGGCCGCCACCAGCGTGAGCGATCGTTCACCCCAGCGGGGGACGGTCCGCGAGGTGTCGGTCACCCGGACCGCCCGGCCGGCGGCATCGTCTGCGGACCATCCATACCGTCGATCAGGGCGGCGGCGGCAGGAATCCGAGGGTGCCGAGGATCGTCTGGCCACCGGGGCCGGCGACCCAGGTCAGGAACGCCGTCGCGGCATCCGGACTCTTGGTGGCCTTGACGACGACCCCGGCGTACGTCGCGGGGACGTTCGCGTCCGTCGGGATGGTGGTGGGCTGCGCCACCTTGGTCGACGTCTTCGCGTCGGTCACGTAGACGATCGCCACGTCGCCCTCACCAAGTTCGATCTTGGCCACCACCGCCGCGACGTTGTCCTCCTTGGACACGATATTCGCCGTGTACTTGGCGGCGAAATCGGGCGGATAGCCCGGCTGCTTGGCGAGGTTCGCGACGAGCATGTTGGCGTACTTCGTGATCGGCACCGTGTCGCCGGCGGCGACGACCTTCACCCCGGCGTTCGCCATGTCCTGGGGAGACTTGATGCTCGCCGGGTTGTTCGTCGGGGTGATGATCGTCAGGAGGTTGCCGGCGAAGTTGACCGGGCTGCCGAGGGCGAGGCTCTTGTCGACGATCTTCTGCGGATTGGTCGTATCGGCCGACAGGAATACGTCGGCCGGAGCGCCCTGCTCGATCTTCGTCTCGAGTGCCGACGAGGAATCGGTCGAGATCGTGAGGGTCGTGCCGGGGTTGGCCGCTTCATAGGTCGTCTTGACCTGGGCCATCGCGGCCTTGAGGGACGAGGCAGCGTAGATGGTGAGGTTAGCGGCCGGCGCGACGGAGCCGTCGGAACTCGCTCCCGGCGCGCTCGCCGGCGCCGACGGGGGAGCCTGGGTCGGGGCCGGCGTCGCCGCGCTCGAACAGGCGGCCAGGAGGAGGGCGAGCGTCGCCGGTGATGCGATGAGTCGTGACCTCATGACGCTGCCTCTTTCGACGACGGGACCTCGACGATCACGTTGGTCGCCTTGACGACGCAGACGGCCTCGTCGCCGACCTTGAGCCCGAGCTCCTCGACGGCCTCGGCGGTCATGAGGCTCACGACGCGATGGGGACCGGCGACCACCTCCACGATGGCGGCGATCCGGTCGTGCTCGACCCGGGTCACGATCCCCGGGAACCGGTTGCGGGCCGACTGGGCGACGATCGGCCGGTCGGCGATGGCTCGCCGCCGCGCCTCGAGCATCCGGGTCACTTCCTCGATGTCGACGAGTCGCTGCCCACCGGCCGAGCGCTCCATCCGCACCCGTCCCTCGGCCTCCCACCGGCGGAGGGTGTCGACCGACACGCCGAGCATCTCGGCCGCCTGGCCGACTCGGAGCATGAAGGGCCTGCTGTCGGTGGAGATGGCCATACCCATGAAGTATCGCCAGATCGCCGGGTAATGTCTACTTGTTTCCGGCGGGCCACGAGCTATTGACCTGCCGGCTCAAGGCCGTCCCTACGGGCCCACGGCCCCCAGGACGAGCGCCGCGTTCAAGCCTCCGAAGCCGAACGATGTCGACAGCACCGTCCCGTAGGTCCCGGGGCGGCCGGTCTTCAGGAGTCCGGGCAGCAGGGCGGCCACCTCCGGTCCCGGGTCGATGAGATTGGCCGTCGCCGGTGCCCAGCCATCGCGGATCGTCAGGGCGCAGATCGCCGCCTCGATCGCCCCGGACGCACCAAGCGGATGCCCATACAACGCCTTCGTGCCGCTGACCGGGACACCGGCCGCCCGTTCTCCGAGGGCCAGGGCGATGGCGCGTGCCTCGGCCAGGTCGCCGAGCGGCGTCGAAGAGGCGTGGGCGTTGACGTAGTCGACCGCCCCCGGATCCACCGCCGCATCGGCCAGGGCGATCGATGCCGCCCGGGCGGCTTCCCGCCCGTCGGCTCGTGGCTGGACCATGTGGTGGGCATCGGACGTCGCGCCGTAGCCGAGCACCTCCGCGTAGGGGACCGCTCCCCGCGCCGCTGCGACCTCGGCGACCTCGAGGACGAGCAGGGCAGCGCCCTCGCCCATGACGAAGCCGTCGCGGCCGATGTCGAACGGGCGCGCCGCATGGCTGGGATCGTCGTTCCGGCCGCTCGAGAGTGCGCGGATGATGTCGAACGCCCCGAACGCGAGAGGACTGAGCGGGATCTCGCAGCCCCCGGCGATCGCGGCGTCGATCCGGCCGTCGCGGAGGTCGCCGAGCGCCTCGCCGATCGCCACCGAGCCGGACGCGCACGAGTTGGCCGTCGAGAGGATCGGCCCCCTGACGTCGAGGGCGATACCGAGGTTTGCGGGGGCCGCGCCGCCGAAGACGGCCAGGGCGAGGTTCGGGGCGACGGCTCGGATGCCGCGCTCGAGATATCGCTCGTGCTGTTCCTCGGCGTAGGCGATGCCCCCGAGCGCCGAACCGAGGTAGATCCCGATCCGCTCCGGGGACGCTGCGCCATCGGCACCCGGTCGCATCCGCGCATCGTCGAGGGCGAGTCGGCCCGCCACGAGCCCGAACTGGCTGAATCGATCGAGCTGACGCACCGTCTTCGGCGGCATCCATGCCACCGCGTCGAAATCGTCGACCTGGGCGGCAACGTGGGAGCGGAACGGGCTCGGGTCGAATCGATCGATCGAGCGGACGGGCGACGCCCCGGCGCGGAGCCCGACCCGGAATGCATCGACGCCGGTCCCGATCGCGGTGATGATCCCGATGCCGGTCACCCAGACACGCCGTCGGTCGCTCATGCCGGTCTCTTCGTACGGGCGGTGTCCGCGGACCGCGGCGGAGCCGATCCGTCGGCGAGCGCCTCGGCCAGGGCACGGAACGTCGCAAGCGTCCTGCCTGCGATCGGCCGGGTGAACACCCGGTCGACGAATCGCCCGAAGAGCGCGACCCGCGGGCGGAAGTCGTGCTCGATCGAGACCCGGCTGCCACGATCGGTCGGCTCGATCCGCCAGGTGACGTCCATCCCCTTCGTCGCGCCGGCGACGTGGACGAACCGGAGGCGCAGCGTCGCCGACTCGGACCACGTTCGTGCCCGCCACGCGACAGGCAGTCCGATCCCGAGCCGCTCCACGATCGCCCGCCGAGCGATGAACTCGACGAGGACCGACCCGTCGCGCTGCGGCCGGATCACCCGGGAACGGACGTAGTGGGGGAGCAGCCGATCCCAGCGCTCGACGTCGCGGGCGAGCCGGAAGACGAGCTCGGGCGGCGCGGCCACATCGGTCGTGATCGTGCTCCGCATCGTCAGCCTTCTCCCGTGCCGGTCATGGTGCGAGCAGCGCAGCGAGATAGCGCGGGTCGAGCGCCGTGCCGGCACCGACCAGGTCGCCCATGACGAGGCCCATCGTCGCTCGGACGCCTGGACGAGCAGCGACTCGCCGGGCCGCGTACTCGAACATCGCCGGACGGGAGAGGAATGCCTGGACGAGCCACGACAGGGCGTCCTTGGCGACGAATCGCCGCAGCATGGCCCGCTCGTAGGCGTCGAATGCCCCGGCCCGCCCCCTCGATCGGGCGTGGATCGCCGCCGCGGCGAGGTCGGCGGAGACGAGGGCCCGATGGATGCCTTCGCCGGTGAACGGATCGAGGAAGCCGGCGGCGTCCCCGGTCAGCAACCAGCGCGCTCCCGTCCTCCTCCCGACGCGGTGTTCGATCGGCCAGGCGCCCTCGATCGCGTCGGTCGGGTCGCGGCCGCGCCACGGTCGGGGCCCATCGCCGGCGGACGCCGGGATCCCGGCCAAGATGGAGTCGACGACGGATCGGGCGCCGAACCGCCGAAGGTCTCCCGACCAGGTCGGACCGAGGACGATCCCGATGTTCACCCGCCGACCGGGGACGGGGGCGATCCCGACGTACCCGTCGCGGATGAGGTGCATCCGGGCCACCCGTGGAGACGCACCGCCCGGGCCGGGCAGGTGAAACGTGAGGCCGATGCGCGGCTGGAGCCGGGGTCGTCGCTCGACGCCGGCCGCCCGCGCGACGATCGATCGGATCCCATCGGCTCCAACGACCACGTCGGCGCGTAGTCCACGGGCCTGGGCCGGTCCGAAAGCCGCGGCGCGCCCTGGCACGTCCGGTGCGGGGTCGACCCGGCGGACCTCGAGTCCGCCCTCGGCGAGGTCCGCATCGACGACCCGCCAGCCGCGCCGGACGTCGGCCCCGGCTCGTGCCGCCGCGTCGAGCAGCGCCGGGTCGAGGGCCGACCGGTCGAATCCCACCGCGGTCTCGCCGCCCGCATCGGCACCGTACGTCAGGTCGAACGCGACCCCGCCGGGGGTCTCGACCCGCATCGCCTGGACGGGCCGGGCCAGTCCCTCGAGCGTCGTCTCGGCGAGTCCCGAGCGACGGAGTGCCGACATCGCGGCCGGCGACGCGAACACGCCGCACGCTCGCCAGCGCCACGTCGTCGAGCGCTCGAGGACGACCACCTCGTGTCCGGCGCGGGCGAGCAGCATGGCCAGCACCGCGCCGGCCGGCCCACCTCCGACGATCGCGACCTCGACCCGCTCCGACGTCATTCGCCGACGCCCTGGGGGTCGGGCGGTCCGGAGCCATCGATGATCGGGGCGAGGACGGCGGCGATCGCGTACCGCTGGCCAACGCCTCCGCGATGGATCCGGACCGGAGCGAGTCCCGCAGCGCGCATGAGGTCCACGACCTCGGCCGGGCGATGAGCCCGCCGCACGGACAGTGGCGCATCGTTGCGGGTGTATCGGTTGGTCGTCAGCACGTGACCGAGGAGCCACGCTCCGATCCAGCCCAGACGGCTCCGATCGAGATCGTTCACGACGATCCCGAGCCGGGCGACCCGGCTCATCTCGCGGAGGAAGGCGATCGCGAGGTCCGGCGCGAGGTGGTGAAGGACGAGCGACGAGTGGGTGACGTCGAACGAGCGGTCCGCGTACGGGAGCGACAGGCCGTCACCGAGCTCGAGTCGGAGCCCGTCGACCGTCGCCACCACCGGATCCGCCCGGACCGCGGCGGCGAGGACCTCGGGTCGATCGTCCACGGCGACGACGGTGAGCCGACGGCCCCGCCGTCGCGCCCGTTCGAGGAGGGCGAGCGGGATGTCCGCCCCACCGGTGCCGATGTCGAGGAGGCTCAGCTCCGCCCGGTGTGCGGCGAGCGAATCGATCGCCGCCGAGCTGAGGGCGACCCCTCCGAGCCAGCGGTTGATGCGCCGGAGATCGCGGAGGTTGCCGACCAGCGCGGCCGGGTCGTCGAGCGGGCCGTCGAGCAGCTCGCTGGCCGCGGTGAGGCGCTCCATCCCGGCCGTTCGTCCTCCTGCCGTGCGGCTCGGCCCGACGGCGCCGCTCCTGTCGCAAGGCTACACGCCGACCGGTCCGGACGATCCTGCACGCGCTCGCGGCGAACCACCCGATGTGCGATTGTTCGCGCTGCCGGGGGCGCCGAACGCCCGCCGAGCTGCCGACCACGGGCGAGGGGACCGAGCTGGACACGAACGAACCGGATGCACCTCGCCCCGCCTCGGGGCCTGCCGAGGGGCCAGGCGCCGCTTCGGAGCCCGCCGACGACGCCGGCTTCGTCGCCACCGCCCGCGGCCTGTGGCAGGACGAACGGGTGGAGATCGTCGCAACGATCCTCCTCTCGATAGCTGTGGTCCTCTCCGCCTGGGCCGCGTACCAGGCGACGCGCTGGAGCGGTGAGCAGGCCAACAACTACGCTCAGTCGGCCGCCCTCCGTGCGTCGTCAGGTCGGCACGGGACGGCCGCCTCGCGTCAGATCCAGATCGACGTCGCGACGTTCATCGCCTGGGTCCAGGCCAAGGAACAAGGGCAGACGTCGCTCGCGGACATCCTGCGGACCCGGTTCCGGGCCGAATTCGTGGCGCCCTTCAACGCCTGGCTCACGAGCGGCCCGGCGGATGCGAGTGGCGTCCCGCCGGGCACCCCGTTCGACCAGACGAGCTACGTCCTCGCCGAGCAGACGGCCGCAGACGCCATCCTCGTCCAGGCCGACGCAGCCCTCGCGGAGGCGCAGCGTGACAACCAGATCAGCGACAACTTCGTGCTGACCGCGGTCCTCTTCGCGTCGGTCCTGTTCTTCGCCGGGACCGCCGCCAAGTTCCGACCGCAATGGCTTCGCTGGGCGATGATCAGCGTCGCCTGCTTCGTCTTCGCGATCGGGCTCGTCGTCGAGTTCAGCCTCCCCCAGAACGTCGGCTTCTGAGGGAGGCCGGCCGGGCCGGGGTCAGGCCGGCGTCTTGGACTCCTCGGCGGCGGCCGCCTCGATGGCCGACGCGGTTGTCTCGTCGACCGGCACCGTCTTGACGACCTTGGCCGCGGGCATCTTCGCCTCGACGGCCTTGGCCTCGGCCGCGACGACCAGGGCGAGGATGCCGGACGTGCCGGGGGTGATGACGTCCTTGAGCTGCTTCTCCACGTCGAGCCGGCGGGAGAGGTTGCGGGCCTTGCCGGCCGCCGCGCCGGCGACGCCCAGGGTCACCGCACCGGCGACGATCGTGGCCGGAAGGAAGACGCCGGCGACGATCCCGCCGACGACGCCCCACTTGAGGCCGGTCCGGGTGCTGTGGTCGGTCATCTTGTCGACGCGGATCCGCCCGTCCGCGTCGGCATGGACGACGAGGACGCCGTCGATGTGAAGCGCGCCCTCGATCTCGGCGGTGACGAGGTCCTGGTAGATCTCGCGGGCGGCCCGGTCGTCGGCGAACTGGGCGACCACGAGGGCATGATCGCCCTGAGCGGCGATGGCTCCCTGCGCGATCACGCCCTGGTCGTCCTCGATCACCGCAGCGGCGATCACGACATCATCTGAAGCGCCGGCCGAGCCGGTCTTGGCGTCGTCGGTCATGTCGATCCCCTCCTGCCGGCCCGTGAGAAGGACGAAGCCGGCGATACGCGACGGCAGGTCGTCACCGAGTCTCGGCGACGGGCGCGCAGCGGCGCCATTCGAGCGGCCGTCGGAGCGGGCATCGTAGCACCGGCCTCGTTATCGGCCGATGAACCGACCCTCGGATACCGTCGGTGCCTACTGGCGCGGCACGAGCCGGTACAGCGTCCCCTGGAAGTCGAGGACCCGGTTGCCGTAGGGGATCGCGAGCGTCGGTCCCGGCACGAGGTCAAAGTCGTCGACGACCCCGGCCAGGTCGTCGGGGAACGGGAAGAGGGCGAAGACCGGTCGCGTCCGTGCGACGTCGGTGAGGTCGCCGTCGACCGGATCGCAGGTGACCCGGGCGGCCGTGTCGTAGGCCCGCAGCGAGACATCCGGACGCTCGCCGTCGATGCAATGCTCGTAGGAGAGGTTGGTCAGGGCATCCCAGTAGGTGAGGAGGACGGCGTTCTGTGGCAGCTGGGCGAAGACGGTCGCCGAGAACTGTTCGCCGAGCGTGTTCGAGCTCTGGTCGTGGTCGGTCCAGCCGGCAGCCAGCAGGATGACCGGCAGGACGACGACGAGGAGCTCGAGGCCCGCCGAGCGATCGCCGAGACGGCGCTGGATCGCCGCGACCAGCGACTCGGCAGTCACAGCCAACCAGACCGCCAGGACGAGCCATGTCACGAGGAGGTAGTGGTCGAGGTCGCCGAGGTAGTTGGCGAAGACGTAGACGTTCACGACGAGGACGACCGCGAGCATCAGGCCGGCCCAGCGGTCGCGCACGAGGAGGATGAGACCGCCGGCCAGCCCGGCGACGAGGAAGACGATGTTCGACCGGCTGATGAGCTGGTCGACGACCCCGGGGATCGACGACCACGCGGCAGCGAAGCTCGCCGCCGAGCCGAAGTGCATGTCGCTCCGGAACATCGCCCCGCTCACGAGGCCGCTGAACCCGTCCCAGGTGAGGAGCGAGCCGTAGACCGACGGTGGCCCGGCCAGGGCGCGGAGGGGGATGACAGCGTAGAGGGCGACGCCGGCGAGGAGCAGCGCTGCCGCCTGCAGGACGACGACCGGGCGCTCGCGGAGGCGCCGCCGGGCGTCGAAGAGGACGAAGACCACGACGATCGGGACGACGGTCACGGCGAGGAGATGGTTGGCCAGGGCGAGGCCGGCGAACAGGCCTCCGAGCTGGAGGTCGCGATCGCGGCGCTCGTCCCGCCAGACGAGGGCGCGATGGATGACCAGGCCGACGAGGAACAGGTGGAGGCTGTTCATCTCGGAGAACGTGGCCTCGAGCCACAGCGTGCCGGTGACCGCCAGGCTCAGACCGGCCATGGCCGCGATGAACGGCCGGACCCCAAGCCGCATGGCGATGAGGACGGCGGTAGCCGAGGCGCCGGCCGCCGCCACGGCCGAGAGGAGGTCCGCCCGCCAGGCCAGCGACCCGATGGGGATGAGGCTGAACACGTAGCCGAGCAGCATGTAGAGCGGGTAGCCGGTGGGGTGGGGGACGCCGAGCTCGTGCTGGATCAGCTGCATCTCGCCCCAGTCGCCGAAGCTCGAGCCGGGGAGCAGCGTCCGGACGTAGACGGCCAGGGCGAGGAGGAAGACGCCGCCCGCGGCCACGGCTCCCGCGCCGATGGTCGGTCGGGCGATCGCGGGCGCGGTGGACGGGGGCGTCATCGGCGGCGGCCCGCCTGAGCTCGATATCGCATGCCGCGCGCTCGCATCGTGGGATCTCCTCGCACCCGGAGCGGTCCCCGCTCCGCTGGTGCCGGTCGGTACCCTACAGCACCACGCCTGGAGGCCCGTCCAGGGCGTCACCGACGGGGTGTGCCGGGCGTCTTCGCGACGCCCGGGTGGCAGTGTCGGGCGATGATCGATCCGTGACCGGCGAGGAAGGGCGATGACGCGATCCGGCGGACCGTCGATGGCGACCCCGGTACCGTCGCGCGCCCGACCGCGCTGGCCGACCGGGACCCGGGCCTGGCGGGCCGTCGAGACGATCGTGCCGCGCGGCGCGATCGTGCTCGCGACGCTGACCTTCGGCGGCTACCTGATGGGCCTCGTCCGCGATCGGATCTTCGCCCGGACGTTCGGCGCCGGGGTCGAGCTCGACGCTTACAACGCGGCCTTCGTCCTGCCCGAGCTCCTTCTCGACGTCCTCGTCGCCGGCGCTCTCGTCGCCCCCTTCGTGCCGATCTTCAGCGGCCTCCGCGTGGATGGGCCGGCCACCGGCTCCGCTGAACAGATGGCGGTAGAAGGGAACCAGGGCGCCGAGGACGACGCGGCGAACGAGTTCGGCCGGTCCGTCCTCACCCTCGCGGTCCTCGCGATGGCGGTGACCGCAGGTGTGCTCTTCCTCCTCGCTCCCCAGACGACCGATCTCATCGCACCCGGCTTCCGCGGTGACGAGCGCGACCTGTACGTGACCCTCTTCCGGATCATGTGCCTGACGCCGGTGATATTCGCGGCGTCGATCGTCCTCGGCGAGATCCTCGTCGCCGACCGCCGCTTCTTCTTCTACGGCCTCGCGCCGCTCTGCTACAACGCCGGGATCGTCGCCGGCACGGTCCTCTTCGCCGACCGCCTCGGGATACTCGCGGCGGCGGTCGGGGCCATCATCGGAGCGTTCGCCCACCTCGCGATCCGGCTCGTCGGCATCGCCCGGACGACGTTCCGGCCCCGTCCGAGCTTCGTCCTCCGGACGGCCGCGATCGGCACGTTCATCAAGCTGATGATCCCGAAGATGATCAGCCAGCCGATCGAGCCGCTGACCTTCCTCTACTTCGTGGCCCTCGCCTCGAGCCTCGACGCCGGATCGGTCAGTTCGGTCAGCTTCGCCCGCAACTTCCAGAGCGTCCCGGTGAGCCTCATCGGCGCGTCATTCGCCATCGCAGCCTTCCCGGTGATGTCCGTCGCCGCGGCCGCCGGCGACCGGGCCGCCTTCAGCCGCGTCTTCGCCCGGACCCTCGGCATCATCGCCGTGCTGACCGTCGGGGCGGCCATCGGCATGGTCGTCGTCGGGGGTCTCGTGATCCGCCTCTTCCTCGGCGGGGGCGCCTTCGACGACGCCGACATCGAGCGGACGACCGCGGTCCTCGTCGTCTTCGCCATCTCGATCCCCCTCGAGAGCCTGACTCACCTCCTCAGCCGGGCGATGTACGCGACGCAGACGACCCTCGTCCCGTCGATCGCCTCGGTCGTCGGTTTCGTGGCGACCGTCGTCGCGGCCGAGTGGCTCCTGCCGTCGATCGGCCTGGCGGCCATCCCGGCCAGCTTTTCCGTCGGGATGGCGGTCAAGGTCGTGATCCTCGCCGTCGCCCTGGCGCCGCGGATGCGTCGCATCGGCGCGGTGCGCGCCCACCGCGCGCACGTTCGATCCATGGGCGGCCGCCCCGGCACCCCGGTTCACCATCCGGCGGGGACTGGCGGCCGTCGGGCTCGCCGTGGTCCTCGTCATCGCCGGACTCGGCGTCTTCCACGCGGCGAGCCTCGTCGCTTCCACCGACACCATCGAGGTCGCCCCCGATGTCACGCCGTGGGCTCGCGTGGCGGCCGCCGCGGAGTCGGAGCCGGGAGTCAACGCGCCGGTCGCCGCGCCCGCCTCGGCCACGCCGTCGACGGCTGCGCCGGGCCGCTCGGGCGGGTCCGCCGCCCCGTCGGCCGGCCGCTCGCCGACTCCCTCACCGACTCCGAAGCCGGGCCCGTTCGCGATGGACCTCTACCGCAAGGGCGACTACGTCGGCGAGGCGCTCGACACGTGGTGCCTGGCGGCCGCGATGCAGACCTCGATGAACATCATGGACGTCGGCGCCGATCGGACCCAGGCGACCCAACAGCGCCTGTTCCGGCTATCGCGCTCGCTCGACCCGGCGCCGGACGGTGCGGCGGAGCCCGAGGCCTGGGCCGAGGGCCTGACGAAGCTCGGCTATGGGAAGTACCGGGTCAGCGTCCAGCCGTCGATCCGGGACGCCGTCCAGCTCGCCGCGAAGCAGCTCCGGGCGACGAACCGGCCGGTCGGGCTCATGGTCTGGCGCGGCGCCCATTCCTGGGTCATGTCGGGCTTCACCGCCACGGCCGACCCGGCGGTGACGAGCCAGTACAAGGTCACTGCGGTCCGGATCGAGGACGTCTGGTACCCGCGCTTCTCGACGATCTGGGGCTACTCGCGGCCGCCGGATGCTCTCGTCCCCGTCAATGCGCTCGGCGGCGACTACCTGCCGTGGAAGCGGCCCCGGGGGACGTATCCCGACAAGGACGGCAAGTACGTCATGGTGATCCCGGTCAGCTGACCCGTCGCGGGCGGCGCGTCGCCACGGCTGGGCGCGCCGCCGCGGCCGGGCGCGCCGCCGCAGGCCGGGCGCATCGGCTCAGGACGGAAGCGAAAACGTCGTGCTGAGATCCTGGGTGCGCCCCGTCTCGGCCGCCCGGTAGCCCGACTCGATGATGTCGATGACGTGGCGGGCGTGCTCGACGGTGACCGCCGACGGTCGGCCGTCGAGGACGGCGTCGACGAGCTGCATGACGTCCTCGAAGACGTGCGATTCGTCGATGTCCCGGTGGCTGCCGACGACGTGGGGGAGGACACGGTTCTGGGCCTCCCAGTCGGTGACCGGGCGCCCGAGCGTCTCGGCCCGCCCCGGGTAGTCGAACGGCTCACCGTTCAGCAGCACGCCGTCGATCGTGCCCGTTGTCCCGTAGTAGGTGCCGGCGGCGAACTGGGGGTTCGGGTCGCCGGCGGCGGTGCCGTAGGCGACCGCGACGAGCCCCTCCCCGAAGTCGACGAGGAGGATGGTGTTGTCGTCCGCCTCGGTCGGGACGGTCCGTCCGAGGAAGGTCCGCTCCGTGATCCGTACGCCGGACATCGCCGTCACCCGGCGGGCCGGTCCGAGGACGCTTGTGAGGCGGTGCAGCGCATAGACGGTCATGTCGTACATCGGCCCGCCGCCGGGCTTGCGGAAGTACCACGACGGATCGATCGCGCCGCCGGCGGCACCGAGGCGCTCCGGCTCGTCGGCCTCGTGGTAGCGGCCGAACGTCATCCCGCAGATCGCCCAGGCGACGCGCCCGATCGCCCCGTCCGCGATGAGCTGACGGGTCCGGGTCAGCTGCGGCTGGAGGACTTCGCCGGGTGAGGCGATGAGGGTGAGACCGGACGTCGCCGCGAGGTCGATCAGCTCGTCCGCCTCGGCGACGGTCGTCGTCATCGTCTTGTTGACGTGGACGTGGAGGCCGGCCCGGAGGGCCGCCCGAGCATGCTCGAAGTGGAGTCCGATGGGGCTCGCGATCGTCACCGCATCGACGACGCCGGCGGCGAGCAGCTCATCGAGGAAGGCGAAGGCATGCGGGATGCCATGGTCGCCGGCGACTTCGCGGGCTCGCTCGATCACCGGGTCGCACAGCGCCTCGAGTGTCACCCGCCCGGCGACATCGGGCTGGGTGAGGTGGGGGATCACACCGCGGAGGGCGACCGCGCCGACCCCGACGAGGCCCAGCCGGAGGGGTGGCGCGACGGTTCTGCCCCGGGTCACGTTCCGCGGCGGAACTGGACCTGCGTCGCTCCGCCGGCGTCGCGGAGGCCGAGCGTCGTCGGGGCGAGCTCGACGGCCTTGGATGCCTGGAGGGCGGTCAGATACTGAGTCTCAAGAGCCATCGCGTCGGCAGCGCAGGCCTTGCGGGTCGTGGCGAGCGGCCCGATCGCGATCGTGTCGCCGCTGAGGGTGTACGGCCCATTGAAGGTATTGCAGCCGCTGAAGCCACTGACGGTCCCGTCGCTCCCGAAGGTCGCCGTGAGGTCGACGCCGGCCGGCACGGAGCTCACAGCGGCCTTGCCATTGTTCACGGCCGTCGCGTGCCACGTGCCGGTCGTGATCGGGACGACCGGCGTGGCGGTGTACTTCAGGATCGTCGACCCGTCCGCCGCGTACATCGTCAGGTCGGTCGAGGTCGCGGTGAAGGTCTTCGCGGCGCCGAGGGCGGCGAGGTAGGCCTGCTCGACCGAGTTCGCCGGCTCCTGGCAGGCCATGAGCGTGCCGGCCGTCTGGCCGATCGTGATGGACGTGCCGGACGTGGAGTACGGGGCCGTGTACTGGTTGCACCCCGAGGTGCCCGCGACCCGACCACGCGAGAACGCCGCGTCGACGGTGACCGTGGCTGGCACGTCGGTGAGGCTGCCGGCCGAGGCATACGAGCGCAGCTGCCAATCGGTGCCGTCCAACGGAGTCGCCGCCGCCGTCGCCCCGAGGTCCGCCCCGCCGCTCGGCGAGCTGCCGGACTCGCCACCGCCGCCGACCGAGCAGGCGGAGCAGGCCATCGCGGCGATCACCACGAATGCGCCGATAGCGCCGAATGTACGGGTCGACATCTCGAACCTCCCTGGACGCAGCCGCGCCCGTGGTCGGGCGGTCCCTCCGGGCCCAACCGTACCCCGTATCCGGGTCGACTGTCGGTCTCGTGACGGCCCTGCCAGGTTGCGTCAATCAGCCCGTGCCTTAGCCGAGCCTTAACCGACGGCCGATAGCATCTGGACCGACCCTCGAAGCACTGGAGCCTGATTTCGTGCGCCTCTTGATCGTAGAAGACGAAGCCGACCTCGCCGCCGCCCTGCAAGTGGGCCTGCGCCGCGAGGGCTATGCGGTCGACCTGGCCCCCGACGGCGACTCGGCGCTCGAGCGCCTCTCGACGACGTCCTACGACCTCGTCTGCCTCGACCTCGGGCTGCCGGACATGGACGGCCGCGAGGTCTGCCGGGCCATCCGCGACGGCAGTGCCGCGGTCCCCGGCGCGCCGGCGCCGCGCATCCTCATGATCACCGCCCGCAACGGGCT
This sequence comes from uncultured Chloroflexia bacterium, assembly GCA_963745405.1. Classification (GTDB taxonomy): domain Bacteria; phylum Chloroflexota; class Limnocylindria; order Limnocylindrales; family CSP1-4; genus C-114. The sequence continues at coordinate 761,051 of CAVUWY010000002.1, read as the reverse complement.
GGACGATCGCGTGGCCGGGCTCGACGACGGGGCCGATGACTACGTGGCCAAGCCCTACAGCCTGTCCGAGCTGTGCGCCCGCGTTCGAGCGCTCCTGCGGCGCGACTCGGTCAATCCCGGCGCGGTCATCCGGCTCGGAGCGCTCGAGCTCGACGCCGCCCGCTACGAAGCCCGCCGCAACGGCAAGCGGGTCGACCTCACCCCCAAGGAATTCGCGCTCCTTCGCTACCTGATGCTCCATGCCGGCCAGGTCCTCACCCCGGAGCGACTGCTCGAGCACGTCTGGGACGAGCAGGCCGATCCATTCACGAACACGGTCCGGGTGACGATCAGCAACCTCCGACGCAAGCTCGAGGGTTCCGGCGGAACCCAGCCGATCGCCACCGTCAACGGCGTCGGCTATCGCCTCGCCGACGTCGGCTGACCGATGCGGCTGCCCGCTCCGCTCCGCTCCGTCCGGGCGCGGATCGCGACCCAGTATTCGCTGGCCCTGTTCGGCGTCACGACGCTGCTCATCGGGGCGGTCAACATCGCCGCCGCGCAGCTGCTCACCCCGCCACAGGTCGTCTCGACGACGATCATCCACGACCCGAGCCTGCTGCTGTTCGGCCTGCCGCCGGACATCAGGATCGACCAGGCCATCACCGACGCGGCGGCCCTCATCAACCAGGCGACGCTCGACAACCTCCGCCTGATCTCACTCGTCGGGATCGTCGCCCTCCTGCCGATCAGCTTCCTCGTCGGCTGGGTGATCGCCGGCCGGGTCCTTCGCCCGATCGACCGGATCACCGACGTCGTCCGCGAGATCAACGCGACCGACCTTACCCGGCGGATCGACCTTCGCGGGCCCGACGACGAGCTGCGCCGGATGGCCGACACCTTCGACGCGATGCTCGAGCGACTCGAGCGCAACGCTGCCGCCCAGCGACGCTTCGTCGAGGACGCCTCGCACGAGTTGCGGAACCCCCTCGCTACCACCCGAACGAGCCTCGATGTCGCCCTCGCCACGCCCGACGACGTCGAGGGCCTGCGGACGGCCGCCGAGGTCTCCCGTCGCGCTACGGAACGGATGGCCCGCACGGTCGACGAGCTCCTCGCCTTCGTCCGTCACGAGTCGCTGCGGCTCGACAACGACCCGGTCGATGTCGCCACCGTCGTCGACGAGACCGCCCAGGAATACCGGGCCGTCGCCGCCAGGACGGGCGTGACCATCACGTCGAACGCCTTCCCCGGCCTCGTCGTCCGGGCCGACCGCGAGGCCCTCCGCCGTGGCCTCGCCAACCTCGTGGCCAACGCGGTCCGCGTCTCGCCGGCCGGCAGTCCGATCCTCGTCGCCGGGGGCAGGCAGGACGGCTGGGTGTGGTTCGGCGTCCGCGACTTCGGGCCGGGGATCCGGGCCGAGGACCAGGACCTCGTCTTCCGGCGGGCATGGCGCGACGGCGCGCCGGTCGAGCCGGGTGCCGGCGCCGGGCTCGGCCTTGCCCTCGTCCGGCAGTTGGCCGAGGCCCACGACGGGACGGTCCGCCTGACGTCCGTGCCGGGCGCCGGCGCGAGCTTCACGATCTGGATCCCGACCTGGGCGCCGGGAGCGATCTCCCGCGACGAACTCGCCTCGACGGCGGATCCGCTCTGGACGGCGATCGTCACACCGGCCGGCGGGTCCTTCCAGCCGGGACTCGCCGCGGCTTTCTGAGGCGCCGGCGGGCCCGCCCGCCGCCCTGCCGTCCGCCGGCTGCTGTCCCCGCCGGGCCTTTATCTCGTCCTTATGTGGACCGAAGGCTCCCGTTAGTGCCCCCCGGCTACGGTCCGTCCCAGGACTGATTCACTGCCCTGGAGGCACGCACCATGGACGATCCCAACGCGAGCGTCGAGCGCCCGCATCTGACCTGGCGGGACCTGCCGCCCACGCCGCCGCTCGGCCCGGTGCCGAACGCCGCGCAGCCCGCCGCAGCCCCGATGGCCGTGGCGGCTGCCGCGGCCGCACCGCGGCGGACCGGCCCGCGCCGCAAGAAGCTGGCCGCCGTCGGCGTCGGCACCCTCGCGGCCGTGCTCGTCATCGGCTCCGCCGCCGTCGCCCTCGACCCGAACCACGGCTCCTCGGCCGGCGCGCTCGGCCAGGCACCGACGACCACTCCGAACCCGAACAACAACGGCGGCCAGCCCGCCCCCTCGACCGCCCCGCAGGATCAGAACCAGGCGGGTAGCGGCTCGAACAGCGATCCCTCCGGGTCGGAGCCGATCGCCGACACCGCGGCGAAGCTCCTCCCGTCGGTCGTCCAGATCGAGACCCAGCAGGGCCTCGGAGCCGGCTTCATCGCCGACTCCTCGGGCCTCATCCTCACCGCCGCCCACGTCGTCGGGACCTCGAGCCAGGTCACCATCAAGCTGCCCGACGGCTCGACCACCCCGGGCACCGTCGTCGCCGTCGACAAGTCGATCGACTCGGCGGTCGTCCAGATCTCCCGGACCGACCTGCCGGCGCTCCCCCTCGCCGACAGCGACAAGGTCCGCGTCGGCCAGATCGTCATCGCGGTCGGCAGCCCGTTCGGCCTCGACCAGACGGTCACCAACGGGATCGTCAGCGCCCTCAACCGGTCGATCACGACCGAGGAAGGCCCGATGAGCGGCCTCATCCAGACCGATGCGCCGATCAACCCCGGCAACAGCGGCGGCCCGCTGTCCGACCGGACCGGTGCGGTCATCGGCATCGATGACGCCATCGCCAGCGCGTCCGGCGGCAGCAACGGCGTCGGCTTCGCGGTGCCGATCAACGAGGCCGCGGCGCTGCTCCAGAAGGTCAAGGACGGCACGAGCCAGGGCCTGGCGCAGGGTAACGGCACGAACCCGAACGGCAACGGCAACGGCACGAACCCGAACGGCACCGGCAACGGCACGGACCCGAACGGCACCGGCAACGGCACCGATCCCTTCGGCGGGACGAACCCCTTCGGCGGGACGAACCCCTTCGGCGGGACGAACCCATTCGGCGGGCAGGGTGGCCAGGGCGGCCAGACCGATCCGACCGACCCCTTCGGCTTCGGTGGCGGCACGAACGATCCGAGCCTCCAGCAGATGCTCCAGTGGCTCAACCAGTTCCTGAACGACGGATCCCAGCAGCAGCCGGGCACGAATGGGAGCGGACAGTGAACGAGCGCGAACTCCCCCACGTCCGACTCCAGCAGGTCCGCCTCGAGCTCCAGCGAGTCGTCGTCGGCCAGGAACGGATGGTCGATCGGCTCCTGACGACGGTCCTCGCCGAAGGGCACTGCCTCCTCGAGGGCGTCCCCGGCCTCGGCAAGACGCTCACCCTGGCGACCCTCGCCCGGGTCCTCGGCGGGACCTTCTCCCGGATCCAGTTCACCGCCGACCTGATCCCGGCCGACATCGTCGGCACCCGGATCTACCGGCCGTCGAGCGAGACGTTCGACGTCGAGCCGGGCCCGATCATCGCCAACATCGTCCTCGCCGACGAGATCAACCGGGCCCCGGCCAAGGTCCAGTCCGCCCTGCTCGAAGTGATGCAGGAGCGGCAGGTCACCGTCGGTGGCCGGACGATGCTGGCCCCGCGGCCGTTCCTCGTCGTGGCGACCCAGAACCCCATCGAGTCCGAGGGCGTCTATCCGCTCCCGGAGGCGCAGCGGGACCGGTTCCTCATGCGCATCCCGGTCGACTATCCGACCCCGGCCGAGGAGCGGCAGATCGTCCACCGCTTCGAGGACCAGGCGCCGGTCGTCGCGCGGCTCCTCGACCCCGAGGATGTCGTCGCCCTCCAGGCGGCGGCCCGGGCGGTCGAGATGGATGAAGCGACTTCCGACTACGCGATCCGCCTCGTCCTCGCCACCCGCGACCCGGCCGCTCACGGCCTGCCGCGGATGGCCGGCCTCCTCGAGTACGGAGCCAGCCCCCGGGCCAGCCTCGGACTCGTCCGGGCCGCCAAGGCGCTGGCCCTCCTCCGCGGCCGCGATCGAGCGGTCCCGCAGGATGTCTACGACGTCGCCTACGACGTCCTCAACCTCCGCCTCGTCCTTTCCTACCGGGCCCTCGCCGAGGGCCTGACCATCGACGACCTCCTCGTCGGTCTCCTGTCGCGTGTCTGGGCGCCGGCCGTGCCGGTGACCTGGTCGGGCGCCCCGGGGATCGTCGGGGGTCAGGTCGCCGCTCCGGCTCCGGTCGTCGGCGCCCCGGTCGCGGCCGCCCCGGCTCCGATCGCCGCTCCGGCTCCGGTCTTCGGCGCCTCGATCGCGCCGGTCGCCCCGCCGACGACCCCGGCGAGCCCGGCCTTGCCGGCGACGCCGCCGGTCTGGGCGGCTCCGGTCCTCCCGGGCCCGACCGATACGGCGTTCGCCGAGCGGCCGGTCCAGGCCTGAGCGGCCGACTGATGGACCACCCTCGACGCGGTGCGCGGGCCGACCTGCTCCGGCGGGTCGAGCTCGCCATCGGTCGGCGTGTCCACGGCGTCCGGGAGGGAGACCACCTCTCCCTCCTGGCCGGCCACGGCATCGAGGCCGGGGAGGCCCGGCCGTACGTGCCGGGCGACGACGTCAGGCGGATCGACTGGACCGTCACGGCCCGGACCGAGATCCCCTACGTTCGCGATGCCATCGCCGAGCGCGAGCTCGACGTGACCGTCCTCATCGACCTCACCGGCAGCCTCGACTTCGGGACGGCAGGCTGGCGCAAGATCGACCTCGCCAACGCGGTCCTCGCGGCGATCGGCACCCTTGCAACCCGCGGCCACGATCGCCTCGGCGTCGTCTGCCTGACCGGCGACGGCCCGGTCGCGATCCCCATCAAGGCCGGTCGTGCCCACCTGGCTGCCGTTCTCTATCGAGCCGAACAGCTCTCCACCATCGGTGGTGGCGCCGACCTCGGCGCAGCCATCGAGCGGCTCGATCACCTCGGCCGCCGCCGCGGCCTGGCCGTCGTCATCTCCGACTTCATGGGTCCGACCACGTGGGAGCGACCCCTCGCCCGGCTGGCCCAGCGACACGACGTCATCGCGGTCGAGCTCATCGACCGGCGCGACCTGCGACTGCCGGACGCCGGCTTCATCACCATCGCCGACGCCGAGACCGGCCGCCGGCGGACGGTCGATACGGGCCGGCCCGAGCTTCGGGCCGCCTTCGCGGCGGCCGCCGATCGGCAGCGCATCGGCATCGCCGCGGCGGTCGGACGGGCCGGTGCCGAGCACCTCCGCCTGACCACCGACCGCCCGTGGGTCGACCCCCTCATCCGTTTCCTCGAGCAGCGCCGACGGGCGCGGGCGCGGGGTCGAGCGGTCGCTCGCCCCGCTGGAGGCCTCTCATGACATTCCTTTCTCCGGAGCGCCTCGCGCTCATCGTCGTCCCGATCCTCCTCGTCGCCGGCTACCTCCTGTTGCAGCGGCGGCGCACGAAGTACGCCCTCCGGTTCAGTGCGACCGAGCTCCTCGACACGGTCGCCCCGGATCGCCCGGGCTGGCGCCGTCACCTGCCGGCCGTCGCCTACCTCGCCGCCGTCCTCCTCCTCGTCGTCGGAGCGGCGCGGCCGGCCCTGGCGATGGATGTCTCCGAGAAGCCGACGATCATGCTCGCCATCGACGTCTCCTACTCGATGAACGCGACGGACGTCTCGCCGAGCCGGCTCAAGGCCGCCCAGGACGCGGCCACCCGGTTCCTCGACATCGTCCCCGCCGGGACGCGGATCGGCCTCGTCGCGTTCTCGGGCTCAGCCCGGGTCGTCACCGCCCCGACGTCCGACCACGCCCTCGTCCGCAGCGCGATCGACAACCTCCAGCTCGGACCGGGCACGGCCATCGGCGAGGCGATCTACGCCAGCCTGGCGGAACTTCCGAAAGTGGCGCCGGGGTCCACGGCGGCCGCATCCGCCGCCCCGGCCGCCGGTGCGTCGTCGGGTGATCCCTCGTCACCCGGAGGAGGTACGACACCGGCGGCCGGGAGCATCGTCCTGCTGTCAGACGGCATGACGACCGTCGGCCGGCCCGACTCGGAGGCGGCCGCCCAGGCCAAGGCCGACGGGGTGACCGTCTCGACCATCGCCTTCGGCACGCCGAACGGCACCGTCACGGTCCAGGGCCAGACGATCCCGGTCCCGGTCGACTCCAACGCCCTCAAGGCGGTCGCCGACACGACCGGCGGCAAGTTCTTCCAGGCCGCATCGGCAGAGGAGCTCCAGGCGGCCTACGGAGCCATCGGATCGGCCGTCGGGACGTCGCACGAGGACCGCGAGATCACCGACTGGATGGTCGGCGGTGCGCTCGCCGCTGCCGTCATCGCCGGGGTCGGCTCGCTGGTCTGGTTCTCGCGGCTGCCGTAGGCAGTCGTCACGGCCGGCCACCTGGTCGCGCCGATCCCCACCCCGAGGCGGGTCTCACGGCCCGTCTCCGCGATAGAAGGGAGCACCTCCGTGCCCGGCAGGGAAGTCGTCACGAGACGACCGCCCATGCAGGATGTCATCGCCCTGGTCCGGAAGGGCGTCGATATGGCCGATGCGATACGGATCGTCGCCGCCATGAACGGGCTGCCGACGCAGACCCCCGAAGGGGCGGCGCTGCAGTGGAAGCTCAAGGAGCTCAACGCGTTGCTCTTCCTCGAGGCGCGGGATCGGCAGGGAAAGCTGCTCCCATAGATCCTCCGCCGCCGAACCTGAAGGCCGGGCAGAGATGCCCGGCCTTCGCCGTCTACCCGGTCCGGTCCTCGATCTCCCAGCCGTGGTCGAGGACGTGCCAGGCGATGCGTCGGGCCGCATAGGGGACGAGCCAGCCGTTGTCGACCGGCGCCGATCCGTCGGTCGGCCGGCCGAGGATCGCGAGGATGGCGGCCCGATGCGCCTCGATCGCCGCCCGGTCGCCAGGCGGCGGCGGTGGCGTCCGCAGGCCGAGCTTGCGGATGTAGGCGCCCTCGGCGTCGAGTACGTGGGCGACGATCTTGTCGCGGTCGCGCCCGCCACCGCGGGGACCCTTGCGCAATCCGGCCGGCGCGGCGGCGACGATCCCGTCGAAGTCTGTCCAGGCCGCCGCGACGAGGCGGCCCAGGCGGTCGGCCGCGGCGGTATCGAGCGGCTCCCGGTCGGCTGCCGCGGCGAGCCCCGGGACGCCGAACTCGGTCGAGGCGTTGCCCGTCACCCGCTCGACGACCGCGAAGGCCGTCGGCCCCGCGACGACCGGCACCGTCAGGCCCGCCCGTGCCGCCACCGGAGAGAAACGCGGCGCGTACGCGGCGAGCGCATCGAGGGCGGCCTCCTCGGACCGCCCCGAGCGGCTCCAGCCGGGCCATGCCAGGGCGGAGGCGAAGACGCGTTTGATCCCCACCTCGAGGTAGGCGTCGATGAGCGTCGGGCTGTCGGCGGAACCGGGCATGGCGGAAGCCTACCGCCGGCACCCGACGGGGTACGTCAGGCTTGCCCCTTCGCTACCATCACCGCCGGATGCCGCTCGGGGCGCGGTACGACGAAAGGGGAGACGCATGCTTCGTCCACCGGTCGGGGTCGCGATCCTCGGCTTCCTCGCCCTCATCGCCGGTGTGGCGAACCTCATCGTCGGGCTGCAGCTCACGGGCTGGGTCGTCATCGGGCCGGGCTCGCTCGGCAGCGGCGTCTTCCTCTACGGCGTGCTGACCCTCCTCCTGGCCCTCGTCTTCATCGCCGCGGCCTACGCGCTGTGGGCGACCCGACCGTGGGCCTGGCTGTTCACGAGCTTCGTCGCGATCTTCGGGCTCATCGATTCGGTCTTCGTCGCGATCGCGACCCAGAGCTTCGTCGACGGCTTCGCGGTCGCCCTCCTGCCGCTCGTCACGCTGTGGTACCTCAGCCAGGACGACATCCGCCGGGCGTTCAAGGTCGACGGCCGGGACTGATCGGCCTCGCCGGGGTCATCGCCGGCGACAGGCGCCAGCGCCGTCGACAAACGCCATCGCCGGAGACAGACCCCCGTCGGCTGGTTCCAACCCGACCGGTCCTGGCGGACCCGTGGAACCCGCCGCTGTGTCGCGGTCTCAGGGCGCGGGCGGCGCCCGCCGGATCGAGGCGACGATGAGGATCGCGCCGAAGAGGACGAGAGCGGCAGGCCAGAACCACTCGAGGTGAAGATCGGGCACGGCCGTGCGGACGAGGAAGTACGTGCCGATCACGATGAGGATCAGCCCGCCGATCGCGGCGCCCGTGTGGCTGCCGTTGGCGCGACGAGCCGCCCGCCGGGCATCTCGCTCGGCCCGCCGTTGAGCCCGCGTCGACTCGTGCGACCAGCCGGCGGAACCCGGCGCGGGACCCGCCCCTGCGAACGCCGCGCCACCGGCGACCGGGGCTGCTCCGGGACCGGGTGGGGTCGCGTTCGGAGCCGCCCCGGCCGGCGCGGGACCGGGCATGGCTCCCGCGGCGCCCGCGCCTCCGGGTGCCGGTGCCGAGGGGTCGGCCGTCGTCGATGCGAAGGTGCTCGCCGGCCCGCCGGGCGGTGGCCCGGGCGCTCGGTACGGAGCGCCCCAGGCCGGATCGTCGAGCGGATCCTCCGGCACGACGATCGCCATGACGATGTATGCCAAGAAGAAGATGCCGCCGGTCACGAGGGCGAGGAGGACCCACGCCACCCGGACGAGGGATGGATCGAGATCGAAGTGCTCGGCCAGCCCGCCGGCGACGCCGGCGATCATCCGATCGGAGCGGGATCGATAGAGCCGTTCGTTCACCGGCAGCCTCCCTGGGGGTTGAGCTCGAGGCTGCCGGCGTTCACCGTCGCCTGGAGGTCGAGCCGTACTGTGGCGGTGTCATAGCCCGGCGTCGTCCACGTGCCACCACTTTCGGTCAGGCCGTGGTCGGCGAAGTTGTTCCCGCCGAGGACGCCGCTGGTCTGGACCCGGACCGCGGTCCCGTCGGGGACGCAGAACCCGAACGAACCGGCGTTCACGGTCACCGAGCCGCTCGTCGACTGGGCGGGCAGGCCGACCCGGACGTCACCGGCGTTGACCGTTGCGCTCAGCGAACCCGCCGAGCGGGCCCCGGACAGGTCGATCCGCATCGATCCGGCGTTGGCGGTCAGGCCTAGCGAACCGACCGCGGATCCGGTCATGTCGATGTTCGCCGTCCCAGCGTTCATCGTGAGGCCGAGATGGGTGGTCGGAGCCTGGGGCAGGCTGAGGGTCCAGTCGGCCGGGACGGATCCGAAGTCGAAGATCGTGCCGTGCGGGCTCTCGATCGCCAGGCGCGACCCGTCGGCCGAGATCGTGGGGCTGGTGCCGGAACCGCTCGTCCCGCTGAGATTCCAGGTCGTCCCCGATGCGGTCGTCGCATGGAGGGTGCCGCAGTTCACGGTGAGGTCGACCCTGGCTTCCGTGCCGGTCAGATCGCCGTGAGCCGCCGCGAAGGCGCTGCCGCCGCCGGCCGGGACGCAGCCGAGGTCGCCGATACCGCCGCTCCCCGCCGCGAGCAGCCCGCCGAGCATGAGGCCGAATGTCGCCGCAGCGAGGATCCCGCCGAGCCCGGCCAGCGAGGTCCTCGACAGGATGATGCCCAGGCCGCCGGCGATGAGGAGGACCGGCCAGAACCGCCACAGCTGGGCGACGGTCGAGGCGTCGACCGCGCCGACCTGGACGAGCAGGGGGATGCCCCCGAGTGCTACCAGGAAGACACCCCAACCGAGGAACCGACGGTCTATCTGCATGGCACAGGACTCTTTCCGCGCCCGGCCCCGACCGGTGGCCGATGCCACCGGCCCGAGCTCCGACGAGGCATGGTATCGCGCTGCGGCGAGTCACGACGAGTGCCATTCGGACTCTCGCCGCGCGTCGAGCGGGCGGGTTGTCGGAGCGAGGATGTGGGCGGCATCGATCGCGCGCACAATACGGATTCCTGGCTCGAGACGATCTCGAGAGGATATCGTGCCGATAGCCCGAGCAGCCATGGCTTGCTCGTCTCGCGACATCGCGCTCTGTCACGTCGATCCGCACGATCACGACCTATTGGGGAGGGCTCCATGACACTCGGTCCACTCGAGTACACCGTCCTCGGTTTCGAGGGCAATCGCTTCAACGGCGAGATCGCCAAGGAGATCCAGAAGGTCGTCGAGAAGCGGATCATCCGCCTCGTCGACGTCGTGATGATCTCGAAGAACATCGATGGCGAAGTGACGGTCATCGAGCTCGACAACAAGGACGATCCACGCTTCGCCGGCTTCGCCGGCCTGATGGACGACCTCATGGGGCTCATGACCCCGGAGGACATCGCCTCGATCGGCGAGAGTCTGCCCGACAATACGTCGGCCCTGATCCTCCTGTTCGAGCACCGCTGGGCCGTGAAGATCAAGGAGGCGGTCGCCGCGGCCGGCGGCTTCCTCGTGAGCCGCGACACGATCGCGCCCGAGATCCTCGAGCTGGTCAACGCCGAGCTCGACGCGGAGCTCATCTCGGCCTAGTCCCGACAGGACGATAGAAGGGGAACCTCAAGATGATGATGCGACGACGACGCGGTGGCGTAGGACTCCTCGGCGTGGCGGCGGTGGCCGGCGTGGCCCATCACGCCGGCTCTCAGGCGGCCAAGGGCCAGGCCCAGGAGCAGGCGCAGAACGACCAGATCGCGGAGCTGCAGGCCCAGCAGGCGGCGGCTCCCGTGGCCGCAGCCCCGGCCCCGGCCCCGGCCGCGGCACCGGCCGGCGGCGACCTCACCGCCCAGCTGCAGCAGCTGGCGGCGCTCCACACGGCCGGAGTCCTCAGCGACGACGAGTTCGCGGCGGGCAAGGCCAAGCTCCTCGCCGGGGCCTGATCGCCCGATCTACCTTCCAGGAAGACCACGGTGAAACGGAACGGGACCCTCAGGGTCCCGTTCTCTTTCGTCCAGGGGCGGGTCGGTCTCTATTCGGTCGCCGAGGACCGGCCGAACCGCGGGCCATCCGGCCCTCGCTTGACCCCACGCGTACTTTATGCTCGTCATGGGCGCTTGCCCGACGTGTGAGGAGGGACCGGGATGACGTTCCTGATCGGGATCCTGGCGATCATCATCGGTGCGGCGTTCTGCTTCGCCGGGTTCCGGTTCTTCCTGCTCCTGCTGCCGCTGTGGGGATTCTTCATCGGCTTCAACGTCGGGACCGACGTGATCACCGCCATCTTCGGAGACGGCTCGTTCGCGACCCTCATCAGCTGGGGCGCGGGATTCCTCTTCGCCATCGTCTTCGCCGTGCTGTCGTACCTGTGGTACTGGCTGGCGATCGTGATACTCGCCGGCGGGGTCGGCTACTCGATCGGCACGGCGGTCTGGGGAGCCATCTTCGGCACGACCTTCGGCTTCGTCGGCTTCCTCCTCGGGCTCGTTATCGCGGTCATCGTGGCCGGCGTGGCCCTCTTCCTCAACGTCCCGAAGTACCTGGTGGTCATCCTCACGGCCGCCGGGGGGGCGGTGACGGTCATCGGCGGGTGGTTCCTCCTCATCGGCAAGATCCCCTCGGACCAGGTCCACTGGAGCGTCGTCGGCGAGCTCATCAAGGACTCCTGGTTCTACATCCTCGTCTACGTCGTCATCGCCGGGGCCGGCATCCTCGCCCAGATCGCGGGCCCGGCGCTCGGTCCCGAGGACTACGAATTCGACCAGTCCGAATATCGGTACAGCTGATCGCATACGCCGCGCCCGCGGTCGTCTGACCGGGGCGCCGATCTCGAAGGGTGCGAAGTTGGCGACGAGACCATGAGTGCCGCCCGGTATGACGTGGTCATCGTCGGTGGCGGCTCGGCCGGATCCGCCCTGGGGGCGCGCCTGACCGAGGATCCCGACGTCCGCGTCCTCGTCCTCGAGGCGGGAAGGCGCGACTGGCGCTTCGACGTGTTCATCCACATGCCGGCCGCGCTGACTTTCCCGATCGGCAGCCGCTTCTACGATTGGCGCTACGCGTCCGAACCCGAGCCGTACATGAACGGCCGGAAGATCTATCACGCCCGGGGCAAGGTGCTCGGTGGTTCATCGAGCATCAACGGCCAGATCTTCCAGCGCGGCAACCCCCTCGACTACGAGCGATGGGGGGCCGATCCGGGCATGGAGACATGGGACTACGCCCATTGCCTGCCGTATTTCAAGCGGATGGAGAACGCGCTCGACGCTGCGCCGGACGACCCGTTCCGCGGTCACGACGGCCCGCTGGTCCTCGAGCGCGGTCCCGGCCACAAACGAGCTCTTCCAGGCGTTCTTCCAGTCCGCCCGGCAGGCCGGTTACGAGCTGACACCCGACGTCAACGGCTATCGCCAGGAGGGGTTCGGGCCGTTCGACCGGAACATCCACAACGCGCGCCGGCTGTCGGCCGCCCAGGCATACCTCCACCCGGCGATGCGGCGGCCGAACCTGACGGTCCGGACGCATGCATTCGTCACGAAGGTGTTGTTCGAGGGGACTCGGGCGGTCGGGGTCGAGGTCGCTCCGGGCAGGAACGGATCGGGCGGGGTCGTGCGGATCGAGGCCGGCGAGGTGATCCTCTGTGGCGGCTCGATCAACAGCCCGCAGCTCATGCTGCTGTCGGGGATCGGGCCGGCGGAGGAGCTCGAGCAGCTCGGCATCGGCGTCGTCGCCGACGTGCCGGGAGTCGGGCGGAACCTCCAGGATCATCTCGAGGTCTACATCCAGTACGCCTGCGACAAGCCGGTCTCGATGCAGCCGTGGGTGACCCAGAAGTGGCGCCGCCCGTTCATCGGCGCCCAGTGGCTCTTCCTGCGCAGCGGCCCCGGTGCGTCGAACCACTTCGAGGGCGGCGGCTTCGTCCGGGGCGACGAGCAGGTCGCCTACCCGAACCTCATGTTCCACTTCCTCGGTCGTCGCGATCCGCTACGACGGCACGCGCCGGAGTCAAGGGTCACGGCTACCAGGTCCACGTCGGCCCGATGTACTCGGATGCGCGAGGCTCGCTGACCCTCAAGACGACCGACCCTCGGGCGCACCCGGCGCTGCGCTTCAACTACCTCTCGACCGAGCAGGATCGCCGCGAGTGGCTCGAGGCGATCAAGGTGGCCCGGAATATCCTCAGCCAGCAGGCGCTCGCCGAGTACAACGGAGGCGAGATCTCGCCCGGTCCGAGCGTGGCGACCGACGAGGAGATCCTCGCCTGGGTGGCGAGCGATGCCGAGACCGCGCTCCACCCGTCGTGCACCGCCCGGATGGGCATCGACGCCGAGTCGGTGACGGATCCGCTCACCCTGCGGGTCCACGGCATCGATGGGCTGCGGGTGGTCGATGCGTCGGTGATGCCGTACATCACGAACGCCAACATCTACGCCCCCGTGATGATGGTCGCCGAAAAGGCGGCCGACCTCATCCGCGGCAGGACGCCGCTGCCGCCCCAGCAGGTCGAGTTCTACCGCCACGACCCGGCCCGGTTGCGGGCCGAGCCTCCGTCGGCCACCATGACCTCCTCAGACGAGGCGATGGCATCGACCAACGGAGGGAGATCGTGAGTCAGTTCGTCGCGATCAAGTTCACCACGAGCGAGCAGGCCCACGAAGCGCTGGAGCGCCTCCGCGCCCTCCAGAAGCAGGGTGCGATCCACATCGAGGACAGCGCGGTCGTCGAGCGGGCAGCGGACGGCGATGTCCACACCGACCAGCAGCTCAGCGGCACGACGAAGGGGGCCGCGGCGATCGGCGGGCTCGTCGGCCTCCTCGTCGGCGGGTTCATCTTCCCCGTCGCCGGTCTCGCCATCGGCGCCGCCGCCGGTGGAGCCGTCGGCGCGTCGTTCGCGAGCGGCGTCGACCAGGGCTTCGTGAAGGACGTCCAGGCGTCGATCGAGCCCGGCCGGTCGGCCCTCTTCCTCGTCGTCGACCACACCAACGTCCGGGCGGCTCTCGCCGCCATCGAGCACTTCCATGGCGAGGTGCTCCAGACATCGCTCGATCCGGAGCTCGAGGACCAGCTCAAGGAAGCGCTCCGCTGAGCGATCGGCTCGTCACGAGCCGCCGCTGAGCCTCCGTCGTCGCGGTCCCGGCGGCGACCACGGTCAGCTCGAGCGGACGTGCTCCTGCCAGGAGTGAACCGCCCGGTAGCCGAGGAGCCGCTCCGCCTTCTCGATCGAGAGCAGCGTGTCCCGTCCTTCCACCGGGCGCCGCAACGGGACGTCCGGAAAGACCTCTGCCATGAGGTCGGCGCTCGGCCGGGTCATGACCGTGTCGGCCGCGGCAACGATGAACACGTCGGCGCCGGCCACGCCTGATTCGAGGGCGTTGCGGACCGACGCCGCCACGTCGCGAACGTCGACGTAGCCCCACAGGTTCCACCTGCGCAGCCGGGCGTCGTCCCAGAACCCGGGAAAGGCGGCGTAGTCGTCCGGTTCCATGATGTTGGAAAAGCGCAGCCCGATGAACGGGATGCCGGTCCGCCGGGCGAACTGGATCGCCATCGTCTCGCCGACGACCTTGGAGAGGCTGTACGACGACTCCGGCCGCGGCGGATGGCTCTCGTCGATCGGGGCGAAGTCAGGCGGCTGATCGAAGGGGAGGCCGAGCACCGTCTCGCTCGACGCCCACACGACGCGCCGGACGCCGTGCGCCTCGGCCGCCGAGAAGACGTTGTACGTCGAGAGAGCGTTGATCCGGAACGTGTCGCCGGCCGGTCGGAGCTCCGGTGCCGGGATCGCCGCCAGGTGGACGACCGCGTCGGCCCCGGCGATGACGTCGTGGCATTGGCCGAGGTCGGTAAGGTCGGCCCGGATGCACAGGCCGTGAGCGCTCCCGTCGTGGGTGAGATCCACGTTGAGGACGTCGTGCCCCTCGGCCCGAAGGTCGCCCACGACGGCACGGCCGGCCTTGCCGCTGCCGCCGGTCACGACGATCCGCACGTCGCCTCCTCAGGATCCATCGCTCCGGTCAGGTCGGCGATCCGGTCGTCCCCCCGGGCTGGGTCGGCGGCGTCGAGCCTGTCGGCGGCGTCGCGCCTGTCGGCGGCGTCGATCCCGTCGGAGGTCCGCCTGCCGGAGGACCGTCGGGCCCCGCGCCCTCGCGGTGTGTATAGAACCAGTACGCCGCCACACCGCCGGCGATGAGCAGGATGATCAGGAGCAGTATCAGGGCGCCGCTCGGGCCCGATCCCCCCTCACCACCAGGCGTCGGCGCGGGCGAGGCGCTCGGGGACGGCGCCAGCGACGGGCTCGGGCTCGCACTCGGCGACGCGGATGCCGAGGCGCTCGGCGATACCGTCGCGGTGGGCGTCGGAGATGGCGACGGAGATGGCGTCGGCGCGGTGGTCGGCGCGACGGTCGGAGTGGGTGTCGGCGTGGGTGCCGCCGTCGGCGCAGCGGTCGCGGTAGGTGCCGGCGTGGGCGTCGGCGTCGGGGCCGTAGTCGGCGTTGGAGTCGGTGCCGTCGTCGGCGTCGGCGTGGGCGCGGTGGTCGGCGCGGGCGGTGGAGTCGGTGTCGGCGTTGGCGCAGGGGTCGCGGTCGGACTCGGCTTCGGCGGCGTGGTCGGCAGTGTCGGCACCGTCGGGAGGGGCGGGAGGCTCGGCAGGCCGCTCGGCAGTGGAGGCAGGGTCGGCAGACCGGAGATCTGACTGCACCCGCCGATCGCAATGGCGACGATCAGCAGGGAGGCAAAGGCGATGGGCCGGGAGCGTTGCACTAGAAGGAGTCCCTCCGGAGGACGCCCAATGGGCACGGGCGCCGGACACCCATCCTACCGGAGGTCGGCGCGATGGGCGCGCAGACGCTCCGCCGGCCTCCGCACAGGGCGACACCCCGACCGGATCGGCCGGGGTGTCGGGAGCGGTGGTCGAGTGGGTCAGCCGATGCGCCGCACGACGAACGGGTTCTCGAGCGGATGCCGGCCGGAGTGGCCGATCCAGATGCGCCCTGTCGGCAGGCGGAAGGCGCCCATCCGGCCGCTGACGGTCAGGTGGCTTGCACAGGCCGTCTTGAAGTCGAAGCCGTCGATCGCCCCGTAGTTGTTGAAGCGATAGGTGATCGTCTTCTTGTCCGCGCTGACCGTCACGCTGTCGTTCTTCTCGAGCTTGACGGGGACCGCGTCGAGCGGGGCGCTCGAGACGATCTTCCCGGTGAAGACGACGTGGTCGGTCCCGTGATGGGTCGCCCGGACGTGCCAGCCGGCGGAGTCGTGCCAGATGTAGTCGCCACCGGTGGCGCCGGCATGGAACTGGGTCGGGCGGCCCTGGACCGAGATGGGCCAGTGACCGTCCGTGCAGGCGGCGTTCGTCACGGTCGTCGCCGGTGCGGTCGCCGGGAGCGTCGCCGCGGCGACGCCTGCCGGGGCGGCAAGCAGGGTGAACGCGCCTGACACGCCGAGCGCGCCGGCCGCGATCCGAGTCCGAAGGTGCATGACGGGTGTCCTCCCTGGACGGCTGGCGGCCGTTCGGTCGCCGCTTGACTGGGTGGAGACTGGCGAGGCCACGTCACGCTCGTCCGCGCCGGACGTACGGGTTTCGTAAGGCGGTCATCGCGCCGGCGGCAGATCGGCCCAGGCCCGCCGACCCCGCACCGAGCGCGACCATTCCGCATGCCAGCCGGACCCTGTTCGCAACCGTTCGAGTCCGGTATCGCCCGTATGTTTGTATCGTGGTGCTCATGGCGGACCCGAGGATCGTGTCGGACGAGGCCGAGGCGCAGCTCGATCGGCTGCGATTCCTCCATCGCGTGGCGCGCCTCGTCACGACCGCCAGGACGTGGGACGAGCTCATGGAGACCGTCGTCGATGAGACCCGCGACGCGCTCCGAGCCGACGTCTCGTCGCTCTACCTCCTCGACCGTGACGGCGCCCATCTGACGCTGGCGGCGACGACGGGTCTCGATCGCTACCAGATCGGGCGGGCCCGGGTGCCGTTCGGGGAGGGCGTGACCGGACGCGTCGCCGCGTCTCGCGAGCCGCTCGTCATCGACGACGTCGGGAGCGACCCGCGTTTCCTCTGGGTCCGCGGCATCGACCAGCGTCGCTTCATCGCCTCGATGCTGTCCGTGCCGCTCGTGTGGGGCGACGCGACCGTCGGTGTCCTCAACGTCCAGACCGAGAAGCCCCGCCACTTCGACGCGGCGGACGTAGCCCATCTCGGTGCGGTCGCCGATCTCCTGGCCGGGGTCGTCGAGAAGGGACGCCAGCAGCGCGAAGCGGAGGCTCGAGCGGCCGAGCTCATCGCCATCGACGAGGCCCGGGCCGAGCTCATCGCCCTCGTGACCCACGAGCTGCGGACGCCGCTCGCGGTCGTGCGCGCCTACGTCGACCTCCTCGCCGACGAACCGCCGCTCGACCATCGCGACTCGCGCGACCCGGAACGACGGGCCCGCCGCCGAGCGTGGTACCGGGGCACGGTCGACCAGGTCGAGCGCCTCGATCGACTCGTCGACTCGATCCTAGCCAGCGTCCGGGTCGTGCCGGACCAACCGGCCGAGGTGAGCACGGTCGACGTCCGGCAGGTCGCGACAGACGTGCTCCGCGAGCTCGAGCCGCTGCTCGGCGGTCACCGGGTGGTCGTCGCCTCCGATCGCCACCTCCACGCCCTGGCCGACCCGCCGCGGCTCCAGCAGATCGTCGAGCACCTCATCGAGAACGCGGTGAAATACGCTCCGCCGGCGACGGCCATCACCGTCGACTGGTCGCTCGTCGAGGGAGTCGTCCGGCTCGGCGTGGCCGACGAGGGTCCGGGCATCCCCGAGGAGTGGCGCGAGCGGATCTTCGAGCCCTATGCCCGACGCGACACGCGGACGGCCCGCGGCTCCGGGATCGGCCTCTACGCAGCGAAACGGCTCGGCGAATCGATGGGTGCCCGCCTCTGGTGCGAGCCCGCCACTGCCACCGGCGGCGCCCGGTTCGTCGTCGCGATGCCCGCGGCCGTGGCACTCTGATGAGGACGGTGACGTGCTGATGATCGACCGCCCGCTCCGGATCCTCGTTGTCGACGACGACCCTGCCATGGTCGGCGCGATCACCGCACTCGTCGGCACCGAGGGTCACCAGGTCATCACCGCCTACGACGGGCTGACCGCCGTCAAGCGATTCCGCGAGGAGAGCCCCGACCTCGTCCTCCTCGACCTGGCGATGCCGGGCCCCGACGGCTTCACCGTGGCCGGGCTCATCCGCTCGGCGGGGCCGGCCCCGATCCTCGTCGTGTCGGGCGAAAGCGGCGAGGCGGCCAAGGTCAAGGCGCTCCGAATCGGCGCCGACGACTACCTCGTCAAGCCGTTCGGGCGGGCCGAACTGCTGGCCCGCATCGGAGCGATCATGCGGCGTGTCGACCGCTCGGCCGGCGGTCCGTCGTCCGGTCCACTGAGCGCCGGTGACCTCGTCCTCGAGCCGGGCCGCCACGCGGCACGGGTCGGCGAACAGCCGCTCACCCTCACCCCGACCGAATACCGGCTCCTCGAGGCCCTCGTCCGCGCCGACGGCGATCTCGTGCCGCACCTCCAGCTCGCCCGAGCCGGCTGGCCGGCAGAAGCCGATCCAGACCTTCTCTGGCTGAAGCCACATCTCGCCCGCCTCCGTGGCAAGGTCGAGGAGGCCGGCGGTCCGGCGATCGTCGCCGTCCGCGGCGTCGGCTACCGGATCGTCACGGACGCCGCAGGGACCTGACGCCGGTCAGCAGGTCAGCAGGTCAGCAGGTCAGTAGGTCAGGACCCGGTCGGCCGCGAAGATCAGCTCCACGAGTCGGATCGGCGCCACCAGGGTCACCGAGAGCCCGCCCACGGAGTCCGCGTCGATGCCGCGGGGCTTGCTCGACATCGCCGAGGCGTAGAAGGTCGCTCCGCCGGCCACCAGGGCGTCGACGTGCTCGCGGAGGCTGCCCGTCCCGACGCCGTGCGCGACATCGAGCATCTCCGGTCGGAGGATCGACACGCCGTCGCCGGCGACGAACACGTCGACGTCGTGCCCCGCCGCCAGCGCTGTCCTGGCGACCAGCAGCCCGAGGGCGATCCTCGTCGGATTCTCGGGCCCGGTGGCGATGTGGACCAGCAATCGGCTCATGTTCATGTCCCTCCATTCCTTGAATGCGGATGATGACGGGCTGGCGATGCCTCAGGCTTGCCGGCGGCGCACGGTGCGCGGTGGCTATCAGCGATCTTTGCGTATCGTTGCCTCGACCAGACCGCCAGCCGGACCCGACGATGACGACGCCGCCTGATCAGGGAGTTGCCGACCGCTCGTCGCGCGCGCTTCCGTGGCCCGTACTTGGTGTAGCCGGACTCATGGTCGCCGGGCTCATGGCCGTGTCGGCCGCCTACGGCTTCCACCGCGACGAGATGTACTTCATCGTGGCCGGGCGGCACCCGGCGTTCGGCTACGTCGACCAGCCGCCACTGACCCCGCTCATCTCGGCCGCCGTGGCGGCCACCCTCGGGGTCACGCCCTCGGCGATCCGCCTGCTGCCGGCGCTGTCGATGGCGCTCGTCGCGATCCTGACGGCGCTCATGGCCCACGACTTCGGTGGGTCACGACGGGCGCAGACCCTCGCAGCGATCACGGTCGCCGTGTCGGGCTTCCTCGCCGTCGGCCATCTCGACGATACCGCCGAGTACGACTTCCTCGCCTGGGCCGTCCTCCTGTGGTTGCTCGTGAAGCTCCTCGCCGGGGGTGACAAGCGCCTCTGGCTCGCGGTCGGTGTCGCGACGGGGATCGGGTTCGAGAACAAGGACACCCTCGTCCTGCTCGGCGTGGGGCTGGCGGTCGGGCTCGTCCTGACCCGGCGCTGGGATGTCGTGCGGTCGCCATGGGCGTGGTCGGCCGTCGGGATCGCCTTCGTCATCACCCTCCCCAACCTCGGCTGGGAGCTCGCCAACGGGTTCCCGCAGCTGACGATGGCCTCCCATATCGCCGGCAACGCGGGAGACAACCGCGCCCAGGTCCTGCCGTTGCTATGGCTCTTCGCCGGCCCCTTCATCTTCCCGGTGACCGTCGCCGGCTGGATCTGGATGCTGCGGGCGAGGGCAGCGGCACCGTGGCGGGCCATCGGGATCGCCGGCGTCGTCGTGCTCATCCTCGTGATCCTGAGCGGCGGCAAGGGTTATTACGCGGTCGGGGTGCTGCCGCCCTTCATGGCGGCCGGGGCGCTGCTCCTCGACCGCTGGCTCGGGCGGGGCCGTCGTCGGGTGAGGGGGGTTACGTTCGCCATCGCGGCGATCCTTTCGGGCGCGCTCATCGTGTACCTCACCCTGCCGATCCTGCCGCTGGCCACCTACGCGAAGACGGACCTTCCCGAGACGTTCCCCGACGGCGCCGAGCAGGTCGGCTGGCCGCAGTTCGTCGCGACGGTCGAGGGCGTCGTCGCGGGGCTGTCCCCGGCGGACCGAGCCCAGGCGGTCATCCTCACGAGTAATTACGGCGAGGCCGGCGCCCTCGAGCTGCTCGGGACCGGGCTGCCGCCGGTCTACTCCGGCCACAACGCCTACTGGGACTGGGGACCGCCTTCGGCCGACCGCACCGTCGTCATCCATGTCGGCGACTGGACGACCGACCAGTGGAGTCCGTACTTCGAGGATTGCCAGGAGGCCGCCCAGATCGACGACGGCCTCGGGATCGACAACCAGGAGCAGGGACAGGCCATCTCCGTGTGCCGTGGCCTTCGACAGCCCTGGGCCGAGATGTGGCCGGCGTTCCGCCACGTCGACTGAGGTCGTCGCGGTGCCTCCCGTCAGGGCAACGGCCTGCCCATGATCTGGATCACGAGGTCGGTGCCCGCTCGGAGGGGATAGCGGTCGCCCGTGTCGACGAAGCCGAGGCGCTCGTACAGGGCGATCGCCGGGGCGTTCGTGGTGGTGACGCCGAGCCCGAGCCGCGGATAGCCCTCCGCGATCGCCCAGCCTTTCACGGCCTCGATGAGGGCCGAGCCCAGGCCGTGGCGGCGGGCCGACGGATCCACCCACATCCCGAAGAGGGCGGCCATATGCGGGACGTTCGGGGCGGGTCCGCCGCTCGCCATCGCGACGAACCCAGCGGCCCCGTCCACGACGAAGATCGCCCCGTCCGACTGCTCGGCCCGGTCCTGCCACTCGGTGTCCGTCCTGCTGGACGCATCGTCCAGGGTCGCGCCGAATGCGTCGGGCGAGTCGGCGAGCGCTCGCAGGCGGATGTCGCGAAACGCCTGCCACTCCTCGGATCGGAGCCGACGGACGTCCATGTCCGGATTCTAGGCGACGGCGTCGCGCTCCTCACTCGGTCGGGCGAGTGGCGGTTCAGTCGAGAGGGCGGCCCTCGGCGTCGTGATGCGCGTCGGCGCAGGGGACGAGGCAGCCGCGGGCGTCGCGCCCGGCCATGGGGCTGAAGTGCATCCACGTCCCGCGGTCGACGGGCGATGACACGAGGCGGCAGCCGCACGAGGCGCAAGTGACGGGGGCGGCGCGGCCATCGCGAACGGCGTCGAAGCGGCGGGTGGTCTGGTCGTAGGGGTGGAGCATCGTGATCACTCGGTAGCGAACGTCGGGTGGCCTCCCAGTGTGCGATCGGGTCGCGGGGCGTTCGGCGTCGTCGTGGGTGCGGGCAGGTTGCGTTCCGGTGTCGGCGGGATCGGCGCCCGTAACAAGGTCGCGGCGGCCGTCGCGGCCGGGAGTCCCGCCTCGAGCGATGGCTGCACGATGCCGACGCCGCGTGGTTCTACGAGCCAGGTCTCGGCGATGAGTGCGACCGGGGCAAGGAGGAGGCGACGGGCCAGCTCCGACCCAGCATCGGCATGGTCGGTCACGAGGCGGATCAGGTCTGACACGAGGGCCGGCCCGTCGGCCCGATCGACCGCCACGGACGAGAGCCGCCGGGCGACGACGCCGTCCGCGTTGAGCGATGCCGTATGGCGGCCGTCCGGGTCGTAGAGGAACGCCCGACCGCCGGTCATGCCGGCTCCGAAGTTGGCGCCGACCGGCCCGAGCACCACCAGTGCGCCGCCGGTCATGTACTCACCGCCGTGCGGCCCGATGCCCTCGACGACGGCCTCGGCCCCGGCGTTGCGGACGGCGAAGCGCATCCCCGCCCGGCCGATCACGTGGAGCCGGCCGCCGGTCGCTCCGTAGAGGCACGTGTTGCCGGCGAGGCTGCCCGGCTGCTGCGCGTCCCCGGCACCCGGCTCGGCGACGATCGTGACCGAGCCGCCCGAGAGCCCCTTCGCGACGTAGTCGTTGGCCTGGCCGACGAGCCGCAGGCGGACGGCCGGACCGGCGAAGGCACCGAACGACTGGCCCGCCGAGCCCTCGAGTTCGAGGGCGATCGGACCCGTGATCTCGCCGCGCTCGATCGCCCCGCTGAGCCCCGCTCCGAACGAGCGGTCGGCCGTGGTGACGCGGAGGCCGGACAGCGACACCGAGCCCTGGCCGCGAAGGGCCGCCGAGAGGCGGGCCTCGAGCGGGGAGGCCGGGGCGTGGCGGACGACGGTGGCAGCCGCGGCCGGATCGGCCCGACGGGCCGCGTCCGCCGGCCAGGCCGGAGCCCCGAGGACGCCGCGCAGGTCGAGCCTCCCACCGGGTCGAGCGCGCAGGACTCGGGCCGACTCGCCGATCACCTCGCCGACGGCCGTCGCGCCGATCGAGGCGAGCTCACGGCGGAGGTCCTCGGCGACAGTCGTCGCGAACCGCTCGACCTGCTCGGGCGTGCCGCTGAACTTCGCTCGGAGGTCCTCGCGCTGGGTGGCGATCCCGGTCGGACAGGTGTCGAGGTGGCACTGGCGGGCCATGTCGCAACCCAGTGCCACGAGGGCAGCGGTCCCGAAGGCGAATTCCTCGGCCCCGAGGAGTGCCGCGATCAACAGGTCGTGGCCGGTCCGCAGGCCGCCATCGGTACGAAGTGATACTCGGTCTCGCAAACCGTTGCGGAGGAGGACCTGGTGGACTTCGGCGAGGCCGAGCTCCCACGGCGCACCGACGTGCTTGATCGACGACAGCGGCGACGCCCCCGTCCCACCAGCGTGGCCGGACAGGTGGATGTAATCCGCGCCGGCCTTGGCGACCCCGGCCGCGATCGTCCCGACGCCGCGGCTGGCGACGAGCTTGACGCCGATCCGGGCCGTCGGGTTGATCGCCCGCAGGTCGGCGATGAGCTGGGCGAGGTCCTCGATCGAGTAGATGTCGTGGTGGGGCGGCGGGCTGACGTAGGAGATACCCGGCTGGCCCCGCCGGAGGGCGGCGATGTACGGCGTCGCCTTGCGGCCGGGCAGCTGGCCACCCTCGCCGGGCTTCGAGCCCTGGGCCATCTTGATCTCGAGTTGTTCGGCCCGGGCGAGATAGGCGGCGGTAACGCCGAACCGGGCCGACGCGACCTGCTTGATCCGGGAGTCGGTCCGTTCGCCGTCGGGACCGGGCGCATACCAGGCCGGGTCCTCGCCGCCCTCTCCGGTGTTCGCCGCCCCGCCGGCGCGCTGGATCCCGATGGTCAGGGCGCGGTGGGCCTCCGGGCTCAGCGCGCCGACGCTCATCGCCGAGACGACGAAGCGGCGGACGATCGAGGGGGCCCGCTCGACGGCCGAGAGGGGCACGGACTGGCCAAGCGCCGCCGGCCGGATCTCGATGCCGTCTCGGACGACCGACGGATCGCGGGTGTCGAGCGCCTCCCGATAGTGCGCCAGCGCCTCGTTGAGGGCGGCAGACGCGATCGGCCTGGCGGCGATGGCCGTGATCTCGGCGGCGATCTTCGGGGAGTACAGGTGGGTCTCGCCGTCGGCCCGGAAGCGGGCGAAGCCGGGATCGGGAAGGCGGACCTCACGGCCCTCACGCCCCTCGAGCGGGATCGCCCGCGCTGCCTCGAGACGCCGCAGCTGTCGTGCGGCAAGGTCGTCGAGCGTCACGGAACCGGGCCAGGCGCTGGCCGCCGGGAGGCAGCGGGCCAGGAGGTCCGCGTGGAGTTCGACGCTCTCCACGAGCCCTGCCCCGATGTACGACGTGACCGAACCGATGCCCATCCGGGCGAGCGTCTTCCGAAGCCCGGCATCGAACGCATCGAGGAGGCGCTCGCCGGCCGCCGTCGGCGTCACGTCCTCCGCTCCGCGGGTTCCGGCGAGCTCGGCGGCGCACTCGAAGGCGAGCCATGGATGGACGACGGTCGCACCGGCCGCAAGGACCATCGCCAGCGAATGGACATCGAGGACATCGCCGGCCGCGGCCGCGATGTCGAGCCGGCCGCGAAGGCCGGCGTCGGTGAGCGCAGCGTGGACCGCGCCGACCGCGAGGACCGACGGGATCGGCAGCCGGTCGAGGGAGAGCGATCGGTCGGACAGGAGGACGATATCGGTCCGTCCGCCGGCCGCCGCGACCGACGCCGCGGCCAGGCCGTCGAGGGCGGCCGCGAGCCCCGCCGGTCCGTCGGCCGGATCCCACGTCGCGTCGAGGCGCAGGAGATGGTGCGAGTGGCTCCGGTCGAGCGCGGCTTCGAGGCCGTCGAGATCGGCGACGACCGGTCGCTCCAGCCGCAGCGTCCGCGGAGCGGGCAGCCGGCCACCGAGCAGCGGAGGGCGTCGGCCGAGGTCGACCCGGAGGTCCATGACGATCCGCTCGCGCTCGGGATCGATCGGCGGGTTGGTGACCTGGGCGAACGACTGGCGGAGATGGTCGACCACCCGTCGATCGAGCGCGCTCCGTCCGGGCGTCGGCGTGTCGTCGCCCATGCTCCACAGCGGCTCGTGGCCCTCGAGCGCCATCGTCCGGATGTCGAGCCGGAGCCGCTCGGCGTCGAGCCCGACGAGGTAGCGCAGCGGCGGTGAGGTCGGCGTCCCGGATACGGCAACCGGCGTCCCGGTTCCCGGCACCTGATCCGCTCCCGGCACGGTCCCCGCCCCGAAGACGATCTCCGGCACCCGGTCGACGTGGGTGTCGCGCGGACCGCGGTCGGACCGCGAGCGCCGCAGGAGGGCCGACTTGGCGTCGGCGTCCTCGAGGATCCGCCGCCGGGCAGGATCGACGAGCAGCATCTCGCCCGGGCCGAGGCGGCCGCGGCGGACGACCTCGGCCGCCGTCAGCGGGATCGCCCCGGCCTCCGAGGCGGTCACGACCAGCCGATCGCGGGTGACCGCGAACGCGGCGGGGCGAAGGCCGTTGCGGTCGACCATCGCGCCTACCCGTCGACCGTCGGCGAAGACGATCGCGGCGGGTCCGTCCCAGGGAGCGAGGAAGCCCGCAGTCCGCCGGCGCAGAGCCGCGACCGGCGCGTGCGGGCTGCGGCGGACCGCCATCGCCTCGGGGATCGCGGCCAGGAGAGCGACGGGGAGGTCCCAGCCGGATGCGACGAGCAGCTCCATCGCCTCGTCGAGGGACAGCGAGTCCGATCCGTCCGGGGAAAGGAGCGGCCCGGTCTCGAGGATCGAGCGGAGGAGGCCGTTCGGGTCGCGGTCGGCGGTGCGCCCCCGGACCTGCTCCCGGTTGCCACGGACCGTGTTGATCTCGCCGTTGTGGGCGACGAGCCGGAACGGCTGGGCGAGTCGCCAGACCGGTCGCGTGTTCGTCGCGTAGCGCTGGTGGAAGAGGGCGTATCTCGTCGCCAGGCCGGTCGGGCCGGGCTCGAGGTCGGGGTAGAGCCGGGCAAGGCGTCCTCCCGCGACGAGGCCCTTGTAGACGATCGTGTCCCTCGACGCCGAGGCGATCGACAGGTCGGCGATGCCCCGTTCCCGCGCTCCGCTCTCGATGCGACGACGGGCCCGGACGATGCGGAGATCCACGTCCGCGTCGGCGGCCCGGTCGGCGGCCCTGCCGGTAGCGCCGGCACTATCCGCCCCCACGATGGCCTCCGATGGCGCCACGAAGGCCTGGACGAAGGCCGGGCGCGACGCGCCGGCTTCCCGCCCGAGTGCCGATGGATCGCTCGGCACGGTCCGCCATCGAGCGACGGCGAGGCCCTCGGACTCGAGCGCCGACTCCACGAGGCCTCTGGCACGTGCCTGGGAGGTTCGACCGGCAGGGAGGAACAGCTGGAAGACCGCCGGTCGGTCGCCAGCTCCGACAGTGGCATCCGCGCCGATCCGCGCCCGGAGGGCCGGCTCGAGCGGAAGGGAGATGCCGGCGCCATCCGACGACTCACCGTCGGCGGCGAACGCACCGCGGTGACCGAGCGCGGCAAGGCCGGCCAGGGCGAGGGGGAGGACCCGGCGCGCGGACCGCCCGCCGGCATCGGCTACGAATCCGATACCGCAGGCATCGTGCTCGTAGCGGGAGTCGTAGAGCGGTGGATCATCGGCGATCCGTCGGCGCTGCATCGGGGTGTCGAGACTCCTCCGGCGCACTCCGTGGACCCGTGCGTGGCGCGTGCGTGTCACACGCCGGGTCCGGGACGTGGAGCATCGGCCCGGTGGTCTTCTGAGTCGCCGCCCCCCGAGGACCGGAAAGGATGCGATTGGGTCGCGGGTCCGGGTGTGACTCGGCGTCGGCGGGGGCCCATCCATCACCGGGGGCTCGCGGCCGTCCGGCACGTCGAAGCCCCAACCGTCTCAGGACCGTCTCAGGCTGGGGCCCTAGGATCGCGGCGATATACCGCCGTCATGCCGCATGTTCCGCGGCTTCCCTTGAGGCTTATCCATGCGATTCCTGCGCGTCCTGCTCGTCGTCGTCCTGCTGGTCGTCGGGGTGGGGGCGATAGCCGTCGTGGCCGGCGTGATCCCGACGTCCAGCTCGAGCGCCGCCAGTCAGTACCTCACCGCGGCCGTCGTCCGCCGTGACGTCACCGAGAGCGCCGCGGCGACCGGCAATGTCTCCGCGGCCACCACGTATTCGATGTCGTTCGGGGTCGCGCCGCAGCCGGCCAGCTCCTCGTCGTCGAGCAGCTCGTCGAGCAGCTCGAGCAACAGCTCGAACGGCAACTCCGGATCGTCCACCGTCTGGCCCGTCACCGCGGTCAACACGACCGTCGGCAGCGTCGTCGCCGCCGGCGACGTCCTCGCCACGGCCGACCCGGCCAGCGCCAAGCTTGCCCTCCAGGTCGCCCAGGCGAACCTCGCCGCCGCGAAGTCCCGCCTCTCGACTGACAAGTCGGGCCCCAACGGCATCACCCGGGCGAGCGCCCGCGACTCCGTCACCCAGGCCGAGACCCAGCTCGCCCAGGCGGAGCAATCCGCCTCCGACACCCGGCAGCAGAACGCGATCTCGGTTTCCCAGGCGAGGTCGGCCGTGACGAGCGCCGAGAAGCAGCTGTCGGCCGACAAGAAGGCCGGTGCGCCGGCGCCGACGATCTCCGCCGACCAGCGAGCGGTCACCCAGGCCAAGCAGAACCTGACGTCGACCGAGGCCCGGGCGACGGCATCGAACCACCAGGCGGCGAACCAGGTCACCAACGCCGCGCACGGCGTCACCTCGGCCAAGCACAACTACACGAAGCAGGTCGCGCCGGCCGACGCGGCCCAGATCGCGACCGATTCGGCGGCGGTCGCCTCGGCCCAGTCGAGTCTCACCTCGGCCGAGCTCGCCGTCCAGTACTCGACGATCACCGCTCCGGTCGCCGGCACGGTGACGGCGGTGAACGTGGCGGTCGGCACGAACGCGCCGTCCGGCGCCGCCATCTCGCTCGCCTCGGCTCAGCTCCAGGTGTCGGCCGACTTCACGGAGACGGACCTGCCGTCCCTCAAGGTCAGCCAGGCCGCTGCGGTCACGATCAAGGCGGTCGGCACGACGCCGATCGACGGCACGGTCACGGACATCGCCGCCCAACCGGCCAGCACCTCCGGCGGTGTCGTCTCGTACGCGGTCACCATCTCCCTGACGAACCCACCGGCGACGATCCGGACCGGCATGAGCGCCCAGGTCACGGTGACCCTGGCGCAGTCGGCGAACGCGCTCGCCGTCCCGACGGCGGCGCTGCAGGGTGCCAACGGCTCCTACTCGGTCCTCGTCCTCGGAGGTGACGGACAGGCGACCAACACAGCCGTCCAGGTCGGGCTCGTCACGAACACCTACGCCGAGATCACGAGCGGCCTGACCCAGGGCCAGGAGGTCGTCACCGGCACGACCGCCAGCCTGACCGGCACCAACAACACGACGACGGGCTTCCCGGGCCTCGGCGGCGGTGGGGCCGGCGGGGGTGGCCGGTTCAATGGCGGTGGGGCTGGAGGCGGTAAGGGCGGCCCAGGCGGCGGGGTGGTGACGAACCCGTGACCGCAGCCACCCCCTCGTCGTTCCCGGAGCGGGGCCCGATCACGACCGGGGCGATCCCGGCGGGGGCGAACCTACAGGACACGACGGGACTGCCCGCCCCCCTTCCCGAGACGACCGCAGGCCGACCGCCGGCCATGATCATGCCGCCGCCGATCGACACGATCCCCGTCATCGACATACGCCGGGCGAGCCGTGTCTACCGGATGGGCGAGCTCGAGGTCCCGGCCCTCGTCGAGGCGGACCTTCGGGTCGAGGTCGGCGAGTTCGTCGCCATCATCGGTCCGTCGGGTTCCGGCAAGAGCACCCTCATGAACCTCATCGGGTGCCTCGATCGGCCGACGTCCGGCGAGGTCCATCTCGCCGGCACGTCCGTGGCCGAGCTCGACGATGACGGCCTCGCCGCCGTCCGCAGCCGGTTCGTCGGCTTCGTGTTTCAGTCGTACAACCTGCTCCCGCGGACGACCGCGCTCGAGAATGTCATGACCCCCCTCCTCTACCAGGGAGTGAGTCGTCGTGAGCGCGTGGAGCGGGCGACGGTCGCCCTCGAGCGACTCGGCCTCGGCGATCGACTCAACCATCAGCCGACCGAGCTCTCCGGCGGGCAGCAGCAGCGCGTCGCGATCGCCCGGGCCCTGGTGACCAACCCGCCCCTCATCCTTGCCGACGAGCCGACCGGCAACCTCGACAGCCACGCCGGCGCGGACGTCCTGGCTGTCTTCCGCGAGCTCCACGCGGCGGGTCGGACAGTCGTCCTCATCACCCACGATCCGGACGTCGCCGCGGCAGCCCCGCGGCAGATCCACATCCGCGACGGGCGGCTCGTGGCATGAGCGTCATCGAGCTCGTCCGCCTCGCCCTCGCCCGGCTCGCCGTCAGTCGCCTTCGAGCCGCCCTCACGATGCTCGGCATCATCATCGGCGTCGCCTCGGTCATCGCCCTTGTCGCCGTCGGCAACGGCGCGACATCGGGCATCACGACGCAGCTCGAATCGCTCGGCACGAACCTCCTCACCGTCAACCCCGGCGCGACGACGACGGGCCTCGTCCGGGGCGCGGCCGGCTCATCGACGACTCTCACGACGGAGGACGCGACCGCGCTGACGACCCTCGACGGGGTGGCGGCGGTCGCTCCGGCCGCCCAGACCCAGCAGGTCGTCGTCGCCGGCGCCCTCAACACGACCACGACGATAATCGGGACGACGGCCGATTACGCCCAGGTTCGCAACTTCGACGTCTGGCAGGGCTCGTTCCTCAACCCCGCCGAGGTCACGAGCGGCGTCCGGGTCGCGGTCCTCGGCAAGACGACCGCCGATGACCTTGGGCTCGGTGCCTCGTCGATCGGTTCGACCATCTCGATCGGCGGGCTGCCGTTCCAGGTGATCGGCATCCTCCAGCCGAAGGGCAGCGTCGGCTTCCTTGATCAGGACGACCAGGTCGTCGTGCCCCTGCCCGCGGTGGAGAAATACTTCACCGGCAGCGACAGCATCCGCTCGATCTCGGTGAGCGTCGCCACCGCCGACCAGATGACGCCGGTCACGAACGAGATAACGACGACGCTCCGTGATCGCCACGACCTCGCGCCGACCGACACCAGCGACTTCTCGATCACGAACCAGGCCCAGCTGCTGAGCACCGTCGGCAATGTGACCGCCATCCTCACCGCGCTGTTGGCCGGCATCGCCTCGATCTCACTCATCGTGGGCGGCATCGGGATCATGAACATCATGCTGGTCTCCGTTCGCGAGCGGACCCGCGAGATCGGCATCCGCAAGGCGATCGGCGCCCGGCGCCGCGACATCCTCCTCCAGTTCCTGATCGAAGCTCTGACACTGTCGATCCTCGGCGGGCTCGTCGGCATCCTGGCCGGTGTGCTCGTATCGGCCGGCATCGACCGGGTGGCCGGTTGGCCGCTCGTCATCGCCCCGGAAACCCTCGTCCTGGCCGTCGGCTTCAGTGCCGCCGTCGGCATCGTCTTCGGCGTCTGGCCCGCCCGCCAGGCCGCCGTCCTCGATCCGATCGCCGCCCTGCGCTACGAATGACGGGGTCGCCCGAGAAGGACAACAGACCGATCGACCATCCACCCACGACAAACCACCCAGCCATCGCACCCAAGCAGACGGAGAACCCGATGAACCCCAACGACCCGACCACCGCCCAACCGGTGACACCCCAGCCGACCCCAGGGCCGGCGGCACCGCAGCCGGCGGCACAGCCACAGCCCGGCGCCGAGTGGGCGCCGCCGACGAGCCCGGCTTACGCGCCCGTGCCGGCCCAGCCGGTCGGGACGGGTCCCGGCTCGACGATCGACTGGGGTCCCGCTCCGACGATGCCCGTCGCCGCGGCAGCACCGACGCTCGCCAAGAAGTCCTCGCCGCGGCGGCGCGATCCGATCTCGATCGTCCTCGGCATCGCCGTCCTCGTGGCCGTCGGCGGCGTGGCCTTCGCCGCGGGACGAGTCACCGCCCCGGCACCCGCCGTCGCCACGCGCGGTGGTGGGTTCTTCGGCGGTGGGGGAGCCGGCGCGGGCGGTGGCACCGGGACGGGTGGCACCGGCGGCAACGGAACGGGCGGTGGCGCCTTCGCCGGTCGCTTCGGCGGGGGCTCGGTCGCCCTTAGCGGTACCGTGACCGAGGTCGCGTCCGACCACATCACCCTCCAGGTCACGGGTGGGGGCACCATCACGATCCCGATCGACAGCTCGACGACCTATCACTCGCAGGCCGCGGCCAGCGCCTCCGACGTCACGTCGGGAGCCAAGGTCCTGGTCCAGCTCCAGCCCGGCACGGGTGGCATCAACCGCGCCAGCCCGAACCCGAGTGGCGGAGTCAACCCCGGAACCGGCAACGGCACCGGCGGGGCCGGTCGCGGCCTCGGCACGGCCCAGTCCATCACGGTCCTCGGGCAGTAGCGGTCCGATGCACCTGCTCCTCGTCGAGGACGACACCCGGCTCGCCCGGGCGCTCGTCCGCCTGCTCCGCGACGACCGTCATGTCGTTGACGTGGCCGGGGACGGGGCGACAGCGCTCGATCTCGTCGAGGGCGCCAACGGCAGCCTCGACGCGATGATCCTGGACATCGGGCTGCCGGACATCTCGGGGCTCGAGGTCGCCCGTCGGGTCCGGTCCGCCGGCTCGAGCCTCGGGATCCTCATGCTCACCGCCCGCGACGCGATCGGCGACCGGGTCGCCGGCCTCGACGCGGGAGCCGACGACTACCTCGTCAAACCGTTCGCCTACGACGAGCTGGCGGCCCGCCTGCGGGCCCTCGGCCGTCGGGCGGCGACCTCCCGAACCGGTCGGGGGGCCCGGCGCCTCACGAACGGCTCGATCGTCCTCGACGAACCGAGCCGGCGGGTGACCCTCGACGGCGAGGAGGTCGCCCTGTCGCGACAGGAGTTCGCGCTCCTCGAGTGCCTCCTCCGCAATCCCGGCCGTGTCCTGTCCCGCGATGAGCTGCTCGACCGGGCCTGGCCGGTCGGCGCGGCCCTGACCCCGAACTCGGTGGAGGTCTACATCCACTACCTGCGGACGAAGCTCGGGACGGACGGCGCCCGGATCGAGACGGTCCGCGGCGTCGGCTACCGGCTGTCCGACCGATGACCGAGCCGGGGGTCGCAGGACCACCGGGGACGGGACCGCTCGCGAGCCCCCCGGCCGTCCAGCCAAATACGGCGCCCGTCGGCGGCGCAGAGGCCTTCGCCGCCGCACTCGACGACCCAGACACGTTGGAGGCGCCCGCCGGAGGCCCGGAACCGAACGCCACCACGACCCCGGCCGGCTCCCTCGGGCTCCCCCTCGGGACGGAGCCGTTCACGACCGCCGCCAGCGGACCGGACGCGCCGCTCCTCCGTCGGACGCGCCGCAGGCTCGTGGCCTGGAGTGCCGCGACGATGCTCGTCGCCCTCCTCGTCCTCGGCGTCGCCATCTACGGCGCCGTCGCCTCGTCCCTCGCGGCGACGAGCCGGGGCCAGCTCGAGCAGCGTGCGGCTGGCCTCGAGCGCTTCATCTCCAACGTTCCCGGGCCGTTCCCGGACCGGTTCCAGGACCAGCCCGATGTCGGTATCTCGTTCGGCGGGCCGGCCCCGAACACGGTCGCGATGATCGTCACGCCCACTGGAGGCGTGATCGGGCCGCAGGGACGCATCCAGGGGCTGCCGAATTCGGACGCGATCGCCGTCGCCCTGACCGGCGCCACCGATGTGCGGACCGTCCACCTGTCCGGCGTGCCCATCCGGATCCTCAGCGAGCCGGTCAGCCGGAAGGACGGCACCGTCGTCGTCCAGGTCGCCCAGGACATCAGCGCCGAGGAAGGGACGCTCAACACGCTCCTCGCCGTCCTCATCGGCGGCGGCATCGCTGCGCTCATCGCGGCCGTCCTCGGCGGTTGGGTATACGCACAACGGGCCCTCGTGCCGATCCGCGATTCGCTCCGCCGCCAGCGCGAATTCACGGCCGATGCGAGCCACGAACTCCGGACGCCGCTGACGGTCATCAAGGCGACGGTCGAGCATCTCGAACGTCATCCGGATCGCACGCTCGGCGCCGAGAGCGAGGCACTCGAAGACGTCCGCGTCGAAGTCGACCACCTGACCGCGCTCGTCGGCGATCTCCTCCTCCTGGCGCGGACCGACTCCGGCATCGAGCAGCTGAGCCCTGAGCCCCTCGACCTCACCGAGCTCGCGACGGAATCCGTCGACATCCTTCGACCGGTGGCCGCGGAACGAGGAGTGCAACTCGTCGTGGATGGGCGGCCGGCGCCACTCACCGGTGACCGGACGAGGCTCCGCCAGCTCGCGACGATCCTCACCGACAACGCGATCCGCCACGGTCCGGCCGGCGGCATCGTGCGGGTATCGATCGAACCGCGCGAGCGCGGCGGCGCGTCGCTCACGGTCGACGATCAGGGTCCAGGCATCCGGCCGGAGGATCGGGCCCGGGTCTTCGATCGGTTCTGGCGAGCACCCGGCTCGGCGGAGGGTGGGACCGGTCTCGGTCTCGCCATCGCGGCCTGGGTCGTCGAGCGCCACGGCGGCACGATCGAGGTCGCGGATGCGCCGGGCGGCGGCACCCGCTTCGAGGCGCGACTCGCCGATCACCCGCCGGCTTAGCGGATAAGGCGATAGCCGACGAGCAGATAGCCGGTCGGTGAGATCTCGCTTCGGATCGATCCGAGCTGGATCGATGGCAGGCCGTCGAGGAGCCGTCGTCCGCGGCCGGCGATCCTCGGCGCTATCACGAGCCTGAGTTCGTCGACAACGTCGGCCGCGAGCAGCGCCTGAGCGACCGAGATACTGGCGTGAACGCCGATATCGCCTCCGCGATGCTGCTTGAGATCCCGAACGGATTCGACGAGCTCCCCGTCGAGCGCCGTCGCATTCGCCCAATCTCGATCAAGGGGCGTCGATGTCGCGACATACTTCTTGACCCCGTTGATGAATGTCGCGAATGGCTCGATCTGGCTGCTCGGCCAGAACTGCGCCCACTCGGTGTAGCTGCGGCGGCCGAGGATGACCGCGTCCTGCGTCGCGATCACAGCGGCAAGGTTGGCGTCCATCGCGTCGTCCCAGTCGGCCAAGAA
Organism: uncultured Chloroflexia bacterium; assembly: GCA_963745405.1. Classification (GTDB taxonomy): domain Bacteria; phylum Chloroflexota; class Limnocylindria; order Limnocylindrales; family CSP1-4; genus C-114. Next base: position 727,483 of record CAVUWY010000002.1, on the reverse strand, counting down.
GCTATCTGGGTCCTCGGCGACCCCGTCGAGGGACAACAACTCGTACACGACGATCTTTCGCACGCCCTACACCTCCGATCGGTCTGGAGGCTACGCTACGACGCGTGGTCGGTCCTCGCCTTCACGTCCACCGCTTCGGGCCGCCCGGACCGGCGGACATCCCCGTGCTCGCGGTCCACGGCGTCATGGGCCACGGCGCCCGGTTCGGGCCGTTCGCCGCGGCGGCATTCCCCGATCGGGCGGTGCTCGCGCCCGACCTCCGTGGGCACGCCTCTTCGACCTGGGATCCCCCATGGGACGCGGCGACCCACGTCGCCGACCTGCTGGCTGTCCTCGATCACGGCGGGCACGAGCGCGTCGATGTCGTCGGGCATTCGTTCGGCGGGCTGCTGGCGACGCACCTGGCGGCGACCGCTCCCGAGCGCGTCCGTCGGGTCATCCTCCTCGATCCGGCGATCGGCCTCGATCCGGCTCGGATGCGCGATGCCGCCGAGGAGACGCGGCTCGACGATGGCTGGCCGAGCTTCGAGGAGGCGCTCGCGGCCCGTCTGGCTGATCGATCGCCGCAGGCCGTGACGCAGGTCCGCGAGGATCTCAAGGAGCACCTCGCCGAGGGCGACGACGGCCGATTCCGGCTCCGGTTCTCGCGCTCGGCGGTGATCGTCGGCTGGAGCGAGATGACGCGACCGCCGGTGTCCCTGGGCGGGTTCCCCGGGGAGCTGCTGCTCGTCATCGCCGACACCGGCGGCTACGTGACGCCGGCCCTCCGCGCCAGGCTCGCCGCGGACCTCGGGCCGAGCTACACCGAGCGGACCGTCCGGGCCGGCCACATGATCTGGTGGGATGCGCTCGAGGACACCGCCGCGGTCGTCGGGGCGTTCGTCGCCGGCTCTGAGGTGCCGATGGTCGCACCCCGGATCGAGGACGCCGACCTCGAGGAGAGGCTCGCGGAGGCCGCCGCCGAGTCGCAGGCCGCGCTCAGCGGATCGACTGCCCCGCGCTGAACCGCCGGATCCGATCCGCCTCGGCCCGGCTGGGAGCGCCGGCGAGGTCCCCCTCCGCCCCCACCACTGACGCGCCGCAGGCGTTGCCGAGGGCGAGGGCGGTCGCCTCATCGAGACCTTCGAGCATCCCGGCGAGGTAGCCGGCGCCGAACGCATCGCCGGCTCCGACCGGGTCGATGAGCGGGACGTCCGGAACGGCCGGCACGACCACCGACGAGCCGTCCGCCGCGTACGAGCCCGACGCACCGGCGTCGAGCTTGAGGACGACCCGCCGCGGTCCGAGGTCTAGCAGGCGCCGGGCCGTCGCCGCCGCTCGTTCCGTCGGATCGCCACCGATCGTCGAGCCGCCGGCCGAGCCGCCGATCGTCGAGCCGCCGGCCGCGCCGCCGGCCACGACGACGGCCTCCTCGAGCGAGGCGAACACGATGTCTGCCCACGGGACGAGCCCGGCCAGCACCGGCCGAGCCTGCTCGTCGGTCCACAGGCGGCGGCGCAGGTTGAGATCGAGGCTGATCGTCATGCCCGCGGCTCGGGCGGCCTCGATCGCGGCGTCGACCGCTCCGCGGCAGCTCTCCGACAGTGCCGGGGTGATGCCGGTCAAGTGGAGATGGCGCGCCCCGCCGAAGAGACCGGCCTCGACCGCCGCCGCGATGTCGTCCCGGCCGAGCCGCGAACCGGACGAACCGGCCCGTCGATACAGGACCTCCGATGGGCCCACCGCCCGCCGCTCGCGGAACATGATGCCCGTGCCCGCATCGGGCTCGACCCGGATGCAGCGGGTGTCGACGCCCTCGCCCCGGAGGCGGCGCAGGATCGCCGTCCCGAAGCCGTCGTCGCCGACCCGCCCGATGAACGCGACCGGATGGCCGAGCCGGACCAGGCCGACGGCGACGTTCGCCTCGGCCCCGGCGACGTGACGGTGGAACGTGGTGGCCTCGGCCAACGGCCCGACCTCGCCCGCGACGAGCGATACGAGGCACTCGCCAAGGGTGACGACCTCCGGTCCGGTCCGCACGAGGCCTCCTTGGTTCACCGTGGACCGCGGGCGCCCACGGCGCCTCGGCCCGATGCCGGGCCCACGATAACGGCATCATGGGCGTCCGGGCGGGCGATCCGGCCGTGCGTGACGCACGCCCGGTCGTGCAGGTGAGCGGCGGAGGAGGACGATCGATGTCGGACGCGGTGGACATCGTGCTCGATGCCCGGGTCCAGCTCGGCGAAGGCCCGATCTGGGACCCCGACTCGGGTGAGGTCGTCTGGGTCGACATCATCGAGGGGGTCATCCACCGGACCGAACCACGGACGGGCACCGACACGACGCTCTCCGTCGGGCGACCCGTCGGCTCGGTCGCACTTCGGCGTGGCGGTGGGCTCGTCCTCGCCACCGACGACGGCTTCCGGCTCCTCGATCCGGGCGACGACGGAGACGCGGCTCCTCGCCCCGATCGAGGCGGACGACGCCCTGACGAGGATGAACGACGGGAAGGTCGATCCCGCCGGCCGGTTCTGGGCGGGAACGATGGCCCGCGACGAAGGCCCCGGGCTCGGGACCCTCTACCGCCTCGATGCCGACGGGACGGCGACCGCGGTCGTCACCCCGATCTCGATCTCGAACGGGCTGGACTGGGCCGCCGACGGCGAGACGATGTACTACATCGACACCCTCGCCCAGTCCGTCGACACGTTCCGCTGGGACGCTGCGACCGGGGCCCTCTCGGATCGTCGGGTCCACATCACGTTCGACCGCCAGGCCGATGGCGGCCCCGACGGTCTGACCCTCGACGCCGAGGGCTACCTCTGGGTCGCCCTGTGGGACGGCTGGTGCATCCGCCGCTACGCTCCGGACGGCTCGTTCGACCGCGAGATCCGCTTCCCCGCCGCCCGCATCACGAGCATGACCTTCGGCGGTCCGACGTACGAGGACCTCTACGTCACGAGTGCCTGGAAGGACCTCCCCGCGGCCGATCGCGAGGCCCAGCCTCACGCCGGCAGCCTCTTCCACGTCCGGCCCGGCGTCGCCGGCCGCCCGCTCTGGCGCTACGCCGGCTGACGCTCCCCTCGGTTGTATCACGCGTGATACAATGCGTGCCATGGCGGACGTGACGATCAGAGAACTGCGGAACCGCGGCGGCGAGGTCGTCGACAGGGTCGCCGCCGGTGAGCGTGTGACGGTGACGAGGGACGGCCGTCCTGTCGCTGAGCTCAGACCGTATCGGACAAGGGCCATAGGGGCTGCGGCCCTTCTGCGTCGTTGGCAGCGCCTGCCGACTGTCGATGGCGGTCACCTTCGCCGAGACCTGGATCGGGTGGTCGATCCACGCCTGTGATCCGGCACCCCGCTGGCCTACTCGATACGAGCACGGTGATCCTCCTGCCCCGGCTGCGCGACCCGGATGCATTGCCTGCCGGCCCGTTGATTTCTGCGGTCACCCTCGCTGAGCTGTCTGTCGGGCCGCTCGTCGCGACTTCAGATGGAGAGCGCGCCGCCCGACTCGCCCATCTGCAGCAGGCCGAGGCTGACTTCGACCCACTGCCCTTCGACGTGGATGCCGCTCGCGCCTTTGGTCGGGTCGCCTCCTCGCTCCGTCGAGCCGGCCGAAAGACTGCAGCTCGCGCTTACGACGCGATGATCGCAGCCACCGCGATCGCCAACGACCTGCCCGTGTACACGTGCAATCCGGACGACTTCATCGGCATCGAGGGCCTCGAGGTGGTCACGGTTCCGCACCCGGACAACCCTGGCTAGGGCCAGACGGTCGACACGAAGTTCGGCCAGTTTCGAGCGCCTGATCGCGTTGCCGGGCGCGAAGACGGGCATCCGCTCGGCACCGCTCATCGCCGTCACGGTTCGCCGAGCCCTAATCGACCTCGCCGCCCATCCAGAGCAGGGCTAGCACGACCAAGACGACGTAGACCGCGATGACCATGCCGCTCGTCAGAGCCACGACCGCGAGCAGGCTCCGGAGCGTCCGCCAACGTGAGTGCGCCCGTCACGCTGTCACCCGCTATTTCGACGTCCGGGGAGAGATTTCGACGATAGACACCAGCGACGGCGACTCAGCCGGCTCATCGCCTGGTCACCAACCGCGAGGGCAGATCACACCCGGTCGTAGGCGAGGTTCGGTGCGAGCCAGCGCTCGGCCGTGGGAAGGTCGAGGCCGGTCCGACGGGCGTAGTCCGCGACCTGGTCGCGGCCGATCCGGCCGACGCCGAAGTAGTGCGATTCGGGGTGCCACAGATACCAGCCGGCCACCGCGGCGGTCGGCAGCATCGCGAACGACTCGGTCAGCGTGATGCCGGCCCGCTCGGGCGCGTCGAGGAGTGAGAAGAGCGTCCGCTTCTGGGTGTGGTCCGGGCAGGCCGGGTAACCCGGGGCGGGGCGGATCCCCTGGTAGCGCTCGGCGATGAGGTCGTCGTTCGAAAGCGACTCGTTGGGGGCATATCCCCAGAGCTCGCGGCGGACCCGCTCGTGGAGCCACTCGGCGAAGGCCTCGGCGAGCCGGTCGGCGAGCGCCTTGACGAGGATCGCGTTGTAGTCGTCATGGGCGGCCTCGAAGTCCCGGACCGCCTCGTCCGTGCCGAGGCCGGCGGTCACGGCGAAGCCCCCCAGGTAGTCGGTCGCTCCGGCGTCGCACGGGGCGACGAAGTCGGACAGGGCGATGTTCGGTCGGCCGCCCGACTTGGCCATCTGCTGGCGGAGGGTCGCGATGCGGGCGATCGATCGGCTCCGCAATTCGTCGGCGAACAGCTCGATGTCGTCGTCCTCCGTGGCCCAGGCGGGCCAGAAACCGACCGCGCCGCGGGCGCGGAGGAGGCCTTCGCCGACGATCCGCTCGAGGAGTCGTTGCGCGTCGGCGAAGAGGTCCGAGGCGGCCCGACCGACGACCGGGTCGCTGAGGATCGCCGGGTAGTGGCCGGCCAGCTCCCAGGTCGTGAAGAACGGCGACCAGTCGATCCGCTCGACGAGCGCCTCGAGCGGCGCCTCGACGGCCTGGGCGCCGATGAACGTGGGACGTGGCGGGGCGGCGCCGGCCGATCCCGCCGAGCGATCCACGACGAGCCGGTTCGCCCGGGCTGCCTCGAGCGTGAGCAGCTTGTCGACCTCGTGGCGGTCCTCCCGCTCGCGACGGATCGCCTCGTACTCGTTGCGGGTCGTCGCGATCAGCTCGTCGCGCGTGTCGGGGTTCATGAGCCGGCTGGCGACGCCGACCGCCCGCGATGCGTCGAGGACGTGGACCGTCGGGCCGCTGTAGCGCGGCTCGATCCGGACGGCGGTGTGGGCCCGCGACGTCGTCGCCCCACCGATGAGGAGCGGCAGTGAGAATCCCTCGCGCTCGAGCTCGCCGGCGGTGATGGCCATCTCCTCGAGCGAGGGCGTGATGAGGCCCGACAGGCCGATGATATCGACGTCTTCCGCCCGGGCCACCTCGACGATCCGTGCCCAGGGGACCATCACCCCGAGGTCGATCACCTCGTAGTCGTTGCAGCCGAGGACGACCCCGACGATGTTCTTGCCGATGTCGTGGACATCGCCCTTCACGGTCGCCAGCAACACCTTGCCGGCCGAACGGCGGGCGCCATCGTCCACTCCGCCTCGCTCCAGCCGTTCCGCCTCGATGAAGGGGATGAGGTGGGCGACCGCCCGCTTCATGACCCGGGCGCTCTTGACGACCTGGGGCAGGAACATCCGGCCCGACCCGAACAGGTCGCCGACGACGTTCATGCCGTCCATCAACGGCCCCTCGATCACCTGGATCGGCCGAGCCGATGCTAGCCGGGCCTCCTCGGTGTCCTCGACGATATAGGCATCGATGCCCTCGACCAGGGCGTGGCTCAGGCGCTCGTTGACCGGCGCCGCTCGCCAGGCGACGTCCTCGCGCGACGCCCGGACGCGACCGCCGGCGCCGCCCATCGCCCCGGCGAATTCGAGGAGTCGCTCGGTGGCGTCCGCCCGGCGGTTGAGGACGACGTCCTCGACCCGGTCCCGCAGCGCGGGCTCGATGTCGTCATAGACCGCCAGCTGGCCGGCGTTGACGATGCCCATGTCCATGCCGGCCGCGATGGCGTGGTAGAGGAAGACCGAGTGGATCGCCTCGCGGACGGGGTCGTTGCCACGGAACGCGAAGCTGACGTTGGACACGCCGCCGCTGACGAGGGCGCCGGGCAGCTCGGCCTTGATCCGGCGGGTCGCCTCGATGTACGCCGTGGCGTAGGCGGCGTGCGCCTCGATGCCGGTCGCGACGGCGAAGATATTGGGGTCGAGGATGATGTCCTGCGGCTCGTAGCCCGCCTCGGCGATGAGCAGATCGTAGGCACGGCGGGCGATCGACACCTTCCGCTCGACGGTGTCGGCCTGGCCCTCCTCGTCGAAGGCCATGACGACGACTGCCGCGCCGTAGCGGCGGACGAGCCGGGCTTGGCGGAGGAACTCGGCCTCGCCCTCCTTCATGCTGATCGAGTTGACGACGCCGCGGCCCTGGAGGCACTTGAGGCCGGCCTCGATGACGGCGAAGCGGGAGCTGTCGATCAGCACCGGCACCTTCGTGATGTCGGGCTCCGAGGCGATGAGGTTGATGAACTTCGTCATCGCCGCGACCGAGTCGAGCATCCCCTCGTCCATGTTCACGTCGATGGCCTGGGCGCCGTTCACGACCTGCTCACGGGCGATGTCGACGGCGGCCGTGTAATCACCCTCGAGGATGAGGCGGGCGAACTTGCGCGAGCCGGTGACGTTCGTCCGCTCACCGACGTTGACGAACACGTTGCCCGGCTGGGGGATGACCAGCGGCTCGAGGCCCGACAGTCGGGTCCGGTCGTCGGGTTCCGGCGCCACCCGCGGCGGGACGCCGCGGACCGCCTCGACGAACGCCCGGATGTGGTCGGGCGTCGTCCCGCAGCAGCCGCCGACGAGGTTCACGAGGCCGGCCCGGGCGAATTCGCCGAGGATCTCCGACATCTCCGATGGCGTCTCGTCGTAGCCACCGAACGCGTTCGGCAGGCCGGCGTTCGGGTAGACGCTGACGGGGATCGGCGCGACCCGGGCGAATTCCTGGAGGAACTGGCGGATCTGGCGCGGCCCGAGGGCGCAGTTGAGGCCGGCGGCGATCGGCCGGGCGTGCATGACGCTGGTCCAGAACGCCTCCGTCGTCTGGCCGGAGAGCGTCCGACCCGACGCGTCGGTGATGGTTCCGCTGATGATCACCGGCCAGCGCTCGCCGAGCTCGTCGAAGACGGTCTCGAGGCCGAAGATGGCGGCCTTCGCGTTGAGCGTGTCGAAGATCGTCTCGACGACGAGGATGTCGGCCCCGCCTTCGATGAGGCCGCGGGCGGACTCGCCGTACGCCTCGGCGAGCTCGTCGAAGGTGACGTTGCGGGCGCCCGGGTCGTTGACATCGGGCGAGATCGAGGCGGTCCGGTTGGTCGGTCCGATGGCGCCGGCTACCCAGCGGGAGCGCGATGGATCGGCGGCCTCGGCCGCGTCGGCTGCGCCGCGAGCGAGCGCGGCGGCCGCCCGGTTCATCTCCCGGGCGAGGTGGGCGACACCGAAGTCGGACTGGGCGATCGAGGTCGCCGTGAAGGTGTTCGTCTCGATGATGTCGGCGCCGGCGTCGAGGTACGAGGCGTGGATCGCCGAGATCAGCTCGGGCCGGCTCAGGCTCAGCAGGTCGGGGTCGCCCTTGATGTCCTGCGGCGTCGTCGTCCGATCGGCGAAGCGCTCGCCGCGATAGCCGGTCTCGTCGAGCTCGTAAGCCTGGATCATCGTGCCCATCGCGCCGTCGATGACGAGGATCCGCTCGCGGAGGGCGGCGTCGAGTGCCGCGCGTCGTGCATCGCGAACCTCGCGGTTCGTCGGCGCGCGCATCTCCGTCTCCGTGTTCATGCGCGACAGCATAGGCGGAGACGTTCGGATGGCTACGCCGCGGCGATCTCCTGCGCCGCTCGCAGCCCGAGCGGGAAGCCGGCCATCCCAGCCTGTGTCGCTCGGGTCACGTCGATGAGGTCCGAGCCGAAGATCCGGGCCGACGCCTCGTCGAGGACGACCTCGACCACCCGACTGCCCGCCGCCCGGAGGGCCGCGATCTCGGTGAAGTAGCGATGCTCCGGCGGCGAGTCCGGTCGCACCGGGCCGATGACGACGATGAGATCGTGACCGCCGGCGAGGCCGGCGTTGGAGGCCGAGCCGACGCCGCCGTCCATGTAGCGATGGCCGGCGACGGTCACGGGCGGAAAGACTCCCGGCACCGCGCAGCTGGCCGCCACCGCGGCCGCGAGCGGGACGTCGGATCCCGCGTCGAACGTCCGGAAGGCACCATCGGACGCGTCGACCGCGGTCGTCTGGAGGGCGGCCGGCCATTCGGTCGTCGGAAGGATCCGCTCGACGACGCCGACGAACTCCGCCTCTCGTTCCGGCTGGTAGCCGAGGGCGAGGCGACCGATCTCGGCCCGGGTGGCCTGATCCGGGCCGGTCGCGACGTCGGCGGCGCCGTACCAGAGCTCGTGGATCCGGGCGAGGAGGCCGCGATCGACCGAGTCCTCGTGGGCACTGAGCGCACCCGGCTCCACGGCGCCGAGGTTCGAGGTGAGGCGGCTCAGGCCATCCCCGCTGCCGAGGGAGGCACCCACGATCGAGCCCGCCGACGTGCCGACCATGCGATCCCAGGCGGTCACATCGATGCCGCCTGTCTGCATCCCGAGGAGGACGCCAAGCTCCCAGCCGATGCCGGTGAGACCGCCCCCGGCAAGCACGATCGCCCGGGTCGCCATCGACCGACTGTATCGGACCGTCGTTCGTCCATGTCTGGACCGGACGGCTCGCCGCCCGGGCTCGCCACGACCGTCGGTCGCCGCGCGACGTTCCTCGGGCGAACCTGAGGACCCAACGGCCGGAGATGCCGGCCGACGATGCGCGAGGTGACGAGATGGTCGAACCGGACCCCCGCCCGACCTCGCCTCCGCCTGACCCGGTCCGGCCCCTCGCCGTGCCGCCCGGCCTCGAGGCCCGGTTCGCCGCCGAGCGGGTCGCCTGGCTGACCACCGTTCGCCCCGACGGAGCACCCCACGTGGTGCCCGTCTGGTACCTGTGGGACGACGGCTCCTTCGTCGTCTTCAGCAAGCCGTCGGCCCGGAAGGTCCGCAACATCGCGGCCGAGGGACGGGTGATGCTCGCCATCGGCGACCCGGCCGCCGACTTCGATGTGCAGCTGATCGACGGCGAGGCCCACCTCCTCGATCGACCGGCCATCGAGGTCCTCGACGCGAGGCTCGTCGCCAAGTACGGCCCGTGGATGGCCGACATCTCCCTGTCGCCGGCCGAGTTCGCCGCGACGTACTCGCAGGTGATCCGGGTCGTGCCGACCCGCTACCTCCCGTGGCGAGGAAGAACGGGCGGGCGCCCGATCGGGTCGCCTGCCGGCTCGACGTCCGGAGGCGTGTCGCAGCGGCGAGCCAGCAGCGCGACGCGACATAGTGGGTATCCGATCCGGACCGCTACGACCGCGACGACCTACGCGCCGGCTCGATCCTGGCGACGAAATCATCCAAACGTCGCATTCACTTCCGGCCGACCTCGGGTATCCTTCGCGCCGCGGGGACTTTGACTTCGATAGTTCGGGACACGACAACAGAACATCGCCGCCCTAACGGCTGACCTCTTGTCGTCGTTCCCGGCCGGTGCCCGCCGGCCCCCTTCGCGCCTTGCGCGACACCTCACCCGTGCATCGTCACGGGTCCTCCATGCCGGTCGGGCGGCTTCTCATCGCCGCCGTGCCTTCGCGCGGCGTCCTGGTAGAGAGGAGCACCATTGACCGGATCCGTCCGCCGGCTCAGCCGGCTCTCGACGGCGTCGTTCGCCGCCATCGGCGCGATCGCCATCGTCACCACCCAATCCATCGGTCCGGCCATGGCCGTCGAACCGGCCATGGCTGTCGAACCGGCCATCGCTGTCGAGCCCGCCTCGACCGTCGTCGATCCGGCCTTCGCACCTGATCCCGCCGCCGGGTCCGACCCCACCGTCGCCACGGGCACTGCCGTCACCGAGGACACTGCCGTCGCCCTGGATCCTGCCGACCCTGCACTCATCGATCCTTCGCTCCCCATGGATCCGGCGACCGTCGTTCCCACCGTGGTTTCTGCCGCAGTCGTGGCCCCCGCTCCGGTAACAGCCGCCGCGAAGGTCGCGACCCGGATCTCTGCCGTCACCGCGGTCATCCGGGCCGCCAGGTCGCACCTCGGCGCGCGCTACCGCCACGGAGCGACCGGTCCATCGGCGTTCGATTGCTCCGGCCTCGTGTATCGCGTGTTCGCCCAGGCCGGCCTCGCCCGGCGCATCGCCAACCTCCATTCGGCTCGCGCCCTCTACGCATACTTCCGACGCCACCACCTCGCCTCGCGCCACTCGCCGCAGGTCGGCGACCTCGTCATCTGGGGCCACGGCGCCCACGTCGGCATCTACATCGGTGGCGGACGAGCGATCAGCGCGCTCGTCAGCGGCGTTCGGATCCACCGGGTGAGCGCCGTGCTCTCGGGCTTCACCGCGTACCTCCACACCCACCTGAGTGGGCTCACGGTGCCGATCAAGCACGGAACGACGAGCCATCACACGGCGGCCGCTAACCACGCGGTGCGGAAGGCGACGACGTCGCTCGCGGTTCGCACCGGGGCCGGAACATCGCACCGCCGGATGGCCGTCGTTCGACGGGGCACCCGACTTGTCGTCCTCGGCTCGCGCCTCCTGGCCGGCCGACGCTGGTACCACGTCCGCCTGCCGAACGGCCAGACCGGCTGGGTCGCCGGCTGGCACACGAAGGCCTGACCTTCCGGGTCGGGTGGTCGGGTCGGGTCGGGCCCGAGGTCCAGGGCTCGACGTCCTGTCGCGACAGCTCGACGTCCTGTCGCGACAGCTCGACGTCCTCCGTCGCGACAGCTCGACGTCCTCGTCCCGGCAGTGGGTTTCTGCGCGATGCACGTGGATGCATCACCGGGCGGTCCGGACCCCGCGATATGCAGCCACGTGCATCACATGCCGGATGGTGCTTCTCGCGCTGAGCACGGGCGACGGTGGTGAGCCCAGGCCAAGACCGACGATATGCAGCCACGTGCATCACCTGCGGGATGGTGCTTCTCGCGCTGAGCATGGGCGATGGTGGTGAGCCCAGGCCAAGACCGACGATATGCAGCCACGTGCATCACCCGCGGGATGGTGCTTCTCGCGCGGAGCGTGAGCGACGCAGGTCAGCCAGCCTCGCGGCCCGGTGGCCCCGGGAGACGAGGATGCGTCGACGTTCAGCCGCGGGCGCTGCCGCGGGCGCTGCCTCCGGCGGCGATGCGGGCGACGAGTTGCCTGCGGACGGCGGGCCAGTCGTCGTCGGTGATCGAATACCAGGCCGAGTGCCGCATCCGGCCGGTGTGGGTCACCATGTGGTTACGGAAGATCCCCTCGAAGGTGGCGCTGATGCCGAGCAGGCCGGCCCGCGATTGCTCGTTGAGAGAATCGGTCTTGAACTCGACCCGATGGCAGTGCCACGTGCCGAACGCGTGGTCGAGCATCAACAGCTTTGCCTCGGAGTTGACCGCCGAGCGCTGCCACGGGACGCCGACCCACGTCCAGCCGATCTCGGCCCGGTAGTCGGCGGCGGCGATGTTGCCGAAGCGGCTGCTGCCGATGACCCGCCCCGATGACAGCTCGATCGTCACGAACGGGAGCATGAGGTGGGCCGCCCGACCCTCGAGCGCGATGTCGATGTAGGCACGGAGATCGTCGCGCGAACGGACCGGGAACGGGATCCAGCGCCACAGGGCCGGCTCGGCGGCCACCTCCCACAGGGCGTCGAGGTGGTCCATCTCGAGCGGTTCGAGGCGGACGTGCTCGCCCTCGAGGACGACCTTCTCGACGATCAGCGGCGGTGTCTCGAAGTCGTGATCCATCGGCGGTCAGATCGCCTCGATGCGGCGGCCGGCGTAGTGCGGGCCGCGCCGCTGCGGACGCGGCCCCGCGACCTCGAGCAGGCGGACGACCCGGCCGCGCTGGCCGGCGAACGGTTCGAGCAACTCGAGCATCCGGGCGTCGTTGCCTCGTGGCTCGCCGGCGAGCGCCCAGGCGACGAGGTTCGGCAGGTGGAAGTCGCCGACGCTCACGGCATCGGGGTCGCCCCAGGCCCGGGCGGCGACCTCGGCCGCGGTCCACGGCCCGACTCCGGGGAGTGCCCGGAGGCGCTCCTGGCCACGGGACGACGGGCCGCCACTCAGCACCTCGAGGCGGGCGGCCTCGGCAGCCACCCGCCGGATCGTGTCGGCTCGGCGACGTTCGATGCCGAACGGGTGGAACGCGTAATAGGGCAGCCCGGCCAGCACCTCCGGCCGGGGCGGCACCCGCATCCCGGCTCGCCCGGCCGGCCCCGGGGCCGGTTCGCCGTGGGCGAGGGCGAGGCCGCGCCACGCGCGGTGCGCCTCGATCCCCGTCACCTTCTGCTCGAGGATCGCCGGCACGAGGGCCTCCAGCACGGCGAGGCTGCGCGGGAAGCGCAGGCCGGCGTTACGCCGGGCGAGGTCGCGGATGAGCGGATGGTCGGTGCGAAGCTCGGCAGGATCGTCGCCCAGGCCGACGAGGTCGCCGGCATGCTCCAGCACCCAGGCGGCACCGGGTCCCCAGGCCTCGGCGTGGAGCGTCGAGCCCCGCCGCGAGAGATGGATCGTGGCCGTGCCCTCCGGGCTCGCGGTCGCCCGCCACACGCCGTCGGGCGCGAGGCTCATCGTCGGGTCGCCGCGGCCACGCCAGAGCGGGGCGAGAGTCCGCCGCAGGTCGAGCGGCCCGTCGAGCTCGATGGTCCTCTCGGGCATCGGTCAGCGTGGCTCGAAGCGGGCGGTGAAGTGGCGTAACGCCGCGGGCTCGGAGGCGATCCGATAGCCGCCCAGCTCGTCCGCCCGGGCGGCGACGGCCCGGACGACCTCGATGACGTAGTCGACGTGGCTCTGGGTATAGGTCCTTCGCGGGATGGCGAGGCGGACGAGGTCCATCGCCGCGGGAGTCTCGGAGCCGTCGGGGTGGCGCCCGAACATCACCGTCCCGATCTCGCAGCCGCGGATGCCGCCCTCGATGTAGAGCGCGATGGCGAGCGACTGGCCGGGGTAATGGAGCGGAGGGACATGGGGCAGGAGCGCCCGGGCGTCGATGTACACGGCGTGACCGCCGACGGGCCGCACGATCGGGATGCCGGACGCGTGGAGCGCGTCGCCGAGGTAGGCCGTCGAGCGGATCCGATAGCGGAGGTAGTCCTCGTCGACCACTTCGCGGAGGCCCTGGGCGATCGCCTCGAGGTCGCGACCGGCCAGCCCGCCATAGGTCACGAACCCCTCGGTGAGGATGAGGAGCGTCCGACATCGCTCCGCGAGCGAGTCGTCGTTCATCGCCAGCCAGCCGCCGATGTTGGCGAGTCCGTCCTTCTTGGCGCTCATCGTCATCCCGTCCGCGAGCGCGGCGAACTCCCGGACGATGTCGGGGATCGAGCGATCCGCCTGTCCCGCCTCGCGCTCCTTGACGAACCAGGCGTTCTCGGCGAAGCGGCAGGCATCGAGGAAGAGGGGGACGCCGAAGCGGTCGCACACGGCGCGGACCGCCCGCAGATTCGCGAGCGACACGGGCTGCCCGCCGCCCGAGTTGTTGGTGATCGTCACGAAGACGACCGGCACGTCCGCGCCCCGCTCGGACAGCAGGCGCTCCAGGGCCGCCACGTCCATGTCGCCCTTGAATGGATGGACCGTCGACGGCTCTCGCCCGACCTCGTTCAGCAGGTCGAGCGCCTCGGCGCCGGTCGCTTCGACGTTGGCCCTCGTCGTGTCGAAGTGGGTGTTGTTCGGGATCACGTTCCCGGGACCACCGAGGACGCTGAAGAGTATCTTCTCGGCGGCCCGCCCCTGGTGGGTGGGGATGACGTGGCGGAACGGGAAGAGCTCGCGCACGGCATCGAGGAACGTGTACCAGCTGGGGCTTCCCGCATACGACTCATCGCCGTGCTGGATCGCCGCCCACTGGTCGCGACTCATCGCGCCGGTGCCCGAGTCGGTCAGGAGGTCGATGAGGACGTCGTCGGCGTGGACGTCGAACAGGTTGAAGCCGGCGCGCTCGGCAGCGGCGGCCCGCTCGTCGCGGGTCGTCATCCTGATCGGCTCGACCGCGTGGATGCGGAACGGTTCGATGATCGTGGTCCAGCGGTCCATCGTCACAAGCGTAGCCGCGGACCAGGCCGGCCGGGCGCTCTGCGGCGACATCGTTGTACCGTGACGGCATGTGCAGATCCATCAAGACCCTTCGCCGACCCGATGAACCGGCCACCTCCGAGGAGGTCCGTGCGGCGGCTCTCCAGTTCGTCCGCAAGGTGAGCGGCTACCGAGTCCCGTCGCAGCGGAACACTGAGGCGTTCGACGCGGCGGTCGCCGAGATCGCCGCGTCCTCCCAGCGCCTCCTCGACTCGATCGCCACCCGCTGACGATGGCGACGACCGAGGACCGGTCGGCGGTCGCGGGCACCTCCGCGCCGGCGACCGACCCCTGGTGGGTGCGGCCGGGTCTCGACATCGACGACGTCGGCCGGCTCCGGATCGCCGGCCGCGACGCCGAGCGACAGGCCCGCGAGATGGGCACGCCCGCCTTCGTCTACGACCTCGACCGCTTCGGCGAGAACGTCCGACGGCTCGGCGCGGCCTTCAACGACGCGGGCCTGGCCGTCCGCCAGCGGTTCGCCCTCAAGGCTAATCGCGAGCCCGAGGTGCTGGCGGCCCTGCGGGCTCTGGGTGCACCTGGCGAGAGGGGCTCGGTCGGCATCGACGCCTGCTCTCCGGGCGAGGTGACCCACGCCCTCGCCAATGGCTGGCGGGCCGACGAGATCAGCTACACCGGCACGAATACCTCCGAGCGCGATCTCGACGTCCTCCTCGCCGCCGGCGTCCACCTCAATCTCGACGCGGTGAGCCAGGTCGAGCGGGTCGGCCGACGGGCCGCGGAGATGCCGCCCGGCCGGCGGATCGGCCTCCGGGTCAACCCGGGAGCGGGCGCCGGCTACCACGAGTCGCTGGCCTATAGCGGCGACCGGCCGACGAAGTTCGGGATCTACGCCGATCGACTCGACGAGGCGTTCGAGGTCGCCCGGCGGTCCGGGATGACGATCGACACGATCCACGTCCACGCGGGCTCGGGCTGGCTCGGCGGTGACATCGGGGGCTTCGAGCGGGCGATCGAGGCGACCGCCGCGATGACCCGCCACGCGATCGATGCCGGCTGGCCGATCGAGGAGGTCAATGTCGGCGGCGGGCTCGGGACGCCGGCACGGGACGACGAGCTGCCGATCGACCTCGACGCCTATGCCGCGGCGATCGCCCGCCACCTCGGGCCGCTCGGCGTCATCGTCGGCAGCGAGCCCGGCGACTACATCGCCAAGGACACGGCGATCCTCCTCGGCGAGGTCGTCACGGTCGAGGACCGCGGCGGCACGACGTTCGTCGGGCTCGATCTGGGCTGGAACGTGAACACGTCGTACTTCATCTACAAGTTCGCCCAGGAGATCGTCCTCTGCCGGGCGGCCGACGCTCCGCGGACGCGGCTCGTCACCATCGCGGGCCACATCAACGAGGGCGGCGACTTGTTCGCCGAGGACTACCCGATGCCACCGGTCGAGGAGGGCGACATCGTCGCGATCCTCAACGCGGGCGGCTATCACCAGGCGATGGCCTCGACCCACTGCCTCCGGCCGACCGGTGCGGCGCGCTTCTTCAACCGCTGAGGTCGCGGGCCTCAGAGGCGGCGGCCCAGCTGCGGACGGTCTCGACGTCGATCCGGATGATCGGCCGCTCCTCGAGCGCGTGGCCGGCGTACTGGGGATAGCGTTCGCGGAGAGCGCTGATCGCCCTTGCCCGCTCCGGTCCCGCGGCGGGATCGTCGGGGAGCAGCAGGCTCGCCGTTCCGTGCAGGACCGCCCAGGCGAGCTTCGTCCAGTCCTCGTCCCAGTGGTCGACGAGCACGGAGACCGCCGGCCGGGCGCGGATGTCGCGGAGGCGGGGGAGATCCGCGGGCGCGGTCCCGCCCTTCGGCTTCTCGTCGATCGGCGTATGGAGGACGAGGTGGCCACCCTCGCGTCGACAGGACGAAGCAGAACGGCGTCGGCCGCGGACGGCCCTCGTCGTCGACCGTGACCAGCGTGCCGCGTCTCTCCGTCTCGAGCAGGGTCAGCGCCGTCGCATCCATGCCCGTGAGTGTGGCACCCGCCCACGAGCGATGGGAATCCTGTCTTATCGTCACCACGTGACCGCTAGGCGGGATCCTCGACTCCCATCGCGCCGGTCGGGCCGCTATGTCAGTCGGTTCCGGCTAACAGATACGCGAAGCCGATCCATCCACGGCTACGGTCGCCTCTCTCCCGGGTTCGCAGTCTGGCTAACGGTCACCTCGTGGATTCTTGGCACGAAACCGCTTCCTGCGGCCGGAGGCAGACCGCCACCCAGGGGCGGCCGAATCGGATCGACGGCCGCGGCCCGCTAGACTCGCCGCACGATGAGCGAGCGCCGTGCGCACACCGCCGACCCCGTCGCGCCGACCCGGCACGTGGCGCGTTCTTCGATCGTGGCCGTTCGCGGCGGCACCACGGAACGACGGGACGACACGCTCGTCGGCGAGGAACCGATGGAGATCCGGGCGGCCGGTCCCGGCCAGGAGCCGGTCGCGGTCGCCGTGACGATGCGGACTCCCGGCTCGGAGGCCGAGCTCGCCGTCGGCTTCCTCCGCACCGAGGGCTTGATCGACGGCCTCGCCGACATCGATTCCGTCGAACTCGGCGGCGATCCGGCAACGATGTCCCAGCCGGATGACACCGTCACCGTCCGGCTCACTCGGTTGTTCGAGGCGGGCCGGGTCGCCGAGCGCCACTTCGTCGCGACCGCGAGCTGCGGCATCTGCGGCAAGGCGTCGATCGACGAGATCGAGGTGCGCTGCGATCCGCTGCCGGCCGGCCGGCCCAGCGTGACGCGCCACGTGATCACGTCACTGCCACCGGCCCTCCGCGCCGGTCAGCGCGTGTTCGAGTCGACCGGTGGGCTCCACGCCGCCGGGCCTGTTCACCCCGACCGGCGAGCTCGTCACGCTCCGCGAGGACGTCGGCCGGCACAACGCGCTCGACAAGCTCGTCGGCGCCGAGCTCCTCGCCGGCCGGCTGCCGCTCCACGACCGGATCCTCCTCGTGTCGGGGCGGGTGAGCTTCGAGATCGTCCAGAAGGCGGCCGTCGCCGGCATCCCGTTCCTCTGCGCGGTCTCGGCGCCGTCCGACCTCGCCGTCGAGGCCGCCGACCGCCTCGGGCAGACGCTCATCGGCTTCCTCCGCGGCGACGGCTTCAACGTCTACGCGCACGCGGAGCGCGTCGTCGGGCTCTAACCGCCGTCGACCGGCTCCGCCGAGGCCGGGCGGCCTCGCGCGAGATCGATCGCACCGAGCACGACGAAGGCCACCAGCGCCCCGGCGGTGTTGACGATGACGTCGTCGATATCGGTCGAGTGCGGGTAGCCGAGCGACACGGTGATGGCCCGCTGGGCGAGCTCGATCGTGCTCGAGAAGCCGATGGCCACGACCGTGAACAAGAGGATGTTGCGGAGGCGCGGGAACAGCGCCGGGCCATACCAGGCGAGCGGCATGAGCAGGACGAAGTTGGCCAGCAGGTTGCGGACGATGACGTCGTCGAGGCCGTATCGGAACAGGTGACGGAACGATGGCGCGATCGTCACGAACGGACGGAGGTTGATCAGACTCGGATCGGTCGGCACCCCCGACGCCAGCAGGTCGCGGATCGTCTGCGCCTCGACCGGCAGCGGCGACAGGGTGAGCTCGGCGACCACGGCGACATGGGCGATGGCGACCAGCTCGAGGAATATCCGCCGGCGGGCCGTGCCGCGGATGAGGCCGACGACGATCGCCACCACCCCGACGACGACGCCGATGAGGATCGCCCCGCCGCGGATCACGGCGCGGGCACCGGGGCCCGCTCAGGGCAACCCAGTCGGCCCCCGACGCGGCAGTCGGTCAACCGTCGCGGTTCTGGACGAAGTCGAAGCCGAAGCGGCCCTTGACGCAGAGATGACCCTCCGTGACCGACGAATCGAGCGGCGAGGTCACCTTGACGATCGAGTTGTCCTGGACGTGGAGGCGACAGCGTGCAGCCGACGCCGCAGTACGGGCAGATCGTGTCGGTGACCGTCTGGGCGCTCTCGTCCCACGTGCCGGCATCGCGCATCTCGTACTCGGAGCGGAACATCAGGGCGCCCGTCGGGCAGACGCCGATGCAGTTGCCGCAGTAGACGCAGGCCGAATCGGGCAGGCCGACGTTCCACTCGGTCGAGATCCGGGCGTCGAAACCGCGCCCGGCGACGGCGATGGCGAACGTGTTCTGGGCGTCGACGCCGCAGGCCTCGACGCACTTGTAGCAGAGGATGCAGCGGCTGTAGTCGCGGACGTAGAGCTCGTTGTCGATCTTGACCGGCTGGGCGACGGTCGCCGCGGTCGCCTCGCCGTGCGGTGCGTGGTGGTGGCCGGACTCGTGCGCGTCGCGCTCGCCGGCGGCCGACGGCACGGCCGGCGAGCCGTAGCGGGACGGATCGGCGCCGTAGCGCTCGGCGTAGGCCGCGATCGAGCCGTCGGGGGCGGCCGGCCCGGCGAGGTCGACGTCGACCGACGAGCCGAGGAACTCGATGACCATCTTCCGCGACAGCCGGACCCGCTCCGAATCGGTCTGGACGTCCATACCCGCCTCGGCCCGGCGGGAGCAGGCCGGCACGAGCGTCCGCGAGCCGGCGACCTCGACGACGCAGACGCGGCACACGTTGACCGGGGTGAGGTTCTCGAGATAGCAGAGGGTCGGCGTGTCGATGCCCTGGGCGCGGCATGCCTCGAGGATCGTCGAGCCGGCCGGCACCGAGACGGCGACGCCGTCGATGGTCAGCTCGACCGGCGGCATATCGGGAGTGGGCGGCGGCACCGGTGAGCGCGATGGCCGGGCGGGCGGCTCGAACGGGATCCGCGCGACCGCCGCCTCGATGGCCGACAGCTCGCGTCACAGCGCCACCACCTGCGTCCGGAGGGCGCTCTCGATGGCGGACGACGCGGTCTGGCCGAGCCCGCAGATCGAGGCGTCGCGCATCGCCTGGCCGATGTCCCGGAGGAGGGCGAGCTCGTCGCTCGTCGACCCCCGGGGTCGGCCCGCGGCCAGCCGCGCCAGCAGCTCCTCCTGGCGGACGGTGCCGACCCGGCAGGGGACGCACTGGCCGCACGACTCGTCGCGGAAGAAGGCGGCGATCCGGCGGAGGATGTCGACGAGGTCGGTCGACTCGTCGAAGACCATGACGACGCCCGATCCGAGGGCGGCGCCGATCTCGCGGGTCCCCTCGAAGGTCAGCTGGCACGTCGATCGCGTCGGGCCCGAC
Source organism: uncultured Chloroflexia bacterium (assembly GCA_963745405.1). Lineage (GTDB taxonomy): Bacteria > Chloroflexota > Limnocylindria > Limnocylindrales > CSP1-4 > C-114. The sequence goes on along the minus strand of CAVUWY010000002.1, from coordinate 708,029 downwards.
GAACGTGCCGGCCGCGCCGCCGAGCAGGATCGCCCGGATGGCCCGACCGCCGGGCACCCCGCCGGCCAGGTCGAGGAGCTCGCGCAGAGTCGTCCCGAACGGGACCTCGTAGATGCCGGGTCGGGCGACGTGACCGCTCAGGCAGAAGAGCTTCGGGCCGGTCGAGCCCTCGGTCCCGATCGCGGTGAACGCCTCGGCCGCCGTCACGGAGGATGAGCGGCACGTTGACGAGCGTCTCGACGTTGTTGATCGCCGTCGGCTTGCCGAACAGGCCGACCTCGACCGGGAACGGCGGCTTGTTGCGCGGCTCGCCCCGGCCGCCCTCGATCGACTCGAAGAGGGCGGTCTCCTCGCCGCAGATGTAGGCGCCCGCCCCGCGCCGGAGCTCGATGTCGAAGCCGTCGCCCGGCCCGAATGCGTCCGGCCCCAGGATCCCGTCCGCCCGGGCTGCCGCGATCGCCGCGCCGACACGCTCGGCCGCCGTCGGGTACTCGCCTCGGAGGTAGATGAAACCCTTCGTCGCGCCGGTCGCGAAGGCCTCGATCGCCATACCCTCGACGAGGGCGAACGGGTCGCGCTCCATGAGGACGCGGTCCTTGAACGTGCCGGGCTCGGACTCGTCGGCATTGCAGACGAGGTAGTGCGGCTGCGCCGGCTGGCCGGCCACGGCGCCCCACTTGCGGCCGGTCGGGAACGCCGCCCCGCCCCGGCCGAGGAGCCGGGATGCGGTCACCTCCGCGATGACGGCCTCGCGGCCCATGGCGAGCGCCGTGCCGAGACCGTCGAAGCCGCCGGACGCCCGGTAGTCGGCGAGGCTTGTCGGGTCGACGCGGCCGACGCGAGCGAGGAGGAGAAGGCCCTCCGATCCCGCCTGGGGCACGATCGACGCTATGGACGGCTCCGGTTCGTCGGCCGCCATGCCCGGCGCTGAGGCCGTCGAGTCGCCGCACCACGCCGACCGCGTCGACCGGCGCTGCCGTGACCGTGCGGGGCTCGTCGTCGGCGACCGTGAACAGCGCCGCCGGAGCCCGCTCGCAGAGGCCGAGGCAGGGGCTGCGGAACCAGGCGACCCGGCCGTCCCGCGCCGGCTCCCCGGCCGGGCCGAGGGAGCGTTCGAGGGCGGAACACGTCTCCTCTGCGCCAGCCAGGCGACAGGCGATGTCATCGCAGACGTGGGCGACGATCGGCGGTCGCTGCTTCGTGGCGAACAGGGCGTAGAAGGTCGCGACGCCGTACGCCTCGGCCGGCGGGACCGTCAGGCGGCGGCAGACGTAGCCGAGGGCCGGTTCGCTGATCCAGCCGATCCGTGCCTGCACCGCGTGGAGTGCCGGCAGGAGCAGGTCGCGGCGGCTGCGCGCCTCGTGCCCGCCGCGGGCGGCCCGACCATCGGCAGGGGTCCGCGTCCCGCCGCGCCAGCCCGATGTCGGCGGCCCGATCTCCGGGTCCAGCACGGCATCGACCGCCGCCCGCTCCCGAGGCGAGGCGAGCGGCGCCACCACATGGAGGTCCACGAGCCGAGTGTAGCGACCGGGACCGCCAGGCGCGGAAGCGTCCCGGCCGACCTCAGCTCGGCAGGAAGAGTCCGGCGAGGATTGCCACGAGCGGCGGCAGCGACTGGATGACCGCCGACCCGATGAGCCGTCGGTCGGTGACCACGAGGACGGCGCCGGCCGCCGCCATCGAGCCGCAACCGAAGAAGATCAACGTCCGGCCGATGGTCACCGACCCGCCGAGCACGGCGATGATGCCGACCGCGACACCGATGGCCAGGAACAGGTTGTAGAAGCCCTGGTTGAAGGCGAGCGGCGCCAGCAGCTCGGCGTCGCGCTGCGACTCGATGTTGAATCGCCGCCACGTCTCCGGTTGCCTGAAGCGGATGCTCTCGAGGACGAAGAAGAAGACGTGGATGGCGGCCGCGACCGCCGCCGCGATAAGGGCGAGGGTGTTCACCGCCGAAGGGTACCCGCCCGGGTCAGGCCGTCGCTTCGACCGCCAGCTTCTCGATCCGGATCGCCGTCGCCTTGAACTCGGCGGTCCCCGACTTCGGATCGGTCGCGTCGATCGTCAGCAGGTTGGTGGCGACGTCGTCCTGGAAGTGGAGGGTCATGAACGTGAGACCGGGTCTCAGCGACTCGTCGATGCGGATCGGGACCTCGATCTGGCCGCGGCGGGAGGTCACCCTGACGACCTCGCCGGGCGAGAGCTCGAAGGCGGCCGCATCCTCGGGCGAGACGTCGAGCGACTCACCGCGTCGCAGCGGCGAGCTGTAGCCGCCGGTTTGCACGCCGGTGTTGTACGAGTCGAGCCGTCGACCGGTCGTCAGGCGGACCGGGAACTCCTCGGACAGATGGTCGACCGGTGGATCGTGGTCGACCGGCTTGAACGGCGCCCGTGTCCCAGGCACCGGGTCCTCCCACAGCCGCGAATGGAGGAACAGCTCGCCGGGGTGATCCTCGTCGTAGCACGGCCACTGGATGCCGCCGAGCTCCTCGAGGCGGCGATAGCTCATGCCGGCGAACGGCGGGGCGAGCCGGCGGACCTCGTCCCAGGTCCGCTCGGCGGACGCCTCGCCCCAGTCGTGGCCCATCCGGCGGGCTAGCTCGTAGACGATCCACAGGTCGTCGCGGGCCTCGCCGGGCGGGTCGAGCGCCTTGCGGACCCGCTGGACCCGCCGCTCGGAGTTGGTGACCGTGCCCTCGGTCTCGGCCCAGGCCGCGGCTGCCGGCAGGACGACGTCGGCTATCTCGGCCGTCTTGGTGAGGAAGATGTCCTGGACGACGATGAACTCGAGGTCGTTGAGGAGTTTCTTCGTCCGGTGCTGGTCGGCCTCGGACTGGACCGGGTTCTCGCCGATGACGTAGAGCGAGGTCAGCTCGCCGCGCTCCATGGCGTCGAACATCCCGGACAGGTGCCAGCCGCGATTCGGCGGGACCGGGACCTGCCACTCCGCGTCGAACTTCGCCCGCAGGGCGTCGTTCTCGACGAACTGGAAGCCGGGCAGCCGGTCGGGGAGGGCGCCCATGTCGCCGCCGCCCTGGACGTTGTTCTGGCCGCGGAGCGGGTTCACGCCGCTTCCGTACCGCCCGACGTGACCGGTGAGCAAGGCGAGGTCGATGAGGGCCAGGACGTTGTCGACGGCGGTGTGGTGCTCGGTGATGCCGAGGGTCCAGCAGATCATCGCCCGGTCGGCGGTCGCGTACTCGTGGGCGAGCTGGCGGATGACGTCGGCCGGGACGCCGGTCTCACGCTCGGCGTAGTCGAGGGTGTACGACTCCACCTTTTCCCGGTAGGCGTCGAAGCCGCTCGTCGCCCGGTCGATGAACTCGCGGTTCTCGAGGCCCGCCGCGATGATCTCCCGGCCGACGGCGTTGGCGAGGGCGATGTCGCTGCCGACGTCGATGCCGAGCCAGACGTCGGCCCACTCGGCCGAGCTCGTCCGCCGCGGATCGACGGCGAACAGCCGGGCCCCGTTGTTCACGCCGCGGAGCAGGTGATGGAAGAAGATGGGATGCGTCTCGCGGGCGTTCGAGCCCCACAGGACGATGAAGTCCGTCTCCTCGGCCTCGCGATATGAACTTGTGCCGCCCCCGGCACCGAAGATGGTCGCCAGACCGGCGACCGATGGGGCGTGTCAGGTCCTGTTGCAGCTATCGATGTTGTTGCTGCCGAGGACCGTCCTGCTGAACTTCTGGGCGGCGAAGTTGACCTCGTTGGTCGCCTTCGAGCAGCTGAACAGGCCGAACGTCGTCGGCCCGTGGGCCTCGCCGGCCCGGCGGAACCCGTCAACCGTCCGCGCAAGCGCTTCGTCCCACGAAGCCGGCCGCAGCGTGCCGGTCAGGCGGTCGCCGTCGCGGACGAGCGGCGTCATCAGGCGGCTGTACTTCTTCGGCACGGTGGCGGCTCCTCGTGCGTGCTCGACTCCGGCGAGTGTAGCGCCGGGCCGCGCGCCGGCGCCCGGGGGGCCGGTCGGGTGGCGCGTCTAGCGGTCCTTGTCCTCGACCCAGCCGGTGTGCTTGCGGAACCGGCCCGTGACGCCGAGGTGGAAGGTGTGCTCGTCGGTGTGCGCCGGTAGGGCGTGGAGCTGGGTGTCGGTGAACCCGACCTCGACCCGGGACGCGGTCATGAGGTCGACGTCATCGGCCCCGACCAGCACCCGTGATCCCGAGCCGCTGAGCTGGATGACGATGCCGTGGAAGATGTCTTCCTCGTTCGACCCGAGGACGTCGTACACCGTTCCCACGTCGTGACCGTCGGCGGATCGCACCGGCGTGTCGGCAGCGACGGCGCGCCAGGCGATCGGCTGGTCGGGATCGGTCGGGTTCTGCGCCACGGGCTGTCCTCCGGATGATGGTCGAGGCTCGTATGGGATGGGTCCTATCCTGACAGCCCGAGCGGAGGACCGGGATCCATGGCGAGGCAGGCGCTCTATCACGGCACGGGGCCCGGGCCGATCACGGCTGACGGGTGCGCTGTCGAGTTCTACGCCACGCTCACGGCGCACGGCGAACCGGAGCGGATCCACGCGGCGATCCCGGCCGGTGCCACGATCCTCGAGCTCGGGGCCGGGACCGGGCGGATCACCCGCCCTCTGATCGAGCTCGGGCACGAGGTCGTGGCGGTCGATCAGTCGTCCGAGATGCTCGCCTACATCCACGACGCCGAGACAGTCTGCTCACCGATCGAATCGCTCGAGCTCGGTCGGACGTTCGACCTTGTCCTGCTCATGTCGCACGTCATCGAGACCGCCGAAGACGGCCTCCGCGATGCCTTCCTCCGGACGTGCCGGCGTCACGTCGCCGACGGCGGTTCGGTGATCCTCGAGCGGATGCCGCCCGAGTGGTACGCCACGGTCGAGCCGTCGGAGCGCACCAACGAGAGCGGCGCGACCATCCGACTCGGGCACCTGAGCCGGCCGGCCCCCGACCTCCTCGCCGCGACGACCGAGTACAACGTCGGCGACCGACGCTGGACGCACACGTTCGTCAGCAAGCGCCTCGACGACGACTTCCTCGCCGCTGCCCTCGAGCGGGCGGGCCTGACGATGGCCGGCTTCCTCGACGGCGATCGAGCCTGGGTCCGGGCGGTGCCGGCAGTCGGCTGATGGCCCCGAGCTCGGCCTGGCGACCGCCCGGGGCCGTTTGGTGACACGCACCCGCCAGGCGGGTGATATGTCGGTTTCGTTCCGGGCGATCGGCCCGTTCGGCGTCGATCCACGCTCAGTGCGGCCCTCTGACAGGCACTGCTCAGAAGCGACCCGGACATAGCACCCGCGTCATGGGTAGGTGACACGGTTCGGGCCGTTCCGGCGCCGTACCACCCGCCGGGCGGGTATGGTGACGGAGCTCGGGCGGCGCCCACCCGGCAGCGTGGCCACAGTCAAGCTGCCGCCCCCAGGCCGACGCCGCGCGAATCCGACCGGATAGACTTCGCAGCAATGTCGGACCACCACATGGGCGGCGACCTCGACCGGGTGATCCTCAATGAGCTGGAGCCCGAGGCTGAGCGACTGCTCGCCCGTCACCTCGAGGTGGCTCGGGAGTGGTTCCCCCACGACTTCATCCCGTATCGGCTCGGGCGCGACTTCGACAAGGAGCCCTGGACGCCCGACCAGCCGAAGCTGACCGGCGTCGCCCAGACGGCGTTCGAGATCGGGTTGCTCACCGAGGACAACCTGCCGAGCTACCACCGCCTCATCTACAACCAGTTCGGGACCGAGGACGGACCGTGGCGGGCGTGGGTCGGGCGCTGGACGGCGGAGGAGGGGCGGCACGCGATCGTCCTCCGCGACTACCTCACGGTGACCCGCAACATCGACCCGGTCGCCCTCGAGCGCGGGCGGATGGCCCAGCTCCAGCAGGGCTACGAGCACGAAGTCACCGACTCGCTCCACGGGTTCGCCTACGTGGCCTTCCAGGAGCTCGCGACGCGGGTCGCCCACCGCAACACCGGTCGCTACTCGAACGATCCGGTGGCCGACCGGATCTCCGTCCAGATCGCCACCGACGAAAACCTCCACATGGTCTTCTACCGCGACATCGTCTCGGCCGCCCTCGCGGTGCGGCCGTCGGCGATGGTCTGCGCGATCGTCGACGAGGTGCTCGACTTCCAGATGCCCGGCTACGCGATCGCGGGCTTCCGACGCAAGGCCGCCGACATGGCCCGGGCCGGGATCTACGACATCCGGGTCCACCGCGACGACGTCCTGTTGCCGCTCCTCGCCCACTGGCGGGTCTTCGAGCTGTCCGGCCTCGACCCGGCCGCCGAGGAGGCACGTCGCCAGCTGGTCGACCACCTGGCGAAGCTCGATCGATCGGCGGAGCGGTTCGCCGCCCGGAACGCCGAGGCGGCCGCGGCCGACGAGGCAGTGATCGCTCGCTGAGACGCGTTCCGGAACCGCGGCGCGGCTAGCCCGTGCCTGCCACGAGCGCCGGCCCCGACACCTCGACCGGCTTCTGGGCGACGACGACCTCGAGCGTCATCCGCCGGCTGCCGAGGATGTGGTGACAGAGTTCGAGGTAGACCTTGAAGCGGCGGAACGTCTCCTTCCCGACCAGGTCCTCGAGATACGCCGTGCGGGCCTTGATGTTGGCCGTCCACAGGTCGATCGTCCGGACGTACTGCATGAGGTCGAGCTGCTCGATCCAGCGCAGGTCGAAGCCTGCCCCGGCCACCAGCGTCAGCTCCTCGGCGAGCGTCCGGTAGTTGCCCGTCGAGCCGTAAAGCTCGTTGATGAACGCCATCGCCCGGGTCAGCTTCTTGTACCGGTCGTGGGCGAAGTGGAGCTCCTTGTTGAGCATGATCCCGCCCGGCCGGAGGAGGCCGTGGACCTTGGCGAAGTAGGCGTCGAGGTCGGCGAAATGGACGATCACCTCGTCCGTGTAGACCGCGTCGAACGGTACGTCGTCGGTGTAGTCCTTCCAGTTCTGCTCGAGGACCGTGACGTTGGCGCCGTACTTCGCGATCCGCTCGTCGGCGGCGGCCTTCTGGAGCGGTGACAGGGTGAGGCCGACGCCCTCGACACCGTACGTCCTGCTGAGGTAGACGAGCGGTCCGCCCCAACCGCAACCGACGTCGAGGATGCGCATCCCCGGCTTCAGTCCCATGAGCCCCGCCAGGAGGTCGAGCTTCTCCTCCTGGCTCTCGGTCTCGGTCGTCGCCCGGTTCCAGGTGTTGCCCGAGTAGACGTTCCACTCCCCGCCGGTGAGCGTGTAGAAGAACTCGACCGGCTGCTCGTAGTGGACGTTGGTCCGCTGCTTGTCCTCCTCGGCCGAGTAGTGGCGGTAGATCTGGTCCTCCGGGCCGAATGCGGCGTCGTCGCCCCGGGCAATGGTCTCCGCGTGCGCCCGCTGCCTGGCGTCGTCGCTCATCGTGCCTCCCTCACCGCTCCCGCCTCGAGCATCGCCCGTGCCTGTTCCGCGTGTGCGTCGAGACCGGCAGCCTCGAACCCGGCGATGGCCCGCCGGAGCTGCTCGGTGGCCGCGACGTCGTCACCGCGGGCTCGGCAGGCCTCCGCCCAGGCGAGCCGGGTGTGCGCCGCCTCGACGAGGCTCCCGCCCGCCTCGAACAGCTCGACGCTGCGGGCCAGCTGGGCATCGGACTCGTCGGGACGGGGATCCGCCACTCGGGCGAGGGCAAGCCCCCACGCCCGCCGTGCCAGCGCCTCGCCGAAGATGCCCTCCACCGCGCGGGCCATCTCGACCGCTATCTGGGCCCGTTCGAGTGCCACGTCCGGATGGCCGGCATCGAGGGCCAGCTCCGCGTTCGCCCCCGCGACCCAGTCGGCCATGAACAGGCGGCCGCCGAGTGCCTGGGCGACCGCCTGGGCGTCGGCCATCCGCTCTCGCGCCGCATCGGCCTGACCGAGCTTGGAGAGCCCCCAGGCCTCGAAGCAGATCGCGATGTGGACGAGCAGCGGGCTGCCGGCGACTTCGCCGGCGACGGCCGCGATCCGGCCGGCCTCGCGGAGCCCCTCCGCGTCGCGGGCGAGGAGCGGGAAGAACGACATCGCGAGCTGGCAGCCGGCGATCGCCGTCTGGTTGCCGGTCTCGATCGCCCGGGCCAGGGCCCGCTCGCTCTCGGCCCGGCCGACGGCGGTCTGCCCCTGGACAGCCTGGGACGCGCCGAGGAAGGCGAGGGTGTACGACCACTCGAGCCAGTCCTCCGCCTTGGCGAGCGGGTCGAGTGCCCGGGCCAGCATCGTCGCACCCTGGACGAACTGGCCCTGCATGACGAGGGCCCGCCCGATGAGGGCCGACGGCATCGCCAGCAGCTCGTCGTCGCGAAGGTCCTGGCCGACCTCGAGGACCTGCTGGAAGTAGGCGATCGCCTCCAGCGGCTCGTCGCGGAGGTAGTGGAGGACGCCCATCCAGTAGTGGACACGGGCCAGGCGGGCCCGGTCCGCCGCGCGCGTGGAGCCGGCGCCGCCCGTGGACCCGGTGCCGCCCGTGGACCCGGTGCCGCCCGTGGACCCGGTGCCGCCCGTAGACCCGGTGCCGATCTCGGCGGCCAACGCGGCAGCCCGCTCGAGCCGGACGAGGTTCCGCTCGGGATCCTCGGCGCCCCACGAGACCGTGACGAGCTTGATCGTCATGTTCATCTGCTGGCGCCGGGTGACGTCGTCGACCGGCATCGCGGCGAGTGCCTGCAGCGCGCCGTCGTAGTGCTGGCGCGCCTCCGGGTGGGCATGGAGGCGGGTGGCCTGGTCGCCGGCCTTGCGAAGGTACTTGAACGCCTTCTCCCAGCTCTCCCCGCGGAGGAAGTGGTCGCCGAGCACGCCCTGGAACTCGCCGAGCCGGCCGGCGTAGAGCTCCTCCATCGCCTCGCCGACGCGGGTATGAAGCTCGCGCCGCTGCGGCGCGAGGAGGCTCTCGTAGGCGACCTCCTGGGTCAGGGCGTGCTTGAAGATGTGCTCGAGCTCGGGGGCCCGGCGGTGCTCCCGGATGAGCTCTTCACGCTCGAGGTGGGCGAGGTCGGCCTCGAGGCCCTCGGATTCGGCCAGGCGATGGAGGACGCGGTACGGGAAGATCCGGCCGATCACGGCGGCCTGCTGGGCGACTCGCCGTGTCTCGTCGGGCAGCCGGTCGAGCCGGGCCATCAGGACGCCGCGGAGCGTGTCGGGGACGGTGATGCCCTCGATGAGTGGGGTCGGTACCCAGCGGCGACCGTCCGCGGCACGGGCGAGGGCACCACGCTCGATGAGTGAGCGGATGACCTCCTCGACGTAGAACGGATTGCCCTCGGCCTTGCCGACGATCAGGGCCCGGGCCGAGGCCGGCAGCTGGGCGGTCGAGAGGAGGCGGCGGATGAGGTCGACGGTCGCGGCCTCGGTCAACGGGCTGAGGGTCACCGTCGAGAGCCGGTCGGCGTAGCGAGCGAGGACCTCGGCGCGGATCGGCGGATGGTCGGTCGACGGCCGGGCCACGCTGACGATCGCCAGCGGCAGCTCCTCGGTCAGTGGCAGGACGTGCTCGAGCAACTCGATCGAGCTCGAGTCGGCCCAGTGAAGATCCTCCATCACGAGGACCGTCGGCCGCCCGGCGGCCAGTCGCTCGAACAGGCGGCGGATGAGCGCGAACAGGCCCTGCCCGAGCGCTTCCGGCGTGAGGGCGCGGAGCAGGTCCGCCTCCGCCTGGTCGGGGCGCATGCCGAGCATCCCGGCGATGATCGCCAGCGCCTCGGCGTCGCCGGGCAGGATCCGATCGATCGTCTCGTGCAGGCGGACGCGCGCGTCCTCCTCGCTGTCCTCGTCGGTGATGCCGGCGTAGCGGCGACACATGTCGAGGAACGGCCCGAACGGCACGGCCGACGCCCCGGAGAAGGAGCGCCCCTCGAGCCACCGGACGTGCTCGTCGTGCGCCGCCTGCCACTCGGCGAGCAGTCGCGACTTGCCGATCCCGGCCTCGCCGGTGATCGAGACGATGGCGCCGCGCCCGGCGAGCAGCCCGTCGCTGACTCCCCGCAGGACCGCGAGCTCCGCCTCGCGACCGACCATCGGCGACGAGAGGCCGTGGACCCCGCGCGACTTGCCCGGATGCAGGCGCGCCCGGAGGAGCTCATAGACGACGAGCGGCTCGCTCTTGCCCTTGACGTCGATGGGCGGCAGTCGTCGGAAGGCGAATGCTTCGTGGGCGACCCGATACGTGTTCTGGCTGACGAGGATCTGCCCCGGGGCCGCCGCGCTCTGGAGGCGCGACGCGGTCGTGATCGTGTCGCCGGTGACGGCATAGGCACCACCGGCCTCCGAGCCGATCTGGCCGGCGACCACCGTCCCGGTGTTGACCCCGGTGTGGAGGATCAGCGCCTCGCCGAGGCGGTCGTGCCAGCGTCGATTGATGGCCTCCATCCGGTCGCGGATGGCGAGCGCCGCTCGAAGGGCTCGTTCGGGGTCGTCCTCGTGGCTGAGCGGTGCGCCGAAGATGGCGAGGATCGCGTCGCCGACGAACTTCTCGACGAACCCCTCGTGCTCGTAGACGACCTGGGTCAGCTCGTCGAACAGGTCACCCTGGAACGCCCGGATGACCTCGGGATCGAACCGCTCGCTCAGCGCGGTGAACCCGGACAGGTCCGCGAACAGCACGGTGACGTTCCGACGTTCCGCCTCGCGGGTCGCGGCGGAGCTGATGATCCGGGCCTTGTCGGCGAGGTCGGTCGGGATCCGGCCGCGGAGCTGCTCGAGGGCGGACGGTGTGGCCTGCCCCGCGGTCCGAGTGTCGCCGCCCGCCGCCTCCTCGGCGCGGAGCTCGTCGAGGCGCGCCCGCAGGGCGTCGACGGCAGCGTCGACCACGGAGTCCCCCAGGGTCGGGCGCAGGGCGTCCTGCGCAGCGATCGCGGCTTCGAGTCGCGCGATCTGGTCCGAGACTGCCGTCATGGCCGGCGGCCGCGAGCGGGCGGCCGCACCTCCCTCTGTGTCGAATCGGGGCGAGCGAAGCGGTCGGTTCTGCCTGAGCCTATCCGCGCCACTTCTCAGGTGCAAGGCCGGACGGCACCCCGGCCCACGGTCGTCGGTGGGTCCGCTCAGGCATCGTCAGACCCGTATTCGTGGGACCCACCCGCCAGGCGGGTCATATCTGGTCGGCGCAGCTGGTTTCGTGACACTTGCCCGTCAGGCGGGTCGTATGTCGATTTCGCTCGGTCGCGGGACCCTGCCCGCGCTCGATCCACGCTCAGGCCGACTCCCGATGAGTCGCTCTCCCGACTCGATCCGGACATACCACCCGCGTCACGGGTAGGTGTCACAGTTCGGCAGCCCTCGGCTCGATGGCAGCCGCGTGGCGGGTATCGGACGAGGGCAGGGCGGCGATACTTGCCCGGTCCGGTCGATGCCCACGACGGAGGACATCTACGCGATGGATCGCGACGATCCCGCGTACCGAGGCCAGGCCGACTACACGCGGGCGCTTCTACGGGTGTACGACCCCTTCGTCCTCGGCTTCGCGGCGCGGTTCGTCTGGCGCTGCCCGACGGCCCGGCTGGTCGACGGCTATCGGCGGCACATCCGCGGCCGGCACCTCGACGTCGGCCCGGGCACCGGCTATTTCCTCGAGCGGTCGGGCCTGCCCGATGGCAGCCAGGTGACGATCCTCGACCCGAACCCGAACGTCCTCGACCACGCCTCCCGGCGCCTCGGCAAGCTAGATGTAACGTCGATCGAGGGCGACGTCCTCAAGCCACTGCCGGTCGAGGGTCCGTTCGAGTCGGCCGCCCTGAACCTCGTGATCCACTGCCTGCCCGGGCCACTCACCCGCAAGGCCACCGCCGTCTCCAACGTCGCCGCCGTCCTCGCGCCGACCGGCGTGCTCTTCGGGGCGTCTGTCCTCGGGACGTCCGGACCGCACAACTGGTTCTCGCGTCGGGTCCTTGACGCCTTCAACCGGCGGGGCGCATTCGACAACCGGACCGACACGGAGGCGGGCCTGCTGGACATCCTCGCCGCCTCGTTCGAGCAGGTCGAACTGGAAGTCGCCGGCTCCATCGCGATCTTCGCGGCGACCAACCCGCGGGCGCTGAGGTAGAGCCCGTGCGGCCGCCTACCGCGACCTCAGCCGCGGTTGCTGGTCGTGAGCCGCTCGCGGTCGAACATCGGGGCCACGATCCGCCAGCCGAGGACGTCGGCGACGATCAGGATCGCCGCGGCCGCGATCGCCAGGCGGAGCGTGGCGTGGATCGCGTCGAACGCGATGAGCGAGGTCACGATGACGAGCGGCAGGCTGGCGAGGAGGGTCAGCTGTTGCGCGACCCGCACGTCGCTCGCCCTGGTCGAGATCGCGATGCCGACCCAGATCGACCACCCGGCGAGCAACGGGGTGAAGACGATCTGGGCGGCGATGTCCGGGACCCCGAGGATCGCCGCCGCGATCTCGGGCTGGGCGAACAGGGCGACGCAGACGAGGAAGAACACGTAGACGACGTAGGCGATCCCGACCGACGGGATGAGCGCCGAGATCGCCTTGCCGAGGAGGAACTCCTCGCGCGGGATCGGAGTCGTGAGGACCGGCTCGAGGCTGCCCTGCTGGCGCTCACCGGCCACCGCGTAGGCGGCGAGCACGGCCGGCGCCAGGATCGGGATCGCGAGCATGTACAGGAGGATGTGCCAGCCCTCGAGGAGGTGGGCCGAGGCGGCCGGCTCGAGGAAGACGACGATCAGGGGCTGGATGAGGAAGATGAGCGGGAAGATCGCAGTCGCGACGACGACCGACCCATGCCGGCGGTACTCGCGAAATTCCTTCCGGACGATCGCCCGGATCCGGCGCCGGCTCACGGTCGCCGCGACGTCACGGCCGTCGGGCGCGCTTTCATCGCGTGCCGACCTCGACATCCTGGTCGATCAGCTCGAGGTAGACGTCCTCGAGCGAATGGCGTGACTCGACGATGGAGAGGACGTCCGCGTCGGCGGCGACCAACGCCCGGGTGACGGCCGGAGCCGCGGTGTCCGGATCTGACACGGCGACGAGGTAGTCGGCCCCGTCCGGGCGCCAGCCCTTGACGCCGGGCAGACCGCCGAAGACGCGATCGGGCTGGGCGAGCGGAGCGAGGGTCCGGATCGTGAGGGATCGGGCGAACATCGCATCGCGGAGCTCGCTCGGTCGGCCGATGGTGCGGAGGGTCGTGTTGAGGATGGCGACGCGATCGCAGAGCCGTTCCGCCTCCTCCAGCCGGTGGGTGGTCAGGAAGATCGTCACCCCCTGCTGTCGGAGCCCGAGGATGAGCTCGTGGACCTCCCGCGCCGCGACCGGATCGAGGCCGGCCGTCGGTTCGTCGAGGAAGAGCACCTCGGGGTCGCTCAACAGCGCCCGTGCCAGGGCGGCCCGCTGGCGGAGGCCCTTGGACAGGGTGGCGCACGCATCGTCGGCCCGGTCGGCGAGGTTGACGGCCGCGAGCGCCTGGGCGATCCGCCGCTTCGGCTCCGGGACCTCGTACAGGTCGGCGAAACACTCGAGGTTCTCTGCGACGCTCAACCGCAGGTACAGGCCGGGCGACTCGGGCATGACCGCGATCCGCCGCCGGATCTCGACGCCGTTCGCAGGGGTCAACGGCAGCCCAGCGACCGAGGCCGTGCCCGATGACGGCGCGATGAGCGTGCCGAGCGTCCGCACGGTCGTCGTCTTGCCGGCGCCGTTGGGTCCGAGGAACCCGAAGACCTCTCCGCGTCCGACGTCGAACGAAACGTCGTCGAACGCCAGCCGGTCGCCGAAGCGCTTGGAGAGGTGGGAGACCGATATCGCCTGGTCGGTCCCGCGTTCGGTCGGTGATGGCACCGTGGACCCGTGGGTCATGAGGACCTCAGGCTATCCCTAAACCGGCCGAGTGTCCGAGGGCTGCCGCCGGATCGAGCGGTCCTCGTCGCTTACCAGGGATACGGTCGGGTCGGCGCCCAGATGTCGCCGGCCGTGCGCGGTTCAGCGCGTCTGGTTGATCCGGATCAGGTTGCCGGCGGGGTCGCGGATGGCGCAGTCACGGATCCCGTACGGCTGCTCGGTCGGCTCCTGGACCACCTCGACGTCGCTCGCCTGCAACTGCTCGAAGGTGGCGTCGAGGTCGGCGGTGGCGAGGACGAGGATGGCGAAGGTGCCCTTGGCCATCATCTCGGTGATGGTGCGACGCTCGTCGTCGGTGATGCCGGGGGTGGCGAACGGCGGGTACAGCACGATCGACGTGCCGGGCTGGCCGACCGGGCCGACGGTGATCCAGCGCATCCCGCCGTAGCCGACGTCGTTGCGGACCTCGAAGCCGAGGGTATCGCGATAGAACGCGAGGGAGGCTTCCGGGTCGTCGTGGGGGAGGAAGCTCGAGAGGATCGTGATGTCCATGGCCGTCACGCCGGCTGTGGCTCGGTGACCGGTGCCTCCCGGCTCCTCACCGGTCTGGTCACCTGCTTGGCGACGCACGATGGCATCCCCGCGGTCGCCAGCGCCTCCTCGCGGCGGTAGGCGCTGGGCGGGACGCCGACCAGTTCGGTGAAACGGCTGCTGAACGTGCCGAGGGACGAGCAGCCGACCGCGAAACAGACCTCGGTGACGCTGAGGTCCCCTCGCCGCAGGAGCGCCATCGCCCGCTCGATGCGTCGTGTCATGAGGTAGCTGTACGGCGACTCGCCGTAGGCGAGCCGGAACTGGCGGCTGAGGTGCCCGGCCGACATGTGCTCCCGGCGGGCGAGCGCCTCGACGTCCAGCGGCTGCTCGTACTCCCGGTCGATCCGGTCGCGGACGCGACGAAGCCGCGCGAGGTCGAGCAGGCGGTCTGCCGGGGTGAGTCTGGCGGTCACGTCCACGATCGTGCCACAGGCCCGGGACAGATGCCAATGACACACGGCGCCGGTCGGGAGCCCGCCCGCTCAGGCGGCGATGTAGGTCGCAAGATGCTGGCCGGTGAGCGTCGAGCGGTCGGCCACGAGATCGGCCGGTGTCCCTTCGAACACGATCCGCCCGCCGTCATGACCCGCCCCCGGGCCGAGGTCGATGATCCAGTCGGCGTGCGCCATGACCGCCTGGTGATGCGCGATGACGATGACAGACTTGCCGGAGTCGACGAGCCGATCGAGCAGGCCGAGCAGATTGTCGATGTCCGCAAGGTGGAGGCCGGTGGTCGGCTCGTCGAGGACGTAGACCCCGCCCTTCTCGGCCATCCGGGTGGCCAGCTTGAGCCGCTGCCGCTCGCCGCCGGACAGGGACGGGAGCGGCTGGCCGAGCTTGAGGTAACCGAGCCCGACGTCCTCGAGGCGCGAGAGGATCGCCGCCGCGGCCGGGGTCCTCGCCTCGCCGTCGCTGAAGAAGGCGTGCGCGTCGGCGACCGAAAGGTCGAGCACCTCCGCGATGTTCAGCCCGCCGAGCCGAAGCTCCAGCACCGCCGCCTGGAAGCGCTTGCCGTCGCAGTCCTCGCAGATGGTCGCCACGGTCTCCATGAAGCTGAGCTCGGTGTAGATCATCCCGTTGCCGTTGCAGGTCGGGCAGGCGCCCTCCGAATTCGAGGAGAAGAGCGCCGGCTTGACGCCGTTGGCCTTCGCGAACGCGGTACGGATCGGGTCGAGCAGTCCTGTGTAGGTGGCGGGGTTGCTCCGGCGTGAACCGTGGATCGCCCCCTGGTCGATCGATACGACGCCGGCGGCGGCGGGGATCGAGCCGTGAACGAGCGAGCTCTTGCCGGAGCCGGCGACGCCAGTCACGACGCAGAGGACGCCGAGCGGGATGTCGACGTCGACGTCCCGCAGGTTGTGCGAGTCCGCGCCGCGGATCTCGAGCGTGCCAGTCGGCGTGCGCACCGTGTCCTTGAGTGTCGCCCGGTGGTCGAGGTGGCGGCCCGTCAGGGTGTCGGACGCCTTCAGGCCTTCGACCGTCCCCTCGAAACAGACGGTGCCGCCGCCGCTGCCCGCCCCGGGGCCGAGGTCGACGACATGGTCGGCGATCGCGATCGTCTCGGGTTTGTGCTCGACGACGAGCACCGTGTTGCCCTTGTCGCGCAACTCGAGCAGCAGGGTGTTCATCCGCTGGATGTCGTGCGGGTGCAGGCCGATCGTCGGCTCGTCGAAGACGTACGTGACGTCGGTCAGCGCGGACCCGATGTGCCGGACCATCTTGGTGCGCTGCGACTCTCCCCCGGACAGCGTGCCCGAGGGTCGGTCGAGCGAGAGGTAGCCGAGGCCGATCTCGACGAACGAGTCGAAGAGGCGCAGCAGGTTGGCGACCAGCGGGGCGACGCCCTTGTCGTCGATGCCGCGCAGCCATTCGGCCGCGTCGGTGACCTGCATGACGCACACGTCGGCGATGCTGAGGCCGTCGATCTTCGACGAGCGCGCCGCCTCGTTGAGCCGGCTGCCGTCGCAGACCGGACAGGTCTTGAAGACTGCGGCCCGCTCTACGAACGTCCTGATATGGGGCTGCAGCGAGTCGACGTCCTTGCTGAACATCGACTTGCGGATCTTCGGGATAAGCCCGTCGTAGGAGACATTGATGCCCTTGGCCTTGATCTTGACCGTCTGCTTGTACAGCAGGTCGTGGCGCTCCTTCTCCGAGTAGTCCTTGATCGGCTTCCTCGGGTCGAAGAAGCCGGACTCGATGAACGTCGCGACCATCCAGCCGTCCGCGGTGTAACCCGGGACCAGGATCGCACCCTCGATGAGTGACTTCGACTCGTCGAGGATCACTGACAGGTCGAGGTCGGAGACGGTGCCACGGCCCTCGCACTCGGCACACATGCCGCCGAGGTAGACGGCGTCCCGGACGATCTTCTTCTCGCCCCTGGGGCCGGTCATGACGCCGCTCGCCCTCGTGGTCGGGATGTTGAAGGAGAACGCGGTCGGCCCGCCGATGTAGGGCTTGCCGAGGCGGCTGAACAGGCTGCGCAGCATGGCGTTGGCGTCGGTGACGGTGCCGAGAGTCGAGCGCGGGTTCGCACCGAGGCGCTCCTGGTCGACGATGATCGCGGTCGTCAGCCCGTCGAGGACGTCGACCTCGGGCCGTGCCAGGGTCGGCATGAAGACCTGGACGAACGTCGAGTAGGTCTCGTCGATCAGCCGTCGCGACTCCGCGGCGATCGTGTCGAACACGAGCGAACTCTTGCCCGAGCCCGAGACGCCGGTGAACACGGTCAGCCGGCGCTTCGGGATCTCGATGCTGATGTCCTTGAGGTTGTTCGCGCGCGCGCCCTGCACGCGGATCAGCTCGTGGCTGTCGGCAACGTGCTGCGCAGGCGATCGCCTGTCCGTCCCGCTGGCCGTGGTCATCGTGCCTCTCAGCTCGCCGCCTTCTTCACGAGCGCGCGGATCGCCGCCTCATCGGTGGCGGTGAGCTTCGTGAGCGCCCAGGAGGTCGCCCACATGGAGCCATCGTCGAGGTTCGCCGTCTCCTCGAATCCGAGCGTGGCGTATCTCGACTTGAACTTATCGGCGGCCTTGAAGAAGCAGACGATCTTGCCGTCCTTCGTGTAGGCAGGCATCCCGTACCACGTCCTCGACCAGAGGTCGGGCGCGGTCGTCGTGACGATTGCATGGATCCGCTCGGCCATGACGCGGTCCGAGTCCGGCATCTCGGCGATCTTGGCGAGCAGGTCTCGTTCGCCGCTCTCGCGATCGGTGACCGCCTTCAGCTCCTTCGCGCGCTCCTTCATGGCGGCCTTTTCTTCGGCGCTGAATCCTTTGGCCTGCTTGTCGCTGACGGCGCTGCGCTTGGCCGAGCTCTGCGTATCGGTCATGGTGGGTTCCTCCCTGCGAGCGTTGTCGTGCCGATCTTGGTGCCGCGCCGAGGCTCAGCGCGGGCGAGGGGTCGGCCCTTAAGGGTCCTGGAGCAGCCCGAGGACGTTGCCATCGGGGTCGGCGACGGAGGCGACGAGGCGGCCGCCACCCACGTCGCGCACCGGGTCCTTCACGGTCGCACCGGCGGCGGTCACCTCGGCCAGTTTGGCCTCGATGTCCGACACGTGCCAGTAGGCTACCGGCGAGGTCATGCCCTGCGGTCCGCCGCCGGGCACGAGGCCGATGTGCTGGCCTTCGGCGTCGTAGCCGACGTAGTAGGGCGCGTCGGCCTGCGGCGGGATACCGATCAGGGCGGTGTACACGGGCTTGGCCGCCGCCAGGTCGGAGACGGGATGGAGGACGGTCTTGATCCCCAGGGTGGAAGAGCCGGTCATGGTCGCTCCTTGAAGTCGTGGGTCAGGTGTCTATGGCCGCCACTCTAGGTGTCCTCCGCGCCGCTGGCTTCTCGATTCCTGACCGATTCGGCGGCGTGGACACGGTGCATGGAGCGGACGGACGCTCGACGGCGCTACGTCCGACCCTGTGCTAGGTTCCCGGCATGTTCAGCGAGGCGTTCGTGAACCTGTACACCCGCGACATCGAAGCCGGATTGCGGTTCTACCGGGATCTTCTCGGATTCAGGGAGACCTTTCGCACCCCGAAGGAGGGAACGCCCGAGCACGTCGAACTCACCCTGAACGGGTTCGGCCTCGGGCTCGGCACGGTGGAGGCGGCCAAGCGGGTGCATGGAGTCGACTCGCTACCGGGAAGCCCCGCCATGGTCATCGTGGTCTGGAGCGACGATATCGACCGTGCCTTCGAGCGGTTGACGTCGAACGGCACTCCGGTCGTCAAGCCACCGCACGACACCGGCGGCCGCAACCGGAATGCGCTGCTGCGCGACCCCGACGGCAACCTCGTCGAGATCGTCGGGAAGAGGGCCTAGCCGCGGCTCACCGCGACGGCGCTGTCAGAACGCGACCGGCAGGCGTTCGAGCGCGCGGTCGGCCGGGGTCCGGATCCTGACGATCGGTCCGCTCACCTCGTAGTCCGGGATCCGCTTGAGCAGCTCCTCGAGCGCGATCCTGCCCTCGAGGCGAGCCAGCGGGGCGCCGAGACAGTGGTGGATGCCCTCGCCGAAGGCGACGTGCCGCTGCGGTTCGCGGGCCAGGTCGAGCGTGTCGGGGTCCGGCCAGCGGCGCTCGTCGCGGTTCGCCGACCCCCAGATGAGGCAGACGCGAGCGCCGGACGGGATCACGGTCCCGTGGACCTCGACCGGCCGGGTCGTGGTCCGGGCGAGGACCTGGATCGGAGCGTCGAAGCGGAGCAACTCCTCGATCGCCGCGGGGATCCGCGTCGGGTCGCGACGGATCAGCTCCCGCTGCTCAGCTGAAGCGGGCGAGATGGAGGAGCGAGTTCGACAGCAGGCCGGACGTCGTGGTGATCCCGGCCATGAACATGAGGAGGGAGCTACCGACGATCTCGTCGCGGGTGATCTGGCCCGCCTCGTTGGCCTGCACGAGGAACGTCATGAGGTCCTCGCGCGGGGAGTGCCGCCGCTCGTCCGCTGCCCTGAGGACGTACTCCCGCATCCGGTCACGGCCGGCCAGGGCGATCGGCGGCAGGGCGGGCTCGCCCGGCACGCGCTCGAGCATCTGGCCGAACCAGCCGAGCAGTTCCTCGTGATCCTCCTCCGGGAAACCGAACCAGGTGACCATCACCCGGCCGGGAAGCGGCCGCGCGAAGTCGCGGGCGAGATCGGCGTGGCCGGTATCGGAGAACCCGTCGATCAACTCGTTGACCTTCGCCCGGACGGCAGGCTCGAAGCGGACGCGGAGAGCCGACGGACTGAATGCGAGCCGGAGGGCGGCACGAAGGCGGACGTGGACCGGCGGGTCGTTACCGGCCAGGTCGCCCGCGGGCTCGAACAGTTGGGCCCCATCGTCGAGATCGTTCCCCTGGCCCGGGGCCGCGCTCGAGTAACTCTCCCAGTCCTTCGCCGCAGCGTGCACGTCGTCGAAGCGCGAGAGGGCCCAGATCCCGCGACGCTCGTCGTGGTAGATCGGCGCTTCGTCGCGGAGGCGCCGATAGACGGGGTAGGGGTCGTCGAGGGGCACCAGCGAATCCCAGCGGACCGGCCCGTTCGGCGATGCCGGCACCTCGACGCTTTGCATGTGCCCTCCGTCCGATCGTCGTGCAATCGTTTCCATGGCGAATGCTAACCGGCCGATCGGACGGCAACAAGCGCGGCTTCTGCGGATGTCGCCCAGGCCAAGGTCACGCGAAGCCGTGCCACCAAACTGTCAGAAGGCCGCGAGCCTGACCGCTGTCACTCGCACTGCTCCTTCAGGGCGTCGTCGGATTGGCACGCCCCGACGTGGCAGTAGTTCCAGCCTCCCGCCTTGCTCTCCGCATCCTGGCGTGACTTGGCATAGACGGTGTGGGTCGCCCCAACGCGATCGTTGAAGCAGAAGGCGACCTCGATCTCGCTCGAACCGAACGAGTCGTCGCCACCGCCCGACATGTCGGCGGGCGGCTCGAAACTCGTGGGTTGACCCTCGGTGCTGGTCAGGTTGCTGGTATCCCACCCGGTCGTCTCACCGGGCGAGGAGGAGCCGGTTTCGGTACCGCCCCACGATCCGTCATCGGAGTCGCTCACGGTCGCCTCCCGTTCTGCGCCAAGGCGTCTGGACCCGCTGGACGCCGGGATCCCGCCGTGCACGAACCGAGCCTAGCATCGAGTCTTCGTGGCAGCCCACGGTCCCGACCGAACATCGCTCGCCCGACACCGCGCGACTGACACCGCGCGACTGACGAACGGTCATCGCGGCAAGCTCGTGTGAGATCGCCCTGCTCCGCGAGCGTGACCGCTACGCGAGGACGACCGACGGCACCTCCGACGCCTCGACGCGACCGACCGGCCAGCAGTCGATCGAAGCGGCACGAAATGTGGCAGCGACCGCGTCGGCCCGCTCCGCGGAGACGGCGAACAGCAGACCCCCCGACGTCTGTGGGTCGTGGGCGAGCGTGACGAGACCTGGCGAGACGCCCTCGCCCACCGACAAGGACAACGCCACGTAGCGGCGGTTGTGGGCGGCGCCGCCGGTCTCGACGCCGACCGCCGCCATCTCGATCGCGCCGTCGAGTGCGGGCAGCGCCGCGGCATCGAAGACGAAGCGGGTGCCCGAGCCTCGGGCCATCTCGAGGCCGTGGCCGAGGAGGCCGAAGCCGGTGACGTCGGTCGCGGCTGTCACCCCCTCGCGAACGAGCAGCTCCGAGGCTGCCCGGTTGAGCGTCGTCATCTGGCGGATCGCGCCGTCGAACGCGTCATCCGTCGCCTTGCCCTGGCGATGGCCGCTGACGAGTAGCCCGGTCCCGAGGCGCTTCGTGAGGAAGAGGCGATCGCCCGGTCGGGCGCCGCCCTTGCGAAGGATCCGGTCGGGGTGGACGACGCCGGTCACCGCGAGCCCGTACTTCGGCTCGGGGTCGTTGATCGTGTGGCCGCCGGCGAGGATGCCGCCGGCCTCGCGGACCTTGGTCGAGGCGCCGTCGAGGATGGCCGTCATCACGTCGCCCGGGAGGTCCTCCGGGAAGGCCGCGATCGACAGGGCGAACAGCACTCGCCCGCCCATCGCGAAGACGTCCGACAGAGCGTTGGCGGCCGCGATCTCGCCGTATGTCCGCGGGTCGTCGACGAGCGGTGGGAAGAAGTCGAGCGTCCCGACGATGCCGACCTCGTCGGAGATCCGGTAGACCGCCGCG
This sequence comes from uncultured Chloroflexia bacterium, assembly GCA_963745405.1. Lineage (GTDB taxonomy): Bacteria > Chloroflexota > Limnocylindria > Limnocylindrales > CSP1-4 > C-114. The sequence continues at coordinate 686,545 of CAVUWY010000002.1, read as the reverse complement.
TCGTCGGGCGGATCGAGGCCGGCGAGCAGCTCCGGCGGCGAGACCTGGGCGCCGAGCCCGGCCAACGCCTCGGCCAGGAGATCCGCCCCGAGCTTGGCCGCACAGCCGCCGCAGTCGGTGAGGTCGGTCAGTCGAAGGGGCGACGGCGAAGGGGGCGTCTCGAGGGTGGTCATGGGCCCGATGGTACGCGCGGCACGATCCACCCGCGACGATGCGCGCCGAGGCGCCGACGGGCCGGCACGAGAGCGGATTGGCGGGAGCGCATGGGAGTCGAACCCACCGCGTCACGTCGAGCGTGGCGCCACCGGTTTTGAAGACCGGGGGACCCACCGGGACCCCTCCGCCCCCGGCGCGATGGTAGCGACTAGTGCCGGGGGCGGGTCTGGAGGACGAGGCTGAGGCTGCCGACCGCGATGACGCCGAGGACCATGATCGCCGCCGAGACGATGCCCGGCGCTCCCATCGACACGGACGCCCAGACGACGAGGAGCACGGCGATCGGTCCGAGGAACAGCTCGGGGCGGTCGCCGACGAGGAAGTCGTACCAGAAGTCGAAGAAGGCACGGATCCAGTGCATCGGTCAGTCGAGCCTTCGCAGTGTTCGCATCGGTCAGTCCGCGACCGGCGTCGCCGACGGCGCAGGATGGACGTGGTGGCTCTCGATCCGCACCGCCACGAGGCGGACCGCGACCATCGACAGGGCCGCGTAGAGGACGAGCAGTCCGATGATCGCCAGGTCGTCGCCCGGCCACTGGACGCCGATGCCCTCGCCGGCCCAGAACGTGCCGAACGTCGTGAGCATCAGCCCGACGAGGAACTTGAGGCCGTTCTCGGGCACCCGGGCGAGCGGTCCCTTGACGAGGAGACCGACGGCCGTCACGACCACCGCCGCGATGGCGGCGCCCGCCGCGGCCGGTCCGAGCATCCCCGCCGACGCCCCGAACGAGACGACGATGAAGACGACCTCGAGCCCTTCGAGGAGGACGCCCTTGAAGGCCACGGTGAAGCTGACCCAGTCCATGCCGCTCGCCGGGACCGGCGCCTCCGCCTGGAGGGCGGCGATCTCGGCGGCGAAGATCGACGTCTCGTCGTGCTTCGCCCGGGCGCCGGACGCGCGGAGGATCGCCTTGGTCAGCCACTGGAGCCCGTAAATGATGAGGAAGCCGCCGACGATGAGGCGAAGGATCTCGATCGGCACGAACACGGCGATCGCGGTGCCGAAGACGACGACCAGCCCTGCCAGGACCGCTGCAGCCACTGCGACGCCGATGAGGGTCGAACGCCACTGGCGCGTCAGCCCTACGGCCAGCACGATCGTCAGGGCCTCGACGCATTCGACGGCCGAGGCGAGGAACGTCGAGACGAGGGTCACGAGAGCGAGGGACATCGAGCCGAAGTCTACGACCGGTTGTGGACGGCGGGCGCATCGACGGCAGCCGTGTTCGCTATCGTGGGCGCGATGACTCCCTCTTCGCGCGGTCCGGGGCATGCGCCGGGTCTCGATGCGGGCTCGGCGACGGGCGGCCTCGGGGCAACCCACCCGCCGAGCGTCGATCGCGTGCTCGCGGCGGTCCGCGAGGTACCAGCCGGGGGCGACGGACGCGAGGCGGTCGTCGTGATCGTTCGCGAGGTCGTCGAGGAGGAGCGGCGCCTCCTGGCCGCCGGCTTCGACGCCCGCGATGTCGCCGCTCTTGCCGCCGAGGTCGACGAGCGGTTGACGGGTCTCGGCGGGTCGGCGATCGGCACGGTCATCAACGCGACCGGGGTCATCGTCCACACGAATCTCGGCCGGGCGCCGTGGGCCGAGGCGGCGATCCGGGCCGCCGGGGAGGCCGCCGGTGGCTACCTCTTCCTCGAGCTCGACCGTGACTCCGGCCGTCGCGGCGCACGCTTCCGGGAGGCCGAGGAACACCTTATCGCCCTGACCGGTGCCGATGACGCCCTCATCGTCAACAACAACGCGGCGGCGGTGGCCCTCGCCGTCGGGCTGGCTGGACGGGGTCGGGGAGTCGCCGTCTCGCGCGGAGAGCTCGTCGAGATCGGCGGGGGCGTGCGCATCCCCGAGATCGTCCGCCGGGCCGGCGCTCGGCTCGTCGAGGTCGGGACGACGAACCGGACCCGGGTCGCCGACTTCGCCGAGGTGCTGGCGACCGGCAAGGTCCGGGTCGTCCTCCGGGTCCATCCCTCGAACTTCCGCCAGGAGGGCTTCATCGAGGCGCCCGATCCGCGGGCGCTCGCGGAGGTCGGCCACGAGCACGGCGCGATCGTCATCGACGACCTCGGGTCGGGCGCGCTCCTCGACACGAGCGCCTTCGGGCTCGCCCACGAGCCGACGCCCCACGACGCACTCGACGCCGGAGCCGACCTGGTCACCTTCAGCGGCGACAAGCTGCTCGGTGGGCCGCAGGCCGGCCTCATCGTCGGGCGGGCCGACCTCGTCGCCAAGTTGCGTCGCGATCCGCTGGCCCGGGCGATGCGGCCGGACAAGGCGACGCTCGCCGCGCTCGCCGCGACGCTCGGCCTGTACCGGGCCGGCCGGGCAACGGACGAGATCCCCGTCTGGCGGATGATCTCGGCGACGGTCGACGACGTCCGGGACCGGGCCGAGGCGGCCGTGCTCGGCCTCGTGATGACCGTCCCGTCGGAACATCGGCGCTCGATCAAGGCGGTCGCGCTCGACGCCACGGTCGGCGGCGGCTCGCTGCCCGGCGAGACGATCCCGTCGTGGGGCATCGCCGTCAGGGTCGGATCTGCGGATGACCTGCTGGCGCGATTGCGGACCGGGGAGCCGGCGGTGATCGGGCGGATCGACGACGACGCGGTCCTGCTCGACCTCCGGACGGTGGCTCCGGCTGACGACGATGCGCTGATCGGGGCGCTCGAGGCGGCGATCGTCGCCGCGACCACCGTCGCCACGGCTGGATCCGCCGGTGGTGGTCAGGCCGGGGCCGAGACCGGCGTCGTGCCGACCGGCTCGGAGCCGCCGCACCCGGGATGACCGTCGTCGTCGGGACGGCCGGCCACATCGACCACGGCAAGACGTCGCTCCTCCGCGCCATGACCGGGATCGACGCCGATCGGCTGCCCGAGGAACGACGGCGAGGGATGACGATCGACGTCGGGTATGCCCATCTGCGGATGGCGGACGGACGCGAGATCGACTTCGTCGACGTCCCCGGGCACGACCGTCTGGTCGGCAACATGCTCGTCGGGGCCGGCGAGATCGACGCTGCGCTCCTCGTGGTGGCAGCCGACGACGGGCCGCGGGCGCAGACGTTCGAGCACCTCGAGCTGCTCGACGCGCTCGGGGTCGAGGTGGGCCTCGCCGCGGTCACGAAGGTCGACCTCGTCGAGTCGGCTCGGGCTGCGGCGGTGGTCGCGGAGGTGGAGCGGCTGTTGGCGCGGACGTCACTCGCCGGCTCGCCGGTCGTTGCGGTCTCCTCGTCCCGTGGGGACGGGATCGCCGAGCTCGCCGAGCTCGTGGCGGCGCTGCCGGCGCGGCTGACGGCGTCCGTGGCAGTCGCGGGTCCCCGCGCGCCACGGCTCGCCATCGATCGGATCTTCACCGTTCGTGGCCGCGGCACTGTCGTTACGGGGTCGCTGCGGGGCGGGCGGCTCGCCCGCGGCGACACCCTCCGGCTCGAACCGGGTGGCCGCTCGGTGCGGGCCCGCGAGCTCCAGGTCCACAACGCCGCGGTCGACTCGGTCGAGGGCGGAGGGCGCGTGGCGATCAATCTCGCCGGCCAGGTCGAGCCGCCGCCGGAACGCGGCGATGTCGTGACCAGCGACCCGGCGGTCCAGGTGACGACCGAGCTGATCGCCCTCCTGCGGGCGCCGTCGATCATCGACGACACGGCACGTCGCGCGGCCGCCTGGCCACCGGCGGCCGGCTCCGTCCATCGGATCCACCTCGGGACGGCGGTCGCCTCGGCCAGGATCGGCCGGGGGAAGCGCGACCTCGTCGACCTCGCCGACGGCCGTAGCGTGGTCCGCATCCGGGTCGATCGCCCCCTCGCGGTCGCAGCGGGAGACCGATTCGTCCTCCGCCGGCCATCGCCGGCGATGACGATCGCCGGGGGGATCGTCCTCGATCCGCTCGCTGTCATCGGGCCGTCGCGCCGACGCTCGACGCCGGATCGACTGGTCGCCCTCGCCGCCGAGTCCGGGGACCGTGCCGCCGCCCGCCTCGCGCTCCACGGCGTGCTGCCGAGGGAAGGCCGAGCGACCGCGCACCTCGCCCCGGACGTCGCCGCGGACCTCGAGATCAGCGCCCTGGCGGCGGTCGCTGCGGCGCCGGCCGATGGCGTCTCCCTCGCCGAGCTGCGGCCAGCCCTCGTCCGGACGCTCCGCCGGGGCGTGACCGTCGACCGTGCCCTCGCCGCGGCCATCGCCGCCGACACGATCGACGCCCTCGTCGCGGGCGGCCGGCTCGCCCGCGACGGCGACCGGATCCACCTGCCGGGCGCGGGATCCGTCGGGCTGCCGCCGAGCACCCTCGCCGCCATGGATCGGCTCGAGCGAGCCCTTGCCGTGCCGGCACCGCCACCGCTCGACCAGGCGGCCGTCGCGGTCGGCTGCCCGCCGGATGGGGTGCGGGCGCTCCAGGCGGCCGGTCGGATCGTCGTCCTCGACGACGGCCTCGCCTACGAGTTGGCCACGTTCGACGACCTCGCCGCCACGGCACTCCGGTTGGCGACTGCCGCCCCACTGTCGCCCGCCGCGTTGCGCGACGCGACTGGAACGAGCCGGCGCTACGTCATGGCGATCCTCGAGGAGCTCGACCGGCGCGGAGTCCTCCGCCGGACGCCGGCCGGCCACGTCCCCGGACCCAGGGGCATGAGATGACCGCCGGGATCGTGCTCGCCGGCGGACGGTCGAGCCGCTACGGTGCCGACAAGCTCGCCGCCTCGATGCCCGACGGTCGGTCGCTCCTCGCCTGGACGGTGGCCGCCGTCGCCGAGGCATGCGACAGCCTTCTCGTGGTCCTCGATCCGACGTCGTCGGTGCCCTGGGGACTCCCGGTCCACGCCGTCGCGCTTCGCGATCCGAGCGCCTTCGAGGGCCCCGTCGCCGGGCTGGCGATCGCGCTCGAGTGGCTCGCCGGACCCGCGGCGCCCGATGCTGAACAGGGCGATGACTTCGCGGTGGTCGTTGCCGGCGACATGCCGACGCTCGTCCCGGCGGTCCTGCGAGCGCTCATCGATGCGCTCGAGCAGGACGCGCCCGCAGGTGGCCTCGCGACCGCGCCCGACTGCGCACGCCTCGAGGCGGAGCTCCAGCGCGACGGATCGACCATGGCGGTCTTCCCGTTCGCGGTACGACGCGATCCGGCGCGGGCCGCGGTCGAGGCGGCCCTCCGCAGCGACGAGCGGCGGATGCGGTCCGTGCTCGGCCGGCTGACGACCGCGGTGCTGGCGACCGCCGAGTGGCGGCCGCTCGACCCGACGGGAGCGACCCTCGTGGACGTGGATCGGCCGTCCGACCTGCCGGGCGGTTGACCGGGAGAGCGGACGGCCGAGGGAGGCGGGGAGACGACGCGGAGGGGTCGGTCAGCGGTAGGGATATGCGACCAGGTTCGGGACGATGACGAAGAACGTGCCGTCGCTGTAGCCGGCGAACCCAGGCTCCCGGGCGAGCCGAGGCGCGCCGCCGAAGAGCCGGCGGAAGCGGGGACCGAGCCCGGTGCCGGGCTGGCTGGAGATGCCGCGGTCGCGGCGCGAGCGGCGGGGGGCGGGACGGGGGTCGAGGCGACCTTCGGCCCGCGCGATGGCGTAGGCGGCGATCGGAGACATGTCGGTCAATTCCTTCATTCGGTGTCGCGCCGGGTAGCGCAGTGGGCTCGGAGGTCGATGACGTCATGGTCGGCCCAGCGCTCTCGGCGGGCCATCGTCGTCCGTCCACCGAGCGGCCCGACGAATGTGCCTTCGCCCGTACACTCGACACATGACGAAGGTCGACCTCCTCCACGCCGGCTATGCCGGGGAGCGCGTGGGCAGCAGCGTCGTCCTCGTGCGGGACGGCGACGCGCGGATCGTCGTGGATCCCGGCATGGTGGCCCACCGCGATCGCATCCTCGATCCGCTCCGGGCCCTCGACGTCGCCCCCGAAGCGGTAACCCACGTTTTCCTCTCCCACCACCATCCCGACCACACGATCAACGTGGCCCTGTTCCCGAACGCCGAGGTGGTCGATTTCTGGGCTCGTTACGTCGGCGACCAGTGGCTCGACCACGACGGCGATGGCTACCGACTCTCGCCCAACGCCCAGCTGTGGCTCACGCCCGGCCACACCGCCGAGGATGCCTCCCTCATCGTCGAGGCCGATGACGGCGTGTACGCGATGACCCACCTGTGGTGGCGCGAGGACCGGACGCCGGAGGTCGACCCGCTCGGTGACGACCAGGCGGCCATCGAGGTCGGCCGCGCTCGCATCCTCGCCGCGGCCGACATCGTCATCCCCGGCCACGGCGGCCCCTTCCGGGTAGCCCGACCGGAGTAGCAGACAGGAGCAACCGACAGGAGGAGCCGATGGCGCCCACCATCGAACGCCGGATCCCGGTTCCCGGTGCAAGCCTCTATTCGCTGGCCGACGGCGACGGCCCACCGGTCGTCCTGGTCCATGCCGGGATCGCCGACCTACGGGCCTGGGACCCGGTAGTCCCCGGCCTCGTCGCCGCCGGCTATCGGGCGATCCGCTACGACATGCGGAGCTTCGGTCGCTCCACGACCGGGGACGTGGAGTTCAGCAACCGCTCCGATCTGATCGCCGTCCTCGATGGCTGGGAAGTCGGCCGCGCTGCCCTCGTCGGCAATAGTCGGGGCGGCCAGGTCGCCTTCGACACCGCGATCGAGTTCCCCGACCGGTTCGTGGCCCTCGTCGGTGTGGCGACCGGGCTCGGTGGGTTCGAAGGTCCGGTCACGGCCGAGGAGCAGGCCCTGTTCGATGAAGGGGATCGCCTCTACGACAACGAGCCGCGTGACGTCGACGCGCTCGTGGGCCTCGAGGTCCGGCTTTGGGTCGACGGACCGGGCCAGGCGTCGACCCGCGTCCCGGCCGCGATCCGGGAGTCGGTCCGGGAGATGAATACCCCGCTCCTCACACCCGGCCGTGTCGACGGCCGGCCGATCGTCCTCGACCCACGAGCGGCCGACCGCCTCGCGGACCTCCGCGTCCCGGTCCTCGCCGTCGCCGGCCTCCTGGACGTGAGTGGCGTGGCCGCGACAGCCCGATATCTCGAGGCGAACGTCCCGGATGCACGGGCCGTCCTTCTTCCGGATGTCGCCCACATGATCGGGATGGAGGCACCGGACCGGCTGGTCGAGTTGATCGCGGACTTCCTTCGCCCGCTCGGCAACTGGTCCTAGGCCGCCGCTCTGCGGTCAGGACCCTCGAGTCGCGACGAGGTTGAGGCGGATGTAGTCGATCTCCGGTCGTGGCATTCGCCGCGCCACCTCGTGGACGTACCGTCCGCGGTCCCCGGCGGGCAGCCGGGCGAGGTGCTCGCGGAGGACGACGGTCGCGAGGAATGTCTCCAACTCCTCCCCCGGGGCGAGCGGCGTCGGTTCGGGGTTGAGCCACGTCTCGATCTCGACGAAGCCGGCCTCGGCCAGCCGGTCGGCTGTCTCCTTCGGGGTCGCGAAGAGCCACGGGTCCTCGAAGGGCACGAAGCCCGGCACCACCTCGGCCGCGGCGAGCACGGTGGCGACGTTCCCTGCACCGCCGCACTGGGCGACGAACCGCCCGCCGGGTCGGATCACCGCGGCGAGGTTACGGAACAGCGAGTCGTGGTCAGTGATCCAGTGGAACGTCGCCGTCGAGAGGATCGCATCGACGGGCGGGTCGATCGGGAGCGGGTCGAGCAGGTCGGCGGTCACGAAGATGACGCGGCCGGCAGTCTCGGCAGTGGCGAGTCGCCGTCGCGCCTCGTCGATCATCGCCGCCGAACCATCGAGCGCGACGACCTGGCCGTCGGGCAGGCGCTCGAGGAGCAACTCGGTCACCCGACCTGAGCCGCAGCCCGCGTCGAGGACCCGCTCGTCGCCCCGCAGCGGCAGCCGATCGAGGACGGTCGCGCCCCAGCGGGTCTGTGGGTCGGCGACGCGATCGTAGGTCCGGGCATCCCAGTCGGCGGTCATACCCGGAGTATCACGGAATGGCTGGAGCTGCCGCGACGGACACGGAACGACCCCGCCGATCGGCGGGGTCGTTCCGGTATCTCGAGGTTGGCCCGGCCCGGCCGGGCGGGTGTCGTCAGGCGACGCTGCGCGCGGCCTTGGCGACGATGCTGCCGGCGAACTTGTCGTGCCAGCCCTGCTTCGTCGGGCTCTGAGCGGTGGTGATCAGCAGGAAGATCACCCACGCGATCGAGGCGAGCCCGATCAGGAGGCCGAGGAGCGGGAGCGGGTTGAGCGCCTGGGTCAGCGAGAAGATCCCACCGAGGGCGAGCCAGCGGCGAACGGCCTGGTTCATCGTGAGGGTGGCGCCGTCGGACGAGTTGCCGACCTGCATCCCGAGGACCCGCATGCCGACCGTGGCCCGCATCGTGGTCCAGGTGTAGATGAAGTAGCTCGCCGAGATCGCGATGTTGAAGGCCGCGAGCAGGAGCGACGAGATGTAGTTGGTCTGGGTGTCGAAGCGGACGCCGAGCAGCGAGTTCGGGTCCTGGACCTCGACGACCTTCGTCGGCGACCCGACGACCGAGAAGACGATGATCCCGATGATGAGCCCGATCACGAACAGGATGATGTAGTCGATGATCAGGGCGAAGATGCGGTTCGGGACATCGGCGTAGAAGAGCCCGGCCGGACCGGCGACGACCTCGCGTGAGGTGATCTGGGCCGCCCAGGCGGGCATCTGCGGTGGCGGAGGCGCCGCCTGGCCCGGGCCCGGAGGCGGTGCCGCGGCTGGCGGCGGTGGCGGAGCGGCGGCTGCTGCCGGCTGCCAGGCGGGACTGCTCGCAGGGGCAGCCGCCGCTGGATCCGGAGCCGGTGCCGCCGGCTGCTCGGGTGTCGGGGCGCTCTCGCCGGGACCGGACATTGACCACCCTCCACTGGAGGACCGCGTCGTCGGCCACCGGGCGGCGCCGCGCGGTCGGCTCTGTGCCGCCCAAGCATACTCACGTGCGCAACCGTCGTGGAGGGTGTTCCGCACGGTCGCCGGCGGTCGTCGACCCCTTGCGGCGCCGGGCGTCGGATCAGGCGGCCTCGGGCGGGGCGTTCGGCTGGGCTGCCGCCGTGCCGGCCGATCGCGCGCGCAGGCCGAACCAGTTGACGGCGGCCCCGGCGAACAGCAGCACGGCCCCGACCACCGACGCGAGGTGGAAGGCATCGGTCGAGGCGACCTTGCTCGCCTCGGCGACCTCCGGCGGCACCGTGGCGGCCGGCGGGTTGAGCGGCGGGACGTCGTGGCGGACCTCGGCCGAGTTCGGGTCGAGGCCGGGCACGCTCGCGGCGAGGGTCGCGTAGAACGTGCCACTGATGACGACGAAGATCACCGCCGCGAGGAGCGGCTGGCCGACCCGGGATATCGCGTTGTTGATGGCCGACGCGATCCCGGCGTTGCCGACCGGCACCGATCCCATGAGGGTCGTCGTGAGCGGCGCGACGACGAGGGAGATGCCCGTTCCGAACAGCAGCACCGCCGGCAGGATGTCGACGATCGTGTCCATCGGCGGGATGAGCGTCGAGGGCTGGCCGAGGGCCGCCAGCCACGGCTCGCTCGTCGGCGGCACCCGGAGGTACCACAGCAGGCCGAGTCCCATGAGGATCGGTCCGACCACGAGGAACGGCCGCGAGCCGATCCGCGCCGCCGCCGTGCCCACCCTCGTGGAGAGGACGGTGAGCAGGATCCCCGACGGCAGGCCGATGAGGCCCGCCGCGAAGGCCGTGTAACCGAGGACGCCCTGGAGGAACAGGCCGAGGAATCCGAAGGTCGAGTAGAGGGCGCCGTAGATGAGCAGGGTCGAGAGGTTGATGACCGAGAAATCGCGCGACTTGAAGAGCGACAGGGGCACGAGCGGGTAGGGCCGGGTCGCCATGAGGATCGGGAAGGCGATCGTGCAGACGATGCCGATCCCGAGGGCGATGAAGGCGAGTGGGTCCTCCCACTGCTTGTCCTGGCCGCGGATCGCCCCGAAGGCAAGGCCGCCGACGGCCAGGGCGATGACGACCGCCCCGAGCCAGTCGAACTTCCCCGTCGCGTTCTCGTCCCGCGACTCGGCCATGTGGACGCGGGTGGCATAGAGGGCGACGAGGATGACCGGCACGTTGAGGAAGAAGGCCAGGCGCCAGCTCACCGTGTCGACGAGGATGCCACCGACGAGCGGCCCGAGGATCGACGTCGCCGCGGTGGCCGCCGCCCAGATCCCGAACGCCCGGCCCCGGGCCGGTCCATCGAACGTCGCGGTGATGATCGAGAGCGAGCACGGTACGAGCAGCGCGCCGGCCGCTCCCTGGAAGACGCGGAAGAGGGCGAGGAGCTCGAGGCTCGGCGCGAGTCCGCACAGGGCCGAGGTGATGCCGAACGCGATCAGGCCGATCGTGAAGACCCGCCGCCGGCCGTAGAAGTCGGCCAGCGCACCGGCGAGGATGAGCAGGGCGGCCAGGGTCGCGAGGTAGCCGCTGGTGACGTACGTCTGACCCTCGAGGACGCTGACGAGGGTGGCCGGCAGATCCTCGCCGATCCGCTTGAGGGCGACGTTGACGATCGTCGCGTCGAGGAAGACTGAGGCGGACCCGAGGATGGCCGCCACCATCGTCCACTGCTGTCGGGTCAGCCGCATCGCGCCGGGGTTCCCCTTGTCATCGTTCGTGCCGTCGTCACCGGTCGTGCCACCGTCATCGCTCGTTCAGCCGGCCTCGTCGGCTCGGGCGATCGCCGCGGCTGTCCGAGCCGTTCCGCCATGGTGACGGTCGAGCGGCGGCCCGGCAAGGTGAGGCGACCACTGCGGTCGGACCAGGGCGGACCGGGGCGAGGCCGGGGCGAGGTCGGGCGGTTCCTGAGGTCGGTTTGAACCTCTGCCGCGCGTCTGGCGTATCACTGGTCAACGAGTCGCTTCGGCCGGCACCGGATCGACATCGTGTGATGGCCGGACGGTACGCGGACACCATCTGGGATGGAGGAGGCGTGCCGGCCGGCCATCGATCCGTCCCGGAGGTCCGCGGCGGCGCCCCGTGAGGTTCTCCCGATCCGGTGCTTTGACCTCGCCAGTCGTGCGTCGCCCGGCGTCAGTGGCTGCCATTTGATCGCTATTCGGACATTGAGGGGTGCCAAAGCCATGGCGCCGATCGTTGCGGCCGTGGCCCACGCTCAGTCGGAGCGGATGGGACGACTCCGGGCACGGGGATCGAGCATCAAACGCCACCCAACGTTCACCTGGGGAACATCTGGCAGCGGATCGGCCCCACCGCCCGGATAACGTTCACCTGCCGAACATGTGGCAGCGGATCGGTGGCGTCACGCAACGCCGCCCGGGCCTCGCAGGCCCGCGGCCCGCTCCACCGCCGCCCGCGCCAGCCACGCCGTCCCGCGCCAGCCGGCTATGCCCCCGTCGAGGAGCCGAGTCGGGTCAGCTCGGCTTGACGGTCCGGAAGCAGTCCGAGCAGTACACCGGTCGATCCATCCGCGGCTTGAAGGGAACCTGGGCCTGGTTCCCGCACGAGCTGCAGACGACCGCGAAGTACTCTCGCACGGGCCGATCGTCACCCCGCTCGTAGCCGCGCGGTCCGCCGATGTCCCGGACGTCGTAGCCGCCCTCGCGCGCGGAGCGCCGGCTCGCCCGGCAGCTCGTGCAGCGCTTCGGCTCGGAGACGAAGCCCTTCTGGGCGTAGAACTCCTGGTCGGCAGCCGAGTGGATGAAGTCGACACCACAGTCGACGCAGACGATGGTTCGATCGGTGTAGGTCACGAGTGCCTCCCAGGCGCGACGATGCTCGGTGGTGCTCTCCGATCACGCCGACGGCACCCGGAGCGGAGCGCCCGGCGGGAGAAGCCGCGACCGCGCGCCCCAGGTGCCGATGTCGAGGACCCATGAACGGGGCGCACCGGTAGTTCGGCGGGGAGGATAGCACCGACTCGGAAAACGGTCCGCGCCGGTCCCGCGCCGGTCCCGCGCCGGTCCCGCGCCGGTCCCACAAGCGTCGTCCGGGGGCTCGTCCCACGGGTCGATCCGGACGCGTTCCCGCGGTGCGTCCGGCCGAGACCGCGCGCCGATGAACCTGTCACAATCGGGCTCGAGACTCGACCCGCGAGCGAGGGCCAGGGGGCTCCTCGCTCGCTCCGCGCCGGCGCCCGCGCGCAGCGCCGTCGCTCGCTCTACGGCCCGGATCGAGTCTCGCGCCGACCAGGATCCACTCGACGACGCGAGGCTCATCCGGCGTGCTGCGACTCCTCCATACGGCCGACGTCCACCTCGGTGCGCGCCACGCCGACCTCGGTGAGCAGGCCGCCGCGCAGCGAGAGCGCCAGTTCGCCGCCTTCCGGGCGACCGTCGACCTCGCCCTCGCCGAGAAGGTCGATCTCGTCCTCATCGCCGGCGACCTGTTCGACTCCAACACGCAGCCCCGGCGGAGCGTGGAGCGCGTCGCGGCCGAGCTGAACCGGCTGGCCGAGGCGACGATCCGGACGGTCCTCATCCCGGGCACCCACGACGTCTACGACCGAGCCTCGATCTACCGGGCCAACGACCTGGCCGCCATGGCCGGCGTGACCAGGGACAGCGAGCTCGTGGTCGTGCTCACGCCCGACAGCCCCGAGATCGACTATCCGATCCTCGACGCCATCGTCTACGGGCGTGTCTTCGCCACGAAGCGGGCGACCCAGAGTCCGCTGGCCGACTTCCACGCCGCGCCGAGCGACCAGCGGACGTGGCGGATCGGGATGATCCACGGATCACTCTCCGTCGCCGGCATGACCGAGCACGACGAGGTCGTCTTCACCGCCGACGAGATCGCCGCCTCCGAGCTCGACTACCTCGCCCTCGGCCACTGGCATTCGGTCCAGCGCGGCCGGGCGGGCGGGACGGTCTACGCCTACTCCGGCGCGCCGGAGCCGGTGGCGGTCGACCAGGATCGGGCCGGCAAGGTCCTCCTCGTCACCCTCGATGTCGACGCCGACGGTGCGCGGACGGTCGTCGCCGAGGAGCGCCAGGTCGGCAAGACCCGCTTCGAGAAGCTCGACCTCGATGCGACGACCATCCCGAGCCAGGCCGCCCTCATCGCCGGCCTCCGATCGCGGGCCGACCCGGACGTGATCCTCGACGTCCGCCTCACCGGCGTCCGGCCAGATGAGCTCGACCTCGACATCGACGAGGTCGAGGCGGCCCTCGCCCCGGCCGTCCTCAAGGTCCGGGTCCGCGATGTCTCCGTGCCGGCCCTGACGAGCGGGCCGATCCCGCCCGAGGACACGATCCTGGGCGCCTTCATCCGCAACACGGAGGCACGGATCGGCGAGCTCGAGGCGGCCGGTCGCGCCGATGAGGCCGCCGAGACCCGCGATTCGCTCCGCCTCGGCCGGCTCCTCCTCGGCGGCCACGAGGTGACCCTGTGAGGGTCCTCCGGCTCCAGGCCCGCGACGTCCGTCGCTACCGCGACCTCGACATCGAGCTCGCCCCGGGTCTGACCGTCGTCCGCGGCCCCAACGAGGCCGGCAAGTCCACGATCCAGCGGATCCTCGAGCTCGCCCTCACCCGCAAGGTCACCTCGGCGAGCGCCGATCTCGACGCCCTGCGGCCGTGGGGAGCGCCGGAGGACTCGCGGCCGTGGGTCCGCCTCGAGTTCGTCCAGGAGGACGAGGACGGTGCCCGTCGCGGCAGCCTCGAGAAGTCGTTCCGTGCCGCCAAGGGGACTGTCGCCCTCGAGGTCGAAGGAGAGACGACGACCGACCCGACCGAGGCCGACGCCCGCCTCGCCGAGCTGACCGGCATCCCGACCGAGCCGTTCTTCCGATCGACCGCCTCGGTCCGCCACCACGAGATGGACGACCTCGCCCGCGACGAGTCGGCCCTGCGCGACCGCCTCCAGGCGTCGATCAGCGGCGCGGACCGGGGGACGTCGGCGGCCAAGAAGAAGCTCGACAAGGCGATCAAGGACATGAGCCGTGGCGGCGAGAAGAACCCCGGCCGCCTCCGGGTCGCCGAGGAGGCCGTCAAGCAATCGGCCGGGGCGGTCGAACAGGGCGAAGCCGCCCTCGCCCTCCTCGAGCGCGATCGCGACACGCTGGCGAGCTCGCGCGAGCGGCGCGCCGCGGTCGAGGCCTCCCTCGTGGAGAGCCGGGCCCTCCTCGAGAAGGCTCGCCAGGCGGAGCGCCTCACCGCCGAGCAGGCCGCCGCCCGGGAACGGTTCGAGCGGTACCGGACGGCTGTCACCGTGAGCGAGGAGATCGCCGTCCTCGCGACGACCCACCCCTCGCCGAACCCCTTGCCGATCCTCAGCCAGGTCGTCGCCCGGCTGCGGACCCTCGACGGCCAGATGCGCGAACTGCGGGCCCGCCTCGAGGGCGAGGTCGAGGTCAACTACGAGGTCTCTGCGCTGGAGCCCACGTGGAAGGCGCCGATCGCCGTGGCCATCATCCTCGTCGTCATCGGGGTCGGCCTCGCGGCGGCATCCGCCCTGGTCACCCAGGACGCGGTCTTCCTCCTGCCGGTCGGCATCGGCCTCGTCGTCATCGGCGTCCTCGTCGCCGTCTTCGCCCGCCGCCAGCGCTCGGCCGCCAGCGATCTGCAGACGCAGAAACAGCTTGCCGGCGAGGAGATCGACCGCCGTCTGCGGGGCCGCTCCCAGATCGAGCAGGAGCTGCGCCAGGCCGAGCTCGACTCGGAGGCCCAGCTCGCGACGATCGGCCTGCTCGACATCGGCGCCGCCGAGACGCTGCTCCACGAGGAGGAGGCCCACGTCGCCCGCATCGATACGCTGACGGCCCAGCTCGACGGCCTCGTCGGGCGGGAGCCGGCCGAGACGCTGCCGTCGCTCCGTGACGCGGCGGCCCTCGAGATCGAGCAGAAGAGCGGCGCCCTCGCTGCGCTCGGCCCGATCGCTCGGGAGCCGCGGGCCCGCGAGCGGCTCGAGGCGGAGGTCCGCGACCAGGAAGGCTCCCTCGATCGCGCCCGGGACGACGAGGCGAATGCCCGTGCCCGGGTCGAGGCGAACACGGTCGACGCCGAGCAGGTGAGCGGTGAGGCCGAGCGGCTGGCATCGTGGCGCGACCAGCTCGCGGGCTACCAGCGCCGCAACCGGATCTACGAGCAAACGCTGGCCGCCATCGAGCAGGCCGAGCAGGCGACGATGCGGACCGCCACCCGCTACCTCGAGCGATCGATGGTCGGCGACATCGCCCGGATCACCTCGGGACGGTATCGACGGGTCCAGGTCGACGATCGGACGCTCGACATGGCCGTGTTCGCGCCCGAGCGGGCGGGCTGGGTCGACGTCCGCGAGCTGAGCCAGGGCACCCTCGACCAGGTCTACCTCGCGGCCCGGCTCGGCCTCGTCCGCCTCGTCACCGGCGATCGGCGACCGCCGCTCATCTTCGACGACCCGTTCGTGACCTTCGACGACCGACGGGCGACCGAGTCGCTCGGGCTCCTCCGCGCGCTGACCGGCGACTTCCAGGTCATCTACCTGACGACGTCGGATCGATACGACGGGATCGCGGATGCTGTCGTCGAGCTGCCGGCTCCGGCCGCCCTCGACGAGGCCGGGCCGGACGGCTCGCAGGCAGCCGACGCCGCCGACGCGGGTGACTCGACCGATGCCCCGACCGTCGCGTCGCCCGCCGACGGGTCGTCGCCCGCCGACGGATCGTCGCCCGCCACCGCCTGACGGAGCCGCTCATCGCCCCCGCGCCCGACGCAGGCACGCTCACCGTCGTCTACGGCATCCTCTCCGCGATCTCGTGGGGCGCCGCCGACTTCGGTGGCGGGATGGCGGCCCGGAGGGGACCCGTGTTCGGCGTCGTCCTCGTCGCCCAGCTCGTCGGGATGGCCCTCGCCGCGATCTTCTTCGCGATCCGCGGTGAACCGCTCCCCGCTCTCACCGACGTCGGCTGGGCGATCGCCGCCGGGATCGCCGGATCGATCGGGCTGACGAGCCTCTACCACGGCCTGGCGACCGGGCGGATCGCGACCGTCGCTCCCCTGACGGGCATCCTCGCCGCCGCCATCCCGGTGCTCGCCGGATGGGTGCTCCAGGGGACACCGGCCGCGATCCAGGTGATCGGCATCCTCCTCGCGGTCGTCGCCGTTGTCCTCGTCTCGACGTCGGCGGACCCCCAGGGCGACCGCCCGTCCGGACTCCGGTTCGGGCTGCTCGCCGGCGCGGGCTTCGGCCTGTTCAACGTCTGCGCCTCGCGGTTCACCGATGGCTCGGTGTTCGGGCCCCTCGTGGTCGTCCGGCTCGTGGAGGCGGCGGCCGTATCGATCGTCATCGTCGTGGCCCGTCGTCCGTGGCGGCTGCGCCGGCCCGTGGTCGGCATCGCGGCGGCGGTCGGTATCGGGGACATGGCGGGCAATGCGTTCTTCATCCTGGCCGCACAGGCGGGGCGGCTCGACATCGCCGGGGTGCTCTCGTCGCTCTACCCGGTCACGACGATCATCCTCGCGACAGTGGTCCTCCACGAGCGGGTGACCCGCAGCCATGCCGTCGGGATCGTGCTCGCCGCGGTCGCCATCGTCCTCATCGCGGCCGGGTAACGGTTCCGGGTATGTGGCGGACGAAGTGTCTCTCGCGCGATGCGCGTGGATGGATCACCTGGGCCAGAGGCCCGTCCGCGCACGGCGCAAGCAGCTCGGTCGCTGCGCTCGCGGGGATACGCGTCCGGCGCGTCTGATCGGCTCCGAACTCGACCTGGTGCCCGCCCCCGATATTCGCCAGGCGGGTGGTATCGAGCGCGGAGGCGCCGAACCGTGACACCTACCCGTGACACGGGTGATATGTACGGATCGGGCCTGTCGCGCGACGGATCGACCCCGCGCTGAGCGTGCACCGAGGTCCGGCAGGGTCGCGCGATGGTGCATCGACGACATACCACCCACCGGGTGGGTAGGCGTCACGAAGATCGCCGCGGTCGGTGCGCTCCGAGCGGGCGAGGGAGAGTGCCGGAAGCCGCCGGCGGTGGCATGATCGGACGGATGAGCGACGAGATCCCGGCCGACATCGCGATCGAGACCGTGTACATGGTCGAGGCGACCTACACGCCGGAGGCCGCCGAACGACGACCGGCCGTCCGCCCCCAGCACCTCGCCCACGTCGGGAAGCTCCGCGATGCCGGGGTGATCGTCGAGGCCGGCGGTCATCTCGACCTCTCGACCGCCCTCCTCATCGTCCGTGCCGGCAGCGCGGAGGAGGCGGTCGCGCTGTTCCTTGACGACGTCTACACGACGACCGGTGTCTGGACTGACCTGCGGGCGAAGCCGTACGGCCGGGTCGTCCGACCTGACGAGCTCGAGGGTCTTTGAGGGAACCGGGGACGCCGGCCGCGATCAGGGCCAGGTGATCGTGGCGGTCATGTCGGTCGGGCCGAAGCCCGTCTCGATGTTCTGGAGCACGAGCCGCCACTGCTCGCCGGCGGTGACGGGGAACGAATTCGTGGTCCCCGTCGCCGGGCCCTGGTTGCCCAGGGTCGTGTTGCCCTGAGCGGTCGTCTCGTTGAACAGGTCGACCTCGTAGAGGAACGGGTGGCCGCCCCAGGTGGCCTGGAGCGTGGCGTTGCCGGCGGCTCGCGGCGTGAAGGCGACGACGATGCCGTTGTAGTCACCGGCGGCGGTCCCGTCGAAGCGGGCGTGGGTGATCGTCAGCTTGGGAGCGAACGTGTTGAACGTGATCGTCACGTCGACCGTCGGCGTGTCGGTGCCGTTGCCCTGGAGGCTGACCCGCCAGGAACCGTGGGCCTGCTTGGTGATGCCCGTCACGGTCGAGTTGGCCTTGTCGGTGCAGATGAGGTCCTTCGATCCGAGGCGCAGGCACATGTGGGTCGTCTGGCCGGTCGTGACCGAGGCCAGCTTGACGGTGACCGTGCCGGGGCCGTCGGTCGTGAACGAGATGAGCCGCGGTTGGCTGCCGGCGACCGTCCGGGCATCGAGCTTGAGCGAGCGGAACATCACGGTCGTCGCCGGCACCGCGCTCGCGCTCGACGACGGCCGTGGTGTCGAGGATGCGGTCGGTGTCGGGCTGGCGACCGCCGACGGCGCGCCCGACGAAGCGACCGACGATGACGCGGGCACGCTCGCGGGGGCCGACTGGCTCACGGCGGGAGATGTGCTCGGCGTTCCGGACGATCCGGTGAGGACTGCCGCCAGGGCGATGCCGCCGAGGAAGACGAGGATCACGGCGAAGACGATGGCGACCGTCCGCATGGTCTCTCCTCAGGGCGTCTGCGATCCGGTGCCGGGTCGCGCGCCGATCGTACGGGACTACCCGGCTCGTCGTCGAACCCGGGACGCGTCGACCGCGGGGCGGCCGGCCAGGCGGATCGCCTGCTCGAACCCCTCCGCCAGGAGTGCCGGAACGGCGTGCGTCGAAAGGTCCGCCGACCCGATGAGCGGCCGCACGGCGGCCCACTGCCGTCCGATCACCGCCGGGTCGACGTGCCGATCGGACCGGGCCAGGTCGCCCGCCAGGCACTCGTCGAGGGACAGGTCCAGCACGATCGCGACGGCCGACAGGCCGGCCTTCGATGCCGCCCGGAGGAGCGGGCGTCGCGCCTCCGTCCGGATGCTCGTCGCGTCGACGACCGTCAGCCGGCCCGACCGGAGCCGTTCGTCGAGGGCTGCCTGGAGTGCCCGGAAGGCCCGACCCGTCGCGCGCTGGTCGGCGTCATCGCGGCCCAGCCGGCCGCGGAAGGCGTCCGAGGAGAGGATCTCGTCCGCCGCGAACCAGCGGCGAGCAAAGGTCGACTTGCCGGAGCCGGCGGGACCGACGAGGACGACGAGGCAGGGATCGGCGAGGACGATCTCGGCGGGCCGTCCGACCGGATCGCTCAGGCCTGCGATCGGCGCCCTTCCCAACCGTGCTCTCCCTGGCGGACCTCGTAGGTCGGCTGGTCGTAGACGGCCGGCCCGCGGCGGAGCCGGCCGTCGGACAGCCGGAAGCGAGAGCCGTGCCAGGGGCATTCGATGCATCCGTCGACGACGGTCCCGCCCGACAGCGGCCCGCCGGCATGGGCGCACTGATCGTGGAGCGCGAAGGTCGTCTCACCCTGGCGGATGAGGACGAGGTTGTTGATACCGAGTTTCGCCTTCGTCGGGACGCCCTCCGCGAGCGTGCCGTCGCCGGGCAGCTCGAGCGGCAGCCACTTGGCCCCGCCGCCGCGCCAGGCGTGCCGATTGACCATGTTGCCGAGGTCGAACGAGACATCGCCGCCGACGTAGGCCCCTGCCGCGACGAGGACGAAGCCGACGACCGCGAGGGCGATCGGCACGGTCCGATCGGCCGGGCCGCCGGCCCGCAGGACGAGCGAGACGAAGTAGAAGAGGAGCGCCAGGACCATGAGGGTCGCGTGGAGCGTCGCCCGGGCGCGGGGCGTCCCGTCCGTGTCCGTGTAATCGGCGCCGCCGGTGACCGCGGTCGCGAGCATCGCCAGGATGCCGAGCACGAGGATGGCGTCGGCGCCGACCGGCTGGCCGAGCAGGTCGAGCGCGCTGACGGTGAAGACGATGCCGACCGCCCCGGACGCCAGGAGCGGATGGAGGGGGTGACCGAGCCACGTCCCGTTGAGGAAGTCCTTCAGCGGCCGGATCGGCCCGAACAGGGCCGATAGCCAACGATGGTTGAAGTCGCCGAACGGCCTCGCCCAGCGATCCTGGGCGGCCATGAGTCCGGCCAGCAGGTGACCCATCCGATCCCTCCGTCGCTTCCCTGAGTGTAGGAGGTACGCCGGCCCGAGGCGGTCGGTTCGGCTACGCTGCGGGACCGATGCCGAACCCAGCGACCACCGCCCTCGATCCACCCGCCGGGGGACGACAGGACTGGCGGGTCCTCCTCGCGATCTTCGCCATCACCTCCTGCGTCGAGGGCATCGGCGTCAGTCAGATCTTCGCCTTCATGCCGTCGCTCCTGAGGTCGATGGGCGTGCCCGAGGCGGACCGGCTCCAGTTCGTCGGTCTGTTCGGGGCGCTCATCTTCGTCGTCGGCATGCCCCTCGTCCCGTTGTGGGGCGTCTGGGCCGACAAGTACAGCCGCAAGGTCGTCATCGTCCGGAGCGCCCTCGTCGAGGCGGCCGTCTTCGCCTGCATCGCCCTGTCGCGCGAACCCTGGCAGCTGGCCCTGAGCATGCTCCTCGTCGGCCTCCAGCTCGGCAACACCGGGGTCATGCTCGGCGCGATCCGCGACTCGGCGCCGACTGGCCGGATCGGCGTCGCCCTGGCCTGGTTCGGCAGCGCCGGGCCGATCGGCTTCGCCATCGGCCCCGTCCTCGGGGCGATCGTCGTCGACTCGCTCGGCTGGGGGCTGCCGGCCGTGTTCGCCATCTCGGCATTACTCTCGCTCGGGACGGCGGCCCTCGTCACGTTCGGCTCGGTCGAGGTACGGCCGGAGGTCGTCCCCGTGGGCCGCTCGATCGACCTCGCCTTCGGCGCCGTCCGAGGCGTCTTCGGTGACCGGGCCACGCGGCGGATCTTCGCCATCTTCTTCGTCTCGTTCCTCGCCCAGCAGATCTCCCGGCCGTACATCCCGGTCCTCGTATCGGAGGTCAACGGGCCGGTCGACGAGGCGAGTGCGATCGGGCTCGTCATCGGCACGGCCGCCCTCGTCGGGGCGTTGTTCGCCCCCGTCGGTGGCTGGCTCGGCGACCGCATCGGCTACCGCTGGGTGCTGCTCGGCGCGCTCGTCGGGGCCGGCGTGGCGAGCCTCCTCATGACGGTCGCCCCGACCGTCCTGTCGCTGGCGGTGGTCGCCCTCGGACTGGCGGCCCTGTACGCCGTGGTCGCGCCGATGGTCTTCGCCCTCCTCGCGACCGAGGTCGCCCCCGAGCGCCGCTCGCAGACGCTCAACCTCGTGTACCTGCCGCTCTACTTCGGCGGCATCGTCGGGCCGATCCTGGCGAGCCAGGTCGTCAAGTTCGGGATCACCGCGCCGTTCGTCCTGGCGGCCGTCGTCTACCTCGCCGGCGGGGTCGCGGTCGGCGTCCAGGCGATGCGACTCCGTAAGTCGCCGGGCGCGGCGGACGCAGTCACCACCGACGCTCAGGACGTGGCGTTGATCGAGAGCGAGGGAGTCGCCGAGACCAACATCGGCTGAGGGTCGACGCCGCCGGCGCGAACCTCAGGCGGGGAGGTCGCGCTCCGCGGGGCCCGTGTAGCGCATGTCCGGCCGGATGAGCTTGGCGGCCGCCACCTGTTCGATCGAGTGGGCGGTCCAGCCGGCATGGCGGGCGAGGGCGAAGACCGACGGGAACAGCTCGGGCGGCAGGCCGACGCCCTGGAGGACCGCCGCCGCGTAGTACTCGACATTGGTCTTGATGACCCGCCCCGGCTTCAGCTCGGCCAGGACGCGCAGGACGATGTCCTCGACCTGCACGGCGAGCTCGAGCCAGGCGGCGTTCGTGCCCATCTGCTCGGCCACAGAACGGAGAGCCGTCGCTCGCGGGTCGTAGGCCCGATAGACCCGATGGCCGAAGCCCATGATCCGCTCGCCCCGGGCGACCGCGTCGCGGACCCATGCCTCGGCCCGCTCCGGCGACCCGATCTCGTGGAGCTGGTTGACGACCTCCGACGGTGCACCGCCGTGGAGCGGGCCCTTCAGCGCGCCGATGGCTCCGCAGACCGCCGAGGCGATGTCGCTGCGGGTCGAGGTGATGACCCGGGCGGTGAACGTCGAGGCATTGAGGCCGTGCTCCGCGCCGACGATGAAGTAGGCGTCGAGGGCGCGCGCCGCCGCCGGCTCGGGCGCGGCGTCGTTCAGCTGCTGGAGGAAGCCGGCGGCGAGCCCGAGTGAGGTATCGGGCTCGACGGGCTCGAGCCCCCGGCGGAGGCGACCGAAGGCGGCGAGGGCCGACGGCGAGAACGCGGTCAGGGCGCGGGCCTGTTCGGGCGTCGGCGGCCAGGTGAGCCGCTGGGTCGCGCCCCAGACCGAGACCGCCGTCCGCAGCGCGTCCATCGGCGCGGCGTCGGCCGGCAGCTCGCGGAGTGCGACCAGCACAGCGGGCGGCACGGCCGCCGGCGGCAGCGTCGCGGCCGGATCCCACTCGCCGGTCCACAGGAGGTTCGCCACCGCGGCGTACGAGCCGTGTTCGACGAGCTGGCCGATCGGGTAGCCGCGATAGAGGAGGCGGCCGTTCGCGCCGTCGACGAGCCCGATCGCACTCTCGGCGCCGACGACGCCTTCGAGGCCCGGCGAGTAGGGGCGCTCGTCGGCGGGCGTCGCGAGGGTCGCCGTCGCGCCCGTTCCGGGAGCGGATCCGGCGGCCGAGACCGGCGTGCTGCCGGTTGAGTCGGTCATGCCGCGATGGTAGCCGTCCGCGGCCGGGGGCGCCGCGCCGGGGCCCTCATCGACCGAGGAAGGCCTCCACCTCGGCGACGAACACGTCGGCCGCATCGTGGTGCGCCGCGTGACGCTGCCCGTCGAGGACGACCACCCGGCCGTCCGGAAGCGCCGCGTCCAGCAGGAGCGTCGTCTCGCGGAAGAAGGGGAGGCTCGCCCCACCGAGCAGCTGGAGGACCGGGACGTGGATCGCCTCGGCCCACCGCATCGCCGCGGCCGCGTCCGGCGGACCCACGGCGGTCATCTCGCGGAGAACGGTGTGGGCCGCGGCGACCCGCTCCGGGTAGACGGGCGAGGCCTCGAACTCGGCGAGCTTCGCCGCGTCCACGCCGACCACCTCGGTCATGAACAGCCGGAGCAGCCCCGGCCGGTCATCGACCCGTTGGAGATCCGTCATCCGGGCGACGATGTCGGCGGGCGGGTCGTCCAGTCCCGGCACCGCCGCGGCGCTCTCGTACACGACGACTCGTCGGATGTTCGTCGTCAGCCTCGCCGCGCCGAGGGCGACCGCTCCACCGAACGAGTGGGCCACGACGTCGACGGCATCGCCCGACGTCGCGGCGACCGCGTCGATGACGGCCGCGACGTCCTCGTACTCACGTTCGACCGCGTAGCTCGGACCGTCGCCGCTCGCGCCGCGCCCGCGCCGGTCCACGGAATGGACGGTGCGATGCCGGGCCAGCATCGGCCCGACGACGCGGAAGGTCGTGTGATCGGCGGTCGCGCCGTGGACGAGCACGACCGGCGGTCCGTGGCCGCTCGTGAACGCGCCGATCTGAGTGCCGTCGGCGGACCGGACGTGATGGAGACTCGTATCGCCCGGCAGGTGTTCCGCGTCGGTAGCCGGTGTCCAGCGATAGCGGACATCGGGCTGGTGCTCCTCGTTCCGCCGCCCGTCGTCCAGGTCGACGACCTCGAAGCCATGGCGCTCGTAGAACGACCTCGCCCGCGCATTCACCTGGAACGTGTACAGCTCGAGTCCGCCGTGGCGCCGCGTCTTGGCGAGCGCGAGCAGCCGGCCGCCATAACCGCGGTCCCACCATCGGTGCCCGACGTAGAGCTGGTCGAGGTCCCCATCGTCGAGGCTCATGAACCCGACGATCTCGCCCTCGGCCCGGCCGGCCGCCACCTCGCCGAGGTCGCGGAAAGGCGCCGCCTCCATGACCCAGGTCTCGGCGCTGGCGACCACCTCGTCGCGGATCCAGGCCCGGACCTGGTCGTCGGTGTGCACCAGCGGGAAGTCGTAGGCGGCGCCGAACGAATCGAGGTAGACGTCGGCGACCGCCGCGGCGTCCCGTGCCTCGGCCCTGCGGAGCCAGGATGTCGTGCGCCCGGCGGTATCCGCCGCCACCCGATCGGGAACCTCTGGCACCCCGGGTCCGGCTCAGCCGATGCCGGCCGGCAGGCCGGCGGCCGCCTCACGATCGAGCAGCCACGTGGCGTCCGCGCGGAGCGCGAGTTGGGCGGGCCAGCGGGCGGGGTCGTGGGTCGTCCCGAACACCTCGCCGAGGATCGCCGCCTTCGACGCCCCGTGGACGACGACGAGGACCCGGCGGGCGGCCGCCACGATCGCCGGGTTGAGGGTCACCCGCTCGACGTGCGGCTCGACCTGGGTCGGTGCGGGGATGGCGAGGGCGAGGTCCCGAGAGGTCAGCGCCGCGCTGCCCGGGAAGACCGACAGCAGGTGGCCGTCCGGCCCGATGCCGAGGAAGAGGAGGTCGAAGGCCGGCCAACCGTCCTCGTCGAGCGGGACCCGCGCCCGGACCTCCTCGGCGTAGGCCTCCGCGCACCAGTCCGCCCCGCGTCCCTCGGCGATGGCCAGCCCGCACGGGAACGCGTGGACATGCGAGGCCGGCAGGAGCACCCCGGGGTCGAAGCCACGCTCGATGTCGATGCCGGAATCACCGCCACCCGATTGTCCGGTGTAGGCGGCGGCCCGCAGGAGCACCTGGTCGACGAGGAGGACATTGGAGAGCGGGTGATCCCGGGGGACGAAGCGGTCGTCGCCGAACCAGATGTCGACCGCATCCCACGGCACTCGCTCGCGGAGCGGCGAGTCGGCAAGGAGGCGATAGAAGCCGGCCGGGGTGGACCCGCCGGTCGCGCCGAGATGGGCCCGACCCCGCGCCGCCACGGCCGCGGCGAGCGCGGTCGCGATCTCCTCCGCGGCAGCCGCCGAAACGGCCTCCGGGTCGGGCAGGACGACGACGGACGGTCGGGTCGTCATCAGCCGGCCAGCATGGCGGCCATGCGGATCGCGTCACGAGCCACGTGGTCGACCCCGCCGGCCTCGAGTGCATCGCCGAGCAGGTCGACCTCCGTCCGCCGGGCGGCGAGGAACGACCGATCGAGCGCCAGGATCCCGTCGAGCCAGACGTGGACGTGGACCGTCTCCGCCTCGGCCGTCACGTCGGCGCGGAGCTCCGAGCCTCGCCGCTCGGCGAGCAGCTCGACCCGCAGGGTCGTCCCGGCCGGCATCGACGAGACGATCGGCCGGACGACGACCGCGACGTCGGACTTGCCCGTCCGCAGCTGGCCGGCGAGGCCGCGATGGAGCGGCGGCCCGCCGTGGATCGCCGGGCGCGACGCCGGTCGAGCGGGGCTCCTGGTCGCGGGACGGGCCGCCGACCGCGGGCCATCGACCGGGACGAGGGGCCGCCCGACCGACATGCCGAGCCGCGAGGCCAGCCAGGCGACGTGGTAGACCGGCTTGACGACGTTGGTCGAGCCCGGCGCCCCGGTCTGGTCGTGGGTCCCGTACGTGACGGCGATCCGCTTGATGGACGGCAGGAACTGGGTGAACTCGGGCAGGTCGAAGACCGACGCGATCGCTTCTCGCCACCGACTCTGCCGGGTCAGGGCGAAGTCGCTGACGGCCAGCCGGTCACGGTCCATCGCGGCCGACATCTCGCGGAGTCGCGGCAGTCCGTCGCCGCCCCAGGTCGAACCGTCGACGACCAATCGGTCGGCCATCGCGAGGAGGTCGCGAGCGGCGACCGACTCGAACGGCGGCTCGCCCGGCCACCACAGGGTGACCGGCAGGTCGTGGACGAGGAGGGGGGCGACGATCGCCCCGAGGTGCCGTCCGGCTGCCCCGCCCGCCCGGATGTAGATCTGCTCGGCGCAGGTCTCGGCGGCCTCGGCCCGGGGCAGGACGCAGTACGCCTGGACGGTCGCGTCGAGCCACGAACGTCCCTCCGGGTCGGCCGAGGTGATGATCATCGTCCGCGATGGGTGGCGACCGGTGAGCTGTTGGATGATCGCAGCGGCGTGTTCGCCCATCTCCTCGCGGCGGGCGACGACGACCAGGTTCATCACGCTCGTCCGGGCCGCGATATGGCGCTCCTCGACGCCGCCGATCATGGCCGTCCGCTTCGGGACGGCCCAGATCCTGGCGAGCTCGAGATCGATGTCGGCGATGCTGTGGACGCGCGACGACCAGTGGAGGACCGGCTCGCCCGGCAGCGGCGGGGAGTCCTGCCGCACCAGGCCCGCCGTCCTCGGGTCCGCCGTTGCCACGCCACCGGGTCCGACGGTCGCGGGCGCGGAGGGCGGGGCCATCAGATGCGCCGCCAGCGCCGCCCGTCCCGGGCGACCAGCTCGTCGGCGGCCTCCGGGCCCCACGAGCCTGCCTCGTAGTCCGGGAACTCGGGCGCCGGACCGTCGGCCCAGGCGTCGATGATCGGGGTCACGACGCCCCACGCTTCCTCGACCTCGTCGGCCCGGGTGAAGAGCGATGCATCGCCGAGCAGGGCGTCGAGGATGAGCGTCTCGTAGGCGTCGGGCGAGTCGACGTTGAAGGCCGACCCGTAGGTGAAGTCCATGTTCACCGACCGGACGTCGATGCCGAGCCCCGGCACCTTCGCCCCGAAGCGCAGGAGGATGCCCTCGTCGGGCTGGATCCGCATCGCCAGCAGGTTCGGTTCGGGGTCGGTGCCGGCCTCGGTGAAGAGCCGATGGGGCACGGCCCGGAACTGGATGGCGATCTCGCTCGACCGCTTCGGCAGGCGCTTGCCCATCCGCAGGTAGAACGGGACGCCGGCCCAGCGCCAGTCGTCGATCTCGAAGCGGGCGGCGACGAACGTCTCGGTCTCCGACTCGGGGTCGACGTCGGGCTCCTCGCGGTAGGCGGGGACCTCCTCCGCCGCGACCCAACCCCGCCCGTACTGGCCGCGGACGACCTCCCGGCCGATCTCCTCCGGGGTCATCGGGGCGATGGCCCGGATGACCTTGACCTTCTCATCGCGGAGGGCGTCAGCGTCGAAGCTCGCGGGCGGCTCCATCGCCACGAGACTGAGGAGCTGCATGAGGTGGTTCTGGAGGAAGTCGCGGCTCGCGCCGGTCTCCTCGTAGAACGAACCGCGCCCCTCGATGCCGATCGACTCGGCGACGGTGATCTGGACATGGTCGACGTAGCGGCGGTTCCAGATCGGTTCGAAGATCCCGTTGCCGAACCGGAAGACGAGGAGGTTGCGGACGGTCTCCTTGCCGAGGTAGTGGTCGATGCGATAGACCTGCGACTCGCGGAAGACCTTGCCGACCTCGCGGTTGAGGCGGACCGCCGAGTCGAGGTCGCGCCCGAACGGCTTCTCGATGACGATCCGGCGCCAGCCACCGCCGTGCATCTCGTGGTCGAGGCCGGCCCGACCGAGCTCGCCGATGATCTCGGTGAACGACGAGGCATGGGTGGCGAGGTAGTAGAGACGGTTGCCGCGGGTCCCCTGCTCGGCGTCGCATTCGTCGAGCCGCTTCGAGAGCAGCTGGTACATCGCCGGGTCGTTGAAGTCGCCGTGCTGGTAGACGATCCGCTGGCAGAAGGCGTCCCAGACCGCCTCGTCGATGGGCAGGACCCGGCTGTACTGGTCCAGGGCCTCCCGGATGTCGGCCCGGAACGACTCGTCGTCGTAGGGACGTCGCCCGATGGCGATGAGCATGAACTCGTGGGGCAGGAGGTTCGTCCGCCACAACTGGTAGAGGGCCGGCACGACCTTGCGATGGGCGAGGTCGCCGGTCCCGCCGAACAGGACGAAGGAGAACGGATCGGGCATCCGCTCGAGACGGAGGCCCTCGCGAAGGGGATTCGCGGCGGCCTTCGAGTCCTTCCTCTCGCGCTTCTTCGAGACGCGGGACAGGCGCAGATCGCGGATCGTCCTCGGGGCGTCCTTGGTGGGTCGACCCGCCGGGGCCGGTTCGGCTGACGGTGCCGCTGCGGCGTCCCGTGCCGGAGCGTCGGGTGCGGGCGGGTCCTTGGTCGTCGTCATGGCTGGCTCGCGCATCGTAGCGCCGCCCGGTTCACCCCGCGACGGGCAGGGTGCCCGTCGTCAATCCCGGTGGTCGGTCTGCCCGGCTTCGATGGCCGCGACTTCGTTGAGGCGACGGACATGGCGCGGCGCGCCCGAGAAGGTCGCGCCGAGGAAGGCCCGGCACAGCTCGAGGGCGAGCTCGACGCCGATCACCCTGGCCCCGAGGCACAGGACGTTGAGATCGTCATGCTCGACGCCCTGTCGGGCCGAGTAGGTGTCGTGGCAGACGGCGGCTCGAACGCCGCGCATCTTCGTCGCGGCGACCGACGCTCCGACGCCGCTGCCGCAGATGAGGATGGCCCGGTCGGCGGTGCCGTCCTGGATCGCCCGGCCGACGCGAACGCTGTACTCGGGGTAGTCGTCGGTCGGGTCCGTCCCGTCCCCGCCGAGGTCGATGAACTCGTGCTCGGTCGCGACCGAACGAAGGGTCCGGATCAGCTCCGCCTTGAGGGCGGCTCCGCCGTGATCGGCGGCGACGGCGATCTGCATCGGTCCCCTCCTCGCGTCAGTTGACACCGCTCGACGGCGCTGCCGGTTTCTCGGAGCCGTCGCCACTCCCCGAACCGTGACTGCGGAGGCCGGCCGGCTGGTGCCCCGGATCGGGGACCGGCACGCGGCCACGGACGGTGCCCCGGGCGACGCCACGGGCGACCTCGGTCGCATGGTCCACCGTGAAACCGAAGTGCTCGAAGATCGTCGCCGCCGGCGACGACGCCCCGAACCCGTCGAGGGCCATGATCGCGCCGTCCGGCCCGACCCAGCGATCCCAGCCGAGGCTCACGCCGACCTCGATCGACAGCCGCGTCGTGACGGCAGGCGGCAGCACCGCGTCCCGATAGGCCGCGTCCTGCGCGTCGAACGCCTCCCAGCAGGGGAGCGAGACGACCCGGACCCTGGTCCCCTCGGCCTCGAGGTTCGCCGCGGCGCCCATGGCGAGGGCCAGCTCCGACCCCGTCGCGACGAGGATCAGGTCGATCCCGCCCGGACCGCCGGACGACTCGCGGACGACGTACCCGCCGCGGCGCACGCCGTCCCGGGCGCGGTCGGCCGTCTCGGCGAAGGTCGTCAGCTTCTGGCGGGTGAGGGCGAGCGCGACCGGCCCGCCCCGTCGCTCGACGGCGAGGGCCCACGCGGCGGCCGCCTCGTTCGCGTCACCCGGTCGGACGAACCACAGGTTGGGGATCGCTCGCAGGGCGGCGTAGTGCTCGACCGGCTGGTGGGTCGGCCCGTCCTCGCCGAGGCCGACCGAGTCGTGGGTCCAGACGTACACGACGTGGAGCCCCGACAGGGCGGCAAGGCGGACGGAGCCGCGCATGTAGTCGCTGAACTGGAGGAACGTGGCGCAGTAGGGGATGAAGCCGCCGTGCAGGGCGATGCCGTTCGTGATCCCGCCCATGCCGTGCTCGCGGACCCCGAAGCGGAGGTTGCGGCCGGCCTCGTCGGCGGTGAAATCGCCACCATCCTTCACGTCGGTCAGGTTGCTCTCCGACAGGTCGGCGGCGCCGCCGAACAGTTCGGGGACCGGTCCGGCGAGGGCCTGGATCGACTGCTGGCTCACCTGGCGGGTCGCGAAGTCCTCGCCGACCGCATACGTCTTGAGTACCTCGTCCCAGCCCGGGCGCTGGACGCCCGACCAGCGGCGACGGAGCTCGGCCGCCTCGCCGGGGAAGGTAGCCGCATAGCGGTCCAGCCGGCCCTGCCACTCGGCGACGAGGTCGCGACCGCGATCGACCGCCGTGCCCATCGACCGGCGGACCTCGTCCGGGACGTAGAACGTCCGGTCCGGGTCCCAGCCGTAGGCCAGCTTGGTGAGGCGGACCTCCTCGGGTCCGAGGGGTGCACCGTGCGCCTTCTGGGAGTCGTGCTTGTTCGGGCTGCCGAAGCCGATATGGGTTCGGACGGCGATAAGCGACGGTCGCTCATCGGCGATGGCCGCCTCGATGGCCCTTCCGATCGCGACGATGTCGGTGCCGTCGGCGACCCGCTGGGTATGCCAGCGGTACGCGTCGAACCGCGCTAGCACGTCCTCGTCCCAGGCCATCGACGTCGGACCGTCGAGCTGGATGTGGTTGTCGTCGTAGAGGTAGACGAGCTTGCCCAGCCGCAGGTGCCCGGCCAGGCTCGCCGCCTCGGAGGCGATGCCCTCCTGGAGGTCGCCGTCCGAGCAGATGCCGAAGACCCGGTGGTCGACGATCGCGTGCCCCGGCCGGTCGAACTCGGCCGCCAGGCGGCGCTCGGCGATGGCCATCCCGACACCGTTGGCGAAGCCCTGGCCGAGCGGTCCGGTCGTCGCCTCGACGCCGGGGGTCAGGCCGTACTCGGGATGGCCCGGCGTCCGCGAGCCCCACTGGCGGAAGTGCTCGAGATCGTCGAGTGAGACGTCGTATCCGGTGAGATGGAGGAGCGAGTAGAGGAGCATGCTCGCGTGGCCGGCCGAGAGGACGAATCGGTCGCGGTCCGGCCAGGCCGGGTCGTGCGGCGCGTGGCGGAGGAACCGGGTCCACAGCGTGTAGGCCATCGGCGCGGCACCCATCGGCGCACCGGGATGGCCGGAGTTCGCCTGCTGGACCCCGTCGATGGAGAGCGTCCGGATCGTATCGATGGCGAGCAAGTCGAGGCTCTCGACGGTGGCGGTCATGTCGTTCGTGGCTCCGGTCGGTCAGCGGCCGCGGTGTCGCGGGGATGGGCGAGCGGCGGCGGTCCGGTCATTGTAGGTCGGGTCGGCGGCCCGATCCGACAAGCCGACGGCAGTCCACGACCCGTCACTGGAGGTCGAGCGTCAGGACGTAGTCCTCGTCGCTGGTCCGGAGGACCCGATAGCCCTGTCGGAGGTACAGCCGGAGGGCGGGATTCGCGGTCTCGACCGCCAGCGAGAGGGCCGCCAGGCCGGCGCGCCGCGCCTCGTCGGCGAGGGCCTCGAGCAGCGCCCCGCCGATCCCACGGCCCCGCCAGTCCGCGCGGACGCCGATCGAGACCTCGGGGGTCTCTTCCGAGACGAAGCCATAGCCGGGTTCGGCGCTCGAGTAGAAGCGACGCCATGCCGCCCCGACGGGTACGTCGGTGGCCTCGGCGATGACGGCAACGTCGCCATGCCTGCCCCAGCCGGCGATGTAGCCGCGCATCCGCGGTTCCTCGACGATCGCCTCGAACGGGCGGTCGGGGTTTCCGGGATCCCAGTTGGCCGCGGCGGTGAACATCTCGCGGAGGAACGGCAGGTCGCGCCGCGTCCCGGCGCGGATCGACGGTGTCTCCACGGCCGGAGTCTGCCCGTATGCTGCGGCGATGTCGACCATCGTCTCCGTCGAACGGGTCCGTCGAGCCCAGCGGGTCCGTCCAGTCGGGCGAGTCCGATCGATCCGCCGCCGGGGCGGCGCGCCGTCGGCCATCGTCGTCGGCGACCTGACCCTCGACGTCGTCCTGCTGCCTGCTCGGGCGCTCGAGACCGCCACCGACGTGCCCGGTCGGGTGATGCTTCGCCAGGGCGGCTCGGCAGCGACGACCGCCGGCTGGCTCGCTCGCCTGGGAGCCCGATCGACGCTCATAACCGCCGTCGGTCGCGACCCGGTCGGGCGGGCTCTCGTGGCGCGACTGCGTCGAGACCGAGTATCAGTCCGGGCCGTCAGGGCTGCCGGCCTGCCCACCGGGCGGATCGGCGTCCTCGTGGCTCCGGACGGCGAGCGCTCCTTCGTCGCCGATCGGGGAGCGGCGGACTTGCTGGCGCCGGGCGATCTCCGGGCGGGCTGGTTCGCGGCCGTCGACGGCGTTCATCTGCCGGCCTACTCGCTGCTCGGCGAACCTCTCGGCCTCGCCGGGCGCCGAGCGGCGGAGCTCGGCCGAGCGGCCGGAGCGCGGATCTCCGTAGACCTCGCCTCGAGCGGGCCGCTCCTCGGCGGCGGCCGGGCGGAGGCGCTGGCGCTCGTCGCCTCGATCCGGCCGGACGTCCTCTTCGCGACCGAGTCGGAGAGCGCGGCATTGCTGGGCGACAGGGATCCGACCGGCCTGCTCGATCTCGCCCCGATCGCCATCGTGAAGCGAGGCGCCCGCGGGGCGACCATCCTCGTGCGGTCAACGGCAGACACCGGCGGTCCGCCCCTCCGCCTCGAGGTCGCTACCCGTCCGGTGGCGGCGGCCGATACGACCGGAGCGGGCGACGCCTTCGACGCCGGCTTCCTCGTCTCGTGGTTGTCCGCGGATGCGCCGGACCAGAACCGTCCGGCGACGCTCCGGCGAGCCGTCGTCGCCGGCCACCGGGCCGCCGCACGCCAGCTCAGCCGGCCCCCGGAGGAGCTCGACCTCGGCTAGCCGCCGCGCAGGTGACGATCGAACCAGTCGACCATCCGGGTCATCCGGTCCTCGCGGCGGTCGGGCCGGCCGGTCGTCGAGAAGGTGTGGGACTCTTCGGGGTAGAGGATGTACTCGACCTCTCGGCGGAGGACACGGAGGGCCACGAAGTATTGCTCGTTGTCGGCCGCCGGGCAGCGGAGGTCCGCCTCTCCCTGGAAGATGAGCAGGGGCGTCCGGACGGCGGCCACGTGAGCCAAAGGTGATTGGCGCCACAG
The DNA here is from genome assembly GCA_963745405.1 of uncultured Chloroflexia bacterium. Classification (GTDB taxonomy): domain Bacteria; phylum Chloroflexota; class Limnocylindria; order Limnocylindrales; family CSP1-4; genus C-114. The sequence goes on along the minus strand of CAVUWY010000002.1, from coordinate 654,214 downwards.
GCGGAGCATCCCGCCGCGCGAGAAGGGATCGCCGAGCTTGGCCGCCCGATCGAACTCGGGCCCGCTGTCGGAATTGGCCCAGGCGTTGACCTGATTCGTCACGCCGCCTTCCGAGATCGCCGCCCCGAAGCGGTCCGAGGTGGCGATGAGCCAGTTGACGAGGAACCCGCCGTAGCTCAGGCCGATGAGGCCGATCCGCCCTGGATCGACGAGGCCGAGGCCGATGAGGTGGTCCACGACGGCGTGGATGTCGTCGGCGTCGACCCCGCCCCAGTCGCCGAGCTGGGGCCGGATCCAGTCACTGCCGTACGAGGCGGACCCGCGGATATTGGGCAGGATCACCCGGTAGCCAGCGGAGACGAGGATCGACACCTCGATGGACGGTGCAGGCGCCCAGGCTCCGAGCGGTCCGCCGTGGATGTCGACGACGGTCGGCAGGCGACGGCGCCCGGCGCCGGGCGGCGAGGCGACCCAGGTCTCGATCGGACCGCCCGCGCCCGGGATGTCGTGGCGTCGCATCTCCGGCGCGATGAAGGCGTCCTGCCAGGCCGATCCCATCGTCGTCCGGCGGACCAGGCGCGGCCTACGGCCACGCTCGTCGTGCTCGATCGTCATGAGCTCCATGGCCCGCCCGTCGAGCGTGCCGACGACCCCGATCGTGGCCGGCCGATCTTCCGAAGCCGCCGCCACGTCGAGGTCCCGGCAGGCCGCATCGGCCCTGACGATCGGCGCGGGATCGCCGGCCGGCCGCCCGTCGGCCGGGTCGACCGGGAAGCGCCACGGCACGCTCCGTCCCCGATCCGTGATGAGGGCGATCACGGTCCGCGCGTCGGCCCAGGCCGGTCCGGGGCGGGAGCTGTTCATCCAGCCGTTGAGATCCGTGTCGAGCCAGACGCCGGCCGGCCGGTCGAGGGTCGGGGCGAGCGGCACCGGCGGCGCCGAGCCATCGGCGGGTCCGACGACGACCTCGGGACTGCGGTCGTCGAACGGCTCGGGGTCGGTCCAGCCGATGGCGGCGATCCAGCGACCATCGGGTGAGAACGCCGGCGACCCGACCGGACCCCCCGTGGCGAGGATCTCTCGCGGCTCGGCGACGGCGGAGGTATGAGGCGTGGACGCGACATCCCAGATCGTCGGGCGCGGCCGTAGGTCGGCGTCCGGCCCGCGGTCGGCCGCGAAGGCGATCCGCGTTCCGTCCGGGTGCCAGGCGAGGCCGGACACACCGAAATCGCCGCGGGTCAGGAGGCGCGGCCTCCGTCGACGACCGCGAGCCGACGAGATCACGAACAGGTGATCCCAGCGATCGCGGTGTCCCTCCTCGTCCCAGCGCCAGTCGATCCTCGTGATGCGGCGGGCGACCGGGCTGGTGTCGACCTGCGGATCCGACCCTGCCGGGTCGGTGGCGCTGTCGCGGCGCCGTTCCGGGCCGACGATGAAACGGGGCGGTCCGGCCGGCGACGTATAGGCGATCCGTGCACCATCCGGCGACCAGGCGAGCTCCGACACGGAGGGCGCCGTCGCACCGTCCGGCAACGGGGTCCACGGCTCGCCGCCGGCGACCGCCATGATCATCAGGCGGTTCGTCGACTCCGCGTCGGCCTGACGCACCCGGCGGAAGGCGACGAGACGGCCATCGGGGCTGACCCGGGGGAACGAGTCCCGGACCGCGCCGTCGGTCAGCCGGCGGGCCCGCCCCAGGCCGGCCACCAGCGGCACGACCCAGAGGTGTGACCGATAGCGGTCGGCATGGACGAAGCGGCGCACGACGATCGCGAAGCCTCCGTCCGGGCTCAGGGTGTGCTCCTCGAGGACGACCTGGCGGCGGATGACCGCAGGTGTCATCGGGACGGGTGGGCGCGTCGCGCTCGAGGATCGAGGCCTGGGCATCCGCCAGAGCCTAGCGCCACGCGGCGTCGGCGGCAGGTGTCGGTCGCACCGCGTGGGCTACCCTCCCCGGCATGACCCACGAACCCGGGGCCGCGGCGTCGGGCCTCCGCGGACGACTCACGATCGCCCAGGCGGTCGGGGACGCACTCGCCGCCGGACGGCCCGTCGTCGCCCTCGAGTCGACACTCATCAGCCACGGCCTGCCGTACCCGGCCAATCTGGAGGTCGCCCGGGCGTCCGAGGCGGCCGTCCGCTCCGCCGGCGCCGAGCCGGCCACGGTCGCCGTCCGCGATGGGCACCTCCTCGTCGGCCTCGACGACGCCGCCCTCCGGGCGCTGGCGACTGCCGAGCCGGGTTCGGTCCGGAAGGTCGCCCGACCGAGCCTGGCCGCAGGTCTCGCAGCCGGCGGCTGGGCCGCCACGACGGTCAGCGCGACGATGATCGCCGCCCACGCGGCCGGGATCGCGGTGCTCGCCACCGGCGGGATCGGCGGCGTCCACCGTGGGTCGTTCGACGGCCCCCGGCCGTCACTCGACGTGAGCGCCGACCTCGACGAGCTGGCCCGGACGCCCGTGGCCGTCGTGTGCGCCGGTCCGAAGGCCATCCTCGACATCCCCCGCACGCTCGAATACCTCGAGACGCGCGGCGTCCCGGTCGTGACGATCGGCCAGGCGGGCCTGCCGGGCTTCTACAGCCGCCAGAGCGGGTTCCCGTCGCCGTCGTGGGTGGCCGACGAGGCGTCCGTCGTCGATGTCGTCCGGACGCAGCTCGACCTGGGACTGGGGGCGGGCATCCTCGTCTGCACGCCGGTCCCCGATGCGGTGGCGCTCGCGCCGGAGGAGGTCGGCGCCGCGATCGAGCGAGCCCTGGGCGAGGCCGATGCGGCCGGCGTCGCGGGGCCGGACCTGACGCCATGGCTCCTCGGCCGCCTCGCCGAGCTGACCGACGGGGCCTCGGTCCGGACCAACACCGCCCTCATCGTCCACGACGCCGAGGTCGCCGGCCGGCTCGCCGCCGGCCTCGTCGCAGCGAGCGCCTGACACGCGGCCGACATCGACATCCGTCCAGTCCGGTCCGCGTCGACCGGCGATGGGCGCGGCCATCGGCGCCCGCCATGATCGGCCGTGGCGACCGGGGCCCCGAGAGGTCGACGCCCAGGGGGTTCCGGACGCCTCCGCTCCTCACCGCGCGCTCCTGATGGGGCTCCGACTCGACTCCGACGCGGCTCGGATACTCTGCCGCGGCTGGTCGGGTCCTCCCAGCGAGGGGGCTATACTCCGTCTCCCGCCCTTGCCCCCGAGGCCCTGCCGTGTCCGCCGCGACGCCCTCCGCGAGGCCGAATCGAACAGGGGACTCCGTCACGCCGCCGCCGGCCATCGACGCGCGGGGGATCCGTCGCATCTACAAGACGAAGCCCAACCCCGTGATCGCCCTCGACGGCATCGACCTCGAGGTCGCCCCGGGCGAGTTCTTCGGCCTGCTCGGGCCGAACGGGGCCGGCAAGACGACCCTCATAAAGATCCTGACGACGCTGCTCCTCCCGTCCGAGGGGACCGCCCGGGTCTTCGGGTTCGACGTCGCGACCCAGACCAAGCAGCTCCGCCGGATCATGAACATGGTCGCCGGCGGGGAGCAGTCCGGCTACGGGATGCTCACGGTCCGTGAGCAGCTCTGGATGTTCAGCCAGTTCTACGGCCTCGGCGTCCGCGAGGGGCAGCAGCGGGTCGAGGAGCTGATCGAGGCGGTGGGTCTCCAGGAGCAGCGCGAGCAGCGTGTCGGCACCCTTTCGACCGGCCAGCGCCAGAAGATGAACTTCGCCCGGGGCCTCCTCAACGACCCGTGGATCTTCTTCCTCGACGAGCCGACGCTCGGGCTCGACGTCGCCGCGGCGCGGGCCGTTCGCGAGCTCGTCGTGAGCTGGAAAGCCGCCGTGCCCGGCCGGACGATCCTCCTCACGACCCACTACATGGCCGAGGCGGAGGAGCTGTGCGAGCGCCTCGCCATCGTCGACCACGGACGGATCCTCGCCATCGGGACGCCCGACGAGCTGAAGCGGCGGGTCCAGAGCGAGTCGATCTTCCGGTTCGAGCTCGACCGGCTCGACGGCGGTCCGGCCGTCCTTGCCCGCCTCCCCGGCGTCGTAAGCGCCGTGATCCCGACCGGCGGCGATGCGTCCAGCGGCGAGGCGCAGCAGACCGTCGCCGTGAACCTCGTCCTTGCCGAGGACGGCGCCCTCGGCGGCGTCGTCGCGGCACTCGGCGGCCTCGGCGCTCGGATCGTATCGCTCCGCAAATCGGAGCCGTCCCTCGAGGACGTATTCATCGAGCTCGTCGGACGTGGCTTCGACGACGCGGCCCCCGGTGACGGCCTGCCGCCGGCCGGCCGGCCCGGGGACGACCGGGGCGGCACACGACTCGCCAATGGGGACGCCGATCCGCGGCCGGCGAATGTGCCGCGCGAGACGAACGAGCCGATACCCGAGGAGATGGGCGAGTGAGCACCTACGTCCACCGCCCGACCGCGTCGCCGGCCGAGGCCGCCGACTGGGACACCCGGCGCGAGGTGATGACGAACATCCGGGGCATCGGCGGGCGGGCCTATCCGCGCGTGTCGGGGATCCTCCGCGACCGGAGCTGGACCTTCTTCGAGATCCTCCTGCCATTCCTCACGACGTCGGGCTTCGTCTTCGTCTACCGCGCCCTCGACGCGCCCCCGCAGTACATCGGATTCGTCGTGCTCGGCGGGGCGATGACCGCCTTCTGGCTCAACGTCATGTGGATGATGGCCGCCCAGCTCCACTGGGAGAAGGACCAGGGCAATCTCGAGCTCTACTTCACGGCCCCGGTCAGCATGATGAGCATCCTCCTGGGGATGGCCGTCGGCGGCATGGTGATGAGCTGCGTCCGGGCGGCCGTCGTCCTCGGCGTCGGGGCCTTCGTCTACGGCGTCCAGTTCCAGGTCGAGCAGTGGGGCCTCCTGCTCGCGGTCTTCTTCCTGACCCTCGCCGCGCTGTACGGCCTCGGGATGCTTCTGGCCAGCCTCTTCCTCATGTGGGGACGCGAGGCGTGGCACCTCACCCAGCTCGCCGTCGAGCCGGTCTACTTCGTGTCGGGGCTCAACTTCCCGGTCGGGCGGCTGGGGACGCTCGGGATCCTGGCGATCGCGACGATCCCGCTCGCGGTCGGGCTCGATGCGATGCGCCAGCTCGCCTTCGTCGACGCCCCCGGACTCGGCGGGACGCCGCCACCGAACGTGGAGGCCGGGATCCTCGTCGTCATGACCGTCGTGTTCGTCGGGGTGGCCCGCCGGCTCCTCGCGACCCTCGAGCGGATGGCCCGCCAAGAGGGCCGCCTCTCGCTCCGCTGGAGCTGACCGATGGCATCCGCCTCCACGATCGTCGTCCCGGAGGCCTTCATCGGCGACGGAACGGGCTTCGACCCGGCGAAGGCCGAGGGCCAGGGCCTGCGCGACGCGTGGCGCTCGTTCGGCACGGCGGCCCGCGTCGGCTGGCAGATGGAGGCCAACTGGACCGACCCGGTCATCTTCGCCGTCTATTCGATCGCCAAGCCGCTGGCGAGTGTCTTCATCCTCGTGTTCATGGTCAACGTCATCGGCGGCGGGGCGACCGCGGCGTACCGCGCCTATGTCGTGGTCGGCAGTGCCCTCTGGGCATTCGTCGTGAGCGGCATCGCCGGTCTCGCCTGGTCGATCCTCGACGATCGTGAACGCTACCGGATGCTCCGCTACATCTACGTGAGCCCGAGCGACTTCGGGGTCGTGCTGCTCGGCCGCGGCGTGGCCCGCATCGGGGTCGGGCTCATCGGGGCCACCGTCGCGCTCGTGACCGGGATGCTGTTCCTCGGCATCGGTTTCGACATCACCCGGGTCGACTGGCCTGCGCTCGTCATCGGCATGACCCTCGGCCTCGTCGCGGTGATCGCCGTCGGGGTCATCATGGCCGCTATCTGCATGCAGACCCGGCAGGAGTCGTGGAGCTATCCCGAGGCGGTGGCAGGGGCGCTGTTCCTCGTCTCCGGCGCGGTCTTCCCACTGGCGGAACTGCCCGACGTGGCCCAGGCGATCGGCCTGATGTCGCCCCTCAGCTGGTGGATCGAGGGCGTCCGCCGGGCGCTCCTGCCGGACAGCCCGACCGGCATCGGCGGCGCGGGCTCGCTCTTCGAGCGCATCACCGGATCGGTGGCACCGGATGCCTCGACGATCCTCATCGCCTTGCTGGCCACCGGGGCGCTCGTTACACTCGCCGCGATGCTGGCGTTCCGGGTCAGCGACCGCCGTGCGAAGGATCTGGGGCTCATCGACCGGACGACCGGCTCCTGACGAGACGAGGGACCCGATGCGCATCTACGAGGGAAGCCCGCGGCAGGACTTCGAAGAGGTCTTCCGCTCGATCGGCGCGTTCCTCGACCAGCGCGGCATGAAGGAAGTCCTCCTGGTCGAGGCCCCCGACGGCTTCATCGTCCAGGGCATCGTCGTGACGAGCGGCGGAGCCGGGGGATGGTCCGAGTCGATGGGCACCGAGACGAAGGAGACCCTGACGTTCCTCGACGACGACATCGCCCGCTTCATGGACGAGGCAGCGGCCCGTCGCCCGGCGTCCGGGGCGGAAGGCTCGGCTGCCGCCGATTGGGAGGGGACGGGCTACTATGAGCGCTCGTTCCGGGTCCTCGGTCGATACATGGACCAGCAGAAACCACGGGACGTCTTCTTCTTCGAGCAGGACGGGTCGTTCGTCGTCAGGCTGCTCATGACCGACCAGAAGGGCAGCCACCACGCCCTCTCGGAGTTCACCCGCGAGGACATCGAGGGGATGGTCGCCCAGGGCCCCAGTCTGCGGGTCCCGCCGACCGCCATCGTCAAGCCCGGATCCACTGGACCGGCTTCCAGCTGATCGTTCCGACCGCTCATCGCCCCACGAACCCGCAGAGGAGAGCCGCATGAAGGCACTGAAGACCGTCGCCATCGCCCTGGGAGTCACCCTTGGCGCGCTCATCGTCATCCCCCTCGTCGTGCTGGCCGGCCTCTTCGTCTGGCTCAAGCTCACCGAGGAAGCCGACGAGGAGGCGCTCGAGCTCGACCAGGACATCGCCTGATCGACCGCCCCGGCTTCGCCGCTGCCCCCGGCTCGCCGGCCGGGGTCGGGGAGCCGCAACCGACGCCCGCCGACAGCACGGCGGGCGTCTCCGTATCCGCCATCGGGCCGCTGGACCGCGCCGTCCGCCGGCCGACGACGCTCGAACGGCGCGCCGCCGAGGTCGCGGTCGTCGGGGCGATGGTCATCTGGGCCGCCAACTTCATCGTCGTCAAGTCGACGATCCCGATCCTGACCCCGATCGGCTACGCCTTCCTCCGCTTCGCGGTGGCCGGCCTCGCCTTGCTCGCCATCTGCCGCTGGCGGGAGGGTTCGGTGGCCATCCCTCGCCGCGATATCCTTCCGCTGGCCGGCCTCGGCGTGCTCGGCTTCGGGCTGTACCAGATGCTCTGGTCGACGGCCCTCTCCTCGACCACGGTCGGCAACTCCGCCCTCCTCATCGGGGCGACGCCGGTCTTCACTGCCCTCGTCGCGGCGGCCCTCGGCACCGACACGCTGAGCCCGATCCGGGCGACCGGCGTCGCGGTCGCGTTCGTCGGCGTCGCCGTCGTCGCCGCCGGGCACGGGATCGGGCTCGAGGGGGCTGCCCTCGGCGACGTGATGACCCTCGGGGCGGCGATCTCGTGGGCGATCTACGTGAGCCTCGGGGCGACCATCCTCCGCCGCTACAGCCCGCTCCGGGCGACGGTCTGGACGATCACCTTCGGAGCGCTCTTCCTGGCCCCGTTCGGCCTGGTCCAGCTGACGACCGTCGACTTCGGCCAGGTCGGCCCGGCACAGATCGCCGGGCTCCTGTACTCGGCCCTCCTCTCCTCGGCCCTCGGCAACGTCGCGGTCTTCTGGGGCGTCTCGGTCCTCGGCCCGACCCGGACGACGAACTTCCAGTTCCTCCCGCCGGCCCTCGCCATCGTGTTCGCGGCGATCTTCCTCGGCGACCCGATCCTGGCCACCCAGGTCGTCGGCGGCGCGATCATCGTGGCCGGGGTCCTGCTCGCCCGTCGGGATCGCGGCGGGCGGGTCGTCGTCTCGGAGGCGACGACATGACGGGCGGTCCGCCTGGTACCGGCGGTCCCTCTGGGCCTGGATCTGCGGGCATCGCCGCCCCGATCGCGCCGCTCCGGCCGGGCGAACCGCCGCTCGCCCTTCTCATCGATTACGACGGGACGATCTCCCTGTCGGACGTCGGCGACACGGTGATGGCCGAACACGTCCCCGGGGAGTGGGAGGAGATGGCCGCGCGCTACGACGCCGGCCGGATGGGCTCGCGCCGGCTCATGGAGCTGGAGATGAGCCTGGTCGACGCGCCCGACGACGGGGCGGCGATGCGAGCGACGGCCGCCGCCCAGGCCCACGACCCCGGGTTCGTGCCCTTCGTCCGGCGGGCGCTCGCCTCCGGCGTGCCCGTCGAGGTCGTGAGCGACGGTTTCGGCTTCTACATCGAGACGGCGCTGGCGAGCCTCGGCGCGCCGCCGGTCACGGTCGTCACGAACCGGACGGTCTTCCGCGACGGCCGGGCCGTCATCGACTTCCCCAATGGCCATCCGACCTGTTTCGTCTGCGGCACCTGCAAGCGGACCCGCGTCCTCGGTCATCAGGCGGCCGGCCGGGCGGTCGTCTTCATCGGCGACGGTGAATCGGATCGCTACGCGGCCGGCTACTCGGACGTCGTCTTCGCCAAGCGGTCCCTCGTGCCGATCTGCGTCGCCAACGGCTGGCCGTTCCAACGCTGGACGGAGTTCGCCGAGATCGACGCCTGGCTCGCCGGCGGTCCTCGACGCCTGGCGAGCGGATCCCACCACGCCGCTCATGCCGCGCCCGGCCGACCACCCGTTCTTCTGCGGCCCCGAGGCTGGGGCGAGGGCCTCTTCGACCCGCCCGACGGGCGCCTGACGGACGGCAGTCTGCCGGCGAGGCGGCCCGCGGGAGCCTTGCCCCGGGGGCCGCTTTCCGATAGCATTGGAAAAACCCCCGGAGGACCTGAGCCATGGCGAAGTATGTCTTTGTGACCGGAGGCGTGACCTCCTCACTCGGGAAGGGCATCACCGCCGCCAGCATCGGCCGGCTCCTCAAGGCCCGCGGCCTCCACGTCTCCATCCTCAAGCTCGATCCGTACATCAACGTGGATCCGGGCACGATGAGCCCGTACCAGCACGGCGAGGTCTTCGTCACCGACGACGGCGCCGAGACCGACCTCGACCTCGGCCACTACGAGCGGTTCATCGACGAGAACCTGACCCAGCTGAGCAACGTCACGACCGGGCGGATCTACCAGGCCGTCATCGCCAAGGAGCGCCGCGGCGACTACCTCGGCGGCACCGTCCAGGTCATCCCCCACATCACGAACGAGATCAAGGAGCGGATCGGGCGGGTCGCCCGGGACGGCGATCCGGACGTCGTCATCGTCGAGGTCGGCGGGACCGTCGGCGACATCGAGAGCCTGCCGTTCCTCGAGGCCATCCGCCAGATGCGCAAGGACGTCGGGCGGGCCAACGTCCTGTACGTCCACGTGACGCTCCTGCCGGAGCTGGCCGCGACCGGCGAGCTCAAGACCAAGCCGACCCAGCACTCGGTCAAGGAGCTCCGCGGGATCGGCATCCAGCCCGACGTGATCGTCCTCCGCAGTGACCACCCGGTCAGCGACGAGATCCGCGAGAAGATCGCCCTCTTCACCGACGTCGCGCCCGAGGCGGTCATCCCGGCCGAGACGGCCGAGACGATCTACGAGGTGCCGCTCCTCTTCGAGGACGCCGGCCTCGGGCGGCTCATCGTCCGCGACCTCGGCCTCGGAGATCCCGACGCCGCTCCGGACCTCGCCTCGTGGCGGGCCCTCGTCGACCGGATCAAGGCCCCCAAGCCGACCCTCGAGATCGCCCTCGTCGGCAAGTACATCGAGCTGCCCGACGCGTACCTGTCGGTGACCGAGTCGCTCAAGCACGCCGCCTGGGCGAACGGCGTCGACGCGAAGGTCCGCTGGGTCGACTCGGAGGCGCTCACCCACGACAACCTGCACGACCGCCTGGACGGCGCGGCCGGCATCCTCGTCCCGGGCGGCTTCGGCCACCGCGGCATCGAGGGCAAGGTCCTGGCCGCCCACTACGCCCGCGACCACCGCATCCCGTACCTCGGCCTGTGCCTCGGCCTCCAGTGCGCGGTGATCGAGTTCGCCCGCGAGGTCATCGGCACGACCGACGCCAACTCGACCGAGTTCGACATGTTCACCCAGCACCCGGTCATCGACTTCATGCCCGACCAGCGCGAGCTCGAGGACAAGGGCGGCACGATGCGGCTCGGCCTCTACCCGGCCCGGCTCACCCCCGGCTCGCGAGGCGGCCGCGGTCTACGGCCAGGAGGTCATCTACGAGCGGCACCGTCACCGCTTCGAGGTGAACAATCGCTACCGCCAGATCCTCGAGGCGGCGGGCATGGCCCTGTCCGGCCAGTCGCCGGACGGCCGCCTCGTCGAGATCGTCGAACTCGCCGATCACCCCTGGTTCGTGGCGAGCCAGTTCCACCCAGAGTTCAAGAGCCGGCCGGAGCGCCCGCACCCGCTGTTCGACGGCTTCGTCGCGAGTGCCATCGCGGTCCGCGACGGGCGCGAGCCCGACCTCCGGGCGCGCGGGTCTGCCCCGGCGGTCGAGCCCTCCCGGGCGAAGGCCGAGCCCACGCCGGCCCCGACGGCCGATGCGGAGGCCGCCCGCTCCTGACCCGGGGCGGCTTCGGCCGCTCGCCATCGATGGCTCGCCCAACATCGCCGGCGTCGGCGGTTGCGCAGTCGTCGTCGCGGCTTGCCTCGCGCTTACGTTCGCCGCGAGGTCGATGGCAGCAACCCCGGTCCGACCCCGCGCATCCTCGCCTCCGATGCGGGTGTCGGCTCGACCATCGCCGGACCCTCCGGCGCTGCAGCCTCGCGACAGACCCGGCCCGCGTCGGGGAGACACGATGAACAGGACGATCACCCTCCGCCCGATCCATCTCGCCTGGGCCGCCGCCCTCGTCGCGATCGGGCTCCTCATCGGGATCATGGCGACAGGCGGCCGTCCCGATACCGGAATGGGCGCGCCCGCCGCGGTATCGCTCGTCGACGCGGCCGATCCGGTCCCCGGGACCGCGGCACTCCCCGCCGCCGCGGGCAAGGGCGCCGGCCTGCTCCGCCTCCTCGTTGGGCGAACCGTCAGGGCCGAGATCACGACGCAGTCGGCAGCCGGGCCGCGCCAGGTCCTCTATGTCCGCGGCAAGATCGGGGATCTGACCCCGACGACCCTGACGATGGCCCTGGCCGATGGCACGACCCAGAAGTTCGGCGTCGATGCCCAGACGGTCGTCCGCGACAAGGGCAGGACCGAGGAGCTGACCGACCTCACTGCGGCTGAGCGAGTCATGGTCTTCGGGCTCAAGAATGCCGACGGGACGTATACGGCTCGCCTGATCCGGTGCATCCAGCCCGCCGCCAAGCCGGCCGCGAACCCCGGCGCGGGCGCAGGAGCCTCGCCGCAGGCGAGCCCGAGCGGCGGCTGACCGCCGCTCCACGGATGCGCTGACCGCCGCTCGCGGAGGGTGGGCCGGGCCCCGGCCGAGTCGTCGTACCATGGTCGGCGGCGTCGACCGCGGGCATCCCGTCGGCGTCGCGTCCCGGCCCCCTCCTCGACCTGAAGGACCTCGTCATGAAGATCTTCCTCGACACCGCCGACATCGAAGAGATCCGCGTCGCCGCCCGCTGGGGCGTCCTCGACGGCGTGACGACGAACCCGAGCCTGTACGCGAAGGTCAGTGGCGCGTCGTACGAGGCGATCCTCGCCGAGGTCTGCAAGATCACCCCGGGTCCGGTCAGCGCCGAGGTCGTGGCAGAGGACGTGGACGGGATGCTCCGCGAAGGTCGGGCGTTCGCCAAGATCGCCCCGAACATCGTGGTCAAGGTGCCGATGAGCGAGACCGGCCTCGAGGCGATCTCGCGCTTCGCCGATGAGGGCATCAAGACCAACTGCACCCTCATCTTCACGGCCAACCAGGGCCTCCTCGCGGCGAAGGCCGGGGCCAGCCTCATCAGCCCGTTCGTCGGCCGCCTCGACGACATCAACCAGGACGGGATGATCGTCATCCGCGAGCTCGTCGAGATCTTCGCCATCCACGAGATCGAGTCCGAGGTCCTCGCCGCCTCGATCCGCAATCCCCTTCACATGACCCAGGCGGCACTGGCCGGCGCCCACATCGCGACACTGCCGTTCAAGATCCTCCAGCAGATGGTCCACCACCCGCTGACCGACAAGGGCATCGAGATCTTCCGGGCCGACTGGGCCAAGGCCCAGCAGTCGCTGGCCGCCAAGAAGGGCGACTGACCGCCCGCTCGGAGGGTGCCCATCGCCTCGCTAGATCGGGCCGACGAGGGTGACAGGCCCCGTTGATGACTGGAGTCTGCCTCCAGAGCTCGCCACGAGGATCCGCGCGCTCGAAGGGGTCGCCCGTGATTTCGGCCGCGGCGATTGGGCGCGACTTGAAGCCACCGTTCGGAGCCTCCAGGGCCGACCCACTGCGTGGATCGCCGACGAACGGTTCTGGTTCTCCGGCAAGGCCGGCATCGACTTCACGCCCGGGGAGAACAAGGCCTTTCGCAAGCTCTGGACCCGCATGAACGGCGGCCTGGCCTACTCGGTGACCGGGCGGGAGGCAGTCGACTCGGTTCGGACCGTCAGAGGTATCGACTGGATCGAGCGGCACTTCGTGAGCGAGGACATGAGGATCGAAGGCTCGGCCGGCACCGTTATCGAACGATCCGTGCAGGGGTCTCCGTGGCTGGCGGTGATCGGGGTCTGGAACGCGTTCTGCGCCGCGCTGATGCCGGATCGACTCGGGCCGGAGCTCGTCGCCGCCCTCGAACTAGCCTGGCGAGAGGCGATCACCCTGACCCCTCGCGAGGAGCTCGAGGTCTAGCCGATCGGTGCAGGGTGGAACCGGCGGTGCAGTACGTGTGCGCCCGCATCTCCTAGGCCATCCTCACAGCGGCTCTTGAACGCTCAGCGACCACTGCAGCGATTCGTGTCTCGACGAACCGGCGATCCGGTCGCCAGGCGTTCGATCCGGCGCCCCGATGTCCCGAGGGGCGCAGTCCGGAACGCTGAGCGATCGATGCGTCGGACGGCCGCAGTGCCGGCAGGCCCACCGGGCACCGGAACCGCCGCAGTGAACGCCAGGCGATCACGACGCGGGCGCAAATCCACGATGCGGCACAGTTCCTTGACGGCGGGGCACCGGCGTGCCTAGACTGTGGGCATCCCCTCACGGCGCACACGCAGCGGCCCGATTCCGCGCGAGCGACCGGTGAGAGGCGGATCCCCTTCCCGTACCCGGTGAGCCCGTTCTCATGCCCCAACTCGGTCCAGATCAGCGCGATCGTCAGCGTCGCCGTACCCGTCGTCGTCCCCAGGGGGCCATCCGTGGCCCGGTGACCGAATACGACGAACAGCAGGAGCTCGAGGCCGCCCGCGAGCGGAACGACCTCGAGATCAACGACCTCCGCGAGATGAGCGTCCCGGAGCTCCGCCAGATCGCCCGCGAGCTCGAGCTCGAGACGGGCAGCCAGGAGCGCAAGGACGACATCGCCGACCGCATCCTCCAGGCCCAGACGGAGCGGGCCGGCCTCGACTACGCCAGCGGCATCCTCGACATCGTCGACGAGGGCTTCGGCTTCATGCGTCGCCACGGCCTCCTGCCGAGCCCGGACGACGTCTACGTCAGCTCGAGCCAGGTCCGCCGCTACGGCCTCCGCATCGGCGACCGCGTCGCCGGGGCCGTCCGGGCGCCGCGCGAGGCCGAGAAGTACTGGGGCCTCCTGCGGGTCGACTCGGTCAACGGCGTCGACTCCGAGAGCGCCCGCCGCCGGCCGGTCTTCGCCGATCTGACGCCGGTCCACCCCGACGTCCTCATCAACCTCGAGACCGACTCCAAGAACCTGAGCCAGCGGCTCGTCAACCTCGTCAACCCGATCGGCAAGGGCCAGCGTGCCCTTATCGTCAGCCCGCCCAAGGCCGGCAAGACGATGCTGCTCAAGCAGATCGCCAACGGCATCACCGCCAACTACCCGGACATCCTCCTCATGGTCGCCCTCATCGGCGAGCGGCCGGAGGAGGTCACCGACATGCGGCGGAGCGTCAAGGGCGAGGTCATCAGCTCGACCTTCGACGAGCCGACCGAGAACCACACCCACGTAGCCGAGATGGCGCTCGAGATCGCCAAGCGGCAGGTCGAGACCGGCCGGGACGTCGTGATCCTCCTCGACTCGATCACCCGCCTCGCCCGGGCCTACAACCTCGCCCTGCCACCGAGCGGCCGGACCCTGTCCGGCGGCATCGACCCGATCGCACTCTACCCCCCGAAGCGGTTCTTCGGCGCCGCCCGGAACATCGAGGAAGGCGGCAGCCTGACGATCATCGGCACCTGCCTCATCGACACCGGATCGCGGATGGACGACGTCATCTACGAGGAGTTCAAGGGCACCGGCAACAGCGAGCTGATCCTCGATCGCAAGCTCGCCGAGAAGCGGATCTTCCCGGCCATCGACGTCCAGCGCTCGGGCACTCGGCGTGAGGAGCTGCTCCTCGAGGACGGCACCCTCAAGATGGTCTGGACGATGCGCCGGATGCTGTCCGCGGTGGGCACGAACGAGGGCATCGAGCTGCTCCTCAACCGGATCAGCAAGACCGACAGCAACGCCCAGTTCCTGGCCACCCTGACCAAGAGCCTCGACGCCTGATCGTCGTCGCCTGACCTCAGGTCCGGCCCGGCCAGTGGTGCGTCCGCGTCCCACAGACCGGGCTCGACGTTTGCGCGGACCTCGGTACCTCTGCTACGGTTCCCGGTGATCCGAAGCGCCCGGGAACACCGGGCCAGGCCCTATACGAGACCCCCAGCTCGATAGCGACCCCCAGGACGGTCGACCTTCTCCGGCGGCTCCAGCCGCCTGCCGCGACCCACGCGCCCCCGACCGTCCTTCCGCCAGGAGACCGTATTGCAGAACGCGACGGTCGGACTGCGACGCCTGCTTGGCCGTCTGCACTCCGGCCTGCCCCGCCGATCGGCCGGATTCGTCACCTCGATCAGCTCACTCGGTCGGCGCGGCATCGATGGCACGGCTGACAACACGCGGCGCCTCGCCCGGACCGTAGGTCCGCGATCGGCGGGCGCCCACCCCATGCGCGGTCGCGACGCGGCGTTCCGGCGAGCCCGGCGCGCCGTCTTCCTGTCCGGCTCCACCCGGATCGAGCGCGCTCGCGCCGGGATCACCCCTGGACTCATGCGCGACCGTCTGCTACCCGTCGCGGTGGCCTCGCTCGTCGTCGTCGCGGCCGCCCTCAGCGTGGGCGCCGCGCCGAGCGCTGCGAGCGGTGTCGGCAACGTGGACGGCGGCCGTGACGGTCAACGCATCGTCGTAGGCGGGAACGACGGCGGCATCGCGGTCGACGGCTCCTCGGTCGTCGCTGCGGAGGTCGCCGGGTCCATCGACAGCGGCAACAGCGAGACCTCGCCGGCGCCTGTGAACCAGACCGATCCGGCCCTCGATCCTCAGGCCGGCCCATTCCTCGACGACGGGACGCTCATCATGCCGGTCGCCGTCGACACGACCGTCGACGACGGCAGCGACAAGCTCACGACGTACCGGGTCAAGAGTGGCGACACCCTGACCGGCATCGCCCATCACTTCGGGGTCAGCATGATGACCCTCTGGTGGGCCAACAAGCTGACGTCGAAAGACAGACTTCACGTCGGCCAGATGCTCGTCATCCCGCCCGTCAGCGGTCTCGTCATGACCGTGGCCGAGGGCGACACCCTGGCCTCGATCGCCGCCAGGACGGGCGCCACCCAGGCCGAGATCCTCAGCGCGAGCGGCATCACCGACGCGAACCTCGTGATCGGCCAGCGACTCATCATCCCGGGTGCCGCGGGAGCGCCGATCGCGACTCCGAAACCGGCACCGAAGCCGATCGCTCGTTCGGGCGGCGGCGGCGGCGGAAGCTACCACCCGGCTCCGGCGACCTACCACGGCGGCACGTTCGCATGGCCGGTTCCGGGCGGCTACATCAGCCAGTACTTCTGGTCCGGTCACCTGGCGATCGATATCGCGGCCCCGTACGGTTCGCGGATCGTCGCGGCAGCAGGCGGCACTGTGATCTTCGCCGGCTGGAAGAGCAACGGCGGCGGCTACCAGGTCTGGGTGAGCCACGGCAGCGGCCTCTACACCGGCTACTACCATATGTCGGCGATCACCGTCGGCATCGGCCAGCACGTCGGTCGGGCCGAGCAGGTCGGGCGGGTCGGCACGTCAGGCAACGCGACCGGTCCCCACTGCCACTTCGAGGTCTGGCGCGGCTATCCGTGGCAGCCGGGTTCCTATCGCGTCAACCCGCTCGGCTACCTCTAGTCGATCCCGCGCCCGAGCGGTGGGCGTCCCGGCGGTGACCCGCCGAGGCGGGTCCTCCGGACGCATGGGACGATAGGCCGCGATGTTCCTCGACCGGGTGAAGATCTGGGTCCACGCCGGCGCCGGGGGCGACGGGGCGGCGACATTCCGCCACGAAGCGCACGTCCCCCGCGGCGGCCCCGACGGTGGCGACGGCGGCCGGGGCGGGTCCGTCCTCGTGCGGGTCGACCCGGGCCAGACGACCCTTCGCGACTTCCGCTACTCCCATCACTTCAAGGCGACGCCCGGCGGGCGGGGGACCGGTTCCCGCCGCCACGGCAAGGCAGGCGACGACCTTGTCCTCGCCGTGCCGCCGGGGACGGCGATCTACGACGACGCGAGCGGCGAGCTGGTGGCCGATCTCGTGGCGACCGGCCAGGAGGCGATGGTCGCCCGGGGCGGACGCGGCGGACTCGGCAACACCCACTTCAAGACCTCCACCCACCAGGCGCCGAAGCACGCCCAGAAGGGCGAGCCGGGCGAGGAGCACTGGCTCCGCCTCGAGCTTCGCCTCATCGCCGACGTGGGCCTCGTCGGCCTCCCCAACGCCGGCAAGTCGACGCTCCTCGCCGCCCTCACGGCGGCCCGCCCGAAGATCGCCGATTACCCGTTCACGACGCTCGAGCCGAACCTCGGGGTCCTCGACCTCGGCGACGAAGACGAGCGGCGGCCGACCATCGCGGACGTTCCCGGTCTCATCGAGGGGGCGAGCCAGGGCGCAGGCCTCGGCCATGCGTTCCTCCGCCACGTCGAGCGGACGCGGGTCCTCCTCCATATGGTCGACGGCTCTTCGCGCGATCCCGGCTGGGACCACGACGTCATCCGCGAGGAACTGGCGGCCCACGATCCGGAGCTCCTCCAGCGGCCGATCCTCGTCGTGTTCAACAAGCTCGACCGGCCCGCGGCCGCCGAGGCCTGGCCGGCCTTCCGGGAGACGCGGGAACGGGGCGGCGAGCCGGTGGTCGCGATCTCGGCGATGCGCGGCGACGGCCTGCCGGAACTGCGAGTCGCCCTCGGCAACCTCCTCCCCTCGGCCGAGGAATTCGACGCGCCGCCCGAGCCGAGCGGGGTCGTGGTCCACCGCATCGACTCGATGGGCGACGGATTCGCCGTCGAGCTGGACCCCGACGGGGTGATCCGGGTCCGGGGCCGGCGGATCGAGCGGATCGCCGCCCAGACCGACTTCGAGATCGAGGAATCGGCCGAGCGGTTCCAGCGCGACCTGGCCCGCCTCGGCATCGATGCCGAGCTCCGGCGGGCCGGTGTCGCCGCAGGCGACCTCGTCCGCATCGGCGCGGTCGAGCTGGAGTGGGACCGCCAGCCGTGGGAGACGGAGTGACCCTGGGCGAGCCGGCCGACGGCGGCGAGGATCGTGGCCCCCGAGCCGTCATGCCCGGACGCATCGGCGTCCTCGGCGGGACGTTCGACCCCATCCACGTCGGCCACCTCGCACTCGCGGAGGCGGCCCGCGAGGCGCTCGGCCTCGAGCGGGTCCTCTTCGTCCCGGCGAGCCTGCCGCCGCACCGCTCGATCGCCCCGGCGGCGAGCGCTGTGGACCGGGCGGCCATGGTCGAGCGGGCCATCGCGGGCAACCCGGCCTTCGAGCTCTCGCTCGTCGAGCTCGAGCGGGGCGGACCGTCGTTCACGGCCGAAACCGTCGAGCGCCTCGCTGCCGACGCTCGGCGCGCTGGCCACGAGCCCGACCTCCACTTCATCCTCTCGGCCGAGGCGTTCGCCGGCTTCCTCGCCTGGAACGAGCCGGCTCGCGTGCTCGCGGCCTGCCGGCTCGTCGTCCTGCCGCGCGAGGGCCATCCGCCGCCGGACCTCGCGGCGTTCGAGGCGGCCATGCCGGGACTGCTGTCGCGGGTGACCGTCCTCGACGGGCCGGGCATCCGCCTCTCGGCGTCCGAGATCAGGGCCCGGGCGGGCCGCGGGCTGTCCGTGCGCTACCTTGTGCCCGACGCCGTCCGGGCCTACATCGCCGAGCGGAGGTTGTACCGTTCGGCCGGACCCGCGCCGGTCGACGCGGACCGACCGGACGTGCCGGCCCAGCCACCCAGCCGTCCAGCCATCCCAGCCATCCCGATCGTCTCGGTGACGATCCAGCCGATCCGCATCTCGAGGAGTTGAACGCCCCGTGTCCGACCAGCCAGCCGATCCCAGCGCCACCCTCGTCGAGTCCATCCCGCCCACGTCCCAGCGCCGGCGCGTCGCGTCGCGTGCCAGGACGGCGCCGGATCGGGCCCAGCTGGTGGCGGCGGCGCGGGCCGAGCGGCCGCCCCTCGAGGTGGCCCGCCGGATCGTCGACATCGCCGAGGACAAGAAGGCGGCCGACATCGTCCTCCTCGATCTCGCCGGACGGACGACGCTGGCCGACTACTTCGTCATCTGCTCCGGCGGGTCGGAGCGGCAGCTGGCGGCGATCGCCGACGGGGTGATCGGGACGCTCCGCGACGAGGGGGTGCGGCCGATCGGCCGCGAGGGCGAAGCCGCCTCGCACTGGATCCTCGTGGACTTCGGATCGGTGATCGTCCACATCTTCACGCCGCCCGAGCGCGACTACTACGAGCTCGAGAAGCACTGGTCCGAGGCGAAGACGATCCTCCGCGTGCAGTAGGGCGCGCCCGAGTACCGGGAGTCCCCCGGTACGAGCGGGTCATGTCTGCGGCCGGGAGCCCTCCCTAGCATGCCGGCAGAGGTCGGTCGTGTGACCGTCCCGCCGAGGTCCCGGATCGTCGGATGTCCCGTCTTCGCGAGCGATGCCCTCGCTGCTCCCACAAGCTCATCGTGACCCGCTTCGACACGACCTTCCGTCTGCCGGACCGGAGCGAGCGGCTGTGCTTCGGGATCCCCGGCGGCCTCTGCGAGGATTGCCACCAGCTCTACATCGACCCCGAGCTCATCGACCTCCTCGAGCTCGGCGATGGACGCTGCGTGTTCGCCATCGAGAGCGACCTCGTCGTCCAGGAGCAGGCCTGGTCGAGCGCCGACTGACCCGCCCGGCGGTCGGACGGCCTCCCGCCCGGGATCACGCCCGGGCGACGTGTTCCGCGAGCCACAGCATGAACCCGAGCCGGCGCGCCTGATCACCGGCCGCGGCGCCGTCGGCCCCCTTCACGAGGACGTCGAGCTCGTACACGCCGTCGAGGGCCGCCTCGAGCTCCCCCACCGTCCAGCGATGACTCATCCCGGCGAGCTTCTCGGCCGGAAACGGCTTGATCCCGGTCGTCCGGGGCAGCGAGCGCGGGTCCTCGCCTCCCGCGATCCGATCGGTGACCTCGAGGAGCTGGCGGACCCGGCCGTGGAGCTGGGCCACGAGGAGCGGATGTGGCGTCGTGTCGACGAGGTGTCCGAGGAGCTCGGTCGCCTGCTTCGTCCGGCGCTCGCCGATGGCGTCGAGCATCGCCCAGGTGGAGCTCGGCACGGCCTCGGGAACGAGGGCCTCGACGTCCTCGAAGGTCGCCTCGCCGCCGTCTGAGTGAAGCACGGCGAGCTTGTCGAGCTCGTTGACCGCCAGCTGGCCCTGGTAGCGGCGGTCGACGTCCGACTCGCGGACGAGGGCGCCGACACGCCGGGCGAGCTCGTGCGACGCTCGCGGGGCCATCCGCAGGCCGCGCTCCCGGGCGCGGTCGGCGATCCAGGCCGGCATCGCGGCCGCGTTGGGGGCGAGGAACGAGCGGACCTCGCCACCGGCGTCGCGGATCGACTCGGCGAAGGCGGCCCGGGCACGATCGAGGCTCCGCGGCGGCCGCTCGAACGAGTCGAGGAAGACGAGGGCGTTGCCGGGCGCCAGCGTCGGCAGGACCGCGGCCAGTGCCTCTCGCCCCTCGGCTCCCCGGATGAGCGGGAGCGGCCCGACGACGACGACCATCGTCCCGCCACCGAAGAGCGTCCCGGTCGCGATCCGCTCGCCGATGCCGGAGGCGTCGGTCTCCGCGCCGCTCGTCCGCCAGCGGTCGAGCGGCCCACCGGCCTCCGCGGCGGTCCGTTCGCCGACGGTCGCCGCGGCACGTTCGAGGCCGTGGACGTCGTCGCCCCAGTAGTAGCCGAGGCGGATAGCCGGGGCCGATGCAGCGGAGCCCCGCTGAGCCGAGGTCGCGGTCATCGGGCGTCCCGCGCCGCGGCGATCGCCGCGCCTGTCCAGTGGAGCCGGCGTACGTCGGCAGGCACGACCCCGGCCGCCCGGCAGACGTCGGCCTCGAGGCGGGCCGCCCGGCGGAGGACCTCGCCCTGGGTCGGCGTGTCCCAGCTGGCGAACTTCCCGTAGCGGCGCCGCCATGAGGCGAAACGGGCCGCCATCGGCTCGAGGCGGGGGCCGGCCCGCTTGTCCGCGTAAGCCACGATCCGCTCCTCGCGCGTGGCGAAGGCGGACCAGCGGCGGAACGCCTCGCCGTCGGCGAGCCGCGTCACCGGGTGATTGGCGACTGCCCGGGCGAGCTCGGGATGGCCGCGGCGGGACAGCCAGTCGGCCGAGCCGTCGCCGTGTCGAAGGGCGGCGGACGGATCGTCGGGTCCGATGAGCTTGTCGACGTCATGGAGGAGGGCGGCCGCCTCGACGAGCCGGCGATCGACCGAGATCCCCCGCCCGTCGATGCGGGCGGCGAGCCAGCCCGCGACCTCGCCGACGGCTCTCGCGTGACGGATCGCCCACGGTGGCGGATCGAGCGACAGGAGCAGCGCGGCGGCGTCCACGCGCCCGGGGACCGTCATCCATCCGATGGTACAGGAGGAGGATGGCCCCGACGGCCGGGGCCGGTCCGGGGCGATCCGGCGGGGACGGGGTGAGGACCGTTCGCGGAGCGGCCCGCAGGGGACGGGCCGTCACCGCGGGTGGGGTCGGCGTCGGCACCGGGGCCGCGACCGCTGCCGGACCGATCACGTTGCCCGGCCGGGCGATCCCGCAGGCGTATCCGATGAACGGACTCGTCGCTGGGCCGGCCGAAGACCCGGTAGTGCCGGCCACGGTTCGTCCGCCTTCTGCCCGGGCGCTCAGTCGCGCCCCGTCGAGCGTGACGTCGACCGTACCGTCGAGGTCGGTCCGATAGACGCGGGCACCGTGCGCCTGGAGTCGGGAGATGGTCGCCGGCGCCGGATGCCCGTACGGGTTCTTCGCCCCGACCGACACGGCCGCGACCCGCGGCCTCACCGCATCGAGGAACGCGTCCGTCGACGACGTCCGGCTGCCGTGGTGGGCGACCTTGAGGAAGTCGACCCGCGGCAGTCCACGACCGAGAAGGATCGGATCGATCCCCTCCTCGATGTCGCCGGCGAGGATGAACAGCTCCCGCCCGAAGGTCCCGAGCAGGACGATCGACACGTTGTTGATGCCGGTCCCCGTGTCGGTCGGTTCGGGTGGGACCGCGTCGCGATCCGGCCACAGGACCTTGAACGCCACGTCGTCAAACGCGAAGGCGTCGCCCGTCGAGAGGCGCCCCGATCGGCTGCCCTGCGCGGCGAGCGTCGCCGACCAGGCCCGATAGCCGGGTCCGGGCCCGCGCATCCCGGGCTCGACGACGCGGCGCACCCGATACCGCTGCAGGAGCAGGGCGAGGCCCGCGACGTGGTCCTCGTGAGGATGCGTCAGGACGACGAGGTCGACCCGACGGTCCCACGGCGGGACGTGGGCATCGAGCGCGACGAGGAGGCGGTCGGGGTCCGGGCCGCCGTCGATGAGCATCCGCGAACCACGATCGCCGTCGACGAGGATCGCATCGCCCTGCCCGACGTCGAGGACGGTGATCCGCAGCCGGCCGTCGGGCCGGGTCGCGGCGACCGCGACGACCGCGACAAGCGCGATCGCCAGACCGGCGGCCACGAGGCGGACCGGCCGTGACGGCATGGCCAGACGATGTCGCCTCGGTGGTGGTCGCATCGCCGCCCCGGGTGAGTCGGGCGGCAGTCGAAGCGCGCTTCGTGCCGCCGGTCCCGCCCGGTCGCGCGGCCCGATGTCGGATCGGCGGCGGTGTTCCAAGAGCCGGGCGATGAGGCGTCGGATGGTCCGGCGGCCGACGATCGCCGCGATCGCTCCGGCGGCGACAACGGCGGCACCGACGTTGAGTGGCGGCTCGAGCGTCGCGCTGGCGAACGGCAGAGCGGCGGCGGTTCGGACGATCCCGACGATGAGTGCCAGGGCGGCCCAGGCAGGCAGACCGACCACGACCGCGAGGAGACCGGGAGCACCGGCTGCCGCCGCGGCCCCACCGGCGAGGGCGAGTGCGCCGGCCGCCATCGCCGGGGCGACGATCGGCACGACCGCGAGGTTCACCAGTGGGGCGATGATCGGGACGCGGCCGAACCACAGCAGCGCGATCGGCAGCGTCGCTGCCTCGGCCGCCAGGGAGACCCCGAGCGATGCGCAGAGCCAACCCGGGAGGGCGCCGCCGCGGACCGCGGCCAGTCGCTCGGTGAGTGGCGTGGCCCAGGCGATGAGCCCGCCGGTCGCCGCCGCGGACAGGGCGAACCCGGGATCGGTCACCAGCGACGGCCCGACCACGAGCAGACCGGCGACGGCCCAGCCGAGCGCGGTCGCCGCCCGACCGGGACGCCCCGATTCGCGGGCGAGCAGCACGACGGCTGCCATGACGGCGGCCCGAAGGACCGAGGCGGACGCCCCGGTGAGGATCGTGTAGAGGCAGATCGCGGCGAGCGTGACGATCGAGCGTCGTCGACGCGGCCAGCGCCGGAGGATCGCGGCGATCGCCGCTCCGACGATGGCGATGTTCCAGCCCGAGATCGCGACGACGTGGCTGACACCCGCCTCGACGAACGCCGTCGCCAGGTCCCGATCGACGCGGTCCCGCAGGCCGATGAGGATGCCCGAGGCGAGGCCGCCCTCGGGCTCGGGCAGCGCCCGCGTCAATGCGTCGTCGGCACCGCGCCGAAGGGCTTCGATGCGATCGCCGGCGTCGCCGACCTCGCCGACGACGGCGAGGTCGTTCGCTCGGACGGTCGCGGAGACGCCGATGCTGGCCAGGTACCGACCGTAGTCGTCGTCGCCTGGAGCCTCGAGCCGGCCGCCGATCCGGACGAGCTGCCCGGGCCGAACCGCCGGGTAGCGGGGGAGGGTCGCCGCGATGCGGATCTGCGGGACGGCCCGATCGGGAGTCTCGGATCGCAGCTCGACGGTCGCGGTCTGACGGCCGTCACGTGGGGAACCGACGGCAGCGACCGACGCCAGCCATCGGCCATCGCCTGACATCGACGCCGGCAGGCCGACGGTCGAGGCCGATCCCGGGCCGCCGATCAGCAGGCGGACCGCGACGAGGGCGACACCGACGAGGAGCGGCAGCAGCCGCCGAGCACCGCCGTCCGTGCGGACCGATCGGCGGACCGACCCGCCCGCCGGAGCGCCCCGCGGCCGGGACGCGAGCGCGCCGATCGCGGCCGCGGCGAGCAGGCTCAGGGCGGGGAATGGACCGGGGATGCCGGCCGACGCCGCAATCGATGCGACGATCGCAGCGAGCACCGCCCCGAGGCCGACCCAGGCGGCCCGCGGCATCAGCGGACGATCACGAGCGGGCGGACCTTATCGAACGTGGCCGGCCCGAGGAGCTTGCGTGTCTTCAGGTCGTCGACGGACCGGAACCGGGCCTGGTCGCGGGCGGCGATGATCTTGGCGGCCGTGACCGGGCCGATACCCGGCAGCGTGTCGAGCTGGGCCGCGGTCGCCGAGTTCAGGTCGATCGGCGCCGTCGGCCCCGATCCGCCGGCGGTGTCGCTGCCACCTCGGCCGCCCGCACCGCCCGTGGCGGCGCCACCCGATCCACCCGCGGCGGCCGATGGTGGGTCGTCGCGCGACGGGACGCGGATCTCGTCCCCGTCCATCAGCGGATGGGCGAGGTTCAGGGCCAGGTCGGCCCGTCCCGCATCGACCCGGGCGGAGTACCCGCCGGCCGCCGTGACCGCGTCCGCGATCCTCGAGCCGGGCGACAGATGGTAGACACCGGGATGAACGACGGCCCCGGTGACCTCGACGACGATCGTCGGCTGGACGCTCGCGAGCCCCAGCCCGGCACCGAGGTCGCCGCTCGCGTCGGGAACGCTCGACCCGACGTCATCGAGGGTGCTCGAGGGTCGTGGGGCGGTGAGGAACAGCGCCAGGACGGCGACCACGAGGATGGCGACCGTGGCGAGAGCGACGACGATCCAGGCCAACGGCAGGGTACTGACCTGTCCGAGCGCGATGCCGATGGACCGGGTATCCGACCCAGGGGGCGATCCGCCCGACGCTGCCTCCTCGTCCGGTTCGACGAGCTCGAATGCCCGCCAGGGGGCGCGTCCTTCGTCCACGCCGGAGCCTCCGCCGGCGGGCGGGTGATGGGGTCGAGTGGCTGTACGGCCCACCGACATCGGGGGCACTTCCGGAGTCGGTGGGCCGTCGAGCGGACAGTATCCGAACCCGCTTCAGCTGCGACTTACTCAGCCGTAAGCATCCGGCTCCGGGGGGCCGACGCAGTACAGCGGCTGCAAAGGCGGCCACCGGCATCCCTAGAACGTCCAGGTCGGCGCGACCCCCTTTGTGCCTGCCTCGGCAAGGATCCTCACCCGCCCGACGTAGCCTCAGCAACGGCTCCGGCTCGGCGTCCTGACCTCGACCTCAACTTCGGCGGCCCTGCGGGCGGGAGTGACCTTGGCCGTAGCATTCGCAAGCGCTGTCGGCTCAGCCGTGCGGCAGGGGCGTCTGCTGCCGAACAAAGGAGTGTCGTGACTCACCAGCCAGTCTCCTGGGCGACTCTCGGTCGCCCGGCTAAGGCCTATCGGCTCGTGCACGCCGCCTGGTCCGTCGCGGGACTCGCGAGTCTCAGCTACATCTGGGCGTGCGCAGCGAGGCGAAGGCGGAATCGGCGCCTCTGGGCAAGTGTGGCATTCCTTTCGATCGAGGGCGCCGGGCTGATCCTCGGTGGCGGTGACTGCCCGATGGGACCGTTCCAGGAACGACTTGGCGATCCGGTCCCCTTCTTCGAGCTGGTTCTACGGCCGCCGGCTGCCAAGGCTGCCGTCCCGATCCTCGCGGGAGCATCACTCGCGGGCTTACTGGCCGTGGCGATCCGCGCGCCCCGGCGGAACGGCCCCGGCTCCGCGCCCTGACCGCGATCTCCGCTTACAGCGGACCAGCGAGGCAGGAGCGACCGGGGCCGTTCGGTGAACGCGCGCGACTGGACTCGAGCTGGTCGGGGTCGCGGCACTCAAGACCGCCCACGCGGCCCACTTCCCTCGGCGAGCTCCGCCGACTCGGCTCGTCTCCTGATGCCCTTCAACATCCGGCGCTCCATGGCGAAGTCGCCCAGCTCCATGAGCGCGAAGTTGAAGAATGCCAGGCCCGGCGTCTCCCACTTGTAGTCCTGCTTCATTCGCGTCACGAGGCGGGTGCCGCCGTTGGGCAAGGCCGTGAGGCGCCAGGTCCACGTGCTGTCCGGCTCTTCCGTCACTTGCGGCCGGTGGATCCAGACCATCCATCTGTTCGTCTCGAAGGCGGTCACCGTGTAGGCGATCGCCAGGCCATGAAGTTCCTTGAACATCGGCATGAGGTCGCCAACGACCGGGTGCTGATACTCCTCAAGGATGTGCTCGGCGCTCCGTAGACCCGCATTGTCGATCAGGTCGTACGTATAGAACCCGGCCCGGCCGTAACCCAACTGGACGATCCAGGGCCACACTCGCTCCGGCGGCGCGTCGACGGTGACGGCTCTTGTCGCATTGAACTGCGCCCTCGGCACGACTTCGTCACCCGGCATCGCGCCGTGCACCTCGTCCGCGGTGGCTCCCCATCGGAGATGCCAAGGGCGGACGAGCGGTGCCGTCACGAACCAGGGGATCGCCGTCGAGGCGTCGAGAACGAGGGCGATCTTCCGTCCGGTCCCTTGCTCGGAAGAGCGTCCGATCGGCGTTCCCATCGATATCACCTCGGTCGTTCTGATGGCCCGCGCGCGCTCCGGCCGCCGACCTCCCCACGATCGTTTCACTGACCCGGCCGAGGTGCCCTCCTCGCGCCGGGTCTCGGAACTGACGCCACTTATGGACGACCGGCGCGCCCGCTGGACGCACCGGCCGTGAACACAGGATCTGAGTGACGTTCAGGCCCCCATCGGCTGGGGCGCCGGCGGCGCCGCGATCGGGCGCGGTGTGGGCTGGCGGAGGGTCCGCCAGGCGAGCAACAGAACGGCGCCGAACCCGACCAGGCTGGCGATCGGCACCACGAACGGGACGATCCCGACGATCTGGAGCACGACCAGCCCGACCGTCGCGGCGAGATACGGCCGATCGGGTCGGACCGCGCTCTGGCGGTAGAGCAGCCATTCACCGATCCAGATGCCTGCGACCAGGTAGCCGGCGTAGGCGGCGGCGGGCCAGACCATGAACAGGATCGCCAGGCCGAGCGGGGCGCCGATGATCGTGACCATCGCCAGGATCGCCACGAGCGGGATCAGCACCAGGCCGCCGAGACCGAACAGGACCGTCTTGCCCGGTTCGTGCCGGATGAGCGACTCGGCGCTCCTCACCTGACGCGATGCGAGCCCCGCCAGCGCCAGGCCGGCGACGATCGTGACCAGGGCGAAGCCGAGCATCAACAGGATGATCGCCGGAAGGATGGCCCAGGCGAACCCGACGAGATCGGCGTCGGCCGCGCGAACGGAACCGCCGACGACGGCGGTCGCATCCCGGGTGACGGTCGCGTTGATCGTCCGGACATCGCCGGTGACGGTGGTTCCGGGTCCGAGCGTCACGGTCCCGCCCGTGACGAACACGTTCCGGACGGTGGCGCCCTGGAGGACGGCCGAGCCGTCCAGCACGACGAGATTGTCGACGTGGCCAAGGATCGTGGCCGTGCCACGGGTCACCAGTACGGCATCCGCTTGCTCGTCGACCGGTACGGTGACGTTGCCGTTGATGGCGATGAGCACCTGGCCGCCAGGCGTGGCCGTGGGGTCAGCGGCGAGGACGGCCGGGGCCGCGATACCCATGACGAGCGCAACGGTCGCCATGATCAGGAGCAGTCGTTTCATCGGTGAGCTCCTCGAACTGCAGTGGGACGGATTCCGACGCATCCATCCTCGACGGGACCTCAGGTCGCGTCATCGGCCGGGAGGACTGTATTCGGGGTGCCATTCGGACGGAGTCCGGCGAGAGGCGGGCGCGATCGAGCGGTTCCGGAGCGGCCCTGGCTCCCAGCATCGCGATCGCTACCGATACGACCTGCGCGACCGATCCGCGGTTCGGGCGGGACCGGCGAGCGAACGGTCGCGTTCAGTAGGGGACGCGCTCCCACTCGACCCAGCGGGTCCCGTCCCACCAGCGGTGCCAGGTCTTCCCGTCGCGACCGGGTGCGAAGACGTCGATCCGGTCGGCGCCCCACGAAGACGCGGTCGGGTCGCCGCGCAGCTCGCCGCCGAGCGACTCCCAGGGATGCCAGGAGATGCCGTCCCAGTAGCGGTTCCAGAGCTGGGCGTCGGGGAAGACCGCGAAGACCTGCATCTGGTCGACATCCCAGGCGGTCACGGCCGGCGCCGAGGCGAGCGCCCCACCGAGCGACTCGGGCTCGGTCCACCCCGAGCCGTCGCTGCTGCGATGCCAGAGGGCGTGGCTGCCGTCGACCCAGAACAGGTCGATCCGGCCATCGGCCCAGGACGTCGCCGCGAGTCCTTCGATCGCCATCAGACCCCGCTCCCGACCGCCGCTGACGGTCCCGGCGGAGCGATCGCCGATCGATCAGATCCGCGGCGGGACGTGGGTGCGGTCGAGGCGAAGCGTAGCCGAGTCCGACGACCGACCGGCGGTGACAGACCCACGCTCGGCGTCGAGCGCCTGGGCCAGGCGGGTGGCCGACCGACCGACGAGGGCGAAGGGCCGCGCGACCGTCCGCCGGACGAGTCCGGTCCGACGGGGCCGCGGCTCCCGATGGTCCATCGCGAGGCGGGCGAGCCGGATCCGCTGAGCCTCGCGCTCGTGCTCGGCGATGATCTGTTGTGCGCGCTGGTGCTGGAGGTACCAGGTCATCGTTCCTCCCCCATGGAGTCGTGCTCTGTGCCGAGGCCGAATTCGCGGGAATCGGCCCCGAAGGCGAGTGCCGCCGCATCGAGGAGCAGCAGTCCGAGGATGCCCGCGAAGAGGGTGAGCAGTCCGTCCATCGCCATCACCTGAGTAACTTCTTTGTCGCCCTTGACTGGTTACTGCATCATACGTACTTGCAAGTAACCTGTCAACGGTTATATGTTGGTTACGTGAATTCGACTCCAGTGGATCCCCACGATCATCATCTGTCCATAGACGACGCCCTCGAGTTCCTCGACACGCTCAAGTACGACGATGGCGTCGCGGTCGACGTCCTCGGCTCGGCGGGCGACGGGATCGACTGGCTGCGCGAGCGCGGCGTCGTCCACGATCCGTGCGAGCCCGCCCTCGAGGCGCTCGAGGTCCCGGGTCCGGCAGCGGATCGCGCACTGCGCCACATCCGCTCGGTGAGGGCTGCCCTCCGCGAGCTCGTCGACGCGACCGCCGAGCGGCGGCCACCGTCCCGGAAGGCGGTCGAGACCGTGAATAGGGCCATGGCGGCCCGCCAGCGGCTCGTCCTCACGGTAGGGTCGTCCGATGACGGGAGATGCCTGACCCTGGACCATCGCCACGATGGCGATCCGCTCGACGATGCCCTCGGGCGGGTGGCGGAGAGCATCGCCCGGGAAGTCGCCGGAGGCGACGCGGACCGCATCCGAGTCTGCGCCAACGAGCAATGCCGTTGGGCGTTCTACGACTCGTCGCGGACCGGTCGACGGCGCTGGTGCGACATGGCCTCCTGCGGCAACCGGGCGAAGGCGGCCCGGCATCGGGCCCGGGTGCGGGCGAACCACCCCGCGACTGCTCCGGGAGCCGCGACCACGAGGGCCGCGGCCACGAGGGCCGCGGCCACGAGAGCCGCTGCTACGCCGGCCCCTCCGACGAGGCCGGCCGCGATCAGCGGATGACGATGTTCACCAGGCGGCCGCCGGCGTGGATGACCCGATCGGGCGCCCGGCCGGCCATGGCGGCGACGACCTTGGGGCGGGCGAGGACGAGCGCCTCGAGCTCCGCCTGACCGATCCCGACCGGGACCGTCACCCGGTCGCGGACCTTGCCGTTCACCTGGATCGGGACTTCGCGAGTCTCGTCGACGATCGCTGCCGGATCGACCTCCGGCCACCGCTCGGAGTGGATCGAGCTCCACTCGCGTCCCTTCGCCGCGGCTCGCCGGGACCACAGCTCCTCGGTGATGTGGGGCGCGGCGGGCGCGAGCATGAGGAGCAGGAGCCGGACGGCCTCCTCCCAGGCCGGTCCGCCGGCCACCTCGGTGCCGCGGTAGCGGGCGAGGCTGTTCGACAGCTCCATCAGGTGCGAGACCATCGTGTTGAACTTGAACTCGCCGTACTCCGTGGTGACGACCCGCAGGGTCCGATGGGCGGCGGCCCGGATCGACGCCTCGGCCGCAGCGATGTCTTCGCCGGCCGGCAGGGCGCCGCCGCCGGCCTCCCCACCACCGTGCGGGTCGAGCGCCAGCGTCCAGACCCGGCCGAGGAACTTGTGGATCCCGCCGATCGCTGTCGGGCTCCACGGACCGCCCTGGTCCCACGGCCCCATGAACATGAGGAACAGGCGGATCGAGTCGGCACCATAGCGGGCGATGAGGTCGTCGGGGTCCTCGACGTTGCCCCGGCTCTTGCTCATCCGTTCGCCGTCGCGGCCGAGGATCTGGCCCTGGTTGAACAGCCGCTTGAACGGCTCGTCCTGGGCGACCACGCCGATGTCGCGCATCGCCTTGGTCCAGAAGCGGCTGTAGAGGAGGTGCATGACGGCGTGCTCTGCGCCGCCGGTGTACTGGTCGACGGGCGTCCAGCGGTCGACGAGCGACCGGTCGATCGGCCCGTCATCCTTCTCGGGCGACAGGTAGCGGAACCAGTACCACGACGAATCGACGAACGTGTCCATCGTGTCGGTCTCGCGGCGGGCCGGCTCGCCGCAGCGCGGACAGGCGACGCGCAGGAAGTCCTCGTCGTGGTTCAGCGGGTTCTCGCCGCGGCCGCCGTAGTCGACGGTATCCGGCAGGCGGACCGGCAGGTCCTCGTCGGGGACCGGCACGATGCCGTCGCGCTCGCAGTAGATGACCGGGATCGGCGTGCCCCAGTAGCGCTGCCGGCTGAACAGCCAGTCACGCAGGCGGTAGGTGACGGTCGGCTTCGCCCGGCCGTCCTCGGCAAGCCAGTCGAGGATCGCCCGCATCCCATCGGGGGCGGTCATGCCGCTGAACCGGCCGGAGTGGACGAGCCGCTCGTCCGGAGAGTGGGCGACGTAGGCATCGTCGAGCGCCTCGTCGTCGGCCGTCGCGGCAGGGGCGATCACGCGCCGGATCGGCAGGCCGAACCGGCGGGCGAACGCGAAGTCGCGCTCGTCGTGGGCGGGCACGGCCATGATCGCACCGGTCCCGTAGCCGGACAGGACGTAGTCGGCGATCCAGATGGGGATGCGCTCGCCGTTGACGGGATTGATCGCGTCGGCACCGAGGTAGACGCCGGTCTTCTCGCGCTCGGTCGACAGCCGGTCGATCTCCGTCCGCAGGCCGGCCTGGGTGACGTAGGCCGCGACTTCCGCCCGCCGCTCCGGTGCGGTCAGCGAGGCGACGAGCGGGTGCTCCGGGGCGAGGACCATGAACGTCGCCCCGAAGAGCGTGTCCGGGCGGGTCGTGAACACGCGTAGCTCGTCGCCGCCGGGCTGGTGGTCGTCGGGCGCGGTCGTGAAGACGATCTCGCCGCCCTCGCTCCGGCCGATCCAGTTCGTCTGCTGCAGGCGGATCGGCTCCGGCCACTCGATGCTCGAGAAGTCGAGCAGCTCATCTGCGTACTTCGTGGTCCGGAGGTACCACTGCTCCAGGTCTCGCTTCTCGACCGGCGCGCCACATCGCCAGCAGTGACGGTCGGCGCCCTCGACCTGCTCGCGCGCCAGCGTGCCGTCGTTGGGGCACCAGTCGACCGGCGACATCCGCCGATAGGCTAGGTCGGCCTCGAGGAAGCGCAGGAACAGCCACTGGTTCCAGCGGTAGAACCCGGGATCGCAGGTGACGAGCTCGTAGCGCCAGTCGAACACCGCGCCCATCGACCGGAACTGCTTCCGCTCGTGCTCGATGTTCTGCATCGTCCAGTCGCGCGGGTTGATGTCGTTCTTGATCGCTGCGTTCTCGGCGGGCAGGCCGAACGCATCGAAGCCGATCGGGAAGAAGACATTCTCGCCGTGCATCCGGTGGAACCGGGCGAGCGCATCGGTCGGGGTCACGATGTACCAGTGCCCGATATGGAGATCGCCCGACGGGTACGGATACATGGTCAGGATGTAGGACTTGGGCCGGGACGTGTCGTCGAGGTCCGTCTCGTGCAGCCCGACCTCGTCCCAGCGAGCCTGCCAGCGGGGCTCGATCTCGGTGGCGTCGTAGCGATCGATGCGGTCGCGGGTGGGTCGGGTCTCGTCCGTCGTGGTCATCGGTCGGCTCGGGCCTTTCGACACTGAACCCCCCGCCGACTCCGGTGGGGGGTTGGTGGAGCTACGGGGATTCGAACCCCGGACCTTCTGAATGCCATTCAGACGCTCTTCCAGCTGAGCTATAGCCCCACAGCGGAGAGCCGGAAGTGTACCGCACGACCCGCCGATCGAGCCGGGCGACGGCCGCTCGGATCCCTCGTGGAGTCTCGGCGGCGGTGCGGGGCCCGACGCCGTAGAGTTCGCCCGATGGATCCACGCCGGCCGCGGCGCCGCCGCACGATCGTCGCACTCGCTCCGGTCGCCGTCCTCGCGCTCGCCCTCGCCGGCTGCGACCCATTCGCCGGCCCGACGACCGGCCCGACGGTCGCCGTCGCGGCCGCGACCCCGACGCCCACGCCCACCCCGACCCCGCGACCGACTCCCACCCCGACCCCGCGACCGACCCCCACCCCGACCGCGACGCCCCCACGCGCCTCGCCCACCCCGTCGGGCACGCTGGGGAGCGGGGCCCTCGCTTCATGCCCGGGCCGCACGGTGACGAGCGGGAGCGGCGTCCTCGCCACCGATCAGAGCACGAACTGGTCGGGCTACGCGGTGACCCCCGACACGGCCAGGGTGACCTGCATCGAAGCGACGTGGACCCAGCCGACGGTCACCTGCGCCAAGTCCGGCCACTCGGCGATCTCGGTGTGGGTCGGGATCGGCGGCTTCGACCAGGACAGCCTCGAGCAGGTCGGTAGCGAGGTCGACTGCGACAACGGCAAGACCAGCCACTTCCTGTGGCACGAGTCGCTGCCGCGGGAGCGGTTCGAGCAGCGGCTCGATCTCCTCGTCCGGGCGGGTGACCACCTCCGGGCCCGGGTCCGCTCCATCAGCTCGACCAAGTACGAGCTCGCGATCGCGAACGTGACCCGGTCGACCTCGTTCACCATCCTCGACTCGAACACGCATATCAAGGCGACGTCGGGCGAGTGGATCCTCGAGGCACCGACCGGCGGCTGCCCGTCGGCCTGCAAGATCCTGCCGATGCCGAACTTCCACAAGTTCACGTTCAAGACCACCTGGGTGACCGTGGGCGGCATCCGCCAGCCGCTGGACGGGACGGGCTTCACCCACGTCCGGGTGCGGATGGTCACGAAGAGCGGGACGATCCGCTCCCAGGTCACCTCGACCGCCGGGGACGGTTCCTCGTTCGTCGTCACCTGGCGCCGATCCTGACCGCCGTGCCAGGCGGGGCCCGGTCGCGGGCGGTCGAGGAGCCGGTCGTCGCCCAGCTGGCCGGCGGGTCGCTCCCGTACACCCTGCGCCGCTCCTCCCGGGCCCGTCGCATCCGGGTCGTCGTCGATCCTGCCCGCGGAGTGGTGGTGACGGTGCCGGGCAGCCGCCGCATCGACGGTGACGAGGGTCGCCGGATCGCGGCCTCGTTCGTCGCCGAACGCGAGGACTGGATCCGCGGCCACCTCGCCCGCCAGGCTCGCCAGCAGGCGGCCGCCGCCGAGCGCGGCCCCGTCGTCGCCGACGGCCGGGTCCTCTTCCTCGGCCGCGACCATCGACTCGTCTTCGTCCCGGCACCGCCGTCGGCTCGCCGCTCGTCGGTCATCCACGACGCCGGGGCGAGCGAGCTCCTCGTCCGCCTCGCCGGCTCCGACCGACGGAGCGCCGCCGACCTGCTCAGCAGCTGGGGCCGCGATCGGGCGCGCCAGGCGATCGAGGCCGCCGTGCTCCGCAACGCGAGCGCCCTCGCGGTGAGCCCGACGTCCGTTACGATCCGTGACCAGCGGACCCGCTGGGGCAGCGCATCGAGGAACGGTCGCCTGTCGTTCAGCTGGCGGCTGATCCTCGCGCCGCCCGAGGCACTCGAGACCGTCGTCGTCCACGAGCTGGCCCATCTGCGGGTCTTCGGCCACGGACCGGGCTTCTGGTCGCTCGTCGCCTCGCGCCGGCCGGACCACCGAACCTGGCGGCGCTGGCTGCGCGAACACTCGCTGGAGCTTCACGCGACATTCGGCGACTGACCCGCCCAGCGGACGCCGGCCTGGGCCCACCGTCCGGGCCGGTACCATCCGTTCCGACGGGTGGCGTCGGGACGGGCCCCGACCTGTAACCCGTTCGACAGGATGGGAGCGCATCGTCCGATCATGTCGATCGTGATCCGCGTGCCCACCGTGGGCTCACCGGCATGAGGATCCTCGTCGCCGAGGACGATCCCGGGCTGCGCGGCGTCCTGGTCCTCGGGCTCGAGGACGCCGGCTTCCAGGTCGATGCAGTCGAGCGGGGCGACGATGCCATCGACCAGCTCAAGTTCTACGACTACGACGTCGCCGTCATCGACTGGCGGATGCCCGGCGCCGAGGGCATCGAGGTCGTCCGCTGGGCACGCCGCAACGATCGGTCGACGGCCCTCCTCATGCTCACCGCCCGCGATACGCCGCCCGACCGCATCACCGGCCTCGACGCCGGGGCGGACGATTACCTCGTCAAGCCGTTCGACTTCGGTGAGCTGCTCGCCCGCATCCGGGCCCTCCAGCGCCGGCCGCGAGGGGTCGACGCGCCGGTCATCATCCGGGGCCTGCTCGCCCTCGACCCGGCACGGCGCGAGGTCGAATCGGCCGGCCGGTCCGTCGCCCTTACCCCCACCGAGTACAACATCCTCGAGGTGCTGATGCGGCGCTCGCCCGCCGTCGTCGACCGCAAGTCGATCGCCGAGCACGCCTGGCGGGATGAGACCGACCCGCTGGGGACCAACGCCATCGACGTCCAGCTGAGCCGCCTCCGGGCCAAGCTCTCCTCGTCCCAGGTGCGGATCGTGACCGTTCGGGGGACGGGGTACCGACTCGAGGCGTCATGAGCGGCCCAGGGGGACAGGACGTCCGCCGCCTCTCGATCCGGGTCGCCCTGACCGCGACCGCGCTCGTCGCCGTCGCCTACCTCGTCGTGGCGGCGGCCGTCGTCGCCATCGTCACCCAGAACCTCACCGACCAGGTCGACGCCCGGCTCGCCCAGGCGCTCTACGAGCCACACGGCCTGCGGCCCGGCCCGGACGATTTCGAGCCCGGGGGTCCCCACCCACCCGGCGGGCTGCCCGTGCTGTCGTGGGCGATCACCAGCGACGGGAAGGTCTACACGTCGTCCCCGACGAATCCCGAGCTCCCGGCCGAGTACCACTCGGCGAGTACCCCGGTGACGGCCACCATCGGCGGCGTGGACATGCGGGTCGCCGGAGCCCAGAACGCCGACTTCTACGTCGTCGTCGCCCAGAGTCTCGACACGGTGACCCAGGCCCGCTCGACCATCATCCTGGCCGAGGTGATCATCGCCCCGATCCTCCTCGTGGTCGTCTTCCTCGGCGCGGTCGCGATCGGGCGGCGGGTCGCTGCCCCCATCGAGCTCGCCCGTCGCCGCCAGCTCGAGTTCACCGCCGACGCCAGCCACGAGCTGCGGACGCCGCTGTCGGTCATCGAGGCCGAGACGACGCTCGCCCTGGGGCGGGACCGGGAGGCAGAGTGGTACCGGGGCGCGTTCGGACGTGTCGACCGCGAGAGCAAGCGGATGCATAGGCTCGTCGACGACCTCCTGTGGCTGGCCCGGTTCGATGCGACCCGGGGCCTGCCCGACGGCGAGCCGGTCGATCTCGGCGTCCTCGCCTCGGAGGCGGCCGATCGGTTCCACAGCGTGGCCGAGGCGCGTCGGCTGACGCTGGCACTCGACGTGCCGGCCGGTCCGGCGATCGTCACGGGACCGCCCGAGTGGCTGGACCGGCTGCTCGGCGTACTCCTCGACAACGCCTGCAAGTACTCGCCGCCGGGCGGATCCGTCGCGGTGACGGTCGTCCGCGACGCCGGGCGGATCCGGCTGACCGTTGACGACTCGGGACCGGGCATCCCGGCAGCCGAGCGTGAGCTCATCTTCGACCGCTTCCACCGCGCCAGCGACCAGCCCGGCGGGGCGGGGCTCGGGCTCGCCATCGGCGACGCGATCGTCCGGGCCACCAACGGCCGCTGGCGGATCGGCGAGTCGCCCTCGGGGGGCGCCAGCATGTCCGTGACGTGGGCCCCGACTAACCCCGGCCAGCGCTCGACCGAGCGCTCGACGCGACCATCGGGCGCCCCGACCGCCTGACGAGGTCCCCGCCGCGACGTCCGCCGCCGTGCGGTCCGCCGAGTCCCGTCCGCCGTAACCCATCCGAAAGCGCGACCCTCCGAGACTCGGGTCATCGAACACCGGCCGGTCCGGGCGGGCGCTCTCGGGCGAACCGCGACCGGACCCGGCCACGCCCCGTCGGTGCCGACCTCGGAAGGAACCTCGATGACCTCGACCCGCCGGCTCACGAGCTTCGTCGCGATCGGCCTCGTGAGCACCCTCGCCTATCTCGGGCTGTACGCCATCCTTCGCACGTCGCTACCGCCGGCGTCGGCCAACGCCCTGGCGCTCGTCGCGACGGCGGTCGCCAACACGGCCGCGAACCGTCGGCTGACCTTCGGGATACGCGGCACCGACGGGCTGGCCCGCGACCACGCGGCCGGGCTCGTCGCGTTCGCCATCGCCCTCACCATCAGCTCGGCGGTCGTCGCCGGCCTGGCCTGGCTCGCCCCGACGGCGAGTCGGGGGACCGAGGTGGCCGCTCTCCTGGCGGCCAACGTCGTCGCCACCGCCTGCCGGTTCGTCCTCCTCCGTCACTGGCTCGGCGGCCGATCCGGCGCCGTCGATCGCTCGGGAGCAGCCGCCTCGGCGTATGTCACCAGCGGGCGGTCCCCTCGATGACGGCCGGCATCGGTCGACCGGTCGTCGGGACCACCGCGGTGGCGGCCCCCGCCCGCGTGCGCGGGACCGCCGCCCTCGAGGCGGGTGCGCGGTGGGTCGGGCCGGCCTTCGTCGGCGTCGTGGCCCTCGCCGCGATCGTCTTCCTGTGGGACCTGATGATCAGCGGCTACGCCAACACGTACTACTCGGCGGCGGCCGTGGCCGCCTCGAAGAGCTGGTCGGCCTTCTTCTTCGGCTCCTTCGACGCGGCGAACTTCATCACCGTCGACAAGCCGCCGGTCGCGCTTTGGCTCATGGGCCTGTCGGTCCGCCTCTTCGGTCTCAGCTCGTGGAGCATCCTCCTGCCCCAGGCCCTGGCCGGCGTCGCGACGGTGGCGGTCCTCTTCGTCGCGGTCCGTCGTTCCTTCGGGCCGGCCGCGGCGACGATCGCCGGCGTCGTGATGGCGCTGACCCCGGTCGCCGCACTCATCTTCCGCTTCGATAACCCCGACGCCGTGCTGACCCTGCTGCTCGTGGCGGCCGCCGCGGCGGTGCTGGCCGGCGTCGAGTCCGGCCGCGTCCGCTGGCTCGTCCTGGCGGGCACCCTCGTCGGCTTTGCCTTCCTCACCAAGTACCTGCAGGCCTATCTCGTCCTGCCCGCCTTCGCCGCCACCTACCTGGTCGCGGCACCGGTGTCGCTCCGCCGGCGGATCGGCGGCCTGTTCGCCGCCGCCGCGACGGTCCTCGTCGCCAGCGGCTGGTGGGTGGCGATCGTCCAGGCCATCCCGGCGGCGTCACGCGCCTGGATCGGCGGGAGCACGTCGAACTCGGTCCTCGACCTCATCTTCGGCTACGACGGGCTCGGCCGGATCTTCGGCTCGACCGCCGGCGGCGGCGCCGGTGGCGGCGGCGCGGGTGGTGGGCCGGGCGGTGGTGGCGGCTTCAGCGGCAGCCCGGGCCTCCTGCGCCTCGTCAACCCGGTCTTCGTCGGCCAGATCGGCTGGCTCATCCCGACGGCCCTCGTCGGCCTCGCCAGCGGGCTCATCCTGCGCGGGCGGGCGCCCCGGACCGACCGGCGTCGCGCCGGGTTCATCCTGTGGGGCCTGTGGTTCCTCGTCCATGCCGCGGTGTTCAGCTACATGTCGGGGATCATCCACTCCTACTACGCCGTCGCGATGGCACCGGCCATGGCGGCCCTCATCGGCGGCGGAGTGGCCGAGATGTGGGCGTTCCGTTCGCGAGTGCGATCGGGTGGGATCCTCCTCGGGGCGACACTCTTCATCAGCGCGTTCTGGGCCTGGTTCGTGCTCGCCGGGGCGGGCGGGGCGCTGCCGCTCGTCGGGCTCGCCGCCCTCGTCGTCGCGACGGTTGGCGCGGCAGCCGTCGTGATCCCTGGCGACCGGCGTGGGCGCGTGGCCACGGCCGGGGCGCTCGTCGGCCTGGCCGCCATCCTCGTCGGGCCGGCCATATACACCGGGGCGACCATGACGACTGCGTACGGCGGCGGCGATCCGCGGGCCGGCATCGCCAGCGCCGACACGTCCGGCGGCTTCGGCGGCGGTCCGGGCGGCGGTCCCAGCGGCGGTTTCGGCGCCGGCGGTACCGCAGGGGGTCCGTCCGCCTTCGGAGCCGCGTCCGGTGGCGGGCTGCCCGCCGGCGGCGGGGCAGGGGACGGGTCGACGGCCGACCAGGCGCTCACCGACTACCTCGTGGGTCACGCCGGCTCGGCAACCTGGATCGTCGCGACCGCGTCGACCCAGAGCGGCGCCGATATCCAGCTCGCGACCGGCGATCCGGTGCTCGCCATGGGCGGCTTCACCGGGTCCGACCCGGCCATGACCGTCGAGCGGCTGCAGACCCTCGTGAGCGAAGGAAAGCTGCGCTACGTCCTCGTCGGGGGCGGTGGAGTCGGCGGCGGTCCGGGCGGCGGGACCGGCGGTCCGGGCGGTGGCGCGAGCGAGGTCCTCAGCTGGGTCGAGGCGAACGGGACGGTCGTCGACTACGGCGGCTCGAGCGGGACGCTCTACGACCTCTCGACCGCGCTGGCGGCCTCAACGACACCGTGAGTGGCCGTCACGGCAGCCGAGGGTGAGACCGAGGGCACCGGCGCATCGACCATGCGATCGGCGATGAGGCCCGATCCAGCGGCGTGATAGCTCACGATGATCGGCTGCAGCGTCGCCCGGTGGACGTAGAGATGGGGGCCGTTGAAGCCGGGCGGGCTTAGGTCGAGATCGCCTAAGGTGAATGTCAGTGTTCGCCCGTCGTCGGTGCGGAGCTGGAATGAGGAGACCGCGAGCGTGCCGCTCGAGGTCACCTGGGTGACGATGCCCTCGGCGGTCGAATCGGATGGCCGGTCGGTCAGCAGGATCGCGGCACCGCCGATGGCGAGCGCGGCGGCGACGAGCGTGGCCGCGATGAGGAGCGGTCGGCTGACTGGGTACACGGATCGACGGTCCCGGCTTCGAGGTGGCGGCCCGCGCCGGGAGCGCTCCGGCGAGCCGTGGCCTACAGTACCCGACATGCCTCGATGGTTGGCCCGGCTCGGGTCGGTGGGGATGGCGCTCGTCGCGCTCGTCCTTGTCCACAACATCGTCTACCTCGTCGCCTACGGTGCCGCCTACGAGGACGCCCTCCAGCAGACCGGCCACGAGGCTGGCTGGACGATCGCCGTCCTCGTCATCCTCGCCCTCGCCGTCGGGCTGCTGCTCGGGGCCGCGTTTCGGATCGGCCGCCTCCGGGCGGAGGTCCGCTCGCTCGGCGGGTCCACCTCGATCCGCCGTCCCGACCCGGCGACCGTCATCGCCGGCTTCGGCGTCCTCTGGCTGAGGCTGGCGGTCGCGACTGCCGCGGCGCTCCTCGTCCAGGAGAACCTCGAGCGCGGGACAGTCGGCCAACCGCTTCCGGGCCTTGGCGTCCTCGGCTCGAGCGGTTATCCCGACGCCCTGCCGATCCTCCTCGTAGTCACGTTCGCGGTCGCGCTCGTCGGCGCCCTGTTCGCGGCGCGGATCGAGGCGCTCGCGGCCCGGGTCGCGGCCGCCCGGCGACGCGCCTGGGCGCGGCCGAGCCACGCGCGACGCCGCCCGATCCCCCTCGCTCATCGCCTGGCCGGATCCATCCACGGCCGTCTCTCGGCCGGTCGCGCCCCGCCGCTCGCGCTCCGAGCCTGCTGAGCGGCCTCGTCCCGGCGCTTCGGCGCCGATGTCCTCCCGACCGGTCGAGGTCCACCCGGTCGTCGAACGCGCGCCAGATCGTGCGGCGGCGAACGCACTGCCCCGAAAATCGGAGGATCCGATCCATGTCCATCCGTCCGCTGCGCCTTGTCGCCACGCTCATCGGAACCGCCGCGCTCGTCCTCTTCACGGTCGGGCCGGTCGCGGCCCACTCGATCCAGCACGCCGGACCGTACACGCTCGCGATCGGCTGGCTCCATGAGCCGACCTTCACAGGCGAAGTCAACGCCGTCCAGGTGATCGTCACCGACGCGGCCGGCAAGCCGGTCGACGATCTCGGTGCGGACGATATCAAGGTCGTCGTCAGCACCAACGGCCAGCAGAGCGACCCGCTGTCGTTCGATCCGTCGTTCGACGCGGATACGGGACTGGGGACGCACGGCGAGTACGACTCGGCGATCATGCCGACCGCGCCCGGCGACTACACGTTCCACCTGACTGGCACCATCCACAGCCAGAAGGTCGACATCACCGTCACCTCCGGCGCCGATACCTTCGACACGGTCCAGGACCCGACGGCCATCCAGTTCCCGACCAAGCTCCCGACACTGTCGGACCTCACGACCCGGATCACCCAGGTCGACGCCAGGGTCACGGCGGCGCAGGGCGCCGGGTCGTCGGGCCAGGCGGCGATCGATGCGGCCACCGCATCGGCCGCCTCGGCCCAGAGCGCGGCCGACCGGGCCCTCGCCGTCGGGGCGGGCCTCGGGATCGTCGGCATCGTCCTGGGGGCGATCGGGATCGTCCTCGCCCTCCGCAGTCGTCGGACCTCGCAGGCCTGACGTGCGGCGCATCGGGCCGTGGCTCGCCGTACTCGCGGTCGTCCTCGGGGGAGCGCTCGCGCTCCCCCAGGCGGTCGCGGCCCATGCGCTCCCCCAGTCGTCGGTCCCGGCGGCGGGATCCACCCTGGCCTCGTCGCCGAGCGCCGTGACCATAACGTTCGGCGAGCAGCCGGACGCGCGGCTTTCCTCGATCAAGGTCCTCGACTCGAGCGGTCGCAATGTCGCGAGCGGTCCGTCGACCGCCGTCCCCGGCGCGCCGCTCCAGCTCACCGTTCCCCTGCCGCCCCTGCCGGACGGCGTGTACACCGTCTCGTGGCGGACGGTCTCGTCGGTCGACGGCCACGTGGCTGCTGGCTCGTTCGCGTTCGGCGTCGGGGTCGGGCCACCGGCCGGCGGCGGTACCGGCGGATCGTCGGCCGGATCCGCTCCTCCGCCGATCCCGCTCGACGCCTCGATCGCCCGCTGGATCCTCTACCTCGGCCTCATCGGCCTCCTGGGCGCCGCGTTCATCGCTTTCGCCGCATTCCGGGAGCCGCCGCAGAACGCCGTGCGGCTCGCCGGTGGGACCTGGATCGTCGCGGTCGTCGGCACGATCGCCGTCGTCGCCGTCCAATGGGCCGAGGCGGGAGCCGACCTGTCGACGATCCTGTCGAGTTCGATCGGCACCGCCGCCATCGAGCGCATCGTCGTGATCCTCATCACGGGCGTGGCTGTCCTGGCGGCCGTGCGAGCCGCCGACCCGGCGCGGTCCCGGACCGCGCTCGCCTTCGTCGCTGCCGGTGCGGCCGGTGCCATGCTCGTCGACGTCCTCAACGGCCACGCGGCCGGCGGCTCGCTCGCGATCCTCGAGATCGCCGCAGAGTGGACCCACGTCCTGGCCGTCGGGGTCTGGATCGGCGGGCTCGCCGCGCTCCTCCTCGGTATCCGGGGCGCGGCGAGCGAGGAGAAGGGCCGGGCCGTCCGCCGGTTCTCGACCGCAGCCGGCATCTCGATCGCCGTCGTCGCGGTGACCGGCTTCATCAGGGCGCTCGACGAGGTCGGCTCGATCGACGCGCTGTTCGGCACCGACTACGGCCGTCTCATCCTCATCAAGACCGCCCTGTTCGGCGTCCTCGGCGCGCTTGGTGCGTTCAACCACTTCTTCAGCGTGCCGGTCGCGGCCCGCACCCTGACCCGGCTCCGGAGAGCGGGACGGGTCGAGGTGACCGTGGGCGCGGTCATCGTCCTCGCCAGCGCGCTCCTGGTGAACGCCACGCCGCCGGTCCTCGTCGCCGGGCCGGCCGCGTCGCCCGCGCCCTCCCCAGTCATCGCCGCCGGCAGCGACTTCGGGACGACGATCAAGGTCCGCCTCGCTGTGGCGCCCGGCCAGGCCGGCTTCAACGATTTCACGGCGGTCATCACCGACTACGACTCCGGCGCACCGGCGAGCGCCACCGCCGTGAGCCTCCGGTTCACCCTAGCCTCCGGGTCGACGACGGTCGGCTCGTCGACACTCGCCCTCCAGGCCGCCGGGAGCGGCACCTTCGCGGCCTCGGCCGGCAACCTCTCGCTCGACGGGATATGGCGTGTCGTGGCCGTGGTGACATCGCCGTCCGGATCGGTCGAGGTGCCGCTCGTCGTTTCCACCCGCCCGGTCGGCGTGACCGTGGACGCGAACGTCTCGCCCGGCGCCCCGACGATCTACACGGCCCACATGTCGGCCGGCCGCTCGATCCAGGTCTACCTCGACCCGCAGCACGCGGGCGCCAACGAGCTCCACACGACCTTCTTCGACGCCACCGGTGCCGAGCTTCCGGTCCAGACCGTCACGGTGGCCACGGAGACAGCCGACGGCGTCGGGGCGATACTCAGCCCGCGACAGCTGGAGCCCGGCCACTTCGTCAGCGACACGACCGTGGCGGCCGGCTCCCTCGGCGTCGACGTCGTGGGGCCGGCCCCGGACGGGACGCAGCTCCACGCGCACATCGACATAGACGTCCAGCCATGAGGCGATCCATGCGGATCTCCGAGCGCAGACCGACCGTGATCCTGGCGATCGTCGCCGTCGTGCTCGCCCTGGTCTTCGTC
Source organism: uncultured Chloroflexia bacterium (assembly GCA_963745405.1). Lineage (GTDB taxonomy): Bacteria > Chloroflexota > Limnocylindria > Limnocylindrales > CSP1-4 > C-114. The sequence goes on along the minus strand of CAVUWY010000002.1, from coordinate 611,452 downwards.
GCCTGCGGCGGGTCGAGCGGGTCCCCGGCACCGGCGTCGGGGCAGGCGTCGCCCGACGCATCCGCCGCGGCGAGCGGTCGGCCATCCTCCCCGGCGGTCGTGACGATCACCCAGCCCGTATCGGGCACGACCGTGACCGGGTCGGTCGTCCACGTCGTGATCGACCTGCAGAATGCGACCATAACGAGCGTCACGACGACGGCGATCTCGCCGACCCAGGGGCACGTCCACCTCTACGTGGACAACACGCTCTTCTCGATGAACTACTCGCTCGAGCAGGACCTGCCGGTCCACACCGGCACGTACGTTCTCCGCGCGGAGTTCGTCGCCGCGGACCACGCCCCGTTCGATCCGCGGGTCGTCTCGCCCGATGTGTTCTTCACGGTGAAGTGAGGCGCGCCGGGCTCGTCACCCTCGGTGTAGGGGCACTGCTCGTGGGACTCGGCCAGGCCGTCGCGCCGGCCGGCGGCCCGCCGCTGTACGACGGCGTCGTCGTGGCCGAGCCGTACCGCTACCTCTCGCCCCCGGCCGGGGCGCCGGGGAACCCGACGTCCTATACGGCGACGGTCCCGATAAGCGGGGGCGTCAGCCCGGAGATCGTGGCCGCGACGGCCGAGAATCCGCCCCAGGCCCAGCTCATCGCGGCGCAGGGCGCCCTGACCCTCGGACCGGCCTCGACCTCGATCACCGTCTCGATCACGCCGGTGCCGCCGGCCGTCGAGCCGACCGATGGCAGCCTCGCCGGCAACGTCTATCGATTCTCGATAACCGACCAGACGGGGGCGAGCATCGTCGCTCACGACATCGTGACGATCGTCCTGCGGGCACCGGCCGGCGTGACCGATGCCTCGATGGCCCGGCTCGTCGACAGCGCCTGGCAGCCGGTCGCCACCGAACATGCCGGGCAGCCAGGCATGTTCGACGCCAACGCGACCCTCTTCGGCGACTTCGCCCTCATCGCCTCGGGCGGGGGACCGAACCTCCTCATCGTCGGCGGAGCCGTCCTCGTCACGATCATCGTCGTCGTCGCTCTCGGCGAGGTGCTCGTCCGCAACCGCCGCCCGACCGCGCCCCAGCCGGCCCCGACGCCGCCCGGCTCGAAACCGGCCCCGACGCCCGCGCGATCGAAGCCGACCCGATCGAAACGCCGCCCTCCGGGAGGGCGGCGATGAAGGACACCGTGGGTCCGCCGCGACCGAATGCCGGTCGGGCGGGTACCGTGCACCGAACCGCCCGATGGAGGCGCCCGATGGAGCGATCGATGAACCTGCGACCCAGCCCGCGCCGGACGAGCCGTTCGGCCGCAGCCGTCCTCCTCGCCGCCGTCGGGCTCGTGGCGTCCGCCTGCGGCGGCACGACGGCCGGGCCCTCGACGGTCGCCTCATCGCCGGTGGCGGACCCGATCCGCATCGGAGCCGTGTTCCCCCTCGACGGCAATGCGGCAACGCTGGCCGGGCAGGAGCTGCGCGGCGTCCGGATCGCGGCGGACCTCGTCAACGCCGACGGCGGCGTCCACGGGCGGCCGATAGCCATCGACGTCCAGGATCTCGAGAGCCGCGACGACGCCCCGGCGGTGATGGCGACCCTGCGTCGCGACGGCGTCCAGGCCGTGATCGGCGCCTATTCGTCCGACCTCTCGATCGCGGCCAGCCGGGCGGCCAGCGACGCCGGCCTCGTCTACTGGGAGGCCGGCGCCGTCGCCGACCAGCTGACCGGACAGGGCCTGCCCCTCGTGTTCCGCGTCGGCGCGAGCGGGACGAACCTCGGCTCGAACTCGGCCCGCTTCACGGCCGATGAGCTCGCCCCACGCCTCGGCACGACGCCGGCCGGGGTCCGCCTCGCCATCGTCAACGCCGACGACGCCTACGCCGGCTCGGTGGCCGCGGCGGCAGCCGCGACAGCCGCCGCGAGCGGCGTCGCGGTCGTCGCCCGGGTCTCCTACGATCTGAGCCTGCCCGGCTGGCCGAAGGTCATGGCCACCCTTGCGGCGAGCCGGCCGGACGTCATCATCCTCGCCTCCCACATCCCCGACGGGATCGCCTTCCGCCAGGCGATGCTAGTCGCCGGGCTCCACGTTCGGGCCCTCATCGGCTCGACGATGGCCGAATGCGATCCGGACTTCGCCGGGGAGCTCGGCGCCGACGCGATCGGAATCTTCGCCTCCGACCGTCCGACCGGCGGTTTCCAGGCGGGCGCGCTCGACGCAACCGCGCGGACCGTCTACGACCGTCTGGCGACGGCCTGGTCCGCCGACCCCGCTGGCCCGACGGCTCCGCCGATGGGCCTCGGCGGTTACGGCGGCTACGGCGCCGGTGGCGGCGGCCCCGCCGGCTCGCCCGCCGCCGAGGAGTACCAGCTGACCGGGCCGGACCTCGGTCCTCCAGGCAGCGGTCCCACAGAGGAGGGATTGTCCGGCTTCTCGGCCGCCTGGGTGCTCTTCCACGACACGCTCCCGGCCGTCACAGGCGGCGCGATCGATGCCGACGGGATCGCCGCTGCCGCCCGGGCACTCGACCTCCCCGAGGGCTCCCTGCCGAACGGGGCCGGCGTCCACTTCTCGACCGATCCGGCGAGCCTCGGCCAGAACGAGCGAGCCGCCGCGGTCATCTGGCAGTGGCAGGCCGTCCGCTCGTACCAGTTCGTCTGGCCCGCGACGTACGCGACCGGGTCGATCGGCTTCGTGCCGCTGTCCCGCTGACGGCGGCTCGGATGACCACCTCCGCCGCCACGCTTCACTCGGCCCGCGGTTCTGCCCGGGCCCGGGCGTTCGTTCGCGCGAGCCTCATCGGTGTCGCCCTGGCCGCGGTCACGTTCGGGCGGTGGAAGACCACCATCGACGGCGCCGACCCGCTCGCGGTCGGCCTCTTGTTCGGGCTCCTCCTCTGTTCCGTCGCCCTCGTGGCCGGCCTGCGGCCGTCGATCCCCTCCACCTCGACCGTCGCGATCGGGTTCGTCGGCGGAGCCGTCCTGGTCACGGTCGCCGTCGTCGTCTCCGCCGGGTCACCCCGGGGCCTCTTCGCCCCCGCCGCGCCATTCGGTCCGTGGGCGGCGGTCACGGTGATCGTGGCGATCGGCGAGGAGGCGATCCTCCGCGGGGCGCTCTTCGACGCGATCGACGAAGCGGGGGGCCTCGTCACCGCGATAGTCGTGACGAGCGTCGCCTTCGCTCTCATCCACGTCCCACTCTATGGCTGGCACGTCGTGCCGCTCGATCTCGGTGTCGGGGTCTGGTTCGCCGGCCTCCGCCTCGTCTCCGGCCGGGTCGCGGCGCCGGCCATCGCTCACGCGATCGCTGATCTGGCGACGTGGTGGTTATGAGCGAGCTCCGACCAGCTCGGCGCCGACGCACCGGCGTCGTCGTCCTGGGCGCCGGCCTGGCAGCGATCGCACTCGGCCAGCTCATCGGCCCGGTCGCCGCGCCGCCGCTGTACGACGGCCTCGTCAACATCGAGCCGTATCGCTGGCTAGACCCGCCGCCGCCGGGCCAGCCGGGCGGGGCCAAGGGCGCCACCGGAACGGTCGCCGTGAAGGGCGGCGTCAGCCCGCTCATCGCGATCGCCACGGCCGAACAGCCTCCGCAGGCTCAGGTCTTCGCCCCGCCGTCGTCAATCACCCTTCCGCCGGGGACGACATCGCTCTCGCTCTCGATCCAGCCCATCCCGACCGAAGGCGCGCCGGTCGACGGCCATATCTCCGGCAACGTCTATCGGATCCTCATCGCCGATCAGAACGGGACGCCCGTGACCGCTCCTGCGTCGGCCCTCGTCAGTGTCGTGATGCGCGGCCACGGCGCGATCGCCGACGGGACGATCGAGCAGTTCGTCGACGGGTCGTGGAAGCCCCTCAAGACCTCCCCGGCCGGCTTCGCCTCGACGTTCCTCGCCGTGGTGACGAGCTTCGGCGACTTCGCCGTCGTGGCTCCCGGCCCCGGCCCGTCGACCGCGGCCTCGGCGGCTCCAGCCGCCTCGCCCCCGGCCACAGCTGCCGGGTCCGGCCCGGCGGCGTCCTCGACAGGCCCCGGGACCGCGGCGCCGGTCACGCCCGCGCCGACCGGCGGAACGTCGTCCGGCGATTCCAACGGCGGTTCCACCCCGCTTGTGCCGATCGTCATCGCGGTCGTGATCCTCGGCGGGATCGTCGTCGTCCTCGCCAACCGTCGGCGTCCGCCGCCACCGCCCCCGACGCGCTACCAGGGTGCTCGTCGCCCGTGATGGCGGGCAGGGCCGCATCTTTCCGTGGTGGCGTGCCCAATCTGCGGTGGCGGCCCGCCGCCGGTCGCGTGCGGCCTAGCGGCGGAGGTAGTCGGGCGACGGCAGCTCGGGTCCGCGCCAGCGGGTGAATTCCTCGGTCGAGAGCCGGCCGAAGTAGTTGATGAAGTGGCCGCCGGCTGCGAGTAGGGCGTCTCGCGCGGCGAGCATCCGCGGTCGGTCGGTCACGTGGACCGCGACCACGGCTCGCCCGTCGCGGATCGCGGCCTCGTAGGTCCGGAAGTCGGGCATCTGGTCCATCGTCATGTACTGGAAACCGCGGACGATGCGGCGCCACGGACCGCCGATCTCGCCGAGACCGTCGAGCCGGTCGGCGCTCTCCGCTCCACGGAGGAGCGTCACTTCGGTGGGCGCGAACCCGGCCCCGCTCAGGGCCCGGGCGGCGCCGGCCGCCGCGGCCGGGTCGTCGATGACGGCGAGGATGTGGTGGGTGGGGTAGGCGAACGAGCGCCGGGTCTCGGGCATCCGCCTGCCTCCGTGATCCTCGATGGCGGCCGCCGGCCCGGGGAGGTGGTGGAGATGAGGGGACTCGAACCCCTGACCCCCGCGATGCGAACGCGGTGCTCTTCCAGCTGAGCTACATCCCCACGGGAGGGGCGCCGAGCGTCTCGGGCCCTCGTGGCCGTACGGGGTCGACCGGGCCGCGAGTGTAGCACGAGGCCTCGGCCGAGCCGCCGCTGACGGTGGTCAGACGTGCTGGAAGTGGGTGTCCTTGAACGTCGTGGGGTACTTGAGGCCGTAGCCGGCGACCCGGTCCATCCCGATATGGGCGACGAGGATCGCACCGGCGATCGCCAGCCAGCCGATGCCGAGCCAGAGACCGAGTCCGAGCACCGCTCCGGCGGTCACGAGGTTGTGGGCGAGGTTGTACGTCACGGCTCCGAGGCGAGCGTCGCGGACGAAGCCGATAGCGGACGCGTCGGGCACGAGGAGCAGTGGGATGAAGGCGAGCCACGGGCCGCCGAGCGATCCGTAGGCGGCGGCACCGGCGACGAACAGTGGCAGTCCCTCGGCCCGCAGCGTCGACCGGACGTGACCACCGACCCGCTCCGTCCAGGAGCCGCCGATGGTCGCCGCTTCCTCGCCGTCGGTGGGGCGCGCCACGCTCATGGAGGTGCTCATCGGTGTCTCCTTCGGCTGTCATCGTCCCGGCTTGATGCCTACACACTATAGCCTTGCAAGGCTAGTGTCAATAGCCTAGACTCGCGACATGAGCCCGGCCCACGCCAAGACGTCCGACGAGGCCATCCTCGACGCCGCGGCGGAGCTGCTCGAGACGGGCGGCCTCGATGCGCTGACGATGCAGGAGGTGGCCCGTGTCGTCGGAGTCAGGGCGCCGTCGCTGTACAAGCGGGTCCGCGATCGGGCCGCCCTCATCCGGGCGGTCCAGGAGGACGCGGCGGCGGAGCTGGCCGTCGAGCTCGATCGGGCCACGACGGGCATGGATCCTCGCCGGGACATCGTGTCGATGCTGAACGCGTTCCGCGGCTTCGCCCACCGCCGAGCGGGCGTGTACGGCCTGCTGTTCGCAGCGCTGCCGAAGGACGTCCAGATCTCGCCGGAAGCGAACCGGGCGGCCATCGAGCCGCTGTTCCGCGTGCTGACGCCGCTGACCGGCGGCGATCCCGAGCGGACGCTCGAGGCGGCCCGACTTCTCGTCGCGTTCGCCCACGGATTCGTCAGCATGGAGCTGGCCGGGGCCTTCCGCCTCGGTGGCGATGTCGATGCCGCGTGGCGGGCCGGCGTGGCCACGATCGTCGATGCCGTGGCCGGGGTCCGCCATTGACTTATAGAACGGATGTTCTATCATCGGCGGACGATGGTGGACCCTTCCCTCGATGTCACGGCCGCCCTGGCGACCCTCCGGGATCGCTGGGGCGCGGCAGCTCCGCGGCGGCTGGGGGCGGACGGCGGAGGCAGGGATCGCGCCGAGGCGGATGATCGCCACGGGTCGGTGATCGGGTCGCTCGCGACGGTGCCGCTGCCGGCGGATGAACCGGGCCCGCTCCCGCTTCCCGACGACGGGCGTATCGTGCCCACCGGGTTCGCCGCCCTCGATGCGATCCTCGGACCCGGCGGCGTGCCACGGCGGGCCGGTCTCGCCGTCCGCGGCGACCACTCGAGCGGCAAGACGACGCTCGCCCTGCGGCTCGTGGCGGAAGCCCAGGCGGCCGGCTCGATCGTCGCCTGGCTCGACCTCGCCCGTGGCCTCGATCCGGTCGAGGCGGTCGCTCGTGGCGTGCGGCTCGAATGGCTCATCGTCCTCGCCCCGGAGACGCTCGACGAGGGGCTGGCGATGGCCGGCGCCCTCCTCCAGGGCCGAGCGGTCGACCTCATCGTGGCAGATCTGGCCGCCGAGCCGCGGGTCGCCGCCGAGCCGCCGGTCGCCGCTGGACGGCACCCTCGGGCACCGAGCACTGCCGAGCGCCTCCATCGCCTGGCGGCCCTCGCCCGTCGGGCAGATGCCCTCCTCGTGGTCCTCGCCCCACCGAGCCTGCCGGCCGGCCTGACCGGTGCCCTCGGCGAGTCCGCCGGCCTCCATCTCGACCTCGCCCGTCAGGCGTGGATCCGGCTCGGCGGCGACATCGTCGGCCAGCGGATCGAGGTGAACGTCGCCCGCAACCGGTTCGGTCCGCCGGGCCGGCGGGCGGAGCTCCGCATCCTCTATGCACAGGGCGGGCCGCGCGACGACTGCCTCCGCCACGAGGCGCTCCTCGGGGAGATACCCAGCGGCGTGCCACCCGGCCGGCGGGCCCGCCTCGACCGCTCCGATGCCCCCACCCACCCGATCGCCGAGACCTCGACCCATGCGCCTCCTCCACCTCCATTGGCCGCACCTCCCCCTTCGCCTCGCCCGATCCCGCTCCACGTCGTTCCCGACCGGGCCGGTCGTCCTCGGCGGTCAGCCGTGGGCGCCGGGCGTGGTCCTGGACGCCGACCCGACGGCGATGGCGATGGGCGTCCGGCGCGGCATGGCCCTCGGCGCCGCGCATCGGCTGGCGCCTGAGGCGACCTTCCTCGACCCGGACCTCGACGCCGACGAGGCCGCCCTGGATGCCGCCCTCGATCGGCTCGCCGCGTTCAGCCCGAGCGTGGCCGCCGAGATCGCTCCGACCCACCCCTCGTTCGGACGGATCGAGATCGGGATCGACGGCCTCGACCGGCTGTGGGGCCCCGACCCGGCACTCGTGGAACGGGTCGGCGCGGCGCTCGCCCCGACGCTCCCGGGCAGGCCCCGGGCAGGGATCGCCGGGACCCGATTCGCCGCCCTCGTCGCCGCGGCCGTCGCCGAGCCGGACGGCGGCGGATCAGCGGGGAGCAAGCTGCCGGTCGTCGTCCCACCCGGCGGTGAGGCGGACTTCCTCGCTCGTCTCCCGGCCGCCCTTCTCACATCGGACCCCGACGTACGTGGCCGGCTCGCCCGGTTGGGACTCCGTCGGATCGGCCAGGTGGCGGCCATCCCGCGCTCGGCGCTCGTGGCCCGCTTCGGCCCCGACGGCGAGCGTCTCCACGCCCATGCTCGGGGCGAGGAGACGGATCCGTTCGTCCCTCGCCGGGCTCCGGAACGGATGGCCCTCGCCCTCCCGGTGGAACCGGCGGTGGAGGGCCTCGAGCCACTCCGCTTCCTCCTCCATCGACTCGCCGCCGCGCTGTCGGATCAGCTGGCCGGGCGAGGGCTGGCGGCCGGCAGGGCCAACCTCCGGCTCGCCCTCGACACGACCTTCGCCGATCGAGGCACCCCGGCGATCGTCGCCCTGGAACAGCGCCTGCCCGAGCCGACCGCTGAGGCGGAGGCCATCGAGCGGCTGCTCTTCGCTCATCTCGAGCGAACGCCGCCGGCGGCGCCGGTGGCCCGACTCGAGCTCGAGCTGGCCGACGTGGCTCCGGCCGCCGGCCAGCAACTGTCGCTGTTCGTCCCGCAGGCGCCCCGAGCCGCCCGCCTCGGCTGGCAGCTCGCCCGCCTCGCCCTGACCTATGGCGACGATCGCATCGGCCGGGTCGAGTTGGCGGATCCCGAGGCGTTGCTGGCGGAGTCCCGCTGGCGCTGGCTGCCGATCGGCGTCGAGGGCGCCAGGACCGCGGTCGCTGCCCCCGCGCCCGTCCGCCGATGACCCGACTCCTGCGCGAACACCCCTCGATCGAGGCCGAGCTCGATCCCGACGGCCATCTCGTGGCCATCACCTGGAACGGTCGGCGCGAGACGGTCGAGGTCTGCAATCGCTGGCGGGTCGACGAATCGTGGTGGCGCGAGCCGATCGCCCGCGACTACTTCAAGGTGGTGGGATCGCGCTGGCTCGCCCTCGTCTACCTCGATCGCGTCGAAGGCGGTTGGCATCTCGAGCGGCTGTACGACTGAGGTCGGCCCTCGATCGGCCGGCGCGACGAGGTCAGCGGACCGGGGCGGACCCCAAGATGAGGCTGATGGCGAGAAGGATCGCGAACAGGCCGACCACGAGGACGAGGAGCCCGAAGTCTCGTGGCTGGGTCGACTGCATGTCCCGTCCCCCGCTCGCTCGATCGATCCCGGTCGATCGGTACCCATCGTAGCTGCCGGGCGGACCGCCTGCAGCGTCCCCGAGACGGCAGGAAGCGGCCAGGCGTGACGCCGGAAATGTGACAGGAGCCCCGCCACCCCAGGTGACGGGGCTCCTGCGGCCTCGATGCCCGCTCACCAGGCCTCGAGGCGGGTCAGCGACCGGCTTTCTGAGCCGGCGCCGCCGGGACATCCCGAGCCCCCAGGCACGGGATGGTTTGTTGGTCGAGAGGAGCGATATTCAGTTGCCGGTCGTCGCTGCTGCGGCGAGGACCGCCGGCAGCAGGACCTCGATCAGCACCATCGCAAGCAGCGCCAGCGCGATCGGACGGAAGACCCCGGGCGCCATTCCTGTAAGCCGCTGCATGGTGGCCTACAGACGGCAGAGTACGCCTAGATGTTTCATCCGCGCCAGATGACATCGGTCGCCCATTCAGCCCGTCGGGCGTCTGGGGTCAGTAGGGCTGGCGGAACGAGATCGTCGGGGCATGCCACGTCGAGCGCGACCCCGCGAAGACGACATAGAGTCGGTATCGCCCGGCCGGCAGGGCTGCCGCGGTTCCGATCCGCAGATCGCTTCTCCACGCTGCACTCCGACCGGGGTAGATCAGGACCGCGATCGAACCGCTGGCGCGTACACGAGCGTGCGCATCACGGAGCACCCAGCGGACCGCACCCCGCTCCGGCACGCTTCCGAGGTTGCGGATTCGCCTCGTGATCGTCGCTACGACCACTCCGCGCGAAAGCCGCACGTTGGCGACCGCGCTGCCGACGGCGATGGAATGAGTAGGCGAGTAGAACTTGGTCTGGATCGTGTTCCAGAGCTGTGGGTAGGTCCCGTCGTTGCCGAGTGTCCAGATTCCGATCCCACCGAGCCCGGTGGCGATCGCATAGTCGTCTTTGGCGGCGATGCTGTATTCGTCCTCGAAGTAGACCTGCCGAGTCGATGTCGATGCGCTGTCGTAGTAGGTGAAGTACCCGCTGCCCTGGGCTGTGTCCTCGTGTCGGGTGACCGACGGATGGGCTGCCAGCCAGTCCATCGCCGAGCCATAGCTCACGCTCCAGACGCCGCCGTGGGCCTTCGCGTCGGCCTGGACGGTCGCATTCGGAGCCGTGCTCGTGACGGGCCAGTCGTAGCCGTAGTAGCCGATACCGAGGATGATCTTCGTGGCCGGCGCCCAGCCGCGAAATCGGTCGATGTGGATCCTCACCGTCCGTGGCGCGTTGTCGAGCGGAGCTATCGCGCCCGCGACCTTTGCGGTGCTCGTGTTGTATCCGTACGTCATCACGAACATCTGGTCGACGAGTGGCACGAGCCCGGTGACGAGATCCGCGCCGGCGCCCGCCGACGTTGCGACGACGAGCGTCGAGCCCGGGAAGCGGGCCCTCATCGCGGTTCCGAACCGCTCGACAAAGGCGAGAAAGCCGGCGGTCTGGCTGGCTGGCAACGGTTCGAAGTCGAGGTTCGCCCCATCCGCTGAGCGGCGGGACATGAGGTTCAGAGCCTGGCCGATGAAGCGTGACTGGGCGGCCGCGCTGCCGAGAAAGGCGGTCATCTTCAGAAGGTTGGCGGAGTCGAACAGCTGGAAGGTGGGGACGACGCGGACGCCGGCTGCGTGAGCGGCGTTGGTCACCGCCACCGCGTCGGCGCTCATGTATGCCGTGTAACCGCGCCAGGCGGTATCGATACTCCCGTCCGCCTTGATGCCGAGCCCGAAGAGCGCGATCGTCGAAAGGAGCGGGTACTTGAGCCGGCCCGCGGTGGCGCTGTCGAGGTTCCAGTACGGCAGGTAGCCGTATACGACCTTGCTCAGCGGCCGGAGCTGAGGGACGAGTGGCTGGATGCCCGGATCGACCGCGCCTGCAGCGGGCATCGTGGCTGACGCCACTCCGGTCGGCGGCCGTGTCGTAGCAGCCGCGGCGAACGGCGTCCCGAGCGGCAGGCTGGCCGCCGCGAAGCTCGCGAGGAGGAGGATACGGGCCAGTCGGTGGCCTGTGCTGGCGCGCGACCGCATGACAGAAGTACACCACTCCACACGGCGTGTGGCCAGTCGTACCAACGAGCCACCTCGGTGGCTCCGATGGACCCACGAAAACAGAACCTATGTTCTATACTGCGTGGTCCGATGGCCGATCCCGGACCCGTTCCCGAGCGCGCTCTCGCTCCCTTCGCCGAGCTCCATTGCCACACGAACTTCTCGTTCCTCGACGGGGCGTCCGCCCCGGACGAGCTGGTCGAGCGGGCGGCCGTTCTCGGCCTGTCGGGGTTGGCGATCACCGATCACCAGGGTCTCTACGGCATCGTCCGCTTCACGTCGGCCGCCGAGGCGGTCGGGATCCACCCGGTCATCGGGCTGGAGGTCGAACTGGTGGACGCGGTCGTCGACGACCCCCATCGGCTCGTCATCCCGGCCCGCCGACGATCGGGACGCGGGCAGGCGGGGACCGGAGCCAGCGCGGCGGCCGACGGGCCATCGGAGCGGATCGGGGCGGGCGAGGTGAGCGTGCCCGCGGTCGAGGGGTTGCCGGCGCGCCTGCGGCCGGTCCGGGGGCGCCTGCCCGGGCATCGGCCCGCCGTGAAGGAGGACCTGCGCGGGGTCGGCGCCGTGGTCCGCGGGCCGCATCTCGTCCTTCTCGCTCGAGATGAGACCGGGTATCGGAGTCTCTGTCGACTCGTGTCCCGGGCGAACATGGCCGGGACCAAGGGCGTGCCCCGCTTCAGCCAGGCCCTCCTCGCCGAACATGCCGACGGCCTGGTGGCCCTGTCCGGCTGTCGCGACGGCGAGATCGCCCGCCGCCTCCGGGCCGGCGACCGGGACGGGGCACGCCTGGCGGCCGAGCGGTACGGCCGGCTGTTCGGCGGCGCCCGGCCGGGACTCGAGGCCGCACCGACTCGGTCGGCGGTCGCGTCGGCCGGTTTCGTCCTCGAGCTCGGCCACCATCTCCTGCCCGACGACGACTGGCTCGTGGCCGAGACCGCCGCCCTGGCCGACGATCTCGGGCTGCCGGTCGTCGTGACGAACGACGTCCATTACGCCCTGCCGCACGATCGGGAACTCCACGACATCGTCACCGCGATCCGTCACGGACGGACGCTCGAGACCCTCGCCGACCTGCGGACGCCGTCAGGCGAGCACTACCTGAAGTCGGCGGCCCAGCTGGCCGCCCTGCCACCCGGCGATACGGACGGCGGGGCCGATACGCGGACGGCCCGGGCCTGGGCCGAGGGCCTGCGGACGGCCGGCGAGCTCGCCGCCGCCTGCTCGGTCGAGCTCAGCTTCGAGCGGTATCGGTTCCCCGGTTTCCCCGTGCCGCCGGGGGAGACGCCGTTCAGCCATCTCCAGCAGCTCTGCCAGGACGGCGCCAGGCGCCGCTATCACCCCATGTCGCCGGCGGTCTTCCGCCAGCTTGCCCACGAGCTCGACGTGATCGAGCGGACGGGGCTGGCGGAGTTCTTCCTCATCTGCTGGGATCTCATGCGCCATGCCCGGGAGAAGGGCATCCCCGCCCAGGGGCGGGGGAGTGCGGCGGATTCGATCGTCGCCTACGTCCTCGGCATCACCCGGGTGGATCCGATCCGCCACAACCTCCTGTTCGAGCGGTTCATCAACGAGGGGCGGACGGCCTATCCCGACGTCGACATCGACTTCAGCTCCGAGCGTCGCGAGGAGATCATCCAGTACGTGTACGGCCGCTACGGGCCGGAGCACACCGGGATGGTCTGCAACCTCGTCACCTACCGGGCGCGGTCGGCCGTGCGGGAAGTCGGGCTGGCGCTCGGGTTCCCCCGCCCGCTCGTCGACCGGGTCGCCAAGGCGCTCGAGACGTACGACAGCGTCATGGTCCGCCGCGACCTCGAGGCGGAGGGTGGCTTCGGGCAGTTCTTTCGGCGGCCGGTGGAGGAACCACCCGAAACGGCTGCCGCGGCGCGATCCGGTGAGCGCGGCCTCACCGACCGGATGGGCCAGCTCGCGGCGGGTGGCCGTGGCTCGGTCGGCCGTCCGGCGAGTAGTGGCGGTTCGGCGGGCCCCGGTTCGCACCGGATACCACCGGCGATGGTGGTAACCACCGAAACAGGGGCCGCCCCGCACCGGATACCACCTGGGGTGGTACGGCACGCACGAGATGGCACTTCGCCCGTGGTTAGCACCACCGTGGATGGTGTTTGGCACGACGCACCTCACGGCGAGCAGATGATCGGTCCGGGCCGGTCGGGGATGTGGGAGGAGGCGCCGGCCTCACCGCCGGCGATCCGGGCGGGTGGCGAGGGCGACGATGAGGGTGGGCCGGGCGATACGCCGGCCAGCGTGGCCTGGCTCCGGGCGGGACGGGGGACGGGCTATCGGACCGACGACGGAGGGTCGGTTCCGCCCGGGATGGTCGACGGGCGGCGGATCGACCCCGAGTCCGGTGTGCTCGAGCCGCCGGGTCGGCGGACCGATCGGCTCGGTCGGCCGAACCACTGGGATCCGCCGGCACCGCGAACTGCGACGATGGGTCGAGGCGGCGACCGGAATGGCGCCCCGAGTGCGGACCGGGGCGCTGGCCGAAGCGGCGAGGAGTCGCATTCGTCGGTGGCCCGGGTCGAGCCGCAGCCGGCTCCCCAGGCCCGCGGCGGCAGCACCCGCGACCTGTCCGACTGGGAGCGCTGGCTCGAGTTCTGCGCCCGCATCGACGGGTTCCCCCGCCACCTGAGCATCCACAGCGGGGGGATGCTCGTCACCGCCGCGCCGCTCATCGACATCGCCCCGCTCGAGCGGGCGACGATGGCCGATCGGGTCGTCGTCCAGTTCGACAAGCGCGACGTCGAGACCCTCAAGCTCATCAAGCTCGACCTGCTCGGCCTCGGGATGCTCGCCGCCATCGACGAGACGCTCCAGCTCATCGAGCACGACTGCGCGACGTGCGTCGATCTCGACCGATTGCCGGAGGACATCCCGGAGGTCTTCGCGATGCTCCAGGCGGCCGACACGGTCGGCGTCTTCCAGGTCGAGAGCCGGGCCCAGATGCAGACCCTGCCGAAGAGCCGGCCACGGAACCTCGACGACCTGGTGGTCGAGGTCGCGATCATCCGGCCGGGCCCCATCCAGGGCAATGCCGTCCACCCCTACCTGCGCCGCAAGCAAGGCCTCGAGCCGGTGACCTACCTCCACCCCACGCTCGAGCCGATCCTCGCCGACAGCATGGGCGTGATCCTCTACCAGGAGCAGGTCATGCGGATCGCCATCGATGTCGCCGGCTTCAGCCCGGCCGACTCGGACGGCTTCCGCCGGGCGATGGGGACGTGGCGCTCGTCGAAGGAGATGGAGAAGCTCCACCGCCGCTTCGTCGACGGCTGCCTTCGCCAGCCTGGCATGGACGAACCGATGGCCGAGGAGCTGTTCCGCCAGGTCGCCGCGTTCGCCAGCTTCGGCTTCGCCAAGAGCCATGCCGCCGCGTTCGCCCGGACCGCCTACGAGTCGTCGTTCCTCAAGCTGTTCTACCCGGCCCAGTTCGTCGTCGGGCTCATCAACGCCCAGCCGATGGGCTTCTACCCGGTCGAGGTGCTCGTCAACGACGCCAAGCGCCATGGGGTGGCCGTCCTCCCGGTCGATATCAACGCGAGTGCCTTCCGGACGACGACCGAGTGGGTCGGCCGGCCGGGCTGGGCGATGCCGGGGAGTGCCGCAGCAACGGGCGTTCCCTCTGTGGCCCAGATATCCACCCCGGTACTAGCGAGCGCTCATCCGGGGGTCGCGCCGGCCTTGCAGTCCGCCGACGAAGCTCGTGCCCGACCGACGGCGCAGGTCGCCAGCTCGATCCGTGCGGCATCCGACCATTCAGATCGCGGTCGGACGCCCCGGGCATCGGCAGATCGACTCCATAACGCGCCTGCTAATCATGGTGCGGATAGCCGCGCGGTCGACGCCCGAACTGCCTCGGCGCGGACCGCGCTCGACGGCGAGCCGCTGCCGCCGGGCGTGGGAATCGACCGGCGGCCCGCTCCGGTCCTCTCGCCCGCCTGCGTCATGCCGTCGGCCGCGGCCCGCGGTCGATGGGCGGCGGAGAGCGCACCGGGCTGGGGGGTCCGGCTCGGGCTCGGGCTCGTGAAGGGGATCGGCAAGGAGCAGGCCGAACGGCTCGATGCCGAGCTCGCCCGAGGGGCGTACCGCGATCTCGCCGACGTCGTCGAACGGACCGGGTTCGCCGAGGAGGTCATCGAGCGACTGATCCGGGTCGGGGGTCTCGACTCACTCGGGCGTCCGCGGCGGGAGCTCCTGTGGCAGCTCCGCGAAGTAGCCGGCGCCACGAAGGGACGAGCGGCCGCGAGGGTGGCGCGGCGGGCAGCCGGCCGGCCCGCCGACCTCCGCCTGCCGGCCACCGATGCGCCACCACTCCCCGGGCTGTCCGAGACGGAACGGCTGGGTGATTCCTACGCGGTGATCGGGCTCGACGCCCGTCGCCAGGTCGTCGGCCTGTTCCGGCCCGCGCTCGAGCGGCTCGGGGCCGTGACGAATGCCGCCCTCGCCGAGCGACGACCCGGCCGGGTCCGGATCGGCGGTCTCGTCGTCACCCGCCAGCACCCGATGACCGCCCGGGGGACGGTCTTCCTCGCCCTCGAGGACGAGACCGGGATGGCCAATGTCACCCTGTGGCCGGACACGTGGGCTCGGCTCCGCACCGTCGTCCGCCGCCACGCCCTGCTGCTCGTCGACGGAGAGCTCCAGCGGGAGGGCAACGTCGTCAACATCGTCGCCCACGCGGCGCGGGCGCTACCGGAGGCGGCCGCCACGGCCGGTGGGCCCGAGCCGCCGACCGGCGTCCGCCAGCTCGGTCATGCCGGGATGCGCCGGCTGGGCTGAGCCGACCACGACGTGGTGCCTGGCGTTGACGCTGCTGAGCAGCGCCCGGTGCTGTTTCGCCAGCGAATACGACGACCTCGCATCTGACGCGCCTGGCCAAGCGTCCCTCGGCCGACTCGAACCTCGTTCGACTCAGTCAGCGACGGCCCGGGCCGCTCTCCAAGAAGCGGAGCCATGGTCAGCGGCGCAGCAGCGTCAGTACGGCGAGCACGCGGCGGTTGAGGTCCGGTGACGGCTCCAGGTCGAGCTTCTGGAACACAACGGCCGTCGCAGCCTCGACCGTCCGCTCGCTTATCCCGAGTTCGTGAGCGATCCCTGCGTTCGAGCGTCCCTCGGCCATCAGCGCGAGGATGTCGCGTTCCCGCCCGGTGAGCCGCCCGAGCGGCGAATCCTGGCGCCGGCCACGCATCAGCCGGGCGACGATCGTCGGATCGATGACGCACTCGCCCTCGGCGACGCGGCGCAGGGCGTCAACCAGTACCGCGATGTTCGAGACGCGCTCCTTGAGCAGGTAGCCGAGGCCGCCCGGCTGGTCGGCCAGGAGGCGCTCCGCATACCGCGGCTCGAGGTACTGGCTGAGCAGCACGACCGCAGTCGACGGGTAGTCGTCGCGGATCCGGCGGGCCGCGACCAGGCCCTCGTCGCTGTGCGTCGGTGGCATACGGATGTCGACAACGGCAACCTCCGGCTGCTGGCGCGCGACAAGGGCCAACAGCCCGTCCACATCGGCCGCCTCGCCGACGACCTCGACCCCCGCGTCGCCGAGTAGCCTGGCCAGGCCCGAGCGCACGAGCATCACATCGTCGGCGATGACTACGCGCACGGGACCTCCGCACTCACCCGGACGCCGCTCTCGACCAATTCGAGGACGAGGTGGCCGCCGAGGGCGCCGACGCGATCGGCAACATCGACGAAGTCAGCATGCGCCTCGATGGCGTCGCCGCTCAACCGCACGACGAGGCGGAGGCTACCGTCGACGATCGATGCCGAAACGGCTGTCGAGGACGCGCCCGCCCGCGCGGCGGCCGCGAAAGCCGCAGCCACCACGGCATAAGCAGCGGCCGCGACGTCGCGGTCCAGGTCCAGGTCGGGCACGTCCAGGGTGGTTGGGACCTCGCTGTCGCGAGCGAGGTCCTCCAATGCGGCGGCGAGTCCCTCGACCGTGAGTACGGCGGGGAAGATGCCGTGGCCAAGGGTTCGGAGCCGCGCGAGCGCTCCGCGGAGCGCGGCGTCGGCGTCCGCCAGCCCGGCATCTGCCGCGCCGTCGGACACCGGTAGCCGATGGCGCGCGAGGCTCAAATGGAACGCCGCACTGACCAGGCGCTGTTGCGCGCCATCGTGCAGGTCGCGCTCGATCCGCTCCCGTTCTGCGTCCGAGGCCGCCACGATGCGCCGCTGCGAGGCCCGCACCTCTGCCAACCGCGCCCGACTCACGGCCGCCAGGCGCGCGTTGCGCAGCGCAAACATCGTGGCAGGCGTGAGAGCGGCCAGGATGTCGCCGGGATCGTCGCCTGGGCCGAGCCGGAGCCGGAGCACGGGTCCGGCGGCGTCGGACACCACCACCGAACGGCGGGATTCGGCCTCGCGTTCGATCGGGTCGCCAACCGCGTCCACCCACCGATCGTCGCCCGGGACGGCGAACTCAATTCCCCACGGGGTGTCGAAGGCTGGGTTGCCCGTCGAACCGGATCCCGAGAGCTGGCCGACCAGTCGCTGCATATCACCCCGGATCTCGCGCACACGGAGTGTCGCTACCATCGGCGCTGCCCCGAGGATCAGACCGGCGACGGCGCCCGGCCAGATCTGATCGGTCGGCGAGGGCGGACTCGTCGGTGTGAGAGCCCGGACGATCCACGGCCACACGAGCAGGCCGACGGCGATCAGCGACGCGAGGACGATCCCGCGAGGCCTGCCGGATGCGAAGGCTGGCGCTAGCCCGATCGCTGCGACGACGCCCGCGACCGCGATCAGCGCGGTCACGATCGCGAGGGACGTCTGCGTCGAGACCAGCCCCGCGGCCATGGGCAGGGCCTCGGCGCATGTCCGGGTGCAGTCCGGATCCGCCAGCGGGTCGTACCCAGTCGCGTGGACGACGACGGCCGCGATCGTCAGCGCCCACACGACGCGGAGCGCCAGCGACGCCGGCCGGTCACGCGACCACCGCATCCCGACCTGCGCCGCCCCAGCGACGGCGAGAGGCGCAACCGCCAGCGCCCACGCCTGGGCGGCCGCCGGCAGCCAGGACCACCCGGCCCACATCGGGACGAATAGGGCGACGGCTGTGACGGTCAGACCGACGGCGACGGCCGGCCGTGCGTCACGCTCAACCCAGCATGCCGCCGCGAGCGCGGCGCCCGCGGCGATGCCGAGCCCGACGAGCCAATCGGGGAGCGCCTGCTCAAAGGGTGACGTCTGGTACGACGGCGACGACACGGCCACCGTCAGCATGAGCACCGTCACCGACAGCGCAGCGGCCGCCGGCCCGACCGGCCGCGGGGCGCGTGGGACCAGCGGCCTGACGGCGCTTGCCATGCGTGGCATTGTGCGCGGGGGGATGCTGGTCGGACACCCGTGTTGTCCACAGTGAGAGCCGAGTCAGCCCGCTGGGTCGAGGCGGTCCCGGCCGCTAGCCTCCGTCTGTCTAGCAGGCGCAGGAGAAGCGCGAATGAACAGGCGATCGATCCGTGTCGTCACGATCCTGGCTTTGGGCGTCACTCTCGCCGGATGTGGGGGCCAGCCGCCGCCGGCGATTGTCGACAAGGCCGGTTCACAGACCCTGGTCCTGCACATGGCGGAGAACGACACGTCCAAGGTGCAGTACCTGGCCCCGGGTCCCAAGATGTTCCTCGACAGCCTCGAATCCGTGTCCGGCGGCCGGATCAAGGCTGACCTCAGCACCAACTACGCGGGAGGCGGGGCGGACTCGGAGACCAAGCTCGTCCACGCGATCATCTCGGGCGAGCTCGATGGAGGGTTTCCATCGGTCCGCGCATTCGCCAACGCAGGGGTCCGTGGTCTGGGCGCCGTCGAGGCCCCGATGACCCTTACCAGCTATGCGGCCGAGAAGGACCTCGTGTCGGGGCCGGTCGGCACAGAGCTGCTCGCGCAATTGCACGGGACCGGCGTGGTCGGGCTCGGGCTCGCCGTCGGCCCGCTGCGCAGACCGTTCGCGGCGAAAGGCCCCCTGCTTGATCCGGCTGACTGGCAGGGGATCTCGTTCCGGTCGCTCAACTCGCCGGTCCAGGACGACACCATCCGGGCACTCGGCGGCAGCCCCGTGGAGGTCGGCTCGGATTGGACCGACAAGATCGCGTCCGGGCAGCTTCGCGGAGCCGAGTTCGACATCAATCAATACGCGCTCAACGGGTACACGACCGAGGCTCCGTACGTGACCGCCAACGTCGTGTTGTGGCCCAAGGTGTTCGTGCTCTCGCTGAGCCAGAAGCGCTGGGACTCGCTGACCGACCAGCAGCGCAGCTGGGTCCAGGACGCGGCGGCCGCCGGCGTCAAGGCGTCTGTCGACGCGACCTACGACGAGACGACCGCTGCTAGGCTGCTGTGCGATGCCGGCGTCAGCTTCGTCGACGCAAGCTCTTCGCAACTGGCGGCCCTCCACGCCGCCGTGACCCCGGTCATCAGCGCGCTGGCGGCCGACTCCATAAACGGCCCCTTGCTGGCAAAGATCCAGGCGATCGCCGCCCGGCACCCCGAGACCGACGTCCCAGATGTGCCGGCGAGCTGCCGAACGGTGGCCGCGCCGAGCCCATCGCCCTCGATCCCAACCGCTGTATCAACGCTCCCAGTGGGCACCTACCGGGACCAGATCACGATCGCGGATGTCGAGAAAGCCGGCATCAGCAACGACTTTGGCCTCACCGGCACCTGGACGCTCACGGTCAAGGACGGCACGTACGCGGTGAGCTGCCGGGCGATCTCCGACCCCGGCGTCGATTGCGGCAACATCACGGCGAACACCGCGGTCGTGGTCGAGGCCGGCCTCCTGCGGGGAACCGGCCAGACCGTCTACTTCGTGCCCGACGGGCCGACGGAGGCGAAGCTCCAGGGCTGCCCGCTATCGGCATGCAACGTCACGCCCCCGTACTGGCTCGACTGGGCGCTGAAAGGCTCCACGCTGACCTTCACCAACCGCGGCGGCATCGCGCCAGAAATCGACAATCTCAGCATCCGGCCTTGGACGAAGGTCAACTAGCCGCCGATTCGCGCCGTTAGCGTCGTGCCAGCTCCGGGGGGACTGTCGACGCGAAGCCTGCCGCCATATGCCGCCAGCCGGTCGGCGAGCCCACGGAGCCCGAACCCGTCGGCCGAGGCTCCGCCGACCCCGTCATCGGCAATGACCAGGATGAGGCCGGCGCGCTCGCGCCGGAGGTCGATGGAGACACGGCTCGCCCGGGCGTGCTTCATCGTGTTGGCGAGCGCCTCCGAGCACACGTAGAACAGTGCAGTCTCGCGGTCTGGATCGGCTGCGGCGTCGGGTGCCATCGTAAGTGTCACGGGGATCGGGCACCGGCCGGCGAGCCGGCGTAGCGCCGCAACTAGGCCCCCGTCGCCCAATCCTGCGGGGGGCAGGCCGTCGGTCAGGGACAGGATCTCCTCGATCGAGGTCGCCAGCTCCTCGCGCGCGATCCGGAGGGCGTCGCGGGCCTCGCGTGCGTCGGCGCCGCCGGTCAACTGACCGGTGCTCGAAGTCGTCGCGTCGATGGTGTGGAGGGCCGCCACCCCTGACTCGATCGGACGCACCACCTCGTCCAGCAGGCGTACCGCGATCGCCGCTCGTTGGCGGTCCGTCGCGGCAAGAAGCCGCGCGCGCGCCGCCTCGAGCTCGGCGAGCTGCACCCGAAGCGCCTGTTGCCAGCGCTCGTTCAAGGCGGCGAGGCGCACCGCCTCGGCCACGGCCCGCGCCACGACGGGGTCCTGCATCGCGGCAGGGCGATCGTGCGCCACGATGGCCAATCGTTCGTGACCATCGTTGACGGCGATGACTGACACGCCATTGCCCAGCACCGCTCTTCGTCCGTCACGGTCGACGTACGACCCGGCATCGCCGTCCCACCGGAAGACTCGGAGGTGCGGCTCATGGAGCGTGGTCGCGAGCACAACCGCGAGCCCGTCGAGGCCGGCGGGATGTTCGTCGGCAAGGAGTCGGTCGGCGAGCATCGCCCGTTCGCGAATGACCGCCCAGGCGGCGACTGGGAAGCTGGCGGCGATCAGGACCAGCAGCGCCTCCTGCGCGAACAGCCACATGCCCTCGTCGAACCCGGCCGGCGGCTGGTGCTCGACCACTGCGTGGGCAGCGAGCAGGCCACCAAGTGCACCGGCAGCGATCGCCGGGAAGGCCGAGGCCGCGCGCTCCCAGCGACGACCGAACGCAGCCGTGACCGCAATTGCCGTGAACAGTGACGCCAGCACTGCGTCGCCTGGCTCTGCCACGACCGCCAGCAGCGACATTGCGACGAGTAGCCACCGCAGCGTGCTCGATGGGCGCCCGTCCGGGAACGTCACGAGGGCGACCGAGAGGACGCCCGCGTAGGCGAGTGGGATCCCGGGCGTGAGCGAGCCGAGCAGCCACGTAAACCCAACGGCCCCGAACAGTGCGCGGGCGCGCCATGGGCCAGGCGCCACCGCGGCGCCACCGAGGAATAGCAGCCCGACGACGGCATCCAACGCGGTCGAGACAGGACTCACGTTATCTCCGAGGTCGGCGTTCGCGACGAGGGTCGTCAACCCGATGGCGACCGCCGAGCCGGCCAGGGCGACGAGTGCCGGCCGAGGGGACCCGACGAGCCTGGTGGCCGGAGGCGTCATGGCGCACTCGATAGTCGTGTTGGGGCCGCGTGTCAAGAGGCGCTGCGGACCCCGTCAGTCGTCGGCGCGACTCGCGATCAGCCTTGCGCCGAGCAGGGCACCGTGCTACCTCGGGAGTCCGGCCGTGGCAGCGCTCTAAGCGGCCGGCCCGGGCGCCCTGAGCATTCTCGCCAGAAGCCCGGGCATCCGGGCGATACGAGCGAAGGCGAAAGGGAAACGACGATGCGACAGCTCCTGCGACGACCCGCGGTGCGATTGGCGGGGGATTGGGGCGTGGGGGGGGATAGGGGCGCGACGCGCCCATGGAGCATCCTTAGGGGGTATCAGACCATGTGTCGTCGTCTGTTCGGCATCCTCGGCGCTCTGGCGGTCATCGGCCTCCTGGCCACGCCTGTCTCGGCCGCGGCCCCTCTCGAGAACGGGTGGGACACCTTCACGGGGACGGCCTTCAACTCGTGCACCGGCGAGTTGTTTGACAACAGCGGCACCGACCACTTCGTCGTCACGAACGGCTTCTCTCACGACAACGTCCATTACGTGGGGACCGGAGAGTCGAGCGGTTTGGTCTACGTAGGCAACACCACGATCCATGCGCCCGTCCATGTCGCTCCCGACGGCACCATCACGGCGGATCTATCTGTCAACCTGAGGATCGCGAGCAAGGGCAGCGCGCCCAACCTGCGGCTCACCGTCAGCCTCCATCAGGTCTTCGACTCAAGCGGCAACCTGATCTCCGAGACCAGCGACTTTTCGTTGGACTGTCGGGGCAGCTGACGCGGATCTCTGAGGAGGGGCGCGAAGTCCTCGCTCCCGGGCCCCTCCTCAGGTCTTCCTACCACCTATCGGCTGGTTCCGGCCGCGGACTCGCGATCCCGCGTCATCCGGCCAGCCTGTCCGGGCCGACTGGGGGTGTCAGGGCAACGCGACGCCAGGCACCGCCTTCGCGGCCGCGATGATGTCGAGCGCCATCTGGGTCACGCGATTGGCAGTTGCGCCCTTTCGCAGGATGATCCCCAATTCCGCTCCGATGGCCGCGGTACTTGGCGAGGAGTGGGAGCTTCGGCCGGGCGACCGGCGGCTCCCACTCCGTGACGCCCTGGCCGCGTCACTGCTCCTCGCTATGGCCGGGCCCGCCCAGGCCACCTACGTCGGCAGGCCGTCTGGCGTCCTAATGAGTTCCTGGGGCATGCCGGCATGCGCCGGCTGGGATGAGTCCGGGCACGGTCGCCGAGGCCTCGCGAAGGCGGACTAGCTACGCGCTCGGGCTTGCCGCCTCCGGGCGAGGGCTCGCCGCCTCGTCGGCCGGGGCCGGCCGGCCCAGCTGGATCCCGATCGACTCGAGCCAGGCCCGGATGTTGCGGTAGATGGCCGGCGCGCCGAGCGGCACCCCCTCGTCGAGCTTCCACTCGACCGGATGGAGGATGAACGGCTCGGTCTGCGGGCCGCCGAGGCCGCCGTGCGAACCGATCAGCTCCTCGAACGCGGCGACCTCGCCAAGCTCCGCGTCGTACTGGCTGAGCAGCAGGATGTCGGGCGCGTGGGTCATCGCGTCTTCGCGCTTGAGGCTCATCACCGTGTGCTCGCCGAACTTGACGGTCGGGTCCACGTCCTGCACGCGGCCCTCGTCGAGGAAGCGGATGCCGTCGTTGTCGATCGCCATCGCCCCGTACTGGCTCGAGCGGACCATCGCCAGCCCGACGCCGGGATGGTCGACGAGCGTCGTCAGCAGTGCGGGATGGAGCTCCTCGAGCTCCTCGAGGGTGAGCCGGTGGTCGTGGCCGGTGAACCAGACGAGACCGAGGTTGCCGGACCCGACGACGACGATCGCGCTCGCGTCGGCGGGCGGCGGGACCTCTTCCTGATCGAGATCGACGACACCGTCCGTCGTCCGGCTGGCCAGGGCGACGCGGGCCACGCTCGGGCCGACCCCCTTGCTCCGGGTGATCTCCGACAGGAAGGAGTTGACGAACGTCGAGCCCTCCGCCTGCGTCTTGGCCTGGACGAGGGTCGCCCGTCCGCTCATGAGATCGCGGACGACCTCGCCGAGGCTCTTGCCGTAGCGCTGCTTGAACGTCGCGCCGAGGCTCTGGCCGTGGTCCGACAGGACGATGAAGCGGTAGGGCCGCGGCGCATCCCGGGCGGCCTTCTCGAGCGCGCCGATCGCGCGATCGACCCCATCGAGCGCCTCGAGTGACTCCACCCGCTCAGGTCCGCAGTGGTGGGCCAGTTCGTCGTAGTCGGTGAAGTCGGCGTAGATCACGTTCGTGCCCCGGTACATCTCCTCGATGATCAGGGAGGTGTTCACGTCGCGCAGGAGGACATTGCTGGCGGCACGCATGCCGGCGTACTTCATCCCCCGGTGCATCTGCGGCCGGATGCCCGCACGTCGGGTCCGCCGGGCCTGCGTCAGCTCCTTGACGAACTCGCCGAGGAAAAGGGTGAACGAGCGCAGATAGCCGCTGGGGCTGAAGAAGAAGCCGAGGAAAGCCTTGCTGTCGCCGATCCCCTGTGACTGGTCCTTGATCGCCGCCGTCGTCAGGTAGGCGCGGGTGGCGTCGCCGGTCATCAGGTTACAGATGCTCGCTCCGTTGTTGGAGAGGAGTCCCTCGCCGTTCGAGACCCGCCGGACGATCTCGCCGGCGTCGACCGGGTTGCTCGAGACCATGAGGTGCTGGCGATCGCGCTCGTACCAGCGGAAGGCGGGTATCCCGTCGTTGTTGCCGTGCAGGATCCCGGCCTGGCTGGCCGACGTCATCGACGGCAGGATCGCCTCCCAGCGCGACAGCTGGTGGCTGCCGTCGCGGACCCAGCCCGCCATCGTATTCACCGAGCCGGCTCGCATCCGCCCGGCGAGGATCGGATGAGCCAGCCCATCGATCTGGACGATCAGGAGCCCCGGCTGGTCGGACGGGGCGGCGGCCCGCTCGAGCATGAGCTTCTGGATGAGCAGGCCGTAGAAGGAGTCGCCGCTGTCGATGCCGAGGACCGAGGTGAGGATGGTGTTGACGATGGCATAGATGAACGAGCCGATCAAGGCTGGGAAGAAACCCGCGACATGGGCGCCCGGGACCAGGTTGATCGAGGCGAGGAAGACGAGGATCTGGAGCAGGAGCACCGCGATCCCCGTGAGGATGAGGGATCGAGGCGCGACGACCGCCAGGATGACCGGCCGGATCAGGGCGTTGAACAGCGCCATGAGAACGACGACGGAGACGCCGTCGATGAACCGATCGATGGTGATGCTGGGCAGGAGCCATGCCGTCACGCCGAACGCGAGCGCCGAGACGACGAGGGTGATGAGCAGGCGCTTGATGAGCGCCCGCCGACCACCGCGCCATTCCCAGAGCACCCGCAGCTGGGTCTTGTACAGATCGATCGGACTCATGACGACCCTCCCTCCGAGGCCGGTGGCGGGGTTACGCGGTCGGCCTCAGTGGGCCCGAGCGCCCGCCTTCGTTCCCGGCTTGGGCTTGGCCTTCGTTCCTGGTCGATCCGGCGTCGGGTTCATCGCCCGAAGGAGTCGCCGATAGAACCCGAGCCCGGCGCCGATGACCGCCCCGAACACGGTATAGAAGCTGAGGGCATAGAGGATGTCGGTCAATTGGGGCGCGGCGGTGCCCGCGACAACCGAACTGCCGATGAGGGCGTAGGCGATGAGTCCGGCTGTGCCGATCAACGAGGCGATGCCGCCCATGAGCCACGAGGCCTTGGGCGCCAGCGCCCCGGCGGCGTAGATCGAGCCGATCGGCAGCGGCCCGAGGAACAGCGTCACGAGGAGCACGGTGATCGTGTTGGTGGTGCCGACCGTGACGAGAGCGACGACGAAGCTCGCGATCGACAGGCCCGTCGGGATGAGGAACGAGCGGCTGCGAAGGAGCATCGGGAGCGACCGCAGGTCGCCCCGGACGTCGGCGACCTGGTACGAGCTGCGCATGGCCGCGATGAAGCCCATCCGCTGCGGAGCGGGCGCTCGCTTCTGGCTCGTGGTGGCATCGGGGCGCGCCTTGCGGCTGTATCCCGTGGCGGGGGCCGCCGAGCCCGACGGATCCTCAGCTGCCGCCGCCGCCGCGGCCTCGTCGGCGGCTGCCTGGGCTGCCGCCAGGTCGGCGCGATGGCGTCGGCGCGCGTCGGCGCGTTCGGTCCTCTTGGCGCGGGCCACGGTTCCTCCTCGGGATGGGGTGGGCGCATGGTAGTCGAGCGGGACCGTCGCCGCCATCGGTCGGCCCACGTTCGCTCCAAATAAGCGTCGGTTGAGTACCGGGTGAGCGGCCCCGGGTACAACGGACGAGCTCGCGTGTCCGCCGGTCCCCGCCGGGAGGTCATCCCATGGATCGTGCCCGGCGGCTCGCGGCCTGCCTCATCTTCGTGCTGGGTATCGCCGGTTCGGCGGTCGCCGCTGCCCGCGCACCGTCGGATGGCGCGATCGCCCGAGCGGCGGCGGTCGGCTGGCCTGCGTCGTCGCTCCTGGTCGGCGAGGTCGTGACCGGAGGCGCGTCCGCGTCCGATGAGTACGTCGAGCTGGTGAACGGCGGCTCCGTGCCGGTCGACCTCGGCGGTCTCGAGGTCGTCTATGCGACGTCGAGCGGCTCTACCGTCACCCGCAAGGCGGCCTGGTCGACGCCTCGGCCGCTCGCCCCGGGCCAGCACCTGCTGATCGCCAACTCGTCCGGCGTCTTCGCGAGCGTGGCGGATGCGACATACAGCGGTGGCTTCGCGGCCACCGGTGGCGCGGTGGTCCTCCGGGCGGTCGGCGGGACGCCGATCGATGCGGTCGGCTGGGGGGACGCGACGAACGCCTTCGTCGAGGGTGCGGCTGCGGCGGCACCGCCCGCCGGCTCGAGCATCGAGCGCCGTCCCGGCGGCACGGCCGGCAACGGGGTCGACACGAACGAGAATTCGCTCGACTGGTTCATCCAGGCATCGCCGCTCCCGCAGAACCTTGCATCCGCTCCGACCGTGAGCGATGGCTCGCCGACACCCACTCCGACTCTGACACCGATGCCGAAGACGAGCCCGATACCGACTGCGACGCCGACGCCCACGGCCTCGCCGACGCCGAGTCCGACGCCGAGCCCGACTCCAGCACCCACGCGCACGCCGAGCCCGACTCCCACGCCCACGCCGACGCCCACCGCCACGCCAACGGCCTCGCCGACTCCGACTCCGACGCCCGTCCCGGCCATGTCGGTCCTGGCGGCTCGTGGGCTGCCGGACGGCTCCACGGCGCGTGTCGAAGGGGTGCTGACAACCGCGCTCGGGGCGCTCGAGGGCGGTCGGACCGCCTTCATCCAGGACGACACCGCCGGCATCGCCATCTACCTCGACGGGGCCGTGACAGGTGGGGCCCCCGCCGGTCAGCGGGTGCGCGTTACAGGCACTCTCGACCAGCGCTTCGGGCAGCGGACTGTTCGCGCAGCGGCCGGCGACGTCGAGGACCTGGGACCTTCGACGGTCCCGGGAGCCAGGACATCGACGACCGGGTCGATCGGTGAATCGCTGGAGGGGACGCGGGTCGCCATCGAAGGCGTCGTGACGGAGGCACCGTCGGCACTGGCCGACGGGACCGGCCTCCTCGTCGACGACGGCAGCGGCGGGATCCGCGCGGTCATCGCGCCCGCGGCGCTGCTCGGCGTCGAGCGCGGCGCGACCGTCGCGGTCATCGGACCGGTCGGCCAGCGCGACAGCAGCGGCACGGAGACTGCCGGCTACCGGATCTTTGCGACCGTCCCGGGCGAGTTCGCGATCGTCGCCGCGGTACCCACGCCGACCCCGACACAGATACCGACACCCACGCCTGCCCCGACCCCGACGCCAGCACCATCTTCGAGCGCTCCGCCGGCCCAGCCGAGCGATGCGCCGAGCAGCTCCCCGACGGTGAGTCTGATGCCGACGCCGAGTCTGGTGCCGTCGCCGACGCCGACCCAGGCGCCGACACCGACGCGGACGCCGGGCCCGACGCCCGAGACCGTCATCTCGATCATCGACGTTCGATCCCTTCCCGTCGGTAGCCGCGTCCACGTTCGCGGCGTGGTCACCGCCGAGCTGGGGAGGATCGGGACGGCGGGCCTGTTCACCATCGCGGACGCGACCGGCGGGGTCGTCGTGAGACTGCCGTCCGGCAGCGGCGGCATAGGACGGGGGACGCTCGTCGACGTGAGCGGTCCGCTGGCGGCCCCGTACGGGCAACTCGAGGTGCGGCCGTCCGCGTCCGGCCTGGCCATCGTGGGAACCGCACCCCTGCCTGCGCCGCTCGCGATCAGCGCCCTCGACCTCGGCGAATCCGCCGAGGCGAGCCTCGTCACCATCGACGTCACGCTCGACCGGGCGCCGAGCCGCTCGAGCAGCGGCGACATCTCGACCAGTGCCCTCGATCCCGCGACCGGTCGCCGGTTGACGGTCATGGCCGACGCCTCGTCAGGCCTCGTGACGAGCGATCTCGCTCGCGGTGGGCGGGCCCGTCTCGTCGGCATCGTCGGCCAGCGAGCCACCCGAGTCGGCCGGCTCGACGGCTACCGGATCTGGCTTCGCGATCGCGCCGACATCGTCCGCACTGCGACCCCGGGCGCCAGGCCCACGCCGGCGCCCTCGGGCGGCGGCGCGACACCGACACCCGCGCCGACGGTCCCGACGGTCCCCATCGCCGCCGCGCTCCTTCGCCAGGGCGCCGACGTGCGGGTCCAGGGAACGGTCACGGCCGCCGACCATCTCCTCGACAGTGATGGCCGAGTCGTGACGATCCAGGACGGGGGCGCGGCGATCGCCGTCCGCCTGCCGAAGGGTCTTGGCACGCCACGGGTCGGTGAGCGACTGCGGATCGACGGTCGAGTCGGGCGGGCGTATGGCGCCCCGCGGATCGATGCGACAGCCGCCGCCGACCTCGGGCGGGGTGTCTCGATCCTTCCGCTCGTCATCTCCGCATCGCCCGGGGCGGCCCATGAGTGGCGGCTCGTCCGGGCGACCGGGATCATCGCCGACGTCCATCGGGACGGCGATCGCTGGCGGGCCGACCTCGTCGTCGGTTCGAGGCGGATCGCTCTGTCCGGCGTAGCAGCGGCGCGGATCGCCGCCGCATCGCTCGTCGAGGGTCGCTCGGCGACAGTCGTCGGCATCGTCCGGCGTCCCTATCCGACGGCCTCCGACCGTCGCTTCGCGGTGCTGCCACGCTCCCCGGCGGACCTTCGTCTCGGGCCCGCCTCTAGCGGTGCCGGCAGGGGATCCGCCGGGAGCGGGACCGGCGCCGGGACGACCGGCTCGACCAGTCCCGGGGCCGCCGCAGCCGGTGCCTCGGGTGTCGGCGAATTGCCCGACACCATCGACGTCGACATCGCCACGCTCGCCGAGCACGACGGCGAGGTGGTCCGCATCGGCGGGTTCGTCGTCTCGGTCGACCAGGCGACCTCGTCGCTGGAGCTCGACGATGGGACGGCGATCGGCCGGATCGCAGTGAGCGGCGACGCCTCGCCCTACCTGGCGATCGTCGCGCCCGGCGACGCACTCAATGCGACCGGCCGGGTCGACCTCGCGGCCGGCTCCGCCCGGCTGCTCGTCACGACCGCCGGCGACTTCGTCCGGGTCGAGGATCTCGGTGCCAGCGATCCATCGAGCGGGCCAGCGGACG
Source organism: uncultured Chloroflexia bacterium (assembly GCA_963745405.1). Taxonomy (GTDB): domain Bacteria; phylum Chloroflexota; class Limnocylindria; order Limnocylindrales; family CSP1-4; genus C-114. Next base: position 582,367 of record CAVUWY010000002.1, on the reverse strand, counting down.
GCATCGCAGCCTCCGCAGCACCGGACGCCTCCGACGAGCCGGGCACGGACGCTGCCGCGAGCCCGGTCACCGGCCCGGCGACCCGCTCGGCCGCCCTGGCCGGGCTTCCCTCGTTCGGTGGGCCGGCGCCGGTCGGTTTGGGCTCGATCGTGCTCGTCAGCCTCCTCTCGCTCGCCGTGACACTCGCGCGGCGGTGGCGGTCGCGCCGCCTCGCGGCGGTGCGGATGTCCGAGCGGCTGGCCTCGATCGGGCCGCCACGGGACGTCGAAGGCGGCCCGAAGCGGCCCACCGAGACCATCGGATGAGCCCCGACCGGCCGGCCCGGAGCGTCGCCCGAGCACGGCCCACGCTCGGCTCGGGTTGACGCTCGTTCGAGCGCGGGGCTATCCTCGCCCGAGTTTCGCGCCAGCGAAGCGCCATCGTTGAGCGAGGAGAGGTCTTGCCGACGAGCGCGGACCACCGCGTCGCCCTCCCAGTGGGAGAACGGCAGTACCACATAGCACTCGGCCCGGGTGAACTGGCCGAGTACATCCTCCTCCCCGGCGACCCCGACCGAACGGCCCGTATCGCGACGCGCCTCGACTCGATCGAGCTGGAGCGTCGCAACCGGGAGTTCGTGACGGTGACGGGCTCGTACCGCGGCCTGCGGGTGTCGGTCGTCTCGACCGGCATCGGCACGGACAACGTCGAGATCGTCGTGGCGGAGATACTGGCGATCACGGAACGACCGACCTTCATCAGGGTGGGGTCCTGCGGCGCGCTCCAAGCGGAGATCGGGCTGGGGGACCTCGTCATCTCGAGCGGCGCCGTCCGTCTCGAGGCGACGACGAGCTTCTTCGTCCACGACGGGTATCCGGCGGTCGCCGACTATGAGGCGGTCGCTGCACTCGTCGAGGCCGCGGATCTGCTCGGCCACCGCGCGCATGTCGGGATAACGGCGACGGCACCGGGGTTTTTCGGGGCGCAAGGGCGCCCCATCCCGAGCCTGCCCATCCGCTACCCTGACCTCGCCGAGGAGATGGCGCGCCAGCGCGTCCTGAACTTCGAGATGGAGGCATCGGCGCTTCTCGTGTTGGCCGGCCTGGCCCGGAGTCGAGCGGGGGTCGTATGCGCCGTGTATGCGCAGCGGACCACGGGCGATTTCGTCGCCGGAGCGGCAAAGGACCGAGCCGAGGCGGCGTGCGTGGAGACGGGCCTGGAAGGGCTCCGCATCCTCGCCGACATGGACCGTCAACGGCAGGCAGCCGCGGCGGATCGCTGGCGACCGTCGCTCTGGGACCGATCGTGAACTGCGGACGCGTGACGTGTGTCTCGCGCCGCGACGCGGAGTAGAGGAGGACCCGACGAATGGCAGAAGCCTATTGCGTCAAGGACAAGCAGAAGGTCGAAGTCCAGAACGCTCAGAAGATCACGATGAAGAACGGCAAGCCGGCTATCCAGGGCACGTGCCCGAAGTGTGGCGGCAAGGTCTTCCGGATCGGCGGCTGACGACTTCCTGTACATCCGAGCGCATGCGACCCCCGCCGGCGACGGCGGGGGTCGTCGCTTGTCCGGCGGGTCTTCGATCCACGATGACCATCCGACGATGACGCCCGAGTCGGCTAGGCCGGCGGGCCGCGCGCCGGTCCTTGCCCTCGATATCGGGGCAAGCCGGATCCGGGCTGCCGTGGTCCAGCACGACGGGACGTTGGCGGCGCGGGCCGACGGGATCACCCGGCTCGACGGCGGGCCGACGGCCGTCCTCGACGACTCGATCGAGCTGCTGAGACAGGTCCTTATGGCGGTCCCCTCGTCGCTGGCCTCGAGCGTCGTCGCGATAGGCATCTCCGCGCCGGGACCGGTCGATCCTCATCGTGGCCGCCTCGTCGAACCGCCGAACATGGGCGTCGCCTTCCACGACGTCGCGATCGCCGACCCGATCGGCGCTGCGTTCGGCCTTCCGGCGGTCCTCGACCGCGACACTCATGTCGCGATGCTCGGCGAGCTTGGGTTCGGGGCCGCCCGTGGAGCGCGCGACGCGCTGTACCTCACGGTCTCGACCGGCCTCGGCGGTGCGATCCTCAGCGAGGGTCGCCTCGTAACCGGTCCGGACGGGGTGGCCGGCGAGCTCGGCCACTTCGTCGTCGACTTCGACGGCCCGCCCTGCAACTGCGGCGAGCGGGGCCACCTCGAGGCCTACAGCAGCGGCGTGGCGATCGCCCGGGCCGCTCGGGACGCGATCGCGGCCGGGACCGCCCCGGGCCTCGCGTCGGCTGCCGCAGACCTGGCGCCCCAGCCCATCACCGCCCGGGACGTGGCCGAGCTCGAGGAAGCCGGCGACCCGGCGGCGACCGCGATCATGGCCGAGGCTCGGCGAGCGTTCGCCGCCGCGATGGTGTCGTTCGTCGACGTCTTCGCGCCGGAGCTCATCGTCGTCGGGGGCAGCCTGGCCCGAGGCCAGGGCGATCGGTGGCTCGATCCGGCGCGAGAGGCCGTCGCCCATCGTGCGTTCCGGATCCCGGCGGCCCGGGTGCGCATCGTGCCGGCGACGCTCGGGGACGACGTCGGCCTCGTCGGCGGCCTCGAGCTCGTCCATGCCCGGCTGGCCAGAGGTGGCGCGGGTCGCTGAGTCCGGCGGCGTGCGGGGGCCGATGGACCCCGAAGCGGCAGGCCGACCGACCCTGTCCGAGAACCGCCGCCGCATCGTAGGATTGACCCATCCGGAATTCGGTGCGCCCGAAACCGACCGCCCTGGCCGCCCGATGGGTGTCTCCGGCGGGACGAGCGCGGCCGTCGGACCGGGGCACCACGAATCGATCGACCAGCGCGGCCGGCCGCGCGATCCCTCGCACATCCCAGGAGGCGAACCATGGCCACCCGCGTCGGCATCAATGGCTTCGGCCGCATCGGGCGCCAGTCGCTCAAGGCGCTCATCGAACGGGCACCGGACGTCGAGGTCGTCGCCGTGAACGACCTCGTGGACACGGAGCTGAACGCCCTCCTGTTCAAGCACGACTCCACGTATGGCGCCTATCCGGGGACGGTCGGCCACACCGACGACTCGCTCGTGATCGACGGACGCGAGATCCGCGTGCTGAAGGAGAAGGACCCGGCGGCCCTCCCGTGGGGCGACCTGGGCGTGGACATCGTCCTCGAGTCGACCGGCATCTTCACGACCGCGGAGAAGGCCGGCGCTCACATCGCCGCCGGCGCGCGAAAGGTCATCATCAGCGCCCCGGCCAAGGGTGAGGACATCACGATCGTGCTCGGTGTCAACGAAGGCAAGTACGACCCGGACCGACATCACATCATCAGCAACGCGAGCTGCACCACGAACTGCCTGGCGCCGGCCGCGAAGGTCGTCCACGACCTGGTCGGCATCGAGCGCGGGCTCATGAACACCATCCACAGCTACACGAACGACCAGCGCATCCTCGACGTCGCGCACAAGGATCCGCGCCGTGCCCGGGCGGCCGGCCTGAACATCATCCCGACCACGACCGGTGCGGCCAAGGCGCTCGCGCTCGTGATCCCGGACCTCAAGGGCAGGTTCGACGGGTTCAGCCTCCGCGTTCCGACGCCGACTGTCAGCGTCGTCGACTTCACCGCCGACGTGAACCGCGAAACGTCCGTCGAGGAGCTGAACGCAGCCTTCCGCACGGCCGCCGCAGGCCCGATGGCGGGCATCCTCGGTGTCTCCGACGAGCCGCTCGTATCGACCGACTTCCGGGGTGACTCCCGGTCCTCGATCATCGACGCCGAGTCGACCATGGTCCTCGGCGGGACGATGGTGAAGGTCATCGCCTGGTACGACAACGAATGGGGCTACAGCTGCCGCGTCGCCGACCTCATCGCCTTCGTCGCTGCGCGACTGCCGGCTGCCGCCCACGCCTGATCGGCACCGGGCCGATCACCGCAAGACGAACAGGATCTGACGAACCATGGACAAACTCACCATCCGTGACTTCGACGCCACGGGTCAGCGCGTCTTCGTGCGGGTCGATTTCAACGTCCCGCTCGCCGACGGCAAGGTGACCGACGATCAACGCATCCAGGCTTCGCTCCCGACGATCCGGGCGCTTCTCGGTCAGGGTGCCCGCCTCGTCCTGGCCAGCCATCTCGGCCGGCCGGACGGCAAGGTCCAGGACAGCCTCCGCCTCCGGCCTGTCGCCGAGCGGCTCTCGAAGCTCCTGAACCGTAACGTGCCGGTGACCGGCGACGCGCTCGGGCTCGGGACGGAGGACGCCGTCAAGCGGCTGCGGGCCGGTGAGCTGCTGCTCCTCGAGAACCTCCGCTTCCACGCCGCGGAAGAGAAGAACGACCCGGTCTTCGCGGCGGCCCTCGCCGCGTACGCCGACATCTACGTCAACGACGCCTTCGGGACGGCCCATCGGGCCCATGCGTCGACCGTCGGCGTACCGATGATCCTGCCGGCCTACGCGGGCCTCCTCATGGAGGCCGAGATCAAGGCGCTTTCGAACCTCCTCGAGTCTCCCCGGCGGCCCTTCGCCGCGGTCGTCGGCGGGGCCAAGGTGTCGGACAAGATCAAGGTCCTCGAGCACCTCCTCACCAAGGTCGACGTCCTCGTCGTCGGCGGCGGGATGGCCAACACGTTCCTCCTTGCCCAGGGCCGCTCGATCGGCAAGAGCCTGGCCGAACCCGATCGGGTCGACGACGCCCGCCGGATCCTCGCCGCGGCCGAGGCGCGGGGGGTGCCGGTGGTCCTGCCGGTCGACGTCATCGTGGCCAAGGAGGTCACCCGCGGCACCGAGTACAAGACGCTGCCGGCCGAGAAGATCCCGGCGAGCTGGCACATCGTCGATATCGGCGTCCGGAGCCGGGAGATCATGGAGGGGGCCCTCGCCGGCGTCCAGACCGTGTTCTGGAACGGCCCGCTCGGCGTCTTCGAGATCCCCTCGTTCGCCCACGGGACCAACGCGATGGCTCGCTTCCTGGCGGGCCGGGCCGACGAGGGCGCCACGGTCGTCGTCGGCGGCGGCGATTCGGTCGCCGCCATCCAGCAGCAGGGCCTGGCCGAGAAGATGACCCACATCAGCACCGGCGGCGGGGCGTCGCTCGAGTTCCTCGAGGGTCGGGAGTTGCCCGGCATCGCCGTCCTCCTGGACCGGCCGTCCGGTGATGCGGAGAAGGTCCCGGCCGAAGCTCGCGCGGCCGCCGCAGCCGCCGGAAAGGCGAAGGCATGACAGTCGACACGACGATCGATCTCGTCAACGCGCGAGAGATCCTCGATTCGCGCGGCAACCCGACCGTCGAGGTCGACGTCGTCCTCGTCGACGGGTCCGTCGGCCGGGCGGCCGTCCCGTCTGGCGCCTCGACCGGCGCCAACGAGGCGGTCGAGCTCCGCGACGGCGACAAGGCCCGCTACGGCGGCAAGGGCGTCCTCACCGCGGTCGCCAACGTCGTCGAGCGGATCGGGCCGGAACTGATCGGCCTCGACGCAGCGGACCAGCCGGGCGTCGACCGACTGCTGATCGATCTCGACGGGACCCCGAACAAGGGAGCGCTCGGCGCGAACGCCGTCCTCGGGGTGTCGCTCGCCTGCGCCCATGCCGCGGCCGGCGCCCACGACCTGCCGCTCTACCGGTACCTCGGGGGGGCCGGAGCGCGGATCTTGCCGGTGCCCCAGTTCAACATCCTCAACGGCGGCAAACACGCCCAGGACTCGACCGATTTCCAGGAGTTCATGGTCATGCCGGTCGGCGCCGCGAGCTACGGCGAGGCGCTGCGGGCAGGCGCCGAGATCTTCGCCGCGCTGCGGTCGATCCTCCATGCGGAGGGCCACGCGACCGGCCAGGGCGACGAGGGCGGCTTCGCTCCGTCGCTCGCCTCGAACGAGGCGGCCGTGGAGGTCATCCTCCGGGCCATCGAGCGGGCCGGCTATCGCCCTGGCGAAGACGTCGCGATCGCCCTCGACCCGGCGACGAGCTCGATCCTCGAGGCCGGCTCGGGGAGCGACGGCTCGCCGTTCCGCTATCGCCTCGAGAAGGAGCACCGGACTCTCGACTCGGGCGAGCTCATCGACCTCTGGGCGACGTGGTGCGACCGCTATCCCATCGTCTCGCTCGAGGACGGCCTGGCCGAGGACGACTGGGCCGGCTGGGCCGAGCTCAACGCCCGTCTCGGCTCGCGGGTCCAGCTCGTCGGTGACGACATCTTCGTGACGAACCCGCGGTTCATCGCGCGGGGGATCGCGGAGCGGTCGGCCAACTCGGTGCTCATCAAGCTCAACCAGATCGGAACCGTCACCGAGACGATCGAGGCGATCGAGCTCGCCCGTCGGGCCGGCTGGTCGGCGATCGTGTCGCACCGCTCCGGCGAGACCGAGGACACGACCATCGCCGACTTCGTCGTCGCCATGGGGACCGGCCAGATCAAGAGCGGTGCGCCGTCCCGCTCGGAACGGGTGGCGAAGTACAACCGGCTGCTGCGGATCGCCGACGAGCTCGGCGACGGTGCCCGGTACCTCGGGCGTGCCGCACTGGCCGGCGGCGGGAGCGCGCCGGACGCGGCGGTCACGCAGCCCGTCGGCGGTGCCGTCGGGTGACTCGGTTCGTCGACAAGGGGGCGATCGTCGCCGCCTACGTCGGGATCGGGATGGCCCTCGTCATCGGGGTCAGCTTCCTTCTCGTGATCCCGATCGAGCCGGTCTACTGGCTCCTCGCCCCGCTGTCCGGCCTGCTCATCGGCTACTACGCCAACACGCGCTCCGAGCGGCAGGCCGGGCCATGGAGCCGGATCCTCGTCAACGGCACGTTCGCGGGCCTCGTGACCGGGCTGACGATGGCCGCCCTCCTGCTCGGCGTGAAGGCGCTCTTCTTCGCCGCGGACGACGGCTATCGCGACGCGAGCCTCGGTGCGCCCCTGACCTGCCAGACCGGCGCTCCGTGCGTCTATGCCCGCTACCTCGACCAGCCGGGCGCGGCGGCCAAGCTCGAGAGCCAGGGCGTGACCGACGTCTCCTCGTTCACCGCGTTCTACTGGAACCAGCAGTTCAGCACGGCGGAGACGCTGCTGCTCATCACCACCGTCGGCGGTTTCGGCGGCGCCTTCCTCTACGGCCTCGTCCGCCCGAAGCCGCGCTCGACGGCCGGCTCGACCCTGGCGCCCCGCCAGACGTAGCGGCGGCGAGCGACCCGGCCCGGGCCGGGGATCGAGAACGCCCGGTCGTCGACCGGGCGTTGATCGTTGTGGTTCGTGAGCGCTGCCGACCGCGGAGGTCGACCGCGGATCAGGCCTTGTCGGCCGCCTTGGCAGTGGCCTTCTTCGCCGGGGCCTTCTTGGCCGGGGCCTTGGCGGTGGCCTTCGGTGCCGGCTTCGCGGCGGTGGTCTTCCTGGCCGGTGCCGCCTTGGAGCCGGCGGCCTTGGCCGGCGCTGCGGCTGTCGCGGCCTCGGCCTTCGCCGCTGCTTCGGCGGCGGCCTCCGCGCGAGCCGACTTCGACAGCGCGGCGCGGGCCTTGCCGGCGGCCGTCTGGGCGCCCTTCGCCTTGACCGACTTGCCGGCAGCGATCCGGGCCTTGGCGGCCTTGGCGGCTGCGGCGGTGCCGGTCGTCTTGGTCGGCTTGCCCGCCGTCTGGACGTGCTCGCCACCGAGGGCCGCGTTGACCTTGCGGGTCAGGCGCGACTTGCGTCGGGCGACGGCGTTCTTGTGCAGCGCTCCGCTGCGGCCCGCCTTGTCGAGCGCCGACAGCGCGTCGATGAGAGCCTGATCCGCATCGCCCGGGATCGTGCCGGAGGCGACCTTGACGGCCTTGTTGACGAGCGTCTTCGCCTCGCTCCGGCGAGGGCCGTTGACGGCCGCCCGGCGCTCCGCGGTCCGGACGCGCTTGAGGGCCGACGGCGTCCGGGCGCCGGTCCAGCCTCGGGGCTTCGTTGCCAAGGTTCAACCTCTGGGTGGGCGTGTTTGGTCTGGGGGGCTCGCGCGGGGTGAGCGCGGGCGCGACGTCGGATGGTAGCAGAAGCGCCGCTCGAGCGGCTCACCGACGGATCCGCCGAGTGCGCCCGTACACTCCCCGGCGTGATCGCCGTCGTCGGTGGCCTCGGGGCCGCGCTGTGCTGGGCCATCGCCACGATGTCGACATCCCGCTCGAGCAAGATGATCGGCCCATCATCGGTCCTGGCCTGGGTCATGGTCGTGGGTGCGGTCGTCGCCTTCGTCCCGGCCCTCCTCCAGCGTCCCGATGGCGACCTCGACCCCACCGCCGTGACTCTCTCGGTCGTCGCCGGGCTCGCCTACATCGGTGGACTCTCGCTCATCTACCGGGCGCTCCGGATCGGCCCGGTCACGATCGCGGCCCCTGTGGTCTCGACGGAGGGTGCGCTCGCGGCGGTCATCGCGGTGTTCCTCGGCGAGCCGCTCGGGGCCGCCGCCGCGGTGCTCCTCGCGATCATCGCCGTCGGGGTGATCCTCGCCTCGCGGGAGCGTCCCGCCGGCGCCGACACGGGCGCCGTGCCCGACTTCTCACCGGAGGTGACCCGTCGGACCGCGATCCTCGCCTTCGCCGCGGCGATCGTCTTCGCGGTCGGCCTCGTCACGTCCGCTCGGGCGGTGACACTCGGCATGCCGGTGATGTGGGTCTCCTTCGTCGCCCGCATCCTCGGCGTTGTCTTGGTAGCGCTGCCGCTCCTCGTGACCGGTCGGCTTCGTTGGGCTCGGCGGGCACTGCCTTTCGTCATCGCCGCCGGTATCGGCGAGGTCGTCGGCACGGCGCTCTACACGATCGCGGCCCAGGAGGGCATCGCCGTCGCGGCGGTCCTCGGCGCCCAGTTCGCGACGATCTCGGTCGTCGGCGCCTACCTCCTCTTCGGGGAGCGCCTCGACCGTCGTCAGGTGGTCGGCGTCGTCATGGTGATCGCCGGCGTGGCGCTCCTCAGCGCGATCACCGTGTGAGGGCTGTCGAACCCAGGCGCCTGGCTCGCTATCCGAGTCCGACTCGAGGAGATCCCTGAGGGTCTGCAGTCGACATGAGACGGCGGCCTCCGAGTCCGAGGTGGCGTCGAGACGCCGGTCGGCTACGTTGGCCTTCTCGGCGGCCCGGATCGTTGGCAGGGTCGTCCCGTCTGGGAGGGCAGCGAGATGCAGACGTCCGACCCGCGGTCCACGCGAGACCCGTCGGCGACCGGCGCGGCCGAGCTGGCCGGTCATTCGCTGATCGACACGTTTATCACCCGGCGCAGCCGGCGGTTCGCGCTCGGCGACGATCTGGAGGGCGGCGGCCTGTCGTACAAGAGCGCGGCGGCGGCCGTCCCATTGAGCGTCGATGAACAGGCGATCCTCGCCTTCGCCGCCTCCGGCGTCACAGGGCCCGTCAACGGGGAGCTACCGTACGTGCCCGCCGCCGGCCCGGAAACGGGCGGCGGCCAGATCATGATGAGCATGGTCGGACGGACGCAATCGAGCGCGGACGCGGTGGCGACAGTGACGCTGGCGATCATGACCGACGACGGGACGTACCTGATGCCCCGGCCGCAGGACCTGCCGTCCGACGAGTTCGGGACGCTCGTCGGGATGGGCCGGGAAGGCCGCTTCACCGACGTATACCAGCGGATGCGGATCCGGCTGGCCGACCACCGCCTCGAGATCCCGCGCGAATTGCCGTTCACGCCGCCGTTCAACAAGTGGTCCGCGAACCTACCCGGCGCGACCTACTTCGTCCCGGTGACGGAAGTGACCGCGCTGTATCTGACCATCCTGTTCGCCGCCCTCGGCGAACAGTTCGCTTTCTTCTTCCACGACGACAAGGATCCGTGGCTGCGGCCCGCCGGGATCGGACAGTTCGCCAGGTCGAAGGGCGGCCATCTGTTCGACGACGTGCACGACGGACGAGTCGGGACCATCGACGAGATCGAGACGTACCTGCTGGAGATCTGTGGGTTCGAACAGGGGCTCATGGTCCAGAACATCGCGCTCGCGACGGAGGCCCTCGGCCTTGGCGGGTTCCCGCATTACGCCGCACATCGGTTCGCCTGGAACCGGTCGCTCGGCTGCCGGATGCGCGACCGGACGTTCGCCCAGGTCCTCCACAAGGGGTTCTTCGGCACGCTGCTGATGCGGCTGCTCAAGAAGAACGTGACGATCCCCCAGGCCATCGGCCTCGACCACGACGGTCGGACGATCATCAAACCGTTCGCGCCGCCCTACTATCCGACCATGGAGGCCGCCGTGCGGGCGTTCGTCGACTACAAGTTCGCACCGGGCACCGGGTTCTTCCGGGACGCCTCGAAGCCGAGTGCGTGGCGCGATCCGGCCGCCATCCAGGCGACGATCCCGCCATACAGCGAGGCGAACATCGAGGCGGTCATCGCGTACTGCGAGTACGTGATGAAGCATTACGGCCAGTTCCCTGCGAACTTCGGGCCGATCCGGACCCTGATGGCCTTCCAGGCGCATCACATCGACACGGCCTTCTACGATCGCTTCTACCAGCCGGGCGCATACACCCGGGCCCACGCCGAGCATTTCGCGCGCTGGCACGCCGGCACGGTCGCCTGAGATGTCCTCGGTGAGACCCGATCGCCCGGCCTGGGTCCCGGCCGATCTGTATCCGTTCGACGATCGCTGGGCCGATATCGACGGCCACCTCGTCCACTACGTCGACGAAGGTGAGGGTCCGCCGCTCCTGCTGCTGAACGGCAATCCGAGCTGGTCGTTCGGGTGGCGCGACGTGATCCTCGCTCTGCGTGGGACGTTCCGCTGCGTCGCCCCGGACTACCCGGGGTTCGGCCTGTCGCGCGCGGCCGACGGCTACGACTTCAAGCCACGCTCACAGTCGAAGGTGGTGGAAGCGCTCGTCGACCAGCTCGGGCTGGAGGGGATCGTCGTCTTCGGCTATGCCTGGGGCGGGCCGATCGGCCTGGGTCTTGCCGGTCGCCGGCCGGAGCTGGTGCGGGGCCTCGTGTTGTCCAACACTTGGGCCTGGCCGGACGATCGACTTCGGGTCCGCCTGTTCTCGGCGCTCATGGGCGGCCCGCTCAGTCCGCTGCTCGTCGATCGGCTCAACCTGATGCTCCGTCTGTACCTGCCGTTCAACCTCAAGCGTGGCCGTCTGACGGACGCCGAACGGGCAGCTTACGACGGCCCCTTTCCGCCCGCAAAGCGGTCGATCATGCGCGTCTTCCCACGCGAGATCGTGCGCGGGCGCGCCTACCTGAGCGAGGTCGAGGCGAACCTGCCCAGGCTCAGCGACAAGCCCGCCATCGTGATCTGGCCGGATTCCGACCCCGGCTTCGGCGACGCCGAGCTGGCGCGCTGGCAGGCCCTGTTCCCGGCCGCCCCGACGGTCATCCTCCACCACGTGGGCCAGTTCATCGACGAGGACGCCCCGGACGACATCGCGGCCGCGCTCGAGGCGTGGCTCGCCGCCGGGATGGGCGGTCAGGCGTAGGGGGTCGGCCGCCGGCGTTCCTGGATCAGGTAGAAGGCGACCATGATGACCGTGAGCGCGAGCAATCCGCCGACATAGCCAAACGGCGTGCCGCGGCCGGGCAAGAAGTCGTCGCGGAAGAAGAACGCCGTCGCGAGCAGGGCGACGCCGTTGAGGATGAAAAGCTGGGACGCGCGCCGGATCTCGTCCCAGTCGAGCGCGAACGCCATGGTGCCGCACCAGAAGGCCCAACCGAGGAACCAGGCGCCGACGATGCGGGAATCGAGCGGATTGAGTTGCCATGCCCAGCGCGTCGCGGCGAACTCCGGGTTGACCACGATCAGCAGCCCGTTCATCAGCAGGATCCCGGTCACGAAGACGAGAAAGGGCTTGAAAAGTCGGTGGAGCGGACCGCCGGTCGGCGGCGCCTCGACCCGGAGGATGCCGCGTGGAATGAGATAGATCATGACGATCGGTTCGAAGATGTAGAGCACGATCCAGATGTGCGCCAGCGGTGTCTGGAGCGGGTTCCAGTGGAACTCGCTGAGGTGCCAGTAGGTCGCGAACAGCAGGGTCCCGGTGAACACCAGATTGCCCCACACGATCCAGCGCAACCGGACCCAGTTGCCCTCGCGGGCGACGTTGAGGAAGAACGCGGTCCGGAAGATGTAGCCGGCGCCGATGAACGCCTGGGCGTAGCGACCCTCCGCGTCCCACGCGAAGAACTTCGGGACGTAGTCGGGGAAGAACAGCATCCAGACCGCGAACCAGGCCGCGGCGGCCGCCCCGAGCAGCCCCCAGATCACCTGTTCCCGCGGCGGTCGCATGGTCCCCTCCCAGCTGGATCGGTTGTTGGTGGCGGCCGAGCGGGCGAAATCTACGCCAGGGGAGTCGCGTCGTCGTCTCGGTCGCGGGGACAACGGTCGCCGGCGGACCGCGCGCCGGGATCCGTGGCCGGTCGTGCCCGGGATCGCTTGGATCGGTGACCTGGGGCCCCACGTCCTCCTTCATGTCATGCTCGCCGGCGTGAGTGCCGAGCCGCACGTTGGCATCCCCCAGGATCGCCTCCGCAACTTCTCGATCATCGCCCACATCGATCACGGCAAGTCGACGCTCGCCGACAGGCTGCTCGAGCTGACCCACACGATCGATGCCCGGCAGATGACGAGCCAGGTCCTCGATTCGATGGACCTCGAGCGCGAGAAGGGCATCACCATCAAGGCCCGGGCCGTCCGCCTCGAGTACACGGCCCGTGACGGCCTGACGTACGGTCTCAACCTCATCGATACGCCCGGTCATGTCGACTTTGCCTACGAGGTGAGCCACAGCCTCCAGGCCTGCGAAGGGGCGATCCTCGTCGTCGACGCGACCCAGGGCATCGAAGCCCAGACGCTAGCTAACGTCCACCTGGCGTTGCGCGAAGGGCTCACCCTCATTCCCGTCCTCAACAAGATCGATCTCCCGTCGGCCGATCCGGAGACGATCATGGACGAGCTCGAGAACGTCCTCGCCATCCCGCGCGAGGAGGTCCTCCTCGCCTCGGCCAAGGACGGGACCGGCGTGCCCGAGATCCTCGAGGCGATCGTGGCCCGGATCCCCGCCCCGAAGGGCGACCCGTCGAAGCCGCTCCAGGGGCTCGTCTTCGACAGCCATTACGACCAGTACAAGGGCGTGATCGTCTACGTCCGGCTGGCCCAGGGGACGCTCGACGACCGGGCGACCGTCCGGCTGATGGCCTCGGGCGCCGAGGCCGAGCTCCTCGAGATCGGCGTCTTCCGGCCCCAGCTCGTGCCGGTCAAACGGCTGGTCGCCGGTGAGGTCGGCTACGTGGCCACCGGCTTCAAGAACGTCCGCGAGGCGCAGGTCGGCGACACGGTCACCGATGCCGCCCGGCCGGCGGCGGAACCGCTGCCGGGCTACCAGGCAGCCAAGAGCCTCGTCTTCGCCGGCATCTACCCCGTCAGTGGCGAGGATTACCCGCTCCTCCGCGACGCCTTCGAGAAGCTCCATCTCAACGACGCGAGCTTCACCTACGAGCCGGAGAGCTCGGTCGCCCTCGGCTTCGGCTTCCGCTGCGGGTTCCTCGGCCTCCTCCACATGGAGATCGTCCAGGAGCGCCTCGAGCGCGAATTCGACCTTGACCTCATCGCCTCGGCGCCGTCGGTCGAATACCGCGTCGTCCTCACGAACGGGCGTGGCACCGTCTCCGTCGACAACCCGGCTCTGATGCCCGACCCCTCGTCGATCGAAGCGATCGAGGAGCCGTGGGTGACCCTCTCGGTGGTGACGCCGTCGTCGTACATCGGCCCGCTCATGGAGCTCTCGACGAACCGTCGGGGCGAGTTCCGCGACATGGAGTACCTCGACCCGACCCGGGTCGTACTCCGTTTCGAGATGCCGCTGGCGGAGCTCATCGTCGACTACTTCGACCAGCTCAAGAGCCGCAGCCAGGGCTACGCCTCGATGGACTACGAGGAGTCGGGCTACCGGGCGGCCAACCTCGCCAAGGTCGACATCCTCGTCAACGGCGAACCCGTCGACGCCCTGTCGCTGATCGTCCACCGCGACCGGGCCCAGTCGGTGGGGCGAGCCCTCACCGCTCGACTCAAGGAGCTCATCCCCCGCCAGATGTTCGAGATCCCCATCCAGGCGGCCATCGGCTCGAACGTCATCGCCCGCGAATCCGTCCGGGCGATGCGCAAGAACGTCCTCGCCAAGTGCTACGGCGGCGACATCACCCGCAAGCGGAAGCTGCTGGAGAAGCAGAAGGAAGGCAAGCAGCGGATGAAGCGGGTCGGCTCGGTCGAGATCCCGCAGGAGGCATTCCTCGCCATGCTCCGCATAGACGAGGGCTGAGGACTCCCGGCGCCCCGTTTCGGCGCCCCTTCCGGCGACCGAGAATCGACCCGGCGGTGCGTCGCGGCACTTCCGCCCCGTGCTACGGTGACGGGCGATGGACACGCTCCGCGCGCTCGTCGCCTTCGGTCTTGTCCTCCTCCTCGTCATGCAGCGGCTCGACGCGGAGCGGCTTGGAGCGGCCGAGTACGACGAGGCCCGCGATGGGAAGTGGCCGTCCCTCAGGCGGCGCCTCGCCTGGTACCTCGTCGGGCTCGGGCTCATTTCAGCCGCCGCGATCATCTACCCGGCACCGGCCCGCGACCTCTACCTGAGCCTCGGCGACCGTCCGACCGCGCTCCTCTACGGCTTCGTCTATGGGGCGATCGGGGTAGCCCAGGCGATTGCCTTCGCGATGCTCCGCTACCACCATCTCCGGTTTCCCGATATTCGGGAGTATCCGGGCTCGATCCTCAACGCCATCGCCACGGCGTTCATCGACGAGGCGACGTTCCGTGGCCTGCTCCTCGCCTTCCTCGTCCTCGGCGGCATCGACCCGACCGTCGCCAACGTCATCCAGGCACTCACCTACACCCTGGCGACGCGGGTCGGCGCTCCCGGCCGCGACCGCTACACGCTGGTCCTCGTCCTCCTCATCGGCCTCGGCAGCGGCTGGGTGACCCTCAAGACGGGCGCGATCGGGGCGGCCTTCATCGGCCATGCGGTCACCCGCGTCGCGGTCTTCCTCGCCACTGGCCACGCCGGCCAGGTCGCCCTGCGGGGCAAGGAGTCCGAGGACATCGAGAAGAAGCGGCGAATCCCGGAGGGCTGGCGGATCGTCGGCGGTCGGGGCCCGGCCTCGAACGATCGGTGAGCCCGACCGTCGGAGCCACATCCACCGGGGTGCGCGTGCAGGCCGAGGTCCAGGGACGGACCGACGCGCGGCCGCCGACCGCACTCTACGTCCACGTCCCGTTCTGCGTCTCGGTCTGCCCGTATTGCGACTTCGTCGTCGTGGCAGGCGCCGAGAGCCGCGGGCCACGCAACCGGATCGCCGCGTTCCTCGCGGCCGTGCGGACCGAGATCGACCTTCGCGCCGATGCCGACGACGCTCGGTTCGGACCGCCCGGTTCGAGCGGCCGGCCCGCGCTCGGCTCCCTGTACATCGGCGGGGGGACACCGAGCCTCCTGGCGACCAGGGACCTGGCCGGCCTCGTCGAGCTCGTGCGATCCCGGTTCGGGCTTGCCGAGGATGCCGAGATCACGCTCGAGGCCAACCCGGGCCGCGACGAGCGTGGCGATCCGGCCGCCCAGCGCCGGGCAGGCGTCAGCCGGCTCTCGATCGGTGCCCAGAGCCTCGACGATAGCGAGCTCGCCGGGCTTGGCCGGCGCCATCGGGCGACCGACGTCGGCGACGCGGTCGCGGCCTCCCGGCGGGCGGGCATCGGCTCGGTCAGCCTCGATCTCCTCTACGACGTGCCCGGCCAGTCGATCGGCGACTGGATGTCGACCCTCGAGGCGGCGATCGCCCTGTCGCCGGATCATCTCTCCCTCTACGCCCTGACCCTCGACGATCCCGACGAGGAGGGCCTGACCGGGCCCGACGGCGACCACCTCCCGACGAGCACCGGGGCGCGCCGCTGGCGCGATCGCGCCCGGCCGGCCCAGGACGAGGATCGAGCGGCGGCCATGTACCACCACGCCGTGGTCCGCCTTCGCGAGGAGGGCTGGCACGGCTACGAGATCAGCAATTGGGCCCGGCCCGGCCACGAGAGCCGCCACAACCTGGCCTATTGGGAGCGGCAGCCGTACGAGGCGGTCGGACCCGGCGCGCACGCCTTCGACGGTGCGATCCGACGCTGGAATTCCGCTCACCTCGGCCGCTACATCGCCGCCCTCGCTCCCGGGGTGGGCGGTCCTTCGCTCCCGCCGGGCGGCAGCGAGGCCCTCGACGCGGCGACAGCCGCCTCCGAGGAGGTCATCCTCGGCCTCCGCACTGACGACGGCGTGGCCGCGGCGGCGGCCGCCACCGAACCGTTCGCCGGGCCGCTGCGGTGGGCCCTGGCCGCGGAGCTCGTGTCGCACGACGCCGACGATCGCCTCCGCCTGACGACCCGGGGCCGGCTCCTCTCGAACGAGCTCTTCGCCCGCCTCGTCTGAGGCGCACCGGACCGTCCGGCGAGAGCGGTCGACGAGCGTTGACACGGCACCACACCGGCTGCTACGATGCGCCCACCGATAGTTAGCACTCGACCATCGAGAGTGCTAACCTCCCAAGGAGCCAGCCGTGGCGCGACGCGTTCGCCGCACCAATGGCCCCCTGGACCTCCGAGAGCAGGCGATCCTCCGGGCCGTCATCGAGGAATACGTCGCATCCGCGAACCCGGTCGGCAGTCTCGCCCTTGTCGAGCGCTACGGGCTCGGCGTTTCGAGTGCCACCGTCCGGGCGATCCTCGCCGAGCTTGAGACCGCGGGTTTCCTGACCCATCCGCATACGAGCGCGGGCCGGGTGCCGACCGACCTCGGCTACCGCTACTACGTCGAGGCGATGGTCGAGGCGCCGCCGCTCACGCCGGTCGAGCAGCTCATGATCCGCCACCAGTTCGGCCAGGTCGAATTCGCCAGCGAGCACTGGTTCCGCCTCGCGGCGACGACCCTCGCCGGCCTCACCCGCGCCGCTGGCCTCGCGACGCCGGCCAAGCCGACCTCGTCGCGCGTTCGCCGGGTCGACCTCGTCGCCATCCAGGAGCGGCTGGCCAGCCTCATCCTCGTCCTCCGCGAGGGAACCATCCGGCAGATCCTCGTCAACCTCGACGACCCGGCCGACCAGGCCACCCTGACCGACGCGGCCGACCGCCTCAACCGCCTCTTCGCCGACCAGACGGCCCGCGAGATCGATGCGACCCTCGAGCGCTTCGACCCGGCCGATCCGGCGACCGTCCTCATCCGCAAGGTCGCCGAGCGGATCGCCCGCTCGATGCTCGAGCTCGATTCCGCCCTCATCGAGGAGCTGTTCAGCGATGGGCTTCTTAACGTCATGGAGGCGCCCGAATTCGCCGAGAGCGAGAAGCTGCGCCGCGTCTTCTCGGCCCTCGAGAACCGGGCCTACCTCGGCGAGCTGCTGCGGACCGTCGCCGGCTCGGGCCGCGTCCAGGTCTTCATCGGCGGCGAGAACGACTCGCCCGAGATGCACGACGTCTCGCTCGTCCTGGCGCCCTATGGCCGGCCCGGCCGGGCGGTCGGCGTCGTCGGCGTCCTCGGTCCGACCCGGATGAGCTACCCCCACGCGATCGGCACGGTCCGCTTCGTGTCGGGGCTGATGAACGAGCTCGTCGATCACCTCTACGCCTGACATCCATCGCGGCCGACCGCCGGCCGCCGTACCGAGACAAGGAACGACATCCCCGATGGCACCACGGACCCGAGCCCAGGAACGGATCGACGATCTCGACATCACGCCGTCGAAGCTGATCGCCGATATCGAGCGTCTGACCGCCGAACGCGACGAGGCGACCGCCCGCGCCGACGAGTACCTCGCCGGACTCCAGCGCGAGCGGGCCGAGTTCGTCAACTTCAAGCGCCGCACCGAGCAGGAGGGCCTCGCCGCGGCGAGCCGGTCGGCCGACTCGCTCCGCCTGAAGGTCCTCGAGACGCTCGACGACTTCGACCGGGCCATCGAGGCCCGGCCGGCGGCCCTCGAGGGCGACGCCTGGGCCGAAGGCGTGGCCGCCATCGATCGCAAGCTCCGGACGCTCCTCGAGCGCGAGGGCGTCCACCCGATGGACTCGACCGTCGGCGAACCGTTCGACCCGCGGCTCCACCAGGCGATCAGCCACGTCGCCGGCAGCGGCCGGCCGGCCGACGAGATCGTCGGCGAGTTCGCCCGCGGCTACATGGTCGCCGACCGGGTCCTGCGGCCGGCTCTCGTCGCGGTCAGCGACGGCGCCGACGCCGATCCAGCCGCGCCCGCCGGATCCTCGCTCGGCCCGGACGCCGACAGCACATCAGACCATCACGCGACCACCGACCACACCACCCGTCAGCACCGACACCACTAGGAGCGGATCACCACATGGGCAAGATCATCGGCATCGATCTCGGAACGACGAACTCGGTCGTCGCGGTCATGGAAGGCGGCGAGCCGACCGTCATCGCATCGGCCGAGGGCGGCCGGACCGTCCCGTCCGTCGTCGCCTTCACCAAGACGGGCGAGCGGCTCGTCGGCCAGCTGGCCAAGCGCCAGGCGGTGACCAACCCGGCCAACACCATCTACTCGATCAAGCGATTCATGGGCCGCCGCTGGGACGACCCCGAGACCAAGCGCTCGAAGGAGCTCGTCCCGTACAAGGTCGAGAAGGACTCCAAGAGCGACGGCGTCAAGGTGACCCTCGCCGACGGGACCGGCTACACCCCGCCCGAGATCAGCGCGATGATCCTGCAGAAGCTGCGGACGGACGCCGAGGCGTACCTCGGCGAGAAGGTCACCGAGGCGGTCATCACCGTCCCGGCCTACTTCGACGACACGCAGCGCCAGGCGACCAAGGACGCCGGCAAGATCGCCGGTCTCGACGTCAAGCGGATCATCAACGAGCCCACCGCATCGGCCCTCGCCTACGGCCTCGACAAGAAGGGCGACGAGAAGATCGCCGTCTACGACCTCGGCGGCGGGACGTTCGACATCTCGATCCTCGAGCTCGGCGAAGGCGTCTTCGAGGTCAAGGCCACCAACGGCGATACCCACCTCGGCGGCGACGACTTCGACCAGCGGGTCATCGAGTGGCTCCTGAGCGAGTTCAAGAAGGACCAGGGCATCGACCTGCGCTCCGATCAGCAGGCCCTCCAGCGGCTCAAGGAAGCCGCCGAGAAGGCCAAGATCGAGCTGTCCACGACGATGACGACCGAGATCAACCTGCCCTACATCACGGCCGACGCCTCGGGACCCAAGCACCTCGTCATGAGCCTCTCGCGGGCCAAGCTCGAGGACCTCGTCGGCGACCTCATCGAGAAGACGAAGGGCCCGGTCGTCGCCGCCCTCAAGGACTCCGGCCTCAAGCCGGGTGAGATCGACGAGGTGATCCTCGTCGGCGGCATGACCCGGATGCCGTCGGTCGTCGACGCGGTCAAGGCGATGTTCGGTGGCAAGGAGCCCCACAAGGGCGTCAACCCGGACGAGGTCGTCGCGGTCGGCGCGGCCATCCAGGCCGGCGTGCTCGGCGGCGAGGTGAAGGACGTCCTCCTCCTCGACGTCACGCCGCTGTCGCTCGGCATCGAGACGATGGGCGGGGTCATGACCCGGCTCATCGATCGCAACACGACGATCCCGACGAGCAAGTCGCAGGTCTTCTCGACCGCCTCGGACAACCAGAGCCAGGTCGAGATCCACGTCCTTCAGGGCGAGCGCGACTTCGCCACGGACAACAAGACGCTCGGTCGGTTCATCCTCGACGGGATCCCGCCGGCCCCGCGCGGCGTGCCCCAGATCGAGGTCACGTTCGACATCGACGCCAACGGCATCCTCGACGTCAAGGCCAAGGACCGGGCGACCTCGAAGGAGCAGCAGGTTCGCATCACCGCCTCGTCGATGCTGTCGAAGGACGACGTCGACAAGATGGTCAAGGAGGCGGCCGAGCACGCCGACGAGGATCGGCAGCGGCGCGAGGACGTCGAGACCCGGAACCAGGCCGAGGCGCTGACGTTCCAGGCGGAACGGACGCTCAAGGACCTCGGCGACAAGGTCGCCGCCGAGGATCGGGCTGACGTCGAGGGCAAGGTGTCCTCGCTCCGTGAGGCGCTCAAGGGCTCCGACTCGGAGGCCGTCAAGACGGGTGCATCGGCACTCGTCGAGGCGCTCTCGAAGGTCTCGACCAAGGCCTACGAGGCGTCCGCCTCCGACTCCTCGTCGAATGGTCACGGCGGCGCCGACGGCGCCGAGGGTGGCGACGCTTCGAGCGAGCCGGCCTCCACGGACGAGGAGACGGTCGAGGGCGAATTCAAGGAGGTCTGACCTCCGCCCATCGACAATGGGCCGGCGGCGGCCGGCCGGCGGCGGCGGCCGGCCGGAGACGGCGGTACGATGCGCGGGCCCATGGACCAGCCCACCGCGAGTCCGCCCGCTGAGGCGCCCCTCATCCATGCCGCCGGGCTGACGAAACGGTTCGGTGCGTTCACCGCTGTCGACGCCATCGACTTCGATGTCGCGCCGGGGGAGTCGTTCGGATTCCTCGGCCCGAACGGGGCCGGCAAGACCTCGACGATGCGGATGATCGGCTGTGTCTCGCCGCTGAGCGACGGGACGCTGACCGTGCTCGGGATGGACCCCGTCCGCGACGGACCACGGATCCGGGCCCGCATCGGAGTCGTGCCGCAGCAGGACTCCCTCGACACCGACCTGACGGTCCGGGAGAACCTCGTCATCTACGGTCGCTACTTCGACCTCTCCTTTCGCGAGGCCGGCCGGCGGGCGGACGAGCTGCTCGATTTCGTCCAGCTCACCGACCGGGCGAAGTCACTGGTCGATCCACTGTCGGGTGGCATGAAGCGCCGGGTCACGATCGCCCGCTCGCTCATCAACGAGCCGAGCCTGCTCCTCCTCGACGAGCCGACGACGGGGCTCGACCCGCAGGCCCGCCACCAGCTCTGGGACCGGCTCTATCGCCTGAAGCAGCGCGGCGTGACCCTCGTCCTGACGACCCATTACATGGACGAGGCGGAGCAGCTGTGCGACCGCCTCGTCGTCATGGACAAGTCGAAGATCGTCGCCGAAGGCACGCCTCGTCAGCTCATCGAGCAGTACTCGACCAGGGAGGTCCTCGAGCTGCGCTTTCCAGTCGGCGTCCAGGAGACGCTCGACGGCGAGCTCGATGCTATCGTCGACGGGACGAATGCCCGGCGGCTCGAGCGACTGCCGGACCGGGTCCTCGTCTACGCCGACGACGGCGAGGCGGCCAACGTCGTCGCCCACCAGCGCGGGCTCCGGCCGGAGAGCGTGCTCGTCCGGCGTAGCTCCCTCGAGGACGTCTTCCTGCGGCTGACCGGTCGCAGCCTGGTGGACTGAGACCCGGTCCCAGATGGCGATCGCGACCGCACCCGCCCTCCATGTCCTCGAGTATTCGCTCCTCGCCTATCGGCGCTCGTACCGGGCGTCGCTCTTCAGCTCGTTCGTCCAGCCGGCCCTGTTCCTCGCCGCGATGGGCCTCGGGCTCGGCGGCATCGTCGACCGGTCCGGCGCGACGAGCTCGCTCGGTGGCGTCTCGTACCTCGCCTTCCTTGCCCCGGGGCTCCTCGTCGCAGCCGGGATGCAGGTCGCCTTCACCGAGTCGACCTTCCCGATCGTCGCCGCGATCAACTGGGTCCGGACCTACTACGCGATGATCGCGACGCCCGTGACGACGAATGCGATCGTCATCGGGCAGCTGGCCTTCATCGCCTTCCGGATCGGCCTCGCGGCCGGCATCTTCAGCCTCGTGATGATCGGCTTCGGCGTCGTCACGAGTCCGCTCTCGTTCGTGGTCGGCTGGTCCGCGGCGATGCTCACCGGGCTCGCCTTCGCGACCCCGATCACAGCGTTCTCCGCGACGCAGCGGCGCGAGACGGCCTTCAACGCTTTGTTCCGCTTCGGGATGACCCCGCTGTTCCTGTTCAGCGGCACCTTCTTCCCGATAGACCGGCTGCCGCCCGCCCTCCAGGCGGTCGCGGCCCTGACGCCGCTCTATCACGGGGTCGCTCTCGCCCGCGGCTCGGCGCTCGGGACGCTGGACCCGACGGCCGCGGCCATCCACGTCACGTACCTCACGGTCCTCGCGACGACGGGCTTCGTCGCCTGCCTCATCACCTTCCGCCGGCGGCTGGTCTCGTGACGGCGCTGGGCGGCGCGGCCCGGATCCTGCCGGTCGGCCTCGGCAGTCGTCGCTCGCTGCTCCTTGTCCAGCGCAACGCCTACGTCTACCGGCGGACCTGGCTCGTCATCGTGTCGGGCTTCTTCGAGCCGCTCTTCTACCTGCTCGGGATCGGGTTCGGGATCGGCGGGCTCGTCGGGACCGTGCCGGGACCCGATGGCCAGCCACTGACGTACGCGGCCTTCGTCGCCCCGGCCCTGCTCGCCGCCTCGTCGATGAACGGGGCGATCTACGACAGCACGATCAACGTCTTCTTCAAGCTCAAGTTCGCCAAGACGTACGACGCCATCCTGTCGACTCCGCTCGGGGCCGGCGACATCGCCCTCGGCGAGGTGAGCTGGGCGCTCATCCGGGGGACCCTGTACGCGATCGGCTTCTTCGTGGTGATGGTCGTCCTCGGCCTCGTTTCCTCGCCGCTCGGGATCCTCGCCATCCCGGCCGCCATGGTCGTGGCGTTCGGGTTCGCCGGGGTCGGCATGGCGGCGACCTCGTTCATGCGGAGTTACCAGGACTTCGACCTCGTCCAGCTCGTCGTCCTGCCGCTCTTCCTGTTCAGCGGCACGTTCTATCCGCTGTCGGCCTACCCGCCGGTCGTGGCCACGATCGTCCAGTTCAGCCCGCTCTACCGGGGGGCCGACCTCATCCGCGGCCTCACCCTCGGGGTCGTCGGGCCGGTGATGATCGTCGATGTCGTGTACCTGCTCGCGATGGGCCTCATCGGCCTGACCATCGCATCACGGAGGCTCGACCGGCTCCTCCTCCGCTGACGTCTCCGGGCGTCCCCGCCGGACGCCGCGACCGGACGTACACTCACCACATGGAGCTCGTGGTCTTCTGGGTCCTGGCGGGTTTCATCCTCCTGGCCGTGGAGCTGCACGCGGCGTCGTTCTACTCCGTCTTCCTCGCCCTCGGGTCGTTCGCCGCCGCCCTCCTCGCCTTCCTCGTCCCGGACAGCCCTATCTGGGCCCAGGCGGCCCTCGCCGCCATCGTCTCGGTCGTCGGCCTCTTCGCCCTCCGGCCGATCGCAAGTCGGACCTTCCTCAAGAGCACCGGTGGGGTCGTGTCACGCGGCGTCCACGGCGGGATCGTCGGGGAGGAGGCCCTGACCGCCGACCTCGTCGGCGACGAGCACCACCCGGGCCACGTGATCCTCGCCGGCGAGCGCTGGCTCGCCGTGACCGACAACAACACGCCGCTCGAGGCGGACCTGGCGGTGAACGTCATCGCGCTACGCGGCACGACGCTCCTCGTGCGACCACTCGAACACTCGGCGCCGTTCGACCGGGGCGGCACGGCGATGGAGGGCGGTTCGGCCATGGACAGCGGGGTCGGCAATGGATAGTGGCGTGCTCGCCGGGATCCTCATCGCGGTCGTCGTCTTCATCGTGATCATCGCTTTCATGGGCCAGGCGGCGAACGTCATCCAGCAGGGCTATGTCGGGGTCGTCAAGACGCTCGGCGAGTTCAAGTCGATCCACAACCCGGGCCTCGCCCTGATCGTGCCGTTCTACCAGTCGCTCGTCCGGGTCGACATGCGGGAGATCCCCCGACCGGGCGACCGGCAGGAGGTCATCACCAAGGACAACGTCGTGGTCGCTGTCAACGCGACGATCTTCACCCAGGTCGTCGACGCCAGCCAGGCCCTCTTCAGCGTTTCGAACTTCGACATCGCCATCGATGCGGTCGCCCGGACCGCCCTCCGCTCGGTGATCGGGACCCTGTCGCTCGACGAGGCGCTGTCCGAGCGGGAGCGGATCAACGTCGATGTCCAGCAGCAGATGGAGGCGGTCACCGACAAGTGGGGCATCCGGATCAACCGGATCGAGATCGTCGAGATCACCCCACCGCCGCAGATCCTCCAGGCACTCGCGCTGCAGAAGCAGGCCGACCAGGAGAAGCGAGCCAAGATCCTCCAGTCGGAGGGCCTCCAGCAGTCGGCGGTGAACGTCGCCGATGGAGCCCGCCAGGCCGCCATCAAGAGCGCCGAAGGCGAGCGGCAGGCAGCCATCCTCCGAGCCGAGGGCAACCGCCAGGCCGCCATCCTCGAGGCCGAGGGTCGGGCCCAGGCGATCCAGACCGTCTACAGCGCCATCACGGCTGCCAATCCGAGCCCGACACTCGTCGCGATCCTCCAGCTCGACACACTGGGCAGGTTCGCCGACAGCGCCAACACGAAGATCGTGGTCCCGGCGGAAAGCGCCGCGCTTCTCGGTGCCGTGCAGGCGATCTCGACCGTGCTCGCCGCGACGCCGGGACTGACACCGCCACCGGCGGCGTAGCTGCCGACCGACAGCCCCCGGGCGGCCCCGGTCTCGCCCGCGATGGCCGCCCGGGATGCGGGCCTCGCCGCGCTGCGGGCGGAGATCGTCGCCTGCCGGGCGTGCCCGCGTCTCGTCGCGTGGCGCGAGCGCGTCGCCCGGGAGCGGGTCGCCCGATTCGCCGACGAGACGTACTGGGGCCGGCCGCTGCCCGGCTTCGGCGATCCGGCGGCGCGCGTGCTCATCGTCGGGCTCGCGCCGGCCGCCCACGGCGGCAACCGGACCGGCCGGGTCTTCACCGGCGACCGCTCGGGCGACTTCCTGTGGGCCGCCCTCCACGCGACGGGCTTCGCCGACCGTCCCGCCTCCGTCCGAGCCGATGACGGACTGAGGCTCAGCGGTGCCTACGTCGCGGCGGCCGTCCGCTGCGCCCCGCCGGCCAACAAGCCGACGGTCGACGAGCGCGATCGCTGCCTGCCCTATCTCGCCCGGGAACTGGCCCTGCTGGCCGATGTCCGGGTGATCGTCCCGCTCGGAGCCTTTGCCTGGGACGCGACGCTCCGGGTCCTGGCGGCGGGCGGCCATGTCGTCGCGCCGCGGCCTCGGTTCGGGCACGGCGCCGAGTCGGCCGTCGGGCGGTACACGCTCCTCGGCACGTACCACCCGAGCCAGCAGAACACCTTCACCGGCCGGCTGACGGGGCCGATGTTCGAGGTGGTCTTCAGACGAGCCAACGCACTCGCCTCGGTCTAGGTGGGTCGCTCCCTTCCGCGTGCGATGGACTCCCGTTGACCGGGTGACCCGCCGAGCCTACGATCCTCGCCCGCGGCGCGTCCTCTCCCAGCACGCTGAGGCCCCGCTCGCGACGAGGGGAGGGCATCAGAATGCGCAGGCTGGTCAGGGCTTCGGCCTGGCGGTCCGCCGCCATCATCCTGGCCCTTGCGTTCGGGCTCGGCGCCTGCAGCGGTGGGTCGAGTCCGTCCGCCGGTGCGAACGGCGGCTCGACCGCGTCAGGCGCGGGCTCTGGGGCTGGGGGCGCAGGCACATCGACAGGCACCGGCGTCGCCGGCTCGCCGGGAGGGGCCACCGTCACGGGCAGTCTAGTCAGCTCCGGCCTCTACAGTGCGACCTGGACCTGGCAGCCTGGGAACGCGGCGGACATCGGCGCCACCGGCGGCGTCACCATGAATTCCGACAAAGGGACGTTCGGGAACATCTCGGTTCAAGCCGACGGGACGATCATCTTCACGAGCGGCGCACCGGAACTCCACTCGGGCTCATATAAGGGCACGGGGGCGCAGGTCCATATGAAGGACGCCAGTGGGACCCAGCTCCCGTGCGGGTGGACGCTCGACAACGACGTGACGGGTACGGACGGCGTCATCCATCTCAAGGGCACGATGGACGTCATCGGGGGCCCGTTCGACTGCCCCGGTAGCTAGAACCCGAGGCGCAGCATCGCTTCGAAGGCGTCACGGCAGGAAACATGGCAGCTTGCCGAAGGACCCGAGCCAGCAGAACACCTTCACCGGCCGGCTGACGGGGCCGATGCTGGAGGCGGTGCTACGCCGTGCGCGAGAGAAAGCCGGGGCGGCGCCCTCGCCGCCTGATCGGGTCGAACCGTCGGCGCTCGACCTCTCGTAGACTTCCCGGACGATGGTCACGGAACGCGATTACTACGAAGTGCTCGAGGTCACCCGCACGGCCACCGACGCGGAGATCAAGCGCTCGTATCGCAAGCTCGCCCAGCGCTGGCATCCCGACGTCAACACCGAGTCTGGCGCCGACGGACGCTTCAAGGAGATCAACGAGGCCTACCAGGTGCTGTCCGACCCGCAGCGCCGCCAGGCCTACGACATGTTCGGCAAGGCCGGTGTCAATGGGGCCGGCGGCGACCCGGGTTTCGGCGCCGGGTTCGGCAACTTCGGCGACATCTTCGACGCGTTCTTCGGCGGCTCGGCCGGGGGTGGCGTCCGGCACGGCCGGCCGCCGGCCGGGAGCGACCTCCGCTACGACCTCCGCATCACGTTCGCCGAGGCGGTCTCGGGGACGGAGAAGGACATCGAGTTCCCGGTCCTCGATCGCTGCCCGACGTGCTCCGGCAGCGGCGCGAAAGAGGGCACGAGCGCCACCACCTGCCCGCAATGCAACGGCCGCGGCGAGGTCCGCACGGTCCGCCAGACGATGCTCGGCCAGATGGTCAACGTCTCGGCCTGCCCCCGCTGTCGCGGCGAGGGCCGGATCGTCGAGCAGCCGTGCGAGACCTGCAAGGGCGACGGACGGGTCGAGCATCGGCGCAAGATCCGGGTCACCGTCCCGGCCGGTATCGACGAGGGCCACCAGGTCCGCCTCTCCGGCGAGGGCGAGGCCGGTCCGCGTGGCGGGCCGGCGGGCAGCCTCTATGTCGCGGTCCACGTGGCGCCCCACCCGGAGTTGAAGCGCGACGGCACCGAGCTCTACTACGAGCTCGATGTCTCGATCGCCCAGGCCGCCCTCGGGACCCGCCTCCGCATCCCGACCGTCGAGGGCGACGACGAGATCGAGATCAAGCCGGGCACCCAGCCGGGGACCGAGCTGCGCCTGCGGGGCAAGGGCGTGCCGCACCTCCGCCGCGCCTCGTCTCGCGGCGACCTCCACGTGCTCGTCCGGGTGACCGTCCCGACGAAGCTCACCAAGGAGGAGCGGGCGGCCCTCGAGACGTACGCGGCTGCGGCGGGCGAGGAGGTCGGGCCGGCCGGGCACGGTGGGATCATCGATCGCGTCCGCGATGCCCTCGGCTGAGGCCCCCGAGGACGAGCGGGACGGGACGTCGGCCGAGGGCACCTGGATCGAGCTCTCGGTCCAGGCCGACATCGAGGCGGTCGAGGCGGTCAGCGAGATCCTCGGGAGGGTGGCGCCCGGCGGAACCAGCGTCGAACCCGCCTTCCTCCTCGTCGACGAGGGTCTCTCGGCGGCCATCGACGTGACGAGGCCGGCGATCGTCCGGGCCTACCTCCCGGCGTCCGATCCGCGGGTGGTGGAGGCGTCGATCGCGACCGCGACGACCGCCCTCGGCCATCTCCAGGCGTTCGGGCTGCGGCCGATCGGCGAGCTCGAGACACGGGTCGTCCAGGAGGCCGACTGGGCGACGGCCTGGAAGGCCCACTTCCCGGTCCTCCGCGTCGGTCGCCGGCTCGTCATCCGGCCGACCTGGCGGCGCCATCGGCGGCGGGAGGGCGACGTCGTCGTCGCCCTCGACCCGGGGATGGCCTTCGGGACCGGGCTCCATCCGACGACGCGCCTCTGCCTCGCCGCCCTCGAACGGGTCGCCGACGAGCGAGGTCAAGGCTCGGGCGGCGCGAAGGCCCCACTCGGGCGGGTGCTCGACGTCGGGACGGGATCGGGCATCCTGGCGATCGCTGCCGCGCTCCTCGGCGCGAACGCTGTCGTCGGCCTCGATCCGGACCCGATCGCGGTGACGGCGGCGCGCTCCAATGCCGCCCGGAACCGGCTCGCCGGCCGTATCGACGTCCGAGCGGGGAGCGTCCCGAGCGGGGACCCGCCGTTCGACGTCGTCCTCGCCAACCTCATCGCGTCGCTGCTCGTCGGCCTCGCCGAGGCGCTGGCGGCCGAGGTCCGGACCGGCGGCGCGCTCATCGCCTCGGGGATCTTCGTCGACCGCGAAGCCGACGTCGTCACCGCATTCGATGCCGTAGGCCTCACCGTGGTCGACCGGGCCGCGGAAGGGGAGTGGATCGCCCTGACGGCGACCGCGGTGGGCGCCGGCGAGCCCTGACGGCCGCTCCCGGCCGACGCTGCTACGATCGGCTCCGATGTCCTTCCTGCCGATCATCCTGGCCGTCCACATCTGCCTCGCGATCGCCCTTTTCCTCCCGTCGCTCCTCCTGCCGTTCGGTCTGCGGACCGGCGTCCCGGCCGACGGCTCGGGGCGGGTCACGACCGCGCTCCTCCGGCTCCAGGGCAGCGGGACGCTCGTCATCGGGGCGGGGCTCGCGATCACCGGTGTCCTGCTCGTGGTCGCGCTCGGGACGCGGGTCGTCGAGCAGCCCTGGCTCCTCATCGCCCTGACGATCTACGCCCTCGACCTCGTCCTCGCCTTCGCGATCCAGCGCCCGAACCTCCGCCGGCTCCTCAGCCCAGGCTCGACCGCCGACGACGAGACGTGGCGCCTGCGGGCGCGCCGGCAGCGCTACGTGTCGTACGCGATGGCGCTCCTCGTCGGGGCGATCGGCTGGCTCATGAGCACGAAGCCGATGCTGTGGTGAGCGACGCGGCCCCGACCGAGGCGTCCGTCGCCGACTGCCTCTTCTGCGCGATCGTGGCCGGGCGGATCCCCTCGACCCAGGTCCACGCCGACGACCTGGTGATCGCCTTCCGCGACATCGCGCCGCGAGCTCCGACCCACATCCTCATCGTGCCGCGCCGGCACATCGCCTCGGCGGCCGACCTGACCGAGGCGGACGGCCCGTTGCTCGGACGGATCTTCGCGGTCGCGGCCGCCATCGCCCGCGACGAGGGCATCGCCGACGGCGGCTACCGACTCGTCTCCAACGTCGGTCGATGGGGCGGCCAGACGGTCGACCACCTGCACGTCCATCTCATGGGCGGCCGTCCGTTCCAGTGGCCGCCCGGATGAGGGCGCCCGGCCGCGGTACCGCACGAGTCAGGGCCGTCCCGTCGGACACGCGGACGAGGCTGGCCGCGGCCGTCGTCGTCCTCGCCGGGGCGTTCATCATCGGGGCGGCACTCGAGGGCTGCGGACTGGCGGCTTCGACCGCCGGCGTGCCGCCGACGCCGACCGTCGCGGTGCCGTCCTACTCGACCTCGATCGCCGAGACGCGCCGCCAGGTCGCCGCTGCGCTCGGCACCCAGAACCTCGAGCTCATCGACGCGACCCAACCGTTCCGCCCACCGGAACCACCGACCTTGTTCGATACCCCGAGAGCCGTCTTCCAGGTCGTCCTGCCGGCCGACCCGTCGCACGGCTACCTCGTGATCTACGAGTTCCGCGACGTGGCGTCGGCAGCGGCCGCCGGAGCCGACCTGGCGGCCTACTACGCGAGCGGTCCCGGCAAGGTCCAGTTCCCGCCCGACACCCAGCACGTGATCCGGCAGGTCAACACGACCCTCGTCGCGTACAGCTGGTCGCCGGTCAACGCCAGCGACCCGAACGAATCGAAGATCTCGACGAGCCTCGGATCGGTCGGGACCGGCATCGAGGTCCCGAGCTGACGGAACGCCGTCGAGGATCGGCGGCGCCTAGGCCTCCTGGCCTCAGCCGTCCTTGGGCACGGGGATCCCGTCCTCGCGAGTCGGCAGCGGCTGGTCGACCTTGGCCCAGGCCCGGATCTGGTCGCGCTTGACCTTGAGCGTGTGGGTCCGCGGGAAGTCGGCCTCCGGCCAGAGCCGCCAGCCGGCGACCCGCTGATTGATCCCGAGCTTCTTGTTGGCCACGATGATCGAGTCGTCGATCCGGGCGCGGATGAGCCCCGGCGACCCCGCCGGATCGGTCGGTGACGAGGCGGGGATGTCGCCACCCTGGGGGATGCCGTGGATGTCCGGGGCGAGGACGATCGCCTCGATCCGGCCGGGCCGTGTCTCGATGACGACCGAGTCGCGGATGCCGGCCATCCGGAGCTCGTTCTCGATGTCCTCGGGGTACACGTTGAAGCCGTTGGGCAGGACGATGATGTCCTTGGTCCGGCCCATGAGGATGAGCCGCCGGCTGTCGTCGAAGCGGCCGATATCGCCGGTCCGATACCAGCCGTCGGCGGTGAAGGCGGCGTTGGTCGCCGCCTCGTCATGCCAGTAGCCGCTGAACACGTTGGGGCCGCGGACGAGGACTTCGCCGTCGTCGGCGAGCTTCACCTCGACCGGCGGTACCGACCGGCCCACCGTCCCCAGGCCGTGATCCTCGCGGGTCGTACATGTCGCGAAGCCGCATTCGGTCGAGCCGTACCCCTGGACCACGACGACCCCGAGGTCCTCCCAGGCCTGCTGCAGCGAGGGCGGCAGGAAGGCGGCGGTCGAGACGAGGAGTCGCAGGCCGCCACCGAACTGCTGGTGGACGCGCCGGAAGAGGAAACGGCGGGCTCCCATCGGGAGGTGCCGAGCGATGCCGCGCAGGCGGCGGAACGATGTCGCCTTGCCGGTCTTGTCCACCTCGCGCTCGATCGCCGTCCAGAACAGGTCGAGCACCTGCGGCACGAGGATCATCGACGTGGTCCGGTGGCTGCGGATGGCCTCGAAGATGACCCGCGGGTTGCGGCTCCGCACGTAGAGGATGTCCGCCCCGACCTCGACCGCGTAGAAGAGGCCGACCGCCTGCTCGAGGAGGTGGGAGAGCGGCAGGAGCGAGACGATGCGGTGCTCGATCGGCGGGATGATCCGGTGGATCGCCTCGATCGACGAGAGCACGTTGGCGTGGCTCAGCATCACCCCCTTGGGCGTGCCGGTCGTCCCGGAGGTGAAGACGAGTTCGAAGACCTGGTGGCGTTCGGGTCGTTCCCAGCGGTCGAGTTGGACCGCCCAGTCGCGGGCGAACGTCCCGTCCGGCTCGGCCGTCAGGGCGTCGATGGTGGCCGTCGGGAACTTGTCGAGCCTGACATCCCGTGGGTCGGGGGCGTCGCGGCCGGTGCCGATGGCGAGGAATCGCGCCTGGGCCTTCTCGACGATCCGCTCGATCGCATCGGGTGCCATCCGCAGGTCCAGCGGCACGAGGATGAGGCCGGCCCGGATCGCCCCGAAGTAGACGGCGGGCAGCTCCGGCGCCGACGGCGCCCAGGTGAGGAGGCGGTCGCCCGGCCGCAGCCCGAGGGCATGGAGGCGCCAGGCTGCGAACCGGCTCCGCCGCTCGAGCTCCCGGTACGTCCATTCGGCGTGGCTGCCGTCATCCCGGACCAGCCCGAGCGCCGGCCGGTCGCCCCATTTCGCGACCGCGCCGTCGAGGATGTCGAGCAGGTTTTCCATGGCCGCGAAGCCTACGCCAGCGGCGATCGCCGATGAAGGGCGTTCGGCTGTCGGGCGCGTCCTCCGCGCGCGTCGTCCATACGGATGCCCACCTGGCGGGTCGTACCGCTCCCGGACGCCTGTATCCGAGACATCTACCCATGACACGGGTGTTAGCCACAGATTTCTGCCGTCCGGCCTGCCCGTAGGTATCGGTCGAGCGTGGATCGATCCGTCCGACGGCCATTCGGGGACACGAGGAGGACATACCACCCGCTCGACGGGTAGGGGTCACGAAAGGGGCCGCAAGGCCCTCCCTGGCCAGCTCGAGGCCCATCGATACCGGCCCGCCGGCCCACCTACGACCCCGCGATCGTCGCCCACAGCTGGCAGTGATCGCTGACCGGCAGGCACACCTCGCGCGACTCGATCGGCGCAAGGTCTCGACTCGTGACCACGACGTCGATGCGGACGATGCCGAGGTCGAACGGCACGAGGGCCTGCGGGCGCCACGTCCAGCCCGGCCCGAGACCGACCTCGGCGTGAGCGTCGCGGAGGCCGGCCACGAGCGTGCCGAAGCCGGGCTCCGTCGGGGTGGTGTTCATGTCGCCGAGGAGCATGACCCGCTCCCCCCGGCCGATCGCGGCATCGATCCGCGCCCGAAGGCGGGCCAGGTCGGCATCCCGGTCGGTCACGTCGTAACCGAATACGAGCGAGAACGGGTCCACGGCCTCGATGGGGCTGTGGGCCGGGTGGGCGACGATCACGGTGATCGGTCCGGCCGGCGTCGAGACGATGGCCGCCAGTCCTTCCGGCGAGTCGAAGTCGTCGATGAGGGTCAGTGGCCGATCGCTCAGCAGGCCGACGCCGTCGAGCGGGCCGCGTGGGAGGAGGACGAGATACGGGAAGCGCTGCAGCACCGCGGGATCCGAGCCGATGACCCGGGCCTTGGCCGACGTCAGCTCCTCGAGCGCCACGATGTCGACGTCGGCCGACGCGATGATCGACGCGTCGAGCTCGGGCGTGCCGCCGTCGTACTGGATGTTCCAGGCCAGCACCCGGACCTCCGGCCCGGCCACCGTCCCCGCCGGGAGCGAGACGAATTCGCCGCCGAACCGGACGACCCCGGCGACCAGGGCGACGGCGAGGGCGATCCGCATGGCCCGGGCATCGTGGAGGAGGGCGAGGGGGACCAGGACGACGAGCCCGAGGAAGAACCACTGCTCGAACGCGGCGAAGAAGGCGAGAGGACCGAGCTGCGCCCGGAGGACGATCTCGATGGCGGTCGCCAGCACGACGCAGAGTGGGATCGCGGCCGCCGCGAGGAGGAGTGCGGTCCGGGCGCGCGGCCGTTCGGCCGGGCCGGCGGGCAGCGGCGTGTCCTCGACCCCGGCCATCGCGCGGACCCTACCACGGAGAACGACGCGGGCGGTCTGCGTCCGCGGTACCCTCGACGGGACCAGTCATCGATCCCGGATACCACGGTATCGGGCACAGGGATGAGGCACGCCGTGACCGATCGCATCCTCCTCCTCGTCGGCACGAAGAAGGGCGCCTTCATCGTGGAGTCGGACACAGCCCGGCGGAACTGGGAGGTCCGCGGCCCGACCTGCGACGGCTGGCCGATCCAGGACGTGAGCATGGATCCGTCGACCGGCACGATCTACGCCGGCGGCGGCAGCCCGTGGTATGGGCCGACCGTGTTCCGCAGCGACGACCTCGGCAAGACCTGGACCCAGTCGAGCGACGGCATCACCTACGGCGACGATGGGCCGAAGATCACCGCCGTCTGGAACGTGACCGCGGCCCACGGCAGCCTCTTCGCCGGGGTCGGGCCGGCCGGGCTGTTCCGCAGCGAAGACGGCGGCCGGACGTGGGCTCACGTCGAGGGCCTGACGAACCACCCGACCCGGCCTACCTGGGAGCCCGGCGCCGGCGGCCTCATCCTCCACACGATCGTGCCCCACCCGACCGATGCCGACCGGATGTGGGTCGCGATCTCGGCCGTCGGCACGTTCGAGACCCGCGATAACGGGAAGTCGTGGGAGCCGCGCAACTCGGGGGTCCGAGCCGGGTTCATGCCCGACCCGCATCCCGAGACCGGGCAGTGCGTCCACAAGCTCGTCGCGGCCGCGGGTGAGCCGGAGCACCTCTACCAGCAGAACCACTGCGGGGTGTATCGCTCGTTCGACGGCGGCGTGTCCTGGCAGGAGATCACCGAAGGCCTGCCGTCCGAGTTCGGATTCGGCATGGTCTCCCATCCGCGCGATCCGCTCACGGTCTGGGCCATCCCGCTCAACGGCGCCGAGCAGGGTCGGTTCATGCCGGAGGGAAAGGCGGCCGTGTGGCGGACGAACGATGGCGGCGACTCGTGGATCCGGGGCGATCGGGGCCTTCCCCAACGGGATGCCTATCTCGGCGTGCTCCGCGAGGCGATGGCCCGCGACGAGCTCGATCCGGTCGGGGTCTACTTCGGGACGAGCACCGGCCAGCTCTACGCGAGCGCCGACGACGGCGCGAGTTGGAACGCCATCACGACCACCCTGCCGCCCATCTGGTCGGTCGAGGCGGTCCGGATCCCGGCCTAGGCGCCGGACGGACCGGACCGGAGCAGGCGCGGCCATGGCACAGGTCATCCTGCCGCGATCGCTCGCGGTCCTCGTGCCGGGGCTGCCCCACCGGGCGACGATCGACGGTGCCACGGTCGCCGAGGTCATCGCCGGCCTCGACGGGTCCTGGCCGGGGGTGGCGGACCGGCTGCTCGACGCGGGCCCCGTCATCCGCGAGCACATCAACGTCTTCGTCGACGGAGATCGAGCGGTCCTCTCGACCCCCGTCGGTGCCCACGCCACCGTCCACGTGATCCCGGCGATCGCCGGCGGTCGATAGCGGCCGATCTTCGGGGCGCCCTCACATACCGCGCTCACCCACCGGACGGGTGGTATCGGCCTCCACGGCCCGGATCCGTGACACCTACCCGTGGCACGGGTGTTAGACACGCGATCGACCCGCCGCCGCGTCATCCCGGCCTCGTTCGAGCGTGGTTTCGGGTCGGAGCGCGCCTCTCGAGCGTGTAACTTGGACTTACGACCCGCCTCGTGGGTAGGTGTCACAGGATCGCCACGCGAAGTGGCGACGGACGTCGAGCTGAGTGACGGACGCCGAGCTGAGTGACGGACGCCCAGGGCCACTCGCCCGGAGCTCGTCCCGAGCTCGCCGTGGACGTTTGACCGCGGCTTGACCCTCGGCTAGACTCCGCGAGCCTTCGGACCCGGCGAGCGCCACGCTCCCGGCCTGAGGGAGCATCGCGAGCGGGGCCCACCCGCGATGTCGAGCACGATCCCGGGCCGCGGGAGGTGATCACTCGATTGGCAGAAGTCCGAGTGGGTGAGAACGAGACGTTCGAGAGCGCCCTTCGCCGCTTCAACAAGAAGATCCAGCAGAGCGGCATCCTCGCCGAGGCTCGCCGACGCGAGCACTACGAGAAGCCGAGCGTGAAGCGGAAGCGCAAGGAAGCGAAGCGCAAGAAGAACGCCCGCACGCAGCAGGCCTGAGCCGTCGATCGACGGGAGGCCCCGTCGAGGAGATACGTACCCTGCGCGCGGACCCGCCCCGAGGTGCCACATCGGTGTCCCTCAACGATCGCCTTCGTGACGAACTGACCGCAGCCATGCGGTCGGGTGACGTGCTGCGCCGCGATACCCTGCGCCTCGCCCAGAGCGCGGCCTACACCGTCGAGAAGCGCAACCAGCGACCGCTGACCGACGATGAGCTGCTCGCGGTCCTTACCCGCGAGGTCAAGACCCGGCGCGAGTCGGTCGAGGCGTTCCGGGCCGGCGGTCGCGAGGACCTCGCCTCCAAGGAGGAGGCGGAGATCGCCATCCTCTCCGAGTTCCTCCCCCAGGCACTGAGCGAGGACGAGGTCCGTTCCCTCGTGGCCGAGGGGATCGCCGCGACCGGGGCCTCGTCGGCCCGCGACCTCGGCAAGGTCATGGGCTGGCTCGCCCCGCGGACCCGCGGCCGAGCCGACGGCAAGCGGGTGAGCGAGCTCGTCGCCCAGACGCTCGCCGGCGCCGACCTCGCCGCCCACGCCGGATCCCACGCAGGGGCAGGCTCGACGGACGGCTGATGTTGACCCAGCGCCCCTCGAGGGTGAATCCGTTCACCCGGCACGACGCCGGCCGCCTCTTCGTGTCGGCGAGCGTGCTCATCATCGCCGTCGCCGCCATCTTCGCCGTCGACATCGTGCCGAGCGGCCTCGGTCTCAAGGTCGGCGAGGTGCCGAAGGACGACGTCGTCGCGCCGGGCACGATCCAGTTCACGAGCGAGATCCAGACGCAGGCCGCCCGCGCGGCGGCGAGCGCCGCGGTCCTGCCGCAGTACGACTACACGACCGCCCAGGGCGCCGACGTCGCCGACCAGCAGGCGGCCGCCTTCGCGAGCGACGTCGCGCCGGTCGACGCGGCGTTCGACGCCTCGGTCACCGCGGCCCAGCGAGCCGAGCTCCTCAAGTCGGTACTGCCCGACCTGACCGCCGCCAGCCGGACCACGCTCGAGGGCCTGACGACCGCCTCATGGAAGGCGGTCCGCGACGAGGCGGCCCGCGTCCTCGACGTCATCGAGCGGCCCGAGCTGCGCGACTCCGACGTCGCGTCCGTCCGGGCCGGCCTGGCCAATCGCATCCTCGGCAACCTCACCGCGGACGAGAAGGTGCTCGCGGCCGAGCTGATCGGGCCCCTCCTCGTCCCGAACTCGTCGTTCAGCCAGCCGCTCACCGACCAGGCCCGTCTCGCCGCGGCCCAGGGGGTCCGGCCGGTCATCGTCGAGATCCAGCAGGGCGAGGCCATCGTCGACAAGGGCCACCCGATCACGCCCGAGCAGATGGAGAAGGTCGACGCCTTCAACCTCAACGTGCCGACCCTCGACGGCGCCCGGCTCAGCGGCTTCATCCTCCTGGCGGTGCTCCTCGTGGGCCTCCTCCTCGTCTGGGTGTGGCGGTTCCGTCCGACGTTGTGGCACCGCAACAACGTCCTCGTCCTCCTCGGGTTCATCATCGTGGTCGCGACGTTCGCCCTGAAGCTGACGGCGGGTCGCAACGTCCTGCCGTACATCCTGCCCACGGCCGCCGCCGGCATCCTCGTGGCGATCCTTCTCGACGCGGGCGCGGCGATGGTCCTCATGGCCATCCTCGGCGTCATCGCGGGTGCGGTGAACGGCAACTCGCTCGAGCTCGCGACCTACGTCTTCCTCGGCGGCTACGCCGGCATCGTCGCCGTCCGGCGCGGCGACCGACTCAACGCCTTCGTCAACGCGGGCATCGCCATCGCTCTCGTCGGGGCGGCCGTGATCACGGTCTTCTCGCTCCTCGGAGCCCGCGACATAACCGCCGTCCTCCAGCTCTACGGGGCGGCGATCATCGCCGGCGGCGGCTCGGCGGTCGCGGCCGTCGGGTCGTTCGCGGTCCTCGGCAACGTCTTCGGGATCCTCACGGTATTCCAGATGCTCGAGCTGGCGAATCCCTCGCAGCCGCTCCTGCGGCGGCTCCTCGTCGAGACGCCCGGCACGTACCACCACTCGATCATGGTCGGCAACCTCGCCGAGCGGGCCGCCGAGGCGATCGGGGCCGACCCGCTCCTGACGCGCGTCGCGGCCTACTACCACGACATCGGCAAGCTGGAGAACCCGGCGGCCTTCATCGAGAACCAGGCCGGCGGCGAGAACATCCACGACCAGCTCGATCCCGAGGTCTCGGCCCAGCTCGTCAAGCAGCATGTCGCCGACGGTATCGAGCTCGCCTACCGGAGCAAGCTCCCGAAGACGCTCATCGCCTTCATCCCCCAGCACCACGGGACCGCGGTGATGAGCTACTTCTACGCCCGGGCCCGGGAGGCAGCGGCCGCGCCGTACGGCGGGCTCGACACGGTCGATGGGGCCGCCGCGGCAGCGGGCGTCGACATCCGCCGATTCCGCCACGCGGGTCCGAAACCGCAATCGCGCGAGGCGGCCATCATCATGCTCGCCGACGGGGTCGAGGCCTCCGTCCGGTCGCTCTCGGCGCGCGACGAACCGGCCATCCGGGCGATGGTCTCGCGGATCATCGAGGAGCGGATGTCCGACGGCCAGTTCGATGAGTGCGACCTGACCCTCCGCGACGTCGAGCGGATCCGGGAGGCGTTCGTCCAGCAGCTCCTCGGGATGTACCACCAGCGGATCGCCTATCCGCAGAACAAGATCATCGAGATCGAGACCCGACGGGCCGCCGACGGCACGGGCGGCGGAGGAGCCAGCGGACCAAGCGCGTGACCGATCGCACGCGCCCCCGATACCTGCCCCCGTGGCGGATCGATGTCACCGTCCGCGACGGCGTCCGGTCGCCGCTCCCGGTGAGCGGCCTCGTCCGGGCCGTCGCCGCGGCGCTCACCGCCGCCGACGCTCCGGCGCCCAGCTCGATCGGTCTCATCCTCTCCGGAGACGCCGAGCTGGCCGCCCTGAACCGCACCCACATGGGCAAGTCAGGCGCGACGGACGTCCTGTCGTTCCCGCTGCTGCCGGCCGAGGAGTTCCCGGCGCGCGCCGGCCACTCCCGCGGTGTCTCGCCGGTCCGTCCGGCCGCCGATCCACCCCCGGCCGCCTTCGTGCCGCCCGGTCGTCGGATCCACCTCGGCGACATCGTCGTGTCGGTGGAACGGGCGATCGCCCAGGCGGACGAGGGCCGCGGCGGCCACAACGGCGACGTCCGCTGGGCGCCGGCCGACGAGCTGCGCCTCCTCGTCGTCCACGGCACGCTTCACGTCTGCGGCTGGGACCATGCCGAACCCGCCGAGGAAGCCGCGATGCGAGCGCTCGAGCGCCGGCTGCTCGAATAGGCAGGCGTGCTACGGGCGGACTTACGGACGAGCAGCGTCCGCGGCTGTCGCCGTTACGCCTTCGGGCACGGACGCGGCATCGCCGATGGATGCGTAGAGGTCCTCCTCCTGGGCCTGATGAAGGCGGAGGATCGCGTCGAGGCCGTAGAGGACGCGCTGGAGGTCGGTCCGGTCCTCCACGTCCGGACCCTCGGCCGGCAGGTCGGCGATGAGTCGGTCGAGAAGGCGCGCCAGTCGGAAGATCTCGGCGTGCGTCCGGTGCATCGACGCCGTCGCATCGTCGGATCCCATCGCTGCGGCGAGCATCGGGTAGATCGTCCGATCCTCGAGCTCCTCGTGTGCAACGAGATCCTCGGCGACGAAGCGGCGCACCGCCTGGAGCGCTGTCAGGGCTGCCTCCGCCGACATGGCGTCGAGGCGGTCGGCGGTGTCCCGGATCGTGGCGATCGGCGCTTCGAGGGCGAGGTGCTGCGCCCGAAGCCTTCCGCTCGTCTCGGCCCAGCCGGGGATCGTGATCGGTTGGTCGACCCCGCCCCGGAGAGCTCGCAGGGCGTTGAGGATGACGACGACGTCGATCGCCTCCTGCAGGATCGCGCCGGCGACGACGGGCAGGAGCCCGAAGGCCGCGGCGACCATCGCCACGAGCGACATCCCCATGCCGGCGATCACGCTCTGGACCGCGATCGAGCGCGAGCGACGGGCGATCTGGACGGCCTCCGTCAGACGGTCGAGGCGGTCGACCGCGATGACCACGTCGGCGGCCTCGGACGACGCCGTCGCCCCGCGAGCGCCCATCGCGACGCCGACGTCGGCGAGGGCGAGGGCGGGCGCGTCGTTGAGCCCGTCGCCGACCATCACGACCGGCCCCGCGGCATCGCTGCGCTCGTCCCGGATGGCATCGACCTTGTCGCCGGGTGCCCGCTCCGCAAGGACGGCGTCGACCCCGATCGCCGAGCCGACGATGTCGGCGACGGCGGCACTGTCGCCGGTGACCATGACGATCCGGGTGAAGCCGGCCCGGCGCAGGGAACGGATAGCCCGCGGTGTCTCCGGTCGGAGCGGATCGTCGAGGACGAGGGCGCCCCGAACGATGCCGTCGACGCTCACGAAGACGCTGGTCGATCCCTCGATCGTCGCCCGGCGACGGACGTCGCGGGCCCAGCGCGGGAAGCGGCTCGAGCCGGCGCAGAAGTCGGCCGTGCCGACCGCGACGAGCCTCCCGTCCACCAACCCACGCACGCCCGCGCCGGCGGTCTCGACGACGTCGGTCGGCGGGGCGAGCTCGAGGTCACGTTCGCGGGCGGCGCGGACGATCGCACTGGCGAGCACGTGCGGCGAGAGCTGCTCGACGGAAGCGGCGAGTCGGAGCATCTCCGTCTGGTCGAGGGCCGGTCCGGGCCTGGGCGTGTCACCGGGCAGCGAGGTCGCCGAGATGTCGTCCGGGCCGACCTCGATACCGGCGATCCGCGGCCGGCCGGCCGTCAGCGTCCCGGTCTTGTCGAAGAGGACGACCCGGGCTCGGGCGAGCGTCTCGAGCGGCCCCCCGCCCTTGACGATGACGCCGCGTCGGGCGGCTCGCGATATCCCGGCGACGATCGCGATCGGGGCGGCCAGCAGAAGCGGGCACGGCGTCGCGACCACCAGGACCGCGAGGCCGCGGACCGGGTCCCCCGACAGGAGCCAGGCGATGCCGAGATCGCCAGCGTCACCGGGATGAAGAGGAGGGCGTAGCGATCGGCGAGGCGGACGAACGGGGCCTTGCTCTCCTGCGCCTCCTGGACGAGCCGGACGATGCCGGCGTACGTGCTCGCCGCGGCCGGGGCTGTCGCCCGCAGGTCGAACGATGAGCCGGCGTTGACCGTTCCGGACAAGACCGCCTCACCCTCGCTCCTGGTCACGAGACGCGACTCGCCGGTCAGCGCCGATTCGTCGAGGACCGCCGGACCGCCGACGGCCATCCCGTCGACCGGCACGACCTCGCCCGGCCGGATCGCGAGCCGGTCGCCCGCCTCGACCGCGTCGATGGGGACCGTCTCGAGGCGGCCGTCGACGTAGCGCTGAACGTCGCGCGGCGCCCGTCCGAGGAGGGCAGACAGCTCCCGATGGGCGCGCCCCTGAGCGTACCGCTCAAGGGCCTCGCCGGTCGCCAGCATGACCGCGATGACCGCCGCTGCGAGGTACTCGCCGAGGAGGAGCGCCCCGCCGATGGCGAGGATCGCGATGACATCCACGCCGACGTGGCCTGCGGCAACGTCGCGGACGATCGACCAGGCCAGCCGGACGGCGACGATCAGGGACGGGATCGCCCAGACGATCGCCGCCTTGTCGGCGTTCCCGCTCCACGACAGGAGGAGACCGGCGAAGAGCCCGATGATGGTCAGCGGGAGGATCGAGCGCTCGACGAGCCGTAAGAAGGCCGCGGGGTCGGCGCGGTTCGCGATCCGTTCGACCGCCTCGTGGCGAAGGGTTGGAGCTGGTTCCATCGGTCCGAGTCTATTTCGAACTCGCCGGATCCGGCCCGGGCCGGTCCGCCTGTTTCACGGGTCCGACCGGCTCCGACTGCGCTGCTACCATCGCCGGTAGCCCGGTCCGCACGGAACCGGGCCGTTCGGCGTGACCAGCAGGCCACGCGCTGCCGGAGGCTCGGTGAAGATCGTCGTGGGCCTGGGGAATCCGGGCAACCAGTACGCCCAGACGCGTCACAACATCGGCTGGATGGTCCTCGACCGACTGGCCGACCGGGCCGGTTGGGACGGCAAGGGCCGGACGAAGGACGCGAGCGCCGTCGTCGCCGGTCGCTACCACGGCCTCGACCTGACCCTCGTCAAACCGCTGACCTTCATGAACGACAGCGGCATCGCCGTCCGCAAGGTCCTCGCCCGCGAGCACGCGCCGCTGGCCGACCTGCTCATCGTCACCGACGACTTCGCCCTGCCGTTCGGAAAGCTCCGCTTCCGCGAGGGCGGCGGGGCCGGTGGCCACAACGGCCTCGGCTCGATCATCGACGAGCTCGGGACCGAGAAGTTCAGCCGCCTGCGGGTCGGCACCGGGACGCCCGACCGCGGGTTCGTCGACCACGTCCTCGGGACGTTCGGTCCGGCCGAGCGGCAGCGCCTCGACGAGCTGCTCGATGCGGCCGCCGACGGCGTCGAGACCTGGGCCCGGGTCGGCACGAGCAAGGCCGCCAACCAGCACAATCCGTTCGAGCTGCGGCCGGCCGACGAGGATCGACTCGCCGCGCCCGGGGCGGTCGACGGACCGCCGGGCCCGGACGGGATCCGGCGGACCCGGACGGGCTGGCGGCGGACCCGACCGGCCGAGACGGACGAGCGATGAGGAAGTACGGCGACCCGCCACCGCCGCGTCGGCGCCCCGCCCCGGGCGCTGCTGGCGGGCAGCTGCGCGGCAAGCGTGGCGCGGAGCGTCGGCTCGGGGCGCGCCTCGATGCCGACGCCCTCGATCGCCTGCTGGCGGAGCGGGAGGTGCGTCCCGAGGTCGACTTCGACATCGCCGATGCCGAGGCCTCGGTCGAGGACGCCCGACGCGGAGCTGCCGGACGGGAGAGCGCCTCCGGCGACACGGCAGATCGCGTCGGCAACGCGGTCGACACGACCGAACCGGCGCGCGCCGTCCCGACTCCACCGCAGCCGGCGGCCGCGGCCGGTGCCGGCCGTCGCGTCCCCGACCTCGCGGCACTGCCGCCGCTCCTGGCGGCGAGCGGCTCGTTCGAGTCCCTCCGCGAGCGCCTCGGCGCACCGTCCGAGCCGCTTCGTCCGGGCGGCCGCCACGCCGGCCTCACGTCGGTCCCCCACGGGGCCAAGTCGTATCTCGCCGCGACTCTCGCCCTCGCCGGAGCCGGCGAACGGCTGTGCTGGATCGCCCGGGACGCCGAGATCGGCGACCGGGTCGCCGAGGAGCTCGGTGCCTGGCTCGGCGACCCGACCGCGGTCGCCGTCCTCGAGCCACGGACGGCGCTCGCCTGGGAACGCAGCGAGCTCGTCCCCGACGAGACGGCGGCCCGGGTGGCCGCCCTCGCCGCGTGGCGGGCCGGCACGGCCCGGATCCTCGTCGCGAGCGTCCAGGCCCTCCTGCAGCGGACGATCGCGCCGGATGACCTGCCGGCGGTCCCGCGGACCCTCCGGCGAGGCGCCCGACTCGGCCTCGAGCCGTTCCTCGCCGAGCTGCTCGACCTCGGTTACGTGCCCGCCCTCGAGGTTGCCGGCCGGGGCGAGTTCGCCCGGCGCGGCGGTATCGTCGACGTCTTCCCGCCCTCGAGCCCGCTGCCGATCCGGCTCGAGTTCTTCGGCGACGAGATCGACTCGCTCCGGCAGTTCGACCCGGCCGACCAGCGGACGGTCGGTGCGGTCGACGAGGTCACCCTCCTGCCGGCCAGCGAGATCCTCCTGCCGGCTGGCGGCATCGCCCTGGTGCGCGAGCGCCTCGGCCGGGCCGCCGCCCGACTGCCCGAACGCCTGGCCATGGATCTCGCCCGCTTCGAGGCCTCGGGCGGCGCGACCGGCGGTAGCGGCGGCGCCTCGGCCGACCACGGTCGCAGCGGGCCGGCCCGACGCACCGCCCCTCCGAGCCGGGCCCTCGCCGTGGGCGATGCCGCGGAGGTCTGGGCGGGCGTCCTCTGCCCGGCGACCGGGTTCGACCATCTCGATCCATCGACCCTTCTCGTGCTCGACGAGCCGGGCGACATCGGCGAAGCGGCGGAGTTCCTGTGGCGCCAGGCGGACGAACGACGCGCGGACCTCGAGGATTCGAAGGACCTGCCCAGGGACTGGCCGTCTACGTACCTGCCGGCCCGCGACTGGAAGACCCGCCTGGTCCGCGGCCGGACGCTCGAGCTGACGTGGGAGACCGAGTCGTCGACCGAAACGGCACTCGCTGGTGGCGGCCT
This sequence comes from uncultured Chloroflexia bacterium, assembly GCA_963745405.1. Taxonomy (GTDB): domain Bacteria; phylum Chloroflexota; class Limnocylindria; order Limnocylindrales; family CSP1-4; genus C-114. The sequence goes on along the minus strand of CAVUWY010000002.1, from coordinate 539,302 downwards.
CAGCAGCGGCGACGTCTTCGGCTGGCGCGAATCGTCGCTCGCGCCGACCCGGGCCGGCCAGCTCGGCGAGGCGGTCGAGCGTTGGGCCGCCGACGGCCTCCGGATCGTCCTCGCGTCGGACCAGGCGGTCCGCCTCGCCGAGATCCTCGCCGAGGCCGGCCGCCCGGTGGCCGTCGTCCAGCGGCTGGAGGAAGCCCCGCCGGCAGGCTCGGTCACCCTGGTGGGACGAAGTCTCAACGGAGGTTTCGTCGGTGGCCCGGACGGACTCGCCTTCGTCACCGACCGGGAGCTGTTCGGGAACGTCCGGGTCCGCCGGCCCAAGGCGATGCGGCGGGTCGTCCCGCGCGACGTCCTCGAGCGGCTCACGCCGGGCGACCTGGTCGTCCACATCGACCACGGGATCGCCCGCTACGAGCGCATGCTCCGGCGTGGTGGCGCCGGCGAGGAGCGCGACTATCTCGAGCTGAGCTTCGCCGGCTCCGACAAGATCTTCGTCCCGGTCGAGCAGATCGACCGCGTCTCCCGCTACTCCGGCGGCGAGCGGCCCCAGCTGAGCAAGCTCGGCGGCGGCCGAGTGGCTGCGGGCCAAGCAGCGGGTCAAGCGGGCCGTCACGGACCTGGCCGACGACCTGCTCGCCCTCTACGCCGCCCGGGCGGAGGCCCGCGGTCATCGCGTTCGCCGCGGACACGCCGTGGCAGGCGGAGATGGAGGCGAGCTTCCCGTACGAGGAGACGCCCGACCAGCTGCGCGCGGCCGCCGAGGTCAAGCTCGACATGGAGGCCGGCCGGCCGATGGACCGGCTCGTCGTCGGCGACGTCGGCTACGGCAAGACGGAGGTCGCCCTGCGGGCCGCCTTCAAGGCGATCCAGGACGGCACCCAGGTGGCCGTCCTCGTCCCGACGACCGTCCTCGCCGCCCAGCACCATGCGACGTTCAGCCAGCGGTTCGGGGCGTTCCCGCATCCAGGTCCGCCTCCTCTCCCGGTTCGTGCCGCCGGCCGAGCAGGAACGGACGGTCGCCGGGCTGGCCGACGGCAGCGTCGACCTCGTCATCGGCACCCATCGCCTGCTCAGCAAGGACGTCCACTTCCGCGACCTCGGCCTCGTCGTGGTCGACGAGGAACAGCGCTTCGGCGTGGCCGCCAAGGAACGCCTCAAGCAGCTCCGCGCGCGCGGTCGACGTCCTGACCCTGTCGGCGACGCCGATCCCCCGGACGCTCAACCTGGCCCTCGCGGGCATCCGCGACCTCAGCGTCATCGAGACTCCGCCGGAGGACCGCCTGCCGATCCAGACCCGGGTCGCCGAGGCCTCGGCCGGCCTCGTTCGCGACGCGATCCTCCGCGAGCTCGACCGCGGCGGGCAGGTCTTCTACGTCCACAACCGGGTCGAGACGATCGAGGCCCAGGCCGAGCAGCTCCGGGCGATGCTGCCCGGCGTCCGGATCGTCGTCGGGCACGGCCAGATGGCCGAGGGGCTCCTCGAACGGGTGATGCTGACGTTCGCCGACGGTGCGGCCGACGTCCTCGTCTGCACGACCATCATCGAATCGGGCCTCGACATCCCCAACGCCAACACGATCGTCATCGACCGGGCCGATACGCTCGGGCTCGCCCAGCTCTACCAGCTGCGGGGCCGGGTCGGGCGGAGCTCGCGGCGGGCCTACGCCTATCTCCTCTACCGCCGCCGGGAGCGCCTCTCGGACGAGGCCCGCAAGCGCCTCCAGGCGATCTTCAACGCCTCGGAGCTCGGAGCCGGGTTCCAGATCGCCCTGTCGGACCTCGAGATCCGCGGCGCCGGCAACATCCTCGGGGCCGAGCAGTCGGGCCACATGGCGGCGGTCGGATTCGACCTCTATTCCCGACTGCTCGCCGAGTCGGTCGAGGAGCGGAAGGCCGCCTTCGAGGACCGCGAGCCGGTCATCGAGCCGCAGCACGCCGTCATCGACCTGCCGGTCGACGCCCACCTGCCCGACTCGTACGTGCCCGACGAGGCCCAGAAGCTCGAGCTGTACCGGCGGATCGCCCGCGCCCGGGATGCCGGGGACCTGGCCGCCTTCCGCCAGGAGGTCGCCGATCGCTTCGGCCCGCCGCCAGCGCCGGTCCGGCACCTCATCGAGGTCGCCGAGCTCCGACTCGCCGCCGAGGTCGCCGGCATCTCGTCGATCGCCCGCGAGGACGGCCAGCTCGTTGTGCGGTTCGGGGCGGGCTTGTCGCGCGCGACTGCGATGCGGCTGCTCGGCGGGTCGGGGCTCCCCGGCGTGCGACCCGGCGACCTGACCTTCGCCTCGAACCAGGTCCGCGTCCGGCTGCCGAGGGACGGCTCACGTTCGTGGCAGCTGACCCAGGCGATCGTCGCCCGCCTCTCGACCGACGAGCTCGCGGTGGCCCACGCTGGGGCCTGAGAATCGACGGAGCCGGCGGGCGATGCCGGCCGGCTCACGTGTCGACTGACGCGAGAGGAGCTAGATGCTCTTCCCGACCTGGCTGAGGACTTTGCTCACCTGACCGCCGAGGAAGAGAAGGGCCACGATCGCGACGATCGCGATAAGAGCGAGGATGAGTGCATACTCGGCGAGACCCTGTCCTTCACTTCGGACGAGCGGCTGGGTGAGTCGGCCGGGGATGCTCTGTGCGAGCATCCAAAGGCGCAACAACGAGGTCACCTCCTTCGGGGATGGCCGCCAGTACTTCTGGCGTCGGGTATTGGTACTTCCTGGGGGGCATTCGTGCAAGTAGGGCGTAAGCCACATCACCGCAGCGGACTGCACCGCGTTCGTGCTGGAAGTGCGGGGTGGCACCGGGAACGGGGCGCTCCGGGGTCGCCAGGCGCGGCGATCGGTACTTCAAGGTGGTTCGGGGAGGACGGCAGGACCACGGACGTCTCGCGGCCTGCCGAGCGACGATCCGGCCTGATGACCGCTCTCCTCGGGCCGGAGACACCGCCCGCCCCGACCGTCGCCCAGCGCTATCGGCGGCCGCTCCTGCTCGCCGTCATCGCGGCCCAGCTCGCGGACCTCCTGACGTTCATCCCGGCCGTCGGCGTCACCGGCATCGGAGCCGAGGAGAACCCCCTCGCGCGCCAGCTCTTCGCCGACATCGGCCCGGCGGGCCCGGCGGTCTTCAAGCTGATCGCCGTGGTCGCCCTCGTCCTCCTCGTCCGCCGGGTGGCCATCCGTTTCCCGGCCTTGGCGATCCCGGCCGCGACCCTCGCCATCGCCATGGGCCTCCTGGGCACGGCCTCGAACGTCGTGGTCGGCCTCCTCTAGCCACTGCGACAGCGCCCCCTCCGGCGAACCGGGCACGCCCCACCCGGCCACCCGCGCACCCCATCCGGCGACCCGCGGCACAATTGGGCGCCACCGTCGGACCCCGGGGAGGACTCGCATGCGGCCGCTGTTCGGCTATCACATCCCGAACTACACGTTCCCGGACACGCCGCCGGAGCGGCTCTTCGATCACGTCGTCGGACTCGCCCAGGCGGCCGAGGCGGCTGGCTTCGGCCTCGTCACGGTCATGGATCACTTCTATCAGATCCGCGGCGTCGGGCCGGAGACGGACCCGATGCTCGAGGCGTATTCGACGCTGTCCGCCCTCGCCGGGCATACGAGGACGGTCCAGCTCGGGACCCTCGTCACGGGCGTCACCTATCGGAACCCGTCCCTGCTCGCCAAGTCGGTCACCACGCTCGACGTCATCTCGGGCGGCCGGGCGATCCTCGGCCTCGGAGCGGCCTGGAACGAGGACGAGCACCGCGGTCTCGGCTTCGACTTCCCGCCGATCGGCGAGCGGATGGACCGGCTCGACGAGGCCCTGACGATCTGCCGGGCGCTGTTCACGGAGGACCGGCCGACCTTCGAGGGCCGCCACTACCGGATCGAGCGGGCCATCAATTCACCGCGCCCGATCCGGCCGGGCGGGCCGCCGATCCTCGTCGGCGGCGGTGGTGAGCAGCGGACCCTCCGGATCGCCGCCCGCCACGCCGACATGACCCACTGGTTCCCGCTCGGGCTCGACGTCCTCCGCCACAAGAGCGAGCTCCTCGAGCGCTACTGCGAGGAGATCGGGCGCGATCCGGCCACCATCGCCCGGACGATGGCCACCCCGGTGATCCCGGTCGTCGACGCGGCGGCGGCGAAGGCGCTCCTCGAGCGGTTGCCGCCGGAACGACGTGTGCTGGCCGGACCGCCCGAGCAGGTCGCGGAGGGGTTGCGGCCGTACCTCGAGGCGGGCTTCACGGGCTTCACCTTCAATAACCCCATCCTGCCGACGGTCGAGGCGATCGGCGCGGCGGGCGAGCTCCTCCGACTACTCGACTAGGCCGGCGACGCGACACGATGAAGGTCGGGATCGTCCTGCCACAGGCTCCGGAGGACGGCGCCGGCGGCACCTGGGCCGAGCTGTCCGCGCTCGCACGGCATGCCGAGGCGGGCGACGTCGACAGCCTCTGGCTGAGCGATCACTTCCTGTACCGCCCGCCCGAGGCTCCGGAGGTCGGCTACCACGAGCCGTGGAGCCTGCTGGCCGCCCTCGCCGTCGCCACCGAGCGGGTCGAGCTCGGCACGCTCGTCCTCGCGACCTCGTTCAGGCCGGCCGGCCTGCTCGCCAAGATGGCCGCCACGACCGACGACATCGCCGGCGGTCGACTCGTCCTCGGCCTCGGTTGCGGCTGGCACGAGCCCGAATATCGCGCCTTCGGCTACCCGTTCGACCACCGGGTCGGGCGGTTCGAGGAATCGCTCCAGGTGATCGTCCCGCTGCTCCGCGGCGAGCGGGTGACGCTGGCCGGCCGATGGACCGCCGTCGACGACGCCGTCATCCTGCCGCCGCCCCGTCGACCCCCGGCGATCCTCATCGCCGCCAAGGGCGAGCGGATGCTGCGGCTCACCGCCCGCTTCGCCGATGCCTGGCAGACCGCCTGGTTCGGGTTGCCCGACGATCGCTACCGCGCCCGCCACGACGACCTTCTCGCCGCCTGCCTGGCCGAAGGCCGGGATCCGGCGACGCTCGCCGTCACGGTCGGGATCGAGGTCGCCGCGACCGACGGCGGCGACGGGGAGGTCCTGTCGCATGCCCTGCCGCTCGAGGCCGACGCGCTGGCCGCCGGCTTCGCCACATGGGCGGCCCTCGGCGTCGATCACCTCCAGCTCGCCCTCGCGACCGCGACCGAGGCGAGCGTCGATGTCGTCGTCGAAGCCCTCCGCCGCTTCCGGGCAGCCGATCCGTCGAGCTGATCGCCGACCGGCGGGACGAGGAGGCACGAGGGTGGCCGAACCTTGCCGCAGGGGAGTAGACTTCTCTTGTCGCCGGATCGCCCGGCGGTGCCCCGCGTGGTCGCCCTCTTCTCGACAGGCCGTGCGTGCTGTTCGGTTCGAGAAGGGATGGAGGTCACTGTGACCACCGGCACTGTCAAGAAGGTCGTCTCCGACCGCGGCTTCGGTTTCATCACCGCCGAGGACGGCAAGGACTACTTCTTCCATCGAGGCGGGCTTCAGCCTTCGCTCGATTTCGATCGCCTCTTCGGTGGCGAGCGGGTCGAGTTCGACGTTGAGCAGAGCCCCAAGGGTCCGCGGGCGATCAACGTCCGCGCCGCTTCGAGCGTCGCGGCCGGCTGACACCGACTCGTCGCATCAAGGCCCCCGGTCCGCCGGGGGCCTTTTCGATTCCCAGGCCGGGCCGGGCCGGTGAGTGGCGGTCGCCGCGGCACGGCGGCGATGGCAGGCGCTGTTCCTCCTCGCTGCCCAGAATGAGCGGATGCGACCGTTCCGCTTCCTGGCCGACCCGGGCGAGATCGCCGACGGGCGGCAGCTCGCAGCCGAGGCACGTCGCGCCGAGTCGATGGGCTACAGCGCGATGGTCCTCCCCGACCATCTCGTCGAGCAGCTCGCCCCGATCCCCGTCCTCGCCACGGTGGCCGCGGCGACGGAGCGTCTGCGCATCGCCCCCTTCGTCCTCAACAACGACCTGCGCCACCCGGCCGTCCTCGCCCAGGACCTCGCCTCGCTCGACGTCCTCAGCGGCGGCAGGCTGGAGATCGCCATCGGCGCGGGCTGGAACAAGCCCGAATACCACCGGATCGGCCTTCCGTTCGAGCCGGTCGCCGTTCGCTCGGCGAGGCTCGAGGAGGCGGTCGCCGTCCTCAAGGGCACCCTCGGCGACGGCCCGTTCTCGTTCCGGGGCACGTACTACACGATCACCGATCACGACGGCTATCCGAAGCCCGTGCAGCGGCCCCATCCGCCGCTCTTCATCGGCGGCGGTGGCCGGCGGACGCTGAGCCTGGCCGGCCGTGAGGCGGACATCGTCGGCCTCGCCCCGCGCATCCTGACCGGCCAGCGGGCGGACCCACGGAGCTTCACGATCGCGGCCGCCGAGGAGAAGATCGGCTGGGTCCGCGAGGCCGCCGGCGACCGGTTCGATCGCCTCGAGTTCAACGTCTACCCGTCCGGCACGGCGATCACCGTCACCGACCATGCCCGAGCCGAGGCGGCCAAGGTCGCCGACCGGATGCGCGACCGGACCGGCGTCGAGCTGACGGTCGACGAGGTGCTCGAGTCGCCCCACGTCTTCATCGGCTCGATCGACGGGTTCGTCGAGAAGTTCCGGATGCTCCGGGAGCGGCTCGGGATCAGCTCCTTCCTCGTCGGCGCGATCGACGAGCTCGCGCCGGTCGTGGAGCGGCTGGCGGGCAGCTGACCGAAGCGGGTATCGTCGGGCGATGACCGACGAGGACCTGCCCGACTACGTCCGCCGCAACCGGGCCGCCTGGGACGTGGACGCGGCCGGGTACGCCGAGCCCGGTCATCGCGCCTGGGCCGGTGAGCCCTCGTGGGGGATCTGGGACGTCCCCGAGTCGGAGGTCGGGCTCCTGCCGGCCGACATGACCGGCCTCGACGCGATCGAGCTCGGTTGCGGGACGGCCTACATCTCGGCGTGGCTCGCCCGCCGCGGTGCCCGCGTGGTCGGCGTCGACAACAGCGAGCGCCAGCTCGACACGGCCCGGGCGTTGCAGGGCGAGTTCGGCCTCGAGTTCCCCCTGATCCACGGCAACGCCGAGACGGTGCCGCTGCCCGACGCGAGCTTCGACTTCGCCATCTCCGAGTACGGCGCGAGCATCTGGGCCGACCCCTACCGCTGGATCCCCGAAGCGTCGCGGCTCCTGCGGCCGGGCGGCGAGCTCGTCTTCCTCGTGAACGGCACGATCCTCATCCTCACCGTCCCCCAGCAGGACGGCCTGCCGGCGACGGAGACGCTGCTGCGCCCGTACTTCGGGCTTCACCGGACCGAGTGGGACGGGGCGGACTCGGTGGACTTCCATCTCGGCTACGGCGACTGGATCCGCCTCCTCCGGAAGAACGGCTTCGAGGTCGAGGACCTCATCGAGCTTCGGCCGGCCGCCGACGCGACGACCAGCCACAACGACCTGGCGACCCTCGAGTGGGCCCGGCAGTGGCCGTCCGAGGAGATCTGGCGGGCCCGCAAGCGCGGCTGAACCGGAGCCGGGAGCGGCCCGCGAGCGCGCTGAACCGGAGCCCGGGTCGGGAGAACCGGCGCCCATGGGTGGACGGATGTCCGCCCGCCGCGACGACGGCCGTCGGCAGCCATGACGGGTACGCTTGGGCAACCGTGCCCACATGGCCTCTCTCGCCCCTGCCTACCCGGTCCCGACCGTGACCGACGGACTCTGGTCGGCGCCGCGACGCGCCCTCACGGTCGGCCTGGTCCTGACGATCACCCTCGTCGCGTTCGAGGCCCTCGCCGTATCGACCGTGATGCCGGTCGTCGCCCGCGAGCTCGGCGGACTCGACCTGTACGGCTGGGTCTTCTCGGCGTTCTTCCTCGCCAACCTCATCGGTATCGTCGTCGTCGGCATCCTCATCGATCGGGGCGGTCTCATCCGGCCGTTCGTCGGCGGCCTCGGCTTGTTCGGGATCGGCCTCCTCATCGGCGGCCTCGCCCCGACGATGCCGATCCTCATCGCCGGTCGCTTCCTCCAGGGCTTCGGTGCCGGTGCGATCGCCCCGGTCGCTTACGTGGCCATCGGCCGGAGCCTGCCCGAGGAGCTGCGGGCCCGGATGTTCGCGACCCTGTCGACAGCGTGGGTCCTGCCCGGGGTCATCGGGCCGGCCATCGCCGGGCTCGTCGCCCAGCAGTGGACATGGCGCGCTGTCTTCCTCGGCCTCATCCCCCTCATCGTCCTCTCCGGCACGCTCGCCGTCGTCGGGCTGCGGCGAGTGCCGCCCGTTGATCCGGCCCACGCCTCCGCCGAGCACGCCGTGGCGACGGACTCAGGGCGCCGGCTGCCGCGAGCGATCCTCCTCTCCTTCAGCGCCGCCCTCGTCCTGGCCGGCCTGTCGAACCCGGAGCCGATCCTGGCCGTCGCCTTCGTCGCCATCGGCCTCGGCCTCGGCGTGCCGGCCTTCCGGTCGCTCGTGCCGGCCGGCACGCTGCGGGCCCGTGGCCGGCTCCCCTCGGCGGTCCTCCTGCGCGGCCTGGCCACCTTCGCGTTCTTCTCGGTCGACGCCTATGTGTCCCTGCTCCTCGTGGACTGGCGGGGGACGACGCCGGCCGTGGCCGGGATCGCCCTGACCGGTGCGACCGTCTCGTGGACGGCCGGTTCGTGGATCCAGGCCCGTGGGGTGGCTCGCTACGGTCCGGCCCGGTTCGTCGGCATCGGGATGGCCGTCGTCGCGGCGGGGATCGGCGCGACTGCCCTCGTCCTCCTGCCGTCGGTGCCGATCGCCTGGGCGGTGCCGGCGTTCTCACTCGCCGGATTCGGCATGGGCCTCGCCTATTCGTCGTTCACCCTCGTCGTCCTGAGCGAGGCGCAGCCCGGTGCCGAGGGGACCGCGACGGCCGGCCTCCAGCTATCCGACACGCTCGGGACGGCCCTCGGGACCGGGATCGCCGGCGCGTTCATCGCCGCGTCGGTCCGGGCAGGCCAGGCGAGTGCCGTCGGCATCGGCCTCTCGTTCGCCATGGGCGCGGCGGTCGCGATCCTGGCGGCGTCCCTCAGCCCGCACCTTCGGCGGACGGCGGCGCCAGCCCGGATGGCGGTGGCCGACGAGGCAGCGGCCGACCTCATCGCCTGAGCGGTCGCGCCGCTGCGGTGACCGCGCGGGCCTGCGGTAGACTTCGCCTGCCCGACAGCGCCAGACCGCGCTCGGCTGCCCCGTGACACAGGGAGGATCCTGCATCGATGTCCGCCGAGGACCTGCGCGCCAGGATCCGTGAGATCCCCGACTTCCCGAAGCCGGGCATCCTCTTCTACGACATCACGACCCTCCTGAAGGACGCGGTCGCCTACAAGGAGGCCATCGACCTCATGCTCGCCCCGTACCGGGACGAGCGGATCGACCTCGTCGTCGGCATGGAGTCGCGGGGGTTCATCTTCAGCGCCCCGATGGCCTATCAGCTCGGGGCGGGCCTCGTGCCCGTCCGCAAGCTGGGCAAGCTGCCGGCCGAGACGCTGACCGTCGAGTACGCCCTCGAGTACGGATCGAACACGCTCGAGATCCATCGCGACGCGATCCGGCCCGGTGAGCGGGTCCTCATCGTCGACGACCTCCTCGCGACCGGTGGCACGGTCGGCGGCACGATCGAGCTCGTCGAGCGCCTCCAGGGTGAGGTCGTCGGCCTCGCGTTCCTCGTCGAGCTCGATTTCCTCAAGGGTCGTGACCGGCTCGTCAACCGTCGGGTCACGAGCGTCATCCAGTACTGATCCGCGATCGATCGACCCGAGCCCGCCGATGACCGACGACGTCCCCCGCCAGCCCGAACCCGACAGCCCGTCGGCTCCAGCAGCGCGGGACCCGGGGGCTGCGACGCCCGCCGATCTAGCCCGGCGGCGTTTCTTCCGCCAGTTCGCCGACGACATCGTCCACAGCGCGGCCACGGTCGTCGGCGTGGCCGGGGCGCTGCAACGGACGTCGGCCGAGGCGGCCAGCGCGATCCTCGGCGGCTCGGCGGCGAGTGGCGGACTCGCCGGGCTGCTCGGCGACCAGCTGGCGGCCGACGCTTCGACGGCGTCCACCGACCAGGCCAACCCGGCCCCCGGGGCCCCGGCCGGCTTCCGGACGGCCTTCCGCTGGGACGGCGACGCCCTCTACCTCGTCGATCAGCGGCGCCTGCCCGACGAGCTCACCGAGATGCGCTGCGAGACCGGAGCCGAGGTCGCCTGGTCGTTCGGTGAGATGGTCATCCGCGGCGCCCCGGCGATGGGCCAGGCGGCCGCGGTCGGCCTCGCCCTCACGGCGGCCCGCATGGCCGATGCCAGTGTCTTCGTGCGGCGGGCGACGATCCGGGGCACCGCCAACGCCCTCGTCAACGCCCGGCCGACGGCCGCCAATGTCCGCTGGGCGGTCGGCCGCTGCCTCGAGCGGATGGATGCCCTCGGCGACCTGAGCGAGGACGGGTCCGCCATCGCGGCCGCCATCCGGGAGGAGGCCGAGGCGATCATCGCCGAGGCGGCCGCGGACCACGAGCGACTCGCCACGTACGGCCTCGCCGAGCTGCCCGAGACGCCGGGCCGCCCGCTCCAGCTCCTCACCCACTGCAACACGGGACCCCTCGCCTGCGGCCAGTTCGGGACCGCTCTCGGCGTGATCCAGGCCGCCGTCCATGCCGGCCGCGAGGTGCACGTCTTCGTCGACGAGACGCGGCCGTACCTCCAGGGAGCGCGCCTGACGGCCTGGGAGCTCGCCCAGGCCGGTGTCCCCCACACGGTCATCACCGACTCGGCCGCCGGCTGGGTCTTCTCGACCCGGACGATCGACGCCGTGCTCGTGGGCGCCGACCGGGTCGCGGCCAACGGCGACGCGGCGAACAAGATCGGCACCTATCCGTTGGCGGTCCTCGCCCGTCGCCACGGCGTGCCGTTCTTCGTCTGTGCCCCGATGTCGAGCGTGGACGTCACGACGCCCGACGGCACGGCGATCCAGATCGAGCTCCGCCCGGGCGAGGAGATCACGACGATCCGGGGCCGGATGATCACACCGCCCGGGACGACCGTGCTCAACCCGGCCTTCGACGTCACGCCGAGCGAGCTCATCACGGCGATCGTCACCGATGTCGGGGTGCTCCGGCGCCCGTTCGATGCGGCGCTCGCGGAGGCCGTCGCGGCGGTGGCCGCTCGGAACGCCGCTGCGCGGCCCACGGCGGCCGCGACCACCGTCACCGTCGAGCCGGGACCAGCGTCGGAGGTCGCGCCGGGCGCGGATGACCCGGCGGCACCAGCGTCGGAGGTACCGGCTCCGGCGGCCGTGGTCTCCGGCGCCGTGACCATCAATCCTCCGCTCCGGCATGTCCAGCCGGATGAGGTTTCCGCCTGATGGCGACCGTCGCCATCACCGGCCGGCGCGATCGGGAGGGCGTCGTCGCGCGGCCGACCTCGGACCGAGCCGCCCTGCGGACCTTCCTCGACCGCGACCGCCTCTTCTCGGCCTACGCGATCTGCGACCTCGAAGAGAAGGAATGGGCCCGTAGCCACTGGGGGGCCGCCTACGCCGGCGACGAGCTCATCGCGGTCGCCCTCGAATATGCCGGCCTGTCGCCCCAGCCGGTCTTCGTCCTCGGCCGGCCGGACGGCATAGGGGCGATCCTCCGCGACGTCGTCCGACCGCGGGCGGCTTTCGTGGCCGGGCTCGCCGAAAGCATCCCCGCGATCGCCAGCCAATATCGGGTGGACCCCGGCGTACCGATGGTCCGGATGTGGGTCGACAGGGCCCGCTTCCGGCCCTACCCGGCCGACGTCCGGCGCCTCTTCCCGGCCGAGATCGGCGACCTCAACCGCCTCTACGGACTCGGCTTCGCCTCCTGGCTGCCGTCGTCGGCCATCGCCGACGGGGTGTACTACGGGATCAAGGTCGGCGGACAGCTCGTCGCGGCGGCCGGCACCCACGTCATCAGCCCCACGGCGAGGCTCGGTGTCGTCGGCAACGTCCTGACCCATGCCTCGTATCGCGGCCGAGGCTACGCGACGGCCGTCACGGGCGGGGTGACCGCCGAGCTCCTCCGGACCTGCGACCAGGTCGTGCTCAACGTCCGCTCCGACAACCCACCCGCCCTCAACGCCTACCGCCGCCTCGGCTACCAGGAGCATTGCCGGTTCGAGGAGCGGCTCGTCCATCGCCTCGGCTCGCCGTGGTCGGACCTGCCGGCCACGTTCCGCCGCTTCTTCCCCCGCAAGGAGAACGATCGCCCATGACCTCCGCCGGCCCCGCCTCCACGACGCTTCCGCCGCACGACGTCACCGACCTCGGCCTTGCCGCCGAGGGCGTGCGGCGGATCGAATGGGCCGAGCGAGAGATGCCCGTCCTCCGCCTCATCCGGGAGCGGTTCGAGCGAGACCGGCCGCTGGCCGGCCTGCGGATCGGCGCCTGCCTCCACGTCACGACGGAGACGGCGAACCTGGTCCGGACCCTCAAGGCGGGTGGCGCCGACGTCACCCTGTCCGCGTCGAACCCGCTGTCCACGAAGGACGACGTCGCGGCCGCCCTCGTCACCGAGTACGGCATCGCCTGCCACGCCCGGCGGGGCGAGGACCGCGACACCTACTACGCCCACCTCAACGCCGTCGCCGATACCCACCCGTCGATCACCATGGACGATGGTTGCGACCTGGTCTCACTCCTCCACACCGAGCGGCCGGGCCAGCTCGACGAGGTCCTGGCCGGGACCGAGGAGACGACGACCGGTGTCATCCGGCTCAAGGCGATGGCCGCCGACGGCGCACTCCGCTTCCCGGTCGTGGCGGTCAACGAGGCCCAGACCAAGCACCTCTTCGACAACCGCTACGGGACCGGTCAGAGCACGGTCGACGGCATCCTCCGGGCGTCGAACATCCTCCTCGCCGGGCGGAACGTCGCCGTGGCTGGCTACGGCTGGGTCGGGCGCGGCATCGCCTCCCGGATGCACGGCATGGGCGCCCACGTGGCGGTCATCGAGGTCGACCCGATCCGGGCCCTCGAGGCGCTCATGGACGGCTTCCGGGTCATGACGGTGGGCGAGGCGGCCCCGTGGGCCCAGCTGGTCGTCACGGCGACCGGCAACGTCAACGTCTTCCGCCGCGAGCACTTCGCCGCGATGCGCGACGGCGTGATCATGGCCAACAGCGGCCACTTCGATGCCGAGCTCGACCTGCCGGCCCTCCGCGAGATGGCCGAGGGCCATGTCCGCCAGGTCCGCGACAACGTCGAGGAGTTCGACATCGGCGGCAAGAAGATCAACCTCATCGCCGAGGGCCGGCTCGTCAACCTCGGCGCTGCGGAGGGCCATCCCGCCGCGGTGATGGACATGAGCTTTGCCAACCAGGCCCTGTCGGCCGAGTACGTGGCGGCCCACCATGCCGAGCTGGAGGACCGGGTCTACGTCGTCCCCGAGGCGATCGACGCGGAAGTCGCCCGACTCAAGCTGGCCGCCCTCGGCATCGCCATCGACGACATGACCGCCGAGCAGCTCGCCTACGTCTCGTCCTGGCAGCACGGGACATAACGCTCCGGCGTCGCGCTGAGAGCGCGGCGGTCGATCGGCCGGAGTTGGGCCCGCCGGCAGGCGATCAGTCGGCGGTGATCCAGCCCGCGACGTGGAGGCCGGTCAGTCCGGCTGACGTCGGCACGTAGACCGCCGAGGAAGCCGTCGTGAGGTCCACCGCCACGAGCTCGTCGGCGCCGAGGAAAGCCGCATCGCCGCTTCGCTTCGCGGCCAGGCCGAGCAGCCCGATCGAGCCGCGAGCGCCATCGAACTGCTGCCAGTAGGACCCCTTCGGGACCATGAACCTTGGCCCGGTAGCCGTGTCCGGGTCACTCTCCGATACCGTCTGGAGCGACAGTGCCCGGTCCGCGGTGTTGGAGAACACCGCCGCGATCGCCCCGTCGGGCCCCCAGGCGACCGACGGCAGGGGAAGGGTCTTGAAGTCGAGCGGTGTCGCCGCGGCTCCGTCGCGGATCTCCCATGATCCGGAGCCCGTCGCACCGCCGCGGTCGAGCACCCGGTATGTCTTCGGATCGACCCCCGGCTGGAGGAGCGACGAGTCGTCGGCCGGGGTGACCTCCGAGGTCGGGGTCGTCCCATTGGCGACGGCGATGGGCTCGGTCTTGCCGGAGAAGCGGGTGATCGTCGTCGGTGGGCCGGTGAAGGTCGGCACCTGGAACGGCGTCTGCCACCATTCGGCCTCGCCGGTCGTGTCCCATCCGTAGAGGATGTCGCCGCTCTTGGAGAACCCGAGGACCCGGTAGGCGGCGCCGGCGAACGTCCGGGTCTTGACCTTCGGGGCGGTGGTCGCGGACCCGAAGGAGACGATCTTCCACGTCGCCGGCTGCGACCCGACGACGAGCATCGTCCCGTCGGCCGACCAGACCAGGTCGGGCGTCCCGGTCGGCGACGGATCGGTCCACAGCACGGATCCATCGGTGCCGAGCACCCGCAGGCGCGCCCGTGAGGTCGGGGAGAACTCCGTCTCGGCGAAGACGACCCGTCGCCCGTCGGGCGAGACGACGACCCGCCGGTCGATGACCGAGCCACTCGCCCGGTCGGGGTCCTGCCAGGTCGAGACCGTGAAGGCGAACCGCGGAGCCGATCCATCCGGCGACCAGGCCGTGACGACGACCTTCGTCTCGGTCGTCAGCGTCCAATAGGCGACGGTCGGTGCCCCGGAGAGTTGTGCGGACAGGATGGCCGGGACGCCCGGCGCGGCCGTCGGGACCGGGCTCGGGGCCGTGGTCGGCGTCGGTGCGACCGAGGGACCGATCGACGGGACCGGGGTCGTCGATGGGCTCGGTGCGGTGCTCGCGCTCGCCGCGGGCGTGCCCGACGCGACGGCGATGCCCGACGAGGCGGGAGACGGCGACGGCGAGCCGGCGACCGGGGCGGTCGCCAGGTTCGAGCCGACGATGACCGCGATCACGACCAGTGCCGCCGCAGCGAGCAGGCCCGGTGCGGCCCAGCGGGAGCGCGTCGATCGCGAGCTGAGGCGGACTTCGCCGGCGACGACTCGCCGTGGGTCGACCGTGCCGTCGGCCGGCGGCATGCCGGCCGCGACGGGGCCGAGGCTCCGCTCGTCGACCGAGCGCCTGAAGGCGACCGCGTGCTGACGCACGCCGCCGATCGCGGCGACCAGCTCATCGAGCTCCGCGAGCTCCGCCTCGGTCGCACCCGGATCGCCGGCGTGGCGGCCACGGATCGTCGCCTCGGCCGCCGACCGGGGGAGCCGTCCGGCGGCGACCGCCTCGGCGAGTTCCAGGACGTCGGGCGCGCCGCCGTCCATCGGCTGTCGCTCGTCGCCGCTCATCGCTCCACCTCCGCGACCTGGGTCGCGACTCGCTTGAGCCCGCGATGGACGAGGGTCCGGGCGGTGACCGCCGGGATGCCCATGATCGTGGCGATGTCGGCGTACTCGAGATCCTCGTAGAACCGCAGGTAGATCGCCGCCCGCTGCGTGCCGACGAGCCGGCCGAGGGCGCGATCGATGGCCCGCAGCCGCTCGTCCCGGATCGCCTGTTCGGGCAGGCTCGGGGCGTCGTCGGGTCGCTCGAGGATGCCGCCGAGCGAGACGAGCGAGCGCCGCCGCCGGTAGTGATCGACGATCGCGTTGTGGGCGACCTTGAAGAGCCAGGCCGGCCGGGCGGCCGCCTCGTCGGGGATGGGACCCGTCATCAGCCGGCGGAAGACGTCCGCGGCGAGATCCTCCGCCTCCTCGAGGCCGCGGACGCGGAACGCGATGTAGCGGCGGATCCGCTCTCCGTACGCTTCGAAGAGCGCGGCGGCCTCGTCGGCCGTGGCACGCGTCGAGGGCCGGGCGGCCGTGGCGTCAGGATCCACGATGGACGGCGGTTCGAGCTGTAACGCCCCGATGGCGACCATGCGGACCTCCGTGAGGGGTTCGTCGACACCGAGGGACGCAGGACCGGCCCGGACGTTGCACCGGCTTTTTCACGTCAGCGCTCCCCGCAGCCGGTCGAGCCCCGAGCGGACGTCGACGAAGCGCGTGTAGAGCGGGGCGAGCCCGAATCGGATCGAATCCGGAGCCCGGAAGTCGGTCACCACGTCGGCCTCGAGGAGTCGGGCCGTCATGGCCCTCGCGTCGGGGTGGCGGACCGACACGTGCGACCCCCGCCGATCCGCGTCGCGCGGCGAACCGAGCGTGCAGCCGAGCGGCTCGAGCCAGGCGTCGTGAAGCTCGATCGCATACGACGTCAGGGCGATCCCCTTGGCCCGGATCGCCTCGATGCCGGCCTCGATCGAGAGCCGTGCTCCCTCCTCGACGGCGACGAGGCCGGGCACCGAGGGCGTGCCGGTGAGCCAGCCGCGGATCCCGGGCTGGGGATCGTAGCCCGGACCCATGGCGAACTGGTCGCGCCGGCCGAACCAGCCCTGGATCGGGTTGCGGAGCGAGTCCTGCAGCTCGGACCGGACGTAGAGGAAAGCCGGCGACCCCGGACCGGCGTTCAGGTACTTGTACGTGCAGCCGACCGCCAGATCGGCCCCCCAGGCCGTGAGGTCGATCGGGATCGAGCCGACCGCGTGGCAGAGATCCCACAGGGCGATCGCACCCGCCTCGTGGGCGGCGGCGGTGATGGTCGCCGCGTCGGCGATGGCGGCGCTCCGGTAGTCGACATGGCTGAGGACGACGAGCGCGACGTCCGTGTCGAGGAGGCCGATCAGGTCGTCGGACCGCGGGCCGTCGACGGGGTCGCGGTCGATCCAGCGGATCTCGAGCCCGCGGGCAGCGGCCAGGCCCTCGAGCACGTAACGATCGGTCGGGAACTCGTCGCGATCGACGAGGATGAACCGTCGGCCGGGCCGGGCATCGAGCGCCGCGGTCGCGGCCCGATACAGGTTCGTCGTGACCGAATCGACGACGACCACCTCGTTGGGCCGCGCCCCGAGGAGCCCGCCACCGATGAGATCGCCGATCCGCGCCGGCAGGTCGACCCACTCGTCCCAGCCGCGGACGAGGTCGCCGCCCCAGCCGTCGCGGACGAGGCCGGCGAGGCGCGCCGCGGTCCAGCGCGGCAGGCGGCCGAGCGAAGTCCCGTCGAGGTAGACGAGGTCCGGGTCGTCGATCACGAACCGCGCCCGGAAGTCGGCCAGGGGATCGGCTGCGTCCAGGGCCTGGGCATGCCCCCGCGAGTCGTCCATGGACGGAGTGTAGGGGTGGGTCGGGCCGTTCCGAACGTGCCGAAGGGCCTGAGTGCCCCGCCGCCGCAGGCCATCCGGGAGGCCCGTGCTACCCTGCCGACGAACGTACGAGGAGCGTCATGACGAGCATCGTCGGAGCCGAGCACTACCTGTTCACGTCGGAGTCGGTGACCGAGGGTCACCCCGACAAGATGTGCGACCAGATCAGCGACGCGATCCTCGATTCGATCATCGCCCGCGACCCCTTCGCCCGGGTGGCCTGCGAGACGGCGACGACGACCGGCCTCGTCCTCGTCCTCGGCGAGATCTCGACCAAGACCTACGTCGACCTCCAGGCGGTCGTCCGCGACACGGTCCGCGAGATCGGCTACACCCGCGCCGACTACGGCTTCGACTACCTGACGTGCGGCACGCTCGTCAGCGTCAAGGAGCAGTCGGGCGACATCGCGATGGGGGTCGACGCCGCCCTCGAGACGCGCGACGACGCGGCCTCGTCCCGCGAACTCGGCGCCGGCGACCAGGGGATGATGTTCGGCTTCGCCTGCCGCGAGACGCCCGAGCTCATGCCGCTCCCGATCGCCCTTGCCCACCGGATGGCCCGCCGGCTGGCCGAGGTCCGCAAGAGCGGCCAGCTGCCGTACCTCCGCCCCGACGGCAAGACCCAGGTGACGGTCGAGTACGAGCGCGGCGTGGCGAAGCGGGTCCGGACCGTCGTCGTCTCCGCCCAGCACGACCCGGACGCGCGACCCGAACGGCTGCGGGCCGACATCGCCGAGACCGTGATCCTGCCGACGATCCCCAAGGAGCTCCGCGGCGAGGATCCGATCATGCACGTCAACCCGACCGGCCGATTCGTGACCGGCGGGCCGATGGGCGACGCCGGCCTCACCGGTCGCAAGATCATCGTCGACAGCTACGGCGGGATGGCCCGCCACGGCGGCGGTGCGTTCAGCGGCAAGGACCCGACGAAGGTCGACCGCTCGGCGGCCTATGCCGCCCGCTGGGTGGCCAAGAACGTCGTCGCGGCCGGCCTCGCCGACCGCTTCGAGGTCGAGATCGCCTACGGCATCGGGATCGCCCGTCCGATCAGCTTCTCGGTCGAGTCGTTCGGCACGGGGCGCATCCCCGACGCCCGGATCCAGTCCCTCATCGAGCGGCACTTCGACCTCCGGCCGGCCTCGATCATCGACGCCCTGGACCTGCGCCGGCCGATCTATCGGCAGACCGCCGCCTACGGCCATTTCGGCCGGCCCGAGCTCGACCTGCCATGGGAACGGACCGACAAGGCCCAGCTGCTGGCCGACGAGGCCGGTCTTCCGGCACCCGACGCGGTGGCCGCGACCGCCGGCTGATCCTCCGGCCGGGCGGGCGCCGCCGGCCCCCTAGAATGGCGCCCGATGCATGTCGTGATCCTCGCCGGCGGGGGAGGCACCCGCCTGTGGCCGCTCAGCACGCCCGAGCGGCCGAAACCGTTCCTGCCGCTGCTCGGCGATGAGACGCTCCTGCAGCGGACGGCCGCCCGCGTCGGGCCGATCCTCGGGCCCGAGGACACGATCACGATCGTCACCGACCGCCGCTACCGCGGCCTCGTCGCCGCCCAGCTGCCCGGCGTCCGCATCCTCGCCGAGCCGACCGGCCGGAACACCGCACCGGCCGTCGCGCTGGCCGTGGCGGCGGTCGATCGGCCCGACGACGAAGTCATGGTCGTCCTGCCGGCCGACACGACGATCGAGCTCGAGGGCGTCTATCGCGACGTGATCGCCGCCGCGGCTGCTCCGTCCGACGATCGCGAGGCCGGCATCGCCCAGGGTTCGTTCGGCCTCGAGGACCCGCTCGTGACCCTCGGCATCCAGGTCGTCGAGGCCGGCCACCGAATACGGCTACCTGCTGCCGGACCAGGGCCGGGGCGAGGTCGTCCGAGGCCTCGAGGCGTACCCGCTCCGTGGCTTCGAGGAGAAGCCCTCGGCCGGTCGTGCCCGCGAGCTGGCGCGCGAGCCGGGCGTGGCCTGGAATGCCGGCATGTTCCTGTGGCGGCGTCGCGCCATCCGGACGGCCCTCGAGCGATACGCGGCCGGCCTCCTGACGACGATCGAGTCGTCGCTGCGGTCCGACGCGTCGCTCGCCGCGGCCTACGACCGCCTCACCCCGATCTCGATCGACTACGCGGTGATGCAGGGGGCGGCCAAGGATGGCCGCGTCGTGATGGGCGCGATGGACGTCGGCTGGAGCGATCTCGGTGGCTGGCCGGCGCTGCTCGAGGCGCTCGGCGGCCGCCCGTCGGGGCGGGTCGTCCCGCCGGGCGAGGCCGTCACGCTCGGAGAGGACGACCTGCTCCTCGCCCGGACCGACGGACGGCTCGGAATCCTCGACGGCCCGCGCGGTAGCATCAGCGCGTCGGCACCGACGGCCCTGTTCGCCGGGGCGGCGTCCGACCGTCCGATCCTCGAGGCGCTCCTCGAGCGCGTCGCAGCCCAGGAGGTCCGGTCATGACGATCATCGCCGAGACGCCCCGGCCGACGACGATCGTCTTCGGGACGGATGGCTGGCGCGCCCGCGTCGCCGACGAGTACACGTTCGAGAACGTGCGTCGCTGCGCCGACGGTGTGGCGGCCTATGTCACGGCCCGCGGTGAGCAGGCCAAGGGCATCGTCATCGCCTACGACCGGCGGTTCGCATCCGAGCACTTCGCGGCGGCGGCGGCCGAGGTCGTCCTCGCCCATGACATCCCGGTCGCCATCGCCGCTCACGCCGTGCCGACCCAGATGACCTCCTATGAGGTCGTCGAACGATCGGCCGCGGCCGGCATCATGATCACCGCGAGCCACAACCCGTGGACCGACAACGGGTTCAAGGTCAAGGCGCCCACCGGCTCGGCCGCCGGTCCCGAGATCATCGCCGTCCTCGAGGGGCGGATCGCGACGAACGGCGGCACGGCGATCGACCGCCGACCACTGGCCGACGCCGAGGCGGCCGGACTCGTCGAGCGTTTCGACCCGTACGACGGCTACGAGCGGTATACCCGCCGGACGCTCGACATCGACGCCCTGAAGGCGGCCGACGCCCACGTCCTCGTCGAGCCGATGTGGGGCGCCGGGGCCGGCTGGATCAGCCGTCTCCTTGCCGGCGGCCGCATCCGGATCACCGAGATCCACCAGGAGCGGAACCCCTACTTCGGCGGGGTGAACCCGGAGCCGATCCGGCCCAATGTCGATGAGGCGCTCGGGATGCTCGCCGGTGGCGGCTACGATCTCGGCCTGTTCCTCGACGGCGACGCCGACCGGGCCGGCGCGGCGGACGAGCAGGGCTCGTTCATCCACCAGCTCGAGGTCACCGGGCTGCTCATGTACTACCTCGCCGAGCACCGGGGGATCCGCCAGCCCGTCGTCAAGAGCGTCAACAACACCTCGATGGCCGAGCGGCTCGGGGAGCGCTACCGCATCCCCGTGTACGAGACCTCGGTCGGCTTCAAGTACATCGGCCCGAAGATGATCGAGACCGGGGCGATGATGGGTGCCGAGGAGTCCGGCGGCTACGGGTTCGGGATGCACCTGCCCGAACGGGACGGCATCTACGCCGACCTCATGCTCCTCGACCTGTTCCTCCGCGAGCGGACGGCGGGCCGCTGGCCGGTATCGCGGTCCCTCACCCACTTCCACGAGATCGCCGGCCCGTCGTTCTACCGGCGGATCGACGTCCATGTCGAGCGAGCGGCCTACGCGGCGGCGAAGTCGCGCCTCCTCTCGGTTCTCACCGACCACCCGCCGGCCGAGGTCGCGGGGCAGCCGATCGTCCGGACCCAGGTCCTCGAGACGGCAGACGGCTCGAAGTTCTTCACCGCCGACGGGTCGTGGCTCCTCGTCCGCACGAGCGGCACGGAACCGCTGGTCAGGATCTACACCGAGGCGACCTCGGCCGAGGCCCGTGACGCGCTCGTCGAGGCGGGCGAGCGACTGGTGCGCGAGGCGTGACGGACCCGACGACCACCGCGTCACCCGCCGGGGATGACACCCGACGGGTCGAGAAGCCGTGGGGCCACGAGCTCATCTGGGCGGTCACCGACCGCTACGTCGGCAAGATCCTCCACCTCACCGCCGGCCACCGCCTGTCGCTCCAGTACCACGAGCGGAAGGACGAGTCGATCCTCGTCCTCTCGGGCACGCTGCGCCTGCACCTCGCGGCGCCCGACGGGACGATGACGGTCGAGGACCTCGGCCCCGGCGAGCATCGCCGGGTGCCGATCGGGCGCGTCCATCGCTACGAGGCGCTCGGCAGCGACGTCGAGCTCGTCGAGGTGTCGACCCCCGAGCTCGAGGATGTCGTCCGACTGTCGAGACGACTTCGGGCGCGAGGGGACGAACGCGCCCTGACATCCGCCGCCGCTCGTCGGTGGGGCGTGGGCGTTCGTCGGACCCGTCGGGGTGCGTCGGGGCCCGTCGGCAGGAGTCGGGGGGCTGCGGTACCGATTTCGGGGGTGACCCGGGACCCCGATGGGTGTAGGCTCCGGGTAGGCGACCGCCATCACCGGTCGACGGTGCATGACCGGGGGCGGGCGACGGTCAGCGCCTCGGGTCGAGACCCTGGGCGATGGAGGGTCATCGACGATGCACAGCTCTCTGATCGGCAAGGTCGAGAAGGCGAACCGCTACGCGCGCGAGTTGGACCGGATCACGATCGACCGTCTCGCGCTCACGTTCCGCGGTGACAACGACACCCACAACGTCACGCTCGACGCCGGTTCGTGGCATTGCACCTGCCACTACTTCGAGAGCTTTGCGTCCTGCGTCCACCTCCTGACCCTCCAGAAGATCTTCGGCGTCATGCTGCCCGAAGAGGCCCAAGTCTCGATCTTCGCGGCATCCCCGGAGTACGCCACCGTGTGATCGCGGCCGGCGCCGGCCGGCCGGTCACGGATCGAACCCGACGAGGACCACGCGGGTCGCCCCGCCCGGCAGCGCGACCGTGCCCGCCGCCGTCCATCCGCCATCCACTGCGCCATAGACCGTCACGTTCGCCGCCTCGCCGGTCACGCCCAGCCAGGCGACGGCGAGCCGCGTCCCGGTCGCGTCGAGCAGCACCTGTGCGGCCCGGTCGGTCGGGTCCGGCAAGTTCGTCCGAGCGACGACCTCGGTCCATCCCGCTGAGCTGCCGAGGTCGGTCGAGTCGCCGACCACGATGCGGTCCCCGGCGTGTGAGCTCATGGCGATGCGCCGCCCGTCCGTCGATGCCGCGAGCGAGCCGCCGAGGCCCGGCCGCTGGGCCACCCCGCCGGTCGCGCCATCGACGACGGCGATCGTGGCCGTGTCGGAGCGATCGAGGATGGGAACGGCGACGGTCCTGTTCCCGAGCCAGGCGGGCGGGTAGCCGTCCAGCCTGCCGTCGAGATTCGCGACCGAGGCCCGGCCGGAGGCCCGATCGACGATGAGCAGCCCGGCGTCCGCCGCCCCCGATGTCGGGTCGCCGATGGTGGCCGCGATCGAGCGGCCGTCGGGCGAGAGTGCCGCGAACGACGGGGGACCGCGGAATGTCGAACCCGGCGCCGGTCGGATCGAGAACGGCCGCCACCCGGCGGCGTGGCCGGAGGAGCCGGCCCGGGTCGGATCGAGGGTGAGGATCCGGCCGGTCGGCCCGGCCGTCGCGACGAAACCGCGACCGGCATCGCCGGAGACCCAGCGAGCATCGGGGGGAAGACCGGACGTTGCGGGATCCGGCGCGAGGACGCCTTGTTCGCCGGCGGATCGGACGAGGCGCATCGCCCCCGGGCTGCCGGCGAGGACCCGGAGGCCTTCGGTCCCGCCCGTCCCGATCCCTGCGCCCGGGGATGGGGCGTCGGACGGAGAAGCCGGCTCGACCGATGACGAGGCGCTCGGTCGTCGGTCGGGACCGGACGGACCGGGCGCACACGCCCCGACCATGAGCGCACCGATCACGGCCCCGACCGCGACCGCGAGGGCGAGTGGCGTGCCCGGTCGGGCGCGCGTGGATCGGCGGGGCGGCGGGAGCGGCGTCACCGGAGGACGTCGCCGCCGATGAGAGTGCCATCGCCGGCATCGAGGTAGAGCTCGAGGCCGCGGAGGCTGTCGGCGAGAGACCCGGTCGTGGCGACGCGGGCGACCCAGGAGAGGCGGAGCGTCGACGACGGGGCATCCGGCCGGTCCGGAGAGAAGGTGTCGTTCGGCGCCATCCAGCCGAGCTCCATCGCGGTCACCGTGACCTCGCCCCGCTGGGCGCCACTGAACCAGCGGCCGAGCTGGGCATCGACGAGACCCCGTACCGTCGTTCGGTCGAGGGTCACCGCGGGAGCCGGCGCGAGCGACCGCTCGGTCCGGCTGAACCCGTGGAGCGATCCGTCCGCCCACAGCTGCACGCGGACCCCGTCACCCGGCACGGGGATCCCGGCCACCGATCGCGTCCAGGCGACCGTCCAGCCACCGTCGGAGCCGCTCCGGACGACCCCGGCGACGCCGGCCGGCGGGGCGCCGAGCGCCGCTCCGACCAGCCCTTGCGCACGCTGTCGTGCGGCGGCGGCGTCCGCCAGCGGCGGACCGCCGTCCCCGGTCAGGCCGAAGCGCACCGCGGCGGTCAGGCGTCCGGCTGTGTCGAATTGCTGGAGGGCCGTCATCCGGCCCACCCCGTCGAAGGCGGTCACCTCGTCGTAGGTCGTGCCGGCGAAGCGGTCGACCACATGGCTGACGACCTGCCGGGCGGGCAGCGGCAGGCCGAGCTGGGTCCGGGTCGCGTCGGCCCGGGCGATCCCGGCCGCGGCCGCCGGCCCCGAGAGGGTCGCCACATCGACCGCCTGCTGGCCGGCCACGAACGGATCGGCCGCCGCCCCGCTGCGAGGCGTGGCCGCGACGAGCGCCGTCACCGCGACGGACCCGGCGATGAACGCGGCGGCGAGGGTCGCCCGAAGGATCTGGGATCTGGCCACGTCGTCACCTCTACTGGCAGGCGGTGCAGGGCGGGTCGTACGGACCGGCCAGGCCGAAGGAGTCGTACGAACCCCACCAGTCGGCGCCGAAGGAGGCGTGGGTGAACGATCCGAGCATCGCGATATCGAAGGCCTGGCCGGTGTGGCGCCCCTTGGCGAGGGCGTCCCAGAAGCGCTGTTCGAAGGTCCACTCGTCGTTGTCGTACGCCTCGCCGAGGTAGCCGAGGAAGAACTTGGGCCCGTTCCAGGCTGCCTTCGTCTTGGCGATGCCGAAGGCGGCCGGCAGGGTCGTGTACTGGTCGCCGTTGAAGCAGGTCGAGATCACGACGAGGTTCGTGGCTCGGCCGGCCCGCTTGGCGGCGATGTCCTTGGAGAAGACGACCGCCTGGGAGCAGTCGCCGCCATCCTCGCGGAACCCGGAGTAGCGGCGCTGGTCGCCGGAGTGCCAGTAGTAGTCGCCGTGCGAGTGGACATAGAACCCCCAGTCGTTGACCGTCCGGCTGAGGACGGACGCCCGGGTGAAGGAAGTCGTCGTGTAGGCCCCGGTCGTGTAGCCGAGCCGGCTGTAGGCGGCCTTCGCGGCGGCCAGCATCTTGGCCGGCAGCGAGTCGGTGAAACCGACGCACGGCGGCCGGAAGGCGGATTCGTTGGAGACGACGGTCGCCTGGTAGGCGCCGTCGACCGGACCCACGGCGAGGGTCGCCGTGGCGAGACAGGCGATGAGCAGCGGAGTGCACGGTCGCCACCATCGGTGCGGGGACACGATCGAGGACCTCCTCCGGCGGGTGGTACCGACACGGGCGGGAGGAGGCGAGGCGGGGATCGTCGCAGGCGTCGCTTCGCGGGCACTTATCGGGGCCCGACGGTGCCGCGCCGCGGCCCCCGGCGTGCCCTCGAGCCGGTCGCCCGGCCCCGTGCTACAGTCCGGCCGACAACCTCAGATCACGCCCCTGCGGTCGCGAAGTCCGGTGCGATTCCGGCACAGTCCCGCTACGGTGATCGCCCATCTGGGCGAGAGTCCGGTCGCCGACCCCGGGGTGGATGCTCGAACCTTCGAGAGAAAGGGAAAGCACCATGGACCCCGTCATCAGCGCCCCTCCGTCCGGCCGACGCGAGGGGCGTCGTCGTTCCCAGCGGCACTCGATCGCGGCGGCCGCGATCGTGCTCGCGGCCTTCCTCGCCGGCTGCTCGGCGGCCTCCACAGCGGCCCCGACCACGACCCCGGCGCCGGCGGCGACCTCCGCCTCGACGCCCTCGCCGAGCCCGACCCCGACGCCATCGTTCCCGGTCACCCTCACCGACGACGAAGGGAACAGCCTCACCCTCGCCAAGGCTCCCCAGAAGATCGTGTCGTTGAGCCCCGGGACGACCGAGACCGTCTACGCCGTGGGGGCCGGAGACCGACTCGCCGCGGTGACCTCGTTCGACGACTACCCCGCCCAGGTCAAGACGCTGCCCCAGGTCGCGACCTACACGGCGATCGACATCGAAAAGATCGTCGGGCTCGGGGCCGACCTCGTCCTGGCCGGCGGCAACGGCTTCAACCCGCCCGATCAGCTGGCCAAGCTCCGCTCGCTCGGCATCCCGGTCCTCGTCGTCTACGCCCGGGACGTGCCCGGCGTGCTCCACGACATCGACCTCGTCGGGCAGGCGGTGGGCGAGAGCGACGCCGCTCGCGACCTCACGGCCTCGATGCAGGCCGGCATCGACCAGGTCCACGCCGCCGTGGCCACCCTGCCGGCGCCGCGGACCTTCTACGAGATCGACACGACGGGGGCGATCTACGGCCCGGCCGACCAGTCGTACCTCACCGGGATGATCACGCTCGCGGGAGGCATGCCGATCACGACCGGCGACCCCAACAAGTTCGACATCCCGCTCGAGAAGCTCGTCACCGCCGACCCGGAGGTCATCGTGCTCGGTGACGCCGCGTATGGGGCGACGCCGAAGATCGTCGAAGGCCGCCCGGGCTGGGGGACGATGACCGCGGTGAAGGCCCAGGCCATCCGGCCGGTCGACGACATCGTCATCACCCGGCCCGGGCCGCGCCTCGTCGAGGGTCTCCGCGACCTCGCCCTGGCCATCCATCCCGAGGCGGCGAATCTCCTGCCCGCGGCGAGCCCGGGGGCCAGCCCGGATGCCTCGGCGTCCGCGGCGGCCCCGGTCAGCGCGGCGCCCTGACCGTGGCGACGCAGGCCGCGGCCCAGCCGACCGGACGTGCCGTCCGCCTCGAGCGGACGACGACCCGGACGCGCCGGCTGATCGTGGCGGCCTCCGTCGCGCTCGTCGTCGCGATCGTCCTCGGGGTCGGCCTGGGCACGGTCTGGATCCCGCCCGCCGAGACCGTGGCCATCCTCATCCATCGCCTCACCGGGCTCGACATCGGGGTGGTCTGGACGCCGGCCGCCGAGACGATCGTCATCGACATCCGCCTTCCCCGGGTCCTCACGGCGGCCCTCGTCGGCGGCGGCCTGGCGGTCGCCGGAGCAACCTTCCAGGGGCTGCTCCGCAATCCGCTCGCCGACCCGTACGTGCTCGGCACGGCCAGCGGGGCGGCCCTCGGAGCCGCCATCGGCGTGCTCATCCCGACCCGCATCCTCCTGTTCGAGTTCGGCCTCGTCCAGGCCCTCGCGTTCGTCGGCGCCCTCATCGCCGTGTGGGTCGTCATCGGCCTCTCCCGAACGAGCCGCGCGGCCCCGATGGCCTCCCTGCTGCTGACCGGCTACGCCGTCAGCTCGCTCCTCGCCGCCGGCCTGGCGATGGCGATGTACCTGTCGGGAGCGCAACTCCGCCAGATCTTCGACTTCCTGCTCGGCAGCTTCGACGGGGCGACCTGGGAGCGACTCGTGGCGACGCTCCCGCTCATCGGTCTCGGCATCGTCGCGATCGGCCTGCGGGCGAGGAGCCTGAACGGCTTCCTCCTCGGCGAGGAGTCGGCCGCCTACCTCGGGGTCGACGTCGTCCGGGAGCGCCGGATCCTCCTCATCCTGGCGACCCTCGTGACGGCCGCGGCGGTGGCGGTGAGCGGCCTGATCGGGTTCGTCGGGCTCGTCGCGCCGCATCTCGTCCGACTGGCCGTCGGCCCGGACGCCCGTCGGGTCCTCCCGCTCTCGGCCCTCGTGGGCGCCCTCCTCATGGTCTGCGCGGACCTCGTGGCACGGGCGCTCGGGGAGATCCCCGTCGGGGTCGTGACGGCGCTCATCGGGGCACCCTTCTTCATCCTCCTCCTGCGCCGGTCGTCGGCCGGCTACGAGCTGTGACCGCCCCTGCGTCGGGCGCGGTCGAGCGTCCGCCCCTCGGCGATCCGAGGGCGACGATGATCCGGCTGGCCGCCGTCTCGGTCGCCTACCGCGAGCGACGCGTCCTCCGGGACGTCGACCTTACGATCGCCCGCGGGGAGCGGGTGGCGCTCCTCGGCCCGAACGGGGCCGGCAAGTCGACGCTGCTCCGGGCGATGCTCGGCCTCGTCCCGGTCGAAGGAGTGGCGTTCGTCGACGGCCGGCCGGTCGGCCGGCTCGACCGCCTGGAGCTGGCCCGCCGCGTCGCCGTCGTTCCGCAGCAGGCGAGCCTTCCCTTCGCGATGGCCGTCGAGGAGGTCGTCGGGCTCGGCCGGCTGCCCCACGAGCACCCCGTCCGGGGCATGCGGCCGGCGGACCGCTCGGCCGTCGCGGCGGCGATCGACCGGGTCGGTGTCGGCCACCTGCTCGGCCGGGACGCCCGGGAGCTGTCGCTCGGCGAGCGCCAGCTCGTCCTGCTCGCCATGGCCGTCGCCCAGGAGGCGCCGCTCCTCGTCCTCGACGAGCCGACGGCCCACCTCGACATCCGCCACCAGGTCGCGGTGATGGAGCTGCTCGTCGACCTCAACGAACGCGACGGGGTCACGGTGGTCGGTGTCCTCCACGACCTCGCCCTCGCCCGCCACTTCTTCCCCCGCGCCGCCATCCTCGACCGTGGCGTGCTCGTGGCGGACGGTCCGGCCGGCGAGGTCCTGTCCCCGTCGCGGATCCGGGAGGTGTTCGGGGTCGACCCGGGCCTCGTCGGTCTCGGCCGGACCGAGGCGGGGTGATGGCGGGCGCCCAAGAGGGGCATCGATTGACCCTCGGCGCCCACGGCCGCTAGTCTCAGCCCGTGAAGCGAGCGCGCGTTGGGCCGTGTGCGGTCCTCCGCCGGGCCATCTCCATCTCGATGTCGGCGGCGTTCCTCGCCGCCTCCGTCGCCGCCTGTGGCGCCACGACGGACACGCCGCAGCCGAGCCCGCCGAGCCCGAGCGCGCTCGAGTCGAGCCAGCCGCCGAGCCCGTCGGAGGAACCCTCCGTGCCGGCCTCGCCCGTCGAGTCGGCGTCTGCATCGGCGGAGCAGACCGCGTCGAGCGAACCGGCCCCGACGCCGACCCCGACCGCTACCAGCGCCCACGGTCCCGACCAGGGAGCGGCGGCCTGCTTCGGCAGCGCGGACACGCGCGACTTCTTCGTCGCCATCGC
This sequence comes from uncultured Chloroflexia bacterium, assembly GCA_963745405.1. GTDB lineage: Bacteria > Chloroflexota > Limnocylindria > Limnocylindrales > CSP1-4 > C-114. The sequence continues at coordinate 510,760 of CAVUWY010000002.1, read as the reverse complement.
GGAGGCCGTGGCGTGGCCGGTCTACTGCGCGGTCCTGCCATCGACCTGGGCCGTCGACCTCGGAGTCGGTCGGAATACCTACGCCCTCGCCAACGGCGGTCGGATGGTGATCGGCTATCACGACAACACCGGTGCGCACCTGGAGCTCCGCGAGGGCCATTGGTGCACGGATAGTCCGACCGCCTGCGCCCCGTCCGCCCAGGACCTCGGCGACATCGCGATCGGTGACCTCGACGGCACGATCGTCGACCTCGGAGGGTCGAACGGCTACGCGGTCTACGTCGCGCCGGGCCAGGTGCCGTCGTGGACGTTCACCGGCGACCGGGATGAGCGAGGCGAGCTTCCGGTCGATCGTCGGGGCGCTGTCGCTCGTCGACTCCTGACGGCGGGTCGGCCGCCGCGCGGCGGTGGGTCGGCCGCCGCCCCGCCAGCCGCGGGTCAGGCGCGCTTGCGGGCGAGGTCGAGGAACGGCAGCGGTACCACGGTGGCCGCGACGCGGCCGCGGCGGCCCTCGACCGTCCACTCGATGCCCAGCCGCGAGCCGGGCGCCTCGAACGCCGGCGGCACCGAGGCGAGGGCGATGGGCTTGCTTGAGGATCGGGCTCCAGCCGGTGCTCGTTGCCCGGCCGACCTGGCGGCCGGCCGCGTCGAAGACCGGCACCGGCGCGCGCGAGACGCTGGCGGGTGACCGCCGGCGGCAGGTCCTGGGCGGCGTAGAGCGCCTCGATGCCGTACCAGTCGAGCTGGTCAGCCCGACGAGCCGGCGCGACGGTCCGCCGGCCCGCGCCTCGCCGGCGAGCGCCCGCTGGCCGACGAACGGCGCCCTTGTCGAGGTCGACGAGGCGCCCGAGGCCGATCTCCGCCGGCGAGTACGTCTGCTCCGGGTTGAGGGCGTGGCGGGCACTCGTGTAGTCGACCTCGAGGAGGATGAGCCCGGCCTCGAGGCGGACGACGTCGAGGGCGAGCATGCCGGCCGGCCGGATGCCGTACGCGACGCCCGGCCTCGACGAGGCGATCCCACACCGCGACCGCGTCGGCGGCGTCGATCCACAGCTCGTAGCCGAGGTCGCCGGTGTAGCCGGTCGCGGCTCACGTCGACCGCTGATTCCGCCGATCCGGGAGGCGCGACGTCGGAAGTAGCGCAGGTCGGCGAACGACTCGCCGGTGGCTGCCTCGAGGACCGCCCGCGACAGCGGGCCCTGGAGCGCGACGGCGGCCGTCCGCTCGCTCGTCGTCCTCGATGGTCACGTCGAGCCCGCGCGGCGTTCTGGCGGAGCCAGCGCAGCTGCGGGTCCGCGGCGGTCCAGCGGAAGCGGTCCTCGGCCAGGCGGTGGACCGTGCCGTCGTCGATGACCTTGCCGTACTCGTCGCACCACGGCGTGTAGAAGACCTGGCCGACGTGCAGCCTGCGTCGCGTCGCGGGTGATGACCCGGTCGACGAGGCGGATGCGCGTCGGGCCCGCGACACGCTGGTACTTGTAGAGCGGGCAGACGTCGATGAGGGCGGCCGCCTCGCGGATCGCGTTGTACTCGATGTCGTGGGCGTCGGCGTAGACGCTCGAGGCGAAATAGCCCGACCACTCGCGCCACTGCATCTTCCGATTGAGTGGCGCCGTCCGGGGGTGGAATGCGGTGCCGACGCTCAAGCCATCTCTCCAGCCGGGGTTATCGGCGCCAGTATGGATGACAGCTCAGGCTGGATCGACGCCCGACGGACTCGGGTCGCGCCGGTCAGTAGGTCGAGGACGGGGATCCCCTGGGCGATGAAGTCGCCCGGGTTCCGGGTCACGACGGTGGCGCCGAGGGACCAGGCCACCCCACCGATGAGCGCGTCGCCGAGCGTCCGATGGCTCGTCTGACCGCGCCGCCGCCGGGACTCCGCGGCGCGGTAGGCAGCGCCGGGGATCGTCGACACGTACTCCAGGACCTCGAGCAGTCGCCGATGACCGTCGCGATGTGCTCGGCGCTGCCCCGCGAGAGGGCCTCCGCGACGATGGCATCGCACGTGTAGAGGTCGTTCGGCTCCTCGAACAGGCGCGCGACGAGAGCGACCGCCGGCGGCAGCCCGTCCGCGTGATCGATGAGCAGGGTCGTGTCGAGGAGGTACCTCACTCCGGGTCGATCCCAACTCGCCCTGAGCTCGCTTGGCGAAGCGCGAGCGCCTCGTCCGGGTTCATCCAGCCAGGCTTGCCGATCCATCGCTCCCGGCGTCGCCTCGAACACCTTTCGCTGCGAGGTCGCGGCGGACCTGCCGTTCGACCACGCGATCGGCGATGTAGGAGCTGCGGCCGCGAGGGCCGGCGACCTCGTCGATCCGCTCGAGGAGTCTCCTCCGGCAGGGTGAGGTTGGTGCGGACCATGACCATGACGTGTCCCCGTGTGCGACGCGATGTGCCGATACTAACACACCTGATGGACACACTCTCTCGGAGCGCTCAGCAGGGCGGGCGACGGTGGACCTCGGGTAGAGTTCGGCAGCAACCCTATGCAGCGTGGATGACGGAGGCTCGCGTGGCCCAGCGCTACGACGCGGTCGATCATCGGTGGCGGCCACAACGGCCTCATCAGCGCCGCCTACCTCGCGCGGGCCGGGCTGAGGACGCTGGTCCTCGAGAAGCGCCACGTCCTCGGCGGCGCGGCCGTCACCGAGGAGATCTTCCCGGGCTTCCGGTTCTCGCGTCGTCTCAGCTACGTCGTGTAGCCTGCTCCGGCCGGAGATCATCCGCGAGCTCGAGCTGCCCAAGCACGGCCTCGACATCCTGCCGCTCGACGGCACGTTCACGCCGCTGCGCAGGGCGAGGGGCCGCGGCCGGCGGCGGCGACTACCTGTGGCGCGTCAACGACCACGGCCGGACGATCCGCGAGCTGCGCCGCTGGTCCGCAGTCGACGCCGAGGCGTACGAGGAATACGGCCAGCTCATGGTCGAGATGGCCCGCTTCATCAAGCCGATCCTCGCGATCGTGCCGCCCGACCCGACCGGCCTCGACCCGCGGCCGCTGCTGCCGCTGGCCGGGCCTCGCCCGCGCGCTTCCAGCAGCTGCCCGAGCGCCAGCAGGCGGTCTTCGTCCAGCTCATGACGATGAGCGCGTCCGACTTCCTCGACCAGTGGTTCGAGACCGATCCGCTCAAGGCCACGATGTCGGCGTCCGGGATCATCGGCACGTACCAGGGCGTCAAGAGCCCGGGCACCGCCTACGTCCTGCTCCACCACTACATGGGCGAGATCGACGGCGCCTTCCGCGCCTGGGGCATCCCGAAGGGCGGCACCGGCGGCGTCTCGCAACGCGATCGGCCCGCGCCGCGCGGGCGCTCGGGCGCGGAGATCCGGACCGAGGCGCCCGTCGCGCGGATCATCGTCAGGGGCGGCCGGGCGACCGGCGTCGTCGCTCGAGTCCGGCGAGGAGATCGAGGCCGACGTCGTCCTGTCGCTCGCGTCGACGCGCAGCGTGACCTTCCTCGACCTGCTCGAGCCGGGCACGCTCGACCCGGAGTTCGAGGAGGAGGTCCGCCGCTTCAAGTTCCGCGGCTCGCTCGGGCAAGGTCAACCTCGCCGTCGACCGGCTGCCGGACTTCACCTGCCTGCCCGGCGACGGCGAGCACCTCCGCGGCGCGATCTGCTTCAGCCCGTCGATCGACGACATGGAGCGGGCCTACGACGACGCGAAGTACGGCCACTGGAGCCGGCGAGCCGTACATCGACATGATCATCCCGACCCTCGTCGACCCGTCGATGGCGCCGCCCGGCAAGCACGTCATCAGCTGCTTCGTCCAGTACGCGCCGTACAAGCTGGCGACCCGAGCTCGGCGACGTGGGACGACAACCGCGAGGCGTTCGGCGACGCCGTCATCGACCGGATCGCCGAGTTCGCCCCGAACATCCGCGACATCATCCTCCACCGCCAGGTCCTGACGCCGCTCGACATCGAGCGGACGATCGGCCTGACCGAGGGCAACATCTTCCAGGGCGAGCTCTCGCTCGAGCAGCTGTTCTTCAACCGGCCGGTCCCCGGCTACGCCCGCTTCCGGACGCCGGTCCGCGACCTCTGGCTGTGCGGCTCGGCGACCCACCCGGGCGGCGGGATCATGGGCGCCAACGGCCGGCATCGCGGCGCTCGAGGTCCTCCAGCGCCCGCGGCCGGAGGGTGGCCTGACGATGGCCAGCCAACGATGCGGCGACGCCGACGACGCCCACGCCGTACGACGCGATCGTCATCGGCGGCGGCCACAACGGCCTCGTCGCCGCCGCCTACCTCGGCGAGGCCGGGCTGCCGGGTCCTCGTCCTCGAGCGACGCGACCGGTCGGCGGCGCGGCCGACACCGCCGAGCTCGCGCCCGGGCGTCCGGGTCCCGACGCTCGCCCACACGGTCGGGCGGCTGCGGCCGTCGGTCGTCCGCGAGCTCGACCTCGCGCGGCCACGGGCTGTCGCTCGTCGCGCCGGACGTCCGGGTCTTCGCGCCCGCAGCCGGACGGCGCGGCCGTCGACGCTCTGGGCGCGACGTCGCGCGGACCGCGGACGGCGCTCCGGGCGCGCTCGGCGCACGACGCCGACGCCTACGCCGGGCTTCGACCGACGCGTCCGCTCGCTCGGCGCGGTTCCTCGCCGAGCTCGGCGACCACGACGCCGCCCGACATCGAGTCACCGGCGCTGGGCGACGCGCTCACCGGGTCTGCAAGCTCGGGCGCGCGTTCCGCGGCCTCGGCCGGCGACGACGGCCGGACGATCCTGCGGGTCCTGCCGATGGCCGTCGCCGACTTCGTGGCCGAGTCGTTCGAGGACGACGCTCCTCCGGGCGGCGATCGCCTGGCGCGGCGTCGCGCTACACGGCGATGGGTCCGTGGTCGGCCGGGACGACCGCCGTCCTCCTCGCCGACTCGGCCGGCAACGACGGCGGCGCGGCGGGCGAGACGGTCTTCGCCCGGGGCGGGCCGGGCGCGCTGTCGGCCGCCCTCGTCGGCGCGACGCGCGGCCGGCGGCGAGATCCGGACCGGCGCCGAGGTCGTCGCCATCACCGCGCGCGACGGCCGGGCCGACCGGCGTCGTCCTCGCCGTCCGGCGAGGAGATCGCGGCCCGGGCCGTCGTGGCGGCCGTCGACCCGAAGCGCGCTCCTGACCGGCCTCGTCGACCCGGTCGCGCTCGGGCCGTCCCTCGCGCTGGCGGGCCGGCAACATCCGGACGCCGGGCACGGTCGCCAAGGTCAACCTCGTCCTCGCCGGGCTGCCGGCGTTCCCGGCGGCCGGCGACGAGGCGCAGCGCCTGCTCCGCGGGCGGATCGCGATCGGGCCCCGGCATCGACGCCCTCGAGCGCGCCTTCGACGCCACGCAAGTACGGCGCGATGCAGCGAGCACCCCGATCCTCGAGGCGACGATCCCGTCGCTCGTCGACCCGTCGCTCGTCGACGGGCGCGGCGGCGGCGCGGGCACGCACGTCATGAGCGTCATCGTCCAGTGGCTGCCGTACCGGCTGCGCGAGGGCGACTGGGACGCACGCCGCGACGAGCTCGGCGACCTCGTCGTCGGCGACGCTCGAGCGCTACGCGCCGGGCATCGGCCAGGCAGGTCGTCGCCCGGCAGGTGCTCACCCCGCTCGACCTCGAGCGCGACTACGGGCTGACCGGCGGCCACCCGCTCCACGCGCGAGCCCGGCCTCGACCAGTTCTTCCTGTGGCGGCCGCTGCTCGGCCACGCCCGCTACCGGATGCCGCTCGACGGTCTCTACCTCGCCGGCTCCGGCGCCCATCCGGGCGGCGGCGTCACCGGCGCCCCCGGCGCCAACGCCGCGCGCGAGGTCATCGCCGACGGGCGCCGGCGGCGGTAGCGTCCGCGATCCTGCGTCGCCGACCTCGTCCGGTCCCCGGATCGACGAGCGGCCGGCATCGCCGCGTCCGTCCGCGGGCGAGCCGCTCCCCGACGCCGCACCGGCGCCTGGGGCCACGCTCGGATCCGCCCCGCGGCCGCCTCTGGGCGAGCCCCAGGGGATCGACTCTCTAGAGCGGCTGATCCTCTTTTCCGATGCCGTCTTCGCCATCGCCGTCACCCTGCTGGCCCTCGACCTCCGCCTGCCTGTCCGGCCGGGTGGCTACGACGATGCTTCGCTCGTGGCGGCGATCCGCGACCTCGGGCCGGCCTTCCTCGCCTACGCGTTGAGCTTCTTCGTCATCGCCATGTTCTGGATGGGCCATCTCAGGACGTTGCGGCTGGTCGTACGCATCGACACGACCTTCGCGGCCCTCAACTTCGTCTTCCTCGCGCTGGTCGCCCTCGTCCCGTTCCCGACCTCGATCGTGGCCAGCGACGGAAACCTCGCCAGCGCGACCGTCCTCTACGCCATCTTCGGCGCCTCGGTCGCCCTCGTCTCTACACTCCTGTGGGTCTATGCGACGCGGATCGGCCACCTCGTATCGGCCCGCGTCACGCCCGATCTCGCCCGGCGGGTGACCTTGCGGTCGACGGTCGTCCCCGCACTCTTCCTCATCTCGATCCCGGTGGCCCTCGTGAGCACGACGGCCGCCCAGGTCATCTGGGTCGCCGCCGCCCCCGCCCAGGGGTTCGTGGCCCGGCGCCTGCGGATCCCGTCTGTCCTCAACCCCGTTTCGCCCGAGTAGACCGTTCCGGGATCAGGGGCGGGCGGTCAGCCAGGGCTCCGCTCCTCGGACCCGACGGCCTCGGCCGGCGGCAGGTCCCAGGTCCAGGTCCGCAGTCGCCGCAGGAGGCTCCGGCCGGTCAGGTCGAGGTGGATCGGCGTCACCGCGATGCGGCGGTTGATGACGGCGTGGAAGTCGGTGCCCTCGACGGCCAGCCCGGACGGCGGCGGCCCGCCGATCCAGTAGTAGGGGATGCCCCGCGGATCGAGTCGCTTGACGAGCTCGTCCTGGTAGACCCGCTTGCCGAGGCGGGTCACCTCGATGCCCTCGCATTCGGCGAGGGAGACGGCCGGCACGTTGACGTTGACGAGCTCACCCGGTGACAGGCCGTGTTCGAGGATGTTGCGGGCGACCGTGGTGGCCGCGAGGCCGGCCAGGCCGAAGTCGGGGTGCTCGTAATACTCCTGGCTGATGGCGAAGGCCGGACAGCCGTTGATGACGGCCTCCATCGCCGCGCTGACCGTCCCGCTGTAGGTGATGTCGTCGCCGAGGTTCGCCCCGTAGTTGATGCCCGAGGCGACGAGGTCGAAGCCGTGGCCGAAGTAGCCGAGGAAGGCGAGGCTGACCGCATCGGTCGGCGAGCCGTCGACCGAATAGGCGATCGACCCATCGGTGAGCGTCCGCTCGCGGACCCGCAGCGGCCGCATGAGGGTCTTCTGGTGGCCGACCGCGCTCTGGTTCGTGTCCGGCGCGACCACCGTCGTCTCGCCGAACGGCTCGAGAGCCTGCTTCAGGGCGAGGAGACCCCGCGACTCGACGCCGTCGTCGTTGGTGACGAGGATGCGCGGCCGGGTCGACCAGTCGGTCAGCGGCCGGGCCATCCGGCGGAGGGCTCGCGGTCCGCCGCGACCGGCCCCACCGGCCAGCGGTTCGCCCCGCTCCTTGTCGAGGTCGCGTCGCTCGACCCGGGCTCGTTCCCGGGTCATGTCGGGTTCGTCGCCGTCGCCCGGTCCGCGATCTGTCGCCGGCCCCCGAGGTGGCCCCTCTCCCCGATCAGCCACCGGCCGGGCTCTCCTCGGCGGCTTCGGTCGCGTCGGCCTTCCGGCGCGGGGTCGGCTCGCGGGGGACCCGGACCGGGCCGGCCGGCCCGCTCGCTGGCCCGCTCGGCCGCCCGCTCGGCGACCGAGCGGCGCTCGCTGTTGATGCGCAGGTAGTGGAAGAAGATCGCCGAGAGGACGGCGGCGAATGGGATCGCGAAGATCGCTCCACCGATCCCGGCGATCTTCGATCCGATGAGGACCGAGCCGAGGACCGCGATCGGATGGATGCCGACGGCACCCTCCATGAGGCGCGGCTGGACGATGTTCATGAGGATGAACCAGCCGACGACCATGACGATGAGGATCGGCAGGACGGCCGGTGAATCGGTGAGGACGGCCACCACGACCGGCGGCGCCCACGAGACGAACGGGCCGAAGAACGGGATGAGCATGAGGACGCCGCTGACGGCGGCGGTGAAGAGCGCGAAAGGCAGGCCGAACACCACGCCGGCCGCCAGTGCGATGAGGAAGTAGAGGCCGCCCATCGCCGCCTGGCCGCGGAGGAATCCGCCGAAGCTCCGCCCGACCGCCGCCTCGAGGAGGTGCGCCTCCTCCTGGAAGGCCGGCGGAACGAGCCGGTAGAGGAACGACATGATCCGGTCGCGGTCGATGACCATCCAGATCGAGAGGAACACGATGATGAGGAGGTTGCCGAGGACCCCCAGGCTCGCCACGGCCGTCTGCTGCAGCGGACCGACGAGGCCGGCGGCCAGCTGGTCGAGGTTGGCCAGCACCGCGTTGGCCTGGGCGACGAGGTCGACCTGGCCGAGGCCGATCGCGTTGAGCCGGGCTTGCCACTCGGCCAGGATCTGGGGCAGGGCGTCGCGGATCGATCCCTGCGAGGCGATGAACTGGCCGATCGATCCGACGATGGCCTGGGCCGCGCCAACGATGACGATGAGGAGGATGGTCGCGAGGCCGCCGTACACGAGTGCCGTGGCGAATCCGCGGGGCAGGCGGGGGATCGCGTTCACGAGCCGGGTGACGATGGGACTGAAGATGAACGCGAAGAACCAGGCCATGAAGAACGTGAGGATCACGTCGCCGAAGTAGTAGAACGCCTCGGCGGTGTACTGGACGACGATGTAGAAGAGGGCGACGCAGCCGAGGATGAGGAGGACGCTTAGCCAGCGTCGCTCTCGTTCCGTCAGCTGCGGTCCGGCCATCAGGGCGCCTCCTAGCGCAACCCCATCTTCTCGCGAACCTCGGCCATCGTCGTCTCGGCCATCGGCCGCAGTCGATCGGCGCCGGCCTCGAGGATCCCGGCGACCTCCGCCGGGTGGGCCATGAGCTCGAGGTATCGCTCCCTGGCGGGAGCGTAGCGCGCGACGATGCGGTCGGCGAGGAGCCGCTTCATGTCGACGCAGCCGGTCCTGGCCGTCCGTTCGCCTTCCCAGAGCTCGTCGTAGTCGTCGCCGAAGAAGCGCTGCAGCTGGCAGACGTTGCAGATCTCGGGCCGTCCGGGATCGGTTCGCAGGATCCGCTTCGTGTCGGTGACCATCGACATGACCTGCTTCCTGATGAGCGACGGCTCGGCGAAGATGTCGATCGTGTTGCCGACGGACTTGCTCATCTTGCGAACGCCGTCGGTGCCGAGGACCACCGGAGCCTCGGTGAAGACGGCCTGCGGCTCGGGGAACGTCTGGCCGTAGCGGCCGTTGAAGGCCCGGACGATCTCCCGGCTGAGCTCGAGGTGGGCCGCCTGGTCCCGGCCGACCGGGACGAGGGACGCCTTGTAGATGACGATGTCGGCCGCCTGGAGGACCGGGTAGGTGAGGAGGCCGTGGTTGATGTCGTCGGGCTGGTTGGCTTTCTTCTCCTTGTACGTCGGCGTCCGCTCGAGCCAGCTGACCGGCGTCACGGTGCACAGGAGCCAGGCCAGCTCGGTGTGCTCGGGGCGGTGGCTCTGGACGAAAAGGGTGCAGCGCTCCGGGTCGAGGCCGAGGGCGAGGAGCGAGGCCGCCATGTCGATCGTCCGCTCCCGCAGGAGGATCGGGTCGTGGGTGCTCGTCAGGGCGTGGTAGTCGACGATGCAGTAGATCGCCTCGTACTCCCACTGCAGCGTGACGTAGTTGCGGATCGCTCCGAGATCGTTGCCGAGGTGGACGATGCCGGACGGCTGGATGCCGCTGAAGATCCGGGGCCGCTCGGCGGGCGCGGCGATCGGCGCCGGTGAGGGAGCAAGCTCGACGGTCATGGTGGCCGAGTGTACCCGAGCGCCCGCCACGCTCGGCTACCATCCCCGGATGACCCCTCAGCGCCGGCGCTCCGGATGAGCACGGCTCCACTGCGCGTCGCCGTGCTCGGAGCCGGGACGGTCGGCCGCGAGGTCGTCCGGGCCTTCGATGCGTTCCCCGATCGCCTGGCCGTCGACGGAGGACCACGCCTCGAGCTCGCCGGCGTGGCCGTCCGCGACCTCGGCCGCGCTCGTGCGGCGGGGATCGATCCCACGCTGCTGACCGACGGTCCGGCCCACCTCGTGGCGGATCCGGGGACGGACGTCGTCGTCGAGGTCATGGGCGGCGACGAGCCGGCCCGGACGCTGATCGCAGCCGCACTCGGGGCCGGCAAGCCCGTCGTCACCGCCAACAAGCACGTGATCGCCCATCACGGGCCGGCCCTCGAGCGGATCGCTCGCGGCACCGGGACGCCGCTCCGCTTCGAGGCCGCGGTCGGTGGCGGCATCCCCGTCCTCGCTCCGCTCGCGGCGCTCGCCGCCGACCGCGTCGAGCGGGTCCGGGGGATCGTCAACGGCTCGACGAATCACCTCCTGACCGAGATGGCCGGCGGCGGGCGCTCGTACGACGAGGTCCTCGCCGAGGCCCAGGCGAAGGGCTACCTCGAGGCCGACCCGTCGGCCGACATCGACGGCATCGATGCCGCCAACAAGCTGGTCATCCTCATCCGCCTCGCCTTCGGCGGATGGGTCGATCCGGACGCGATCGTGCGCCGACCTCCGACGGTGGACGGAGGAGCCGGTTGGAACGGCCCGGCAGGCATCGCCGGGGTCAGTGCCCTTCACATCGCCGGCGCGGCGGCCCTCGGGCTCGCCGTCAAGCTCGTGGCGGATGCCCGGCGGAACGATGACGGTGTCGTCGAGGCTTCGGTCGTGCCGACCGGCGTGTCGCTCGGCGATCCGCTCGGGCGCACGGACGGGGTGACGAACCGCATCGAGGTCCGGGCCGCGCCCCTCGGCAGCATCGCCTTCAGCGGTCCGGGGGCGGGCGGCGGCGCGACGTCGAGCGCGGTGCTGCGCGATCTCCTTGCCGTCGCCCGCGGCGAGGGCTCGACCTGGGCCGGACTGCCGCCGGCCGGGGACGGCGGCGCGGTCAGCCTCCCGGGCCGCCGACCGAGGCGACGGACCGGGGCTGGTTCGCGGTCGTCGCCGGCGCCGACGGCTCCGCCCTGGCCGGGGCGACCGCCCGGGTGGCGGCCGTGGACGGCGGCGTCGCGGTCCATCTTCCCCTGGCTCGCGCTCGCCGAGGCACGCGCGCTCATCGGGCGGGCCGGTGCTCCGATGGGAACCGTCATCCTCCCGGTCGACGAACCGGTGTCGGGGCGCTGAGCGCCCTGGATGCGGTGATGGACCGCGGTCGGCGTTCGGCCGGAGCGCGCCCGTACAATCCGCCGATGAGTCCCCTTGCGCAGGCGGCTGCCCACGCTGTCCGGCCCACGCTGGCGCAGCGCTACCGGCGGTTCCTGCCGCTCACCGACGCCACGCCGGCACTCTCGCTCGGCGAGGGGTTCACCCCGCTCGTCCGCCTCACCCACCTGGGCGCCGAGCTGGGACTCGACAACCTCTACGCCAAGGTCGAAGGCCAGAACCCGACCGGCTCGTTCAAGGACCGGGGGATGGTCGTCGCCGTCTCGCGAGCGCTCGAGGCCGGCGCCCGGACGATCATCTGCGCGTCGACAGGCAATACCTCCGCCTCGGCGGCGGCGTACGGTGCGGCCGCCGGGCTCGAGGTCGTGGTCGTCCTGCCGAAGGGCCGGATCGCCGCCGGCAAGCTCCTCCAGGCCGTTGCCGCCGGCGCCCGGGTCGTGGAGGTCGACGGGTCGTTCGACGCCGCTCTCGCCGTGGTGCGGGAGATGGCGGCCGATCGGAGCCGCCGGATCACCCTCGTCAACTCGGTCAACCCGGACCGGCTGGCCGGCCAGAAAACGGCCGCCTTCGAGGTCTGCGATGACCTTGGCCGGGCGCCCGACATGCTCGCCATCCCGGTCGGCAACGCCGGCAACATCAGCGCCTACTGGGCGGGTTTCCGCGAGTACGAGGCGGCCGGCATCGTGACCGGCCTGCCCCGGATGCTCGGCTTCCAGGCGGCCGGTGCCGCTCCGCTCGTCGTCGGCCATCGGATCGCCGAGCCGGAGACCGTCGCAACCGCGATCCGCATCGGCGACCCCGCCTCGTGGACGCTCGCCATCGCCGCCCGCGACGAGTCGGGCGGTTCGATCGAGGCCGTCACCGACGACGAGATCCTCGCCGCCTACGGGGACCTGGCCACCCGCGAAGGACTCTTCTGCGAGCCGGCCTCGGCCGTCTCGTTCGCCGGCATCCGGGCGGCCGCCGCGGCCGGCCGGCTGGCGCGCGACGCGGTCGTCGTCTGCGTCCTGACCGGATCCGGTCTCAAGGACCCCGTTACGGCGGCCACCCTGGGCCGGCCCGTCCTCGAGGCGGCGCCGACCGCGGCCGGCGTCGCGGGCGTACTCGGCTGGTGATGCACTGGCTGGCCGAGCTCGACGGGCGGCGCATCAGCGTCGAGATCCCGGCTTCGTCGGCGAACCTTGGCGCCGGCTACGACTGCATCGGGCTGGCCCTGTCCATCGTCGATCGGATCGATGTCGAGGTCCGCGGCTGGAGCCGTGGCACCATCGAGCTGACGGTCGAGGGCGAGGGAGCGGGCGAGCTGCCGGAGGACGGCTCGAACTGTTTCGTCCGCGGGCTCCAGGCGGTCCTCGAGGAGGCCCGCGGGCCGCTCCCCGACGGGGTCGGCTGGCGGATCCACATGCACAACGAGATCCCCCTCGCCCGCGGCCTCGGCTCCTCTGCCGCGGCGACGGTCGGCGGGCTTCTCGCCGGTAACACCCTCCTCGGCGAGCCGCTCACCGATGCGGACCTCCTTCGCCTCGCGACACGTCTCGAGGGTCACCCGGACAACGCCGCGGCAGCCCTCCTCGGCGGCTTCACCGTGGCGGCCCGTCTCGACGACGACCCGGACGGACCGATCGAGGCACTGCGCTTCGACGTCCCGCGGGACCTGCGGGCCGTCCTCTTCATCCCCGAGCTCCGACTGTCGACGGCCGCCATGCGGGACGCCCTGCCGGCTTCGGTCCCGCTCGGCGATGCCGTGGCCAACATCGGCCGAGCCGCCCTCGGGGTGGCCGGCCTCGCCATCGGGCGGCACGATCTGCTACGGGTCCTGACCCTCGACCGGATCCACGAGCCGTACCGGGCGGCGGCCTATCCGGCGCTGCCACTCCTCGTGGCCGCCGCCCGCGAGGCTGGCGCGATCGGGGCCTGCCTGTCCGGGTCCGGCTCGACGGTCCTCGCCTTCGCCGATTCGGTGGCCACCTTCACCCGCATCGAGGCGGCGTACGCGGCTGTCGCCGCCGACCAGGACCTGGCCGGCCGCATCGACGTGGTCATGCCCCGCAACGTCGGGGCGAGGGTCATCGGCCGGAGCTGAGCCGGCGCTCCTTCCGTCCGGCCGAGCGACCGGCCCGACGCTCCCGCTCCGCTTGACGCCGCGGCCCACACTCGGCCGATGGACGACTTCGTCCGGACGATCGGCAGTGGGATCTCGGGCCTGGTCGGGAACGCCCTGCACACGATCGGCGGCGTCTTCCAGGGCCTCATCGACCGGATCGATTCGCTCCTGCCCGGCGGTTCGGGCGTGGTCATCGTCGTCGGGGCCGCCCTGCTGATCCTCCTCGCCTGGAACCTCCTCCGCCGCTGATCGGCGCCTGCCGCGCGCGACATCGCGCCCTCGACGGTGGGAACCGCCGGGTCGTGCGCGGCGTCCGGGGGCCACGACCGGCATCCGCCGGCCGGCTGGGAGGCTCCCGACCATGTCGACCACCGACTCCGACCGCACTCGCCGGCGGCACCGCTGGCCCCTCGTCGTCGCCATCCTCGCCTGGTTCGCGCTCGCCGCCGGGGCTTGCGCGGGCGCGAGCACCCCGTTCCCACAGTCGGGCACGGCCGGAGGCGACGGTGCGGCACCGGCGAACCCGCAGGCTGCCCAGGACGGGAACACCGGTAGCGAGATCGCGCCGAGGGCCGCCCCGTCGGCCGGCGGCGCCACCGACCCTGGATCGGGCAGCGGGCAGGACCCGGTCAGCGCCGCGATCGATGCGCAGTCCTACATCGTCAAGACCGGTTCCATGACCATCGAGGTCAAGGCGATCGACCCGGCGCTCCTGTCGGCGCGGTCGGCCATCACCGGGCTGGGCGGCTACATCAGCGGCTCGCAGGAGTCGGCTGATGGCGACCACACGATGGCCTCGGTGACCTACCGCTTCCCGGCCGATCGCTGGGAGGACGCGATCGACGCGATCCGCGGCCTGTCGACCAAGGTCGTCGATCTGAAGACCTCGTCCGACGAGGTGACAGGCCAGGTCATCGACCTCGGCGCCCGGATCGACAACCTGCGGTCGACCGAGACGGCCCTCCAGGCGATCATGGCCAAGGCGACGAAGATCCAGGACATCCTCGACGTCCAGAACCAGCTCACCGGCATCCAGGGCCAGATCGAGGAGCTCTCGGCCCAGCAGGCGCATCTCAAGGACCAGGCGGCGATGTCGACGCTCGCGGTCACCTACCAGTTGCCGGCGGTGCCGGTGGCCAAGGAGGCGGCCAAGGGATGGGACGCAGGCGCCGAGTTCGACCGGGCCGCCGCGCAGCTCATCGGCTTCGGCCAGACCCTGGCGACGGCCGGCATCTGGTTCGTCATCGTGGTCCTCCCGGTGCTGATCCTCGTGGCGATCGCCGGCGTCCTCCTCGGACTCGTCGTCCGGCGCCTGCTTCCGCCTCCCCACCCGCAGGGGACCCCGCCGGTCGTCGCCGGCGGTCCCGAGGCCTGACGGCGGGCCGGCCCGGATCGGGCAGGCTCGCCGCCTTCGCGGCCCCGCGGCGGTTCAGGCCGTCGCCGGGGCCGTGTTGGCGTGGATGAAGCCGAGCACCTGCTCCCAGGCGTCGGCCGATGCCGCGGCGTGCTGCTCGTACGAGCGGTCGAAGAACGAGTGCGGCGCCTCCGGGTACGACACGATCCGGTGGTCGACACCGGATCGGACGAGGGCCGTGTCGAACGACTCGAGCACCTCCGGCGGGATGCTCTGGTCGGCGCCGCCGAAAAGGCCGAGGACGGGGCACTCCATCCGGTCGACGAGGTCCATCGGCGCCGGGATGTCCGACCGGCCGGGCCCGACCGGATTGCCGTAGAAGCCGATCACCCCGGCGAGATCGAGGCCGAGCGTCGCCGTGTCGAAGGCCAGCCGCCCGCCGAAGCAGAAGCCGACGACGAAGATCGACCGGGGCGCCCCGCCGTCCTCCGAGCGGAGATAGCTGGAGGCCGCCCGGACGTCGGCGGAGAGGCCCGCATACGTCGTCCGCATCACGTGGGGCATGTACTCGAAGTCGTCGCCCCGTGACTCGCCGGCAGCCGTTCGGCCGAAGAGATCGACCGCGACCGCGTCGACACCGGACTCGGCGAAGCGGAGGGCGAGCTCCTCGAAGAAGTGGTGGAGTCCGCGGACGTCGGGCACGATGACGATGCCCGCCCCGGACGGCTCGGCTGCCCGGGCGGCGAAGACGTCGAACCGATCGCCGTCGGATGCCTCGAGGCTGAGCGACCGCGAACCCAGGGCGCCGCCGGCGATCGGGGCGATGGGCGGGCGGCTCGTGGACGCGAAGCACATCGACGGGTTCCTCCTGGGGATGAGCGGCCGACCCGGCGGTCTTCGTCGGACCTTCACCGAACGATACGCGCGTCGGCCGCGACCGGCTTTCGAGCCGATCCGCTCACCCCGCCACGCTCGGCCGCCAGGGGGCGCCGCCGGTCGGCCGAATAGCCGCTGCTAGAATCCGCCGGATGTCTGCGCCGCTCGTCGTCCAGAAGTTCGGTGGCTCGTCGCTCGCCGACGCCGACCGCATCCGTCGCGTCGCGCGGCGGATCGCCCGTGAACGGGCCGCCGGATCGCGCCTCGTCGTCGTCGTGTCGGCGATGGGCGACACGACCGACGAGCTCCTCGAACTCGCCGCGGCGATCACCGACGAACCCGATTCGCGCGAGCTCGACGTCCTCCTCGCGACCGGCGAGCACCAGAGCGCGACCCTCGTCTCGATGGCCCTCCATGCGATCGGCGTCCCGGCGATCTCCCTGACCGGTGCCCAGGCGGGCATCACGACCGACGGTCGCTACGGCCGGGCCCGCATAGCCGGCATCGAGCCGAGCCGCGTCCAGTCGGAGCTCGACGCCGGCAAGGTCGTCATCGTGGCCGGCTTCCAGGGGCTGAGTGAGGCCGCCCGCGAGCAGGGCGAGACGACGACGCTCGGCCGCGGCGGCTCTGACACGACCGCCGTCGCCCTGGCCGCCCGGCTCGGCGCCGATCGCTGCCAGATCTTCACCGATGTGCGGGGCATCTACACCGCCGATCCACGGATCGTCCGGGGTGCCCGCCAGCTGTCCGTCATCGGCTACGAGGAGATGCTCGAGCTCGCCCAGCAGGGCGCCCAGGTGATGCAGACCCGGGCCGTCGAGCTCGGCTGGGTCAACGATGTCGTCATCGAGGTCCTGAGCTCCTTCGAGGACGCTCCGGGCACCCGTATCGCGGAGGATCCGCTCGTGGAGCAGCGCAACAAGGTCCGGGGCCTCGCCCACGACCGGAACGTGGCCAAGGTGACGCTCGTCGAGGTGCCCGACCAGCCGGGCGTCGCCAGGTCGGTCTTCGGCCCGCTGGCCGAGGCGGGCATCAACGTCGACATGATCGTGCAGAACGTCGGCCACCACGGTACGACCGACCTGTCGTTCACCATCCCGCGGGGCGAGCTCGGTCAGGCCAAGCGGCTCCTCGAGCCGGTCGTCCGCGAGCTCGGCTTCCGGGAGCTCACCTCGGACGGCGGCGTGGCGAAGGTCTCGATCGTCGGGGCCGGCATCCAGAACGCGCCGGGCTATGCCGCCCGCATGTTCGGAGCACTCGCCGACGCCGGGGTGAACATCGAGATGATCTCGACATCGGAGATCCGCATCACCTGCATCATCGCCGAGGCCGACGTCGAGACCGCCGTCCGGGCCCTCCACGACGCCTTCGAGCTGGAACGCCGGGACGCGGTCGCCGATCCGCCCGGAACGGCATCGGGCGCGGTCGGCGCCGCATCGTGACGGGTCGGTGACGGGGACCGTGCTGTCCGGGCCGGTGTCCGCCTTCATCGGCCGGCGCGAGGAGTTCGACCGGGTCGGATCGACCAACGACATCGTCCGCGGCTGGCTGGCCGACGGCGTCCCGGAGGTGTGCGTCGCCGTCGCCGTCGAGCAGACCGCCGGACGGGGCCGGTCGGGACGGACCTGGCAGGCTCCCGCCGGATCGAGCCTCCTCCTTTCGCTCGGCTTCCGCCCGACCTCGATCGCTCCCGAGCACGTCTGGCGGCTGGCGGCCGTGGTTGCCCTGGCGATGGCCGACGCGGCCGAGGCGGTCGCCGCCCTGCCGTACGGGGCTATCCGCCTCAAGTGGCCGAACGACCTCGTGATCGAGGACGGCGGTCCCGCGGACGCGCGGTCCGGCATCCTCCGCAAGCTCGGCGGCGTCCTCGGCGAGACCGACGGCCTCGGCACGTCCGACCCACGGGCGGTCGTCGGGATCGGCCTCAACGCGGCATGGGCCGCGGCCGACTTCCCGACGGAGCTCGCCGGATCGATGACGAGCCTCGACGAGGCCTCCGGCGGCCGTCCTATCGACCGACACATGCTCGAAGCGCGCTTCCTCGAACGGCTCCGACCGGCCACCGAGGCGCTCCGGGCGGGCTCCTTCGCGGGGTCCGCGTGGTCGGACCGGCAGCTGACGACCGGCCGCCAGATCCGTCTGGAGACCGCCCACGGCGCGACCGTCGCGACCGCGCTCGGCGTCGACCCCGGGTCCGGTGCACTCCTCGTGGCTGACCTTGCCGGGCAGGACGGGCGGCGGGCGATCCTGAGCGGCGAGATCGTGCACGTCCGGGTCGGCGACCGGCCGATGTCGGCAGGACGGGTGTAACGCGATGGCACGTCCGGTGTTTGGAAGGTCGAGCGCCGCGGAGGAGGCCGGGCGCCCGCGGGTCACCCACCTCGATCGCGACCGAGCGCTCGTCGAGGCGGCCCGCCGCGACCCCGCCGCCTTCGAACCGCTCTACCGCAGGTATCTCGCCCAGGTGTATTCGTACGCGTACTACGAGCTCGGCGACCACCACGACGCCGAGGACGCCACGGAACGGACGTTCCTCCTCGCCCTCAGCCACCTGACTCGCTTCGAGGAGCGGGCCCGGCCGGCCGACGGCGAGGGCGCGTCGACGTTCCGTGTCTGGCTGTTCCGCATCGCCCGCAACGTCGTCGCCAACCAGCGACGGACCCGGCGCCGGCGGCCGGAGACGCCGCTCGAGGCCGCGGCGGTCGTCCGCGATCCACTCGACGTCGAGCGACGGGCCGCCGCCCGCGCCGATGCCGCCGAGGCCTGGGCGGCCGTCGGCCGGCTGCCGGGCGACCGACGCCGGGCGATCGTCCTACGCTTCGTCGAGGAGATGTCGACAGCAGAGATCGCCGGCGTGCTCGGACGCTCCGAGGGAGCGGTCCGCGTCCTCATCCACCGGGCCCTCCGGACCGTCGCCCGCGACCTCGGCGAGCCGCGTCGGTGACGATGCTTCGAGCGGACCGCGGCGAGACCGACGCCCTCCTGACCGACCACTACCTCGACTCGCTGCTCGCCGCCCGCGACCGGCGAGCCGACGACAGCCCGGCCGACGTCTCGCTCGACCCGGCCGTCCACCGGGCCGCCCGCCGCCTGGCCGACGACCTCGACCGTGTCCATCCCTCGTTCCGCTTCGAGGAGCGCCTCGCGACGCGGCTCGCCGAGGCGGCGGCACGGCTCCGGCTCGGCCTCGCCGCCGGCGCGGAGACGACGGCCTTCCCGAGCGATCCGATCGCGGCCTCGGATGCGCGCCGCGGACTGGCGGCGACCGCGACGACCCGGCCGGTGACCTGTTCGACCCCGGAGATTGGGCGACGTTCCCGCGGCCACTCATCATCGGCGGCGCCCTCACATCGGCCGCGCTCTCGCTGGCCGGAGCGGCCTACGTCGCCTGGCGGCGTGGACGATCGCCGCTCTCGCCGATGGCCCGGGCGATCCGCACGGCCGGTGAGGTCCGCCTCGCCCGTGACGGCGATCCCGCGCCGCGGAGCCTCGGCTGATGCCGATCAAGCTGCCGTCCTTCCGCCAGCGGCGAGAGGCGTACCCGCCCGACCTCTGGACGAAGTGCCCCTCCTGCGAGGAGATGCAGTTCAACAAGCGGCTCGACAAGGTCCTCCGGATCTGCCCGAACTGCGGCCACCACTTCCGCCTGTCGGCACCGGCCCGCATCGAGTTGCTCGTCGACGAAGGCTCGTTCGAGGAGCGCGACGACGGCCTCCAGTCGGTCGACCCGCTCGGCTTCGTCGACCAGAAGGCGTATCCGGACCGGGTCCTCGCGGCGCAGGCAGCGACCGGTCTCCGCGACGCGGCTATGTGGGGCACGGCCCGGGTCGGTGGCCGGCCGGTCGCCATCTGCGTGATGGACTTCGCGTTCATGGGCGGCTCGATGGGCGCGGTCGTCGGCGAGAAGGTGACGAGAGCCGCCGAAGCCGCCCTCGACGGCCGGCTCCCGCTCATCGTCGTGTCGGCCTCGGGTGGTGCGCGGATGCAGGAGGGCACGCTCGCCCTCATGCAGCTGGCGAAGACGGTGGCAGCCCTCGAGCGGCTGCGGGCCGAAGGCGTGCCGTACATCTCGATCCTCACCGATCCGACGACCGGCGGCGTGTTCGCCTCGTACGCCGCCCTCGGGGACGTCAACATCGCCGAGCCCAACGCCCTCATCGGCTTCGCCGGTGCCCGGGTCAACGCCGGCACGATCTCGGCCGAGCTGCCGCCGGGATTCCAGCGCAGCGAGTTCCTCTACGAGCACGGCTTCCTCGACCGGGTCGTCCACCGCACGGAGCTGCGGGACGAGCTGGTCGGCTTCCTCGGCTACCTCGTTCCCCTGACCTTCGAGACGCCGGCGGCGATCGAGACCCTGAGCGTGCCGGCCTTCCGACCGCTGTCGTTCCTCAGCGCCCTCGCGGAGCGGGTGATCCCCGACAGCGACGGGTCGGGTCCGCCGCCGGTGGCCGCGGACGGGGCGTCGGCGACCGATGGAGCGGCGGATGGAGTGAACGGAGGGCGCGGAATGGCGGACCACGCCTCGACGAACGGGACGGCCCCGCCGGTCGCGCCCCGGTCTACCGGGGCGAACGGGACGACCGGGCGCAGGCGTCGGGGAGCGGCGACTCCCGCCACCGACCCGGCCTCCGCCGACGATCCTGCGACAGTCCAGGGTGCCGCGACGGCCGATGCCGAGGCGCCGGACCCGGTGGCCGACCGTGGTTGACCGGATGCTCGGGCGTGGGTCGCGCGGCGAGGCCGATCGGCCGCCGGACGCGACCGCCGAGTCCAGCCTGACCGCGGCCGACGCGGAGGCCGCGGTCTGGGAACGGGTCCAGCTGGCCCGTAACGTCAAGCGGCCCCACACCCTCGAGCTGCTCGCGGCGATGACCGACGACTTCATCGAGCTCCACGGCGATCGCCTGTACGGCGACGACACCGCCATCGTCGGCGGCCTGGCCACGATCGACGGCCGACGGGTCGTCGTCCTCGGCCAGCAGAAGGGCGCCGAGACGGAGGAGAACATCCGCCGTAACTTCGGGATGCCCCATCCGGAGGGCTATCGCAAGGCGATGCGGCTCATGGAGCTCGGCGAGCGGTTCCGCCTGCCCGTCGTGACCTTCGTCGACGTCCCCGGCGCCCACCCCGGCCCGGAATCCGAGGAGCGCGGCATCGCCGAGGCCATCGCCCGCTCGGTCGGGCTCATGTCCCGCCTGCGCACCCCGATCGTGGCGGTCATCACCGGGGAGGGAGGCTCGGGCGGTGCCCTCGCCATCGCCGTCGGCGACGTGGTCATCGCCCTCGAGAACGCCGTCTACAGCGTCATCAGCCCGGAGGGCTGCGCGGCGATCCTGTGGCGGACGCCGGACCGGGCCGCGACCGCCGCCCTGGCGATGCGGATGACCGCCGCCGACCAACTCGAGCTCGGCGTCGTCGACGTGGTCGTCCCGGAGCCGGAGGGCGGAGCGCAGGCCGATCACGCCGAGACGGCCCGCCGGCTGAAGGCCGCCATCGTCGGACAGCTCGACGCCCTCGGGACCATCCCGCTCGACGAGCTGGTCGAGTCGCGCTACCGCCGCTATCGGGCCCTCGGTGCGTACACCGTCGTCGAACGTGAGGCACCGCCGGTTCCGGCCGAGCGGCCCGGTCTGACCGACCGTCTCCGCGGGCTGCTCGGGACGAACCGACCTGCCGGGGGCGGGACGACGGGGCGACCGCCCGCCGATCCACCGGCGCTGGAGGAGGTCTAGATGGCCGCCCGGGGCCGGCCCCCGGCCGATCGCGGATCCGCCGAAGCCGAGGCCGAGTCCGTTGCGGGTGCGACCGAGCGCGACGCAGCGGCGCGGGCAGCCGATCACGCCGCGATCGATCGCCTTGCCGACGAGCTCCTGCCGGCCCTGTCGGCCAAGCTCGCCGCCAGCAGCCTGGCCGAGATCGAGATCCGCGAGGGCGACTGGCGCATCCGCCTGCGGCGCCCCGCCGACGGGATCGGCTCGCCGTCGAGACGAGGCGCCGAGCGGCCGTCGCGGACCCAGCCCGGTCATGCCGGCCACGGCCACGCGCCGGCGGCGGTCGAGGGCCATCGGTCGGTGACCGGGCGTGACGGGACGGCGCCGCTGGCGGTCGGACCCGGCCACCCCGTCGACGGCGACGGCGCCCATCCGCCGGCCGCGAACCGGGCGGTCGCCACCTCCCCGGCGGTCGGCATCTTCCAGCCCCGCCCGGAGCTCCGCCCGGGTACCCGGGTGCGATCGGGCGACCGGCTCGGCTACGTCGACGTCCTGGGCGTCCGCCAGGAGGTCGTGAGCCCCGTCGACGGCATCGTCGGCGCATCGCTCGTCGACGGTGGCGACGCCGTCGAGTACGGCCAGGAGCTCGTCCGCCTCGAAGCGGCGGCCGGTCATGCCGGGACGGCCGGCTGATGTTCAGCAAGATCCTCATCGCCAATCGCGGCGAGATCGCCCTTCGCATCCTCCGCGCCTGCCGGACACTCGGGATCGGGTCGGTCGTCGCCTACAGCGAGGCCGACCGGGAGAGCCTCCCCGTCCAGCTCGCCGACGAGGCGATCTGCATCGGGCCGCCCGATGCCCGGCGGAGCTACCTCTCGGCGCCGGCCGTCATCAGCGCCGCCCTCGTGACCGGCTGCGACGCCGTCCATCCGGGCTACGGCTTCCTGTCGGAGGACGAGGGCTTCGCCGAGGTCGTCCGTGCCCACGGCCTCACGTTCATCGGCCCGCCGCCCGACGTCCTCGAGCGCTTCGCCTCGAAGGAGGCCACCCGACGCCTCCTCGGCGGGTACGGATTGCCGACGATCCCCGGCTCGAACGGGATGCTGCGCGATGACGCCCACGCCCTCGATGAGGCCGACCGGATCGGCTTCCCGGTCCTCATCAAGCCGTCCGCCGGCGGCGGCGGCAAGGGGATGCGGATGGTTCGGACCCGGCGCGAGCTCGAGACGGCGCTCAAGGTCTGCCGCTCCGAGGCCCGGGCCGCCTTCGGCGACGACTCCCTGTACCTCGAGAAGTGGCTCGAGGACAACCGCCACGTCGAGGTCCAGGTCGCGGTCGACCGCTTCGGCCACGGCGTCCACCTCGGCGAGCGCGACTGCTCGGTCCAGCGCCGTCACCAGAAGATCCTCGAAGAGGCGCCGACGCCGGCCCTCGGGCCGGCCGCCCGGGCCGACCTCGCCGAGCGTGCCCTGGCGGCCGTCGTCGCCGCCGGCTATGAGAACGTCGGGACCCTCGAGTTCCTCGTCGACGCCCGGGCAGACTTCTACTTCATCGAGATCAACTGCCGGATCCAGGTCGAGCACCCGGTGACCGAGGTCCTGAGCGGGATCGACCTCGTCGAGACCCAGATCCGGATCGCCGCCGGCGAGCCGCTCGGGTTCAGCCAGGCCGACATCGCGCTCCGTGGTCACGCCATCGAGTTCCGGATCAACGCCGAGGACCCGGCCCACGAATTCCGGCCGAGCGCCGGCATCATCGAGCGGTTCGTCGCCCCGGGCGGTCCCGGCGTCCGGCTCGACTCCCACGCCTACGCCGGCTACGACGTGCCGCCGTTCTACGACTCGCTCCTCGGCAAGCTCATCGTCTGGGGCCCGGACCGGCCGACCGCGATCGCCCGCTCGCGGGTCGCCCTCGACGAGCTCCTCATCGAGGGCCTGACGACCAACATCTCGATCCACGAGGCGCTCCTCGCCAACGAGGTGTTCCTCGAGGGTCGCTGGACGACGAACCTCCTCGACCGGGTCGGCAGCGCGGCGTTCCTCGCGGCGGCGAGCCGGGGGTGATGGGGCACGACGTCGTGCACGGCTGCACATATCCGTTCGTACGGGCCGCCGCCACGCCGACACACTTGGACCCATCATCGAGAGGAAGCTGCCCGTGACCGACGCCACCGCGCCGCCCGCCGAGGAGTCCGCCCCGACCGCCGGGGCCACGATCCACACGACCCGCGAGATAGAGGCGCTCATCCCCCATCGCTGGCCGTTCCTCCTCGTGGACCGGATCGTCGAGTACGACGCGGCGGCGCAGCGGATCGTCGGGATCAAGGCGGTCACCGCCACCGAATGGTTCTTCCAGGGCCATTTCCCCGGCCTGCCGGTCATGCCCGGCGTCCTCCAGGTCGAGGCGCTGGCCCAGACGATGGCGGTCTACGTCGCGAAGCAGGACGGCTTCGGCGACCGCATCGGCCTCTTCGCCGGCATCGAGGACTGCCGCTTCAAGCGCATCGTCAGCCCGGGCGACACGATCCGCCTCGAGGTCACGATGGACAAGCTCGGTCGTCGATTCGGCCGGGGACGGGCGGTGGCGACGGTCGACGGCGAGGTGGCCTGCGAGGCGACCCTGAGCTTCATCATCCCCGACGCCTCGGTGCTCCGATGAGCGTCCGCATCGCGGCCTTCTCCGACGTCCACGGCAACGCGGTGGCGCTGGCCGCCGTCCGCAAGGCGATCAAGGCGGCCAAGCCCGACGCGATCCTCATCGCCGGCGACCTCGCCATGAACGGACCGGATCCAGCCTCGACCGTGGATGGGCTCCGTGAGCTCGAGGCGGACGGCGCCCTCATCGTCCAGGGCAACACGGATATCGCGGTCGCCGACTTCGACTACGCGGCCGCCTTCCCGGCCAACTCGGACGGCGTGCCCGACTCGATCCGCTACGCCTGCGAGTGGGCCCACGAGGCCCTCGGCGACGAGCGGCTCGACTGGCTCCGCCGGTTGCCCGCCGAGCGGCGCCTCCGGGCCGACGAGACGCTCGTCCTCGTCACTCACGGCTCGCCCGGCTCCCAGACCGCCGGCCTCGACCGCGACCTCGACGCTTCCGTCCTCGTGGAGCGCCTGTCGCACACCGATGCCCGGGTCGTCTGCTGCGGCCACACCCACCTGCCGGAGGTCCGCGACTTCGGCTGGAAGCTCGTCATCAACGACGGCTCGGCGGGCTACGTGTTCGACGGCGACCCGACCGCCTCGTGGGCCCTCATCGAGATCGACGGGACGGAGATCAGCGCCGACATCCGGCGGACCGCGTTCGACGCCCTCGAGGTGAGCAACGCGATCACCGCCCGCGGCCTGCCCGGCGATATCTACCGGGCGGCGACCGTCCGCACGGGGAAGCTCGTCCGGTGACCGGCCTGCCGGCCGTGCCCCGCGTCGTCGTCACCGGGCTCGGGGCCGTCACCGCCCTCGGCAACGACGCGGCCTCGACCTGGGACGGGTTGGTCGCCGGTCGGAGCGGGGTCCGCGAGATCGACGCCTTCGACCCGTCGCGACTCACCTCGCGCATCGCGGCCCAGGTCCGCGACGTCGATGCGAGCCATGTCCTCGACCGCAAGGAACTCCGGCGGACCGACCGCTACATCATCCTGGCCCTCGTTGCGGCGCGCGAGGCGATGGACCAGGCGGCCCTGCCGGAGCGGCTCGAGGGCGAGCTGGCCGAGGGCACCGGCGTGATCATCGGGACCGGCCTCGGCGGCGTCGACACGCTCGTCACCAACATCATGACCAACATCGAGCGCGGACCGGACCGGCTGAGCCCCTTCTTCATCCCGATGGGCATCCCCAACATCGGGGCCGGCCAGATCGCGATGTCGACGGGCGCCCTCGGACCGAACTTCGCGGTCTCGTCCGCCTGCGCGACGGGCGGCCACGCCATCGGCGAGGCGTGGGAGACCATCCGCCGTGGCGACGCCTCGGTGATGCTCGCCGGCGGGACCGAGGCGGGCATCCTCGAGCCCCTCGTCGGCGGGTTCTGCGCGATGCGGGCCCTGTCGACCCGCAACGAAGACCCGGCGGGCGCCTCCCGGCCGTTCGACGCGGGCCGCGACGGCTTCGTCATGGGGGAGGGGGCCGCCGTCCTCGTCCTCGAGCGACTCGACCATGCAGACGCCCGCGGCGCAGAGCCGCTGGCCGAGCTCGTCGGCTACGGCGCGACCGCCGACGCGGCCCACCTCACCCTGCCCGCCCCGGGCGGTATCGGCGCGGTCCGGGCGGTCCGGCGGGCCCTCGAGAAGGCGGGTCTCGGGCCCGACGACATCCAGCATCTCAACGCCCATGCGACCTCGACGCCGGAGGGCGACCGGGCCGAGCTGCAGGCGATCCGGACGATCTTCGGCGAGCGGGCCGGAGAGGTCGCCGTCACCGCCAACAAGAGCATGGTCGGCCACACCCTCGGGGCGGCCGGGGCGATCGAGGCGGTGGCGACGATCATGGCCATTCGGACCGCGTGCGTCCCGCCGACGATCAACTTCGTCCATCCGGACGAGGACGCGGCCGGGCTCGACATCGTGGCCGGCCATGCCCGATCGGTCGCCATCGACGCGGCCATCAGCAATTCCTTCGGCTTCGGCGGCCAGAACAGCGCCCTCGTCTTTCGCCGGTGGGTCCGATGACCGACGGATCGCAGCCGGCCGAGCCGCTCGACGGGGTCGCCGGCGAGGACGTCGTACCGACTCTCCTCGACCCGGGCGATGCGTCGCTCCTGGCCCTCGTCGACCGCCTCACGGCGATGCTCGAACGGTCCGACCTCGCCGAGCTCGAAGTCGAGGCCGGCGGGACCGGGCTCATCCTCCGCAAGCCGGTCGCGGTCGCGCCGATGGCCCTGGGGGCCGAGCCGGCCCGGACGACCGGGACGGCCGTCCCCGGCAGCGGGATCGGTCCCGGACCTGCCGTCGCCGAGGGCCCGCCGGCCGTCCTCGCCCCACTCACCGGGATCTTCTACAACGCCCCGGCCCCCGGCTCGGCGCCGTTCGTCGGGATCGGCAGCGAGGTCGCGGTGGGGACGATCATCGGGCTCATCGAGGCGATGAAGCTGTTCAACGAGATCAAGAGCGACCTCGCCGGCCGAGTGGTCCGGGTCGTCGCCGACAACGGCGCTCTCGTCAAGGCCAAGCAGCCGCTCATCGAGGTGGAGCCACTGTGACTTCCCAGCCGTCCGCCGCCAAGCCCGCCCCTGCGACCCGCTACGCCCACATCTCCGGCTGGGGGCGCTACGCCCCGACGCAGGTCCTGACCAACGCCGACCTCGAGCGGATGGTCGACACGTCGGACGAATGGATCCGAACCCGGACCGGGATCCGCGAGCGGCGGGTCGCCGCCGCCGACGAGACGACCGCCTCGATGGCTGCGGTCGCCTCGCTCCGGGCGATCGCCGTGGCCGGGCTCCAGCCCGACGACATCGACCTCATCCTCCTCGGCACGCTCACCCCCGACTACTGGATGCCGTCGACCGCGGCCCTCGTCAAGGAGGCGATCGGCAACACGCGGGCGGCCGCGATGGACGTCATGGCGGCCTGCAGCGGCTTCGTCTACGCCTTCGCCTCGGCCCAGGCCCACATCGTCAGCGGCATGGCCCGCCACGTTCTCGTGATCGGGGCCGAGACACTCACCCGCTTCCTCGACTACAGCGACCGCAACACGTGCATCCTCTTCGGCGACGGAGCCGGCGCGGTCGTCCTGTCGGCCTCGGACGAGCCCGGGGGCGGCCTCGGCATCGAGCTCACGACGGAGCCGTCGGGGGCGTACATGATCTGGCTGCCGGCGGGCGGCGCCAAGGCACCGCCGTCGGCCGAGACGATCGCCCGCGGCGAGCACTACGTCCGGATGGAGGGTCGCGAGACCTATCGCTTCGCGACGAGGACCCTCGCCTCGACCGCCCTCGCCGCGATCGAGCGAGCGGGCCTGTCCCCGGCCGACATCGACCTGTTCATCCCCCACCAGGCCAACATCCGGATCATCGAGGCGGTGGCCAAGGGCCTCGACCTGCCGATGGAGCGGATGTTCGTGAACGTCGACCGCTACGGCAACACGTCGGCGGCCTCGATCCCCATCGCCCTCGCCGAGGCGGTCGACTCCGGCCGGGTGAAGGTCGGCGACCGGATCGTCATCGTCGCCTTCGGAGCCGGCTTCACGAGCGGTGCGGTCGCCATCGAGTGGACGGCCGATCCGGCTCGCTCGCGAGGGATCGACGAGCGCATCGGTGCCTCGGACGTGGTCATCCGCCCGCCGGCCGACTGGGATTCGGTCGACGCGATCCCGCCCGCCCTCGCCCAGCTCCTGGCCAGCCCGGTCGGCGGCCGCGAGCTCGACCTGTCCGACGTCGCGCCCGGCGAACCCGGATCCGCCGGCGGGACCGCCGAGGACGGCGCCGAGCGATCGACCGGCCCCACGCCCGAGGTCCACGAGGAGGTCCACGCGTGATCGACCTGACAGGCAGGCACGCCGTCGTGACCGGCGGATCGAGAGGTCTCGGTCGAGCCATCGCCATCCGCCTCGCGACCCAGGGCGCCGACGTCGCCCTCAGCTACAACGGCAACCAGGCGGCGGCCCAGGAGACGGCGGCGGCCGTCGAGGCCCTCGGCCGGCGGGCCATCGCCGTCCAGGGCAACGTCACCGATCCCGAGGCGGCCGAGGCTGTCGTCGCCGCAGCCCTGGCGGCCTTCGGCTCGATCGACATCCTCGTCAACAACGCCGGGGTGACCCGCGACGACCTCATCATGCGGATGAGCATCGAGGCCTGGCGGGAGGTCCTCGAGACCAACCTGTTCGGCGCCTTCTACACGACCAAGGCCGTCACCCGGCCGATGCTCAAGGCGCGCAGCGGCCGCATCGTCAACATCACCTCGGTCTCCGGCCAGGCCGGCCAGATGGGCCAGGCGAACTACAGCTCCGCCAAGGCCGGCCTCATCGGCCTCACCAAGGCGACCGCTCGCGAGCTCGCCTCGAGGAGCATCACGGTCAACGCGGTCGCGCCGGGTTTCGTGATCACCGACCTGACCCGGGGCCTGCCGGAGCCGCTCCTCGCCGAGCTCACTGCGCGGACGCCGCTCGGTCGATTCGGCACGCCCGAGGAGGTCGCCGCCGCCGTCGCCTTCCTCTGTTCCGATGAGGCGGCCTTCATCACCGGCCAGGTCCTCGCCGTCGACGGCGGCCTCGTGATGATGTAACGGCGCATCGGCGCACCGCCGATGGGCCCTGCACGCGGAGGCCGGTGGTAGCATCCGGCGGCGGGGGCGGCCGATCGTCGCGCAGTGGCGCGAGCGAGGCCGATCGGCCCGTTCAGCACGACCGGAGTCCCGTCCCCGCGATGCTCGTCGCCGACGCCTCGGATACCCTCGGCCAAACGCGTTCGGCAGCTGGCTACCCGGGACCGGTCGGCATCGTCTCGACGGCCCGGGATGGGCTCGTGGCGCCGCTCGTGGCCGCCGCCGCGGCCGTGCTCGCCGAGCAGGGCCGGGGTCCGGTCCGGCTCGAGGACCCGGCCGGCGAGGCCGACGTCGAGGACCTCCTCATGATGGGTTACCCCGGCGGTTACTGGCCCTTCCTCGAGGCGCCCAGGTCGGCCCGCCGGATCGCCTGGTTCGGCGAGCCGCTGCCGCGGCCGGGGACGAGCGGGCCGGCCACGAGGACGGGAGCCGCCACCCTCCGGCGGGCGGGGCTCGACGTCGCCCGGCGGACGCTCGGGCCGGTCACCCGCCGCTCGGGACTGGGGCGGTTCGCCGACATCCGGGCGGCCGCCTCGATCGAGCGCGAGCGTCTGGTCAACCTTCACGAGGCTCTCTACGCCGCCCAGCGGACGGACCGGATCGTCACCACGTCCAACGACCGGCGGGCGATCCTCGCCGCGAATGGCGTCGACGCGATGGTCGTCCCGTTCGGCTACCACGAGGCCTGGGCCGGGCCGCTGACCCCGCCCGACTCGGCGGGCCGGGATCTCCCGTTCGTGTTCCTCGGCTCGGATCCGCGGGCCGATCATCTCCGCCGCGGCCGGATCGTCCGCGACATCGTCGCCCGGCTCGCTCCGGTCGGGGAGCTGACGATGATCGACGGGGTGTGGGGAGCCGACCGCGACGCGATCCTGCGCCGCGGCAAGGTCCTCATCGACGTCCTCCGCGTGCCCGGCAACTTCACCGGCATCCGCCTCACCATCGGGCTCGCGGCCGGCCTCGTCGTCGTCACCGAGCCGCTCGACGACCCGCGGCCGTTCGTGCCGGGCGTGCACTTCATCAGCGCCCCGGCCGACCGGCTCGCCGCGGAGGCCCTCGAGGTGGTCGCCGACGAGGATCGCCGTCGCCGGATCGTCGAGAACGGCCAGGAGTTCCTGCGGACCCGGCTGACCATGGCATCGACCCTCGCCGACGTCCTCGCCCTGTGAGCGGCCCTGTCGCACCGTCGGGCGCCTCCGTGATCCTCGTCGGCGCGGGTCGCTTCGCCGAGGAGACGACCGACGTCGCTGCCGACGCCGGGGTCGAGGTGGTCGCCTGGATCGAGGGGCTCGACGCCGGACTGGCCGATCCGGCCCACGACCCGCCGATCCTGTGGGTCGGCGACCAGGCCGCCTTCCGGCCGGACGTCGCGGTGCTGCCCGCCATCGGGTCGGTCCGCCGCCGCGCCCTCATCGAGCGGCTCGTCGCCGAGGGGCGCTCCCTGGCGACGGTCGTCCACCCGTCGGCCGTCGTCGCCCGGACGGCCGTCCTCGAGCCCGGCTGTGTCGTGTTCCCCGGCGTGATCATCGCCGCCCGGACCCGGATCGGGACCGGCACGATCGTCAACCGGGGCGCACTCATCGGCCACCACACGACGATCGGGGCCCACTCGTTCATCGGGCCCGGCGCGACGATCGCCGGCGGGGTCGAGATCGGCGAGCAGGTCCGCATCGGCATCGGCTCGATCGTCCGCGACGACCGGCGCATCGGGGCGGGAGCGACCGTCGGGGCGGGGGCCGTCGTCGTCGCCGACGTGGAGGCAGGGATCACCGTCATCGGGTTGCCCGCCCGACCCATGGAGCGGACATGAGCGACAGCCTGATCGTCAACCTCGCCCCGACCGGCATGGTCCCGACCCGGGCCGACACGCCCCACGTGCCGCTCACCCCGGCCGAGGTCGCCGCCGACGTCCGCCGCTGTCGCGATGCCGGGGCCTCGATCGTCCACCTCCACCCCCGCGATGAGGAGGGCCGGCCGACCCAGTCGCCGGAGCGGGCCGCCGAGTTCATCGCCGCGGTCCGCGAGGCCGTCCCGGACATCGTCGTCAACATCACCACCAGCGGGCGCCGCGATCCCGAGCTGGCCGGCCGGGCCCGGGTCCTCGATCTCGACGGCGCGGTGCGGCCGGAGATGGCGAGCCTCACCCTCGGCTCCCTCAACTTCCCCAAGCAGGCCTCCATCAACGCGCCGGCCACCATCGCCGGCCTGGCCGAGCGGATGCGCGACCGCGGCATCGTCCCGGAGTGGGAGGTGTTCGACTTCGGGATGCTCGACTACGCGGCCTACCTGCGGGACCGCGGCCTGCTCGGCGACCCCGTATACGTGAACCTGCTCCTCGGCTCGCTCGGGACGAGTGCCGCGACGCCGCTCAACCTCGCCCTCCTCGTGGAGCGCGTGCCGGCCGGCGCGACCTGGGCCGCTACCGGGGTCGGCCGCTTCCAGTCCGCGGTGAACCGCTGGGCGATCGCGATGGGCGGGCACGTCCGGATCGGTCTCGAGGACAACATCTGGTTCGACGACGAGCGGACGGACCGGGCCACGAACGTCCGCCTCGTGGAGCGGGTCGTCGCCATCGGGCGGGCCATGGGCCGCGAGCCGGCCAGCCCGGCCGAGGTCCGCACGAGGCTCGGCATCCCCGCCCGCTGAGGGTCGCCCGCCCTGGGCGTGGGCGGACGGCCGCCGCGACCTCAGCCGACCTGGACGCCGAAGACGCCGAGGGCGGTGACGGCGAGCAGCACGGCGTCGAGCGCGACGACGATCCCCACCGAGGCCCAGGCGAGGATGTTGCCGCCCCGGCCGTTGGTGTGCCTGCCCATGATCACCCGATCGTTCACGAGCACGACCAGGAACACGAGGACGACCGGCAACAGCAGGCCCTGGAGATTCTGCGAGCCGACGATGACGGCGGTCAGGTCGAGGCCGGGGATGAGCACGACGATCGCCCCGAAGAACAGGACGAACGTGTAGATGCCGAAGAACGCCCGGGCGTCGGAGAAGCGCTTGCCGACCCCCGATTCCCAGCCGAACGCTTCGCAGATGACGAAGGCGGTCGAGATCGGCATGATCGTGGCGGCCAGCACCGATGCGCCGAACAGGCCGATCGCGAACAGCAGCTCCGCGAAGTCGCCGGCGACCGGCTGGAGGCCCTGGGCGGCATCGGCGGCCGTCTCGATCGTGCCGCCCACCGCGTAGATCGTGGTGGCGGTCGCGACGACGATGAAGATGGCGATGACGTTCGTCCAGATCGAGCCGCCGACCGCGTCGGCCTGCTCGAGGCGGAGCTCCTCCTCGTCGATGCCCTTCTCGGCGACGGCGCTCTGGAGGTAGAACTGCATGTACGGGGTGATCGTCGTGCCGACCACCGCGACGAGGAGCAGGAGGACGCTCGGGGAGAGATCGAGCGACGGCGTCACGAGGGCACGGCCGACGGCGCCCCAATCGGGATGGGCGAGCAGGGCCGAGGCGATGTAGGCCACGAACACGAGGGAGACTGCGAGGAACACGCGCTCCACGAACCGGTAGCTGGCGAACAGGACGAGCGCCCAGATCGCCACCGCCACGGTCGGCACGACGACGATCGTCGGGATCCCGAAGATGCCCGTCGCGGCGGCGGCGCCGGCGAACTCGGCGATCGTGTTGGCGATGTTGGCGATGAGGAGGATGAACATCGCGAAGACCGTCCAGCGGACGCCGAAGCGGTCGCGGATGAGGTCCGAGAGGCCCTGGCCGGTCACGACGCCGAGGCGGGCGACCATCTCCTGGACGACGGCCAGGATCACCATCGTGATGGGGAAGATCCACAGCAACGTCAGCCCGGTCCGGGCGCCCATGACCGAGTAGGTGGTGATGCCGCCGGCGTCGTTGCCGGCGATACCGGCGATGAGACCAGGTCCCATCACGGCGAGGAAGGCGATGAGGCCCTTGCGGCCACGGAACCGTCCGCGCAGTCGGAGGAACTCACGCTGCTCGATGCGGTCGCGGAGGCGCGACCACCACGTCACCTCCGGCGGCGGCCCGGGACGGCGACGGCCGCGCCCGACTCGCCCGACGGCGTTGCGGGCACCGTCACCCGCCTGGCGAGCGACGACCTTGACGGACGGCAGCTCGGGCATCGGCGGTGCCGATCAGCCCCGGGCGAACAGGCGCGGAAGCCGGCGCTTCCACGCGTTGGGGAGGACAGTATCGATCGCGTCGTCGACCGTGACGATGCCGACGAGGTGCCGGTCCTCGTCGACGACCGGCACGGCCAGCAGGTTGTAGTGGGCGACGACCTCGGCGACCTCGTCCTGGTCGGCCAGGGCGCCGACCGCCACCGGCTCGCGGATCATCACTGCCGAGATCTGGGTAGCGGGCGGC
Source organism: uncultured Chloroflexia bacterium (assembly GCA_963745405.1). Lineage (GTDB taxonomy): Bacteria > Chloroflexota > Limnocylindria > Limnocylindrales > CSP1-4 > C-114. Next base: position 477,815 of record CAVUWY010000002.1, on the reverse strand, counting down.
GCGACGATCAGGTCGCGCAGTGAGAGGACCCCGACGAGGCGACCGTCGTCGTCGGTCACGTAGACGTAGTAGATCGTCTCGGCGTCCGGCTCGAGCTCGCGGAGCCGGTCGATCGTCTCGCTCGCGGTGAGGTGCTCGGGCACGGAGACGAACTCCGTCGTCATGATCCCGCCGGCCGTGTCCTCGGGGTAGCCGAGGAGCTCCTGGACCTCGGCCGCCTCGTCGCGCTCCATGAGGGCGAGGATCTCGTCGCGGGCCGTCTCCGAGAGGTCGGCTACGAGGTCGGCCGCATCGTCGGGGCTCATCTCCTCGAGGATGTCGGCGGCCCGCTCCGGCTCGAGGTCCTCGAGGACCTCGACCTGCGTCTCGGGCTCCATCTCCTCGATGGCGTCGGCCACCGCCTCGTCGTCGAGCGAGGCGAGGACGCCGGCCCGATCCCGCGGGGCGAGCTGGTCGATGATCGTGGCCAGGTCGGCCGGATGGAGCTCGGCCAGGCCCTGGTGGGGGACGCGCAGCTTGATCGAGGCGATCGACGTCTCGACCGGATCGACGTCCTCCCAGTCGATGTACTTCTCGGGCACGGTCCGATGGAGGTTGCGGGCGACCGTCCTGAACGGTCCCTCGATGCCGAGCCGCCGGAGCAGGCCCGCCCCGCCGACGTCGACCGCGACGAGGTGCCAGGCGCCGCCGACCTCGTCGAGGCCGAGGTCGTTGACCCGGACGACCTTGCGGCCGTCGATGTCGACGATCTGCTTGTCCATGAGGTCGGCCCGCAGGAGGATCTCGTTGGGACGCTGGCGGAACTTGTCGATGTCGATCGTCCTGGTCCGCAGCTGGGCGCCCGAGGCGTCGAGCGCGGCGACCGAGTCCCAGGGCACGAAGATGCGGCGCTTGTCCGTCTGCACGACGAGGCCGGTGACCGGCGGGTACCGGTCGCCGACGGCGACGATGAGATCGGCGATCTGGCCCATCGGCTCGTCCTGGCGGTCGCGGACCGTCCGGCCGATCACCTGGCTCAGGTACAGCATGTGCCACCTCGCGGGCGGGTCCGTCCCGCCGGGTGGCGCGGCCGCCGGCGGCACATCGGTGCCGGCTCGACGGCCGCCCGCTCAGCGGACCGGGTGCATCTCCGTGGCGCCGCCTACTGTGAGGGCGCCGGGGGTACTGGGTCCGGTCTCCACCGGGACGGGATCCTCCGAACGGACTGGGTCGCGCACGGGGCGTCGATGGCGCCGCCGCGAGCCGAGGGGAGTGTAGTCGTCGGGATCGGGACGCCGCAACCGGCGAGAGGTCCCATCTCCGCCGGTCGGTCGCGACCGGGACGGTACATCCGGGGGACGGTGCTGGTACCACCGTGGAGGCGTGCCCGCACCATCGGCGTGGGACGCTCCGCTCACAGATGAGCGCGCTGCCGGATCGCCACGCGGTCGACGACCGGCCGGCCCACGGGAATGCCGTGTCCGGCGTCCTTGCGAGCGCCCGTCGCGGTGCCAGCGGCGCCCTCGAGCGGCGGCCGCGAGCTGCCTCCGCGGCGAGCTTCCGGGGCCTGCTCGCGAGCGGCGCTCCGGCCAGCCTGCCGGTGCCCTCCGTCGGGCTCGCCCTCGGTGCGCTCGGTGCCTATGCCGTCGTCGTCATCGGCGCCGAGGGACTCGTCGGCGTGGGCCTTGCCAGCATCCCCCTCTTCATCGCCGCCGCGCTCCTGCCGGCCCGCAGCGCCATCGCGACCGGCGCGGCGACGATCGCCCTGACCCTGATCCCCGCCGTGCTCGGCGACGTCGGCACGGTCGCCGAGCTGGCGATGATCGCCGAACTCACCCTCCTCGTGAGCGCGGCGCTCGCCCTGCGGGCCGCGATCGTCCGGCTCGACGTCAGCCGGACCGCCCACACGGAACGTGTCGTGGCCGCCGATGAGCAGCTCCAGGACCGCGTTCGGACCGTCCTCGCGATCGCCGAGCGGATGACGCGGACCTTCGACCAGGCCGAGATCTTCGAGACCGTCGTGGCCGAGACGCAGCGCGTGCTCGGCGCCGACGGGGTGACGATCAGGATCGTCCAGGACGAGCTCCTCCAGGTGGTCGCCTGGGCGGGCATCAGCGCCGACGTGGCACACCGGCTGCCGACCGCCCGGCCGGGGGAGTGGTGGTTCTCCGAGGCCGTCCGGGCCGGCCGGGCCTGGGCCTGCGACGACGCGGCCGGCACGCTCCGCGGCCCGACCCGCCGTCTGTACGACGCCCATGCGGCGGTCCTTCCGTTCGCCGCCGACCTCGTGGTCCCCCTCTACGGCCACGACCGGGTGATGGGGGCGATCTCGGTGCTCCGGACGGCGCCGTATCACTGGCAGACCTCGGACATCGAGTTCGTCGCCGCCCTCGCCACCCACGCCTCGATCGCCATCTCGAACGCCGAGCTGTTCGACCGGGCCGAGACGCGGGCCCTCCAGATGAGCGTCCTCCAGGCGGCCTCGGCCCGGATGAGCCGTCAGAACACGACCGAATCGGTCGGCCGGGCGATCGTCGAGGAGACCCGCGGCATCATCGATTACCACAACGCCCGGGTCTACGTGCTCGAGCCGCCCGACACGCTCGAACCGATCGCCTTCGAAGGCACGGTCGGCGAGTACGAGAAGGTCGACATGGAGCTGCTGCGGACCAAGCTCGGCGTCGGGTTCACCGGCTGGGCTGCCGAGCACGGCCAGCCGCTCCTCATCCACGACGCGAACGCCGACCCGCGAGGCTCGACGATCCCCGGCACGGATGACGTCGACGAGTCGATGCTCGTCGTGCCGATGCGCTACGACGAGCGGGTTACCGGGGCGATCACGCTTTCCAAGCTCGGCCTCCACCAGTTCGACGAGGAGGACCTCCGCCTCCTCACCATCCTCGCCGACCAGGCCGCCACGGCCGTCGAGTCGGCCCGTCTGCTGGCCCGGACGCAGGGACTCGCCGGCGAGCTGCGGCGCCTGCTCGACATGGGCAGCGAGCTTGCCCACAGCCTCGACTCGCGCAAGGTCGCCGACCTCATCGCCCGCCACGTGGCGAACGCCCTCGCCGTCGACCAGGCGGCGATCAGCTTCTGGGACCGGCCCGGCGATCGCCTCCTGACCTGGGGCTACTTCCCGATCGAGCGGCCCGACGATGTCCTCGCCGAGTACGCCCTGGCCGGCTTCCCCGCCACCCGTCGGGTCCTCGACGAGCAGATCGCCCTGACCGTCGACGTCGACGACCCGGAGTCGGATGTCGACGAGGCGACCCTCCTGCGCATCGAGGGCAACCACTCGATGCTCATGCTGCCGCTCGTCGCGAAGGGCGCCTCGATCGGCCTCGTCGAGGTCATCTCGCGGACGCCCATGACCTTCGACGCGGCCCGCATCGCCCTCGTCCGGACGATGGCCAACGAGGCGGCGATGGCGCTCGAGAACGCCAAGCTCTACGAGGACGCGAGGGAGCTCGCCGACCACGACCAGCTGACCGGTTTCCACAACCACCGCTACCTGCACGAGCGCCTCGGCGAGGAGATCGTCCGCTCGCAGCGGTCGGGTGCTCCGCTCAGCCTCCTCATGCTCGACCTCGACGACTTCAAGCTCGTCAACGACACGTTCGGCCATCTCTTCGGCGACCGAGTCCTCGTCTGGACGGCCGAGCTGATCCGGTCCGTCCTGCGGGGCTCCGACATGCCGGCCCGCTACGGCGGCGACGAGTTCGCGGTCATCCTCCCCGACACCGACGCGCGGGCCGCCTCGATGGTCGCCCGGCGGATGGTCCAGGCCTTCCGCGATCGGCCCTACGAGTCGGACTCTCGCGGTTCCGTGCCGGTCACGGCGTCGATCGGCGTCGCCACTTACCAGCGCGACGGCCGGACCGGACAGGAGCTCATCGCTGCCGCCGACCAGGGTCTGTACCGGATCAAGGCGGCCGGTGGCCACGGTTCGGCGGGCCCGGCCGACGCCTCCGGTTCTGGGGGCCCGGCTGACGGAGCGGCCAGTGTCGACGGCGTACCGGCAAGCGTCGACGGCTGGCTGGCGGGCGTCGATGGCGGGCCGGCCGTCCACGGAGCGAACCGCGGTCCGGCTGCCGGGATGCCCAGGATGTCTCGTCGGGGTGCCCGGCGCCCTGACGCGACGAAGGCGAAACAGCACTAGACGCGATCGCGCCCCCTTGCCGGCAGTGTTGCGCCGACGGGACCGGTACCCTGGTACCCGGCGCGATAGGTCGGAAGTACTACTCCCGACGACTGGACGGCCCGCCGACCGACAGCGCATCCTGTGAGCCGTGGCAGGAGCTCTCGCCAGACGCACTGCCGGCGCCGCGGATCGTGGCATCCGACGTCGACGGTGGTTCCTCTTCGGCTCCTTCTTCATCCTCGGGTTCGTCACCCTGATCCGTCTCCTGGCGGGCAGCCCGCGCCTCCTCGATTGGGTCCTTGCCGGGTTCGTCGTCCTGACCGGTCTCGCGGCCGTCCTGTACCAGGGAGCGGTCCGCGCCCTCGAAGAGGGCCGTCGTTCCGAGGCCGAGACCTTCGCCCGGATCCTCCAGGGCCTCTCTCGCTCCATCTCGCCCGATGCGATCGTGGACGCCATCGTCGAGGAGCTGTGGGTCGGGACCGGGGCCGACCACACGGTCGTCGTCCGGCTCGAGCCCGACGGACGGGCGCTCGAGGCGACGATGGTCAGCCAGCGTCCGGGAGTCCCCCCGTCGACGACGCTGCTGCCGGTCTCCCTCCTCGACGACGAACTGCGGACGCCGACTCCGGCCGGCCGGCCGATGGTCGGCCTGACGGTCGAGGCCGCCGAACCGGTCGTCGCGATGGCGCGGCCGGTGGCGGCAGCCACGTCGACCGGCGCGCGCTCGTCGGGAGCCACGGCGTCCGCGGCCATGTCAGCCGCTCCGTCGGCCCCGTCTCGCGCAGACGTCGCCTCTCCGGTCGCCGCTTCTCCGGCCGTTGCCTCGCCGGCGGCCGCTCCGCGTCCGGTCCGTCGGATGGCGACCCCCTCGATCGACTCCCGGGCTCCCGAGCGCCGGACCGGGGACGCTGGCCGACGATCGGTCGGAGCGGACCGCCGCCGATCGTGGTCGGTCCTGACGGCGATCGCCTCGCTGCGGGCGATCACCGTGACCGCACCGGTGCCGGCGGTCGGTCGCACCGGGACTGCCTCGGCCGATCCCGCTCGCCTCGCCGCGTCCAGGATCGCAGAGGGTGTCCGCGATGCCTACGGTCTCACCCACACCCTAGCCGCACCGCTCGTCACCGGTACCGGGGTGATCGGTGCCATCGTCCTGTCGCGGCGGACCGCCGATCCGTGGCCGTCGGCCGCCGAGCGCATCCTGGCCGGCGCGGCGATCGAGGCCTCGGCGGCCCTCGACCGGGCCTACTCGCACCGGGCTGCCGAGGCTCGGGCGTCGACCGACGCCCTGACCGGCCTGCCGAACCGCCGCTACTTCGACGAGTTCTGCGGGCTGCTCGCCCGCCGCCGTCGGGCCGATGACGCGCTCGGCGTCCTCATGATCGACATCGACCACTTCAAGCGCCTCAACGACCGCCATGGGCATGCCGTCGGAGATCTCGTCCTCCGCGCGGTCGCCGAGGCCATCGCCGGGGCGGTCCGCGAGGACGACGTGCCGGCCCGCTACGGCGGCGAGGAGTTCGCCGTCCTCCTCCGCAACCCGAGCGAGCAGGTCGCGGTCGAGATCGGCGAGCGGGTCCGCGCGTCGGTGGCCGGCCTGGATCTCCGCGAGTTCGGGCCGAGCGCGGTGACGGTGTCGGTCGGGGTGGCCATCTCGAGCGCGGCCGACCAGCCGATCGACGACCTCATCGCGGAGGCCGACCGGGCGCTCTACCGGGCCAAGCGAGCCGGTCGCGATCGCGTCGTCAGCGCCTAGGCGGTCGTCGCCGGCTCCGATCCCGGCTCCGACCCTGCCCGGTCGTTCGGGCGCTGTCCCCTGGGAGGACGTCCGGGCTCGTGAGTCCTGCGGGCCGGTGCGGGAGCGGGCCACACGTGTCGGTCTGGTCGCTACGAGGACAGGCGCACGCTCGGATATCGGACGGGCGGAGGCCGACGGCTCGCTCGCGTGCCGGGACGCTCGCTGGGAGGACGGCCGGGATCGGTCCGCCGGCCGCCCGGCTACCATCGGGCGATGCCCGCCGATGACATGGTCGATCGCCAGATGGACCCGACAGCGCCCGATCCGTCGACCCTCGCTCCCACCCTCGACACCGCCACCCTGACGAACGGCGAGCTCGCCCGGATCTTCCACGAGATCGGCGACATGCTCGAGGTCAAGGGCGAACTCGTCTTCAAGACCGTGGCCTATCACCGGGCGGCCGATGCCATCGCCCACAGCCCGATCGACATCCCCGAGGCGTATCGGAGCGGGACGCGGCCGCGGATCCCCGGCGTCGGCCAGGCGATCTCCGACAAGATCGCCGAGATCGTCGCGACCGGGCGGCTCGGCTTCTACGACCGCCTCCGGGCGGAGGTCCCACCGACCCTCGTGGCGATGCTCGAGGTTCCGGGCATGGGGCCGCGCACCGTCCGGCTCGTCCACGACGAGCTCGGCATCGACACGCTGGACGAGCTCCGCGCGGCCGCCGAGGCCGGCCGGGTGCGCACGGTGAAGGGCCTCTCCGCCCGGACCGAGCAGTCGATCCTCGAGGGGATCGCCGGCCTCGCCGACCGGCCCGACCGGATGCTCCTCGGCAAGGCCGACGCGATCGTCACCCAGCTCATCGCCGAGCTCGGCGGCACGCCGGGCCTCACCTCGATCGAGCCGGCCGGGTCGTTCCGCCGCCGGCGCGAGACGATCGGCGACCTCGACCTGCTGGCGGAGACGGCCGACGCCGCCTCGCTCGTGGACCGATTCACCGAGCTGGCGTCGGTCGATCGCGTTATCGGCCGCGGCTCCTACAAGGCCGCCGTCCGCCTCCTCCGTGGGCCCCAGGTCGACCTCATGATCATGCCGCCGGGCGAGGCGGGCACGTACCGGATCCACTTCACCGGGAGCAAGGACCACAACGTCCGCCTCCGTGAACGGGCCCGCGACCGCGGCTGGAGCCTGTCGGAGAAGGGCTTCCTCCGCATCGGCGAGGACGGCGAGCCGCTGACGGGCGATCAGGCCGAGCTGCGGACCTTCGGGACCGAGGCCGAGGCTTACGCCTTCCTCGACCTGCCCTTCATCGAGCCCGAGCTGCGCGAGGACCGGGGAGAGATCGAAGCCGCCCTGGCCGGCCGCCTGCCGCACCTCGTCGCCCTCTCCGACCTGCGGGGCGACTGCCACAGCCACTCGGACTGGTCGGATGGGGTCCACTCCATCGAGGCGATGGCGGAGTCCGCCCGCCGTCGCGGGCACGCCTACCAGGTCCTCACCGACCACACCCAGTCGCTGGCCATCGCCCGCGGCCTCACCCCGGAGCGGGTGGCTGCCCAGCGCCGGATCGTCCGCTCGCTCAACGAGCGTTTCGAGCGCGAGGAGGCCGCCGGGACGGCGCCGGCAGAGACCCCGGCCGAGGGGTTCCGTCTCCTCCACGGCTGCGAGCTCGAGATCCGGGCCGATGGCCGGCTGGACTACCCTGACGCGCTCCTCGCCCGCTACGACGTCGTCGTCGCCTCGCTCCATGTGGGACGGCGCCAGTCGCGCAAGGAGCTCACCGACCGGGTCCTCACCGCGATCCGCAACCCCAACGTCGACATCATCGCCCACCCCGCCGGCCGCATGATCCAGACCCGGGACGACCTCGACCTCGACTGGGAGGCGGTGTTCGCCGCCGCCGCCGAGACCGGCACCGCCCTCGAGATGAACGGCTCCGATCATCGCCTCGACCTGTCGGTCGAGCGGGGGCGCCTGGCCGTCGAGTCCGGCTGCGTCCTCGTCATCGACTCGGACGCCCATCGGACCGAGGAGCTCGACTTCCTCCGCTGGGGCGTCGATCAGGCACGGCGCGCCTGGGTCGAGCCCGCGAACGTCGTCAACACGCGCTCGCGCGCGGACCTGCTCACCTGGGTCGCCGGCAAGGCGGAGCGTCTGGCGGGCTGAACGAGTGGCGGTCGCCGGTGCAGGGTTGCACCGTGCCCGAGCCGCCGGCAGTGTCGGCTCGCGTACTATCCCCGGCGATGGATCCCCGCCACCGGCACCAGCGCGAGCTCGTCGCGCTGGCCGTCACCGTCGTCGGCCTGTCCCGCCTGCTCGACGGACCGCTCGTCTGGGCCGTGGCCGGCCTGCTCTTCGCAGCCGTGTGGATCGGTGCCCGACAGGTGCTCGCGGAGGGCTCGCTCGGTTACGCGCCGGTCCCGCTCGAGGCCCCGATCATCCCGGCCGTTGCCGCCATCGGCGTCCTCGGAGCGCTCCGCATCGTGCCCCTCGGCCTGGCGATCGTCCCGGCCCTGTTCGCCGCCGGCTGGTTCCTCGACCTGACCGTCCGCCTCGAAGCGCGGGTCCACGATCGTCCGAGCGGCATGACCCCTTCCGATCGGACGAGCCTCCTCGCGGTGGCCCTCGTCGCATCGTTCCTCGCCTTCCTCGGCACCGCCACCATGGTGACCGGCGGCCTGGCCGAGCCGGGACCCGGCAATACGGACCTCGGCCCGCCGATCAGCGAGAGCGGGGTCGTCGTCATCGCCCTGGCCGACGCGTTCATCGGCGGCCTCCTCGGCTTCCGCTTCAGTGCCTCCCGCCTGGCCGGCCGTCGCGACGCTCTCTGGGCGGCCGTCACCTACGCCGCGGCGATCGCCATCGCGGCCGGCGTTCTCCGCGCCATCGCCGTCCCGCGGCTCCTCTTTCCGGCCCTCCTTACCCTCGTCTTCTACCTGTGGGACACGCTCCGCGGCACCGCCCCGTCGCTGCGCCGCGACCCGCGCTTCATCTGGCAATCCGTGCTGCTGGCCGTCCTCGCCGTCGCGGTCGTCGCCTGGAACCTCGGCCTTCGCGGCTCCTGACGGCCCGACGATCGCCGAGATCCGAGGGTGCCGATCCACGTCGTATGACGCTGTTCTCCGGCTACACCAAGGGGTCGCAGAGGCGATACTACGGCCGCGTCCGGCGCCCGGACCGTCTTTGCCTGTCGTCCAGGGGACGGATGTCGACCGCCCGACCCGAGCCCCGCCGGCAGGAAAGGGAGAGCCATGGCTGCAGTGCTGCTGTTCCACCATGCACAGGGTCAGACGACAGGGTTCCATGCCTTTGCCAACGACCTGCGTCGGGCGGGCCACACGGTGCACACACCGGACCTCTTCGACGGCCGCACGTTCGACAGTATCGAGACGGGCGTGGCCTACGCCGGCGAGATCGGGTTCGGCGAGGTCATCGAGCGCGGCGTGCGCGCGGCGGATGGCCTCCCGGCGGAGCTCGTCTACGCCGGCTTCTCGCTCGGGGTGTTGCCGGCCCAGAAGCTCGCTCAGACCCGCCCCGGAGCGCGCGGAGCGCTGCTGTTCTATTCGTGCGTGCCGGTCTCCGAGTTCGGGAGGTCGTGGCCGGCTGACGTACCGGTGCAGATCCACGGCATGGACGCCGACCCGTACTTCATGGACGAGGGCGACGTCGAGGCCGCCCGCGCACTGGTCGAGTCGGCCGCGAACGCGGAGCTCTTTCTCTACCCCGGCGACCAGCACTACTTCGCCGACTCGAGCCTGCCCTCGTACCGCGCCGACGCCGCGGCGCTGCTCCAGCAGCGCGTGCTCGAGTTCCTGGACACCAAGGTGGGTTGATGGACCTCGCCACGGAGCTGACGCGCTGGAATGACTTCTTCATCGCCGCTGCGGGGGCGGCCGTCGTGCTCTTCGGGCTCGTCTTCATCGGCCTGTCGATCCACTTCGAGCGCGAGACCGTCGGGCCGCCGATCGTCGGCCTCGCGGTCGGCAGCGCGACCACGCTCTTCTACCCGGTCCTCGTCTGCCTCGTGATGCTCTTTCCCCCGGCCCAGCCGTGGGTGCCATCGGTCGCGCTGGCCGGGATCGGACTCCTCGCGCTCGCATCCACGGCGGCACCGTTCGTCGACCGTGAGCTGCGCCGTGCGCTCGGCGGAGTCTGGCCGCGCTGGGTCGACCTTCTCCGTTTCGGCGTGCCCCTCATCGGGGCCATCCTCATCGTCGTGGACGCGATCTGGCTCACCACGGCGCCCGACCCGGCGCTCTACCTCCTGGCGGTGATCGTCGTCCTCTTCATCGCTACCGGGACGCAGACCGCCTGGAACATCCTGCTCGGGAGGATCCGGATCTCCCGCTGATCAGGCTGGACCGCGATCGGACCCTCGGCCGGCCATCGGACTGGTCCCCCACCGGGCGTGCAGAGCCCTCAGGCGGTGCGAGCGCCGCCGGTCGCGCTCCGGGGCGGCGTTGACGATTCGGACGACCGATGCTACAAGTGTCGTTCGCACCACGAGACCCGGCGGCGCCGCGTGCGCACGCCTCGCGACCCGGCCGGCCCCAGCTCCGGGTCGACCTCCAGCCCGACCGCGGCCCGAAAGGACGACCAGCCCCGTGACCTTCCCTGAAGTCGAGACGAGCAAGGCGACCGCCACCAACCAGATCCGGCTCAAGCGACAGCTGGCCGAGCAGGCCATCGCCCAGGCGACCGCCGCGCAGTGGGCCGACGCCGCGGAGACCAACCGCCGCATCCTCGAGATGGGCCCCGACGTCGAGTCGGAGAACCGGCTGGCCAAGGCGCTCTGGGAGCAGGGCGAGCTCGGTGAGGCGCGGGAGCACTACCAGACCGCCCTGGCCCTCGACCCGACGAATCGGATCGCCGAGCGGAACATCGACCGCCTGCGGACCCTCCTCGTCGACGCCGGGGAGCGGACCGTGGCGGCCCTGGAGGGGAGCAAGGCCCCTGTCGGCATCTTCGTCGAGGAGACCGGCAAGACCGGCTTCGCCTTCCTCACCGACCTGCCCGATGCCCGCAAGCTCGCCCAGGTCAATCCGGGCGACCTCGTGGAGCTCCTGCCGGAGGGCAATCGCCTCATCGCGATGAGCAACGGCATGCGGATCGGGGTCGTCGAGCCGCGGGTCGCCGCCCGCCTGCTCAAGCTCGTCGCCGAGGGCAACAAATACGCCGCCGGCGTGACGTCGCTCGGCGACAAGGACGTCCGCATCATCATCCGCGAGACGTTCCAGGACCCCCGCAACTATGGCAAGGTGAGCTTCCCGACGGCGGCCAAGCTGACCGACCTTCGGCCGTACACCAAGGGGACCCTCGTCCGCGAGGAGATGGATCTCGAGGACGACCTCGAGGACGATGTCGAGGACGAGGAGATCGAGGATCTCGACCGGGTCCTGCCGGCCGACGTCACGACCGACGAGGCCTTCGAAGAGGAGCCCGACGAGCTCGACGAGCCGTAGCTCCACGAGCCGTAGCTCCACGCGCCGTAGCTCCCAGCCGTAGCTCGACCAGCTAGCCCTCGCCGGACCTGACGCGACCCGCCGGCCGGCGGCCGATCGGCAGCGCCGCCCGAACGGCCGAGCGCGAACCTCACATGCGTCCGTCGCGGGAGGCGGTCGCCGTGTCCTTCGCTTCTTCCTGGCCCGCCGCCCCCGGCTCGACGCCGCGGTCGGGCCCGACCAAGCCCTCGAGCCGCACCGCGGCCGCCCGGGCGAGCACGGCGTCCCTGATCCGTCCGTAGCGGCTGAGCGCCCGGCGGTCCTCGACCGCGGTCAACGGTCGCCCGGCGTAGCGGACCAGGCCGTAGTCGGCCGCCAGGAGCTCCAGGGCGAGGCCGCCCGTGCCGTCCCCCCGCAGGCGCCGAGCGTGGACCTGCGGCGTCTCGCCCGGTTCGCGTCGCGTCAGCGAGTCTGTCGCGAGCTCGGCCAGGGCCGCCCGATAGGCCGCGACCGCGTCGGACGGCGGGCCCCGGCGCGATCCGAACGAGGGGCGCCATCGCCAGCCGCCGATCGACCGGCCCCAGTCGACGAACGTCACGCGGTCGTCGTCCGCCTCGGCCCGGACGCCCTCCGGAGAGACCCGGCGATGGCGGAGCATGAGGACCACCACGACCGCGCCGATCGCGAGACCGGCCACGATCAGGACGCTGCCGCCGGCGCGCCCCGACGAGTCAGAGCTCTGCTCGACCCCGGTCGTCGTCCCCTGCGTCGTGTCCTGTTTCGGCAGCGGACGCGGCAATGCCACGATGATGGCGATGACGGCCAGGAGGATCAACCAGGCGACGGCTGACTGCCAGCGCTGCCCGGGCCGGCCGCGCGGCGACGGCTGGCGGGCGATGACGATGGCGATGAGCCCGACGACGATCCACGGCCCGATGCCGCCGAGGGCCGCCAGGGCGGTCGTGGTGCTGTACAGGGCGACACCGGCCACGACGAGGATGCCGGCACCCAACAGGCCGATCCAGGTGCGGTTCCCGGTCCAGCTGAATCCACCCCGGTCGGCGAGGCCGGCGACCCGGCTCACCGCCATGGCCGCCGGCGCGATCGCGACGAAGAGCACCGTCGGCCCGATGGCCTCCGCCGCGAAGGTCGAGCGGGCGGGCTCGGCGAGCGCCCCGCCGATCAGCCAGGTCAGCGCGACGGCGACGGCCGGCGTGCCCAGCCCCAGCTCGCTGCCGCCGATGTCCGCCAGCGCCTGGCCGCGATAGACGCCGCGAAGTGCAGCGATGCCGAGGAGGAAGCCACCCGGATTGAGGGCGAGCATCCCCGTCGCATCCCCGGCGAGCAGCCGATCGACCGATCCGTCGACGAGCAGCCAGCCGAGGACTGCGATCGCGATCAGGCCGGCCGCCACGAGACCGAACCGCGACGGCCCGGTCCGCATCCTCACCCCGACGGCCATCCCGACCCCGACCGTGAAGGCGAACGCGATCGGCGACAGCGGCCGGCCGGCGTGTCCGGCGGTCTCGAAGAGGAGATACACGACGCCGATCCAGGCACCCTCGGCGACGGCGATGAGGGCCGGTCCGGCGAGCTCGGCGAGCGCCTCGGGGAGGCGACGAAGGGCCGCCCGCGAGCGGTCGATCATCAGACGAGCTCCAGCTGGGTGGACGTCGCCCATGCCCCGTCGAGGCGGGCGGCCCGGGCGCTCACGCGCGCCCCCCGCGCCCGCGCGGCGAGGTCGGCCGACTCGGCGCCGTAGGCGACGTGCGCCACCCGGAACCCGGAGCGGGCCAGGCCGCGCATGGCCGGCAGGAACGGCACGGGATCGACAGCCCCGATGGTGACGATCGTCGCCCCCGGCCGGACCCGCCGCGACACCTCCCCGAGCAGCCGCGGGATGGAGATCGCGGGGATCCCGTCGAGGCGGGCCAGGACGTCGGCGATGAGGCCGATCCCGGACGGCGTCGCGCTCGGGCTGATGAAGAGCGTCCGGTGCAGCTCGCCGCTGAAGGCCGTGGTGGCGAAGCCCACCGCGGCCCCATCGAGATGGAGCGCGCGGGCGAGCGACATCGTCGCGACGAGCAGCCCCTCGGTCGCCTCGTCGCGCTCGGCCGGACCCATCCCCGGTCCGACGGGCAGGCGCAGGTCGAGGACGAGGACGACGTCGCGCCGCCGCGACGGATCGTAGCGGCGGCTGAGGGTGGTCTGCGTCCGCGCCGAGGCGCGCCAGTGGATGCGCCGGAGCGGGTCGCCCAGCCGGTATGGGCGGACCCCGGCGAACCGGCTCGGATCCTCGACCAGTCCGGTCCGGGCCCGCTGGTCGCCGGCCCAGTCCCGTGCCTCGTCGAACCCGGCCACCCTCACCATCCGCGGACGGACGAGGTAACCCACCCGCGCGTCGATCGAGTTGAGTGGCATCGTCCGGCCGAGCAGGTCGCCGGCGGTGACGATGGCCGGTCCCAGTCGGTAGGAGCCGCGCCGGTCGGTGACGATCCGGAAGTGGCGGACGACGGACTCGAACGGGCCGAGCGTCCAGCCGTTGGCCAGGTCGCCGCGAACGGGCTCGCGGTCGGGGTGGAGGCGATGGCGGACGGCGACCCCCGGGCCGAGCGAGTCGACCGTACGTACCCAGGGCAGCGGCAGCGGACCGCGATTGTGGACCCGGATGTCCAGGCCGATCTCGTCGCCGCAGACCGACCGGTCCGAACTCAGGGTGCGGCGGTAGGACACGCTCTCCGATCCCGCCGCGCCCCAGATGGTCCGGACCAGGCCCAGGCCGCAGACGATGACGCCGAGGGCGACCACGCCGGGCACGGCCGCGGCCGCACCGCCGAGGACGAGCACGAGACCGGCGACGAGGATCATCGCGAAGCCCTTTCGATCCCGGCTCCCGCCGCTCAGCCCGCCTTGGGCGGCACGGGCGTGGCGGCGATGACGTCGGTCACGACCGCATCGACGGTCGCTCCGCGGAGTTCCCGGTCGAGATCGAGGCGGAGCCGATGGGCCAGCACGGCCGGCACGACCGCCTGGACGTCGTCGGGCAGGACGAAGGAACGGCCGGCCAGGAAGGCCCGGGCCTGAGCCGAGCGGAGGAGACCGACGCTGGCCCGGGGCGATCCACCGAGGGCGATGTCGGGATGGCTCCTCGTCGCCTCGACGAGGGCGACGAGGTAGTCGGTCACCTCGGCCGCCACGTGGATGGTCCGGACTGCCTCGCGGAGAGCCCGGATGCGGTCGGCCGGGACGATCTCGGCGACATCGTCGAGTGGCTCGGCCCGTTCGATGTGGCGGCGGGCGATGCGGGCCTCGCCCGCCGCGTCCGGATAGCCGAGACGGATACGGACGAGGAAACGGTCGAGCTGGGCCTCGGGCAGGCTGAAGGTGCCCTCGTACTCGATCGGGTTCTGGGTCGCCAGGACGAGGAACGGGTCGGGCAACGGCCGGGTGTCGCCGTCGACCGAGACCTGGCGCTCCTGCATCGCCTCGAGGAGCGCCGACTGGGTCCGCGGCGTCGCCCGGTTCACCTCGTCGACGAGAAGGACGTTGTGGAAGACCGGCCCGGGCACGAAGCGGAACGCGCCGGCCTCGAAGATGCTGCTCCCGGTCACGTCGCCGGGCAGCAGGTCGGGCGTGCCCTGGACCCGGGCGAAGGTCAGGCCCAGCGCCCGCGAGAACGCCCGGGCGAGGAGCGTCTTGCCGACGCCCGGCACGTCCTCGATGAGGGCATGTCCGTCGGCGAGCAGGGCGATGACGAGGAGCTCGAGGGCGGGCTCTGCGCCGACGACGGCGTGGGCCACCTCGTCGCGGATCGCGGTCCACGTCCGGAGGCCGTCACGGGTCGCGTCGAGGCCGGGTGCAGCGCCCGCGACGACCGGCATGATGGCATCCGCGGCGGCTGCCCGCTCGGTCACGTCGGGTGCCGAGACCGGGCCGGCGATGGGGGCTCGGAGGTCGTCGGCCAGGCCGTCCGTCATCGATCCTCCTCCGTTCGGCGTCGTTCGTCCCCTCCGGCCGGCCCAACGGATGGTACGCGAACCGTCGATGCGGTTCGACCGGGCCACGGGGCGATGGCACAATGCGCGGACCATGGCCGGCCACGATCCATACGCCCGCGCGGACCCCGCGACCACACTGCCGGCGTTCGAGCGCCTGGCGAGCCCCCCGCCGCCCGATCTCGTGGCGAGCGCGATCGACGCCCACTCGGCGCCCGGCGACATCGTCGTCGACCTCCACGGTCGCGGCGGCTGGGTGGCCCGCGCCGCCGTCGACCGCCAGCGGCGGGCGGTCTCGATGGAGTCGAACCCCCTGACCCGCCTGCTCGCCGAGGTCGTCCTTCGGCCGCCGGACGTCCGCCATCTCGACGCGGCGTTCCAGGCCATCGCCGCGGCGCCGCGACAGCAGTCGAGCCTCAAGGTCGCGATCGGCGACCGGTTCGCCACCCGATGTGCGACGTGCGGACGCTCCGCCGTCGTCGACGAGTTCATCTGGGAGGCGGTCTCCCCGCAATCCGATGGCGAGGTGGCCTCCGACGAGGCCGACGCGGGCGCCGAGGCGACGGCGATGCCGGTCGGCCGGCTCGTCCGCAAGCACTACCGCTGCATCGTCTGCCGCGACCAGGTCGGTGGAGGCGAACAGCGCCACGCGGCGGTCGACGACGACGACATCGCCCGGGCGGCCGAGATGGACCCGCACGGGGAGCCGTGGCGGACACTGCACGACCGGTTCCCGACCCTCGACGGCCACGACACGCTCGTCGACCAGCTGCTCGACCTGCACACGCCGCGCCAGCTCGACGGCCTCGCCGCCATCCTGGAACGGATCGACGCCGACCTGCGATCCGCCTCGGTCGAGGCGGCCCTCCGCCTGTCGCTCCTCCACGCCCTCCTGCCGGCCAGTCGCCTCAACGGCTTCCCCGGCCGGATCGCCAACCTGCGGATCCACGCCGGCCGGGTCAAGCTCCCCGGCGGCGAGCAGTGGCGGGAGCGGAACCCGTGGCTCGCCTTCGAGGACGGCTACCGGGTCGTCCGCGGCTTCGTCCAGCGTCTCGAGGGCAGCGCGTTCGGGCCGGCCCACGCTCGCTTCGGCGACGATGTCGAGAGCCTCGACGAAGGCATCGCCACCGTCGTCGTCCGCCTCGGCACCCCGTCGGCCTTCCGCTCCCTGGAGAGCGAGGCCCAGGCGGCGATGGGGCCGTCCGGCCCGCGACCGCGAGTCCGCCTCGTGGTCGGCCAGCCGCCCCAGCGGCCGAACCAGGACCGGCTCTCCTTCGCCTACCTGGCCACCGCCTGGCTTCTCGGCCGCGAGGCCGCCGCGATGCTCCCCCTCGAGGCGCTGTTCGGCGCCGGCGGCCGCGCGCCGTGGGGCTGGCAGGCGGCCGCACTCGGGCGGTCCCTGGCGGCCGTGGCACCGTGGCTCGGCCGGGACGGCCGGGTCGTGCTGTTCCTCGAGGCGGGCGGGCCCGAGGCGCTCGTCGCGGCCGCCCTCGGCGGCGTCCGGGCCGGCTATCGCCTCGTCGGCGCCCGCATCGGCGAGTCGGGCGAGGAGTCGGGCGGCATCGTCGAGTTCGTCCCGCCGGGTGCCACCCTCTCGCCCCGGCCGCGGACCCGAGCCAACGTCGGCCTGCGGCACACCCCCGGTGGTGCCGGCGATCCGGACGTCGTGCCCGGCCGCGGGCTGTTCGCCCCGCCGGAGCGCTTCGACCGCCGGCCCTTCTCGGCCGCCGAGGCGGCCCGGACCGTTACCGACACCGCCGTGGAGATCCTCCAGGCGCGCGGCGAACCAGCCCGCCAGGAGCGCCTCCTCGGCGAGGTCCTCGTCGGGCTCGACCGGGCCGGGATGCTGCGCCAGCTCGTGGCGTCACCGGCCGGCGCCGCCGCCGACGCCGACCGCCCGATGCCGGGGGAGGGGACTCGGTCGGATCGCGCCGACCGGCGGGATGGGCGGGACGACGACCGGCGGGATGGGCGGGACGACGACCGGCGAGACAGGCGGGACGACGACCGGGACCCGGCGGCCGAGGGCCGGCGTTCCGACGACGCGGGATCCCGCGGATCGGATCTCCGCGACGCGGACGCCCGCGCCGACGGGGCTCGCTCGCCCGGCCGCGCCCTGCGTCGCCTGCCGACCGCTCGACCCCGGCGCGACGAGCGGCGGGAGCCGGCGACCCTCAGCGGCAACGACCAGGTCGAAACGATACTCGGTCTCATCCGCGAGGAACTATCGCGGCCGGACCAGCGGCGGATCGTCGAGATCGAGCCGGGACGCTGGTGGCTGTCCGACCCGGCCGACGTCGCCGCGGCCGCCCTGCCCCTCGCCGACCGCGTCGAGTGGGCCGTCTTCAGCCTCCTCTCCACGGCCGGACGGCTGTCCGAGGCCGCCTTCTTCGAGCGGATCGCCGGCCTGTTCACCGGACACGACCTGCCGGACGAGACCCTCGTCCGGGCCTGTCTCACCTCTTACCGGAGCCTGGCCTCGACGGCCGACCGGCTCGTGACCGGCGATGACCTCCTCCGCCGCAGCCAGGAGCACACCGAACTGCTGGCCCTGCTCGCCGACGAGGGCCACAGGCTCGGCTATCGGGTCTGGATCGGCGAGCGGGAGCAGAGTCGGCGGGTCGGCTCTCGCTCGCTGGCCGACCGACTTGACGAGCGTGAGCGCACCGCCTACCTGCCGCTGGTGAGCCGCGGGCCGGCCGAGGACGTCGAGCAGATCGACTGCATCTGGTACGTCCGCTCGCGTGGGGCGTTCCTCTTCGAGGTCGAGTGGACGGCGATGCTCGGCGAGCCGTTCCTCCGCCGCCATGCCCGCATCCCGACCGAGGACGACATCGTCCGGTTCCTCGTGGTCACCCCCGAGCGGACCGAGCTCATCCGCTACAAGCTCGAGCGCTCGCCGCTGCTGCGAGGCGCCATCGAGAGCGGGAACTGGCACTTCCTCAAGTCCAACCACCTTCGCGCCTGGGCTGCCCGTGAGGATTCGTCGGTGGCGGATCTGGAGCCGTACCTCGGCCTCGATCCGCTCGTCGAGCGGACGAGCGAGCAGATGCCGCTCTTCGAGGCGCCCGGCGGCTGACCGGTGACCGCGCAGAGCGCGTGGTTATTGGCGATACTCGGCTCCGACGCGGTGCCGGCCCCGCTGACGCCCACGCTCACCCGACGCCGACTGGAGATCCGATGTCCGACCAGCCCGCCGCCACGTCCGCCGTCGACGCCTTCGCCGATCGCTTCTGGGAGTCCATCCTCGAGCTCCAGCCGTCGACGGCGACGATGTACGGCGACGAGCGCTACGCGGACCGGCTCGAGGACCCGAGCGCGGCCGGCCGGGCCAGGGCGCTCGCGGTGATGATCGCCGCCCGCCGTGAAGCCGAGGCCCTCGACGACCCCGGGCTGTCGGTGGAGGATCGGATCACCCTCTCGATGATCGGGGTGGCCTGCTCGCTCGGCATCGAGGAGCAGGAGCGGTTCATCGACTGCCTCCGGGTGGTCGACCAGATCGGCGGGCCACAGACCCTGCTGCCCGTCCTGACCCAGATGCAGAAGGCCGACACGCCCGAGCGCTTCGAGAAGTACGAGGCGCGGATCCGGGCCTATCCCGCCTACATGGCAGCCAACGCCGAGCTCCTCCGCGAGGGCCTCGCCAACGGCCTGACCGCCCCGCGCATCGTGGCCGAGCGGACGATCGCCCAGCTCGAGCGCCTCATCGGTACGCCGGTCGACGAATCGCCCATCCCGATGATGGCCCAGGTCGCGACGGAGGTCGACCGCGACACGGTCCGCGACCTCGTCCGCGATGTCGTCCGACCGGCCGACGTGGCCTTCCTCGAGGCCCTCCGCGGCGACTACCTGGCCGGCACCCGGACCGACCCCGGACTGTGGTCCGCTCCCGATGGCGACCGGCTCTACCGCTTCCAGGCCCGCAGCTGGACGACGATCGAGATCGAGCCCGAGGACGTCCACCGGATCGGGCTCGACGAGATGGAGTCGATCGAGGCGGAGCGCCGGGCGATCGCGCGGGCGGCCGGCTTCGGCGACGACACGGCGGCCTATCGCTCCCACAGCGAGGCGGAGCCGTCCAACACGCCGACGAGCAAGGCCGAGCTGCTCGAGCGCGCCCGGGAGGACATCGACCGGGCGATGGCGATCGCCCCGCGCTACTTCGGCCGCCTGCCGCGGACGGCCTGCGAGGTCCGGCCGGTCGAGGACTTCAAGGAGGCGGACTCGCCGTTCGCCTACTACTACCCGCCCACGACCGACGGCTCGCGACCGGGTATCTACTATGCCAACGGCTACGACCTGCCGAGCCGCAACTACACGAAGCTCGCCAGCACGACCTACCACGAGGCGGTTCCCGGACACCACTTCCAGATCGCCCTCGAGATGGAGACGCCGAGCCTCAACACGTTCCGCCGTCTCGGCTCCCGGATGGTGGGCAGCGCCTACGTCGAGGGCTGGGGGCTGTACAGCGAGCGGCTCGCCGACGAGATGGGTCTCTACCGGACCGAGGGCGAGCGGTTCGGCATGCTCGACGCCCAGGCCTGGCGGGCGGCCCGGCTCGTCGTCGACACCGGGATCCATGCCAAGCGCTGGACACGCCAGCAGTCGATCGACTACCTCCGCGGCGCCGGACTCTCGGAGACCGACGCGACGATCGAGACCGATCGCTACATCTGCTGGCCCGGCCAGGCCCTGACCTACAAGCTCGGGCAGCGGGTCATCGAGGGGCTCCGGCACGACCTCGAGGCGCGCGACGGGGACCGCTTCGACCTGGCCGCGTTCCACGACCAGGTACTCGGCCACGGGGCCCTCCCGCTGGCCACCCTGAGCCGTCACCTGCCCGATTGGGTGGCCGTGCCGGCCTGACGTCGTTGGCACGCATATCCGCGCCACGCGGGATGCTGACGACGGAATCCGTGTGCGGGAGCGTTGTCTCGTACGAATATCGCGTTGACGCTGGTACCTGCCCTGTGCCAAGATGGCGGCCACGAGTCCCGCCACGCGCGACCGGCGGACGATCGGTCGCGCAGGGGCCGGCGGCGGGGTGAGCCGTCCGCGGCGCGGTCGCCCGGGGGGAACGGCCCACCCTGCCGGCCCCTGCCTGCCAGCCGCCTCCCGCCGGCACCCGCAGAACCCGTAATCCAGGAGCGATGATGGCCACCGGATCCGCCGCCCGCCCGACCACGGCCCTTGACCGGGCCCGCCAGCACGCGATGTATGCCCGCGCCAAGCGGCATCTGCCCGGCGGCACCGACTCGAACTTCCGGGCCTGGGGCGAGGACACGGTCTACGTCGACCGGGGCAAGGGTGGCCGCGTCTGGGATATCGATGGCAACGAGTACATCGATCTCCGGATGGGCTACGGTCCGGTGATCCTCGGCCACGGCGACGAGCGGGTCGACGACCATGTCAACGAGCGGATGCGCCTCGGGGTGAGCTTCAGCCTGACCAGCGAGGACGAGGTCCAGGCCGTCGAGCTCCTCTGCGAGCTCACCGGCTGGGTCAAGAAGGCGCGCCTGACCGTGTCCGGGACCGAGGCGACGATGCATGCGATGCGCATCGCCCGGGCCTACACCGGCCGCAACAAGATCGTGAAGTTCGAGGGCCAGTACCACGGCGTCCACGACTACGCCCTCATCAGCGTCACCCCGGACAACCCGCAACAGGAGCTCGGCGACAGCGAGAACCCGGTCGGCCTCGCCTGGGGTCGCGGCATCCCCGAGGCGGTCGCCCGGACCATCATCCCGGCTCGCTACAACGCCCTCGACGTCCTCCGCCGGATCTTCGAGCGCGACGGCGACGACATCGCCGGCGTCATCATCGAGCCGGTCCTCGGCAACGCCCAGGCGATCATGCCCCAGCCCGGCTTCCACGAGGCGATCCGCGCCCTGACCCGCGAATTCGGGACCGTCCTCATCTACGACGAGGTCAAGACCGGCTTCCGCTTCGCCCGCGGCGGCGCCGCCGAGTTCTTCGGCGTCACTCCCGACCTGGCGACCTTCGCCAAGGCGATGGGCAACGGTTATCCGGTCGCTGCGTTCGGCGGCAGTGACGAGGTCATGAGCGTGCTGCCCGACCACGTCAGCCACGGCGGCACGTACGCCGGCAACCGGGTGGCTGCCGCGGCAGCCGTCAAGACCCTGACGATCATCAAGGAGACCGACGCCCTCGAGCGGGTCCACTCGACCGGCCGCCAGGTCCAGGCCGGCCTCAAGGACGTCCTCGACCGGCGCGGCCTGGCCCACACGTTCACCGGCCATCCCTCGATGTTCGGCATCTTCTTCGCCGAGCGGGCGCCGACCGAGTACCGCGACTGGGCGGACTCGGACCACGAGCTGTACGACGCGGTCGCGACGGCGATGCACCCGCGGGGCGCGATGCCGGAGCCCGACTCGCGCGAGCCGTGGTTCTTCTGCGCTGCCCACGCCGACGAGGATGTCGTCGACCGGATCCCGTCGATCTTCGCCGACGCCCTCGATTCGGTCCTCGAGGCGCGCACCCGGGCCGGGGCGCTGGCCACGGCCGAGCAGCACCACGGCTGAGTCGCCCGAGCCGCGGATGACCGTGGACGGGAACGCTGTCCGCTCGGTCGATCGGGCGGCCGCCCTCCTCCTCGCGCTCGGCGACAGCCAGGGCGAAGCCGGAGTCACCGAGCTGGCCCGCCGTCTCGGCCTCCACAAGTCGACGGCGTCGCGGCTCCTCGCGACGCTCGAGCGACGCGGCCTCGTCGAGCAGGACGACGAGACCGGGAAGTACCGCCTCGGCCTCGTCCTCATCCGCCTCGCCGAGCGGGCCGAGCGGACCCTCGACCTCCGCAGCATCGCGATGACCGAGCTTGAACGGCTGGCCCGACTGACGCGCGAGACGGTGAGCCTCGGCATCCTCGACGGCGACACCTGCCTGACCGTCGCCCAGGCCGACGGCCCCAACCTCGTGGCGGTGGGGGACTGGACGGGCCGGGCGAGCCCGCTGCACTGCGTCGCGAGCGGCAAGGTCCTCCTGTCGGCGCTGGCCGAGCGAGAGGTCCTCCGCATCGTTCGGCGCGGCCTCGTGGCCCACACCGAGCGGACCATCACCGAGCTCGAGCCGCTCCTCGAGGAGCTGGCCCGGATCCGCCGCCGCGGCTATGCCACCGCACTGGGGGAATACGAGATCGGCCTCAACGCCGTGTCGGCGCCGGTCCACGACGCGCGCGGGGCGGTCATCGCCGCGGTCGACATCTGGGGCCCGGCATTCCGCCTCACCCCGCGCCGGATCCCCGAGCTCGCCGCCCAGACCCGCGAGGCGGCGGTCGCCATCTCGGTCCGCCTGGGGGCCTCGGCCGCCTGATCCGGCCCCACACGGGCGTCTCGGCCGCCTGAAACACTCCGCCTGGGAGCCGACTGGCCAGCCGACCGGTAGAATGCCGTTCGTCGCACCAGGAGGTCGCACCCCGTGAGCGTCGAGCCCTCGCTGCAGCCCGAGATCGAGGCCCTCTATGCGGAGAGCCGGAGTGCGAGCTTCCCGCCCTCGCCCGACTTCGCGGCCCAGGCCAACGCTCGGGCCGACCTGTACGCCGAGGCCGAGCGTGACTTCGAGGCGTTCTGGGCTCGCCTCGCCCGCGAGCGCCTCGATTGGACGACCCCCTTCGAGACGACCCTCGAGTGGGACCTGCCGTTCGCCAAGTGGTTCACCGGCGGGACGCTCAACGTCGCCTACAACTGCGTCGACCGGCATGTCGAGCGGGGCCTCGGCGACAAGGTCGCCTACCACTGGATCGGTGAGCCCGGCGATACCCGGACGATCACGTATGCGGATCTCCACCGCGAGGTCCAGAAGGCCGCCAACGCCCTCATCGAGCTCGGCGTCGGCACCGGCGACCGGGTCGCCATCTACATGCCGATGATCCCCGAGCTGCCGATCGCGATGCTGGCCTGTGCCCGGATCGGGGCGCCCCACACAGTCGTCTTCGGGGGCTTCTCGGCGGAGGCCCTGGCCGGCCGCATCAACGACTGCGGGGCCAAGCTCGTCGTGACCGCCGACGGCGGCTGGCGGCGGGGCAAGCAGCTGCCGCTCAAACCGAACGTCGACGAGGCGATCGCGACGACGCCCACCGTCGAGCACGTCCTCGTCGTCCGCCGGCTCGGTGGCGATGCGGCGATGGAGCCGGGCCGCGATGTCTGGTGGCACGACCTCGTCGACCGCCAACGTCCCGTCTGTCCCCCGGTCGCCCTCGACTCGGAGCACATGCTCTACCTGCTCTACACATCGGGGACGACGGCCAAGCCCAAGGGCATCGTCCATACGACGGCCGGCTACCTGCTGGGGACGAGCTACAGCCACGAGATGATCTTCGACATCAAGCCCGACGACGTGTACTGGTGCGCGGCCGACGTCGGCTGGGTCACCGGCCACAGCTACATCGTCTACGGCCCGCTCGCCAACGGGACGACCGGCGTGATGTACGAGGGCTCGCCCGACACGCCCGACTGGGATCGCTGGTGGCAGATCGTCGAGGACTACGGTGTGACCGTGCTGTACTGCGCGCCGACGGCGATCCGGGCCTTCATGAAGCAGGGCGACGCCTTCCCGGCCAGGCACGACCTGTCGTCGCTCCGCGTCCTCGGCTCGGTCGGCGAGCCGATCAATCCGGAGGCCTGGCTCTGGTACCGCGAGCACATCGGTGGCGGGCGGACCCCGGTCGTCGACACCTGGTGGCAGACTGAGACCGGCCAGATCCTCATCACCCCGCTGCCGGGGGTGACGACCACGAAACCGGGCAGCGCCACGTTCCCGTTCCCCGGCATCGCCGCCGACGTCGTCGACGCCGACGGGGCGTCCGTGCCGCTCGGCGGTGGCGGTTACCTCGTCCTCAAGCGGCCCTGGCCGGCCATGCTGCGCGGCATCTACGGCGACCCGGACCGCTATCGAGAGACGTACTGGAGCCGCTTCCCGGGGATGTACTTCGCCGGCGACGGTGCCAAGCGCGACAGCGAGGGCTACTACTGGCTCCTTGGCCGGGTCGACGACGTGATGAACGTCGCCGGTCATCGCATCAGCACGACCGAAGTCGAGTCGGCCCTGGTCGACCATCGCTCGGTGGCGGAGGCGGCCGTCGTCGGCAAGAAGGACGACGTGACCGGCCAGGCGATCTTCGCCTACGTGATCCTGCGGGCCGGCAATGAGCCGTCGGACGCCCTCGGCGGCGCAGCTCCGCGAGCACGTCACCCACGTCATCGGGCCGATCGCCCGGCCGAAGTTCCTCCTCTTCACCCCGGACCTGCCGAAGACGCGATCAGGCAAGATCATGCGCCGGCTCCTCCGCGACATCGCCGAGGGACGGCCGCTCGGGGACACGACGACGCTCGCCGACGCGACGGTGGTCGATTCGATCCGCGAGCATTCCGGCAGCGCGGAGGACTGAGCGTGCCCTTCGGCTTCGGTCGCAAGACCAAGACCCCCGAGCCGGCGGCGGTCGTCGACCCGGCGGTCGTCGCGGCTGCCGCCGCCCGGGCCAGCGGCGGGGTGGCATTCGACGGCCTCACCGAGGAGTGGCGGCTGGTCGGGGTCATGCACATCGACGGCCGGCTGTCCGACGCGCTCAACCGGCGCGAGGCGATCGCCATCGGCGACGTCGCCTGGGCGCCGATCGACGGCTCGGCCGCCTTCTCGCCGGTGCCCGGGCTCAAGAGCGTCGACCCCTACGACCTCATCGTCGTCCTCGCCGGCGAGGCGACGCTGCCGCCCCTGTCCGAAGCCGAGAAGGCTGCCCACAAGATCCACAAGGTCCCCTACGACGTGGCCCTCGAGGCGCCGCCGTTCCGGATCTTCGGGACGGTCTACCTGTATCCGGGATCGGAGCCGGACCGGCTCCTCGACCGGGCGACGGAGATGTTCGTCCCGGTGACCGATGCCCAGGCCTTCCTCGGTGAGCAGCGGATCGGCGAGCCGGAGGTCGAGGTCGTCCTCGTCAACCGCTTCTACCTGCGGGGCATCAAGCAGATCGACAAGCGGACGAAGACCGTGCCCGCGCCGTTGCCCGGGCTGCCGCTCGGTGGGGTTAGCTACTCCGACCACTCGCGCTGACGCGCGGCGCGGACCGGACCGCGGACGCGGCCCGATCGAGTCCCGGGATCAGACCCGGGCGGGTTCCTTCGACCGGCCGAACAGGCCGCGCAGTGGCGCCCTCGACGGAGTCCCGACCTGGACCGGCGGGCCGACGAGCTGGACGGCGAGGGCGTCGAAGTCCTCGCTGACCTTCTCCTTCGGGTAGCGCTCGACGACCGTCCGGCCCTCGTTGGCGGCCCGGACGAAGAGGAGGCCGCCCGACCGGATGAGGGCGAGGGCCGGCATGCCGACCGTCCGCTCCATGTCGGCGACGGAGACACCGCTGTTGGCGCGATTGACGACCATCGCCAGGCGATCGCGGATGCCGAGGTCGACCGCGACGTCGCGGAGCTGGACGGCGGCCCGCAGGGCCGGCACGTCCGGGGTGACCGGGACGAGGATCTTGTCGGCGCGATCGAAGATGGCCTGGTTGAGGGCCGAGTAGCTCGGGTGCATGTCGACGACGACGAAGTCGAAGCCGCGGCGGGCCGCGGTGATGGCGTCGGCGACGCGGTCCGGCTCGAGGATCTGGGTGTGGAGCGGCGTGCTCGTCATCGACACGACGCGCATCCCGCTCGGATGGGCCGCGGCGAGGTCGATGAGCTCCTCGGCGGGGCCGCCGTCGGCCTGGTCGCGCCAGCTGTCGACGACCGTCCGGACACCCTCGATGCCGAGCGACGACGGCCACGTGGCCGGTCACCGTGTCGGCGTCGACGAGGAGGACCTGCTGGCCGTGGTTGACCTGGAGCGAGGCCGCGAGGTTGGTCGCCATCGTCGTCTTGCCGACGCCGCCCTTGGGGTTGAACACGACGATGACCTGGGCCCGCCGGCCCCAGACCGAGGCGTCGACCGGGCCGCCCTGGATGATCGGGCCGCTGCCGTCGTCGACCGTCTGTGAGCGGATGAGCATCGCCTCGATCCGCCAGCGGAGCGACTCCACCGAGTAGGGACGGGTGAAGTACTCGTCGTTGATCGAGGTCTTGGTGACGTTGGCGGTCAGCCGGTCGAGAGCGCGCGGCGAGACGACCATGAGGGCCGGGATGGCCCGCCCCGCGTCGTGGAGCGAGGCGTAGTACTCGAGTGAGGTGTCGAAGTCGCTCTCGCCGTCGAGGATGGCGACGGCGATGTCGCGGCGGCTGGCGAGCAGAGCCTCGAGCTGGTCCGGGCCGTCGATGCCGATCGCCTCGAAGCCGGCCTCGGTGAGTTGCTGGCTGACCGGCGCGCGCTCCCCGCTGGGGAGGGCGACCGCGACGGCCTGACGGGCCACGGTCGATCAGCCCTCCGATTCGGGATCGTGTGCGGTGACGTTGATGATGCCGTCGCCCGTGTTGGTGACCCGGGCCTGGAAGCCGGGCAGGGTCGGGATCGCGTCGCGAAGGGCGACCGCCTGGCCGTGGGTGGCGCTGAAGACGAACTCCCCGTCGGGGCCCGACGAGACGCCGACCGACCGGACGCCGCTGATGCGGCCGAGGTGGCGCTTGAAGCTGGCGATGCTGGCGACGCTGACGAGGCCGACCACGACGACCTGGGTCGTCTTCATCTCGTTGGAGTTCGAGGCCGCCGCCGGTTCGGAGGCGGCTCGGTGCTCCGGGACGAGACCGTCGAGACGAGCCGCGAGGGCGTCGTCGTCGAGGGTCGGGATCTCTTCGCTCGAGGCCGACGCCGCGGCTGCGGCCTCCGCCTCGGCGGCGTCGAGATCGGTGAGGCCCGTCGCCTCGACCTGAGGATCGGCCTCGGCATGGGCGGCCTCGGCCTCGGCCGGGGCGGCATCGCCCTCGGCGGCGGACTGCGACTCGGCGGGCTCGGCCTCGCCGTCGGCAAGGCTCCCGCCGACGGACTCGGCTCGCTCGGCGGCCTCGGCTCGACCGGCATCGGCCTCCGCGGATGCGGCGGCCTCGAAGGCCGCCTGGATGGCTGCCATCGCGGTCTCGCGATCGGCCTCCGACTGCTCGGTGTAGCCGTTGTGCTCCTCGGCGCTCGTGGCGCCGATGAGCGGCTCGGTGTCGGCGATGGCGTCGGGAGCGGCCTCGGTCTCGACCGTGCCGATCATGGTCGCGTCGGCCGTCTCGGGCTCGGCAGCCTCGACCGGCGCGGCGACGACCGCGGCGGTACCGCCGGCGCCCGCCATGATCGCGTCGAGATCGACAATCGAGACGGAGAAGAGCGGCGGCTCCGGGAGGTTCTCGAAGAGGGACGCGAACTTGGTCGGGTCCTCCTCGGCGAGGAGGTGGTCGTAGAAGCGGACCATCTCGCCTTCGAACATCGAGAGCTGGCCCTGGACCCGCTCGATCTCCTGCTCGATGACGCCGGCGTGGCGCTCGAGCTGGCCCTCGAGCTCGCCCTTGCGGCCGGCGATCCGGCGCTCGGTCTCGTCGCGGACCCGGGCGATCTCGGCCTTGGACCACTCGCGGATACCGGCGACGTCGTCGTCGGCCCGCTTGCGTAGTTCCGACGCGTCGGTCGCGGAGCGGGAATGGATGTCCTCGATGTGCGCCTTTGCGTCGGCCTGGGCCTGGCCGAGCGTCTGCGACCGGGCCGACTCGGCGGTGGCCTGCATCGCCTTCGTCAGGTCGGCGAGGTACTTGCTCGGCTTCTTGCCCGTGGTCGTCGCGGTAGGTGCGGTCGCCGTTTCGGCTGGCACAGTCTCGGTCTCCGTCGCTTGATGGTCGACGGCGTCCGGTCCGGCCGTCGGGGTGTGATTCGTATCGCCGGCCTCGCCGGTATCCGGTGCGCCGTCGCCGGTGGCGGCTTCGCGATGTCCCTCGGCGTGATGACCGTCCGCGTCGACCGCGACATCCACGTCCGCGTCGGCGTCGACCGGTGCGGTCGTGTCGGTCTCGTCGGCTGGGGGCCGTTGATCGGTGGTCCAGGGGAGCCTGAACCCGGCCCGCTGGTCGGTCGTCGCCATGGTGCGAAGTCCCCTCCACGTAGGACGGTGCCACTGCTCTTGAGGGCGTTGGTCGCATCGTAGGAAGCGGTGACGGTCTGGTGGAGTCCGCTAGAGGTACCACGGGTCCGGCCCAGTGGTACCGCCGGTCGGGCGACCGGCCGGCCCGAGACGCCTCGCCGACCCCGGATCGCCGTTCGATCGTGGTCCGGCTGCACCACCCGGAGGTACCGGGCGCCACGATCCGGTGCGGCGATGCGCCAGCGAGCGTCCACGGTCGCCGGAGAGGGGTCTCGCGGAGCCCGTCGCGCCCCGCGAGCGATCTCGGGACCGCGAGTACCATGCGGACGATGAATCCTCGCGCCGATACCTCGGAACGGGCCACCATAACGGGTCAGGTCGAGCTCCCGATGGCGGGCCGGCCGGCGTCGGGCGGCTTGCCTGTGCAGCCCGGCGACCGCCTCGGCCGACCGCTCCGCGACCTTCGGATCTCGGTGACGGACCGCTGCAACTTCCGCTGCGTCTACTGCATGCCGCGGGAGGTCTTCGGGCGCGACTTCGCCTTCCTGCCGCGGGACCAGGTCCTGCGCTTCGAGGAGATCGACCGGCTCGCCCGGGCCTTCGTCCGGCTCGGCGTGGTCAAGCTCCGCATCACCGGCGGCGAACCGCTGGTCCGCCGCGACCTGCCCCGCCTGATCGAGGGCCTGGCGACGATCCGGACGCCGAGCGGCGACGACGTCGACCTGACCCTGACGACGAACGGATCCGCCCTCCGCCCGCTGGCGGCCGACCTCGCCGCGGCCGGGCTTCGACGGGTGACCGTCAGCCTCGACTCGCTCGACGACGCGACGTTCCGCTCGATGAACGACGTCGACTTCCCGGTCGACCGCGTCCTCGACGGGATCGATGCCGCCCGCGAGGCCGGGCTCGGTCCGGTCAAGGTCAACATGGTCGTCCGCCGTGGCCTCAACGAGGCGAGCGTCGTGCCGATGGCCCGCTGGGCCCGGGCCGAGGGACTGATCCTGCGCTTCATCGAATACATGGACGTCGGCCACACCAACGGCTGGCGGCTCGACGACGTCGTCCCGGCGACGGAGACTCCTGGCGATGGTCGCTGCCGACATGCCCCTCGAGCGGCTGGCTCCGAACTACCGCGGCGAGGTGGCCGACCGCTGGCGCTACGCCGACGGGTCCGGCGAGGTCGGCGTCATCGCCTCGGTCAGCCAGCCGTTCTGTGGCGCCTGCACCCGGGCGAGGCTGTCGGCCGACGGCCAGCTGTACACCTGTCTCTTCGGGACCGAGGGACACGACCTTCGGGCGCTCGTCCGGAGCGACGCGGGCGACGCCGACATCGAGGCGGCGATCGCCGCCGTGTGGACCCTCCGGACCGACCGCTACTCGGAGATCCGCTCGGAGGCGACGGCCGACCTGCCGCGGCCCGAGATGCACGCCCTGGGGGGCTGATCTCCACCGGTTGTCCACACCGCCGGCGAAGTCGTGGACAGGGAGTCCGGGCCGGTCGGCGAATTCCGTGGATAAGCGCGTTGACCCGGTCTCGAGCCGCGACCTATCGTAGGTCTTGCCCGAAGGGGCCGGCAGGGCCGGGGACACCGAGATCACATCAAGGACCTCCGATCCAGCAGGGTCGCTTCGGGCGCTTCATTTCCCATCGCGTGCGGCGGTTTCACCACCGCCCCGCGTCGGGCCGGCCCGGCGGGACGCGATCGGCATCCCGGTGTCGATACTCCCGTCGGGCGGGTGAAGCCTGACGATCCCCCTCCCGACCGCCCGCCCGGCGTTCGCCGTGCGCTACGCTGCCGGCGTGGCGAGCGACGTCGATCCCAGCGCACCGATCCGGCCGGTCGACCAGCCTGCCCTCCTCGATCGCCTCGAGCGCGCCGTCCGCGAACGATCGGCGCTCGTGCCCCGGGTCGGCATCGTCCTCGGCTCGGGCCTCGGCGGGCTGGCCGACGAGCTGCGCGACCCGGTCGCGATCCCGTTCGCCGACCTGCCCGGCTGGCCGGCCGCGACCGCACCCGGACACGTCGGGCGGCTCCTCCTCGGCCGGCTCGGCGACGTCCCCGTCGTCATGCTCCAGGGTCGGCTCCACCTCTACGAGGGCAACGACCCGGGCCTCGTCGTCCAGCCCGTCCTCCTCATGGGGCGGCTCGGAGCCCCGACGATCGTCCTGACCAACGCTGCCGGCGGCCTCGATCCGTCGTTCGGGGCGGGGACGCTCATGGTCATCGCCGACCACATCAACATGACCGGCCGGACGCCGCTCCTCGGCCCGAACGCCGACGCGGTCGGTCCGCGGTTCCCGGACCTGACCGAGGCGTGGTCGCGCGGCGCTCGCGGGCCCGCCTCCATGCGGCCGCCCGGGCCGAGGGCGTCGAGCTCGCGGGAGGGCATCTACATCGGCCTCGCTCGGCCCGACCTACGAGACCCCGGCGGAGGTCCGGATGCTGCGGGCGTGGGGCGGCGACGCGGTCGGCATGTCGACCGTCCTCGAGGCGATCGCCGCCCGCTGGGCCGGCCTCGAGGTGTGCGGCGTCTCGCTCGTCACGAACCCCGGTGCCGGCTACAGCGGCGAGCCCCTGTCGCACGAGGAGGTCCTCGCCGCGGGCGCCGAGGCCGGACCGCGGCTGGCCCGGGTCATCCGGCGGTTCGTCGGCGACCTCGCCGACTGACGGCGGGTCTCC
The DNA here is from genome assembly GCA_963745405.1 of uncultured Chloroflexia bacterium. GTDB lineage: Bacteria > Chloroflexota > Limnocylindria > Limnocylindrales > CSP1-4 > C-114. The sequence continues at coordinate 446,843 of CAVUWY010000002.1, read as the reverse complement.
GCCCCCGGCGATCGCGGCTGATCGCAGATGGCGCGACGGCGACGCCGTGTGCCGGCGCTCAGCGGACGGGCAGCTCCCGGCCGGCCTTGCCGGCCTTCGACCGCTCCGCCCAGGCGGCGAGGACGGTGTCCTTGTGCGGCCGTATCGGGCAGTGCTCGTCGCGGTTGCCCATCTCGTCGCAGTAGCCGAGCGGGACGCACTTCGGGGCGAGGAAGCGAGCCGAGGAACGGGCTGACCTGGAAGATCTCGTGGCGGATGAGCTGGAAGAGCCGGCGGATCTCCCACTGGGCCATCGTGCAGAGGCGCAGCCCGCTCATGTGGATGAGGGCCCGCAGGTTGGCGGTCATGACGAGGTTGGTCCGGGTCGCGTTGGGGAAGACGAAGCGGGCATCCTCGCCCGGGATTCCGGCCTCGACGAGATCGCCGTACAGCTCGAGCGAACCGTCGATCTGCTCCTCGTAGCGGGCTCGCAGGAGCGGATCCGCATCCTCGAGGGTCGCCGGCATCATCGTCGAGGCGCCCTTGAACTTGACGTAGCGCTGGCTCTGCTGGTCGAAGGCCACGCCGGCCCGATGGCGGACGAGCTGGTGGGATAGCGTCCGCGAGACGCCGCTGATGCCGAAGGTGAAGACGATGTGCTCGATCGTCGACCCGTGGCCCGACTCGATGACGCCCTTGATGAGCCGCTCCTGCTTGGCGGCCTCGAAGTCGCCGGCGACTGCCTTGCGGAAGATCTCCTCCGGCTCCATCTCCGAGTAGCACGTCCGGCAGGCGGTGTAGATGAGCGGGACGTAGAACTTCTCGACGATCTCCCGGTCCGGGAACAGGAGGGTCGCCTTCATCCCCAGGTCGCGGCGACCCGGATTGCGGGGGATGCCCGTCTTCTCGCGGGCGGGGGTCTGCGCCGCCGGGGAGGGGGACGTGGGCGGGTCCGACATCGACTGGGCGGTCATCGTCGGTCAGTCTACGGCTTCGCGATGACCCGGGCCCGCGCCGTCGCCGGTGAGTCGTGCCGACCAGGGGCCGCCATCCCCACGGTCGGGCGTCAGTAGTAGTCGGAGCAGGACAGGAAGTAACCGCAACGGCAGATGAGCTTGCACCGTCGCTCGACGAGCGTCGCTCCGCAGTTGGCGCAGGTAAGGATGACCGTCCCCGGATCCCCCTCGACCAGGGCGTCGGCGGGATCGTCGCCGACGATCGTCATCCGAGGTCGACCAGGCTCCTCGGGAGCGGCCACGGCGGAGCCGTCGCGCGGGCTGGTCATCGGCTCCCGGGCAGGACGCCGTCCGTCGCGTAGGCCAGGGTCTCCTCGAGGGTCCACGAGCGACCTTCGGCCTCGAGCTCGGCCCGCCGCTCCGGTGTCGCGTCCCCGGGCTCTGGGTCGATCCACGATTGCTGGCCCGCCGAGTTGACCTGGGCGGCGACGAGACCGGTCCCGAGCGTCTCCTGGAGCCGGCGGGAGGCCGCCCACAGGCGGATTCCACGCTCCTTGTCCCCGGAAGAGAGGGCGAGCGTGGCGTAATCCTCGACGAGGAGCGCCTGACCGGTGATGTCGCCGGACTCGAGGAAGTGGCGGAGGGCGTGGCGGAACGCATCGTCAGCCGCCGGCCAGTCGCGGAGTTGGATCTGGGCCACCCCGCTCATGTGGAGGGCCCATGCCTCCATCGTCCGATCCCCCACAGCCTTGAACGCATCGCGCGCCTCGATGAACATCGGCAACGCGCGGGCCGACTCCATGGCGAACATGTCGGCGCTGCCGATCGCCCAGAGGACGTTGCCCACGCCGCGCTGATCGCCGAGTTCGCGGTAGATGGCAAGGGCTTCCTCGAGAAGGGCCCGACCGTAGCGCAGGTCGGTGGCCGGTTCGACGATGTTGTTGTTCGCGTCCATGTTGTTGGTGAAGGCGAGGTTGTAAAGCGAGTTGGCTATCTCGGCCCTCTCGCCCAGACTTCGCCACAGTTCGACGGCACGCCGGTACGGCGCGATCGCCCCGACGAAGTCGCCCTGCCAATAGGCGATCCCACCGAGCGCCTCACGGACCCGTGCCTCCTCGGCCGGATCGTCGGCGATCCATGGCTGGGCGACGACCTCGTCGAGCCGCCGCCTGGCCTCGGCGAGATGGCCGCGCTTCTGCCAGAAGCGCCAGAGGAGGAAGGCGAGCCCGCGGGCGGTCGGCGGATCGGGCGCCGCGACCGCCCACGCGAGCGCGGCCCGGAGGTTGTCGTGATCTCGCTCGAGACGCTCGAGCCACATCCGCTGGTCGTTGCCGGACAGCTGAGGTGCGGCCTCGCGCGCCAGGGCGAGGAACGCCCGGGCATGGCGGCCGGAGATCTCGTCGATCTCGCCGCGCTCGGCCAGTCGCTCGAGGGCGTAGGCACGGATCGTGTCCGGCATCGAGAACCGGATGCTGTCGCCGGCCTCGGAACGTCGGACGAGGCTCTGGTCGGTAAGCTCGCCGATGCCGTCGAAGACGTCGATGCCGAGCGCGTCGGTCGGACCGCAGACCTCCTCGGCCGTGTCGAGGTCGCAGCCGCCCACGAAGACGGCCAGCCGATCGAGGAGGTGGCGGCCGGGTTCGGCCAGGAGGTCGTAGCTCCAGGCGATGGCCCCGCGCAGCGTCCGCTGCCGTTCGGGGACGTCGCGGGCCGACGAGGCGAGGAGCTCGAACTGGCGCTCGAGGCGGGCGAGGATCGCGTCCGGGGGCAGCAGCCGCACCCGGGCGGCCGCCAGCTCGATGGCCAGCGGCATCCCGTCGAGGCGGGCGCAGATGAGGGCTACCGCCGCCGCGTTGTCGCCGCCGAGGACGAAGCTCGGTCGGGCGGCTTGGGCCCGTTCGACGAACAGGCGGACCGAGTCGAACCCGATGAGCTCGGCGGGGTCGTGGGCCCGGGCCGTCGCCCCGGCCCGGCCGGTCCGCTGTTCCGGTGTCATCCGCTCGGCGTCGGGCGGCACGCCGAGTCCGTCGAGCGGGAATTCCTGCTCGCCCGACAGGTGGAGGATCGCCCTGGTGGTCACGACGAAGCGGAGCCCAGGGGCGGCTTTCAGGAGATCCGACACGACCGGCGCGGCGGCGGTGAGGCGCTCGAAGTTGTCGAGGATGAGAAGGACCCGCTGATCGGCCAGCCGCTCCGCGAGCACCTCGAGTGGCTCGCGGACGCCGGTCTCGACGATGCCGACGGCGTGGACGATCGTGCCGGGCACGAGCATCGGGTCGTCGACCGGCTCGAACGGCACGAAGAACGTCCCGTCGAGGAAGTCGCCGGCGGCCCGTCGGGCGAGCTCGATCGCGAAGCGGGTCTTGCCGATGCCGCCCGGCCCGGTGACAGTGAGAAGCCGGGCCGTACCGAGCAGTCGCTGCGCGGCCGCAAGCTCGCTGTCCCGCCCGATGAACGTCGTCACCGACGACGGCAGGTTGCTCGGCCGGGCGTCGATCGTGCGCAGGGCGGGGAAGTCGGCCGGCAGTCCCTCGACGACGAGCTGGCTCAGCCGTTCGGGTTCGGGGAAATCCTTGAGGCGGTAGGTCCCCAGGTCGCGCCACGTCACACCGGCCGGCAGCGCATCGCCGAGGACGCCCCGGGTCGCCGCCGAGATGAGGACCTGGCCGCCGTGCCCGGCGGCCTCGATGCGGGCCGTCCGATTGATGTCGATGCCGACGAGGCCCTCGCTGCCGCGGGAGGCCTCTCCCGTGTGGATGCCCATCCGGACCCGCACCGGCGAGCCCTCCGGCCAGTCGGCCGCGGCGAGCCCGCGCTGGCCGTCGAGGGCCGCCCGGATCGCGTCGGCGGCGCTCGTGAAGGTGACGAAGAACGAGTCGCCCTCCGTGCCGACCTCCTCGCCGCGGTTGGCGCTGAACGCCGCCCGCAGGATCGCCCGGTGGCGGGCGAGCACCGCCGCGTACGCCGCGGTCCCGATCTCGCGCTCGAGGCGGCTCGAGCCCTCTATGTCGGTGAAGAGGAAGGTGACCGTCACGGTCGAGGTCCGGCCCTCGATGGTCATCGCGGTCAGCTCCCGGTCGTCGGTCGGTGGGCCGACTCGTCGCTCACCTCGCGGAGCCGCTGGGCGACGCCGCGGAGGATGGCGATGGCGACGCCCGGCTGGGCGTTGAGGAGCGTCTCGAAGTCCCACGACGCGATGGCCAGGCAGGTCGTCGCCTCGATCGCGGTGACGGACGCGATCCGGGGCCGGCCGTCGAGCAGCGACAACTCCCCGAAGAACTCGCCGGGTCCGAGCTCGGCGACCGTCGCGCCGTCGCGGACGACCCTGGCCCGGCCACCGGCGATGAGGTAAGAAACCCGTCCCGACCTCGCCCTGGCGGACGATCGCCCGGCCGGCCGGGAACTCGACCTCGATGGCCACCTCGGCGATGCTCGTCAGGGCCGGATCGGCGAGGTCCGCGAAGAGCGAGACCCCCTGGAGCAGCTCGACCCGGCGGTCCGTCGACACACTCACTCGTATACGATGGCAGAACGAGGGCCACGGCGGGAAGTCCCGGCCCGGCAGCCCGGAGTCGGAGGATCCAGACGCCGATGGCGAGCAGCGAAGAGATCGCAGACACGCTTGCCAGCTTCGCCCTCTTCGCGGACCTGCCGACGCCCGCCCGCGAGCAGGTCGCCCACATGTTCGAGGAGGCCTGGTACCCGGCCGGCGAGCGGATCCTCCGCCAGGGCCTGACCGGGTCCCGCTTCTTCATCATCCTCGACGGCGAGGCGGCCATCCTCGTCGACGGCGAGCAGCGGGCCACCCTCGCCCGGGGCGACTTCTTCGGCGAGGTCTCCGTCCTCCTCGGCGAGCCGCCGGTGGCCGACGTCGTGGCCGTCGGGCCGATGCGCTGCCTCGTCCTCGCCGGGGCCGCCGTCGAGGAGTTCCTCGTCGACCACCCGCGGGTCATGTATCGGATGCTCCAGGCGCAGGCGCGCCGCCTCCGGAACGCGAACCGGTGGCGGAGCTGACCGACCGTCCGTTCCCGCCCGGCGACTACCCACTGGTCCTCGTCGGGAGCGGACCCGGCGGACTCCAGTGCTCCTATGCCCTGCGCCGCCTCGGGGTCGACCATGCGGTGATCTCGGCCGACCCGGCGCCCGGCGGCATGTTCCGACGCTGGCCGTTCTTCCAGCGCCTGCTGTCGTGGACCAAGCCCTACAGCCCGGCGCCCCAGGGGACGCGAGCCTTCGAGCGCTACGACTGGAACTCGCTCATCGCCGACGAGCCCGAGCTCCGCGCTCTGCAGGTCGAGCACATGGACGGGACGTCGGACTTCCCGTCGCGGCCGGCGATGGAGGCGAACCTGGCTTCGTTCGCCGAGCGGGCCGGCATCCGCGTCCGCTACGCCTGCCGCTGGGAAGCGACCCGCCGGGAGGATGGCCCCGACGGCCGCTTCATCCTGACCACCTCGGACGGCGAGTACCGGGCCAAGGTCGTCGTCTTCGCCGTCGGCGTGGCCGAGCCATGGCGACCGTCGACCCCCGGGATGGAGCTCGTCGCCCACTACGCCGACACCCGGCCGGCCGAGGCCTACGCCGGCAAGCGCCTGTTCATCGTCGGCAAGCAGAACAGCGGCTTCGAGCTCGCCTCCGGCCTCCTCCAATGGTCGAGCCGGATCGTCCTCGCCTCGCCGTCGGCGGCCAAGCTCTCGGTCAACACCCACTCGCTGGTCGGGGTCCGGGCCCGCTACGTCCAGCCGTTCGAGGACCACAACCTCGGCGGCGGCGTGTCCATCCTCGACGCGGCCATCGACTCGATCGAGCGGTCGGGTGACACCTTCCTGGTCCACCTGCGACGGGCCGACGAGTCGACGCCCATCACCTTCGAGGCGGATGCCGTCATCGCCGCGACGGGCTTCGTCACGCCGCTGCTCGACCTGCCCGACCTCGGGGTCGCCACGTTCGGACAGAGCCGGCTGCCGGCCCAGACCGCGTACTGGGAGAGCGCCACCGTCCCGGGCATCTACTTCGCCGGCACCATCACCCAGGGTTCGGGCGGGCTCAAGAAGCACGGCATCCCGGCCAACTCGGGGGCCGTCCACGGCGCCCGCTACAACGCCCGGATCCTCGCCCGGCGGATCGCCGAGGAGCACTTCGGCATCTCACCGGAGCGGCCGACCCTCGCCCCCGGGGACGTCCTCGGCTTCGCCCTCGACGAGCTCGCCGAGGCGCCCGAGCTGTGGCACCAGCGGGCGTATCTGGCCCGCTCCATCCTCGTGAGCCCGGAGGCGGGGATCGTCGACGACGGCATCGTGCCCCTCACGACGTTCCTCGACGGCGGCGGCCCGGATGGGCTCGCCCTGACGATCGAAGCCGACGGCACCGGGGCGAGCTACCCGGCGATCTACGTGCGCCGCCGCGGCGCGATCGAGGAGCGGCTCCTGCCGTCGCATCCGCTGCTCGACTTCCGGACCGCGGAGCACCGGGCGGAACTCGTGGGCATCCTCGACGGGCTCGGCATCCGGTGAGCCGCCGCGCCGGCGCTCGGGAGGCGGCGGCGACGTGGGCTTCGGGCGGCAGGCGGCGGCTGGTAGCCTTGTTCGGCTACCTCATTGCCGATTAGCTGTTGACGGCTAACTCTTCCACCGGTAGCCTCCCGGCATGCACGAACGTCGCGGCATCGTCCTGTTCGGTGATGTCATCGACTCACGGCGAGAGCCGGAGCGGGCGAGCGCCTGGCTCCGATCGTTGCGGGCGGCCCTCGAACAGGCGATCCCGAGCGGCGAGCGCCTGGCCCAATTCGGCATGACCCAGGGTGACGAACTGCAGGGCCTCCTGGCGGCCGATGCCGATCCGTTCCGGGCGATCCTCGTCGGCTGCCTCGACGAGCGTGCCCTGCCGATGCGCTGGGTCGTCAGCGCCGGACCGATCGACCCGGGCCGCGGTCCGGCGATCGAGCGGACCGGTCCGGCCTTCCTCGCCGCCCGTGATGCGGTCGCCGCGGCCCGCGCCCGCCGCGACCTGCTCGTCGTGGCGACCGGCGAACCGGGTGCGGATCGACTCCTCGCCGAGATCGCGCCGGTCCTCGGCGAGATGCTGGCCGAGCTGACCGACAGCCAGCGGGCCGTCGCTCGCCTGATGCTCGTCGACGAGCTGCGCCAGGCCGACGTGGCCGAGCGCCTCGGCGTCGCCCGCGCGACCGTCTCGGTCGCCCATGCCCGGGGCCACATCCGCTCGATAGCCCGGCTCGTGACCGCGCTCCGGGCGATCTTCCGGGCGGCCACGCTCGCCCTCGCCGAGGAGGACCTCGAAGCGACAGGGGGCGGGCCGCCTGCCGCCGCGACCGTCGCCTCCGATCGGAGCGCCCCGCGCCCCGCCCTGTCGAGCCCTGCCCGATGACCGCCGACCCGATCCTCGCCCTGGCCTGGCTGCTCCTCCTCCATCTCCTGGCCGACTTCGTCCTCCAGACGGAGCGCGTCGCGACCGACAAGTTCGGCCACGGCCCGGCCGCCTGGCGGGCCCTGGGCATCCACGTCGCGGTCGTGGCCGTCTGCGTCGTACCGGCGATCCTCGCCTGGGGCCTGCCCGGCCTCGGCTACGCCGTCATCGTCGTCGTCAGCCACGGTGCGATCGACCGGGCCAAGATCGTCTGGACCCGCCACGTCGAGGCGGTGGCCATCGCCCGAGCCCATCGGGCCCACGAGGGGACCGTCCCCGCCGACGGCCTCGGCTCGGCCTGGACGCCCGCCCCGGCCGCCCTCTTCGTCCTCGACCAGGCCGCCCATCTCGCCATCTCGGCGGCCGCCTGGGCGGTCCTCCTCGCGGCAGCGCCGCTCAGCACGACCTGGATCACGGCGACCGGCCGGATCCTCGATCGCTGGGATGCGGCGACGGTCCAGCAGGTCGTGCTCGCCCTCGTCGTCGGGGTCGACCTCGTGATCGTCAACGTCCGGGCGGCATCCCTGTTCGTGGCGACCCTCGTGACGCCGCGGCGGGCGGTGACCGGCCACGATCCGCAGGCGATGGTCGCGGCACCCGATGAATTGGGCCTGCCGGCGCCGCGGGTCGGGGCGACGATCGGCGTCATCGAGCGCCTCCTCATCGTCGTCCTCGTCCTGACCGGCGCGGAGGCGGCGATCGGCCTGGTCGTGGCGGCCAAGACGCTCGCCCGGTTCCGCCAGCTCGACGACCGGGCCTTCGCCGAGTACTACCTTCTCGGGACGCTGGCCAGCGTGTCGGTCGCGCTCGTCAGCGGCCTCGTCGCCTTGGCGGCGCTCAACTGAGCCTGTACCGTACGGCGATGCATCTCCTCAGCGCCGACACCGCGCCCCCCGCGGCGTCGCCGATCCCTCGCTCCCGCCTCTCGATCGGACTCGACCCGTCGCTCCGCGCCGGGCTGGCCCGGCTCGCGGCCGGTCGTGCCGTCGTCGTCGACTTCTTCGCGAGTCGCACCTGCACGAGCGTCTGGATCGGCGACATCACCGCGGGGTGGCTTCAGCCCGGCGCGGTCCGGCCCGACCTCGTCGCGCTCGCCCCGATCGAGGGCGTCGAGGTGTTCGTCGACCGACGTCTCGTCGACCTGCTCACCGACGCCGGCCCGAGCCTGCGCCTCGCGGGTCCGGCCTTCGCCCGTCATCTCGCGGTCCGGCTCGAGGATGCCGCCGCCTGGCTCGCCTTCCTCGAGACCCCTGCCGCCCATCGCCGCGCCCGTCATACCGCCTGACCACGGACCTGACGGCCCGCTGAGGGCGTCGGCCGCGCCGGCGCCACGCGTGGACCGGCTCCGATGAGCGCCGCCTTCCTCGCCGGGATCATCGCCGGCTACGGGGTCGCCATCCCGGTCGGCGCCATCGCCGTCCTCATCGTCGACGCCGGGCTCCGCCGCGGTCTCCGGGTCGCCCTCGCGGCCGGGGCCGGGACGGCGACCGCCGACGGCGTGTACGCGCTCATCGCCGCAGTCGCCGGGGCCGCCGTCGCCCGTCTCATCGGTCCCGTCGAGGTGGAGCTGCGCTGGCTGTCGGTGGCCGTCCTCGTCGTCATCGCCGTCCGAGGCCTGCTCGGGCTCCGCCACGAGGCGCGCGCCCTCGGCGGCGAAGGACCGAGTGTCGCGACCGGGTCGGTGCAGCCGGGCGAGGTCGGCCGGACGTACGCCCGCTTCCTCGGCCTGACGATCGTCAACCCGACCACCGTGGTCTACTTCGCGGCACTCATCCTCGGGTTGCCGTCGGTCGGTGACGGCGCCGGTGAGCGGGCCGCCTTCGTCGTGGGCGCGTTCCTCGCCTCGCTGTCGTGGCAGAGCCTCCTCGCCGGCATCGGCTCGATCGCCCACGGCCGGCTGCCGCCGCGCGCGCGCCTGTGGACGAGCCTGGCCGGTGACCTCATCGTCCTCGCCCTCGCCGCCAACATCGCCCGGGGCCTCGTCGCCGGCTGAGGTCCGTCGGGACGGCCGATGATCTCGGGCGGGCCTGCGACCCCGCGATCAGTGGGCCGCCGCGGTCAGGCCGGCGAGGCGCTCGGCGGCGGCCGCCAGCGTCTCGAGCCGCTTGGGAAAGGCGAAGCGGAGCTTCGTGCGGCCGAGTTCCGGCCGCGAGTAGAACGACGAGCCCGGCACGGCCGCCACGCCGGGATCGACGATGAGCCGGCGGGCGAACGTCGCGTCGTCGGTGTCGGTCAACCCGGCGATGTCGGTCATGACGTAGTACGCGCCGGCCGGCGGCGAGGTCGCGAAGCCGGCCGCATCGAGGGCTCGGAGGAGGGTGTCCCGCCGCTCCCGATATCCTGCCGCGAGGTCGTGGTAGTAGGCGGGCTGGAAGCCCAGGGCGACGACGGCGGCTTGCTGGAGGGGCGCCGCCGCGCCGACGGTGAGGAAGTCGTGGACCCGCCTGACCCCGACCGAGAGATCGGCCGGGGCGATGACCCAGCCGACCCGCCAGCCCGTCACCGAGTAGGTCTTCGACAGCGAGTTGATGGCGACCGTCCGCTCCTTCATCCCTGCCAGCGTCGCCAGCGGGACGTGCTCGGCTCCGTACGTGATGTGCTCGTAGATCTCATCGGTGAAGGCCAGCAGGTCGTAGGCCTGGCACAGCTCGGCGATCGAGGCCAGCTCGTCGCGGTCGAAGACCTTGCCGGTCGGGTTGTGGGGGGAGTTCACGACGATCGCCCGGGTCCGCGGCGTCACCGCCGCCCGGAGCTCGTCGGGGTCGAACGTCCAGTCGGGCTCGCGCAGGGTCACGTAGCGCGGCCGGGCGCCGGCCAGGATCGAGTCGGGACCGTAGTTCTCGTAGAAGGGTTCGAAGACGATCACCTCGTCGCCCGGGTCGAGGAGCCCGAGCATCGCCGCGATCATCCCCTCGGTCGCCCCGCAGGTGACGGTGATCTCGGTCTCCGGATCCGGGGTCCAGCCGGGGTATGTCCGGGCGGTCTTGTCGGCGATCGCCTCCCGCAGGGCTCGGGCGCCCCAGGTGATGGCGTACTGGTTGATGTCGGCCGCGACGGCCGCGGCCGCCGCCTCCTTGAGCTCGGCCGGGCAGGGGAAGTCGGGAAAGCCCTGGGCCAGGCTCACCGCGCCGGCCTCGACCGCGAGCCGGTTCATCTCGCGGATGACCGATTCCGTGAAGCTCGCCGCCCGGGCGCTGATCGGGTGCATCGGGTCGAGTGTAGCGAGGTCCTCGGCCCGGCAGGCACGGCCGCCCGCTCGACGTGCGGGCTGCGCCGGCCCGTCAGACGAGATGGCGGCGGATGACCTCGTGCCAGTCGCGGGCGAAGAACGGGTCGCCGTCGACCTCGACCTCGAGGTGCAGGTCGAAGGTGAACGAGGCCTCGTCCGAGGCCGTCGCACCGGTCGCCCGGATGGTCGTCTCGAAGTCGCGCTCGCGCCAGCGATAGAGGACATCGTTATCGAGCCGGGCGTGCGCCGGGTCCTCGTGGGCGGCCGTCATCGCCAGCCGCTCCGAGGTATAGAGCGAGCGGCCATCCTCCAGCTCGGTCGTGCCGGCCTCCGCGATCCGCACGGTGACGGTCCCGGCGAGGACGTCCTCCTCGATCCGCCACTCGGGCGGTTCGTCGGTCCCGCCGCCGACGGTCCGCTCGTCGTTCGGTCCAGGCCCGCGGACGAACCGCGGATCGAGCGGCGTGGCGTCCTCGAGCCGGATCGTCGGGAGCTCGATGCGCGACGGGGTCGCGCCACCGCGATGGACGGACAGGGTGACCGGCAGCGGCGACGGCCAGATCACCGGCCAGTACTGGGTCGCCACGGTGACCCGGATGCGGTGCCCGGCAGGCCAGCGGTAACCGGCCGTCCTGAGGGGGACGCGGACCTCCTCGATGCGACCGGGGACGAGCGGCTCCGGCACGGAGTCGGACCGGCGATGGGTGAGGTTGAGGACGCCCGCACTGACCTGACCCGAGGTGCCGTCGGGGGCGACATCGGTCAGGCGGATGACGACGGTGGCGATCGGGGCGTCGGCCGACACGTGGAGGACCGCCTCGGGCACACCGAGCACGGCGACCGGTTCATCGAGCGGCGGGCTCGTGTAGACGAGGCTCCACGACTCGTCCGCTCGAAGATCGCGACCGAGCCCATTAGGGGCCTCACCGGAACCCCAGGACAGGGCCGCTGCGGTGCCGACCGTGGCCCGGTGGCGGACCTCGTCGACGCCCTGCTCGGCGGTCGGCGATCCGGCCCTTCCATCGACTTCGAGAAGCGCACCGGCCATCGGGACGGTACCCCCGGCGAACCGCCACGGCCGGGGCACGACCCCGGGTGGCGGGTACGTCGCGGCGGCCCGCCATCGCCCCTCGAGACGCTCCGGGAAGGCCACCGGCGGCGTCCAGGTCCGCTCGAACCAGCGCACCGGCGGAGGCCCCTCGGCTGTGCCCATGCCCCGGAGGTGGCGGTCGAGGAACCCGAGCAGCTCGCTCGGCCAGTCGAGGCGGGGGCCCGGCCGGGCCGAGTCGGGCAGGTCGTGGGACCACGGACCGACCACGAGGACACGCTCGGCAGCGGCCGTGCACCGCTCCTGCATCCGGAAGGCCGGGTCGACGTAGGAGTCCATCCAGCCGCCGACACCGAGGATGGCCGCCTCGATCGCCCCGTAGTCGGGGGCCAGCGAGCCCTCTCGCCAGTACGGCCCGTCGACCTGCTGCCGGAGCCATTCGAGCGTCCACGGCGGCGTCGCCTGAAGGCGGGCCAGCCAGTCGTCGCGCCAGTCCGGACCGCGGAAGGCCGGATCGGGCGGCATCGCGTTCATCGCGACCTGGCTGACCGCGTACTGCGACTGCTCGCTGGCGGTGAGGCAGCCACCCCGATAGTGGACGTCGTCCCGGTAGCGGTCGTCGGTCGCCATGACCGGGACGATCGCCCGCAGGTGCGGCGGACGCAGGGCGGCGACCTGGATCGCCGTGAAGCCGCCGTAGCTGATGCCCCACATCGCGACGTCGCCGCTGCACCACGGTCGGGCAGCCAGCCATTCGACCGCCTCGTAGCCGTCCCGCGTCTCGTCGGCGGTGTACTCATCGATGGCGATACCGCCGCTGCTGCCGGTGCCGCGGACATCGAGGCGGCAGAGGGCGAAGCCGCGGGCGGCGAGCCACTCCCCGCGGGCGACGTCGGCGTTGCGGCGCCAGTTGTCCTTGCCATAGGGGATCATCTCGAGGACCGCAGGGAAGCGCTCGTCGGGCGACTCCCGGGGCTCCGGGAGCCACAGGTTGGCCGACAGGCGGATGCCGTCGCGGACGACGATGCCGGCGTCCCAGACCGTCCGCACTCCGTATCGGGCGGTCGACGAAGCCGGGGCTGGTCCGGGGGCGGGCATCGGCTCGGAGTCTAGTCGGCCCGCGGGCTACGATGACGACATGGACCTCAGCCGGCGGCGCGCAGGGTGAAGCCGAGGCTCACCGGTGCCGGCGGCACCGGCAGCAGCGGGATGACGAGGGCCGCCCGGTGAAGCGAGGCCGCGATCGCGACGTCGTCGTCGTCGGGCTCGGCGCGCTCGGCAGCGCGGCCGCCTACTGGCTCGCCCGGACCGGAGTCGACGTGCTCGGCCTCGAACAGTTCGAGCTTGGTCACCCCAACGGCGCGTCCCAGGATCATTCGAGGATCATCCGCCTCAGCTATCACCGGCCAGCATACGTCCGCCTGGCGCGTCGGGCCTACGCGACCTGGGCCGAGGTCGAGGGTGAGTCGGGGACGACGGTCGTGACCCGGACGGGCGGCCTCGACGTCGCACCCCGCGACGCCGCCATCCCGCTCGCCGATTACATCGACTCGATGACCGCCGAGGGCGTCCCGTTCGAGCGCCTCGATGGCCCCGAGATCGTGCGCCGCTGGCCGCAGTGGCAGCTCGGCGACGAGCACCACGGGCTGTACCAGGCCGATGCGGGCCTGGCCGACCCGATCCGCGGAAACGCGGCCCACCAGCGGCTCGCCCGCGAGCACGGCGCGACGTTGCGGGACCGGTCCCCGGTGACGGGGCTCCGGGCGGTCGACGGGGAGATCGAGGTCGTCGCCGGCGCCGAGCGGATCCGGGCCGGCCGGGTCGTCCTCGCGACGGACGCCTGGACGAACGACCTGCTGGCCGGCCTGGGGCGACGCCTGCCGCTCACCATCACGAAGGAGCAGGTCACGTATCTCGCCTGCCCCGACCCGGCGGCCTTCGCCCCGGATCGCTTCCCCATCTGGATCTGGATGGACGACCCGTGCTTCTACGGCTTCCCTACGTACGGGGAGGCCGGCCCGAAGGCGGCCCAGGACGTCGGTGGCAGCGTCACGACGCCGGCCGAGCGGACCTTCGACGTCGACGCCGCCGCCCTCGATCGCGTCATCGGGTTCCTCGAGCGCCACCTGCCCGGCGCCGTCGGACCGCCGATCTACACCAAGACATGCCTTTACACGATGACGCCCGATCGCGACTTCGTCGTCGACCGGCTGCCCGACCAGCCGAACGTCCTCGTCGCCCTCGGCGCCGCCCATGGCTTCAAGTACGCATCGGTGATCGGGCGGATCCTCGCCGAGCTCGCGCTCGACGGAGCGACGCCGTCGCAGGCCGACATCGAGGCCTTCCGGATCGATCGCCCGATCCTGCTGGCGGAGGATCCACCGACGAGCTTCATGGTCTGAGGCGGCCGGGCTCACGGCACGCGGCCGGCCCGGCGGTGGGTCGCGACATCCTCGGACCGATGCCCCGAACCGTGCGAATGCCGTGCCGGTCGACGTTGGGGCCGACGTTTCTCGAATCCGCCGACGGATTCCGGCGCTCGGAGCGCACGGCGCCATTGACCCCGACGTAGCCCTGTGCCATCCTCCCCAGACCCCGCCGCCCCACGATCGGCCGGGGTGTGCCGTCCTCGAGCGGATGGCTCTGATGCCCCGCCCGGTGGCGCGGCCGCCGGCGGGTCCAGGAGGAGCATCGATGTCGTCGCGCGTGCCCCTGTTCGCCCGTGCCCTCGCCGCCGCCGCCCTGGCGCTCGGCACGCTCCTGCCGGCCGTCGCTCCCGCCGCTGCGGCAGATCCGCTGATCCTCCGGGTCGGCCTCCTGCAGGACCTCGATTCGCTCAACCCGTACGGCACCGCCCTGACCGTCGGCTACGAGGCGTACGAACTCACCTACGACCAGCTCGTCGGCTTCGGCGCGAACGTCGAGCCGGCGCAGGCCTTCGCAGTGTCGTGGACGCGGGCGACCGACGGACACTCGTGGACCTTCAAGATCCGGCCCGGCATGAAGTGGTCCGATGGTCAGCCGGCGACCTCGGCCGACGCCTGCTTCTCGTGGCAGCTGAGTCTCGACGCGATCAAGAACGGCACGATCATCGGCCTCGGCTACCTCGATCCCAACCTGAGCGACGCGGGCGTCACGGCGGTCAGCTGCCCGGACCCGGAGACGATGATCGTCACGACCGACGACGCATCGGACCGCATCCTCCAGACGTACATCCCGATCCTGCCCCAGCACATCTGGGGCAAGTACACCTACAAGAACATCGGCGACCAGACCTTCGCGCCGCCGAAGGACGGGAGCGGCCTCGTCGGCACCGGGCCGTACCTCGTCGCCGAGTGGAAGACCGGCCAGTACGTTCGCTTCATCCGCAACAAGTCGTACTGGGGCAACCAGGGCGCCGAGGACGAGATCATCTTCCAGTTCTACAAGACGAACGACACGATGGTCCAGGCCCTCAAGTCGGGCGCGATCGACTATGCCCGGACGATCAGCTCCGACCAGTTCGCCGCCCTGACCGGCCAGCCCAACATCGTCACCGTCGCCGGCAAGACGAACGGCTGGACAGAGCTCGGCTTCAACACCTACGGGACCGGTACCGGCAAGACGATCAAGGGAGGCGGACCGTCGACCAAGGCACTCCAGGATCCGGCCTTCCGCGACGCCCTGGGCTACGCGATCGACAAGCAGACTCTGCTCGACCGGGTCGTCGGCGGCCGCGGAACGATCGGGACGACCCAGGTGCCGCCGATCCTCTCCAAGTGGCATGTCGATCCGACCGACATCCGGACCTTCGACATCGGGCTCGCCAAGCAGAAGCTAGACGCCGCCGGCTATCCACTCGACGCGAGCGGGAATCGGCTCGACAAGGAGGGCAAACCGATCTCGCTCCGCCTCGTCATGCCCGACGAGGACCCGAACTTCCCCAAGGAGGCGCAGTTCATCCAGGACTGGTTCGGCCAGCTCGGGATCAAGGTGATACCGAAGATCTACGACACCGGTTCGCTCGTCGACATCATGTTGCCGCCGGAGGCCGGCGGGGCGGCCAACAAGGCCGACTACGACCTGTTCATCTGGACGTGGTCGGGTAACCCCGATCCGAACGCCCTGCTCAACATCTTCGAGTGCAGCGCCATCGGCGGGTCGTCGGACAGCAACTGGTGCAATCACGACTACGACGCGATGTACGACGCCCAGAACAAGGCGCCGAACGACGACGCCCGGAAGGCGATCCTGGCCCAGATGCAGCAGCTCTGGTACGACCAGGCCCCGTACCACATCCTCTTCTACGACGATCAGCTCGACGCCTACCGGACGGACCGCTTCGTGGGCTGGACGAACCAGCCAGCCGACGGCACGCCACTGTTCGGCTACAGCGCCTTCAGCGAGCCGCTCCTGCGCGATGCCACCAAGGAGCCCTCGCCGGCGCCGAGCACGGCCGGCGGGAACGGCGCGGCGACGGGAGCCCCATCGACGACCGGGCCGACGGCCGCCCCATCCCCGACTCCCGTCGAGAGCACGTCGTCGAGCGTGCCGGTCGTGCCGATCGTCCTCGTCGGGATCGTCGCCATCGTCGTCGTGGTGTTCCTCCTCCGGCGGCGAGGCGGGACGGAGGCCGACGAGGAGGACGACTGATCGTCGAGGGCTGACCGGAACCACCCCGGAACGGCATGAACAGTCGCTACCTCGTCCGCAAGATCCTGGGGACGATCCTCACGATCTTCCTCGTCGTGGTCCTGAACTTCATGCTCTTCCGGCTCATGCCGGGCTCGCCCGACCGGATCCTCCTCCGCAATCCGCACCTGTCGGCGGAGACCGTCGCGGCCGCCCGGGAACGGTGGGGCCTCGACAAGCCGCTCCTGCCCGACCAGCTCGTCGACTACCTCCAGGCGACGTTCGACGGCGACCTCGGCTACTCCTTCAAGTTCCGGGGCGAGTCGGTCGCCGACGTCATCGGCGACCGGTTCTGGCCGACGATCATCCTCATCGGCGGCGGTGAGGTCATCGCCATCTTCTTCGGCCTCACCCTGGGGGCGTATTCGGGCTGGCGACGGGGCGGGCGGGTCGACCGCGTCGGGAACGGGGCCAGTCTCATCCTCTATTCGATGCCGTACTTCGTCATCGGCATGCCGCTCATCATCATCTTCGCGGCTGATCTGGGCTGGTTCCCGACCTCGGGCATGCTCACGCCGGGGGCGACCTATGCCTCGCCCATCGACCAACTCATGGACTTCCTCTCCCACCTGGCCCTGCCGCTCCTCACGGTGAGCCTCGGTCTCATCGGCGGCTACTCGATCATCATGCGGTCGTCGATCATCGAGACACGGGCCGAGGACTACGTCACGACCGCCCGGGCGAAGGGGCTCACCGATGACCGGGTCCTGCGGGGTCACGCCCTCCCCAATGCCCTCCTGCCGACGGTCACGATCATCGCCATCAACCTCGGCTATGTGGTCGCCGGGGCGATCACGGCCGAGATCGTGTTCGACTGGCCGGGTCTCGGCACCCTGACCGTGGACGCGCTGGCAGCTCGGGACTACCCCGTGCTCCAGGGCGTCTTCCTGCTCCTGTCGGTGGCGGTGATCGTCGCGAACCTCGCCGCCGACGTCCTCTACGGCTTCCTCGACCCACGGGTGCGGACGACATGAGCGCGCAGGCGGGGGTGGGCGTCCGGCGCGAGCGGTGGCGGTTGCGGATCCGCGGCGCCCGCGCCTTCTGGGCCCGGTTCAGCCGGCGATCCGACGGTGTCGTGGGACTCGCGATCCTCGGCTTCTTCACGATCCTCGCCATCGCCCCGGGCCTATTCGTCGGACCGCTCCAGACGGCGACCACGGCGACCGGCACCTCGCTCGAGCCGCCGAGCGCGGCCCACATCTTCGGGACCGACGAGCTCGGTCGCGACCTGCTGAACCTGACGGTCTGGGGGGCGCGGGTGTCGATGACGATCGGCCTGCTGGCGACGGTGGTGACGATCGTCCTCGGCGCGGTGATCGGGATCGTCGCCGGCTATCTCGGTGGGTACACCGACACGGTGCTGATGCGGGTGACCGACTTCTTCCTCGTCCTGCCGACGTTCGTCCTCGCCATCATCCTCGCCCCGATCATCCTGGAGCTCGTCCCGGGCGATGCGGAGATATTCGGTATCAAGACGACGCTCCTCGTGATCGTCATCGTCATCGGCCTGACGAGCTGGGCGGCGACCGCCCGGATCATCCGCTCGCAGACGCTCTCCGTCCGGGAGCGGATGTTCGTCGACCGGGCCCGCGTCATCGGGGCGGGCTCGGGCCATATCATGCGGCGCCACATCCTGCCGAACGTGACGAACCTCATCGTCGCCAACACCGTTCTCACCTTCGCCGGCGCCGTCTTCACCGAGACGACCCTCTCGTTCATCGGCCTTGGCGATCCGTTCCAGCCGTCATGGGGCGAGATCCTCAACTCGGCCCAGGCGGCCGGGGCCCCCGGCCTCGGTGCGTGGTGGTACATCGTCCCGCCGGCGGCCTGCGTCGTCCTCGTGATCCTCGCCTTCACCCTCGTCGGCAACGCCCTCGACGACGTGCTCAACCCGAAGGGAGCCGGCCGCCGATGATGGATCCGCGGATCGGCGGTTCGCCCCTCGACGACGACGTCCTCGTCGGCGACGAGTTGGCGGCTGGCGGCATGCCCGCCGAGCCGGGCGATCTCATCGAGGATGAGCTGACGCCACCACCGGCGGTCACCGTCGGTCCGCGCCCCGAGCGGCGCTATCCGAAGCAGGCCGATCCGGCCGCCCCGCTCCTCGCGGTCGAGCACCTCTCGACCCGGTTCAAGATGCCGGGCGGATCGGTCAAGGCGGTCGACGACGTGAGCTTCACCCTAGAGCACGGCGAGGCCCTCGGCATCGCCGGCGAATCGGGTTGCGGCAAGACGACGACGGCGCTGTCGCTCGTCCGCCTGCTCCCGTCGAACGGGCGGATCGGCAAGAACAGCAGCATCCGTCTCTATGGGATCGAGCTCGCCCAGCGCCCGGAGGAGGGCCTGCGGCGATATCGCTGGCGCGAGATCTCGATCATCTTCCAGGGGGCGATGAACGCCCTCAACCCGGTCATCAGGATCGTCGACCAGATCGCCGAGCCGGTCGAGGTACGCCTTCGCGTCTCCCATACCGAGGCGATCCGCCGGGCCGGCGAGCTGCTCGAGCTCGTCGGGATCCCGAGCAAGCGTGGCCGCGCCTATCCCCACGAGCTGTCGGGTGGGATGCGCCAGCGGGCGATGATCGCGATGGCCCTGGCCTGCGATCCGGCGATCGTCATCGGCGACGAGCCGACGACCGCTCTCGACGTCATGGTCCAGGCCCAGATCCTCGAGCTCCTCGAGCGCCTCCGCCGCGAACTCGGCCTCTCGCTCATCCTCATCACCCATGACCTGTCGGTGCTGGCCGAGACGTGCGATCGGGTCATGGTCATGTACGCCGGCAAGGTCGCCGAAGAGGGCCGCGTCGACGTGATCTTCCGGACGCCACGCCATCCGTACACCCAGAAGCTCCTCGGCGCGTTCCCGAATATCCACGCCGACCGACGGGCGCTCGACGTCATCCCGGGGTCGCCGCCCGACCTGCGCGATCCACCGCCAGGCTGCCGCTTCCATCCTCGTTGCCCGTTCGCGATGCCGGTCTGCTCGGTCGAGGTCCCGCCCGAGGTGCGCTTCGCCGATGGGGTGCGGGTCGCCTGCCACCTCTATCCGCCGGGCAGCGATGGGCGGCCGGTCACCGAACCGACCGCCGCGGCGACCGGCGTCGTGGCCGACGAGCATTTCGGGGCCGACGCGTGACGGCCGGAGGCGGCTCGCCCGATCCGGTCCCGGGCCGCGTCAGGGCGCCGGTCGGTGGGGCCGTGGCCGGGCCCGACGCCGCCGACGCATTGCTCCGCCTCGAGGGCCTCGAGGTCCACTTCCCGATCCGGGGTGGGCTCGGCGACCTCGTCCGCCGCCGCCCCGCTGGCGTCGTGCGGGCCGTCGACGGGATCGACCTCTCCATCCGGCGGGGCGAGGTGCTCGCCCTCGTCGGCGAGTCGGGCAGCGGCAAGACGACCACCGGGCGGGTCATCGTCAAGCTCACCCGCCAGACCCGCGGGCGGATCGTGTTCGACGGCCAGGACGTGACCGACCTGTGGGGCGTCCGCGCGCTGCGCCAGTACCGCCGCCGGGTCCAGGTCATCTTCCAGGATCCCTACGAGACACTCGACCCGAAGGAGACGATCCACGACTTCGTCGCCGAGCCGCTCGTCGTCAACAAGCTCTTCACGTCAGCCGGCGAACGCGAGGAGCGGGTCCTCGCGGCGATCGACGCTGCCGGCCTGCGGCCGGCCCGCGAGTTCGCCTTCCGCTATCCCCACGAACTGTCCGGCGGGCAGCGGCAGCGGGTCGTGATCGCAGGCGGGATCGTCATGGACCCTGAGCTCGTCGTCGCCGATGAGCCGGTCTCCATGCTCGACGTGTCGATCCGGACCGAGCTGCTCCGGCTCATGCTCGATCTCCGCCAGGAGCGCGGCCTGACGTACCTCTTCATCACCCACGACCTCTCGCTCGCCTGGGTGCTGGCCGACCGGATCGCGGTGATGTACCTCGGGCGGATCATGGAGATCGGCCCGGCCGCGGATGTCATCCACCGACCCCACAACCCCTACACGAAGGCGCTCGTCTCGGTCGCCCCGACGCCCGAGCCACCGGCGCTCGGGACGCGGGCGCAGCGGACGATCCTCGTCGGCGAGACGCCCGACGCCGCCCATATCCCGAGCGGCTGCCGGTTCCACCCGCGCTGCCCGCTGGCCTTCGCTCGCTGCCGCGAGGCTGAGCCGCCGCTCTTCGATGTCGGCGGCGGTCAGGCGGCCGCCTGCTGGCTGGCCGAGGGTGGCCGGGAGCTGCCGGTCATGCCGTCGACGAGGCCGCCGTCGACCGCGGCAGCGCCGGCCGCCGGCGACACGGAGCCCCGTGGCGCTGCGTCCGCCGGCGAGGAGCTCGCTGGCGAGGAGCCCGCCGGCGAGGAGCTCCGTGGCGATGCGTCCACCGGCGAGGCCCACGGAGGGGGATCCCCGACCGCAGAGGGCGATCAGGCCGACGACTGAGGGCCGTCGCCGCCCGGTCGAGATCGGCTCAGGGCCGGGCGCGAGCCGCGGCTTCGAGGAGGACTGCGTCCCGGTGGACGCGGCAAAGGAGCTCGGCGAGCTCGAGGCGGTCGCCGGCCGATTCTAGGTCGTCGGCGACCGCGATCGCCCCGTGCCGCTCGAGCAGGACCGCGTTGGGGAGTGCCTCGTCGCCGCCGGGCCCCAGGTCGGAGAGCGCGGCCGCGACCGACATGGCGAGCCCCATGCTTCCCGCGGTCGCGAACGGCACCACCGGCAGGCGGGGGAGGAGCAGGGCCGTCTCCGGGAGGCGTGACGGGTCGGGGGCGAGACCGGCCACGGTGAGCGCCATCGACGCCGGCAGGTGGGCGTGGATGACCGCCCCGACGTCAGATCGGGCCGCGTAGATGAAGCGGTGGATGGCGAGGTCGGAGCTCGGGGCCAACCCGCCGGGCTCGCTGTTGGCGCTGTCGCCCTCGACCGAGATCGGCATGACCACCAGGTCCGCCGGTCGGAGGGCGTCCTTGTGGCGGCCGGCCGGGCTGATGAGGAGCCGGTCGTCGTCGAGCCTGACCGACAGGTTGCCCTCGGCCGCCACGACGAGGCCGCGGGCGCCGAGTCGTGCGCCGGCCGCGACCATCCGGGTCCGGGCCTGCTCCTCGTCGATCACCGGACGATCGTCTCACATGGCGGTGGGGTCCGTTCCCGCAGTCGGCATCGCCTGACGGCGCGGAGCCGCCGTGAGCTTCAGGCGGCCTTCGCGACGACCGGTCGTGGAGGCTCGGCCCGATCGTCGACGAGGTCGACGGTGGTGGCGCAGGTCCCGCAGCGGAATTCGGTCGCCGCCGGGTCGCCGAGCGAAGCCGGCTCTGTGCACCAGGGGCATTCGATCATCGTGTCCATCGTCGGTCTCCCGTTCAGGGTGTCGATGGCAGGAGGATGCGAGTCGTCCGTGCCACCTCTCATGGCACGCCGTCCGACGATCCCACGATCCGGCCGGTCGGAGGGCTCCAGGCGGTCGGGGTACCTTCCGCCGTTGGCCGCGTCTGGCACGATGGCGGCGTGACCGCATCGCCATCCCCATCCCGGCCCGTCGCCGGCGGCGCCGTGCGCGACGCCGAGCTCGCACTCGAGACGATGGACCTCACCAAGCGCTACGGCCGGACGACCGCCCTGGCCGGCCTCTCCATGCGGGTCCGCCGAGGTGAGGTGTTCGGCTTCCTCGGCCCCAACGGTGCGGGCAAGACGACCGCCGTGAAAGTGCTCCTCGGCCTCGCCCGGCCGACCTCGGGCTCCGGCAGCCTCCTCGGGGCCCCGCTCGGCGACCGCGCGGCGCGGGCGCGCGTCGGCTATCTCCCCGAGCTCTTCCGCTACCAGGCCTGGCTGACGGCTCGGGACGTCCTCGGGCTCCACGCCGACCTCGCCGGGCTGCCGCGGGCCGGCCGGACCGCCTCGATCGACGAGGCGCTCCTCACGGTCGGACTGGCCGATCGCGGCCGGGACCGGGTCGGCACCTTCTCCAAGGGCATGCAGCAGCGCCTCGGCCTCGGCGTGGCCCTCCTCGGCCGGCCGGAGCTCGTCTTCCTCGACGAGCCCACCTCGGCGCTCGACCCGATCGGTCGCCAGGACGTCCGGGCGATCATCCATGAGCTCCGCGAGCGGGGCACGACCGTGTTCCTCAACTCCCATCTCCTCGGCGAGGTCGAACGGGTCTGCGACGACGTCGCCATCGTCGACCACGGCCGGGTCGTCCTGGCCGGCACGCTCGACGAGCTGCTCGGCGCAGCGACCGTCCGCATCCGGGCGACGGGGCTGGACGACCCGGTCCGGACGATCGGTGCCTTCGGCGAGGTCTCGGTAGACCCGCCGTGGATCGCCGTCCGGGGCTGCCCGGCCGACCGTGTACCCGACCTCGTGGCGGCCGTCGTGGCCGCGGGTGGTCGGATCTATGCCGTCGATGCCGGGCGGGAGACGCTCGAGGAGCGGTTCATCGAGCTCCTCGGACGGGGCGGTCCGGACGGGCCGGGTGACGGCGACGAGGCCCCGACCGTCGGGATACCGACGCCGTGAGCATGCTCCTGATCGCCCGCCTCACGATCCTCGAGGCCCTCCGGCGCCGGCTGGTCTGGGCACTCATGATCCTGACCATCGCCCTGGTCGGCCTGACCGGGCTCGGGTTCAACCTCGTCGTCGACAACGCCCGCGACCGGGGCGTCCAGGAACTGGAGCTCATCGTCGGGGTGAGCCAGCTCCTCATCCTCGTCGCCTTCATGTTCAGCTTCGTGCTCGCCATCACGGCGGCCTTCCTCGGCGCCCCGGCGATCGCGGCGGACCTCGATTCGGGCGTCCTCCTCTCGATCGTCGCCCGGCCCATCCGGCGGGGCGACATCATCCTCGGCAAGTGGCTCGGCCTGTCGGCCATCGTCCTCGGCTACTCGGTCGCGGCGGGGCTGCTCGAGGTTGAGGTCGTCCGGCTGATCACCGGCTACGGGCCGCCCGACCCATTCGCGGCGTCGCTCTACCTCGGTGCCCAGGCGGTCGTCCTGCTCACGATCGCGCTCCTGCTCAGCACGCGCCTTCCGACGATCGCCGGCGGGGCCGTCGCGGTCGTCCTCTTCGGCGTGTCGTGGATGACCGGGGTCCTGGCGACCGTCGCGACGGCGTTAGGGCTCGACGACGTCGCCGGCACCATCGAGACGAGCCGGCTCATCGTGCCGCTCGACGGCCTGTGGCGCGGCACCATCTTCGCCCTCGAGCCGTCGGCCGCCCTCGTGATCCTGTCGGGCGGTGGGTCGAATCTGGCCACCCGGGGACCGTTCTACGCCACGACCGGACCGGAACCGGCGTTCCTCGCCTACGTCGCGATCTGGCTGGCGGCCGTCCTCGGGCTGGCGATCTTCTCGTTCGGCCGGCGGGAGGTCTGAGCGGCCCCGCGGCGGGCGGTCGGTGGCCGCTGCTCCGCGGCCGGCAGGCCGCGAGGAGGTACCTCAGGCGGCCGGAGCGGGGCCGACGTAGCGGAAGCAGCCGGGCAGGTGGTCGTCGACGAGCCCGACGCTCTGCATGAAGGCGTATACGATCGTCGGTCCGACGAAGCGGAAGCGGCGCCGGCGGAGGTCGGCGGAGAGCGCCTCCGCGGCCGGTGTCGTCGCCGGGATCGAACCGCCGACCGCGTCGGACGGGAGCCGCGGGATGGGCCCGGGCAGGCGATCCGCGAGGTAGGCATCGAACGAGCCGAGCTCGGCCCGGATCGCCAGGAGCGCCGCCGCGTTGCCGATCGTGGCGTCGATCTTGGCCCCGTTCCGGACGATCCCGCTGTCGGCCAGGAGTCGGGCTCGATCGTCCGGCCCGAATGTCGCCACGACGACCGGGTCGAATCCCCGGAAGGCGGTCCGGAACGCCTCCCGCTTGTGGAGGATGGTCGACCACGACAGTCCCGCCTGGAACGACTCGAGGGCGAGTCGCTCGAAGAGCTCGACGTCGTCGTGGATCGGCCGTCCCCACTCGTCGTCGTGGTAGGCGAGCATGAGCGGATCGGCCCGTTCGAGGTCGGCGCCGGCCCACCAGCAGCGCGGGCGGTCGTCCGATGAACCGCCCTCGCTCAAGGGATCGGACTGGTCGCCACGAGCGTGCTCCACATGTACGGGTCGGTGGCCGGCGTGTAGGCGTTGAAGACCGTCCGGAAGATCTCTCCCGAGACGGTCCTTGTGCCGAGTGAGCCGCTCAACCGGACGGCGACGACCCGGCCCGACACGCCGCGCTTCGTGAAGGCGATCGCGCTGATCGTCCCGACGGCCGTCCGGGGGTCCGAGGCGAAGACGCTGGACAGCTGGGCGTACGTGTACGTCGCCGTATGCCACGTCGCATGGGGCGATGCTGCGTCGTACGACGCGCCGGTGGGGGTCCGGTCCGGCTCGCCCCGGAGGTAGGCCACCGGCGGGTTGATGACGGCGCCGGCGGCGGAGACGTAGACGTTCTCGTTGTTCTCGGTCGCCCCGCCGTCCGCCGAGTGGTACATCGCGGTGATGATGTGACCGCCGCTCCGAAGCACCTGACCGACGGTCGCGACCACGGCGGCCGTCGCAGCGGCCTTCTCTGCGAGGACCCCGCGATAGGCCTGTGAGGTGTCGGTCATGTCGTATGCGCCGGTCGTGGGATGGAGATGGGCCCCGGCGTAGCTCCGGGCGGCGATCGCCTGGGCCTTGAGCGCCTCGACCGGCCAGGTCGACGGCATCTCGACCGGGACGACGCCGCGGAGGTACGACTCGAGGCTCGTCTCGTTGATCGCGCTCACCGTGCCGGTCGATGAGCCGATCACCCGGACGACGCCGCGGAACGTGTCGTAGTACGAGGTGTCGAACCAGATCTGGAGCGTGGTCGCGGTCGCGGTCGCGGCCGGGCGGATCCGCACGCTCGACGGGCTGGCCGCCGAGTGGAGGACCGCCCCGGCCTTCGACCTGATTTCGAGGCGCCAGCCGGTGGTCGGGGTCGTCGTGCGGACGAGCGTCGCCGATGCCTCGGCGGGCCAGGTCCCCGTCACGCCGTCGACGGTCCACGTCCCCCCATGGGCGATGACCTTCGCGGGGTACGTCACGGTCGGCTTGAAGCCGCTGACGACGAGGACGCGGATCGCGGTCGAGGTCGCGACGATGCCCGGCATCGTGCCGACGTAGTAGTGAGCGAGGATCTGGGCGGCGGTCTGTCCGGCGAGGGCGCGGCCGCGGGCGCCGTACTGCGACATGCCGATGCCATGGCCGTAGCCGCGTCCGTAGAAGGTCACCGTCGGGACCGGGGTCGGGGTCGGCGTCGGGGTGGCGGTCGGGCGTCGGCGTCGCGGTCGGATCGCTCGCCGCGACCGATCCGGCCATCCCGGCGGATGCGGCCACCCACACGAGGGCGGCGATGGCGAGAGCGGCTGCCGCCTTGGCGCGGGGACGCGAGGCGCTGACGTCGGGCATGGTCTCCTCTCGACCGGGTGGGCAGCGTGCCCGACTGCACCGTTCCGTCGCCATGGCCCATCCTACCCAACCGCACACCGGCCGAACGGACCACTGCCGACCGGACCCTCCATCCGATCTGCTGCACCAGCCGCGACCGGCCGGCCGTCGCCGCGACGCCGTCGTGGAGCCGGTACGCTCCCCGGATGACAGCCCGCACCCGCGTCTTCCTCGGCCACGGCGCGTCGGGATCGGCGGCGACGATGGAGCCCTTCGCCGCCGGCCTCCGGGCCCGTGGCGTCGACGCGATCGCCATCGACCTGCCGAAACGGAAGGCCGAGGATGCCGTCCCCGCGCTCCTCGCCATCGCTCCGCCCGGGCCCGACGTCGTCGTCGGCGGTCACTCCTACGGCGGCCGCGTCGCCAGCCTCGCCGCGGCCGGCCGGCCGTATCGGGGCCTCGTCTGCTTCTCCTATCCGCTGCACCGACCCGGCGGGCCGGACGGGACCACCCGGGTGGCCCACTGGCCGGCGGTCGACTGCCCGGCCCTGCTCCTGTCCGGCGAATCCGACCCGTTCGCCCGGATCGACCTCCTGCGCTCCGCGATGGCCCTCCTGGCCCACGGCGAGCTGGTGACGTATCCGCGCCTCGGCCACACGCTCCGGCCGGTCCTCGAGGATGTCCTCGACCGGACCGCCGCCTTCGTCCTCGCCCTGCCGGACCCTTGACCGGCCACGAAACCCTGGGCCGGGAGGACCCTGGCCGGCCGCGGGCACCGGCCTCGAAGCGGTGGCGCCGCGAGCTCAGCGCGCGGCGACGACCTCGATCTCGATCCGGAAGTCGCCTGCCAGGCGGGTCACCCCGACCGTCGCCCGGGTCGGCGCCTCGGCCGTGAAGTACTCCCGATAGACCGCGTTCATCGCCGCGAAGTCGTCGAAGTCGACGAGGTAGACCGTCGCCTTGACGACGTCGTAGAAGTCGAGCCCGACGGCGTGGAGCAGGCGGCCGACGTTGTCGAGCACGGCCCTGGTCTCGGCCCCGATCCCGCCCGGGACAGGTCCGGGGACGCCCGGTGCATCGCCCACCTGGCCGGCGAGGAACACGAGGCCGCCGGCCTCGACGACCTTGCTGAAGGGGAGGGAGCCCGGCTCGATGCCGGGCAGGTCGGGGACGATCTTCGGCATCGGGCGATCCCTCCGGCGGCGACCCGTTTCTCGGCCGCATCGCGGCGAGGATAGTCGCCCGGACCGCCGGAGACGAAGAAGCGGCCCCGAGCGTCACCGCTCGGGGCCGTGGTCGGGATCGCTCAGCTCACTGGACGGTGAGCGTCTGGTCCATGTCCGGGTGCACGACGCACTTGACGTGGTACGTGCCCGGGCTGAGGGCCGTGACGTGGTACGTCACCTCGCCCCCCGAGACCATGTCGCCGGAGAAGACCTTGGCCCCGCCGGCGTCGACGAGCTCCACGTTGTGAAGGAACCCGTCCTGGTTGACGAAGTCGATGTCGAACGGCGAGCCCGCCGTGGCGGTGCCGCTCGGCGACAGGAACGCTCACGTCCTTGGCGACGATGCGGACGGTCCCGGCGGCCGGGGCAGCCGCGCTGCCCGCGGGACCCGCCGGCTGGCCGCCGGAGGCCGTCGAGCAGGCCGCCAGGCCGATGGCCAGGGCGAGCGCGGCGACGATCGCGAAGATGCGCTTCATGACGGTCTCCGTGCGGTCAGGGGCTGGGTCAGGCCGCGGCGCCGGCGCGGACGCCGACGACACGAGCGCCGAGATTGACGAGCTTGCGGGCCACGACGATCGGGCTGCCGACCTCGACGTACTCCTCGACGGCGACGAGCGCGATGAGGGCGACCTCGATGGTCTTGGCGGCGACCGACTGGAAGAAGATGGGATGGCCCTGCATGAGCCAGGCGAAGATCGTGCCGGCGGCGAAGCCCATCACCGCGAGTCGGGTGAGCCAGCGCAGGTCGTGGGCGATCCCGATCGGGGCGGCCATCGCGACGGCGAGAGCGAGATAGCCGGCCGCGGTAGCCGTGAAGATGAGGCCGCCGAGCGTGTAGTGGATATACCCAGTGGCGAGGATGAGGGCGACGATCGCGCCGCGGAGGGCGATCTTGCCGATGAGCCGTGGGGTCACTGGTCGAGTTCCTCCAGGTGCTGGACGAGAGCGGTGAGTCCGGTGGTTGCGGCAGGCTGGTCGCCTCCGTCGGCCGGAACGATGGCGGCAGCGACCAGGGCGCACCGTGGGCGATGGACGGCGCGCGCGGCAGCCGAAGGTAGCTACCTCGCGACTACGGCCGCGGAGGACCGGCATCGTCATCCGTCGATGCCGGTCGTGGACGGACGTCGGGTGGTGCCCTGCGGGCGGGTCGTATCCTCAGGGACATGACGACACGCGCCCGGGCGTCGAAGCGCGCGTCCGCCACCGGCAACGGCCGGGTGGCCGGGCCTGCCGCCGGTCCCGACCCGACAGAGCACGCCGCTGCACCGTCAACCGACGTCGGTGGGCCGGATGTCCCGGCGATCCTCCAGCATGCGGTCGACGAGGCGGTCCGGCTGCTCGCAGCGGACGGGGCCCTCATCGGCCTGCTCGACGACGAGCGTCATCTCCGCTTCGCCTACGAATCGGGCATCTCCGAGTCACGTGTCCAGCGCTGGCGGACGACGGTCGAGGCGGCCAGCTCCGACGGCCGGGGGATGATCGGCTCGGCGATCGCCGAGAACCGCGTCCTCTTCACCGGCGACTATCCGGTCGAGCAGTCGTTCTCGCACTCGGAGCGCGGCGACCGCCTGGCGGCTGAGCTCGGCATCCGCTCGCTCGTGGCGGCGCCCCTGACCGACGGCGACCGCGCCATCGGCGTGCTGGCCGTCTACTCCGGGCGCGAGGACGCATTCGCCGAGCGCGACGTCGCCCTCGCCCGGGCCCTCGCCAACCACGCTGCCGGCACCATCGGCACGGCCGGCCTCATCGGCCGGCTCGCCGAATCGGAGGCGGCCCTCGCTCGCCGGGTGGAGATCCAGCGGACGCTGGCCAGCGTCGGTTCGGGCCTCGCCGCCCTGCGGGACCCGCCGGCCGTCCTCCAGGCGTCGGTCGACGCCGCCGCTCGCCTCCTCGACGCCGACGGGGCGCTCCTCGACCTCATCGACCCGGAGCGGGGGACGATCAGTTGGGCCTACGACTCGGGCATCGAGGACGAGTCGATCCGCGACATCCTGCGGGCCCTCGAACTCCGCGTCGGCGAGGGCATGTTCGGCCGGGCCATCGAGACCCGCGAGGTGGTGGTCACCGGCGATTATCTGGCCGACGAGCGCTTCGTCCATGCCGAAGGGTCCGATCAGTTCGCCCGCCGCATCGGCGTCGGCTCGATGATCGTCGCCCCGCTCATCGCCGAGGAGGGCCCGATGGGCGTCCTCGGGATCTACACCCGCCGCACGGACGCGTTCGGCGAGGACGACATGGCTCTCACCCGGACGTTCGCCACCCAGGCGACCATCGCCCTCACCAACGCTCGGCTCATCGCCGAGCTCGAGACCTCCCGGACGACGGTGGCCCGGCACGCCGAGGCGGAACGGACCCTGCGCGAGATCGCGGCCCGGATCACCGGCGTCCGCGACCCCGAGGAGGTCGTCCAGCTGAGCGTCGACGCGGCGACCCGCCTGCTCGATGCCGACGGGGCCCGGATCGACCTCATCTCGGCCGACCGGCGGCTCCTCCGGGCTGCCTACATCTCGGGTGAGGCGCCGACGGATGAGGAATGGCCCGACGACCCGGACGAGACCCTCGACCAGGGGGTCGGCGGTCGGGCCGTGACCCTCGGCGGGCCGTTCCGGACCGACGACTACCTCCATGACGAGCAATTCGGCCACGGCAGCTCGGCCGATCACTACGTCCGGGTGAAGGGCATCGCCTCGGCCCTGGCGGCCCCGCTCGTCGGTGACAGCGGTCCGTTCGGTGCGATCACGGTCTGGTCCGGCCGGACGGCTGCCTTCGGCGAGCCCGACGAGGCGCTTCTCGTCGCGCTCGCCACCCAGGCGACGATCGCCCTGACCAACGCCGGCCTCATCGCCGATCTGGAAAGGTCGCGGACGGCGTTGGCCGAGCGGGCCGACTCGGAGCGCACGCTGCGGGAGCTGGCGGCCCGCCTGACCGCGATCCGGGCACCGCGGGAGCTGCTCACCTACGTCGTCGCCGAATCGAGCCGCCTTCTCGAGGCCGACCGGGCCCAGCTCGACATCGTCGGGCGCGACGGGATGCTCCACCTCTTCGGCGAGACCGACATCGACGACCCGGGGACCCTGATGGGGGAGGCGGGGTCCCTGACGCCGGCCGGCCCCGACGTCGGCATCAACAGCCTCGCCATCGCCGCACGCGGACCGGTCTCGACCAGCGACTACCTCTCGGACGAACGCTTCCCTCATCTCGAGGAGTCCGACGACTACGTCCGGTCGGCAGGCATCGTCTCGGTCCTGGCCGCCCCGCTCATCGCCGACGATGCCGTCCTCGGCGTCCTCAAGGTCAACTCGAAGCGGCCCGACGCCTTCAGCGACGACGATGGCGAGCTGCTCCTCGCGATCGCCCACCAGGCGGCCGTCGCCCTCGCCAACAGCCGCCTCATCGAGGATCTCGACCGCTCCCGCGGCGCACTCGAGCGCCATGCCGACGCGGAGCGGGCGCTGCGCGAGATCTCGGCCCGCCTCACCGTCATCCACGACCCGGACGAGGTCCTCCAGCAGGTCGTCGACGAGGCCGCCCGTCTCCTCGGCGCGGAAGGCGCCCGCATCGATCTCATCGACCGGGCCAGCGACGAGATCCGCTGGGCCTATGCCACCCACGGCATCGCCGTCGACGAGGCCGAGCGTGTCCATCGGCCCCTCCGCCGCGGGGAGGGGGTGGCCGGCCTGGTCATCGAGGAGGGGCGGCCGTTCAACACCGGCGACTACCTCGGCGACGACCGTTTCGTCCGACCACCCGAGGTCGAGGATTCCGCGCGCCTGTCCGGGATCGAGTCGCTGCTGGCGGTGCCGCTCGTCGGCGACGGCGGCCCGTTCGGAGCCCTCAGCGTGCTGTCGACGGCCCGCGGCGCGTTCGACGAGGGGGACCTGGTGCTCCTCGACGGCCTCGCCGTCCAGGCCGGCGTGGCCCTCGCCAACGCCCGGCTCATCGACGAGCTGGCCGGTTCTCGGGCGGCCCTCGGACGCCAGGTCGAGGCAGAGCACGCCCTGCGCGAGATCGCCACCCGGATCTCCGCCATCCACGACCCGCGGGGTGTCCTGCAGCGGACCGTCGACGCGGCGAAGCGCCTCCTGACAGCGGACGGCGCGATCCTCGAGCTCGTCGATGCCGACGACGGGCGGATGCTCCGCTGGGCCTACGACGCCGGAGTCAGCGGCAACTTCGACCCGCGCTACGTCAAGGAGCTGACCCTCCCGATCGGAGTGGGCCTGACCGGGCGGGCGGTGGCCGAGGGCCGGGTGCTCATCGCCGGCGACGATCTCGCCGCCGAGTTCCCGGAGTCCGACGAGTCGCTTCATTTCTTCGCCACGACCGGCTACCGCTCGATGGTCGCCGCCCCGATCAGCGGGGAAGCCGGTCCGCTCGGGGCGATCGAGGTCTACTCCGCCCGGCCGGACGCGTTCGACGGGCGTGACGGCGAGCTCCTCCTCGCCCTGGCGACCCAGGCGGCCATCGCCATCGCCAACGCCCGCCTCATCGACGAGCTCGCCAGCTCCCAGTTCGAGCTCGCCCGGCGGGCGGAGACGGAGCGGGCGCTGCGCGAGATCGCGGCTCGCATCACCGCCCTCCGGGACCCCGACGAGATCCTCCAGCGGATCGTCGACGAGGCCAAGCGCCTCCTCGGCTCGGACGGCGCGCACCTGACGCTCATGGCCGAGGATCGGACCCACCTCACGCCCGTCGTCGCGGCCGGCGTCGACGGCGAGACGCGCGACTGGATGCTCGGCCTCAGCTTCCCGTTGCACGGCGGACTCAACGGACTCGCCGCCTCGCTCGGCCGGGCGGTCCGGACCGACGACTACCTCGTCGATCCGCGGGTACCCCACGAGCCGGAGGACCAGTACGTCGCGGCTCGCCTCGGCATCCGCGGCGTCGCGGCGGTGCCCCTCCGGGCCCCCGCCGGCGAGGTCATCGGCACGCTCGCCATCTCGTTTCGGACCGTCCACGAGGTCGACGACGAGAGCATCGACCTCCTCCAGGTCCTGGGCGACCAGGCCGCCATCGCGGTGAGCAACTCCCGCCTCGACGCGCTGCTGCGTGACTCCGAGGAGCGCTATCGGAAGCTCGTCGAGAACTCGCCCGACCTCGTCTGGTCCATCGACGAGGACGCCCGCTTCACGTTCCTCTCCGACACCTGCGAGCGGCTCACCGGCTGGCGGCCGGGCGAGCTCATCGGCGGCCACTTCGGCGGCATCGTCCATCCGAGCTCCAGCGACGTCGCCGAGATCGACTGGACCAGCGGCCTCGAGGAGGGCAGTAACGAGATCCGCGGCCGGGTCAACCTCCTCCACCGCGATGGCCGGCCGATCCCCGCCGAGTACATCGCCGTCAGCCGCATCGTCGAGGGCCGATTCGTCGGCGCGAACGGCTCGGTCCGCGACATGACGGAGCGAGACCGTCTCGAGCGGGAGCTCCTCGCCTCCGAGCGCGAGCTGCGGGAGTCGGAGGAGCGCTGGCGCTACCTCGTCAAGGCGTCGCCCGACGTCGTGTTCGCGATCGACGAGCGGGGCCTCACGACGTTCGTCGGCGACCGCATCGTCGAGCTGACCGGCTGGACTCCGGACGAGGTCATCGGGCGGAATTTCGAGGCCTTCACCGACCCCGAGTACCTCGCCGCCGCCAACGCGACCTTCGCTGCCGTCCAGCGTGAGCCGTCCGGCGTCCATCCACTGCGGATCATGATGCAGCGCAAGGACGGCGAGCCGATCCCGGTCGAGACCTGGGTCACCGGCAGCGTCCACGAGGGTCGTTTCGTCGGGGCCCACGGCTCGATCCGCGACATGACCGAGCGCGATCGGCTCGAGCAGGACCTCCGCGACTCGGAGAGCCGCTACCGCTTCCTTGTCGACAACTCGCCCGACGCGATCTTCTCGGCCGCCGCCGACGGCACGTTCACCTACGTCAGCGAGACGGTGGAACGGCTGCTCGGCTGGCCTCGCGACGCTGTGGTCGGCCGACACTTCTCGATCCTCATCGACGAGGCTTCGCTCGAGCTCGCCGGCCGCCGCTGGTCGGAGGCGGTCGAGACGCCCGGCGCCACGGTCGAGGCACGGCTCGACCTCATCCATCGCGACGGTCGCCGCCTGCCGTTCGAGATCCGGGCGACCGGGTTCGCCGACGAGGACGGGGTGTTCGCCGGCCTCCACGGGAGCGCTCGCGACGTGAGCGAGCAGGAGCGCCTCGAGCGCGACCTCCGCCGCCAGGCCGTCGAGATCGCCGCCTCCGACGAGCGTGCCCACCTGGCCCGCGAGCTCCACGACTCGGTCACCCAGGCGCTCTTCAGCATGACCCTCCTGACCCGGAGCGTGGAGTTGCTGCTGACGAAGGATCCGGCGGCTGCCGTCGCCCGCCTCGGGACGCTGCGCGACCTCCAGCGCGACGCGCTGGCCGAGATGCGGGCCCTCATCTTCGAGTTGCGACCGGGCGGGCTCGAGCAGGACGGGCTCGTGACGGCCCTTCGCCGCCACGCCGCCGCGGTCCAGGGACGGATCGGCCTGCCGGTCGTCGTCGAGGCCGATCTCGAGGGCCGCCTGCCGAGCGACGTCGAGGACGTCCTGTACCGCATCGCCCAGGAGGCCCTCCACAACGTCGTCAAGCACGCAGGGGCGAAGACGGTCGGCCTCGTGGTCGAGCGGGTCGACGAGTCGGTCCGGCTGGCTGTCATCGACGACGGCGGTGGCTTCGACGCGGCGGCCATCCCACCGGGCCACCTCGGCCTGGCCGGTATGCGGGTGCGGGCGGAGAAGATCGGTGGTCGCCTGACGGTCGATTCGCGGCCCGGCCACGGCACGACGATCGAGGCGATCGTCCCGGCCGCCGAGCGGCCGATGGCGGGGGCGGTCGCCGGAGCCGCCGGAGGACTGGCCGGAGGTCCGCTGCCCAGTAACGCGGGTTAGTGTCGGCTAACGCGGGTTACCTGGGCCGACCATCGTCATTCGTCGCATCTCCGCATCGTCGTCGGTCGGCAGTACCCGGCACGGCTGGCGCCGCAGACTCGGAGCATGAACGACGAAGGCGACGCATCGGCCACCTTCGAAGCGGCGCGCCGGATCGTCATCGTCGATCCAGACCACCGTGTCCGGGAGAGCCTCACCGGCCTCCTCGAGCTGACCGAAGGGATCGCGATCGTCGGAGCGGCCGGCACCGCCGACGAGGCGCTCGCGATCGCAAGCCGGGTCGATCCGGACGCCATCCTCCTCGACCCGCGGCTGCCGGAGGCCGAGGCGGGGCTTGCCCTGATCGATCGGCTCCGCGCGGCCGCTCCGCGCAGCCGCATCCTCGTCATGTACTGGGAGCCCGCCATCGCCGTGGCGGCTCGAGCCGCCGCCGCCGACGCCGTCATCGACAAGTGCGCCGACCCGGCGCCGTTCGCCGAGGCCGTCCTGGCGGCCGTTTCGTCGTCGTCCGCTCCCCTCGCCGCCACCGACGTCCCATCCACCATCACGGGCGCGGCGAGCCCCGAG
Source organism: uncultured Chloroflexia bacterium (assembly GCA_963745405.1). Lineage (GTDB taxonomy): Bacteria > Chloroflexota > Limnocylindria > Limnocylindrales > CSP1-4 > C-114. The sequence continues at coordinate 412,478 of CAVUWY010000002.1, read as the reverse complement.
GTGGACGTCTCCCGAGCCTCGGCGGTCCGACCGCCAGGCGGCGTCGCGACGGGTCCGGCCCATCCCTGAGGGCTTCGCCCGATGCTAGACTCGGGCCGGCGTTGAACGGAGCCGCCCAGCTCCGCCGAGGCGAGGGAGCAGTGAACGACACGGCGCCGATCCGCGTCCTCCTCGTGGACGACCATGCAGTGGTCCGGATGGGGCTCAAGGTGTTCTTCGACCTGCAGGACGACATCGACGTGGTCGGTGAAGCCTCCGACGGGTCCGAGGGCCTGGCCATGGCCCGCCGGCTGAAGCCCGACGTGATCCTCATGGACCTGCTGATGCCCAACATGGACGGGCTGACGGCGATCGGCCGGATCAAGGCGGAGCTGCCGGAGACCGAGATCGTGGCCGTCACCTCGTTCATCGAGGAGGAGAAGGTGACTGCCGCCCTCGAGGCCGGTGCGTCGGGCTACCTCCTCAAGGATGCCGAGGCCGAGGAGGTCGCCGCGGCCGTCCGGGCGGCCTACGCCGGCGAGGTCCATCTTGATCCGGCCGTGGCCCGGCTGCTCGCCCAGCGCCTGCGGACCCGCAAGAACGAGCCCGATCCGGTGGAGCCGCTGACCGACCGCGAGAAGGACGTCCTCCGGCTGCTCGGCCAGGGCATGAGCAACAAGGAGATCGGGGCCGCGCTCTTCATCACCGAGCGGACGGCGCGGACCTACGTCTCGAACATCCTCGGCAAGCTCGGTCTCGCCTCCCGGACGCAGGCCGCCCTCTGGGCAGTCGAGCACAAGCTGGCCGAACCGACCGCCTGAAGCCGGCGCGCCCCCGCCGTCCGGTCATCGGCCGACCCTGGGTCCTTCCGCCGGGCGACGTCGTCCGCCGCCGATGCACGTGGATGCATCAGCCGGCTTCCGTGCCGACCCTGGGTCCTTCCGCCGGGCGACGTCGTCCGCCGCCGATGGACGTGGATGCATCAGCCGGCTTCCGTGCCGACCCTGGGTACTCCGCCCGCTGCGCATCGGCTGCATCAGCGGCGGCGCGGACGGATGCGGCGACGTGGACGGATGACGATGGCGAGGCCGACATCCGGCCTACCGAGTTGACCACCACTGCCGGGTCAGTTCCGGATCGAGCACCGCCATCCTTCATCTCGCCCCCGGGATCCGGGGAGTCGAGAGAAAGGAGGAACAGAAGGTGCTTCGGTCTTACGACGCACGGGACATCAAGCTTCGACAGCAGGAGATGCTGGAGGACGCAGAGCGGCGACGCTCGGCGTCGCGGGTCAACCGCAAGGAGCGGGAGACCGGCGCGGTGCGGAGTGCCCTGAGCCTCCGTTTCGTCTGGGCTCGCTGAACCCCGGCAGAGAACCCGAACCCAGGGACCCTGGTGGGCCGGACGGACTCGCAGCGGCGAGGCGTCCGGCCCCCGGACCCAGCGAACTCATCCCGCCCCGCATCCTCAGCGCGGGTTCACATCCTGTAGACCGCGAACGCCCCGGCAGTCGTCCGGGGCGTTCGTGCGTCCGGGCCGGGCCCGTGGCTCCTGACCCGACGATCTGCCTCTCCGCTCAGGCGACGCGGGTCTCGCGCGTACCCAGGGCTCCCGACCCCGCCGCCGCGGTTTCCGTCGCCGGCGTCGACCGTACCGCGGTCTCGACCGAGACGCCGCGGAAGAGGACGGCGGCCGTCAGGGCTGCGATCCCGACCACGATGCCGGCGAGGAGGAAGGCGATCCGGATGCCGATGAGATCGGCGAAGACTCCGGCCAGGGCCATCGAGATGACGCTCGCCGCCGACATCACGGCATGGAGGGTCGAGATGACGCGTCCCCGGTGGCTGTCGCCGGCGGCCGTCTGGACGATCGTGAGGAGCGACGCCTCGAGCGGGGTGACGAACCAGCCGACGGCGAACATGAGCAGGGCGACCTGCCAGACCGCGGTCACCCCGGCCACGAGTGAGATGACGACGGCGATGCCGGCCAGGCCGACCACGACGATCGTCGTCGGACGGAGCCGGGTGGCGAGCGCGGCGACCGTCCCGGCGGCGAGGATCATCGACGCGGTCTGGGCGATGTCGACGATGCCGAGCCAGGTCGCCGGGACCTCGAGGGTCTTGACCATGAGCGGCACGAACAGCACGTTCACCGCCCCGAGACCGAGCATCGTCACGCCGGCGCCGACCATCGTCCCGACGAGGATCCGCGACCCGGCCACGAGGCCGAGTCCATTGCGGAGCGAGGCGACGATGCCGTCCGCGGCGGTTCCGACCTGCTCGGCGCGGCTGCGGGTCACGACCCGCGAGACGATGAGGAACGAGACCACGAAGGTCGTCGCGTCGGCGACGAAGGCGGGCCAGGTCACGTCGGCGACGCCGACGAGGACCCCCGCCGCCGATGCACCGAGCACGCCGGCGATGACCCGGCTGATCTGGTTGAGCGAGTTGGCTGCCATGAGGCCGTCGGCGGGCACGACCCGCGGCATGAGGGCCGAGCGGGCGGGGAAGAAGAACGTGCCGACGGTGGCGTGGGCGACGGCGAGGACGTAGAGGAGCCACAGCTGGTCGGTCGACTGGACGACGACGAAGCCGAGGACGATGGCCGCCCTGATGAGGTCCGACGCGAGCATCACCCGGCGCCGCTCCCAGCGGTCGACGAAGACGCCGGCGACGGGTCCGACGACGATCGCCGGCAGGGCGAGGGCGATGGCCATCGCGGCCAGCGCCGCGGTCGAGCCGGTGAGGCGGATGACGACGAGGAGGAGGGTCAGGTTCGTCAGGCCGTCGCCGATGTCGCTGATCGCCTGGGCGGCCCACAGCCGCCGGAAGTCGGGTATGCGGAGGACGGCGCGGACGCCGGTCGGGGCGTCGGAGGGCCGGTCGGGTGGGGCCTGGACGGTCTCGGCGGACTGCTCGGGCTTGGCGGTCATCGGGAGGGCTCTTCGGCATTCGGGGTGGCGGTGGGGGTTGCAGCGGCTCGCTTCGTCCGGTGGGGCTTTCGGGCCGGCTCGGCGAAGGGGTAGAAGGCGATGACGAGGCCATAGGGCCGGGCCGCCTCGGGATCGTCCGCGGGAGGCGTGGCCCCGTCATCGGTGCCGAACTCGGCGATGAGGCTGCGAAGTCGCCCCCGGAACTCGACGGCTCGCGCCGGGGTGAGGCGTTCGAGGCTCTTGGTCAGGAGGACGGCCTCGCTGCCTGCGTCGGCGTGGAGGCTGGCGATGCCCACCCGGACCGAGGTCCGGATGTCGTCGCCGGTCGAGTCGAGGACGGTGGAGAGGATCGTGTGGAGGGTCTCGTTCGCGTCGTCGCCGCCGGTCGCCAGGAGGGAGCGATCCACTTCGAACCGCTCGGCGGCGACCTGGTAGCGCTTCTCGAGGATCCCCGACACGAGGCGGCTGCTCGTCACGACGAGGAGCCCCTTGGCCTCGAGCAGGTTCACGTGGTAGTAGAGCTTGGTCGGCGGCTCACCGAGCGCGCGGGCCATCTCCTTGACCGTCCACGGATCGTGGGGGCGGCTCGAGACCGTCTCGACGAGCCGGAAGCGGGCCGGATCCGCCAAGACTCGGAGCGTGTCGAGGTCGGTGATGACCATCTCGGCCATCGGCCGGAACGTGTCGTCCGCCTTGGCCTTGGTATCACCCGACATTGCAACTCCCTAAGACATTCATATCTTGTTGAACGTAGAGTGGACGATGAAAGGGTCCAATGTCAATACCCATCGACGAGTGCGCAGTCCGTATGCTCGCGTCATGCCAATCGGCGTGGTCCTTGCCGATCTCGCTGTGGGGCTCGGCTTCCTCGCGTGGGGTCGCGACTCCCTCCTCGCGTCTGTCGTGGCGTTCATCTGCTGGGCTACGGTGCTGGGGCTTCCCCGGCCACTGGCTCGTCGGTATCGCGACTGCCCGCGCCACGACCTGTCGGCCCGCGGTCCGGCGGACCCCGGGACCATCCTCGCCGTCGGGGCGGTGGTCGGCGGCTCGATCGCGGTCGCGGCGTCGATCGTGAGCCTCGCCCGAGAGTGAGCCGGGGTCTCCTAACGGCGGGAAGCCGAGCCTCGTCGACCGCGGTCACCGCCCGCGGTGGCCCGCTCCGCAGACGCGCCTCGCGGCGCCCGGGCCGGCGGTGGCGGGTTCTCCCGGTCGCGGACGGGCACGAAGCCTTCCTCGACCGTCCACGGGATGGCGTGGCGGAGGAGCCGCTGGATGCCGCGGAGGTAGTCGGCCTCGTCGAGCGAGACGAGGGAGATCGCCTCGCCGGTCGCACCCGCCCGGCCGGTCCGGCCGATGCGGTGGATGTAGTCCTGGGGATGCGGCGGCAGCTCGAAGTTGACGACGTGGGGGAGGTCCTCGATGTCGAGCCCGCGGGCGGCGACATCGGTGGCGACGAGGACCCGGATCTCGCCGTTCTTGAACCCGTCGAGGGCCCGTATCCGTTCCGGTTGCGACCGATCGCTGTGGATGGCCACCGCCTCGATGCCGTCGCGATCGAGCCGCGAGGCGAGCCGGCTGGCGGCGATCTTGGTCCGGGTGAAGACGAGCACCTGGCGCATGTCGTCGCGCCGGATCAGGTGGGCGAGGAGGGCCTCCTTCCGGTCGCGATCGACCGGATAGACGATCTGGCGGATCGCGTCGACCGTCGCGTTCCGCGGCGCGACCTCGACCGTGGCCGGATGGTGCATGAAGGTCGACGACAGCTGGCGGACCTCGTCGTTGAAGGTGGCCGAGAAGAGGAGGTTCTGCCGCTTCTCGGGGAGCAGGGCGATGATCCGGCGGATGTCGGGGATGAAGCCCATGTCGAGCATCCGGTCGGCCTCGTCGAGGACGAGGATCTCGACCTGGCCGAGGTTGGCCGTCCGCTGCCCGACGTGATCGAGGAGCCGGCCCGGCGTGGCGACGAGGAATTCGACGCCCGCCCGGAGCTCCTTGAGCTGCGGCTCGATCGGCACGCCGCCGTAGACGCTGGCGACCCGCAGCGGGACGTAGCGGCCGTAGTCGGTCGCCATCTCCTCGACCTGCATGCACAGCTCGCGGGTCGGGGTCAGGACGAGGACCCGGACCGGATGGCGGGCCGGCGAGAAGCTCGTGTTGGCGTGGAACCGGAGGCGCTCGAAGATCGGCAGGACGAAGGCGGCCGTCTTGCCGGTGCCCGTCTGGGCGGCGGCGAGGACATCGCGGCCCTCGAGGACGAGGGGGATGGCCTGGACCTGGATCGGCGTCGGTTCGGTGTAGCCCTCCTCGGCGACGGCGCGCAGGAGGTCGGCAGAGAGTCCGAGGTTGTCGAAGGTCAAGTGGGCTCCGGGCGGGGCGCGGGTCGGCGGCGGCCGACGGGTGCGTCGGCGATCTTCACGGTCGCGATGGTGGACGACTCGCCGCGGAGTCTAGCGGATGGTCGGACATACCGACGCGATGGAGCGACGAGCGAGGGTGGACCGAGCTATGGCGCGGCCGATGAGGAGGCCGATGGCAGCGTGGAGGAGGGCGATGCCGGCGACGCCGACGACGCCGGCGACGGCGCCACGTATGGCGGCCCGACCCCGAGCGTTGCCGCCACCGTCTCCCAGTAGCCCGGCGCTCCGTGGTCGTCGCCGAGGGCCCACAGCCCGACACCGGCCAGCCCCCGCTGGACGGCGAGGCCCTGCTTGGGAGCGAGGGTCGAGGGATCGTCGAAGTAGGTCTGGAACCACGACTTCCGCTTCGCGTCGAACCACGTGTAACGGGCAGATGCCTCGATCGGGTCGTGGTCGAGGGCCGATCCGGCAGGCGGACCCGACGTGGCGAGCGACGACGGCCGGAACGCCTGCCCCTTGCCGAGCTTCGCCGAATCCGGCTGGCGCGGAGAGTGGAGGTCGCCCGTCAGCGTCGGCCAGGTCATCCCGAAGTAGGGCAGGCCGAGGATGATCCGGTCGGCCGGGACGGCGGCGACAGCATAGAGGTCGAGGCTGGCGACGAGATCGAGGTTCGTGCCGACGCCGGTGATGGGGGCGACGCTACCGGTCGTGACGGTCGCGCCGACCCGGTAGGAGTAGCCCATGAGGAACGCCCGATCCGCTCCGGCCGATATCGCCGCGGCTGCCATCTGGGCGCCGCTCACGTTGCCGTTCGTGGACACGCTCACCTCCGACGTCGGGTCGCTGCCGTGGAGGGCGTCGGCCGTGGCGCCGACGAGGAGCGCGAAGTCGGCTCGGTCGGCGCCGGCGACATCTTCGACGTCGAGGTCCGCTCCGTCGATGCCTCGCTGGGCGATGAGGGCGGACGCCTCGGCGACGAACCGGTCGCGGGCGGTCGGGTTCGACAGGAAGCGGTGGTTGTGCGACAACCCGAAGGACTCGAAGGTGATCTCGATCCGGACGCCCGCAGCGTGGGCGTGGTCGATGATCGTCGTCGCTCGATCGCTCATGAAGGCCGTCCAGCCGGGTCCACTCCGGCGCAGCGCGCCGTTATCGGCGACGCCGATGCCGAAGAAGGCGATCGTGGTCAGGAGGTCGTAGCGGAGGTAGCCGTCCGTCCAGTCGGCCATCGACCAGTAGGGGAGGAAGCCGAAGACCTCGAGCGGTCGGTCGGCGACCGCGCCCGATGCGAGTGGCACCGGCGACTGTGGCGTGGCGGAACGGCTCGCCCCGGTCGAGGGCTGCGGCGTGGCGAGGAGGCTCGCCGAGGATCCCGCGACCACCACCGCCAGCGCGAGGACGAGGACGGCGATGAGTGCGGTGGCCGGCCGGTTCATCCGTCGCGGGTCAGGCTCATCGGCAACGGATCGAGGCGGCCGGCACCTCGGCGGGATCGCTCATCGCCTCTGGTACCTCCGGTCATCCTGGCATGGCTCGGACGACGATGGCGCCGCCCGGCGCGTGGCTGGCATACTACCCCGTGGTGCGTCAGGCGCCGCAGACGGGAAGAACCGAAGACCGCCGCCCCCACGGCAGGCGCCCCGCGTCGGCTCACCCGACCAGGGGCACACTCAGCGCCAAATCGCGTCCCGTCTCGCCCTTTCCTGCCCATGGGTGGTCAGCCACACCGTCGCCTTGCCCCAGCGCGCGGCGTTCCGGCAGTGAGGAGGCATGAGATTGCGGTTGTTCCGAAGAGGCGCCCAACGGGCGTCCGCTCGCACGTCGACCGGGCACATCAAGGTGCTCGGTTCCCTGGTCCTGGGTATCGCCGCCCTCGGCCTCGTCCCGTCCGTCGCGTCGGCGGCCTCGATCCGCGTCGTCGTCGTGGTCGGGCCCGTCGAATCGCAGACGGCCTCCTACATCGCCGACGGCAAGGCCCTCGCCAAGCTGGCTCGCTCCTACGGCGCTGCGGTGACCGAGATCTACAGCCCCAACGCCACCTGGGCCAAGGTCCGGGCCGCCGCGAAGGGTGCCAACCTCCTGATCTATCTCGGCCACGGCAACGGCTGGCCGAGCCCCCACGCGCCGTACAGCCCGACGACCAAGGATGGTCTCGGCCTCAACGCGAGCGCCGGCCACGGCAACTCGAACAACAAGTACTACGGCGCCTCGTATCTCGTCGGCTCGGGCGGCTTCCGCCTCGCCGCCAACGCGGTGGTGATCCTCAACCACCTGTGCTACTCGGCCGGCAACTCCGAGCCGGGCGACCCGCTGCCGTCCAAGTCGGTAGCCGAGCAGCGCATCGCCAACTATGGCGAGACGTTCTACAAGATCGGGGCCAAGGCGGTCTTCGCCGAGCCGCGCAACTCGGCCGCCTACATCGTCACCGGGCTGTTCAAGACGAACAAGACGATGCAGCAGATCTTCTGGTCGTCGCCGTCGGCGAAGCACACGTACGCCTTCACCTTCACCTCACCGAAGGCGCCGGGGCTGACCGGGATCTCCGACCCCTACTCGGCCAGTCACTACTACCGTTCGGTGATCGGCAAGCTCGGCACGACCGCCGCCGCCTGGCGCTGACCCTCGGGCCGGTTCCCCGGAGGGAGTCGATCCGGGGACTCAGCGGGCGAGCAGGCTCGGCGCCGTCGTCGCGGCGAACGGGAGCCCGGCACCCGTCTGGGTCCGGGTCGACGGCGTTCGCGCCTGCCCGCCGCGCGCGGCGATATCGGCGCCGTGGCGCTGGATGATCGCGAGCAGGCCGGCCTGCCGCGGCTGGCGAGGCGGATCGAGCGGATAGGTCCGAAAGCATGGCCGTGGATCCGTGAGGGTTCCGACGAGCTGAGCGTCGTCCGCCGGCCGCGCTGCGACGACCGACGACCGTGGCCGACCCGGCATGGACGCCCGACGGTGACCAGGCGGCGGACGGTCCAGCCCCACGGACCACCCCCGACTCGGCCCCGCCTGGACCGCCGACCGGCGGCCCGTCCGGAGGGTCACCGGTACGTCTGTTCCCGAGCGTGCGGACGAACGACCGATGGCTCCGGCGCGACGCGCCCCCGACGATCGGATCCCCGATGTCGACACCCCGACGGACCCGGCGCGGCCGGTCCCCCGTCCTTCTCGCTCTCGTCTTCGTCCTCGGACTCGCCTGGCTGGCGGGTGCGGCGCCGACGTCCGCGTGGTGGGGCATCCCGAAGGCGCACACCTACCACTTCGGCGGCAAGTTCACCCTCGATACCGACCTCCTCTCGAAGTCGGGCCTGTCGGCCTGGGCGATCGACGAGTACCTGGCGGCGAACACGACCCTGCCGCCACTGGGCCACGACTTCATGGCCGCCGAGCGGAAGTACGGCATCAACGCCCGCTACCTGCTCGCCCACGCGATGCTCGAGTCGGGCTTCGGCTCGTCCGACATCGCCCGCTACAAGCACAACCTCTTCGGGTTCGACGCGTACGACCGCGGCCCATGGGTGTACGCGGCGAAGTTCCGCTCGTACGCGAAGGGCATCGACGCGATCGCCCAAACGATCCTCGACAAGTACCTGAAACCGTCGGGGCGCTGGTGGGGCGGCGCGCCGACGCTGCGCGGGATGCACTACTACGCGAGCGACAAGAACTGGGGCAAGAAGATCGCGGCCATCGCCAACGGCCTCGCCCTGCCGTCACTCTCCTCGAAGGGCGTCCGGTTCGGCCCGGTCGAGCCGGAGGATCCCCTCCAGGCAGGGAGCCGGGCAGTCATCTCGGTCGGCCTCGATCGCGGATCGATCGGCGAGTTCCCCAAGCTCAGGATCGCCGTCCGCTGGCGGCCACTGTCGCTCGTCGAGGCCGATCCGGCGAACGTCGTACCGCTGCCCGCCTCGATCCTGCGGCCGGTCTTCGCCACCCCGATCGCCGCCGCCTGGCGGAGCGACGCCGTGGAGCTGACCCTCGCCGTCCCGCCGCGGGCCGGCCGCTACGCACTCGACGTGACCGTGCTCGACGAGGATGGCTCCCCCCTGCCGGACGCGGCCGCCCTCGCGATCCCATCGCCGACCCTGCGCGTCTTCCCCGGTCGGGCGATCTCCTACGGCGTCACCGCGACGGCCGCCGGGATCCACGTCGGGGCGACCAACCTCGGGCCGGGTCCCCTCTCGCCGTCCGGTACGGCCGTCCCCGCCGCGAGCAGCGAGCCCGGGGTCGCCGCGCCGGCCCTCGTCGCATGGGTGCTCCCGCTCGGCGGCGGCGCGCCGACCCAGGTCGGCCGGGTCGGGCTCCGGGCGGACATGCCGGTCGGTGGGGGAGCCTCCTTCGAACTGGGGGCGGCCACACTCGAGCCATTCCTGCCGGCGATCCTCGTCGTCCGGGCCTCAGGGGCCGGCGGCGATTCGCTCGACACCGGCCCGCCGGGTGTCTTCCGCCTGGACCCTGATCAGCCCGGGACGGGCGTCGCAGTGAGCGACGTGGTACCGCTCGACCCGGCTTCCACCAGGCTCATGGTCGGGCCGGCGGCGGGCAAGGTGACAGCCGCGAACCCGGTCGTGGTGGCCGCCGGCCGCTCGCCCGCGATCACCGTCCGGACGACTATCCTCGGCCCGAGCTCGGGCGCGCCCGACGGCGCGGCGGTCGCCGACGACCGGTCGCCGCGCGGGACGCTCGCCATCGACGCCGTGCCCGCCACCGGGGATTCGGCCACGGCGCTTTCCTTCCGGGCCCCGATCGCCGCTCCGGCCAAGCTCAAGGCCGGAACGCCGATCGGCGGCTCCGTCCAGATCGGCGACGACCCGGAAGGCCCGGCCGCATACCTCGCCGTCGCCCGTACGACGATCTCCCATGGAGACAGCACGGTGATCGGCCAGCCGCTCGTCTTCTGGCTCATCACGGTCGGTCCGCCCGGAGCGGCCGCGACCTCACCGACCACGACCAAGCCGAAGCCCGCCGCCGCGGCCAAGCCGAAGCCCAAGCCGAAGCATCACAAGAAGTCGGCGCCGCGCTACTCGATCCACATCGTCCGCAACGGCGAGACGCTGTGGAGCATCAGCCGCCACGCCGGCATCTCCGTCGACCTCCTCCGCCGCCTCAATCCGTGGGTGATGAAGGTCGGCATCCACCACGGCGACCGGCTGCGGATCTAGTCCCGGCCCACAGTCGCGCCGCGTGCCTCACGAGCGGCCCGGAGCGCCGGATCGAGGATCGGTGAGACGGTGTCTCGATCAGCGGGGAAGATGCGCATCGTGCCCCGGCGCCGGGACGACGACCTTGACATCCGGGGCGAGCTCGCGGGCCGCCGTCAAGAACTCGGCGGCCGGCTCGCGGAGGCGGCTCGGACGGATCCTCCCCATGCCCCGTGGCCAGTACGTCCCCCAGTGGATCGGCACCGCGACGCGGGGTCGGAGGAGGCCGAGCGACCGGGCGGCCTTCTCCGGGTCGAGGTGCCCGCCGCGAAGGTTCGGGCCCCAGCCCCACACCGGCAGGAGGGCGAGATCGAGATCCTGGTCGCCGATCAGGGCCATGTCGTCGAACAGGTCGGTGTCGCCGGCGAAATAGACCCGCCGTCGTGATCCCTCGACGACGAACCCGAGGGCGACCGCGGTCGGCCCGAACGGCAGCCGGCGGCCCGAGTGGACCGCGGGGGTGGCCGTGATCCGGACCGGGCCGTGGGTGGTCGAGCCATCCGGCTCGAGCTCATCGACGTTGTCGTAGCCGGCCGCCCGGACGAGGGCCGCCGAGCCGGCCGGGACGATGAGGCGTGGCGCCGGTCGGAGGTGCCGCAGCGAGGCGAAGTCGAGGTGGTCCTGGTGGAGGTGGCTGATGAGGACGGCGTCGATCCCGTCGTAGGCCGTGTGGAGTACCGGCGCGACCTGGCGATCGAGCGGCCCGACCCGCGCCCGGAGGAGCGGGTCGGTCAGGATCCGGACGCCGTCGATCTCGATGCGGAGGGTGGCGTGCCCGATGAACGAGACGGCGAGGTGGTCGCTCCCGCCGCCGCTCACGACGGCGTCGTCCGGGTCTGCTCGATCATGTCGACGATGAAGTCTACGGGAGTACCATCCCGGCCATGCCGACCTCGACGACGCCCGACAGCCTTCCGTTCACCGGCGACCCGGAGGCCGACCGCCTCCTCGCCCACGAGCCCCTCGCCCTCCTCATCGGCTTCGCCCTCGACCAGCAGGTGACCGTCCAGAAGGCGTTCAGCGGCCCCCTCGAGATCCAGCGCCGGACGGGCTCGCTCGACGCCGCCACGATCGCCGCCATGGACCCTCAGGTCCTCGCCGAGGTGTTCCGGCGACCACCGGCGATCCATCGGTTCCCCGGCTCCATGGCGGCCAAGACCCAGGCCCTCTGCGCCGCGATCGCCGCCACGTACGATGACGACGCCTCACGGATCTGGACGGAGGCGCGCGACGGCCGTGACCTCGAGGAGCGGCTTCTCGCCCTGCCGGGGATCGGGCCCATGAAGGCCAAGTCGATCCTCGCCGTCCTCGGCAAGCGGTTCGGGATCCGGCCGCCCGGCTGGGAGGAGGTCGCACCGACCCACCCGACGCTCGGCGATGTCGACTCAGCCGAGGCGCTGGCCAGGTACCAGGCGGGCAAGCGCGCGCGCAAGGCGGCCCTTCGGGCCGGCGCGTCCGAAGAGGAAGCGGACGCCGCCGCGATGGAGGCCGGCGACCGAGCCTGAGAGCGCATCGCGCAGTCGGCGTATTATGGTTGCGTAGGCAACCATCCCGCGGCCGAGAGAGGACTCTCATGGATCCCAGCATCGCCGACGCCCTGTCGCGCGGCGGACTCATCGACATCACCACGCTCGGACGGCGGACCGGCGTGCCGCGGCGGGTCGAGATCGTCTATCACGTGATCGACGGCCACATCTACATCTCGGGGATGCCGGGGCACCCGCGCGATTGGCTGGCGAACATGGTCGCCGAGCCGCACTTCACCTTCCACCTCAAGCGCGGCGTCCGGGCCGACCTCCCCGCGGTGGCCGCCCCGATCCGCGATCCCGAGCGACGGGCCGCGATCTTCACCGAGATCGTCAAGGTCTGGACGAAGCAGAACGTGGCGACGATGGTCGCCGACAGTCCCCTCGTCGAGGTCACGTTCCCCGACCTGGCCGCCTGAGCGGCCTCGGCCGCCCGAGCCGACCGGGCCGCCTGAGCCGACCGACTCCTTCAGCCCGGATGACGGACGACCCACGCCGGTCGGGCGTGGGTCGTGGCTGGGGTAGGTTCGGTGGCCCGTGTCGCGGCGGATCGACGTCCGCGACGACCCCGGGTCACCCCGCTCGGCCGGCGCGAGTATCGGAGCTGATGTTGCCCGCTCGGGGCGTCGTGGCGAGGTTGCTCGAGCCCCTGGTCGGGTCCGCCGTGGCCGGCAGCGAGGCGTCGGGCAGCGGCCCTCCGTCGCTCCGGCGACCCACGATCGGTGGCTGGCGGCGTCGATCGGACATGCTCGACTCCTCGGTCCCCGAATCCTACCCCCGCCGGCAAGCGGTCGGATCCGGGGTCGAGTGCCGGGTGCCCGGTCGGTGCGGCGGCCGGGGAGTAAGGTTCGAGGTCCGCCGACCCGCTCATGACGGGCACGTGCCGCCGCCGGGCCGGGCAGGCAGTGGAGGTGCGCCGTGAACGCGTTCATCGTCGATCTCGACGACAAGCCGGGCGAGGCGGCCCGGGTCACCGAGGCCATCGCGGCGAAGGGCATCGACCTGACCGGGTTCGCCGGGGCAACGACCGCCGGCCACGGTGTGGTCGTCCTCATCTCGAACGACGAGTCCGGCACGCGCTCGGCCCTCGCTGGGGCGGGATTCTCGCCCCGCGAAGTGGAAGTCGTTCCGGCGGCTATCGAGAACCGGCCCGGCGGGCTGGCCGTAGTCGCCCGCCGCCTGGCCGATGCGGGGGTGAACATCGCCGCCGCATTCGCGACCGGGATGAGCGGCGACCGCATCACCGTGGCCATCGCGACACCCGACGCGGCTGCCGCCCGTGCCGCCCTCGGCGACGCCGCCGTGAGTGCGGCCGCGCGCTGATCCGTCGCCACCAGCCGACCGAAGCCCCGGACCAGGCCGGTCCGGGGCTACTACTGACGCGGACCGGCCGCGCGCACCATCCGGCGCGGAGGAGGGGCGAACCCTCTATCCTGCGCCGATGAACCTCCGACACTTCCTCGGCCTGCCGGCCGAGCCTGCCCCGACCGCCGACACGAACACCCCATCAGCCGCCGCGCCGTTGTCGCCGGCCGTCGACCCGGCCGAGACGGCCGCCGTCCGACGCATCGTCTCCCAGCTCGAATCCATGCCCCCGGAGCGGGCCCGCTACCTGGCGACGTTCGCCTACGTCCTGGCCCGGGCGGCCGAGGCCGACATGGCCATCAGCGACATCGAGACGTCGACGATCGAGCATCTCCTCGTCGAGCATGCCGGCGTCGACGAGACCCAGGCCGTCCTCGTCGCCGAGATCGCCAAGAGCACGGCTCGCCTGATCGGCGGGACCGAGGACTACGTCGTGACCCGCGAGTTCGTCGAGCTCTCGACGCCGGAACAGCGGATCGAGCTCCTCCGGGCCTGCTTCGTCGTCGGGGCCTCCGACGACACCATCGACGCCGAGGAGTCGGCGATCCTCAACGAGATCGCGACCGAGCTGATGGTCGACGCGGCCGATGTTGCCGCGCTGCGGGCCGAGTACGCCGACAAGTTCAGCGCCCTCCAGCAGCTTCGACGAGCGAGTCTCGCGCCGTCCGACCCGGCGAGTTAGTTGACAGTGCAACTACTATCGGGGTATCCAGTCCGCACCCGATAGGTCCGTCATGCCAGCCGCCACCGTCCAAGACCTCCTCGTCCTGCCGCGCGTCCCGCGCCCGGACCCGGCCGTCGCAACGCCTCGCCCGATCGTCACGAGGATCACGGCGCCGTCGCTCCTCGAAGGGGAGGGCTTCCCGGTTCGCCGGCCCTTCCCAGGGGTCGCCGGCAACCTGGCCGACCCGTTCCTCCTGCTCGACCAGATGGGCGCCGTCGAATACGCACCCTACGAGGCGAAGGGCGCGCCGTGGCACCCGCATCGAGGCTTCGAGACCGTCACCTACATGATCGACGGCGCATTCCGGCACAAGGACTCGAACGGCGGTGGCGGCCTCATCACGGACGGCGCGACCCAGTGGATGACGGCCGGGGCGGGGATCCTCCACGACGAGATGCCGACCGAGGAGCTCATCGTCAGCGGCGGGCTCTTCCATGGCATCCAGCTGTGGGTGAACCTTCCCGCCGCCCAGAAGTTCGCTCCGCCGCGCTACCAGGACATCCAGGCCGACCGGGTGACGATGCTCTCGTCCGACGACGGCGGCACGCTCGTCCGGGTCATCGCCGGCGAGGTCGCCGGGCACGCCGGTCCCGGTGTCACCTACACGCCGATCTCCTATGCCCACGCCACGATCTCGCCCGGCGCCCGCTTCGAGACGCTCTGGCCGGTCGACTTCAACGCCCTCGTCTACGTCCTCTCGGGCCAGGGTTCGGTCGGCGCCGAGGACGTGCCGATCCACGAAGGACAGATGGCGGTGTACGGCTCCGGCGATTCGATCGCGGTCGCGGCCGGACCGCTGCAGGATGAGCGCACGCCGGCACTCGAGGTACTCATCCTCGGCGGTCGACCCATCCGCGAACCGGTCGTGAGCTACGGCCCCTTCGTCATGAACACCCGGGAAGAGATCCTCGAGGCGGTCCGCGACTACCAGGCCGGTCGGATGGGGGTGATCCCCGCCCAGCACCTCCATGGGCTCGGGTCGGCGGTGAACGCCGGCGGCGATCGGCCTTCGAGCTGAGCAGCCGCCCGTCGCCACGCGGCGGCCGCCGCCCGGTGGGCTAGCGGTCGCCCGTCTCGGGCAGGACCAACGCGGCGAAGAGGTGGTCGAGGGCCGACGCCGGGTCGTCGGACAGCCCGGTGTGGACCTCCGACGGCTGGATGATCGTGCTCGACGGCGCGACGAGCCAGTGGAACCGCTGCGCCGCCGGGAGGCGGGCGATGGGTCCGCCCCGTTCGTCGCCGGCGGCGATCCGCTCGATCGCGTCGAGGTGAACACGGACCTCGTCCTCGGTCAGGCCGGGTGCGAGGACCGCCAGCCTGCCCGGGTCGAGGGTCGTTCGAGCGCCGATGAAGCGGCGCGGCCGGCTCCACAGGACGACGCCGGCGTTGAACGACTCGCCCCGCTCGACGCGCGGCACGACCCGCACGATCGCGTACTGGAACGTGGCGGGCTTACGCGGCGCGGCCATCGTCCGCCTCCGCGACGAAACGTCGCGGCGCCCTGAGCCGGGTCGAGAGGTAGTCGACGTAGGCCCGCCGCTGCTCGAGCGGTCCGCCGATCGCCTCCGGCGTCAGCCAGGCGTCGGGGAGGAGGGCGACGATCGCCTCGACGACCTCGGCGGTGACCTCCGGTGCGAGCCTGCCGTCGGCGGCGTCGATCGAGCCGGCCAGCGGCAGCAGGACGTGCTCGCGGATCCGCTCGAACGGCCGCCGGGCATGGGCCGACGGGTCGCGCCACGTGTGGTGGACATAGAGGGCCGCCCCGTGGTCGATGAGCCAGGTCCGGCCGTGCCAGACGATGAGGTTGGGGTTCTGCGCCGTCCGGTCGGGATTCGTCGTGAGGGCGTCGAACCAGACGATGTCGGCCGCCTCGTCCGGCGTCGGGGCCGGGCCGGCGACGGGGCTGAACGGCTGGGCGCCGGGCAGGAAGTCGAGTCCGAGATTCAGCCCGCCGCTCCGCTGGATGAGGTCCTGGATCTCCTCGTCCGGTTCGGCGTCGCCGAGGCACGGATCGAGGTCGACGAGGACGATCTCGGGGACGCGGAGTCCGAGCGCCCGGCCGAGCTCGCCGACGACGAGCTCCGCGGCCAGCGCCTTCGGTCCCTGGCCGGCGGCGCGGAACTTGAGGACGTACAGGCCGTCGTCGTCCGCCTCGACGATCGCCGGCAGCGAACCGCCCTCGCGCAGCGGGGTGACGTAGCGGGTCGCGACGACGGTCCTCACGAGGCCGAAGTGTAGGGAGTCGCCGGTCGGGTCGGGGAGGATCCCCGGCGACGGCATGTTGTCCCGATTGTTGACAGTAACTGGCATCTACCGGCGGTAGGGTTGCGCTAGTCCCGGCGGTCGAGCCGACCGCCCCGCGAGCGAGGTGCCCGGATGCTTCATATCGAGCTCATCGAGTCGATCCATCGGGAGCGCCAGCAGGCGATCGAGCGGAAGCTCGAGGTCCGCCGGCTGCTCGGCGATCGCCCGGCACCCGCCAGCACGACTGTCCGGGAGGATCCGGTGCCGGACCGATCCTCCGCCTGCGTCAGTGGAGTTCGGTCGGCGGCGGGGGGACGCTGACCGACCCGCTGGCCGGCCTCGGAACGGCCGATCCGCCGCTGCCGCCGTAGCGGCGGGCGACATCGGACGCGACGGAGACGATGCGTTCCCGGACGTCCGCCGGATCGAGGACCTCGAGATCGGCTCCCATCCCGAGCAGGATCTCCGGCGCCTCATCGGGCCAGTCGAGCTGGAGCACCAGGTGCTGCCATCCCTCGGGGTCGTCGATGTCGAGGCGCTCGGCTCGTTCCATCGCCCGATCGCCGATCCTCCCGGCCAGTCGGTCGAGCCGGTCCGCCGGCAGGCGGACGGTCACCGCGATGCGCGGCACCTCACGTTCGTAGGCGGCGCTCGACTCGGCCCAGTACGCCGCGAGATCGAACGAGTCGGGACGCTCGAATCGCTCGTCGAGGAGTCGCGCGCCGGTGACCCGCGACACCCGGTACGTTCGGACCTGGTCGTCCGAACGGGCGACGAGATACCAGACTCCACCCTTGATCACGAGGCCGAGCGGCTCCAGCGTCCGCGTCACCTGGCGATCCGGCCGGGTGTACTCGACCTCGACCCGGGCGGCCTCCCAGACGGCCTCCGAGAGGACCGCGAGGTAGGGAGCCGGCTCGGCGGCGTGGAACCAGCCCGCCGCATCGAGGTGGAACCGTTCGACGAGCCGGGAGGCGCGGGCCCGCAACTCCGGCGGCAGGGCGGCCAGGACCTTGAGCCGGGCGGCGGCCATGACCGTGCCGAGCCCGAGCTCGGCGGCCGGTCCCGGCAGGCCCGACAGGAAGAGCGCCTGGGCCTCGTCCGGGGTCATGCCGGTGAGGCGGGTCCGGTAGCCGTCGACGAGGCGGATCCCGCCGTGGGGACCGCGGGCGGCGAAGATCGGGACGCCCGCCTCGCTCAGTGCCTCGACGTCTCGATGGATCGTCCGCTCCGAGACCTCGAGCTCGACGGCGAGCTCGGCCGCCGTCATCTGGTGGCGGGTCTGCAGCAGGAGGAGGAGCGACACGAGCCGCGACGCGCGCATGCCGGGATGATACCCATGTTCATGACGTTATGCGTCATGAATCCGCGCACTCGTCCATCGCGCGGATGACGAGCTGCCGATATCTGAGACGCCGTCGAGATCGGTGGGGTCCGCCTCCAGCGGCCCGTCTTCACCGCTTGGCTTCTCTGGCACCCCGTCTGAGACGCGGGTCCTCCACTGCCGTGTAGCCGTTGCGATAGAGGACATCGAAGGTCGGGCTCACGACCGCCGGGTCGACGGCTGCCTCGACCGGCACGTGCATCGCCGTCTGTTCGCCCCAGCCGGGCCGTCGAGATGGCGGGGCTCCCGGGCGCCGGGCGGGCGGCCTCGCGCCGGCTGCGACGAGTGCTTCGACGGGTCGCTTCGCCCCGCGCGCGGCCGGTGTGCCGACCGGCGCGGGGGCCGACGACGGCACCGGCAGCTGCGCACCCGACGGTGGCGCGGCCGGCAGGTCCTCGATGGCGTCGTTCGGGACATACGACCCGGCCGGCGGCTCGCTGATGTCCAGCATCCGCAGCAGGACGGAGGTCATCGTCGCCCGGTCGTCGTCGAAGTCGCCGTGACCGCGGGCGTCCGAGCGCGGGTCTGGCGGCGTGCCCCCGGGGGCGATGACGATCTTGGCACCATCGGCGAGGAGGGTGGCCCCGAGCGACTGCGACCAGCCGGGCGGTGTCGCCGCGAGTCCGAGCTGGAGGCCGACGAGGGGCACCATCCCGGTGACCGGGTTCGGGTTCGGCTCGAGCGCCCGGGCGACGAGGTAGAGGAGCGACTTGTGGTAGACGGCCACGTCGCCGCCGGGGCACTGGTCGTCCTG
The DNA here is from genome assembly GCA_963745405.1 of uncultured Chloroflexia bacterium. Classification (GTDB taxonomy): domain Bacteria; phylum Chloroflexota; class Limnocylindria; order Limnocylindrales; family CSP1-4; genus C-114. The sequence goes on along the minus strand of CAVUWY010000002.1, from coordinate 394,024 downwards.
TTCCATCTGCTCCGAGAGGTCGAAGACGGTCAGGCGCTTGATCGCCGGCTCGGTTCCGATGGGCGAGCCGTCGCGCTCACGGGCGATCGTCAGGTGGGGGACGACCCAGCGGACGAAGTCGGCGTTGGTGACGGCCCCGGCGAGCAGGGCGAGGGACTCGATCTGCAGTCCGGTCTGGACGATCCGATCGGCGAGCGTGGCGAGGAAGATCGCCCCCGCACTGTGGCCGGCCAGGTGGATCCGCACGGTCCCCGCCGGATAGCGGTCGCGATAGGCGAGGAGTCGATCGGCGACCTCCGTGCCACCGCGCGGCCGGCTCACCGAGGTCGGTGCCGAGGCCCCGAAGGCGTTGCCCTTCATCTGGCCCCACAGCCCGGAGAACAGCTGGCGGGCGGTCCGTTCGACGAAGCGATCCCACTGCTCCTCGAAGTCGAAGCGGAGGCCGCCGAATGGCAGCCGGCCATGGGTGACGTCGCCGAGGGCGTCGACGATCGTCTCGATCGCCCCGCTCTCCCAGACGAAGTTGATCGGGTAGACGTGGCTGTTGAGCCACCAGCCGAGGTGCCGCTCGGCGATGCCGAGGCCGGCCGTCTCGTCGATCAGGCCGCCGTGGGCCCACAGCACGATGTCCCGATGGGCGCCCGGCCGGCCGGCCGTCCAGGCGTCGTGCTTGGCGGTCATGTTGGCGACGATCCCGTCGAGCTGGGCCGGGTTGCTCGTGAACCGTCCCGAGTCGGACAGGACCCCGTCGTTGCCGGTGTCGACGACGTAGTTCCGGAGGAGTGTCAGGTTCGGGCCGCCGCTGATGACGACGTCGCCGCTCGTCGTGACCCGGCTCGTCGAGGATGGGGTCGAGGTCGGCGTGTTGGGCACGCCCGGTCGGGCGACCCAGGCGTCGTAGGCGCTGCGGAGCCAGTCGTCGTAGGCGAGGATGGCGAAGCCGCGGTCACCCCAGTCGGTGCCCCACGAGTTCTGGACGAGGAAGCCGTGCTCGTCGTAGCCGACGATGGCGAAGGCGTGGCCGCCGGCCGGGCTCGCCGTCCGGTCCCGTTCGATGATCGCGAACGGCTCCCCGTTCGGCGGCTTCAGCCAGCGCGGCTCGGACCAGCCGCTGTGGATGGCGGCCGACACGGCGATGGCGTGGAGCTCGTTGACCGCCGACTGCATGTCGTCGAGGCGGAACGGGTTGACCCGGTAGTAGGCGCCGAGCGGCCGCTGCCGGCAGGACGCGACGAAATCGGGTTCGTCGAGGTCGACCAGGGCGTTGAGCGGGCTCTTATGGAGCGCCTTGGCGCGTGCGTTCCACTCGGCGGTCGTGGCGATCCCATGACGGAGCCAGCCCTTGAACGCGCCGCGGAGCGAGGAGCCGGTATCGGCCTCGCCACCGAACTCATCGTAGCGACGGGCCAGCCGATAGAGCATGTACGGGCTCACCGGGGGCGGCTGGGGGAGCCGGAGATCATCGGCCTGGCGGGACAGGACCGTGTCGATCGTCGCCGCGACGGCGTGCCCGGTGCAGGATTCGCCCTGCTGGTGGAGGACGAGGAAGGCAGTGCCGGATGGCTTCGCCTGCAGCTGGGGCGGCAGGACGCGGAGCATCGGCCGGTAGTCCAGGTCGCGCAGGTCGAACGTATCGGGCAGGGCGTTCGTGGTGAACTTCCGGCCGGCGGCCACGATGGTGCTCGTGGCGTGCGTCTTGGGCATCGGGCGGCGCCTCCCCGTGGGTTCCGTCCGGGCCCATGTTCCACGCGCCTGTCTCAGGGGCGTCTCCCGCCTGCGTGGGTGCGCTGCGTCAGTGCGCTGCGTCAGGCGCCCTGCGTCAGTGCGCTGCGTCAGGCGCCCTTCGTCAGGTGCGCTGGGTGCCCTCGCCACCCCGGTCGCGGAGGAACCGCTCGATCTCGGCGATGAGCTCGTCACCGGCCGGCGCGCGCTCCTCGTCGACCATCGACTCGAGCCGTTCGACGTACGAGCGGGTCGACTCGTCGGCCTCCGTCGCCGCGTCGAGACGGTCACGCAGCTGCCGCCCTTCCTCGACGAGCGAGGCGGCCGGGATGTCGACATCGAGGTGGCGGCCCACGGCCCGGACGAGCGCGGCGGCGGCGAGGGCGTAGGGCCCCGAGACGTAGTGGGGCACCTGGGCGAAATAGCCGACTGCCGGCATGCCCGCCTTGGCGACCGCCATCTCTAGGACCGACAGGGCTGCCGCCGGGACGCGAAGGACGCCGTCCGGCCCCGCCTGGACGTCGCCCTGGAGGAGGCCCGGCGCCGAGGCGGTGCCGATGATCGGCACGGGACGGGTGTGGGGCACGGCCGCCGGGATGGCGCCGAGACTGATCCACTGCCGGACGCCGAGGCGGTCGACCAGCTCGACGACCGCATCGCTGAACTCGTGCCAGCGGAAGTCGGGCTCGGCACCGGTCAGGACGAGGACGTCCCGCCCGCCCGGCTGGGCCCGGCGGATCGCGAGCTCCGGCCATGTGAGCTGCGACATCCGCCCGTCCACGATCTCGAGCGTCGGTCGCCGGGACCGATAGTCGAACAGGAGATCGCCGTCGAATGTCGCGACGATGTCCCCGTCGCCGCCGATGTGGGTCGCGGCCGTGGTCGAGGCTCCGCCGGCGTCGATCCAGCCGTCGAAGGCTGCCACGAGTGCTGGAGCGGAGAGTCGCTTCGCCGAACCGAGCCGGAAGAGGGTCACCCCGACAGGATAGGTCGGCGCTGCACTGCTGACGACCGCTCGGGCCACCTGTCGATTCCGGCCGTGGCCGTTCGTCGCTTCATTGACCGGGCTCGATGGGGCCTTCGCCCAGGACGTCCGTCACGGAACGAGGAGACGACGATGGCAGACAAGGTGATCCACTTCGAGGTCGTCGGGCCGGACGGCCCCGCACTGCAGCGCTTCTACCACGACCTCTTCGGCTGGACGTTCGACACGAGCAATCCCGGTGGCTACGGCATGGCGTCGGACGCCGAGGCGGGGATCTGGGTCGGCGTCGGCGCGACGCAGGACGGCGGCCCCGGCCACGTGACCGGCTACATCTCGGTCGGCGACATCGACGCGGCGCTCGCGTCGGCGACCCGCCTCGGCGGATCCGTCGTCATGCCGAAGTTCAGCCCCGATGGCTCGGCTCACCTCGCCCTGTTCGCCGATCCGCAGGGTCACGTCATCGGCCTGAGCGAGGCCTGATCGGGCCCATCGCGACCTGACCGGACCGGGAGCCTGCCGGGGCTCCCGGACCACACGAGGGGACGGGGCGGTCGATCGTCGGTGCCAGCAGCACGTCGGCGGGCGACCGCCCCGAACCGTGTCCGACGATCGCCATACCGGATGGCCGACAATCGGTCCTCGATGAACGGTCGAGATCGGAGCCGGTCGGAGACGACGCCACGGATCGGGCATGCCCGGGCCGCCGACGGAGTCGAACTCGCCTGGGCGTCCGTGGGCGCGGGCCCGTCGCTCGTCCATCTGCCCGGCGCGCCGTTCAGCGACTTCGAGGCCGAGTGGCAGGTCCCCGTCGAGCGGCGGACGTTCGCCTCGCTGGCCCGCGATCTCCGGTTCATCCAGTACGACGCGCGCGGCACCGGCAGTTCGCAGCGGGCAGTCATCGACCTGTCCTTCGAGGCGATGCTCGGCGATCTCGATGCCGTCGTGGCAGCGGCCGCCCTCGACCGATTCGCCCTGCTCGGCTTCTATCACTCGGTCACCCTGGCGATCGCCTACGCCGCCCGCCATCCGCAGCGTGTCAGCCACCTCATCCTGTTCGGCGGTTCCGCCCGCGGCTGGACCCAGATGAGCGGGGCGGGCACCCAGGCGCTCCTCAGCCTCATCGAGCGCGACTGGGACACCTTCGCCGAATTGGCCGCCCACGCGTGGCTCGGCTGGCCGGCCGGCGACGAGGGCCGGCTGGCAGCCGAGTGGTTCAGGGGCGCGACGACGCCGGCCATCGCACGGGCGACGCTCGCGGAACAGGCGACGGTCGACGTATCCGACGATCTCGCCCGGGTCCGCTGCCCAGCTCTCGTCCTCCATCGGCGGGACGCCACCGTGATCCCGCTCAGCGCGTCGGAGGAGCTCGCGGCCGGCCTGCCTCGTGGCGAGCTGCGATCGCTCGACGGGTCATCGGCGAGCCTCTTCTTCGAGGATCCGGATGCGATCGTCGACGAGATCGTCTCCTTCGTCACCGGTCGCCGCCCCGCCAGGCCGACCCGAGGCCATGACTCCGCCGGGGCAGTCGTCGTCGACCTGAGCCCGCGGGAGCGCGAGGTCGTGGCCCGCATCGCCGCCGGCGACTCCAACGCCGAGATCGCCGACCGCCTCGGTATCACCGTCAACACGGTCGAGCGGCACGTCGCCAACCTGTACCGGAAGATCGACGCCCGGGGCCGAGCCGACGCGACCGCCTGGGCGATCCGCAACGGCCTGGCCTGAACGAGTGGGCATCCCCCGGATTCCGTGATCGGCGCGTCACGGTTCTCCGGGATGCGGCCGACGGCCCATCGTCCTACGGTGGACCGACTGACCGCCCCTGAGCGCGAGAACAGCATCGGAGCAGATCGATGTCCCTTGCCGAGTACAACGCCGCCACGCGCCCCTCGCCGTCGCGGAAGTCACGCCTCCTTCGCGCGATCGCGCGCCTCGGTGCGTCCGCCTCCGTCCCGTTGTCGGGACGCCGCTGGTTCCCACTGTGGGGGATCGTCCGCCACACCGGGCGGACATCCGGCCGCGCATACGCGCTGCCCGTCGCCGTCCACCGGAGCGCGTCCGCCTTCGTCATCCCGGTGCCGTTCGGCGAGCAGACCCAGTGGGTACGGAACGTGGTCGCGGCAGGGTCGTGCACGCTCCGCTGGCGGGCGCGTGAATATCCGCTGACGGACCCGCGGCTCGTCGGATGGGACGACGTGCGTGACGAGTACGGCCGGGCCTTCCGGACGATCATCCCCGTCATCGGCCTCGAGACATTCCTGCAGCTGGCCGACGCGCCGGACCGCTAGGTCCGCAGGTGGACCGACGGCGCGGGGGGAGTCGCCGTCGGGTCCACGAGGCGATCATCGATCGCCCTGCCCGTCGAGTCGGCGGACGGCCGTCGCCTCGTCACCCCGACGAATGTCGGCGCCGCGGGTGGCCGTCCCTCGAACCGAGCGTCCCTGGCGCGAGCCCGAGCTCGCGTTCGGCGGCCAGCGCCGACCAGCGCCCGACATCGGACCGGGCGATCGTCGTCGCGTTGGCGACGACCTGGAGGGCGAGCCCGTCGACGAGCGACATGATCCGCCAGGCCGCGTCGGCCGCGTCGCGGCACCGGAATGCGCCCGTCGCGACGCCCGCCTCGATCGTCCCCTGGAGCAGCCGCTGCCACTCGAGGTTGAGGCGGGTCGAGGTCGCCCGGATGGCCGGCCGCCGGGCCGCCTCCGACCAGGCGTCGAGCCAGAGCTGGAACGCCCAGTCGGCCTCGACCGGTGCGTAGGCCCCGAAGAAGGCCACGATCGCCGCCCGCGGATCGGGCGCGGCGGCCATCGCCGATCCCGTCGCCCGCAGATCGCGCTCGGCCACCCGCTCGAACGCCGCGGCCAGGACGTCGTCCATCGACGCGAAGTAGTGGTGGATGAGGCCGCTCGAACTGCCCATCTCGGCGGCGACGTCACGGACCGTCGTGCCGGCCAGCCCCTTCCGGACGGCGACGGCGAGGGCGGCATCGACGATGGTCTCGCGGCGCTGGTCGGGCGACATCCGGGTCATGTCGCGTCAGGCTAGACGATATTGCGCGGTTGTCCAGTAACGGCTACCGTGGCGCGACGCGACGCGCCTGGCGGCCGAGGTCGACCGAGGCGGCCGCCCTGACATGCCGCGGTCGAGGTGCGAGGCAGGGATGATCCGGACCACGCCGTTCCACGAGCGACTCGAGGCGCTGAACGAGACCGGGCTCTGGGAGCACTGGTCGGGCTACCTCACCGCGTCGCGCTACCAGGTCTCCGACAAGTTCGAGTACTTCGCGATCCGCAACAGCGCCGGCCTGTTCGACTCGTCGCCGCTGTTCAAGTACCGCATCCACGGCCCGGACGCCGAGCGGTTCCTCGGCGGCGTACTCGCCCGGGACATCCGGACCTGCCCGCCCGGTCACGGCCAGTACACGGTCTGGTGCGACGACCGTGGCTTCGTCGTCGAGGACGGCGTCGTACTGCGCCACGGCCCCGACGAATTCGTCCTCACCGCGGCCGAGCCGAACCTCGCCTACTTCGAGGAGCGCATCGGCCGGCTCGACGTCGGCATCGACGACATCTCCGAGGATTGGGCGGTCCTCGCCGTCCAGGGCCCCCGATCGCGGGACCTCCTCAGCGCCCTCGCTCCGGCGATCGCGACGTTGCCCTACTTCGGCCTCACCTCGACGAAGATCGGCCGGGTCCCGGTCCACGTCTCGCGGACCGGCTTCACCGGCGACCTCGGCTTCGAGATCTGGGCTCCGGCCGGCGACGCCCTGAGCGTCTGGGACGCGGTCTGGAAGGTCAGTCGGGGCCAGGGCGTCATCCCGATCGGCATGAGCGCCCTCTACATGGCCCGCATCGAGGCCGGCCTCGTCCTCCTCGACGTCGACTTCCACTCGAGCCGCTACGCCTGGACGGACGCCGACCGGACGACGCCGATCGAGCTCGGTCTCGGCTGGATGTTCCGCGACCTGGCGACCGACGACCGGGAGTTCCTCGGGCGGGACGCGATCCGCCGCGAGCAGCTCGAGCGGACGTCGCGCTGGAAGCTGAGCGGCCTCGTCCTCGACTGGCGCGACTACGACCGGATCTACGAGGCGGCCGGACTGATCCCGCCCAAGGACCACACCCCGATCCAGGACGAGTACTACATCTACGACGACGAGCTCAACCAGCTCGGCTATGCGACGAGCCAGATGTACTCGCCGATGCTGCAGCGGCACATCGCCCTCGCCCGGGTACCGCTCGACCGGACCGCCATCGGCTCCCGTGTCAAGCTCGAGCTGGCGGTCAACCACCGCTACGAGTACTTCGACGCCCACGTCTCCCGGACACCCCTCTTCAATCCCGAGCGAAGGACCGCCTGACATGCCGAAGAACGCCAAGACCGCGTCGAAGACCGCGCCCACGGCGGCCGCCACCGCCCGACGGAGCAGCGCGGCCGACCGGACCTACGACGCCATCGTCATCGGCGGCGGCCACAACGGGCTGACCAACGGCGCCTACCTGGCGAAGGCCGGTCTGCGGACCCTCATCCTCGAGCGCCGCCATCTCGTCGGCGGAGCGGCCATCACCGAGGAGCTCCGGCCGGGCTTCTGGTTCACGACGTTCTCGTACGCCCTGAGCCTGCTGCGGCCGGACATCGTCCAGGACCTCGACCTCGTGAAGCACGGCTTCATGCCGATCCTCATGCCGACGACGTTCTGCCCCAAGGAGGACGGCGACTACCTCCTCCTCGGCCAGGACCACGGCGAGAACCACGCGCGAGATCGCTCGCCACTCGCGCCACGACGCCGACGCATACGACGCCTTCAACCACGACGTGCTGAAGGTCATCCAGCTCATCAAGCCGCTCCTCGACGAGGTCCCGCCCGACATCTTCAGCGACGACCCGGAGGAGCTCATCGCCCTGGCCGCGCTCGGCCGGACGGTTTCGGGCCGTCGACCGCAAGGTCGCTCCACGACGCGGTCCGGCTGCTGACCGGCTCGGCCGCCGACTTCCTCGACGACTACTTCGAGTCGGACATCATCAAGGGCTACCTCGCCTCGTCGAGCATCATCGGGACGAAGGTCGGGCCCTACTCGCAGGGATCGGGGCTCGTGCTCCTCTATCACATCCTCGGCGAGCACGACGGCGAGATCGGGCGCCTGGTCGTTCCACAAGCAGGGCAACGGTGGCTTCACCAAGGTCCTCTCGCGGGCGGCCCAGGCGCTCGGTGCGGAGATCCGCCTCGAGTCGCCGGTCGATCGGGTCATCACGAAGAACGGCCGGGCGACCGGCGTCGCCCTCGGAGATGGGACCGAGTATCACGCGCCCGTCGTCGTCTCGGCGCTCGACCCGCGGCGGACCTTCCTCGAGCTCGTCGACCCGCGCGAGCTCCCGACGGACCTCGTCGAGAACATCCGGCGGCTTCCGCTTCCAGGGCACCTCGGCCAAGGTCAACTTCGCCCTCGACGCGCGTGCCGCGCTATCCGGCCCTCGGCGACCGGACTGACCAGTACCGCGGCTTCACCAACATCGGGCCGTCGATGGAATACCTCGAGCGGGCCTACGACGACGCCAAGTACGGCTGGTACTCGTCAGCGGCCGTACCTCGACTGCGCCATCCAGTCGATGGTCGATCCGGACATGGCGCCGCCCGGCAAGGCCGTCATGAGCTGCTTCGTCCAGTACGCCCCGTACAAGCTCCGCGAGAGCGACTGGGACACGGAGAAGCCGAACCTCGGCGACACGGTCCAGCGGACCCTCGAGTCGTTCTTCCCGGGCTTCGGCGACCTCGTCCTGCAGCGGGAGGTCCGGACGCCGCTCGACATCGAGCGGACCGTCGGGCCTGTCCGAGGGCAACATCTTCGCCGGTGAGTTCCTCGCCCCGCAGATGTACTTCTTCCGGCCGGCCCCGGGCTGGTCGCAGTACCGGACACCGATCGACGGCTACTACCAGTGCGGTTCGGGCACCCACCCGGGCGGCTGCGTCATGGGTGCGCCGGGCAAGCTCGCCGCCGGCCAGATCCTCAAGGATCGCGACCGGGCACAGGCTCGCTGACCCGCCTCAGCGGGCGAAGTCGCCCATAAACGCCATCAGCCGATCGACATCGCGTTCGTTCGTCGCGATCCCGACCGACACGCGGACCGCGCCGAGGGCGCGTCCGGGGAGCGATGCGCGGAGGTCCTCGTAGCTCGGCTGCCGGCCAAGGTCGAAGACCCGCTGCATCTCGGCGGCCGTCAGGCCCCTCGCGGTCTCGCTCGCCCCCGCGTTGCAGAAGCAACCCGTCCGCAGTGAGATCCGCCGCTCCGCCGCCAGCCGCTCGACCTCCCAGAAGTCGACCACGCCGCCGGTAGGATCGAGGACGTTGAACGAGATCGTGCCGCCTCGATCGTGGTCGTCGGCCGGCCCGTAGAGGCGGACCACCGGCGCGCCGTTCGCATGGCGGATGGCCGGCAGGCGCTCGAGCAGCCAGCGGGTGAGGCACTGCGTGCGTCGATGGATCGTGTCGACGCCGACGGTCGACACGTGGCGCAGGCCGATCTCGATGGCCGGCAGTCCGAGGTAATCGATGGTCCCGTCCTCGAAGCCGACCTCGTCGTGCCCGAGCGTGTGCCGAGGCAGGACCACCGATGCCACCCCGATCGATCCCCCGGCGAACCACGGCCGTTCGAGCCGGGCGAGCGACTCGCGGCGGGCGACCAGCGAGCCGATCCCGGTCGGGTAGCCGAAGACCTTGTACCAGGACATGGCCACGAAGTCGGGGTGCCAGCGCGACAGGTCGAGGCGGTTCGCCGGGAGGTAGGCGGCGGCATCGAGGAGGACGTCCCAGCCACGCTCCTGCGCCTGCGGCACCCAGGTGAGCGGATGGCGCACGCCCGAGTAGTTCGACTGTGCCGGGTAGGCGAACAGGTGACGCCGGCCGGACGGTGCGTGGTCGAGAGCGGTGGCGACGAGATCGTCGTCCAGTCGCAGCGAGGGCTTCAGCAGCGGCAGGTAGGTGACGTCGGCCTGGCGCGTCCGGGCGAATTCGCGGATCCCGTTGACCGAGTTGTGGTTGTCGGTCGTCAGGAGGAAGCGGCTGCCGGCCGTGAACGGGAACAATTCGCCGACGAGCTTGAGGGCCGCGCTCGCGTTGGCGGTGAAGATCACGACGTACTCGTCGGGCGAGGCGTTGAGGAACGAGAGGATCGCCCGTCGGCCCGCCTCGGCCAGCTCGGTTGCCGTCCGCGACGTCGGGCTGTTCGAGTGGGGGTTCCCGAAGACGCCGCCGCGCAGCAGCTCCTGGTGCTCGCGGACCTGAAAGTCCGCGTAGAGCCCGCCGCCGGTGTAGTCGAGGTACGCCTGATCGTGCGCGTCGAGCCGTCCGTACTCACGGGCACGGAGCTCGTCGATGGCGTCCCCGTCCCAGGCCGGGTCGGACCGGAGCGACGCCGGCAGGCGTCCCCCGACGCTCGGCGCGGTTTCGGCTACCGCGTAAGACACGAGGTCATCGTAGGCGGGTCGCCGCCGCTGTCTGTGACATCAGTTCCAGTCGACCACCCGCGAACGCCGTTTCGGCCACACCCTAGCCGGGGGCCGTCGCGGACGCGTCGGTCTCGTCGGCCAGCTCGGCCGCGGTGAGCGTCCGGACGACCTTCATCGGTCCAGTGTGGGCGATGCCGTCGTCCACGGGCGATCGGTCCTGCCCGGACATGGGATGAGGCCGGTTCGATCCGGCCTCATCCCTGGTCGTCTGCGGGGTCGTCAGGAGCAGCCGCTCGTGGAGCCGCAGTTGAGGCACTTGTAGCAGCTGCCGTTGCGGACCATGATCGAGCCGCATTCGGCACAGCTCGGTGCGTCCTCCTGGACCTTGAACGACGACGTTGGTCGTGCCGAGGCTCATCGTGATGGCGGTCGGCTTGCCGTTGCCGTTCCCATTGCCGTTGGTGTGCCCGTTGGCATGGCCATTGGCGTGACCGTTGGCGGCGATGACCGTGAGCGGCTCGCCGACCGGCTTGGCAGGCTCCGACGCCGGGGCCGGTTCGGATCCAGTGGCGACGGCCGTCGAGGCCTTCGGGGCATCGGTCGGCGGATCGGCCTTCGCCGACGAGGTCGGCGGAGTCGATGGCGCGTCGGCGACGTGGTCATCGGCGACCGGCATCGCGAACCCGCCACCGAACGACGGCGCGTCGTCGGGCACGATCGCCGAGCGATCGATGAGGCCGAGGCTCGCCTTGTCGTCCGGGCCGAGGAAGCGCGAGCCCGAGCCAGCGGAAGATGTAGTCCACGATCGACTTGGCGATCGGGATCTCCGGGTTGCCGGTGAAGCCGCTCGGCTCGAACCGGACGTGGGCGAACTTGTTGACGAGGTCGCGGAGCGGCACGCCGTACTGGAGCGCCACCGACACGGTCGTCGCGAACGTGTCCATGAGCCCGCTGACGGTCGAGCCTTCCTTGGCCATCTTGAGGAAGATCTCGCCCGGCTGGCCGTCCGGGTACAGGCCGACCGTGATGTAGCCCTCGTGGCCGGCGATGTCGAACTTGTGGGTGATCGCCGTCCGCTCGGCCGGCAGGCGGTGGCGGTGCGGCTTGCCCGCCTCCACCTGGGCGGCGGCGAGCTGCTTCTTGAGGTCGGCCACGATCGCGCTGTCGACGACCCCGTCGTCCTTCTTCTTGCCGGTCGAGAGCGGCTGGCTGCGCTTGCTGTCGTCGCGGTAGATCGCGATCGCCTTGAGGCCCAGCTTCCAGCCCTCGAGGTAGACCTGCTCGATCTCCTCGGCCGTGGCGGCCTCGGGCATGTTGACGGTCTTGCTGATCGCGCCGCGAGATGAACGGCTGGACCGCGCGCCATCATCCGGACGTGGCCCATGTAGTGGATGGAGCGCTCGCCGTTGACCGGCTTGAAGGCGCAGTCGAAGACCGGCAGGTGCTCCGGCTTGAGGCCGGGCGCGCCCTCGATCGTCTCGTGCTCGTTGACGTAGGCGAGGATCTCCTCGACCTGCTCGGCGCCGTAGCCGAGCTTGCGCAGGGCGGCCGGGACCGTCTGGTTGACGATCTTGAGGAAGCCCTCGCCGACGAGCTTCTTGTACTTGACGAGGGCGATGTCGGGCTCGATGCCGGTGGTGTCGCAGTCCATCATGAAGGCGATCGTGCCGGTCGGGGCGAGCACGGTGACCTGGGCGTTGCGGTAGCCGTTGGCCTTGCCCGAGCGCGAGCGCCTCGTCCCACGTCGCGTGGCGGCGTCGAGCATGGCCGTGCGGGACGACCGTTCGTCGGGATCCGGTAGGCGGCGTCGCGGTGCTTGTCGATGACCCGCAGGAACGGCTTCGCGTTGCTCGCCGTACTCGACGAACGGGCCGCCGTGGTCGCGGGCGATGACGGCGCTCTGGCGGTAGGCCTCGCCGTGCATGAGCGCGGTGATGGCCGCCGCGTAGGCGCGGCCGTCGTCGCGAGTCGTAGGCGAGGCCGCGGTTCATCAGCAGGGCGCCGAGGTTGGCGTAGCCCAGGCCGAGCGGCCGGAAGTCGTGGCGAGTTCTCCTCGATCCGCGGCGTCGGGTAGCGCGCGTTGTCGACGAGGATCTCCTGGGCGGTGATCGTCAGCCGCGGCGGCGTAGCGGAAGGCCTCGACGTCGAACTCGCCGTCGTCGCTCGACGAACTTCATGAGGTTGAGGCGGCCAGGTTGCAGGCGGTGTCGTTGAGGAACATGTACTCGAGCACGGGTTGGTCGCGTAGATGCGGTCCGTGTTGGCGCTCGTGTGCCAGTCGTTGATGGTGGTGTCGTACTGGATGCCGGGGTCGCCGCAGACCCAGGCCGCCTCGGCCATCTCGCGGAAGATGTCGCGGGCCTTGTAGGTGTCCATCGGCTGCGCCGTCGACGACCGCGTGGGTCGTCCAGTCGCCGTCGCGCTCGACCGCGCGCATGAACTCGTCGGTCACGCGGACCGAGTGGTTGGCGTTCTGGAAGAAGACGGTGCCGTAGGCCTCGCCGGTGAAGCGACGGGTCGTAGCCCGCTCGATGAGGGCCCAGGCCTTCTTCTCCTCGTTGGCCTTGCGAGTCGATGAAGTCGAGGACGTCCGGGATGGTCGGCGTCGAGGATGACCATCTTGGCCGCGCGGCGGGTCTTGCCGCCCGACTTGATCGACGCCGGCGAAGGCGTCGTAGCCCTGCATGAAGGTGACCGGGCCGGAGGCGGTGCCGCCGCCGGACATGCTTCTCGCGGCTGGAGCGGATCGGGGAGAGGTTGGTGCCGGCGCCGGAGCCGAACTTGAACAGCATCGCCTCGGTCTTGGCGAGGTCCATGATCGAGGACATCGTGTCCTGGACCGAGTTGATGAAGCAGGCCGAGCACTGCGGCTTCGCCTCGATGCCGACGTTGAACCAGACCGGCGAGTTGAAGGCCATCTTCTGGTGGACGAGCAGGTGGGTCAGCTCGGCCTGGAAGGCGTCGAGGTCCTCGTCGGTCGCGAAGTAGCGCTGGGTCTCCGCCCAGGCGGCGATCGTGTTGACGACGCGGTCGATGAGCTGGCGGACGCTCGTCTCGCGCTCCGGCGTGCCGACGTGGCCGCGGAAGTACTTGCTGACGACGACGTTGGTGGCGAGCTGGCTCCAGAACGTCGGGACCTCGACGTCCTTCTGCTCGAAGACGACCTTGCCGCTCTCGTTGCCGATGCTCGCGTCGCGGAGCTCCCAGGTGATCTCGTCGTAGGGATGGACGCCCGGCCGGGTCCAGCGGCGCTCGATGGTGAGGCCGCGGGTCGGTCGCGCCTCGGGGTCCGTGCCGTCGAAGCTCGCGCCGTACGGGCCGGCGTGGCGGTGGCCGCGGGCGACGGACCCGGTCTTCGAGGCGCGGACGGCGGACCGGGAGGTCGTCGTCGGGGTGGTCTTCGCGGTCGTCTTCACCACCGTCTCCTCGGGGCGGACGCCGCCCTCCATGACCGGGATCGCGTCGCCAGTGGCTCGAGCCATGTCCTGCTCCTGACCGTCTCGCGGGCCCGGGCCGGGCCCTCCTCCTCTCACCGCCGCGTAGCTGCGACGGTCCTCGTCGTCGGTGTGTCCGTACCGACTGCCGGACCGCGATCGGGCCGGACGGGATGGGGGTCCGGGGCGGTCGGGGAGATGGCGTCGCGGTTCGGGCGAGCGACCGGTAAACGATACGCCGTCGCGGAGGCCGAGTCAAGCCGAAAACACAAGATGTTGTGGTCCCATTCCAGGCCGCACCGCTACATGTTGCGTGCGTGGACGCACCGTGGACAACCCGGCTTCTGCTGTCGATGAGCCGGCCGATCCTGTCGATGAGCCGTGGAAAAGCCCGTCGATCGGGCCTTTCGGCGGGTTCCGCGGACGGGACGCCTGGACCCGTCGCCCGGCCGCGCAGCGATGTCTGGGGGAGCGATGAAAGAACAGACGTTCCATATGCTACCGCGACCGGTGCGCCGACGCGCCCTCCACGCCTGCGCCTACAGCACCGGGCTGGCCCTGACCGGCTCCAGCCACCATCGATACGACCGACGGGACCTTCTCGATGAAGGTGACCGCCCCCGGCGGGACGAAGCTCACCTACGTCCGCGACGCCGATGGGAACCGCTCGGTGACCGGCACCTGGCGCGGCACGAAGATCTCGCTGCACGACTGACGCCCCGGGAGCGCGGACGCGGCGAGCCCGCTACGGTACGGCGATGGCCGCCTCAGCCCGAGCGTTCGTCCTCCGCCAGACCCGCCTGCGGCCGGTGCCCGGGCTGAACGGCATCCGCCTCCACCTCGCCGACGAGGTCTTCCCGCTGTGGCGCGCGGTCCAGCTCGAGACCGGCGACCCGGACGCGGCCCTGCCGTACTGGGCGTTCGCCTGGGGCGGCGGCCTCGCGATCGCCCGCTACCTCGAGGAGCACCCGGAGGCGGTCGTCGGCCGGCGGGTCTTCGACCTCGGTTCGGGCTCCGGCCTGTGCGCGGTGGCCGCCCTGCGAGCCGGTGCGTCCGCCGCGACCGGCGCCGACATCGACGCCTTCGCCGCGGCCGCCATCGACCTCAACGTCCGGGCCAACGGCGGCCGGGTGACGGTCGTCCGCCGCGACGTCCTCGACGAGGACCCGCCCGAGGCGGACGTGATCCTCGCCGGCGACTGCTGGTACGACGCCCGACTGGCCGAGCGGGTCCTGCCCTGGCTCGAACGGGCGCGCGATCGCGGGATCGACGTCCTCGTCGGCGACCCCGGCCGGCGCTACCGGCCGACCGATGCGCTCGTCGAGCGGGCCGTCTACGAGGTCCGGACGACGACCGAGCTCGAGGACCTCGAGCTCAAGGAGGGCCGCGTCTACTCGCTCCGCTGAGAGAGCGGTCCGATCAATTCAGGCCGGAGTAGGCGTGGAGGCCGTTGAACCAGAGCGACCCGGAGTAGGTGACGAGGACCATGCCGAAGCCGACGACGAGGAGGAGGGCCGCCGGCCGGCCGGCCCACGACCGTCGGTTGCGGGCGTGGAGGTAGACCGCGTAGGTCAGCCACGTGGCGAGGGCCGACGTCTCCTTGGGATCCCAGCCCCAGTACCGCGACCAGGCGATCGAGGCCCACCACGAGCCGAGGATGATCATCGTGGCGAAGATCGGGAAGCCGATGATCACCGAGCGGTAGGCGACCTCGTCGAGGACCTTGTGCGAGGGCAGCCAGGCGAAGCGGTCGCCCTGGCCCTGGATGAGGTAGCCGACGCCGGCCGCGAACGACGTCGCGAAGATGCCGTAGGCGATCGTGGCCATCCCGACGTGGATGGTCAGGAGCGGCGCGTTCTGGAGGGCCGGGACGAGCGGCTCGATGTCCTTGGGCAGCGTCGCCGAGTAGGAGAACAGCATGAGGGCGACGCCGAGCGGCAGCCAGCCGATGGAGCGGATCGGGTAGCGCCGCTCGAGGAGGAGGTAGCCGCCGGTGATCGTCCAGGTGAAGGCGACCGTGAACTCGAACATGTTGCCCCACGGCCCGCGGCCGACGACCACCGCCCGCATGAGCATCGAGAGCGCCGATCGCGAGCCAGGCGAGGAAGGTGAAGACCCAGGCGTAGGGACCGGCCGCGCTCGTCTCCCTGTCACCGAAGCGGCCGCCGCGGGCGCGCGCATCGACGAATGAGCCGCTGACGACGCCGGCGAAGGCGGGCTGGCGGGCCGGTGCGAAGACCGCCAGGGCACGGCGCCCGTTGGCGAGCAGGACCGCGTGGACGACGTGGGCGGCGAAGGCGAAGGCGAGGAGGATCCCGCCGACCGCGTAGAAGATCAGGGAGCCTTCGGCCATCTCGGTCACGCCTCGTTCTGGGGGTCCGTGGAGGGATACGGTCGCCGCGTGCGACCGGTACTGGATCAGGCGGCGGCGGCTCCGCCCGGTGGCGGGCTCGGAGCGACGGGGCCGATGGTCACCGGCCGATTCTTCACCTTCAACACGAGTCCGCAGTTGCCGCACGTCCCGACGGCGGCCAGGCGGCCGAGGCCGCACATCGGGCAGACGACCCACAGATCCGCCTCGTCGTGCTCGCAGCGAGTCGTGCCGGACGGGTAGACGAGGCCGTCGGCGATGCAGTACGGGAGGCCGGGCGGAAAGATCGGCTTGCCGTCGTCGCCGATCAGCGCCGGGCGGGGGCCCTCGGCGTAGCGCATGCCCGTCCGCGGGCGGCGGATGAAATAGACGACGCCGGCCAGCATGAGGAGGGTCACGAACGGCCCGATCACGCCGAGGAGGAGCAGGATCGGGAACAGGGCGATCATCGATCCCCAGTCGGGGATGATCAGCTGGCCAAGGAAGTCGAGCAGCGACGTCCACGCCTGGTTCAGGCTGTCGATGATGCTCACGGCGGCATGATAGCGCCGGGTGCGATGAGGGCTCCGGCCCGTCGGCGTCGGGCGCGCCCGGCTGGGCTCGCCTACGGGCGACGCCGCGTTCGCTTCGGATTGCCCCGCTTCGTCGTGGCTCCGCGACCCGGCTGCCAGCCGGCCCGGTCGGCATCCGGATCTTCGTCCCGACTGCCGGGGCGTGCACCCGCCGTAGCGGCCTTCGGCGGCGGAGTCGGTCGCCCGACCGAGGGCGCGGAGAGCCGCGGACGGGCCAGCCGCCGGACGAGCCACGAGGCGCCGATCGTGGCCGCCCCGCGGGCGCGAAGGTCGCGGGCGAGACCGCCGTCGTCGGTGATGACGAGGAGGACCGGGATCCCCGATGGGTCGGGGTGGCCCCCGGTCGCCTCGGCCACGAGCCGGAGTGCCAGGGTGTCGGCCGAGATCCGGCCGGCGTGCCGGACCGTGACGCCATGGGCGATCCGGGTGTCCCTCATGCCCGGCTCGGCGGACCCGTCGAAGAGGATCTCGATGCGGATCGCGGCCGGGATGACCGCCCGCAACCGGCCGACGAGAGTGGCCGCCGGGGCCGGGCCGGGTCCCTCCTCGATCGCATGGAGCAGGTTCGTCCCGTCGACGAGGAGCCGCTCGATGCCGGCCAACGGGTCGTGGGGTGGGCGGGCCATGCCGGCATCGTCGCACACGACCGGCGTCCGGGATCCGAGCGTGCCAACCGCTACCCTAGGCCGGTGCTCCTCCTCGTCGATCTCGACGGCGTCGTCTATCGCGGCGCCGAGCCCGTGCCGGGCGTGGCCGCCGTCCTCGCGGAGCGGGCCGCCCGCGGTGACGACGTCGTCTACGTGACGAACAACTCGATGCACTACCGGGCCGACTACGTGACCCGGCTGGCCGCGATGGGCGCCCCGGTGAGCCCGGACCGCGTCGTCTCCTCGTCCCGGGCGACCGCCCTCTACCTCCGCGACCACCAGCCGTCGGTCCGGCGGGTGCTGACGGTCGGCGCCCGCGGCCTCGAACGCGAGCTCGCCGACGTCGGCCTCGAGGTCGTGCCGGCCGGCGTGGCCGCGGCGCGAGCCGAGGCGGAGGATCTCGACGGCAGCGATGCGGCCGGTCGGCCGGACGCCGTCGTCGTCGGGGTCGATCCCGACATCGACTATGCCCGCATCGGCGTCGCCGCCGATTGCATCCGTGCCGGCGCCCGGTTCATCGCCACCAACCGCGATCCGGTCTACCCCATCGAGCGCCGCCTCCGACCGGGCGCCGGCTCGATCGTGGCGGCCATCGCCACCGCGTCCGGCTGCGAGCCGCTCGTGTCGATCGGCAAGCCCGAGCCACTCCTCCTCGAGGAGGCCGCCGAGGCGGTCGGCAGGGCCGCCCGCGACGGGGTGATGATCGGCGACGGCATCGGGACCGACCTCGCCGCCGCCCGGGCCGTCGGGGCGCGCTGCGTCCTCATGCTGACCGGCGTGACGACGCTGGCGGCGTCCGCCGCGATCCCGCCGGGCGAGGGGCCGACGGCCGTAGCGGCCGATGCGACCGAGCTCGCCGCCGTCCTCGACCGCCTCGCCTCAGGCCGAGCCTGACGCTCCCCTTGGCGCGGACGGCGAGCCCGCCCACGCGTCGAACTCCGCCCGCAGCGGCGCCAGGGCGGCCTCGTCGGCGAATGCGACGTCGAGCGCCCGCCGGTCGATCGCCCACAGCTCGGCCGGACTGAGCCCGACGAGCTCGATCGCCCGGCGGTATTCCTCGGTCAGGCTCACGTCGGACACGGTCAGGTCGTCGGTCGAGAGGCTCACCGACACGCCGGCCCGATAGAGCCGGGCGATCGGATGGGCCTCGACCGAGGGGACGATGCCGGCCTGGACGTTCGAGGTCGGGCACAGGTCGAGGGTGATGCCCCGGTCGCGGAGCTCGGCGCAGAGGTCGGCGTCGTCGACCGCGCCGGGGCCGTGGGCGATCCGTTCCGGATCGAGCTCGAGCGCCCGTCGCACCTGCGCCGCGCCGCCCCACTCGCCGGCGTGGCAGGTGATGTGGAGGCCGCCCGCCCGGGCGATGTCGAATGCGGCCCGGTGGAGCGACGCGTCGGGGTGAGTCGCCTCGGGTCCTGCGAGGTCCCATCCGACGAGCCCACGATCGCGGAACGTGACGGCCATCGCCGCGAGCTTCGCGTTGGCCGCCGGCTCGTGCGAGCGCAGCGCCGTGGCGATCAGCCGGACGACTGTCCCGCTGGTCCGGGCTCCCTCGCTCGCGCCGGCGCAGACGGCGGCGATCCCATCGTCCAGTCCGAGGCCGCGCGCCGTATGGAGCAGCGGCGCCCAACGGATCTCGACGTAGCGGACCCCCTCGGCGGCCTTGGCCTCGACGAGCTCGCAGGTCACCCGCTCCAGGGCGGCAGTGTCCTGGAGGAGGGCGATGGGCAGGTCGAAGGCACGGAGCAGGGCGGCCTGGGATGCGCCGTGGGCATCGGCGACGAGTGCCGCGCGCATGGCGACGCGGTCGGTCGGCGCGTCGACCCCGCGCGTCCGGGCGAGGTCGAGCGCCGTATCGGGCAGGATCGACC
The DNA here is from genome assembly GCA_963745405.1 of uncultured Chloroflexia bacterium. Classification (GTDB taxonomy): domain Bacteria; phylum Chloroflexota; class Limnocylindria; order Limnocylindrales; family CSP1-4; genus C-114. The sequence continues at coordinate 374,981 of CAVUWY010000002.1, read as the reverse complement.
CGTCGAGGTGGAGGTGGAGCTCGGCCTTCGGCCAGGCGCGGAGGTCCGCGGGCAGGGCACCGCTCGCGTCGACCGGACGTTCCATCCGCCGATGCTACGATGCCCCGGGTCCGGTCTGCCGCCTGCCCGCGTCGACACCGCACCCATCCCGGCACCGATCGTGCCGCGATCGAACTCGATCACGCCATCCGCACTCGCCGGCCCGGCCGGCGAGCCCACCGACCCGGAGCCGTCTCCCCGTGGAACGCCGCCCCATCACTCGCACCGTCGGCCTGGCAGTCGTCTGGCTCGCCAGCGCGGTCCTCATCGCCCTCGGCGGTGCCGGCATCGTCTCGGCGATGGAGCACCAGCCGGGTACCGCGTCCCGCGCCGAGCTCACCTGGGCCGCCGATCGGCGCATCGGACCGGGCCTCGACGCGGCCGCCAGCGATCTCCGGGCACTCTCCGCCGACGTGGACCGGCTCAGCGCTCTCGGGACCAACGCCCTCGTCGCGGTGACCGGCGGCGACACGCCGGCCATCGAGTCGTCCATCTCCGATGGACAGACGCTCCTGGCCAAGATCGGCAACGAGACCGCCGCCCTCAAGGCCCGCCTCGCTGGCCTGCCCGGCATCGGTCCCGGCGCCGAGGGGCGACTCGGCGACGACCAGCTGCGGCGCTATCGGACCCTCGACGGGGCCCTCGACGCGACGGCCGGCCTTTCCGACTCGTGGGACCGCCTGACGACCGGCAGCCTCGCCGCGATGCAGCTCGAGAAGAGCCTCGCCGACCACGACACCTCGAGCGCCGCCGCCGCTCGCCTCGGCTCGACGGCCCACTACGCCGCCGCGATCGCCCAGCTGGCCCAGTCGGATGCCGCCCTCGCTGCCGCCCGGACCCAGCGCGACCAGATGGCGGTCGCCGTCGACACCACCGTCATGACCCAGTGGATCGACGCCAACGCCGACTACGACACCGCGCTCCGGTCGCTCTACACGGCCCTCAATACGGCTCACGGCAAGGCCACCAAGGCGGTCCAGGCGGCCTACGCGGCGGAGAAGACGGCCCGCGACCGCCTGCCGGTCGACACCCGGGGGCTCATCGTCATCATGGCCGACGTCGCCCGGGGCGGCCTCAACCAGGCGGTCATCTCCATCGAGGACGCGCGGGGCCAGCTGAACGACGTCCTCGACAGCTACCCTGCGCCCGGATCGAGCGCGACGCCGGGTGCCTCGCCGTCGGCGGCGCCCTGACCGCAACGGCGCTCCGTCCGGACCCGAGCCGGGCCGTCGGGGGACGCTACACTCAGCCGGCGGCCGCGTCGGGACCGCGAAACCCTCGGAGGAACACCGCTCGATGCAAACGCGCGTCGTGAACGACGAGCCGTGGAACGTCCCGGCCGACGTCCTCGCCATCCCGATCGTCGGCGAGGCCGATTTCAGCGGCCGCCTCGACGAGCTCGACCGGCGGAGCGGGGGCGAGCTGCGAGCCCTGGCGGCGTTCGGCGAGCTCGGTTCGAAGCGCTATGCGGCGACCCTGGCTGCCGCCGGCGATCTGCCGGTCAGTCGGATCGTCGCCGTCGCGGTCGGCCCCGCCGAGAACCTGGACCGTGAGACGGTGGTCCGGCTCGGCGCCTCGATCGAGCGGCGCCTCGGCGGCCGGGCGGTCCGGCGACTCGCTATCTGGCTCGGCGACCTGCCGGCCCTGCTCGAGGCGAGCGGCTCGGCCGGTGCGGGCTCGGTCGGCGCCGCTCTCGTCGCGGAGCTGATCACGCGGGGCGTCGTGGAGGGCTCGTACGACCCGCAGTCGATCTACCGCGACGCCGTCCCCGAGGCGCCGCCGGCCCTCGACGAGCTGACGATCATCGCCCCCGACGCCGACACGGCGGCCCTCGGCCGGGCCATGGAGCGCGGCCGGATCGTCGCCGAGGGCGCGAACACCGCCCGGACCCTCGCCAATCGGGCGAGCAACGATCTCGACCCGATCGGGCTGGCCGAGGAGGCCGCCGCGATCGCGGAGCGGAACGGCCTGTGGATCGACATCATCGAGCCGGACCGCGCGCGGGAGCTCGGGATGGGGATGTTCCTCGCCGTCGGCCGCGGCAGCGACAACCCGCCGCGGATGATCGTCATGCGGTCGGGCGGGGAAGGGGAGAAGGACGCCCTCGGGCGCCATCTGGCCATCATCGGCAAGGGCGTCTGCTTCGACTCCGGCGGCATCAGCATCAAGCCGGCCGACCGGATGGAAGAGATGAAGATGGACAAGACGGGCGCCGCGACCGTCATCGCCGCCATCGAGACCGTGAGCCGGCTGGCCCCGGGGACGCCGCTCCTCGCGGTCGCCCCGGCGGTGGAGAACATGCCCGGTCCCCATTCGACCCGGCCGGGCGACGTCGTCCGAGCGCTCAACGGCACGGTCGTCGAGGTGAACAACACCGACGCCGAGGGACGGCTGATCCTCGGCGACGCGATGACCTACGCCGAGCGCCTCGGGGCGACCCACCTGGTCGATGTGGCGACGCTGACGGGTGCCGTCTCGCGGGCCTTCGGTGAGCTCGTGACCGGCCTGTTCGGGACGCCCCAGGACTGGGTCGGCGAGGTCGAGGCGGCGGCCGGCCGGGCCGGCGAGCGGATGTGGCAGATCCCGCTCGTCGATGAGTACATGACCGATATGGACAGCTGGTATGCCGACTTCCTCAACTCGTCGCCGACCGGCGAGGGCGGGCTCGTCAAGAGCGGCCTGTTCCTCCGCCAGTTCGCCGCGGTCCCGTGGGTCCACCTCGACATCGGCGGGACCGGCTACTTCCGCAAGGCGAAGCCGTATGCCGCCCGCGGCTCCAACGGCGTGACCCACGCCACGCTGGTCGAGCTCGCGTTGGCGGGGGCGCGAGCGAGCTGAGCGCGCTCGTCGTCGTCCTCGCGATCGCCGGAGGCGCCTGGGGATTCGCCTGCGACCGGATCTCGACCCGCTGGCCGGAGCACGACGTCGAGGAAGGATTCCTGCCGGGTCGGGCGATCGGCTGGCGGACGGCCGTCTGCACGATCATCGGCGGAGCGGCCATCGGCGTCCTTCCTGCGCGCTTCGACGATCCGGTCTTCGTCGCCTTCCTCGTCGCCTGGTTCGCCGCCCTGACCCTGCTCCTCGCCACGGACCTCGACCAGCGGCTGCTGCCGGACGTTGTGACCCTGCCGCTCATCCCGATCGCCGCCATCGCCTCGGTCAGCGGCTTCAACCCGCTCGTGCAGGACGCGTTCGGCCTCGTCGGGGCGGTCGCCGTCGCGCTGCTCCTGCCGGCCCTCCTGTACCTCCTGTCGATCCCGTTCGGGGCGGGCGCCATCGGCATGGGCGACCTCAAGCTCCTCGTCGGCGTCGGCCTCCTGGCGGGCCTCGTCCGGACGATCGTCGGGGTCATCGCCGGGACCTTCCTGGCCGGGGTCGTCATCGTCGCGCTCATCGTCCTGCGCCGGATCACCCTGCGGAGCTACATCCCGTTCGGGCCGTTCCTCATCCTCGGCGCGTTCTGGAGCGTCCTCGTCCGGTTCGGTTAGGGGAAGTAGCCCGACCTGAGGTCGGGTGGTAGGATGCCCGCCAGCCGGAGTCGTCCTGGGGCAGTGCCCGCAACGGGGCGGCGTATCACCGGCGGGCGTAGCCGCCACCCGCGCCAGTCGGGCGCGCCAACGGAGTTTGCTCGCACAGTGACGACGCCATCGTGGCCAACAGCCTGACCAGCGTCCCGACCCACGCCACACCACGCCGTGGCGCGCGGCGGCTGTTCCTGCTCCTCCTGCTTCTCGTCCCCCTGCTTGCGAGCGGGGTCGGCACGTACGGGACCCCGCCGAAGACCTTCGGTGACGAGCTGTCCGACGCCCAGGCCCAGGCCAGGGCACTGGCGGCCAAGGTCGCCGCCCAGAGGGCCCAGCTCGCCAAGCTCCAGGCCCTCGAGTCGAGCCTGAACAACGACATCGCCCAGACGAAGTCGGACCTCGCCGGGGTCAACGCCGATCTCTCCGCCGTCAAGGCCAAGGTCGCCGCGACGGGCGTCCAGGTCGCTGCGGTCCGGGCTGCCTACAACGCGCTCGTGGCCCAGATCGACGAGCTCGACGCCCAGACCGGCCGGATCGCGATGGCCGAGATGGTGAAGTCCAGCGAGCTGACCGAGCGGAAAGCCATCCTCGCCGCCCGCCTGCGAGCGGCCTACACGGCCGGCAACACGTCCCTCCTCGAGACCGTCCTGTCGGCCGATTCCTTCGCCGACGCCCTGACCGACGTCGGGTACTACCTCGACATCGGCGATCAGGACGTCGCCCTGGCGAAGCAGATCCAGGCCGACGAGGCCTCTCTGGCCACGCTCAGTCAGTCGGTCGCCGACACCCGGGCCGCCGCCGACGACCTGCGAGCCCAGACGGCTGTCCAGAAGGCGGCCCTCGACGCCAAGCTTGCCGACTTCAAGCGAGCCCAGGCCCAGCTGAAGACGCTCCAGGCGGAGACCAAGCGCCAGCTCGCCCTCCAGGCCCAGGCATACGCCAAGCTCAAGCAGAACCACATCGCCGCGGCGGCAGCGCTGGCCCAGGCGGCCAAGGCGCAGCGTCAGGTCAAGGCCAAGATCGCCAGCCTCATCGCTGCCCAATTCGCCGGCGGCAACATCCCGTCGGTGTACAACGGCACGCTCGAGTGGCCTCTCAAGGGGGTCGTGACCCAGGAGTTCGGCTGTACCGGCTTCCCAGCCGAGCCACCCCTCGGCAACTGCGCCCACTTCCACACCGGCATCGACATCGCCGATCCGATGTACACGCCGATCCACGCCGCGGGCGACGGCCGCGTCGTCTACGAGGGCCCCCTCTCCGACGGCGCCTGGGTGGTCATCATCGCCCACAGCCAGGCCCTCGTGACCCTCTACGGCCACGTCGACAATCGCCGCCACCCGCCGGTCGTCAGGGCCGGCCAGCTGGTCCACCAGGGCCAGGTCATCGCCTATGTGGGGATGACCGGCAACACGACCGGCCCCCACCTCCACTGGGGCGTCGAGCTCAACGGCGACTGGGTCAACCCGCGCCTCTTCCTCTGAGCCGGCGGTCGGCGCGATCGTTCACAGCCCGTACATCCGCCGGTGCGGTGGGCGGTGCTAGCATCGACGGAGCGCTGTTCGATGCCGCGGTGAGCCGGGGAGCGGCGCGGCCGGACACGGGAAAGGGGACCTCCCGATGAAGCGGACGATGGCCGTCATCCTGGCCGGTGGCGAAGGTGAGCGCCTGTCGATCCTCTCGTCGGTCCGGGCCAAGCCGGCCGTCCCGTTCGGCGGCAAGTACCGGATCATCGACTTCTCGCTCTCGAACTGCGTGAACTCGGACATCGACAACGTCGTCGTCCTCACCCAGTACAACCCCCGCTCGCTCAACGACCACATCGGCCTCGGCCGGCCGTGGGACCTCGACCGCAACAACGGCGGCGTCAAGATGCTCCAGCCGTACATCGCCCGCGGCCGGGTCGCCGAGTGGTACCGCGGCACGGCCGACGCCGTCCTCCGCAACATCAACGTGATCGAGCACGACCCGTCCGACACGATCGTGATCCTCGCCGGCGACCACATCTACAAGATGGACTACCAGCCGTTCGTGGCCGCCCACCGCGCCAGGCGGGCGGACGTGACCATCGCCGTCCGGCGGGTCCCCCTCGCCGACGCGACCCGGATGGGCATCCTCGCCATGGACGACTCCGATCACGTCGACCGAGTGGCAGGAGAAGCCGAAGCAGCCCAAGAGCGACCTCGCCAGCATGGGCGTCTACGTCTTCAGCAAGCGGGCCCTGCGGCGCTGGCTGACCGAGGAGCGGACCGATTTCGGGTCCCACGTCATCCCGGCCATGATCGAGGGCGGGGCGCGGGTGTTCGGCTACCACTTCGACGGCTACTGGCAGGACGTCGGCACCGATCCAGTCCTACTGGGAGGCCAACATGGCCCTCCTCGAGGACGCCCCCGAGCTCGACCTGTACGACCGGGACTGGCTCATCCACACCCGGTCGGAGGAACGGGCCCCGGCCCGCGTCGGCTCGACGAGCCAGGTCCATCGCAGCCTCATCAGCCACGGCTGCGTCATCAACGGGACCGTCGTGAACTCGGTCCTCTCGCCGGGCGTCCGCGTCGAGGTCGGAGCCGTCGTCCGCGACTCGATCGTCATGTTCGACTCGGTCATCCGCTCCGGCGCCGTCGTCGACCGGGCGATCCTCGACAAGGAGGTCGTCGTCGGGCCGGGCTCGATCATCGGTGAAGGCGCCGACCTGACGATCCCGAACCGGCAGGAGCCGGCTCGCCTCTTCACCGGGATCACCGTCGTCGGCAAGCGGGCGATCATCCCTCGCGGCGTCCGCATCGGCCGCAACGTGAAGATCGGGGGCGACGTACGGACGTCCGACTTCGCCACCCGGGTCGTCCGCAGCGGAGCGACGGTGGAACGCCGCGACGACGCTGCGCAGCGACGCCGGGCCTCGACGACGCTGGACGGCGATGTGTCACCGGCCACCGGCTCCGGATCGACCGGCACGACCGGAAGCCTCCGCTCCGCGACCGTGGGGCCGAGCGCGATCCGCCAGAGCGCCGACGCGCCATCCGGGGGCCGGCGCCGCCCGGACTGAAGCCGGGGGCCGGCGCCGCCCGGACTGAAGCCGGGGGCCGGCGCCGCCCGACCGGACCGCGGCCGGGCCCCGGTCCGAGCGAGCATCGGGGCGGTCTCCGATAGACTGTCCGCCCATGCCTGCAAGCCCTGCCGGGACGGTCGTCGCCGCCCGATGACGACCACCCGCCCGACGCCGGTCTCGCGACCCGGCCCCTTCGAGCTCGAGGGCTGGTTCGGTGAGCTCGGCCTGCTCCCGGAGGAGCGGGTCGACCGAGAAGGGATCTCCTCGTGGGATCTCGTCCTGGACGGCCGCCGCCGGTTCGACATCCGGACGACCGTGATCCTCGACCCGTCGCTCGCCGCGATCGTCTGGATCCACTACGCGCCGCCGCTCGGGGACAGCTTCCGCAAGTCGTACCGCCGCCTCCTCCGCTGGAACGACGAGTTCCCCTTCGCGAAGTTCGCCGTGGCCACCGACGAGCGGCCGATCCTCACCGCCGAGATCGCCATCGACCGGCTGGACCGCGACGAGCTCGGCCTCGCCATGGCCCGACTGCTGGCGATCTGCGACCAGCTCGTCGAGGAATCGGCGGCCTGGATCTGGATCGATCGGAAGGTCCCCCCGGCGGGCGATCGGGTGAGCCGCCAGGTCGGCCTGTTCGCCCGCTACGCCGACCGGCTCGGGGAGCTCGCGGTCGGGTGACGGATCGCCTCCGGGGGACGGTCGCGACGACCGGTCGATATCGACGGCTCGTCGGGCGAGCGATCCTGGCCTCTGTGGCGGCCGCCCTCCTGCTCGGCCTGGCCGGGACCGCGCCGATGGTCGGCCCGGCCGCTGCCGCCTCGCCCGACGTGACGATGGTCGCGGCGGCCCGTTACACCATCCAGCCGACGAAGCACCGGGTCCACGTGAGCGTCGACCTGCGGGCGACGAATTATCGGAGCGACACGGTCATCCGCCGCTACTACGTCGACGCCGCCTCGCTGGCCGTCCTGCCGGGTACGAGCGGGTTCACGGTCGCCGCGCTGGGTTCGACGGCCCACCCGAGCGTCCAGGTCTCATCGCGGACCTCGTCGCAGACGCTGCTGGCGATCTCGCTCGGGACGAAGCTCGGGAGCGGCCGGACGATCACCCTCCGGCTATCGTTCGACCTCGTCGACCGCGGCGGCTCGGCGACCCGCAACGTCCGGGTCGGGACGTCCTTCGCCACCTTCCCGGTCTGGGCCTATGGGTCGGCAGGGACCGGCGGCGGCAGCGTGTCCGTGTCGCTGCCGGCCGGGTATCGGATGACGTCGCAGGGCGGGTCGCTCAAGGGCCCCTCGACCGATTCCGCCGGCAACCAGACCTACACGAGCGGGTCGCTGGCGGCGCCGCTGACCTGGGCCGCCTATATCGTCGCCGACCGCGCCGGCGCCTATCGCGAGACGCCGCTCTCGCCCACCGTCGCCGGCGCGCCCATGGCGGTCGTCGTCCGGGCCTGGCCGGACGACGCCGCCTTCGGATCGCGGATCGCCGCGCTCGAGAAGAAGGCGCTGCCCGCCCTCGGCAAGCTCATCGGCGTCCCGGCGCCGGGCGAGGCATCCCCGCTGGCCATCGAGGAGGCGATCACCCAGGCCCTCGGCGGCTACGCATCGATCTACGACCCGGGCTCCGGCCGGATCCTCGTCGCCTATGACGCGGCCCCGGGCGTCGTCCTCCGTGAGTCGGCCCATGCCTGGTTCAATCAGTCGCTCGTGGCCGATCGCTGGGCGGCCGAGGGGTTCGCCGGCTATTACGCGGCCACCATCGCCCCGACCCTCAATGTCGCCCTGCCGGCGACGCCCCTGACGAAGGCGCTCCAGGCGGCCAGGATCCCCCTCAACGCCTGGACCGGCGGCGGACGGACCCCGACCAAGTCCGACGCCTACGCCGAAGCGGCGTCGATCCAGCTCGCGACGCTCATCGCGAAGCGCGCCGGGCCGGCCGGCCTGACCGCCGTCTGGCAGGCCGCCGCATCGGGCGAGATGGCGGACCTGTCGCCCGCCGGCACTGTGACCTCTGGCGCCACGCCCGGCGCTGCGACCTCCGGGGCGGGTTCGCCGGGAGCCGCCGCCGCACCGTCCAGCGGTGGCGCTCCGGACTGGCGCGGCCTGCTCGACCTCCTCGAGACGCGAACGGGCCAGCCGTACGACGACCTGTGGCGGACGTGGGTGGTCCGCCCCGACGAGGTATCCCTCCTCGACGACCGAGCCCGCGTCCGGGCGGCCTATGCGGCCGCCGTCGCCCAGGCCGGCGACTGGCAGCTCCCGGCATCGATCAGGACCGCCCTCGACGAGTGGCGCTTCGACGACGCGAGCGCCCAGATCGACGCGGCCCGGGCGGTGCTGACCCAGCGGACGACGCTCGCCACCGCGGCCGAGACCGCCGACCTCACCCTCCCGGGGACGCTGCGGACCGCGTTCGAGGGGAGCGGCGGGACGGCAGCCGCGGCGGCCGAGGCGACGGCCGAGCGGCAGGCGATCTCGCGGATCGTCGCGGACTCGGCGACGAAGCCCGATGACAGTTCGCCCGTCGCGGCGATCGGCCTCCTCGGTGCCGACCCCGATGCGACCCTCGCCTCGGCCCGCACGGCATTCGCCGCCGGCGATCTCTCGGGCGCCGTCGCGACCGCCGACGCTGCGGCCGCGACCTGGACCGGCGCGCAGGACGTCGGACGCGGCCGCCTGGCGATGGTCGCCCTCGTCCTCGCCGCGTTCGGGGTCGTCGCCTTCGTCGCCACCCGCTTCCGCGCTCGTCGGGCCATCTCGGCGGGACGGGCCATCGCACCGCTGCCGAGCCTGCCGCGACGGTATCCGCCGCCCCGGTCGGCGGCGTCCTGGGCGCCGATGGCCCACCGCTCGCCGGCGCAGCCGACAGGCCTGGCAGACCGGCCCGTGCCTCGCGATCCCCCGAGCGAGGCGGCGGCGTACGGTACACTCCCCGGCACCCTTCCGGGTGCCAGCGACCAGGCGAGCGGAGACGAAGGGGGAGACGACCGATAGGCATCCTCCACACGAGCCCATCCCGCGAGATCCTGTCGGGCGAATCGGCCGACGTCTACTTCGCGCGCGCCGATCGCGTCCTCGAGCGCGAGGGCATCGACCCGATCGTCTCGATGGAGGTCTTCAGCCGCCAGGCGGGCATCCTGTGTGGCATCGACGAGGCCAAGAACCTCATCGCCCACGTCCTCGGTGGCGATCCCGAGGAGGCCGTGACCGTCGAGGCGCTCGACGACGGCGACACGTTCGAGGCCAAGGAGATCGTCCTCCGCATCACCGCCCGCTACCGTCGCTTCGGGCTGTACGAGACCGCGATCCTCGGCATGCTCGCCCAGTCGACCGGTTGGGCGACGGCGGCCCACGAGTGCGTCGAGGCCGCCGCACCGGCCCCGGTGATCTGCTTCGGCGCCCGTCACGTCCACCCCGACGTCACCGACGTCCTCGACTACGCGGCCATCGTCGGCGGCTGCGTCGGCGCCTCGACGCCGGCCGGTGCCCGCCTCGCCGGCCTCGCCCCGACCGGCACGATGCCGCATTCCCTCGTCCTCATCTTCGGCGACACCGTCCGGGCGGCCGAGGCGTTCGATCGCGACCTCGAGCCGGACGTGCCCCGGATCGTCCTCATCGACACGTTCAAGGACGAGGCCGAGGAGGCGCTCCGGGTCGCCCACGCCCTCGGCGACCGCCTGTACGGCATCCGCCTCGACACGCCGGCCGAACGGGGCCGGGTGACCGCCGACCTCGTCAAGGAGGTGCGGGCCCGACTCGACCTCGAGGGCTTCCAGCACGTCCGGATCGTCGTCTCGGGCGGGCTCTCGCCGGAGCGGATCGGCTACTTCAAGGAGGCCGAGGCGCCGGTCGATTCGTACGCCGTCGGCTCGTACATCAGCGGTGCCGCGCCGATCGATTTCACCGGCGACATCAAGGAGATCGACGGGCGGGCGATCGCCAAGCGCGGCCGCATCCCCGGCCGGACGGCCAGCCCGCGTCTTCGGCCGGTCGACCTCGCGGGCTGGACCACCGCGGGCTGACGCGAGCGTCCCCGCCTGACCGGGCCCGGCTCCCGATGACCGCCTCACCCGACGAACGCGAGAGCGCATACGAGCTCCTCCAGCGCGGCCACGAGCTCATGGCTCGACGCCACCACGCCCAGGCGGCGGTCATCCTTGAGCGTGCCGCGGCCATGGAGCCGGGCAAGGGCTCGATCCTCGAAGCGCTCGGGCGGGCCTGCTACAACAGCGGCCAGCGGGCGCGGGCGGCGGAGGTCTTCGGGGCGCTCCTCGAGGTCGACCCGTCGTCCGACTACGCCCACTACGCGCTCGGCCAGAGCCTCAAGAGGCTCGGCCGGATCGACGAGGCACGGACCCACCTCCGCCTTGCGGTCGCCCTCGATCCCGCCTCGTCGCTCTACCGGGCGGCCCTGGAACGACTGCCGCCGCCGGCCGCGGCACCCACCGAGCCACCGCCGACCGCGCCGGGACCGGCTCGAGCGGCTCCAGGGTCGGAACCCGAGGCGCCTTCCGCTCCCACCGACGAGGTCTAGCTTGCCGGGGTATTCGCCCCACGATCAGCAGGCGCGTACGTGGGCCGCGACATGGCTCGAACGGGGGCAAGGACGTCTGGGATCGGACTGGCCACGCTCGATCCGACCGTCGCACCGTCCGCGGGCTACCCCATGGGAGGGATCCGACCCACGTCCAGGCACTTCTTGGTCGTGGGGTGACTTTCGCTGCGGCCGGCCGGCCGCTCTGCCACGCCGGCCGTGCCGCCGACTACGCCTCGCCGCGAGCCTTGAGGCGGTCGAGCCAGAGGAGGCCGAGGATCGACTTCGCGTCGACGAGGCGACCCGTCGTCGCGGCCTCGACGGCCTCGCGCCAGGGCAGTCGCTCGAGCTCGAGCCGCTCATCCTCGTCGGGATCCAGGCGATCGTCGGCCGCCGGTCGGAGCTCGGTCGCGAGATAGAGGTGCATGAGCTCCTCGGCGAAGCCGGGAGCGGTCCAGAACGAACCGATGAGGCGCCAGCGGCCGGCCCGATAGCCGGTCTCCTCCTCGAGCTCTCGTCGGGCGGCGAGGGCGTGGTCCTCGATCGTGCCGCCCTCGGCCTCGAGCACCGACAGGGTGCCGGCCGGGATCTCGAGCATGGCCCGGCCCGCCGGCGACCGCCACTGGCGGACCATCAGGACGCGGTCCTCGCCGTCGAGGGCCAGGATGGCGACGGCTCCGGGGTGCCCGCACACGTCCCGCTCGGCCCGCGTCCCGTCGAGCCGCTCGATCGTGTCGACGCGGAACGTCAGATAGTGGCCCCGATGGAGCACCCGCGAGGCGACGACCCGCTCCTCGAGCGGGTCGGGGCCGCCGGCGCTGTCGCCTGCCGCGATTGCTGCGCTCGCCGGGCGATCGCCCCGATCGAGATCGCTCAGGCCGACACCGTGGTCGGGGCGTCCGTGTCACCGGCCCCATCCCCGACCGCCGCTGCCGGCGCCGCTGCCGTGGCCTCGGCCGCCCGGTCGGCGGTCATGCCGTCGACGTCGGTCGAGGGCATGTCGCCCAGCAGCTGGATCACGGAGATGCCGGTCTCGGCGTCGAAGAGGTGGAGCTTGTCGAGCGGCAGGCTGAGCGAGATGTCGTCGCCGGGCCGAACCTGGCGCGAGGCGTTGACGATCGCCACGAGGTCCTTGCCGGCGGCCGACACGTGGAGGAGCTCCTGCGCGCCGAGGTATTCGACGACGTCGGCGCGTCCCCGGATCGTCGCCGTGTCGGCGCCGCCCGTGCCGAGGTCGAGGTGGTCGGGCCGGAAGCCGGCGACGAGCTTGCCGCTCGTCACCCGGCCGACCGCGCCCCGCAGCCGAGCGGGGATCGGGATGGTCGCATCGGGCGCCTGGAGGGTCGCCGAGTCGCCCGACCCGTTGATCGTCACGTCGACGAAGTTCATCGCCGGGCTGCCGATGAAGCCGGCGACGAAGCGGTTGACCGGATGGTCGTACAGCTGCTGCGGCGTGCCGACCTGCTGGAGAAGGCCTTCGCTCATGACCGCGATCCGGCTGCCCATCGTCATCGCCTCGACCTGGTCGTGGGTGACGTAGACGGTGGTCGTGCCGAGGCGCTGGTGGAGACGGGCGAGCTCGGCCCGCGTCTGCACGCGGAGCTTGGCGTCGAGGTTCGACAGCGGCTCGTCCATGAGGAACACGGCCGGCTCGCGGACGATGGCTCGGCCGAGGGCGACGCGCTGGCGCTGGCCGCCCGAGAGTTCCTTCGGCTTGCGATCGAGGTAGCGGCCGATGTCGAGGATGTCGGCCGCCTCCTTGACCCGCCGGTCGATGTCCTGCTTGGGGACCTTGCGGAGCTTGAGGCCGAAGGCGAGGTTGTCGCGCACGGTCATGTGCGGGTAGAGGGCGTAGCTCTGGAAGACCATGGCGATGTCGCGGTCCTTGGGAGCGACGTCGTTGACGACGCGGTCGCCGATCTTCAGCTCGCCGGCGGTGATCTCCTCGAGGCCGGCGATCATCCGCAGGCTGGTCGTCTTGCCGCAGCCCGACGGCCCGACGAGGACCATGAACTCGCCGTCCTGGATGTCGAGGCTCAGATCGTCGACAGCGACGACTTCCCCGTACTTCTTGACGACGTGCTCGAACGTCACGGTGGCCATCGCGCATCCTCCATGGTCCGGATCATCGCGGGACCATGTATCCGGCCGCCGAAGCGGCTCGGACGGTCCCCATACGAGGCGCCGGTTCCGAGTGCGGGCATCCTAGCACTCGGCGGGGTCCCGTTTCGGGCGCCGCGCCAGGTGCCCGACCAGCCGCTCGCCACGCCGGCCCGACCGGCCTGTGACGCGGCTGGGGCGGGCATGCGCACGCACCGGCGCGACGAAGCTGCGAAGGAGGGGAGTTGGGGTGGCCTGCGGGTTTCGAACCCGCAACCTGCGGATCCACAATCCGCTGCTCTGCCGTTGAGCTAAGGCCACCACGGGGCAGGCCGGCGGCGGACCGCCGGAGCAGGCGGAGTATACCCGAGGCCCTGCAGGCGGCCGAGCGCGGCCGAGCGCGGCCGGATCGCGCGCCTGCCGCGGGACGCCGTTACGGTGTCGCCGCTGACGGTGCCTCCCCGCGCCGGTCTCGGTGCCTCCCCGCGCTGCCGCTCGATGCCCGCCGTGCACCGCTGGTACCGACGGCCGCCACGGTCAGGGACCATCGCGCGGGCTGACCGCGGCTGAGTCCCCCCGTACGGTGTGAACCACACCGGACCGACCGGCAGACGCCTGTCGGCGAGTTCGTGGTGGTCCGAGGTGCCCGTGATCCTCCGCTCCGCGACGCGTCCGCGGATCCCGCCCGCCACGAGCACCGCGCTAGGCGGCTCGGATCGACGCCCCACGGCGCGGGCCGGCAGGCGCTGGACGGCCGTCCTCGGCCTCGCCGTCCTCCTCTCGAGCATCGGGCTGCTCGCCGCGCCGTCGACCGTGTTCGGCTGGAGCGCCAACTCCTACAGCAGCGCCGACGAGTCCGAGCTCATCACCCTGACCAACCAGGCCCGGGTCAGCCGCGGTCTCTCCGCGCTCAAGGTCGACAGCACGCTCACCTCGATCGCCCGCTGGCGCAGCAAGGACATGATCACCCGCGACTACTTCAGCCACACGATCCCCAAGCCGCCGGGCGGCGACGTCTTCAACGAGATGGACCGACGCGGCTACTGCTATTCGGTGGCCGGCGAGAACATCGGCTGGAACAACTATCCCGACAGCACGGCGACCCAGGCGATCCAGAACGCCTTCATGGGCTCGCCCGGACACAAGGCGAACATCCTCGGCAAGACCTGGGACCACATCGGGGTCGGCGCCTACAAGGGCGCGGACGGCAAGAAGATGTGGACCGTCCTGTTCGCCGACAAGTGCGGCAGCAGCCCCCCGCCGAAGCCCAAGCCGACCTCCAGGCCGAAGCCCAAGGCGACGCCGCGACCCACCCCGCGGCCGACGCCGAAGCCGGCCAGGACGACGCCCGCGCCGAAACCATCGCCGAGCCCCACGGCCTCGCCGGCGGGGACGCCGGACTTCAGTTCGTTCGGCCTCGGGACCGTCGACGGCGTCGGATCGTCGGGCAGCCCGCCGCCCAGCGCCCCACCCGGCGATATCGGCGCCCCGTCGACCTCGCTGCGAGTCCAGGATCCACCGGCCCGTCAGGGCCTGTTCGAGACGATCGTCGGCGGCGTGGCCGGCTTCTTCTTCGGAGGTTGACGTGGCTGTGACGCTACCGCCGGCGGTCCCGACCGGCATGCCCTTTCCCGTCCCGATGCGCCAGCGCGGTGCGGCGGGACGCCCGATCCTCGAGGCCCGCGACCTCACCAAGTCGTACCGCCTCGGCGACACGACCGTCGAGGCCCTGCGCGGGGTGTCGCTGGCCGTCGAGGAGGGTGAGTTCGTCGCGATCATGGGCCCGTCCGGCTCGGGCAAGAGCACGCTCCTCCAGCTGCTCGGTGGGCTCGACCGCCCGACGACCGGCGACGTGATCCTCCAGGGCGAGACGATCAGCAGCCTCGACGACGAGCCCGCCACCCGGCTGCGTCGCGACCGGACCGGCTTCGTCTTCCAGTTCTTCAACCTCATCCCGCTCCTCGACGTCACCGAGAACGTGGGCCTGCCCTTCACGATCGCCGGCCAGGATCCGCGGAGCGGCGACCTCGCCGCCCGGATCCGCGACGCCATCGAGCTCGTCGACCTGCAGGGCAAGGAGCACCACCGGCCCGACCAGCTGTCGGCCGGCGAGCAGCAGCGGGTCGCCGTCGCCCGGGCGCTCGTGACCGGGCCGGCTCTCCTCCTCGCCGACGAGCCGACCGGCAACCTCGACTACACGACCGGCTCGGAGATCCTCGACGCGCTGTGGCGGAGCTGCACGGAGCGGCGCCAGACCATCGTCCTCGTGACCCACGACTCCAAGGCGGCGGCCTATGCGGACCGCGTCTGCGTCGTCCGCGACGGCCGCATCCTCGAGGAGATCCACCTCGGGCGGCGGACCACCCACGACGCGACCCCGCTCATCGGGCGCCTCGCCCAGCTCGGCCTGTAGCCGGTGGCGGTGGGCCGGCGCGAAGTGCTGCCCGGACGGCGATGAGCGGGCTCACCCGACTCGCCTGGCGGAGCCTCTGGGCGCGCCGGGCGCGAACGATCCTCACCCTCGTCGGCATCGGCCTCGGAGTCGGCGTCCTGTTCGCCGCGCTGGCGACGAACGACGGCATCGATCGATCGGTCCAGCGGACGGTCCACGACCTCATCGGTCGGGCCGACCTCCGGGTCGAGGCGTTCGCCGAGAAGGGCCTGTCCGACGCGACCGTCACCGCGATCCGGGGCACCCCCGGGGTCGCCGTCGTCGCGCCTCGCATCGAGCGCCGCAGCTTCATCGCAACGCCGATCGGCGTCGGACCGGCGGTCCACGGAGCGGTGACCGTCCTCGCGGTCGACCCGGCGACCGATCCCCAGATCCACGACCTGGCCGGGGTCGCCGACCTGCCGCCGACTCCTTCACGCGGCCCTGGCGCGCTCGTGACCGAGCGGCTGGCCGCCGACGACGGCCTCGTCGTCGGCACGCCCCTGACCCTCCAGGGCGTCGGCGACCCGGGGGCCTCGACCGTCACCGTCGTCGGCATCCTGCCGGGCGACGGCCCGGTCCTCGGCGCCCTCGGCCGGACCGTGGTCGTGACCGTCGACGAGGCGCGGACGGCCTTCGGGCCGATCGGCTTCACCCGGGCCGACGTCCGCCTCCAGCCGGGCGCCACGGTCGACGCCGTGACGGCTGCGCTCGAGCGCCGGCTGACGACCGACCCCTACGTCATCACCGGCCCGACCGACCTCGCCGCCTCCCTCGGCGCGGCGACGACCGACTTCCAGGCCACGACGTCGCTGCTCGCGGCGGTGGCGCTCTTCGTCGGCGCGTTCCTCATCTTCAACACCCTCTCGATGACGGTCGCCGAGCGGAGTCGGGAGGTCGGCCTCCTGCGGGCGGCCGGCGCGACCCGTCGGCAGGTCAGCAAGCTCGTCCTCGTCCAGGCGCTCGTCCTCGGCGTGCTCGGCTCGGCCCTGGGGATCGTCATCGGGACCGGCCTCGCGGCGGCGATGGTGGGCTATGTCCGGGGCATCGCCAGCGTGCCGATCGACGGCCTGTCGGTCCCGCCGGCCGGCGTGCTGCTGGCCGTCGGTCTCGGCATCGCGGTCACGGTCGCGGCGGCCCTCGAGCCGTCCATCCGGGCCGGTCGCATCTCCCCGATCGAGGCCCTCCGTCCACGCTCGACCCGGACGACCCCCGGCGGCTCGGCCCGCCTCCGCTGGCTCGTCGCGGTCTTCCTCGTCGTCGCCGTGGCGGGTCTCGTCGCCTGGCCCCGCGACGATGGGATCGGCGCCCCGATCAGGGCCCTCACCGTCTACGGCATCCTCCTCGTCGCGACGATCCTGTCGCCGTTCCTCCTCGCCCCGCTCGGTCGGCTGGCCGGCATCCCCTTCGCGGTCGTCCTTCGCACCGAGGAACGCCTCGCGCGCGGCGCCGCGGGCCGCGATCGGAGCCGGGCCGCCCTGACGGTCGGTGCCCTCCTCGTCGGGATCGCGATGATCGTGGCCGTCGGCGGGGTGGCCCTCAATGCCCGTCGAGCTGCCGATGCGTGGATCGCCGACGTCGTCCCCGGCGACGAGGTCGTGACATCCATCCTCCCGGTGCCGATCGACGACTCGGGCCCCGGCCCCGCCCTCGCCGCGGTGCCCGGGGTCGCCCGGGTCAGCCCGATGGCGACCTTCGAGGTCGCCTACGACGGGGTCCGCCTCGACGCCTCCGCGACGAGCGGCGCCGACCTGCTCGCCGACGGCCGCCTGAACTTCGTGTCGGGCGACCGGACCGCCGCGCTGGCCGGCCTCGACCAGGGCGGGACCGCGATCCTCCCGCGAAGCCAGGCCGATCGGCTCGGACTTCGCCTCGGCGACGAGATGCGGTTCTCGACGCCGACCGCCGGCGGGAAGGGCTTCACGGACCTGCGGGTGAGCGGCATCGTCGACCGGACGCTGCCGGGCCGGACCGGGGAGACGATCCTCGTAGCCTGGACCGACGCGACCCACCTCTTCGGGGTCATCGGAGCCGATTCGTTCGCCGTCCGCTTCGCCCCGGGATCGGCCGCCGATGCCCGGCCGAGCCTCGAGCAGACTGCCCGCGAACTCGCCCTCGACCCGAACACCCTCGACGCCGTCCGCGGCGCGATCACCGACGCCCTCGGCCAGGTCTTCGGCCTCTTCGACGCCCTCGCCGCCATCGCCGTCATCGTGGCCGGCCTCGGCATCGTCAACACGCTGACGATGAACGTCCTCGAGCGGGTCCGTGAGATCGGCGTGCTGCGGGCGACCGGCATGACCCGCCGCCAGGTCTGGCGGATGGTCGTCGTCGAGGCCGGGGTCCTCGGATCGGTCGGTGCCATCCTCGGCTGCCTGGCCGGCCTCGCTGCCGGACTCGCCCTCGTCGCGCTCGCCGGCGGCGGGATCGGCTCTTCGTCCCTCGAGGTGCCGTGGGCCACCCTTGCCCTCGCGTCGGCCTTCGGGATCGCGGTCGCCATGCTGTCCGCCTACTACCCGGCCCGGGTCGCCAGCCGCCTCTCGATCGTCCGCGCCGTCCAGTTCGAGTAGCCCGGCCGCGGGCGGTAAGCGGCCCCCTCCGGGCGGTGGGGGCCGATGGCGTCGGGTAGACTCCGGCTGACGACGTTCGCACTACGTCGCACGACGTGACGAAGCACCGGAGGACCGACCAGGGATGATCGCCAGTCCGCGCCTCGACCGCCTGCCGGCAGCCGAACGAGGCATCACGATCGGGGACTTCCTCGTCCCGATCAGGATCGGCGACCGCATCAGCGCCCGCGCTCGTCACATCGTCCTCGTGGTCGCCGGGGCCCTGTTCATCGCCCTCACCGCGAACATCAGCCTGCCCGTCCCCGGCTCGCCGGTCCCGGTGACCGGCCAGACGTTCGGCGTCCTGCTCGTCGGCGGCGCGCTCGGCGTCCGTCGCGGCGGGCTCGCCGCGCTGCTCTACGTCGTGATGGGCTTCTTCCTGCCGGTCTATGCCGACCACAAGTCGGGCATGGCGGTCATCGCCTCCGCCCAGGACGGCCACCTCGTCCTCGGGGCCACGGGCGGTTATCTGGTCGGGTTCGTCCTCGCCGCCGCCGTCGTAGGCCGGCTCGCCGAGCTCGGCTGGGATCGCCGCTTCTTCGGCGCCCTCGGGGCGATGTTCATCGGCAACCTCGTCATCTACGCGGTCGGCGTGCCGTGGCTCGCGGCTGCGACCGGGCAGGATCTCGCCTGGGCGATCGACAAGGGCCTGACGCCGTTCCTCATCGGCGACGCGATCAAGCTCGTCCTTGCCGCCGCGCTGTTCCCCGCTGCCTGGTGGGTCGTCGGTCGCGGCGGGGGAGAGCGCTGAGATAGCTGTCGCGATCGCGGCGGTAGGGCCGGCGATCGCGTCGACTCAGGCCTCGGGCTGGGAGAGGGCCCGCGACAGGCTCCGATACGACCGCCGGAGGAGCCGGGCGACCTCGGGCCAGTAGACATCTCCTCGACCGGTCGGTCCGTCCGGATCGGCCGTCGCGCCGCGATCCCGGACCTCGGCCGCCATGCCGCGGAGATGTCCGGCCTCCGCGACCCGCTCCACCGGCACGGCGTAGAGCGCGGCGTACAGCCGGGCGATCGTCTCGCCGGCGGCCTCGCCGGCGCCGAGTCCGAGCTCACGGCGGACGACCCACCAGCGGAGCTCCTCGCGAGCGACCGTGTCGAGGTCGACGTCGGCCGGCAGGCGAAGGAGGCGATAGCCGCGCGCCACATCCGCGGCGAACCGCTCGTAGTCGCCGGTCGACCGCGAGAATCCGACGGCGGCCCGGGTCAGGGCGAGCGATGCCGCCAACGCCCGCGGCCAGCCGACCCCGGCCTGCTCGTGAAGGCCCCGGACGAGGTAGCCGAAGAGGCGAGCCGGCTGGCGGCGGTAGTAGGCCTTCCACATGCGCAACTCGAGCAGGGCGAGCCGGTCCGGGTCGAAGCTGGCACCCCATCGGGACGCGCGCTGCGGCGGCGCGTCGGCGGTGGGACGCTCAGCGGCCGGTTCGCGGTCGGGCGGGGAAGGCATCGGCGGGTATCGTACGGCCGTGGTCACGTCCATTACTTCGAAGCACCCCCCGGATCGGATCGATGGCGCCCGCGGATCGGCGGCCGCTGTCGGCCCCGCCGGCGGTGACGCGGCCACGGCCGACCGCACGGTCGGCTTCTCGGAGCTCGCCGGCCTGTACGGTCCCGAGTCGGAGGCATGGCGCCTCAATCGCGAGGCGGTCCTCCTGCTCGGCGCGGGTCCGCGGGCGCTGCTCATGCAGATCGCCCACCCGCTCGTCGCCGAAGGAGTGGACCAGCACAGCGACTTCCGGATCGATCCGTGGGCCCGTCTGCGGGCGACGATCCGGAGCTACCTGACCATCGTCTACGGCAGCGGGCCGACCGCCCGGGCGGAGATCCGCCGCCTCGGCCGGCTTCACCGGACGATCGTCGGGCCGGTCCGCGATCCGGCCGCTGCCGAAGCGACCGGTGCGGCGACGTACTCGGCTCGCGATCCCGCCCTGTCGCTGTGGGTCCACGCTACCCTCGTCGAATCGACCATCGTCGCCCACGACGCCTGGATCGAGCCGCTGTCGCGATCGCGCCGGGAGGCGTTCTACGCCGAGACGCGGCCGATCGGCCGTGCCTTCGGCGTCCCGGAGCGCCTTCTCCCTCTTGACCTCGAAGGCTTCGAGGCGTACCTCGCATCGATGCTCGGGCCCGACGGCCCGGTCCATCCGACGCAGACCTCGCGCGAGCTCGCCCGGACGATCCTGCGCCCACCGCTCGCGCCGCTGGCGCCGGCGATCACCCCGCATCTCGCCCGATACGTCGGCCCGACCGCCGCGGCGGCGCTGACCGACCGATTGGGAGATGCGCTCGGGCGGGTCCCGGTCGCCGCATACGACTGGACCGTCTGGCCCGCGGTCGCCCTCCTGCCGGATGGGCTCCGCGAGGAGTTCGGCATCACCTGGGGCCCGGACCGCCGGCTCGTCGCCGCCTGGCTGGCGACGGGTTTCCGGGGCTGGCGTCGCGTCCTGCCGGTCGCCTGGCGGCAGATGCCCCTCGCCCTGGCGGCTGACCGCCGGATGGCTGCCGACCGTCGGATGGCGGCTGCGGACGTGGCGAACGCGGCGCAGCGGGCGACCCGCCGATGACCGGGACGATGGCCGCCCCGACGCCCGCCCAGGCCGCCTTCCTCGGGGCCATCGCCGAGCGACTGCCGGGCCTTCGGTTACTCCGAGACAAGGTCGACCGGGAGTCGTATCGGCTTGATGAGACTGCGTATCTCCACCCCGGCCTGCCGCTCGCCGTCGCCCTGCCGACCGAGACCGCCGAGGTCGCCGAGCTCATGCGCCTCGCCACGACTCATCGCGTGCCGGTCGTCCCGCGCGGCGCCGGGACGGGCCTGTCCGGCGGAGCGGCCGGGGTCGACGGGGCGCTGACCATCGCCTTCACCCGGATGGATCGCATCCTCGAGATCGACCGGGCGAACCTGCTCGTCGTGACCCAGCCGGGGATCGTCAATGCCGCGCTCAAGGCGGCCGTCGCCGCGGAGGGGCTCTTCTACGCCCCGGACCCGGCGAGCTACGAGCAGTGCTCGATCGGCGGCAACCTCGGCACGAACGCGGGCGGGCTGTGCTGCGTCAAGTACGGCCAGACCCGCGACTCGGTCCTCGGCCTCGAGGTCGTACTCGCCGACGGCGAGGTGATCCGCACCGGCGGCCGGACCGTGAAGGACGTCGCCGGCTACGCCCTTAGCCAGCTGTTCGTCGGGTCGCAGGGGACGCTCGGGCTCGTCACCGAGGCGATCCTCCGCCTCCGGCCTACCCCACCGCCGCGGTCGACGCTGATCGCGTTCTTCCCGACCGCCACCGCCGCGGGCCAGGCCGTCCGCGACATGACCGCCGCCGGGCTCCAGCCGGTCACCCTCGAGCTCATGGACCGCTTCACCATCGGCGCGGTCGACGACTGGCATCACCTCGGCCTCGATCGGGAGGCGGCGGCGATGCTCCTCGTCGAGACGGACGTCCCGGGGGCGGCCGCCACGGCCGAGATCGAGCGGGCCGCGACCGCCTGCGAGGAGGCCGGGGCGACCGACGTCCTGCGGGCGGCCGACGAGCAGGAGGCCGACTGGCTGCGGCAGGGCCGGCGGATGGCATTCCGTGCCCTCGAGCGGCTCGGGGTCGCCCGGATGGAGGATGTCGGCGTGCCGCGGGCGCGGATCCCCGAGCTCATCGCCGAGATCGAGGCGATCGGCGAGCGCCACGAGGTCCGGATCGGGACATTCGGCCATGCCGGCGACGGCAACCTCCACCCGACATTCGTCTTCGACCGCGACGATCCACGGGCCGAGGCGGTCACGGAGGCGGCCCGGGCGGACCTCTACCGGGCGGCGCTCGCCCTCGGCGGGACGGTCACTGCGGAGCACGGTGTCGGGACGGCTCGGCGGGCTGCCCTCGCCGAGCAGGTCGGGCCGGACGTGCTGCGGGTGATGCGCTCGATCAAGACGGCCCTCGACCCGCTCGGCATCCTCAACCCGGGCAAGGTCCTGTGACGGAGTCGGACCCGGTCATCCTCGCCGTCGATCTCGGGACGAGCGAGCTGAAGGTGGGGTTGGTCGCGGCCGACGGGACGATCCTCGGCGAGGCCCGCGAGCCGTGCCCGACCGAGGTGGATCGAGGGACCCACGCGGCCGAGCAGGACCCGACCGATTGGTGGCTCGCGCTGGTCGACACGCTACTCGTCGACCTTGCATGGGTCAGTGCACGCTCGTCGATCGCGGCCATCTGCGTGGTCGGCCAGGGTCCGACGATGGTCCCCGTCGAGCCGAAGGGACACAGGACGCACCCGGCGATCACCTGGCTCGACGGCCGACCGGCTGCCGAGGCGCCGGGCCTCGAGCGGGCGACCGGTCTCGCCGGCTGGAGTCTCGGCATCCTGCCCGCCGCCCGCTGGCTCGAGCGCCACGACCCGGCCGCCGCGGCGCGGACACGGTGGTACCTGAACGCCTGGGAGTGGGCGGCGTTCCGGCTGACCGAGGTGGCCGCGACGACCCGGAGCCTCGGCCAGGTCCTGCCCGATCGCGCTCGGCTTAGCGCTGCCGGCCTCGCCGTCGAGCGACTGCCGCCGGTCGTCGAGACCGGCTCGATCGTCGGCGCACTCCTTCCAGCCGCGGCGGCCGATCTCGGCGTGGCGGCCGGGATCCCGGTCGTGGCCGGCACGAACGACGCGTTCGCGAGCTTCCTCGGGGCGGGACTCCTGGAGCGTGGCGACGCCGTCGATACCGGCGGGACGAGCGGCGGCCTGGCCGTGTACTGGGACGTTCCCGTGGAAGTGCCCGGCGCATGGGTCGCCCCGGCGCCCATCCCCGACCGCTGGCTCATCGGCGGGGCGATGACCGCCACGGGCCGGGCCCTCGACTGGCTGGCCGACGACGTCCTCGGCGGCGTGCCCGTCGAGACGCTCATCGCGGAGGCTGCCACGGTCCCGCCGGGCTGCGACGGCCTCGTGTTCCTGCCCTATCTCGCCGGTGAGCGCTCGCCCCTCTGGGATCCCGACGCTCGGGGTGCGTTCGTCGGGCTCACCCTCGCCCACGGGCGTGGGCATCTCGCCCGGGCGGTGCTCGAGGCAGCGGCCTACGCCCTGCGCCACGTGGCCGCGCCCGTCCGGGCGGCGGGCCTCGGGATCGATCACCTCGTCGTGACCGGTGGCACGGCCCGCAGCGAGGTGTGGAACCGGATCAAGGCCGACGTCCTCGGCGTGCCGGTGGACGTGCCGGCGGTCCGCGAGACGGCCCTCCTCGGGGCGGCGATGCTCGGCGCGGTCGCGATCGGGCTGTACCCGGATCTCCGGTCCGCAGTCCGGGCGATGGCCCGGGTCGACCACCGGCTCGAGCCCGAGTCCGCCACAGCGGGCGTCTACGAGGCGGGCTATGCGGCCTACGTCGACCTGTGGCCGAGGATCGCCTCGGTCGTCCACCGCCTCGGCGAGGAGCGGGCTACCGGCTGAAGCGCGTCAGCCTCGTCGTTCGGCCCGGTGGGTCAGCCAGCCAACGAGGACGACGAGGACGAGGCCGGTACCTGTCGAGAGCATCAGGACGGCCTCGCCTGGCTTAAAGCTGTCGCCGAAGGCGAGGCGGTAGCCCACATACAGGACCCAGATGAGGAGCCATCCGACCGCGATCGGGAGCATCCACCGAGTCATCCACCGCCGAGCTCGAGCGGGATCGTCCATCGCCGACC
Organism: uncultured Chloroflexia bacterium; assembly: GCA_963745405.1. Classification (GTDB taxonomy): domain Bacteria; phylum Chloroflexota; class Limnocylindria; order Limnocylindrales; family CSP1-4; genus C-114. The sequence goes on along the minus strand of CAVUWY010000002.1, from coordinate 351,041 downwards.
TCCCCGGCGATCATACGCGCGGGCCGGCGGTTCGGAGGCCTCGTGCTAGACTCGGCGGGCCTTCGGGGCAGGGTGAGATCCCCGACCGGTGGTAGGGCCCCGCGATGCGGGGTCGAGCCCACGAGCGGCTCGCGGACGCGATGTCCGACGAGTGCCAGCAGATCCGAACGACGGCTTCGGCCGTCGAACCGGAGCCGACGGTTAGAGTCCGGATGGAAGAAGGCGAGTGGCTGTCCGCCGGCCTGGCGGGCCGCCGGTCGATGACGTGCCCCGAGGCGTCGATGGAGCCTCGGGATGAACGCGACGATCACCGGGATACTGGTAGACGAGCCGGCCGTGCGGTCGGAGTCGGATGCCCTCGCCCTGGTCGACGTGTCGTTCGCCTACGAAGGCCGAACGAGTCGTGACGATCCCCGGCCCGCGCTGACCGGCCTCTCCCTGACCGTCGCACGCGGCGAGTTCGTCGCCCTCATCGGTGCCAACGGGACCGGCAAGAGCACGCTGCTCCGCCTGACTGCCGGACTCCTCCGCCCGGACGGCGGCTCGGTGCGGATCGATGGCCGTCCCGTCGACGGCCCCGACGAGCGGGTCGGTTTCGTGTTCCAGGAACCGCGCCTCCTCCCATGGCGCTCCACGCTCGACAACGTCGCCTTCCCGCTCGAGCTCGCCGGCTGGGCCGAGGATCGACGCCGAGCGCGCGCCGGGGAGCTCCTCGGCCTCGTCGGGCTGCCGGGCGTGGACGAGCTGCGCCCGCACGAGCTGTCGGGCGGGATGCGCCAGCGGGCGGCCATCGCCCGGGCGCTGGCCACCGAGCCGGCGCTGCTCCTTCTCGACGAGCCGTTCAGCGCCCTCGACGCGCTCACCCGGGAGCGCTTCGACCTCGCCCTCGAGTCCGGCTGGCGCCGGCCTGGCATGAGCGTCGTCGTCGTGACCCACTCGATCCCCGAAGCGGTCGTCCTCGCCGATCGGATCGTCGTCCTGGCCGGTCGGCCGGGCACCGTCGTCGGCGAGATCGCCGTGCCGCTGTCCCGGCCGCGCTCCCTCGCCGACCTGGAGTCGCCCGCGGCACTGGCTGCCGCCGCCGCGGTCCGGGCGCTCCTCGTGGCGGACGAAGCCCGGGCCGAACTCGATGAAGCGGTGGTCGCACGATGAGCGCCGGTCAGGCGACCGAGCTCGGCCACGGCCCTCGCCCGGCGGGCAGGTCGTTCCGCGGGCCGCTCCTCGCCGTCGCCGCCGGGGTCCTGCTCATCGTCGCCTGGAAGGCGCTGACGGTGATCGGCGGCTATCAGCCGTTCATCCTGCCGCCACCGGAGTCCGTCGGCGAGCGCTTCGTCCGGGCCTGGGCCGACGGCACCATGGAGCCACACGCTCGGACGACCCTCGTCGAGATCGCCCTCGGCTTCGCCATCGGGGCGGGCCTCGCCCTCGTCGTCGGCTACGCCCTCGCCCGATCCCGCCTCGTCGAGCAGGCGCTCTCGCCGTACCTCGTCGCGGCCCAGGCGACGCCGATCCTCGCTCTCGCTCCGCTCATCGTCCTGTGGTTCGGCGCCGGGCTCCTCTCGAAGGTCGTCATCTGCGCCCTCATCGTCTTCTTCCCCGTCGCAATCTCGACGATGGTCGGCATCCGCTCCGTCGACCGAGGACTCATCGAGATGGCCCGGGCGTTCCGGGCCACGCCGCGCCAGGTCCTTACCGGCATCGAGATCCCCGGCGCGCTGCCGGCGATCTTCGGTGGCCTCCGCATCGGGGTGACGCTCGCGGTCATCGGCGCGATCGTCGGCGAGTGGGCCGGCGGGGACACCGGCCTCGGCGTCCTCATCAACCTCGCCCGAGGCAGCCTCTTCGACACGCCGCTCCTGTTCGCCACCCTCGTCTCGATCGCCCTCCTCGGCGTCGCCCTCTATCTCGTCGTCGTCGTCATCGAACGCCGGCTCGTCGGCCGGCGCGGTTGATCCAGCCCGGAGGTCCGATGAACATCGATCGGTCGTCGCGCTCCCGACCTCTGGCGAGCCGAGGGCGCGGCTCGCGCTACCACCTGTTCGCGCTGATGCTCGTCGCCATCGCGGCCCTGACGTCGCTCCTCGCGGCGTGCTCGGCCGGCGCCACACCGGCTCCCACGACGACGAAGCTGACCGTCGGGCTCGGCTACATCCCGAGCGTCCAGTTCGCCCCGTTCTACCTCGCCCAGCAGGCCGGCTACTACCAGGCGGCCGGCCTCGACGTGACGTTCCAGAACGGCAACGACGCCGATCTCGTCCGGCTCGTCGGGACCGGCTCGGTCGACATCGGTCTCGCCGATGGCACGAGCGTCATCCCGGCCGTCAGCCAGGGCATCCCGGTCCGCTACGTCGCGACCATCTACGCCAAGTTCCCGAACATCGTCATGGCCAAGGCCTCGAGCCCGATCCATGCGCCGGCCGACCTCAAGGGCAAGAAGCTCGGGACGCCCGGCAAGTACGGCAGCAGCTGGATCATGCTCCAGGCGCTGCTCCAGTCGGCCGGCCTGACGACCGCCGATGTCGACGTCCAGCTGTACCCCGACTACGGCCAGGGAACGGCGCTCGGCCAGGGCGCCGTCGATGCGGCGACCGGGTTCGTCAACAACGAGCCGGTCCAGCTCGGGCTGGCCGGTACGCCGACGACGATCCTCGCGGTCGACGACATCGTCCCGCTGCCGGGCAACGGCCTCATCGCCAGCGTGAACACGATCAAGTCCAAGCGTGCCGCGCTGACGGCCTTCGTCGCCGCCACGCTCAAGGCGATGACCGACATCACGGCCGACCCGGCGAAGGGCCTCGACGCCTCGGTCGCGGCCGTGCCGGATCTGGGCAAGGACCGGCCGACCCAGCAGGCGATCCTCGCCGCGACGATCGGGCTGTGGTCGAACGCCTACACGGCCTCACACGGGCTCGGGGCCATCGACCCGTCGTCGTGGACGCGGACGGTGACGTTCATGGCGGGACTGCCCGACTCGCCCATCGGCGGGCCGGCACCGTCGGTCGACCAGCTGATCGATACGAGCCTGCTCGCGCCCTGAGGGTGGACGGGCTCACCGGGTGGGGCTCGCCGAGCCCGGCCCGATTCCGCTGAGTCTCGGGGTCTAGGACTCCGAGGCCGGCGCCGGATGGACCGACGGTTCCTGCCGCCACGGGGCGGATCGTCGCTGCTCGCGGTACATCCGCTCCTCGGCCTCGTGGACGGCGGCCGCGAGGTCGCCGCCCGCCGGCGGGCTGGCCCAGCCGATCGAGAGCCGCACGGCGACGGCTCCGGCCTCGAGCCAGCGGTCGCAGGCCGCCCGGACCCGTTCGACGTAGTTGACGGCGCGGACCTCGTCGGTCTCGGTCAGGAGGACACCGAAGCGCGGCCCGGAGAGGCGAGCCACATGGTCGGCCGCCCGGGCGTTCCGGCGGAGCGCGTCGGCCACCGGCGGGATCAGTCGGTCTGACGCGTCCGGTCCGAATCGCTCGGTCAGCCGATCGAGACCGTCGATCTCGGCGATGACGACCGTCACGGGGCGACCGTAGCGGGCGGATCGAGCGGCCTCCTCCGTGAGCGATCGAGCCCAGGCCCGGGTGTTGTCCACCCCGGTGGCCTCGTCGGTCAGCATGCCGTTCGACTCGTGGTGTTCGTCATCGCCGAGCTGGGCGTCGGGGTGGTCGGAGTGGCCGCCGTTGGCGATATAGGCGGCGAACGCACCGCCCGGCTCGTCGGCGGGCGGGAGCGTGAACCGATGCGGCCGCACGAGGCCGCCGTCGTCGATCGCGTCCGCGCCGTAGTCGTGCCTGCCTTCGTCCATGTCCGTCCCATCCGTTCCCGACGGCCCCTCGCCGTCGATCGCCGCCGGCTCCGTCTCGCCGGTCTGCCCTGGCCCCGCCTCGGGGATCCCGCTCTGCGCGCTCGGATATCCGCCTGTCGCCGCCTCTTTGTCGGGACCTGCTGGGTCCGGGACGAGGACGGGACCGACGGTGGTCGCCGGAGCCCCGATGGTCGCGGCGATGTGGTTGGCGGTGTCGACCCGCAGCCCGTTTTCGGGCGGCATGTCGACGCCGGTGGTGGCGGTCGCCGACCGGCTCTTCAACCGTTCATCCGCCCGTCTGCGTCGTATGACGGACACGACGAGCACGGCCATGATGACGAGGTTGGCCACGACCGCGATAAGCACGATCGTGGCGATCGGTCCGCTGATGTTGTTGCTCCCGTCTGCGTGTGCAACGGCGGTCCCGGAGTGTACGGCTCCCACTCACCGATGACGAGTGGCGGGTGGTAGGGGGGACCACTTTCCGTTGCACCATCACACCATGCGGTGCGGTCCGGTGGAGTCCGGTGCCGAGCGACGGAACGGTCGTGGTCGCGTGCTAGCATCGCCGCTCGTGAGCGCCGCGCTGCCCGACCGGCCGCCGTTCGTCGTCCGGGCCCGCCTCGTCAGCCCGCGCGGGTCGGGCGATACGCTCGACGTGGCCGATGGTCGCCTCGAGGTCGACGCCGACGGCCGGATCGCCGCGATCGGCCCGTGGACGGGGGACCCAGTCGCTCCGGGCCCTGACCTGGGCGCTGTCCAAGGCCCTCGGGTGATCGATCTTCGGCCGTGGACGGTCCTGCCAGGTCTCGTCGACCTCCACGCCCACCTGCCGCAGCTGCCCAACGCGGGTCTGGGCTTCGGCCTGCCGCTCCTCGAATGGCTCGAGCGCTACATCTTCCCGCTCGAGCGGGCATTCGACGCCGAGGCCGCCGAGCGGCTCGCGCCGGCCGCGTTCCGCTCGTTCGCCGCCGCGGGGACGACGACGGCCATGCTCTACGGGGCGCTCTGGGAGCCGAGCACGGATCGCGCCTTCCGGGCGGCCGAAGCGCACGGGATCAGGGCCATCATCGGCAAGGTGATGATGGACCGCCTCTCGTACGACCTCGACGCGCGGACGAGGGCGGACACGCTCGAGCTGTCACTCCGCCAGTCGGCCGATCTCTGCTCACGCTGGCATCGTCGAGACGACGGCCGGCTCCTGTACGCGTTCACGCCGCGCTTCGCCGTGAGCTGCTCGGCCGAGATGCTGCGCGAATCGGCCCGCCTCGCCGATGCGGCCGGGGCGCACTGGCAGACTCACCTCTCGGAGGACGCCGGCGAGATCGCCGAGGTCGCCCGCCTGTTCCCCGAGGCGCTCGACTACCTCGACGTGTACGACCGGGCCGGTGGTCTCGGTCCGCGGGCGGTGCTCGCCCATGCGATCCACCTTTCCGACCGGGAGGTCGGACGGCTGGCCGAGTCGGGTGCCCGGGTCGCCCACTGCCCGGAGTCGAACCTGTTCCTCTCGTCCGGCACGATGCCGCTCGCCCGCTACCTCGCGGCCGGCGTCCCGGTCGGACTCGGCTCCGATGTCGCCGGCGGGCCCGATCCGTCCATCTTCCGGGCGATGCGGGTCGGGGCCTACGTCCAGAACGCCCGGCGGGTAGCCGGGCTCGACAATGCACCGATCCTCGGCCCGCTCGACTGGCTCCGCCTCGGGACGCTCGACGGCGCCCGAGCGCTCGGCCTCGAGGAGTCCATCGGCTCGCTCGAGGTCGGCAAGGAGGCCGACCTCATCGCCGTCGACGTGGCCCGCACGGATCCACTGGCCCGGCCAGGCGGGGTCCAGTCCGACCCGGGCGGCTCGGCCCCGGGCGGCTCCGCTCCGAGCGGCTCCGCTCCGAGCGGCTCGGCTCCGGGCGGCGCCGTGAGATCCGACACGGATCTCGGCGATCCGTCCGACCTCGTCAGCCGACTCATCTTCCGCTCCCACCCCGACATGGTCCGTGGCGCCTGGGTCCGCGGCCGCCGCCTCGACGGCCCGGCGCTCGCGTGACGATGAGCTCAGAGCACGACCACACCGCTGCCACGGGGCCACTCGCCGGCCCGCAGGGCTCGGAGGGTGGCGCGGCCGGCGACGGGGAACTCCGCGATGAGAACGGTACGCATGGCGGCGAGCGCCGTGCGGTTCGCTCGCGTGTCGGCGACGAGAAGGATGGCATGGGCCATGGCGGCGTCGCGACGCTTGAGAGCCAGTCGACGGAGCAGGGCCTGTGCGTCGACGAGGCGAGTTTCCGCTTCGACGGCGATCCGCCAGCCGGTTCCGCTCACGACTGCATCCCACGCTCTGAGATCGCCGTCCCGTCCGATCGGCACCTCATGGCGGATCGTCAGCGAGGGATGGAGCTCGATTCGGAAGCGTTCCAGAAGGCGGCTGTGGGCCGTGTCCCGGAGCGGATCGCCGACCGGATAGAGACGGAGCGACAGCTCGCAGCCGACGCCGGCCGCCAATCTCGTCAGGGCATCGAGGGAGGGGTCCCGAACGAGACCGCGCTCGATACGGCTCGCTTGCGAGTGAGAGATTCCCACGGCACGACCGACGTCCCGGAGGCTGAGGCCGGCCGACTCGCGGGCATCTCGGAGCTCCCGTCCGGTCCGGACGCGAGACGAGTCGAGCATCGCCCGGGCCCAGTCGATGCGGCGGCCGCGCTTCATGACGCGGGACAGTACCGCCCCACCCTCACCCTCCGGTTGCGGGGCTCCTCCGGGACCCGATCGGAGCGCCGGACGTTCCACCTGACCGGATCAGGTCGCTCGGCCATGGCCGTGGTGCGTCGGGCGTTCCAACCGTCAGGAAGAGGCCCGCTCGTCCGACGGTCGGTGCTTCTCGCGCACCGTCCTGAGCTCGCGCTCGGCAGAGGATCGCCGGTTCTCGGTCAGTTGGTGCGCGGGACGAACCACGGGTGGGACGGGTATCTGTCGGGGCGAGAACAGCCATGCGCGCGCCGGACAGGATGAGCCCGGTATGAGGGCGATGGACACGAACCGGCTCGCGATCCGGATCGAGGGCGGAACGCTCGTCGACGGAACGGGCGCGCCGGGCTATCCGGGCACGGTCGGGGTGACCACGGACGGCCTGCTCCGGGTCGAGGCGGCGGGCACGGCCGGGGAGGAGGCACTCCGCGCGGCGCCGACCGTCCGGACGATCGACGCGAGCCGCAGGACGGTCGCCCCCGGGTTCATCGACCTGCACAGCCACAGCGGGCTGATGATCCTGGCGGATCCGCGCCACGAGCCGAAGGTCCGCCAGGGCGTCACGACCGAGGTCGTGGGGGTCGATGGCAACTCCTACGCCCCGTTCACGAGCGCCGACGATCTGCGGGCGTTCGTCCGCTTCAACGCCGGCCTCGACGGCCACCCCGACCTCGATTACGACTGGGGCTCGGCCGCCTCGTACATGGAGAGGTTCGATGGGACGACGAGCGTCAACCTCGCCTTCCTGGTCGGGAACGCTGCCCTGCGGATCGACGCGCTCGGCTGGGACGACGTGCCCGCGGACGACCGGGCCCTCGATCGGATGGCCGGACTCCTCGGCGAGGCGATGGCCGAAGGCGCCTTCGGGCTGAGCTCAGGGCTCGACTACCCGCCCGGCGCGTACGCCACGACCGGGGAACTCGCCGCGCTCACCGGTCGCGCCGCGCAGCACGGTGGGCTCTACCACACCCATGTCCGCTATGGGCTCGGCGACCGCTTCCTCGATCCGTTCCGGGAGGCGATCGACATCGGGCGCCGGGGTGGCGCGCCCGCCCACATCACCCACTTCTACCACCGGACGACCTTCCCGGGCAGCCCCGACCAGATGCTCGAGCTCGTCGACGACGCGCGGGCCGAGGGCCTCGACGTGACGTTCGACGCCTATCCATTCGAATGGGCGAGCACCCGCCTCCTGATCCTCATGCCGCTCTGGGTCCAGGAAGGCGGCCCCGACCGGACGCTCGAGCGGCTGGCCGACGCCCGGGTTCGGTCGCGGATCCGCAGCGAGCTGGCCGCCCGCGGCACCCTGTTCGCCGGGCCGACCGGGCTCGCCGCCGTGCGGGTCGGCTACCTCGCCCGGCCGGAGCACCTTGCGTGGGAGGGCCGCACGCTCGGCGAGATCGTCGGCGAGACGGGAGCCGATCCGGTCGATCTCCTGTGCGACCTGCTGCTGTCCGAGGGCCTCCGGCCCAACGAGGTCACGCCCGGCCCGCACACCGACGGGATCCGCCGCTTCCTGCGCCACCCGGTCGGGATGGTCGGGACCGATTCGACGTTCGTCGGCGACAAGCCGAGCCCGCGGACCTACGGCAGCTTTCCGCGGATCCTCGGCCAGTTCGTCCGCGACGAGCGGATCCTGTCACTGGAGGAGGCCGTCCGCCGGATGACCTCGGCGCCGGCCGCCCGGCTCGACCTCCGGGACCGCGGCCGACTGGCCGACGGGCTGGCGGCTGACGTGGTCGTGTTCGATCCGGTCGGCGTGCGAAACCTCGCCACGTACGAGGAGCCGCGGCGTTTCCCCGAGGGCATCGACCACGTGATCGTCAACGGACGGCTCGTCGTCGACGGCGGCGTGCACACGGGCGCGACGCCAGGACGCTCGCTCCGCCACGGCCGGGACTGATCCGGCCGGAGGACCGGCTCGGTCTGGCACCGGACCCGGCCCGGAGCTACTGGAGGTCGCGGACCTCGGCGGCGAGGCGGTCGAGAGCGACGGTGACGGCCTCGGTGAGTTCGCCCTTCGGGGCCGGACTCGCCCAGCCGAAGGCGACCTGGACGACGTCCGCCGCGGCGAGCTCGCGCTCCAACGAAGCCCGGGCTCGCTCGATGAAGTTGATCGCGGCGATCTCCGTCGTCTCGGTCAGGAGGATGCCGAAGCGGACCTCCTCGAGGCGCGCGATGTGGTCGCTCGAGCGGATCTCCTTGCCGAGCGTCCGCGCGGCGAGGATGAGCGCTCGCTCCCCGACATCAGGGCCCCACTGGCGGGAGAGTCGGTCGAGGCCGACGAACTCGGCGAAGGCAACGGTGATCGGCCGGCCGTAGCGCCGGCTCCGGGCGCCCTCGGTCGAGATCATCCGGTCCCAGAAGCGTGGTCCGTCCGTGCCGGTGATGGTGTCGCTCCAGCCGGTCGGAGGCGCGGGGAGGAAGGACGGACCGATCGGTACCAGAGGCGCCGGTTCCGCCTCCTCGATCAGCGGGACGGTCGGAGCAGCATCAACCGGAACCTGGTCGCGTTCCGCAGCCATGCGTGTACCCCTCCAGGTGAGAGGCGGTGGACACGGCCACCGGTCACTCGGCGCCGCGGCCCTGGGACGGCGTTGTAGGCATGGTCGACCCGGCCCACAGCGGCCGCCCTCCCCCACGGGTACTACGTCGGCCATCCGTCCGTCGCCCGGACCCCTCGACCATGCGCCGGCGGCGCCGTCCGACGCCCTCGCTCGCGACCGCTTGACACCGCTGCGCTGCACCCGCCATCGTCGCTGCGAGACTGCTTGGAGGAGCGCAGCCCCGCCGGTGTTCACTCGCCCGACGCCCCCCTCGTCGACGCACGCGCCCGGGATCGGCACGCCCGACGCCGGCACGCCCGGTAGCGCCACGCCGGAGGTCGGCGCGCCCTCGGTCCGAGCGCCCGGCCGGGCGGCCGTCGCGCCCCTTCGCCGCGAGGGCCCGGCCAAGCTCACCGGGGTCGCCCTGTACACGGATGACCTCGTCTTTCCCGGGGCGTGGTACGGGACCACCATCCGCTCGACCGAGCCGCGGGCTCGGCTCGACGGGATCGACCTCGACGACGACTTCGCCTGGGATACGGTCGTCGTCGTCACGGCCGACGACATACCCGGCCCGAACGTCGTGAGCCTCATCGACGACGATCAGCCGATCCTCGTCCCCGTCGGGGGCGAGATCCGCCATCAGGCCGAGCCGGTCGCCCTCATCGCGGCGCCGGACCGGGCGACCCTGCGGGCGGCTCGAGCCCACGTCCACCTTCGGACGACGCCGCAGGAGCCGGTCTTCGACCCGCTCCTGAGCGAGCAGGTCTTCGCCCACCACGAGCTCGTCGCCGGCGATGTCGACGCGGCCATGGCGGGCGCCGACCTCATCATCGAGGGCGAGTACCGGGTCGGTCACCAGGAGCAGCTCTACATCGAGAACAACGCGATGATCGCGGTGCCCCGGCCGGATGGCGGCGTCACCGTCCACGGCTCGCTCCAGTGCCCGTACTACATCCACAAGGCGATGAAGCGCGCGCTGCTCCTCGACGACGACCGCGCCCAGGTGGTCCAGGCGGAGACCGGCGGCGGCTTCGGCGGCAAGGAGGAGTACCCCTCGATGCTCGCCCTGCACGCGGCGCTCCTGGCGGGTGCATGCGGCCGGCCCGTCCGGATGATCTACGACCGCCACGAGGACATCGCCGCGACGACGAAGCGGCACCCGGCGATCGTCCGCTACCGGAGTGGCGTCATCGCGGGACGGCCGGCTCGTCGCCCAGGACATCGACATCGTCATGGACGGTGGCGCCTACTGCACGCTCACCCCCGTCGTCCTGTCGCGCGGCACGATCCACGCTGGTGGTCCGTACCGTTGCCCGGCAGTCCGCATCCGCTCCCGGGCCGTGGCGACCAACACCCCGCCCAACGGCGCGTTCCGCGGCTTCGGGGCGCCGCAGACCGAGTTCGCGGCCGAGATGCAGGTCAACCGCATCGCCGAGGCCCTCTCGATCTCGCCGCTCGAGCTGCGCCGGCGATGGGTCTACCGCGAGGGCGACGCGACGCCGACCGGGCAGATCCTCCGTGAGAGCCTGGCCGGCGAGGAGGTCCTCCGGCGCGCGGCCGAGGCGGCCGAGTTCGAGCGGACGCGGGCGCGGACGGCCCGGGCCCGGGCGGAGCGGCAGGGCTCGGGGCTCGTGCCGGCCTCGCCGTTCGGCGGCGGCCGGGCACGGACGGCCCACGGCATCGGCCTCGCCCTCGCCTGGCACGGCGCCGGGTTCACCGGATCGGGCGAGGTCCGCCTCGCCTCGGTCGCGTCGATCGAGCTGACCGCCGAGGGGCGGATCCGCATCCTCACGGCGTCGACCGAGATGGGGCAGGGGACCAAGACGATCTTCCCCCAGCTCGCGGCGGCCGAGCTCGGCGTGCCGGTCGAGGCGGTCGAGGTCGCGCCCCAGGACACCGCCCTCGTGCCCGACTCCGGGCCGACCGTCGCCTCGCGCACGGCGATGGTCGTCGGCGGGCTCATCATCGGCGCCGCCCGGCGGTTGCGGGCGGCCGTCGAGGAGCGGACCGGCGGCACGTTCGCCGACACCTACCAGTCCGATGCCCGGGCGAACGGCCCGACCCGGATCGACGAGCGCTTCGTCGCCTACAACGGCGAGCCGTTCGACGAGGTCGCATACACCGGCGACGCGTATCCCGCCTTCGGCTGGGCATCGGCCGTCGCCGAGGTCGATGTCGATCTCGATACCGGCGAGGTGGCGGTCCGCTCGGTGGTCGCTGCGGACGACGTCGGCCGGGTCATCCACCCGGTCCTCGCCGAGGGCCAGGTCGAGGGCGGTACCCTGCAGGCCGTGGGCTACGCCACGATCGAGGAGATAAAGCTGCGCGACGGTCGCTATCTCAACGATCGCCTCGCGACGTACCTCATCCCGACCGCTCTCGACGCCCCGTCGATCTCGACGATCCTCGTCGAGGCGCCGTTCTCAGGCGCGCCCCACGGCGCGAAGGGGCTCGGCGAGCTGCCGATGGACGTCGGTGCGCCGGCCGTGGTGGCGGCCATCCACGACGCGACGGGGGTCTGGATCCACGAGCTGCCGGCGACCCCGGAACGGATCCTCGCCGCGACCGGCGCCCTCGACGCCGTCGCCCGGGGATTGGCGTGACCGTCGTCCACCTCACCGTGAACGGCATCCCGACCGAGGTCGACGTGCCCGGCATGCGGCGCCTCCTCGATGTCCTCCGCGAGGACCTCGTCCTGACCGGGACGAAGGAGGGCTGCGGCGAGGGGGAGTGCGGCGCCTGCTCGGTCCTCGTCGACGGAGCCGTCGTCGACGCCTGCCTCGTCCCGATCTGCCAGGCAGAGGGCGCCGACGTCCGGACGGTCGAGGGCCTCGCCCGCCGGCGCTTCGACCGGACGACCGCTGTCGCGGAGCCGCCGACGCCCGACGATCTCGACATCCTCCAGGCGGCCTTCCTCGAGACCGGCGGCGCCCAATGCGGTATCTGCACGCCCGGCATGCTGATGGCCGGCCACGCCTTCCTCGTCTCCGGGTCCGCGCCGACCGACGAGGCGATCCGGGAGGCGATCGCCGGCAACCTCTGCCGCTGCACCGGCTACACGAAGATCGTCGAGGCGATCGCGCTGGCCGCGGAACGCTTCGACTCGGCGACGTCGGCGGCCGACGCGGCCGCCTCGGCCGACTCGGCCGGTGGGGCTCCCGGATGAGCATCGAACCGCCGGTCACCACGCCGCGGACCCTGGCCGAGGCCTATGCGCTCCTCGCAGCGACCGGTCCCGAGCAGCCGCTCCGACCGGTCGCCGGGGCGACCGACCTCCTCGTCCAGCTGACCGGCGAGCTCGGGCCGGCGCCGGCGGCGTGCCTCGACCTGTGGGGACTCGACGAGCTGCGGGGCATCGCCGTGAAGCCGTCCGCGCTCGTCATCGGCGCCCTCACCACGTTCGCCGACATCCGCCGATCGGCCCTCTGCCGGGAGCTCGCGCCGGCCCTCGTCGACGCGGCCGCGACGGTCGGTGCGGCCCAGATCCAGAACCGGGCCACGATCGGCGGGAACATCGCCAACGCCTCGCCAGCCGGCGACTCCCTGCCCGTCCTGCTGGCCACGGATGCCGTCATCGACATCGGCGGGCCACGCGGTGAGCGGTCGGTCCAGGCGAGCCGGATGTGGCCGGCCTACCGGACGACCGCGCTTGCCCCGGACGAGCTCATCCTCCGGGTCCGCCTGCCGCTCCTGCCCGGCCGCGAGGCCCGCTTCCGCAAGGTCGGCACGCGGCGGGCCCAGGCGATCAGCAAGGTCGTCCTGTGCCTGTCGTGGCGGGACGAGCCCGACGTGACCGCCCTCGGTCCGCGTGTCTGGCGCGATGTCCGCCTCGCCCTCGGCTCGGTGGCGCCGACGCCGATCCGGGCGACGGCCACGGAACGGGTGCTCGAGAGCGAACGGCCGACCCCGGAGATGGCCGATCGGGCGGCCGAGGCGCTGGCCCGTGAGATCGCCCCCATCGACGACATCCGTTCGACCGCCGACTACCGGCGAGCGGTCGCGGCCCGCGTCCTCCATCGACTCATCCGAGAGGCAGGCGGCTGGTGACAGTGACCGTCGTCGGACCGGCCGTGCCGGGCTCGGAGGAGATCCTCACGCCGGAGGCCCTGGCGTTCGTCGACCGCCTCGCCGGCCGGTTCGAGCCGCGGCGCCGCGAGCTCCTCGAGCGGCGGGCAGTGCGTCGGGAGGCGCTCGCCCATGGTGCGACCCTCGGGCTCCTGCCGGAGACGGCCGACGTCCGGGCCGCCGACTGGCGGGTCGCGAGCGCGCCGGCCGACCTCGAGGACCGCCGGGTCGAGATCACCGGGCCGGCCGAGCCGAAGATGATGATCAACGCCCTCAACAGCGGGGCCCGGGTGTTCATGGCCGACCTCGAGGACGCCCTGTCGCCGACCTGGTCGAACGTGGTCGGCGGCCAGGCCGCCCTTCGGGCGGCGGTCCGGCGGTCGCTCACGTTCCATGGCCCGGACGGGCGGTCGTACGAGCTCGCCGAGCGGACCGCCACGCTCCTCATCCGGCCGCGCGGCTGGCACCTCGACGAGGCTCACCTCGTTCGCGACGGGGCGCCGGTATCGGCGAGCCTCGCCGACTTCGGGCTGTGGTTCTTCCACAACGCGGCCGAGCTCGTCGCCCGCGGCAGCGGGCCATACCTCTACCTGCCCAAGCTCGAGAGCCACCTCGAAGCGCGCCTCTGGAACGACGTCTTCGTCGAGGCGGAGAGCGCCCTCGGTATCGCGGCCGGGACGATCCGGGCGACCGTCCTCATCGAGACGCTGCCGGCCGCATTCGAGATGGACGAGATCCTCTGGGAGTTGCGCGACCACGCGGCCGGCCTCAACGCCGGGCGCTGGGACTACCTGTTCAGCGCGATCAAGAGCCTCCGGACGCACCCCGACCTCGACCTGCCCGACCGGGCCCAGCTGACGATGACCGTCCCCTTCATGCGGGCCTACACGGAACGCCTCGTCCGGACCTGCCATCGCCGTGGGGCCCACGCGATCGGCGGGATGGCCGCCTTCATCCCGTCCCGCCGCGACGCCGCCGTCAACGAGACCGCGATGGCCCGGGTTCGCGAGGACAAGGAACGGGAGTCGGGCGACGGGTTCGATGGGACGTGGGTCGCTCACCCCGATCTCGTTCCGCTCGCCACCGAGATCTTCGACGGCGTCCTCGGGGACCGCCCGAACCAGAAGGAACGGCGACTCGGCGAGGAGCTCGGCGATCCGGCCGGACTGCTCGATCTGCGCGTGCCGGACGGCCGGCGGACCGAGGCCGGCCTCCGGGCGAACATCTGGGTCGCGCTCGCCTATCTCGACTCGTGGCTCCGCGGGAACGGCGCGGCCGCGATCAACAACCTCATGGAGGACGCCGCGACCGCCGAGATCGCCCGATCCCTTCTCTGGCTGTGGCGATCGCGGGGCGACCTGCTCGACGACGGCCGGCGGGTCGACGGGTCTCTCTACGCGACGATCCGGGACGAGGAGCTGGCCCGGCTCGGCGGTCCCGCGGCCGGCCGCCTTGCGGACGCGGCCGACCTCCTCGACGGGCTCGTCCTGGCCGACGACTTCGCGACGTTCCTCACGCTCGAGGCGTATCGCCGCCTCTGATCCCGCGCGTCGGGGCCCCCGGCGGCTGCCACGCCTCGGGCGCTGCCGGGCCCCCGGCCGAGCCCCCGGCGGCTGTCAGGCTCTCGGCGGCTGCCACGCCTCGGGCGCTGCTGGGCCCCGGCCGGGCCCCCGGCGGCTGTCAGGCTCTCGGCGGCTGCCACGCCTCGGGCGCTGCCGGGCCCCCGGCCGAGCCCCCGGCGGCTGTCAGGCTCTCGGCGGCTGCCACGCCTCGGGCGCTGCCGGGCCCCCGGCCGAGCCCCCGGCGGCTGTCAGGCTCTCGGCGGCTGCCTTACGTTCCACCGGCGATCACTGACCGTCGAAAGTCTGCGGTCGGCTGCCATACGTTCCGCCGGCGATCATTGGGCGGTCCGCGCGTCGACCCGAGGCCGTCGGCGGCCGGCGTCCACGCTCAGCCACCCCCGGATGCGGGGCCTACGCGTGGTCGACGAGGCTTTCCGACTCGCTTAACGATCGCATTTCGATCAGATGGCAGCCGACGGGACGCCCGCAACGACAGCCCGGCCATCGGGCCGACCGGTTCGCGCAGCCAGGCCCTGATCGCACGCCAATCGGACGGGAATGCCGTCCGCAGCACCGCCCGGTGGTCGCGCACGCGGCGGGCGTTCGTCGTCGACTCGGCCACCGCGACCCAGTAGCCGATGGCGATCGGACGCCAGCCGAGCTCGGACGCGATCCGCGGCGCGAGGCGTCGTCGCCGGTCCGCGGTCGCCATGAGATCACCGACATCGACGATCTCGGTCTTGAGCTCGATCAGGAGCATCGTCCGGCGCGCTGCGTGCCACGCGATGAGGTCGACGACCCCACGTTCGCCCCAGATCGAGAACGAGACCTCGGGCCGGACGGTCCAGTCGGGCCGCCGCAGGAACCAGCCGGTGAGTTCCTCCGCCATCGCCGAGTGGCGCGCGGTCAGATGGCGTTCGAGATCGCCGCCGCGCCAGCGAGCGTCTAGCTCGAGTCTGATCTCGAGGGCGGCGCAGATGCGGCGGATCGTCCGCAGGCGAAGGTCCGCACCGAGGCCCCGTTCGAGCCTCGAGACGGATACCCGCGCGACCTCGGCTTGGGTCGCAAGCTCGGCCTGGGTCAGGCGTCGACGGATGCGGAGCGCGCGAACGACGGAGCCGATCCGAGCTTCGTCCATCGAGTGGCACGGTTGCGCCGCTCGATCATCGGCGACTCACCTCGCCACCGACTCACCTCACCGCCGACTCACCTCACCGCCGACTCACCCCGGCGGCGACGACGCCCGCGGAAGCGGGTGACCCTCCAGCGGCACGTCCCAGTGAGCCTCGAGGAGGGAGAACCGATGCGCCTCCTCGGCCTGGAACGTCGCCTGGTCAGGGTAGAGCCGGGCGGCGATCTCGGCGTCGGAATGCTCCTGGATCGCAGCCCAATCGCGATAGGTGATGGTCACGAGGAAGTTCCAGTCGGCCCGACCGTCGCCGTGGAAGCGCGGCGTGAACGCCCGGACCTCGTTGTACCGGCCGGCGGCGAGCTGCTCGCGGAGGATCGGCCAGTGGTTGCGCTCGAAGAGTTCGATGAACTCGTCGACCGCGCCCCAGCGGATCCGGTAGTAGTAGGCAACGGTGATCGGGTCGCCCATCGACTGATGATCCTCCACTCGTCCGTCTCGCAGGCCCGGATGCTAGCGCGCGAGGGTCCGCTCGACGAAGCGGCCCCGGCCGCGCTCCCCGACGAATGCTCCCTCGCGGACGACCGCCCGTCCCCGCGAGTACACCGAGCGGACGGCGCCCCGGACCGAGAGGCCCTCGTACGGGGTGTAGTCGCTCGCGTGGTGGAGATCGGCCGCGGTGAGCCGTCGCTCCGCCACGGGGTCGAAGAGCACGACGTCAGCGTCGAGCCCGGGCTCGATCGCCCCCTTCCTCGCCAGCCCGAACCGGCGAGCCGGCGTCGTCGCGAGCAGGTCGACCATCCGCTCGATCGTGATCCGGCCCCGGACCACGCCCTCGCTGAACACGATGGCGAGCAGCGTCTCGACGCCCGGGGCGCCGTTGCTGATGTCGGGGAACGGTGGCGCCGGGAGCCGTTTCTCGACGGCAAGCCGATCCGGGACGTGGTCGGTCGCGACAAGATCGAGCGTCCCGTCGGCGAGGCCTGCCCACAACGCGTCGCGATCCGCCGCCGAGCGGAGCGGCGGCGAGATGACGTAACGGATCGTCTCGTCGACCGGTCCCGCGTAGCGATCGTCGGTGAGAGCGAGGTAATGGGGGCATGTCTCGGCCGACGCCTGGACACCCGACGCCTTGGCCCGGCGGACTTCCTCGAGGGCGAGGGCCGACGAGAGATGAACGACGTGGACCGGCGCATCGGCCGCCCGGGCGAACTCCATCGCCCGGTGGGTCGCCACCGCCTCGGCTTCCGGTCGTCGCGTAGTAGCGTGGTAGCGCGGTAGCGTGTCACCACGCTGAAGCGCCGAGGCGACCGCCGCGTCGATGAGCACCGGATCCTCGCAATGGACCTCGAGGATGCCGCCTGCTCGGGCCAGCGACCGGAGCGTCTCGAACAGCCGGGCGTCGTCGAGGCGGAAGTCGTAGACCATGAACGCCTTGGCGGTCGGCACTCCGGCTTCGACTACCGCCGGCAGGTCCGCGATCGGGTCGTCCATCGCCCCGGCGACGACGAGACTCAGCGCGACGTCGATCGCGGCGTCGGCCGACGTCGCCGCCTGCCACTCGGCCAGACCGACCCGCAGCGACGCCTGGGCCGCGGCCGAGGAACCGGTCCCGGCGTTGTTGAAGGCGAACAGCGTCGTCGTCCCGCCGAACGCCGCCGCGACCGTGTCCTGGAAGAACCGATCGGGCTCGGCGCCGCTGGCGACCCGGGTGTGGGTATGGACGTCGATGCAGCCGGGCAGGACGAAGAGGCCCGTCGCGTCGACGACCTCCCCGGCACCCTCGGCGGCGGCCGCCCCATCGGCCGGATCGAGCACCGCCGAGATCCGCCCTCCGTCGATCGCCACGTCGGCCAGCCTGGAGCCTCCCGCGGTGACGACCGTCCCGCCCCGGATCAGGAGGTCCATGCGGGCCGGATCAGGCGAGCTCGGCGATGGCGATCGGTTGAGCGCCCTCCCAGAGGCAGCGGCGACCGACCTCGCGGAGGCGGTCCTGCCAGCCCTCGTCCGGCACGATCGTGGCGAAGTGATTGGCTGCCAGCTGGCCGACCTTGGAGCTCGTCGTGCAGGCCCCGTAGGGGAAGAAGATCTCGCACTCGCTGATCCCGCCCGGGTACAACGCGAGCTGGCCCGGTGCCGGGTGCGAGGTGTGGTTCTCGTAGTCGATGCCCGGCCGGAACTCGCCGTAGGGGATCCACGTCGACTCGCCGCTCCAGCGGCAGTGGATGAGCCGGGACTCGATCGGCAGCATCCGCCGGATCGCCTCGATCGTCTGCGGCGCAGCGGGCTCCCAGCGGGCGCTAAAGTTGAGGTCGCCGACACGGATCGACAGGTCGCCCATGAGTGGAGGATAGCGTGGCCGAACGCCCGCCGACGATCTCGACCCACATCCTCGACACGGGCCACGGCGGCCCGGCGGCCGGCCTGAAGGTGACCCTCTTCAAGCTCGAGCCCGATGGCCGACCGATCCGGGTGAGCGAGTCGCTGACCGACGACGACGGCCGGGTGAGCGACCTGCTCGGTCGGCCGCTCCGGCCCGGCGTGTATCGCCTCCGGTTCGACGTGCCCGACGGCGTACCGGTGTTCTTCAAGACGATGGCCGTCGACTTCGAGATCACCGACGTGATCACGGAGCTATCACGTACCCCTCCTGCTCGCGCCGTACTCGATGAGCACGTACCGGGGCAGTCCTGAGTGGTCGTGCTCGAGGATCGATCGACCTTCGACGCCGAGGTCGGGCCGCTGTTCGAGGGGGCACCGCGGTTCCTCGCCCGCCTCGCCGCGAGGCGTCCGTTCGCCTCGCCGGCGGCGATGTTCTCGCAGGCCCGGGCCATCGCCAAGTCGATGCCGGAGGTCGAGCAGGTCGAGCTCATCGACGCTCACCCACGCCTCGGCGCCTCGCCCGGGACGGTGTCGGCCCACTCCTTCCGCGAGCAGGGCTACGACCGGTCCGGATCCGACGCCACGACCCCCGAGATCGGCGACGTCGCAGCCGAGCTCGAACGGCTCAACGACTCGTACGAGACCCAGTTCGGGTTCCGCTACTGCGTCTTCGTGGCCGGTCGCTCCCGGGCGGAGCTCCTGCCCGGGATGGCCGCCGCCCTGGCCACCGACCGTGGCACGGAGCTGTCGCGCGCCCTCGACGCGGTGATCGACATCGCCGAGGATCGCTATCGCCGCACAGCCGGCGGATCCGCCCGATGATCGAGCTCGCCGACAACCGCTACGGCAAGTCCGCCATCCGACTCGTCAAGATCGTCCGCGGCGAAGAGCGACACGTCGTCCGCGACCTGACCATCGCGATCGCCCTCGACGGCGATTTCGTGGCGGCCCACACGGACGGCGACAACAGCGGCGTCGTCGCCACGGACACGATGAAGAACACCGCGTACGCGTTCGCCAAGGACCACCTCGATGGCGCGATCGAGTCCTACGGTCGGGAGCTGGCCGAGCATTTCCTCGAATTCCCGCAAGTCGAGCACGCCCGGGTGACGATCCGCGAGCACCACTGGGAGCCGGTCGCCACGCCGACCGGGCGGGCCTCCGCGGCGTTCGTCCGCGATCCGTCCTTCACGAGGCTCACGATCGTGTCGGTGACCCGCGAGGGCGTCACGATCGAGGCCGGCCTCGAGGACCTCGCCCTCATGAAGACGGCCGGTTCGTCGTTCGCCGGCTATCCGCGCGACCGCTACACGACCCTGCCCGAGACGGACGACCGGATCATGGCCACCCAGGTCAGCGCCCGATGGCGCTACCGGTCGGCCGAGCTCGATGCCGGCGTCGACCACGACACGCTGTTCGGCGCGGTCCTCGACACCTTGCTCGATGTCTTCGCGGCCCACGATAGTCCGTCGGTCCAGGCGTCGACGTGGATCATCGGCCGGGCCATCCTCGAGCGGCACCACGAACTCGAGGAGATCTCGTTCACACTGCCGAACCTCCATCACCTGCTCGTCGACCTCACGCCGTTCGGGCTCGTCAACGACAACGAGATCTTCGTCGCAACCCGGGAGCCGCACGGCCTTATCGAGGCGACGGTACGGCGGAGTTGACGGCTCCAGGACGTTTCCATCCGTCCAGGCCGGGATAGGGATCCCGGCCTCGTTAGCTCGAAAGCGTTGGACGGGACTGGATCTCGCGGCTCGACGCCGCCGTGACAGCCTAGGTGACAACTGTGCCGGGCAGGATGGCGCCATGGAAGCACGACAGCCCCACGAATCCCGCCTGGTCGCCCTGCCGACGCCGGCCGCACCGCCCGCCGACCTCAGGTCGACGGCGGTCGTCTGGATCGACGGCGAGCGGCTCGTCGTCGAGCACGTCGCGATCGCCGACCGCGGTCTGACCGCGTTCGTCGCCGACCGACCCGAGGCCGACCGCCCGGCCCTCGTCGAGCGAGCCCTGAAGATCGGCCTGGTGGCGCTCCAGGACGCAGGCGTGAGCGTCAATGTCGACGTCGTCCGCCGGGAATTCGAGACCCTCGTCAAGCAGAACGAGGCGACCAACGAGCGGGCGGCGGCTGCGCTCGAGCAGACGCTCCGGACCAACTTCGCGGACGTCGACGGGCGGCTGCCGCGGACGATGGAGAAGTTCCTCGGCGACCGGGGCCAGCTGCGGACGTTCGTGGCCGACCTGTTCGACGAGTCCAAGCGCGACAGCGCGATCGGCCGCATCGGGTCGCTCCTCGGGACGTACTTCGACGGCGATGCCTCGAAGCTGGCCCGGCTCATCGACCCCACCCGGCTCGGCTCACCGATGTACCAGTTCCGCGAAGAGGTGAGCGCCGGCTTCGCCCAGCTGAACGAGCGCCTCACGGCGATCGAGGCGGCAGCGGCCGCGCGAGCCACCGAGCGTGCGAAGTCGGCCGCCAAGGGCGCCGATTTCGAGGACCTCCTCGAGGAGATGCTCGGCGAGATCGCCCGCGGCTGCGGCGACCTCATCGACCGGACGAGCGACGAGACCGGCGACGTCATGAAGAGCAAGAAGGGCGACTTCGTCCTCTCCATCGACGACTCGATCTCGCGCGGGGCGGACCTCCGCATCGTCATCGAGGCGAAGGACCGGGCGATCAGTGGCCGGGCCATCCGCGACGAGCTCCGCGAGGCGAAGACGAATCGCGGCGCCGCGGTCGGGCTCGTCGTCTTCAGCCCGGCCCATGCGCCGGCCGGCATCGCCCCGTTCGACGTGCGAGCCGGCGACGTCTACTGCGTCGTCGATCCTGCCGCCCCCGACCTTGCCACCCTCGAGGCGGCCGTCCGGCTTGCCCGGCTCCTCGCCGCGGCGACGCTTGTCGAGCGCGAGGTCGAAGTCGATGCCGCTGCGATCTCCGCCGCTCTCGAAGGCATCCGGGAGCAGCTCGAGACGATCAAGAGCCTCAAGAGCCAGCTGACGTCGATCGGCAACGCGACCAAGGCCGTCTGGACGGGCCTCGACACGCTCCGCTCCGGCGTCCTCGCCCGGGTCGCCGAGGCCGAGAACGAACTGAAGTCGGCCGGCTGACCTCCGGTCGGCCGGCAGACCTCTGGTCTACGCCCGAAATCCTCTGGGCGGGTCGCAGCCACGGCTATAGTCGGCCGGTGGAGGCTTATCGAGGCGTGAACGGGTCTCGTACACCTCCGGCAGGGACATGAGGCTGATGCGCCGACCCCTCGCGACCTTCCCTGCGCCCCGGCGCGAAGCAGGCCGGGCCTGAGCGGCATGGATCACCAGTGGGCCGTCCTTGCGCTGCTCCTCGCGGGCTATGCGCTGATCGCCGCCCGCCTCGACCGCCTGTCCGTCGGCCCGGCGTTGGCCTTTGTGGCCATCGGGATCCTCTTGTCCAACGACGGGAGCGGGTCGATCTCGTTCGAGCCGGCGGCCGAGCTGATCAAGGTCCTCGCAGAGGCGACGCTCGCGCTGCTGTTGTTCGCCGACGCCTCGACCATCCCGGCCCGGGCCCTCGAGCGTGATCTCGTGCCCACCGCGCGGCTCCTGATCGTCGGGCTGCTCCTCACGATCGGGCTCGGGACCGTCGTGGCGATCGTCCTTTTCCCCGGCATGGAGCTCGGCGTCGCCCTGTTGATCGGCGCCGCCTTGGCGCCCACCGACGCTGCCCTGGGCCAGCCGGTCGTCACGAACCCCGCGGTGCCGGGTCGGATCCGGCGGCTGCTCACCGTGGAGAGCGGCCTCAACGATGGGATCGCGACCCCCTTCGTCTTCCTTGCCCTCGCCCTCTCGACCGCGGAGATGACCGGTGGCACGGACTGGATCGTCTCGGCGGCCGGCCAGATCGCCCTCGGTGTGGTCGTGGGACTGGCAGCCGGGTTCGCGGGCGGGGTCCTGCTTGGGCACGCTGACCGGAGGAGCTGGACATCCGCGGTCTCCCGGCAGCTGTTCGTTCTCGCCCTCGCGGCGAGCTGCTACCTGGTGGCTGCGGGCGCAGGCGGCAACGGGTTCATCGCGGCGTTCGTCGGCGGACTGGCCTTCGGCGTCGGCAGCCGGGGACTCGAGACGAGTGCCGAGCGGTTCACCGAGACGCAGGGGTCACTGCTTGCCATCGGGGTCTGGGTCGCATTCGGCCTCACCGTCTCCGGCCGGCTGCAGAACGATCTGTGGGATCCGGCAGCCGTCGTCTACGCGGTGCTGAGCCTGACGATCATCCGCATGGCGCCGGTCGCGATCGCCCTCATCGGGACCCGGTTCGCCCGGCCGACGGTCCTGTTCATCGGCTGGTTCGGGCCGCGTGGCCTGGCCTCCATCGTGTTCCTGATCATCGGCCTCGAAGGACTACAGGAGGCGGGGGTGGATCCGGGCCCGTTCGGCGCCGCCATGGCCTGGACCGTGCTGCTGTCCGTCGTCGCCCACGGGCTCACCGCGGCCCCACTCGCCGTACGCTATGGCCGCCGCATCGCGAGCCTGCCGGAGAGCGCGCCCGAGCTCGAGCACCCGGTCGAAGCGCGGCCCTCCCGCACCTCGTGGGCCGGCGAGTCCCGCCCCGGATCTGGTACGTAAGGTCGAGCGCGCGCAGGCCATCGAGCGCGACCGGGGCCATCGAGCGCGACCGGGGCCATCGAGCGCGACCGGGGCCATCGAGCGCGACCGGGGCCATCGAGCGCGACCGGGGCCATCGAGCGCGACCGGGGCCATCGAGCGCGACCGGGGCCATCGAGCGCGACCGGGGCCATCGAGCGCGACCGGGGCCATCGAGCGCGACCGGGGCCATCGAGCGCGACCGGGGCCATCGAGCGCGACCGGGGCCATCGAGCGCGACCGGGGCCATCGAGCGCGACCGGGGCCATCGAGCGCGACCGGGGCCATCGAGCGCGACCTCGAAGCGCGACACAAAGCGCGACCCCGATGTGATCGTCCCGCCCCGTGAGTGGCGTTTCGTGTCGAGGGCTTGCCTTGCTGCGCGGGTCCGATAAGGGAGCGGCGAGCGAGCCCGGCGAAGCTTGCGCGATGCACGATCCTCGCCTCGGCGCTTCGTTCCGTGCCCTCCGTCGCCGGAGAGGCTGGCGGCAACGCGACGTCGCGCGACTCATCGGTGGGAGTCAGCAGTTCATCTCGAAGGTCGAATGCGGGCACATCGGGGACGTGACGGTCAACGCTCTCAGCGCGATGGCGATGGCACTCGACGCGAGGGTCGTGATGGATCTCCGCTGGCGCGGGGCGGGCCTCGACCGACTGCTCGACGAGCGACATGCGGCCCTGCTGGGCGCGACCGTTGCCCTGCTCCAGCGTCGCGGGTGGAGCACCGAGGTTGAAGCCACCTACTCCCATTTTGGCGAACGAGGTTCCGTGGATATCCTCGGCTGGCATTCAGCGACTCGGACGCTGCTCGTCGTCGAGGTCAAGAGCGAGCTCGTCTCGATCGAGGCCACGCTGCGCAAGCTTGACGAGAAGACTCGACTTGCTCCGGGACTCGCGCGGGAGCGTTTCGGGTGGCAGGCGACCTCGGTCGGGCGGCTTCTCGTTCTGCCGTCGACATCCACCGAACGGCGACGCGTCGCTCGTCACGCCGCGGTCCTCGACGACACGTTCCCGCTCCGCTATGACGCACTTCGGTCGTGGCTCGCCCACCCGACTGGCGTCGACGCGGCAGCGAGTCCGTCCGGTCGCCCCGCCGGCATCCTCTTCGTGGCAGATACCACGGCTGGTGGTCCTCTGGATCGTCGTGCCACGCCTGAGCGCGTTCGGACCCGGCGGAACGGCTCAGTTCGCGCCTGACGATCCCGTTTTCGGCCCGGATACCACCACCGGTGGTTTGCGACGCGAATCGAGGGGGTCCAGCCCTCGCTGGTCCAGGCGCAGGAGGCCTTTTCCGTTGATAGCACCACCTTCGGTGGTAGGCGCAACGAAAACGCCGGTTCGCCTCCGATAGCACCACCTCCGGTGGTAAACGCTACGAAAACGCCGGTTCGCCTCCGATGGCACCATCGGCGGTGGTAAACGCTACGAAGTGACGCCGGCCGAGCGCGCAGACCCTCGGCGGGCTTGCCATCGGGCGCCCTCGGCGGCTACCCTCACCGCCCGGCCCGGGGACCGACCGCTGCCCGGCGGCCGAACGGACGGCAGACGATAACGAGGATCTGGCATGCCGCGCGCGATGTGGAAGGGAGCCATCCAGTTCGGGCTCGTGACCATCCCGGTCAAGCTCTACCTGGCTACCGATTCGAAGGGCATCTCCTTCAACATGCTCCACGCGACCGACCTGTCGCGGATCCAGATGAAGACCTACTGCCCGGTCGATGACGAGGTCATCAGCCGCGGCGACACGGTCCGCGGCTTCGAGTACGCGCCGGGGGAGTACGTCGTCGTCACCGATGAGGACCTCGAACGCGTCCCGCTCAAGACCGTCCGCAGCATCGAGATCGAGCTGTTCACGAAGGCGAGCCGCGACAAGGGCACGATCCGCTTCGTGAAGAGCGCCTACTACCTCGAGCCCGAGAAGATCGGCCAGAAGGCCTTCGCCCTCCTCAAGAGCGTGCTCGCCGACAAGGGCCTGACCGCCATCTGCAAGGTCGTCATCAAGGACCGCGAGGCGCTGGCCGCCCTCGACCCGTTCGAGGACACGATGCTCCTCTCGACCCTCCACTGGCCCGATGAGATCCGGGCCACCGACGAGCTCGACCTGCCGAGCGCCGACCAGGAGTTCAAGCCGGCCGAGAAGGCGATGGCGGAGCAGCTGGTGGCCGCCATGACCGGCGAGTTCGACCCGGCCGAGTACCACGACGAGTACCGCGAAGCGCTCATGGGCGTCATCGAGGAGAAGGTCGCCGGCCACGAGATCGTCGCCCCCGAGGCGCCCGCTGCCACGAGCAACCTCGTCGACCTCATGGCCGCCCTCGAGGCGAGTGTCAACGCGGCGAAGGCGGCCCGTTCGGCCGATGCACCGGTCTCGGTCGCCGACGCGAAGGCCGCCAAGGACGCCAAGGCGAAGAGCGCCGCGGTCGCCAAGGAACCTTCGGCCAGGAGCACGGCCAAGGCCAAGGGATCGGCGAAGGCAGCGGCCGAGGACGACGAGCAGGAAGAGACCGCCCGCCCCGCGCGACGACGCAAGAGCGCCTGATCGTCAGGCTCGGCCGGCGGCCCTACGGCCGGCGACCCGACCGTATCGCGTAGCCACCCCGATCACTCCTGCGCTGGCTCCGTCGCGACGCGCGACGACGACGAGGTCGCGAGGACCAGGTGGACCCCTTCGAGTCCGGCGAGCGAGAACGTGTCGCCGGCCTCGGCCGCGACGTCGATGAGAAGGTGCGGCCGGTTCCAGCGCTCGAACTGGTCGCGATCGATGTAGACGTCGGCCCCGGCGACCTCTCCGATCCGGAGGTCGCCGGGGCCGAGGAGCAGGTCACCCTCCCGGAGGCAGACGGGCGAGCTGCCGTCACAGCAGCCGCCCGACTGGAAGAGGATGACCGGGCCGTGCGACGCCCGCAGGCGCTCGATCAGCTCGATCGCCCGCGGGGTCGCCGTGACGCAGTCCGCTCGATCCACCGGAGGATCCGCGCGCGCTCAGAAGAACCCGAGCGCCTTCGGGTCGTAACTGACCAGGAGGTTCTTGGTCTGGGTGTAGTGGTCGAGCATCATCTTGTGCGTCTCGCGACCCACGCCCGATGCCTTGTAGCCGCCGAAGGCGGCCCCGGCCGGATAGAGGTGATAGCAGTTCGTCCAGACCCGACCTGCCTTGATGCCGCGGCCCATCCGGAAGGCGCGAGCGCCGTCCCGTGACCAGACCCCGGCCCCGAGGCCGTACATCGTGTCGTTGGCGATCTCCAACGCCTCAGCCTCGTCCTTGAAGGTCGTGACCGAGAGGACCGGACCGAAGATCTCCTCCTGGAAGATCCGCATCCGGTTGTTGCCGCGGAAGACCGTCGGCTGGAAGTAGTAGCCCTCGGCGAGCTCGCCCGGCAGCACCTTCCGGTGTCCGCCGATGAGAAGCTCCGCCCCTTCGTCCATCCCGATCTTCACGTAGTTCGTGATCTTCTCGAGCTGAGCCGCCGACACCTGCGCCCCGATCTGGGTCGTGATGTCGAGCGGATGCCCCTGCCGGATCGCCGCGATCCGCTCCAGGCAGCGAGCCATGAAGGGCTCGTAGATCGACTCCTGGATCAGCGCTCGCGACGGGCAGGTGCAGACCTCGCCCTTGTTGAAGGCATACAGCACCAGGCCCTCGATCGCCTTGTCGAAGAACTCGTCATCGGCGGCCATGATGTCGTCGAAGAAGATGTTCGGCGACTTGCCACCGAGCTCGGTGGTCGACGGGATGATGTTCTGGGCGGCGTACTGCATGATCAGGCGGCCGGTGGCCGTCTCGCCGGTGAAGGCGATCTTGGCGATCCGCTTGCTCGAGGCGAGGGCCATCCCGACCTCGGCGCCCGGGCCGTTGACGACGTTGATCACCCCGGCCGGCACGATCTCACCGATGACTTCCATCAACTTGAGGATCGACCACGGGGTGGGGCTGGCCGGCTTCACGACCGTCGCATTCCCGCCGGCGAGGGCGGGGGCGATCTTCCAGGCCGCCATGAGAAGCGGGAAGTTGAACGGGATGATCTGACCGACCACGCCGAGCGGCTCCCGGAAGTGATAGGCGATCGTGTCCTTGTCGATCTCGCTGATCGAGCCTTCCTCGCCGCGGATGACGCTGGCGAAGTAGCGGAAGTGGTCCACTGCCAACGGGATGTCGGCGGCCAGCGTCTCGCGCACCGGCTTGCCGTTATCCCAACTCTCGGCGACGGCGAGCATCTCGCTGTTCGCCTCGATCGCGTCGGCGATCGCGTTCAGGACGCGCGCCCGCTCCGTGACCGAGGTCTCACCCCAGCCCTTCCGGGCGGCGTGCGCAGCGTCGAGGGCGACCTCGACGTCCTCGGGAGTCGACCGCGGGACCTCGGTGAACGGCCGGCCGGTGGCCGGCGAGAGGTCGGTGGCGTACTGGCCCTTGACGGGTGCGACCCAGCGGCCGCCGATGAAGTTGTCGTACCGCTCCTTGAGCGGTACCGGGCTGCCGGCGGATCCCGGCGGCGCATAGGTGAATTCCCTGGCTGCGACGGTCACGATACGTACCTCCGTGCCGCTCCCGGGGAGGGTCGGTAGGATCGCTCGGCGTCGGGCCGGGCCTGAGTCCCACAAGACCGGACGCCCCACGGGACGCTGGCGACTTCGTGGAGGCTCGAGGCGGGCCGCGTCGATCCGGCTTCTTGCCCCGGCCAAGCCCCCCGAGCATCGAGGTCCGGAATGGATCGGGCAAGGGCCGATGGTCACGAGCGGCGCGCGATAATCGCGGCGCTTTGCCGACGGCGGCCCTCGCCCGCTAGGCTCCCGACATGCCGCTCGAGGAATACCGCCGCAAGCGCGACTTCGCCCGGACGCCCGAGCCCGACGCGGCCTCGCTCGCGCCGACGACGGGCCGGTTCGTCGTCCAGCGGCATCGGGCGACCCGCCTCCACTACGACTTCCGCCTCGAGATCGGCGGCGTCCTCGTCTCCTGGGCCGTGCCACGCGGCCCGAGCCTCGATCCCGCCCAGAAGCGGATGGCGATGCACGTCGAGGACCACCCCATCGAGTACCTCGACTTCGAGGGCGTGATCCCGTCCCGCCAGTACGGCGCCGGCGACGTCATCGTCTGGGACTGGGGAACGTGGGAGCCGGAGATCCCGGGCAGCGACCCGGCCGCCGACATCGCCGCCGGCGAACTGAAGTTCAGCCTCCTCGGTGAGAAGCTCCGGGGCCGGTTCACGATCGTGAAGACCCGGCCACGGGACGGCGAGTCGGGGGAGCCGTGGCTGCTCATCCACAAGCGCGACGACGCCGCGGTCGACGGCTGGGACGCCGAGGATCACCCGCAGAGCGTCAAGACCGGCCGCACGAACGACGAGGTCAAGGCGAACCGCGACGCGATCTGGGTCTCGAACGCGCCGGCTGCCCAGGCCGAGATCGACCTTACGCGGGCCATCCCGGCGGCACTGCCGACCTTCGTCGAGCCGATGCTGGCGACCCTCGCGACGCGACCCTTCGACTCGCCCGACTGGCTGTTCGAGATCAAGTGGGACGGCTACCGGGTCGAGGCGATCGTCCGCGAAGGAACGGTCAGGACCTTGACCCGCAACGGGCGCGACGCCGCGACGTACTTCCCGAACCTCCTGGCGCCGGTGACGTGGATCGCCGCGACCGATGCGGTCATCGACGGCGAGGTCGTCGCCCTCGATCCCGACGGCGCCCCGTCGTTCGAGCTGCTCCAGCAGCGCATCAGCGGCGACCCCGCGGTCGCCGAGGCGCCGCTCGTCTACATGGCCTTCGACCTCCTCCACCTCGACGGCCGCTCGCTTCTCCTCGTCCCGCTCGAGGACCGCAAGCGACTGCTGCGGAGCGTCCTCCGCGATCACGCCCGGGTCCGCTTCGCCGCCCACGTGACCGGTGACGGCAAGGCCTTCTACGAGGCTGCCGCGGGACGGGGCCTCGAGGGGGTCGTCGCCAAGGAACGCAGGAGCCGCTACGAACCGGGCCGGCGCTCCCGGTCGTGGCTGAAGATCAAGGCCCGGCCCGAACAGGAGCTCGTCGTCGGCGGCTACATCCCGGGGGAGGGGAGCGCCCGGGACCTCGGCGCCCTCCTCGTCGGGGTGTACGAGGGCGATCGACTCACCTATGTCGGTCGGGTCGGCAGCGGGCTCGACGGCCGGACCCGCTCGACGCTGAAGAAGCGGCTCGACGGGCTCGTCCGCCCGACGGCGCCCTTCGATCCGCCACCGGCTCGGTCCGGAGAGCTACGCGAGGCGCGCTTCGCCGAGCCGGAGATCGTCGTCCGCGCCGAGTTCGCCGCGTGGACCCGGGAGGGCACGATCCGCCAGAGCGCGTTCAAGGGCGTCCTCGATGGCCGCGATCCGCGCGCCGTCGTGCGCGAGCGGGCGATCGCCTCGCCGACGCCGGCCTCGCCGCCACCTGCCTCGCCGCCCGGCCGCTCAGCTCCGGCCGCGGAGGTGGCCCGGGACGACCCGCCAGCCGCGAAGCGGTCGCCGGCAGCGAAGCGGGCCGCCCTCGTCGAGTCGATCGGACCCTTCGCCGCCGCGACGGAGGACGAACTCGACGCCCTCACCCGGCTCGGCAACGAAGGCACGTGGGGCATCGGCGGTCGTGAGCTGAAGGTGACGAACCTCGACAAGGTCCTCTTCCCGCCACCGCGAGACGCGCCCGACGACCCGCCGATCACGAAACGCGAGCTCATCGCCTATTTCGGTCGCATCGCCCCGGCGATGCTGCCGCACCTCGTCGAGCGGCCGCTCAACCTCAACCGCTTCCCCAACGGCGCCGGCGGGCCGAGCTTCTGGCAGAAGGACCTGCCCTCGACCGCTCCCGCCTGGCTCCATCGCTGGCGCGAGCAGTGGGACGACGGCCAGCACGGCGACCACGCGGTCGGGCCCGAGCACCGGACCGCCAACACCCACCTCGTCGCCGACGAGGTCGCGACCTTGTGCTGGCTCGGCAACCAGGCGAGCTTCGAGATCCACGCCTGGACCAGTCGCCTCGACGCCCCGATGCGTCCGACCTATGCGCTCATCGACATCGACCCGGGCGACCGGACGACCTGGGAGGAGACGCTGACCCTGGCGCGCCTCTTCCGGACCGCGCTCGGCCATCTCGGCGTCGCGGCCTACCCGAAGCTGACCGGGAAGCGCGGCATCCAGGCCTGGATCCCCGTCGAGACGCGCTATTCGTTCGCCGAGACGAGTGCCTGGGTCGAGGGCGTCTCGCGCGCCGTCGGGGCGATGGTCCCCGAGCTCGTCAGCTGGGAATGGGCCGTCTCGGAGCGGAAGGGCAGGGCCCGCCTCGACTACACGCAGAACGCCTCGATCAAGACGCTCGTCGCGCCGTACGCCGTCCGTCCGGCGCCGGGCGCCCCGGTCTCCGCCCCGATCACCTGGGACGAGCTCGACGATCCCGACCTGCGACCCGACCGCTGGACGATCCGGACGGTCGTCGATCGCGTCGCCGAGCGTGGTGACCTCTTCGCCGGCGCCCTCATGAACCCGCAGGTCCTGCCGCCGCTCGGCTGAGCGACCCCCCGGCCTCAGTCGACGGGCTGACGGATGATCGTCCGGAGCCTCTGCGGCGCAGTGCGCCGCGGATCGCCGAGGTAGATCTCATGGTGGCGTCCGCGTGGTCGGTGGCCCGCGTCCGCGATCGCGGCGTGGAGTCGCTCGATCGTCGGCTGCTCGGCGTCGTACGCCCCGACATGCATGACCTCGGCGCAGTCGCCCTCGGCGAGCGTCTCGATCCGAAGGAGCGATAGCGCCGGCGGGTCCTTCTTGCGGCGCAGCTCGGCGACCGCCGCATCGATCTCCTCGGCGGTGGCTTCCTCGGGGACCGGCAGGAGCGCCGTCCAGCGGGCGGTCACGCCGGGCTGGAAGAGCGGTTGTGCCTCCTCGACGTCGCCCCACGACCAAAGCGCCTCGAGGGAGCCGACCGCCGCTGTTACGCCGCGCCTCTTGAGCTCGAAATGGAGCGTGTAGGCCACGCCGTACAGGGCCTGGATCGCGGCCGTGAATGAGGTGCTTCCACCGCCGGACGGCTCGTCCGGCATGCCGATCCCGTCGATCATCATGCAGCGGCGATCCGGCACGTTGACGAACCGTACGTCTCCGGACGGCGGCTTCGACGGGTACATCGGCGGCACCGGGATCCGTGTCGCATCCATGCCGGGATGTTCGACCGGGATCGATCCCGAGACCAGTGCCGAAAGCCCCGGAGCCGGTCCCGGATCCCCGCAGGCCGCGTCGCGTGCTACCCGACGAGCGGCACGACCTCGCGCATGAATCGCTCGGCCTTGGCGACGTAACGCGCGGGGTCGGTCTCGCGGAGGACGATCATCAGGTGGCCGACGCCGACCTCGGCGTACTGGCGCATCGTGGCGGCGATCGACTCCGACGATCCCATCGCCGCCGCGGAGACGCCGGGGGGCGCCTCGGTCGCGTCGAAGAGGGTGGTCACCCGGCCCGAGACCGGGGGCATCGGCCGGCCGGCCGCCTCGGCCGCGGCACGGACCGTGGCCAGGCGCTCGCCCACCTTGGCCGCCGTGGTCGAGGAGAAGTGGTAACCGTCGCCGGTCCGACCCGCTCGCCGGAGCGCGGCTTCCGACCCGCCACCGACGAGGATCGGGATCCCGCCAGCCTGGACCGGAAGCGGTGCGAAGACGAAGTCGGTCAGGTGATTGAAGCGCCCCTCGAACGGCTCGGTCGCGCCCGACCAGAGGTGCCGCCAGAGGCGGATCGTCTCGTCGAGATATGCGCCCCGCGAATGGAAGCGGTCGGCCGCGCCGAGATTGGCGAACTCGGGCTCACTCCAGCCGATGCCGACGCCTGCTGTCAGCCGCCCGCGCGACAGGACGTCGAGCGTGGCGAGCTCCTTGGCCAGCACCACCGCCTGCCGTTGCGGCACGACGATGACGCTCGTCCCGAGGCGCACCTTGGTCGTCCGCCCGGCGACGTGGGCGAGGGTCAGGATCGCATCGAAGATCCGACCGTATTCGTCGGCCGCCGAGTGATCGACGAGGACATGATCGGTCGTCCAGACGGTCGTGTAGCCGAGCCGCTCGGCGACCTCGGCCGCCGCCTCGATCCCCTCGGCCGACGACCCTTCCAACATGTTCGGTAGCGCTAGTCCGTAGTCCATCCCCGGATGGTAGCGAAGGTGCGGACCTTCATCAGATAGGGGCTCGATCTCACCAAACATCGGTGCGATCATCAGCGTGTCTCGTCATGGTCACGGGAGGGGACGTTGGCGATCCCGACTTATCAGTCGATCATGCGTCCGCTCCTTGAGGTGTGCCTCGATGGGCAGCCGCACCGACTTCAAGAGTTAATTCGGGAACTCGGGGACCATTTCCAACTCAGCGACGACGAGCGGGCAGCACTCTTGCCAAGCGGGTTTCAGGCTGTCTTTACGAACCGGGTTGCCTGGGCGTGCACTTACCTCAACAAGGCCGGCGTGCTCGAACGCCCTGGGCGGGGTCTCTATCGAATCACCGATCGAGGTCGCTCGTTTGTGGCATCCACAACGGGGCGATTACGGCGAACGACCTGGCGACGTTTCCGGAATTCAACCAATTTCGCGCCAGGACCGGCGGCGCCACGGACTCCTCTCCGGTGTTGGGTGAGGGAGCTGACACCCCTGAGGAAATCATCGAGCGGGCCGCCAGCACACTGCGAGCGACACTGGCCACTGAGCTACTCGAGCGGGTTCACTCGGCGTCGCCCAGTTCTTCGAACTCCTCGTGATTGATCTCCTTCTGGCAATGGGTTACGGCGGATCGCGCGCGGACGCCGGGCGGGCTGTCGGAAGATCGGGCGACGGCGGCATTGACGGGATCATCAACGAAGACCGACTCGGGTTGGACGCTGTCTACGTGCAAGCCAAGCGTTGGGAGCAATCGGTTGGACGTCCCGAAATCCAAATGTTTGCCGGAAGTCTCGACGGACATCGCTCTACGAAGGGCGTCTTTATCACGACATCAGCCTTCACGGAGGGAGCGCGGACCTACGCAGGCTCGATTGGAAAGCGAATCGTGCTGATTGATGGACAGAGACTCACCGAACTCATGATCGAACACGGTGTTGGCGTTTCCACCTTCGCCCGCCATGAGCTGAAGCGGGTCGACGAGTCCTACTTCGAGGGCGGATAGGCATGACGGCGCTTGTCCTCATGTCCAAGCCCGATAGCGGATACGCGGACACGGCGACGTCGTACGAGTTCCCAGTTCGGTATCTGAAGTGGTTCGAGCCACTCGAGCGGGGCGAGCCACTGATCGCGATCATCTACGAGCCGTTGGCGGGCGGACTCGGGCGACAAGGCTTCATCGGGTGGGCTTCTCTCTCGAGTCCTCCTATAAGAAGCATCCGGGTCACCGAATCCGGGGCGCCGCTCTGGGAGGTGAGGTACGACGACCGCGTTCACGAATTCGGTCAGCCGGTGCCTCGCGACGTCGGAGGCGAGCCAATTGAAGGCTGGCTGAAGGAAGTCTCTCCCGAGCATCGAGATATCAATACCTCGGGCCGCTCCGTTCGAAGGCTTGAAGATGCTGACCTTGCGACGATCCTTCTCTTGAGTGGGAGCGCGACAACTGAGCCAGTTGTTTATCCCGAACGATCTGAGCATGTCGAGGGAGCACTCATTGCCGAGCGAACGCGCCGCCTCGTGTCAGCCCTCGAGCGGAGCGCCACCTTCCGTGAGGGCGTCGTGCGGGCCTACGATTTCCAATGCTCGGTGACGCAGTTCAGCGCAGGTGTGATCCCTCAAGGGCGAGTCACCTCCCTCGTTGAGGCGGCGCACATCAGGCCCATTTCGGACCGTGGCCCGGACTCCCTGACGAACGGCGTGTCCATGACGCCGACCGTCCACAAGCTGTTCGATGCCGGGCTGTTTACGCTCCGATCTGCCACGGATGGCGGACTCGAGGTGCAAACCTCCCCGGCGCTCGCTCGACGGATGATCGAGTCGCCAGATGGCAGATCTCGAATCGAATTGAGTGACGGCGTCCGACTGCTGCTTCCCTCCGACAGGCGCAAGTGGCCGAGCCCTGACCAGATCCGCTATCACCAGCGGCGCGTCTTCCAGGGATCTGCGCCCGCCTAAGGGATCGACGATCTGATCCGATCGTGGCATGGTCCGGTGGTGGGAAGCATCGTCGACATGCAGATCATCGAACGGGTGCTCGAGATGCACGGGCCCGAGCTGGCGTCGGAGACCATGGATGAGGTCCCGCCGAGCCTTCGACGCCGCGGCGCCTCCGTAACGCTCGAGAACGAGGTCTCGCGACTCTCGAGGGCCGTGTCGTTCATCTCGACGTCAAGCACGTGGGAGACGCTCGAGCTTCGCTCCTTCTCGATCTACGAGCTTGGGGAGCGATTTCCCGACGCTGTGGTCGATCCCTGACCCTCAGTCCGTCGGCGGCTTCGGCTTGTACGGGTAGCGGAAGAAGGCGAAGAGCGGCTCACCGGTCGACTGGCTGAGGCCGGAGAGGGAGCCGTCGGCGGCGAGCGTGAGCCGGAGCTCGATCGAGTCGTCGAGCGGGTGGTTCGGGTCGTAGACGGCGATCGACACCGCGCCGTCGTCGTCGATCGTGTAGCCGTAGGCCAGCACCTGGTGATTCGAGGTCAGCCGGCGCGGGTCGGCCGAGGTCGTCCGGACGAGGCCGAGATTGACGAGCTCACCGGCGTCGAGTCTCGCCCGGACACGCGGCCACTCGTCGCGGGCGGTCACCTCCAGGCGTCCCGCGATCCCGAGTCGCTCGCTCCAGGGGGTCGGCGTGTCGGGCCGGAACGCCTGGAAGGCGAGGAAGCGGAAGGGCAGGAGACCGAGGTCGAAGCTGTCGAGCTGGCGCCGGACGAGTGTCTTGAAATGGGTCGAACCCTCGGCCGGGGCCGTCTCGTCGGTCCAGATCGGCACGCCGGCCCGATGGTGGTCGGCCGTCACGAACGCCATCCCGCCGCAGAGCCCGTTGGCGGCGTCGCCGATGCCGATGCTCAGCTGGCCGGCGATGTCGAGGTGCAGGTCGGGCTGATGCGGCCACGAGTTGCCGAACCGGAGCGACGCAGTGCTCGGCAGGAAGTTCGGGACGCGGACTGTGGTGGCCACGGACGGATGGTGCCACGAACCGCGCTCGTGTGGCAGCCGGCGCCCTCCGAGGGCGGCTTACGGAGCGGGGCCGTAGTCCTGCTGCTTGTCGATGACCCAGTCGCCCTTCCCGCCCTGGGCGGATGCGTCGACCTTGTAGAAGGTCACGAACTGCTCGAGCGAATCGCCATTCGCATCGAAGCCGATGTTGCCGATGACCGTGTCGAAGCGGCTCTTCGCGTCGACGGCGTAGGAGCGGACCGCCTCGCGCAGCCCATCGGCGCTCGGTCCGGTCGCGGCGACGGCCCGCAGGCAGTCGAGGATCACCTGGGTGCACGCGTACGCTGCCGACGCGTACTCGTCGGGATCGCTGCCGAACCGGGCGTGATAGCGAGACACGAAATCGGACTTCGGGGCCGCAAAGGAGGCGTGCGAGAAGTACGAGCCGGCGGCGGCCGGCCCGGCTGTCTGGATGAATGAGCCCTGGTCGGCCCCGGACCCATCCTGGATGCCGTCCCAGCTCACGAACGGGATCGCGCCGTGACCGCCGGTCACCATCGCCTTCCGCACGTCGGGTGCCCCTGTCTCGGTAAATCCGCCGAAGAACACCGCTCCCGGAGTACCGCTCGAGCTGACAGCGGATCGAGCACGGACGCAGGGTCGGCGCCCTTGTTCAACGCCTTGCGGACGACGGTGCCACCGAGTTTCGTGTATGCGGCGGAGAAGTCGTCCGCGATCTGCCGACCCTTGTCGGCGTCGTCGATGACGAGCGTCGACTTCGCGCCGAGGTCCGTGTAGACGAACGCGGCGAGGGCAGGGCCCTGGATGTCGTCCGACGGCGCCGTCCGGATGTAGTTGATGCGGGTCGGGAATGCCGATCGGAGATCGAGGGCGCCGTCGCGGGGCTTCGTCAGGCCGGGTGTTGTGTTCGCGGGACTGCACTCGAGGAGTCCGGCCCGGTTCGTTATCGGGATCTCCGAGGCCGCGACGCCGGATGACCGGGGCCCGACCATCGCAACCACTCTGGGATCGGCGACCATGGCCGTGACGTTCGCGGCGCCGCGAACGGGATCCTGAGCGACCTGCCCCGAGCTGCCGTCATCCATCTCGTCGACCGAAAGCTGGGCGCCATCGATGCCGCCCGCCGTGTTCGCCTCGTCGACCGCCAGGGTGACCCCGTTTGCGATCGGAGCACCGCCGGATGCCGCCTTACCCGTGAGGGGCACATCCACGCCGATCTTCCACGCCCCGGGCGGGAGGCCGGCGCCACGATGGAGGGCGTTGGCGGCGAATGCCCCGACCCCGACGACGGCGATGACGACCACGATCGCGATGGCGGCCCGCGCACCGCGCGATAGCCCGCGCAGTCGACCGATGCCCGTGAGGCTCGGACGCTCCGCGACCACGGCAAACACGGCGACCGGGTCGGTAACGCCCTTGAGGGCTTTCTTGCCGTGGGGGACGAAGCTGACCGACAGGACCGTGTGGGTCAGGGCCCGGACCGTGTCGCTGACCAGGACCTCGCCGGGACCGGCCAGGGCGCAGAGCCGCGCCGCGATGTTGACCGGCCCGCCGACGTAGCCGTCCGGCGTCTCGATCGTCTCGCCGGCGTGGATCCCGATGCCGACCGCGATCGGCGCCTCGGGCCGCTCGATCGATGCCGCGCGCGCCTTGTCGACGATCTCGAGTCCGCACTGGACGGCGTCGCTCACCACGTCGAACACGACGTAGAAGCTGTCTCCCTCGGTCTTGATCTCGGCCCCGGCGTGCCGGCTGACGAGGTCGCGGACGAGGGCCCGGTAGCGAACGAGGACATCGGCGGCCGCCGCGGCGCCGTGCGTCTCGACGAACTGGGTGTACCCGCGAAGGTCGGAGAACAGGAAGCCGCGCGTGATGGTGCCTGTGCGCGCAGTGGTCGCGACTATCGGCGGCGACCCCCCACCAGCAGTCGGGTCATCCATGCCCGGCCATTGTGCGCGGGGCCCATCGCAGCGACAAGGCTCTTATCGCTGGCTCCGGGAGACCACCTCCACGATTGATATGGCTGACTATCATGGTTTGCCATGAGAACCATCACGGCTTTGGAGCTGCGCGGCAAGCTCGGCGAGCTGCTCGATGCCGCGTCCGCCGGTGAGCGGATCCTTATCGAGCGCGACCATCGGCCGATGGCCGTGCTCGTCTCGGTCGAGGATGCCCAGCGACTCGACGACGACGCCGAGGAGCGCAAGCGACGCGCCCTGGCGGCGCTGGATCGCCTCGATGCCTTCCGCGAGCGGATGGCCCGTGAGCACCCCGAGATCCTCGAGGAGCCCGACGGGGCGACCCTGATACGCCAGGAACGGGACGCTCGTGCGGCCCACCTCGATGATGTGCTCCGGCGAGCTGGCACAGCGGACGCGGTCACCCCGATGAGGCACGAACGATCACGTGACGATCCCGACTTCGACGCGGACGCGGTCCGGCCGCCGTATCGGGAGTCCGGCCGATGAGCGATCGGATGGTCGTCGACGCCTCGGTCGGGATCGCGCTCGTCCGGCCTGAGCGAGCATCGCCGGTCGCACGAGCGGCGATCGATCGCTGGCTGGAGGAGCGTACGGAACTGATCGTGCCCGCCCACTTCTGGCTCGAGATCGTCAACGCTCTGACGAAGGGTCATGGGAACACTGGTGCCGCGGTCATCGAGGCGTTGTTCGAACTGGATCAGCTCGGGCTCACGACCGCCGAGGTCGACAGACCGACTCTGCTTGCCGCCCTCGATCTCATCGAGCGATGGGGGTTGACTGCGTACGACGCGGCCTACCTCGCGCTTGCCCAATCGCTCGGGGCCGACCTTGCCACCTTCGACAGCGAGCTCATCGTCGCGAGCGGTTCGTCGATCGTCGACCTGTCCGACGAGCGATCGCGAAGGACGTCCGAGTCACCCGCTCCGTACGAGACACCGTCCGAGCGGGACGTCACGTGGCCGCGGTGGTCCGGTTCGGGCGCCTATCTCGCCACGCTCAGACGACGGGCGGGCGAACTCCCTCAGCGCGTCGCGAGGTAGGCCGGCATCGGCCGGCTGAAGCCTTTCAGCTCGAGCTCACCGGCCTCCTCCACCTGGATCTGGCCCTCGACGGCGGCGTAGGCCTGCTGGCTCAGGAGGATCTGACCGTCGAGCGCCTTCGTGCTGAGGCGTGAGGCGAGGATGACGACGGCGCCGATCGCCGCGTAGTCGTGACGGCCCTCGAAGCCGATCCGGCCGAGTGTCGCGAAGCCGACGGCGACGCCGACCCCGAAACCGAGCCCGTAGCCGCGCTTACGCCAGCGCGCCGCCAGGTCGTCGAACCGCTCGCGCATCGCGATCGACATCCGGACCGCTCGCAGCTCGTGGTCGTCCTGGAGGATCGGGTCGTTGAAGAAGACGAGCATCCCATCGCCGGCGAAGTGCTCGAGCGTCCCGCCGTGCTCGACGACGAGGTCGCCCATCGCCGCGTGGTATTCGCGGAGGACGCCGAGGAGCTCCTCCGGTTCGGCCGTCTCGGTGAACGCGGTGAAGCCGCGGAGGTCGCAGAAGACCGCCGTGATCCGGCGGCGATGGCCGACCAGCATCTCCTCGCCCTCCGGGCTCGAGACGAGCTCGGCGACCTGGGGCGAGAGGAAGCGGGCCAGGGCGCCCCGCTGGCGGGAGATCGTCCGGACGAGCCGGGCGTTCTCGACCGATGTGCCGATGCGGGCCTGGAGGATCGACGGCTCGTACGGGCGGGGGAGGTAGTCGGCGGCACCCATCTCGATGCAGCGGACGACGCTGGCGATGTCGTCGACGTCGGAGATCACGATGACCGGGATCGCGGCGAGGTTCGGGTCGTCCTTCATGAGGGCGAGCGTCTCGTAGCCGTCGAGCTCGGGCATGACGAGGTCGAGGAGGACGAGGTCGATCGGGTCGGCCCCGGCGTCGCGGAGGCGCTCGAGGGCTGCCCTGCCGTTCTCGACCTCGATCGGCTCATGGCCGAGCGACGTGAGGAGCCGCGTCAGCATGAGCCGGTTCACCCGGCTGTCGTCGACGACGAGGATGCGCGCGCCGGAACCCGGTCCGGCCGCTACCTCGCCGGCCATCCCGCCCGGCAGCTCCTGGTCCACCGCCATCCTCTCAGCCCCCCGTCGTTCGCCAGCGGGCGGTGCGGAGCTCGCTGAGGGCGTGGGAGACACGGCCGAACTCGGCATCGGCGGCAGCCAGGCGCTCCTCGCCGCCGGCGACGGAACCGCCTCGGGCGTCGAGCTCCAGCTCGCGGGCATAGCCGGACAGGACCAGGGCGCCGACCGTGGCGCTGCTCGACTTGAGGGTGTGGGCCGGGCGGACGAGCTCCTCGGCGGAGCCGGCGTCGAGCGCCCGGCGGATGGCCGCCAGGTGGACCGGGGCGTCGGCGAGGTACGCCTCGGTGAGCTCGTCGAGGAACGACTCGTCCCCC
Organism: uncultured Chloroflexia bacterium; assembly: GCA_963745405.1. Lineage (GTDB taxonomy): Bacteria > Chloroflexota > Limnocylindria > Limnocylindrales > CSP1-4 > C-114. The sequence goes on along the minus strand of CAVUWY010000002.1, from coordinate 311,682 downwards.
CCGACCGACTCGAGCAGTCGGTCGATCGTCGGGTTGTCGATCGGCGCGTCCACGATCGGCTCGTTGGTCTGGTCGGCGGTCATCGGCTGCCCTTTCGCTTCGCGGTCGTCTTTGCCGCCGACTTGGTGGCCCCGTTCGAGCCGGCCTTGGGGGCCTTGCCCGCGGCCGGCTTGGCAGCCCCTGTCGAGCCCGTCTTCGAGGCCCCGTTGGAGCGCACCTTCGCTGCGCCGTTCCCACTCGACTTCGCTACGCCGTTACTCGCCTTCGCCCCGCCGTTCCCGCTGGCCTTCGGAGCGGCCTTGGCCGCCGACTTCGTGTCACCGTTCGAGCCGGCCTTCGGAGCGGCCTTGGCCGCCGACTTCGTGTCACCGTTGGAGCGGGTCTTCGAGGCGCCGTTCCGACCCGACCCCTTCGTGCCGGCAAGGCGAGCGTCGGCCGCCCTGTCCAGGGCCGCGGCGAGTTCCTCGGGCCGGATCGGCTTGCTCAGGTAGTCGTCCATGCCCGCGGCGAGACACATCTCCCGGTCGCCGTCCATCGCGTTGGCGGTCATCGCCACGATCGTCGGTCGGTGCGCCCGATCCCATCGGGCGACGATCCGGCGCGTCGCCTCGAGGCCATCGAGCTCGGGCATCTGGACGTCCATGAAGACGACGTCGTAGTGCTTCTGCTCGATGGCGGCGATCGCTTCGAGCCCGTTCTCCGCGAGGTCCGCCGCGTAGCCGAGCCGTTCGAGGAGGCGCATCGCGAGCTTCTGGTTCACGGCGTTGTCCTCGGCGACGAGGATGTGGAGGCGTCGGTCGAGCGAGATCTGGGCGTCGCGGCGCTCCTGCTTGGCTGGCGTGCGACGGGCGGTCGAGGTAGCCGTCGCCGGCGCCAGCGTGGTGACGATCGCGTCGTGGAGGGCGGACGGCTTGACCGGCTTCGTGAGGAACATCACGTCATCGGCCTCACGAGCCCCCCGTTGGCCGACCGACGAGAGGACGATGATGGCCGGGGCGTCAGTCGGGCGGGCCCGGCGGATGGCCTCGGTGAGGGCAAGCCCGTCGAGCTCCGGCATGAGATGGTCGACCAGGGCCAAGTCGAAGCGCTCGCCGGCCTCGATCCAGGCCAGGGCCTCGACCGACGACTCCGTTTCCCGCGACTCCATCCCCCAGCGGGCGAGCTGGGCGGTGAGGATGCGCCGATTGGTCGCGTTGTCGTCGACGACGAGGACGTGCCGGCCGACGAGGTCCGTCGGCTCCTCGCGACGGCGGGTGGACGTGGTCGCCGCGACCCCCTCCTCAGCGAGCAGGGAGAAGGCGAACGTGCTGCCCTCGCCGACGACGCCGCTGCTCTCGACCGTCAGGTCGCCGCCCATGGCCTCGGCCAGGCGCCGGCTGATGGCCAGCCCGAGGCCGGTGCCGCCGTACCGGCGGGTGACGCTCACGTCGAGCTGGCTGAACGACTGGAAGAGCCGATCGCGCCGCTCCGGTGCGATGCCGATGCCGGTGTCGCGAACGACGACGGTCAACACCCACGTTGGCCGTTTGCCGCCCTTCTTCGGCTGTTCAGGCGCCGGTCGTGCTCCGACGTGGACGTGGATCTCGCCCCGCTCGGTGAACTTCACCGAGTTCGAAAGGAGGTTGAGGACGACCTGGCGGACCCGTCCGACATCGCCGACAACGGTGGCCGGAACCTCGTCGTCGACCTCGTAGACGAGCTCGAGGCCCCTCTTGGAGGCCGTCGGCGCCATGAGGTCGAGAGCGCCTTCGACGGTGGAACGGACGTCGAACGGCCGCCGATCGAGCTCCACCCGGCCAGCCTCGATCTTCGAGAAGTCGAGGATGTCGTTGATGATGGTGAGGAGGGCATCGCCGGAGGTCCGGATCGTGTCGACGTAGTCGCGCTGCTCACCGTCGAGCGGCGTATCGGCGAGGAGTCCGCTCATGCCGATGATCGCGTTCATCGGCGTCCGGATCTCGTGGCTCATCGCGGCGAGGAACGTGCTCTTCGCCTGGTTCGCCTGCTCGGCCAACTCGCGGGCCTCGCTTGTCGCGCCGAACAGGCGGGCGTTGTCGATGGCGATAGCCGCCTGCTGCGACAGGCCGACGAGATAGTCGAGGTCCTCCTGGGAGAACGGCCGGCCGTCGCGCCACACCGCGAGGATGCCGACGACCCCGTCGCGTCCGACGAGCGAGGCGGCCATGAGTCGTTCGTCCGGGTGCTCGTCCGTGCCGGGGATCAGGACGGTGCGGGGGTCGGTGGTCGCGTCGTTCACGACCTCGGCCTCACCGCGCGTGGCGATGTCCCCGAGGATCCCTTCGCCCGGGCGGATCCGGTCGACCATGATCTCGTCGGCGATGTCGCCGAGGGCGACGAGCGGCCGGAAGACCTCCTCGCCTGCCTCCATCTCGCGGAGGAAGGCGGCGCTCGTATCCGCCTCGAGGAGCGTCTTCGCCTGCTCCGCGATCCGTTCGAGGACGCGGTCCAGGTCGAGGGTCGCGGTGATCTCGCGGCCGACGTCGTTGAGAGCGGCCATCTCGTCGGCCCGGCGCCGCATCTCCTGGTACAGGCGGGCGTTCTGGATGGCGGTCCCGACGTTGGCGGCGATCGTCGTCAGGAGGCGGACGTCTCCCTCGCCGAAGCGGCCGACCTCCGAGGTGCTCTGGACACTGATGGCGCCGATGGCGCGGTCACCGACCATGATCGGCACCCCGACGTACGACTTGGCCGGGACGCCGAGTCCGCGTGTGCCGAGCTCCTCGAACTGCTCGTCGGTCGTAAGGAGGAGTGGCCTGCCCGATCTGAGGATCCGAGACGTCAACCCCTCCCCAAGGGTCATCGAGGGGCTCTCGGTCGTCTTGCCCTCCTCAAAGTAGTAGACGAAGTCGATCCGGCCGGTCGACGCGTCGAGCAAGGCGACGTACGCGATGTCGGCATCGAAGGCCTCCTGAGTCCGGTCGCCGACGAGCTCGATGAGCGCGTTCACATCGAGTCGGGTCGCGGCCGCCTGGCTGATCTGGTTCACCGTCGCGAGCTCGGACGCGCGGCGCCGAGTCTCCTCCACCAGCCGGGCGTTCTGGAGGGCCACGCTGAGGCTGGAGCAGAGCGTGGTGAGGAGTCGCAGGTCGTCGTCGCTGAAGGCGTCCTTCCGGTCGAGGTTCTGGAGCGAGATGACGCCCTCGACCTGGCGCCCGACGGCGAGCGGAGCGAAGAGGGCAGACATGGGCGGCTCGCCGACGATCGAGGCGGGATTGCCGTAGGCCGGTGCCTCGGCCGGGAAGTCGGCGACGCGGATCGGCCTGGCGGTCTCGACGACGTGCCGGCGAAAGCCGATGAGGGGCATCGAGTCGATGTCGAAATGCACCCCGCGCTCGATGCTGTATGCGAATCGGACCCTGTCCGCCTCCCGGTCGATGACAGCGATGTCGACGACCTGGGCGTCGAAGATCTCGTGGATCTTGTCCCCGACGAGGTTGTACATCGCCTGGCGGTCGAGGTTCCGGGCGAGGCCTTCCTGGACTCCGTTGATGATCGCCAGCTCGGCGGCTCGCTCGTCGGTCTCGGCGAGGAGCCGCTTCGTCTCCTCGAACAGGCGGGACTTCTCGAGGGCGACGCTGAGGTTGCTCGCGAGCGCGGACAGCAGCCGCACGTCCGACTCCGAGAACGCGTTGAGCCGGTCCAGGTTCTGGAGCGAGATCCGTCCCCGGACGTCGTCGCCGACGATGAGTGGGGCGAAGAGCACCGACTTGGCCGGTTCTCCCATCGGTGCGGACTTCCGGCCACCGCGCGCCGCGAACCACGCCTCGACATCGTTCACGAGGAGTACCTGGCGGGTCTCGAGCACGGTCTGGCCGAATCCGCCGATCTCGGAGGTCGTTGCCGGGAACCTGACACCCCGCTCGATGGAGTACGCATAGGTGAGCGTGCCGGCCGCGACGTCATAGGTCGCGATGTCGACGGAGTGAACGTCGAAGATCGACGCGAGCCGCTCGCCGACGACGTCGTACATCGCCTGGGTGTCGAGCTCCGCGGCGAGGTCGTCCTGGACGCTCGTGATGATCGCGAGCTCGGCCGCCCGCTGGTCCGTCTCGCCGAGGAGGCGCTTCGTCTCGTCGAACAGGCGAGCGTTCTCGAGGGCGACGCTGAGGCTCGAGACGAGCGTCGTCAGCAGTCGGACGTCCGAGTCGGAGAAGGCGTTGATGTGGTCGAGGTTCTGGAGCGAGATCCGACCGCGCACCTCGCCCGACACGATGAGCGGCGCGAAGAGGACCGACTTCGCCGGCTCGCCCTGGGTGACGACGAGGGCGGAGTTCCCCTCCGCGATCCATGCGTCGACGTCGTTGACGAGGATCACCTGGCGGGTCTCGAGGATCTGGGCAGCGAACCCGCCGATCCCCGTGGTCTCGTCGGGGAAGCGGACGCCGCGCTCGATCGTGTAGGGGTAGTTCACCGTGCCTGCCGCGAGGTCGAAGATCCCGATGTCGACGACCTGGGCGTCGAAGATCTCGTGGATCTTGTCGCCGACGAGCTCGTACATCGCCTGCATGTCGAGGTTGGCCGACAGACCCTCCTGGACGCTGTTGACCACGGCCAGCTCGGCGGCCCGTTCATCGGTCTCGGCCAGGAGGCGCTTCGTCTCGTCGAACAGGCGGGCATTCTCGAGGGCGACGCTGAGACTCGAGGCCAGCGTCGTCAGCAGGCGGACGTCGGAGTCGGAGAACGCGTTCGTCCGGTCGACGTTCTGGAGCGAGATCCGGCCCCTGATCTCCCCGCCGCTCATCAATGGCGCGAACAGGACCGACTTGGTGTCCTCGCCCTGGATGGCCGGATTCCTGACCCCGTGATCCCGCTCCCAGGCATCGACGTCGTTGACGAGGAGGACCTGGTGCGTCTCCATCACGATCTTCCCGAAGCCGCCGACGGGGCGGGTGAAGTTGGGAAAGCGGGCGCCCTTCTCGATCGTGTACTGGTAGGTCAGGGTGCCCGCCGGGACGTCGTAGGTCGCGATGTCGACGACCTGGGCGTCGAAGACCTCCTGGATCCTGTCGCCGACGAGTTCGTACATCGCCGCCATGTCGAGATTGGCCGACAGGCCTTCCTGGATGCTGTTGACGACGGCCAGCTCGGCCGCCCGCTCGTCGGTCTCGGCCAGGAGGCGCTTCGTCTCGTCGAACAGGCGGGCGTTCTCGAGGGCGACGCTCAGGCTGCCGGCGATCGTCGTGAGGAGACGGACGTCGGACTCCGAGAACGCACTTGTCCTGTCTATGTTCTGGAGTGAGATGCGGCCCTTCACCTCGCCGCCCGAGATCAGCGGAGCGAACAGCACCGCCTTGGCCGGCTCTCCCTGGGCGATCGACGGCGTGACGATGCCCCGCTCCCGCTCCCAGGCCTCCACGTCGTTGACGAGGAGTATCTGGCGGGTCTCCAGGACGATCTTCCCGAAGCCCCGGAGCGGCATGACCGTGTTCGGGAAGCGGACCCCCTTCTCGATGGTGTACTGGTATCGGACGGTGCCCGCTGGGACGTCGTAGGTCGCGATGTCGACGGCCTGGGCGTCGAAGATCTCGTGGATCTTGTCGCCGACGAGGTCGTACATCGACTGCATGTCGAGGTTGGCCGACAGGCCTTCCTGGACGCTGTTGACGACGGCCAGCTCGGCCGCCCGCTCGTCGGTCTCGGCCAGGAGGCGTTTCGTCTCGTCGAACAGGCGGGCATTCTCGAGGGCGACGCTGAGGCTGCCGGCGAGGGTGGTGAGGAGTCGGACCTCGGCCTCACTGAACGCGTAGTCCTGATCGAGGTTCTGGAGCGAGATCACGCCCCGCGCCTCGTCGCCGACGATCAGTGGAACGAAGAGGGCCGACTTCGGCGTCTCTCCGACCATGGCCTCGGGGTTGCCGTACTTCGCGGCCGCCTCGATGACGTCGTGGTCGATGAGGAGCGGCCGCTTCGACTCGATGACGTGCTTCCGGAAGCCGAAGATGGGCATCGACTCGTCGGGGAAGCGTTCTCCCCGCTCGATCGAGTAGGGGAAGCGGAGTAGTCCGCTCCTGCGGTCGTAGGTCGCGATGTCGACGATCTGAGCGTCGAAGATCTCGCGGACCTTGTCGCCGACGAGGTCGTACATCGACTGCATGTCGAGCTCGGCGGCGAGGCCGTCCTGGACGCTCGTGATGATCGCCAGCTCGGCGGCGCGCTGGTCGGTCTCGGCCAGGAGCCGCTTCGTCTCGTCGAACAAGCGGGCGTTCTCGAGGGCGACGCCCATGCTCGAGGCGACGGTGGTAACGAGGCGTTCGTCGGCCTCGCTGAAGGCATTCGGTGCGTCCTGACCGAAGACGACGACACCGCTCACGTGTTCGCCGCTCATGATCGGGACGCCGAGCCACGACTCGCCGATGCTGCCCGACTCGCCCTCGGCGTACGTCCCGGGCAGTGCGCCGTTGGCATTCTGCTCGGCGACGGTGCCGAGTCGCAGGGGATTGCGCGACGCGATGATCGTCGAGGTAAGTCCCTGGCCGAGTTCGATCGGCTGGCCGTGCACTCTCCGGCCATGATCGAGCTCGAACGGGAAGCGGATCATGTTCGAGTCGCGGTCGTAGAGCGCGATGTACATATCCTGGCTGGCGAGGACGGTCGCCAATCGGCCGCCGACGAGGTCGATGATGGCCTCGAAATCGAGCTGCCCGGCCAGCGCCTGACCGATCTCGTTGACCACGGCGAGCTCAGCCGCCCGCTGGTCGGTCTCCTCCAGGAGGCGCTTCGTCTCATCGAACAGGCGGGCGTTCTCGAGCGCGACGCTGAGGCTGCCGGCGAGTGTCGCGAGGAGGCGGACGTCCGAGTCCGAGAACGCTCCGGTCCGGTCGAGGTTCTGAAGTGAGATGCGACCGCGGACCGTGCCGCCGAGGCTCAGCGGCGCGAAGAGGACCGACTTCGGTTTCTCGCCCTGGATGATCGGGCTGTTTTGGCCGTGCTCGCGGTCCCATTCGTCGACGTCGTTGACGAGGAGCATCTGACCCGTGTCGAGGACCTGCCGGCTGAACCCGACGATCGGGAAGGGCGAATCCGGAAAGCGCACTCCGCGTTCCAGAACGAACGGGAAACGGACGAGGTCGTTCTCGAGATCGAAGATCCCGATCGTGACGACCTGGGCGTCGAAGATCTCCTGGATCTTGTTCCCGACCAGGTCGTACATCGACTGCATGTCGAGGTTGGCCGAGAGGCCCTCCTGGACGCTGTTGATGAGGGCCAGCTCGGCGGCCCGCTCATCGGTTTCGGAGAGCAGGCGCTTGGTCTCGTCGAAGAGCCGCGCGTTCTCGAGGGCCACGCCCATGCTCGCCGCGAGCGTACCGAGCAGGCGTTCGTCGGCCGACCCGAACCGGTCCTTCAGCTGGCTTTCGAGCACGACGACACCGATCACGCGGTCTCCGGCCGGGATGGGAACGCCAAGCCACGACTCGGGCGTGGCACCCTGGACCACCGAGGCGACAGGCGTCGGGTCGGAGCTCGCGCCGAGGAGGAGGGGCCGATTGTTGTTGATCACCCAGGACGTGAGCCCGACACCGATGGGGACCGGGCTCATCTCTTCGCTCCCGAGCAATCGACCGACGTCGATGACATAGGGGAAGCGGATGAGGCCGGCCCGCTCGTCGACGAGGCCGATGAACATGGAGTCGACGCCGAAGATCCGGCGGACTCGCTCGCCGACGAGGTCGACGACGGCGTCGAACTCGAGCTGCTGGGCGAGGGCGAGCCCGACCTCGTTGACGAGGGCCAGCTCGGCGTTCCGCTGGCGGGTCTCGTCGATGGCCCGGGTCCGGGCGAGCGCCGACGCGATGTGCTGGGCGACGAACGTGAGGACCTCGAGATCGCGTTCCGTGTGGAGTCGGTCCGGACGGTAGCTCTGGACGGCGATGAGGCCGAGGGTCCGGCCCTCTGAGCGGAGCGGCGCCCCGACCCACGTCTCCGCCACGGCGCCGACGGTCTTGAGCTTGCCGGACGAGGCCATGTCCGTCATCTGTCGCGCGGTCAGCAGCTTCGGCTGGCCGGTCCGCAGCAGCCAGCCCGTCGCGCCCGCGGCGTCGCCCTCGCCCATGTCGTGCCAGACCGTCGGATCCGGGAGGTCCGGATCGACCTCGTCCACGAAGAACGGGAAGCTGACCGCGTTGCGACTCTCGTCGTACAGGGCGATGTAGCAGTTGGTCGCGTAGACGAGGCTGCCGACGATCTCGTAGATGGCCGCGTAGAACTCGCCCATGTCGTGCGCCGCGGCCGCGGTCTCGGCGATCTTGAGGAGGGCGGCGTCGACATGCGCTGCCTCCGCTTGCCGTTCCGCTTCCCGCTCGAGTGACTCGATGCGGGCTCGGAGGGCGACCTCGGTGGCGTCGGCGACCTCGGTAGCGTCGGGCGCCGTGCCGGCCGGCTTGGCGCCCTTCCGCGGCGTCTTCGACGAGGCAGGCTTCGACGTGGCAGGCTTCGACGCGCTCGGGCGCGGCGGCTTCACCGACGCCATCGGCTACCAGTGGCGACGAGCCGCGCCCTCGCAGTCACCGTGGGATCCTCCGCCATCGATCGCCCGCCCTGTCCCCGCCGGCGGAGCATACCCGAGCAGGCGGCATGGGGCGCGCCGCCGCAGCGGCAGGCGGCGGAGACCCTCAGGTCATGGCGGCGACCCTCAGCGAGCGTCGCGGAATCGGAATGGACGAAGGTCCGTTTCCTGGACGCCACGGGGGCGGTCGAGCCTGAGCGCATCGTCGGAACCCGAACCGAGCCACGCGCCGATCGCGATGAGCAGGACAGATCCGGCGATGATGAAGAGGGCGGACAACGAGATCACGGCGATGGCTCCTGTATCGAGAGGACTGAAGCCATGCTCGTCCGGTACGTCCCCGGCAGCCACGGATGGTCGTTGACTACCGGTATGGACGAACGACGACCCAGGGTGCTGTCGGCGGTTTCCGGTCGGCCGACGTCGACGCGTGATCAGCCTGGCTATCGCGCGCGGGCGTTGACCTCGGCCGACAGGGGACCCGTGCCGACGGCGTTGACCGCCGCGATCTTGTAGTAGTAGCGGACGCCGGCGGTGGTCGCCGTGTCGACGTAGCTGGTCACGTTCCCGGTGGCCACGAGGAAGGCCTCCGTGGCGGTCGCGGTCGACCGGTAGATCCGGTAGCCGGTGATGGCGCTGCCGCCGGTCGATGACGGAGCGGTCCAGGCGAGGTTGACCCCCTTCGTGGCGCTCCTTGTGGCCGTGACGTTGCGTGGTGCAGTGGGGACGGTCACTGGCTTCGCGGATGCCTCGCCGGATCGGGTGCTCTCGCCGACCGCGTTGACCGCCGTGACCTTGTAGAAGTACGTGGTTCCGTTCGTCAGTCCCGTATTCGTGTACGACGTGACGACGCCGAGGGTGGTGAGGAGCGTCTCCGTCCCGGTCGTGGTGGACCGGTAGACCTTGTAGCCGGTGATGGCGCTGCCACCGTTGCTGGCCGGGGCGGTCCAGGTGAGGGCGACCTGGGCGTTGCCTGCCGTCGCGGTGAGCCCGGTCGGTGCTCCCGGCACGGTCGGCGGCGGCGGAGGCGCGGTCGGCGTGGCCGAGGCCGGGCTCGAGGCCAGGCCTGTGCCGATCGCGTTCGTTGCGGTGACGGTGAAGCTATACAGGGTGCCGTTCGCCAACCCGGTGACCGTGCAGCCGAGGCTCGCCGAGGTGCACGTCCCGCCCGGGGATCCGGTCACGGTGTAGCCGGTGATAGTGCTGCCGCCGTTGCTCGCCGGGGCGGTCCAGGTGAGCGCGACCTGCGTGTTGCCCGGGGTGGCGGTGAGCCCGGTCGGGGCACCCGGCACAGTCGGCGGTGGCGGCGCCTGCGGCGTTGCGGAGGCCGGCGAGGAGGCCGGACCCGTACCGACGGCGTTGGTCGCGGTGACGGTGAAGGTGTAGAGGGTGCCGTTTGTCAACCCGGTGACCGTGCAGCCGAGGCTTGCCGAGGAGCACGTCCCGATACCCGGCGAGGCGGTCACGGTGTAGCTGGTGATCGAGCTGCCGCCGGTGGCGGCGGGTGCCGTCCAGGTGAGGGCCACCTGGGCGTTCCCCGCGGTGGCGGTGAGCCCGGTCGGGGCGCCCGGTACGGTCGCCGGCGTCGCGCTGGCCGGCGCTGAGGCAGGACCAGTGCCAACCGCGTTCGCGGCCGTGACGGTGAAGGTGTAGCCCGTGCCGTTGGTCAGGCCGTTGATCGTGCAGCCGAGACCCGTCGTGGTGCAGAAGGCGCCGCCTGGGCTCGCCGTCGCCGTGTAACCGGTGATGGTGCTGCCGCCGTTGCTTGCCGGCGCGCTCCAGGCCACGGCGACCTGGCCGTTGCCCGCGGTCGCGGTCAGCCCGGTCGGGGCTCCCGGCACCGTTGCCGGCGTCGCGCTGGCTGATGCCGACGGAGGTCCGGTACCGACGGAGTTCGTCGCGGTGACGGTGAAGCTGTACGCCGTCCCATTGGTCAACCCGGTGACTGTGCAGCCAAGCGTCGCGCTCGTGCACGTCCCGCCCGGGGATCCGGTCACGGTGTAGCCGGTGATGGCACTGCCGCCGTTGGAGGCGGGGGCTGTCCAGCTGAGGGCGACCTGCCCGTTGCCCGCGGTCGCGGTGAGTCCGGTCGGGGCACCCGGTGCGGTCGGTGGCGGCGGCGGCGCACTCCCTCCGCCGAGGAACAGGCCGGCAAGAACGGCGCTGTTACCGGCCGTCCGGTCGACGGTGACGGTGACCGAGCCGCCGGCTCCGACCGCGATCGGGACATGGATCCAGGCGCCGGGCACGAACGAGCTCGACAGGGTGGCCATCCGTGGCCCGCTCCCGTCGTCGATGGTGATGTTCTCGTAGCGGTTGCCCTGGTAGGCGTCCCAGTCGACCGCGTAGAGGTGGAGGGTGCCGCTGTACGCGTTGGCGAAGGTGAGACGGACGCGGAGTTCGTCGGCCGCATAGAAGGTCTGCGACCGGCGCTCGACCCCGGCCGGGTCCGTGAGAGCCCGGACGTCGGTCGTCGGCGAGACCCACGTCGCCCGGGCGCCGAGCTCGAGCGCGTACGTCACGCCGGCCGGCAGGTTGGACAGATCGGTGCTATCGCCGTTCCAGTTGGCGAGGATGTAGCCGTCGTGGCCGTAGTTGCCGACCCAGGTGCCCTGGACGCCAGGGGAATCGACCGGAAGGCTCGGCGGCGGCGAGGTCGCGCCACCGAGGAAGAGGCCGGCCAGGACAGCCGACTCACCGGCGGTCTTATCGACGGTGATGTGGACGGTGCCGCCGGCCGCGACGCTGATCGGCGCATGGACCCACGCGCCGGGGATGAACGAGCTTGAGAGCTGGGCGACGCGCGGCCCACTCCCGTCATCGATGGTGATGTTCTCGTAGCGGTTGCCGCCGTATGCGTCCCAGTCGACGGCGTAGAGGTGGAGTGTCCCGCTGTAGGCGTTGGTGAAGGTCAGATGGACCTGCATCTGCGAGCCGTCATACCAGGTCTGGGACTGTCTTCCCGAGCCGCTGGGCCCGGTCAGGGCGCGCACGTCCGTCGTCGAGCTGGCCCACGTGTACCGGGCGCCCTTGTCGAGGCCGAATGTCACGCCCGCCGGCAGGCTCGCCAGGTCGGTGTTCGCACCGTTCCAGTCGGCGAGGACGTATCCGTCGTGGCCGTAGTTGCCGACCCAGGTGCCCTGGACGCCGGGGCTGTCGACGGGCAGGGTCACGGGCGCCAGCGGTGTCGCACTGACGGGCGACGAAGCCGGTCCCGTCCCCACCGAGTTGGTCGCAGTGACGGAGAAGCTGTACGGCGTGCCGCTCGTCAGACCGGTGATCGTGCAGCCGAGCGTCGCGCTCGTGCACGTCGCGCCGCCCGGGCTCGCCGTCGCGGTGTAACCGCTGATCGGGCTCCCGCCGTTCGACGCGGGCGCCGTCCAGGCCAGCGCGACCTGCCCGATGCCCGCCGTCGCCGTGAGCCCGGTCGGGGCACCCGGCACGGTGGGCGGTGGCGGCGGGGTGCCCCCGCCGCCGAGGAAGAGCCCGGCGAGGACTGCGCTGTAGCCGCCGGTCTTCGAGACGGTGACGACCACCGAGCCGCCGGCCCCGACCGCGATGGGCATGTGGACCCACGCGCCGGCCTGGAACGAGCTTGTCAGCCCGACGGGTCGCGGACCGCTTCCATCGTCGACGGTGATCGTCTCGTAGCGGTTGCCGCCGTACGCGTCCCAGTCGACCGCGTAGAGGTGGAGGAGCCCGCTGTAGGCGTTCGTGAAGCTCAGCTTCACCTGAAGCTGGCTCAGGTCATAGAAGGTCTGCGACCGCCGCTGCACCCCGGCAGGGTCGGTCAGGGCGCGGACGTCTGTGGTCGGTGAGACCCAGGTCGCCCGCGCGCCCTGGGTGAGGCTGTAGGTCACCCCGGCCGGCAGGCTCGCCAGGTCGGAGTTGTTCCCGTTCCAGTTGCCGAGGATGTATCCGTCGGAGCCGTACTTCCCGACCCACGAGCCCTGCAGGTTGGTCGGTCGCACGACGGTGACGCGGCTGGTCGAGGTCTGGCCGGCCGTGTCGGTCGCCTTCGCCGCGATGCTGTAGCTGCCCTGGTCGACCGCGCTCGCGTCCCAGTTCGCGGACCACCCGTCGGTCCCGTTCGTGTCGGTACCTATCAGTGCACCGTTGACGGAGAAGTCGACCTTCGTGATGCCGTGGTCGTCGGTCGCGTTCGCCGTGATGGCCACCGGGCCGGTCACGGTCGCGCCGTTGGCCGGTGAAGTGATCGACACCGTCGGCAGTCGGTCGCCGGTGGCGCCCTGGACCGCGTGGAGGGCGTTGACGAGCGGCTCGGCGATCCCATCCGGGTCGTTGCCCCACTGGCCTTCGCCGGTGCAGTCGCCGTGACCGTTCGTGTCGGCGAACGTCCCATCGGGGCACTCGCCGGTCGCGGTCAGGACGTAGCGGATGTCGGCCGGCGTGAGCGACGGCTTGGCCTGGAGCACGAGGGCGGCAACGCCGGCGACGTGCGGCGACGCCATGCTCGTGCCGTCCTCGGTCGCGTAGCCACCGCCCGTCCAGTCGGAGTAGATCTGGACCCCAGGCGCTGCCACCGCGATGGTCGAGCCGAAGTTGCTGAACTCGGCCAGGGTGTCATCACAGTAGTAGGACAAGAAGTCGATCAGGCAGCCGCCCTGGCCGCCCGGCTCGCCGTCGAGATCGGTCAAGGCGGAGACGGCGATGACCTCGGGGAATGCCGCCGGGATGAACGTCGACGCGTCGACGGTCGAGTTGCCGGCCGCGGCGACATAGGTAACGCCTGCCGCGACGGACTTGCAGATCGCCTCGCGGATCGAGCCGTCGGTGCAGGTGCCGATCCCGCCGACGTCGCCGAGGCTCATGTTCGCGACCCGGACATCGTTGGTCGGGTCGCCGTCGGTCATGAGGCCGGTCAGGTAGTCGACCGCGCAGATGAGGTTCGACCACTGGCCGTTGCCGGTGTCATCAAGGACCTTGATCGGGACGATCGTCGCCTTCGGCGCGACGCCGATGACGCCAACGCCGTTGTCGGCGGCCGCGATGATGCCCGCGACATGGGTGCCGTGACCATGCCCGTCCTGCGGCGGCCCGGTCGTGATGCAGTTCTTGCCGAGGGCGATGTCGAGGTTCGGAACGAGGTCGGGATGGGTCAGGTCGACACCCGTGTCGAGGACCGCCACCTTGACGCCCTGGCCGGTGAATCCGGCCGCGAAGGCGCTGTCGCCGCCGAGATGGTTCGCCCGGATCCGTGAAACGCCGGTCTGGATCGGGTCGGTGGCGATCGCGATCTTGCCGTTCGGGACGATGGTCCGGATGAACGGATTCTTCTTGAGCGTCGCCGCCTCCGTCGCGTCGCCGTGGAAGACGAACCCGTGGATCGCGTGCTTGAAGACCTGGCCCGAACGTCCGCCCGCGTTCTTGGCGAACGTGGACGAATGCGATGTGTCCACGCCGGGCTTGAACGTGACGATCCAGCTCGTCGTGTCGGGCGGGGCGGCGAGCACGGCCGCGGACGCCTCCGCCTGGACGAGGCCGCCCGCGGCTACCGACGATGGCAGCGCCAGTGCCAGCGCGAATGCGAACCCGACGCCGATCCGGAAGCGATTGAGCTTCGCTCCGTTCATCGAACCCTCAGCTCGATGCAGCCCCTGAAGAGAGGTTGGGCGAGTTTCCGCTTCAGAAACCTGAGAGTCAATGCGCTTCTGTGCGTATTCCGATTCGCTGGTGCGTCGACGCGTCGCCCAGAAGTACCGTCGTGCGTCGGCAGTCCTTGCCCTAACCTTTACGTAAACGGCAAAGTTGTGGTACCATCCGGGGGATGAATGGTCATCCACCGGCACCCGTGCCCACCGTGCCGGTCCAGCAAGCCCGCCTCCTCCGCATCCAGGAAGTCGCCTCGGAGCTGGGTCTGACCACACGCTCGATCCGCTATTACGAGGAGATCGGGCTGCTCAGTCCGGCCGCCCGGAGCGACGGCTCCTACCGGCTCTACGACGCATCCGACGTCGAGCGCCTGCGCTTCATCAAGGGCCTCCGCGACGACGCCGGCTTCTCCCTTGCCGAGATCTCCCAGCTGCTCGAGGACGAGGCCGTCCGGGCCGAGCATCGGGCCGCCTTCGGCAGCACCGCCGACCCCGTCGAGCGCCGCGCGATCATCGCCGACTCGCTCGAGCGAGCCGACCGCCAGGTCGGCCTCCTGCGGGCCAAGATCGATCGCCTCGAGGAGATGATCGCGACCGCCGACGAGCGGCGGAGCCGTCTCCGCAAGCGACTCGCCGACCTGGATGCAGGTGGCCCCGGAGAAGTCCGTTGACCACCTCCGCCCGCGCCGAGCGGGCCGCCGCCCGCGCCGGCCGCGACGACTACCGCTGGTGGGTCCTCCTCGTGACCAGCACCGGGGCCCTTCTCGCGTCGCTCACCTCGGGGACGCTCGTCATCGCCCTGCCGGACATCCTCCGCGAGCTCCACACCGACCTCTTCGCCCTCATGTGGATCGTGGTCGGCTACACCCTCGTCACCACCGTCCTCGTCCTCAACGCCGGACGCCTTTCCGACACGATCGGGCGGGCTCGCGGCTACACGATCGGCTTCGCGATCTTCCTCGTCGCTTCGGTCCTCTGCGCCCTCGCCCCGACGGCTGAGACACTGGTGGGCGCCCGAGTCCTGCAGGGCGTCGGTGGCGCCTTCGTCATGGCGACCTCGGCCGCCCTCGTGACCGACGCGTTCCCCCGCGGCGAGCTCGGGCGCGCCCTCGGCATCAACGCGATGGTCGTCGGCGCCGGGCTCATCCTCGGCCCGATCCTCGGCGGCTGGCTGACCGGCTTCGGCTGGCGGACGGTCTTCTGGTTCAACGTCCCGATCGCCCTCGTCGGCACGATCGCCGCCGCGACGATCCTCGTCGACCCGCCGAAGCTGCGGGCGAAGATCACCTTCGACTGGCTCGGCTCGGGCCTCTACCTGGCCGGCCTCCTCGGCCTCATGACCGCCCTCGCCTTCGGCGGCATCTACGGCTGGACGACGACCTGGGTCATCGGCGGCATCGTCATCTTCGTCGTGGCGGCGCCCGCCTTCATCTGGGTCGAGTCCCACCGGGCCGATCCGCTCCTCGACCTGTCGCTGTTCAAGATCCGCCTCTTCGCGATGGGCAACCTGACGAGCCTCCTCAACGGGGTGGCACGGAACGGGGTGCTGTTCCTCCTCGTGTTCTACCTCCAGGGTGCCAAGGGCGACGATCCGGTCACGGCCGGCATCAAGCTCGCTCCGCTCGCCCTCGGCCTCCTCGTCCTGTCGCCGATCAGCGGCGTCCTCGCCGACCGCTACGGCTCGCGCGGGCTCGCGACCCTGGGCATGATCGTCACCGGCATCGGCTTGCTCGGACTCACGACGCTCCAGGTCGACACGCCGTACTGGCAGCTCGCCATCTGGCAGCTGATCATCGGGGCGGGTTCGGGGCTGTTCGCCTCGCCGAACACCAGCGCGGTCATGGGCGTCGTTCCGCCGGCCCAGCGTGGCGTCGGCGCGGGCGCCCGGATGATGCTGACGAACAGTGGCTTCGTGGTCTCTATCGCCCTGTCGATCGGCCTGGTCACGAGCGCGATGGACCCGAAGGTCCTCCTGTCGATCTTCAGCGGCACCCAGGTCGGCTCGTCGGGCATCGACCTCGCTCCGTTCATGGACGCGCTCCACCTTGCCTTCTATGCGGGCGTGGTCGCCAGCGCCCTCGGGGCGATCGTCTCGTGGAACCGCGGCGAGCACACGACCTGGCAGGACGAGGCCGCACCCGCCGTCGCGGCTACCGCCACGACGGGCGGCTCGACGGAGCCGGCGGCATGACGATCCGCCATCCGGCCCGGATCGGCGGGCCGTCGCGGGGTTCGCTGCCCGCCTTGAGCCACCGCAACTACCGACTCTTCTTCGGCGGCCAGCTCATCTCGCTCATCGGGACCTGGATGACGACGGTCGCGCAGGCCTGGCTCGTCCTCCAGTTGACCGGCAACCCGTTCGACCTCGGCCTCATCGCCGTCTTCCAGTTCGGCCCGGTCCTCGTCCTCGGCCTCTTCGGCGGCCTCATCGCCGACAGCCTGCCGAAGCGGCCGACGATGTACGTAACCCAGACGGTGGCGATGATCGTCAGCTTCCTCCTGTTCGCCCTCGCCGCGACGGGGACGGTCCAGGTCTGGCAGGTGTTCGCTCTCGCCATGGTCATGGGCGTCCGCAACGCGGTCGACATGCCGACCCGCCAGGCGTTCGCCGTGGAGATGGTCGGCAAGGCGGACATCGGCAACGCGGTCGCCCTCAACTCGGCGATGTTCAACGGCGCCCGCGTCCTCGGTCCGGCCATCGCCGGCCTGACGATCGGCGCGTTCGGCGTCTCGGTCGCCTTCCTCATCGATGGCTTCAGCTTCCTCGCCGTCCTGCTCGCCCTTTTCCTCATGCGCGCCGAGGAGCTCCACCCGGCGCCACGGATCGACCGGCCGACGACGGTCCGCGAGGTCGGCCACAACCTCGCCGACGGGCTCCACTATGTCCGTCGGACCGGGATCGTCCTGCTGGCGGTCACCCTGATCGGCCTCGTATCGACGTTCGGCATCAACTTCAACGTGCTCATCCCGCCGCTCGCCGAGGATGTCCTCCACGTCGGCGCGAGCGGCTACGGATTCCTCATGGCGGCGTCCGGCCTCGGCTCCCTCGTCGCCGCGCTATTCATCGCCTTCGGCGGGACCAAGGCGGTCCGGATGCTGTACGGCGCCCTGGTCCTCGGCCTCGCGCAGGTCGTCATGGGCTTCACGGGTTCATTCCCGGCCGACCTGCTCCTCATGTTCGTCGCCGGCGCCGGGTCGATCACGATGATGGCCACTGCGAATACGACCATCCAGCTCGTCGTCCCCGATATGCTCCGCGGCCGGGTCATGAGCGTGTACCTGACGGTGTTCGCCGGCACGAGCCCGATCGGCGGCCTCCTGTTCGGCGCTCTCGCCGCGAACGCCGGCGCCCAGGCGGCCATCGCCTTCGGCGGCGCGATCTCGGCGGTCGTCGCTGTGCTCGGCTTCATCTGGCTCGCGCGCCTCCAGCGCGCCACGGCGGCGGCGTCGACGGTCGGCGCGCGGCCGGCAGGAGCCGTTTCCGGTACCGTCGCGGGTCCCGCGGCCTCGATCTCGACGGCGCCGGCGACCTCGGCCGAGGGCTTCGTCGCCCGTCGGCCCTAGCCCGGCCCCGGCCCGGGCGTTCCCGACCCGGGCGGCCCCGACCCAGGCGGCCCGGAGTGACGCGGATGCCCCGACCCCGGGGGGCGGAGGTCCTCGATCCGATAGGCGGCCGTGCTCGTCGTCCAGGTCGCCGAGACCTCGGCCCTCGACGCGACGATGAGCCGGGTCGTCCCGGAGATGAGGAAGAGGGCGGCGAACGTCGGGTAGGCCAGGGGGAAGATCGCCAGCATCACCGCGTTCGAGACCTGGCCGACGGTGATCCCCAGCGAGGTCGCCGCGACGAACCGCCCCTGCGCCCCGATGAGGGACGGACCCATGGCCAGGCGCATGAGGCGCTCGTTGGCGGCGAGCGTCCCGGTGGCGGCTCCGGCCGACGCGATGACGGCGACGGCAGACAGGACCAGCCAGGCTAGCGGCTGGCCGGGGAAGGCGAGCAGGCCAAGGAACATCGAGCCGCCGCGCATGAGGAACGACAGCCGGAGCAGTCGCGATGCCGAGCTGCGTCCGAGGACCCCGCCGACCACCGTCGAGGCGATCAGCGATGCCCCCGACGACAGGGCCGACAGGAGGATCGCGAAGCCGGCCGACAACCCGAGGACGGAGATCGCGTAGATCGACAGGTACGGCCCGAAGCCTGCACCGAAGGCCGCGAACCCGATCGAGCGGATGAACGGCGTGAGGCCCGGCGGCGACACGACGTGAGGGCCGACATCGCGGGCCACCCGGACCCGGCCCGGCTTCTCGAGCCGCCGGACGACGGCGATCTCGGCCAGGCCGGCCAGCCCAGACACGGCGAACACGAAGGCGTAGACGCGCACGCCGACGATCGGCTCGGCGACCGACACGAGCACCGCGACGGGCAGGAGGAGGATCGCCCCGAGGCCGAGCGTGAGGCCCATCACCCGCGGCGCGACGAAGCGCCGCTCCGGGTCGGGCAGGATCGCCCCGTACCAGGCGAGGAGGTTGGTCCCGCCGATCGTCGTGGCCGCGCCGCCGAGGCTCATCACCGCACCGATGGCCACGACCGCGACGACCGTCGGCAGGATCCCGGCCCAGGCGAGGAGGGTGAAGATGGCGAGGAGGAACCCCCGGGTCTCGCCGATCGCGAGGATCGTCAGGGTCACGAGCCGAAGGTTGCCGTCGGTCCGCTCGAGGAGCCACGGGACACGGAGCTGGGCGGCCGAGAACGCGAAGGGCAGGACGCCGATCACGGTTGCGACGGCCGGATGCGTCCCGAGGGCGAGGAGGAGCGGGATCGTCAGGCCGTCGCCGGCCAGGGCGACGACGACCGCCGACGAGACGCCGATCTGGAGGAACGTCCGGTAGCGCGGCGAACCGAATGCCCGCCACTCGTCGATCGACCGTCGGACCCCCGAGCGAGTGGCGCGGCCTTCCTCCACGGAGGACAGCCTAGCGTCCGGCCGGAGGGCGGATCGCCCCACTCGGCGCGGATGCGTCGCCGGTTGCCGCGCCGACACAGGCGGTGCGCCGACACGGGCGGTGCGCCGACACCGGACGGCCCGCCCGACCCGCTGCCTCAGGCCTGGAAGGGCGCCCCGTACCAGACGCCGGCGGCGATGATCACGTAGAGCCCGACGAGGGCGAGTCCTTCGAGCCAGGTCGACTCGCCGTCGAAGACGACGAAGGCGCCGAAGATGGCCGACGTGGCCAGGGCGACGGCGAGGAGCGGGCTCAGGACGAGGGTCAGCCCAGCCCCGCCGATGACGATGGAGAGCAGGACGAGGACCGGCGTGAGCGCCAGCGCCACCTGGAGCGAGCTGTTGAGGATGAGGCTCACCGCCAGGTCGACGTCGTTCCGAAGCGCCGCCTGGACGCCGACGACGTTCTCGACTGCATTGCCCGCGATGGCGACGACGACGAGGCCGACGAACTGCTCCGAGATGCCGAGGGCCGCCATGGCCGGCGTCAGCGCATCGACGAACCAGTCCGAGACGACCGCCGCTCCGACGCCAGCAGCGACGAGAACGCCGATGGCGAGCCCGATCGGCCAGACCTCGCCCACCGGCGACGCCACCGCGCTCGCGCCCGGGCCGCCGCGGATCGAGAACGGGATCGAGGCGGCGAAGATGATGAGGAGGACGATCGAGACGAAGACGCTGACATCCTGGGCGTGACCGACGTCGGGGCCGCCCGGGGCCGTGGCCACGGTCGGGATCACGAGCGCGCCGACCGCGAGGACGAGGAGCGTGGCGAGGTTCCGGACCGCCGACTTGTCGAACCGCTGGACGCCGTTCCGCAGGCCGCCGAGGAGGAACGCCAGGCCGAGGACCAGGAGGCTGTTGGCGAGGATCGAGCCGACGAGGGCGGTCTGGACGACGACGACGAGGCCCGCCCGGAGGCTGAAGATCGAGATGAACAGCTCCGGCAGGTTCCCGAGGGCGGACTGCAGGACGCCGGTCGCCCCCGGCCCGAACCGATGGCCGAGCTGGTCCGTCCCCTCGCCGACCATCCCGGCAAGGCCGGCCAGGGCGATGGCGGAGACGACGAAGACGAGCTCGGGGCTCGCCGACGAGATGCGGAGCAGGAGCGTGACGACGCTCGCGCCGATGGCGACCGCGGAGAGGATCCACGCTCGCCGGCCGAGGACCGCGAGGGCGTTGGGCATGGCGACAGGATAGGCGGCGGCAGGGCGCCGATGGGCCGTCTGCGGCGGCTCCGACTACCATCGACCGATGCCCAACCGCCTGGCGGGCGAGACGAGCCCGTACCTCCTCCAGCACGCCCACAACCCCGTCGACTGGTACCCGTGGGGACCCGAGGCGCTGGCGGCGGCCCGCGATCGCGATGTCCCGATCTTCCTCTCGATCGGCTACGCGGCCTGCCACTGGTGCCACGTGATGGAGCGCGAGTCGTTCGAGGATCTGGCGACGGCCGCCGACCTGCGGCGCGATTTCGTCGCCATCAAGGTCGACCGCGAGGAACGGCCCGACCTCGACCAGGTCTACATGGCCGCCGTCCAGGCGATGACCGGCGGCGGTGGCTGGCCGATGAGCGTATTCCTCACCCCGGACGGGACGCCGTTCTACGGCGGGACGTACTTTCCGCCGACGCCCCGTCACGGGCTGCCCGGCTTCCGGCAGGTGCTGGCTGGGGTCGCAGAGGCGTGGCGCGAGCGGCGGGCCGAGCTCGAGGGATCCGGGACGCGACTCGTCGAGGCGCTCGTCGAGGCGTCCGGCCGGACGGCTGATGCGGCGGGCGACGCGGGTGTCGGGTTGACTGCGGCGCCGCTCGAGGAGGCGATCGCGGCCCTCGCCCGAGCCTTCGACCGGATCAACGGTGGCTGGGGCGGGGCCCCGAAGTTCCCGCCCTCGATGGCGCTCGACTTCCTCCTCCGCCGGGTCGCCGCCCGGGACGGACAGGACCCGTCCGAGTCGGTCGAGCTCGACATGGCCTGCCGGACGCTCGACGCGATGGCGGCCGGGGGCATCCACGACCAGCTCGGCGGCGGCTTCCATCGCTACTCGACGGATGCCCGCTGGCTCGTCCCGCACTTCGAGCAGATGCTCTACGACAACGCCCAGCTCGCCCGCGTGTACCTCCATGCGTGGCGCGTCACCGGTGAGACCGCGTATCGGGAGGTCGCCCGGGGGACGCTCGACTTCATGGCCCGGGAGCTCCGCCGGGCGGACGGGACGTTCGCCGCCAGCCTCGATGCCGACACCGAGGGCGTCGAGGGCGCGACCTTCACCTGGTCCGCCGTCGAGATCCGCCGGACGCTGGCAGCGGCCGATGCCGATCCGGCCGCGGCCGAGCTGTTCGCCGCGGCCTACGGCGTCACCGATGCGGGCAACTGGGAAGGCACGACGATCCTGTCCCGAGTCCGCGGGTCCGCCGAGCTCGCTGCGCGCTTTGGGGTCTCGACGGCCGAGGTCGACGGGCGGCTGGCCGAGGCGCGTCGCGTCCTCTTCGCCGCGCGGACCGACCGGGCGCGACCGGCGCGCGACGACAAGGCGCTGGCTGCCTGGAACGGACTCGCCATCGGCGCCTTCGCCGATGCCGCCGCCACATTCCAGGAGCCTGATGCGACCGTGTATCGAGAGGTCGCCGAGCGGGCGGCGGCGTCCGTGCTCGACGGGCTGCTCGGCCCGGATGGGCGGCTTCGTCGATCCTGGAAGGACGGCCGCGCCACGGCCGACGGCGTGCTCGAGGATCACGCTCATCTCGCCGACGGCCTGCTCGCCCTCTATGAGGCGACGTTCGACGAGCGCTGGTTCGTGGCCGGCCGGGCCCTGGCCGACCAGGTCCTCGCGCGGTTCGCCGACCCGGCCGGTGGCTTCTTCGATACGGCCGACGACGCCGAGTCGCTCATCACCCGGCCGAAGGACCTCCAGGACAATGCGCTCCCGTCGGGCGGCGCGATGGCCGCGACCGTGCTCCTCCGCCTCGCGGCCCTGACCGGCGAGGAGCGCTATCGCGAAGCGGCCGATCGGGCCATCCGTGGCGTCATCGAGACCGCGCCCCACCACCCCACGTTCTTCGGCCAGTGGCTCGTTGCCATGGACCTCGCGACCCGTCCCATCGTCGAGGTGGCGATCGTCGGCCGACCCGGCGACCCGGCGACGGACGCGCTCCTCGAGGTCGCCCGAGCCGGCCTGCCGACCCATCGCGTGCTGGCGCTTGCGCCCGGCGGTCCGGTCGGCCCGGGAGTGCCCGCGGCGGTGCCCACCGCCGTCCCGCTGCTCGCCGACCGGATCGCGATCGACGGCCGTCCCACCGCCTACGTCTGTCGCGGGTTCATCTGCCGGCTGCCGGTCACCGATCCGGGCGCACTGGCGGCACTGCTCGCCGAGCCCGCCGCGGAGCCGGCCGCGTGACGGTGACGGTGCGGGAGGCACTCCCCGACGAGTACGACGCGATCGGCGAGCTCACCGTCGACGCCTATTCGGCATTCCCCGAGATCGTTGCCGACGCTGGGTATCTCGACGAGATCCGCGATGTCGCTCGGCGGGCGAGCGACTGCCCGATCTACGTCGCGATCGATGACGACGGGTCGGTCGTCGGCGGGGCGATGTATGTCCCCGGCCCGGAGAATCCGCACGCCGAGGCCGAGCGCGAAGGCGAGGCCGGGATCCGGATGCTCGCCGTCGCACCGACGGCGCATCGACGCGGCATCGGGACGGCGCTCGCCGCTGCCCTCGTCGATCGGGCCCGATCCGACGCGCGTGCTCGAGTCGTCCTCCTGTCGCTGCCGTCGATGACGGCCGCCCACGCCATGTACGAACGGCTCGGCTTTCGCCGGGAGCCCTCCCGCGACTGGGAGTACCGGCCGGGCGAGTTCCTCGTCTGCTTCACCGTGCCCCTCGACTGACGCGATGGCCCGTCGTCCGACCGCGACAGCCGGGCCCATCACGGCGCCGGTCCCTGCCGCGACGGTGGTCCTCGTCCGGGAGGCCGGCGACGGGATCGAGGTCCTCCTCACCGAGCGCCCGGCGACGATGGCCTTCGCGGCCGGCGCGACGGTCTTCCCCGGTGGGCGGGTGGACCCGGCCGACGCCGACCCCCGCCTGGTGGAGCGCTCGACCCGGTCTCCCGGGGAGGCGGCCGCGGCTCTCGGCGGCGGGATCGACGAGTCGGTCGCCCTAGCCGGCCACCACGCCGCGATCCGGGAGCTGTTCGAGGAGGCCGGCATCCTGCTCGCCTCGCCGGCGGGCCCTGGTGCGGCAGGCCGGAGCACCGCGGGCCTGAGCGCACCTGGCCAGAGCGCCGCGAGCCGACGACCGACGCCTGACGACCTCGAGGCCGCACGGAACGGCCTGCTCGATGGGTCGCTGACCCTCGTCGACGTCGTCCAGCGGCTCGACATCCGCCTCGAGACGGCGTTCCTCGTGCCTATCGCGCGGTGGGTCACCCCGGCGGCCTATGCGCGCCGGTTCGACGCCTGGTTCTTCGCCGCGGAGCTGCCGCCTGGGGCCGAGGTCAGCATCGCCGAACAGGAGGTCACGAGCCATCGCTGGATGCGGCCGGCCGACGCCCTCGAGGCCATGGCCGAGGGCCGCCTGTCGCTGTGGATCCCGACGAGCGCCACGCTCCAGCGGCTCGCCCGGGTGTCGTCGTTCGCGGACGTCGGGACGGCGCTCGCCGCCGGGTCCGCGGAGCCGCTCCGAGTGGAACGGCGGGCCGCGGACCGCATCGAGATCGTGGCGTCGAATGCCGGCGGGGCCCCGGGCTCAGCCGTGGCGACAGCCATCGTCGGGCACCGTGACCTTACGGTGGTCGATCCGGGCGACCCGTCACCGGAGGCGCTCGCGGCGATCCTCGCCGCGGCGAACGAGTTCGGCGGGACGGTCGTGGCGATCGTCCTCACGGCGGCGGACCCGGAGCGGGCTGCCGGTGCCGACGAGCTCGCCGAGCGGACCGGGGCCGAGGTCTTCGGTCCCGTCGGGGCGCGGCGCGTCCTGCCGTTCACGGTGACCGAGATGCCGGACGATGCGCCGATCCCGCGTGGGGATGCGGGTATCCGGATGGGCGACCTCAGTCGTCGTTGAGGGCCGCCCCGAGGTTCCGGATGAGGTTGAGGCCCTCGGCGACCTCGTTCGCCGGGGCATACGGCCCGGGCATGAGGAAGCACGGTCGACCGCCGAGGGCGACGCCGTCGAGGGCTCCCCAGCGGGCCGCGATCGGCCGACCGGCGACGATCGTTGCGACGCGCTTGTAGACGAAGACCACCGCGGCCGGGCGCCAGATCGCCACCTTCTGCCAGAGCGGGCCGACGCCGGCGGTGAGCTCGGCGTCGCTGGCCACGTCGCGTGGCGTCGGCCGCTTGATGAGGTCGGTGATGCCGTGGCCGGCAGCGACGAGGGCGTCATCGGCGGTCTCGAGTGGCGTGTCGGCGGGAATGATCCGGGTCGTCGCGAGCCGACGCCAGAAGGTCCGGCCGAGGCGGCCCTGGTGATAGTGGCCCGCCGTGACGCTCACCGGTGAGGGGTTGAGGCCGACGAAGACGAGACCGCCTCGGGCCGGCGGCAGGTCCGCCAGCGTCTCGACGGCTCGGCCGTCGATCGTGACCGTCGCCCGGTGTGGCCCGGCCGTCGGTCGCTCGAGGAGGGCGCGGAGATCGACGACCTCGGGGCCGTCCGGCGTCGGCACGCCGATCAGCCGGCCGCGCGGAGCAGCTCAGCCGGGGGCGTGTCCGACCTCCTCCGGCAGCACGTACCAGGCCATCCGCTCCCCGACCTTCGCCCGCATCTTCCAGCGGGTCGACTTCGGTGCCGAATCGATCGCCGCCCGAAGGATCGCGATCTGGACGGCCGGGTCGTGGCGCAGCGGGTGACCCGTGTCCAGCTCGGAGGGGGTCACGTCCGATCTCAGGAACCCCTCGAGCTTCTCGAGGTTGCCGGTGATCGTCCTCCACCAGCCCCAGTCGCCCGAGGTCAGCGCGACGATCCGGGTGGTGTTGATCGTCGCGGTCTCGGCGGAGGCGTCGCCGGTCCCATCGTCCGGGCCGAGCGGGTGCTCGCCGAGCAGCACGAGCGCGTCGAGGACATCCTTCCAGTTGATCTTCACGACCTGCAGCTTGGACAGGAGCAGTTCCGCCAGGGGCAGGGTCGGTCGGGTCACGTTCAGCCGATCGGCGAATTCGAAGGTATGGCACATCTCGAGCCGATCGATGAGGACGTCGACGGGCCGCTGCCACGCCTCGTCGACGAAGTACATCTGCTTCTGGCCGTTCAGCGCGTTGTACCGCCGGTCGGGGGTGTACCCCTCGGCGATGAGCAGCTCCGTCAGCGCCTTGCGGTCGCGGCCTCGCGTTGCGAGGTCGATGTCGCGACCGTCGCGCCCGATCCGAGCCGTCCAGGTCGGCGCCTGGGCGTGGAAAGCGAGACCGCCCATCAACCGGACGAGGAGTCCGCGCTCGTCCGCCATTCCGATCACGCGGACGGCCTCCGCGAGCGGGTCTTCGAGGGTTCGCCCAGCCGAAGTCATACCCTCTTCTCCAGCACCGGGATCGAGGTGCGGCCGGGAGCCCGGTCAGGCGGCCGGTGTCGAGCCGTCGTCGCCGTCCGTCTTGGGCGTGGTGGGCGAGACATCCTCGCGGATCGCCTTGGCTTCCTCGCGGGTCGCCTTCACGCCCCGCCCGAGCATGTTGCCGATCTGGGGCATGGTCTTCGGCCCGCGCCAGATGATCGCGAGGATGAGGATGATGATGAGGACCAGCGCGACGTCGCCCATCGGGCGATGGTAGCGCCTCAGCGCGGACGGCGAGCGAGCGGGATGACGAGGCGCTGGGCGGTATGTGTCGCCGAGAAGCTGGCGACCTTGTTGTCGACGAGACCGACCGATTTCGCCGCGTCGATGACGTCGACGTCGCGGAGGGTCGAGGCCTTGCCTTTTCGGGAGACTACCCAGACAGCGCCTGCCGGCTTGATCGTCCGTTGGAGGTCGGCCAGGCGGACGAGCGCGGCGACAGAGTCGGCAGCGAACAGGACGACGTCGGTGTCGACCGGCGGCAGTTCGTCCGCCGCCAGGTCGGTCACGTCGTCGGTGCGCTCCGCCAGCATCGCCCGGAAGTCGGCGTCGTCGATCCCGACGAGGGCGACGCGGGCCCCCGGCCGGATGCCGAGCTTGTCGAGGAGAGGAGTCGTGTAGACGCGCTCCATGGCCGGTATCGTGCCACGGTGAGCACTGCCGCCCCGCTCCTCGTCTTCGGCCCGCGCTCGACGACCTACGACTTCGGGCCCGGCCATCCGCTAACCCCGCTTCGCTTCGGGCCGGGCATCGACCTGCTGCGCGAGCTCGGGGCCGAGCCCGGCATCGCGCCCGAGCCTGCCGATGACGAGGCGCTCCTCGCCTGCCACGAGGCTGCCTACGTGGCCGCGGTCCGGCGGCTGTCGGACGATCCGGACGGGCCGCCGTCCCACGGGATCGCCGTGTACGGCGACGACCCCCCGTTCGCCGGCATGCACGAGGCGGCGGCGGCTGTGGCCGGCGGATCGCTGGCGGCGATGGCGGCGATCCTCGACGGCCGGGCGGAGCACGCATTCCACCCCGGCGGCGGCCTCCACCACGCGATGCGGGACCGGGCGTCCGGTTTCTGCATCTACGACGACCCCGCACTCGCCATCGCCCTCGCCCGTCGGGCCGGTCTGCGGGTCCTCTACGTCGACCTCGACGTCCACCACGGCGACGGCGTCGAGGCGATCCACGCGGCCGATCCGGACGTCCTCACCGTGTCCTTCCACGAGTCGGGGCAGACGCTGTTCCCGGGCACGGGTGGCGTGGGCGAAGCGCCGTTCGGTGCCGCCCCGGGGAGCGTCGTCAACGTCCCGTTCGAGGCATTCACCGGCGAGACGGTCTGGCTCGACGCGGTCGAGGCGATCGTGCCGCGCCTCGCCGAGCGGTTCCGGCCCGACATCGTGGTGAGCCAGCACGGCGCCGACAGCCACGCCTGGGATCCGCTCGCCCACCTGCGCGTCACGACGACGGCGATGGGCGCCGCGGCCCGGCTCGTGGATCGGGTCGCGCACGCCCATGCGGGTGGCCGCTGGCTCGCGACGGGCGGCGGCGGCTACGACGTGTACCGGGTCGTCCCCCGGGCGTGGGCGCTCACCTGGTCGGCGGCTGCCCATCGGGAAGTGCCCGTGTCGACGCCGAAGGCGTGGCGGGAGCGCTGGGCGGCCGACGCCGAGCGGTATGACACGCCCGGCATGCCGATGACCTTCGACGACCTCCCCGATGCCGGCCGCGAACCGGACGGCATCCAGGAACGTGCCGAGGCCTTCTCGGCGCGGACCGTCGAGCGGGTCCTCGCCGCTATCGGCTGAGGGCGCCCGTCTCCATCGGCGTCGTCGGAGGCTACGGGTCGGAGCCCTGCCGGGTGCCCGACCTCCTCGACCCGAGCACGCCTCCGGACGAAGGTCCTGCTCCGCGATGCAGGTGGATGCATCGCGGGTGCCCATCGCGGGTGCCATCGCGGCGTCAGGGAAGGGTGATGCAGCCACACGCATCGGCAGGAAACGGTGCTCGCTGCCGGCGTGCTGGCTGGGGCCGCCTCGCGTCCGGAACAGAACACCCGGTCTAAATGCTTCCGGAAGCCTATACTGCTCGTCCCGTGGCGACGACCGCTCCGCCCACCGCGCGCCGACCTGCCCGACCGTCCCCGGCGTCCGATCCCCTGGCGCCATTCAGTACCCCGGTCCGGGCATGGTTCGAGGCGACGTTCGAGTCGCCGACCCGCGCCCAGGCGCAGGGCTGGATCGCCATCGCCGGCGGTCGCCACACGCTCATCCACGCCCCCACCGGCAGCGGCAAGACCCTCGCCGCGTTCCTCTGGTGCCTCGACCGCCTCGTGACCGACCCGAGCCCGCCGGCCACCAGGGCCAGGCCGGCGACCGTCCGGACGCTGTACATCTCCCCCCTCAAGGCGCTGACCTACGACATCGAGCGCAACCTCCGGGCGCCGCTGGCCGGGATCGCCCTCGCCGCGGAGCGGCTCGGGGCAGCGCCGCCGACGGTCTCGATCGCCACCCGGACCGGCGACACGTCGGCCGAGGAGCGGCGAGGCATCGCCCGCCATGCACCGGACATCCTCATCACGACGCCCGAATCGCTCTACCTCATGCTCACCAGCGACGCCCGCGAGGTGCTCCGCGAGGTCGAGCACGTCATCGTCGACGAGGTCCACTCGATGGCCGGCTCGAAGCGCGGGGCTCACCTCGCCCTGAGCCTCGAGCGCCTCGAGCACCTCCGGGCGCCGGGCGCGCGACCGCCGCAGCGGATCGGCCTGTCGGCGACCCAGCGTCCGCTCGAGACGATCGCCCGCTTCCTCGGCGGGATCGGCCCGGATCGGGCGGTCGAGATCGTCGATGCCGGGGCACGCAAGCCGCTCGAGCTCCAGGTGATCGTCCCGGTCGAGGACATGAGCCGGCTCGGTGAGCCGCTCCCGCTCGAGGAGCAGCCGGGTGGCCCGGCGGCCGGACCGGAGGCGCGGACGAGCATCTGGCCGGCGATCCACCCCCGCATCCTCGAGCTCATCCGGGCCCACCGGAGCACGATCGTCTTCACCAACAGCCGGCGCCTCGCCGAGCGCCTCGCCCAGCGCCTCAACGAGCTCGCCGGGGAGGATCTCGTCCGGGCCCATCACGGCAGCATCGCCCGCGAACAACGGCTGCAGATCGAGGAGGACCTCAAGGCCGGCCGCCTGCCCGCCCTCGTCGCGACGTCGAGCCTCGAGCTCGGCATCGACATGGGGGCGGTCGACCTCGTCATCCAGGTCGAGTCGCCGTCGTCCGTCGCCAGCGGGCTCCAGCGGGTGGGGCGGGCCGGCCACCAGGTCGACGCGCCGAGCCGGGGCGTGTTCTTCCCGAAGTACCGCGGCGACCTCCTCGAGACGGCCGTCGTCGTCGAGCGGATGCACGAGGGTGCCATCGAGACGACGACCCTGCCGCGCAATCCGCTCGACGTCCTGGCCCAGCAACTCGTCGCGATGGCCGTCCTCGACCCCTGGACCGTCGACGAGCTGGCCGAGGTCGTGGGGCGAGCGGCGCCCTACGAGACGCTCAGCCGGGAGGCGCTCGAAGGCGTCATCGGGATGCTCGCCGGCGCCTACCCCTCGGACGAGTTCGCCGAGCTGAAACCGCGTCTCACCTGGGATCGGATGACCGGCCGGATCGCCGGGCGGCGCGACGCCCGCGTCGTCGCCATCACGTCGGGCGGCACGATCCCCGATCGCGGCCTGTTCGGCGTCTTCATGGTCGGCGAGGCCGGCACGCCGGGACGGCGGGTGGGCGAGCTCGACGAGGAGATGGTCTACGAGTCGCGGGCCGGCGAGGTCATCCTCCTCGGCGCGAGCAGCTGGCGGATCGAGGAGATCGGCCACGACCGGGTCACGGTCAGCCCGGCGCCGGGCGTGCCGGGGCGGCTGCCGTTCTGGAAGGGCGACGCGGTCGGCCGGCCGATCGAGCTCGGCCGGGCACTCGGCGCGTTCGTTCGCGAGATGGAGGCCGACCTCGCCCGGGGTGAGAAGGGTCGGACCGCCGCCGCCCGGCGGCTCCGCGAGCGGCACGATCTCGACCGTCTCGCGGCCGCCAACCTCATCGCCTATCTCGACGAGCAGCGCGACACCGCGGGCGCGCTGCCGACCGACCGGCGCATCGTCGTCGAGCGGTTCCGGGACGAGCTCGGCGACTGGCGGATCGTCATCCTCAGCCCGTTCGGCGGCCGGGTCCACGCCCCGTGGTCGGTCGCCCTCGAGTCGCGCCTCGCCGAACGGCTCGGCGCCGAGGTCCGGACGATCTGGTCCGACGACGGCATCGCGATCCGCCTGCCGGAGGGCGAGGTCGAAGCAGATCCGGCCGCGATCGAGGCGCTCCTCTTCCCCGAGCCCGACGAGATCGAGGATCTCGTCGTCGGCGGGGTCGCCTCGTCGGCCCTGTTCGCGTCACGATTCCGCGAGAACGCCGCCCGGGCCCTCCTCCTGCCGCGCCGCCGGCCCGGCACCCGGACGCCGCTGTGGCAGCAGCGCCAGCGGGCGGCCGACCTGCTCGCGGTCGCCTCGCGCTACGGCAGCTTCCCGATCCTCGTCGAGACGTACCGCGAGTGCCTCTCCGATGTCTTCGACCTGCCGGCCCTGACGGATGTGCTGGCAGGAGTCGCCCGCCGGGAGATCGAGGTGCACGGGGTCGAGACGGTCCGGGCCTCGCCGTTCGCGAGCTCGCTCCTCTTCGACTACATCGCCGCCTACATGTACGACGGTGACGCCCCGGTCGCCGAGCGTCGGGCCCAGGCGCTGACCCTCGACCGCGATCTCCTGCGCGAGCTGCTCGGCCAGGAGGAGCTCCGCGAGTTGCTCGACCCGGCGGCTCTCGCCGACCTCGAGCTGAGCCTCCAGCAGCTCACCGAGGAGCGACAGGCGACGTCGGAGGATGGCGTCCACGATCTCCTGCGGCGGATCGGCGACCTGCGGGCGGACGAGGTCGGCGCGCGGACCGTCGGGGGAGGGGCGGTCGCCGATCCGTGGCTCGCCGGGCTGCGTGGTTCGCGACGCGCCGTGACGATCCGGGTCGTCGGCGAGGAGCGCTGGATCGCCATCGAGGATGTCGCTCGCTATCGCGATGCGTTCGGGGTCCAGCCGCCGGCCGGCGTCCCCGAGGCGTTCCTCGTCCCCGCGGCCGGTGCCATCGACGGGCTCATCGCCCGCTGGGCTCGCACCCACGGCCCATTCCTCACCGGGGAGCCGGCGGCTCGCTGGGGAGTGCCTCCGCGCCTCGTGGAGGACGCCCTCGAGCGCTTGCTCGCGGCAGGCACGATCCTCCGGGGCGAGTTCCGACCCGGCGGCGCCGAACGGGAGTGGTGCGATCCCGACGTGCTCCGCTCGCTCCGCCGCCGCTCGCTCGCGAGACTCCGTCACGAGGTGGAGCCGGTCGAGCCGGCGGCTCTCGCCCGATTCCTGCCCGACTGGCACGGCATCGCCCCGCTGGGGAGCGACCGGCCTCCGCTCCGTGCCGATGCCGCCCTGGAACGCCTGGCCGAGGTCGTCGACCAGCTCGCCGGCGTGCCGATCCCCGCCTCGGTCCTCGAGCGCGACGTGTTGCCGGCGCGGGTCCCGGGCTACCAGCCGCGCCTCCTCGACGAGCTCGGAGCACTGGGCGAGGTCGCCTGGGTCGGCCGCGGCTCGCTCAATCGCGACGACGGCCGCATCGCTCTCTACCGGCCGGGCCGGACCGACATGCGGGCCGCGGCGGCCGGGCTCGGCGATGAGGCGGCCCGGCCCGAGGGAGCCCGCCACGAGGCGATCCGGGCGCACCTCGCCCGCCGCGGCGCCTCGTTCTACCGCGAGATCGCCGCGGCCGTCGGGGGCGGGCCGGACCGCGAGATCCTCGACGCGCTGTGGGACCTCGTCTGGGCCGGCGAGATCACGAACGACACCTTCGCACCGCTCCGAGCCCTCCGCTGGCGCCGCCCGGCCCGGCCGACCGCACGACCGCGGCTCGGCCGATCGACGGCGCTCGGGCCTCCGGAGGCGGCCGGCCGCTGGTCGCTCGTCGACGGCTCCGACGAGTCCGACCGCCGCACGGGTTCCGAGACGGCGGCCGCCCGAACGGCGCGGCTCCACGCCCTCGCCCTGACCCTGCTCGAGCGGCACGGCGTGCTGACCCGCGAGGCGGTCGCGGCCGAGGCCGTCGCGGGCGGGTTCTCGGCGATCTACCCGATCCTCCGCGCGCTCGAGGACGCCGGGCGGATCCGGCGGGGCTACTTCGTCGATGGGCTCGGGGCGGCCCAGTTCGCCCTCGGCGGGGCGCTCGACCGGCTCCGAGCGTTCCGCGAACCGGAGGACGGCCGGCCACGAGTGACGCTCCTCGCCGCGCCCGACCCGGCGAATCCGTTCGGGGCCGCCCTGCCGTGGCCCCGCCGCGACGAGAACGACCGGCGATCGTTGCAACGGGCGGCCGGCGCCTACGTCGTGGCCGTCGATGGTGCCGCCGCGCTCTACGTCGACCGCGGCGGCTCGTCGTTGCAGGCGCTCCCGGCGGCCGACGATCCGGCGGTGGCCGAGGCGGCACTGCGGTCTCTCGCGACGCTCCTCGGTGGCGGCCGCCTCCGCGAACTCGTCATCACGAAGGTCGACGGCGAGCCGATCGGCGGCTCGCCATGGCGGGAGCCGCTCCTCGGCGCCGGCTTCGCTCCGGGCTATCGCGGCCTCGTCCTCCGCGGGGTCGGCCGCTGATGCCGGAGGGCGACACGCTTGCCCGGACGGCGGCGGGGCTCCGGCCGCATCTCACCGGGCGGATCGTCACCGCGGCCCGCGCCCGCAACGACGTCCAGGCGGGACGCCTCGTCGGGTCGACCGTCGAGTCGGTCGAAGCACGCGGCAAGAACCTCCTTATCCGGACCTCGAACGGGCTCGAGGTGCGGACCCACTTGCGGATGACCGGGACGTGGCATCGCTACCGGCCCGGCGAGCCGTGGCGCCGCCCCGCGTCGAGGGCGGTATTCATCCTCGAGGTGCCGGGCGCGGTGGCCGTCTGCTTCGATGCCCCGGTGGTCGAGATCTTCGAATCGCGGGCCGAGGCCATCCACCCGACCCTCGCGAACCTCGGGCCGGACCTCCTCGACGACGACTTCGACACGGCCGAAGCCATCCGGCGGCTCCGCTCGCCGTCGCGGGCCGGAGCGTCGATCGGCGAAGCGCTGCTCGACCAGCGGGCACTGGCCGGCATCGGCAACGTCTATCGGAGCGAGGTCCTCCATATCGAACGGGTCGATCCGTTCGCGACGGTCGCCGCCCTCGACGACGAGGTCCTCGGGCGACTCGTCGCGACCGCGCGGCGGCTGCTCCGCGTCAATGCGGATCGGCGGCGGGGACCGGAACGGACGACGACCGGCGGCGATCCGGCGGCCGGCGGTGCCGCGCTCTGGGTCTACGGCCGGGCCGGTCGGCCGTGCCGCCACTGCCGGACGGCGATCCGGTCGGCGACGGTCGGGCGCGACCTGCCGCGGACCGTGTGGTGGTGTCCCGCCTGCCAGGCTCCCGCGGTGGTCCACGCCGGAGGGGGCTGAACCGCCGCCCCGCCGTATCATCGGGACCCATGTGCGAGCACTACGTCGCCCGGTCCGAGGAGCCGTTCCGCCTCGACGTCCTGTGGCCGTTCACAGAACGGCTCGAGCGCTACGGGCTGGCCGGCTTCGGCTGGGGTGCCGCCTGGCGGACCGCCGACGGCCGGCTCGACTCGTACCGCGACATCAGGGCCTTCCGCCACGACCCGGGGCGGGAGGCGATCGGCGCGATCGAGACGACGAGCCTCCTCGTCCACCTCCGTCGTCCATCGAAGCTCTCGACCCTCGGGCTGGCCGACACCCAGCCGTTCGTCGACCCGGCCGGCCGATTCGCCTTCAGCCACAACGGCGACTTCCGGCAGTTCGAAGCCGCCCGCCGCCGCTACCGGGCGGAGGGCCGGATCCACGGTCGGGCCGATACGGAGGTCGGCCAGCGCTGGCTCGAGGATTCCTGGACCGACGGTGCCGGGCCGGCGCTGCTCCTCGGCGGACTCCACGACGCGTTCGGTGGGCCGGCCAACATGGCCATCCTGACCCCCGACGGTGACTCGCACCACTACGCCGGCAACCCGGAGAACCCGGTCTTCACCTTCCGGCTCGGCGACATCCGCCTTGCCTCGACCGGGATCTACTCGCTCGATCGTTCGCTCTTCCGCTACGTCGCCCCCGAGGCGACCGAGCGGCGGATCGTCGGCCGCCGGACGACCGTCAGCCTCGCCTGACCCCGCCTGATCGGGCGTGGGCGCCGGGCCCGTCCGCGACGGATCGCCGGCCTGCGAAGTCACCTCGTCGGAGCGACTTCCTGAGAGAGTAGGATGGCGCGGCCTCCCACCACGAGGGCGGATCGATGACCGACGAGACCATCGCGTCCGAGGCGTCGTCAGGCCGGCCGACGGTGTTGTTGCCGTGGAGCCAGCTCATCCGCCTGTCCCTGTACTGGCTCGGCCTGTCGGCGATCTTCGGCGGCATCGGACCGATCAACCAGAGCCGTCTCGTCTACGTCGGCATCGGGAACGCGGATCAGGTCGGCACGAACCTCGCGCTGATCGGTGTCTTCGGGACCCTCATCGCCATCGTCGTCCAGCCCACGGCCGGCACGATCAGCGACTACACGATGACCCGTTGGGGGCGGCGCAAGCCGTACATCTTCATCGGCTCGCTCCTCGACGTCGTGTTCCTGTACGGCCTGGCGATGTCGAACACGGTCCTCGCCATCGCCGCCTTCCTCGCCCTCCTCCAGTTCAGCTCCAACTTCGCCCAGGGCCCGTTCCAGGGCTATGTGCCGGACCTTGTCCCGGCGCCGCAGGTCGGGACGGCCTCCTCGCTCGTCGGGCTCATGCAGGTCCTCGGGGTCATCACCGGGAGCGTCGTCGCCGCGATCGCCCTGGCGACCAGCGAGTACACCATCGCGATCATGGTCCTGGCCGTCATCGAACTCGCGACCATGCTCAGCGTCGTCATCCGGGTCGACGACGGCCGCACCGCCAAACCACGGCAGGGGAAGCGCTGGCGGGACATCGCGCTCGAGGCCTGGGGGGCGGACATCCTCAAGGAGCGCAGCTACGTGTGGCTCGTGGCCTCGCGGCTGTTCATCCTCATGGCGTCGGGGACCGTGACAGGCTTCGTGATCATCTATCTCCGCCAGGCCCTCGGCCTCGACAAGACCGCCGCCGCGACGACCTACACCATCGTCCTGGTCGCGATCGCGATCACCACCGTCCTCGTGATCGTCCCGGCCGGGCGGAGGTCCGACAAGGGCGGACGGA
The DNA here is from genome assembly GCA_963745405.1 of uncultured Chloroflexia bacterium. Classification (GTDB taxonomy): domain Bacteria; phylum Chloroflexota; class Limnocylindria; order Limnocylindrales; family CSP1-4; genus C-114. Next base: position 276,703 of record CAVUWY010000002.1, on the reverse strand, counting down.
AGCGGTACATCTGGATCAGCTGTGGGCTCGGGATCGTCGCTCTGGTCATCATCGCCGTCGCGCCGTCGGTCCCGATCCTCGTCGTCGGCGGGATGGTCTTCGGAGCGGCGTCGGGCATGTTCCTGGCGGTCGACTGGGCGCTCATGACCGACATCATCCCGAAGGCGAGCTCGGGCCGATACATGGGCATCAGCAACCTCGCCACGGCCTCGTCGGGACTGCTCGCGATCGCGGTCGCAGGTCCCTTGTCCGACTTCGTCAACAGCGTCTCGCCCGGCAGCGGTCCGCGGGTGGCGATGCTCCTGGCCGCCGGCTGGTACGTCATCGGGGCGCTCCTCCTTCGCCCGGTCGACGAACGGCGACGCGAGGACGACCCGCTGCCGGCCGTCATCCCGGTCGAGGAGCTGCCCGAGGCCACCGCCACCTGACGGGTATCTGCGTCAGGTCGTGGGCGGCAGCGGCTGGCTCGGGCGGCGCGCCTCGAGGCCGAGGAATGCGCGCAGCCGCAGGCGGACCGTCCGCTGGATGGCCGCCCGCGTCGCTGCCGGGTCCGTCGCCCATCGTCCGCGGGTCTTGGCCACCGTCGCCCGGGTGGCAGCGACGATGCCCGGCCAGCGCGAGGGCCGGAGGAACCAGGCCGGGTCGGGATGGCGCCACCACCACGGCACGACCGCCCACAGGAGGATGAGGTAGTCGAACCGGATGGGGCGGGCCCCGAAGCCGAACAGCGTCTGCAGCTGGACGATCGTCAGCGGCAGGGTGGCCAGGCTCAGCAGGCCGGCGGCCGCCAGCCAGATGAGCCCCCAGGAGCGGGCCTTCGGGGCGAGGATGATCCAGTAGAAGGCCGGGAACCACTTGATCCACGTGGCGAGCGCCCAGAGGATGCCCGCCAGCCGCGGCCCGGCGAACTGGGCGCCCCAGAGCATGAAGGCGAGGTACAGGGTGATGTTGCCGGTGTCGAGGTTCGCCCCGATCGGGAAGGCGAGGAGGAGCACCACCACCGCGGTCGCCAGCGGCCGCCGGGTGTAGGCCCAGTCCACGGTCCAGAAGAGAAGAAGGATCGCGCTGCCGCGCCAGACGACCCAGGCGACGTCCCATGGGAGCAGCGCCCAGGGGGTGAAGAGCGGGAGAAGCCACGGGGCGTAGACGTAGGGCAGGAACGGACCTGTCGGGTGGTACGGGTCGCCGCCGTTGAGCCAGATGCGGACGGCCGCCCAGTACGCATGGGCGTCGGCCCCGGCCGCGTCGCCGCGGGCGATGATGCCGGCCCCGATCGTGCCGCCGACACAGATGAGGATGATGATGGCGAGGATGCGGCGACCCTCATGGAGTCGCGACATCTCGCGGCGAAGCGCTCGGCGGAAGACTCCGGCGCGGCGGGCGGTGTGCGATTCGACGCGGGCGGCCATCGTCGCGCCATTCTCGCACCGGCTCGAGTCCTGAGCGCGTCGAACCGCGGCGCGTCGAATCGCGGCGCGTCGACGCCGTCCGGGCGCGCCGCCGCCCGGGCCTCGGGCGCCTCCGCGTTCCGGCGGGCGTGGCCGGTCGGGTGCCGTCCGGTATCCTCTCCGGCAACGAACTCGCCGAGGTAGCGCCAGCCGTGCCCGAAGGAACGGTCATCATCATCGGGGGAGCTGAGGACAAGGTCCGTGACCGGGTCATCCTCAGCCGGTTCGTGACCCTTGCCGGTGCGGCCGACGCCCGGATCGTCGTCATCAGCACCGCCTCCTCCCTCGGCGCGGAGGCCGGCGAGCGCTACCGCCAGGTCTTCACCGAGCTCGGCGTCCGGCACATCCGGCTGCTCCACGCGGTGACGCGCCAGCAGGCGAACGAGGAGACATCCGTCCTCGCCGTGGCCGACGCGACCGGCGTCTTCCTGACCGGCGGCAACCAGCTCAGGCTCAGCTCGACGATCGGTGGGACGAGCCTCGCCGAGGCGGTCCTCGAGCGCTTCCGCCAGGGAGCGGTCATCGCCGGGACGTCGGCCGGAGCCTCGGCGATGAGCAGCCACATGATCGCCTTCGGGGCCTCCGGGGCGACGCCGAAGCAGCGGATGGCCCAGATCGCGGCCGGCCTGAGCGTCCTGCCCGGGGTCATCGTCGACCAGCACTTCCAGCAGCGGAACCGGCTCGGCAGGCTCCTCAGCCTCATCGCCCAGAACCCGAGCCTCCTCGGCCTCGGCATCGACGAGGACACGGCCGGCGTCGTCGGACCGGACCACGTGATGGAGGTCATCGGCCGCGGGAGCATCACGGTCGTCGACGGATCGCGATCCGAGACCGACGCCTGGGAGGTCGGCGGACACCGCCCGATCCTCCTGAGCAACGTCATCCTCCACTCGCTGCCGGCCGGCTACCGATTCGACCTGCGGACCCGCGAGCGGGTCGCCTCGCCGGCGCTCCGAGCCCTCGCCGGGGGCGAAGCCGCCTCGACCTAGCCGCCAGGAAAGGACCGCCGTGGCTCAGACCGCGCCTGCCCCGGGCTCCCGCCGCCGGGCGGATGGCCGTCCGGGGTCGGCCGCGCCCGACGCCGGGCGGGGCGACGCCCCGACGCGCCCCGAGCCGAGCCTCCGGATCCTCGAGACCCGGGTCCTCCGCGGCGCGAACTACTGGGCCCACGAGCCGGTCGTGCGGATGCTCGTCGACCTCGGCGTCCTCGAGCAGTACCCCTCGAACCTCCTGCCGGGCTTCAGCGAGGCCCTCGTCGAGCTCCTCCCGTCACTCGAGGACCATGCCTGCTCGCTCGGCCGCCGCGGTGGCTTCATCACCCGGCTGCGGCAGGGGACCTGGGCCGGCCACATCGCCGAGCACATCGCCCTCGAGCTCCAGAACCTTGCCGGGACCGACGTCCGCCACGGCAAGACCCGCGGGGCGGGCCCGGTCGGCCAGTACAACGTCATCTACGAGTACCGCGAGGAACAGGTCGGGATCGAGGCCGGCAAGATCGCGGTCGACCTCGTCAACCACCTCGTCGATCCGGCGGCATCGCCGGACTTCGACCTCATGGCCGAGCTCGAGCGGCTCATCCGGCTCGCCGAGCGGCTCGCCTTCGGGCCGTCGACCCAGGCCCTCATCGACGAGGCCGTGAGCCGCGACATCCCCTACATCCGGCTCGATCGGCACTCGCTCGTCCAGCTCGGCCAGGGCGTCCACCAGCAGCGGATCCGGGCGACGATGACCTCGCAGACATCCGCCATCGGCGTCGACGTCGCCTCTGATAAGAGCCTCACCAACCGGCTCCTCGACTCGGCCGGCCTGCCGGTCCCGCGGTCGGAGGTCGTCGACACCGAGGACGGCGCCGCGGCTGCCGCCGCCCGCCTCGGCTTCCCCTGCGTCGTCAAGCCGCTCGACGGCAATCACGGCCGCGGCGTCCATCTCGACCTCCGCTCCGAGGCGGCCGTCCGGGCCGCCTTCGCCGGCGCGCTCCGGGAGAGCCGGGCGGGCGACGTCGTCGTCGAGACGTACGTCGCCGGCAACGACTACCGGATGCTCGTCATCGGCGGACGGCTGGCTGCGGTCGCCGAGCGGGTGCCGGCGTCGGTCACGGGCGACGGCGAGCACACGGTCCGGGAGCTCGTCGACATCGCCAATGCGGACCCGCGCCGCGGGATCGGCCACGAGAAGGTCCTCACCCGGATCCGGGTCGACGAGGCGGCCGAGGCGCTCGTCCGGTCCCAGGGCTTCGACATCGACGCAGTGCCGCCGGACGGGTCGTGGATCAAGCTCGCCCTGACCGGCAACATGTCGACCGGCGGGACGTCGATCGACCGGACCTTCGAGACCCATCCCGACAACGTCGAGATCGCCGAGACGGCGGCCCGGATCATCGGCCTCGATGTGGCCGGCATCGACTTCATCTGCCCCGACATCGCGACCCCGGTCCGCGAGACGGGCGGGGCGATCGTCGAGGTCAACGCCGCGCCCGGCTTCCGGATGCACACCCATCCGACGGAGGGCGAGCCGCAGTACGTCGCCCGGCCGGTCGTCGACTCGCTGTTCCCGCCGGGCTCGGCGGCGCGGATCCCGATCATCGCGGTGACCGGCACGAACGGGAAGACGACGACGGTCCGGATGATCGCCCACATCCTCAAGTTCATGGGCCGGCGGGTCGGGATGACCTCGACCGACGGCATCGTCGTCGACGGACGGCTCATCAAGAAGGGCGACATGAGCGGGCCGAAGTCGGCCCAGATGGTCCTCCAGAACCCGACCGTCGACACGGCGGTCTTCGAGGTCGCCCGCGGCGGCATCCTCCGCGAGGGGCTCGGCTACGACCGCAACGACGTGGCCGTCGTCACGAACGTCACCGGCGATCATCTCGGCCTCGGCGGGATCGACTCGATCGGTCAGCTCGCCAACGTCAAGGCGGTCGTCGTCGAGGCGGTGCCGCGGACGGGGACGGCCGTCCTCAACGCCGACGATCCGCACGTCGCCCGGATGGGCCGCCACTGTGCGGGGCGCGTCGTCTACTTCACGATGGCGACCGAGAAGGGCGTCGACGGCTACGACCGGGTCGACGGCCACACCGGTCGCGGGGGCGCCGCGTTCGTCCTCCAGGAGACCCCCGACGGCGAGCTCGTCGTCCTCCGTCTCGGCTCGCGGACGATGCCGGTCCTCTACACCCACCTCATCCCCGCCACGTTCGGCGGCCGGGCCCGGATGAACGTGGCCAACGCTCTGGCGGCGGCGGCCGCGGCCTGGGCCGCCGGGGCTCACCTCCACGACATCCGGCAGGGCCTGCGGACGTTCTCGACCTCGTTCTTCCAGGCCCCGGGCCGGCTCAACCTCGTCGAGGTCGGCGGTGGGGTCCGGGTCGTCATCGACTACTGTCACAACGTCGACGGGATGCGGCAGCTGGCCGATTTCGTCGGCCGGATGATGGTCGAGGGGACGGGCCCGATCAGCGAGGCTCCCTCGTCAGCCCCACGTCGTGGGGCGTCGCGTGGTGCCGCGGCCAGGAGCCGCGCCGCCGCCCCCGCGAGCGGGGCGCGGACCGGCCGGGCGATCGGCATCATCGGCATCCCCGGGCGACCGCCGCGACGAGGACCAGCGCGATTACGGCACCCTCGCGGCCGGCGCGTTCGACGAGCTCATCGTCCGGGAGGACCGCAACCGCCGCGGACGGGAGCCCGGTGAGACAGCCGCCAACGTCCTGGCCGGGGTCGAGGCGGCCCGGGCCGCCGGGACGAGCCGCGTCGGGAGCGCGAAGACCGTCCTCGACGAGATGACGGCCGTCCGGGAGGCCTCGCCCTCGCCCATCCGGGCGACCTCGTCGTCATGTGCGTCGACGACGCGGTCGGCGTCTACCGCGAGGCGATGGCCGCCTCAGGCAGCGCCCGCGGCGGAGCCGCCTTCGCCGATCCCGGCGAGCTCGAGGCGCCCGAAGGCTAGGTTCGGGGGCGGTCCTGGAGCCTCGGGACGAGGGTTCCGAGCTCGGCCGCCACGTCGACCGGTCGCGCCCCCAGGTCGACGAGGAGAGTGAAGACCGCCTCGCGCTCCTCGTGACACATGAGGACGATCACGCGCGGGCCGTCGGGCCGTCCGCCGTCGCCGGACGCACCGTTCGCGGCCCCGGTGAGCTCGGCCCTCAGCGCCATCGTCTCGGACTCGTAGACCGGGATGTCGGTGGCCACGGCGCCGCCCTCGACCGCGCCGGCCAGGAGCTCCCCGACGATCGATTCACGGGTCCGGCCTCGGAGGTAGCGGAGCGTCTCCTTGATCACGACCCGCTGGCTCCGCCGGGCGGCGATCCGTCCGATCCCCCGGAGTGTGTCGTCGGGCCGGTCGCCGGCCGTGCCGATGATCGTCGTGATCGGCGTCGCTCGGCCCGCGGCACCGGCGGCGATCCCCTCGGCGACGTCGAGGACGGCCTCGATGCCCGCCTCGTTGTGGGCGAAGTCGACGATGACGATCCTGACGCCGACCCGGAAGACGTTGAGCCTGCCGGGCGAGTGCTCGGCCGTCGGCCGGAAGTCGTGGAGACCGTGACGGACGTCCTCGAGCGACGCGCCGAGGGCCCGCGCCCCGCCCGCCGCCGCCAGTGCATTGGCCACGTTGTGACGGGCGAGGCCGCCGATGGCGATGGGGATGTCCCGGACGGCGATGATCTCGCTGCCCGGACCGGCCGCGCCGTACCGCTCGACCAGGGTGCCGTCGGCCACGAGGTACGCCCGGCCGCCGCGAGCGAGATGGCGGCGGACGACCGTCGAACCGCCGCGGACGAGGGAGAAATAGGCGACCTGGGCCCGGACCCGGCGGGCGACCGGCGCGACGTACTCGTCGTCGCCGTTGAGGATCACCCAGCCGTCGGGGCGGGTGATGCGGCAGATCGTCGCCTTGACCTCGGCCAGCTCCGGCAGGGTGTGGATTCCCTGCAGGTCGAGATGATCCGATGAGACGTTGGTGAGGACGCTCGCCTCGTTCGACTCGTAGCCGACGCCGCGCAGGACGATCCCGCCGCGGGCGGTCTCGAGGACTGCGACGTCGATGTCGTGACGGCCCAGGACGAGGCCGGCCCCGCCGGGCCCCGTCCAGTCGCCGGGGTCGACCAGGCGCTCATCGACGAGGACGCCGTCCGAGGTCGTCGTGCCGACATGTCGGCCGGCGCCGGCGAGGATGTGGGTGATGAGGCGCGTCACCGTGCTTTTGCCGTTCGTGCCGGAGATCGAGACGATCGGCATCCGTCGGTCGGCATCCCGGATCCACGACGGTGGCGCGGTGCCGGCGGCCGCGATGGCCGCCTCGTGACGGGCACGGAGCCGCTCCTGGGCACCGGTGAGGCGCGCTCGCCGGTCGGGCGAGACCTCGCGTTCGGCAAGGGCGAACGCCGCCTCGGCGATGGCCCGGGCTCGTTCGGCGGCCTCCCACGGCCAGCTGACGATCCAGTGCCCCGGGTCCGACGAGCGGTGGACGACGACCCCGACGGCGCTGCCATCGTGGGTCGCTCGCAGACGGCGGACCCAGCCGACGATCGAGAGGACCGGATCCGGACAGTCGCGGGTCGGGACGGCCCGGCCGAGCTCCACGAGCGCGTGGGCACCGGGCGCGCGCTGTCCGTACCAGGTCCGGCGCCGCCCGACGGTGACCTCGAGCTTCACGACCGGCTCGAGCCGATAGACGTTCGGTCCCTCGAGCAGGCGGATCTCGATGAGTCGCACGGTGGCGGCAGGATAGCAACCGACCCGGGCTCGGCGGGTATCGTTCCGGGGATGACCGATCCATCGACCCCGCTCGTCTCTGCCGCCGAGCTCGAAGCCCTCCGGTCGCGCATCGTCGCGGCGGAGCCGGCATACCTCGCCGAGCTCGCCACGCTCGTCGACATCGACTGCGGGAGCTATACGAAGTCGGGCGTCGACGAGGTCGGCCGCCGGGTGGCGGCGTTCCTCGAAGGCGTTGGGGCGCGCGTCGAGCGCCACCCGCACGAGACGCTCGGCGACACGATCGTCGCCACGCTCGATGGCGCGTCCGGCGGACCGCGGATGCTCCTCATCGGGCACATGGACACGGTCTTCGATCCGGGCACCGCGGCCGCCCGGCCGTTCCGGATCGAGGCCGGCCGGGCCTACGGACCGGGCGTCACCGACATGAAGGGTGGCCTCCTCGCCGGGCTCCACGCGCTGAAGGCCCTGGTCGAGTCGTCGGCCTCGTCGGGCAGCGGTGGCTCGTCGCCGTCCCTCCCGTTCGGGCGGATCACCTTCGTCGCCAATCCCGACGAGGAGATCGGCTCGCCGTCGTCGACCCAGATCATCCGGTCCCTCGCGGCCGACGCCGATGTCTGCCTCGTCCTCGAGTGTGCGCGGGCCAACGGTGACATCGTCAGCTCCCGGAAGGGCATCGTCGACGCCCGGCTGACGGTCCACGGGCGGGCCGCCCATGCCGGGGTCGAGCCCGAGAAGGGTCGCAGCGCCATCCTTGCCGCCGCCCACCTGACGACCGCGCTCCACGATCTCAACGGGCGGTGGGACGGCGTGACCTGCAACGTCGGCGTGATCGCCGGCGGAACGCGCCCCAACGTCGTCCCGGAGACCGCCCATATCGAGGTCGACGTCCGGGCCGTCCGCGGCGAGGATCTCGATGCGGCCGTGGCAGCGATACGCAGTCTCATCGCCGAGCCGGCCGTACCCGACGTGACCGTCGAGCTCGACGTCATGGCCAGTTGGCGGCCGATGGAGAAGCTCGCCCGCTCCGGTCGGCTCGTCGAGCTCGCGACGGACCTCGCCGGCAGCCTCGGTTTCGGCCTCCACGACGCGGCGACCGGTGGCGCCTCCGATGCCAACACCACCTCGGGCATGGGCGTGCCGAGCCTCGACGGACTCGGCCCGATCGGCGGCAACGATCACGCGCCGGCCGAGTACCTCGAGGTCGACTCGATCGTCCCCCGGACGACCCTGGTGGCGGGTCTCATCCTCGCCATCTGCCGCGACCCGGAGGTCGCGTCGTGGCGAACGGCTCCGGCGGTGGCAGGCGGGTGAGCCGGGCACTCATCTCCTCGGGCGGCCCGTACGAGGGGCGCTACGGGTACAGCCGGGCGGTGGTCGTCGGCGAGTCGTGCTGGGTCGCCGGGACGGCCGACGTCGGGGCCGACGGGACGGCCGTCCATCCGGGCGATCCGGGTGCCCAGGCGACCGCGATCCTGGCGAAGATCGGAGCGGCGCTCACCGAGGCGGGCTTCGGCCTGGCCGACGTGGTCCGGACCCGGATGTTCGTGACCGACATGGCCGCCGCCGGGCCGATCCTCGAGGCTCACGGCGCGGTCTTCGGGGCGATCCGGCCGGCCGCGACGATCGTCGAGATCGCCGCCCTCATCGATCCGAGCCTGCTCGTCGAGATCGAGGCCGACGCACACCGCTCGTGAGGCCGGGCCGATCTTCGTGGATGAGGCCGGCCCGGCGGGCGACGGGTCGGGCGGGACTAAGCGAAGCCGGCCTGTCGGGCGACGGCGGCCACCGCGACCGCCACGAGGAGGCCGAGGAACAGGTTCCGCCGCCAGGCGACGATCGCGATGCACAGGCCGACCGACAGCCACTCGATGCCGACGTGGAACGTCGCCTGCCCGTCGGGTCCGCTGGCGATGAGGGTGTTCGTCGCGGCGAGCGCGGCGAGTATCGCCGGTCCGACGAGGCGGAGGTAGGCGAGGACGATCGGCGGCAGGCGCTCGATGCCCGGCGTCAGCAGCGGGATGGCCCGGGAAGGGTAGGTCACCGCGCCCATGAGGAGGGCGAGGCCGACCAGCGTCACGCTCACGGCGCGACGCCGATCTGCGGGTCGTGGCCGGCGGCATCGGCGTGGGCGGCGAGCGACTCGGGCGTCTCCAGCGGCTCGGCCGGTCCCGGCATGGCGAGCCCGACGAGCGGCCCCACGAGGCCGCCGACGACCGCCGCCGCCCGTGGATCCCAGGCGATCGCGACCATCACCGACACGACGACCGCAACGCCGACGGCGACCAGCGCCCGCCGGCCGGTGATGAGCCCGACCGCGAGGCCGGCCATGGCGGCCGGGAAGACGACGTCGATGCCGACCGCCTCCGGCGAGACGACGGCCCCGCCGACGGCGAAGCCGAGGACCGTGGCGAGGTTCCACGGGATGAACGTCGAGCCGATGGCGGCGATCCAGTAGCCCGTCGGGTCGGCCCGGCCGAGGCGACTGAAGTGGCCGATGGTGAGGGCGAACGCCTCGTCGGTGAGGACATGGGCCATCGCCGCCCGCTCGCGCCGGGAGACGCCGCGGAGCCACGGGGCGAGCGCGGCCGAGTACAGAGCATGGCGGGCGTTGAGGAGAGCCGTGACGAGCACGATCGCCGGCCACGGGGTCGCCGCCACGACGAGCCCGACCGCCGCGAACTGGGAGGCGCCGGCGAAGACGACCGTGCTCATCGCGATCGCTTCGACGATCGAGTAGCCGGCCTTCTCCGCGGCGAGTCCGAAGACGACCCCGAAGGCGCCCGAGGAGACGACGATGCCGGCGATGTCGAAGGCGAGCCGCCGGCGAGCCTCGGCCATGGGCAGGCCGCTCGCTGGAGTCATGGGAGCGCCGGGATCAGCGGAGGAACGTCTTGCCGCAGGTCCCGTCGCAGACGACGAACAGGGCGTGCTTGTCGAGGGCGTACCCGGCGATGTGGAGGAGTCCCGGACAACCGTGGGTCGGGCACTTCCAGACCCACCAGCGCTCGTTCTCGTCGAGCCCGCTCGTCTCGTCGGCGATCGTCTTGGCCAGCCCGTCGCGCTCCGCGACGAGGCGACTCACGGTCGCCGCGCGGTCGGCATCCGACTCGCTCGAGTACGGGTAGTTCTGGCCGACGTTCGAGGTCACGGGCCCTCCTGTGGCTGGGCGGCCGGGCTGCGGGCCCGCGGTTCGCGCCGGTGGCGGCGGTAGTGAGCGCAGCTCGCCACCGGCGAACCCGGAGTATAGGCGTGCACCGTCGCGGGTCCCGTGGATCGGGCGTGCCAGCCGGGTGTGCCGGCCGGGTGTGCCGGCCGAGCGTCGCTCAGAGGAAGGGCCGGGGGACCGGGGAAGGCAGGCGCGGTTGCAGATGAATGGACCGCGAGCGGGTCCCTTCGTCGTCGTCGGTCAGTGCACCGCCGGCAGGCCCGCGCTGCGGGGGTCGGTCGCGGCGGCGAGCGAACCCTCCGGGTCGATCGGACCGCCGTTCACGAGCTCGATCGCATGGCAGTGGCCGAGGCCGCTGTCGAACGGGGCCACCCGCGTCACCGGATGCCCGTAGCCCTCGAGCGCGCCGATCAGGCCGTCGGGGAAGCGCGGCTCGATGCGGACCTCGACCGGCGGTGCGAAGTGCTCGTCGGGCTCGACGAACCAGCGCGGGGCGGCCACGCTCGTCGCGACGTCGAGGTGCCCGTCGACGAGATCGGACACGACCTGGGCGTGGATCTGGGGCTGAGCATCGCCGCCCATCGAGCCCGCCACGACCCACGGCCGGCCATCGCGGAACAGCATCCCCGGCATGAGGGTGTGGAGCGGCCGCCGGCCCGGCGCGAGCTCGTTCGGGTGGCCCTCGAGGAGCGAGCAGTACGCCCCGCGGTCGTGGTAGTGGATGCCGGTCGCCGGGTCGAGGATGCCCGAGCCGAAGCCGAGGTAGTTCGACTCGATCAGGCTGACCGCGTTCCCCTCGCCGTCGACGACGGCGAGGTAGATCGTCCCGCCGCCGCGGGGGTGCAGCGACGGGAGCGCCGGGGCCGCCCGTCGACGGTCGATGCGGGCTGCCATCTCGGCCGTGTGCTCGGCCGACAGGAGCAGCTCGACCGGGATGTCGGCCATCGCCGGGTCCGCGAGGTGCTCGTCGCGGTCGGCCATCGCCAGCTTCGAGGCCTCGATCCCGAGGTGGACCCAGGCCGGATCGGAGACGCCGGCCGGCCCGAAGGCGTTCGGCGGGGGTGGCTCGAAGCCGCCGAGCATGGCGAGGATCTCGAGGGCGACGAGGCCCGACGAATTAGGCGGATGGGTCGTCACCCGGACGCCCCGGTAGTCGACGCCGATGGGCTCTTCCCAGGTCGCGGACTGGGCTCCGAGATCGGATGTGGTGATGGGCGCTCCGGCGGCCTGCAGCCCCGCGCTCTGGGCCGCGGCGAGGTCGCCGTCATAGAGGTCGTCGAAGCCGGCCGTGGCGAGTCGCTCCAGCGTCCCGGCGAGGGCCGGCTGGCGGACGAGCTCACCGGGCCGCCAGGGCCGCCCGGCCGAGCGATGGACCGAGGCCCAGGCCGCGCCCCGATCCGGCAGGTCCTCGCAGGCTGCCAGATGGGCCGCCGTCGTCTCGACCGAGGCGATGTAGCCGTCCCAGGCCGGGAAGCCGCCCCGGGCGAGGTCGATAGCCGGGGCGAGCAGCGTCTCGCGGCCGAGCCGCCCGTGACGTCGATGTGCCTCGGACCAGGAGCGGACGGCGCCCGGCGTCGTGATCGTCAGGGGGCCGCGAAGGGGAATGACCCGTCGACCCGCCCGACGCAGTGCGCCGGCGTCGGCCGCGGCAGGGGACCGGCCCGATCCGTTCAGGGCCGTCTGCCGTTTGGAAGCCTCCTCCCAGATGAGCCAGAAGGCGTCGCCGCCGATCCCGCACGCATTGGGCATGACGACCGCGAGCACCGCGTTCGTCGCGATGGCCGCGTCGACCGCACTCCCGCCCGCCCGCAGGATTCCGAGCCCGGCCGCCGTGGCGAGGTGGTGCGGCGCGACGACTGCCCCCGATCGGCCGCGCGCGAGCGGCGCCGGCACGAGCACCCGGTCGTCGACGTCCTGTCCCTCGTCCATCCGTTCTCCGTGATCGCTGGCCCCGGGGTCCGCGTGCAGCCTAGCGTGGCGCCGCGCCTTCGGCTGCCGGTTGTTCTGCCCCTGATCACTAAGCCGGCGACGACGTGGCTGCGTCGAGCGTGGCGCCGCGCCTTCGGCTGCCGGTTGTTCCGCCCCTGATCACTAAGCCGGCGACGACGCGGCTGCTGAGCGTGGCGCCGCACGCGCTGATGCAGCCTGATGCATCGCCGACCGCCCAACGATCGCAGGTGAGACATATGGCAGCCGCTGGGCATCGCCGACCGCCCAAGGATCGCAGGTGAGACATATGGCAGCCGCTGGGCATCGCCGACCTGCCAACGCTCGCAGGCGGCACAGATGGCAGCCGCTGTCGGCGTGAGGGTCGCCCGGCACCGTAAGCACGAGCTGCCGCAGCAGCCCGGACGGCGCCGTTCGCGCTGGACGCTATCTTTCGGCCATGCAGAAGTCGCTGACCCCGGTGATCGTCGGCACGTTCACCCTGCGCTTCTCGACAGGGCTCACCGGCGGCCTGCTCGTCTACTACCTCGCCGACCTGCCCCATCGCGGCGGCCCCAACGTCGAAGCGATGACGATCGGCTTCCTGACCGCCCTGTTCTTCGCCGCGGAGCTGTTCCTCGCCCCGCCGTTCGGGCTCCTGTCCGACCAGCTCGGCCACCACCGGGTGATGCAGTTCGGGCCGGCCTTCGGGGCAATCGCCGTCATCCTCACCTGGTTCACGACCCACCTGACGGTCCTCGGCTTCACCCGCGTCCTCGAAGGCGCCTCGACGGCGGCCTCGGTCCCCTCCATCCTCGGCTTTATCGCCGTGGCGACGGCCGGCGACGAACTCCTCCGCGGGAGGGCGGCGGCCCGATTCGAGGGGGCGACCCTGGCCGGGCTCGGTGCCGGGATCGTGGCGGCCGGCCCGATGTTCTCGGCCATCGGCCGTGACCGGCTTCCTCGTCAACGCCGTCATCTACGGCGTGTCGTTCTGCATCTACCGGTTCGGCGTCCGCGACCCCCAGTCCGAGACGGAGCGGGCCGCGTCGGTCGGGGCGCACCCGGGGCTCGCCCGTTACGCAAGCATCCTGCGAAGCAGCCATGTCTGGCTCCTCGCCCCGACGTGGATCGCCATCAACGCCGCCCTCGGCCTGTGGACGAGCCAGTCGATCTTCCAGCTCGTCCGCGACCCGCCCCCGGAATTCTCCGACCAGTACCTCATGGGCCTCGCCGACCCCTGGCAGGTCAGCCTCGGCCTCGGGGTGGGACTCATCGTCTTCTTCGCCGGCCTCGCCTTCTGGGGCGAGCGATTCCGGCGCTTCCGGCGGACGACGATCATCTTCTACGGCATCCTCGGCGGAGCGATGCTCATCGTGTCGGCGGCCCTCATCAACCACAGCGCGGCCGTTCCGTTCTACGTCCGCCTCCTCGAGGCGATCCCGGTCGCCATCGGCCTGTTCGTCCTGGCCGGCGCCACGCCCGCTGCGCTCGGCCTGCTCGCCGACGTGTCGGAGGCGTTCCCCAACGACCGCGGCGCGATCATGGGCCTCTACTCGGTCTTCCTCGCTCTCGGCCAGATCACCGGCAGCCTCATCGGCGGCGCGGCCGCCCAGGCTCGCGGCATCGATGGTCTCCTCATCGCGACCCTCGTCCTGCTCGGGATCGCCCTGCTGCCGCTGGGCCGGCTGCGGACCTACGAGTACCGCCTCTCGCCGTCGCCCGACGTGATGCCGGGCCAGGCGGCCATCGGGCCGGCCGCCGGATCCGGCGGATCCGACTGAGTCTCGCCCCGTATCATCCGGCCACGTCCGGACCAGCCCACGCGACCCTCTCCGTCACGCGTCCGAGAACGAGAGGAGACCGAATGAGCCGAGTCGCGATCATCACCGACTCCGCGTCCGACCTGCCCGCGTCGACCGCGGCCGCCGCCGGGATCGCCATCGTGCCGCTCGAGGTGAGCTTCGGCGACGAGCGGTTCACGGCCGGCGTCGACCTCACGACCGAGCAGTTCTGGACGCGGATGAGCGCGCCCGACGCGCCGTTCCCCAAGACGGCCGCGGCGAGCGTCGGCCAGTTCCGGACCGCCTACGACGAGGCCTTCGCCGCCGGAGCCGACGCCGTCGTCTGCGTCGCCATCGCCGGGACCCTGTCCGGCACGCTCAAGTCGGCGACGATCGCACGCGACGACCTCCGCGCCGAGCAGCCCGACCGGGAGGTCATCGTCGTCGATTCCGGGTCCGCCTCGATGGGCGAAGGGCTGCTCGCCCTCATGGCGACCGAGATGTCCGCCGCCGGAAGCCCGGCCGCCGACATCGCCGCCACCCTCGAGGACCGCAAGACCGACCTCAACCTCTACATCGCCCTCGACACGCTCGAGTACCTGAAGCGCGGCGGGCGGATCAGCGGAACGAAGGCGGCGGTCGGGACGCTCCTCAGCGTCAAGCCGATCATCACCATCCGGGACGGGGCGGTCGACTCCGTCGAGCAGGTCCGGACGCGGTCGAAGGCCCGGGAGCGGGTGCTCGAGCTCCTTTCCGACCGGCCCGTCGAGCGGATCGCCGTCCTCCACACGATGGCCGAGGACGTCGACGGCTTCCGCGACGAGCTCGTCCGCCGCGTCCCGGGCGGGATCGACCCGGCCCGGGTGTCGAGCCAGCCGGTCGGCCCGTCGGTCGGGCCGCACCTCGGTCCGGGCGGCATCGGGGCGGTCGTCCTCTACGCGCGACCCGGCAGCTGACCGCGGCCGCCGCCCGCGCAGCACGCGCCCGTCGCCCACGCAGCACGCGCCCGTCGCCCACGCAGCACGCGCCCGTCGCCCGCGCCGCTCCCGCCCGCCGCGACGCTCCAGGGAGGCTCGGAATAGCCCTTCCGGGTAGGGTCGGTACCAGTGGGGAGCGGCTATACTCGGCCGGAACTACCCGAGCGCGACGATCACGCCCATCGCGGAACCTCAGGGCGACCGTCGCGGACCGTGGGGTCTTCCGGGAGAAGACCCAGCACGCCGGGCGCCCCGCTCCGGGCGTCGCGGCACGGAGGAACACCTCTCCATGACCACCGAGCAGACCGCTGTGCGCATCAACCCGTGGGAGGTCGCACAGCGGCAGTTCGACCTGGCCGCCGATCGCCTGAGCCTCGACCCGGGGCTCCGTCGCGTCCTGCGCGAACCCCGCCGCGAGCTGATCGTCCACTTCCCCGTCCACATGGACGATGGCAGCGTGCAGGTCTTCACCGGCTATCGCGTCCAGCACAACCTCGGCCGCGGCCCGGCCAAGGGCGGCCTCCGCTACCACCAGGACGTGAGCCTCGACGAGGTCAAGGCTCTGGCGATGTGGATGACCTGGAAGTGCGCGGTCGTCGGCATCCCCTACGGCGGCGGCAAGGGCGGCGTCATCGTCGACCCCAAGAAGCTCAGCCAGAAGGAGCTCGAGGGCCTCACCCGACGGTTCGCCACCGAGATCTCGATCATCATCGGCCCCGAGAAGGACATCCCGGCCCCGGACGTCAACACGAACGCCCAGACGATGGCCTGGATCATGGACACCTACTCGATGCACGTCGGGCTACACCGTGCCCGGGCGTCGTCACCGGCAAGCCGATCGCGCTCGGCGGCTCCGAGGGCCGCAACGAGGCGACCGCCCGGGGGGCCGTCTTCTGCATCGTCGAGGCCGCCACCCACCTGGGCATGGACCTGTCGAAGTCGACGGTCGCCGTCCAGGGCTTCGGCAACGCCGGATCGATCGCGGCCAGGCTCATCCGCAACGAGGGCTCGACCGTCGTCGCCGTCAGCGACTCGACCGGCGGGATCCACAACCCGAAGGGGCTCGACATCGACCGGGTCATCGCCTGGAAGAAGGAGCACGGCACGGTCCAGGGCTTCCCCGGTGCCGACGACATCACCAACGCCGAGGTCCTCGAGGTCGAGTGCGACATCCTCATCCCGGCGGCCCTCGAGAACCAGATCACCTCGCGCAATGCCGACCGGATCAAGGCCCGCCTCGTCGCCGAGGCGGCCAACGGGCCGACGACGCCCGAGGCCGACGAGATCCTCTACGACCGGGGCGTCTTCCTCATCCCCGACATCCTCTGCAACGCCGGCGGCGTGACCGTCAGCTACTTCGAGTGGGTCCAGGACCTCAACCGCGATCACTGGAGCGAGACGACCGTCAACGCCAAGCTCAGGGAGATCATGGTCCAGGCCTTCGACGAGACGCTGACCATCGCCCGCAAGGAGGAGGTCAACATGCGCACCGGCGCCTACCTGCTCGCCGTCCAGCGGGTCGCCGACGCGACCGCGATGCGCGGCCTCTACCCGTAGGACGTGATGCTCGACCACGAAGAGAAGTTCCTGTTCAAGGAGGAGATCCTCCACCTCGCCAACGCGGTCGCCGAGCCCGGGGTCCTTGACAACGTCGAGGACCTCCTCACCGACGTCATCACCAGTCCGCGCTTCGACTCGGAGGTCTTCACCCTCGAGCGGAGCCTCCAGGTGATGCTCGGCTCCCGGGCCGGCACGACCCTGGTGGGACTGCTGACCGTCGCGCCCGAGGTCTTCGACGAGGTCGCCGAGGTGCGCATCCCGGCCGAGGTCCACGAGCGCCTCGTCGCCTGGCGGGCCCGCTTCGGCCTGGCCATCGACAACGCCCTCAACTTCCTCAACAACCCCGACGGGATCCAGGGCCACAACTTCGCCACCCAGGTCGCCCACGTCGAGGAGCGGCGGGTCCTGCAGGGCCGGCTCACCCTCGTCCGCTACAACAACGAGCCGCAGTTCTTCGTCGCCGACGCGAGCGTCTTCCTCGGCCTCGTCGTCGACATCATGGAGCGGCTCGGGCCCTACCTCGAACCGGACTCGATCGAGGTCGAGACGCTCGGCCGCCTCCGCGACGCGGTCCAGCTCGTCGAGCGCAAGACGACCACCCACGGCTGACCGGGCGACCCGGTCGGGCTGAACGTCCCCGATGCGCCACCTCTACCTCGCGGCGACCGGCCAGAACCGGGGCAAGACGACGACGGCGCTCGGGTTCCTCGACGGCTTCATCCGGGAGGGCCTCCACACCGGCTTCATGAAGCCGGTCGGCCAGCGGACGATCATCGAGGAGGGGGTCCCGGCCGACGAGGACGCGGTCCTCATGAAGGCCGTCTTCGACCTGGACGCGCCGCTCCGCTCGATGAGCCCTGTCCATATCCCTCGCGGCTTCACCAAGGCGTACATCGCCGGCGAGGTCGTCGAGGACCTCGGAGCCCGGGTCCGGGCGGCTCACGCCTCATTCGCCGACCGCGACGTCCTCCTCATCGAAGGCACCGGCCATGCCGGGGTGGGGGCGGTGATCGGCCTGTCCAACGCGGTCGTCGCCGCCATGCTCGGCGTGCCGACCGTCATCGTCTCGGAGGGCGGCGTCGGCCGGCCCATCGACGAGATCGTCCTCAACGCGTCGCTCTTCCGGGCCCACGGCGTCGAGGTCGCCGGGGCGATCGTCAACAAGGTCGAGCTCGACGCCCAGCCGGGCATCGTGCGGACCCTCGAGCGCGGGCTCGCCCTCCACGGGATCCCGTTGCTCGGCGTCCTGCCGTATCGGCCGATCCTCTCCAACCCGACCCTCGGCATGATCCTCGAGGGTGTCCGCGGCGAGGCGCTCCACCCGGGACCCGACCTCGACGCGGTCATCGGCGGCGTCGCGATCGGCGCGATGGAGCCCGGCCACATGCTCGAGCGGGTCGGGCCGCGGACCCTCGTCATCGTGCCGGGCGACCGGGAGGACGTGATCCTCACCGTGACGACCGCCCATCTCGTCGGGCCGGCCCGTGGCGGGTCGGCCGATGTCGCCGAGCTGACCGGTGCCGCCCGCGATCGTCACGAGGGCGCCGCCCTCGGGCTCGTGCTGACCGGCGGCTATCGACCGCGGCCGGCCGTCATCGACGCGATCCGCCGGGCCGATCTTTTCGCGACCCTCGTCGGAGAGGACACCTACGCGGTCGCCTCGGAGGTCCACGACCTCCTCGTGAAGACCCACGCCGCGGACCGCGAGAAGATCGCCCTCATCAAGGCGCTCGTCGCCGAGCATCTCGACATCGACCGCATCCTCGGCGTCGCCACGGAGGCCGCGCCGGCCGCCGTGTCCCGCTGACGGATCGGCGAGTCAGCCGGACTTGCTGCCGCTCGGTCCGGGAGCGGCGGAGACGACGGGCGACGCCGCAGCGCCCATGGTCGCGCCCCGCAGGGCGACGGCGATGACGCCGGATGCGACGAGGCCGAGGAGCGCTCCGATCGCGAACAAGCCGGCGATCCCGAGTCGGTCCGCGGCCTGTCCACCGAGGGCCGACCCGACGACGGTGGCGAGGCCGGCGACTGCCGCGAACAGCCCCTGGGCGGTAGCGCCCAGCCCGGCCGGTGCGCGCCCGGCGAGGTAGGTGACCCCGCCGACGAAGAAGCAGGCGAACCCGAAGCCCTCCAGCATCTGGATGGCGAGGAGGGCGACCGGGTCGGCCGTCAGCGCCGCCCCGCCGGCCCGGAGGGCGAGCGCCAGGGAGCCGGCGACGATGAGGCGCTCCGTCCCGAACCGCCGACTGAGCCTCGCGAAGCTGAGCATTATCGGGACCTCGACCATCGCCCCGATCGCCCAGGTCAGGCCGACAAGGGCGTCCCCGCCGCCGAGCGTCACGATCCGGATCGAGTAGAAGGCGTTGACGGCGGTGAGCGACACGAACACGAGGAACGCACCGGTGAGGAACAGCCCCATCCGGGGCGCCCCGACGATCGACGAGGCCCCGCGCAGGATGCTGACCGAGCGCGTCACCGGCCGGGCCGGCAGGGAGACGATGGCGGCCGTCGTGAGGAGCAGGGCCGGCACGTAGATGGCGAACATCGCCCGGGCCCCGAGCCGGTCCAGGGCGATCCCGACCAGGGTGGCCGACACGACGAAGGCGGCCGATCCCCAGGCCCGGAACGAGCCGAACCGGCCGCGCTCGGGACCGAGCAGCTCGAGCACCCGGGCGTCGAGGACCGGTCCCGTGCCGGCGATCCCCGCGGCGAGGACGACCGCCCCGATGAGCGCTCCCTCGATACCGCCCGCCACGACGAGGATGGCGGCGCCGCTGGCGGCCAGCAGGGCGGCGGCGGGATGGGTGAGCCGCGACCGCGGGAAGCGGTCGGCGAGGCCGCCCCAGACAGGTGCAGCGAGAAGCTGGGTCGCGGCCTGCAGGGCGGCGATCGCCCCGACCGCGTCGAGGCTCAGCCCGAGGCTAAGAAAGAAGACCGGGAGGTACGGGAACGAGGCACCGATGCCGGAGAAGTAGGCGACGTAGGCGAAGGTGACCCGCGGCTTCCAGGACACCGGGCGGTCAGTCGAGAGGTTCGTTGTCGATGAGGCGCGTCGAGCCGAAGCGGACGGCCAGGGACAGCAGCGCCGGGCCGTCCACCCGATCGAGCTCGGCGAGCGAGTCACGGTCCGCGACCGAGACGTAGTCCACCGCGGCCAGGGGCTCGGCGGCGATCGCCTCTCGCATCGTCGCCCGGAGCACCTCGCCCGAGCGCTCGCCGGCCGCCCAACGGTCGCGTGCGGCGAGGAGGGCCCGATGGAGGACCGGTGCAGCCTCTCGCTCCGTCGCCGACAGGTGGACGTTCCTCGAGGAGAGGGCCAGGCCGTCCGGCTCGCGCACCGTCGGGCAGGCCACGACCTCGGTCGGCAGGGCGAGGTCGAGGGCCATCCGCCGGATGACCATGACCTGCTGGGCGTCCTTCTGGCCGAAGTAGGCCCGATCGGCGCCGACGACGCCGAACAGCACGGCCACGACCGTCGCGACGCCGTCGAAGTGGCCGGGCCGGGCGACTCCCTCGAGCGGGCCGGCGACCGCTCCGACGGTCACCGTCGTGTCGAAGCCCGGCAGGTAGACCTCGTCGACCGGCGGCGCCCAGACGAGGTCGATCCCCTCCTCCTCGCAGACGGCCACGTCGCGCCCCTCGTTGCGGGGGTAGCGGGTGAAGTCGTCGGCCTCGCCGAACTGGCGCGGGTTCACGAAGATCGTCGCGACCGTGAGGGCGTTCTCCGCCCGGGCGCGGCGCATGAGGGAGCGGTGGCCGTCGTGGAGCCAGCCCATCGTCGGCACCAGGCCGACCGGCCGGGGTGCCCCGGCGAGGGCGGCGCGGAGGTCGGCGCGGGTTCGCAGGACCCGCGTCATCGAGCCCGGATCAGAGGTCGCGGTCGAGGGGGATCCCGCCGCCCAGCGCGTCGGCGGGCACTCCGGCGGCGCGGTCCTCGCCGCCGCGGCCGAGGACGTCGGAGAGGACGTCGTCGTCCATGCGGACCGTCTCGTCCGGCCCCGGGAATGTCCCGGCGGCGACGTCCGCCGCGTAGCCACGGGCGGCCTCGAGGATCGTCGTCCGGAGGTCGGCGTAGTGGCGGGCGTGGCGCGGCGTGAAGTCGCCCCAGCCGAGGGTGTCGGTGATGACCTGGACCTGGCCGCTGCATCCCGGGCCGGCCCCGATCCCGATGGTCGGGATGCGGAGCCGCTCGGTGATGGCGGTCGCCAGCTGCTCCGGGACGAGCTCGAGGACGATGGCGAAGGCGCCGGCCTCCTGGATGGCAAGGGCGTCGTGGAGGAGCGCCCGGGCCTGCTCGCGGCTCTTGCCCTGGACACGGACCTTGCCGCCCATGCCGCCCTTGGCCTGGGGTGTCCAGCCGATATGGCCCATGACTGCGACGCCGGCCTTGACGAGGGCCTCGACGGTACGGGCCGATCGGACGCCGCCCTCGACCTTGACCGCCTGGGCGCCGCCCTCGCGGAGGAACAGGCCGGCGTTGGCGAGCGCCTCCTCTGGCGTGGCGTAGGAGAGGAACGGCATGTCGCCGACGACGAGGGCTCGCCGGGTGCCTCGCACGACCGCCTTGGTGTGATGGAGCATCTCGGCCATCGTCACCCGGATCGTCGAGTCGTAGCCGAGGACGACCTCGCCCAGCGAATCGCCGACGAGGAGCATCGGGATGCCGGCCTCGTCGAGGAGCATGGCCGTCGGGTAGTCGTAGGCCGTGAGCATCGCGATCCGCGTCCCGTCGGCATACAGCCTGGCGATGTCGCTGACGGTCAGGCGGCGGGTCGGCTCGGGCGTGGCACTCATCGGGCGATCTCCTCGGCGGACGCACGGTCGGCCCGCCCCTCCGCAGTCTGGCGCGCCGCATCGCGGGCGTCCAGCCGGGCGGCGGCGAGATCGAGCACGCGGTCGGCCACCTCCCGCTTCGTCAGCAGCGGCAGGCGCTCCGGTTCGTCCGCGGTCGAGAAGATGACGACTCCGTTCGTGTCGGTCCCGAAGCCCGACCCTGCCTCGGCGACGTCGTTCGCGACGAGGAGGTCCAGCCCCTTGCGGCGGAGCTTGTCGGCGGCCCGCTCGATCGAACCGGTCTCGGCGGCGAAACCGACGAGGAGGGGCCGGGGTTCGAGCGGCCGGCGGGTCGCCCCACCCTCGGTGTCGAGGCCATGGGCGATCCGGGCGACCTCGGCGAGGATGTCCGGCGTCGGCTCGAGCTCGAGGGTCAGGCCGTCGCCGCGGGCGAGCTTCGATTCGGCCGGCCGGGCCGGCCGGAAGTCGGCCACCGCCGCCGCCATCACGAGCGCGTCGAAACCGGCCCGACCCTCGGCCCCGCCGAGGATCTCGAGGAGGGCCGCCCGGAGGCGAGCGGCCGTCTCGGCCCGGACGACCGTCGCCCGGTCCGGCAGGGGGACGGCGACCTGGGCGGCGATGAGGGTGACCCGCGCTCCCCGATCGAGGGCGGCCTCGGCGAACGCCACCCCCATCTTGCCGGACGAGCGGTTGGTGATGGACCGGACCGGGTCGATCGGCTCGGCCGTCCCGCCGGCCGTCACGACGACGTGGCGCCCGGCCAGGTCCGCCTCGCGGGGGAGGAGCGCGGCCGGCGGTCGAGCCGCCGCGTCTGGAGCGCGGATGGCGCGGTCGGCGATCGCGGCGACGATCGCGTCGACGATCCCGGGCAGGGCGGCCAGCCGTCCCACCCCGACCTGGCCGGAGGCGAGCGGGCCGGCCTCGGGCTCGACGATCCGGTAACCGAACCCGTCGCGGAGTCGGGCCACGTTCGCCCGGGTCGCCGGGTGGGCGTACATCTCGCCGTCCATCGCCGGGGCGACGACGACCGGGGCGGCCGTCGCCAGGCAGGCCGCGGTCACCACGTCGCCGGACAGGCCGGCCGCCATGGCCGCCAGCCAGTGGGCCGTGGCCGGGGCGACGACGATGGCGTCGGCCGAATCGGCGACGACGATATGGCCGATCCGGCCGTCCGGCAGGAGGGCCAGCACGTCGTCCTCGACCGGATGGCGGGTCAGCGCCTCGAGGGCGAGCGGAGCGACGAAGCGACTCGCCGACGGGGACAGCAACGCGACGACGTCGGCGCCCTCGGCCTGGAGGAGGCGAACGAGCTCGGGGGCCTTGTAGGCGGCGATCGAGCCGGTCACGCCGAGGGCGATCAACCGGCCGGCCAGGCGGCCGGACGACGAGGCGCGGGACGAACCGGCCGACGAGGCGCTCACCGGAAGCCCAGCTCGATGGGCGGGCCGCCGGCCACCTCGGCGTGAAGGATGGCGAGGCCGCGGAGGGTCAGGTCCGGGTCGATCGCGTCGATCCCCTCGAGTCCGCGCACCCAGTCGGCCCGGGACAGGCCGCCGGTGAGGATGGCCCGGACGTCGCGGGGCGCGATCCCGGCAGCGTCGGCGAGCTCCTGCCGGATCCGGCCGAGGAGGCCGGCCGTCAGGGCCTGGTAGCCGAGCACGGCGCCGGACTGCATGGCGCTGACGGTGTCGCGCCCGATCGCCCGGTCAGGGGTCCGGAGGGTCGATCCGCGGCAGGCGGGCGGTCCGCTCGGCGAGGGCGTCGAGGCCGATCTCGAGGCCCGGCGCGATGGCCCCGCCGACGTAGGCCCCGTCGGCCGCCACGGCGTCGAAGGTCGTCGCGGTCCCGAAGTCGACGACGACGGCCGGCGCTCCGTACAGGCGGTGGGCCGCCAGGGCGTTGACGAGACGGTCGGCTCCGACCTCCGCCGGGCGGTCGACCCGGATCGCGATCGGCACCGTCCCGGCGCTCGCCACGACGACCGGGATGCCGCGCCGCCCGGCCAGCTCCTCGAACGCCTCGGTCAGGCTCGGCACGACCGAGGCGAGAGCGATCGCGGAGACGTCGGGGATCGCGGCTTCGGCGAGATGGAGGAGGCCGTCCAGGAGGAGCTCGATCTCGTCACCGGTCGACTCGGGTCGCGTCGCCGCGCGGTGGGTCGTGAGCAGCGAGCCGTCGCGGACGAGGCCGGCGGTGATGTTCGTGTTGCCGATGTCGACGACGAGGAGCATGGCCCGATGATACGCGGCACCTTCGCCGGGCCGGCTCGGATCGCTGCGCGGACCCCGCTCCGCGGGCAGGATGATGCGCTACCATCCAGACGACCCGGCGCGTGCCTTCCCACCTCGGAACCAGGAGTACCGCGTGTCGTCTGAGCCGCCCGCGAAGTTCTTCGTCAACCGCGGGATCGTCTCCAGCCGCGACCGACATGCACCACCTCCTCCGGCCGCTGCTCAAGCAGACCGTCGGGTACCGCTATCTACCGCGGACATGAACTCGTCGAGCACGGGACCGGCTGGGTCGAGCGGATCGTCGTCGACCAGCCCGATGTCTCGAGCTACTTCACCCCACTGTCGATCTGCCTGAACATCGACTCGTTCGAGCACCTCGAGTTCGAGACCCGCCCCGACCAGCTCATCACCTACGCGCTCGTCCAGGGCGACGAGCGCGTCGTCATCGAGTTCGTGCCTGTCGGTGTCGAGGCCGGCCATGAGCCCTTCGCGCCCCGCCAGCTCGAATTCGACACGACCGACTTCGTCCAGATGGAGCTCCTCGGCCTCGAAGCCCGCGAGGACGAGTAGCGAGATCGGAGGTCCCGGACCGAGCACCGGGATCAGCGCGACGGGGGAGCGAACCGGCCGCCGGGAACGGCCGGTGGGGCCACCGCGACCGGAGGGACGGCCGCGGTGGGGAGGTCCTGGTGCGGTCCGAGCCGCCCGGCGCGGCGCACCACGAGTCAGGAGGAGACCCGTCGGTGGCAGCACAGCCCGAAGCGCAGCCCACATCCGGTAGCGAGGGCGGTATCGCCGGCTACTTCAAGTTCGCCGAGCGCGGCACGAACGTCCTGACGGAGTCACGAGCCGGCCTGACCACGTTCATGGTCATGGCCTACATCATCTTCCTGAACGGGAACATCATCGCCAAGCCGCTCAACCTCGACCCGGTCGCAGTGGCGGCCGGGACCGCCCTCATCGCCGGGATCATGACGATCGCCATGGGCCTCGTCGCGAACTACCCGTTCGCCCTCGCCGCCGGTCTCGGCATCAACGCGATCGTCGCCTTCTCGCTGACCGCGAAGGGCCTCGACGCTGCAGGCGCGATGGGCGTGATCGTCCTCGAGGGCGTGGCGATCACGGTCCTCGTCGTGATCGGCCTCCGCGAGGCCATCATGAATGCCGTGCCGCTCGCGCTGAAGCGCTCGATCGGCGTCGGCATCGGCCTGTTCATCCTGTTCATCGGCTTCGCGAACGGCGGGCTGATCGTATCCAACTGCGCGCCAGACTCCGCGACGCTCGGGTTCTGCGATGGGACGCTGGTCACCGTGGCCTTCCCGACGACGCCCGGCCAGTTCGTGTTCATCCTCGGCCTCTTCATCACGATCGGCCTCTGGGTCCTCAAGATCCGGGCGGCCCTCATCATCAGCATCCTCGTGACGACGGTCGATCGCCCTCGTGGCCGGGGTCTCGACCATCCCGTCGCCGCTCACGGCGACGCCGAGCTTCTCGACCCTCGGCCTGGGCCTCCAGGATCCGTTCCAGGTCTTCTCCAAGCTCGGCTTCCTGGCCGCGATACTGACGATCTTCGCGATCATGCTGTCGGACTTCTTCGACACGATGGGCACGGTCACCGGCATCGCAGCCGAGGCCGGCCTCGCCCGACCCGGACGGGTCGGTGCCCGGCATCGGCCGGGTCCTGCTCGTCGACTCGGTGGCGGCCATCGCCGGCGGCGCCGGCGGCGTCTCGTCGAACACGACCTACATCGAGAGCGCGGCCGGCGTCGCCGACGGCGGCCGGACGGGCTTCGCCTCGATCGTGACCGGCGTGCTGTTCCTGCTCGCGATCTTCCTCGCCCCGGTCGCCCAGATCATCCCGAACCAGGCGACCGCACCGGCCCTCGTCCTCGTCGGCTACCTCATGTTCACCCTCGTGAAGGACATCGACGTGGCCGACGTCGAGGACGGCATCCCGGCCCTGCTGACGATCATCCTCATGCCGCTCACCTACGACATCACGGTCGGCATCGGAGCCGGGCTTCATCAGCTGGATCGTTCATCAAGCTCGTCCGCGGCAAGTTCGCCGAGATCCACCCGCTGATGTGGGTCATCGCCATCGCCTTCCTCGTCTACTTCCTGCAGGACTAGATCCAGGGTCTCGTGAAGTAGTCCGCGAGGACGCAGCCCGATCCATCGCCCCAGGCACGGAACGGCCGGCGCTCCCTCGCGGAGCGCCGGCCGCCGCATCAAGTACCATCTGCCGGATGTTCGAACGGACCGCGCTGCCCGACGGGCCGCGCGTCATCACGCGCTCGCCTCCCCGGGGCGCGCTCGGTCTCCATCGCGGCGTATGTCCTGGCCGGATCGCGCCTCGAATCGACCGAGCAGGCCGGGGTCGCCCATTTCATGGAGCACATCACCTTCAAGGGCACGGCCGCCTACCCGTCGACGCGGGCCATCTCGCGAGGCGATCGAGGGGGTCGGCGGCTCGTTCAACGCGGCGACGGACCGCGAATCGACGGTCTACTGGGTCCGCGTCCCGCTGCGCGAGACCGCCCGGGCGATGGACGTCGTCGGCGAGCTCATCGTCCGGCCGCGTCCTCGCCTCGTCCGAGATCGACAACGAGCGGCAGGTCATCGTCGAGGAGATCCGCTCGCTACCTCGACGATCCGGCCGAGTACTGCCAGATCCTGTTCCAGCAGACGATGTTCGGCGACGGAGCCGCTGGGCCGCGAGATCTGCGGCGACGAGGATGGCATCCGGGTCCTGCCGGAGACGACGATCCGCGACTTCTGGTCGACGACCTATCGACCGGCCAACGTCGTCGTGGCGGTCGCCGGCGACCTCGATCACGCGGCGGCGGTCGCCGAAGTGGATCGGGCGTTCGGCACCGGCAACGGCGTCGTCCCGGGCTTCGCTCCCGCGCCGGTCCTGCCGGCCGGCGAGCGCTACCTCCTCGGCCATCGCGACGCGAGCCAGGCCCACATCGCGGTCGGCGTTCCGTCGCTCCGGCGCGACCACCCCGACGGCTGGACCCTGGGAGTCCTCAACACCGTCCTCGGCGACGGGATGAGCAGCCGGCTCTTCCTCTCCGTGC
Organism: uncultured Chloroflexia bacterium; assembly: GCA_963745405.1. Lineage (GTDB taxonomy): Bacteria > Chloroflexota > Limnocylindria > Limnocylindrales > CSP1-4 > C-114. Next base: position 250,026 of record CAVUWY010000002.1, on the reverse strand, counting down.
GCGAGGAGAAGGGCCTCGCCTACGACGTCGGCTCGGGGATCGCCGACTACGCCGATGCCGGCGTCCTCGGCGTATCGGCCGGCGTCGACCCGGACCATCTGCGAGCCCGCCCTCGACGGCCGTCCTCGACGAGCTGGCCCGGCTCCGCGACGAGCTCGTCCCGGCCGACGAGCTGGCCAAGGCCAAGGCCTACCTGAGCGGCGGCCTCGAGCTGCGGATGGAGGAGACCCGCCATCTCGCCTCGTGGGTCGGCGGCCAGGAGGCACTCCACGACCGGGTCCTCACCCTCGACGAGGCACTCGACGCGGTCGAGGAGGTCTCGGCCGAGGACGTCCAGCGCGTCGCCGGCGACCTCATCCGCGACGACGCGCTCCGGCTGGCCGTGGTCGCCCCGCCTCATCGCGGCACGAAGCTCGATCGCCGCCTGCGCCTGCCGTCATGACGAGCCGCGCTCCCGCCGCGCCTTCCCCGCGAGCGGGCGGCCCGGGTCCCCATCGCGGCGCCGAGGGCCCGACGGTGCGGCCGATCGACCTCCGCCTCGCGACCGTCCATCTCCGGACGGGCCTCCTCTCGATGGCCCGGATCGAGCTCGAGACGATGGCCGGCAACGGGACGCTGGACGACCCGGCGCTCCTCGATCTCGCCGAGGTGCGCTGGCGTACCGGCGACCTGGCGGGTGCCGGGGAGGCGGCCGAGGCATACCTCTCGACGGGGGAGGCGTCGACGCTGGCCCTCATCATCGTGGCCGAGGCGCAGGCCGCCCTCGGACGCCCGGTCGAGGCCCAGCGCCTCGCCGATCGGGCCATCGGCCGAGCGGGGACGTCCCTCGACGACATCTTCGCCGGCGAGCCGCGCGGCTCCATCTGGCCAGCTGACGCGACCGTGGTCCACGCCCGGATCGCACCCCGGACGGCCGCCGACATGGTCGCCGAGGCGGCCGCGGCGGGCACGAACGGTAACGGCGATGAACCGAAGGGGCCGCCCCGCGTCGGCGCTCCGGCGGGTCCGGCCGAGCTCGAGGCGGCCCGGGTCGCCCTCGCCGCCGGCGACGAGACGACCGCGGCGATCCAGCTCGGCATCGTCCTGCGGGTCTCGCCGGCCCTCGCCCCGGCCGTCCTCGACATCGTCGGATCGCGGCCGGGTCCCTCCTTCGACATGGTCCGCGGCGACGCCTACCGGCTCGTCGGCCACGAGGCCGAGGCCCAGCATGCGTTCGCGTCCGCCGGTGCCGCCGTCGTCGCCGATCCGGTCGACGAACCGGCCCCGCCGGCAGTACCGAGCTCACCGGGCGCGTCCGTCCCGCCGAGCGCCACGACCGACGCGAGCGCCTCCGCCGCGCCGAACACTTCGGCAGCGCCGAGCACTTCGGACTCGCCGAACGCCGATCCAGGCGAGACCGCCACCACCGAGACCAGCCCGTCCACCCCGGCGACCCCCGACGGGTCGTCAGCCGAAGCGGAGGCATCGTGACCGAGCGAACCCTCGTCCTCATCAAGCCCGACGGCGTCCAGCGACTCCTCGTCGGCCGCATCCTGGAGCGCTACGAGAGCCGCGGCCTCAAGCTCGTCGGCCTCAAGCTCGTCCAGGTCGATCGCGCCCTCGCCGAGGCGCCACTACGCCGTCCACCGCGAGCGACCGTTCTTCGGCAGCCTCGTCGATTTCATCACCTCGAGCCCGCTCGTCGCGCTCGCCCTCGAGGGTCCGTCGGCCATCGCCGTCGTCCGGACGATCAACGGGGCGACGAAGCCGCACGAGGCGGCCCCCGGTACGATCCGCGGGGACTTCGCCCTCGAGACCGCCCAGAACCTCGTCCACGCCTCCGATTCGGCCGAAACGGCCGCCACCGAGCTCGCCCTGTGGTTCCGTCCCGACGAGCTCGTGGCCTACGACCGCGACATCGATCGCTGGGCGCTCGCCCCCGACGAGTAGGCCGATTCGGCGCTGCTGACCCGGGCCATGGGCGGGAGCCGCCTCAGGAGGCGGAGGGAGCCGCGGAAGCGGAGGGTGCCGGCGACGGACCGCCCGGCGAGGCGGCCGATGATGGACTCGGCACCGAGGTAGGGGTCGATACTGGCTGCGGGCTGCCGGACTGAGCGGGCGTCTCGCTCGAGGTCGGAGCCGGGCTCGCGGACGGCGCCGGGCTCTCGCTCGGACTCGGGTTGGGAACGAGGCTCGGGCTCGGACTCGGGTTCTCGCCGGGTCCCGTCACGTCACGCGGCTGGTCGGCCGACCCGGGGGCCGATTCGGCCGCCGCGGCCGGCAGACCGAACCCGCCGCCGGCGGTGATGACGGCGGTACCGGCAAGGACCAGGGCGAGGAGTCCGATGAGCAGGCCACGGTTGGCCTCGACCAGGGGAATGACCATCCCGAGCGAGTCGCGGATGGACCGCGCCGTGAGACCGCGGGTCGTCGTTCCGGGATCCGCAACGGGCCCGGGGCCGGTCGCTGGAGGTCGGGCCGGAGTCACCCGGCGCGGACGATCGTCGGGGACCGCCGCGATCGCCTCGCCCGGCCTCGCCAGGCCGATCACGAAGAGACGGCCGTAGTAGAGGAGGGGCAGGAAGACCGCGAGGAGGGAGACGGTCTGGATCGGCCCGTCGACCGCGAAGCGGATGACGTCGGCCCGGGCCTCGTAGGCGGCCAGTCCCGGCCAGCCGACCGACGCGACGGCGATGCCGGCCAGGGCCACCCCGAGGACCGGCGACCGGCGCGCCCAGCCGTCGAGGTCGTCGATGTGGCGCGTCCCGAAGCGGGCCCGGACGACGACGGCCCAGGCGGCGAATGCGGTCCGGGCCGCCAGGAGGACGATGATCCACGTCCGGCTGGCCGGCCAGACGCCCGGGTCGAGGGCGGCGAAGGCGAGGATGACGATCCCGGCGTCCTGGACGGTGGCGTAGCCGACGACGTGTTCGAGGTCGTCCTGGATCCACGCCGCGATCGCACCGAGGATGAGGCAGGCGAGGCCGATGGCGATGACGACCGTGCGCTCGGCCGGCAGGTCGCCGCTGATCGGCAGGACCGGGACGATCGACGAGTCGATCCAGGCCAGGGCGACGACCGCGAGGGCCGCCGGGCCCCATGCCATCAGGAGCGGGAGGGCGATCTCCGGGGCCGAATCGGCGACCCGGGCCGCCCACAGGTGGAAGGGGATGGCGCCGAACCGCATCGCGACGCCGACGGCGACCGCGACGTAGGCGAGCCCGAAGACCGCCGGATCCTCGGCCAGCGATCCGAGCGGACGGCTCATCCAGGCGGTGGCGAGGAGGACGAACGCGCCGGCGACGACGATCGCCCGCAGCTCCCGGGTCGCGACGGCGACGCCCTCACCGCTCGGCTCGTCGCGCAGGGTGATGAGGATCCCGGCGAGCCCGCCGGCGATCGCGGCGATGACGGCCGTCGTCGGGTCCGGCAGGCTCAGCGCCAGGCCGGCGGCACCGAGACCCGCCAGCAGCGTTCCGGCCAGGTTGCGCGGCAGCGACGTCGCCAACCCGATGAGCACGAGGCCGAGGCTGGTCCACGTTCCGAGGAGGAGGAACAGGCGCCCGTAGTCGGAGCCGGCGATCGACCCGCCGGCGATGGCAAGCTCGTCGGGCCTGATGAGGATCGCCGCCCCGATCGACGCAACGAGCCCGGCCAGACCGACCGCGACCGAGGCCGGCGGCCAGCGGCGTAGGAGGAGGCTCGCCGCCGAGAAGCCGAAGGCGACGGCGAGGAAGGGCAGGACGCTCATCGCGCTGGACCGCCCCGCAGCGGGCTCACGGTTCGTGCCGCTCGGTGCGCTGGTCGATCCGGCGAGCCGCCTGTCGGGCGGCCCGGACGGGCCTCGGCAGCTCGTCCAGCACGTCGCCGCCGCGCGCTCCAGCGAGGGCGGCGCTCAAGACGAGGAAGGCGATCGACCCGCCGAGGGCGATGAAGAGGGCACCCGTCACCACGCTCTCGAGACCACTCGGGGTCCCGGCGAGCGAGGTCCGGACGAGGAGGACGCCGCCGATGAGGAGGACGGCCCCGCTACCGAGTCGGAACACGTCCCGGCCGAAGACGAGCGGACCGACGGCGAGGGCGATGAGGGCGACGCCGGCGCCCTGCGCCTCAGCTGGTCCGAGGCCTGGTGCGCCGAGACCGGCCGTCCCGTAGCCGATCACGAACGCGGCGAGGCCGACGAGCCCCTCGACCGGCGGTCCGAGCAGCGATCCACGGGTCGTCGAGCCGGGCTCGCGGACGGCGATCCAGGGCAGGTACGCGGCGAGCGCAGCGGCCGCCACGCGGGCTCCGAGGGCGAACGGCGTCGGCAGCGGATCGGCGAGGAACGGGGCCACGAAGAGGGTGACCGCCAGGCCGGCGAGCGCGATCCGGGCATCGCGCGCCGAGACGCCGACGACCGCTCCGGCCAGCACGATGATCGCGGCTGACAGGAGGGCTGGGTTCACGGCGCTGGCGAGGCGAGCTCCGGGTAGCCCGGGTTCTGGATGATCCCGAACGTCGCGAACGGCCAGTAGCGGAGCCAGGCCCGGCCGATCACGGCACTCACCGGCACGGTCCCGAACGAGCGCGAGTCGGCGGAACGCTCGCGGTGATCGCCCATCACGAACAGCTCTCCATCTGGGATGACCCACCGCTTCTGCCCCTGGGCCGTCGTCGGCTGGGGCTGACCGTTGTCAGCGTACAGGTACGGCTCATCGATCTTCGTGCCGTTCACGTAGACGAATCCGTCGTCGCGGACCTCCACGGTGTCGCCGCCGATCCCGATCACCCGCTTGATGTAGGGGGTGTCGCCCGGCTGCTGGGCCCACTCCGGTGGCGGGTTGAAGACGACGACGTCACCGCGCTGGTACGGCCCGAAGTGGGGAGTCAGCTTGTCGACGAGCACGTACTGGTCGGGCTCCAGGGTGTGCTCCATCGACACCTGCTCGACCCGATACGGCTGAGCGACGAAGTTCTGGATGACGAGGAAGATGACCAGCGTTAAGACGAGTGTCTCGACGATCTCGAAGAGGCACCCGAGGGGGCGACGGCTCACAAGGTCGGCAGTATAGGGGCGAGACCCGAAGCCCGCCGTCGGGCGTTCGGAGGGGGTCGCTGTGCTATCGTCGCCGCCCGTGATGAGGCCGGACGCACCGTACCGCCGGACCGGTCGTGCGTAGTCGCGCGAGGCGGATCGCCATCCGCGTCGGCATCCCCCTCGCCGTCATCGTCGGCCTCGCCGTCGTCCTCTACAACGCGACGCTGGTGGACCGCCGTCCACCCAGCGTGGCCGCGATCACCCTCAGTGCGCCGACGGACGACCCCCGCGTCGGCCAGACGCTCACCGCCATCGACGTGCGGTTCAGCGAGCCGGTGAAGACCGGTACGGTCGAGCGGCGCTTCAGCATCGCACCGGCCGTCCCCGGCACGTTCCGCTGGGACGGCGAGACGACGCTCATCTTCACCCCGTCGGCCCGCCTGCCCCCGGCGACCCCGTTCACCGTGTCGATCGCCGCCGGGTACGAGGATCTGGCCGGGAACGAGGCGTCCGTCCCGGCCACGTCGATGTTCTGGACGATCGGTCCGCCGGTCGTCGACACGGTCGAACCGACCGGCCCGAGCGTGCCGGTCACCTCGACCGTCGTGCTCACGTTCGACCGGCTCATGGCGACGACCTCGGTGGAGGCGGCCCTGACCCTCAGCCCGGCGGCGCCGTACAAGCCGGCCTGGTCGCAGAAGACGCTGACCCTCACGTTCGACGGCCCGCTCCGCTTCGGGACGACCTACCAAATCGGTATCTCGACCGCCGCGACCGACACCGACGGGACGCATCTCGCGGCTCCGTTCGCGGCCTCGTTCACCACGGTCGCCGCCGGCCTGTCGGTGGTCGACACGCTGCCGGCCGACGGCGTGGCGGGCTCGAGCGTCGATGGCCCGATCGCGGTGGTGTTCGACCGACCCATCGACCCTGCCACCGTCAAGGACGCCCTGACCATCGTGCCTCCGGTCGCCGGCACCACATCGGTGGTCGCCGTGCAGAGCGACACCGTCCGGCCGCCTTCGCCGTCACCGTCGGCCAGCGGCGGGAGCGACACGACCGCCGGCGGGTCGATCCTCCTGTTCACACCGGCGGCTCCGCTGGGAGCCCACACCACGTACACCGTGACCCTCGCGCCGGTCGTGGGACCGGCTGGCGGTGCCGGCATCGTCTCGGCCGGCCAGACCTGGACGTTCACCACCGGCCAGGCCTCGACCTCGGCGGAGAATCAGATCGCGTTCCTGAGCGGGCGCGCCGGCGTCACCGACGTCTGGCTGATGAACCCTGACGGGACGAATCCCCGCCAGGTCACGACGTCCCTGGCACCGGTAGCCGGCTTCGACGTGACCGTCGACGGCCAGCGGCTCGTGTACACCGCGGCCGGCGTCGTCTCCTCGATGCGCATCGACGGCACGGACCTCCGGACGGTCACCGGCGCGGATCGCTTCGAGTACGCCCCGACCCTTACCCCGGATGGCCACTCGGTGCTCGTCGGGCGGCGCGGGACGGACGGCAGCGACGAGGGCTACTGGCTCGAGCCGGTGCCGGGCATCGGGTCCGCCAGCGAGCGACAGGTCCTGCCCGACGGCGCGCCCTCGATCGGCTCGTCCGAGCCCGCCGATCCGGCGGCGGCCATCGACGCCCCGTGGTCGGGGCGGGCGGCGTTCGATCCGACCGGTGGTCTCCTCCTCGTGGCCGGTGGTGACGGATCGCTCCGCCTCGTCGACCTCGCCTCCGGGGATCCCCAGGTCACCCGCCTTCCGGTGGCGGCCACCACGGCGCCCGTCTGGTCCACGCCCGACGACGCGTTCCTCGTGGCCGGGACCGTGTCATCGGACCCGACGCCGGCCATCTGGCGCATCTCGGCGACGGGACGGACGACCAGGCTCGCGGCCGGCATCGGCCCGGTCGCGACCGACGGGATGCGTGCCTACGCCTTCCTCGAGGATCCGGGCGGCGGATCCGCTGGGTCGCTCCACGTCGCCTATGTGGGCCACCCCGGCGCCGACCCCATCCCGCTCACGACGACCGACGACCGATCGGACCGGACGCCGGTCTTCGCGCCGGATGGTGGACAGGTCCTCTTCGTCGGGGTCTCGCCGGCGAACCCGGCCGTGTCGACGGGGATCTGGGTCGTCGCGACCGATGGCGGCGATCTCCGCCAGCTGACTCGCGACGGGACCCAACCCCGCTGGCTCCCCTGACCCGGCTTTCTGCGTTTGACCCCCGCGAACGGCCCGCGATACACTCCGCCCCGGTCTGGACGGTTGCACGCGGGCTGCAACCCGGTTTCGCCCCGTGCCCACTCGCCGAGCGCGCCCCAGATCGGCCGCTCGACCACCGACCGTGTCCCTGACAGGAGGAGTCGAACACCGCGATGTTGGATGCCAGTGCGCTCCAGTTGATCATCCTGCCGGCGGGCATCATCGCCATCCTGTTCGCGGTCTACCTGGCCCGGGACGTCCTCGCGCGGGACACCGGGACCAAGGAGATGCAGGACGTCGCCGGGACGATCTATGAGGGCGCGGTCGCCTTCATCCGGCGCCAGTACACCACGATCGCCGTGCTCGCCGTGGTCGGCGCCATCGTGATCGGGATCATCATCTCGGTGTTCGAGACGCAGGCGGTCGCCGACACCCCGGTCTTCGGGGCGAACCTCGGCGTCCGGACCGGTATCGCCTTCCTCGTCGGGGCCGCCTGTTCGATGGCCTCCGGCATCATCGGCATGTTCGTCGCGGTGCGGTCCAACGTCCGGACGGCGTCGGCCGCCCGGCGCAGCCTCGTCGAGGCCGTCCAGGTCGCCATGCGCGGCGGGGCCGTCTCCGGCTTCCTCGTCGTCTCCCTGTCGCTGCTGGGCGTCTATCTGATGTTCGCCGCCTTCGGCGGCCTCAATCCCGACACCGTCGCCCAGGCGCCGTTCCTCATCGTCGGCTACGGTTTCGGAGCGAGCTTCGTCGCCCTCTTCGCCCAGCTCGGCGGCGGCATCTACACGAAGGCGGCCGACGTCGGCTCCGACCTCGTCGGCAAGGTCGAGGCCGGCATCCCCGAGGACGATCCCCGCAACGCGGGCGTCATCGCCGACCTCGTCGGCGACAACGTCGGCGACTGCGCCGGCCGCGGGGCCGACCTGTTCGAGTCGACCGCCGCCGAGAACATCGGGGCGATGATCCTCGGAGTCGGCGTCTACACCCTCGCGACGGCGGCCGGCTGGCCGAACCCGGAGGCCTGGATCTTCTTCCCGCTCGTCGTCCGCGCCTTCGGCCTGCTGTCCACGATCGTCGCCATCTTCTTCGTCCGCGGTAATGAGGACGAGGACCCGATGCACATGCTCAATCGCGGCTACTGGGTGACGACCGCCCTGTCCGTGGTCGGCCTCGCCATCTGCACCAACGTGATGATGCAGACCGGCACCCAGACGGGCGCCAACGGCATCCCGACCTGGGTCTGGTTCTTCGCCGCCGGCGTGGTCGGCCTCGCCACGAGCGTCGCCTTCGTCTACATCACCCAGTACTACACGGCCGGCTCGTACCGCCCGGTCCGCGAGATCGCCGAGGCGTCCAAGACGGGCCCGGCGACCAACATCATCGCCGGCACCGCGGTCGGCTTCGAGACGACCCTGGCCACGGCGATCACGATCGCTATCGCCCTCTTCGTCAGCCACTGGCTCGGCGACCAGGCCGGCCTGACGAACGCCGCCGGCACCAACGTCGGCGGCATCTTCGGAACCGCCGTCGCGACGATGGGCATGCTCATGACGACGGCCTACATCCTGGCCATGGACACGTTCGGACCGATCACCGATAACGCCGGCGGCATCGCCGAGTTCAGCCGGGCCGAGGCCGGCGCCCGCGAGATCACCGACCGGCTCGACGCCGTCGGCAACACGACCAAGGCGCTCACCAAGGGCTACGCCATCGCGTCGGCGTCGCTGGCCGCGTTCCTCCTGTTCAGCGCCTACATCGACAAGGTCAACCTCATCCTCGGGCGCCAGCAGAAGGAACTCATGAACGCGGTCAACCTGGCCGACGTGAAGGTCTTCATCGCGGCACTGCTGGCCGCGATGCTCGTCTACTTCTTCAGCTCGCTTGCCATCCGGGCGGTCGGCACGACGGCCCAGTCGATCATCATCGAGGTCCGCCGCCAGTTCCGGGAGATGCCCGGGATCATGGACTACACCCAGCGACCGGATTACGCCCGGGTCGTCGACATCACGACGAAGGCCGCTCTCCGCGAGATGGTGGCCCCGGGCGTCGTCGCGGTCGCGACCCCGATCCTCATCGGCCTCCTGCTCGGCGCCGAGGCGGTGGCCGGCATGCTCATGGTCGGGACGATCTCGGGGGTCCTCCTGGCGACCGTGCTCAACAACGGCGGCGGTGCCTGGGACAACGCCAAGAAGTACATCGAGTCGGGCCACCTCCTCGACGCGGACGGCAACGTGCTCGGCAAGAAGACCGAGGCGCACGCGGCGGCAGTCGTCGGCGACACGGTCGGCGATCCCTTCAAGGACACCGCCGGTCCCTCGCTCCACGTGCTCGTCAAGCTTCTCGCGACGATCACTCTCGTGATGGCCCCGCTCTTCATCCGCTGACCAGCGGCCTTCGGCCCGACCGGCGGCGGCACGGACGCGACGGCGCCGGCCGGCCGACGAGCCTGCGATAACCCGACATTGAGGTCACCATGGACGGCCTGATCCACGCAGCGATCCTTGGCATCGTCCAGGGCCTGACCGAGTTCCTGCCGATCTCGTCGACGGCCCACCTCATCGTGATCCCGAAGTTCTTCGGCTGGGACGACCCGTTCCTCAACTCGGCCGCCTTCGACGTCATGCTCCACTTGGGCACCCTGGTGGCGCTCGTCGCGTACTTCTGGCGCGACCTCTGGCGCTACCTCGGGGCCTGGATCGCCTCGATCCGTGAGCGGAGCATCGGCGCCGACCTGGACCGCCGGCTCGCCTGGCTCATCCTCATCTCGACGATCCCCGCAGCGATCATCGGGGCGGCCTTCGAGAGCACCTTCGACACGGCGTTCCGCGACGCGCTCGCCTGGATCGGCGTGTTCAGCCTCGTCGGGGCGGGCTTCCTCTGGCTCGCCGAACGCTGGGGACGGCGCGATCGGGGCCTCGACCGACTCGACGTCCGCGACGCGGTCACGGTCGGGCTCGCCCAGGCGCTCGCGCTTTTCCCCGGGATCAGCCGATCGGGCGTCACCATCGGGACCGGCCTCTTCCTCAACCTCGAGCGGGAGGCGGCGGCTCGCTTCGCGTTCCTCATGTCGGTCCCGGTCATCGCCGGGGCCGGCCTGTGGAAGGCCCGGACCCTCGTCGGGGCCGGGCTCGAGGGGGCGGCCGTCGGCGAGCTGCTCGTCGGCGCGACCATGGCGGCCGTCTTCGGGTTCATCTCCATCGCGTTCCTGCTGTCGTACCTGCGGCGCAACAGCCTCGGCATCTTCATCGCCTACCGGGTCGTCTTCGCCATCGTCATCTTCGCCTTCGTCCTCTCGCGCTGAGAGCCGGCCCGCCGTGGAGGTGATGAAGCAGCTCCGCCAGCGGGCGATCCGGGACCTCCTCGAGCAGCGCCCGATCCGGACCCAGCAGGAGCTCGCCGCCGCCCTCCGCGACCGGGGCTTCCGGGCGACCCAGGCGACGATCAGCCGCGACGTCGGCGAGCTCGGCCTCATCAAGGTCACCCACGACGGCACCCAGGCCTACGCACTGCCGCCCCGGCTCTCGGAGGGCGAGGCGTCCGGTGAGGACCGCCTCCGCGCCCTCCTGCGCGACCTGCCGGTCGAGATCCGCGAGTCCGGGCTGCTCCTGATCCTGCGGACCCTGCCGGGCTCGGCCCACGCCATCGCGGCCGCCCTCGACCGCACCCGCTGGCCCGAAGTGGTCGGCTCGATCGCCGGCGACGACACCGTCTTCGTGGCCCTGAGCGACGAGGACGCCCGGACCCGGATCCGCCGTCGCATCGAGCGGCTCGCCGCCTCGGTTTGACCTTGGGCCGTGGGGCGGGCTAGGATACGCGCCGGTCGAACTTCGGGCTCCGCCGACGAGCGGATCGCCTGGAGTTCGTTCTCATTAGTACGCCCCGGCCCATCCGGCCGCCGTCGCTGCCCGAACCGTCGCGCCGATACCGGCGCACTCCACCCATCGACCCGATGATCGGGGGTCCGTCCTACCGTGAACAAGCCCACCTATCTGTCGCGCGAAGGCCTCGAAGGCCTGAAGAGCGAGCTCGACGAGATGACCAACGTCCGTCGCGTCGAGGTCGCCGCCCGCATCCACGACGCGAAGGAGCACGGCGACCTCTCGGAGAACGCCGAGTACGAGGACGCCAAGAACGAGCAGGCCTTCGTGGAGGGCCGCATCCAGACGCTCCAGGCGCTCATCAAGAACGCGACGCTCATCGACGAGCACCACACCAACGATCACGTCCAGATCGGCTCCACGGTGACCGTGGACGGCGAGGACGGGGTGGAGACGTTCACGATCGTCGGATCGACCGAGGCGCGGCCGTCGAACGGTCGGATCTCCAACGAGTCGCCGGTCGGTCGGGCACTGCTCGGCCGCAAGAAGGGCGACAAGGTCGTCGTCCACGTCCCGGCCGGCGACGTGACCTTCGCGATCACCAACATCAAGTAGGCGCCGGGCGCAGGCCCGTCGTCGAGGCATCGTCACCCGAGGCTCCGCGTCGCGGCATCAGAGGCGAGGTCCCGCAGCATGGATTGGGCGGACGAGCTGGCCGCCTCGGTCAGCGGACCCCAGGTCGTCAACGACAGCAAGACGCCGTCCGGGACCGTCCACGTCGGCAGCCTCCGTGGCCCGGTCATCCTCGACGTCATCGTCCGGGCGCTCCGCGCCCGGGGCCTCGACACGACCCTCCTCTACGGGGTCGACGACCTCGACCCGATGGACGCCCAGGCGCTCCTCACGCCCGACGCGATCGAGCGGGAGATGGGGCGCCCGCTCGCCCACGTGCCGGACCAGGCGGGCGACGGCCACGCCTCCTACGCACGTCACCACGCCGGCGCCTTCATCGCCACCTTCGCCGGCCTCGGCATCGAGCCGGATCGCTACTACTGGATGAGCGAGGTGTACGAGAGCGGCGCCGTCGACCCGTACATCCGGATCGCCCTCGACCGGGCGGCCCAGGTCCGCGAGATCTACCGCCGGGTCGCCAACGTGCAGCATCCCGACGAGTGGCATCCGGTCCAGGTCATCTGCGAGACGTGCGGCAAGGTCGGGACGACGATCGTGACCCGCTGGGACGGCGAGCGCGTCTACTACGAGTGCCGCCCGGACCTCGTCGAGTGGGCCCGCGGCTGCGGCCGGTCCGGCTGGGTGGCCCCGTTCGGGGGCCGGGCGAAGCTCGGCTGGAACCTCGAGTGGGCCGCCCAGTGGAGCCTCTTCGGGGTGACCATCGAGCCGTGCGGCAAGGACCTCTCCACCGCGGGCGGCAGCCGCGACCGGTCCGACGCCATCGCCCGCGAGGTCTTCGAGCGCGAGCCGCCGCTCAACTTCCCGTACGAGTTCCTCAACATCGGCGGCCACAAGATGTCGACCTCGAAGGGGAGGGGCGCGACGGCCCACCAGATGGCCGAGGTCGTCCCGCCGGAGCAGCTCCGCTTCCTCTTCATCCGGCCGCGCCCCAACAGCGCGATCGAATTCGATCCGGAGGGGACAGCCGCGATCCCGCGGCTGTTCGACGAGTTCGACCGGGTCGCCGACGCGGCGGCCGGGCGCGAGGTCAAGGGGAGCCTGCCGCCGTCGCCCGAGCGCCTCTTCGCCTACGCCTCGCTCTCGACCGACCCGGCCGTGGTCGCCGAGCGGGCGGCCGCGGCCCGGCTCGCCTTCGCCCACGTCGCCTTCCTCGTCCAGCAGCCGGCCACCGACCTGCCGTCCGCGGCTGCCGCCGAGAAGGGGGCTCCGCTGAGCGCGGTTGACCTCGAGATCCTCCGCGAGCGGGAGGTGGCGGCGCGACGGTGGCTCGAGACGTATGCGCCCGACGACGCCCGGATCCGCATCCAGCCGACCCTCCCGGAGGCGGCCGCCGAGCTCGACATTGCCCAGCGGACCTTCCTCGGGGCCCTCGCCGACGATGCCCGGACCGGCGAGGGCGGCCTCGGCGCCGGCTGGCAGGAGACGATCTTCCGGGTGGCGAAGGACCTTGAGCTTCCGCCGGGCCGCGCGTTCGAGGCGATCTACCGCGCCTTCCTCGGCCGGACCAGCGGACCGCGGGCGGGCTGGCTCCTGGCCAGCCTCGACCGCCCGTTCGTGATCGCTCGACTGGACGAGGCGTCCGGGATGGTCGCCGCCGGAGAGGCCCGATGACCGCGACCCGCGGTCGGACAAGGAGCGAGGCGTGAGCGTCGGACTGCAGCGCCTGCGCGACGAGCCGGACCGGATCCGACGCGGGGCGATCGACAAGGGAGAGGACCCGGCCGTGGTCGACGCGGCCCTGGCCCTCGACGGCCGCCGCCGGGTCCTGCTCGGCGAGGCCGATGCGGCCAAGGGCGAGCGGAACACGGCCAGCAAGCGGATCGGCGAGGCCATCCGCGGCGGCGCGGCCCCCGACGGCCCGGAGGTCGCGGACCTCCGTTCCGCGTCGGTCGCGGTCGGCGAGCGGATCGCGGCCCTCGACGCCGAGCTCGCCGAGGTCGAGTCCGAGCTCGAGGAGGCCCTTCTCCGCATCCCCAACCCGGCCGACCCGGACGTCCCGGTCGGCGGCGAGGAGGCGAACGTCACGGTCCGCGAGTGGGGCGACCAGCTGCCCCGCGAGCAGCCACTGAGCGGCGAGGTCGGCGCCGATGCCGCGCCCGGCGGCGCGACCTGGACGCGACGGCCGCACTGGGAGCTCGGTGAGGCACTCGGCCTGTTCGACCTCGAACGGGGGGCGAAGATCGCCGGCTCCGGGTTCCCGGTCTACACCGGGCTTGGCTCGCGGCTGCAGCGCACGCTCATCTCGTGGTTCCTCGACGTCCACGTCACCGAGCACGGTTTCACCGAGGTCTGGCCGCCGGCAGTGGTCAATGCCGCGTCGGCCCGCGGGACCGGCCAGATCCCCGACAAGGAGGACCAGATGTACGTCGCGACCCGCGACGACCTCTACCTCATCCCGACCGCCGAGGTCCCGGTCACGAACCTTCATCGCGACGAGATCCTCGAGGCGGCCGACCTGCCGATCCGCTACGCCGCCTACAGCCCGTGCTTCCGCCGTGAAGCGGGAGCCGCCGGCAAGGACACCCGGGGCATCCTCCGGGTCCACCAGTTCGACAAGGTCGAGATGGTCCTCTTCGAGAAGCCGGCCGATTCCGAGGCGGCCCTCGAATGGATGACGGCCCGCGCCGAGGTCCTCCTCCAGCGGCTCGGCCTCGCCTATCGGGTCCTCCTCATGAGCACCCGCGAGATGGGCTTCGTCCAGGCCAAGAAGTACGATCTCGAGATCTGGGCCCCCGGGGTGGAGCGCTGGCTCGAGGTCAGCTCGTGCTCGAACTTCCGCGACTACCAGGCCCGTCGGATGGCCGTCCGCTACCGCCCGACGGCAGGCGCGAAGCCCGAGCTCGTCCATACCCTCAACGGCTCGGGTCTGGCCCTCGCCAGGGTCTTCGCCGGCATCCTCGAGACGTACCAGCGTCCCGACGGGTCGGTCGAGGTGCCCGAGGTGCTCCGGCCGGCGATGGGCACGGACCTCATCGTCCCTCGCTGATCCCGGCCGATGCACTCCAGCCCCGGAGCGGCGCTACCCTAGCCGCGCCACGGAGGGGTGGCCGAGTGGTTGATGGCAGCGGTCTTGAAAACCGCCGGGCGAAAGCCTCGTGGGTTCGAATCCCACCCCCTCCGCCAGCGAGCCTTCAGTCTCGCTGCCAAATGTTCCGCCGGCGAGCACTATCCGCCGCGATCGCGCTGCCGGCTGCCATACGTTCGCCTGGTGATCACTGGGCGACGCTCGGATCTCGGCGACCGGTGAAACGGCATGCGCGAAGGCCGCCGGGAGCCCGATCCACGCTCGGATGGGCGTCGGGCCATGTCGGGCCACCTCGACAGCGGCGACGGCACACCACTGAGTGATCACATGCGGAACATATGGCAGCGACCGTGGCCTCGCGGGCCGTCGCAGCGACTGCGCCTGGTCGGCGCGGAACCGCGTCTCGGGCGGGGGCTCGGCTACACTCCCGGAGCCCGGGCGGAGCCCTCTCGGGCGTGATCATGCGAGGTGGGAGATCGGATGACGGCTGGTCCAACGGTGGAGGCGGATCGGCGGCCGTTCGGCATCACCGCGGTCGTCGTGCTCCAGCTGGCGACGGCGGGCTGGATCGCCAGCGGCATCCTCGGGATCCGCCCCCTCGACCCGGACTCGCTGGCCGGCCAGATCAGCACCAGCTTGCCGAATGTCGAGGCGATCTTCGGCATCCTGACCGCGGTCCTCGTCGTCGCGTCGGTGGGCCTGTGGTTCGTCCAGCGCTGGGCCTGGGTCGTTTCGATGCTCCTGACCGGATTCCAGCTCGCCTTCATGCTCGTGTCGATCTGGCAGGGTGGCTCGGACTGGTTCCGCCTGCTGCTCCTGACGATCACCGCCCTGTACCTCAACCAGGGATCCGTCCTCGCCCTGTTCGCCGACCGCCGCCCGCGGGACGTGCCGCTCCCGATGGAGGGATCGACGTCCGGCAGCGCCGCGAACGGCCCGGCCGACCTCGGGTCGAGCCGATGATCGAGACCACGCCGGCGCCGCAACCGACGCCGCGACCGTCGTTGCAGCCGACCCCGGCGACCGGCCCCACGTCGGAGCTCTCCGACCTCGAGCTCCTGCGTCGATTCGAGCCGGTCGTCCACTACACCCAGGGGGAGCTGTTCTTCCCGAGCGCCGTCGAGCGTTACCTTCTCGCCTGCGACCTGTGGGAGGGCGTCTCGCAGCGGGACCGTCGACTCATCGTCCAACCCGGGCTGCTGACCACCGCCGAACTCGCCCGCCACCAGCCGGAGCCGGGCCGCTCGCTGTTCCTCCGGCTCGTCCAGCACCCCCTGTCGGGCCCGGCCCTCGCCGCCTGGTCGCGCCGCCCGAACCGGCCGATCTTCCATTCGGGCGGCCGGCTCGCCCGGGTCGGCCTGTTCGCCCGACTCGTCGACGCGGGCTTCACCGCCTCGCTCCTCGTCCGGGGGACCGTGCCCGGGGGGACGACCGCCAGCGCCTCGCAGAAGTACGAGGCCGCGGTCGTGGAGGATCCGCGCATCGTGTACCACGCTCGGGTCGTCCGGGAGCGCGGCTGGATCGTCCTCCACTACATGTTCTTCTACTGGATGAACGATTACCGCTCGACGTTCAGCGGGGTCAACGACCACGAATCGGACTGGGAGCAGATCCTCGTCTTCGTCGCCGACGAGCCCGATGGACCGAAGCCCTGCTGGATCGCGGCGGCCGCTCACGACTACTCCGGCGACGACCTGCGCCGGCGCTGGGACGACCCGACCATAACCCTCGACGGCGAGCATCCGGTGATCTTCGCCGGCGGCGGCTCGCACGCCTCGTACTTCGAGCAGGGCGAGTACCTGACCTCCGTTCCGCTGCCCGGGTTCCGCGGCCTGCCCGGGTTCCTCGGCGCGGTCCGTGACTTCTGGCGCGACACGCTCCGCCAGCCCGATCCGGGCGACCTCGCCGCGAAGATCGAGGGTGCCCTGAGCGTGCCCTTCGTCGACTACGCCCGCGGCGATGGCCGCTCCGTCGGTCCGGGCCAGCCCGACCAGTGGACTCCGATCCTCATCGACGACGACACCGACTGGGTCGATGGCTACCGCGGCCTTTTCGGACTCGACACGCACGACCGGCTCGGCGGCGAACGAGCACCGGCCGGGCCGAAGTACACCCGTCGTGGCACTGTCCGCCAGCCGTGGAACGACCCGCTCGGCTTCGCTGGGCTCGACAAGGTCGCCCCGCCATTCGCGGCGCCGGCGGCCCTCGAGGAGCGGCTCGACGAGCTGCGGGCCGAGAGGACGACGGCCGAGACGGAGATCACAGCCGCCGCGGCTGACCTACCGGGTCGTACCGAGGAGGTGGCGGCCCTCGCCAGCAATGGCGCCTTCGCCTCGATGCACGCGGTCGCCGCGGCCGAGCTGACCGAACGCGAACAGGCACTGGCGGCCCTCAAGTCGCGCCGCGCCACGCTCGACGACATGATCGAGGCCGGCGAGGCGTCCCTGGCCCGACTGCGGGCCGGCGAACTCGGCGATCCTCAGGCCCACCTCAAGCATGTCCAGCGCCCGACCGACAAGCGCGAGATCGCCCATGGCCGCATCGTCGAGCTATGGTCGGCAGTAAGCATCGGGGTGGTGCTCATCGCGACCGTCGTCCCGGTCTACCTCGGCCTCGTGCCGCTCTGGGCGGCGTTGCTGATCGGTGTCGGCGGCTACCTCATCATCGAAGCCGTGACCCGCCGACGGCTCCAGCTGCTTCTGGTCCGATTGACGCTCGTGCTCGCCGTCATCTCAGGCGTCCTGCTCGTGTACCACTACCTCGGGCTGATCATCGTCCTGGCCGTCGTCGGACTGGCCGTCCAGATCTTCGCCGACAACATCCGCGAGCTGCGACGCCCCTGAGGTCGATCCGCCGAGCTGCGGTACCGGCTACATCGCCTGCTGCTTGAGGCGGGCGTACTCGGCGTCGTCGATCGCGCCGGATTCGTGCAGCTTCGAGAGCTTGACGATCTCCTCGGACATCGAGGTGGTCGGCTTGGCGCTGCGCCTCGCCTCGTATTCGGCGACCATCTGGGCGTCCTCGTCGTCGCGGCGCGGTCGCCGGACGATGTAGATCAGCCCGCCGACGATGGGCAGGATCACGAGGACGAACACCCAGCCGGCCTTGACCGGCCCTGACAGGTCATGGCGCTTGAAGATGTCGGCGAAGATGCCGATGAAGATGAAGAGCGCGGCGAACACCAGGAAGAAGTAGACGACGCCGAAGAAGACCTGGGCTGCCGGCATGAACGTTCCTCGCGGGCGGGCGATCGGCGCGGATGCGTCTCGTACTCCGGCGAGTGTAGCCACCCGCGTCGGCCGTTGCGGTGTCCTCGCCCGACTGTACAGTTAGGGCATAGGTCGATGGCGACTGTGCCGCCCGAGCCGGGTTGTCGACCGCTCGCCCGCGGGGGTCCCGTACATGCGCAGCATCCTGGCCGGTCTGTTCGCCCTGCTGGCGTGCCTCGCGATCGTCGTATCCACGACCCTGACCTGGACGCACTCCGTGGCCCTGAACACGGATCACTACGTCGAGCTCGTCGGGAACATCGCCGCCGAACCCGAGGTCACCGACGTGATCGCCGACCGGCTGGCGACGCGGTTGGTCACCCAGCTCCAGGTCGAGCAGCGGCTCCAGTCGATCCTGCCCGACCGGCTCGACTCCTTCGCAGCCACGATCACGACGACGATCACGGCCCGCCTCCGCGACACCCTCGCGACCGCCCTGACGAGCCCCGGCTTCCAGAGCGCCTGGGAGACCGCCAACCGAGGCCTCCACACGCTCGTCGTCCGGGTCCTGCGCGGCGACAGCACGGTCGTCACGACGCAGGACGGCTACCTGACGATCAACCTCATCCCGCTCATCGGGGTCGCCCTCGAGCAGCTCCAGTCGATCGGCATCATCCCGGCCGACGTGGTGCTGCCGGACCTCTCGTCGGGCCAGCTGCCGCCCGACTTCGGGTCCCGCCTCCAGGCGGTCGGCGTCACCATCCCGCCCGACTTCGGGACGCTCCCCGTGATGTCCGCCCCACGGCTGGTCAAGCTCCAGGGCTTCGTGGCCGCGTTCGACGTGATCATCGTCGCCGGCTGGGTGCTCAGCGCGCTGTTCGCCCTGCTGGCGATCTACCTCGCCCGGCGGCGCGTCCGGATGCTGCTCGTCCTCGCACTCGGGTCGATCGTCGGCTTCATCGTCCTCGGCTCGACGATCAACATCGTCCGTGACGCGGTGACCGACCAGGTCACGACGCCGGACGGAGCCGCGGCCGTCGACGCGATCCTCGACATCCTCGTCGCCGACCTTTTCTCGAGTGACCGCTACGTGATCCTCGTCATCGCGACGGTCGGCGTGATCGCCTTCCTCGCCGCGCGGTGGTCGGTGCGCTACGAGACCGACGCCGGAAGCGCGTTCGGGACCTGGGTCCGGGCCAATGTGTTCGACCTGGTCCTCGCCATCGGCGGTCTCGCCGTGATCCTCATCCTCGCGGCGACGACGAGTCTCGGCTACGCGGCCCTCGCTGCGGCCCTCCTCATGCTCTTCCTCATCGCCCGGCTCGGCCGCCGGCCTGCCGCGGGGTCCGGGTCGCCCGCCCCGGTCGGTGCACCCGCCGGTGCCGGCTGAGACGACCGAGCCGACCGAGCCGACCGAGCCGACCGAGCTGGGGCTCTGCGGCGACTGCAGGCACGGCAAGCGCATCGAGACGCGGCGCGGAAGCGTCTTCCTCTTCTGCCTCCGCTCGGTCGACGACCGCCGCTACCCGCGCTATCCGCGCCTGCCGGTGATCGCCTGCCCTGGCCACGAGCGAGCGCCCGACCGAGCGGCACCTGCTTGACGGTCGCGCGTCGCGGCGCGTAGAGTCCGGCCCTACATCACGGATACGGGCGATGAACGGGACGAGTACCCGTCGCACCTCGGCACAGAGACCCGGTGGCTGGTGGAAACCGGGGCGGGGGCGACGGAGAATGGACCCGGGAGCCTCCGGACCGAACCCGCGACGAGGCGTCGGCGGCAGTAGGCTCCGGCGCAGGGCGCCAGCGATAGCGGGCAGCGCCGATCGGGCGAGTGATCGCCGGTCGGTCACGTGAGTGCGGCATCGCCGAACGAGGGTGGCACCGCGGAAGGCTCGACCTTTCGTCCCGAGAGACGAAAGGTCGTTCTGATTCTCGGCGCGGCAGGTCCGCCCGGAGGCCATCGACGATGACGACAACGGAGCCCCTCAGCCTCGGCGAGGCGAAACGCCTGGCCGGTGCCGCCGACACGATCCTCCTGCGCGCGACCCGCCCGGCCGACCTCGAGACGCCCATCGGCGCATTCCTCCGCATCGACGACGGGGGACCGGCCTACCTGCTCGAGTCGGTCGAGGGCGGCGAACGGCTCGGGCGGTACTCCTTCATGGGCATCGGCCCACGACGGCTGCTCGAGGTCCGCGACGGCATCGCGACGGTCCGGACCCGGCCGCTCAGCGTCGATACGTACGATGCGAGCCTGCCCATCGAGACCTCGACCGTCCCGGACCCGCTGGCCGCGCTACGGGCGTTCGTGCCGCGCCGGCGGGTCGAGCCGGTCGAGGGGATGCCGCGATTCACGGGCGGCGGGGTCGGTGCCCTCGCCTACGACGCCGTCAACTCGTTCGAGCCGTCCGTGCCGCTCCCGGAGGCCGATCCGGTGGCCGTGCCGGCCGCGACGTTCATCGAGTCGGACCTCGTCCTCGTCTTCGACCACCTGACCCACACGCTCTCGGCGATCGCCTCGCTGCACACCGACGCCCCCGACCTCGAGGGTCGCTACCGGATCGCCGAGGCGGCGATCTTCACCGCCCTCGAGCGGACGAGCCGCCCGTCGGCGGCCGAGCTCGGGACGGCCGGTGGCGGTCGCGCGGATGGAGCAACGGCGTCGGGTGGGCCCGGTGCGGTCCGCGGCGCCGCGACGGCGAGCGCGGACATCCGGACGAGCCTCGGACGGGAGGAGTACATCCGGGCGGTCGAGGTCGCCAAGGACGCCATCGCCGCCGGCGAGGCGATCCAGGTCGTCCTGGCCCGGCGCCAGTCCTTCGATGTGCCGGACGGCGGCGACGGCCGGCCGATCGACGGGATCGCCCTCTACCGGGCCCTCCGCCGGGTCAACCCGAGCCCGTACCTGTTCTTCGTCAGGGCGCCGTCCTTCGAGGTGGTCGGGGCGAGCCCGGAGCTCCTCCTCCAGGTCGAGGGCGAACGACTGACGACCCACCCGATCGCGGGGACCCGGCCGCGCGGCGCGACGCCCGCCGAGGACCAGCTCCTGGCCGAGCAGCTCCAGCGCGACCCGAAGGAACGGGCCGAGCACGTCATGCTCGTCGACCTCGGCCGCAACGATCTCGGTCGGGTGGCCCGACCGGGGACGGTCGCCGTCTCCAAGTACATGGAGGTCGAGCGATACAGCCACGTCCTCCATCTCGTCTCGCACGTCGAGGGTCGTCTCGCAGCCGGCAACGACGCCCTCGACGCGGTCCGGGCGGTCTTCCCGGCGGGCACGCTGTCGGGCGCGCCGAAGGTCCGGGCGATGCAGCTCATCGCAGCCGCCGAGCGCGAGCGCCGCGGCCTCTACGGCGGGGCGGTCGGCTACCTCGGCTACGACGGCAATCTCGACACGGCCATCACGATCCGGTCGGCGGTCCTGCGCGAGGGCCAGGTCCACATCCACAGCGGGGCCGGCATCGTCGCCGGGTCGGTGCCGGAGCGGGAGTTCGAGGAGACCGAGCACAAGGCGGCCGCCCTCCGACGGGCGATCGACCTGGCCGCCGAGCCGGAGCACGCCCGGATCGCGCGAGCGGAGCCATCCGCCGATCGGTCCGACAGCGACACAGGAACGGCGGCGCCGGCGACGAGCGCGACGACGGCGCCGGGCGGAGCCGGACCGGGGGCCGGCCGATGATCCTCGTCATCGACAACTACGACAGCTTCACCTTCAACCTCGTCCAGGCGCTCCTGGCGGCAGGGGCCGAGGTGCGGGTCCTCCGCAACGACGCGATCGACCGGGCCGGCGTCATCGCCCTGGCGGACGACCCGGCCGCCGAGCTGCGGGGGATCGTCGTCTCGCCCGGGCCGGGCGACCCGACCGACGCCGGCGTCTCGATCGCTTCCATCGAGGTCGCCGCCGAGCGGGGCATCCCGGTCCTCGGCGTGTGCCTCGGGATGCAGTCGCTGGCGGCCGCGTACGGCGCTTCGATCGTCCGGGCGCCGACGCTCGTCCACGGCGAGGCGGCCGAGGTGACCCACGACGGGGCGGGCCTGCTGGCCGGGATGCCGCCGTCGTTCATGGCCGCCCGCTACCACTCGCTGTGCGTCGACCCGGCGACCCTGCCTCCGGAGCTCAGGGTCACCGCGATGAGCGAGACCGACCGGGTGGTCATGGGCATCCGTCACACGAGCCTGCCCCTCGAGGGCGTCCAGTTCCACCCCGAGTCGGTCCTGACGCCGGACGGCCCCCACCTGCTGGCGAACTTCCTCCGCCTGGCCGGAGAGGGCGAGGCGGGCGTGCTCGACGCGGCGAGCGGCTCGTTCGCGACGGCCGGCCTGCGCGAGGACGATGAGCTGGCGGCCGCGTCGACGACCGGCGGAGACGGCCGATGAGCGAGCTCGTTCGGGCCGCCCTGGCCACGGTCGTCGAAGGGGGCACCCTGACGATGGCCGAGGCCCACGGCGCCATGGCCTCGATCATGGACGGAGAAGCCACCGAATCCCAGCTGGCTGCCCTCCTCGTCGCGCTCCGGATGCGCGGCGAGACGGTCGACGAGCTAGCCGGCTTCGCCACCGCGATGCGGGAGCGCGTCCTGCGGGTGACGGCACCGGCCGGGGCGATCGACGTCGTCGGGACCGGCGGCGACCACAGCGGCACGTTCAATATCTCGACGACGACCGCCCTCGTCGTCGCCGGCTCGGGGATCCCCGTCGCCAAGCACGGCAACCGGGCGATCACCTCCCGTTCGGGCTCGGCCGACGTCCTCGACGCGCTCGGCATCCGGATCGATCACGACGCCGACTCGGCGTCCGAGGCCCTCGCGACCGACGGCTTCGCTTTCCTCTTCGCCCCGGGATTCCATCCGGCGATGCGCTACGCCGGCCCGACCCGTCGCGAGATCGGCATCCGGACCGCGTTCAACCTCATCGGGCCCCTCACGAACCCGGCCGGCGTCGACCGCCTCGTCGTCGGGGTCGGCGATCCGGCCGCGGCACCGCGGCTTGCGGCCGTCCTCCACCGGCTGGGGACGGAGCGGGCGTTCGTCATCCACGGAGCGGGGATCGACGAGCTGCCGCTCGATGGTTCGGGGGTCGTCCACGAAGTGGCGCCCGCGGGAGTGACCGTCCGGACGATCGACCCGGCCGCGCTCGGGCTCGCCAGCGCCCCGACGTCCGCCCTGGCCGGTGGGACACCAGCCGAGAACGCCGCGCTCGTCGAGGGGGTCCTCGCCGGGGTCGCCGGACCGCGCCGCGATGTCGTCCTCCTCAACGCCGCCGCCGCGTACCTCGTCGCCGGCTCGGCCGCCTCGTTCGAAGAGGGGATCGTCCAGGGGGCGGAGGCCATCGACTCGGGTGCCGCGACCGCCCTGCTGGAGCGACTCCGAGGGGCCCGTCGCCGCCACGAGGAAGTACTTGCCGCAGCCGCGGCCGAGGCGGCGGAGGGCGCGCCGGCGTGACGGTCGTCGAGCGACGCCCTCCCACGACCGGCCAGCCGATGGCCGTGGCGGATCGTCGTGCCCGGCGGAGCGACGTGCTCCGCGAGATCGCTGCCCGACGGGCGGCCGATGTCGCTGCCGAGCTCGGCCGAGCGACGTTCGCGACGCTCAGCCGGGACCTCGATCGGGCCGGTGCGCCGAGGCGGCGGGATCTCGCCGGTCGCCTTGCCCGCCCCGGCACGCACCTCATCGCCGAGGTCAAGCGGTCCTCACCGTCGGCCGGGACCATCGCCGCGGTCGGTGACGACCTCGTGACGCGTGCTCGTGCGTATGAGGCCGGCGGTGCGGTCGGGATATCCGTCCTCTGCGAGCCGCACTGGTTCGGCGGTTCGGTCGACGATCTCCGGGCCGTCCACGCGGCGGTCGGGATCCCCGTCCTGGCCAAGGAATTCGTCGTCGACGAGCGGCAGCTGCCCGTCCTCCGGGCGGCGGGTGCCGACGCCGTCCTCATCCTCGCCGCGCTCCATCCAGGGAACCGCCTCGGTCGGCTCGTCGAGCGGGCCCGTGCGGTCGGGCTCGAACCCCTGGTCGAGGCCCACGACGAACGCGAGCTCGACCGGGCGCTCGCCACCGGGGCGCGACTCATCGGGGTGAACAATCGCGATCTCCGGACGCTGGAGGTCGACCTGGACCGGGCCGACCACCTCCGCTCGTCGATCCCCGAAGACCGGCTCGCGATCGCCGAGTCGGGCGTGCGCGATCTCGCCGTCGTCGCCCGCTGGCGGGCCCTCGGCTACGACGCCATCCTCGTCGGTGAGGCGCTTATCCGATCGACGGAACCGGCCAGTGCCGCCCGCGCCTACGTCGCGGCCGGTGCCGAGCCCACCGATCCGGCCGCCGTCGCTCGACGACCCGTGGTGAAGATCTGCGGGATCACCGACGCGATGGGGGTCGAGGCCGCGGTCGCCGCCGGTGCCGACGCCGTCGGGCTCAACCTCGTCCCGGGCACGCCGCGGGCCCTCGACCTCGCCGAGGCATCGGAGCTCGCCGCGTTCGTCCGGGAATCGCGTGGCGGGGCATCGACGCCGCGCGTCGTGGCCGTCACGGCTGACATGGCGCCGCACGATCTCGCCCGGGCCGTTGCCGCCATCGACCCGGACGTCGTCCAGCTCTCCGGCGACGAGACGCCGGACGCCGCCGCGGCGGTCGGGCGAGTCGCCTGGAAGGTCCTCCACCTGCCGACCGCCGAGCGGGCGCCGTCTACGGCTCAGGCCTCCGACCTGGCGGTCGAGACGGCCGTGGAACGAGCCAGGACGTATCTCGACGCCGGGGTCGAGCACGTCCTCCTCGACGCGTCCGGCGGCCGCCACCCCGGCGGGACGGGCACCGCGGTCGACCGGTCGCTCGCGGCGGCCGTCGCCCGGCGGGTTCCGGTGATCCTCGCCGGCGGCCTCGATCCTTCGACCGTCGGCGAAGCCGTCCTCGCCGTCCCGGCCATCGGCGTCGACGTCGCGTCGGGCGTGGAGGCGGCCCGCGTCGCCGGCGAGCGGGCCCGCAAGGACCCTCTCCGCGTCGCCTTGTTCGCCAAGCGGGCCCGGGCCGCCCGGACGGACCGACCGACCGTCGCCTTCCGGCCGACCCCGGTCCATCCCGGGCTGCTCGACGCCGACGACGCCGGTCGCTGGGGGATCGATCGCGAGTTCGGCGGCCGCTACGTGCCGGAGACCCTCATGGCTGCGCTCGAGCAGCTCGAGGCGGCCTATGCCGACCTGCGCCGCGATCCGCGTTTCTGGGCCGAACTCCGCGAGCTCCTCGCCACGTATGCCGGCCGGCCCACGGCGCTCTACCGGGCCGATCGCCTCGGCGAGGCGATCCTCGCGGAGGCGCGCTCCTTCGACGGCGCTCCCGTTCGGCAGCCCGACCGCCTGCGCCTCTACCTCAAGCGCGAGGACCTCGCCCACACCGGCGCCCACAAGATCAACAACGCCCTCGGCCAGGCGCTCCTCACCCGCCGGCTCGGCAAGTCGCGGGTCATCGCCGAGACCGGGGCCGGCCAGCATGGCGTGGCGACGGCGACGGCCTGCGCCCTCCTGGCCCTGCCGTGCGTCGTCTTCATGGGCGCCGAGGACATCCGCCGCCAGGCACCGAACGTCCTGCGGATGCGGGCCCTCGGCGCCGAGGTACGGCCGGTCACGAGCGGCTCGGCGACCCTCAAGGACGCCGTCAACGAGGCGATGCGCGACTGGGTCACGAACGTCGAGACGACCCACTACGTGCTCGGCTCGGCGATGGGGCCGCACCCGTACCCGACGATCGTGCGCGACCTCCAGCGGCGTATCGGCGACGAGGCCGCCGCCCAGCTGGAAGCCGTCGAGGGACGGCTGCCGGACCTTGCCCTCGCCTGCGTCGGCGGCGGCTCGAACGCGATCGGGCTCCTCAGCCGGTTCATCGGCGAGCCGACGGTCCGCCTCGCCGTCGCGGAGGCGGCCGGCGACGGGATCGCCACGGGACGGCATGCCGCCGCGGTCGCGGGCGGCTCGCCCGGCATCCTGCACGGCAGCCGCTCGCTCATGCTCCAGGACGACGACGGCCAGGTCGTCGAGGCCCATTCGATCAGCGCCGGGCTCGACTATCCGGGCGTGGGCCCGCAGATCGCCGCCCTCGCCACGGCCGGCCGGCTCGAGCTCGCCGCGGCCACCGATGCCGAGGCCGTCGCGGCGGTCCGCCTCGTGGCCCGCACCGAGGGCATCCTGCCGGCGCTCGAGACCGCCCACGCCATCGCCGTCCTGCCCCGCCTCCTGGCCGGCGTCGAGGGATCGGGCGTGTCGTATCCGACCGATGCGCTCGTCCTCGTCGGGTTCTCCGGTCGAGGCGACAAGGACCTCGCCGCGCTCGAAGACCCAACGGGGAGTCGGGCATGACCGTAGCCGCGCCGACCCGAACGCGCCCGTCCCGCGCTGCCGTGGACAGCCGCGGCACCGACGACACGACAGGAGCGCGTCGGATCCGGGCCGCCTTCGATCGGGCGGCGGCCGACGGCCGGGCCGCCCTCATCCCGTACGTGGTGGCAGGTTATCCCGACGCCGAGACGAGCCTCGAGGTCGCCCTCGCCGCGGCCGACGCGGGAGCCGACCTCCTCGAGATCGGCCTGCCGTACTCCGACCCGCTGGCCGACGGTGCGACGCTCCAGCGCGCCTCGGGTGCCGCGCTCGCCGCCGGGGCGACATTCGCCGGCTCGATCGCCCTCCTCCGCCGGATCGCCGAGGCACGGCCGGGCTTGCCGCTCGTGCCGATGGCGTACGCGAACCAGGTCCTCGGTGGGGGCGACGGGGGTCCGGCCGCCGCGGCGCTCTCGGCGGCGGGGGCGAGCGGCATCATCGTCGCCGACCTGACCCCGGACGAGGGCGGTCCGTTCGAGACGGTGGCCCGGGATGCCGGGCTCGCCGTCGTCTACCTCGTCGCCCCCACCACCCGGCCCGAGCGGCGAGCCGCCATCGCCGCCCGGAGCGGCGGGTTCCTCTACTGCGTCTCGCTCGTCGGTGTCACTGGTGCCCGGACGACGCTACCGTCGACCGTCGGTCGCCTCATCCGCGACGTGACCGCCGTCTCGCCGGTCCCGGTCGCCGTCGGTTTCGGCGTAAGCAGGCCGGCCCACGTGCGTGCCCTCGCTCGAGCCGGCGCGGACGGGGTCATCGTCGCCTCGGCCCTCGTCGACGCGCTCGGGCCCGAGGGGCGGGATGTCGCCTCCCTGAGCCGGCTCGTCCAGGACCTGCGAGCGGCCACCGCGCACTGACGGGCGGAGGCCGCGCTCTCCCGATGCGGCATCGAGCCGACCCGGCGCCGTGGCGACGTCGCCGCGCCCTCAGTGGAACAGCGCGTCGACCTCCGCCGCCGGCCGTGGCCGTCCCGACGGGTCGAGACCCACCTCGGCGGCGGCCCGCCCGATGAGCGCCTCCGCCGACCAGCCCGCCGCACGGAGCTCCCGGATCGCGGTATCGCCGTCCGCCTTCGACAGCTTCTTTCCATCGGGTCGACGGACGAGCGGATGATGGGCGAAGGTCGGCGGCTCGGACCGCCCGAGCAGCCAGCCGAGCCGGATCTGGCGCGGCGTCTCGTCGAGGAGGTCCTCGCCGCGGACGACGAGGTCGATGGCGTGGCGGAGGTCGTCGACGACGACGGCGAACCCGTAGGTCCAGCCGTCGCGGCCGCGGATGAGGAGGTCGCCCCGCGCCGACGGGTCGCCGGAGCGGGGGCCGACGATCCGATCGACGAACGACTCCGCGCCCTCACCGAGGGCGACCCGCAGCCCGGCCTCCGGGCCCTCGGGCACCGCTCGCTCGCGACAGCCGCCCGGACAGCCCGGTCCGCTCCACGCCCGCCCGTGGGCGGCCTCCCAGGCGGCGAAGGTGGCCCGGCCGCAGTCGCAGGCGTAGGCGAGCCGCTGGTCTGTGAGTCGGGCGAGGGCGGCGACGTACGAGGCATCGGAGTCGCTCTGGCGGAACGGCGAGGAGCCGCGACGGAGCTCGTCCGTGCTCGGGTGATCGGGCCGGAAACCGAGCCAGTCGAGGTCGTCGAGGATCGCGGTCTCGTATTCGGGCCGGCAGCGGCCCCGGTCGTGGTCCTCGATCCGCAGGACGACCCGCCCGCCGGCGGCACCGGCCAGCCCCCAGGCGTGGATCGCGTTGGCCACGTGGCCGAGATGGAGGTAGCCCGTCGGCGCCGGCGCGAACCGCGTCGTCGGGCCGCTCATTCGTCGGCGCCCGACTCCAGCCGTTCCCGCGTCCGGTCCCGGCGCTCGAGGGAGCGAGTCGCCGCCATGAGCCGGCGGTACATCGCCAGGAGGTCCGCCTGTGGCATCGGTCCCTCGTTGGCCATCGTCACCCGAAGGAGGATCTCGCGCTCCCGCTCGGCATCGCGGATCGCCCGCCGCCCGGCCACCGCCTTCTCGCGCCCGACCGCGCGGCCGAGCTCGGCCCGCTCATTGAGGAGGCGGACGATCCGCCGATCGAGGGCGTCGATGCGACGACGGAGGCGGCGCAGCTCGGCCGTCTCGCCGGCCCGGTCGGTCATCGTCCGTCAGTCCCGTCGGCTGCCGTCGCGGGGAACCGGCTGGCGATGGACTCGAGGGCGAGGCGGTAGCCGTCGGGCCCTCGCCCGACGATCGACTCGAGGGCGATGTCGGTCAGGAAGTTGACCTGGCGGAACGACTCGCGGGTCGCCGGGTCGGTCAGGTGGACCTCGATGAACGGCCGCTCGACGCCGAGCAGCGCGTCGCGAAGAGCGACCGAGGTGTGGGTGAGACCGCCGGCGTTGACGATCGCCACGTCGAAGTCGCGCTCGTGGAGGCGGTCGATGAGCGCGCCCTCGTGGTTGCTCTGGAAGAAGTCGATGTCGAGTCCGAGACCGGCCGCCTGCTCGGTCATCGCCGCATGGATCTCAGTCAGCGTCGTGTGTCCATAGATCGCCGGCTCACGGCTGCCGAGGAGGTCCAGGTTCGGGCCCTGGAGGACGAGGACGCGGGTCATCGCGCCGCCGCCGCGGTCGTCTCGCTGGCGAGGACGCCGCCGATCGTCTCCCGGACGAGCTCGGCTGGGACGTCGGAGCGGATCGTCACGCCGGTCGCCGTCGGGATCACCCAGTTGAGACGTCCGGCGACGTGCTTCTTGTCGGACTCGAGGGCCGCCAGGACGTCATCGATCGCGAAGGGCAGGCGGCCGAGGCCGAGACCGACGGCGTCGAGGAGGCGTTCCGTCCGCCTTGCCCGATCCTGCGGAGTCACGCCGAGCGCGACGCCGAGCCGGCAGGCGACCCGCAGCCCGTAGCCGACGGCCTCGCCGTGGAGAAGCTCCTCGTAGCGGCCCGCGGCCTCGAGGGCGTGGCCGGCCGAGTGGCCGAGGTTCAGCGCCAGGCGACCGGGCGCAGGCACGGGTGCGCCGATGGGCTCCGCGCCGTGAGACCCGGTTTCACCGGGGGCGGCCGACGACGGCCGCCGCGTCCGGCCGCCTTCCTCGCGCTCGTCGGCGAGGACGATCTCGACCTTTGCCCACATCGTCCGCTCGACCAGCTCGGCCAGGACGCCGGACGTCACCGTGTCGGCCTCACCGCGGGCGACAGCCGGGCCCGATGCCTCGAGGAGGGTGAAGAGCCGCTCGTCGCCGACCACCGCCATCTTCACGGCCTCGCCGAGGGCGGCTCGCCGCTGGCGCTCCGGCAGCGAGTGGAGCAGGGCGATGTCGATGAGGACGGCGGCCGGCTGGATGAACGCGCCGAGGAGGTTCTTGCCCTCGGGGAGGTCGACGGCGGTCTTGCCGCCGATCGACGAGTCGATCTGGGCCACGAGGGTGGTCGGGACGTGGATGAGGGGGATGCCGCGAAGCCACAGGGCGGCGAGGACGCCGGCACTGTCGCCGAGCGCTCCGCCACCGATGGCGACGAGCGACTCGGTCCGGTCGACGCGCAGCCGGGCGAGGGCTCGAGCCGCCTCCTCGACCGCGGCCATCGTCTTGGCCGACTCACCGGACGGGAATTCGATGAGCTCGACGGTCAGGCCCCGTCCGGCGAGGCGGGCGACGAGCTCGGGCCCGACCGAGGCCCAGGCGCCGGGCTCCGAGGCCACGATGGCCCGGGTCGCCTCGAGGCGGGCGAGGGTGTCGGCGAGGCCGTCGGCGGCGATGCCGTTGCCGATGACGAACCGCCCGATCCGGGTGTCCGCGTCGAGGAGCCTCGTCGGCCCCGACGGTGGACCGGCGGCGATGAGGGTCTCGATCGCCCCGGCCACCCCGGCCGGCTCGGCGAGGGCGTTGACCCGATGGGCGGCCGCGTAGAAGCGCTCCCGGGTCATGGCGAGCTGGCGGACCGTGCCGATCGGATCTCGACCGGCGATGAGGGGCCGGACCGTCCGGCTCCGGCGGAGCCGCTGGGCCAGTGCCTCCGGCCGGGCATCGAGCCAGATGGCGAGGCGGCCGCGGTAGAGGAGCCAGCGGTTGCGCGGCTCGACGACCGTCCCCCCGCCGGTCGCGATCACCCGCCGCACGCGCCGCTCCGGGTCGGCCGGACCGAGGGCCGCGACGGCCACGGACTCCCGCCGTCGGAACCCCGCCTCGCCCTCGCTCTCGAAGATCGCCGGGATCGGCCGCCCGGCCTCCCGTTCGATCGTCTCATCGAGATCGATGAACTCGGCATCGTGGCGGTGGGCGAGGCGGCGGCCGATCGCGGACTTGCCGCTCCCGGGGAGCCCGACGAGGACGAGATCCACGGCCGCTCAGTCGTCTCCGCCGGAGCCGGCCACGTCCGAACCCTCGACGGGCGTGACCGTGGCGTCCCCGCGGGGCGCGGCGATGCGGGCCCGGTAGCGCTCGACGTTGTCGGTGAACTCGGCCATCGAATCGCCGCCGAACTTGTCGAGGGCGAAGTCGGCCAGGGTGAGGAGGACCATCGCCTCCCCGACGACGCCCGCTGCCGGGACGACGCTGATGTCGCTCCGCTCGTAGTGGGCCTTCTCGACCGCGCGACCGGTGATGAGGTCGGCCGAGGGCAGCGGCCGGGCGAGGGTGGAGATCGGCTTCACGGCGCCACGGACGACGATCGGTTCGCCGTTCGAGACGCCGCCGGTGAGCCCACCGGCGTTGTTGGTCCGATGGATCCAGTGCCCGTCGGCGGCCCGGCCCTCGATGACGTCGTGGACCGCGGAGCCCGCCCGCCGGGTCTGCTCGAAGCCGAGGCCGATCTCGACCCCCTTGACGATGTTGATGCTCATCACGGCCGCCGCCAGCGCGGCATCGAGGCGGCGGTCCCAGTGGACGTAGCTGCCGAGCCCCAACGGCACGCCGTGGGCGACCACCTCGAAGACGCCGCCGACGGTGTCGCCGTTCGAGCGGGCCTCGTCGATGCGGGCGATCATCGCCGCCTCGGCGTCGGGGTCGGGGCAGCGCAGCGGCGAGGCGTCGGCCTCCTCCAGGGAGCGGGTTGCACGGGCCGGATCGAGTGCGATGCCGCCGACCTCGGCGGTGAACGACCAGGCGTCGATGCCGATGCTGCCGAGCAGGGCACGGGCGACGCCGCCGGCCGCGACCCGGGCGGCCGTCTCGCGGGCCGAGGCACGCTCGAGGACGTTGCGGACGTCGTCGAAGCCGTACTTCAGGGCCCCGGCGAGGTCGGCGTGACCCGGTCGGACCCGGGTTACGGGAGTCGATCGGCGGTCGCCGCCGTCGACGGCCGCAGCGAGCTCGGCCGCCTGCTCGTCGCTCAGCGCCTCGACCTGCATGACCCGGGTCCAGTTCTCCCAGTCCCGGTTCCGGATGTGGAGGAGGATCGGCGATCCGAGCGTCCGGCCGTGGCGGACGCCGGCGACGATCTCGGCCCGGTCGTGCTCGATGGCCTGACGCGCACCCCGGCCGTAGCCACGCTGGCGCCGGCCGAGATCGACGGCAAGGTCGTCCTCGGCGATGGCGAGGCCGGCCGGGATCCCCTCGATCGTGACGCCGAGGCCCTGGCCGTGCGATTCACCGGCGGTCAGGAAGCGCAGGCGTCCCACGTGTCAGGCGTCCGGCGCGCCGGACGCACCGGCCCCGGACGCGCCGGACCCGGACGCGCTCGCCGCCCCGGCCGCCTCCTCGGCAGCGGCGGCGACCGACGCGTCGGTCGCGGCGTCGTCGGCCGACTCCTCGCGGTCGGCGAGGGCCGCCTCGAGCCGCTCCCGCATCAGGTCGATGGGGGCCGGCTGGCCCGTCCACAGCTCGAACTGGGCAGTTCCCTGGTTGAGGAGCATGACGAGGCCGTTGGCCGTCGCCTCCGCGCCGGCCGCGGCCGCCTCGCGGAGGAACCGGGTCCGGGCGGGGTTGTAGATGAGGTCCATGACGAGGAGGCCCGGCGGGATGATCTCGCCCGGGATCGGCGATACGTCGCCGTGGAGGCCGATGGACGTGGCGTTGATGAGCACCTGCGTCTTGGCCAGCTCGGCCTCGATGATCGACTCGTGCCAGGGCATCGCCCGGAGGTCCATGTGGGCCGCGCTCCGCGAGAAGTGGCGGACGAGGCCCTCGGCCCGATGAAGGTGGCGGTTGAACACGACGATGCGCTGGAAGCCCTCGGTCAGCAGGCCGTAGACGACGGCCCGCGCGCCGCCACCGGCACCGAGGATCACGGCCTGCTTCGGCATCTTGCGACGGCCGACGAGCTTGTCGAGGGCGACCCGGAAGCCCGGGACGTCCGTGTTGTGGCCGACGAGCCGCTTGCCTTCCTTGGTGATCGTGTTGACGGCGCCGGTCGCATGGGCCTCGTCGGTCAGGCGATCCATCAGGGGCACGACTCGTTCCTTGTGGGGGATCGTCACCTGGGCCCCGAGGTAGTCGGCCCCCCGGACATCCTCGATCGCCGCGGCCAACCCGGGGACGGTGACGTCCAGCAGCTCGTGGCGGGCGTCGATCCCGCGCTCGGCGAAGGCGGCCTCGAGCATCGGGCCGGACAGGGAATGGGCGACCGGATGGCCGATGAGGACGACGCGCTTGCTCACCCTCGCATCCTCTCGAGTTCATCGAAGAAGCCCGGATAGGAGATCCCCGCGCTGGCGGGTCGATCGATCGTGGTCGGCCCGTTGGCGAGGAGGCCCGCCACGGCGAACGTCATCGCCAGGCGATGGTCGTCGAGGCTCTCGGTCGGTGCCCCCCGCAAGGGGGTCGGTCCGACGATGCGGATGTCGTCGCCGTCGAGGCGGACATCGGCGCCCAGCGCGCCGAGGCCTGCGGCGATCCCGGCGAGGCGATCGGATTCCTTGTGGCGGAGCTCGCCGGCGCCGCGGATCGTCGACACGCCACGAGCCTGCGTCGCGGCGAGGCAGAGGATCGGGATCTCGTCGATGGCCGCCGCCACCTCGGCCGGTCCGAGGTCGATGGCCGACAGCGCACTCGAGCGCACGGTCAGGTCGGCGGTCGGCTCGCCGATGCCGTCGTCATCGGCCAGGACCGCCTCGTCGATACGAGCTCCCATCGCTCGGAGCAGGTCGATGACCGACCGGCGGGTGGGGTTCGTCCCGACCGATCGGACCGTCAGCTCGGCATCGGGATGGACGGCGCCGGCGACGAGCCAGAAGGCGGCCGCCGAGACGTCGCCGGGGACCGACTCCCGCACCGCTCGCACCGGCACCCCTCCTTCGACGCTCCAGCCGACGCCGCCTGCGCCGTCGTCGGCCCGCTCCACCCTCACGCCCCTGGCCCGCAGCATCCGCTCGGTGTGGTCCCGCGTCGCGATCGCCTCGTGGACCGTCGTCCGGCCGTCGGCTCGCAGCGCCGCGAGGAGGATGGCCGACTTGACCTGGGCGCTCGGTGTCGGGGTCCTGTACTCGATCGCTCGCAGCGGGGTGCGACCGACCACGGTCAGGGGAGGGAGGGAATCGTTCCGGCGGGCGTGCAGCACCGCGCCCATCGAGCGCAGTGGCTCGATGATACGAGCCACCGGACGGCGCCGCAACGAGTCGTCGCCGTCGAGGACCACGGTCAGCGGCAGGCCGGCGAGCAGCCCCGCCGCGAGTCGCAGGGTCGTCCCCGAATTGCCGCAGTCGACGGTGCCGTCGGGCTCGCCGAGGGCGTCGGCGCCGGGCGAGACGACCCGATAGTCGACCGTCCGTCCGTCGGTCCGGACGCGCTCGACCTGGACTCCGAGGGCGGCCACGAGCCCGGCCGTCGACCGGACGTCGGCCCCGTCCCCCGCGGCCTCGATGACACTCTCCCCGTCGGCGAGCGCGGCGAGGAGGAGTGCCCGGTGGCTGATCGACTTGTCGCCGGGCAGGCGCAGCTCGCCGCGAAGGCGCACTGCAGGCAGGATGGTGACCACGGCGTCCCGGCCCGTCTGGCGACCCGGCTCGGGCGCTGTCTCGGCGGCCACGTCGACGCCGCCGCTCATCCGGGTCGCGGAGCGGCCAGCATCGGATCGCCGTGGAGTGCCCGGACCTGGGCGTGGACGGGCACGACGGCGGCCATGAGGTCGCGGAACTGGTCGAGGTCGAGCTGCTGCTCGGCGTCGGAGAGGGCGGAGTCGGGGTCGGGGTGGACCTCGACCATCACGCCGTCAGCTCCGACCGCGACGCCACCGAGGGCGAGCGGCTTGACGAGCCAGCGCTTCCCCGTCGCGTGGCTCGGATCCACGATGACGGGCAGGTGGGTCAGGTGGTGGAGCAGCGGCACGGCGGCCAGGTCCATCGTGTTCCGGGTGTACGTCTCGAAGGTCCGGATGCCGCGCTCGCAGAGGATGACGTTGGGGTTGCCCGAGCTGACGATGTACTCGGCGGCCATGAGCCATTCCTCGACCGTCGCGCCGTAGCCGCGCTTGAGCATCACCGGCCGGGCGACCCGCCCGACGGCCGTCAGCAGCGAGTAGTTCTGCATGTTCCGGGTGCCGATCTGGAGGATGTCGGCGTACTCGGCGACGATGTCGACCTGGTTCGGCTCCATCACCTCGGTGATGACCGGCAGGCCCGTCCGCTCGCGCGCCTCGGCGAGGTAGCGGAGCGCCTCGACCCCGAGGCCCTGGAAGCTGTAGGGGCTCGTCCGCGGCTTGAAGGCGCCGCCGCGCAGGATCGTCGCCCCGGCGGCATGGACGGCCTCGGCGGTCTCGAACAGCTGGTCGCGGCTCTCGACCGAGCACGGCCCGGCCATCATCGTCAGGCTGCCGTCGCCGATCGTGGCGTCGAGGACCCGGATCACCGTGTCCTCGGGGTGGAACTCCCGCGAGGTGAGCTTGAACGGGCGGCTGATCGGGGTGACCGTTTCCACCCCCGACAATCGGCCGAAGCGATCGATGAGGACGGGCTCGCGGGAGCCGATCTCACCGACGACGGCGATCACCGAGCGCTCGGTGCCGAGATGGTCGAACGGCGTCAGGCCCTCGGCGAGGATGGCGCTCTTGACCCCGAGCACATCCGCCTCGCTGGCCGTGACGGCCATCACCACGATCATCGGATCCCTGTCTCCTCGTCGATCGGCCGGGAAACAAAAAAGCAGAGGTCCGGCCTCTGCTTCGTTCGCCCGGCACGACCCGTGCCCCCGGTCTCAGCGACCGGGAACCATCATGCCGGGCATCGAAAGTAGTAGGTGCGACTCATGCGTATCGGGGAGTGTGGCCGGAGCCCCTGCCCGTGTCAATCGGCCGAGATCGCATCCAGGGTGCCCGGTCAGCCGGGCAGACGGTCCCACCGGCGGATCGCCCAGGCATCGAGCCGGCTCTGGGTCGTCCCGCCCGGCTGGCGTCTCCGAGCGTGGCTGCTAGACTTCGGCCTGCCCGGAGCCGGTCGCCCAGCCATCGCTGAGCGGACCGGCCGAGCCGCCGCGGAGAGGTCGCATAGAGGCCTAGTGCAGCGGTTTGCTAAACCGCCAAGTGGGGTAACCTGCTTCGAGGGTTCGAATCCCTCCCTCTCCGCCATCCGCTCCGATGGCATCGCGCGCCCGTAGCTCAGTGGATAGAGCGTCAGGTTGCGGACCTGAAGGTCGTGGGTTCGAGTCCCGCCGGGCGCGCCACCCCACCCCCATTCTCCGCACGAAACGGACAGGCGTTCTACTCGGTGCCTGCCCGTGTCTGGGCACTCCCAGCGATGCGCTGCTATCTCTACCGCTATCTGACTTTCAGGTGGCCTCGCCGGCATCGGTCAGCCGACACGGGTACACCGCCATGGTCGCCGGCCCGATTGCCGGGTCGTGACCGGAAGCGCGCGCGTCGATGCCGTCGCCGCGAGGGCCCATCTGCGCCGACGACAGCGATGGCCTCCCATGTCAGTCTTTGAAGATTCCAGATCCAACCCGCCGACATAGGGGTATGCGGGTTGGAAGCGATGTCGGGACTGGAGACAGGGTGCAGCGCGATCTTGTGAAACGCGCCGCCACTGGTGATCGGACCGCCTATGAGGTCCTCGCTCGAGAGTCGGCAGCCCGCCTGTACGCCGTCGCGTACCGAATCGTCCGAGATCCCGACGTGGCACAAGACGCTATGCAGCAGGCGCTGATCGCGATGTGGCGCGACTTGCCTGCCCTGCGTGATCCGGACCAATTCGAGGCTTGGATCTATCGACTCGTCGTCCGCGCCGCGACTGAGGAGGTCCGGCGGGGTCGGCGCCTGAAGACGCCCGTGCGGCTCATCCGGATCACGGACAATTCAGACGCCGAAGGTCCCGCGTCAACACTCGACGCCATCGGCGCCGTCGGCGATCGGGACGCGCTCGAGCGGGCCTTTTGCCAACTGACCCCGGATCAGCGAGCGGCCGTCGTCCTGCGCCACTACGTCGGACTGACGCTCGACGAGATGGCGGCGGCTCTTGACATCCCCACCGGTACCGCGGCCTCGCGCGTCCACTACGGCATCCGCGTGCTCCGCGCTGCCCTGGAGGCCGCAGACCGGTCCGCAACTCACGAGGCACACACCGCATGACCACCGATCAAGACGTCGAGCGGCGGATCGCGGCCTGGCTCGAGGCAGGCCCCACTGTCCCCGCGGCATGGGCGGTCGATGAGGCCATCGATCGGGCCGACGGCCTGCCCCAACGTCGGTTCATCACCACCAGCACGAGGAGCGTCCCCATGTTCACCGTCTCCCGCCTCGCCGCCGTGGCGGTCGTCGCCGTCGCCATCGCCGTCGGGGCGTGGCGCCTCCTGCCGTCCTCTGTGGGGGTAGGTTCCACTTCAACTTCCGTGGCGATCCTCCCGACCGGGACCTTCGAGCGGCTGGTATTGGCGGGCGGCGGCGGTGCGCCGCTGGGCGAGTGGACCATTTCCTTCAGCGACGGACAGCTGTGGCTCGGGGGCCCCAATGGCGAGCGGATCGTGGACCAGATCGTGAGCTCGACCACGACAGAATTCACGCTTGCCCCCGACCTGAACCCCGACATCTGCTCGTTCGGGACGGGCGCCGGGCGCTATGCCTGGACGCAGGCGGGGTCGTCACTGACACTGACCAGCCTTTCCGACGGCAGTGCCTGTCGCGCGACGGTCCTGGCAGGCGCTTGGGTGGCCATCGCCACGCCCTGACGGGCCGTCCGCGAGCGGACGTATCTCCGGCCGGGTGCAGAGTAGAACTCCTGTCCGTTTCGTGCGGAGAATCGGGTACGAGTGGCGCGCCGACGCACGTCGGGTGGTCACGACTGCCGGACCGGCTCCTCGAGCAGCCAGGTCGAGCCTTCTCCCTCGTCGCGCACCTCGACGCCGGCCGCCGCCAAGCGATCACGGATGAGGTCCGCCGACTCCCAGTCGCGGCTCGCCCGCGCCCGCGCCCGGAGCTCGAGCAGCGCCCCCACGAACGGATCGAGCGCCTCACGGGGATCGCGGACACCGGTCGCGGCGCTCTCCCCCAACCGCACGAGCAGGGCACGGAACGTGGCCCGGGCACTGTCGAGCTCCGGGCTGTCCTCGCCGCGTCGAAGGCGGCCCTCGATCGCCGAGTCGAGATCGAGCAGGGCGGCGACGGCTGTCCGCGCGTCGCGCGCCTCGAGCGCGTCGACGAATGTCCCCTCGGCCTGGGCGACGGCCTCCCGGAGACTCCCTGCCTCGACCGTGGCCCCCGCCGCCCCGGCCGCGTCGTCGGGACTGCCGGCCGGCCGACCCGTCCAGCCGTCAGTCGCGTCGAGCGGTGGCTCCGCCAGCTCGGCGGCCGCTGCCTGGAGGGCGTCGAAAGTGGTCTCGGTGCCGCTCGGGAAGACGGCGCTTCGGCCGCTCACCCGCACGGTGACCGAGCCGAGCCCCGCCACGCTCGCCGAGCGTCGTTCGAGATCGAGGACGAGGGCAGTGTGGCCGTCGATCCCGAGGACGAACGCGCCCTCCGGCAGGAGCTGCTCGAGGACGCGCAGCCGTCGTTCGCCGAGGTAACAGAATCGCGTGTCGTGGTTGCCGCCCTCGGCGTTGTCGTAGTGGGGGACGACGGCGGCCCGCAGGCCGGTCGTCCGCCCGAGGATGTCGAGCCCGTCGAGCCAGCTGGGATCGGCCCCGACCTTGTAGATCTCGTAGACCGGCACGGTGACCACGCCGAGCGTGAGCGCCGCCGCGCTCGCCATCGTGACGACGCCGCCGGCCGCGAGGACCGCCTCCAGCGCCGCGGGGATCGGCCCTCCCTCCCACTGCCGAAGGGCGTAGGTCGGGCTGCCCGGGCCGGCCATCGCATAACGGGCCTCCCGGATCCGGGCGAGGGCGGTGGCCGCGGCGAGCTCGTCGACGTCGCGCGTCCGGAACGTCGCGACCGTGGCCTCCCGCCCGACGCTCTCCCGGAAATACTCCGCGATGCGCCGACTGAGGTCGTCGGCGTTCTCCTGGA
This sequence comes from uncultured Chloroflexia bacterium, assembly GCA_963745405.1. Lineage (GTDB taxonomy): Bacteria > Chloroflexota > Limnocylindria > Limnocylindrales > CSP1-4 > C-114. The sequence goes on along the minus strand of CAVUWY010000002.1, from coordinate 211,376 downwards.
ATCCGTAGGGAGTGTCGAGGACGACGGCCGGTCCGGCGTTCGCCTCCAACCGGGCGAAGAGGGCTCGATGCACCTTCGCCATAGCCGGCGCGGTCTCGCCCGAACCCATGATCGCGAGGATGCCGCGGGAGCTCATCCAGCGTCCCCATCGGCCGCGGATGCCGCGAGCGTCACGAGGGCCGCGGCGAGCTCGACCGGATGCTGGGCATGGATGTCATGGTCGCCCCTGAACCACTCGACCCGCGCGCCCGGGATGGCTGCCGCCGCGGCCTCGACGCCGTGCCGCTTCCGGTCCCCGGCCGGGGCATCGCCGTCGTCGGCCGGGCACAGGAGGACCGGCACGGAGATCGACCCGTAGCGCTCCGCCGGCCGGTGTTCCCAGAGGCCGCGGAGTACCACCAGGTGGCGTTCGAAGGTGAGCCATGGGGCGATCGTGCCGTCGGTCCGGACCTCGAAGTTAGCGAGGGCACCGCGGATGCCGGTCTCGGGCCAGTCAGAGTGGGCCGACCGGATGTACCGCTCGACGTCGGAGGCCGGCGTCCCGGCGAGTCGCGGCGGGGAGAGGGCCACCCGGCACGAGTCCCAATCGGGGAAAGCCGCCTGGAGGTCGAGCCAGCCGCCATCGACCAGGGCGATCCCCCGGGTCGACCCGGGGTGGCGGGCGGCCAGCTCGAGGACCACGTTGCCGCCCCACGACTGGCCGGCGACGATGGGCCGGTCGAGGCCCATCGCGGCGATGAGTGCCTGCAGGTCGTCGGCGACGGTCGGGACGTCGTAGCCGCCATCGGGCTTCGACGATCGTCCGTGGCCGCGCAGGTCGACGGTGAGTGCCTCGAAGCCTGCCCCCGAGAGTGCCTCGGCCACGCCGTCCCACATCCGGGCATTCGAGGCGAGCCCGTGGACGAGGAGGAACGAGGGGTTCCGACCGACCCCGCCGGGCCGGTCCGGCGGGCTCGCCCCGGCCTCCCAGCAGTCCGCCGCCAACTCGACGTCCGGCGCGACCGGGATCCGCTCCGTACGCATGGCCGCATGGTACGGCCGGTCGCGTCGGGTAGGATTCCCCAGCACGGACCGAGCGCCGACACCGGACACCGACACCCGAGACGGAGGAACCCGTGGGATCGATCCGCCCGACCCGCCGCCTGTGGGCCGCCGCCGTCGCCCTCGTCCTGGCCCTCCCGATCGCCGCCACGACCGGCGCGGCCGCCGCGAGCCAGGTCACCGGCACGCTGTCGTTCAGCGACCAGGTCGTCCTCAGCCCGAACGCCGTCGCCGTCGTCGTACTGCTCGACCAGACGGCCGATCCGAACGCCGGGGTGATCCTCGGCGAGGACCGGATCGACGATCCGGGCGCCGTGCCGATCGCTTTCGCGGTGCCCTACTCCGCAGCGATCGACCGGACCCACAGTTATGCGCTGTACGCGTCGATCGTCGACGGGACGAACACCTGGGAGAACGACGAGCCGGTCCCGGTCATCACCGGCGGGCCGACCTCGGGTGTCGAGATGCTCCTGCCGAAGGCGCCAGCCTCGTTCGGGGGGACGATCAGCGGCACGATCGTGGAGTCGGCCGAGCCGATCCCGGGCCCGGAATCGGTCGTCGTGTCGGCCCTCATCAACCAGAAGACCGGCACGCTCGTCGGCCACGAGTTCAACGTCAGCCCGACCGAGGCGCGGGCCGTTCCGGCCCAGTACGCCTTCTCCATCGGCTACGACCCGACCATCATCGATCCCGCCGTCACGTACGTCGTCAAGGCGGCGATCCTCGACGGCTCGACGTTCTACGAGGGCCGTGAGGGCGTCACCGCGATCTCTGCCGGCGTCCCGGTCGAGAACCTCACCGTCCCGGTCGCGCCGCAACCGGGCGCGGCGTCGCCCAGCGCCGAGCCGAGCGGGAGCGCCGAGCCGAGCGCGAGCACGGAACCCTCGCTCGAGCCATCGGTCGAACCCTCCCCGTCGGTGACGCCGAAGCCCACTCGATCGCCGAGGCCTTCGCCGACGCCCGAGCCGACGCCGTCGCCGACACCCACGCCCACGCCGACACCGAGCCCCACGCCGACGCCCACTCCGACGCCAAGCCCGAGCCCGACACCGAGCCCGACACCGAGCCCGACTCCGAGCCCGACGGCCACCCCGACTCCGACGCCATCACCGACGGTCGCGCCGAGCCTGACGCCCACGCCGAGCCCGAGCCCGACGCCCACGCCGAGCCCGACAGCTACGCCCAGCCCGCCTCCGAGCCCGACGCCGGGATCCGGCGTCCTGAGCGGAACCCTCTCCTACTCGGAACCGCACCCGCTCTCGGCCCACGCCGTTGCCGTCGTCGTCCTCGTCGATGGCAGTGGGACCCCGACCGCCGGGTCGATCGTCGCGGTGACCCGGATCGCCGACCCCGGGCCGATCCCGATCGCGTTCCGCCTCGCCTACGACGCGAGCGACATCGATCCGACTTCGACGTACTCGGTACAGGCGGGCATCATCGACGGCTCTGCCGCCTGGTCGACGGCCGGCGGGAGCCTCGTCATCACGAAGGGCAACCCGACGAGCGGCATCCCGCTCACCCTCACCTATCGGCCGGATCTCCTGAAGGGCGCTGTCACCGGTGATCTGACCGGCGTCGGGATCGCGCCGTCTGCCGGGAGCTACGGCGTCGCCATCCTCGTCGACCTCGATACCGGTGCGACCCAGGGCATCCAGTACCTGCCGACGGTCACCTCGGTCCCGGCCCCTTTCTCCGTCCCGTTCAACCCGACCACGATCGACAAGAACCGCGACTACGTCATCCAGGGAGCGATCGTCGACCCTTCGACCCGTTGGGAGAACGAGACCGGCGTGCCGGCGATCACGAAGGGCAACCCGTTGTCCGGCCTCCAGGTCGTACTCGCGGAGGCGGCGACGCCGATCGAGACGTCGCCGGGTGACGCCGACGCCTCGCGAGCCAGCGCCCTCATCCTCATCCTGCTGCTGATCGTCGCGATGGTCGTGTGCGCCTACCTCATCCGGCGCTCGCGCACGCAGCCACCGGGTGGCGCGGCCGCCGCGGCCGCGGTCGCGGGTGGCACCGCTGCGGAGGCGGACGCTATGGCCGCGCCTGGCTCGGAGGAGCTTGCCGGCCTGGTCGGCTCGGCTCCACCAGGTGCCGCGGCAGTGGCGGGTGCTGCCGCAGGTACGGAAGCTGCCACTGGCACGGAGGCCGCTGGCGGAACGGAAGCTGCCACTGGCACCGAGGCCGCTGCCGAGGCGACCGCCGCGACCGAGGTCGGCGCCGAGCCCCCGCCCGAGAGTCCGCCTCCGGTTGAACCCCCGCCCGCCGGACCGCCGTCGGGAAGCGCCTGATCGTGGAGCGCGTCGCGTTCCTCGGCCTCGGCACGATGGGGGCCGCGATGGCGGCCAACATCGCCCGGGCGGGCTTCCCGCTGACCGTCTGGAATCGGACCCCCGGCCGGGCCGGCGCCCTGACGGACCTCGGCGCCCGTGAAGCCTCGACGGCTGCATCGGCCGCCGCGGCCGCCGACGTCGTCGTCGTCTGCGTCTCCGACTCGGCCGACGTCGAGGACGTCCTCCTGGGTGAGGCCGGTGCGGCCGATAACCTCGGCCGCGGCACCCTCGTCATCGACTGCTCGACGATCTCGCCGTCGGTCACCCGATCGGTGGCAGAGCGTCTCCGCGAGCGTGGCGTCGGTTTCGTCGACGCTCCGGTCTCGGGTGGGTCGGAAGGAGCGCAGAAGGGGACGCTCTCGATCTTCTGCGGCGGGTCGACCGCGGACATGGAGCGGGCGCGGCCCGTCCTCGAGGCGATGGGTCGGACGATCACCCATGTCGGGTCGGTCGGCGCCGGCCAGGCCGTGAAGGCAGTCAACCAGGTCATCCTCGCCGGCGCGTATCTCGGAGTCGCCGAGGGGATCGTACTGGCGATCAAGTCCGGCCTCGACGTTCCGCAGGTCGTCGATGCCCTTGGTGGCGGGGCCGCCCAGAGCTGGGTGCTCGCGAACCGCAGCGGCCGGATGATCGACAACGACTATCCGCTCGGCTTCAAGGTCGCCCTCCACCTCAAGGACCTCGGCATCGCCCTGGGGCTGGCCGGCGAGGTCGGCGCCGAGCTGTCGGTCGCGGAGCTGTGCGAGCGGATCGAACGCGAGCTTGTCGCCGCGGGGCACGCCGACGACGACATCTCGGCTGTGGCCCGCTCGGTCAGGAGTCGCTCGGGCCTGCCCGGCTGAGAGCTCGGCCGGGCTGACGAGCTCCGCGAGGCCCGCTGGTCAGCCGGCGATCGACGCCACGAGCGGGGTGGACAGGAGGATCGGCTCACCGAGGCGGGCGGCGTATTGCGGCCGGAATCGCTCCGGGTTGTACTGCGTCGCGATGTCGACCCGTCGCGGACCGAGGGCCGGATCGGGCAGCGGCGCGTGGGCGTACTTGCCATCGACGATCGCCACCATCCGCCCGGTCACGCCGTCGGCGAGGAGATCCATCGCGACGTTGGCGAACGTCGTCGCCACCAGCTGGTCGAGCATGTCCGGCTGGCCGCTCCGCAGGTCGTAGGTGAGTTCGGAGGCGACCGTCTCGATGCCGGTCCGGACCTTCAGCTCGGCCGCCAGCGCCTCGCCGACGTTGGCCTTGTGGCGGTGGCCGAAGGCGTCAGCGTCGCCGACGTCGACCATCGCCGCCCCCTGCCAGATCGCGCCCTCGGCGGTGATGACGAAGGCGTAGTGCGATGGGTTGTCGGCGTGGTCGGCGGCCAGGACGCCGGCCAGCGCGTCGAGGTCGTAGGGCGCCTCGGGGATCACGCACCGGCCCGACGAGGCGTAGGCGGTGAACAGGGCGGAGAAACCGGCGTCCCGACCGAAGATGCGGAACACGCCGATCCGCTCGTGGGAGCCGAGGGTCGTCCGTTGCCGGTCGATAAGCTCCTTGGCCCGGGTGATGGCCGACGAGAAGCCGATGCAGTACTCGGTCCCTTGCACGTCGTTGTCCATCGTCTTGGGGATGGCGATGAGCGGCACGCCGAGATCGACGAGGACGCGGCTGAACGAGAGCGTGTCGTCGCCGCCGATGGACACGAGCTGGTCGAGACCGAGCGCCTCGAGGTGCTCGACGACGAGCGGGGTGAGGTCGTAGAGACCGTCGTCGCCGGCCATCGCGGCCGCCCGCTCGGCGGGGAGCCAGGCCGGCAGTCGGTCGGCGCTCATCCGCTTGGGATTCGTCCGCGACGTATGGAGGACGGTCCCGCCGGTCCGATCGATGGTCCGGGTGTTGGTCCGATCGAGGGGGCGGAAGTACTCCGGGTCGGCCGTCCCGTCGGCGAGCATCCGGCCGTGGGTCAGGCCCTCCCAGCCGCGCCGGATGCCGAGCACGTCATATCCCTGCTCGCTCGCCCGGTAGGTGACGCTCTTGATGACCGAGTTGAGGCCCGGCACGTCGCCGCCGCCGGTCAGGATCCCGATCCGTCGCCGTCTCGCCATGGACTCGTCACGTCCTCCTCGCTGCGCGGCCGCGGCCGCCGCTCTCCTGTCCCCACGAGGAATTGTACCGCGCGGGGGGCGTCTTACGCGTGGGGGCGACCTGTATCATCGGACGATGAACTACGAGTTGTTCATGGGGGAGGCACTCGCCGAGGCACGGCTCGCGCTCGAGCGCGGTGAGCGACCCATCGCCGCCGTCGCCGTCGTCCATGACGCGATGGTCGCCCGGGCCCACGACCGCGTCCGCGAGACGGACGATCCGACCGCCCACGCCGTCGTCGTCGCTCTCCGCGAGACGGCCCGCAAGCTCGGCACCGCCGACCTCGGCGACGCCACCATCTTCTCGACCGTCGAGCCATGCGCGATGTGCGTCGGGGCGCTCCTCCAGAGCGACGTCGAGGCCCTCGTCTTCGCCCTGCCCGACCCGATCGAGGGAGCGGCCGGCACGGTCATCCAGCTCGCCCAGCACCCCGATCTCCCGCGCCGCATCAAGATCGTCAGCGGCATCCGCCGTGACGAGGCCGAGGAGATCCTCGGCGCGACCGCCCACTCCCGTCGCTGAGGCGATCGGGCGGCCGAGGCAGGATGCTCGGCCCCGGGCGCCGCGGCGGACCGGGGACGCGCCTCGAGCCGGCCCGCAGAGGGTCGGCCGGACCGCCTTTGGTATCCTCTCGCGCGGAGAGGTGTCCGAGTGGTTGATGGTGCCGCTCTCGAAAAGCGGTGTGCGAAAGCACCGTGGGTTCGAATCCCACCCTCTCCGCCAGCGTCGTCCGGGACGCCCGGACAGCGCCGACGCCAGGCCCGCGGAGAGGTCGCCTAGTGGCCTAGGGCGCCGCACTGGAAATGCGGTATGGGGCAACCCATCGCGGGTTCAAATCCCGCCCTCTCCGCCACTCACTCCCGGCCCGGAAGCCGCCCCTGCTATGCTTCGCGGGCCGTGCTAGGCGGGGAACTAGCGGTGCCCTGTACCTGCAATCCGCTCCAGCAGGGCTGAATTCCCTCCCGAGGTCCCCGTTCCCGATAGCCGCGCTCCGAGCGACGTCGAGGACCGGGTCCCGCGCAGCGGCGACTCGTGAACCGTGTCAGGTCCGGAAGGAAGCAGCACTAAGCGATCAGCGTCGGGTGCCGCGGAACGGCCTGGTCTGAGCCGCGCGAAGCGATGGGCGTCGGGATGACCGGATCGACGGAGGGTGCACGGCACAATCCGCCCGAGCCCAGGAGTCACGTGACGTCGACGGTTCCGCATCAGGCGCTGTACCGGGTCTGGCGAGCGCAGACGTTCGCCGAGATCGTCGGGCAGGACGCCGCGGTGGCCGTCCTCCGCAACGCCGTCCGCACCGACAGCGTCGCCCACGCCCTCCTTTTCGTCGGGCCGCGCGGCACGGGCAAGACGTCGATGGCCCGCATCGTCGCGAAGGCCCTCAACTGCACGAACCTGCAGGATGGCGATCCGTGCGACCGCTGTCCGTCCTGCGTTGCCATCCGCGAGGGCACCTCGCTCGACGTCGTCGAGCTCGACGCCGCCTCGAACAACAAGGTCGACGACATCCGCGAACTCCTGCCCCGCATCGCGACCGCGCCGTCCGACCTCCGTCGCAAGGTCTTCATCGTCGACGAGGTCCAGCGGATCAAGGAGGGCTGGGACGTCCTCCTCAAGACGCTCGAAGAGCCGCCCGATCACGTCGCCTTCATCTTCTGCACGACCGACGCTGGCCAGATCCGGCCGGCGGTCCTCTCGCGTGTCCAGCGCTTCGACTTCCGGCGCCTGACCGTCGAACAGATCGCGGGCAAGCTGCGGCGCATCCTCGCCGACCTCGGACGCGAGGCGGACGACGACGCGATCGCGCTGATCGCGACCCTCGCCGCCGGCGGCATGCGGGACGCTGAGTCGATGCTCGACCAGCTCCTCTCCGGCGACGACGGCCGGTTGACCGGCGAGCGGGTCCGCGACCTCCTCGGGCTGGCCGGCGAGGAGGCGGTCGACGGCTTCCTCGCTGCGTTGGTCGACGGCGACGCGGCGGCCGGCATGGCGATCCTCGACGAGCTCGAGGACCGCGGCCGCGACCTGCGGGCCTTCCTCGACCAGGTGATCGAGGCCCTCCGATCCGCCCTCGTGGCCGGCCTCGCCGATGGGTCGGGGGCGCTCGGCGCGTCGCCTGCCGGACTCGCCGCCGTCGGCCGCCGCCTGGCGGCCATCGATCCGTCCCGCCTCGGTCCGGCGGCATCCGCTTCCAGCTCGACCTGGCCCTGCTCGACGGTCCACCGCTCATCGCCTCGGCGACACCGGTCGCTCCGTCCCGACCCGCCACGTCGCCGACCCGCTCGCCCACTATCAAGGCCCCGGCAGCCACGCCCCCACCGACCACCGAGCCCGATACGGCACCGACCGCCGCGCCTGCATCTGCCGCGCCTCCATCCGCCGCGACGCCACCCACCCCCGAGCCGGCGCCCATCGCCGAGTCGGCCCCTGCCACGGAGCCGGAACCGCGGCCACGTACCGCCCGCCGGGCACCGGCAGCGCCGCCGGTCGAGACTGTCGCCGATGCGAAGCCCGCCGCTGTCTCCGTGCTCGCCGCGTCGACGGCGTCCACCGCGGATGATCCTCCCGCGACGGGACCGACGGCCCTGGGGCTGCCCCTGCTCGAGCGTGCGTGGCCGGCCGTCGTGGCTGACCTGAGCCAGCAGCCGGCGGTCAAGCCGCTGATCGTCGCCTGCCGTCCCGTCGCGGTCGAGGGCCGCGTGGTGACCCTCGGCTTCCCCGAGAATCAGGCCTTCCTCAAGGACCTCCTCGAGCGTCGCCGCTCGACGGTCGAGGACGGCATCGCCCGGCAGGCCGGTGAGCCGGTGAGCGTCCGCTTCGTCGCCACGAACATCGAGTCGCTGACCACCGCGCCGGCGGACGGAGACGCCGACCGGCTCCTGACCGAGGCCCGGCGGATCTTCGCCGACGACCTCGCCGATGTCGGCGAGGTGAGCTGACGGCCCTCGCCGGACAGCAGGAGCTGCCCGCATCGCTCAGACTTGACCGGGCGACGGTGGTCGACGGCGGCCGAGGACCCGGTCCACGACCGCGGAATGGAGGAGCGCACCCGATGGGGATGGCCAACCTGCAACGAATGGCCCAGCAGATGCAGCAGGAGATGCTGCGCGTCCAGAACGAGCTCGCCTCGACCGTGGTCGACGGCTCGGCCGGCGGTGGCGTGGTCAAGGCCCAGGTCACCGGCAAGCAGGAGCTCATCAGCGTGACCATCGATCCGTCGGCGGTCGACCCGGCCGACGTCGACATGCTGCAGGACCTGGTCGTCGCGGCGGTCAACGACGCGCTCCGGGCGTCGCGCGAGATCGAGCAGGAGAAGATGGCAGCCGTGACGGGCGGCCTGCGCCTGCCGGGGATGTAGGTCGGAGGACAGGTGCCCGCCCCTCTCATCGAGCCGGTCGCCCGGCTCATCGACGCCTTCGCCCGACTGCCGGGTGTCGGTCCCAAGACAGCCCAGCGCCTCACCTACCACCTGCTCCGAGCCCCCGACGAGGAGGCCCGTTCGCTGGCCGCCGCCCTGGTGGACGTCCGCGATCGGGTGGTCTTCTGCGAGCAGTGCTTCAACATCAGCGACCGCCCCATCTGCTCGATCTGCTCCGATCCCGGTCGCGACCAGCTGCGTCTCTGCGTGGTCGAGGAGCCGCTCGACGTCCTCGCTCTCGAGCGGACCGGCGAGTTGAAGGGCCTCTACCACGTCCTCCATGGGGCGATCTCGCCGATCGACGGGATCGGGCCCGACCGATTGCGGATCCGCGAGCTCCTCGCCCGCGCCGACGCAGCCCAGGCGGCCGGCTCGCCGTTCGAGGAGGTCATCATCGCGACCAACCCGACCCTGGAGGGCGAGGCGACCGCGATGTACCTGGCCGAGCGCCTCGACGGTACCGTCGGGTCGGTCACCCGGATCGCCCGGGGCATCCCCGTCGGCGGCGACCTCGAGTACGCCGACGAGGTCACGCTCATCCGGGCCCTCCAGGGCCGTCGGGCCGTCTGAGTCGAGACGACAGGTGAGCAACCTCGTCGCCGAGATCCTCCTCCGCCTGGCCAAGGCCGGAGCCGCGGCGGTCCTCGGCCTGATCCTCTATGCGGTCCTGGTCGGTCCGCTCGGGGTGGCCGCGACAGCCGAGCTCGCGCTCCTCTGCTGGCTCAGCGGCGCCGCCTTCATCCTCCTCGTGGAGACGAGCCCGATCTGAGGGAAGGCGGTCCGAACCGGTCGCGGCGACCCGCCACGAGGCCGACGTTTGACGCTTCGAGCGGGGGCCCGTATCATCCGCCCTCGTTGTGCCCCGAAGGGGGGCGCGATGAGCCTCGACGGGCCCCTCGTGGGCGCATCGTCGACGGTTTGACACCCCCGGTCCCGAAGCCTCATCATTGGGGCTCTGCGCCGAGGCGGTCATGCCGCGTGGGCGCTGCACCTTAACAACTGAAGAGTGGTAGGAAATCCGGAAGGATGTGCGAGACGGACAGACCCTTCGAGACAAGTCACGGCCGCAAGGTCGTGCATCTTTGGAGAGTTTGATCCTGGCTCAGGATAAACGCTGGCGGCGTGCATGAGACATGCAAGTCGAACGGACGATCGGGGCTTGCTCCGATCGTTAGTGGCGGACGGCTGAGTAACGCGTAGGTGACCTGCCCCGAAGTGGGGAATAACTGCCCGAAAGGGTGGCTAATACCGCATGTGGTGGTGTGTTCGATCACACCAGTAAAGCCGCAAGGCGCTTCGGGAGGGGCCTGCGTCCGATTAGCTCGTTGGTGGGGTAACGGCTCACCAAGGCGACGATCGGTAGGTGGTCTGAGAGGACGATCACCCAGACTGGGACTGAGACACGGCCCAGACTCCTACGGGAGGCAGCAGTCGGGAATTTTGCGCAATGGACGAAAGTCTGACGCAGCAACGCCGCGTGAGGGATGAAGGCCTTCGGGTTGTAAACCTCTTTTATCAGGGACGATAATGACGGTACCTGACGAATAAGTCACGGCTAACTACGTGCCAGCAGCCGCGGTAATACGTAGGTGACAAGCGTTGTCCGGATTTACTGGGCGTAAAGAGCGCGCAGGCGGTCGTTCAAGTCGAGTGTGAAAGCCCCCGGCTCAACTGGGGAGGGTCACTCGATACTGATCGACTCGAAGGCAGGAGAGGGAAGTGGAATTCCCGGTGTAGTGGTGAAATGCGTAGATATCGGGAGGAACACCAGTGGCGAAGGCGACTTCCTGGCCTGTTCTTGACGCTGAGGCGCGAAAGCTAGGGGAGCAAACGGGATTAGATACCCCGGTAGTCCTAGCCGTAAACGATGGACACTAGGTGTTGGTGGTATCAACCCCGCCAGTGCCGAAGCTAACGCATTAAGTGTCCCGCCTGGGGAGTACGGCCGCAAGGCTAAAACTCAAAGGAATTGACGGGGGCCCGCACAAGCAGCGGAGCGTGGGGTTTAATTCGACGCGACGCGAAGAACCTTACCAGGACTTGACATGACCAGGACAACGGCGGAAACGTCGTCTCCCCGCAAGGGGCCTGGCCACAGGTGTTGCATGGCTGTCGTCAGCTCGTGTCGTGAGATGTTGGGTTAAGTCCCGCAACGAGCGCAACCCCTACTGTGTGTTGTATCACTCACACGGGACTGCCGAGAGAAACTCGGAGGAAGGTGGGGATGACGTCAAGTCAGCATGGCCCTTACGTCCTGGGCTACACCCACGCTACAATGGCCGGTACAACGGGCTGCGAAACCGCGAGGTGGAGCGAATCCCTTAAAGCCGGTCTCAGTTCGGATCGTAGGCTGCAACTCGCCTACGTGAAGCCGGAGTTGCTAGTAACCGCCGGTCAGCATACGGCGGTGAATATGTTCCCGGGCCTTGTACACACCGCCCGTCACGTCATGAAAGCTGGTAACACCCGAAGCCGGTGGGCCAACCGCAAGGAGGCAGCCGTCGAAGGTGGGATCGGTGATTGGGACGAAGTCGTAACAAGGTAGCCGTACCGGAAGGTGCGGCTGGATCACCTCCTTTCTAGGGAGTCGTCAGTCGAGACCCTCGGTGGGGTCGAGACGTTCAGGACTTCCAGGTTGATCGCACGGTCGTTCGCGTTCCCAGCCAGGGTGGGGCGCGGTGCTCGATGTCCCTCGGGACGACGAGTGCAGACCGAGAGCGACCTTGGCGAAACCACCGAACCGTCCGTACATCGGAACGGGCTTCCTACCACTCTTCAAGGGTTAAGGGTGCAGCCGCCGGCGTCGACACCGTGTCGATCTTGGGTCGGCACCGCCCCGGCGGGCGTTTAGCTCAGCTGGTTAGAGCACTGCCCTGATAAGGCAGAGGTCTCTGGTTCGAGTCCAGAAACGCCCACCATCGTCCGATCGGGTCCGTCGTGGACCGGCCGGCCGGCACGGGGACGTAGCTCAGTCGGCAGAGCATCTCCTTTGCAAGGAGAGGGTCAGGAGTTCGAGTCTCCTCGTCTCCACCACCTCGAGCGACACAGGTCACGGGTCGGAGGATCCAGCACTGAGTCAGGCAGCACCACTCCAGAACTGAAGAGCTCGGGTAATACCCGAGAGACCCGCAGGGTCCCAGACGGCATGCGTTCATCGACGGCGCTGAGGCTGGTCCTCGGGCCGTCGAGCGTGTTTTTAGAGACCATCGCACCCCTGATCCGTGCCCTCGTCGACGAGGTCACCGACCAGCGGATCGCTGGACCGGGCGGAGTCATCCGCGCGGAGAGGCCGTTAGCGCGGCCGCACCTTACCAACTGGATATGTTTCGGCAATCGAAGAACTTCGATTTCGCCGAGTCGTTAAAGGAATCATCCCGATCCCCCGCGCAGCTGGCCGTCCTGGTCAGGTGCTGAAGGGGGTCAAGCTACTAAGGGCACGGGGTGGATGCCTTGGCGCCAAGAGCCGATGAAGGACGTGGCAGGCTGCGAAAAGCTTCGGGGAGTCGCGAGCAGACGTTGATCCGGAGATGTCCGAATGGGGAAACCCGGCTGGGGTCATGCCCAGTCACCCCTGGCTGAACCAAATAGGCCAGGAGGAGGTAAGCCAGCGAACTGAAACATCTCAGTAGCTGGAGGAAAAGAGATAGATTCCCTGAGTAGTGGCGAGCGAAACGGGAAGAGCCCAAACCCATGCAGCGTGATAGGCGGCAGCCGTTTCTGCGTGGGGGTTGTAGGAGCCGATCATCGAGACCCTGCCGGGCCTCGGCGGAGTTACAAAACCATTCGCTAGTCGAACCGGTCAGGAAAGGCCGGCCAGAGAGGGTGACAGCCCCGTAGACGAAAGCGACATGGCCTCCGAGATCAGCCACCTGAGTACCACGTGGAAGGTCTCTCATGTGGGAAGCTGGGCGGACCACCGTCCAAGGCTAAATACTCTTGGCGACCGATAGTGAACAAGTACCGTGAGGGAAAGGTGAAAAGCACCCCGGAAGGGGAGTGAAATAGTACCTGAAACCTCGTGCCTACAAGCAGTCAAAGGGTGTTGCCGAGTGATCGGTAGCCTGATGGCGTGCCTTTTGAAGAATGAGCCGACGAGTTACGTGCACGTGGCGAGGTTAAGTCCGCGAAGGACGGAGCCGGAGCGAAAGCGAGTCTGAATAGGGCGTCGAGTCGCGTGCAGTAGACCCGAAACCGAGTGACCTATCCATGGCCAGGGTGAAGCGGGAGTAATGTCCCGTGGAGGCCCGAACTCACTAGCGTTGAAAAGCTAGGGGATGAGCTGTGGATAGAGGTGAAATGCCAATCGAACTCGGAGATAGCTGGTTCTCCCCGAAATAGCTTTAGGGCTAGCCTCGGGCGTTCAATCACGGGGGTAGAGCACTGGATGGGCTAGGGGGCTTCCCGCTTACCAACCCCAACCAAACTCCGAATCCCGTGATTCAAGAGCCCGGGAGTCAGACTGCGAGGGCTAAGCTTCGTGGTCAAAAGGAAAACAGTCCGGACCGTCAGCTAAGGTCCCTAAATCCAAGCTAAGTGGTAAAGGATGTGGATCCGCATAGACAACCAGGATGTTGGCTCAGAAGCAGCCATCATTGAAAGAGTGCGTAACAGCTCACTGGTCAAGTGGATCTGCGCCGAAAATTCAGCGGGGCTCAAGCTTGGTACCGAAGCTACGGATCTCGCGCCGGCTTGCCGGTCGCGGGGTGGTAGGGGAGCGTTCCGTCAGCAGTGAAGGTCGACCGTGAGGACGGCTGGAGTGGACGGAAGTGCGAATGTCGGCATGAGTAGCGCAATGTGAGTGAGAATCTCACACGCCGTAAGCCTAAGGTTTCCTGAGGAAGGCTTGTCCGCTCAGGGTTAGTCGGGCCTAAGCCGAGGACGAAAGTCGTAGGCGATGGACATCCGGTTGATATTCCGGAACCACCAAGGATCGTTTGCACCGCAAGGTGTCGCCTGG
>CAVUWY010000002.1:0-195000 GCA_963745405.1 uncultured Chloroflexia bacterium | reverse complement strand
TGGAGGAGCAGGAGCGGCGGGCCACTCCCTGTCCGTTCGGATACGACCGGCCCGCGCCGATCCCGCCGGCGGCGGGACGGATCAGCCAAGACGCGGCGTCTCGAACACCCGGATCGTTCCCTTGGCCGAGGGGTCGGCGGTGATCGGACGACCCTCGAGCCATTCCCGGACCACGTGGGCGAGCTGCCCGGGATGCGAGAAGTTGATCGCGTGGGAAGCGCCCTCGATCACGACCGCGGTCACGTTGGGGAGCTCGACCGCGATCTCGGCCACGTGGTGCTCGCCGACGAGCGGATCGCGCGAGCCGATCACGACAAGGGTCGGCAGGGAGAACTCGCGAACCCGCTGGGCCGCCGGGTAGACGAGCATCGACCGAAGGAGGTCGACGGAGGACCGCACGCCGAACCGGGCGTAGTCCCGGGCGGCGATGGGCAGCATCCCGAGCGGCTCCCGCGCCCCGGCAAGGGCGAGCTGGGCGAGGGCTCTCGGGAACGGCAAGTTGTATTCGCCTCCGGCCGGCGAGACGAGCACGGCCGCTTCGACCCGATCCGGATGGGTGTCGATGACCGACCCGCTGATCGGAGCTCCGAGGGAGTTCGAAAGGAGGATCGCGCGGTCGATACCGAGATGGTCGAAGAGCCGGACGACGGCGTCGCCGAGCCAGCCGATCGTCAGCCGGTGGCGAGGATGGTGGCTCCGCCCGAAGCCCGGCAGGTCGGGGACGATCGTCCGGTAGTCAGGAGCCAGGAGGGCTGCCGTCGGCAGGAGGTAGCGGCCGGAGATCGCGAAGCCATGGAGGTGGACGATCGTCCGGGCGCCCTCCGGTGGCTCGGTCGCGTTGCTCCGGTAGAGCAGGGGCAGCCCGTCGAAGATCGTCCATGTATCCGTCAGGCTCGAGTACCGATCCATGCTGCCTCTCATAGCTCCCCGGCGAGCGGCGGAATGAGCGCGCCACGCCCGACCGCACCGCCCCGAACGGCGGGATCCGTGATCCTGCAAAGGCTACGCGAGAATCCTCGTTCCGCAGACACACATCGGGACGTACGGCGCCCGGTCCCTCTTGCCGGGCTCGCGGCGGTGTCGCGCCGCTCGGGGCGTGCCTGCCGCGCGGGTGTGGCGACCTGCTCCGCCTGCGGCGCATCCATGGCGTGGGCGAATAGACTTGGGCCGTGACGACCGACGCTCCGCAGCTCCCCGCGGGATCGGGCGAAGACGCGGTCACCCCGACCGCCGGCGACGCGCCGGCCGCGACCCCGCCGGCAGGCGAGCATCCCGCGGCCGCTTCAGCTCCCGGGTCGAGCGGTGCCGGTTCACGGCTCGCCATCTGTCCCTACCTGGCGACCGAGGGTGGGGCCTGGCGGGCGGCGATCCCCGTGCGCGAACACGAGTGCACGGCCGTCGATCCGCCCGTGCCGCTCGCCCTCGACAAGCAGCGTCGGCTGTGCCTGACGACCAGCCACCCGACCTGCGCGACGTACCTCGCGGCGGGCGATCTCCGCGATCGTGCGGCCGGCCATGGCTGGGGTCCGACCGCGAACGCGGCCCGGCGACCGATCCCGGTCACCACCCCGGTCCTGATCGACCGCGGCCACGGTTCGTTCCCGCTCAACGTCCCGTTCTTCGACTCCTCGCAATTCGGCGGCCAGGCACTCCTCGTCGGGCTGCTCGTCATCGCCTTCATCGCCATCGCCCTGGCCCGCCTCGAGAGCGGCCCCGCCGCGACCCCGGGACCGTCCCTCGCCGCGGCCGCGAGCGCTCCGGCACGGACCAGCGCCCCGTCGCCGACCGGGCCGACTGCATCGGCCCCCGCGTCGACCGGCCCGGCCGCATCCGCGTCGCCGGCCCGCACCCCGCGGCCCTCGGCGACGGCCAAGCCGGCCGCCAAGACCTATAAGGTGAAGTCCGGCGACACGCTGAGCGCGATCGCGGCCCGATTTGCGGTCACGGTCGCGGCGCTCAAGAAGGCCAACGGCCTCACCGGTTCGAGCGTCATCCACCCCGGTCAGGTCCTCAAGATCCCGTAACCGCGGTCGCGGCGCGCGTCCGCACGAGTTTGCCGAGGCGAGGGCCCGTCCGTCGCCGGTTCCCCGGCCCGCTCAGCGCTGGCAGCCGCGGCAATACGAGGTGATGAAGCCGCCCGGCTTGATCTCGGTGATGCGGGTGCCGCAGCGCGGGCAGGGCTGGCCGCCCTTGTCGTGTACGGCGAGGAAGTCGCGGACCTGCTTCTCGAAGGTCGGTGGGACGCGCTCGCGCAGGGTCTCGATCGCATCGGCGAGCGTCGACCGTGTCGCCTCGTAGAGGGCATCGACCTCTTCCGGCGCGAGGCTAGACCGCTTACGGAACGGCAGCAGCCGGGCGGCATGGAGGATCTCATCGCTGTAGGCGTTGCCGATGCCGGCGATGAAGGCCTGGTTGCGGAGGAGGTTCTTCAGCTCGCCCGGATGACGTCTGATGCGCTCGCGCCAGGCGTCGAGCGAGAGTGCTGGATCGTCGGCGTCCGGACCCTGTTCGCTGTCGGAGAAGCCTGGCACGACCCGATCCGACCCGGCCGGCACGAGATAGACCTTGCCCATCTGGGTCGGGTCGCGGTAGCGCACCTCGGGCGTGGCGTCGTCGGCCGGTATCCAGGCCGCACCCTTCGTCCAGGCCGCCCCGTCCCGCGGAGCCGCATCGCGCGTGCCGAACGCCAGCACAAGGGCCGTCTTCTGGGGCAGCTTCGTCCCCGGCGCTGTGAGTTGCAGCCGGCCGGTGAGCATCGGGTTGAACACGACCCGGTCGCGGTCGAGGTCGAGGACGAGGAACTTGCCCCGCCGGGCGATGCGATCGACCCGTTGGCCGACGAGGTCGGCGAGCTCGCCGGGCGTCCCCCGGACAGCGAGCGGCGCGAGCGTCTCCACGCTCGCGATCGACCGGCCGGCGAGCGAGACATGGAACGCCTCGGCGACGATCGTCAGATCGGGGAGCTCGGGCATCGGAGCGCGATTGTAGCCATGAGGCCCCCGTGCTAGACTCTCCCGGCCCTGGCGGCTGACAACTCGAAGACGCCTTCCCGACCTTGATCACGAAGGAGCGGACCGCGGCCCAGCGAGCACGGACCACCTGATCGTCATGACGGCTCGGGCGGTGCCCGAGCCGTTCGCATGTCCAGGGCGGACAACCACATTAGGAGAGACGATCAGTTGACCGAACATCACATGGGCGGGACCGCGCCGGAGCCGGAGGCACTCGCCTCCGCCGCCGACCAGGCGTCCGAGCAAGCCGTCGCGGCGGTCGCCGTCGCTGACGAGCCCGCCACCCCCGGCACCGTCGCCGCGCCGCCCGCCCCGGCCGCCGCCGCTGTCCCCCCGACGAAACCGGCACCCACCGCGCCAGCCGCTGCCGGACCCGCCGCTGCTGCGGCGCCGGCAGTGGTCGCAGCCCCGGCAGCCCCCGCCGCTGTGGTGTCGGCCGAGGCCGAGGCCGAGGCAGAAGGCGACGCCGCGCCGGCATCGGCCGACGACGAAGCCGCCGCTCCGGCCGCGGTCGAGTCCGCCGAGACGGAAACCGCCGAGGCCGGCGCCCTGAGTGCCGCCGAGACCGAGGACGCACCGGCCGCCGAGCCGGAGCCGCGGCGCAAGCTCGGCCCTGAACCGTCGACGATGGAGGAGCTCCTCGCCGAGCAGGACTCCGACATCAAGAGCTTCAAGCACGGCGACGTCGTCGAAGGCAGCGTCGTCCGGATCGACAAGGACGAGATCCTCGTCGACATCGGGGCGAAGAGCGAAGGCGTCGTCTCGAACAAGGAGCTCTACGGGCGCCACGCCGAGTCGGCCCCGGTCCTCGCGGTCGGGGACGTCGTCCTCGTCTACGTGCTCCAGCCCGAGTCGCAGGAGGGCCACGTCGTCCTCTCGCTCCGCCGGGCAGGCCTCGAGCGCAAGTGGCGCTCGATGCAGGAGCAGTTCGAGGCGGGCGTCATCATCGAGGCCCCGGTCATCGACCATAACAAGGGCGGCCTCATCGTCGACTGCGGCATCCGCGGCTTCGTGCCGATCAGCCAGATCGTCGACTTCCCCCGCCGGCCCCAGAACGACCAGCCGCGCGACGCTGCCCAGGAGATCGCCGAGAAGCTCCAGCCGTTCGTCGGTCGCAAGCTCCGACTCAAGATCCTCGAGGTCAACCGCAAGGCCAACCGGCTCATCCTGTCCGAGAAGGTCGCCCTGTACGAGGAGCGCCGCGAGAAGCGCGACGAGCTGTTCAGCAGCCTCCAGGTCGGCCAGAAGGTGACCGGCACGGTCCGGTCGATCGCCCCGTTCGGCGTGTTCATCGACCTCGGCGGCATCGACGGACTCGTCCACAAGAGCGAGCTCTCGTGGAACAAGGTCAACAACCCCGAAGCCGGCTACAAGGTCGGCGAAGAGGTCGAGGCCGAGGTCATCGACATCAACCACGAGCGTGGCCGGATCAGCCTGTCGATCCGCCGCCTCCAGCCCGACCCGTGGCACTCCACGGTGGCCGACTACACGGTCGGCGACATCATCGAGGGCACGGTCACCAAGCTCGTCAACTTCGGCGCGTTCGTGCGCGTCCGCGACGGGCTCGAGGGCCTCATCCACATCAGCGAGCTGTCCCATCAGCGGGTCGCCCATCCGGGCGACGTCGTCCACGAGGGCCAGACGCTGAAGCTCAAGATCATCTCGCTCGATTCCGAGCGGCATCGCCTCGGTCTCAGCCTCAAGCAGGCTGAAGAGGCGCCGGCCCGGCCCGAGCCCCCCGTGGCCGCGCCACGTCCGGAGCGGGCGGAGCGTCGCCCCCGGCCCGAGCGCGGCTACTCGATGTCCGACGCGATCCAGGAGCCCGAGGGCGGGATCGACAACACCCTCGCCGCGGCATTCGCCCAGGTCCGCGATCAGCTCGCGGCTTCCGAGCGAGCCGCCGGCGGTCCAGAGGACGAGGCGCCAAGCGCCGAGGCCGAGGAACCGCCGACCGCCGCGGTCGCGGAGGCCGCCGTGGCCGATGTCCCGGCCGAGGAAGCGCCGACCGCCGAGGCCGCAGGATCCGCCGAGACCGTCGAGACCGTCGAGGCTGCCGAAGCGGTGGCCGAGGTCGGTTCGACGGAGTCCGCAGCGGCGGACGAGGTCACCGAGGCCCCGGCCAAGGCCGAGGCTGAGGCTGCGACCGAAGCGCCGACCAAGGCCGAAACCCCGGCCAAGGCCGAGGCCAAGCCTGCCGCCAAGACGGAGACTCCTGCCAAGGCCGAGGCCAAGACGGAGACTCCTGCCAAGGCCGAGGCCAAGACCGAGACTCCGGCCAAGGCCGAGGCGCCTGCCAAGGCCGATGCCGCGGCGAAGACCGAGACCAAGGCCGACGCGCCGGCGAAGGCGGAGACGAAGGCAGACGCTCCTGCCAAGGCCGACCCGAAGGCGGAGGCCGCGAAGGCCGAACCTGCCGAGGCGGTCGAGGAAGCCACCGAGGAAGTCGCCGTCACCGAGGCCTGATCTCCGTCGGTCCGCGACGGCGGCCGACCGATCGGACCCCGGTTCGCGTCTTCGTCCTCCCGTCCGAGCGTGCCGGCGCGGCACGCACGGCCAGGTCCGCCTTTCGTCCCTGGCTCCAGTGCCGCGACGGGGTGGTCCTGTCGGCTGGGTTGCGGAGGAGAGTGGTCGTGCTAGCATGGCCGGGAAGTCGCCCTCCGTGGCGACCGAAGGGGAACAGGCGTTCGACTCGATGGATCGATTCGACAAGTTCACAGACCGCGCTCGCAAGGTCCTGACCCTCGCTCAGGATGAAGCCCAGCGCTTCAACCACAACTACATCGGGACCGAGCACCTCCTCCTCGGACTGGTCCGGGAGGGCGAGGGCGTCGCCGCGCGGGTCCTCGAGAACATGAACGTCGAACTGCCCAAGGTGCGGACGGCGGTCGAGTTCATCATCGGCCGCGGTGATCGGCCGGTCGTCGGGGAAGTCGGACTGACGCCGCGGGCCAAGCGGGTCATCGAGCTGGCGATCGACGAGGCGCGCCGCCTCGGCCACAACTACATCGGCACGGAGCACCTGCTGCTCGGGCTTGTCCGCGAGGGCGAGGGCATCGCCGCCGGCGTCCTCGAGTCGCTCGGCGTCAACCTCGACAAGGTCCGCCACGAGGTCATCCGGGTCCTCTCCCAGAGCTCCGCCGCCGGCCCGAGCCAGGAGACCAAGCGGGCCAGCAAGACCCCGACCGTCGACCAGCTCGGCATCAACCTCACGGAGGCGGCAAGGGTCGGCAAGCTCGACCCGGTCATCGGCCGGGAGAAGGAGATCGAGCGGGTCATCCAGATCCTGTCGCGGCGAACGAAGAACAACCCGGCCCTCATCGGCGAGCCCGGCGTCGGCAAGACGGCCATCGCGGAGGGTCTCGCCCACCGCATCGTCAGCGGCGACGTTCCCGAGACGCTCCTGAACAAGCGGGTCCTGACCCTCGACATCGGCTCGCTCGTGGCCGGCACGAAGTATCGCGGCGAGTTCGAGGAGCGCCTCAAGAAGATCATCGAGGAGCTCCGCAACACGAACGACGCGGTCCTCTTCATCGACGAGCTTCATACGCTGGTCGGGGCGGGTGCGGCCGAGGGCGCGATCGACGCGGCGAACATCCTCAAGCCGCCGCTCGCCCGAGGCGAGCTCCAGTGCATCGGCGCGACGACCCTCGACGAGTACCGCAAGTACATCGAGCGCGACGCGGCACTCGAGCGCCGCTTCCAGCCGGTCATGGTCGAGGAGCCGACCCTCGAGCAGACGATCGAGATCCTCAAGGGCATCCGCGAGCGATACGAGCAGCACCACAAGGTGACCATCACCGACGAGGCGGTCAACGCCGCTGTCGACCTGTCGACCCGCTACATCACCGACCGCCACCTGCCGGACAAGGCGATCGACCTCATCGACGAGGCGGCCAGCCGGGTCCGGCTCCGTTACGCGTCCGCCCCGCCGGCACTCCGCGAGGCGCAGCGCGAGCTCGAGCGGATCACCAAGGAGAAGGACGCCGCCATCAACGCCCAGGAGTACGAGCAGGCGGCCACTCTCCGTGAGGCCGAGGCAACGGCCAAGGAGTCGGTCGAGACGCTCCGCACCGAGTGGCAGAGCGAGGTATCGGCCGACCAGCCGACCGTCGGTGAGGAGGAGATCGCCCAGGTCGTCGCGATGTGGACGGGCATCCCGGTCACGCGCATCGCCCAGGAGGAGTCGCAGCGTCTGCTCCAGATGGAGGACTCGCTCCACAGCCGGGTCATCGGCCAGCAGGAAGCCATCGAGATCGTCTCGAAGGCCGTCCGCCGGGCCCGGGCCGGACTCAAGGACCCAAAGCGGCCGATCGGCTCGTTCATCTTCCTCGGCCCGACCGGCGTCGGGAAGACGGAGCTCGCCAAGGCGCTCGCCGAGTTCATGTTCGGCAGCGAGGACGCGCTCATCAAGATCGACATGAGCGAGTTCATGGAGCGCCACAACGTCAGCCGGCTCGTCGGCGCGCCTCCCGGCTACGTCGGCTTCGACGAGGGTGGCCAGCTGACCGAGGCGGTCCGCCGCAAGAGCTACGCGGTCGTCCTCCTCGACGAGGTCGAGAAGGCCCACCCGGAGGTGTTCAACATCCTCCTCCAGATCCTCGAGGACGGGCACCTGTCCGACGCCAAGGGTCGCCGGGTCGACTTCCGCAACTGCATCATCATCATGACGAGCAACCTCGGGGCCAAGCAGCTCCAGACCAACTCCGCGCTCGGCTTCCGGGCGATGGGCGACACCGACGCGGCCCGGGCCGAAGCCTCCTACGAGCTGATGCGGGAGAAGGTCCAGAACGAGCTCAAGCAGAACTTCCGGCCCGAGTTCCTCAACCGGATCGACGCCACCGTCGTCTTCCGCAGCCTGACGGTCGAGGAGATCACCAAGATCGTCGACCTCATGCTGCAGCGGGTCCGCGACCAGCTCCGGGCCCAGCAGATGTCGCTCGAGGTGACCGAGGCGGCCAAGGAGCACATCATCAAGCTCGGCTACGACGTCGCCTACGGCGCGCGCCCGCTGCGCCGGGTGATCCAGAACATGGTCGAGGACGTCCTCGCCGAGCACCTCCTCCTCGGCCGCTACGAGCCGGGGACGACGATCGTCGTCGACAAGGGCGAGGAAGCCGGGCTCGACATCCACGCCGCCGAGGCGAAGACTCCCGTCGAGACCCACTAGGCGGTCCGGGTCCACCGGGCGGCAGGGGTGGCCAAGGCGCAGAGCCGATTCGTCTGCCAGTCCTGCGCGGCCTCGTTCATCCGCTGGGAGGGACAGTGCCGCTCGTGCGGTGGCTGGAACAGCCTCGTCGAGACGATCGTCCGCGAGCCGGCGCGTGGCCCCCGCCCGGCATCGGCGCCGCCGCACGGCACGGCGGCCGGCCCGGTCGCCCTCGCCGACATCGGCGAGCTTGCCGTCCCAAGGATCCCGGTCGGGATCGGCGAGATCGACCGGGTCCTCGGTGGTGGGATCGTGCCCGGATCGGTCATCCTCGTCGGGGGCGAGCCCGGCATCGGCAAGTCGACCCTCCTCCTCCAGGCGGCGGCGTCCCTCGCGACCGGCGCGACCGGGGCCCCCGGCGGGATCCTCTACGCGACGGGTGAGGAGTCGAGCGCCCAGGTCGCTCTCCGCGGTTCCCGGCTGGGCCTCCTCGGAACGGCCGCCGGCCGCGTCGTCCGGGTCATCGCCGAGAGTGAGGTCGGACGGATCGCGGAGATCGCCCGCAGCGAGCGGCCGGTCGTCGTCATCGTCGACTCCATCCAGACGATGACCGTCGACGAGCTCGACGGGCCGGCGGGCAGCGTCGGCCAGGTCCGCGAATCGGCTGTCCGCCTCATGGAACTCGCCAAGGGGGAGGGGATCGCCGTCGTCCTCGTCGGCCACGTGACCAAGGACGGGACGCTCGCCGGACCGAAGACGCTGGAGCATCTCGTCGACGCCGTCCTGACGCTGGAGGGCGAGCGGTTCGCCACCCTTCGCCTGCTGCGAGCCTCCAAGAACCGGTTCGGGTCGACCGAAGAGATCGGTGTCTTCGAGATGGGCGAGATCGGCCTCTCGGAGCTCGACGATGCGTCCCGGGCGTTCCTCGTCGACCATCCGTCCCCGGCGTCGGGCAGCGTCGTGGCGCCGACGCTCGAGGGCAGCCGGCCCATCCTTGTCGAGGTCCAGGCCCTTGTCGCCCCGACCTCGTACGGCACCCCGCGGCGGACGGCCAACGGCATCGATGCGAACCGCCTCGCCCTCCTCATCGCGGTCCTCGGCCGCCGGGCCGGGATCGGCCTGTCGTCGCACGACGTGTACGCGAGCCTGGCGGGCGGTCTGAGCGTCGACGAGCCGGGCCTCGACCTGCCGGTCGCCATCGCCCTCGCCTCGGCCCTCCGCGACCGCCCCGTCGCGGGCGGGACGATCGCCATCGGCGAGGTCGGGCTGCTCGGTGAGCTGCGCGGGGTGAATGGACTCGAGCGGCGGGTCCGGGAAGCCGTCCGCCTCGGCTTCGGGCGGGCGATCCTGCCGGCGCCCGGTCGCGGCAGCAAGCCGGTCCACGTCGCCGGGGCTGAGGTGATCGCCGTCGGCACGCTCCGGGAGGCGCTGTCGGCCGCCCTCGGCGAGACCGAGCGCTGAGAAGGCAGGGCTGCGGCGCCGCCCTCACGATGCTAGGCTCTCCCGGCGGTTCGCGGGTGGCGCGACCGTGGGATCGCCGCGGTCGCGTCGTGGCGACGTCGCGGTCCCGAGCCCAGCGGTGAGGCGCAGGTGATCCGGACCATCCGATTCCTCGGCGCGGCCTTCGGGGTCCTCGTCGGCCTGACCCTCGCCTCCCTCGGCGGCGGGCTGTTCGCCGACATGCAGTACGGCGGCGCCTTCCTCGCCGCCTGGGTCATCGCCTGGCTCGTCATCGGGTTCGCGGTCTTCCCGTACCTGACGATCGTCCCGGCCGGCTGGCTTCTGAAGCAGGTCCAGCAGCTCTCGACGGCCGAATTCGTGACCGCGGTCGTCGGGCTCCTCATCGGCCTCCTGATGGGTCTCCTGCTCGGCCTGCCTCTCTCCAACATCGGCGGGCCGCTCGGCCAGTGGCTGCCGCTCGGCGTATCGCTGTTCCTCGGGCTCGGCATGGTCGGCCTGACCGTCGCCAAGCGGGCCGACCTGACGATCGCCGCCGAGGCGATCGGCCTCTTCCGCCGTCCCAGCGCCGACGGTGAGCGGTCGGCCCTCTCGGGCGAGCCGCACATCGTGGTCGACACGAGCGCCATCATCGATGGCCGGATAGCCGAGATCGTCGAGTCCGGCTTCATCTACGGGACGCTCGTCGTCCCGCGCTTCGTGCTCGACGAGCTGCAGCACATCGCCGACAGCTCGGACACCCTGCGACGGAACCGCGGACGGCGCGGCCTCGAGATCCTGTCCCGGCTCCAGAAGGACGCCCGGACGCCGGTCGAGATCGCCGAGGAGCGATTCCCGGAGATCGACGAGGTCGACGCCAAGCTCGTCGCCCTCGCCAAGACCCGCAGCCGGGCCATCCTCACCAACGACTTCAACCTCAACCGGGTCGCCGAGCTGCAGGGCATCCGGGTGATGAACATCAACTCGCTCGCCAACGCCGTGAAGGCGGCGCTGCTGCCGGGCGAGGACCTCCGGGTCCGGGTCATCCAGGAGGGCAAGGAGGCCGGCCAGGGCGTCGGCTTCCTCGACGACGGCACGATGATCGTGGTCGAAGGCGGCGCCCGGTACATCGACCGCGACCTCGATGTGGCGGTGACACGCGTCCTCCAGACCGTGGCCGGACGGATGATCTTCGCCCAGCCGCGCGTCGATTGAGCGGGCCGGGCCCGGCCGACGTCGTCGTCGCCGCGGCCGGGGCGAGCCGGCGGATGGACGGCATCGACAAGCTGACCACGCCGATCGCCGGGCGGCCCCTCCTGGCCTGGACGCTCGACGCGCTCGCCGCGGTCGGCGGTATCGGTCGCATCGTCCTGGTCGTGGCGCCGGAGCGGGTCCGGGAGCTCGCCGGTGCGAGCTGGCTCGTCGACGGCCCCGCGGCGGATCGGGTCGCGGTCGTCGCCGGCGGCGGCCGAAGGCAGGAATCCGTCGCCGCCGGGATCGCTTCCCTCGATGCGCCCGACGATCGCGTCCTCCTCGTCCATGACGGGGCGCGGCCCGCCATCCGCCCCGGTCTCGTCACGGCCGTCATCGAGGCGGTCCGAGCGCACGGCGCGGCGATCCCGGTCCTGCCGGTGGCGGAGACGGCCAAGCGCATCCGCGACGGGGTCGTCCTCGAGACGGTCGATCGATCGGACCTGGCCACGGCACAGACGCCGCAGGGCATCCGGGCCGGCCTCATCCGGCGTGCCTGGGCCGAGTTCCCGCCCGATGGGCCGGCCACCTTCACCGATGAGGCCGCCCTCCTCGAGGCGGCTAAAATCCCGGTCCATGCGATCCCCGGTGACCCGATGAACCTCAAGGTGACCGTGCCCGACGATCTGGCCCGGGCAGCGGTCGCGCTCGGCGGCGAGTCAGCCCGGGCTCGTTCCTCGACGCCGCCGGGCGGGCAGATCCGGGTCGGCCACGGCCGTGACAGCCATCCGTTCGGGCCCGGGACGCCGCTCGCGCTCGGCGGCATCGTCATCGACGGCGGCCCGCGGCTGCACGGTCATTCCGACGGCGACGTTGCGCTCCACGCGGTGGCCGACGCGCTGCTCGGCGGAGCCGGGCTCGGCGACCTCGGCCGGCTGTTCCCGCCGGCGACGACACCAGGCGGGATCGCCAGCGGCGAGTTGCTCGCCGCCGTCGTCGCCCGGCTCCATGGGGCCGGCTACGAACCAAGCTCGGTCGACCTGACGATCGTCGGCGCGCGACCGCGCCTGTCCGGCCGGCTCGACGAGATGCGCGACGCTATCGCGGCGGCCCTCGGGCTCGCGACCGCACAGGTCGACGTGAAGGCGTCGACCGGGAACCTGGCCGGCATGGAGGGCGCCGGGCGCGGGATGTCGGCCCAGGCCGTCGCGGTGCTCGTGCCGCTCGCGGCGCTGCCGCTTGCGCCGGTAGCCGGGGGATCCGGGTCCGTCGCCGGGGGCTCGCCCGACCGCGGGTCGACCGCCGGATGACGATCCAGCTCCAGGACACGTTGAGCGGCGAGACTCGTCCGCTCGAGCCGCTCGAGCCGGGCCACGTCCGGATCTACTCGTGCGGCCCGACCGTCTATGGGCCCACCCACGTCGGCAACTTCCGCTCGTTCCTCTTCGCCGACCTGCTCGTCCGGTATCTCCGCTACCGGGGCCTGCGGGTGACCTGGGTCATGAACATCACCGACATCGACGACAAGATCATCAAGGGCGCCGCCGCGACCGGCGAGCCGTTCGGGGCGCTCACCGAGCGGTTTATCGGCCGATTCCTCGAGGACGCCGCCGCCCTGCGGATGACGATGCCCGACGCGATGCCGCGGCCGACCGGCCACATCCCGGAGATCGTCCGGCTCATCCGTCGCCTCGAGGAGGCGGGCATCGCCTATCGGACGTCCGACGGCTCGATCTTCTTCCGCATCGGATCGTGGCCCCGCTACGGGCGCCTCGCCCGGCTCGACCCGGCGAATCTGCGGGTCGGCGAGCGGGTCGAGGCTGACGAGTACGGCAAGGACGACGTCCGCGACTTCGCCCTGTGGAAGGGCGCCAAGACCGGCGAGCCGTCATGGGACACCGAGCTCGGCACGGGACGGCCGGGCTGGCACATCGAATGCTCGGCGATGAGCATGGCGGCGCTCGGCGAGACGTTCGACATCCATACCGGCGGCGTCGACCTGGTCTTCCCCCATCACGAGGACGAGATCGCCCAGAGCGAGGCGGCGACCGGGGTCGAGTTCGTCCGCACCTGGCTCCACTGCGCCCACCTCCAGATGGGCGGCACGAAGATGGCCAAGTCGACCGGCAACATCGCCCGGGTCTCCGAGCTGCTCAACGCCGGCGTCGAGCCGCGGGCCCTGCGCTATCTCCTCATCTCGGTCCACTACCGGATGGCGATCGCCTACTCGGATGCATCCCTCGGCGCTGCCGGCGCCGCGGTCGACCGGATCGATGCGTCGGTCGCCGCTCTCCGCGCCTACCGGAACGACGTTGCCGACGATGCCTCGCTCGACGGCGTCCTGGCGCGCGCGCGGGCCGACTTCGAGGCGGCGATGGACGACGACCTCAACGTATCGCCCGCGCTGGCCGCCCTGTTCGAGCTCATCCGCGAGCTGAACCGACGGATCGACGCGCGGAGCCTCTCGACGGCCGACGCGGAACGAGGGCTGGTGCTCATCGCCGACCTCGACACGGTGCTCGGGATCACGGCATCCCCGGAGTCGGAGCTCGACGCCGAGCTCGTGAATCTCATCGACGCCCGGGCCGCCGCCCGGGCCGCTCGCGATTGGGCCGAGTCGGACCGATTGCGCGACGAGCTGCTCGGCCGCGGCATCGCTATCGAGGACACCCGCGACGGCCAGCGCTGGCGCCGGGTCGAGGCCCCGACC
Organism: uncultured Chloroflexia bacterium; assembly: GCA_963745405.1. Lineage (GTDB taxonomy): Bacteria > Chloroflexota > Limnocylindria > Limnocylindrales > CSP1-4 > C-114. Next base: position 181,505 of record CAVUWY010000002.1, on the reverse strand, counting down.
CGTGCCTGACGAGGCGAAGCCGCCGCGCACGCCGTCAGCCCGCCAGCCCGCCGCGAAGGCGACTGAGTGCGAAGACGACCGCGGCCAAGGCGACCGCGGCCAAGGCGACACGGGTCAAGGCGACCGCGGCCAAGGCGACAGCGACGGCGACCAAGCCCAAGTCGGCGGCCAAGCCTCGAGCGATAAAGGCCACGCCGGCGACGACCGAAGCGGCAGCGACCAGGGCGACGAAGTCCAGGCCCGCGGCCACGTCGACCTCGCCGGCCACCGGCGACCCGAAGCCGACTCGCCGGCCGCCGGCCGACCATAAGCCGCCGACTCGCCGGCCGCCCGCCGACCGGACGTCGAGCGGCGACACGCCGCCCGCCCCGACGCGTGACGGCCGTCCAGACCGGTCGCCGCGCGACTTCCAGGGTGCAGGCCGTGACCCGCGGGGACACGCCGGCAGTCCCGGCCGCCGGGGCGGGGGAGGGTGGTCTGCCGGACCGCCACGCTCCGGCCCTGGCGGATCGCGACCGCGGCCGGCGGATGGCGACCGTCCCGGACCGGATCGTCCGCCCGAGCGTCGTCCCTGGACGCCGGCCCGCCCACCGGACCGGGGTCGGCCACATGACCGGGGTCGACCACCGGACCAGGGTCGGCCACAGGACCAGGGTCGGCCACAGGACCGCGATCGGCCACGGGACCGCGGCGGGCGGCCGACCCATAACCGGCCGCAGGACCGACCGTGGACGGACGATCGCTCGGCCCGAGGGGGCCGGCCCGGCCCGCGCGACCGGCCCGCCGACCGGCCTTGGACCGGCGATCGCTCGTTCGATCGAGGCAGGCCAGCGGCCGACGGCCGCCCGCCCGACCGACCCTGGCGCCCCGACCCTCGACGCGTTCCGGGTGACCGTCCGCCGACGGGCTATCGACCTCGCCCCGGCTACCCGCCGCGGACCGGTTACCCGGCCCGCCCCACTGGGGATGGACCGAGGGATCGGGACGATCGTCGCCCGCCGACCGATCGCCCCTGGCAGGAGGACCGGCCGGGCCCGGCTCGATACCCGCGATCCGATCGGCCGCGAGGCCCGAGGCCGGATGCCCGCAGCAGGCCGCCATACCCGGACCGACGTCCCGTCCGTCCGACGGGGCCGGGCTACGGCGGTCCACCGGCGTACGGCGCCAGACCGCCCCGTCCCCCTGCTTTCCCGACCGTCGAGCCGCTCGGGCTCGGCGAGGAGATCGTCGCCGGACGGCGCCCGGTCGAAGAGGCGTTCGTCGCCCGCCGCGAGGCGAGCCGCCTCCTCGTCACGCCGCAGCGCCGAGCCGCCCTCGAGCGGATCGTCCTCCACGCGACGAGCCTGCGGATCCCGATCGTCGAGGTCGAGGGCGGGACCCTGACCGCGATGGCCGGCTTCGACGGCCACCAGGGGGTCGCGCTCGTCGTCGGCGCGCGCCGCTACGCCACCCTCGAGGACGTCCTCGCCCGGGCCACCGAGCGGGGCGAACCGCCGTTCGTCCTCGCCCTCGACTCCCTCGAGGATCCCCAGAACGTCGGAACGCTCCTCCGCAGTGCCGAGGCCGTCGGCGCCCACGGGGTCATCTTCCCGACCCACCGCCAGGCGCCGTTGACGCCGGCCGCGGTCAAGGCATCGGCCGGCGCGGTCGAGCACCTCCTCCTCGTCCCGGTGGACGACCTGCCTGCCGCCCTGGCCGACCTCCACATCCGCGGTCTGCGCGTCGTGGGCGCCGAGGCCGACGCCCCGCTCACCGTTCGACAGGCCGACCTCCGCGGGCCTCTTGTCCTCGTCGTGGGCAGCGAAGGGCAGGGTCTCGGGCCGACCGTCCGGCGCCGCTGCGACGTCGTCGTGCGGATCCCCATGCGGGGAGCGGTCGGTTCGCTCAACGCCGCGGTGGCGGGATCGATCCTCCTCTTCGAGGCCCTCGCCCAGCGCGACGACGGCCGGGCCGACGCCCCCGCCGGACCCGTCGCGTCCGCGGAGCCCGTCGAGAGAGTCGAGCCGGCAGTCTCCCCGACGGAGACGCTCGCGACCGACCCCGACGCGGCCCAGGAGACTCCGAAACCTCGGTCCACGCGGAAGCGCGTGGCCAGGACGGCCGCCGCGGCGGATCCCGTCCTCGAGCCCCCGCTCGACGACGACGGAGGGGCACTCCTGCCCGGCGGGGCGAGCGACTCAGCCGAGGATGGCTCGGGCGCGGGCTGAACCCACCGGCCGAGCCCGGCCGCCGACGAGCGGCGCCACGCACGCTTGACCCATCGCGGCGCGGGACCCTATCATTCGCGGGCGCCACGGGTCCGCTGCGGTATGAGCCCATGCGCGCCGACGTAGCTCAATTGGTAGAGCAGCGGTTTTGTAAACCGCAGGTTCCGGGTTCGAGTCCCGTCGTCGGCTCCAACAGAAGAACGCCGGAAGGCCGGGTCCACCACGATGCCGCAGCGTTGCCCGTCCCCGAATCCCCGTGGGTAGGTTGAGCAGGTGGTGAGCTCCGCTGACTGTAGATCAGCCGTCTTCGACTGTGGGGGTTCGATTCCCTCCCTGCCCACCACCACCTCAGCCCGACGGCAAGGAACCGGGCCCACATAGCTCAGCTGGCAGAGCACCTCCTTGGTAAGGAGGAGGTCATCGGTTCGAGTCCGATTGTGGGCTCCATCCTCGGCCGAGGCACGACCCTCGATCGATCAACGGCGCCGGTGCGCCCTCATGGCAAGCGCGGCGGGGCCGCCGACAGTACGGAGTAGACGCTCACGTGGCGAAGAAGAAGTTCGAGCGCACCAAGCCGCACGTCAACATCGGGACGATCGGCCATATCGACCACGGCAAGACGAGTCTCACCGCGGCCATCACCAAGTACCTCGCGCTGAAGGGCGAGGCGGAGTACCGCGCCTTCGACACGATCGACAACGCCCCCGAGGAGCGCGAGCGCGGCATCACCATCGCCATCGCCCACGTCGAGTACGAGACGGACGCCCGCCACTACGCCCACGTCGACTGCCCGGGGCACGCCGACTACATCAAGAACATGATCACCGGCGCCGCCCAGATGGACGGGGCCATCCTCGTCGTCGCCGCGACCGACGGCCCGATGCCCCAGACCCGCGAGCACATCCTCCTGGCCCGCCAGGTCGAGGTGCCCTACATCGTCGTCTTCCTCAACAAGGTCGACGCGGTCGACGATCCCGAGCTCATCGACCTCGTCGAGCTCGAGGTCCGCGAGCTCCTCTCCAAGTACAACTTCCCGGGCGACGACATCCCCGTCGTCCGCGGCTCCGCGTTGAAGGCCCTCGAGGCGCCCGACGATCCGGCCAACCCCGCCTACGGGCCGATCCAGGAGCTCATGGACGCGGTCGACTCGTACATCCCGACCCCGGAGCGGGCCATCGACCGGCCCTTCCTCATGCCGGTCGAGGACGTCTTCGGCATCAAGGGCCGGGGCACCGTCGCGACGGGGCGCATCGAGCGCGGCATCGTCAAGGTCGGCGACGAGGTCGAGCTCATCGGGGTCAAGGCGACCCGCAAGGTCGTCGTCACCGGCGTCGAGATGTTCAAGAAGCTGTTGGACGAGGGCCGGGCCGGCGACAACGTCGGCTGCCTCCTCCGCGGCATCGAGCGCGACGAGATCGAGCGGGGCCAGGTCCTGGCCAAGGCGGCCAGCATCAAGCCCCACACGAAGTTCACCGCGCAGGTGTACGTCCTCACCAAGGACGAGGGTGGGCGCCATACCCCCTTCTACAACGGCTACCGGCCCCAGTTCTATCTCCGCACGACCGACGTGACCGGGGCCATCGGCCTGCCCGACGGCGCCGAGATGATCATGCCCGGCGACAACGTCGAGATGACCGTCGAGCTCATCACCCCCATCGCCCTCGAGACCGGCCAGCGCTTCGCCATCCGCGAGGGTGGCCGGACCGTCGGCGCCGGGGCCATCGTCACCATCACCGAGTAGCGAGATGGCGAGAGTCGAGGCGCGTCCCGTGATCCAGCTGGCCTGCACCGAGTGCAAGATGCGGAGCTACACGACGCGCAAGAACAAGAAGAACGATCCGAACCGGATCGAGCTGATGAAGTACTGTCCTCGCGAACGCCGCCACACCCTCCATCGCGAGGCCAAGTAGCGGCCGAGCCGGAGGCGCGTAGCTCAATTTGGCAGAGCTCTGGTCTCCAAAACCAGTGGTTGTCGGTTCGAGTCCGGCCGCGCCTGCCACCCCGCTCCATCCATCGCAGTAGCAAGTCTGGAAGTAACGACCGAACGTGGATCGCATCCGTGGTCTCTTCGCTCGCGCCCGTCGATTCATCGACGAGGCGTGGTCGGAATTGAAGAAGGTCACCTGGCCGACGGTCCCGCAGACGCGGAACCTCACCGTGCTCGTCTTCACGGTGAGCTTCGTCGTCATGCTGTTCATCGCCTTCTGGGACACGGTGTTCCTCAACGCCGTCAAGCTTCTCAGCGGCAACGGTTAGGCGGACGATGATGACCGACACCAACGGCACCGAGACGGCGACCCAGGCGCCCGAGAAGCGCTGGTACGTGATCCACACGTATTCGGGTTACGAGAACAAGGTCAAGGCCAACCTCGAGCATCGCATCGAGTCGATGGGCATGGAGGACAAGATCTTCCAGGTGCTCGTCCCGATGGAGGATGAGATCGAGATCCGCCAGGGCCAGCGCCACACCGTCCAGAAGAAGGTCTACCCGGGCTACGTCCTCGTCGAGATGACCCTCGACCCCGACAGCTGGTTCGTCGTCCGCAACACGCCGGGCGTCACGAGCTTCGTCGGCGGCGCCAACATCCCGGGCGTGCGGAGCGAGCCGATCCCGCTCGACGAGCACGAAGTCAAGCAGATCCTCCGCCAGATGGGCGTCGAGACCCCCAAGTTCCGGGTGGCCTTCACCAAGGGCCAGAGCGTCCGGGTCACCGACGGCCCATTCGCCGAGTTCATCGGCACGGTCGACGAGGTCAACCCCGAGCGGAACAAGGTCAAGGTGCTCGTCAGCATCTTCGGCCGCGAAACGCCGGTCGAATTGGACTTCCTGCAAGTCGAAAAGCTGTGAGCACAGTGCGGACGCCCCATGCCGGCGTTGTCGGCTCCGCTCACTCGCTCACGCATGCGGATGCGCTCGCTCGTGTACTCGCCTCCGCCTTGGCCTGGACCGCCCGTCAGGGCGCTCACCGGGCTGCCGCCCGCTAGAAAGGAACCGACCGCTCAGTGGCCAAGAAGATCCGCATCGTCCTCACCCTCCAGCTGCCGGCCGGCAAGGCGACACCCGCCCCGCCGGTCGGGACCGCCCTCGGTCCCCACGGCATCAACATCGTCGAGTTCACCAAGTCGTACAACGAGAAGACCGCCGACAAGAGCGGCCAGATCATCCCTGCCCAGATCACCGTCTACGAGGACCGGAGTTTCACCTTCATCCTCAAGACGCCGCCGGCGGCGGACCTCCTGCGCAAGGCGGCAGGGGTGGAGAAGGGCGCCTCGACGACGGGCCGCGAGGGCGTCGGCCGGGTGAGCCGCGACCAGGTCCGCGAGATCGCGACCATCAAGATGACCGACCTCAACGCCAACGACATCGACGCCGCCATGCGCCAGGTCGAGGGGACCGCCCGCTCGATGGGCATCGAGGTCGTCGGCTAGTCCCACCGCGCGGGCAGGGCCGCGCGAGATCCCGGGCGGGCCGGCAGCCCATCGTCATCCGCCGGACGGCGACCCCACGTGAAGGGGGAGGTCGGAACGCCGACCGCCAGCGCGAAGGAACCTGAACCATGGCTCACGGCAAGAAGTACCTCGAGGCGTCGAAGCTCGTCGATCGCGATCGGCTGTATCCGCCCGACGAGGCGGCCGAGCTCCTTCGAACCACCACGACCGTCAGCTTCGACGCGACCGTCGAGGCCCACGTCCGGCTGGGGGTCGATCCCCGCCACGCCGACCAGATGGTCCGCGGCACGGTCGTCCTCCCGAATGGCACCGGCAAGGTCGTCCGGGTCGCCGTCTTCGCCCAGGGCGAGAAGGCCCAGGAGGCGCTCCGCGCCGGGGCCGACGAGGTCGGCGCGGAGGACCTCGTCAAGAAGATCGAGGCCGGCTGGCTCGACTTCGACGTCGCCCTCGCCGCGCCCGACACGATGGGCATGGTCGGCCGGCTGGGCAAGATCCTCGGCCGCCGCGGCCTCATGCCGAACCCCAAGTCGGGGACCATCACGTTCGACCTCGAGCGGGCCATCCGCGAGGTGAAGTCGGGCCGGGTCGAGTTCAAAGTCGACAAGGCGGGCATCATCCACGTCGCCTTCGGCAAGAGCAGCTTCGAGGCCGACGCGCTCGTCGCCAACCTCGCCGCCCTCATCGACGCGGTCAACCGGGCCAAGCCGAGTGGCTCGAAGGGTCAGTACCTCCGCGGCCTGACCATCGCCAGCACGATGGGACCCGGCATCCGGGTCGATGTGCCGGCCGTCCTCGCGGTGGCCGCCGCGGCCTGACCGCGGGCCCCGCTACCATACGCGGCGACGGCATCCGCCCCTGGCGGACGCGCGTCGCCTGACAACCGAACACCGACGGACCGCCGCAGACAGCCTGCGCCCGCGGATCGCCAGCCGACCGGCCAGCCCGGCGGCCCGACGATCGGGGCTTGATCCGCCGCACCGGACCCGGCCACCAGGCCGGGGGACGACGGCGAGCACGCCGAGGCAGGACCCAGCCACCTCTCGCGGGTGGATGCGCCCCCTGCACAGTCGAAGGACCGTCGCAGGGGCGTCTTCGTCTCCGGCCCGGCCGGGGGCGGCGCACCACCGCCGCGTGCCGGTCGCACGCCGAGAACACGGGAGGCACCCATGCCGACCGAGGCCAAGCGCGAGACGATCGAGCAGCTGCGTGGCGACATCGCCGGCAGCACGGCGCTCATCGTCTCCGAATACCGCGGCCTCACGGTCCACGAGATCGCCGAGATCCGGCGTTCCCTGCGCAAGCAGGACGTGACGTATCGCGTCGTCAAGAACCGGCTGCTCAAGATCGCCGCCGCGGACACGAACGGGGAGGCCCTCGGGCCGCTCCTCGTCGGACCGACGGCCATCGCGGTCAGCCGGGGCGACGAGTCGGCGGCGGCTCGCGCCGTCCTCGACGCGACCCGGCCGTTCAAGGTCGTGAAGATCACCGGCGCCGTCCTCGGCGACCGGCGGATCGATGCTGCGGCCGTCACCCGGCTCGCCTCGCTGCCGTCCCGCCCGGTGCTGCAGGCCACCCTCGCCGGTGCCATGCAGGCGCCGATCGCGACCCTGGCCGGGCTCCTCGGGGCGAATCTCCGGAACCTCGGTTCCGCGCTCTCGCAGGTCCGCGACCAGAAGGCGGCAGCCAGCCCGGCCGAGTAGCCGACACCCGCACCTCACCCCGGACCCAGCGGGCAGCCGATGGCTGCGCCCGACCGGACCCACCGACATCCCGACATCCCTGAAGGAGAACCACCGATGGCAGTCCTGACCCAGGACGACCTGCTCGAGGCGATCGACAAGATGACCGTCCTCGAGCTGTCCGAGTTCATCAAGCGCTTCGAGGAGCGCTACGGCGTCACCGCCGCCGCTCCGGTCGCCGTCGCAGCCGCCCCGGCCGCGGCCGCCGCCCCGGTCGCCGAGGCAGCCGAGGAGCAGACCGAGTTCACCGCGACCCTGACCGAGATCGGGCCCAACAAGATCCCGGTCATCAAGGTCGTCCGCGAGCTCACCGGGCTCGGCCTCAAGGAGGCCAAGGACGTCGTCGACGCCGCCCCCAAGGCGGTCAAGGAGGGTGTCACCCGCGAGGAGGCCGAGAAGATCAAGGCCGCCCTCGAGGAGCAGGGCGCCAAGGTCGAGATCAAGTAATCGTTCTCAGCGCGCTGCATGTTCGGCCGCCGACCCTCGCGGGTCGGCGGCCGTTCTCGTTCGCGCGGCGTCGCGGGTCCGTGGCGCCGCAGATCCATGTCACCGACCCGAGACGCGGGTACTGGGCACGAGGATGGCGCTGCCGACCTGGAGATCCATGCGATTCCACGCCCCGTCCCCACCGCTCACGCGATCCGACGCGACTTGAACAGGACCTACCACCCGCCTCGCGGGTACCCGACACGATTATCGGTGGCCGCGGCCGGTGCACCAATTCCGCGTCGAGGTCGAAGACCAGGGTGAGCGCCTGACGCGCTTCCGAACAAGGCTTTAGTCGACCGACTCGAGTTCTAGCCCATGCAAGCGGTCCAGCAGCCCATGGACCCGGTGCAGATCCTCGACGGCGCGTTTGACATTTCCCGATCGCGCGGTATCCTACTCCTTCTGTGAGCGCGGCCTTCCCTTTCCCCTTCCTCCTCCGTCAAGGAGCGGTTCATGCTGTCTGCTGCTGAGTCGTCGACGCGCGCCCTGACCACCTCGGGACGCATCTCCTACGCCCGGATCGACGAGAAGCTGCCGATCCCGAACCTCATCGAGCTGCAGCTCGATTCCTTCGCCTGGTTCGTGGATAAGGGCCTCCGGGAGCTGTTCGACGAGATCAGCCCGATCAAGGACTTCACCGGCAAGGTGATGGAGCTCCAGTTCCTCGACTACGAGTTCGGTCCGCCCAAGTACACCGAGCTCGAGTGCCGGACCAAGGACCTCACCTTCAGCAAGCCGCTCTACGTCAACGTCGAGCTCCTCATCAAGGAGACCGGCGAGATCCAGCGCCAGCGGGTCTACATGGGCGACTTCCCGACGATGACGGACCAGGGGACCTTCGTCATCAACGGCGCCGAGCGCGTCGTCGTCAGCCAGCTCGTCCGCTCGCCCGGCGTGTACTACAGCGAGATCGAGGATCCGACGACCGGCCGGATGCTCTTCAGCGCCAAGGTCATCCCGAACCGCGGTGCCTGGCTCGAGTTCGAGACCAACAACAAGGACCAGCTGTGGGTCAAGGTCGACCGCAAGCGCAAGCTCGCCGCGACGACCCTCCTGCGGGCCGTCGGCTACGAAGAGAACGACGAGATCAGCGCCCTGTTCGCCTCGATCGACACCGATCCCGACCACCCGTACATCGCGAGTACCCTCGACAAGGACCTGACCCACACCCAGCAGGACGCCCTCATCGAGGTCTACAAGAAGCTCCGCCCGGGCGATCCGCCGACCGGCGACAACGCTCGCCAGCTCGTCGAGAGCCTCTTCTTCAACTTCCGCCGCTACGACCTCGGTCGGGTCGGCCGCTACAAGTTCAACAAGAAGCTCGACGGCGTCGCCGGCCGGATGGGCATCGAGCTGCCCCGTGAGCAGCGGACGGTCACCCGCGAGGACATCGCGGCCATCGTCGGCCACCTCATCGAGTGCAACCGGGGCCTCCACCCGAAGGACGACATCGACCACCTCGGCAACCGCCGCATCCGGGCCAACGGCGAGCTCATCCAGAACGCCTTCCGCATCGGCCTCCTCCGGATGGAGCGGGTCGTCCGCGAGCGGATGACGATCCAGGAGATCGACAAGGCCACCCCGAACGCCCTCATCAACATCCGCCCGGTCGTGGCGGCGATGAAGGAGTTCTTCGGCGGCAGCCAGCTGTCCCAGTTCATGGACCAGACGAACCCGCTGGCCGAGCTGACGAGCAAGCGGCGCCTGTCGGCTCTCGGGCCGGGCGGCCTGTCCCGCGAGCGGGCCGGCTTCGACGTCCGCGACGTCCACCACAGCCACTACGGCCGGATCTGCCCGATCGAGACGCCCGAGGGTCCGAACATCGGGCTCATCGGCTCGCTGGCGACCTACGGCCGGATCAACAGCTACGGCTTCATCGAGACCCCGTATCGGCGGGTCAAGCGGACCATCGCCTGGGACGACGCGGCCCTCCGTTCGTTCACGGCCGGTACCGACCTCGTCGCCAAGGACGGCACGGTCGTCGTCAAGGCCGGCGCACCCATCGACGACGCCGGCGCGGCCGAGCTGAAGAAGCAGAAGGCCCTGGCATTCCCGATCCAGCCGGTCGTCACCGACGAGATCGAATACCTGCCCGCCGACGAGGAGGAGCAGCACGTCGTCGCCCAGGCCAATGCGCCGCTCGACGAGGCCGGCCACTTCCTCGCCGACCGGGTCCCGTCGCGCTACCGGGACACGTTCCCCGAGGCGCGCCCGAACCAGATCGAGTACATGGACGTGAGCCCCAAGCAGGTCGTGTCCGTGGCCACCGCGCTCATCCCCTTCCTCGAGCACGACGACGCCAACCGGGCTCTCATGGGCTCGAACATGCAGCGCCAGGCCGTGCCGCTCCTCGAGCCCGAATCGCCGATCGTCGGCACCGGCATGGAGGGACGGGCGGCCCGCGACTCCGGCCAGGTGATCATCGCCGAGCGGGCGGGCGTCGTCACGAGCGTGACCGCCGAGCGGATCGAGGTCGAGGCCGACTCCGGTGAGCTCGACAGCTACCGGCTCCAGAAGTTCGTCCGCAGCAACCAGGGCACCTGCATCAACCAGCGGCCCATCGTCGACGTCGGCCAGCGGGTCGGCGCCGGCGACGCCATCGCCGACAGCAGCTCGACCGACCGCGGCGAGCTAGCCCTCGGCCGCAACGTGCTCGTGGCGTTCATGAGCTGGGAGGGCGGCAACTACGAGGACGCGATCGTCATCAGCGACCGCCTCGTCCGCGACGACCTCTTCACGAGCATCCACATCGAGAAGCACGAGATCGAGTCGCGCGACACGAAGCTCGGGCCCGAGGAGATCACCCGCGACATCCCCAACGTCGGCGAGGAGTCCCTCAAGGACCTCGACGAGGAGGGCATCGTCTACGTCGGTGCCGAGGTCCGCCCCGGCGACATCCTCGTCGGCAAGATCACCCCGAAGGGCGAGACCGAGCTGACCGCGGAGGAGCGCCTCCTGCGGGCGATCTTCGGTGAGAAGGCCCGCGAGGTGAAGGACTCGAGCCTCCGCCTGCCCCACGGCGAGCGCGGCAAGGTCGTCGAGATCCGCGAGTTCCGCCGCGAGCTCAACGACGACCTCCAGCCGGGCGTCAACCGGCTCGTCCGGGTCAGCGTGGCCCAGAAGCGCAAGATCAGCGTCGGCGACAAGATGGCCGGCCGCCACGGCAACAAGGGCGTCATCGCCAAGATCCTCCCCCAGGAGGACATGCCCTACCTGCCGGACGGCACGCCGGTCGACATCGTCCTCAACCCGCTCGGCGTCCCGTCGCGGATGAACATCGGGCAGATCCTCGAGACGCACCTCGGCTGGGCCCTCCAGGCCCGTGGCCTGAAGGCTGCCACGGCCGTCTTCGACGGCGCGACCGAGGAGCAGATCCGGGAAGAGCTCCGCGACGCTGGACTGCCGCAGGACGGCAAGATCGAGCTCCGCGACGGCCGGACCGGCGAGGCGTTCGATCGGACCATCACCGTCGGCTACATCTACATGCTCAAGCTCCACCACCTGGTGGAGGACAAGATCCACGCCCGCTCGACCGGCCCGTACAGCCTCATCACCCAGCAGCCGCTCGGTGGAAAGGCCCAGTTCGGTGGCCAGCGGTTCGGGGAGATGGAGGTCTGGGCGCTCGAGGCGTACGGCGCCGCGAACATCCTCCAGGAGCTGTTGACCGTGAAATCGGACGACGTGCTCGGGCGGGTCCAGACCTACGAAGCCATCGTCAAGGGGGAGGAGATCCAGCCACCGCGGGTCCCCGAGTCGTTCAAGGTCCTCATCAAGGAGCTGCGGAGCCTCGGGCTCAACGCGGAGATCCTCGACCAGAACGACGAGGAGATCCCGTTGGCCGAGGACGACGCGTCCGGGTACATGCTCCCCGATCTCGGCGGGATCAACCTCGCCGGGTTCGAGGACTGACCGACACGTTCATCCAGCACTCGCACCACTCGCGGGACCGGCGCTCGGCCGGCCCGGTCCCGCTCGCACACGGTCGGCATCGCGCCGCTGAGCCAGGCGGCGGCGCGGAGGAGAACCATGCTCGAGGTCAATAACTTCAGCGCGATCCGCATCTCGCTCGCCAGCCCGGACCAGATCCGGGAGTGGAGCAAGGGCGAGGTGACCAAGCCCGAGACCATCAACTACCGGACGCTCAAGCCGGAGAAGGACGGGCTGTTCGACGAGCGCATCTTCGGTCCCACCAAGGACTGGGAGTGCTACTGCGGCAAGTACAAGCGGATCCGCTACAAGGGCATCATCTGCGACAAGTGCGGCGTCGAGGTGACCCGGAGCAAGGTCCGCCGCGAGCGGATGGGTCACATCCAGCTGGCCAGCCCGGTCAGCCACATCTGGTACTTCAAGGGCACGCCGAGCCGGCTCGGCATCCTCCTCGACATCAGCCCGCGCAACCTGGAGCGGATCCTCTACTTCGCGCTGTACATCGTCGCCCACGTCGACGAGGACGCTCGCAAGCGCGCCCTGCAGCAGCTCGAGGACGAGGCCGAGGGCCGCGGCGGCAAGGCCGGCAAGGCGCTGACCGAGCTCGAGGACGAGCTGCGCTCCGACTTCAACCGCAAGAAGGACGAGCTGACGACGACCCTGGCCGCCACCAAGGCCGACCTCGAGGCCCAGCGGGCCGCCCGGACCGAGGAGATCGTCGCCGCCGCCCAGACCGTCGAGGCCGAGCTCGGCGCCCTGAGCGGCCCGGCCGCCTCCACGATCGTCTTCGCCCCGACCGGCGAGGTCGTCGTGGCCGAGGGCGACAAGGCCGGCAAGGAGGCCACCGGCCGGCTTCGCAAGATCGTCCGCGCCGAGACCGACCGGGTCAACGACGAGCTCCAGCAGCGTGAAGCCGACGAGGCCCGCGCCACCGACGAGAAGATCGCCGCCCTCGAGGCCGCCATCGGCGACACCCTGAGCGCCGAGAAGGACCGCCTGGCCGGCGAGGCCCAGGGCCTCAAGGACGAGCTCCGCAAGGTCCGCGACGAGGTCGAGAACCTCAAGCCCGGCCGCCTCCTCCTCGAGACCGAGTTCCGGGCCCTCGACGAGAAGTACGGCTCCGGGGCCCGCGGCGGCCGCCTGTTCCACGCCGGGATGGGCGCCGAGGCGATCCGCGACATGATCACCCGGATGGACCTCGAGGAGCTCGCCCGGAGCCTCCACGTCGAGGTCCGGACCAGCTCCGGCCAGCGCCGCAAGAAGGCCATCAAGCGGCTCCGCCTCATCGAGGCCTTCCGCCGCTCCGGGACACGCCCGGAGTGGATGATCCTGTCGGTCCTGCCGGTCATCCCGCCGGACCTGCGGCCGATGGTCCAGCTCGACGGCGGCCGCTTCGCGACCTCCGACCTCAACGACCTGTACCGCCGCGTCATCAACCGCAACAACCGCCTGAAGCGGCTCCTCGAGCTCGGCGCGCCCGAGATCATCATCCGCAACGAGAAGCGGATGCTCCAGGAGGCGTGCGACGCCCTCATCGATAATGGCCGCCGCGGCCGGGCGATCGCCGGCACCGGCAACCATCGCCTCAAGTCACTGAGCGACATGCTCAAGGGCAAGCAGGGGCGGTTCCGCCAGAACCTCCTCGGCAAGCGGGTCGACTACTCGGGCCGCTCGGTCATCGTCGTGGGCCCGGAGCTCAAGCTCCACCAGTGCGGCCTGCCCAAGAAGATGGCCCTCGAGCTGTTCAAGCCGTTCGTCATGCGGCAGCTCGTCGAGAAGGGCTTCGCCCACAACATCAAGAGCGCCAAGCGGATCGTCGAGCGCGTCCGGCCCGAGGTCTGGGACGTCCTCGAAGAGGTCATCAAGGACCACCCGGTCCTCCTGAACCGCGCCCCGACCCTCCATCGGCTCGGCATCCAGGCGTTCATGCCGGTCCTCGTCGAAGGCTCGGCCATCCAGATCCATCCGCTCGTGTGCACGGCGTTCAACGCCGACTTCGACGGCGACCAGATGGCGGTCCACGTGCCGCTCAGCTCGGCCGCCCAGGAAGAGGCCCGCGAGATGATGCTCTCGACGGCCAACCTCCTCTCACCGGCCGACGGCTCGCCGGTCGTCGCACCGACCCAGGACATGGTCCTCGGCTGCTTCTACCTGACCCTCGACGGCGCGCCGACCGAAGGCCAGAAGCCGCGCCTCTTCTCCGACGAGGACGAGGCGATCCGGGCCTACCAGCTGCGGACCGTCACCCTCCACCAGCCGGTCGAGGCCGAGGTCCTGTCGTGGGACCCGGAGGCGTCGGCTCTGCACCCCGAGCGGCGCCGGACGACGATCGGGCGGATCATCTTCAACCAGATCCTTCCCGACCAGCTCCGCTTCAGCAACGACGTGATGCGCCGGGGCGAGCTCAAGAGCCTCGTCGACGAGTGCTATCGAAAGCTCGGCCCCGAGGAGACCGCCCACCTCGTGGACGGCATCAAGAGCGTCGGCTTCGAGTTCGCCACCCGCGGCGGCATGACCATCGCGGTGAGCGACATCCCGTCGACCCCGAACAAGGCTCAGCTCCTGGATGCGGCCGACGCCCAGGTCGCCCAGATCGACAAGCAGTTCCAGCGCGGCCTCATCACCGACGACGAGCGCTACGAGCAGGTCGTCGGGATCTGGCAGGACACGACCAAGGAGATGGCCGACCAGATGGTCGACCCGAACCCGCTCGGCGGTCCGGTCACGATGATGACCACCTCCGGCGCCCGGGGGAACAAGGGCAACATCGGCCAGCTCGGCGGCATGCGCGGCCTCATGGCCGACCCGTCGGGCCGGATCATCGACGTCCCCGTGCGGAGCAACTTCCGCGAGGGGATGACCGTCCTCGAGTACTTCATCTCGACCCACGGCGCCCGCAAGGGCCTCGCCGACACGGCCCTTCGAACGGCCGACTCGGGCTACCTGACCCGGCGCCTCGTCGATGTCGCCCAGGACGTCATCACCCGCGATGACGACTGCGGGACGGAGGAGGGGAGCTGGATCACCCGGGCCGAGTCGAGCGACGAGCGGGGCGCCTTCCAGCGTCGCCTCGTCGGACGGCTCGCCGCCGCCACGCTCACCGTGGGGACGGGCAAGGACGTCCGGACCCTGGCCGAGCGCAACGAGGAGATCAGCGAGGAGACCGCGGCCGCGATCGACGAGGCCGGCATCGACGAGGTCCTCGTGCGCTCACCGCTCACCTGCGAGGCGCGCTACGGCGTCTGCCGCTCCTGCTACGGCCGCAACCTCGCCACCGGCGAGCGGGTCGGCTCCGGCGAGGCGGTCGGCATCATCGCCGCCCAGTCGATCGGCGAGCCGGGCACCCAGCTGACGATGCGGACCTTCCACACCGGTGGTGTGGCCGGGCTCGACATCACGGCCGGTCTGCCCCGCGTCGAGGAGCTGTTCGAGGCCCGCATCCCCAAGGGCAAGGCCGAGATCAGCCACATCGACGGCATCGTCGAGATCGTCCGCGGCGAGGGCCAGACGAAGGTCAAGGTCAAGAGCACCGAGTCGTACGACACCTCCCTGACCGTGCCCAAGGCGGCCGAGCTCCTGCTCGCCCCCGGCGACGCGGTCGAGGCCAACCAGGTCGTCGCCCGGCTGGCCGGCGACGGCGCGGCCGAGGTCACCGCCCCGGTCAAGGGCTTCCTCGTGCGCAACGACGACGGGCTGGTCGTCCGGGCCGAGGACGTCGTCGAGCGCGAGTACGCCATCCCCCACAACGCCAAGCTGCTCGTCGAGAACGGCCAGGAGATCCGGGCCGGCGACTCGATCACGGACGGGCCGATCAACCCGCAGGAGTACCTCGAGACGCGGGGCAAGGACGCCGTCCAGCGCTACCTCGTCAAGGAGGTCCAGAAGGTCTACCGCAGCCAGGGCGTGACGATCAACGACAAGCACATCGAGATCATCGTCCGCCAGATGCTCCGCAAGGTCCGCATCGACCAGCCCGGCGACGTCGACCTCCTGCCGACCGAGCTCATCGATCGGCTCGATTTCGAGGAGCAGAACAACCTCGTCCTCGCCGAGGGCGGTGAGCCGGCGACGGCCCAGACCGTCCTCCTCGGGGTAACCAAGGCATCCCTCAACACCTCGAGCTTCCTCGCCGCGGCGTCCTTCCAGGAGACGACCCGGGTGCTCACCGAGGCCGCCATCAACGGCTCCCGCGATCACCTCATCGGCCTCAAGGAGAACGTCATCATCGGCAAGCTCATCCCGGCCGGGACGGGCGCGCCGGCCAACCTCGCCGCGGCCGCCGAGCGGCGCCGACGGGCGGCCCTCGAGGCCCTCGCCGGCGAGGCCATCGAAGGTCTCACGGGCGGCGAGGCCGAGTTCAACCCGTTCCTCGAGGACGGCACCGGCCGGACGGCCGACGAGGAGACGGCGGGTCTCGCCTCGCTCCTCGCCGCCGGAGCGGCCGACGCCAGCGACGAAGTGGACGAGGCGAACCCGTTCCTCGTCGGAGAGGCCGCCGCCGACGACGGCGAGGCGAATCCGTTCCTCGCCGACGACGTCGCCGCGTCGGACGATGAGACCGTCAAGGAGGCCGTCGCGGTCGGCGCCGAGGCCGCCGCGGACGAGCCGAAGAAGCCCGCCGCCAAGCGCGCCCGGAAGCCCGCCGCGACCGAGTAACGCGCCCCGGATCCGCCGCCCGGAGGGAGCCTCCGGGGGCGGGTCGCGGACGGGTCGTCACGTTTGACACTCGTTCGGAGCCGCTGCTACACTCCGCGCTCGTGGCCTCGAGAGGGGTCGGCTTCCGGCGTGCGCGTCGGCGGCCCCGGAGGAGTCACCAGCGACGGTCCCCGCAGGTCCCGGTCCCCGGGCCCAGGACGACCCGTCGGCCATCTGCCGTCAGTCACCGATCTGAAAGGAACCGCGTCTCCGTGCCGACCATCAGCCAGCTCGTGCGTCACGGCCGCAAGCGCAAGATCTCCAAGGTCAAGGCGCCGGCCATGCGCAAGAACTGGAACAGCCTGAAGCAACGCCAGGAGCCCATCCCGGGCGCCCCGCAGAAGCGCGGCGTCTGCCTCCAGGTGCGCACGATGACGCCCAAGAAGCCGAACTCGGCCCTCCGCAAGATCGCCCGCGTCCGGCTGACCAATCAGATGGAAGTCACCGCCTACATCCCGGGCATCGGCCACAACCTCCAGGAGCACTCGGTCGTGCTCGTCCGGGGCGGCCGGGTCAAGGACCTGCCCTCGGTCAAGTACCACATCATCCGGGGCACCCTCGACGCCGCCGGCGTCCGCGATCGCCAGCAGGGCCGGAGCAAGTACGGGGCCAAGGCGACCCCGGCGGTCGGAGGCAGGAAGTAATGCCCCGCCGAGTCAACATCCCCCGCAAGGTCAAGTACGAGACGGTCCCGGCCAACCGGACGACGGCGCGCTTCACGGCCAAGCTCATGACCGACGGCAAGCGCAACCTGTCCGAGCGGATCCTCCGCGAGGCGCTCGCCCGGGCCGAGGCCCAGTCGCACCGGCCCGGCCTCGAGGTCCTCGAGTCGGCCCTGCGCAACGCGACCCCCATCATCGAGGTCAAGCCCCGCCGCGTCGGCGGCGCCACCTACCAGGTCCCGGTCGAGATCCGGGGCGATCGTCGCCTCTCCCTCGGCGTCCGCTGGCTCGTCCAGGCGGCGCGCAAGCGGAGCGGCAAGAGCATGAGCGAAAAGCTCGCGGCCGAATTCGTCGATGCGATGAACGGCCTTGGAGCGGCAGTCAAACGCCGCGAGGATACCCACAAGATGGCCGAGGCGAACCGCGCCTTCAGCCATTTCAAGTGGTGATCACCACCCGGGAGCGAACGAACACCGTGGCACGACAGGTTCCGCTTGCACGCACGCGGAACATCGGCATCATCGCCCATATCGATGCGGGCAAGACGACCGTCACCGAGCGGATCCTCTTCTACACGAAGAAGATCTACAAGCTCGGCGAGGTCCATGAGGGCGCGGCCACCATGGACTGGATGCCCCAGGAGCAGGAGCGCGGGATCACCATCACCGCGGCTGCGACGACGGCGTTCTGGGGCGACCATCGCATCAACATCATCGATACGCCCGGGCACGTGGACTTCACGGTCGAGGTCGAGCGGAGCCTTCGCGTCCTCGACGGCGCGGTCGTCGTGTTCGACGGCGTGGCCGGTGTCGAGCCGCAGTCCGAGACGGTCTGGCGCCAGGCCGATCGCTACGGCGTGCCCCGCTTCTGCTTCATCAACAAGCTCGACCGGACCGGCGCCGACTTCTGGCGCGGCGTCGAGTCGATCAAGGATCGCCTCGGGGCGAACGCCATCCCGGTCCAGATCCCGATCGGCCGGGAGGACCAGTTCCAGGGCGTCATCGACCTCGTCGAGATGAAGGCCATCTACTACCGCGACGACCTCGGCAACAACATCGAGGTCGTCGAGATCCCGGCCGAGCTCCGCGACGAGGCCGAGCAGCACCGCCACACGATGATCGAAGCGGTCGCCGAGATGGACGACGAGCTCACCCACAAGTACCTCGAGGGCGAGGAGCTGACCGTCGCCGAGATCAAGCGCGGTCTCCGACTCGGGACCCTGACGACGAAGATCATCCCCGTCCTCACCGGCTCGGCCCTTCGCAACAAGGGCATCCAGAAGATGCTCGACGCGGTCGTCGACTACCTGCCCTCGCCGCTCGACGTCCCGCCGATGATCGGGATCGACGCCAAGACCGGCGCCGACGTCATCCGGACCCCCGACGACAGCGAGCCGTTCAGCGCCCTCGCCTTCAAGATCGCCGCCGACCCGTTCGTCGGCAAGCTCGCCTTCTTCCGGGTCTACTCGGGCACGCTCAAGGCGGGCTCGTACGTCCTCAACCCGACCAAGGGCAAGCGCGAGCGGATCGGCCGCATCCTGCAGATGCACGCCAATCACCGCGAGGAGATCGACGAGGTCTACGCCGGCGACATCGCCGCCGCGGTCGGCCTGAAGGACACCTACACCGGCGACACCCTGACCGATCCCGACCACCCGGTCATCCTCGAGTCGATGACCTTCCCGGAGCCGGTCATCGAGGTCAAGATCGAGCCCAAGACGAAGGCCGACCAGGACAAGCTCGGTATCGCCCTCCAGCGCCTCGCCGAGGAGGATCCGACCTTCCGGGTAAAGACGGACCCGGAGACGTCGGAGACCCTCATCGCCGGGATGGGCGAGCTCCACCTCGACGTGCTCGTCGACCGGATGGTCCGCGAGTTCAGGGTCGCGGCCAACATCGGCAAGCCCCAGGTCTCCTATCGCGAGACCGTCCGGCGGGCGGCCGAGGGCAACGGCCGCTTCGTCCGCCAGACCGGCGGCAAGGGCCAGTACGGCCACGCCATCATCAAGCTCGAGCCGGGCGAGAAGGGCTCGGGCTACGAGTTCATCGACAAGATCGTCGGCGGCACGATCCCGCGCGAGTACATCAAGTCGGTCGACGCGGGCATCCGCGAGGCCCTCGAGACGGGCATCTACGCCGGCTACCCGGTCGTCGACGTCAAGGTCACCCTCTTCGACGGGTCGTACCACGACGTCGACAGCTCGGAGATGGCCTTCAAGATCGCCGGCTCGATGGCCGTCAAGCTCGCCTTCGAGAAGGCCAGCCCGGTCATCCTCGAGCCGATCATGAAGGTCGAGGTGACGATGCCCGAGGAGTTCATGGGCGACGTCATCGGCGACCTCAACAGCCGTCGCGGCCAGATCGACGGGATGGAGAACCGGGGCGGCACCCAGGTCGTCCGGGCGTTCGTCCCGCTCGCCTCGATGTTCGGCTACGTGACCGACCTGCGGAGCATGAGCCAGGGCCGGGCGGCGTCGTCGATGGAGTTCAGCCACTACGCGGAGGTGCCCCAGTCGGTCGCCTCCGAGCTCGTCCAGAAGTCGAAGGTCTAACGCACCAGGTCCCGCGGCGCGGGAGAGGAGCGAGGGAGCAGCCACGATGGCGAAGAAGAAGTTCGAGCGCACCAAGCCGCACGTCAACATCGGGACGATCGGCCATATCGACCACGGCAAGACGAGTCTCACCGCGGCCATCACCAAGTACCTCGCGCTGAAGGGCGAGGCGGAGTACCGCGCCTTCGACACGATCGACAACGCCCCCGAGGAGCGCGAGCGCGGCATCACCATCGCCATCGCCCACGTCGAGTACGAGACGGACGCCCGCCACTACGCCCACGTCGACTGCCCGGGGCACGCCGACTACATCAAGAACATGATCACCGGCGCCGCCCAGATGGACGGGGCCATCCTCGTCGTCGCCGCGACCGACGGCCCGATGCCCCAGACCCGCGAGCACATCCTCCTGGCCCGCCAGGTCGAGGTGCCCTACATCGTCGTCTTCCTCAACAAGGTCGACGCGGTCGACGATCCCGAGCTCATCGACCTCGTCGAGCTCGAGGTCCGCGAGCTCCTCTCCAAGTACAACTTCCCGGGCGACGACATCCCCGTCGTCCGCGGCTCCGCGTTGAAGGCCCTCGAGGCGCCCGACGATCCGGCCAACCCCGCCTACGGGCCGATCCAGGAGCTCATGGACGCGGTCGACTCGTACATCCCGACCCCGGAGCGGGCCATCGACCGGCCCTTCCTCATGCCGGTCGAGGACGTCTTCGGCATCAAGGGCCGGGGCACCGTCGCGACGGGGCAGCATCGAGCGCGGCATCGTCAAGGTCGGCGACGAGGTCGAGCTCATCGGCGTCAAGGCGACCCGCAAGGTCGTCGTCACCGGCGTCGAGATGTTCAAGAAGCTGTTGGACGAGGGCCGGGCCGGCGACAACGTCGGCTGCCTCCTCCGCGGCATCGAGCGCGACGAGATCGAGCGGGGCCAGGTCCTGGCCAAGGCGGCCAGCATCAAGCCCCACACGAAGTTCACCGCGCAGGTGTACGTCCTCACCAAGGACGAGGGTGGGCGCCATACCCCCTTCTACAACGGCTACCGGCCCCAGTTCTATCTCCGCACGACCGACGTGACCGGGGCCATCGGCCTGCCCGACGGCGCCGAGATGATCATGCCCGGCGACAACGTCGAGATGACCGTCGAGCTCATCACCCCCATCGCCCTCGAGACCGGCCAGCGCTTCGCCATCCGCGAGGGTGGCCGGACCGTCGGCGCCGGGGCCATCGTCACCATCACCGAGTAGCGAGATGGCGAAGCAGCGGATCAGGATCCGCCTCAAGGCCTACGACCACCGACTGCTCGATCAGTCGGCGGCCCAGATCGTCGAGACGGCCCAGCGGACCGGCGCGGATGTCGTCGGTCCGGTGCCGCTGCCCACCCGTATCGAGAAGTTCACCGTCCTTCGCTCGCCGTTCATCGACAAGGACAGCCGGGAGCAGTTCGAGATCCGCACCCACAAGCGGCTCGTCGACATCCTCGACCCGAGCTCCAAGACGGTGGACGCCCTGATGCGACTCTCGCTCGCCGCGGGTGTCGACATCGAGATCAAGATGTGATGAGTATCGGACTCATCGGCCGCAAGGTCGGCATGACCCAGGTCTTCCAGGACGACGGGACGATGGTCGCGGTGAGCGTCCTCGCCGTCGAGCCCAACACGGTGACCCGCCTCCGGACGGCGGAGCGCGACGGGTACACCGCGGTCCAGCTCGGCATCGAGCCGTCCAGGCGACTGTCGAAGCCCGAGGCCGGCCAGCTCCACGACCTGCCCCAGGTCGCGACGATCCGCGAGTTTCGCCTCGAGAGCGTCGACGACTACGCGGTCGGCCAGGTCCTCGGCGTGGCCGAGGTCTTCGCCGCCGGCGACCTCGTCGACGTGACCGGCGTCTCCAAGGGCAAGGGCTTCGCCGGCCACATCAAGCGCCACCACTTCAAGCGCGGTCCCAAGACCCACGGGTCGGATCACCATCGCGAGCCGGGCTCGATCGGGCCGGGCACGACACCGGGTCGCGTCTACCGCGGCCTCCGCATGGCCGGCCACATGGGCGACGAGCGGGTCACGACGAAGAAGCTCCGGGTGGTCCGGGCCGACGCCGACCGCAACCTCCTCCTCGTCAAGGGGCCGCTGCCGGGCGCCCGCAACGCGCTCATCCTCGTGAGGAAGGCCTGACATGCCGCAGACCACCCTCTACGATCGGACCGGCGCCTCGGTCGGCAGCGTCGAGCTGTCGGACGAGCTCTTCGCGGCTCCGGTGAACGAGGCCGTCCTCCACCAGGTCGTCACCGCCCAGCTGGCCGGTCGGCATCTCGGCACCGCCGACACGAAGACCCGCGGCCAGGTCCGCGGCGGCGGGCGCAAGCCCTACCGCCAGAAGGGGACCGGCCGGGCCCGCCAGGGCCATCGGACCGCGCCGCACTACCGCGGCGGCGGCGTCGTCTTCGGACCGCACCCGCGCTCGTACGACCAGCGCCTGCCGCGCAAGATGAAGCGCCTCGCCCTCAAGGGCGCCCTCACCGCCAAGTTCGGTGACGACGCGATCAAGATCCTCGACTCGTTCGGGCTGGAGGCGATCCGGACCCGCGACTTCGTCGGCGTCCTCGAGGCACTCAAGGCCGACGGCCGCGTCCTCGTGGTCGCGCCCGGCCGCGACGAGCGCCTCGAGCTGTCGTCGCGCAACGTCCCGGCGGTCGAGGTGATCCTCGCCGACTCGCTCAACGTCGTCGACGTCCTCAACGCCGACGTCGTCCTCATCGAGGAGCCGGCCCTGGCCCGGATGACGGAGGTGTACGCGTGAGCGGTCTCACCCCCCACGAGGTCATCCTGCGGCCGGTCATCAGCGAGAAGTCGATCGACCTCTCGACCCGCGAGCCGAAGCACCGCTACACGTTCGCCGTCCATCCGGACGCGAACAAGATCCAGATCAAGGCCGCCATCGAGGAGCTCTACCGCAAGGAGAACGTCACCGTCGTCGGGGTCAACGTCCTGACGACGAAGTCGAAGGAGAAGCGGCGGGGCACCCGGCGAGGCCGGATCGTCGGTCACACGACCCCCTGGCGAAAGGCGATCGTCACCCTCGCCGCCGGCCAGAAGATCGAATTCTTCGAGGGAGTCTGACGATGCCCCTCCGCAGCTATAAGCCGACCTCGCCCGGTCTCCGGGGGATGACTCGCTCGACCTTCGAGGAGATCACCACCCGCGAGCCCTATAAGCCGCTCCTCGAATCGCAGAAGCGCGGCTCCGGCCGGAACAACGCCGGCCGCCTCACCGTGCGCCACCGCGGCGGCGGCGAGAAGCAGCACTACCGCCGCATCGACTTCAAGCGCGACAAGATCGGCGTGCCGGCCCGCCTGGCCACGATCGAGTACGACCCGAATCGGTCGGCCCGCATCGGCCTCCTCCACTACCGCGACGGCGAGAAGCGCTACATGCTCCTGCCGCACGGCCTCAAGGTCGGCGATGTCGTCATCGCCGGGCCCGAGGCGGAGGCGCGCATCGGCAATGCCCTGCCGATCGCCAACATCCCCCTCGGCACGACCATCCACAACATCGAGCTCGTCCCCGGCAAGGGCGGCCAGATCGTCCGCTCGGCGGGCGTCTCGGCCCAGCTCCTCGCCAAGGAGGGCGACTACGCCCAGGTCCGGATGCCGTCGGGCGAGGTCCGCCGCCTGTCGGTCCGCTGCATGGCGACCGTCGGCCAGGTGAGCAACCTCGACCACGAGAACCAGAACCTCGGCAAGGCCGGCCGGGCCCGCCACATGGGCCAGCGGCCCGAGGTCCGCGGCGTCGTCATGAACCCGCGCGACCATCCGCACGGCGGCGGTGAGGGCAAGAGCCCCACCGGCATGCCACCCAAGACTCCCTGGGGCAAGCCCGCCATGGGCTATCGCACCCGACGGGCCAAGACCACCGGACGGCTCATCGTCCGCAGCCGGCACCGGAAGTAAGGGCGAGGACGAGCGATGTCACGATCCGTCAAGAAGGGCTGGTTCGTCGAGGAGCGCCTCAAGGGGCGCGTCGAGGAGATGAACAAGCGGAGCGAGAAGAAGGTCATCAAGACCTGGTCGCGCGCCTCGGTCATCTTCCCCGACTTCATCGGCCACACGATCGCGGTGTACAACGGTAAGAAGCACATCCCGGTCTACGTGTCCGAGAACATGGTCGGCCACCGCCTCGGCGAGTTCTCGCCGACCCGCAACTACCGCGGGCACGGCAAGCACACCGAGCGCTCGACGGCGCTGAAGTAGGCCGATAGATGCGCGTATCCGCCACCGCCAAGTACCTCCGCGGGTCGACCCGCAAGGCTCGCCTCGTCACGGTCGCCATCACCGGCAAGCCGGTCGAGGAGGCCGCCGCCTACCTGCGCTTCATGCCCCAGCACGCCGCCCGCGACGTCGCGGCGGTCCTCAAGAGTGCGACGGCCAACGCCGAGAACAACCACAACCTGTCCGCGGAGGACCTCTTCATCGTCGAGGCGCGCGCCGACGAGGGCCCGACGATCAAGCGGTTCCGCCCGCGAGCCCAGGGTCGGGCGTTTCCGATCCACAAGCCCATGACCCACATCACCATCGTCGTCGCGGACCGGGAGGCCTGACCGAATGGGACACAAGGTCCACCCGTACGGCTTCCGGCTCGGTGTCTCGCGCACCTGGACCGCCAAGTGGTACGCGGACAAGGAATACGCCACCCTCCTCCAGGAGGACATCGCCGTCCGCACCCTCGTCGGCAAGCGGCTCGCCAACGCGAGCGTCAGCCAGGTCGAGATCGAGCGCGGCATCAACCACGTGACCGTGACGATCCACACGGCCAAGCCCGGCATCGTCATCGGCAAGGGCGGCGCCAACGTCGAGATCCTCCGCAACCAGATCAGCGCCCTGACCAAGCGGAAGGTCAAGCTCGAGATCAAGGAGATCCGCCAGCCCGAGCTCGACGCCTACCTCGTCGCCATGAACATCGCCCAGCAGCTGAGCCGCCGCATCGCCTTCAAGAAGGCCATGAAGCAGGCCATCCAGCGGACGATGAAGGCCGGCGCCAAGGGCGTGAAGATCGCCGTGGCCGGACGCCTCGGCGGCTCCGAGATGGGCCGCCGCGAGTGGGACAAGGAAGGCCGCATCCCGCTCGGCACCCTCCGGGCCGACATCAGCTATGGCCAGATCCACGCCCACACGACCTACGGGCGCATCGGCGTCAAGGTCTGGATCTACCGGGGCGATGTCCAGCCCGAGCGCGGCCCGCGCGAGCTGACCGCAGCGCAGGCGGCGGCCGTGGCCGCCCAGGGGGTCTGACCATGCTCATGCCCCGTCGGGTCAAGCACCGCAAGGTCATGCGCGGCCGGATGTCCGGCCAGGCCAAGGGCGGCCATACGGTGGCCTTCGGCGACTTCGGCCTCGCCACCCAGGAACCCGCCTGGATCACGAGCCGCCAGATCGAGGCCGCCCGCCGGGCGATGACCCGGTCGGTCAAGCGCGGCGGCAAGATCTGGATCCGGATCTTCCCCGACAAGCCGGCCACGAAGAAGCCGGCCGAGACCCGGATGGGCTCGGGCAAGGGCGCGCCGGACCACTGGGTCGCGGTCGTCAAGCCGGGCCGGATCCTCTTCGAGATGGCCGGTGTCGGCAAGGAGGAGGCGGTCGAGGCGATGCGCCTCGCCAGCCACAAGCTCCCGGTCGCGACCCGCGTCGTCGTCCGGGAAGGCGTCCAGGAGGCGAGCGATGGACATCGATAAGGTCCGTGGCCTGTCCGACGCCGAGCTCGAGACCGCCCTCCGCGAGGCCAAGCAGGACCTCTGGCAGGCGCGCTTCGCGCTGTCGACCCGCCAGCTTGCGGACTACAGCACCATCTCCCAGACGCGACGGACGATCGCCCGGATCCTGACCGTCCAGCTGGAGCGGCGCACCGAACGCGCCCGCACCGCATGACGACGAGGGACGAGGCGATGACAGGAGCACCCAGCACCGTGCAAGGCAGGCGGAAGACGAAGGTCGGCCGCGTCGTCAGCGACAAGATGGACAAGACGATCGTCGTGTCCGTCGAGCGCCTGGCGCGCCACCGGCTGTACAAGCGGGTCATCCGCTTGACCACCAAGTTCAAGGCCCACGACGAGGCCAACGAGGCCCACGTCGGCGACACCGTCCTCATCGAGGAGAGCCGGCCGCTGTCCGCCACCAAGCGCTGGCGGCTGCTCGAGGTCGTCGCCCGGGCCGGGGAGCACGGCGGCGGCGAGATCCTCATCGAGGAGGCCGCCACGACCGAGGCGATCCACGGCGCCGCCCATCCCGGCCGCGACCGGGCCGCCGAGGCCTCCCACGATGCGGCCACGGACGACGCGCCCGCCGCTGCCGCCGACACGCCCGGGACCGACGAGGCTGCCGCTCCGGCCGGCGACGGGGGTGCGGCATGATCCAGTCCCAGTCGCGGGTCAAGGTCGCCGACAACACCGGCGCCCGCACGATCCAGTGCATCCGGGTCCTGGGCCGCTCGCAGAAGACGACGGCCGGGGTCGGTGACGTGATCGTCGCCAGCGTCAAGCAGGCCATCCCCAACGCCGCCGTGAAGAAGGGCGACGTGGTCCGGGCGGTCGTCGTCCGGACGTCCAAGGAATACGGCCGGCCCGACGGCAGCTACATCCGCTTCGACGAGAACGCGGCCGTCCTCATCAACAACCAGGGCAACCCGCGCGGCACCCGGATCTTCGGACCGGTCGCCCGTGAGCTTCGCGATCGGAACTACATGAAGATCGTGTCGCTGGCCCCGGAGGTGCTGTGATGCGCGGCGTCGTCGGCCAGCGTGCAACCAAGGTCCCCGAGATCAGGACGGGAGACACCGTCATCGTCCTGACCGGTCGCGATGCCGGCAAGCGCGGCACCGTCGAGCGCGTCTATGCCGACGCCCGGGGCAAGCTCATCGGCACCCGCATCGACCGCCGGTCGGTGTCGGCGCTGAGCCGGGCGACGGTGGTCGTCGGCGGTATCAACATCGCCAAGCGCCACACGAAGCCGCGCCAGAGCCAGAGCTCGACGGACCGGATGCCGAAGATCCAGCAGGGCGGCATCCTCGACATCGCCCAGCCCATCCCGGTGAGCAAGGTGATGATCGTCTGCACCCACTGCGACCGGCCGACCCGCGTCGCCCACGCGGTCCTCGACTCCGGCAAGCGCGTCCGGGTCTGCCGCCACTGCGGCCAGCCGCTGGAGGCGAAGTCGTGACCCACCGTCTCCAGGAGCGCTACCGGACCGAGATCGCGCCGGCACTCACCAAGCAGTTCGAATACACCAACCCGATGCAGGTGCCGCGGCTGACGAAGATCGTCGTCAACATCGGGCTCGGCGAAGCGCTCACGAACGCCAAGGCGATCGACGCCGCGACCGGCGACCTGAGCGCGATCACCGGCCAGAAGCCGATCATCACCAAGGCGACCCGCTCGATCGCCCAGTTCCGCCTGCGGGCCGGCAACCCGGTCGGAGCCAAGGTCACCCTCCGCGGCGAGCGGATGTGGGACTTCCTCGACCGACTCACCTCCCTCGCCCTGCCCCGCATCCGCGACTTCCGGGGCATCCCGTCCCGGTCGTTCGACGGCCGCGGCAACTACTCGCTCGGGTTCCGTGAACAGCTCGCCTTTCCCGAGATCGACTACGACAAGGTGGACCGTCTCCGCGGGCTGGAAGTCAGCATCGTGACGACGGCGAAGACCGACGAGGAATCGAAGCGTCTGCTCGAGCTCCTCGGCATGCCCTTCGCCGGCTAGGCGCGGGGAGGAGACCGATGGCAAAGAAATCGCTCATCGCCAAGGCGAAGCGCACACCCAAGCATCCCGTCCAGGCGTATCACCGCTGCACCGTCTGCGGCCGGCCGCGGGCGTACATGCGGCGGTTCGCCCTGTGCCGCATCTGCTTCCGGGAACGAGCCCTCCTCGGCGAGCTCCCCGGCGTGACCAAGTCGAGCTGGTAGGACCACGATGAACATCTCCGATCCGATCGCGGACATGCTGACCCGAGTGCGCAACGCGTCGCGGGCCCGCCACGCCGAAGTCGTCGTGCCGGCTTCCCGGACGAAGCGCGAGATCGCCCGCATCCTCAAGGACGAGGGCTTCATCGCCGACGTCCGCGAGGAGCAGGTCGGACCGACCCTGACCCTCCACCTGACCCTCAAGTACGTGGATGGCAAGGCGCCGGTGGTCTCCGGACTCAAGCGGATCAGCAAGCCGGGCCTGCGGGTGTACGCCCGCAAGACCGATATCCCGCGGGTCCTCGGCGGCCTCGGCATCGTCATCGTCAGCACCAGCCAGGGGATCATGACCGGCGCGCAGGCCCGCAAGGCCGAGCTCGGCGGCGAAGTCCTCGCCTACGTCTGGTAGCGAGAAGTCATGTCGCGTATCGGTCGCCTTCCCATCGCCGTCCCCGCCGACGTCAGCGTCGCCATCGACGGCCGCTCGATCACCGTCCAGGGACCCAAGGGGTCGCTCCACCGCGACCTCCATCCCGACATGACCGTCAGCCAGGAGGACGGCACGCTCGTCGTCCGCCGCCCGACCGAGCAGAAGATGCATCGCCAGCTGCACGGGCTGACCCGGACCCTCGTGGCCAACATGGTCACCGGCGTCTCGACCGGCTACCGCAAGGGCATCGAGATCACCGGCGTCGGCTACCGCGCCCAGAAGGTCGGCGAGAAGCTCCAGCTCAACCTCGGCTACAGCCACCCCATCGAGATCGACCCACCGGCCGGCATCAGCTTCGAGGTCGAGAACCCGACCCGGCTCGCCGTCGTCGGCATCGACAAGGAGCTCGTCGGCCAGGTCGCCGCCCGGGTCCGGGCCACCCGCAAGCCGGAGCCGTACAAGGGCAAGGGCGTCCGCTACGCCGGCGAGGTCGTTCGCCGCAAGGCCGGCAAGGCCGGCAAGATCGGCGGCAAGAAGTAGTCCCGATGACGAAGGAACGAGCACGATGACGCAGGTCGCCAGCCGCGGCGCCGCACGACAGAAGCGCCACGACCGGATCCGCCTCAGCCTGGCGGGCTCCGGGGAGCGGCCACGTCTCGCGGTCTTCCGCAGCCTCAACCACATCTACGCGCAGGTCATCGACGATTCGTCCGGCCGGACGATCGCCGCCGCCTCGACGGTCGAGAAGGAGCTCCGCGGCTCCAAGCAGACCAAGACCGAGGAGGCGAAGGTCGTCGGCCGTCTCGTCGCCGAGCGGGCACGGTCCGCCGGTGTCGAGCAGGTCGTCTTCGACCGGGCCGGGTTCCGCTACCACGGGCGGGTCAAGTCGCTCGCCGAGGCCGCTCGCGAAGCCGGCCTCGAGTTCTGATCCGCGAAGGAGCTGACCAAGGTGCCGAGGATCGATCCCAACAAGCTGACGCTCGAAGAGCGCGTCGTCCAGATCAACCGTGTCGCGAAGGTCGTCAAGGGCGGCCGGCGCTTCAGCTTCAGCGCCATCGTCGTCGTCGGTGATGGGGCGGGCCACGTCGGGGCTGGACTCGGCAAGGCCGGCGAGGTGCCGGAGGCCATCCGCAAGGGCGTCGAGGACGCGAAGAAGAACCTCATCCTCATCCCGATGGTCGGGACGACGATCCCCCACGAGGTCCGCACGGAGTTCTCGGCCAGCCGGGTCCTCCTCAAGCCCGCCTCGCAGGGAACCGGCGTCATCGCCGGGGGCTCGGTCCGCGCCGTCGTCGAGGCGGCCGGCATCCGCGACATCCTCGCCAAGACCCACGGCTCGACCAACCCGGTGAACGTCACCCGGGCGACGATCGAGGCCCTCCGCAGTCTCCATTCCGCCGAGGAGTTGAGCGCCCGTCGCGGGGTCAAGCTGCGCAGCTTCATCCCCGGCCAGACGGTCGTCGAGGAGGCGAGCGGTGCCCACTAGACTCCGCGTCACCCAGACGAAGAGCACGATCAGCCAGATCGCCCGCAACCGGGCGACGATCCGCGCCCTCGGGCTGCACCGGATCGGGGACACCGTCGAGATCCCCGACAACCCGGCCACCCGGGGCATGGTCCGCCAGGTCCGCTTCATGGTCGCGGTGGAGGAGATCCCCGCCGGCGGGAGCGAGACGCCGGCGGCGCCGGCACACCGTTCCACGTCCTCGGAGGCCCCCGCCCCGGCGATGTCCGAGGAGAAGGAATGAAGCTCCACGACCTGAGCCCGGCCCCAGGCTCGCGCAAGAAACGGACCCGGGTCGGCCGCGGCATCGCCGCCGGCGGCGGCAAGACCGCCGGCCGCGGAACGAAGGGCCAGAAGGCCCGCGCCGGCGGCTCCATCCCACCCTGGTTCGAGGGCGGCCAGACCCCCCTCCACATGCGGATCCCCAAGCTCCGCGGCTTCCGCAATCCGTTCAAGACCGAGTACGAGATCGTCAATCTCGGCCGCATCGCCGCTCTGGTCGAGCTCGGCGCCCTCGAGGCGGGCGAGCTGCCGGGCTCGAAGAAGTCCGCTTCGGCCGGTCCGATCACGGTGAACCAGGAGATCCTGCGGGCCGTCGGTGCCGTCCGCACCCTCGACAAGCCGCTCAAGGTCCTCGGCCACGGCGAGATCGACGCGGCGCTCTTCGTCGTCGCCGACGCCTTCAGCCGGACCGCGGTCGCCAAGATCGAGGCGGCCGGTGGATCGGTCCAGGTCCTCGAGGTCCCGACGTCGCCGCTCGCCGCCCTTGGGATCGAGCGATCCGGCGACGATGCGACCCGGCCGGCGAAGGGCGCGGCGAAGGCTTCGGCCGCCAAGACCGCGGACGCCCCGACCGCCGAGTCGAAGACCGCCGACACCGCCGAGTCCGCCGACGCGGAAGCCCCGACGATGGAGGCCTCGGCGACCGAGGCTCCGACCGCGAAGGCCAAGGCCGACAGGGCCCCGTCCGGGAAGACGCGAGCCGTCGCCGAGCGGGAGGCCGAGACCGCCGAAGAGCCGGCGGACGCCACGCCTGCCGCCGAGGCGGTCCAGAGCGGCAAGGGCCGGCCGACGCGCTCGAAGGCAGCCGCCTCGACCGATGCCGACGCGTCGGCCGCGACCGAGACGACCGCAGAGACTGCTGAGTCGACCGAGGCGCCAACCGGCGAAGACGCCTGACGTGTTCGAGTCCCTGCTCAACGCGTTCCGCGCCCCGGACATCCGCCGCCGGCTCTTCTATGTCGCCGGCATCCTCATCATCTTCCGGGGACTCGCCCACGTCCCGGTCCCGGGGGTCAACCCGGTCGCCCTGACCGCGTTCTTCAACGGCAGTCCGCTGTTCGGTCTGCTCGACCTCTTCAGCGGCGGCGGCCTGTCGACGTTCTCCATCGTCGGGCTCGGCATGAACCCGTACATCAACGCCTCGATCATCATGCAGCTGATGACCGGCGTCATCCCCTCGCTCCAGGCGCTCAGCCGCGAGGGCGAGTACGGGCGCAACAAGATCAACCAGTACACCCGCTACCTGGCCGTGCCGATGGCACTCCTCCAGTCCTACGGGTTCCTGGCCCTGCTCAACGCCCAGGGCAACGTGCTCCTGACGCCGCTGAGCCTGTCGTCGTGGGAGACGATCACCCAGATCGTCTCGCTGACGGCCGGCTCGATCCTCCTGATGTTCCTCGGCGAGCTCATCACCGAGAAGGGCATCGGTAACGGCATCAGCTTCATCATCTTCGCCGGCATCGTCGGCCGGATCCCGGCGGCCATCGGCCGGTTCATCGAGAGCCCGGACCTCGCCGCGATCGTCGTCTTCGCCCTCATCGGCATCGTCGCCGTCTTCGCCATCATCTACATCCAGGAAGGCCAGCGACGGATCCCCATCCAGTACGCCAGCCGCGTCCGCGGCCGGCGGATGTACCAGGGCGGGTCGACCTTCCTGCCCCTGCGGGTCAACCAGGCCGGCGTCATCCCGATCATCTTCGCCATCAGCATCCTGCTGTTCCCCCAGCAGCTCGCCTCGTACTTCTCGACCAGCACCGTGGGTATCGTGTCGGATCTCTCGAAGGGGATCGTCACGTTCCTCAACCCGCAGAGCGCGCCGTACCTCATCCTGTACTTCGTCCTGACCGTGGGATTCACATACTTCTACACGGCCTTCACGTTCAAACCCGATGAGACGGCGGAGAACCTGCGCAAGAACGGCGGGTTCATCCCCGGCATCCGGCCGGGCCGGCCGACCCAGGATTACCTGGCCAAGGTCGTCTTCCGGATCACGATCGCCGGTGCTCTGTTCCTCGGCACGGTCGCCGTCGCTCCGCAGGTCGTCGCCGCCCTCATCCCGAGCCTCGGCGGGCTCGGCCTCGGGGGCACCGGCCTCCTCATCGTGGTGAGCGTGGTGGTCGAGACGCTGAAGCAGATCGAGGCCCAGCTCATGATGCGGAACTACGAGGGATTCATCCGGTGACCGTGGTGGTCCTGCTCGGCGCCCCCGGCGCCGGAAAGGGCACCCAGGCGCCGATCCTTGCGGCGCGACTCGGCGTACCGCACGTGTCGACCGGCGACCTGTTCCGGGCGGCCGTCCGCGACGGCACGACCGTCGGCGGCCAGGCGGCCGGTTACATGGAGCGCGGCGAGCTCGTCCCCGACGAGATCACCATCGCCATGCTCCTCGAGCGACTCCGCCGCCGCGACGCCGCGGGCGGGGCGATCCTCGACGGTTTCCCCCGCAACCGCCACCAGGCCGAGGCCCTCGACGAGGCCCTCGCCGAGCGCGGCGGCCAGGTCGACCGGGCGGTCGTCATCGAGGTCCCCGCCGACGAGCTCGTCCGCCGGGTGGCCGGCCGCTGGATCTGCCGGGCCGCCGGCCATGTCTACCACGACGTCAGCCACCCGCCGCGCACGCCGGGCATCTGCGACATCGACGGCAGTCCTCTCTATCAGCGCGAGGACGATCGGGTCGAGACGGTCCGGGCGCGGCTGGCCCAGCAGCTCGGCTCGCTGGCCGACGTCGTCGCCTACTACCGCGATCTCGGCAAGCTCGGGACCGTCGACGGTCGGGCCCCGGCCGGGGCCGTGACGGAGGCGCTCGTGGCCGAGATCGCATCGGCGGCCGGAGGCCTCGCCTGATGGCCGTCGCCCGCTCCCGCCAGGTCACCATCAAGTCGCCCGCCGAGATCGAGCGGATGCGGCGGGCCGGCCGGATCGTGGCCGAGGTCCTCGCCCTCGTCGAGTCGGAGCTCCGCCCGGGCGTGTCGACGGCCCACCTCGACCGCCTCGCCGAGGCCCACATCCGGGCGGCCGGCGCGACCCCCTCGTTCAAGGGTTACCCCGGGGCCAATCCGCGGCGGCCGTTCCCAGGCAGCATCTGCATCTCGATCGACGACGAGATCGTCCACGGCATCCCCGGCGAGCGGACGATCCGCGAGGGGATGGTCGTCTCGGTCGATGCGGGGGCCATCCTCGACGGCTGGCACGGCGATGGCGCCCGAACGTTCTACATCGGTGAGGGCATCCCGGAGCGGACCCGGGCGCTCATCGACACGACCCGCCTGGCGATGATGGCCGGTATCGCCGCGGCCGTGCCGGGCGCCCACATCGAGGACATCGGCGATCGCCGTCGAGGCCATCGCGGCGACCGAGGGCCTCGGCGTCATCCGCCACTACGTGGGCCACGGCATCGGCCGCCAGATGCACGAGGAGCCGCAGGTCCCGAACTACCGGACCGGCTGGGCCGGCCGGGTCATCGAGCCCGGCCTGTGCCTCGCCATCGAGCCGATGTTCACCCTCGGCACGTACGAGACGAAGATGCTCGCCGACGACTGGACCATCGTCACCGAGGACGGGTCGCTGGCCGCCCACTTCGAGCACTCCATCGCCATCACCGAGCGGGGACCCGAGGTCCTCACCACCGTATAGCCCGATCGGTTGCCGATACGGCTCCGGTTTGGTACGCTACGCGTTCGTGTGCCGGTCCACCGACCGGCACTCGGCACGAGAAAGGGAAACACGACGCCCGTGGCCAAGAAGGACGCGATCGAAGTAGAGGGAACGGTCATCGAGCCGCTGCCCAACACGATGTTCGCAGTCGAGCTCGAGAACGGTCATCGGGTGTTGGCACACATCAGCGGCAAGCTGCGGATGAACTTCATCCGCATCCTGCCCGGGGACCGCGTCCGGGTGGAGCTCTCGCCCTACGACCTCACCCGCGGTCGCATCACCTACCGACTCAAGTAGCCCGCCCCAGCACACTCGCGAGGATCCGTTGAAAGTCAGAGCGTCCGTCAAGGCTCGCTGCGACAACTGCAAGGTCATCCGCCGTCACGGGACCGTGATGGTGATCTGCAGCAATCCCAAGCACAAGCAGCGGCAGGGCTGATCGATGGCCCGTATCGCCGGTGTCGACATCCCGCGCGAGAAGCGCGTCGAGATCGCCCTCACCTACATCTTCGGCATCGGCCTGCCGACGAGCCAGAAGATCCTCGCCCAGAGCAACATCAACCCCGACACCCGGGTCCGCGACCTCACCGATGAGCAGGTCAACCGGCTCCGCGAGCTCATCGACCGCCGCTACAAGGTCGAGGGCGACCTCCGCCGCGAGGTGGCCCTCAACATCAAGCGGCTGATCGAGATCGGCTCGTACCGCGGGCTCCGCCACCGCCGCAACCTGCCGGTCCGCGGCCAGCGCACGAAGACCAACGCCCGGGCTCGTCGCGGTCCCAAGAAGACCGTCGGCGTCCGGCGCAAGAAGTAACGAGGACAGAGCCCCGCATGGCTGAACGCAAGCGCGCGCTCAAGCAGCGTCGCAAGGAGAAGAAGAACGTGCCCCAGGGGCACGTCCACATCCAGGCGACGTTCAACAACACGATCATCACCATCACCGACCTCGGTGGGGCGGTGGTCAGCTGGGGCTCGGCCGGCGTGGCCGGCTTCAAGGGCTCGCGCAAGAGCACGCCCTACGCCGCCGCCCTGTCGGCCGATGGAGCCGCCAAGCGGGCGATGGAGAACGGCATGCGCCAGGTCGAGGTCTTCGTCAAGGGCCCCGGCGCCGGACGCGAGCAGGCCATCCGGTCGCTCCAGGCGGCCGGCCTCGAGGTCTCCGCGATCACCGACGTCACCCCCATCCCGCACAACGGCTGCCGCGCCCCCAAGCGGCGCCGGGTCTAGCGAGGTCGCATAACGATGGCTCGCTACACCGGTTCCGTCTGCCGCCTCTGCCGCCGGGAGGGCGCCAAGCTCTTCCTCAAGGGCAGCCGCTGCTACACGAAGAAGTGCGCCTTCGAGCGCCGGCCGACCCCGCCGGGCCAGCACGGCGTCCGCCGCCGCAAGGTCGGCGAGTACGGCATGCAGCTCCGCGAGAAGCAGAAGGTCCGTCGCGTCTACTCCGTCCTCGAGCGCCAGTTCAAGAACTACTTCGACAGCGCCGACGCCCGTCCCGGGATGACCGGCGAGAACCTCCTCCGGCTGCTCGAGATGCGCCTCGACAACGTCGTCTACCGGATGGGCTTCGCCAGCTCCCGAGCGCAGGCTCGCCAGCTCGTCGCCCACGGCCACTTCGCCGTCAACGGACGGCCGACCAACATCCCCTCGTACCAGCTCAAGACCGGCGACCGGGTCGAGGTCCGTGAGTCGCGGGCGGCCCGTGAGCCGTTCAAGCTGGCCAAGGAGACCCTTCGTTCCCACCAGGGCCCGGAGTGGCTCACGGTGGATGCCGCCAAGCTCGCCGGGACCATCGCCGAGCTGCCCCGCCGCGACCAGATGCCGCTCGATCTGAACGAGCAGCTCGTGGTCGAGTACTACTCGAGGTAAGCGCCCGATCATGATCGAACTCGAGAGCCCGCAGATCGAATCCGTCGAGGAGGTGGGTTTCTACGCCAAGTACGAGGCCGGCCCGCTCGAGGCCGGCTACGGCGTCACCATCGGCAACGCACTGCGCCGGGTCCTCCTCTCGTCGCTCGAGGGAGCGGCGGTCACGTCGGTCCAGATCCGCGACGTCTACCAGGAGTTCTCGACGATCGCCGGGGTCAAGGAGGACGTCACCCAGATCGTCCTCAACGTCAAGAAGCTTCGCCTCAAGAGCTTCGCCGCCCACCCGGTCCAGCTGCGCCTCATCAAGAGCGGCGCGGGACCTGTCACCGCGGCGGACATCGCCGAGTCGGCCGACATCGAGATCGTCAACCCCGAGCAGCTGCTCATGACGATCGACAAGGACGACGTGACGATCGAGATGGACCTGACCGTCGAGCGCGGCGTCGGCTACATCGGCGCCGAGCGGGCGGAGGCCCTCCCCATCGGGGTCATCGCCGTCGACGCGATCTTCACCCCGGTCCGCAAGGTCAACTACTGGATCGAGAGCGTCCGGGTCGGCCAGGACACGAACCACGACAAGCTCACGATCGAGATCGAGACCGACGGCACGATCAGCCCCGAGGAGGCCCTGTCGCGCGCCTCGGCCCGCCTCGTCGAGGAGTTCCAGCACTTCGTCACGATCGGGATGCCGGCCCTGCCGGGTGTCGTCCCGGGCGGCGTGCCGGCCCTGCCGCCGAACATGCTCGACATGCCGATCGAGGAGCTCGACCTCCCGATGCGGGCCTACAACTCGCTCAAGCGCAACAACATCGTCAAGGTCGGCCAGCTCCTGCAGCTGTCGGACGACGACCTCCTCCGGATGCGCAACTTCGGCAAGAAGTCGCTCGACGAGATGAAGGAGCGCCTGCGCATGCGCGGCTTCGTCGTCCCGGAGACCGAGGGCGACGAGCTCGGCGAGGGCCTCGACGATCTCGACGAGCCGTTCCTCGACGAGGGTGAGGCCTGACGTGTCTTCCCACCGGGTCGGCGGTCGCAAGCTCAGCCGCAAGCAGGGGCCGCGGCTCGCCCTGTACAAGAACCTGACCGTGTCGGTCCTGCGCTACGAGAAGGTCCGGACGACCGAGGCGAAGGCCAAGGAGATCCGGGGCCGCGTCGAACACGCCATCACCATCGCCAAGCGCGGGGACCTGGCGGCTCGACGGTCGATCGTCGCCTCGTTCCCCGACGAGCCGCTCGTCGTCGACAAGCTCTTCGACGAGATCGCTCCCAAGTATGCGGACCGGACGTCGGGTTACACCCGGATCGTCCGCCTCGGCCGACGCCTCGGCGACGCCGCCGAGATCGTCCAGATCGAGCTCGTCTGACAGGACGATGAGCGTCCGAGAGGGCGCGCCCGTGCGCTATCGCGCCCGGGTGGAATACGACGGAACGGACTTCGCCGGCTTCCAGGCCCAGCCTGGGACCCGGACGGTCCAGGGAGAGCTCGAAGCGGCTCTCGCCCGCCTCGCGGGCGGACGGCGGCTTCGGGTCGACGGAGCCGGCAGGACCGACGCCGGGGTGCACGCCAGCGGACAGGTGATCGCCTTCACCTACGATGGGCGGCTCTCGGCGGCGGAGCTGGAGCGGGGCGCTCGATGCGCTCCTTCCGGCGGACGTCGCGATCCATGGATTGCGACGGACGACCGCCCGGTTCCATCCCCGCTTCGCGGCGCGGTACCGGGAGTACCGCTACACCGTCTGGAACGGGCCGCGGAGCCCGCTTCGCGAGCGTCAGGCGCTCGGGGTGCGGGTCCCGCTCGATACCGCCGCGATGGCGAGAGCCGGGCAGGTCCTCGAGGGCCGGCACGACTTCTCCGCCTTCGGGGCAGCGGACCGCCAGCCGGTCCGGACCGTTCACCGGGTCCGGGTCCGGCGGAAGGGGTCGGAGGTGACGATCGACGTCGTCGCCGATGCCTTCCTCCGCGGGATGGTGAGGCGGATCGCCGCCGTCCTCCTGGAGGTCGGTCGGGGATCGATGGATGAAGCAGCGGTCGCTGCGGCGCTCGTCGCCGGGCGACCGGCCCTCGACGGGGCGATGGCCCCGGCGCACGGGTTATGCCTGCGGCGCGTCGTCATGGGACGGCGGACCGCGACGGACGGAGAAAACGGAGACCGATGAACGCCAAGACGTACACGCTCCGCGAGAGCGAGATCGACCGACGCTGGTATGTCGTCGACGCGACCGACCAGACCCTCGGCCGGTTGGCGTCCCGTGTCGCCCGCGTCCTCGAAGGCAAGCACAAGCCGACCTACACGCCCAACCTCGACTCGGGCGACCACGTGATCGTGCTGAACGCGGCTCACATCTCGGTCAGCCGGAACAAGCTCGAGACGAAGATCTACGCCCGCCACAGTGGCTACCCGCAGGGCTTCAAGGAGGAGACCCTCGGCCACCTCCTCGCCCGTCGACCGGAGGAGGTCGTCCGCCGGGCGGTCAAGGGCATGCTGCCGCGCAATCGCCTCGGGGCCCAGCAGCTCCGCAAGCTGAAGATCTACGCCGGGACGGACCATCCGCACCAGGCCCAGCGGCCCGAGCCGCTCGCCTGACGAGGAGCCTGCACGACATGAGCACTCCAGCCTTCTACTTCGGGACCGGGCGGCGGAAGACCGCCATCGCTCGGGTCCGGCTCCTGCCCGGCGAGGGCGAGATCGTCGTCAACGGCCGCTCCCTGGACCAGCACTTCGGCAACGCGGTCAACGAGGCCGACGTCCGTCTGCCGTTCCGGGTGACCGGGACCGAGGGCCGCTTCAACGCCATGATCAAGGTCGAGGGTGGCGGGGTGACCGGCCAGGC
Organism: uncultured Chloroflexia bacterium; assembly: GCA_963745405.1. Lineage (GTDB taxonomy): Bacteria > Chloroflexota > Limnocylindria > Limnocylindrales > CSP1-4 > C-114. Next base: position 143,273 of record CAVUWY010000002.1, on the reverse strand, counting down.
CGGAGCCATCCGCCACGGCATCGCCCGGGCCCTCCTCCAGCTCGACCCCGAGGGCCACCGGCTGCCGCTCCGCCAGGCCGGCCTCCTGACCCGCGACCCGCGGATGAAGGAGCGCAAGAAGTACGGCCTCAAGCGGGCCCGCAAGGCGCCGCAGTACACCAAGCGCTGACCTGGCCGGGTCGGGACGCGGGCCGATGTCGACCCTGGAGTCCGCCCCGCCCGCGACCCTTCGTGGCCGCGACTTCGTCAGCGCGGCCGACCTGAGCCGGCTCGAGCTGGAGCGGGTCTTCGCCCGCAGCCTCGACCTCAAGGCCGAATACCTCGTCGATCGCCGGCACGCGTCGCCGCCCCTCGCCGGGCGGACCCTGGCGATGCTGTTCCAGCAGCCGAGCCTGCGGACGCGGGTGACGTTCGAGGCGGGGATGACCCAGCTCGGCGGCCACGGCATCTACCTCGCCGCCGGCGACGTCGGCCTCGGCCTACGCGAGACCGTGTCGGACGTGGCTCGCAACCTCGACCGGTTCGTCGACGGGATCATGGCCCGGGTGGCCGCCCACGAGGTCGTGGCGGAGCTGGCCGGCCGGGCGGCCGTACCGGTCGTCAACGCCCTGACGAACCGGGAGCACCCCTGCCAGGCCCTCGCGGACCTGCTGACCCTGCGGGAGCGGTACGGCGATCTCGACGGCCTCGTCCTCGCCTTCGTCGGGGACGGCAACAACGTGTTCCACTCGCTCGCCCTCATCGGGGCGATCTTCGGCCTCGAGGTGCGGCTCGCCCATCCGCCCGGCTACGGCCCGAACCCCGCGATCCTCGACCGGGCCACCGACCTGGCACAGGCGTCCGGCGGCCGGATCGTCCTCGGCGAGGACCCCCGCGAGATCGTCCGCGGAGCCGCCATCGTCTACACCGACGCCTGGACGTCGATGGGCCAGGAGGTCGAGACGGACGCCCGCCGCGAGGCGTTCCAGCGGTACCGCGTGGATGGCGCCCTCCTGGCCGCGGCTGGCCCCGACGCCCTCGTCATGCATTGCCTGCCGGCCCACCGCGGGGAGGAGATCACCGACGAGGTGATGGACGGGCCGCGGAGCCTCATCTGGACCCAGTCCGAGAACCGCCTCCATGCCCAGAAGGGCCTCCTCGTCGAGCTGCTCGGCGCCGCGACGTGACCGACGACCTGTTCGAGCGCTACAAGGACGCCCTGCGCCGCGGTCACGTCGCCGCCCGGCGCGGCGCGACCGAGGAGGCGCTCACCGCCTACCGCGAGGCGAACTCGCTCGCCCCGGACCGGATCCTGCCGATCACGAGCGCGGCCGGCGTCCTCGCCCGGGCCGGTCGGTTCGACGAGGCGTTCGCCGCCTACGACATGGCGCTCGCCCTCGGGCCGGCCGACGAGGCCGCCCTGGCCGGGCGGGCCGAGGCCCTCGCCCTCGCCGAGCGCCGGACGGACGCGGCGATCGCCTTCGACGAGCTCGCCGACGTCCAGGAGGCGCAGGGCCGGGTCGCCGACGCCTGTGACACGATCGGGCAGGCCCTCGAGCAGGCCGAGTCGAAGGCCCGCCGCCGGCGCCTCGAGGAGCTTGCCGCCGCGCTCCGGGCCGGCGCCCGCGACGAGCGGACTGAGGCCGCCGTCGAGCGCGCCCTGCGCCGGCTGCGGGTCGATGCCGGGTCGCTCGAGTCGGAAGCCGAGGCCGCCCTCGATCGTGGCGACCTCGACCTGGCCCTCGATCGTTCGCTGGCCGCGGCGCGCTCGTACGACGATGCCCGTCGGCCGGTGGCGGCTCTCGACGCCTGCTACCGGGCCCTCGCCTTCGCCCCGGCGGCGGTCGACCTCCACCTTGCCCTCGTCGACCTGTACGTCGCCCACGGCTGGCGAGCGGCCGCGGCCGACAAGCTCCTCCTCCTCGGCCGCCTCATCGAACTCGAGGGCGACGCCGACGGCAAGCGACGGGTCTGCGCGGTGATCGCCGAGCGATTCGCCGACGACGAGCGACTCGTCGCCGCCTGCCGCTGAGCGTCCCGCGATCCTCCGCCGGGCTCGGCCTCGGACCGGTCCGGCCGCCCGTCCGTAGGCCCGCGGGACCGTCGCCCACGCTCGTCCGGCGCCTCGGAGGGCCGGTCCACGAGGGAGGCGATGCTACACTTCGCGGACGATGCCGCAGCTCCTCCAGTCGATCCTCGAGCAGGTCCGACTGTCGACGGTGGTCGACATCGCCATCACCGCCCTGCTCATCTACTGGCTGTTCAGCCTCATCCGGGGCACTCGGGCGGTCCGCCTCGTCATCGGCGTCAGCGTCCTCTTCGCCGTCTATGCCCTGGCCCAGTTCTTCGAGTTGCGGCTCCTCTCGCAGATCCTCCAGACGGGCGCGGTCGTCGGCCTGTTCGCCCTCGTCGTAGTCTTCCAGCCCGAGTTGCGACGGGCTCTCGAGCGGATCGGCCGGGTCGGCTCGCTGGCCTGGATGCTGTCGCCCAATGAGCGGCGGGCCGAGCACGTCGCCGGCGACATCGCCCGGGCGGCGGCCCTCCTCTCGGCCGATGGCCACGGCGCCCTCATCGTCCTCGAGCGCGAGACCGGGCTCGAGGAGATCGCCGAGACCGGGGTCATGATCCACGGCGACCTGTCGGTCGACCTGCTGCGGACGATCTTCATGCCGCGGAGCGCCCTCCACGACGGGGCCGTCATCGTCCGCGACGACACGATCGTGGCCGCCGGCGCGCTGCTGCCCCTGGCCGAGACGACGGTCCACACCGAGCGCTTCGGGACCCGCCATCGGGCGGCCCTCGGGATCACCGAGCAGACCGACGCCGCGGTGGTGGTCGTCTCCGAGGAGAACGGCCAGGTGAGCCTCGTCGAGCGGGCTCGCATCGTCCGCAACCTGTCCGAGCCCCAGCTGGCCCGTGCCCTCGTCGCCCTGCTCGACCCGTCGAGCGGCCGGCGGTCGATCTTCGGCCTGCGGACCGACGGGTCGTCGGCCGGGACCGGTGGTCGCGCGCCGCGGCTCGGCGACCTCGGTCGGGCCGTCGGCCGGCGTACCGGGAGGCGTCCGCCGCCGGCCGAGCCGCCGGCCGGCCCGGACCGGTCCCTCGCCGATGACGACGCCCCGACTCCTGCGGCGGTACAGGCCCACCGGTGAGGCGCTTCCTCACCATCGTCGTCCATAACTGGCCTCTCAAGCTGGCGGCGGTCGGCCTCGCCATCCTCCTCTACGTCGTCCTTTTCCTGGGCCAGAACTCGAAGGACTTCCGGGCCCCCATCCCCATCGACGTCCGGAACCAGCCGGCCAACGCCGTGATGCTGAGCGGCGTCCAGTACGTGACGAGCATCCGCTACGCGGCTCCCGCCGACGTCGCCAGCCGGGTGACGGCCGACCTCTTCAGCGCCTGGGTCGACCTCAGCGGAGTGACGCCCAGCGCGACGGATCCGACCGTCGTGAACGTCAACGCGCAATCCTCGGACCCCGACATCACGATCCTCGACTGGTCGCCCCGGCGGATCACCGTGACGCTCGACCCGCTGGCGACCAAGACCGTGCCCGTCCAGGTCGTCACGGGGACCCTGCCGCCCAACCTCCAGGTCAGGCCGCCGATCCTCGACACGACCGAGGTGACGGTGAAAGGTACCCAGTCGAGCGTGAGCCAGGTCGTCGCGGCGGTGGCCCAGGTCCGCATCGACCCGTCGGGCGTCTCCCTCGACGCCCAGGTCGACCTGACCCCCGTCGACATCCGCGGCCAGACGGTCAGCGAGGTGAGCCTGACCCCATCGAGCGTCCGGGTGAAGATCATCGTCGGAAGCCAGCTCCAGAACCGTTCGATCCCGATCAACCCGGTCGTCACGGGCACGCCGGCCAACGGCTTCGAGCTGACCTCGATCGAGCTGACCCCCCTCGTGGTGACGATCGAGGGTGACGTCGAGACGATCAGTGCATTGACGAAGATCGACACCCAGCCGGTCTCCGTCAGCAGCGCGTCGAGCGACGTGGCGCAGACGGTCGGGCTCGTCCTGCCCGACGGCGTCGCAGTGCTCGGCGACGCGACCGTGCGGGTGACCGCCCACATCTCGGCCCAGACCGGCACCCGGACGTTCAGCGTCGGACCGGTCCTGTCCGGCGCCCACGACGACCGGACCTACACGCTGTCGACCGATCAGGTGAACGTGACCCTCGGCGGCTCCTCGGCCGTGCTGGCCGGGATCCAGGGCGAATCGCTCGTCGTGACGGCCGACGTCAACGCCCTCGGCCCGGGCACCCACGTCGTGCCCCTCAAGACGACGCTGCCGGCCGGCGTGACCCTCGTGGCGATCAGCCCGCCGACGGTCACCGTCACGGTCGGCGTCGTGGCGAGCCCCCAGCCGAGTGCCTCGTCCGCCGCCCCGTCGGCGGTGCCCTGACCGTGCCACGGCTCTTCGGCACCGACGGGATCCGCGGCGTCGCCAACGTCGACCTCAAGCCGACGATCGCCTATGCCCTCGGCCGTGCCACGGCCCATCGGCTCGTCGGCATCGGCGGCTCGCTCGTGGTCGGCCAGGACACGCGGCGCTCATGCGACATGTTCGTGGCGGCCATCGCGGCCGGCGCGACGAGCCTCGGCGTCGACGTCCACGTCGTCGGTGTCGTCCCGACACCGGCCCTCGCCTTCCTCGCCGGCCAGGGCGACTTCGCCGCCGGGATCATGGTCTCGGCATCGCACAATCCGGCCGAGGACAACGGCCTCAAGGTCCTCGACGCCCACGGCCTCAAGCTCGACGACGTCGTGGAGGACGAGCTCGAGGCGCTCATCTGGCGCTCGGAGGAGCTCGGCGGCGTCGGCAACGCCGAGCTCGGCCGGGTCCACTTCGGCGACGCCCTGCTGGACCGCTACCGGGAGTCGCGGCTCGAACTCGCCCGGGGCATCTCCAGCGAGATGCGCATCGTCCTCGACTGCGCCAACGGCTCCGGCGGCGTCGTCGGTCCCGAGGTGCTCGCGGCGACCGGCGCGCAGGTCGAGGTGATCAACAACGACCCCGACGGGGTGAACATCAACGTCCGGGCCGGGGCGACCGCCCCGGACGGCCTCGCCGAGACGGTCGTGGCGCACGGTGCCGACGTCGGCTTCGCCCTCGACGGCGATGCCGATCGGCTCATCGCCATCGACGCTGCCGGCGCGGTGGTGGACGGGGACCGGATCCTCGGCATCCTCGCCCTCGACCGCCTGTCGCGGGGGGTCCTGCCGGGTGGTGGACTCGTCGTGTCGGTCCTCTCGAACGGCGGCCTCCAGTCGGCCGTCGAGGCCGCCGGCGGACAGGTGATCCGCACCCCGGTCGGCGACAAGTACATCCTCGAGGGGATGCAGGTCGGCGGCTCGGCCCTCGGTGGCGAGAAGAGCGGCCACGTGATCATCCTCGAGCACACCACGTCGGGCGACGGGGTGGTCACCGCCCTCGAGGTGCTCCGGGTCATGGCCCGGCGCCGGGCACCCCTCGCCGAGCTCGCCGCCGAGATCCCCCTCCTGCCGCAGGAGCAACGCGCCGTGCCCGCCCGTCACCGGGACCAATGGGAGGGCGATCCGGCCCTCCAGCGGGCGATCCGCGACGCGAAGGGACGGCTCGGGCCGTCCGGCCGCGTCCTCGTCAGGCCCTCGGGGACCGAACCGGCCCTGCGGGTCATGGTCGAGGGTCCCGACGGCGACCTCGTCGTCGAGCTCGCCGACTCGTTGGCTGCCCTCGCGAGCAAGCGTCTAAACTGACCGCCGAGCCCCGGGCGTGCCATCGCGGGGTCGCGAAAGGACACGACCTGCATGTGCGGCATCGTCGGCTACACCGGCCCTCGGGAAGCCGGGCCCATCCTCATCGAGGGCCTGCGCCGTCTCGAGTACCGCGGCTACGACTCGGCCGGCATCGCCCTCGTCGACGACCGCGGCGACCTCTTCGTCGAGAAGCGGGCCGGCAAGCTCGCCAACCTCCAGATGGCCATCGCCGACCGGACTCCGCATGCGGCGATCGGCCTCGCCCACACCCGCTGGGCGACGCACGGCCGGCCCAACGACCTCAACGCCCATCCCCACCAGGACTGCAGCGGCGACATCACCGTGATCCACAACGGGATCATCGAGAACTTCCGCGAGCTCCGGGATGGGCTCGTCGAACGCGGCCACAGGCTCGCCTCCGAGACCGATACCGAGGCGATCGCCCACCTCATCGAGGAGGCCTACGCGGGCGACGTCGCGGCGGCGACCCGGATCGCCCTCGGCCAGGTGTCGGGCGCCTACGCCCTGGCGGTCATGCACCGCGGTGAACCGGACCGCCTCATCGGGGCCCGGATGAACGTGCCCCTGGTGGTCGGGGTCGCTGACGGCGAGACGTTCCTCGCCAGCGATGTGGCCGCCATCCTCGCCCACACCGACCGGGTGATCTTCCTCGAGGAGGGTGACGTGGTCGACCTCCACCCGAGTGGCGCCGTCATCACGGGCGTCGACGGGCTGCCCCGGGAGCGGGTCGTGACGGTCGTGCCGTGGTCGATCGAGTTGGCCGAGAAGGGCGGCTACGACCACTTCATGCTCAAGGAGATGCACGAGCAGCCCGGCGCCCTGCGAGCGGCCATCACCGGCCGGGTCGATCGCGACTGCCGGATCGAGGTCGACGAGCTCGCCCCCGTGGCCGCCGTGCTCGGAAAGATCGACCGGGTCGAGTTCGTCGCCTGCGGCAGCGCCTACTACGCGGCGCTCGCCGGCGCCTCGGCGGTCCAGGAATGGACCGGCCTGCCGGCCCGGGCCACCGTCGGCTCGGAGTTCCGCTACAGCCCGCCGCCGCTCGACGGGCGGACCCTCGTGATCGCCGTGACCCAGTCGGGCGAGACGGCCGACACGATCGCCCCGACCCGCCTCGCCCGGGAACGCGGCTGCCCGGTCATCGCGGTGACGAACACCGTGGGCTCTGCGATCACCCGGGAGGCCGACGCGGTCCTCTTCCTCCAGGCCGGTCCCGAGATCGCGGTGGCCGCCAGCAAGACGTTCGTGACCCAGGTGGCGACCCTCGTCATCCTCGCCGCGGCGATCGCCAAGGCCCGCGGCAGCCTGCCCGAGGCCACCGAGCTGGAACTCGGATCGGCCCTGCGGGCCCTCCCCGATGCCGCCCAGCAGGCGCTCGACAACGCCACCGGGATGGCGTCCCTCGCCCGTCGCTACGTCAACTCGCGGGGATTCATGTTCGTCGGCCGGGGATCGTCGTACCCGGCCGCTCTCGAGGGGGCGCTCAAGCTCAAGGAGATCAGCTACATCCATGCCGAGGGCTACGCCGCCGGCGAGCTCAAGCACGGCCCCATCAGCCTCCTCGATGCGGAATGCCCCCTGGTGGCTGTCGCGACCCGGTCGCACGTCTACGAGAAGGTCATCTCGAACGTCATGGAGGGCCGCGCCCGCGACGCCCGGGTGATCGCGGTGGCGACTGAGGGTGATCCCCAGATCGAGCGCTTCGCCGACGACGTGTGCTGGGTCCCCGACACGCACGAGTCGCTCGGCCCGATCCTCGCCGTCATCCCCCTCCAGCTGTTCGCCTACCACATGGCCGTGGCCCGGGGCACCGACGTGGACCAGCCACGCAACCTCGCCAAGTCGGTGACGGTCGAGTAGCGGCGATGCCCGCCGACTCGGCCGCTGCGGCGGCACTGCTCTCCGGAACGGTCCCGCCCGGTACGACCGAGCTCGGCATCGACATCATCAAGGTCGACCGGATCGCCGCCTCCCTGGAGCGGTTCGGCGACCGCTTCACCCGCCGGGTCCTCACCCCCCTCGAGCAGCGCCACGTCCGCGGCCGGCCCGAGACGATGGCCGGCCGCTGGGCGGCCAAGGAGGCGGTCTCGAAGGTCCTCGGCCTCGGGGTCCGCGGCATCGGCTGGCGCGACATCGAGATCGAGCGCCTGCCGACGGGCCAGCCCGCCGTCCGACTCCACGGGCGCGCCGCCGCCCGGGCGGAGCAGCTCGGGATGGGCCGGATCGCGGTCTCGATCAGCCACGAGTCCGAATACGCCGTGGCCATCGCCTTCGGCATCCGGACCGAGGGTGGCCGATTCATCTTCCCGCCCGACATCGAGGACCGCCTGGACGATCGCGAGCGGCGGATCCTCGCCCGTCTCGAGCGCCTCCGGAGCCAGGCGGACGAGGCCTCCGGTGCCTGAGCGGCCGGTCGGCTTCGGCCGCCACGACGAACCCGCCGAGTCCGGACGGGACGGCGCGTCGGCCGCGGCCGTGCCCGGTGCGGCGATCCTCGACGACGACGTCGCGGCCGGGCTGCTGCCGAAGCGGCCGGAGCGAGGCCACAAGGGTTCGTTCGGGAAGGTCCTCGTCGTCGCCGGGTCGCTCGACTACGCCGGTGCCGCCCTCCTCGTCTGTGCCGCGGCGGCCCGGGCCGGGGCCGGGCTCATCACCCTGGCCGTCCCGGAGTCGCTGCAGCCGCTCTTCGCCGCCAAGGTCGTCGAGGCGACGACGCTGGGCCTGCCCGAGGACGATGTCGAGGAGCTCGAGCCGGAGGAGGCGCTGAGCCGCGTCCTCGACCACGAGCACGATGCCCTCGTCGTCGGTCCGGGGCTGCGTCCCGGCCTCGCGACGCGGCAGTTCATCGCCGACCTGCTGGCGGCGACCGACGACTCGGTGACCCGGACGAGCGACGGGGGAGCGGAGCCCACCGAGCCGACCCCCGCCCCGATCGTCCTCGACGCCGAGGCGCTCCGCGGGCTCGCCTCGACCGACTCCTGGTGGGACGGCGTCCGGCGCTCCGCCGTGCTCACGCCGCACGTCGGCGAGTTCGCCCGGCTGCGGGCCGGCAGCGGCCGCGATCCGGCGGCGGACGGCGACCTCGTCGACGACGACGCGGCGCGAGCCGCAGCAGCGGCGGCCGCGGCCGCCGAGTGGGGCCAGGTCGTCGTCCTCAAGGGCGCCCGGACGGTGATCGCGTCACCCGACGGGGCGGTCTCGGTGGCCGGCTTCGTCAACCCGGCGATGGCGACCGGCGGGACCGGAGACGTCCTCGCCGGCACGATCGGGTCGCTCCTCGCCCAGGGTCTCTCCGCCTACGACGCCGCCCGCCTCGGCGTCCACCTCCACGGCACTGCCGGCGAGTCCGTCCGCGACCGGCTCGGCGACAGCGGGCTGCTCGCCTCGGACCTGCCCATCGAGATCGCCTATGCCCGGCGGCGGCTGGCCTCCCTCGCCGAACGTCTCCGCGGCGAGCGCCGTCTCGGCTTCGCTCCGCGGCCGGATCCGGCCGAGACGGCTCCGGCCGGGACTCCCGCGGGCGGCACGTCCACCGCCGGCACATCCTCGCCGGGCAGTCCCGCGGCCCCGCCCGATCCCGCCGACGGACATCCGTCCTGAGCACGATCGACGAACGGCTCCGCTCGGCGGGCCTGCCGCCGCTGCCTCGTACCGCCTGGCTCGAGATCGACCTCGACCGGCTGGCCGGCAACCTCGGCGCGATCCGGGCCGCCCTGCCGGCCGGCGTGCGGGTCGACGCCGTGGTCAAGGCCGACGCGTACGGCCACGGTGCGCGGGCCGTCGCGTCCTGGCTCGAGCGAGCGGGCGTCGACGGACTGTGCGTCGCCACGCTCGACGAGGCGCTCGATCTGCGGAGGGCCGGCATCGGCGGGCCCATCCTCGTCCTCTACCCGATCCCGCCGTCGGGGGTCGCCGCGGCCCGGGCCGCGCGTCTCTCCCTCGCGGCCGGCGATCGTCGGTTGCTCGAGCGCTCGCTCGCCGCGCTCGCGGCGGACAGGTCAGCAGCCGCCCCTGGGCGCGATGAGCCGCCACTCGACTTCCACCTCGAGATCGAGACCGGCCTCGGCCGGGGCGGGACGACGGTCGGCGAGGTCGCCGAGCTCCGGGCCCTGATCGACGCCGTGCCCGGCGCGCGCTCCGCGGCCGTCTGGACGCATCTCGCCGCCCCGGAGGACGCCGCGCGCTCGGCGGCCCAGGTCGCCGCCTTCGGCGTTTCGCTGGCGAGCCTCGCCGGGCCGGACGCGGCCGCCACCACGGCCGACCGTCACCTGGCCTCGACCGGCGGGCTCCTGGCGGGCAGCGGGCCGGCCTACGATCGGGTCCGTCCGGGGCTCGGTCTCTATGGCCTCATCCCGGACGAGCTGGCCGGCGCCGCGATCGAGCCATCGCTCGGCGGCGCTTTGCGGCCGGTCCTGTCCCTCCACGCTCGACCCGTCCGGGTGGCCGACCTGCCGGCCGGTCATGGGGTGAGCTACGGGCCGACGTTCGAGACGAGCCGGCCGTCGCGGATCGCCACCCTCCCGCTCGGCTACGGCGACGGCTGGTCGCGGGCCCTCTCGAACCGCGCCGAGGCGCTTGTCCGGGGCCGCCGGGTGCCCCTCGTCGGCAACGTCGCGATGGACGCCGTCATGGCCGATGTCACCGACGTGCCGGGAGCCCCGGTGTCGATCGACGACGAATTCGTCCTCATCGGCGCCCAGGCGTCCCCCGAGAACCCGGCGGCCGCGGCCGAGATCACCGTCGCGGAGCTGGCGCGGGCGCGCACCACCAACTCGTGGGAGCTCGTGACGCAGATGGCTGCCCGCCTGCCTCGGGTGTACCATTCCGCGGCCGTGCCCGTCGGCGTCGTGACGCTCACGGAGGAGGTGCGCGGGTGGTAGCTCGGATCGAGCTGTGGAATGGTGATATCTGCGACCTGGAGGTCGACGTCATCGTCAATGCGGCCAGCACCGCGTTGTGGATGTCGACCGGGGTCGGTGGCGCCCTCAAGCGCCGCGGCGGCGACATCATCGAGTTCTCGGCCGTCCGCCAGGCTCCCGTGCCCCTCGGCGGGGCCATCGTGACGACGGCCGGCGACCTGGCCGCCCGGGCGGTCATCCATGCCGTCTCGCTCGACACGAGTCGTCGGACGAGCGGCGCGGCGATCGCGGCGGCCGTCCGCAGTGCCCTGGAGTGTGCGCGCGACATCGACGCCACGAGCATCGCCATCCCGGCCCTCGGGACCGGCGTCGGCGGCTTTCCCCTCGACGAGGCGGCGCGGGTGACGGTCAGGGCGGTCCGCGAGATGCTCCCGTCGGTGCCGACCCTCGAGAGAGTCATCTTCGCCCTCCGCGGGGCGGCGGCGTACCAGGCGTTCCATGACGCCATCGAGGCGGACGCCGCCATCGAGGCCGGAGCCGCCGGGTGAGCGGCCCCTCCGAAGAGCAGCGCGACGAGCTCGTCGAACAGGTGGCCCGCGAGATCCAGCTCCGCGGCCTCACCACGTCGGCGGTCCATTTCCTCCACGCCAGCCGGCCCTATCGGCCGCTCGGATCGAACGCGATGCTCTTCTTCGATCCGGTCCTCCATGGGGTCTTCGGGGGCGACCTGCCGACGGCGAGTGAGATCCTCGCCGACGAAGACGGCATCGAGCGCCTCATCGAACGCCTCGAGGAGTTCGACGAAGAGACGGCCTGGGACGCCTGACGAGCACGGTCGCCGGCGCGACCGCACCGGCGGAGCCGGGTAGCATGGACGGGTGACGAGCGACCCGCGCGCGTTCTTCGCCCTCGATCTCGGTGCCGCGACCACGTCCGCGGCGCTCGTCGGCCGCGTCGACGGGCGCTGGCGTCTGCTCGGCTCCCTCGCCTTCCCGGCGACGATACCGGTCGAGTCCGTCATCCGACATCTCGCCTCGGGCGTGCTCGAGGCCGACCCGGCCCTCGCCTGGGCGATCGACGCGACCGCCCTCGGCCCGGTGACGTCGTGGCCGAGGCTCGCCGCCCGCAGCTCTCCGCCGCAGGTCCTCGCCGTCCTGGCGGTAAGCGAGGAGATGCGGGTCCGCCTCGCGGGCGCGGCCTCGCGGGCCGGCTGGCGAGTCGTGAGCGCGAGCCTCGAGCGCGACGATCCGCTCGATCTCATGCGGGCGGGCCTCGATCGGCGGACCACGACGATCCTCGCCGGCAGCGCCGACCCGCCGGCCAGCGCCGAGCGTCAGCGGGCCGCCACCCTGGCCGCCCTCATCGATGCCCTGGCCGAGCGCCGTCCCGAGGCGACGATCGTCGTCGCCGGCGCGCTCGGCGTGGCCGCCCTGCCGCGGACCGACGGCGCGCCGGGCCCGGCCGTCGCAGAGCGGCTCTACGCCCCGGTATCGGCGGCCGGTCGAGCCGGTACCGTGCCGCCGGCCGGCGGCGAGACCGACGAGACGGATCCGCTTCGCGGCTTCCTCGAGCGCCTCCGGGCGAGGCCGGGCGACGCCGCGGCCGGGATCGCCCGAGCCACCGCATCGCTCGCCACGGTCCTCGGCCGGCGGGTGGAGACGGTCGCCATCGGGCTCGATTCGGGATCCCGCGTCTACGCCCGCCCGCCGGTCCCGATGGAAGGCGACGAGCCGTCGGCTCCGATGGTTCGCTCGACCGTCGTCCCGGACGCCGGTCTCGTGCCCGAGGTCCTCGACGACTCATACGTCGACGGCGTCCTCGCCTGGTCGACCGTCGCGCTCGACCGCATCCGCCTGCGCGATCGCCTCCGCGAGCTGCGCCGCTTCCCGTGGGGCGATCCCGACGGTGAGGGGGCGGCCCTGCGCCTCGCAGTCGCCCGGGCTGCCCTCGTCCGCCTGGTCAACGGGACGATGGACTTCGAGCGGCTCGCGCCACCGGACCTCGTCGTCGCGACCGGCGGTGTCTTCGCAGCCGCGCCCGGACCGGCGGTCGCGCTGGCCCTCGCCGACACGCTCCGTCGGTCGGGCGCCTGCGGCCTCGCGATCGACCATGCCCGCCTCCTCGCCCCGCTCGGATCGATCCCCAACGAGGGCGAACGCCGGCGCCTCATCGCCGACCTCGCCGACGACCTCCTCGCCCCGCTCGGCAGCGTCGTCTCGCCACAGGGCCTCCACGCCGGCCGGAGCGCCGGGCGGCTGATCGTCCACGGCGAGACCGGGTCGTCGACCCTCGATCTCGTTCCCGGCGGGCTCCAGCTCGTCGACCTGCCGCCGGGCCAGGTGGCGACCGCCGAATTCGAGTTCAAGGACCTCGTCCGGCTCGGAACGCGGGGCCGCCACTTCTCGATCGAGGTCGGCGGCGGACTCGGTGGGCTCCTCGTCGACCTGCGTGACGTTCCGCTCCGCCTGCCGGACCGCATCGAGCACCGTCGCGAGCTGCTGGCGGCCTGGCAGAACGCGCTCTGGGTGGCGGTGGATTCGTGACCGGAGAGCAGCCCCTGGATGCGGCCGCCGTCACCGACCCAGCGCCCGGTCCGGGCCCGGACCCGGACGGCTCGTACGCCGGCGCGTCACGACCCTCCATTCACCAGGGCGGCCTCGACCTCGTCGGCGCGCGACCGCTCGTGCTCCGCGGCCCGGTCGTCTGGCTGACCCTCGGGATCGGCGATCGGGTGATCGTCCGGCCCGGCGACGTCGTCGAGGGCGGGGCGCCGCTCGCCGAGCGGGTCCGCGATCCGAGCCTGCGGAGCGTGGGCGGCCCCGGACGCCGCCGGGGTGGCGCCGCGACGAGATCCCAGGGGTCCGGCTCGAAGTCATCCGGGGCCGGTGAGGCCGCCGACGGGGCCGGCGGGACGGCGGCCGACAGCGGGCCGATCCGCCATTCGGGCGACTGGCATGCGCCGGCCGATGGCGAGGCCGGCGAGCTCATCGCCGATCTCGGTTCTGGCTGGCGCATGGCGACCGGTACCGCCTCGGAGGTCCTCGAGGCCCCGGCGGCCGGCACGATCAAGGCCGTCCGGCCGGGCATGGGCATCGAGCTCGTCGCGAGCGGCCCGGCCATCCCCGGGGTGGGGGTCGCCGGGGGACTCACCCGCGGCCGTCTTGAGCTCGCCGGGGCGATGGACGCGAGCCCCAACACGACGGCCATCGACGTCGGCCGGGCGGGCTCGATCCTCGTGGTCGCCAGCCGGATCGACGCCGAGAGCCTGACGAGGGCCCGGGCGATGGGCGTCCGCGGCGTCATCGTCGCCGGCCTGTCGGAGAAGGACCTCCGCGATCTCGCTGCGTCGGATTCCCGGCAGCGAGCGAGTCTCCATCGGCCGCCGCCCTTCGCGGTGCTCGTCCTCGACGGCGCCGTCCGTCGACCGATCTCGGCGGCGGTCATGGCCGTCCTCGCCGCGGCAGCCGGCCACGAGGTGGCGATCGTGCCCGATCCGCCCTGCCTCCTCCTCGGCCCCGGCGTCCGCGTCCCCTCGGTCGACGGCCGGACCGTCCGGGTCCTCCACGGCCCCGCCGCCGGTCGCGAGGGTCGCTGGGTCGGGCCGGCCGGCTCGCGCCGCTTCCGCTCGGGCATCCATCTCGACGCCGGGTACGTCCAGTTCGCCAGCGAGTCGCCGGTCGTCGTGCCGCTCGCGAACCTCGAGCGCTACAGCTGACCCCTCGACGATGACGGCCTCCGCGATCAGCCCCGTGGTGCTCACGATCGCCGACCCCGCGGCCATGCGGGACCTCGGCGCTCGGCTCGCCTCCGCGGCCGCTCCGGGCGACCTGCTGTGCCTGTTCGGTGAGCTCGGCGCCGGCAAGACCCAGCTGGCGAAGGGATACGGGGCCGGGCTCGGCGTCGCCGAGACGGTCAACTCGCCGAGCTTCGTCCTCATGACCGAGTACGCCGGGCGGCTGCCGCTCTTCCACGTCGACCTCTACCGGCTTGCGGACGGGGTCGACCCATACGAGGACGGCCTCTTCGACGACCGCCAGGCCGACGGCGTCACGATCGTCGAATGGGCGGACCGGCTCGGGTCCGACCTGCCGCCGGCGCGCCTCGATGTCCACATCGCCGGGACCGGCGAGGGGGCGCGCTCCGTGACGGTCGAGGCGGCCGACGCGGGCCACGAGCGCTACCTCCGGGCGATCCGGTGAACGAGACGGCGAGCGAGGCGGAAAGCACAAGCGCGACGGACGGGCGACGGCGGGCGATCCTCGCCCTCGACACGTCGTCGAGCCGAGTCGTCGTCGCCCTCGGCCTGCCCGACGGGACCCCGATCGGCGAGACCACCTGGGTGGCCGGCCACCGGCACGGCGAGACGCTCCTGCCGTCGCTCGAGCGGATCCTCGGCGAGAACAACGTCCGCCGCTCGCGCCTCGTCGCGATCGTGGTCGGGACGGGGCCGGGCACGTTCACCGGCCTGCGGGTCGGCCTCGCGACCGCCAAGGGGCTGGCTCACGGCCTCCGCATCCCGATCGTCGGCGTGGCCAGCTCGGCCGCCCTCCTCGCCGCGTCCGAGGCAAGCGAGGACCCCGGGGAGGCCGCTGGCTCGGCGCTCCTCCTGCCGGCCGGCCCCAACGAGCGGATCCTCGTCCGCGGGACGGTCGCCGAGCGACTGCCGGCCGGTGCCGAGCCCGAGCTGCCCCCCCGCACGACCCTCGTCGCCGTCGATCTCGAGGGGCGAGCCCCGTCCGATGCCGTCGCCCGCGGCGGCCGTGCCCTCGAGGGCCTCGGGCGGGCCCTGCTGGGCCTCGGGGCGGCCCGCCTCGGCCGGGGCGACACCGACGATCTCGCCGGGCTTGTGCCGGCCTACGTCACCCTGCCCCGCGGCGTCACCCGCGAGAGCGGAGAGGTCGAGTGGTCGCGCGACCCCCGCTGAAGGTCGTCGTCGAGCCGATGCGCCAGGACGACCTGTCGGCCGTCCACGAGATCGAGCGACGGAGCTTCACGACGCCCTGGCCGGCCCACGCCTATCGGACCGAGATCGAAACGAACCGGCTCGCCCACTACCGGGTCGTCCGGCTCGATGGCCGGGTCGTCGCCTACGCCGGGATCTGGCTCATGGTCGACGAGGCCCACGTGACGACCTTCGCCGTCGATCCGGCCTATCGCCGCCGCGGGGTGGGCGAGCGCCTCCTCCTCGCCATGCTCGAGCTCGCCGTCGCCAAGGGAGCCCGCGAGGCGACCCTCGAGGTAAGACTGTCGAACGCCCCGGCGCGCCACCTCTACGAGAAGTTCGGCTTCCGACCGGTCGGCATCCGCCCGAACTACTACAGCGACGACCACGAGGATGCCCTCGTCATGACGACGGAGCCGCTCGACGATCGGCGGATGCGGGCGCGACTGGCCGAGCTCCGCGGCTCGATCGAGGCGACCGCCCTCGAGGACGCCCTGCCGGCCGACGACCCATCGGCCGGCGACCCGGCATGAGCGGCCCCCTCCTCCTGTCCATCGAGAGCAGCTGCGACGAGACCGGGATCGCGATCATCGACGGCGGTCGAGGCATCGTCGCCAACGTCGTCGCGAGCCAGGTCGCCCTTCACGCCGCGACCGGCGGCATCGTGCCCGAGGTGGCCGCCCGGGCCCACCTGCGCTGGATCGTGCCGGTCCTCGACGAGGCCTGGGCCGGCGCCGGCGTGACGTGGTCGGACATCGACGCGGTAGCCGTCACGTACGGGCCGGGACTCGCCGGCTCGCTCCTCGTCGGCATCAACTTCGCCAAGGCCCTCGCCTGGGTCCACGACAAGCCGCTCCTCGGGGTGAACCACCTCGAGGGACACGTCTATGCGGCCTGGCTGGCCGATACCGGCACCGATCCGGAGGAGCCGATCTTCCCCCTCGTCGCCCTCGTCGTTTCGGGCGGCCACACGTTCCTCGTCGAGATGCGGGACCACCTCGAGTACCGCCTCCTCGGGGCGACGGTCGACGATGCCGCCGGCGAGGCCTTCGACAAGGTCGGCCGCCTCCTCGGCCTCGGCTATCCGGGCGGTCCGGCGATCCAGCGGGCGGCCGAGGGCGCGTCCGGCGACGAGGTGGCCTTCCCCCGGGCGTGGCTCGGGGACAGCTACGACTTCAGCTTCAGCGGCCTCAAGACGGCGGCCCGACGGATCGTCGATGCCGCCCGGGCCGACGAGGGGCTGCCGTCCGACGACCCGGACGCCGAGCTCTCCGCGCCGACCGTGGCCCGGCTCGCCCGCGGCTTCCAGGACTCGGTCGTCGACGTGCTGGCGACGAAGACGATGCGGGCGGCCGAGGCGATCGGGGCGCGGTCGATCGTCCTCGGCGGCGGGGTGGCGGCCAACGCCGCTCTCCGGGGGCGGCTCGCCGACGAGGCAGCCGGTCGGAAGCTGCCGCTCATCGTCCCGCGACCGGGACTGTGTACCGACAACGGGGCGATGATCGGGGCGGCCGGCGCTCGCCGACTCGCCGCGGGGGAGCGGGCGGGGCTCGACCTCGACGCGCGGCCCTCGCTGCCGCTCGCCCGGCGATGACGGCGGCGCCACGGGTCGATCCCGACCTCGTCCGGCGCGCCCTCCGCGAGGCGGGCCTCCGGCCCCGCCAGCGCCTCTCCCAGAACTTCCTCGCCGACACCGACGTCCTCGACGCCATCCTCGCCGCAGCCGGGCCGGTCCCGGGCCGGCGGATCCTCGAGATCGGGCCGGGGCTCGGCATCCTCACCGGCGGGCTTCTCGCGGCCGGGGCGGCGGTCACCGCGGTCGAGCTCGATCATGGGCTGGCGGAGCGGCTGCGGGACGTCTTCGCCGCCGAGATGGCTCGCTCGGAGGCAGATCCCGATGCCCCGGGTGGGCTCCGGCTCGTCGAGGGCGACGTCCTCGACCAGGAGGTCGCGGCCCTGGCCCGTCCGCCGTTCGACGTCGTGGCCAACCTCCCGTACCACGTGACGAGCCCGATCCTCCACCTCCTCCTCGGCGGGCCGCCGCGCCCGGAGCGGGCCGTCCTCATGGTCCAGCGTGAGGTCGCCGAGCGGATCGCCGCGCCGCCGGGCTCGATGAGCTACCTCTCGGTCTTCGTCCAGTACCACGCCCGGGCGTCGATCGCCTTCCACGTACCGCCGGCGGCGTTCGAGCCCGAGCCGGCCGTCCAGTCGTCGGTGATCGTCATCGAGCCCTACCGCGACGACGATGCCGACCTGCTGCCGCCCGGGGAGGAGGACGAGCTGTGGCGGCTCGTCCAGGCGGCCTTCCGGGAGCGCCGCAAGATGATCCACAACGTGCTGCCGCGGCAGCTCCCGATCGAGCCGGCACGGGCCGCCGCCGCGCTCGCCGCCGTCGGGATCGCCCCCGACCGGCGGCCGCAGACCCTCGCCGTGGGTGAGTGGCTCGCCCTCCGGGAGGCCCTCGGACCGATCGGGCAGGACACCCGCGGCCGTCGCGCCTCGGCCGCCGGACGGTCATCGGCCGCCGAGCGATCGTTGGGCGGCGAGCAAGGGGCGGACGAAGGTTGAGCGGCGACGCCCTGCGCGGACTCGGTCCGGTCGTCCGCTTCGCTCCGGCCAAGCTCAACCTGACCCTGGCCGTGCTCGGCCGGCGGTCCGACGGCCACCACGAGCTCCACTCGATCATGGTCACCCTCGGCTTCGGCGATGTCCTCACCCTCGCCGTGGCGTCGAGTGGCGCGGACTCGCTCCATGTCGTGGGCCTCGACCCCGGGCCGAGCGACGACAACCTCATCCTCCGCGCGCTCGCCGAGACGCGGCGGACGGTCGGAGCCGGCTGGGGAGGAGGCGGCGGCAGCGGCAGCCCGAGTGGATCGGCCGGCGCCGCCGCGCCGCCACTCGCCGTCCGGCTCGACAAGCGGATCCCCGTCGCGGCCGGCCTCGGCGGCGGCAGCAGCGATGCGGCCGCGGCGATCGTGGGAGCGGCCGTGGCGTGGGGAGCCGAGCTCGTCGACCCTCTCCGGACCGAGGTCGCCGCACGCCTTGGCTCCGACGTGCCGTTCTTCCTCGCCGCCGGAGCTGCCATCGTCGAGGGCCGCGGCGAGCGGGTCAGCCCCGTTCGCGGGATCGTCGGGCGGCCGCCCGGCGTCCTCCTCGTGACGCCTTCGGTCGCCATCTCGACCGCCGCCGTCTTCGCCGCCTTCGACGGCGGGGCGCAGCCGGCCGATCGCGGGGCGACCGCCGCGAGCTCGACCCACCTCGCCGGCGAGGTCCAGCGCGGCCTCTCGACAGAGCGGCTGCTCGACCGGGCGGCGGTGCTCGCATCGGCCAACGACCTCGCCGCCGCCACCGCCGTCGTCGAACCGGCCATCGTCGGGCTCCGCCGGGCGCTCGTCCGGCTCCTCGGCCGTCCGATCGGCCAGTCCGGCTCGGGGCCGACACTGTGGGCGCTCTATCCTTCGGTCGAGGACGCGACGGCCGGCGCCACCCTCGTGGAGGGCGCGCTGGCGGCCGGGTCGCTGCCGCTCGTCGGGACGACTCGGCCGACGGTCATCGCCACGACGATCGCCGTCCGCGACCACGAGGGACACGACACGGACACGGGATCTGATCGAGGACCGGAACGAGAGGGACCAGCATGACGCGTGAACGGATCGAGACGAACGGTGCGCCGGCGCCGGTCGGGCCATACAGCCAGGCGATCTCGGCCGGCGGCCTCGTCTTCTGCGCCGGCCAGCTCGGCCTCGACCCGACCAGCGGCGAGCTCCCGGTCGGCGTGGAGGCCCAGGCTGCCCGGGCCCTCGAGAACCTGACCGCGGTCCTCGACGCCGCGGGGTGCTCGTGGGGCGACGTCGTGAAGACGACGATCTTCCTCGCCGACATCGACGATTTCGCCGCGGTCAACGCGGTCTATGGCCGCTTCGTCGTCGACCCGGCCCCGGCCCGATCCACGTTCGCGGTCGGCTCGCTGCCCAAGGGCGGCCTCGTCGAGATCGAGGCCATCGCCGTCCGGCCGGCTCGATGAGCGGTCGCTACACGGCGGCCGAGCGAACGGCCATGATCGAGCGCTACCGGGACGGCGAACGGACGGTCCGCGAGGCGGTCGCCGGGGCCTCGCCCGACGACCTCGACGCCCGACCGGCAGCTCCCGACGAATGGACCGCCCGGCAGGTCGTCCACCACCTCGCCGACAGCGAGATGATCTCGGCCTTCCGGTTGCGCAAGCTGATCGCCGAGGACTCGCCGGTCATCGAGGGCTACGACGAGCCGCGCTACGCCCGCCGCCTCTTCTACGACGACCGCGAGATCGAGCCGTCGCTGGCCGCTCTCGGTGCCGCCCGGGCGACGACCGCCCAGATCCTCGACCGGCTGACCGACGCTCAGTGGGAGCGGTCGGGCGTCCACACCGAATCGGGGCGCTACGACGTCGAGGACTGGCTGCGGATCTACTCGGCCCACGCCCACGAGCACGCCGACCAGATCCGTCGAGCGTTGTCGACCGCTCGAGCGGCCGGCGGTCCGACCTCGTGCTGATCGTCCCGCCCGGCCGTCCGTGCGGGGCGGCGATGGACACGCGGCGGAGGAGGCGGCTACGATGCCCGCACTCCACATGACAGTCGCCCCACGCTTGCCGGACGGAGCTGTCACCGGTTCGGATCCGCGACCGCCCGCTCCCGCCCGGCGACCCCGCCCATGACCGATCCGACCGCGGCGCCCGTCGCCGTCGTTCTCGCGGCCGGGCTCGGCACCCGGATGAAGTCGGCCACGCCCAAGGTCCTCCACCCGCTCCTCGGCCGCCCGATGCTCGCCTACGTCCTCGACGCGGCGAGGGCCGCCACCGGTGGGGGGCGCCCGATCGTCGTCTATTCGCCGGCGACCGCCGCCGTCCGCGACGTGTTCGCCGCCGAAGCCGAGATGGCATTGCAGGCCGAGCCGAACGGGACGGGCGATGCGCTCCGGGCTGCGCTCGGCAGCATCCCGGGATCGGCGACCGAGATCCTCGTCCTCAGCGGCGATGTGCCGCGGATCCATCCTGGCCTGGCCGAGCTGCTCCTCGCGGAGCGCCGGACGACCGGGGCGTCCATCGCGCTCGTGGCGGTCGAGACGATCGAGCCGGGCTCGCTCGGTCGGGTGGTCCGCGACGACGACGGCTCGGTCACGGCCATCGTGGAGGCGAAGGACGCCGCCGACGGCGAGCTCGAGCTGACCGAGGTGAACGCCGGCGTCTACGCCCTCGACGCCGCCTGGCTGCGCCGCCGGATCGGCGATCTCCGGCCCTCGGCGGCGACCGGCGAGGTCTATCTCACCGACCTCGTCGCGCTCGCGGCGGCCGACGGCGCCGGCGTGGCTGCCGTGACGGTCGAGGACGACGGCCGCCTCCTCGGCATCAACGACCGCCTCCAGCTGGCCGAGGCCGAGGGCGACCTGCGGGCCGAGGTGAACGAGCGCCATCTCCGTGCCGGCGTGTCGATGGCCGATCCGTCGACCGCCTACATCGAGGCGACGGTCGAGCTCGAGCCGGACGTGACCATCGAGCCCAACGTGATCCTCCGCGGCGCGACCCGCATCGGCCGGGGCACGGTCATCGGCGCCGGCAGCGTGATCGCCGACACGGTCGTCGGACGCGGCTGCCACATCTGGGCGAGCATGCTCGAAGCCTCGGAGGTCGGCGACGAGGTGAGCATCGGGCCGTTCAGCCATCTCCGGCCGGGCTCGGTCATCGGCCCGGGTGCGGAGCTCGGCAACTACGCCGAGGTGAAGAACAGCCGCCTCGGAGCGGGCGTCCGGCAGCACCACATGAGTTACCTCGGCGACGCCGAGGTCGGGGCCGGCACGAACGTCGGGGCGGGCACGATCACCGCCAACTACGACGGCCGGCGGAAGTCGCGGACGACGATCGGCAAGGATGTCTTCCTCGGCGTCGATTCGATGCTCGTCGCCCCGCTCACGATCGGGGACGGGGCGAAGACGGGCGCCGGCGCCGTCGTCACCCGGGACGTCCCGCCCGGCAAGCTCGCCGTGGGCGTGCCCGCCCGGATGCGCGACCCGCGACCGCTCGCCGACGACGATCGCCCGGAGACCGGCACGGGCGCCACGGCGTCCCCGGATGCTGACGACCCCACGTGAACCTGCCGATCACCGACCTCCTGTTCATCGTCATCCTCACCGTTCTCGAGGGCTTCTTCGTCGCATCCGAGATCGCCCTCGTGTCGGTCCGGCGGAGCCGCATCGATCAGCTCGTCGAGGAGGGAGACCGTGGCGCCCGCCGCGTCCGACGACTCCTTGACGATCCGGGCCGCTTCCTCGCGGTCTGCCAGCTCGGCCTCACGTTCCTCGGCTTCTTCGCGTCCGCCTTCGCGGCGGTCCGGCTCGTCGATGGATTGACCGGCCTCCTCTCCCAGATCGACGCCCTCCGGGGATCGGCTGCGGCCATCTCCCTGCTCGTCGTCACCGCCCTGCTCGCCTTCTTCACCATCGTGTTCGGCGAACTGGTCCCGAAGACGCTCGCCCTTGCCCATCAGGAACGGTTCGCCCTGGTGCTGTCACGGCCGATCGACGTGCTCGGACGAGTGCTCGGGCCGATCGTCGGCCTCCTGACCGGCATCACCCGGGCGATCACCCGGATGCTCGGCGCCGACATGGCGCCCGAGGCGCAGATCAGCGCCGAGGAGCTGAAGCTCATCGTGGAGCGTGGCGGCGAGCAGGGCATCCTCGAGGCCGAGGAGGAGCAGATGATCCACGCGGTCATCGAGCTCGGCCAGGGCCGCGTCCACGAGGTGATGGTTCCCCGCATCGACATCGTCGGGCTGCCGGCGTCGGCGAGCCTCGAGGAGGCGATCGACCTTGTCGTCGAGGGCGGCCATTCGCGGGTGCCGGTCTACCAGGCGACGGTCGACGAGGTCATCGGGATCCTCTACGCCAAGGACCTCTTGCCGATCCTCAAGGACGGCGCCGCCCCCCGACCGACCCTTGTTTCGCTCCTCCGGACCCCCGTCTTCGTCCCCGAGAGCATGTCGATCGACGACCTGCTCCACGAGTTCCAGCGGCGCAAGGTCCACATCGCCATCGTCCTCGACGAATACGGCGGGACGGCCGGCCTCGTCACCATCGAGGACCTCCTCGAGGAGATCGTCGGCGAGATCCAGGACGAGTACGACGTCGAGGAGCCGATGGTCGTCCGCATCTCCGACGACGAGGCCCGGGTCGATGGGCGAGCCTCGGTCGACGACCTCGGCGAGCTCTTCGAGCGCGAGCTCGACCTCGAGGACGAGGACGAGTACGACACGGTCGGCGGCCTCGTCTTCCATCGCATCGGGCGGGTGCCCCGGCCGGGCGATGTCATCCATGTCGACGGGCTCACCCTGACGGTCGAATCGACCGATGGGCGGCGGGCCGGCAAGGTCCTCGTCGTCCGCAACCCGGACGAGGACGACGAGCCCGATGACGACGAGGGCGACCGCTAGATCCGGTCGGAAGGCGACCTGAGTCGGATCAGGCGGTGATGACCGAGACCATGATCCGTTCGAGGGCCTCGCGGGCATCGGGCCGGACGACGCCGGCCGCATCGAGCTCGGCGAGGGCGGCGTCGCGGTGGCGCCGGGCCGCATTGCGGACGTAGTCGCGGGCGCCCGAGCGCTCGAGGATGGCGACCGCCTCGACGACGTCGGCCGGGGCGGGGGAGGGGTCGGCGTACAGCGTCGTCAACCGCTCGCGGTCCTCGGGACCGGCGTGCTCGAGGGCGTAGATCACCGGCAACGTCTTCTTGTGGCGGGCGAGGTCGGACGGCTCCTTGCCGGTCGCCCGCTCGGCGCCCCAGATGCCGAGCAGGTCGTCGTTGAGCTGGAAGGCGAGGCCGAGTTCCCAGCCGAAGGAGCGGTAGCGGGAGATCACCGCCTCGTCGTCGCTGGCGAGGAGGGCACCGGCCTCGACCGAGGCGGCGATGAGGGCGGCCGTCTTGCGGCCGATCATGTCGAAGTAGAGCTCGACCGACATCGCCTCCTCGTGCTCGGAGGTCCAGATGTCGATGTACTGGCCCTCGCACAGGGCGAGGCAGGTCTCGTCGTAGAGGCGGACGAGGCGGAGGACCTTCGAGTCGCTGAAACCGAGGTCGGTGAGGCGATGGAGGGCGATCCGGGACAGGGTGAAGAGCGTGTCGCCCGTGTTGATGGCCTGGGGGATGCCGTGGACCGCCCAGAGGGTCGGCCGATGGCGTCGCTCCGTGTCGCCGTCCTCGATGTCGTCGTGGACGAGGCTGAAGTTGTGGCCGAGCTCGACCGCGGCGGCGCCCGGCAGGGCCCGCTCGTACTCGCCGGTGATGCTCGCGTAGGCGAGGAGGCCGAGGAGGGGCCGGACGCGCTTGCCGCCGCGGCCGGTCGAACCGTCGAGGCCGAGGTGGTAGCGGGCCATCTCGTACATGCCACGGGTCGATTCGTCGCGGTCGCGGACGAGCCCGCGGATCTCCGCTTCGGTCGCGGCCACGAGCTCGCTGATGTCGACGTCGGTGAGCGTGGACTCGGTCACCGGCCGAGTGTAGCGACTCGCGAGCAAACATGCGAGGTGTCGGTAGCGGGTTCGGGCGGCCTCTGACGGCGCTCCGCCGGCCGTCTGACTGCGCTCTCGCCGGCCGCCTGACGGCGCCCGCGAGCGGCTGACCGCGCCGGAAGCCTCGGCCGTCCTCTGCTACCGTCGCCTCGTGCCCGAACGCCGCATCTACGTCACCGACGCGATCGTCCTGTCGCGCTTCGACTTTTCCGAGGCGGACCGGATCCTGACCCTCATCACCCCCGAGTACGGCAAGCTCAAGGCGATCGCCAAGGGCATCCGTCGCCAGAAGAGCCGCATCGGCGGCAGCCTTGAACCGTTCGCCGAGCTGCGGGTCCAGCTCGCCCGGGGCCGGACCTTCGACGTCGTCACCCAGGTCGTCGTCGGCCACGCCTGGCTGCGCCTGCGCGACTCGCTCGAGTCGGCAGCCACCGCCTGGTATCTCGCGGAGCTGGCAGATCGGAGCCTCGAGGAGCGGCATGCCGCCCAGCCACTCTATGCGCTGCTCCACCGGGCGTACGGCCTGCTCGACGCCGGTATGGCCCCGGGACGGGTCGCCCGCTGGTACGAGATGCACCTCGCCGATGAGCTCGGCGTCCGGCCCGAGCTCGAGCGCTGCGTCGAGTGCGACCGGGTCCTCGAACCCGGTGACACGTTCCGCTGGGTGCCGCCGCTCGGCGGCGTCCTGTGCCAGCGCGATCCCGGTCCACCGGCCGCGCTGACGCGGCTCAGCCTCGAGGCGGTCAAGCTCCTCCGCGCCTACCAGCGGCTCGATGCCGAGGCGCTGTCCGAGCTCCGCCTCGACCCGGCCGTCGAGCGTGAGGTCGAGTCGGCGATGCGGGCGTTCATCGGCACGGCCCTCGAGCGGGAGGCGAGGTCGCTGCCGTTCCTCGACGAGGTCCGGGCGGTCCCGGTCGGCGGCCCCCCGGTCCAGTGAGGCGCCGGACGGCGGTCGTGGCGGCCGCCGGCTTCGCCGCGGGGTCCGTCGTCGCCGCGGGACTGACTTCGCTCGCCGTGGCCGGCGGGCCGGTCGGTCGGCGCCTCGTCGCCCGGGCGGATCGGAGGCGGAACGCCGTCACCGGCGACGGCGCCGCGGTCTCGGAGCGCGCCCGCGAGCTCCACGCGACGCTGCGGGTCGTCGACCTCCATGCCGACTCGCTCTTCTGGGGCCGCGACCTCCTCGTCCGGAGCGACGCGGGCCACATCGACGTGCCCCGCCTCATCGAGGGCAACGTCGCCCTCCAGGGATTCGCCGTCGCGACCCGGGTGCCACGGAACGTGAGCATGGAGCGCAACGAGGCCGACGCCTTCGACGACGTGACGCTCGTCGCCCTCGGCCTCGGCTGGCCGCGGCCGGCGATGCGCGACCCACTCGCCCGGGCGCTCCACCTCGCCTCGCGAGCCGCAACGTTCGCCGAAGCCTCGGAGGGCCGACTCGCCCTCATCCGATCGCAGTCAGACCTGCGCGACCACCTCGCCCGACGCGGGGCGGATCCCGAGCTGACGGCCTGTTTCCTCGCCCTCGAGGGCGCACATCCGCTGTCCGGCGATGCCGTGCTCCTCGAGCGTCTCGTCGACCGCCTGGTCGAGGCCGGCTACCGGATGATGGGGCCGAGTCACTTCCTCGATACCGGGTTCGCCGGCTCGGCCCACGGCGTGACGAAGGGCGGCCTGACCGACCTCGGCCGGGACCTCGTCGCCCTGCTCGAGGCGCGGTCGATAGTCGTCGATCTCGCCCATGCGTCGGCCGCGACGGTCGACGACGTCATCGCGGTCGCCCGCCGGCCGGTCGTCGTCTCCCACGCGGGGGTGCGGGCGACGTGCGAATCGAACCGCAACCTCTCCGACGATCAGCTCCGCGCCGTCGCGGGGACCGGCGGTCTCGTCGGTATCGGCTTCTGGCCGGCGGCCGTCTGCGGCGACGACCCGGCATCGATCGCCCGAGCGATCGCCCATGCCGTGTCGGTGGTCGGCGTCCGCCATGTCGCCCTCGGCTCCGACTTCGACGGTGCGGTCTCCGCGCCGTTCGACGCCGCCGGGCTGGCCCGCCTGACCGACGCCCTCCTCGAGGCAGGTTTCGCCGAGCCGGCGATCCGGGCGGTCATGGGCGAGAACGCGCTGCGCCTCCTCGAGGAGTCTCTCCCGTCGGGCGCGTGATCGGAGCGAGCCCGACGCCGGACCTCTGCTAGCATCGCGGTCCCAGCCCTCGCGACCGTCCCTGCCACGGCCGGTCGCCCAACGGAGCGTGCCGTGACTTCCTCCCCACCTACCAGCGACCCGGACGATGTCGCGCCCGCCATCGCCTCGCTCGAGACGATCGTCTCGCTCAGCAAGCGGCGCGGGTTCGTCTTCCCCTCGAGCGAGATCTACGGCGGCATCAACGCCGTCTGGGATTACGGTCCGCTCGGCGTCGAGCTGAAGAACAACGTCAAACGGGCCTGGTGGCGGGCGATGGTCCAGGAGCGCGACGACATCGTCGGGCTCGACGCGGGGATCCTCATGCACCCCCAGGTCTGGGTGACGTCCGGCCACGTCGGCTCGTTCAGCGACCCGCTCGTCGAGTGCCAGACGGACCACCGCCGCTTCCGCCTCGACGAGCTGCCCGGGGCCGAGCATCTGACGGCGACCGAGCTCCAGGATCCGGGGATCGTCGAGCGGCTCGGCCTGCGCTGCCCGGTCGACGGCGGACCGCTGTCGGCGCCGCGTCGCTTCAACCTCATGTTCCGGACCTTCATGGGCCCGGTCGAGGAGGACGCCGCCGTCGTCTACCTCCGCCCCGAGACGGCCCAGGGCTCCTACGTCAACTTCAAGAACGTCCAGCAGTCGTCGCGCAAGAAACTGCCCTTCGGGATCGCCCAGATCGGCAAGTCGTTCCGCAACGAGATCAGCCCCGGCAACTTCGTCTTCCGGATGCGCGAATTCGAGCAGATGGAGATGCAGTACTTCGTCCGTCCCGACACGGCCGCCGCCGTCTTCGAGGAGTGGCTGCCGCGGCGGCGGGCGTGGTACGAGCGGTTCGGCGTCGATCCGACCCGCCTCCGCACCCGGGAGCACGCGCCGGACGAGCTCGCCCACTACGCCAAGAAGGCGGTCGATATCGAGTATCGGTTCCCGTTCGGCTGGAAGGAGCTCGAGGGCGTCCACAACCGGGGCGACTTCGACCTGTCCCGCCATGCCGAAGCATCGGGCGAGAACCTCGAATACTTCGACCAGGCGACCGACGAGCACGTCATCCCCTGGATCGTCGAGACCGCCGGCGGCGCCGACCGGGCCGCCTTCACCTTCCTCATCGACGCCTACCGGGAGGAGGAGGTCCGCGGTGAGACCCGCGTCTCACTCGCCCTTCACCCGGATCTCGCCCCGTACAAGGTGGCCGTCCTGCCGCTGCTCAAGAAGCGGCCGGAGATCGTCGAGCTCTGCCACCGGATCAAGGCCGACCTGCAGCGCCACACGATGGCCGTCTACGACGACACGGCGGCGATCGGCAAGCTCTATCGGCGCCAGGATGAGATCGGCACCCCGTGGTGCATCACGGTCGACGTCGAGTCCCTCGAGGACGGCGCGGTGACCGTTCGCGACCGCGACTCGATGGCCCAGGAACGGGTACCGGTGGAGGGCGTTACCCGCCTCATCCTCGACCGGCTCGACGCGGCCCGCGCCGGCTGATCCGATGTCGACGACTCCCGGCGACGTGACGGCGGCCGTCGGTGAGATCGGCCGGGCGGTCCGGTCGTGGCTGGCGACGCTCGACGAGGGCCGGCGGGCGACCGCGACGTTCAGATTCGCCGACGAGGAGCGCTCCGTCTGGCAGTACACGCCGGGGCCCCGGGCCGGCCTGGCGATCGGCGAGATGGATGCCGCCCAGGGTGAGGCTGCGGGGGCGATCGTCGCAGCAGCGCTCAGTGCCCGAGGAGCGGGCGAGGTCGCTTCCATCATCGTCCTCGAGCCGATCCTCGGCGAGCTCGAGCGTGCCGCCGGGCGGTCGGGCTCGGAGCGGCGCGACCCGGAGCTGTACTGGTTCGCCGTTTTCGGCGATCCCGCGTCGGCCGACTCGCCGTGGTCGTGGCGGATCGGCGGCCATCACGTGGCGATCCAGCAGACGTTCGTCGGCGGCGCGCTTGCCGGGAGCGCTCCGTCGTTCCTCGGCGCGAACCCGGCCGTCGTCCCCGATGAGCCCGCGGCGGTGGCGGCCGGCGGTCGAGCCGGCTCGCGGGCATTGAGCGGGGAGGAGACGCTGGCGCGGTCGCTCCTGGCCACCCTCACCGATGAGCAGCGACGGATCGCCGTCGTGGATCCGGTCGCCCCGCCCGACATCCTGAGCGGCAACGGGCGGCGGGCGGTGCTCGACGGCATCGCGACCGGCATCCGCCACGACGAGCTCGAGCCGCCCCAGCGGACCGCGCTCATCGCCCTCGTCCGCCACTACCTCGACCGGGCCCGGCCGGAGCTGGCCGCCGAGGAGTGGGGACGGATCGTCGACGCCGGCCTCGACGGCCTGACGTTCGCCTGGGCGGGGAGCGATCGGCCCGGGCAGGGCCACTACTACGCGATCCGTGGACCGCGGACGCTCATCGAATACGACAACACCCAGGACGGCGCCAACCATATCCACGCTGTCTGGCGCGACCCCACCAACGACTGGGGGGAGGATCGTGCTCGCCGCCCACTACCGGGCGGGGCATCGCGCGACGGACTAGATCGGATGGAACGTCTCAGCTTCGAGCGCCGGCGAGCCTACTCGTCGGCGTTGGACTCCGCGGCGTCGATGGCGGCGGCGAGGTCGGCGCCCGTGGCGCCGCGGGGCTCCTTGCCCTTCGGCCAGTAGAGCTCCTTGTGGACCTGCTCCTCCGGGTAGCCCCGCTCGAGAAGCGTCGCCTCGGCGGCGAGGATCATGTCCGGGTTGCCGCACAGGTAGGCGATCGAGTCGCCGGGCGTGAGCCCGAGCTCGTCGAGGACCGGGCCGAGGATCGATCTCGACCCGTCCGGTCCGGCCGGTCCAGCCGGCGTTGGCCGGGTCGTTCGGGCGGGAGACCGTCGGGATGTAGGTGACCGGGTATTCGGCTGTCCGCTCCCAGCGCTCCACGAGGTCCCGGTAGCCGAGCTCGTCGGCGTAGGAGACGCCGTTGAGGAAGACGACCCGTCGGGGGACGCCGTCGATCAGGAGCTGGCGCATCATCGCGACGAACGGCGCGTTGCCGGTCCCCGACGAGATGAAGATGTGGGTCCGGCCGTCGTCCGGCAGGAGGGTGAAGCGACCCTTCGGGCCGATCATCCGCATGCCGTGACCGACCGGGAGCTCCCACAGGAGCGGCGTGAACGTGCCACCCTGGACGAGCCGGATGTAGAACTCGTAGCCCTCGGTCGAGGTCACGGCCGGCGGCGAGGCGACCGAATACGGCCGCTGGACCATCCGCCCGTCGACCATCACTCCGATCGTCATGTACTGGCCGGCGTCGAACGGCGTCGGCTCGCCGTCGAAGCGGACCCAGAAGCTCGCCAGCGACTCGGTCATGTCCACGCGGCGGACGAGCCGGGCGTTATAGACCGGCGCCGCCGGTTCGATCACCCGGGGCGCGGCCATCGGCGCGGTCGGCGCAGTCAGCGGTTCGGTCATCGGATGGGATGGTACCCGCCGCGACCCGCCGGCGGCGTGGGCCGAACGGCCCGTCGCGTCCCGCCTGTCGGCAGGGTCCGGTACGGTTGGGCACCGTTCCGCAACCGCGCCCGAGCGAGCGGCGCCGGTACAATCGGGACGCACAACGACTGATCACCCGTCAGCGCATCCGCGCCCTCGTACCGACGGATGCGCCCGCTCCCGGAGGCTTCCCCGATGGCTACCGCGACCCCGGCCGCCGACCGTCAGCACCGTGCCGCCAAGCGGTACATCTACGCCTGGGGTGAGGGGGGAGCCGAGGGCAACGCGAACATGCGCGACCTCCTCGGTGGCAAGGGCGCCGGGCTCGCCGAGATGACGATCGCCGGGCTGCCGACCCCGCCCGGATTCACCATCACGACCGAGGCGTGCAACGACTACTTCGCCGCCGGCGAGCGGCTCCCCGACGGGCTCTGGGAGGACGTCCTCGAGGCGGTCAAGGAAGTCGAGCGGCGAACGGGCAAGGGCTTCGGCGACCCGGCCAGCCCGCTCCTCGTCAGCGTCCGCTCCGGGGCCAAGTTCTCGATGCCCGGGATGATGGACACGGTCCTCAACCTCGGCCTCAACGAGCGGACCCTCGAGGGGCTCATCGCCCTTACCGGCAACGAGCGCTTCGGCTGGGACGCCTACCGGCGGTTCATCCAGATGTTCGGGCGGATCGTGCTCGATATCGACGCCGAGAAGTTCGACCACGCGCTCGAGGCAGCAAAGAAGGCCCGCGGCGCCGCGCTCGACACGGACCTCGACGCGGCGGCACTGCAGGACGTCTCCGGCACCTTCCGCGAGATCGTGAAGCGCGAGACCGGCCGCGACTTCCCGTCCGACCCGTACGAGCAGCTTGACCTGGCCATCAAGGCCGTGTTCGCCTCGTGGTTCGGCCGACGCGCGACCGACTACCGCAACAGCCAGAAGATCGCCCATGACCTGGGCACGGCCGTCAACGTCGTGACCATGGTCTTCGGCAACATGGGTGACGATTCCGGCACCGGCGTCGCGTTCACCCGTGACCCGAACACCGGCGAGAAGGTCCTCTACGGCGAGTACCTGGTCAACGCCCAGGGCGAGGACGTCGTGGCCGGTGTGCGCACCGCGCCGAAGATCTCGCAGATGAAGACGGACCTGCCCGGCGCCTACGCCGAGTTCCAGCAGATCGCCGACCGGCTCGAGCGACACTACCGCGACGTCCAGGACCTCGAATTCACCATCGAGCGCGGCAAGCTGTTCATGCTCCAGACCCGCAGCGCCAAGCGGACCGCCGCGGCCGCCGTCCGGATCGCCATCGACATGGTCGCCGAGGGCGTCATCACCAAGGCCGAGGCCGTCGCGCGGGTCGAGCCCGCCCAGGTTGACCAGCTCCTGCGCGACCAGTTCGATCCGACGGCACGAAAGGCGGCCGTGCGCGTCGCCAAGGGCCTCAACGCATCGCCCGGTGCCGCGGTCGGCCGAGCCGTGTTCAACGCCGACGACGCGGTCGAGTGGGTCGAGAAGGGGGAGCGGGTCGTCCTGGTCCGTGTCGAGACCTCGCCGGACGACTTCCACGGCATGGCCGTGGCCCAAGGCATCCTCACCGCCCGCGGCGGCGCGACCAGCCACGCGGCAGTGGTCGCGCGCCAGATCGGCAAGCCGTGCGTGGCCGGTTGCGCGGAGCTCCTCGTCGACTACGCGACGAAGACGGCCGAGAGCACGACGTCCGGCGCCTCGTTCGGTGAGGGAGACTGGATCAGCGTCGACGGTTCGACCGGTGACGTCTTCGTCGGCGCGTTGCCAACAGTGAGTGCCCGGTACGAGGACCAGAAGGATCTCCAGACCGTGCTCGGCTGGGCCGATGAGATCCGCCGGCTCCAGGTCTGGACGAATGCGGACAAGCCCGAAGAGGCCGCCCAAGCCCGCAGCTACGGTGCCCAGGGCATCGGCCTGTGCCGGACGGAGCACATGTTCCGCGAGGGCGAGCGGCTCGAGATCGTGCGCGACGCGATCCTCGTCGCGAACGCCGCAACCCGGGCCAAGGCGAAGATCGCCGCGAACACGAAGCTGACCGCGGACGAGACCGAAGCGGTGACCCGCTTTGACGCCGCGATGGCCAAGCTCGAGGTGCTCCAGCAGGGCGACTTCGAGGGCATCCTCGGCGCGATGAGCGGCCTGCCGGTCGTCATCCGGCTCATCGATCCGCCGCTCCACGAGTTCCTGCCGAACCTCGAGGACCAGCTGGTCAAGGTGACGAAGGCGGGCGACAAGGCGACCGAGGAAGACAAGGAGCTGCTCGCGACGATCAAGTCGATGCACGAGCAGAACCCGATGCTCGGGCTCCGCGGCTGTCGTCTCGGCCTCATGATCCCCGACTTCGTGAAGATCCAGACCCGAGCCATCCTCAACGCGTCCGTGGCGGTCAAGCGGGCCGGCAAGGATCCGCGGCCGGAGATCATGATCCCGCTCGTCGGGCACGTGAACGAACTCAAGGCGACGCGCGTCCTGCTCGACGCCGAGGCGGACGCGGTCATCAAGGCGGCCGGCGAGCAGATCGACTTCAAGTTCGGGACGATGATCGAGATCCCGCGTGCCTGCTGGGTGGCCGACCAGATCGCCGAGCACGCCGAGTTCTTCAGCTTCGGCACGAACGACCTGACCCAGATGACGTTCGGCTACAGCCGCGACGACGCGGAAGGCGGCTTCCTCCTCAAGTACGTGGAGGACAAGATCCTGCCGGTCAACCCGTTCCAGACGCTGGACCCGGTCATCGTCCAGGAGATGGACATGGCCGTCCGCCTCGGGCGCGGAGCCCGGCCGAAGCTCAAGGTCGGCATCTGCGGCGAGCATGGCGGCGACCCGGATTCGATCGCGGCGTGCGACCGGATCGGACTCGACTACGTGTCGTGCTCCCCGTTCCGGGTCCCGGTCGCCCGGCTGGCGGCCGCCCAGGCGGCTCTGGCAGGAGCCGCCGAACGCGAAAAGTGATCGCCGGCGGCGTGCCCCGACCCTCGGGCGTGCCCCGACTCTAGAAGGTCACGACCCGGCGCAGCCCCTCGCCCCGGCGCATCGCCTCGAACGCTTCCTCGACCTCGTCGAGGCCGATCCGGCGTTCGATGAGCCGCTCGACCGGCAGCCGGCCCTCGAGGTGCAGCCGGGCGTAGCGGGGGAAGTCGACCGGTGCGTCGACCGCTCCGTAGTTGCTGCCGAGGATCCGCCGCCCGCCGTCGACGAACGGGAAGACCTCGAAGTCTGCCCGCTCTCCGAACGGGGTCATCCCCACGAGCGTCGCCGTGCCGCCGGGCGCCAGGCTCTCGATCGCGAGCTCGATCGTCGAGCGCAGGCCGATCGCCTCGAAGGCGTGGTCGGGACCGCCGTCGGTCAGGTCGCGGATCGCGCCCAGCGTCGCGTCGGCCTTCGGCCCGGCCTGGATCGCGTGGGTCGCTCCGAGCTCCCGCGCCCGCGCGAGCTTGGCCGCCACCCGGTCGACCGCCACGATCGGCGCCGCCCCGGCCAGGGCAAGACCCATGACGACTGAGAGTCCGACGCCGCCGAGCCCGATGACGACCGCCGACTCGCCCGGGCGGACCTCGGCCGTCTTGAGGACCGCCCCCACACCCGTCGACACGCAGCAACCGATGAGCGCGGCGACGGCCGGGTCGATCCCCTCGGGCATCGGGATCGCCGCGTTCGCCGCCACGACCGCGTGGCTGCCCATCGTCCCGAGGCCGCAGTAGGGATACGCCGCGGTGCCGTCGGCGCGGCGGATCCGGGTCGTGCCGTCGGGCATCCGATGACGCCCTGCGCCGCTCTCGGTGCACAGCCACGGCCGATCGGTCAGGCATTGCCGGCAGCGACGGCAGGGGGCCGTCCAGCTGAGGGCGACGGCGGTGCCCGGCGTCAGGCCGGTGGCGTCGTCCACGCCGGGTCCGATCGCCTCGATGACCGCGGCTCCCTCGTGGCCGATGACGAACGGGCCCGGCCGCGGCCACTCGCCGTCCCGAACGTGCAGATCGGAGTGGCAGACCCCGCTCGCGGTCATCCGGACGAGGACCTCGCCCGCGGCCGGCGGGTCGAGGTGGATCGACTCGATCGCGACCGGCTCGCCTGGGTGTTCGAGGATCGCGGCCCGGGCCATGACGAAAGTGTAGGCAACAGTCGTCAGGTTGTGGATAACCCGGTGGTGCCGCGAGACGGCCCGCCTGTATGCTGGCGATGACGGTATCCGGTACCGGGATGAGGGGGACCACGTGGTGGATCGAGCCGCGTTCGGCGCGCCCGACGCGATCATCCGTACGCTCATCGCCGACGATCACGCGATGTTCCGCCGCGGCATCGCCTCGTCCCTCGCCGCGAGCTCCGACTTCGACGTCGTAGCCGAGGCGGAGGACGCCGACACCGCCGTCCGCCTGGGGCTCGCCGAGCAGCCGACGCTCGCCGTCATCGACCTCCACCTCGCCGATGGCGACGGCCTCCGCGTCGTCAACGCGCTTCGAGAGGCGTCGCCATCGACCCGGACCGTCGTCTGCGCCGGCCGCCCCGACGCCTTGGAGCTCTACCGGGCGATCGAGGCCGGCGCCGTCGGCTACCTCCTCAAGGCCGAGATGCGGGTGGAGACGCTCGCCGCCAGCCTCCGCGCCGCCGCCTGCGGCGACGGCCTCATCCCGCCGGCGATGCTCGGCGACCTCGTCGAGCACCTCGGGCGGATGTCCCGCGAGGTGTGGACGCCACGGGGCGTCGGGCTGACGGGCCTATCGCCGCGCGAGGTCGACATCCTCCGCCTCGCCGCCGAGGGAGACGACACCCGCGAGATCGCGCTGAAGCTGTCCTACTCCGAGCGCACGGTGAAGAACGCCATCCACGACATCGTGATCAAGCTCGGGCTTCGCAATCGCACCCATGCGGTCGCCTATGCCCTGAGGCGGAATCTCATCTGACGAGGCGGACCGATGCCCGACGACGACGAGCCCACGATCCCGCAGCCGATCCCGGACGTGCCGGACCCGAACAACCCGAACATCCCCCAGCCGATACCGCAATTTCCGGATCCGAATAATCCGAATATCCCCCAGCCCATCCCGGAGTACCCGGATCCCAACAACCCCAACATCCCGCACCCCATCCCGGACTACCCCGACCCCAACAACCCGAACATCCCGCAGCCGATACCGCAGTTTCCCGACCCGAACAATCCGAATCAGCCGCAGCCGATCCCGGACTTCCCCGATCCGAACAATCCGAACATCCCCCAGCCGATCCCCGACTTCCCCGATCCGAACAATCCGAATCAGCCCCAGCCGATCCCGGACTTCCCGGATCCGAACAATCCGAATCAGCCGCAGCCGTTCTAGCGCAGTCGCGCTCGTCCCACCGTCGCCGTGAGGCCGCCACGATGACCGACTTCGATCCGAACTCGAACCCGGAGTACCCGCCGGGCACCCCGCAGCCTCCCGATCCCGACCCGAACCCCGAGTACCCGCCCGGCATCCCCAAGGAGCCGGATCCATACCCCGATCCGGAGAAGCCGCCGCTGCCCGATCCGATGCCCGATCCGTTCCCGAAGCCCGACCCCTTCCCGGACCCGGAGAAGCCTCCGTTCCCGGACCCGATGCCCGACCCGTTCCCCCCATCGCCGACGCCTGACCCGATGCCCGACCCGTTCCCGATGCCATCGCCAGGGCCCGATCCGATGCCGGATCCGCTCCCCGGGCCGATCGACCCGATCAACTAGACAGGAGCCGACGATGCCCGACGACCCGACCGTCACCGGCGGCACTCAACCGGGCGACACCGCTCGCGATCCGAACCTGCCACGTCCGGCCGACGACACGGTCCGCGGCGCTCAGGAACAGGACGACAGCACGAAGGCCACGGGCGGGGTCAAGCTGCCGGGCGGGACCAAGATCGAGGGCACGAGCGACGGCACGCAGTTCGGCGGCCAGATCACGATCCCGCTCGACCCCAACCCGCCGAAGCCGATCGATACCACGCCCAGCGCCGTCAACCCCGATGCGCCGCCGGATGCGGGCTCGTGCGTCGGCGAGGACGGCGGCACGTACCCGAACGGCTGGGTGATCTTCAAGGACAACGTCGCCGTCTCGACCTGCGTCAACGGCATGTGGATGCCCGCCGCGGCGCCGGCTCCGCCGCCGGACTACAACGACCTGCCCGCGGGCGACCCGAACACGATGGTCGCGTCGAGCGACCCGTATGGATCGCCGCGGGACCCGTATGCCTCGTCCGGTGACCCGTCCTCAGGCGGTGGCGATCCGTACGGTTCGTCGGCCGACTCGAACGACCCGTTCGCCTGACGCCTCCCGCGACGGTAGGTGGCCGGCCACCGCGAGCTCGGGCTTTGGTCGAGTAACAAGTCACGCTCGCGGACCAAAGCGCGATGCTACGTGTGGCGGATCACGAGGTCGGGTGGTCGAGAGCGGCCAGACGGTCCTGGATATCCTCGAAGGTCGGGTCGGCGGCGTAGACGCGCTCGAGGTCGGCGCGGGCTCGGCCATGCTGCCCGAGCTGTTCGTAGGCGAGCCCTCGATCGAAGCGGATGGCGGTGAGCAGCCTGGGGTCACGACCGGCCGTTCTGGCAAGGGCTGCCCGGAAGACGTCGACGGCGGCCTGCGCATGGCCCTGGGCGAGCATCGCCGCGCCCCGGATGTGGAGCATCTCGGCGGCGATGTCGCTGTCGTTGGTCACCCCGTCGGTGACCTCGATCGCCCCCTCGTAGTCGTGGTCGGCGAGGAGGAGATCGGCGAGCGACAGCCGGACGATCGGGTTCGGCACGGCGGTGTGGATCTGCTCCACGAGCCCGATCGCCTCGGTCAGTCGTCCGCCTTGCTGGTAAAGCTCGGCGAGCGAGAGGCTCGCCCCGAGTTCGTCGAACGCAAGGTCGGCGGTCACGGCCGACGTGATGCTGACCTTGAGGGCGATGTCGATCCGCGGGTCGGCGAGGTAGTGGGCCTGATAGCGGTCCGGCAGAGCGTGGCCACTGCCTACCATCGCCTCGAGGTGGGCGATCGCTCGAGGATCGTCGCCGAGGCCCTCGGCGATGACGCCGGCGAACAGGTGGGCGGACGTCGCCGCCGGATCATCCGCGAGCACCTGCTCGAACGCCGCCAGGCTCGCCGCCCGATCCGACCGCACGTAGGCGAGGACGCCGGCGTGATACGCCTTCTCCGCCGCGGAGGCCAGTAGCCCCGGGCGGGGGACGGCGACAGCCGGGTCGATCGGGCTCGAACGAGGGACGGGTGTTGGGCTACGCGGCCTCGTCGGCGCGGCGTGTCGGGCCCCGGGGCGCGAGACCGACTGGTAGTAGAGACCAGTGCCGGGAAGGCCGACCGTCCGTGTCCGGCGACCTCCCGAGTGCACGCTGTAGTGATAACCGCGCGGACCGACGGTCATGCCGTAGCCGGTCTTCGTGAGATTGAGCCGTATCCCCGGAGCGATCCGTACGCTGCGTCGAAATCGGAGCCCCATCGCAGGTCTCGAGCCTCACGCGCGGGCGGGCCATGTCGGCCCAAGTATCGCGCGCGACGGCCGGTGGATACGCTCGAGGGCGCGCTCCCGCGAACGGCGACCGGACCCGGCCGGCCCGTCCGATCCCGCCCGACCTAGCGAGAAGTCATCGGCGACACCATTAGGGGACGCCTACTCGCGTTCGGCGAGCTCGGACGGCGTCTCGTGCCATCGCAGGCAGGCACTCCGGCGCCGGCGATCACGCTCATCCGGCGGTGGACGAGGTGGCCTCGGGACGAGACTTGGCTCGTGGCATCCACCACGGGGGCCAAGGCCCGCCGCGCAGGGTCCCAAGACGATGGTTAATGGTGTGGCCGATATTCCGCCGGGTCCCAGGGCCATCCCGGTCGCGAGGCCGTGGGATGGCGAAGCCACCCAGGCAGGCGAGCGGTACCGCCAGCCCATCGCCCTATCGGGCAGCCGGCGCCTCCCGTTGGGGCGGCCGACGGGGCCGAGCGGGCGTCGAGATCGCCACGAAGATCTGCCCGCGCGCGACTAGGCCGTGGACGAGGCCGGTCGGAGACTCGGAGGCGTGACCAATCGTGTCCTGATCGGGGACCTGGACCCCCTCGTCGCGCGTGGACTCATCCAGACCCTCATCGAGGAACACTACGAAGTCCTGGACGCGACCGAGACCGACCGGATCGACGATCTCGCCGACGCGGTCGTTCGCCTGCGACCCGACGCCGTGATCGTCCGCATGGGTCCCGAGCCCGACGCGACCGTCAGGGCATTGCGCGCCCGCCAGCCGATCCTCGAGGTCGTCGAGTGCGACGACGACCGGCCTCGCCTGCGGGTCCACCCGACGACCGGGGCGTCCTTCACCCTCGAACCGGTGACGGCGACCACCCTCCGCGAGGCGCTCGCCGGGATCGATGACCATGTTCGCTGAGACACTGCGATCGCTCGAGACCTTCGTCGGATCGGCGACCGGCCGGGCGACTCGGATCGGGCCGCCGCTCGAGGTGGCAGCCACATCGCCCGAGGCGGCGCCCGGAGAGCCCGCGAAGGCCCGGACCGGTTCGACCGCCGGGGCGGTGATCGGCGGGGAGCCGGCGATCACCCTCCACCTCGTCTCGGTCGCCAAGACCGAGCGCCTCCAGAACCAGGACCGCGAGGTCACCCCCGATCCGAGCGGCAACGGCGCCGTCCGGGTCCGCCAGGCGCCGGGCTGGTTCGACCTCACCGTCGCCATCGAGGACGACGCCGGGGAGCTCCAGGCAGCCGAGTCGATGGAGCGCCTCATCGCGGCCACGATGCGGAGCGGCGACCTCGCCGCCGCCCTTGCGGTGGACAGCGAGTACCCGATCTACGCCGCGATCGACACGCCTGGGCCCGATGAGCTGCGGGCGTGGTGGCAGCACGGCCTCATCCGGACGCCCGGGGCGGCCCTGCGGGCCGTCGTGACCGTCGCCGTCCAGCCATTCGAGCACCAGCCGACCGGCATCGTCCGGACCCGGCGCCTCCATTCCGATGACATGCGGACGAAGGTCCGCGAGACAGTCGAGCGTTAACGACAGGGCACACGAGGAGGTCCGATGGCCGTTTACCAGTCACCAGGGGTCTACGTCAAGGAACTGCCGGGCGGGAGCAAGCCCATCGAGGGCGTCGGCACCGCGATCGCCGCCTTCATCGGCTTCACCGAGAAGGGTCCGACCGGGGCCGCCACGCTCGTCACGAACTGGGGCGACTTCACCCGCTCGTTCGGCGGCTTCGTCAGCGGCTATGCGACCCCGCTCTCGGTCTACGGCTACTTCGACAACGGCGGCGGCCGGGCCTACATCGTCCGGGTCAACAGCGACGGCGGCGCGGCCACGCCGGTCGCCCTCCTGCCCGCCTCGAGCGACGCCAGCCTCAAGTCCCTCCGCGCCCGGGCGCTCGATGCGGCCGGCGGCGTGAGCGTCGAGGTCGGACCGGCCAGCGAGCCGGCCGAGGACACCTTCAAGCTCACCGTCCGCGGTCCCGCCGGTGTCGTCGAGGAGTTCGACAACGTCGGGCTCAAGAAGGGCAAGGGCAACGTCCTCACCGAGGTCAAGTCCCGCTCGAAGCTCATCGTCCTCGAGGAGGTCTCGACCGAGGGCAGCCTCGTCGAGCGCCGGCCGGCCGACGGCACCTACCAGCTCGCCGCGGCCGAGGCGGCCCCGACCGAAGTCGAGACGGGCGCCTTCACCGGCGACGTCGCCAAGCGGACCGGCGTGGCCGGCCTCGAGGCGATCGACGAGGTGACGATGATCCTCGCCCCCGACGTCATGCCGATGCAGGCCATGGGCGCCTTGTCGAGTGACCAGGCGCTCGGCATCCAGCTGGCCCTCGTCGCCCATGCCGAGCGGATGGCCAATCGCGTCGCCATCCTCGATCCGCCCCCGGGCCTCAACGCCCAGGAGGTCTTCGACTGGCGGCGTGAGACGCTCAAGGTCGACAGTTCGTACGCCGTCCTCTACTACCCGTGGGTCAAGGTCATCGACCCCGCCAGCCGGCAGCCTGTCTTCATGCCGCCGTCCGGTTTCATGGGCGGGATCTGGGGCCGCAACGACGACACCCGCGGTGTGCACAAGGCGCCGGCCAACGAGCCGGTCCGCGGCGCCCTCGACGTCCAGCTCCAGCTGACCTCCGAGGAGCAGGGCCTCCTCAACCCGGCCGGCATCAACTGCATCCGGGTCTTCCCGCGCGGAGGGGTCCGGGTGTGGGGAGCGCGGACGCTCGCCCAGATCGACCCCGAGTTCAAGTACCTCAACGTGCGACGCCTCTTCAACTTCGTCGAGAGCTCGATCCTCCTGGGGACCCAGTGGGCCGTCTTCGAGCCGAACGACGTCCTCCTGTGGGCCAAGCTGCGCCGCAACACCTCGGCCTTCCTCACCCGCGTCTGGCGGGACGGCGCCCTCTTCGGGGTGACCCCCGACGAGGCCTTCTACGTGAAGTGCGATGCGGAGACGAATCCGCCCGAGGTCGTCGAGGCGGGCCAGGTCGTCGTCGAGATCGGCCTCGCGCCGGTCCGGCCGGCCGAGTTCGTGATCTTCAACATCCGCCAGATCGTGCCCGGCGAGGGCAGCGAGTCGGCCGGCTGAGCCGGGTCGAAGGCGGATCTCAGACCAAGCTTGACGGAGGTACCCGATGGCCCTTCCGCGCATGCCCGACCTGACGACGGGCAACTTCCTCGTCCAGATCGACGGCTTCGAGGTCATGTCCCTCACGGCCGTCGCCGGACTCGGCTTCGAGGTCCAGGTCCTCGAGGACCCCGAGTCGCGCGGCAGCGGCGCGCAGGCGCCGCACCGGGCGCCGGGGGTGAACAAGGTCACCACCGTGACCCTGTCAACGATGGAGCTCGAGAAGGCCGCCCTCCTCGGCGCCTGGCGCGATGAGATCGAGAACGGCCAGATCAACCGCAAGAACGCCTCGATCATCATGCGCGACTCGGCGAGCGCCCCGGTCATGCAGTTCGACCTGGTCGAGGCGTGGCCGTCGGCGATCGCCATCAACAGCGTCCCCCAGGCCGGTGAGGGCTGGATCCAGATCGACGTGACCCTCGCCCACGAGGGTCTCACCAGGAAGGTGTTCTGAGATGCCCGTCCTCGGCGGCTACGCGATCTTCGTCGAGTTCAACGGCGCCATCGGCGCCTTCTCCCGGATCACCGGCATCCGCTCGGATACGGCGGTCCTCGAGTCGAACACGTCGAACGACAAGGGTCCCTACGTCCAGAAGGTCCCGGGCAAGTACTCCTGCTACCCGGTCACGTTCACGGCCGGCTTCATGCTGCCGCTCCAGGCCGGCGGTCCGTGGTGGCAGAACGTCGAGCACATCCAGAACGGCGACGTGAACTCGGTCCGTGGGCCGTGCGTCATCTCGTTCCTCGACAACGAGAAGAAGCTCGTCCTCACGGTGACGCTGGAGGACGCCTGGCCCTCGAAGTGGAGCGCCAGCGATGTCTCGATCCAACGGAGCGTCCTGTGGATGGAGACGATCCAGTTCCAGTGCGAGAGCATCAAGTACTCCTGGTCGTCGTGAGCCGTGGTCGTCCTGACTGAGGCCGAGTCGTCCGGCGCCGGCGAGCTCGCCGCGCTCCGATCCGAGATCGAGTTTGTCCTGCCGAAGGGCTATGTCGACGGAGCGGGCGTCGTCCACCGCGCCGGCCGGATGCGGCTGGCGACGGCGCGGGACGAGCTCGTCCCGCTCGTCGATCCGCGGGTCGTGCGCAATCGGGCCTACCTCGTCGTGCTCCTCCTGGCCCGGGTCGTGACCCGCCTCGGAACGGTGCCGGAGGTGACCGCGGAGGTCATCGAGGGCCTCTATGCCGAGGACTTCGGCTACCTCCAGGCGCTCTACCGCCGCCTGAACCTCGACCCCGGCGGCGGGTCCGTCTGCCCCCACTGCGGGGAACCGATCCTGCCGGAGGAGGTGGCCGGCCTGGGGGGAACGTCGGCCACCCCTCGCGCCTGACGGTCGAGGAGGTGGCCACCCTGGCGATGCGGTTCGGCTGGAGCTACGACGTCCTCCTGGCGATGTCGGGCCCGGAGCGGCGGCTCTGGCTGGCGGCCGCTGAGCGGGTCGCACCGAGCCTCGTCGTTCCGACCGCTCCGGCCGGGCCGACGCCCGAGGAGATCGAGGCCGCCCGCCTCACGACCGAGGCCGAGCGGCGCGCCCGCCTGCTCGAGCTCGTCAACGAGATGGCGGCCCGAAGGCGGACACCATGACGCTCGCCGCCCGCCACGAAGGCGCCGGTGCCTACTGGTTCGAGGTAGAGGTCGATGCGCCGGGTGGCACGGGCGAGACGTGGTTCATCGTGCGGTCGGTAACGGGCCTCGCGACGTCGATCGACATCATCGATCGCTGGATCGGCGGTGCGAGCGGCCAGTACACGGCCTTGCCCGGCAAGCCGAAG
Source organism: uncultured Chloroflexia bacterium (assembly GCA_963745405.1). Classification (GTDB taxonomy): domain Bacteria; phylum Chloroflexota; class Limnocylindria; order Limnocylindrales; family CSP1-4; genus C-114. The sequence goes on along the minus strand of CAVUWY010000002.1, from coordinate 101,177 downwards.
TGGCCGAACCTCGTCCTGCAGGGCGCCGTCGTCGAGAAGAAGGTCTTCTTCGACTGGTTCAAGAAGGTCAAGATCGGCCAGATCTCGGGCGCCCGGTCCGACGGCACGATCCGGCTCAAGCACGGCCTCAATGAGACCGTCGCCCAGTGGCACTTCCTCGGTGCCTATCCGATCCGCTACACGGGACCGAGCCTCGACCTCCACAGCGCGACCGTGGCGATCGAGACGATAGAACTGACCCACCGCGGCATCGAGCGCGTGGACGTCGCCTGATGGCCGACGAGGACGAGATCCTCCGCGAGGTCGGGCGGCTCGCCGACGAGATCATCGCGCGAGCTCGCGGGGTTGCGGACGAGCTGACGGGGCAGGGGCAGGCCGCCCTGGAGGCCGCCGATCGAGCGACCTCGGAACGGCTCGCGGCGGCCGGGACTCCGGGAGCCGGCGGAGCGCCCAGCGGCGCACCCGGCGAACCCGTGCCTGCGGCTGCCGCCGCACCGAGCGCTCCGGGAGTGCCCGGCGCCGAGACGGCGGCTGCAGCTTCGGCCGCCGGGACTGGCGAGGCCGAGGCCGGACCGCAGCCGGCGGCGATCCCAGCGTCGGCGTTCGTCGAGCTCGGACCGGCCCGGACCGTTGCTGGCGATGCCGGTCCGGCCGTGGGTGCCGGAACGCCGTCGGTGGCCGCGACCGGTTTCGGGGCCCCAGCACCGGGCGGGTCGGTCGAACCCACTGCCATCGCCGCCGCTGCAGCCCCTACGGGGGCGCCGGCACCGACTGGGCCTCAGGCACGGCCCGCCATCGCCGCGACGCCGGCGACACCCGCGAGTGCCGCCGTCGAGCAGAACGGCCCCACCGGTGGCGGCTCCGAGCCGCCGGGCGCGGGGAGTGGCCAGCCCGCGGCGCAGTCGCGGATCGGCGAGTTCATCGACCGTGCGACGAACGCGGTCGGCCGGCTCTTCGGGGCGGGTGGGGAGGAGTCCTCGGGCGGACCGACCGGCGGGGCAGGTCCCGCTGGGGTCGACGCCGGGGGTGGGCAGTCCGCTGTCGGAGGCCTGACCCCGGGTGCGCCGGCACGGTCGGAGGTTCCATCGCAGACGGCCGGGACCACGGATCTCGCGCTGCCGGGAGCTGCCGCGGCTGCGACTGCTCCTGGACCGGCGGCAGCCCCCGTCGTGACCGCGCCTGCCGCAGAGGCGCCGGCCTCCGCTAACGAGGCTGCCGCGGCCCTCGACGCCCGCGCCCGCGAGCTCGGTCAGGATCTTGCCGCCGGGGCGGCCGCTTCGCGGGACGAGGCGTCCGCAGCCGTCGCCGACAGCGCGGCCGGTCACCGGGACCGGCTCGCCGGTGAGCTCGTCGAGCACGCCGCCGACCTTCGCGGCGGCCTCGCCGACCAGGCGCAGGCGATGGGTGGCGCCGCGGACGAGGCTGGCGCTCGGAGCGGTGCCGCCCTCGAGGAGGCGCGTGCGACCCTGGCCACGACCGCGGCCGGCCACGCAGCGGCGCTCAGCGATGCCCATGCCGATGCTGTCCGGTCGATCGAGCAGTCGGCGACCGCGGCGGCCGGACCCGCGGCGGCCGGTGGACCCACGTCCGCACCTGCTGTGATGGCGGCGGCCCCGGCACCGGAACCCGCCCCGGCGGGACCGGCTCCCGCGGGGGCGGATGCAGCGACGATCGGCGAGCTGCTCGCCCGCCCCGTGGCCGGCGCGGAGGACTCAGCGGCCGAGGGTCGCGCCTCCGGCTTCCGAACCGCCGCGTCGCAGGGAGCGGCCGTCGAACCCGCCGCGCGCCCATCCCCCGCGATGGCGCCCGCAGCGGCCGACGCGGGCCCGACGTCCGGCCCTGCCACCGCCGTCTCGAACGTCGCCTCCTCTCCGGTCGAGTCGACGGCGGATCGCGGCGCCGAACGTCCCGCCGCCTTCGTCGATGGGTCTTCGACCGCGGAACCGGAACCGGTGCGCACCGCCACGTCCACGGCCGCTCCGCTCGACGACCTCATCGCCTCGCTCGCGAGGGCACGCCCGGCCGCCGAAACTGCCGCGGCGGGAACCAGGACCGCCGCCATCGCCGGTTCGCGTGAGGCCGCCGTGGAAGGATCGCTCTCCGCTCAGGACGCGGTCGACACGTCCAGGTTCGCGTCGGCGACCGGGGGCGACGGCTCGACCGATCGTTCGGCGACCGGATCCGCGGAGTCCACCGCTTCGACGGGATCCGCGTCGGCCCGCAGCAGCCTCCCGCCGGCGGCGTCCGACGGAGCCGCGGGTGGCACCGCTGCGCTGCCCCCGGCCCTGTTCAGCCAGCAGGTCGCCGAGGCCGAAGGAGCCAGCGACTCCTCGTCGCCGACGGGCGGCGCCCCAGGCACGATGGGAGCGGCTGGACGCGGCGCCGGTGCCGGTGCGACCGCCGGCACCGACGAAGGACCCGGCGGCCTGGCCGGCGCCGAGGCCCGGCGACGGCGTGCGGAGCGGGACGCCATCACCGCCCTCCAGCGACGGCTGCTCGAGGAGCGTGAGCGGATGGGCGGCCTGGGGGTGTCGATCCGATGACGCTCGTGACGGCGACGATCCAGTCCGAGAACGGCATCTCGATCGAGTGCATGTTCAATCCGGACGACATCACCTACACGAAGTCGGTCGGCTGGGCCAACCAGTCGACGAACGGGACCCAGGTCCCGGCCGGGGCGTTCTCGGGCGGTCACCCAGCGACGCTCGACGTCACCCTGTTCCTCGACGCGACCGAGGACTCGAGCAACCCCAAGACGAAGATCGCGACCACGGTCAAGAAGCTCATCTCCCTGACGAAGATCGATCCGAGCCTGCCGTACACCCCGGCCAAGGGCGGAGCGTCCAAGTCGGCTCAGCATCGGCCGCCCAAGTGCACCTTCGCCTGGGGCGACTATCTCTCGTTCGACGCCGTGATCGAGCGGATCAGCGTCCACTACACCCTCTTCCTCGACGACGGGACGCCGGTCCGCGCGACGGCGGCGCTCCACCTGAAGCAGATCGGCGACGAGGACACCTTCCCCAAGCAGAACCCGACCTCGGGCGGCCGGACCGGCGAACGCCTCCATCGGCTCGCGCCGCGGGAGACACTCGACCAGGTCGCCTGGGCCGAGTTCGGCAAGCCCGGCCTGTGGCGGGCCATCGCCGCCTTCAACGGCATCGACGACCCGCTTCGCCTCCGGGCCGGCGACGCGATCCTCCTGCCGGCCTCGGCCGACGACCTCAAGGACTTCGCCTGACATGCCGACGGCGACGGCGATCCTTCATACCTGCACCCTCAAGCTCGGGGGTTCCCGCGCGCCGGACGAGCTACACCAGGCGATCGAGGAGGTCGTCGTCGAGGACAACCTCCACCTGCCGACGGTGATGACCGTCGTCCTCGCCGACCCGGGCATCCAGTGGATCGACGATGCGTCGCTGGCCGTCGGAACGGAGCTCGAGGTGCTCGTGGCGGTCGACGACGCCGATGTCCGCATCGGCATCGGCGAGATCGTGGCCCTCGAGCTCGAGCAGCGGCCGGGCACGGCCCGGGTCGTAATCCAGGCCTTCGACCGCTCGCATCGGCTCCATCGGGGACGGCGCGTCCGGACGTTCCAGGAGGTGAGCGACGGCGACGTCGTGAGCCGCATCGCCTCGGACGCCGGGCTGCAGGCGGACATCGATGGTGCCGACGCCCGCCACCCGTACCTGATCCAGGACAACCAGACCGACTACGAATTCATCGCCCAGCGAGCCCTCCTGACGGGGATGCAGCTCGTCGCCGACGACAAGACGATCCACTACGGCCCGCCAGCCGGGGCCGGAGCCCAGACGGTCGATCTCGCCTGGGGCGAGCAGCTCCTGTCGTTCTCCGTCCGCCTCACGGCCGCCGACCAGGTCAGCGAGGTCGAGGTCCGGGGTTGGGATCCGGGCCAGAAGAAGGCCATCACCGCGACCGTGAGCGACAGCACGGCCGCTCCCTCGATCGGCGTCCAGTCCGGGGACATCCGCTCGTCGGCCTTCGGGTCGGCGACGGCCCTTGTCACCGACCACCCGGTGGCCGACTCGTCCGAGGCCGAGGCGGTCGCCCGGGCGGCCCTCGACCATGTCACGAGCGGCATCGTCCGCGCCGACGGTGTGGCCTTCGGCGATCCGGCCATCAAGGCGGGCGCCAAGGTCAAGATCGGGGGCCTCGGCGACCGGCTGTCGGGCACCTACGAGGTGACCTCCTCGTCTCACACCGTCTCGCCGGGCACCGGCTACGAGACGCGGTTCAGCGTCCGCGGTCGGCGGCGGGGCACGCTCGTGGAGCTCACCGCCGTCGGCGCCACGCCCGATCCGCGTCGCAATGGGCCCGTCGTCGGCATCGTCACCAACGTCAAGGACCCCGACGACCGGGGCCGGGTGAAGGTCAAGTTCCCCTGGCTCTCGGACGACAAGGAGTCGACCTGGGCCCGCCTCGTCAGCCCGATGGCCGGGCCGGGGCGCGGACTCCAGCTGGTGCCGGAGGTCGACGACGAGGTGCTCGTCGTCTTCGAGCGGGGCGATCCGAACAACCCGGTGGTCCTCGGGGCGATGTGGAACGGGGTCGACGCGTCGCCCCTCGGTTCCGATGCGATCTCGGGCAACGGGGCGGTCCAGAAGCGGATCCTCCAGACCCGGGTCGGCCACACGATCCTCCTCGACGACTCGGATTCGTCGAAGTCGATCGTCATCACCGATTCGGCCGGCAACAAGGTCACCTGGGACGCGGCCAACAACAAGATCGAGGTCGCCAGCCAGGGCGACCTGACGGTCAGCGCGACCGGCACGCTCACCCTCAAGGGCCAGGCGGTCGAGGTGACCGCCAACGGCGGGAACGTGACGGTGTCAGGGACGCAGGTGAAGCTCAATTGAGCGGGAGTCGAGCGATGTGCCGGATGACCCGAGCGCGGTCCGGGGAGGGCGGCTGACATGCCCGTCTCACTCGACCTCATCGGCCGGGGCTGGGCGTTCCCGCTCGGCGTGGACCCCCGGGGCGGCATCGCCATCGTCGAGGGCGACGAGGAGATCCGCCAGGCGATCGTCCTCATCGTCCGGACCCGGCGAGGAGCCCGGGTCATGCGACCCGAGTTCGGCTGCCGGATCTGGGAGTTGCTCTTCGCGCCGAACGACGCCACGACCTGGACGATGGCCGGCCATCACGTCCGCGAGGCGCTCGGCTGGTGGGAGCCGCGGATCGAGGTCGAGGACGTCCGCGGCAGCGCCAGCCAGGACGATCCGGCGATCGTCCTCATCGAGGTCGACTACACGATCCGGGCGACCCACGACCGCCGCAGCCTCGTCTTCCCCTTCTACCTCATCCCCGGCGAGGCCGAGGGTGTCGCCGCCACGGCCGCCGCCGACGCCGCGGCCGCCAAGGAACCGCCGGCCGACCGCCCCGCCGCCCCGGCCGCGATCCCGGCGACGACATCGGCCGTCCCGGCCTCGACCGCGTCCGCCGCGGCGCCCGCCGCATCGTCACGCTCCAGCTCCGCCGCCCGACCGCCGCAGGAGGGCTCCCGATGACCCTGCCGACCCCGAGGCTCGACGACCGCTCGTTCCAGGATCTCGTCGACGAGGCGAAGCGGCGGATCCCGCTGCTGGCCCCCGAATGGACCGACCACAACGTCAGCGACCCCGGGGTCGCGCTGGTCGAACTGTTCGCCTACATGACCGACCAGCTCCTCTACCGCCTCAACCGCGTCCCCGACCGCCACTACGTGAAGTTCCTCGAGCTGATCGGGCTGCGCCTCTTCCCGCCCGCTCCGGCGCGGGTGCCGATGACGTTCTGGCTGTCGGCTCCGGCCTCGGGCCCGATCCAGATCCCGGCCGGCGTCGAGGTGGCGACAGTCCGCCGCGACCAGGAGGCACCGATCGTCTTCCGGGTCGACGAGGGGATGACCGTCGAGCCGCCGGTCATGGTGGCCTGCCTCTCGAGCACGGACGGGAAGCGCTTCGTCGACCACTTCGACGCGCTCCGGGCAGCCAAGCCGTTCCTCGCCTTCACCGACCCCAACCCGGCCGTCGACGAGCAGCTCCTGTTCGGCTTCTCCAACAGCCAGGCGAGCCACGCCATCAGCCTGCTCCTCGACCTCGAGGTCGGCGGCATCGGCGGGGACCCCGACCATCCGCCCCTCGTCTGGGAGACGTGGGTCGGCGATCACTGGCAGCTCAGTGACGTCGAGCGCGACGACACGTCGGCCCTCAACTGGACCGGCGAGGTCGTCGTCCACGTCGACCGGGGCCAGACCGAGGCCCGCTTCGGCGACACCACCGCCCGGTGGATCCGCTGCCGGGTCGTGACGGCGCCGGACGGGAGCACGTACTCGCGCTCTCCGAAGCTCCGCGGGGCCGTCGCCCGAGCGGTCGGGGGGACCGTCGACGCGATGCACGCCCAGCTCGTCCGGACCGAGCTCCTCGGCCGGTCGCAGGGCCTGCCGGCCGAGTCCTTCCGGACGCGGTTCGCGCCGGTCCTCCCGCGGGAACCCGACGAGGTGCTCGAGGTCCGGCCGCCGGACGGGGCCTGGGAGGCGTGGACCGAGGTCGACGACTTCTCGGCCTCCGACGCCGGTGACGCCCACTACACGCTCGACGCCGCAAGCGGCGAGATCCGCTTCGGACCGATGGTCCGCCAGCCGGACGGGTCGGTCCGCCAGTTCGGCCGCCTGCCGGTCACCGGATCGCTCCTCCGCATGCGCGAATACCGCATCGGCGGGGGCCGGATCGGCAACGTCGGGGCGGGCACGATCACCGTCCTCCGGGAGGCGATCCCGTACGTCGACCGGGTCGTCAACCGCCGGGCCGCCCGCGGCGGCGTCGATGCCGAGGAGCTGGCCAATGCCCTCCAGCGCGGCCCCCGGATCCTCAAGGCCCGCAATCGGGCCGTCACGGCCGAGGACTTCGAGTCGCTCGCCGTCGAAGCGTCGCGGGACGTCGCCCGGGTCGCCTGCATCCAGCCCGGCGCCGACGACGATCCATCGAGGCCGCCGGCCGGGACGATCGCCGTCCTCGTCGTGCCGCGAGTGGCCGACCCCATCCGGGCGGTCCCCATCGACGAGCTCCGGCCGAGCCAGGCGCTCCGCGACGAGGTCGCCCGCTACCTCGACAACCGCCGTCTCCTGACCGCCCGGGTCGTCGTCTCGCCGCCGACCCTCGTGGGAGTCAAGGTGACGACCGCGCTCCGCAGCGCGCCCGGAGCGGACCCCGAGGCCGTCCGGGCCCGGGCCGAGGCGGCCCTCTACCGCTACTGCTCGCCGTGGACCGGTGGCCCGGCGGGGTCCGGCTGGCCATTCGGCCGGCCGATCCACGTCGGCGAGCTGTTCGCCGTCCTCGGCACGGTCGACGGGGTCGCCTATGTCGAGTCGGCCGTCCTCGCGCCGACGGACCTCGAGCGGGGTTCCTCGACGGCCGCCGTCGAACGCCTCGAGGTCCCGCCGACCGGGATCGTCTGCTCGGCGACCCACGACGTGACGGTGAAGCCGGCATGACGTTCCTCGCCACGGTCGACTCGGATCGCTGGGACGATCTCGCCGAGTCGCTCGCCACACCGATCCCGGTCTCGCCGATCACCGGGCGGCCGGAGCTGCTGGCACCGATCCTCGGCGAGCCGCTGTCGGGCGACCCGTTCCTCCGCCGCTTCCTCGGCATCTTCGAGCCGTCGCTGTGGCCGATCATCGAGACGCTCGATTCGTTCGCGGCGTACCTCGACCCGTTCACGACGTCCGAGGAATTCCTCGGCTGGCTCGCGGGCTGGCTCGACATCGCCCTCGACGAGACGTGGGACATCGACCGGCGTCGGCGGCTCGTGGCGTCGGCGGTGGTCCTCTATCGCTGGCGGGGAACGAAGCGGGGCATGACCGAATACCTGACCGCCTACCTCGGCGCGGTGCCGGAGGTGATCGACGAGGCGGCCAGCGTCGAGACGGCGGATACGCCCGTGGTCGGCGGCCAGCCGGTCAAGCCGACGTTCCGGGTCGTGATCGACGGCCCGGCATCGGCGGCGGAGCTCGGACGGCTCCGTGCTATCGTGGAGCTCGCGAAGCCGGCACACGCCGGCTACGTCATCGAGGTGCGGACCAGGAGGGCGAAGTCCTGACGACTCGCCTGTGCCCGGATTGCGGGCTGGAGAACGAAGCCAGTCGTCGGTTCTGTCGGTCCTGTGGGGCGATGCTCCCGATCGCCGCGACCGTCACGCCGCCCGCCGCGAAACCGACTCCCGCCGAGCCGGCGCCTGCGCCCGCGGCTCCGTCGCCGCCCGCGCCTGAACCGCCGCCTGTGGCTCCGCCGCCGCCCGCGGCTCCGACGCCGCCCGCGGCTCCGACGCCGCCTCCGACCCCCGCGGCCGCAGCGGCTATCCCGCCGGCGCCTCCGGCGGTACCCGAGCCCGAGGCCGCGACACCGGTCGAGTCCACCGAGAAGGATGGCCCGAAGGCCCGCCGATGGCGCACCGACAAGGCTGCCGCGACGGCGGCCGCGCTCGCCGCCGCCGATGCGGTCCCGAGTGAGGCCGCGCCGCTCCCCGGCGCCTCGGTGCCGCCGGCCGAAGATCCACTCGCGCCCGCCGAGCAGGCCGCCGCCGAGGAGATCGTGCCCGTAGCGGCCGAGCCAGCTCCCGAGCCGGCCGTGGCTCCAGCGCACCCGGCAGAACCGCCGCCACCGCCGGTCGTGGCGGCTCCCGTCGTGGTCCCGGCCCCGCCGCCCGTCGCCCCGGCCCCCGCGCCGGTCGAGGAACCGACGCCTGCATCTCCCCCGACATCTGCGACGCCCGCTCCGTGGCTCATCGCCGGCGGTGCAGCCGCCGCCGGTGCGGCCGCGGCCGGGGCCGGCGCCGTCGCCGCCGCGGGCGGCTCCACCCCCGCGTTCACCCCGCCGCCCGTCGATCCACTCGCCGTCGAACCCGAGGCCATCACGGAGGTCGTCCGGACCGCCCCCCCGACCGGACCGATCGACACGCCGTGGGCCAAGACCGAGACCGAGCGGACCGAGATCCAGACCGTCCGGCCGCCAGAGGAGATCGTCCGCCCGGCCGGACCGGCCGGCATCATCTGCCCGGCCTGCGCCACCGAGAACGAGCCGTCCCGCCGGTTCTGCAAGTCGTGCGGGACGCTGCTCGTCGCTCCGGTCCCGACCCCCGTGGTGCGGTCGACGCCGAAGGCCCGCTCATTCCGCCTCGTCCTCCTCGTGCCGATCCTCCTCGCGGCGGGCCTTCTCGGCTTCGGCGGCACCGTCCTCCTCCGCGGCGGCCTCGGCGGCTCGGGCGCCACGGCCGCGCCGTCAGCCGGGTCGAGCGGTGCCGCCCACGCATCGGCGCCATCGGGATCGGCCAAGGCTTCGCCGGGTCCGTCGGCCAAGCAGACGACGGTCACGGTCCCGATCACCAACGCCAAGGCCTCGTCCACGCTCGGCGATCTGGCGAAGTACGCCGCGCCGCAGGCGATCGACGGGAACCTGTCGACGAGCTGGCAGGAGGGGAAGGCGATCGAGAAGGGCCAGTACATCGAGCTCTTCGTCGGAGGGCCGGCCGACATCCAGTCGATCACGATCTGGGCGGGGGCGCAGGCCGCCTCGGCGAACTACTTCGGCAACCTCAGGCCCCATCACATCCTCGTCCGCTTCGACAGCGGCCCGGACCAACCGTGGGAGCTCAAGGACGTCTTCAAGTCGCAGAAGATCGGCATCTCGGGGAAGGTGGACTCGGTCGTCCGGATCACCATCGTCGACACGTACGCCTCGAAGAAGACCGCCCTCGCCGGCAGTCCGTTCGACGACTGCGCCATCAGCGAGGTCCAGCTGAACGGCGCTCCGTAGCCGAGACCTCAGCGCCGCGCCGGCTTCACCCGGGCGAGAGGCAGCGGATCGTCCAGCGCCGATCGGCGTCCTGGACGCCGCCGGCGATGAGACCCTGTTTCAGGAGGTCCCGGAGGACTGCGACCGGCTGACCGCGGATCCCGCGGAGGAGGCCCAGCGCCGAGAGCTCCGCGGCGGCGTCGGCGACGGTGAGCTCGCGGGCCAGGCGGCGGCAGGCGATCGACTGGAGGGCCCGGTTGACGGCCTCGAGATCGACCTTCGCAGCGGTCCCGGTCGGGCGCGTGCCGCCCGCGCCTGTCCCGCCTCCGGCGGTCGCGGTCGCCGCGCTCGGTGATGCCGGTCGCGGCTCGAGCGGTCGGGCGCGGCCCGATTCGGCGGCACCGTCGGCGTCGCCCGCGGGTACGTCGACGACCGTCGAGCCGGGTGCGGGGTCCTCGGGCGGTCGCGGCTCCACCGTCCCGCTGAGACCGTGCGCCTTGCGGGAGCCAGTCGCGTCCTCGAGATTGGCGAACGGGAGGATGACGGTCCGGTCGCGCAGGCGAGGGGCGGCTTCGAGCGACGTGTCCACGGACGCCGCGAAGGCCGACAGGATGGCGTCCTCGTATTCCTCCGACGCGTCGGTCTCGGCCCACCAGATGCGGGCCCGAGGGAGGCCCTTGAGCGTCCTGAGCCAGGCCCCGCCGGCATGCGGACGTCTATCGCCGAGGGGCGTCCGGTAGAGCGCCCCGACCCGACCGCCGATCGAGGCCGACGTCATCCCGACGTAGAGGACGGTCTGGCCGGGCAGCCAGAACTCGTGGAGCCGGGCCGCCACCTCGCGGGACGTCGGGCGGTGGCCGTCGAGGCGGAAGGCCGGCAGCCGCTCGATCCAGCTACCGACCGCAGTCAGCTCGACCGGTGCGTCGGCGAGCCCCTCGGACCACTCGACCACGTAGACGCCCGGCCGGCTCGACTGGACGGGGCGGCCCCACGTCACCGGCCCGTCGGCCATGAGGCCGACGGCGCGGAGGAGTTCGGCGGCCCCGAGGGGGCGGGGGAGGGGAGCGGGCGACGTCACGGCTCGTCCTTCGGCGACGGTGGCGGGGCGGGCTTGCCCGTGGATGCTAGCCGACACGTCCGGACTCCGCCCGGCCGTATCCTTGGCGGGCAGGCGACGAACGGCGATCGAGGTGGCGAGATGCAGCTGGGGATGGTGGGCCTCGGGCGGATGGGCGCGAACATCGTCCGCCGGCTCATGCGCGACGGACACGAGTGCGTCGTCTGGACGAGGACCGCGGCCACCGTCCAGGGGCTGGCCGCCGAAGGGGCGATCGGGGCGAACGATCTCGACGACTTCGTGGCCCGCCTGACCCCGCCGCGCGTCGCCTGGGTCATGGTCCCGGCCGCCGCGACCGAGGCGATGATCGACGAGCTGGCGGCCCGGATGTCGCCGGGCGACACGATCATCGACGGCGGCAACAGCTACTACCACGACGACATCCGGCGGGCCGCCGCGCTGGCCGGCCGGGGCATCCACTACGTCGACATCGGGACGAGCGGCGGCGTCTTCGGGCTCGAGCGCGGGTTCTGCCTCATGATCGGCGGAGAGGAGGACGTCGTCAGCCGGCTCGAGCCGCTCTTCCGGACCATCGCTCCCGGTATCGCCGCCGCGGACCGGACGCCGGGGCGGAGCGGCGACCCGTCGGCCGCCGAGCAGGGCTTCCTCCACTGCGGACCGGCCGGCGCCGGGCACTTCGTGAAGATGGTCCACAACGGGATCGAGTACGGGATCATGGCCGCCTACGCGGAGGGCTTCAACATCCTCGCCCACGCCAACATCGGGCGGGCCGACCGGGCGGTCAACGCGGAGACGACCCCGCTCCGCGAGCCGGCCCACTACCAGTACGACATCGATGTCCCGTCCGTCGCCGAGGTCTGGCGACGGGGCAGCGTCGTCGCCTCATGGCTCCTCGACCTGACCGCCCACGCCCTGTCGGTCTCGCCGACCCTCGACGAGTTCGACGGCCGGGTGTCCGACTCCGGCGAGGGCCGCTGGACGATGCTCGCCGCCATCGACGAGGGCGTCCCGGCCCACGTCCTCTCGGCTGCCCTGTTCGACCGCTTCGAGTCACGCGGCGAATTGGAGTTCGCCAACCGGCTCTTGTCGGCGATGCGCAAGGAATTCGGCGGCCACGACGAGCAGCACCCCGGCTGATCCGGGGGCGTCGGGGGGGGTGCGCGGCGCGCGGATCCTTAGGTCGTCGCCGCCGGTGGGCGGGCGCCGTGCGCCGTCTCTCGATCGAGGCGGGCGAGCGTCTCGCGGAGCTGGGCCGAGAACTGGCGGCTGCCGCCGAGCGCGACGAGGACGCCGACCAGGCGGCCCTTAAAGCCGCGGCCGGTCCGCTGGAAATCGACCTCCACGTGGCAGCCGCCGTCCCGCGCCGTGACCCGGTACACGATCCTGGTCCCCGGCTCGAAGGACGGCGAATCCTGCAGCGTGAGCTCGACCAGACCGGGCGTCGACCAGTCGTAGCGCTCGTGGGCCCAGACGCCGCCGAGGAAGTCGGTCCCCTCGTTGACGTCGGCCCAGTCCGGGCCGACCTCGTGGACGGCGTAGAACTTCGGGGACAGGTTGGGCCACAGCCGGGGCCGGTCCGGCGAGAAGTCGGTGAGGGCGGCGATGAAGCGCTCCGCCGGGATCGACCCATCCGCCGCGTAGTGGATCTTCGCCATCGCGCTCCCTCTCCCGTCAGTCGGCGTCAGGGACGGACGGTGCGGGCGTGGCGGACCTCGGCCACGAGGAGGACCGCCGCCACGACGATCAGGGCCACCCCGACGTACTCCCAGAACGAGCTGCCGGACATGGCGCTCCCTCCGATCGCACCGCTGCCCTGGCCGATCCAGGCGAGTCCGACGAGGGCGACGATGGCGGCGACGATGAGGCGAGCGGGACGCATGACAGGACCTTTCGTGGCGACGCGTGAAACGACCGATCTCGATTCGATGGAGGTTCGCCGGTCGGCCCTGCCCCGGTTCTCGGCGCCGCCCGCGATCGATCCGCCCAACGATACCCCGCCGCTTGGCCGCCGGCTGTCCGCGCAGGAGCCGACGCACGGGCGGCGACCGAGACGGACAGCTGGTGGCGTCACCATGGGCATCAGCGCGACGGAAGACCACAGCCTGGAGGCAGCAGCCATGGCCGAGCTCGACATCTTCACCACGATCAACGCCCTCTCCGACGAGGAGGAGGCCCTCTACGAGCACGCTGGCGACGGCCACGGCCTGACGGCCGAGGAGCTCGAGCGGATCGCCGAGATCAAGGTCCAGCTCGACCGCTGCTACGACCTCCTCCACCAGCGGGCCGGCCGGCGCGCGGCCGGGCTCGATCCGAATGAGGCCGCGGCACGGTCGGCCGCGGTCGTCGAGACGTATGAGCAGTGACACGACCGCGGGGATAGACGGCGAACTGATAGCAAGCGAGCCGACGGCGGGGGAGCGGACCCGCTCCCTTCGACGGGTCCGCCAGATCCGCGAGTTCGCCCCGGAAGGGCTGACCGACGCCGAGGTCGACGCGATCGTCGACGCGGCCCGCTGGTCCGGCAGCAGCCGGAACGTCCAGCCGTGGCGGTTCATCGTCCTGCGGGAGCTCGACACCCTGCGGCGCCTGGCGGAGATCGGCGCGCCCCAGACCATCCCCCTGGCCACGGCAGTCGCCGCGATCGCCCTCGTCGTCCCGGCCGATCCGGCGGATGCGATCTGGGTCGCCTACGACGAGGGTCGGGCGACCGAGCGGATCCTCATCGCGGCCGGCGAGCTCGGACTCGGCGCCGGCATCACCTGGATCCGGCGCGACATCGAGCCTCGGGTCGCCGAGCTCCTCGGCCTGCCCGGACGACCGCATCGTCCGGACGATCGTCGCCATCGGCCACCCGTCGGAGGCCGCCCGACGACCGAAAGCGGCTCCCGGCACCGCGCGCCTCCCGCGGACAGAGGTCGTCTTTCCCGAGCGCTGGCCCACGGACCGCGGCTGAGGGGCCTCGGTCGGGCGACTCCGTGCCGATCGGCCCGTGGCGATCAGGGTCCGCCGGGCGAGTCTCCCGGATCGGATGACGCGGGCTCGGCCGACGGGGCGGAGTCGGCCCCGGAGGGCGACGCTGCATCGATCGAGGGCGACGCGGCGTCGGTCGAAGTCGAAGCCATGTCCGGCGGCGACGCGAGGTCCCCCGATGGCGACGGTTCCGGCGCCGGCGGCGGTGGAGGCGGCGGCGGTGGTGCCATGGCGATCTTCAGGAGGCTCGACCCGAAGACATCCGGTCCGGTCCGGTCCTGGTTGGTCGCGACCGCGATCGTGAAACCCGTGTCGGGCATGTAGCGGATGGAGGCACGCGCGCCGTCGAGCCGCCCGTCGTGGCCCACGGTCCGGTGGCCGTTGATCGTCACCTGGAACATGCCGAGGCCGTACCGGTAGTGGGACTTCACCGCGATGCTGTGACGAGACGTCGAGCATGGCGCTGAGCGAAGCCGGCTGGAGGACCGAACCGGCGTAGAGCGCGCGCGCCCAATGGGCGAGGTCGACCGAGCTGGCGGCCATGTCACCGGCATCGCCGGCGGCCGTGACGACCGACGTGTACGGCGAGATCGCCGTCCCGTCCGACAGGCTGACGCGATGGACGGTGGCCATCGGTCCGCTGAGCGCGTACGACGTGGCGACCGTTCCCCGGCGAGCCTCGAACCCCTGGGAGAACGTCCGGCTCAGGGCGAGCGGTCCGAGGAACCGGCGCCGGATCTCGGTCGCCGCGGAGTGTCCGGTGATCCTCCGCACGAGCTGGCCGAGGATGACGTAGTTCGAGTTCGAGTAGTGCCAGCACTTGCCCGGGTTGGCAGTACGGGCCGCGCACGTAGCGAACGCCCGGGTCGAGTCCAGTGGGCCTTCTTGTTGGCGAGGATGGCCGTGTCGATCCGCGGGTTGGCGAAGAAGTCGTAGAGCCCGCTCGTCTGATCGAGCAGCTCGTGGATGGTGTCTCCCTTGAGGACCTTCGCATGGGGCAGCCACTTGAGGACCCGGTCCGTCGAGCGAGAGCCGTTGCTCCTGTTGAAGCTGGAGGATCAGGGCGGCCATGAAGGTCTTCGTGATGCTGCCGATCGAGAATGCGGTCCCCGGTACGACCGGGGCCTTGGTCGCAAGGTTCGCCAGGCCGCTGACGCCGGTCCACGTCGTGCCGTCGGGCCAGATGATCGTCACCGAGACGCCCGGGGCGCTGGTACTTCACCCGGAGCGCGTCGAGCGGAGCCTGGAGCGCCGCGGCCGGGACGACCGTCGGGATGACCGCGCTGGTCGCACTGATCCCACCGGCCGAACCGGCGGATCCGACACGATGGCCGGTGCCGCGCCCGTGCCGCCGAGGTCGGTCGACTGGCCGCCGCTGCGCACGGCGGCCGGGAGCGGGAGCGCCTGGGCCGAGAGCCGCTCGCCTCCCGTCCAGCCACCGCCGACGAGTACGGCGACGATGACCGACGCGGCGGCGAGCATGGCGCCGGAGCGACGCAGCCGCGTCCGGCGAGCCGGCATGGGCGGTGGATGGGCCTCCATCACGCTCCGCAGGGTACACGTCCGGCGCCACCATCCGGCCCCGTACCTTCTGGGGGACTTGACAAGTCAATACCCCCCAGGGGTATACAAATCGCCGATTTGGGTGTATATTGGTGGCCGACGCGGCCTGTCAAGACTTGACAGGCCCTCAGTCATGTCCGGCAGGTTCAGCCGTTCGGGGTCTCCTCGAACCGAGCGAATGGGCCGCCGGCACCAGGAGGTTCAGTGGCCGTCGGTGTCGCCGCGGAAGTGAAGAGCCGGCTCCAGATCGCCGATGTGGTCGGGGAGACGGTCCAACTGAAGAAGGCGGGCACGACGTTCAAGGGCCTCTGCCCGTTCCACGGCGAGAAGACGCCGAGCTTCGTCGTCACGCCTGCCCGCGAGAGCTGGAAGTGCTTCGGCTGCGGCCTCGGCGGAGACGTCTTCAGCTTCGTCATGCAGCGCGACAGCGTGAGCTTCCCCGAGGCCCTCAAGGTCCTGGCCGCCCGGGCCGGCGTCGAGCTCGACGAGCGGAGCGCCCGCGACGACGCCCGGAAGGGCCGTCTGCGCGACGTCCTCGAGACCGCGATCGCCTTCTACCACGTCGTCCTGACGAGCTCGAAGACCGGCCAGCCGGCGCTCGATTACCTCCGCGGCCGTGGCTTCACCGACGAGACGATCGAGCGGTTCCAGCTCGGCTGGGCGCCGACCGGCTGGGACACGATGAGCCGGCGGCTCGAGACGAAGCGCGACATCCGCCCCCAGGAACTCGCCGAAGTGGGGCTCACGACGAGCCGCACGCAGCGGCCGCGGCGGCGCTACGACCGATTCCGCGAGCGGATCATCTTCCCGATCCGTGACTCGAACGGGGGAGCGGTCGGGCTCGGCGGGCGCTATCTCGTCGCCGACGGCGACACGAGCGACCACGGACCGAAGTACCTCAACTCCCCGGCCACGTCCGCTCTTCGACAAGAGCCGCACGCTCTACCTCATCGACCGGGCCAAGGGCCCGATCCGGCGGGGCGGCTCGGCCGTCATCGTCGAGGGCTACACCGACGCGCTCATGGCCCACCAGGCCGGCTTCGACACGGTCGTCGCGATCCTCGGGACCGCCCTCACGCCGGGCCAGGTCGCGCTCCTGACCCGCTACGCCAAGAGGATCGCCCTCGCCTACGACGTCGACCCGGCCGGCCAGAGCGCCGGCTCGTTCGGCGTCACCGAGCTCAACGCGCTCATCGGCGAGGTCCAGGGCGGCGACAGCGGTGTCGGCCTCACCGATGTCGGTGTCGTCCGGCTGCCCGAGGGCAAGGATCCCGACGAGGTCATCCGCGACGACGCCCGACCTGTGGCGCGAGGCGGTCCGCACGCCCGACCCGATCCTCGCCTACCTCATCGACTACCACGCATCGCGGGTCGACGTCCGCACGCCGGAGGGCCGCGATCGTCTCGTGGCGGCCGTGCTGCCGACGCTCCGCAAGGTCGGCAATCCGACCGTCCGCGACACGTACCTGCAGCTGCTCGCCCGCCGCTCGACGGTCGACGAGCGGACCCTCCTCGAGGCGCTCCACGCGGCGCCGCGGGCCGAGGTCGGCCGGGCCGTCGGGCCGGGTCGATCCGATGGCTCGGCGTCCCGGGGAGCCGGCGACGGCGTCGACCACGGCGGGGTCCGCCTCACCCTCGAGGCCGTCCGGGCGGCCCAGGAGCAGGTGAGCCCCGAGGAGGTCGTCCGGGCCGTCACGCCGGTCGAGGCCGAGCTGCTCCGTCTCATGCTCCTCGTGCCCGACCAGCAGCCGCGGGTCGCCGTGGCCCTCGCCGACTCGGGTCTCGAGCTGCCGTCGACCGTCGCCCGCGAGCTCTACCGGGCGATCCTCACCGTCCGCGGCCTCGACGGCGAGGAAGGCGTCCATGCCGACCCGGTGCCGTTCGATCGGGGCCGCCTGCTCGACGCGATCGATCCCGAGACGCGGGCCCTCGCCATCGCCCTCTACGCCCGTTCCGGGCCGGACCCGGCGCAACTGCCGGCCGACCGGATCGTCTATGCCATCGACAAGTGCCTGCTGACCCTGGAGAAGGATCAGCTCGAAGAACGCATCGCCTACACCCAGGCCGAGCAGGCCGACGCGGAGCTCCGGGGCGACCCCGAAGCGATGCATCGGCTCCTCGACCAGGAACGCCAGTACCACGAGGCGCGCCGCTCGCTCGATCGTCGGAGCGAGCAGACGCACCTGATCAGTCGCTCGATCGGAGGCGCATCATGACCGTCGACCCCACCGACAAGCTCCTCGTCGAGGCCGTCCTCAGCCGGCCCCGTCGAGCCAAGGCGGACCTCGAGGCTGCCCGCCTCGCCAACATGCGGGTCCTCAAGACGTCCGTCGCCGTCGCCGAAGACGACGATGACGACGACGACCTCGAAGCCGGTCCGCCGGAGGCGTTCCCGCCCGACGGCGCGGACGTCGGGGTCGAGGTCGCCAGCGAGCCCGATGCGGTGATCGTCGCGCCGCTCGACGCGCCGGCCAAGCTCGACGCGAAGGAGCTCGAGGAGCCCACCGCGGAAGAGCTCGAGGCCCTCTCCGCGGACATGATCGGGATCGACGACCCGGTCCGGATGTACCTCAAGGAGATCGGCAAGGTCGCCCTCCTGACGGCCGAGGAGGAAGTCGTCCTGGCCAAGGCGATCGAGCTCGGCGAGTTCCTCGTCGAGGCGCCCTGGAAGGGCATCGTCTCGCTCCACGAGTGGACCCTCCACGACACCGAGCACAAGACCCGCAGCGCCAAGACCCAGCACCGCCTCCCGCTGGGACCCGAGGCGACCCAGATGGTGGCCGACGCGATCTCGTGGGAGGGCGCCGCCGACCTGCTCGTGCCGACGGCCGACTTCCACCTCGTCAAGGCGGGCCGTGACATCCAGAGCGAGGGGACCCGCGAGCTCCTCAAGGAGGCCCGCCACCTCGTCACCGTCTACAACGAGTCGCTGACCCCGGCGGCCTTCATCGAGCTCCTCGACTGGGCCTACCTCGCCGTCCACAACGGCGACCTCGACTCCCGCGACAACATCGGCCTGCGGGCGATCTACGACTGGACCCGCGACGAGGTCGCCTTCCCGGCCATCGAGCGCTGGATCGAGAGCGGCCACGACGCCGAACTCCTCAAGCGGATGGGATTCGACCCGGAGGTGCCGCTCAACACCAAGCTCGCCCACCGCAAGGGTGAGCTGGTCCGTATCGGCCGCGACGCCCGCGAGCAGCTGACGTCGGCCAACCTCCGCCTCGTCGTCTCTATCGCCAAGAAGTACATCGGCCGGGGGATGTCGTTCCTCGACCTCATCCAGGAAGGGAACATCGGGCTCATCCGGGCGGTCGAGAAGTTCGACTACGAGAAGGGCTACAAGTTCTCGACCTACGCCACCTGGTGGATCCGCCAGGCCATCACCCGGGCGATCGCCGACCAGGCCCGGACGATCCGCATCCCCGTCCACATGGTGGAGACGATCAACCGCCTCATCCGCGTGCTCGCGTCAGCTCCTCCAGGAGCTCGGTCGCGAGCCGACGGTCGAGGAGATCGCCGAGGCCATGTGCGAAGGGCCAGGAGGTCGGTCGTCACCCCGGAGAGAGGTCGCGAGATCATCAAGGTCTCGCAGGAGCCCGTCTCGCTCGAGACCCCGATCGGCGAGGAGGAGGACTCCCACCTCGGCGGACTTCATCGAGGACCGGGAGAACTGCCGCCGCCGAGGCCGCGTCCCACCAGCTCCTCAAGGAGCAGGTCGAGGCGGTCCTCACTCGCTGACCGGTCGCGAGCGGCGCGTCCTCCAGTTCGATTTCGGCCTCGAGGACGGCCGCGCCCGTACCCTCGAGGAGGTCGGCAAGGAGTTCAACGTCACCCGCGAGCGCATCCGCCAGATCGAGGCGAAGGCGCTTCGCAAGCTCCGCCACCCGTCCCGGTCGCGCAAGCTCAAGGACTACCTCGAGTAGTCCGGGATCGGCAGATGGCAGCGTCGCGCTCGAAAGCGGCCGGCGCGGCCGGGCCCCGACCCTCGCGGTCGGGGGACCTCGAGCGTCCCGTCGCGCTCTGCGTCGGGCCGGGCCACCTCGTGGCCCACTGGCAACCCGGCGTTCGTGGCCGAGTTCGGGGAGGGCTGCGTCGGACTGCCGGCCCGGGAGGGCCTGATCGGCCTGCCGGCCGAGGCGTTCGCCGTGCTCGACGCGGTCTTCGCATCGGGCCGGCCGCTCGCCCGCTGGATCGTCCCGTGACGGCGACGAAGTGGCGCCTCACGCGTTCGCCCCACGGGTCGACCCGGAGTCCGGCGACACGTACGGCGTGACGTTCCACCTCCGCCTCCGCTCCGACGTGCCGGTCCTCCGAGCCGCCTCCTGAAGGGTCCCGGGCCCGGCGGGTTCCTTTCCTTGCCCCATGACCGGCTCACTCGCCATGCTTCGCTCTTGGTCCATCCGTTGCATGCCGCGCAAATCTCTGGGCAGTCCTTGCATGGGATGCAACAAAGCGGCATCGGCATGCCAGCAATGCCCTCCGTGTTGCACCCGATGCAGGAATCGCCGTTCTCCGCGGGCCATCCGAGGCTCCCAGCCTCCTCGACCGACGACTCGTCGCACGCCATGCAAGTCCTCGACCGGGTCGGAATCGAGTCCGGAGTCGATCGGTCGCCTTGGTCCATGGGGCGCAAACGGACAGTGGCGGCTCGGCTCGGCCCGGCACGGAGGCTCGGCTCGGCCCGGCACGGAGGCTCGGCTCGGCCCTGGACGGCCCGGACGGCTCGGCGCGGCCAGGCACGGCCGGCTCGGGGCCCCTCACACGACAACGACTGAGCCGCCGCCCGGATCGACGCCCGCCGCGAGCAGCTCGAGGGCGCGACGGCCGTCCACGGGAAAGGCGCCAACCAGCGCGTCGGAGGCCTCGTGGAGCAGGATGCGCGTTCGGCGGGTCGCCGGCAGGACGATGTATTCGCGCCGTCGACCCCGCTGTCCCGGACCTTGAGACCGACCCTTCGAAGGAGCGCCGAACGTCGCGACAGGCGGTCTCGATCTCGACTCCGTAGCGCCACTGGTCGGTCGAGATGACCCCGTCCCACGCCCGGCGGTCGCCAGGGATCGGGAGCGGTACCGCCCCGTCGAGGGGAAGGACCGGTGGAGGCCGGCACGGAACCGCTGGGTCAGGTCGACATGGGCGGCGTCCCGATCGGCCGGCCGCCGGGGAATAGCCGGATCGACAGGTCGAGACCGACGACGGCCGACAACCGGGTGAGATGCCAGACGGAAACACGCTCGAGGAGGCCACGCTCGAGTCGGCTCACGTGGGCTACCGAGAGCCCCGAGGCGAGGGCCACTTCCGCGATGCTCAGCCCGCGGTCGAGGCGCGTCTCGCGCAGCTCCCGTCCGGTAGCCGCGAGGGTCGCCCGGGCGCGTTCGGACCCGTGGTCGACCGGCCGCGTTCGTGTTCCCACCCGGATAACCTGCCCGACAGCGCTTACCTTGGAGTCACGTCAGGCCGATCACCGCGAGCGAGGACCTGGCACGCTCCGAGCCGCGGTCGACCGATCGAGTGTGACTGGCCATCCTGTCAGGGTCCGCTACAGGACGTATCGGCGAGTTATCGCGGCACCGGGAGCCCGTTACGATCGTCGCGATGCCCATCCGCCGCCGGTTCGGAGTCCGGGCGACCGCGCCCGATGCGATGCGGCGCAACCTCGCCCTGCTCCGGGCGTTCCGTGACCTCGAGCGGCGGAGGGTGACGATCGGGGCCATCGCGGGTGTCGTCGTCGAGGCCGAGATCGGAGCGGCCGTCATCGGCGCCCGGCCGGGGCCCATCGCCGTCGTCGCCGCGGTGATCGGCGCCGCGATCCTGTTCGCCGTCATCACCTTCGGTGTCGCGGCGATCCTGCGACCGCGCCGGGTGTCGCGCGCCCTCGACCTTTACCGATGGGTGGATCGGGCGGATCGGGCCCGCTGGCAGGCCGCCACCGGAGAGGACCGGCCGTCGATGCCCCGTGCGGCCCGGGCGTGGCTCGAGTCGCACCCTTCGGCGGGTGGGTCGGCGGACCTGCCGCGGATCGAGCTCCTCATGTGGATCGGCGAGTTCGAGACGGCTCGTCGGGTCGTCGACGCCCTGCCGGCCGCGACGCCGGAGGAGCGCTTCGAGAGGGCCCTCCGGCGGGCGGCGGTCGACTTCGTGGCGAGCGGCGACGGCGAGCTGACGGCGGCCCGGGCCGCCCTCGCCGAGTTGCCCGACGACGTCCGGCCGGAGGCGACCGCCAGGCTGGCGGTCGAGGAGGCTCGGCAGATCGCTGCGACCGCCCGACCCGGCGACGGTCCGGCGTTCCTCGAGCCGCTCGTCCGGGCGCGCGAGCTGCCCGGGCTGTCGATCGAGGGCCATCTCTTGCCCGACCTCGCCCGATGGGTCGCCCGGCCGCTGCTCATGCTCGGGACGGCGAGCGCGCTCGCCTCGTTCGTCGTGGCGGTGCTCGTCGTCCGTCGCTGAGTCCTGCCGTGCCCGACCCGGGCATCACTCCGCTTGGAGGACCGCCACGATCGAGGCCCGCGATGCCCGCTGGGCGGGGACCAACGCCCCGATTGCCCCGATCGCCAGGCCGGACAGTCCGAGGACGACGAGCAGGATCGGCGGCGAGATCGCGAATGAGCTCTCCGGGATCGCCGTCCGCGACGCCGCCTGTCCCATAAGGCCCAGGACGGCTCGCTGGAAGACGATGCCGAGCGGCACCCCGATGAGGCCGGCGGTCAGGCCGACCGGCACGATCGAGGCGACGACCATCGCCACGACCTGCCGTGGCGTCATCCCGATCGTCCGCAGCACGGCCGTCTCGCGCACCCGTCGCCGGGTCTCGAGGAGGACGGTATCGAAGACACCCCCCACGGCGACGGCGACGAGGACGAACCCAAGGGCGCCGACCACGCCCTCGAACAGGAGGAAGCCCTCGTTCGTGCGCGAGTCTGCCATGAGGTCGACCTGGGCGACGTGTGACATCCGCTCGCCGAGGTCCGACCGATACGCGTGCGGGTCGACGCCGTCGACGGGTCGAGCCTCCCATTCCGAGGGCTGGAGTCCGGGTTGCAGCGCCGCGGCGTCGGCGAAGTCACCGCGAAGGACGAGATCGTCGCGATTCTCGCGGGCCTGGTCGAAGATCTCGCCGACGAGGCGGACGGTGGCCGCCCGATCGCCGTCGACCACCCTCACCGTATCGCCGACGCGCAGCCCGCTCGCGGTGAAGAAGTTCGTCGGGGCGACCGCCTCGCCCGGACCGCTGAACCAGCGACCGCTGAT
Source organism: uncultured Chloroflexia bacterium (assembly GCA_963745405.1). GTDB lineage: Bacteria > Chloroflexota > Limnocylindria > Limnocylindrales > CSP1-4 > C-114. The sequence continues at coordinate 78,533 of CAVUWY010000002.1, read as the reverse complement.
GACGGCGTAGCCGATCCAGCTCGCGTCGCCGCGGTAGCCGACGAACGGGATCGCCGCGCCGAGGCCCGGGACCGAGACGTTCACGTCGCCGATGGCGACGGAGTGTGCCGTGTCGGGATCGGCGGCGAGGGCCCCGTCGACCGCTATCGACGCGTCGGCGCCCGCCCCGGGAGGCAGCTCGATCCGGACCGGGCTCGCCACGTCCCGTTCGAGCTGGCCCGCGATCCGGACGAGGGACCCGTCGAGGGTGACGGCGAAGACCAGGGCGGCCACTCCGACGGTGAGCGCGCCGAGCGTCATCGCCGCCTGGACGGGGTGGGCGAGTCCCGCCGCCATCCCGACACGGGCGGGGACCGGCAGCCGGAGCCCCAGCGCCCTGCGACTCAGCCCGCGCCCGGCGGGACGCGTGGATGGGGCTGTTCCCCGGGTGATGGCCGCCACGACGCTGAGGCGGCCCGCCCGGACGGCGGGTCCGACGGCCGCCAGGACCGCGGTCGCCAGGGCGGCCACCGCGACGATCGCGACCACCGCCGGCGAGACAAGGAAGCTCGGCGGCAGCCCGAAGGAAGTCGCGGTGCCGTTCATGACCGGCTGGCTCACGACCGTCCCGACCGCGACTCCGAGGACGACGCCGATCGTCGCCGGGACCAGCACCTGGACGAGGATGACGGCCGTGACCTGGCCGGGTGTGAAGCCGACCGCCTTCATGATCCCGATGTCGCGGTAACCCACGAGGACGATGCCGCTCACCAGGTCGGCGATGACGAAAGCCGCAGCTGCGAGGGCGAAGATCGAGAAGGCGAGGAGGATGGGGACGAAGATATCGGCCGTCCGGTCGACGCTCTCCCGTTGGGTCAGGTATGTCTCGCTCCCGACGATGGCGGAGGCCGGCAGGCTACTCGCGATCGACGTCATCGCGGCGGCGAGATCCGCCTCGGTCGTCGACGGGTAGACGCGATAAAGCATCTGCTCCTCCGCGGGCCGGTCGGGTGCGAGGGCGGCCAGGTCGTCGGGGCTCGCCCAGCCGAACAGGGCGGGCGTGGCGAGCGAGCTGGCGATCCCGACCACCGTCTCGGTCCGCGAGGCGAGACTGGAGTCGCCTACTGGCCCGGTCGGCGAGACCTCGGTCGCCCCGGGTGGCGTCGGAGCCTGCGGACCGCCTTTGTCCGGGACTGCAGGCGCCTGGCGAAGGGTGATCGTGTCGCCGACCGAGACGTCCCTGATGCGGGCGAGGTTTCGGGAGATGACGACCTCGCCGGGTCGCTGCCACCACCGTCCTGCCGACAGGGTGATCCGATCGACCGAGCCGCCCGGGTCCGACCGCCCGGCGAATGAACCGCCCCCGATGACGAAGCTCCCGCCCTTGTCCGCCAGGGGCTGGGCCCCGGCGACGTCGGCCGGGACGACCGGCCAGGGACCGGCGCTCGCGGTGACTCGAGGGGCTGCGGCAGTCGCTGCCAGGGTGCCCGCGGCGACGGACCCGTCATAGTCGACGACGAGGTGCGCACCGTTCGCCGCCACGAAGGCCTGATCGTATGGCGCCTGCGCCTCGAGGAGCACGTCGAGGGCGACGGTGGCGGCGCCGGTCGCCAGGAGGAGGACCGTCGTGACGACGAACGCCTGGAGGCGGCGACGACGGAGGTCGGCCAGCGCCTTGATGCGAACGACCCGCAGGGATCCCATCAGGCGGCCCGGTCGGCGAGACGATCGCCGACGATCACCCCGTCCGAAAGATCGACGATCCGATGAGCCCGGCCGATGGCCAGTCGCTCATCGTGGGTCACCAGGACGACCGTCTGTCCGTGGCGATGGAGATCGTCGAGGAGCGCGAGGACGGTCTCGCCGTTTTGCGAGTCGAGAGCACCGGTCGGCTCGTCGGCCAGCAGCACGGCCGGCCGGTTGACGATCGCCCGGGCGATGGCCAGTCGCTGTCGCTCTCCGCCGCTCAACGTGGCCGGGAAGCTCAGGGACCGTTCGCCCAGCCCGAGCTGGTCGAGCAGCTCGATGGCCCGGCTCCGTGCCACCCGCGGTGCCATGCCGCCGAGTTCGGCCGCGATGGCCACGTTGTCGCGGACCGACAGGTCGTCCAGTAGTTGGAAGAACTGGAAGACGAAACCGACCTTGGTGCGTCGGAATCGGGCCGCCGCACCTTCGCCGAGCCGGTCCACCCGGACGCCGTCGAGGTCGACCTCGCCATGACTCGGTCGGTCGAGTCCACCGATGAGATTGAGCAAGGTTGACTTGCCGCAGCCGGATGGACCCATGATCGCGGTCATGCGCCCGGCCTCGATATCGAGGGTGACGCCGTCGAGGGCCGGCCGCGCTGAGCCGTCGTAGGTCTTCGAGATCCCCCGCAGGCTGATGATCGATGCCATCGGCGACCTCCTTTCGTCGCCCTTCAGCCTCGGCCGTATCGGGTCGCCCGTCGTCGGTCGCCGGAGTGGAACCGCCTCGGCCCATCGGGCGAGTCGCCACTCAGCCGCCCGCTCGGATGAAGTCGCCTCCATCGGATTGATGAGACGGCACCGACCCGCGGCCGATGCTCGACGGCGAGGTCGTGCGTACAGTTGGCCGATGGATGACCGAACCCCGGTGGCGCCAGCGGCGGCGGAACCGATCCGACGCGACCGGTCTGCGGTCCTGTTCGACGTCGGCCTGGTCGTCGGCCTCGGGATCGGGGCCCTCCTCACTGCACGATCCGAGCGGCCGGTCGGCGACTACGCCGAGCTTGCCCTCATCGTTCTGCCGCTCCTCGTGCGGCGGACGCGTCCGCTCGCCTCGCTCGCGCTCGTAGCCGTGGCCGTCGTCATCACCAGCCGCTCGTACGACGGGGTCCCCGTGGTCCAGGTCGCGGCGGTCGCATTGGCGAGCGAGGCCGTGGGCCAGTACGGCCGCGGGCGCTCACTCACGGCGGTCCTCGTCCTCGGGGTCGCCGCCGCGATGAGCCTCGCCTTCCTCCTCGCCGGTTCGGACCCGCTGCTGTCGGTCGCTCTCCCGTTCGTCGTCGTCGTCCCGTCGTGGATCCTCGGCGACACGATCCGGATGCAGCGGGACGAGGCGAAAGCACGGGTGGTGGCGGCCGAGCTCGCGACCCGTGAGCGAGAGGAACGCCTCCGGGCCACCGTCGCCCAGGAACGCCGGGAGATCGCCCGCGAGCTTCACGACATCGTCGCCCACAGCGTCAGCGTGATGCTCATCCAGGCGGGAGCGGCGCGCCAGGTGATCCGTACCGCGCCGGAGCGGGCCGAGGAGTCGCTCCTCGCCGTCGAGGCGACGGGGCGGGAGGCGATGCGCGAGCTGCGGGGCCTCCTCGGGGTCCTCGGTGACGACGGCGACGCCGCCGATGATGCGGGAGGCCTCGGTCCTCAACCGGGTGTCGATCGCATCCCGGTACTCATCGAGCGCGTCCAGGCGGCGGGACTTGCCGCCGAGCTCGAGGTCGATGGAGAGCGGCGCGCGCTGCCGTCGAGCCTCGACGTCACCGTCTACCGGATCGCCCAGGAGGCGCTCACGAACGCCCTCCGCTACGCGAGCCGGGCGCGGACGATCGTCCACCTCACCTACGAGCCCTCCCAGGTCCGGCTCGAGGTCCTCGATGACGGCCCCGGGCCTCCCCAGACACGAGGCGATGGCGGCGGGCGAGGGCTCGAAGGGATGCGCCAACGCGCGTCGCTCGTCGGCGGGCGGCTCGAGGCCGGCCCACGGCTCGGCGGCGGCTACGCCGTCCGCGCCTGGCTTCCGGTGCCGCCCGAGGTCGGCGCGCCGTGACGGGATCGTCGGTCGCGACCGGGCGGCCGACCAGGGTCCTCATCGCCGACGACCAGGGCCTCGTCCGGGCCGGCTTCCGGATGATCCTGGAAGCCCAGCCTGACATCACCGTCGTCGCCGAGGCGGCCGACGGCGAGAGCGCGGTCAGATCGGCAGGCCGATACCGACCCGATGTCGTCCTCATGGACATCCGGATGCCCGGTCTCGATGGGCTCGAGGCGACGCGGCGCCTCCTCGATGGGGTCGGAGGCGAAGCTCCGCGGGTGGTCATCCTCACGACGTTCGACCTCGACGAGTACGTGTACGCAGCCCTCCAGTCGGGGGCCTGCGGGTTCCTGCTCAAGGACGTGACCCCGGAGCAGCTCGTCGCGGCGGTCCGGCTCGTCGCAGCCGGCGATGCTCTCCTGGCGCCATCGATCACCCGCCGGCTCGTCGAGCGATATGCCCGGCCCGGTCCGACCCCCGATGCCGCCGCGGCCGCGGCCGCCCTCGGCGACCTGACCCCACGCGAAGCGGAGGTCTTCGGCCTCCTTGCCCGGGGCATGAGCAACGGCGAGATCGCCGACGCGCTCGTCGTGAGCGAGGCGACCGTCAAGACGCATGTCGCCGCGATCCTCGCCAAGCTGGGCCTTCGCAATCGAGCCCAGGCGGTCGTGCTCGCCTACGAGTCCGGGGTCGTGCGAGCCGGCGCCGAGAGACCGGCCGATCCCGGCTGAGCGCACGCGCCCGGCAGACCGAGACTCAGACTGGGGGATCGCCCGGTTCGGGACCGACGGCGATCGGCATGTCGCTTCGACTCCAGTCGCTGTAGGAGCCCGGGTAGAGGAGGGGATCGGACAAGCCGGCCACGCGGCGGGCGAGGGCGACGTCGCAGGCGGCGATCCCGCTCCCGCAGTAGACGACGACGTCCGAGCCGTCGGCGCCGAGCTCGCGGTAGCGGCGGGCCAGCTCGTCCGCGGCCAGGAAGTGCCCGTCGGCCCTGACGTTCCCCTCGACCGGCGCGCTCAGCGCCGTCGGGATGTGGCCCGCCACCGGATCGATCGGCTCGATCTCGCCGCGATAGCGGGCGGCGGCCCGGGCGTCGAGGAGGGTCACGCTCCCGAGTCGGTCGCGGAGGGTGTCGCGGTCGATGACCTTGCGCCAGTCGTCGGCGAGGGAGAGCCGTTCCGGCGCCGGATCCGCGGTATCGCCGGGGCCCGCGATCGTCCGGCGCCCCTCCGCCACCCAGGCGGGATAGCCGCCGTCGAGAACGGCCGTCGCCCGATGGCCGAGGTCGTCGAGCATCCACCACAGACGCGATGCCACCCAGCCCCCGACGTCGTCATAGGCGACGACGACATGGCGATCGCCGATACCGGCGGCTTCCAGGCGACGACGGAAGTCGCGCGGCGACGGAAGCGGGTGACGCCCCGGGCCCTCGGCGGCCACGAGGTCGGTGTCGACATCGAGGAAGATCGCCCCGGGGATATGACCGGCTTCGTACGCTCGCCGGCCGTCGCTCGGCCGGCCGAGATACCAGCGGACGTCGACCAGCCGGACGTCGTCGGGCCGCTCGAGCCGGGCAGCCAGGTCAGCGGGGGAGATGAGGCTCATCGGTCCGTGGATGGTACGACCGCCCGCCGTCCGGCGGCCGCGTCCCACCGCCGGTCAGGTCCGTGGTCGCGACGAACGGCTCTTTGCTATCCTTCCCGTCCGCGGCCGCGACGGCCGCGCGATCGCCCCACGGCGGTCTTCGCTCCGGCGTAGCTCAGTGGTAGAGCGGGCGGCTGTTAACCGCTTGGTCGTAGGTTCGAGTCCTACCGCCGGAGCCAACTTCGCCTCGTGGAATGCCCACTCGAGGCTACGCAGGCCCACCCGTGGCAACGCCAGCGGCGGCGTCGGTGACTGATTCGGTGACTGATTCCCCAAGGAGCCGTTCGAGTAGGTCGGCGGCCTCGCGCTGCTGAGCCCTGATACGTGCGCGTAGATCTCCATCGTCGTCTTCGAGGAGGCGTGACGAAGAAGTTCCTGGGCAACCCGTGGATGAGTGCCGGCCCCGACCAGCAGGGACGCCGCTCCGTGCCTGAGGTCGTGAAGGCACATCCGAGGCAGGCCTGCCTGAGCGAGGAGGGTCTGGAAGTGCTTCGTGAGCCAAGAGTGCGCTTCGTCTCGTCGGACGATCTGGGGAGGGCAAGTCGACCCGCTACCACCCCCTCGATCGGACGGGCCTGGCGGACGAACCGACTACCGAGGACCTCCGACCGAGGACGGACGCATGACGGACGAACCTTCGATCGCGGAGTTCGACCGATCCGGACAGGGCCGACGCGGCTACGAGAGTGCCAGTCGGATCAACCGAGAGAGACAGGATCCCAAGCCCATTCAGGGGGATCCGTCGCTCTGTTCCCGAAGCCGGATCGCGGACGACGATCTCGTCGCGATCAACCCGACCGATCACTAGATTCCTCCGATCAGCACCGACGACGATCGCTGTCGTCGCAGGCCGACCCACGAGTCGGGTATGACGATGCCGCCGATCAGGGCGACCCAGACCGCCGGCAGGACGATCTGGAACATCTGGCACCGAAGACAGGAGACCGACGCGCCCCGGTTGAACCGCAGGTACTCGTCCCTCGTGACGCGGTAGCGAACCTCGGTCGTCACGGGCGGGCTCTGCATGAGGTGCGCCCCCTTGGGCAGGGAAACGTAGCCTCGGCCGTCATCTCAATCCCTCACGATTGGGACGTCGCCCATTGGGCTCTGGACGGGCGAGTCGTCCGGCGGGCCCCGGGGCGGAAGCGTACCCTCCGCGCCATCCCGCGGAGTACCGGCCGCGACCAACTGTCGGCACACCGGAGGTCCGCCCGCGTATCCTGAGAGCCGGCCGGGGGTCTCCGATCGGAGGCACGACTGATGTTGTCGGAATGGCGCGACGGACTCCGCAGGGACTGGGTCCCTTGGGCGACGCTCAGCGGCATCGGTTGGTGTGCTCTCGGCATCTACTTTGTCGCAAACGTCACGATCGGCCCGGGAGTCATCAACTCGCCCTTGGTACTGGTCTACCTGGCCTCGGTCCTCGCTGGCGGCATGCTGCTGTTGGCCCGCCCGAGTCGAATCGCCGTCATGGTGGCGCTGGTGGCGGAAGTGTTCACCATCATCTCTGTCTACGCCACCCTGGCCACCCGCAACGTTGGCAACGTCCCGATCCCGGTGGTCGTCCTTGAGATCGCCGCGATCCTCGTGACCGTCCGGATGTGGCGGTTCGCTCAGATCGCCGGCTACCTGCTCTCGGACGAAAGGGTGCCCGAAACTCCAACGCTCGACGACGCCGCCGGCGGCAAGTAGGCATCGGAGCTCGACGGCGTGGTCGGGCACCTCGAATTCATGGCGCGTCGCAACGTCGCGCTCGCGGGTCCGGGCCTGAAATCCGACCTCAGCATGTTCGAGGTCGGACAGTCACGGAATGCCACCAATGTCCAGATCTGGAGACTGGGTGCCGCGAGGCGCTCGGTGGACAGCGGCGGGAAGCGCCGAGCGGCCCTCCGGGCCGACCTCAGAGTCGGAACTTGATGGTGGTCGCGACCACCGCTTGGCCACACCTGAGCAGACCGGACTCTGGCTGTGGTCAAATACGCCGACCGTGCCTGGGGGTCGGAAGGGGGCAGTCGTTGAGAGGTCGGCTCGATGAAGGTCCTCGTTCTTCCTTCGCGGCGTTGCTGGCCGTCGCCGCGTGTGGTGGTAGCACGACGTCGACACCACCACCGTCGATCGCGCTGAGTGCGACGCCGACCCCGTCACCGCCACCGTCACCGAGCCCGAGCCCCGCGCCCACGTCGACGCCCGCGCCCACTCCGTCGCCGAGCCCGAGTCCGCGGCGAATGTCCTCCGGTGCCTACCTCGCGGCACTCGGGAAGCCGGTCGAGATCGTCTGCCCGGACAAGCCCTGCGTCGACATCACCGTCCTCAAGGTCACGTACGCCACCCACTTCGGCGAGGACTACCCGATCGCCCAAGGGACGGAGTACGTCGCCGTGCGGGTCCGATTCGTCGGGGTGGGAAAGGGCGATACGTACAACGAATTCGACTGGGGTCTCTATATCAATGGCAACCGCTACGACCAGCCCGCGATCCTGGTGGATGGACCGAGTCCGACGGTCAATGCCGGGCGGGTCGGGCCAGGCAAGTCGTTCACCGGCTGGATGGTCTGGGCGACCCCACCGCAGGGCAAGCTCGTCCTCGCCTACGAGCCTGGGCCTACTTCGCTCTTCGCCGTCGTGCTCCGGTCGAAGTAGACGGCCGCTGGGTGGATCGCCGAGCGACGGCATCGTTCGGCCTGGGCCGTTCCCGACGATCGCGGGTGCCGTAGACTCCTGACCGGCGTCACGCCCTTCGACTCGTCGAAGGATCCTGCACGGGGGGCTCTCACCCAAGGAGAACCCGTTGGACCAGGGACCCGACTCGATCGATCCGCCTGAAACGGTGCCGCCTGACACCGAGGGCCTGCCGGCGACCGAATTGCTGAACGTCGCCCCGCCGACCTGGCCGATGATCGACGCGCCAGCGCCACCGAGCGGCTGGACCCTTCCCGTCGGTCCGGGCTCGGCAGTCCCGCCGCCACCGCCGACACGTGGGCGGCGGATCCTGGAGGTGGCGCTGTGGATCGCCGGACTGGCCGCCCTTGCCATCCTCACCGTGGTGTGGTTCGGTCGGGACCGGAGCTCCTCCGGTAGCTCCGACTCATACGTCGCCGGATACGTCGCGGCACAGCTCGTCATCTCGATCGCCATCGGAGCCGGGGCGATCTTTCTCTTCCGCGTCGTACAGCGGCGGAACGGCAACACACGCCCGAGCTGGGCCTGGGCCCTCGTGATCGCAAGCGTCGTCTACATCGTGGTGGGTCGCCCGCCAGCGTCAACGGCGTCGTCTGCGCCGGCCGTTTCGCCATCGCCGGGTTCGTACAGTCGGGTCGTAAGCCCCTACGTGACCTCGCCGACGGCGAGTGCAGACACCACGTTCGTGGATACGCTCCGGTCGCAGGCCGTCGCCAACGGGTTCACCCTTGACTCCGCCGCGCGGATCGTCGGACCCGACGGGAAGCTCGACGCCTTCCTTGTGGTCTACGACGCGACGGATACCTCCAGCGATCCGGCGGCGGCTGTCAGCGGAGCGGTCGACGAGTTGACGAAGGAGAGCGTCTCCCCGACGGTGACCTCCGTCGACGGCAGGTCCGTGATCATGGCCAACGTGGGCCAGAACTGGGAAGCGGCGTGGTTCGACGGGTCGTTCTACGCCCTCGTCATCGCCGGCGACCAGGCGTCAGCCTCCGCTATCGCGAAGGCGGTCCTCGATGCCCACTAGCCTCGCTGTCCGAGCGATCGCACCGGCGCGACTCGTGCTGCTCGTCGTCGCTGTGACATTGCCGGTAGCCGCGTGCACCGCATCCGTCAGCGTCACCGGGCTCTCGTCGTTCAGCCCATCGGAGGGGCATTTCAGCGTCCTCGTCCCTGGCGGGTCGATGACGGAGGGAACCCTGCAGACAAGCGGGGCCTTCGCCGCGGCTCCCGCCCACACGTTCGCGACGAACGCTCCCGATGGCTCTCGCCTGGCCGTGATCTATGCCGACGCGGAAGGCTCGTATCTCCGATCGACGCCCATCGACGCCGCGCTCGATGCCGCCGAGCAGGGGAACCTCGCGACCATCCAGGGCACCCTCGTCCGCCACGGCCCGACGACGGTAGGCGGGCTCCCCGGCCGGGAGGAACGGATCTCGACCAAGGGCGGAATGTACGAGTTCCGACTCGTGTTCGTCGGCGACCGGCTCTTCTCCGTCTCGGTCACCGGCGATCCGGCGCTCGTCGATGGGGCGATCGAATCCGAGTTCCTCAACTCGTTCACCGTGATCCCGTAGACGCCCGCCGGCCCGGCTCGCCGCGTAGGCGGTCTGTGAGGGCGCGACCGAGTCGATCGCAGAGCGGCGGGACCGCGGTCGAGCGCCGTAGGATCGCGCGGACCAGGTCGGTCGCTCCAGTGTGGGCTGTCACGACGCACCCGTCGTGCGGAACGGGGCCCGAGCCCGATCCACGCACTCACCTCGGCGGACTCCTCGCAACCCGCGAGGCCTCTAACAAGACGTGTCAGCGGCGAGGCATCCGCAGGACGTACTGCTCGCGGGTCCGCCCGGCCGAGTCTGGATGACGCTCGCGGGTCGTGACGACGCCTTGACGTCGAAGCTCCGTCCAGAACGATCCCGGGAGGCGCACACCGGCGGCCGTTCGGGCTTCCGTTCGCACCTCGCGTCGGGTCAGCCCGGTCGCACCTGAGGCGGCGATGGCTTCGACCACCCGCGTGACCAGTGCCGGCTTATGCCGCGGCGGCTTCGGCCCGGCCGTCGAGTAAAGCTGCGCGATGAGGGCCGCCGGGTTGTCCTTCTTGACGATGGCGACCTTGATCGAGTGCGGGCACGGTCCGTGACTGCCCGTGTGGGCGACCTCGCCCTCGATCGCCCCGTCGCATTGGACGTAGGCGTGGAGGAACGGCTGTGGGGCATGGTCGAATACGCCGCCGCTGACCGCTGACCAGTGGACGCCGCTCACGTCACCGAGGTAGTACGTCGCGATCTCGGGGCTGTTCCATTGACGACGAACGCGCACGATCGGGGTCGAACTCTCTGGCGACACCGGAATCGCCCATCTCATCAATCGTCTGCCTGTGTCCGATAGCTACCCTCGGCCGAAGCGTGGCCGGAGCGGCCTCCGCCTCACGATCCAGATGAGGGCGATGGCGGCGACCGCGAGGAGCGCCACGACGACGATGCGTGCGGCGTAGCCCACCATGAGGTTGAACGGAGCGCCACCCTGACTGACCTCCGCAGATGGACGGAGGCCGGCGGGCGCGTTATCCAGCAAGGCCTGAAACTCATCCGTCGTGACGCCCGCTACTTGGACCTGATCGCCGGTGCTGGTGGTAACGGTCAGCGTCGACCCATTCAGTTGAAGGTAGTCAACGCCACCCGCCTGGACCATCTGATTGACCGTGGCGAGATCCGACGACGGCGGCGAGGGGTGTTCCGGTAGGGCGACCACCGCGATCACAAGCAGGGCCGCGATCGAAACGACGATCGTCGCGACCGTTACGAGGCGACGACGCGGCGGACGCCCGCCACCCTGAATGTCGGCTTGCGTATCGGTCATCCCGTGCGCCTCTCCTTCGCGGCCCTGCCAACGTCGCGGTGGAAGCCGATGAGGCTCGTCCGGCTCATATTAGGGCGAGACGGACCCCGAGCAATACTTGTTCTTGAAGTAGAACGAGCCCGTGGAACTCTGGGCACTGCCCCAGGCCTGCACGAAGTACGTGATGGACTCCCACGACCACTTGAAGTCCTGCGTCGAAGCCATGAAGACGTAGCTCGCGTTGTGCAGTCCGTGACCGTACGTGCCTATGAGGCCGCCGTTGCGATACCAGCGGTCGTAGGTGCCTTCCAGCCCGGTATCGATGTACGAGACCGTCGCCGACACATCGGTCTGCCCGTACGAGTTGATGTACGTCCCCCACGCCTGGTTGATGGTCTGGAACCCGCAGCTGACGCTGCCGCTCACGAGAGGCTGGACACCACTGCCCCCGGATACCGTGGTCGGTGTCACGCCCGCCTGGATCAGCCGCCGGTACTGGGCCCAGACCCAGTCATACGCGGCCGACTGCTGCTGCGGGCTGAACGTGGCCCAGTCCGCGGCGCTCGTCGGCAAGCGAACCGTCGCGGCCGAGGCCCCCTGCAGCGGAACCGCTAGTGATGCGGCGAGCACCAGACCAAGGATCAGGGACTTTCTCACCCGTTCCTCCTTACGCCGACGAATGACGATGCCTCGGTGCCGGGGAACATTCCCGAACTTCGCTGAGGTGCCACTCGCGGCCGCGGCGGACCCTACACAACGCCGCTTCGCTGCGACTTATCTGGCGTTCGCCGCACGCTCCTCTCACCGCGACACTCGCGTCCTGGGCCGTTCTGACACCTGGAACGCGACCAGCGACTTACCCTAGTCGCCGTGGACCATTCATCGGCCGCGCAGCTTCGGGGCCGCATTCAGACTGACCGCTCGCAGATCGCCGCAGGACAGCGGCCCGTCTATCACGCGACGTGGAAGACGACGCCTGAGGGCCCGCCCACGGTCGACGTGATGGTCCGCGAGCTTCCACTCATCCACCTGTTCTTGCCCGACTATGCCGGGATCCCCGATGGCGCGAGGGGCCTCATCGCTCGGACGCTGCGCGTAGATCCTCGGTCCTTCGAGGTGATCGTCGAAGGCTCAGCCCGCTCCGACTGAGTACACCAAAGCGTCTTAGCCGGGACGGCCCCACGGCAGCTGACGTCGCCGCGCCTCAGCCTAGACCCAGCCCAGGGCACGCTCGGCCGACAGGCGGTCTGGCCCATCTGCCCAGAGTCCAGCACGGAAGGCGGCGACCATCGCCTCGTGCACTCGCTCCAGCTGTGAGTCAGGCGGACGGTGGAGCCCTCGTCATCGGCTGGCTCGTTTCGGCTTGACCTAGGTGCTCGGAGCGCCAGACTGATTGCGTGAACGTCGACCACGATGGTTGGGTCGGGGCCCTGCCGTGGGTCCTGGCACTTGTAGGCCTCGCGGTGCCCATGATCGGCAGCGGCTTCATCGGCTGGCCGTTCGTCGTCGGTTGGCTGGTCGTCCTTGTGCTGGTCTGGTGGCTTCGTCCGCTCGCCGACCTCGACCGCACAGGGCAGATCATCAGCGGAGTCGTGGCCCTCCTACTGCTGGCGATGCTCAGCACGATCGGTGGCTTGTACCTCGTGCCAGCGGTCATCGTCTGGCTGGTCCTCGTCTCACGATCTAGCCGCACGGGGTCCCGGCCTACTCGGTGATCGTCGAGCTTGGCCGAGGGCCGCCCCCGGTTCGCTCGCGGAACGACCGCGTCAGGACGGCTACCCCGGCGATGAGCATCCCTCCGCCGACGATCCCGACCGCGTTGAGCGGTCCGAGGGTGGCGAAGCTGATGTTGACAACGGCGGTGGCGAGCGGGTCGGGCAGGACCTGCCCCGCGAGGTACGTGTAGATCCACAGCTGGAACGCGAAGTACGCGCCGACCGCGGCGTAGAGGACCCCGACCGCGACGGACCGGGAGCGCCAGGCGAGCGACGCCAGCAGCAGGACCGCCCCGGCGATCATGATCATCCCGAGCGACACGATGAGCGTGTATCGGCTGCTGTCGAAGGTCTGCGCCGCCTCGTGGGCCGCGTCGCGGACGACGGTCGTGTCGAACCAGGCCATCATCACGAGCACCACGACGGCCGCGACCAGCGCGAGAGCCGTCCTGCCGACCTTCGTCGTCATCTCGCCACCTCATCACGGGTTCCACAGGGCGCGAATGTCGGCGTCGCGACCGCCATCGTATGGGGACGACTCACCCCGCCGCCAGATCACCGACGATCACCGCCGTCGCCAGCATGAGCAACACGCCGCCGACGAACGCGGCGATAGACAGACGCCGGTACCGTCGCGCCATCGCCGGGTTGCGGAGTGCAGCCTCGAAGTCGACGTTCCACCACGGTCGCCGCCAGTGGACGAGCCAGTTGAGTCCGAGACCTGCGGCGAGCGCGAGAGCGAGTACCGCCACCGGCGCTACGTCGAGTCCGATGAGCGTCCCGACGAACAGCGCCCACATGGCGAACCCGACGTAGGTGGCGATCATCAACCGCCGGACCGCGGGCTCCAACGACGGGTCGTCCTGTCCGTCCGTGCTGATGACCGTGCCTCCGCTCGCCGTTCTCCCGGCATGGTAGGGCTCGTCAACTCGGCAGCGGGTATGGGCTCTCTGGGCCGGGCGACGGGGGGACGCCAACGCACGGGGGCAGCGACGGATCGGACAGCCCCGGCGTGGTCTTGACGAGGTCGCTAGTGACTGTCGCCGTGTAGTTCACGTAGATGTCAGGTAGGGACGTGGCATAGACGCCGACGCCGATCGCCCCGGGCATGACGGATTCGTCGGAGGGCGGGTCACGTTTCCACGTGGCGCTGGTCGCGATGTACTTCGCGACCGAGCACGGCGCGACGTAGTAGTTGAAGCCGTTGTCGCTGAAGACGATCGGCACCGTCGTCTGGTTGTAGACGACCAGATGCGAAGGCCCGGGACCGGTACACGCGACAACGAGGGCGCTCGCGACGATGCCGATGAGCACTTGGGCGGGCGCTCGCATCGACCCAGTCTAGTGGGCTCCGTCGCGGCACCCGCCGCGCCCGCCACGCCGGAACCGCACGCGATATGCCGTCCAACTGGGGGTGGGTCACGCTCGGCGGGGCCGGCAATCCCTCATTTAGAACGCTGTTCTAATCGAGGACTAGCCCGTATCCTTGGCGGGTGAAGCGCCGACGAGGGAGCGCACGCCGAGGCCCGACGAAACCTTGGGGTATGGACACCTAGGTAGGAGTGCCGTGGGGGCCAACACGGGCTCAGACGGGTGACACGGGCGTCGATGGCCTGCAGACTCTAGCGACGGCAAGGAGGCCGAGGTGACGGCGCTGGACCATGTCGATCGGCGAGTCAACGGCAGCATCACGCCCGTGGCGCTGCTCTGTGCGCTGCTGGTCGCCGCCGCGATCGCATGTTCACCGGCAGCATCGAAGGGGACGATGCCGCCGCCCGCACCGAACGGCCAGGTCGATCCTGGGCAGCTCCCAGACTTCATCGCGTATGTCGGTCAGAGCGACCATACGATCGGCTGGGTGCCGAAGGCATGTCTCGGGCTCGATCCGAGCCCGAGGGAGGCTGCGGTCCAAGAAGAGCCATGCCCGGTCTACGCGGACGACCTAGCGACCCTCATCGGGCATGAGGTGCCGGGAAAGGGGTATGTGCCGCTCGGAGTAGATCCCAACAGCGTCCCACCCATTCCCGCTTCCGTCGCACCGTCCCCGGCGGGGCCCTCGACGGCAGCCTCGACGGCCAGTGCGGCCCCCTCGCTCACCGATGAGACCGCCGTCGTCGCCATCGCCGAGCGTCTAACGTCGATCGCCGGTCCCTGGACGGTCGGCGAGGTGCGGCGCGGCTCGTATCGGGAACTCTGGCAGGGCTCGACCAGCGATGTGTCGGGCCAGGGCTCGGCCGACCGTCAGGCGAAGGCCGCCGTGGTCGTGTGGCGCGTCGACCTCTCGGGCCCGAGCGGAGTTGAAGAGCTATACATCGAGGCCGCGACCGGCCGACTCGTCGACACGATCATCCAGGGTCACTAGTCGGCTCCGGCTTGACGTCGATGCGCCTCAGGCTGACGCTCGTGACGATCGCCCTCGCGATCACAGCGACTGCTTGTAAGGGCGGCGCACCGACGTCCACCCCGGGATCGGGCGGGTTGCGGACCTTCCCGTGGGCGAAGAACGTCGTCTGCGAGGCGTTCGCGGCAGCCCAGCCGGTGGCCGGGGTACTTCGCGGCCAGTCAGGGGGCTCGGGACCCTGTGTGGATCGAGGGCCCCGCAGGCGAGCACTTCTCGGTCATCTGGCCGGAGGGCTTCACCGTCGACTTCGAGCCGACGGCCGTCCTCCGCGACGAAAAGGGGATGGTCGTGGCCCGAGACGGCGACCGGATCGCCCTCGCCCAGACGAACCTCGATGAGGCCGCTGGGACGTTCGATGACCCGTACATCGCGCACGGGCTGTCGGTCGGGACGGGCTGCTATCCATACGTTCGCCCGTGAGCCGCCAGGTCGGGTACAGGGGCGTCGTGTCGGCGGGCGTGGGAACGGGCCACGACCGCCTGTCGTTGCGGCCTGGCCGAATCCCGGGCCGAGCGCTTCAGCGACTGACTGACTGGGTGACTGATCCATTGCCCGGTTCACGATCAGAATGAGGCGGCTGTTAACCGCTTGGTCGTAGGTTCGAGTCCTACCGCCGGAGCCATCCCCCACGATCACGCCTCGTCGCATACTCGTGCCATGGCCTCGCCGACCATCCGAACGATGCAGAGCGACGAGTTCGCGGCGGTGCGCGCGCTTTCCGTCGCGGCCTTCGGCGGTGATCCACGGATCGGGCCCCTGCTCGACACGCTGCATGCCTCCTGGTCGTGGGAGGAAAGGCTGTCGTTCGTGGCCGTGGACGACGGCTCGATCGTCGGTCAGGCGCTCTACTCGCACGCCTTCCTGGATGCGCCGGCCCGCCTGGTCGATGTGCTGGTCCTGAGTCCGGTCGGCGTCAGACCTGACCTCCAGGGTCAAGGGATCGGCTCACGTCTCATCGCCGGATCGCTGGCGGCCGTCAGCGCCCGCCGCGAACCCCTCGTCTTCCTCGAGGGACACCCGGGCTACTACCCGCGGTTCGGCTTCCGACCGGGTGCCTCGCTGGGCTTTACGGCGCCGTCCGTGCGGATCCCGTCGGCCGCGTTCATGGTCTATCCGCTGCCTGGCTACGAGCCGTGGATGACCGGCGCGCTTGTCTATCCCGATGCGTTCTGGCGGACGGACACGGTCGGTCTGCGCGGGGGGACGGCATGACGGTCGGAGCGGCGACGATCGCCTGCGCCGTGATCGAACGGCCTCGCCGTGTCATGCGGGTGACAGGACCGCTGTCCAGTACGCCACGCCAGCCGGGCGCGGCGTCGCGCATGATGGGCGGCGACGTTCCGATCGCAATGAGGGCGTGACCGATGGACCCGACCATGGACGATAAGACCCCCGATCCGACCACCGAGCCGACGGATGCCGGGGAGGACGTCGAGGGCCATTCCTTCGGCGGAGCCATCCTCGGGACCGCGATCGCAGGCTCCGCGGGCCGTCCGCGCAAGCCGGAGCAGCGGGCGAATGACGAGGCTCTCCCTCCATTGACGAAGCCCTTTCCTTCGATGCGGGAGCAGAAGCCCAAGTAGCCTCGACCCACCCCGGGCAGGCCGCCAGCTCAGAGGCAGCTGGTCGGCGACTTCGGCGGGATGAGGCCCGGCTGGCCGAGGGCGATCGGCAGCGGACCCAGGGTGATCGTGCTCGTGTCGATCGTGAGGACCCCGTTGGCGTCTACCGTCGAGGCGAATCGGTCGAGGCCGCGTGGCGCCGGACCGAGGTTCTCGACCTTGATGCCAAGGCGGTCGTAGCGCGATCCGTGGCAGGGGCACTCGAACCAGAAGTTCTGGAGACAGAAGTTCGGCTTGCAGCCGAGATGCGTGCAGCGCTGGTACAGCGTCCGGACGTTCGTCGCCGCGCCGTCTCCCATCGGGCTGGTGCCCGGCACGAACCCCCGGTCGGTATCGACCAGGACGACGAATGACTGGGCCGTCTGGAAGTAGGCCGGCGCGCCGGCCTTGAAGCCACCACCCGTCCCCACCGTGGCTGGGTTGGCGACGGCGGCGTCGATATCGCCGATCGTGATGAGCCCGCCGAAACCACCGGCGAGGTTCGGCCAGAGGAACCCCAGGGTGCCGGCCGTCAGCTCGACCAGCCAGACCGCGATCCCGCCGGCGAGCGCCCGACGGAGGAACTGGCGGCGCGAGATACCCCGGGTCGTCTCGGAGCGGAGTGCCTTGAGTGCTTCGCCCGTCAGCGCCGTGGGCCGGTCATCCGGGGCGACCTGCCAGTTGCTCATCGCTATCGAAAGGCATCGTAGGACGGTTTCCATAACGGAGCCTTAGAACCGAGGTCATGTCAGGCCGCGAGGTCGTGCCGTTCGAAGGCGATGAGCGACAGGGCCACCAGCAAGGCGCCGACGACGGCGAGGAAGGCCGCGTCCGCGGGCACCAGCCCGCTACGCAGCGGGTCGCCCTCGAGATACCAGAAGAACAGGGAGAGCTGCTTGATCGAATCGAGCGACGAGATGATCGGCGCCAGCGCGTAGATGAAGTACATCACGATCAGCACGGCCGCCGAGATCCCGATCGCGGCGCTCCGCCCGCCGGTCGCCGCTGCGATGAGGAGGCTCAAGGCCCCGAAGTCGAGCGCGAGAAGGGTCGCCAGGACCAGACCGGCCGCCACGTCCCCGCCGTCGATCGCGCTGCCGCTGCCGATAGCGCCCGCGATCGCCCCGACCCACAGCCCGAGCGCGATGAGCATCACCGACATCGTGATCGCGGCGGCCTTCTCGAGAACGAGGCGCCAGCGGGCGACGGGATAGGACAGGAGGACATCGATCGTGCCAGAGCTCTCCTCGCCGGCTGTCATCCCGCTGCCCTGTGCGATGGCATAGCCGGCCAGCACGGCCGGCAGGATGAGCGGGAAGAGCTCGATATTGAGGAAGCCGTTGACCGTCGAGACGTCGATGAACTGGCCACCGATCAGCGCCTTCATCGCCGGCGGGATCTTGTCGAGCAGACTCTGCAGGTCGAAGGTCTTCGAGTACGTCGGGTAGAGGAGCGTGAAGTAGCCGGCGATCGCGAACAGGGCGAAGGCGGCCCAGAACGTGGGCCAGCGAAGGTCGCGGAGCGTCTTGCCGAAGACGTTACGCAGCAGCATCGCCGGTCTCGTCGCCCGTTCCGTAGTAGGCGAGGAAGATCTCCTCGAGACTCGTCTCGATGCTGCGAACCGTGTGGACCTCGAACCGGGCAGCGGTCTTGACGAGGGAATCGACGCTCCCGAACACCGTGCAGCGCAGGGTCCCTCCGGTGACGGTGAGGTCGCGCACGCCGGGCAGGCCGGCGAATGCATCGGCCGGGACCGGTCCGGTGAAGTCGATCTCGAGTCGCTGCAGCGCGCGCTCCTTGAGCTTCGCGATCGACTCGACCGTGACGAGCCGGCCCTCGCGGATGATCCCCACTCGATCGCACAGGTGCTCGACCTCGGGCAGGATGTGCGACGAGACGAAGACAGTCCGCCCGTCCCGGCGGGCCGCGTCCGCGAGTCGCTCGAACTCGAGCTGGACGAACGGGTCGAGCCCGCTCGTCGGCTCGTCGAGGATGAGCAGCTCCGGATGATCCTGGAATGCCGCCACGAGGCCGACCTTCTGCTTGTTGCCGCGTGACAGGCTCTTGACCTTCTTCGACGGATCGAGCTCGAGGCGGTCGACCAGCTCCGATCGGTAGGCACGGTCGGGGCGACCGCGAAGATTCCCGAGGTACTCGAGTGTCTGGGCGCCGGTCAGGTCGCCGTACAGGGTGAGTTCGCCGGGCAGGTAGCTCACCCGCCGGGCGATCGCCAGGCGGTCCCGGTGGGCGTCGAGTCCGAGAACCGCGGCCCGCCCCGATGTCGGACGGATGAGATCGAGCAGCAGACGGGTCGTCGTCGACTTGCCCGCACCGTTGGGCCCGAGGAAACCGAAGATCTCGCCCGGCCGGACCTCGAGGTCGATCCCGATGATCCCGCGGGCCTTGCCGTAGTGCTTGGTCAGCTGCTCTGTGCGGATGACGGCGTCCACGCGGGCCTCCGGCAGGTGGCTCCTATCATGACCCTCCGCGTCGCCCCGGTGCGGGCCGTTCTGCATCGGCTCGTCGGGCCGTGTCCGGCTCGCGCTCGCTCGACGGGCGACGACGATGGACCCGTATGATCGGTCGGGGAGGGAAGCCGTGAAACGGATCGGTCTCATCGCGGTCGTGGCCATCGCCATCGGCGGATGCAGCGGGAGCGCGACGCCGACGCCGGTCAGGTCCAACGAGCCGGCTGCCAGCGTGGTCGCACCGCCGTCGGCCTCGGCCGCCGAGCCCTCTTCGGCGGCCGCGTCGCCTTCTCCTGGAGTGGCCCCGTCGTCGAGCGCGACCACCCCGTCCTCGGCTGTCCCGGCGAGCCAGCAGCCGTCCGCCGCGCCATCCGCGCCGGTGCTGGCGTCGCTGCCGCCGGCGGCCTTCGCGCCGGTGACCGTCGGCGGGCGAGGCAACAAGACGGTCGCGTTCACCATCCCGGCGGGCACTCCGGCCCTGGCCGTGATCCGCAACGCCGGCAAGCGCCCATTCAGCGTGACGACGGTCGCCGCCGGCGGCGCCCAGAACGACAAGCTCGTCGCTGTCACGGGCTCGTTCCAGGGCACGTTCCTCATCGACAAGCGGCCGGGCGAGCACTCGGTCGCCTTCCGGATCCGATCGGACGGACTGTGGTCGATCGAGGTCCGGCCGGTGTCGATGGCCCGGACGTGGGACGGGAAGCAGGCGCTCGCCGGGCAGGGCAACGACGTCATCCAGATCGCTCCCCCGAACACCTCGCCACTCACCGCGACCCTCACCCACCCCGGCAAGGGCGGCCTCGTGATGAACATCTATCCCGGCCCGACCCTCCTCGTGACCGAGACCGGCGCCTACGCCAAGCCGGTGACCTTCCCGGTGGGGACGACCCTCATCGAGGTCCTCACCGGCTCGAACTGGGGCCTCGTGCCGGGCTGAGTCCCCGATCCGGTCGAACAGGTCGATCCGCCGTCCCGGCAGGCGCCCCCGGCCCGCCCTCAGCGGCGCGGGTCGACGTGGATCTTGGGACCTGGCCCCGATCCGGCCGGCCGATCTCCGGCCAGTGCCGCGGCAAGCCCCTCGAGCCCGACGACAGGTCCGACGAGCGGTCGTGGATCGACGGCCCCGGTGGCATAGGCCTCGATCGTCTCGTCGAGGCCGTCCGAGCCGCCGAGGATGCCGACCGCGGTGATGTCGCCAAGCGCGAGGTCGCGGGTATCGATGCGGCTCGGGGTCCCGGCCAGGCCGATGTAGACCACCCTGCCGCCGGGCTCGACGAGCTCCACGGCGCGGGCCGGGGTCGCGGGGTCGTTCGTGGCGTCGATGACCGCGTCCCAGGCGAGCGCCGGCAAGGCGTCCCAGGCCCAGACCGCCGGCAGGCCGAGGCCACGGGCGAAGGCGATCGACCTGTCCGAGCGGCCGACGAGGTGGACCTCCGCCCCGCGGGCGAGCACGAACCAAGCAGCCAGGATGCCGATCGTGCCGGTCCCGACGATGAGCACACGGTCGCCCGACCGGGGAGCGGCGCCGCGCACCGCCCGGAGCGCGTTGGCGCCCGGCTCGACGAGGGCCCCAGCGACGTCATCGACCTCCGCCGGCAGCGGGTGGAGCGAGGCGGCCGGGAAGCGGAGCCGTTCCGCGGCGGCTCCCGGCCACGAGCCGTACAACCCGAGCTCGGTCCGCTCGGCGCAGACGTGGCCACGTCCGGCGAGGCAGCGCCGACAGCGGCCGCAGCCGAGCATCGTGTCGCCGGTCGTCCGGCGCCCGAGCCAGGTCGGGTCGACCCCCGGACCGGTCTCCACGACCGTGCCGCACCACTCGTGGCCGATGCGGAGCGGGTAGCGGGACACCCCCTGGTGGAGGTAGGCCATCTCGCCGGTGAAGCACTCGACGTCCGTGCCGCAGACGCCGATCCGGTCCAGGGCGACGACGACCTCGCCCGGGCCGGCGACGGGTGGCTCGACCTCCTCGACGCCCGCGGATCGGGGTCCCCGTATCACGAACGCGCGCACCGGCCCTCCTATCCGAGCGATGATGCCGCCGAGCATAGGAGACGCGATGACCCGACGACGGAGCGCCGAGTGGTACGGCGGCCACGACCGGAATTCGTACATCCACCGGGCATGGATGCGACGCGGCCTGCCATCCGACGCGTTCGACGGCCGGCCCCACATCGCGGTCGTCGACACGGCGTCCGACCTGAGCCCCTGCAATCGGCACCTGCGGGAGGTGGGGGAGCACGTCGCCCGCGGGGTCTGGGAGGCCGGCGGCGTGCCCCTCGAGCTGCCCGTCCTGTCGCTCGGCGAGACCCTCGTCCGCCCGACGGCGATGCTCTGGCGCAACCTCGCCGCGATGGCGGCCGAGGAGCTGATCCGGGCCAATCCCATCGACGGTGTCGTCCTCCTCGGCGGCTGCGACAAGACGATCCCGGCGCTCCTCATGGCGGCCGCCTCGGTCGACCTGCCGGCCGTGGTCGTGCCCGGCGGCCCGATGCTCAGCGGCACGTTCCGGGGCCGGCCACTCGGCTGTGGCACCGACGTCTGGCGCCTGAGCGAGGAGGTCCGGGCCGGCTCGCTCTCGGAGGAGGAGTTCCTCACCTCCGAGTCGTCGATGATCCGGAGCCGCGGCCACTGCAACACGATGGGGACGGCCTCGACGATGGCCTGCATGGCCGAGGCACTCGGGATGACGATGCCGGGCCTGGCCGGCACCCCGGCGCCCGACAGCCGTCTCCTCGAGGCGGCCCACGAGACCGGCCGCCTCGCGATCGAGCTCGTCGAGGCGGATCGCCGGCCATCGACGGTCATGCGTCGCGGCTCGTTCCTCAACGCCATCGTCGCCCTCGCCGCGATCGGTGGCTCGACGAACGCGGTCGTCCACCTCCTCGCCATCGCCGGCCGGCTCGGGGTCGAGCTGTCGATCGACGACTTCGACCGGACCGGCGGCGACGTGCCACTCCTCGTCGATCTCCAGCCGGCCGGGCGGCACCTGATGGAGGATCTCTTCCGGGCCGGCGGGCTCCTGGCGGCCCTCCGTGAGGTGCGCGACCTCCTCGATCCCGAGCCGATCACGGTGAGCGGGCGGCCCCTCGTCGAGCACCTGGCCGACGCTCGGATCTGGGACGAGGACGTCATCCGGCCGCGGTCGTCTCCGCTCCTCGAACGGGCCGGCATCGCCGTCCTCCGGGGCAACCTCGCCCCCCGCGGGGCGATCATCAAGCCGGCCGCCGCCACGCCGTCGCTCCTGCGCCATCGCGGCCGGGCGGTCGTCTTCGACAGCATCGAGGACTTCCGGGCGCGGGTCGACGATCCCGGCCTCGACGTGGATGCCGACAGCGTCCTCATCCTTCGCGGCTGCGGCCCGAAGGGTTACCCGGGCATGCCCGAGGTGGCCAACCTGCCCCTGCCGGCGAAGCTGCTGGCCGATGGGGTCCGCGACATGGTCCGGATCTGCGACGGACGGATGAGCGGCACCGCCTACGGCACGGTCGTCCTCCACGTCGCTCCCGAGGCGGCCGACGGCGGTCCGCTCGGCCTCGTCCGGACCGGCGACATCGTCGTCCTCGACGTGCCGGCCCGCCGGCTCGACGTCGAGCTTTCCGACGAGGAACTGGCGACCCGCCGGCCGCCGGCCGGGATGCTCGAGTCGTTCGCCGCCCCGACCCGGGGCTGGGAACGGCTCTACGTCGACCATGTCAACCAGGCCGACCAGGGGGCGGATCTTGACTTCCTCGTCGGGTCGAGCGGATCGACCGTCGCCCGCGACTCGCATTGACCCGGGCCGGTGTTGCGGACGCCGCAATCGTCCGCCGACGTGCCGTTAACATTTCTTCGCCAACGTCTTGACTCGGTCGAGCGGCGGGCGTCAAATGCCTGTCAGCGACGGGAGTCGTCCGCCGACGGTGGGGGCCGAAGCGGCCGCATCCCGTCGGGGTCGAAACCTTGGAGGAGGTGTCCCTATCGGCTACGTGTACGCCATGTGGTGTGCCTGACCCTGGACATGATGGAGAACGACTTGTCGACGAAACGAACCCTGGGGCGAGGGATCGCCGCGATCGCGGCCCTGCCCCTGATCTTCGCAGCCTGCACATCGTCCGCCACGACGGCGCCCAGCGCGGGCGGTGGCGGTGGCGCCGCAGCCAGCGGCGGTCCGCCCCAATCCCTGATCGATGCCGCCAAGCAGGAAGGTAATCTCACGACGATCGCCCTGCCCCACAACTGGTGCGACTACGGCGACATGCTCTCCGGCTTCAAGGCGAAGTACGGCATCGCGATCAACGAGCTCAACCCGGACGGCGGTTCCGGTGACGAGATCAACGCGATCAAGGCCAATAAGGGCAGCACCGGCCCGCAGGCCCCCGATGTCATCGACGTCGGCCTGTCGTTCGGCCCGCAGGCCAAGACGGACGCGCTGATCCAGCCGTACAAGGTCTCGACATGGGCGGACATCCCCGACTCGGCCAAGGACGCCGACGGCTACTGGTACGGCGACTACTACGGGGTCATGGCCTTCGAGGTCAACACCGCGGTCGTCAAGAACGTCCCGGCCGACTGGTCCGACCTGCTGAAGCCCGAGTACAAGTCGCAGGTCGCCTTGGCCGGTGACCCGACCGTGTCGAACCAGGCCATCTCGGCCGTCTGGGCAGCCGGTATCGCCACCGGTGGCTCGCTCGACAACGCGGCACCCGGCCTCGACTTCTTCAAGCAGCTCAACGCCGCGGGCAACTTCGTGCCGGTCATCGGCAAGACGGCGACCGTGGCCCAGGGTGAGACCCCGATCCGCCTCGCCTGGACGTACAACGCCCTGGCCGACAAGGACTCGCTCGCCGGCAACCCGGCGATCAGCGTGGTCGTCCCGAAGAGCGGCAAGTTCGGTGGCATGTACGTCCAGGCGATCAGCGCCTACGCACCGCACCCGAACGCGGCCAAGCTGTGGATGGAGTACCTGTACTCCGACGCCGGCCAGAACATCTGGCTGAAGGGCTACTGCAACCCGATCCGCTACGACGCGATGGTCAAGGCGGGGACGGTCGACGCGGCCGCCCAGGCCAAGCTGCCCGATACGAGCGGCACGGTCCTGCCGACCCTCGACCAGATCAACAAGGCCACCGACGTGATCACCAAGGGTTGGCCGACCACGGTCGGCGCGACCGTCAAGTAGCGATCCTCGGAACCTGATGCGGTAGCGCGGTGACCAACGCCGCACTCCCGCTCACCGCACCGGCCGCGCCATCGGCGCGGCCGGTGCGTCGTCGTTTCGGCTGGGGTTGGCTCGGCCTCGTCCCGTTCCTCCTGTTCGCGTTCCTCTTCCTCATCGCGCCTACGCTCTACCTCGTCATCGGCAGCTTCCAGGACGCGGCCGGGAACTGGACCCTCGCGAACTACGCGAACTTGTTCACCCCCGAGACCCTGCTGACCTACCGCAACAGCCTCGTCATCAGCATCGCCTCGGCGGTCATCGGCGGGATCTTCGGCTTCCTCCTCGCCTACGCCGTGGTGGCCGGCGGGTTGCCGCGTGTCCTGCGCTCGGGCCTCCTTACGTTCTCCGGCGTCGCCTCGAACTTCGCCGGCGTGCCGCTGGCCCTCGCCTTCGTCTTCACCCTCGGCCGGGTCGGGCTCGTGACCGGCGTCCTCAAGTCGTTCGGCCTCGACCTCTACGACGCCGGGTTCAACCTCTACTCGATCGCCGGCCTCGTCCTCGTCTATCTCTATTTCCAGTTCCCGCTCATGGTGCTGATCATGGCCCCGGCAATCGAGGGCATGAAGCCCGAGTGGCGGGAGGCGTCGGAGAACATGGGTGCCAGCTCGGCGCAGTACTGGCGTCGTGTCGCCCTGCCGATCCTGACGCCGTCGCTCCTCGGCACGATGATCCTCCTGTTCGGGAACGCCTTCGGCGCGCAGGCCACGGCCTACCAGCTTACGGGTGGGTTCATCGACATCGTCACGATCGCCATCTCCCGGCAGATGCGCGGCGATGTCCTGTACGACCCGAACGAGGGCTACGCCCTGGCCATGGGGATGGTCATCATCATGGCCGGCTCGATCGTCGGCTACTCGCTCCTGCAACGGCGCTCGGAGCGCTGGCTCAAGTGACCCAAGGCAATCCGCCCCTCGGCTATTTCCCGGACGCGGTCGAGACGGTGAGCACGGCGAACGAGCCCGCCCCGGCGCCGCCTCGTCGCCGGCGGGGCGTCGCGATCTTCGGCTGGTGGATCGTCTTCGGCATCGGGTTCATCTACTTCTTCGTGCCGCTCTACGCGACGCTGGATTTCTCGCTCCGATCGCGGCCGTTCCTGTCGGCCTACACGGCGATCCTCAACGACCCCGAGTTCTTCTCGACGATCGGCTACTCGTTCGTGGCCGGCATCCTCACCATCATCGTCAGCATCCTCATCATCGTCCCGACGGCGTTCTGGGTCCGCCTCAAGTACCCCCGGGCGCGACCCGTCGTCGAGTTCATCACCCTCATGCCGTTCGTCATCCCGCCGATCATCCTCGTCTTCGGCCTGTTGAACACGTACAGCAAGCCGCCGCTCGCTTTCACCAACTCCGACCTGGGCAGCAACGCCCTCCTCGTCGCCGCCTACACGGTGCTGTCGTTCCCGTACATGTATCGGGCGGTCGACAACGGCCTTCGCTCGATCGACGTCCAGAGCCTCACCGAGGCGTCGCAGAGCCTCGGGGCCGGTTGGTTCCGGATCCTCTTCCAGGTGATCCTGCCGAACATCCGGACCGCGCTCCTGTCCGGCGCCTTCCTCACCCTTGCCATCGTCGTCGGGGAGTTCACGATCGCGACGTTCCTCGCCCGGCCGGCCTTCGCCCCCTACCTCAGCATCGTCGGCGACGAGAAGCCGTACGAGCAGGCGGCCCTCGCCCTGGTGAGCTTCGGCATCACCTGGGTGGCGATGGTCCTCATCGCGGTCATCGGTCGCGGCGCTCGCACGCGAGCCCCGATCGCGGCCGGTCACTAGCCCGAAAGGATCGAAGCGGATGGCGTTCCTCGAGCTGAGCGGGATCCAGAAGCGATTCGGTGAGTCCGCGGCAGTCAAGGATTTCAACCTCGCGGCCGAACGGGGCGAGTTCGTCTCGTTCCTCGGGCCGTCCGGCTGCGGCAAGACGACGACGCTCCGGATGATCGCCGGCTTCGAGCGCCCGACCGCCGGCTCCATCCGCATCGACGGCACGGAGATCACCGGCAAGGCTCCGAACCAGCGCAACGTCGGGATGGTCTTCCAGTCGTACGCCCTCTTCCCGAACATGACCGTCGCGGACAATGTCGGGTTCGGCATGAAGGTCCACAAGAAGCCGGGCGACCAGGTCCGCAAGCGGGTGGCCGAGCTGCTCGAGCTCATCCACTTGCCCGACAAGGCCGACCGCTATCCCTGGCAGCTGTCCGGTGGCCAGCAGCAGCGGGTCGCCCTGGCCCGCGCCCTCGCCATCGAGCCGCAGGTCCTCCTCCTCGACGAGCCGTTGTCGGCCCTCGATGCGAAGATCCGGATCGTCCTCCGCAACGAGATCCGGACCATCCAGCGCGACCTCGGGATCACGACGGTCTACGTGACCCACGACCAGGAGGAGGCGCTCTCGCTGTCCGACCGCATCGTCGTCATGAGCGAGGGCCGGATCGAGCAGATCGGGACGCCATTCGAGATCTACAACTTCCCCGCGACCTCGTTCGTGGCCTCGTTCGTGGGTACCCTCAACGTCCTCGAGACGACGGTGGTCGACGCCGCGACGGGCAGGCTCTCGGTCGACGGCCAGGAGATCAGGGTGGCAGGGCCGATCAGCGGGACGCGGAACGGGGCGCAGCAGCCGATCGCCATGCGCCCCGAGATGCTGTCGATGGGGGAGGGCGGCGGCGAGGATCGTCTCCGCGGCACGGTCGTGGACGTGACCTTCCTCGGCGCCGTGGTCCGGATCAGGGTCCGCACCGCGACCGACGGCCACATCGTGTCGGTCGACACGTTCAACGACCCGAACCTCGCCGTTCCCGAGCGCGGCGGTGCGGTGACGGTGAGCTTCCCACCGGCCGCGGTCCTCGTCCTCGACGCCCCGCCGCCGGAGACCGCCGAGGACCTCATCGCCGAGTCGTGACCCCGGCCGGGGGAGGGGAGGACGGCGGGGGACCCCATCGACCGACGCCGGCCCCGGCCGCCGATCCGCTCGGGCTTCTCCTGCAGCACCGCCTCGTCGTCTTCGACAAGGACGGCACCCTCATCGAATTCCACGCCATGTGGGGCGGCTGGGCGGTGGAGCTCGCCGGCGATCTCGAGGCGACCACCCACCGCTCGATCCGCGAGCCGCTCTTCGACGCCTTCGGGGTGGACTGGCGGACCGCCCGGATCCTCCCCCACGGGGCGCTCGCCGCCACCCCGATGTCGACCCTGCGCGCCGTCGCGGTCGACATCGTCGCCCGGGCCGGCTGTCCGGACGAGGCGGCCGAGGCGGCCGTCCAGGCCGCCTGGCATCCGCCCGACCCGGTAGCCCTCGCGGAACCGCTCACCGACCTCGTCGCTCTGTTCGGGGCGCTCCAGGCGGCCGGCACCCGTATCGCCGTCGCCACGACCGACGATCGCGAACCCACCGAGCGGACGCTGGCCGCCCTCGGCCTCGCGGACCTCGTCGACGGGACCGTCTGCGCGGACGACGGGCTGCCCGTCAAGCCGGCGCCGGACATGATCGGGGCGCTGTGCGGCCGACTCGGCGTGCGGGCCGGCGATGTCGCGCTTGTCGGCGATTCGCCAGCCGACCTGCTCATGGGCCGTGCCGCCCGGGTCCGGACGACGATCGGCGTCCTGTCCGGGACCGGCACGACCGCCGAACTCGGCCCGCTCGCGGACCTCGTCCTCCCGTCTGTGGCGGCGTTCTCCGTCTCGTCCTGAACCGTGGCTGGGCGACGACGGCGGTGTGCTAGCCTCCGCCGAAGACCCGCACGCTGGGGAGGCCCGACATGCGACTGAGCGAGTGGCGAGCCGCGTCCCGATACCGGGAGGCGACCGGACCGAAGGTCATGGCCGTCGTCGACCCGGTCCTCGCCGCCCTCGGCACCGAGACCGATCCGCAGTGCTGGCTCGCCTGGGGGGAGGACCCGGCAAGCCGCTACCTCCTCATGGTCCCCACCGCGCCCGGCCTCGTCGTCGTCGTGGTCCGCGTCAACGTCCCCGGTGAGGGCCCGCGAGCAAGCGCCAAGCTCGTCCGCTGGTCGAAGGTCCAGGTCGGCGAGCTGGCGGTCGAGACGACGGGCGAGCACCGCCTGTTGAGCTTCCAGGTCGAGGCCCAGGTCCTCAAGGGCGCCGATGCGAACGCCGACGCCATCGCCCGATTCGCCCTCGTGCTCCTGGCCGCCATCGACGCCCGCCCGTGGCCGTCGTTCGATCCCCCGGCCGGTCGCCGGGGGAGCCGGACGGCGCGCGGCCGGGCGTCCTCTTCCGCCGGTCGGAAGCCCGGCGCGACCGCCGCAGCCAAGCGTCCCGCCGCGACCCCGAAGGCAGCGACCGCAGCGAAGGCAGCGACCGCGGCGCCGGCCAAGCCATCGGCGTCCACCAAACGGGCGGCGGCCACCACGACCGCGGCGCCGAAGCGGCTGGGGCCGGGACGCTGATCGGCGGTCCGGACCGTCGGCTCGACGCCCTCGTCTTCGACCTCGACGGGGTCCTCGTCGACACCGAGATCTGGTGGGACGAGGTTCGCCAGGCATTCGCCGCACGTCGCGGCCGGCCGTGGACCGCCGACGACCGGGCGGCAGTCATGGGCCAGAACTCGCCGAGCTGGGCGCGGACGATGCGGGAACGCCTCGCCATCGACGATCCTCCCGACGCGATCGAGACCGAGGTCGTCGAGGCGATGGTGACCCGCTTCGACTCCGACCCCGCGCCCACCATCGCCGGCGCGACGGAGACCGTTCGCCGGCTCGGCGAAACGTACCCCCTCGGGCTCGCCTCGTCGGCGCATCCGGCCGTCATCGCCGCCGCGCTCCGGGCGGCTGGGCTCGAGGACGCCTTCCGGGCGATCGCGGCGTCCGACGAAGTCCCCCAGGGGAAACCCTCGCCCGACGTCTTCCTCCTCGCCGCCGAGCGCCTCGCCGTCGATCCGCGACGCTGCCTCGTCGTGGAGGACTCGCGCAACGGCATCCTCGCGGCACGGGCGGCCGGCATGTTCGCGGTGCTCGTCCCGAACCCGGCCGTCCCTCCGGCTCCCGGGACCGTCGAGGCCGCCGACCTCGTCCTCGACTCCATCGTCGAGCTCGACGGCGCCATCGCCCGCCTCGAAGCCGAGTGGGCCCGCGACGAAGCTCGGCCCGTCAAGCCATGAGCGGGCCGATCGGCAGCCGCCGCAGGGCTATCCGCTACTACACCGCCCGGACGATCTCCTCGGTCCTCGCCCGCTGCATCGTCCGGATCTCGATCGAGGGCCGTGACGGGTTGCCTGCCGGGTCGTACGTGCTCTGCTTCAGCCATGCGAACTGGGTCGATCCGTTCGTCCTCATGGCCGTCCTGCCGTGGCGGCCGCGCCTCTACTTCTTCGGGCCCAAGGAGGAGGACATGACCCGCGGCGGCCGGAACCGGCTCATGACGTGGGCGGGCAACGCCGTTCCCTACCGGCCCGGCAAGAACGACCTCCTCGATGCGACCCGCCGGGTCCAGGCGGTCTTCACCGCCGGCGGCGTCCTGGCGATCGCGGGGGAGGGGCGCATCCACGCCCACGAGCGGGAGATCCTCCGGCTAAACGAGGGTGCTGCCTACTTCGCCCTTCGAGCGGGCGTGCCGGTCGTCCCGGCCACGATCAACGGCACGACGTGGTACGGCCTCGGGAGCCGGGTCAGGGTCCGCATCGGGCCGCCGCTCGAGACCTCGGGACGTCCGACCCACGAAGCCGTCGACGAGCTGACCGAACAGACGCGGACGGCCCTGCTGGACCTGGCCGCCGATTTCCCCGATCGCCGGCCTCCGGGCCGGTTCGGGCGCTGGCTGACCGAGCTGTTCAACGACTGGCCGGAGGGCGCACGCCCTGCCTGAGGGCTATATAGAACGTGCGTTCTAGGCCGCTGGACCGGGACTCGCGCCGCTCGGGAGTCGGTCGTTCTGCGATACTGCGTGGCGACGACAGCGACGGACCGAGGAGAGGGCAGTGGGCGCGACCGGGCTCGCCGCGAACCCGAAGGAATACCGGGAGCGGCTCGAGGAGCAGCCTGATGAGCAGATCGACGCGTGGGCATCGGAGCTCATGCGGGACGTCGCCATCCGCCGCGGGGTCCTGCGGGTCATCCCGGACTTCCTCGAGTCGGCCCGCATCGATGAGCGTGGCTTCGAGCGCGTGTTCGCTGCCGGAGGCGGGCCGCCGGCCGTGATCGGACGCGACGCCGAGGGACGGCTCATGGTGCCGGCGATCACCCTCCACGCGCTCGTGCCGGGCATCCGCGCCGAGACGACCGATGGTCGACAACGCCTGATCGACTACCTCGTCGCGAACTTCGAGGACCTCGTCTACGTCTGACCCGGCCCCCGACCGGGCCGGCGATCCGGTCCCCGCCAGCGCTCCGTACCGACTCGTCCACCCGTTCCCGTCCGTCCTCGACGCGATCGTCACCGGCCTCCTGGCGGCGCTGGCCGGCGGGGGCGCCGCCGTCGTCGGGGTGCTCGCCGTCGCGATGCTCCTCCTCCAGTTCTCGATCGGCACCGTGAACGACCTCGCCGACGCAGCGGCCGATGCGGTGGCCAAGCCGTGGAAGCCGATCCCCGCGGGGATCGCCTCCGTCCCGCTGGCACGGTCCGTCGCGATCGCCTGCGCGGCCGCCGGGCTTGTCCTCGCCGCGATCGTCTCCCCTGGGACGCTGGCGATCGCGGCGGTCGGCCTCGGCATCGGGATCGCCTACGACCTGTGGCTCAAGGGGACGGCGATCGCCTGGCTCCCCTTCGCCCTGGGGATCCCGCTCCTGCCGCTCTTCGCCTGGCTCGGGGCGAGCGGTGCCGTCCCGGCGGCCATCCTCGTCCTGTCGCTCCTCGCCGCCCCGGCCGGTGCCGCGCTCGCCATCGCCAACGCCCTGCCCGATCTCGAGCGGGATGCGGCGAGCGGCGTGCGGACGCCGGCGACGACGCTCGGTCGGTCGGCCGCCTGGGCCGTCGACGCGATCCTCCAGGGACTCGTCGTGGCAGCCGCCCTCGTCGCCCTCGTGATCGCCGGTGCAGGGGCGCCCGATCCGCGGGCCGGCGCACTCGTCCTCGCTTCGGTCGTCGCGATCGCCGGCGGGGTGATCCTCAGCGGCCGGCCGACCGTCGCGGCCCGCCAGCGCGGCTGGGAGGTCCAGGCCGTGGCGCTCGGTGGACTCGCCGCGGGCTGGGTCGGCGCGATGGCGGCCGTCGGCCGGCTCTAGGGGAGGCGGCGACTACTCCCTGGGTTCGCCGCTGCGGACGAGCGCGATCGCGTTCTCGAGGCGGAGCTTGGTGATCGTCAGGTACTTGGCGAGGTTGGCCCGATCGACCGCCCCGATGGACTCCATGACGGTCGGTGCGCGGAGGACGCCGACCAGGTCCTCGACCGCGTCGGCCAGCTGCTGCTTGGCCGTCACGAGCGAATCGTCGGAGACCGGCCCGACGCGGCGGGTCCCGGTCCACTCGTCCTCGACCGGCTCGGCCGTCGCCCGGGACTCGGCCTCAGGAACGTCGAGGTCGCCGTCGTCCATACCGTCGGCGACCCGGGGTCGCGTCGGTCGGCCCTCGACCTTCTCCCGGAGCCGGACCAGCGAGAGCTCGCCGCGGCCCACCTGCTCGGCCAGGCGCCGGCGCTTCCGCGGGTCGTCGATCTTCAGGAGCTCGTACGCATGCGACAGGGTGTCTTTGCGTACAGACACGAGTTCGCGGATCTCCGGCGGGGCGTCGGCCAGGCGGAGCCGGTTCTCGAGGTAGCCCTTGTCCTTGCCGAGCTTGTCGGCCAGCTTGCGGATGCTGTAGCCGTGCTCTCGGATCATCCGGTCGTACATCGCCGCCTCGTCGAGCGGCGAAAGGTCCTCGCGCTGGAGGTTCTCGATGATCGCGATCTCGAGGGCGGTGTCGTCGTCGATGTCCTCGACGAGGGCCGGGATCGTGTCGACGCCGGCCAGCTTCGAAGCGCGCCAGCGGCGTTCGCCGGCGACGATCTGGAAGCGGCTTGGGCCGTGAGGGCGGACGAGGATCGGCTGGAGGACGCCGCGCTCGCGGATCGAGGCGGCCAGTTCATCGATCGTCTCCTGGACGAACGTGACCCGGGGCTGCTCGGGGTTCGCTTCGATGCGATCGAGCGGGATGTGCCGGACGCTACCCGCCTTCTGGGGCGCGTCGGACGACAGAAGACTGACGATGGCGGGGGAGAGGTCGCTGTCCTCGGACAGCCGACGCGCCGCGACGGCGCGGAAATCCGGTCTAGCCAAGGTCGACAACCTCCCGAGCCAGCTCACGGTACGTGCGCGCGGCTTCCGAGCTTCCAGCATAGACCGTGATCGGCCGTCCGGCGAGTGGTGCCTCGCCGAGCTTCACCGTGTTGCGAACGATGCTGTTGAAGACGTGGTGGTCGCCGACGACCCTGATCTCGTCGAGCATGTCGCGGGCGAGGAGCGTCCGGCCGTCGTAGAACGTCGGCAGAAGGCCGAGGATCCGGAGGTCGCGATTCAATCGCGCCCGGATCGTGTTGATCACCTTGACGAGGTTGTTGAGGCCCTTCATCGCGTAGTACTGCGTCTGGACCGGGATGATGACGCTGTTGGCCGCGACCAGGCCGTTCACCGTCAGCAGGCCGAGGTTCGGCGGGCAGTCGATGAGCGCGTAGTCGTAGTGATCGTCGAGCCGGCCGTCGAGTGCATCGCGAAGCGTCGACTCGCGGCCGAACGCGGTGAAGAGCTCGCCCTCGGTCGCGGCGAGATCGATGTTGGCCGGCGCCACGTCGATGCCCGGCGTCTCGGTCGGCAGGATCACCTGGTCGATGGATGCGCGACCGTCGGCGAGGACATCGGCCATCGAACGTTCGACCGTATTGAGGTTGATGCCGAGGCCGGCGGTGAGGTTCGCCTGGGGATCCATGTCGATGCAGACGACGCGGTAGCCCTCTTCCGCGAGCGCTCCCGCCAGGTTGATCGCGGTCGTCGTCTTGCCGACGCCGCCCTTCTGGTTCGCGATCGCGATGACGTTAGTCACGGGTGCTGCACCTCGTCTATTGATCGGCCGGGGCGATCGCGATGCACCGACGGCGCGCCGCTGTGACCGACCATGCTACCGCAGCGGAGTGGCGGCCGACCACGGCGTTATCCACAGTCGCAGCCACTTGTTCACCGAATCTGTGGAAACTCGCGATGTCGCCGTGGGTGGGCGTGGTGCGGCGAGCGGGCCCTATGATGGAACGAAGTCGGTCGGGCCGGCTGTCTGTGCACAAAGACAGTGATCGTCCGCGACCGCAGGCGCACGTCGTGAGGTCGGTGACCGTGACGTCCAACAACGAACGGATCGAGCGACTCCAGCGGATGCGGGCCGAGTCGCGACTCGGCGGCGGCGAGGAACGGATCGCCCGCCAGCATGCCGCCGGCCGGCTGACGGCGCGCGAGCGGCTGGACCTCCTCCTCGATGCCGATTCGTTCGTCGAACTCGACGCGTTCGTGACCAGTCGACCGAATGGCTCGGGCGATGAGGACGGGGGACCGATACTCGGCGACGGCGTCGTCACCGGACATGGCGCGATCGATGGCCGGCTCGTCTTCGTCTTCAGCCAGGACTCCACCGTATTCGGTGGCTCGCTGTCGGAGGCGTACGCGGCCAAGATCTGCAAGATCATGGACCTGGCGATGAAGGTCGGGGCGCCGGTGATCGGGCTCAACGATTCGGGCGGCGCCCGGATCCAGGAAGGGGTCGCCTCGCTCGGCGGCTATGCCGACATCTTCCTTCGCAATACGCTCGCCTCGGGCGTCATCCCGCAGATCTCGGTCGTCCTCGGTCCGTGCGCCGGCGGAGCGGTCTATTCGCCGGCGATCACGGATTTCACGATCATGGTCGACGGGTCGAGCTTCATGTTCGTCACCGGGCCGAACGTCGTCCGAGCCGTGACCCACGCGGACGTCGATGCAGAGCGCCTTGGCGGGGCGACGACGCACACGACTCGCAGCGGCGTCGCACACCTTGCCGCGCCAGACGAGGCCGCCTCGCTCGACCTCGCCCGGCGGCTGCTCGGCTACCTGCCGCAGAACAACCTCGCCGATCCGCCGTCGATGATCGCGACGGATCCGGTCGATCGTCGCGATAGGGAGCTCGACTCGATCATCCCCGACGATCCGACGCGGCCGTACGACATGCATACCGTGGTGTCGCGGATCGTCGACGACGGCGAGATCTTCGAGATCCAGCCGGGCTATGCGCCGAACATCATCACCGCCTTCGCGCGCCTCGGCGGCCGGAGCGTCGGCATCGTCGCCCAGCAGCCCGCCGTCCTGGCCGGTGCACTCGACATCGACGCCTCGACGAAGGCGGCCCGCTTCGTCCGGACCTGTGACTGCTTCAACGTCCCGCTCGTGACCTTCGTCGACGTCCCCGGCTTCCTGCCGGGCGTCGGGCAGGAGGACGGCGGGATCATCCGCCACGGGGCGAAGCTTCTCTACGCCTACTGCGAGGCGACCGTCCCGAAGGTGACGATCATCACCCGCAAGGCGTATGGCGGCGCATATGACGTCATGAGCAGCAAGCACATCCGCGGTGACATGAGCTTCGCGTGGCCGACGGCGGAGATCGCGGTGATGGGCGCCGAGGGGGCCGTCAATATCCTCCACCGCGACCGGATCGCCGACGCGGCGGACCCTGCCGCGGAGCGGGCTCGGCTCGTCGCCGACTATGAGACCGAGTTCGCGAACCCGTACATCGCCGCCGCACGGGGCTACGTCGACGACGTGATCGTCCCATCGGAAACGCGGCCGCGCGTCATCGGCGCCCTCGCGATGCTGGCCGGCAAGCGCGACACGAATCCGCCGAAGAAGCACGGGAACATCCCGCTGTGATCCTTGTCTTTGCGTAAAGACGAGGCGGTCGCGCCGGGAGGACCGACGGGCGGCCCGTTCCGCCGGGTCCTCGTCGCGAACCGGGGTGAGATCGCCGTCCGGATCATCCGGGCCTGCCGGGAGCTCGGGATGGACAGCGTCGCCATCTACAGTGACGCCGACGCCGGAGGAGGGCATGTCCGGGCGGCCGACGTCGCGGTCCGGATCGGAGCGGCCCCGGCCGCCGAGAGTTATCTCCGAATCGATGCAGTCGTCGCGGCGGCGATCGAGACGGGCGCCGATGCCGTCCATCCAGGCTACGGCTTCCTCGCCGAGCGGGCCGACTTCGCCGCCGCGGTCGAGGCGGCCGGCCTGACCTTCATCGGCCCGGGCTCGGCCACGATCCGCCGGCTCGGCGACAAGCTCGCGGCGCGTCGGGTGGCGGTCGAGGTCGGAGTACCGGTCGTGCCGGGCACGCTCGAGGCGGCCCCGGTGGACCGGCCCGACGACCTGGCCGCCATCGTGGCCGAGGCTGCGCGCGTCGGTTATCCGCTCCTCGTCAAGGCCGCGGCCGGCGGCGGCGGGCGGGGGATGCGCCGGGTCGAGCGGCCGGCCGACCTGCCGGCGGCACTCGCCGCGGGGGCCCACGAGTCCGCAGCTGCCTTCGGCGATGGGCGGGTCTATCTCGAGCGGGAGGTGCTGCCCGCCCGCCACATCGAGGTCCAGCTCCTCGGTGATGCGGCCGGGACGGTCGTCGCGGTCGGGGAGCGGGACTGCTCCATCCAGCGACGTCACCAGAAGCTCGTCGAGGAGGCCCCGGCTCCTGGCCTTCAGGCGGCCGAGCGTCGGACTCTCCACGAGTACGCGGTCAGGATCGGCGCTGCGGCCGGGCTCCGCAATGCCGCCACGGCGGAGTTCCTCCGCGACGCCGAGGGCGGGTTCTGGTTCCTCGAGGTCAATACCCGCCTCCAGGTCGAGCACCCGGTGACCGAGCTCGTGACGGGCCTCGACCTCGTCGTCGAGCAGTTCCACCTGGCGGCCGGAGCGCCCCTCGGGCCGACGGTCCTCGCCGCCGCCAAGCGGGCGGAGGCGCCCCTCGGCCACGCGATCGAGATCCGTCTCTCGGCCGAGGATCCGGGACGGGGCTTCGCCCCGGGTACGGGGCTCGTCTCGCACTGGGTCATGCCGGCGGGACCCGGGGTCCGGGTCGATACGGCGATCGCGGCCGGGGATCGGGTACCGCCCGACTACGACCCGCTCATCGCCAAGATCGTCGTCCATGCCCCGACCCGGGACGCGGCGATCGGGCGGCTCCGGCGGGCCCTCGACGAGGTCGAGGTCGGGGGGATCCAGACGACGCTGCCGTTCGACCGTTTCGTGGCGGCGCATCCCTCGTTCCGGGCCGCCGAGGTCTCGACCGGCTGGGTCGAGCGCTGGTGGGATGGCGAGACCGCGCGACGGGGCGCCGTCCGGGTCGCCCTGCTCGGGGCCGCGCTGGCGACGCTCGACGATCCGGCTGCCCATCCGCCGGCCCCGGCGGGGGTCGCAGCCGGGGCACCGGATCTCGCCGGCGAGGCACGACCCGATCCGTGGCGGGCCGCGGGCCGGGCGGCCGCTGTCGACCGGTGGCCACGGTGAGCGACGACGGGGCGGTCGCGAACCGGCCTGCCGGGCCGGGTCGAGCGGCACTCCGGGCCTCGGTCGCCCACGGGCAGCGGACCGACGGCGATCCGAGCATCGTCGTCGAGCCGTCCGGGGACAGCGGTGCGGCCGAGTGGGTCGTGGACGGCGAGTCGACGGGAGCCGTCCTCCGGCGTGTCGACGAGCTGCGGATGATCCTCGAGGTCGGAGCCTCGCCCGGCGTTCGACACCGCCTCCTTGCCGGTCCGGCCCGACGCCGGGCCGCGGGCGGCGTGATCGACCGGGAGATCGTCGTCGACGGCTGGCGCATCGAGGTCGAGATCGAGGCCGCCTGGCGTGCCGAGCTGCGTGAACGTGCCGGGCGCTCGGCCGTCGCGGGGGCCGCCGGCGGTCCGCTCGAGATCCGGGCCTCGATCCCCGGCCGGATCGTTGCCGTGTCGGTCGCGGCGGGGGAGGAGGTCGAGCATGACGACGCCCTCGTCGTGCTCGAGGCGATGAAGATGCAGAACGAGATCCGTGCAGTCCGGCATGGGTTCGTGGAGCGGGTGGCCGTCGGGGTGGGTGAGAATGTCGAGGTGGGCGACCTCCTCCTCGTGATCAGATGACTCGCCGCTCCGGCCCGGTCCCGGATCCGGGCCGCGACGCGTGGCGGACCGACGTCCGTGCCCGGTCGCTGCGCTCCGCCCCCGAGCGGCGGGAGCGCTTCGAGACGAGCTCCGGCATCGAGATCGCCGACCTCTAC
This sequence comes from uncultured Chloroflexia bacterium, assembly GCA_963745405.1. GTDB lineage: Bacteria > Chloroflexota > Limnocylindria > Limnocylindrales > CSP1-4 > C-114. The sequence continues at coordinate 41,070 of CAVUWY010000002.1, read as the reverse complement.
ACGGCGGCCGACATCGCCGGGCTCGACGAGGCCGAGGACCTCGGCCGGCCTGGCGAGTTCCCGTTCACCCGGGGCGTCCAGCCGACCATGTACCGCTCCCGCTTCTGGACCATGCGCCAGTACGCCGGCTTCGCGACCGCGGCCGAGACGAATGAACGCTTCCGCTACCTCCTCGAGCAGGGCCAGACCGGCCTCTCGGTCGCCTTCGACCTGCCGACCCAGATGGGCTACGACTCGGACGCCCCCGAGGCCATGGGGGAGGTCGGCCGGGTCGGGGTCCCGATCAGCTCGCTCGCCGACATGGAGACGCTGTTCGACCGCATCCCCCTCGGGACCGTCAGCACGTCGATGACGATCAATTCGACCGCGGCCATCCTCCTCGCCCTCTACGTAGCCGCCGCCGAGCGCCAGGGGGTCGCCCGGGCCGACGTGTCGGGGACGACCCAGAACGACATCCTCAAGGAGTACATCGCCCGCGGCACCTACATCTACCCGACCGGACCCTCGATGCGCCTCGTCACCGACATCTTCGAGTTCTCCGCTCGGGAGCTGCCTCGCTGGAACACCATCAGCATCTCCGGGTACCACATGCGCGAGGCCGGTGCGACCGCCGCCCAGGAGCTCGCCTTCACCATGGCCGACGCGATCGCCTATTGCGAGGCGGCCGTCGCGCGCGGGCTCGACATCGACGATTTCGCCGGGCGCCTGTCGTTCTTCTTCGCCGCCTGGAGCGAGCTGTTCGAGGAGGTCGCCAAGTTCCGGGCCGCCCGCCGGATGTGGGCCCGCATCGTCCGCGACCGCTTCGGGTCGTCGAACGTCCGTTCGATGACGTGCCGGTTCCACGTCCAGACGGCGGGCTCGAGCCTGACCGCCCGCTCGATCGACAACAATGTCGTCCGGACGACCGTCCAGGCCCTCGCCGCGGTGCTCGGCGGGACGCAGAGCCTCCACACGAACTCACGGGACGAGGCCTTGGCCCTGCCGACGGCCGATGCCGCCAGGCTCGCCCTGCGGACCCAGCAGATCCTCGCCCACGAGAGCGGCGTGACCGAGACGCCCGATCCGCTCGCCGGCTCGTACTTCGTGGAGTCGCTGACGAACGAGCTCGAGGCGGCCGCCGAGGCGTACCTGGCCGAGATCGAGGCGATGGGCGGCACACTCGCCGCCCTCGAGCACGGCTTCCAGCAGCGCCAGATCCAGGAGGCTGCCTACCGGACCCAGCAGGCCATCGAACGCGGCGATCTCATCGTCGTCGGGGTGAACAAGTTCGTCGACGACGAGGAGGGCAGGGCGACGCCGCCGATCCAGCGCATCGACCCGGCCGCCGAGGCCGCCCAGGTCGCCGGTCTGCGGCGGGTCAGGGCAGAGCGTGACCCGGCCGCCTGGGAGGCCGCTCTTCGCCGCCTCGACGACGCCGCCCGTGGCGAGGAGAACGTGCTCCCACCCCTCATCGAGGCGGTCGAGGCCTACGCGACGGTCGGCGAGATCAGCGATCGCCTGCGGGTCGTCTGGGGCGAACACCGGGAGTACATCACGGTCTGACGCCGAGAGGTAGCACCCAGTGCGGGTGCCATCGACCGGCATCGTCCTGGCGCCAGAGCTCCATCCGTGTCGCCCGGGCCGAGAACGGGGCGGCGGCGCGCACCTCCGTTTCGATCGGTTCGAGCGGGACCGTTTCCGACTCGACGACCGTGAGATGCGGGATCAGCGTCTCGAATTGGCCGCCGTACGGTGGGAACGCCGGCCAGCGGTCGGCGACGTCCGCCGTTAGGCGCAGGAAGGGCTCGGCCGGGTCGGGCTCGATCCAGACGAGCTCACCGTCGAACCGCCGGACTCGCTCGAACCGCACCTCGAACGGGTCGATCCGTCCAGCGATCGTGGCGAGCGCGACCCGGTCCTCCGGCCCCAGCCGCCTGACCGGCGCGAACGGGAACAGGACCGTGACGTGCGCCCGTGCGCCCGCCAGCGCGGCGGTGTCCGAGCGCCGACGGATGCGGGCGAGACGAGCGGGGATCCTGATCGGGATGGCGATCCCCGTCGGGGGTTCGGTCGGTCGTCCGGTCGCGTCCATGCAGGAGAGCGTACGCGGCGTGACGACGCCGGGGTACGCTTGGCCGCGACGCTGTCGGACGCGTCGGATCGCGATGCGTCCCGTCGCCGGCCCACCGGGAGGTCCGATGTCGTCCACACGCCCCGCCGGGGCCCTTCCACCGCGGATCGGCAAGCTCGGCAAGATCCACCATATCGCCCTCGTCGTCCGCTCGATCGACGACTCGCTCGGCTTCTGGCGCGACGCGCTGGGGCTCGAGCCGGAGTCGGTCGTCGACGTGACCTCGGACCGGGTCAGGATCGCCTTCCTCGGCGTCGGCGAGTCGAAGGTCGAGCTCGTCGAGCCCACGGACGACACGACCGGCGTGGCCCGCTTCCTCGCCTCGAAGGGTGAGGGGTTCCACCACGTCTGCTTCGAGGTCCCGAACCTCGCCGAGACGCTGCTTCACCTCGAGATCGATGGGCTCGAGCTCATCGACCGGGCGCCGCGGCGGGGGGCCGAGGGGCCGGTCGCCTTCATCCATCCCAAGAGTTGCCATGGCGTGCTCGTCGAGCTCATCGAGGCGCCCGGCGGACCGGCCTGGCGATCGCTCGGCTACCGAGTGGGCTAGCGACCGCGACCGGTCGCGGCCGAGGCACGATCCATCACGGCCGGTCGCGGCGGGCGGAATAGCGCCCGCCGGTCGCCTCGACCCGGAGCGGCGTCCCGTAGGCGCTCGACAGCGTCGTACCGGTGAGCGTTCGCTCGATCGGGCCGGCCGCGAGCGCCCGGCCGTCGGCGAGGACGAGGGCCCGGTCGAAGCGCGGCGGGATCTCCTCGAGATGGTGGGTCACGAGGACGATCCCGGCCGGCGACGGTTCTGCGGCGAGGGACGCCAGGCGCTCCACGAGCGTCTCGCGAGCGCCGAGATCGAGGCCGGCCGCCGGCTCGTCGAGGATGAGCAGGGCCGGCGCGGTCATGAGGGTCCGGGCGATGAGGACTCGCTGGCGCTCGCCGGACGACAGCGTCCCGACGGTCCGCCCGGCGAGGGTCCCGACGCCCATCCGCTCGAGGCACGCCTGGGCGGTCTCTCGATCCCCGTCCCCGAAGGACCCCCACCACGGAGCGAGCGCAGCGTCGCGGGCGGCCACCACGAGGTCGAGCGCGGTCAACTGGTCGTCGACGAGCCCGCCGAGGGACGCGCTGACATAGCCGATGCGGCGCCGGAGATCCCGGGCGTCGACGGCCCCGATCCGCTCGCCGAGGACCTCGACGGACCCGCTCGTCGGCCACAGGTACGTGGCCGCGATCGAGGCGAGCGTCGTCTTGCCGGCGCCGTTCGGTCCGACCACGACCCAGCGCTCGCTCGGGCGGACCTCCCAGTCGACGCCGTCGAGGATCCACCGCCCGCTCCGCCGCACACCGACACCGATAAGGCGCAGGACTGATCGAGGTGCCCCAGGCACCGGTGAGTCGGTCACCTCGCAGGGTGGCTCAGAACGACCAGGCGAAGAGCACATCCGGCGAAGAGGCGGCGGCTCGCGAGAAGGCCACGATGTCGGCCGCCAGCGTCCGGATCCATGGCTTCTCCTCCCGCGGCAGCGACCCGAACTCCTCGTCGAGCAGGTCGACCCAGCGACCCGCGATGTCGCTGAGATCGTGGTCGGCCACGCCGGCCACCGCGCTCGACCCACGCGCCGTCGACCCGCTCGACGGTCCGCTCGCCGACGTCGATCGTCCCGTCGCCGAGCTCGCCGCGGGCGTCGAGGAAATCGCGCGGCTCGGCCGAGCCGGACACGGACCGGCAGGCCTCGGAGAAGAGGTCGAGCCAGGTCGGGTCGAGACCGCCCCCGAGCGAGAGATGGGCGTCGAAGCGGGCCGGGTCGTCGAGGCCGTCCCAGTCGTCGACGCTCACGGCGAGGAGGATCTCCTTGGCCTCGCCGGCGACGAGGTCCATCAGGGCGGCCATCGTCAGCGGGCCGGACCCTGTTCGGCGAAGTCGATGAGGTCGAGGTCGCCCGGCGAGCGGCCGAACGTCGTCAGCAATGCCGCCGCCTCGCTCCGATGCTGGGTGCCGTGGTTCACGAGGTGGGCCATCGTCTGCCACAGCGGGATGCCGTCGAGGTCGCGCTCGAGATCGTCATCGGTCAGCCCGGCGAGATAGGCGTCGAGGAGCACCCACTCCGCCTCCCAGGCGGTGGCGAGTACCTCGGGCGTGACGATCTCCTCCTGCTCGCGACGCCGGCCGGTCGGCGAGTCCTGCCACCCGCTGCGCCAACGTTCGTGGGCACCGAGGCCGTGGATCATGATGCCGGCCAGGCCTCGCCGGTCGATCCGGTTGCTCTCCTCCCAGTCCTCCATGGGGACGCCGACCGCCTGGGCGAGGACCTTCCGGTTGGCCCAGCGGTCGTAGGCGAACAGGAAGCGGGCGTCGTCGATGCGCATGGTCGATACCTCAGTGGACGCCGGCCGCCCGGAGCAGGGCGGGGATCTCGGTGGGGGAGGAGGCGACGCGTATGCCGGCCTCCTCGAGGGCGGCGACCTTGCCGGCGGCCGTGCCGGCGCCGCCGCTGATGATCGCCCCGGCGTGGCCCATCCGCTTGCCCCTCGGGCGCGGTCCGGCCGGCGATGAAGGCGGCCATCGGCACGCCGCGGAGATGCTCCGTCGCGAACGCAGCCGCCTCCTCCTCGGCCGCCCCGCCGATCTCGCCGATGAGGACGATCGCGTCGGTCTCGGGGTCGTCGCGGAAGAGCTCGAGGACGTCGAGGAACTGGGTACCGATGATCGGGTCGCCGCCGATGCCGACGCAGGTGCTCTGGCCGATGCCGGCGTCGGTCATCGCCTGGACCGCCTCGTAGGTGAGCGTGCCAGAGCGCGACACGACCCCGACCCGGCCCTCGCGGTGGATCGGAGCCCGGGATGATGCCGACCTTGGCCCGGCCGGGCGACGTCGCGCCGGGACAGTTCGGTCCGATGAGGCGGGCGCCGGCCTGGCGGACGGCCTCGACCGTCGTGAGCATGTCGAGGGTGGGGATGCCCTCGGTGATGCAGAAGATCGTCTTGATCCCCGCGTCGACCGCCTCGAGGATCGCGTCGGGCGCGCCGGCCGCCGGCACGTAGATGCAGGAGGTGTTCGCGCCGGTCTCGGCGACCGCCTCGGCGACCGTGTCGAAGACGGGTACCCGGCCGTCGAGGGCCTTCAGGCCGCCCTTGCCCGGCGTCACGCCCGCGACCACGTTCGTCCCGTACTCGAGCATCGCCCGGCTGTGGAACTCGCCCTCGCGGCCGGTGATGCCCTGGACCAGGAGGCGGGTCTCGCGCCCGACGAGGATGCTCATCGGCCGGCCCCGCCGGTCCGGTCGCCGCCGGCCCCGACGGCGGCCGCGACGGCCTTGGCGGCCGCCTCGTCGAGACTCGCCGCGGTCTCGAAGCGGGCCTCGGTCGAGGAGCCGGCCGGCCTCCTCCGCGTTCGTCCCGACGATCCGCACGACCATCGGCACGTCGCGGGCCTGTTGGGCCCGGGCCTCGATGAGGCCGCGGGCGACCTCGTCGCCGCGGGTGATGCCGCCGAAGATGTTGACGAGGATGGCCTCGACCTTCGGGTCGGCGAGGATGAGGCGCATCGCGGCCGCGACCCGGTCGGCCCGCGCCCCGCCGCCGATGTCGAGGAAGTTGGCCGGCTCGCCGCCGGCCCGCTTGACGAGATCCATCGTCGTCATGGCGAGGCCGGCCCCGTTGACCATGCAGCCGATCGAGCCGTCGAGCTTGATGAAGCTGATGCCCTCGACCCGGGCGGCGATGTCGGTCGGGTCCTCCTCGTCGAGGTCGCGGAGCTCCTCCAGCCCCGGGTGGCGTCCGAGGGCCGAGTCGTCGAGGGTGATCTTCGCATCGAGGCACTCGAGGCGTGAAGGTCTCCGACCCGTCGGCAGCGACGGAGCGGACGATGGCGAGCGGGTTCACCTCGACGAGGTCCGCGTCGTAGGCCGTCATCGTCCGGACGAGACCCTTGGCGATGGCGACGGCCGCCTTCAGGTGGGCCCCGAGACCGAGGGCGAACGCCATCTGGCGGGCCTGCCAGTCGAGGAGTCCGAGGTGCGGATGAGCGTGGATCCTGACGATCGCCTCGGGCCGCTCGGCGGCGACCTGCTCGATCTCTACGCCGCCCTCGGCCGAGCCCATGAGGAGGATCCGCCGGGCTCCCCGGTCGAGGACCGCCCCGAGGTAGAACTCGCGGACGATGTCGGCGCGCCGGTGCGACGAGCACCTTGCGGACGGTGATGCCCTTGATGTCCATGCCGAGGATCGCGCCGGCGACGGCCTCGGCCTCGGCGGGGGTAGCCGCGAGCCTCACCCCACCGGCCTTGCCGCGGCCGCCGACGAGGACCTGGGCCTTGATCACCACCTGCTCGGCACCGCCGGCCAGGATCCGCTCGGCGGCGGCCCGCGCGTCCGCCGTCGTCCGGGCGACCTCGTACCCGGGGACGGGGAGGCCCTGGGCGATGAGCAGCGACTTGGCGTCGGCTTCCTGGATCTTCACGCGCGGCGGCTCCTGGAGGGTGAGGGCACCGGGGACGCGATGGTAGCGCGCCGCTCGGCCCGTCGCCGGGCGGCCGCCCGCGTCCTGCCCGCCGCGTCGGTACAATCGAAGCCATGGCCCACCGAGTCACGCTCATCCCCGGCGACGGCATCGGTCCCGAGCTGGCCGAGGCGACCCGCGCGCGTGCTCGAGGCGACAGGGGTCGGGTTCGACTGGGAGGTCGTCGACGCCGGCGAGGCGGTCATCGCGCAGTACGGGACACCGCTCCCGGATCATGTCCTCGACAGTCATCCGGCGCAACCGGGTCGCCCTGAAGGGCCCGATCACGACCCCGGTCGGGGAGGGGTTCCGGAGCGTCAACGTCACCCTCCGCCAGGCGCTCGGGCTGTACGCCAACCTCCGGCCGGCTCGCTCGCATGAAAGGCCTCGACACCCGCTACGAAGACGTCGACCTCGTCATCGTCCGCGAGAACACCGAGGACCTGTACGCCGGCATCGAGCACATGGTCGGCCCCGACGCCGCGGAGAGCATCAAGATCATCACCCGGGCGGCCTCCGAGCGGATCGCCCGCTACGCCTTCGAGTACGCGGTCGCCAACGGCCGGCGCAAGGTGACCGCGGTCCACAAGGCCAACATCATGAAGATGTCCGACGGGCTGTTCCTCGAGAGCTGCCGGACCGTGGCGGCCGGCTACGAGGGCCGGATCGAGCTTCGAGGACCGCATCGTCGACAACATGTGCATGCAGCTCGTCCAGAAGCCCGAGCTGTACGACGTCCTCGTCCTGCCGAACCTCTACGGCGACATCGTGAGCGACCTGGCGGCCGGCCTCGTCGGCGGCCTCGGCGTCGCGCCCGGGCGCGAACATCGGGACGGATGCGGCGGTCTTCGAGCCGGTCCACGGGTCGGCGCCCGAAGTACGCCGGCCTCGACCGGCCAACCCGACCGCGCTGATCCTGTCGGGTGCGCTCATGCTCCGTCACCTCGGCGAGACCGGCGGCCGCGGAACGGGTCGAGGCGGCGGTCCGCGACGTGATCGCCGAGGGCCGGACGACGACCTACGACCTGGGCGGCACCGCCGGGACCGCCGCCTTCGCGCGCGGCCGTGGCGGCCCGGGTCGCCGAGACCGCGGGCCTCGCCGGCTCGACGGCCGGCTGATATGCCGCGCCGAGCCCGATGACGACGGCAGCGCCGCCGCGCAAGCCGCGGGGGACGGCCCAGCAGGGGTTCGGCCTGACCAGTCGCCGCGACGGCTGGTGCGATCGAGCCGTTGATCGTCGCCGTCGGCTTCAGCTCGTTCATCGTCTATTCGCTCGTTCTCGGCGCTCCTCCTCGGCCCGGTCTTCGGGATCGGCTACGAGGTCGACGGCTACCTCTCGCCGTTCTTCTCGCCGCTCATCGCGCCGGCCGGCCCTGCCGTCGTGGTTCTCGCCGGCGATCCTCATCCTGTGGATCCCGCTCGGCTTCCGGGCCACCTGCTACTACTACCGCAAGGCCTACTACCGGCTCGTACTTCGCCGACCCGCCGGCCTGCGCGGTGGGGGAGCCCGTCGTCCACCGCCGCTACAGCATGGAGACGGCCTTCCCGTTCATCCTCCAGAACCTCCACCGCTTCTTCCTGTACCTCGCCTTCGTCCCGCTGTCCTTCCTCTGGATCGACGTCGCTCAGCTCGTTCCACACGGCCGACGGCTGGCGGATCGGCCTGGGCGGCGTGATCCTCGCGGTCAACGTCGTCCTCCTGTCCGGCTACTCGCTGTCGTGCCACTCGCTCCGCCACCTCGTCGGCGGCAAGCTCGACTGCTTCTCGTGCACCGGCGGGCACGCAGGTCCGCCACGGCCTCTGGAAGCGGCTGACGTGGCCTCAACCGCCACCACATGCGCTGGGCCTGGGCGAGCCTCATCACGGTCGCCTGCGCCGACCTCTACGTCCGCCTCCTCGCGCCGGGGTCATCGTCGACCCGGCGATCCGGTTCTAGGCACCGCGGCGAGACGCGGCGTGAGTCCGGCGAACGAGCTCGAGACGGCCGCCGCACGACGTCCTCGTCATCGGTGCGGGCGGGGCCGGCCTGCGGGCCGCCATCGAGGCCCAGGCCGCCGGGGCGCGACGGTCGGGCTCGTCTGCAAGTCGCTCCTCGGCAAGGCCCACACGGTGATGGCCGAGGGCGGCGTCGCGGCGGCGCTCGGCCACGTCGCGCCGTCGCGACTCCTGGCAGATCCACTTCCGCGACACGATGGTCGGCGGCAAGCTCCTCAACAACCCGCGGATGGCCCAGCTCCACGCGCAGGAGGCGCCCGACCGCGTCCGCGAGCTCGAGCGGTGGGGCGCCGTCTTCGACCGGACCCGCGACGGGCGGATCCTCCAGCGGCCGTTCGGCGGCCACACGCATCCGCGACTCGCCCACGTCGGCGACCGGACCGGGCCTCGAGATGATCCGGACCCTCCAGGACCGCGCGGTCGCGGCCGGGCATCGAGGTCTACATGGAGTGCACGATCACCCGGCTCGTCACCGGCGCCGGCGGCGTCACCGGCGCGGTCGGCTACCGGCGGACGACCGGCCGCCCGATCGCCTTCCCGGCGCAAGGCCGTCGTCCTCGCCACCGGCGGCATCGGCAAGGCCTACGAGATCACCTCGAACTCGTGGGAGTACAGCGGCGACGGCCAGGCGCTCGCCTACGAGGCCGGCGCCGAGCTCATCGACATGGAGTTCGTCCAGTTCCACCCGACCGGCATGGTCTGGCCGCCGGGCGTCCGCGGCCTGCTCGTCACCGAGGCGGTCCGCGGCGAGGGCGGCATCCTGCGCAACGCGAACGGCGAGCGGTTCATGTGGAAGTACCTGCCCGAGGACCGCCGGGCCGAGTACGCGGCGACCGACGAGGAGGCGCGCGCGCTGGGTCGACGCCCTGTCGGAGGGCCGCGAGACCGACGCCCGGCGGCCGCCCGAGCTGTCGACCCGCGACAACGTCGCGCGGGCGATCTACACCGAGGTCAAGCGAGGGCCGCGGCTCGCCGCACGGCGGCGTCTTCCTCGACATCAGCTACCTGCCGCGCCGACCACGTCCGCCGCAAGCTGCCCTCGATGTACGAGCAGTTCAAGGAGCTCGCCGACGTCGACATCACGAAGGGGCCGATGGAGGTCGGCCCGACGACCCACTACGTGATGGGCGGCATCCGCGTCGACGCCGACACCGGCGCCACGACGGTCCCCGGCCTGTACGCCGCCGGCGAGGTGGCCGGCGGGCATGCACGGCGCGAACCGGCTCGGCGGCAACTCGCTGTCCGACCTGCTCGTGTTCGGGCGCGCGGACCGGAGCGGGTGCCGCCGCCCACGCGGCGAGCGTCGAGGGCCGGCCGTACGTGAACCCGCTCGAGGTGCGACGGGGCGGTGCGCGACCTTGACGGCGCCGCTCGAGCGCCGCGACGGCGAGGACCCCTACGCGATCCAGCGCGACCTCCAGGCGATGATGCAGCGCCTCGTCGGCATCTTCCGGGTCGAGGCCGACCTCGACGAGGCGATCCGACGGCTGGCCGAGCTGCGGACCGCGCTGGGCGAACGTCCGGGTCGAGCGGCGGTCGGGCGTTCAACCCGGGCTGGAACCTCGTCTTCGAGCTGCGCAACCTGCTCGTCGTGTCGGAGGCGATCGCCCGCAGCGCCCGCCAGCGGACGGAGAGCCGCGGCGCCCACAGCCGGCTCGACTACCCCGAGCACCGACGACCGACATGGGGCGGCCGTCAACAGCGTGGTCGCCCGCGGGCCCGACGGCTCGATGGCCGTCGCGACGACGCCGCTGCCGACGATGGCCGGCGAGCTGCGCGAGCTCGCTCGGCGCCGGCCACTGAGGCGCGAGGACGACCGATGCCCGACGCACACCTGCGGGTCTTCCGCGGCGAGCCCGGCGAGGCCGGCCGCTTCGACGAGTTCGACGTGCCGGTCGAGGAGGGGATGGTCGTCCTCGACGCCCTCCACTGGATCCAGGGCCACGACGCGCCCGACCTGGCCGTCCGCTGGAACTGCAAGGCCGCCAAGTGCGGCTCGTGCAGCGCCGAGGTCGACGGCCGGCCGAGCCTGACGTGCAAGACCCGCCTGTCCGACTTCGACCTCGACGAGCCGATCACCGTCGAGCCGATGCGCGCCTTCCCGCTCATCCGCGACCTCGTCACCGACGTGTCGTGGAACTACGAGGTCAACAAGACGATCCAGCCGTTCACGCCCGCCGGCGGACGTGCCGCAGGAGGACTGGCGCTGGCAGCAGGAGGACATCGAGCGCGTCCAGGAATACCGCAAGTGCATCGAGTGCTTCCTGTGCCAGGACGTCTGCCACGTCCTGCGCAACCACGAGACGGAGCAGCCGTTCCTCGGCCCGCGCTACCTGGTCCGCGTCGCCGGCCTCGAGATGCATCCGATCGACCAGGCCGACCGCCGGGCGTACCTCAAGGACGACGCCGGCATCGGCTACTGCAACATCACGAAGTGCTGCACCGAGGTCTGCCCGGAGCACATCAAGATCACCGACAACGCGATCATCCCGCTCAAGGAGCGCGTCGCCGACGCCTACTACGACCCGCTCCAGTGGGCGTGGCGGAAGCTGCCGGGCGACGGGCCGGATCGGCGGCCGGCGTCGAGCTGCCGGTGCTGCCGCCGGCGGAAGCGAAGGCCCCGGGCGAGAGCCCGGCGGCTGTCCCGGACCCGGCCCCGGTCGAGGGTCCGAGCGGCTCCCCGGTCGAGGTGCCCAGCCAGCCCCCGGTCGAGGTTCCGGGCGGGTCCCCCGTGGAAGGGGCCGGCGTCTGACCGGCGGCGGAGGTGCGCCGGCTCGCGGCTATCTCATCCGGACCGACGGAGCGTCGCGAGCCAATCCCGGCCACGCCTCAGCCGGCGGCGTCCTCATCGACCTCGATCGGCCCGACGCCCGCGACCCGGGCGCGCCACCCGACGCGTCGATCTCCGACTACCTCGGCGTCCAGACGAACAACGTCGCGGAGTACACGGCGGTGGTCCGCTCGCTCGGCCTCGCCTCGGAGTTGGGCGCCCGGGAGGTCCGACTCCTCCTCGACTCCACTCTCATCGTCGAGCAGCTCAACGGCCGCTGGCGAGTCAAGGACGCCAAGCTCAAGCCGCTCCACGCAGAGGCGAGGCGGACCCTCGGCGGATTCGATCGCTGGTCGGCGGCCCACGTCCGCGGGCCGAGAACTTCGCCGCCGACGCGCTCTGCAACGAGGCGATCGATCGCGCCCTGGCCGGCGGGCCGGAGTCGATCGTGCGACGGCCGGGCGCCTGACGCCCAGGCTCGTGGCTCGGCCGGTCGCCGGTCTCGGCGGGTCGCCGGTCTCGGCCGGTAACGGGCGGCCTACGCCGGCCCCGGCTGGTCGCCCAGCGTTCACTCCAGCGGTTCCGGCGCCGATCACCCGACAGGTTGACCGCCGAGCGATCCATCGGACCGCCGAGCCGCCGGCTGGATCGCCGGGCGTTCAGTCCGGCGCTCGGACCGGCGCTCGGACCGGCGTCGCCTGGCTCAGGAGCGACGCAGTGATCGCCCGGCGATCAGCGCAGAGGGGAGCCACTGCGGCTGCCGCGCTCGGGTCGACTAGACTCTGCCGGTCAGCGAGGCGATCGGATGGCCGCGCGCCGCGGCGACTTCGGTCGTCGACGGCTCGAGGAAAGTCCGAGCTCCGCAGCGCAGGGTAGCGGGTAACGCCCGTCCGCCGTGAGGCGAGGACCAGTGCCACAGTGACGATGCCGGTCGTCGGCGCAAGCCGGCGAGCGGAGTGAAACGCGGCAAACTCTACCCGGAGCAAGGCCAAGTAGGAGGGTGCAACCCCGGTTCGCCGGGGGGAGAGGCGCGCTGCCCAACCCTCGGGTCGGCCGCTAGAGCCGTCGGGTGACCGGCGGCGGAGATGGATGGCCATCCCCGCGGGCCCTCGGGTCGGCGGGACAGAACTCGGCTTACAGGTCGCCTCGCTGGCGCCTCAGCCCCGGAAGCCTGCCGGTGCTTGTCGGGAGCCAGTGAGTCCTCGTCGGCACCCGGTCGGTCCTCGTCTGGAGCCCGTCAGTCCTCGTCGGGCCGGAAGATATGGGCCGCCGTGCAGGCGTTGCAGATCGGCGTCGCGGCCTCGAGGTCGCCGAGGGGGATCGGCACCCGCCGCTCGGGGAACAGGCACTCGACGTCGTAGACCCGGTCGGGCGTCGAGGAGACGTGGACGAGGCGGCGGAACGTGCAGCGTCGGATCCGCGCCTCGGCGAGGTGGTATGCCTCGGGGGCCTGCGGAAGGACGGTGAGTTCCAGTGCCATGGACGCTGGTGACCTCGGATCCGGTGCTGTCGACCGAGCGCGGATACGCAGATCGCTCGTCCCCCGCGCACGAGCCTAGCATCGACCTTCGTTCGGCGGCAACCATCGAAAGGTACTAGACTCCCGCGGCGAGTCGCCCGGAAAGGCCGGCTCGGCACCTCGGGGGCCGAACGCGGAGGCGGTGTGCACGAGGACGACGAACGCGTCGCGGCGCTCGATCCCGGCCCGTCGCAGGAGCCGTCGGGCGTCGCCGGCCTCACCGCCACCGACTCCGCCTGGCCGTTCCCGACCGATGCCTCGGTCGCCCTCGCGCGAGCCGTGGCTCCTCCGGGTTCGTGCCGCTACCTCCACCTCCAGGGCGGACATGCCGACTGCCTCGCCCTCGCCCCGGCGATCGCGGTCTCGGACCGCCAGGTCGAGCTCATGTGCCTCGGCCCGGCCCACGTCCATTGCCCGCGCTTCGTCCATGGCGGTTCCGGTGAAACGCCTCGGCCGGCCCCGACGCTCCGCCCATCGGCGGTCGCGGTCCTGCCGGCCACCCGGCCCGCGCCGACGTCGGATGCTTCGACGAAATCCTCCGACGCGGACTCGAGCGCTCCGTCCGACGGGCCGCCGGCCGCGGCGGTCATCGCGACGGCCGCCATCACCGACGCATCGCCCGCCCCGGCGACCCCCGGCGGGGGTCGGTCTCCGGACCGGGCTGCGGATCGGGCTGCGGACCCGGCCCGCCCCGATGCCGCGTCCGACACCGAGGGGTTGGCGACGGTCGCCCTGACCGCCCGGAGGCGACGGTGAGGCAGTGGGCGCCCCGCCGGCCGGGTCCATCACGCCCGCCGGGTCCATCACGCCCGCCGCAGGGGATGCCGCCGACGGTGCAGTTACTCCGCTCGTCGTGGTGCCATCGCGGACCCGACTCCGACCCGAGGGCCTCCGGGTCTCCCAGGCCCACGAGCGATCGATCGCACTCCGCCGGTCCACCATCACGGCGACCCTCGTGCTTGCCGCCGCGATCGTCGTCGCACTCGCCTTCGTCGCGGCTCGTGGCGGGCTGGTCCTGCCCGACGCTGGATCCCCCGGTGCGAGTCAGGTCGCCGTCGGGAGCCAGGCTGCCGCCTCGGCATCGGCCGTGGCCCCGGCGCCGTCGACAGCGCCCCCGACCGCCGCCGCGAGCGCGGCGCCACCGTCGACCGCGCCACCGACGGCGACCCACGCACCGACTGCCAGCGCGACCCCGCCGGGCGGCTCGCCGGCTCCGACGTTCTCACCGGCTCAGCTCGCCGTCCTCAAACTATGCCCCGGAAAGACGGACTGTTGGCAGTACCGGATCAAGTCCGGCGACAACCTCCACGGCATCGCCAAGTTCTTCGGCGTGACGTACGGGGCGCTCCTCAAGGCCAATCCGCAGGTCACCAACCCGTCGATCATCCACGTCGGCGAAGTCCTCACCATCCCGCTCCCGACCACGTAGCCGGCCAGCGCTCCGGCGGGAGCCTCCGGGAGCCAGGCGGCCGCGAACCGCCCGCCCAGCCGCGTAGTCCGCCCGCCGCCCCGCCGCCAGCCGCCCGACTGCCGAGCGGCTTGCACCGGGTGCATCAACGGAACCGATCGGGACCACTCCCAGCGGGATGCCGTCTCGATCTCTTGCAGCAGGTGCATGGATCCGGCCGGATGCGCGCGTTCTTGCGTGAGGCGCAACCCCACGACTCGCCGACTGGCCGGATAGTCGGTTCACGGTCGCGTTGATGCCCCACAGGCAAGAACGGCCGGCTTCTTGCGTGTCGGGCAAGGGATCGACCACGACCACTGTGTGGGACCCGGTGACCGCTGGTCCGAGCAGCGGTCCGCCACCGAGCAGCGGTCCGCCACCGAGCAGCGGTCCGCCACCGAGCAGCGGTCCGCCACCGAGCAGCGGTCCGCCACCGAGCGCCATCCGCCACACGACCCCGTGGGAGCCGTTGTGCGGAATTGGCATTGACGGCGATTCCCCGCGGTGTAGAATGCCCGTCCAAGTGGCACAAAGTGGTGAGAAGTGGGGACCAGACCCACGCCGATCCCCGATCGGCCCACATTGCGGCCCGAATCGCCAGGACAGGGGTTGCCAGGCACGTGTTCACCGGCGAGTACCGGCACTCGGTGGACGAGAAGGGACGGATGGCCGTCCCCGCGAGGTTCCGCTCCCAGCTCGAGGGCGGTGCCGTCGTCTGCAAGTGGCTCGATAACTGCCTCGCGATCCTGACCCGCCACGGGTGGGAGGAGCTCGCGGCCAAGACGGCCACGCTCCCCCTCACGAACCCCGGATCCCGCGCCTTCCAGCGCCACATCTTCGGCGGTGCGGCCGAGGTGGACCTCGACCGCCAGGGTCGGGTCGTCCTGCCGGCCTACCTCCGGGAGTACGCGGCGCTCGATGGCGAGGTGGTCATCGTCGGCGCCCGCGATCACGCGGAAGTCTGGGCCCCGAGCCGCTGGGACGACGTCCGGCGCAGCCTCGAGGACCCGGAGACGCTGGCCGGCCACCTCGAAGGCCTCGGGATCTAGGGCACCACATGCGCTTCCAGGGTCCGCTCGGGATCCGTACATCGGCCGCGGAGGAAGAGATGGAGCAAAGGCACCTGCCGGTGCTGGCGGAGGAGGTCGTCGAGATACTCGCGCCGACTCCCGGCAGTCTCCAGATCGACGCCACGGTCGGCGGCGGTGGGCACACCGAGCGGATCCTGGAGGCGTCAGATCCTGATGGCCGCCTCCTCGGCCTCGATGCCGACGGGGCGGCCATCGCCAGGGTCGAACGACGGCTCGCCCGGTTCGGCGACCGACTCGTCCTCCGCCAAGCGAACTTCCGCGAACTCGGCGAGGTTGCTCCGGCGGCCGGCTTCGGTCGGGTCGACGGGCTGCTCTTCGACCTCGGCCTCTCGAGCTACCAGCTCGCCGACGTGGAGCGTGGCTTCGGATTCCGGGCCGGTGGACCCCTCGACATGCGCTTCGACACGCGGCGAGGCGTCCCGGCCGCCGAGCTCCTGGCGACACTCGATGCGAGCGAGCTCACCGCGCTGTTCCGCCGCTACGGGGAGGAGCCGGCCGCCGGGCGGATCGCCAGGGCCATCGTCGACGCCCGCCGCATGGCACCGATCGCCACGGCCGAGGACCTCGCCGCACTCGTCGAGCGGGTCGTGCCGGTGAACCCGCGGCGACCCCGCCGGACCCACCCCGCGACACGCGTCTTCCAGGCGCTCCGCATCGCCGTCAACGAGGAGCTCGGCGCCCTCGAGACCGCCCTGGCGGCCGCCATGGACCTGCTCCGGCCCGGTGGCCGTCTCGTCGTCCTCAGCTACCACTCGCTCGAGGACCGCATCGTCAAGCGCTTCATCGCCGCCGAACGCCGTGGCTGCGTCTGCCCACCCGCCCTGCCGGTCTGCGTCTGCGGCCGCAACCCCCGACTCCGACCGCTCGGCCGGTCGCGCACCCCGAGCGCCGCCGAGCTGGCCGCCAACCCCCGCTCCCGGAGCGCACGGCTCCGGGCCGCCGAACGGATAGCCGAACCGATCGCCGCCTGAGCCGGACGTCACCCGGCGGATCCACCGCCGAGCCGACCGGCTCACGAGAGGAAGGAGGAACCACGTGAGCAAGCGCCATCAGACGAGTCGTCGTCGGTCATACGGCCGCCGACAGCACGAGATGCGCGAACGCCTCGAGCAGACGCACCCGCGCGACCTCGTCGAGTTCGACCTCGGTCCCGACGCGGACGAGCGCGAGAGCTTCCCGTTCCACGACGTCGATCTCGGCACGCGCCGGCTCGGCTCCGCAGTCGGCGACTGACGGGTGGCGGTCTACCAGGGCGCTCAACCGCGGTCGTCCCTCGTACCGCCCCGCGGGGTCGCCCGGCGCAGTGCGGGCACGGGCCGTCGAGCCGCCACGGCCGGGCCATCGGCGGTCCTGCGCCCGATGCCGGCCCTCCCTCGGCGCCGCACCCGGACGTCGATCCGTGCCGGCCGACGCCCGAATCGCATCGGCCTCGTCCTCGGCGGCATCGTCGTCGCCTTCATGCTCGCCTTCTTCTCCCTGGCCCAGAGCATCCGGGTCTCGGCCACGAGCTACGACCTGGCCGGCCTGCAGGACCAGCGGGAGCGGCTCGATGCGACCCGCCAGGACCTCCTGACCAACATCAACCGGCTCGGCAGTGGCCCGGCGATCCGCAAGCAGGCCCTCGACGCCGGACTCGACCCGCTGGCGGCTCCGGTCGTCGTGCCGGCGCGCTGAGCGATCGACCGACCGATGCTGGGACGGACCGACTCCCGCCGTCGCCTCCTCGTCATCCTCGTCGCCCTCGTCGTGCTCGCCGCCTCGCTGTGCGGGCGGCTCGCCTGGTGGCAGGTGGTCCGCGGTTCGGACCTCGCGGCCGCGGCCGACCGACAGACCACCATCCGTCTCGAGACGCCGTCGCGGCGGGGGACGATCTACGACCGCAGCGGCACGGTGGTGCTCGCCACGTCGGTCGACCGCTACCGCCTCATCGCCGCCCCGAACACGCTGAGCATGGAGGACCGCCAGAAGACGGCCCAGAACGTCATCGGCCTGCTCGGCCTCGACCAGCAGGATGCGGTCGACCTGACCGACCGGATGGTCTCGGAACGCGGCTACGTCGTCCTCACCCGCGGCATCGATGAAGCGGGCGCCCAGCTGATCCGGAACGGCCTGTCGAACGGCGACCTGGCCGGGCTCACTCTCGAATCCGAGCCCCAGCGCGTGTTCCCCCTCGCCGGTGGCTCGCCCGACTCGACCCTCGCCGCCCAGCTCCTCGGTTTCGTCAACCGGGACGGGGTCGGCCAGTACGGCGTCGAGGAGCGCTACCAGGCGGAGCTCGCCGGCCAGCCCAAGATCGAGGTGGCCCAGCGCGACGCGAACAACGACCCGGTCCCCGACACGATCACCGTCGAGTCGCCGGGTGTCGCCGGATCCGACCTGCGCCTCACTCTCGACGCCGGCTTCCAGCTCCAGCTCGAGCAGGAGCTCATGGCGGCCGACACGGCCGACAATGCCAAGGGCGTATCGGCGGTCGTCATGGACCCCTACACGGGCGAGATCTACGGCGAGGCGAGCTATCCGTCGTACAACGCCAACGACTACGCCACCATCGCGACGACGGCCCCGAGCCGCTTCATCGACCCGGTCGTCAGCTCGGTCTACGAGCCCGGGTCGGTGTTCAAGATGCTCACCGCCCTGGCCGGCTTCGAGAACGGGACGGTCGATCCGTCGACCAAGGTCCACGACACCGGGTCGCTCTCGCTCGACCACGGCACGGCCCGGGTCTACGACTCCGACAAGCGCCCGATGGGCTGGCTGCCGTTCGAGGACATCGTCGCCTACAGCCGGAACGTCGGCGCGGCCCGGGTCGCCCTCGGCCTCGCCTCGAGCACGAAGAAGGCCTCGGCGATCCTCGAGTCGACCTGGCAGCGGCTCGGCTTCGGCCAGCCGACCGGGATCGACGTGGCCGGAGAAGTCGCCGGCATCGTCCGCGACCCGACCGTCTCCCCGTGGCGCCAGATCGACCTCGCCAACGGCTCCTTCGGCCAGGGCGTGGCGGTCACCCCGATCCAGCTTGCGACCGCCTACAGCGCGATGGTCAACGGGGGCACCCTCGTGACGCCGCACGTGGTCCTCGCGGTCGGGCCGAACGTGGTGCCGCCGACCCCCCGGGCGCGGGTCATGACGCCCGACATGTCGCACGAGATGACGGACCTGATGAGCCACGTCATCCACACCGTCCCGTGGTACCGGGACAACACGCTCGTGCCGGGCTACGTCATGGGCGGCAAGACAGGGACCGCCCAGATCTGGAACCCGGCGGCGAACCACGGCCGTGGAGGCTGGAAGTCGACGTACAACTACTCGTTCATCGGCTACATCGGCCGGGGCCACCCGCAGGTCGTCGTCGCCCTCACGATCCACGAGGCGACGCCGACGGTCGTGGCCCAGGGCTTCCTGCCGCTGCCGGTCGAGAGCTACGAGCTCTTCCGCCGGGTCGCCACCGACGCGATGACCTCGCTCGACCTGCCGACGGACACGCCGTCCGCCGTCGTCGGGAACCCGTGAGCGTCGCCTGTGCCACACTCCCAGCCGTGACCGAAGCCCTGCCGAGGTCGAGCGATGCGGCGGCCGAGCCCGCCCTTTCCGCCGCCGATCTCGCTCGCCTGACCGGTGGCCGGCTTCTTCGGTCGAGCGGCCGGTCCATCCGCCACGGTGCCGTCGATTCGCGGTCGGTCGTGCCCGGATCGCTGTTCGTCGCCCTGCCCGGTGAGCGGACGGACGGTCATCGCTATCTGCTCCCGGCGGCGGCGGCCGGAGCGGCCGGGTTCATCGTGACCCGCCCGCCCGACGACGAGACGCTCGAGGCGCTGGGCGACGTCACGGTGGTCCTCGTGGCCGACGGCCTGCGCGCCCTGGGGGCCGTGGCCGCCGG
Organism: uncultured Chloroflexia bacterium; assembly: GCA_963745405.1. Classification (GTDB taxonomy): domain Bacteria; phylum Chloroflexota; class Limnocylindria; order Limnocylindrales; family CSP1-4; genus C-114. The sequence continues at coordinate 21,766 of CAVUWY010000002.1, read as the reverse complement.
TTGGCGGCGCCGCTTCCGGCCGCTCGTGGTCGGGGTGACCGGCAGCATCGCCAAGACCTCCACCAAGGAGGCGATCGGGGCCGTCCTCGGCCAGCACTTCCGGACCCTCCGCAGCGAGGGCAATCGCAACAACGAGATCGGCCTGCCGCTGACCCTGCTCGATCTCGGTCCGGAACACGACGCGGTCGTCCTCGAGATGGGCATGTACGTCGGCGGCGAGATCGCCGACCTGGCGGCGATGGCCGAGCCGCGGATCGGCGTGGTGACCGCCGTCCAGCCGGTCCACCTCAGCCGGATCGGCACGATCGAGGCCGTCGAGCGGGCCAAGGGCGAGCTCGTCGAGGCCCTGCCGGCCGACGGCACGGCGATCCTCAACGCCGACGATCCCCGGGTGGTCCGGATGGGGGCCCGCAGCGTCGCCCGGACGCTCACCTACGGGTTCGACGACGGCGCCGACGTGGCCGCCGCCGATGTCGCCAGCGCCGGGTCGGCCGGGATGCGCTTCACGCTGCGGACCTCCGGCGGGCGGCGTTCCATCGCGACGCCGGCCCTCGGTCGCCACGGCGTCCACAACGCGCTGGCCGCGGCGGCGACGGGGCTGGCGGCGGGCATGCGGCTCGAGGAGATCGTCGCCGGGCTCGAGGAGGGCTGGCAGGCGCCCCACCGCGACACCCTCGTCAGGGCCGGTGAGGTGACCATCCTCGACGATAGTTACAACGCCTCGCCGGCCTCCGTCATGGCCGCCCTCGACCTGCTGGCCTCGCTGCCGGCCCGCCGCCGGGTGGCGGTCCTCGGCGAGATGCTCGAGCTCGGCGAGGGGTCCGAGGCCGGCCACCGGGCGGTCGGCTCAGCGGCCGCGGCGATCGCCGGGCTCATCGTCGTCGTCGGCGCGGGAGCGGACGCCCTCGCCGAGGCGGCCGCTGCCGACGCGCCGGCGACCAGCCGGATCCTCCGGGCGACCGACGCGAGCGAGGCTCTCGAGGTCCTCCGGCCACGCCTCAGGGCCGGCGACGTGATCCTCGTCAAGGGGTCGCGAGGAGTCGGCCTCGAGCTGGTCGTCGAGGGTCTCGCCGCCGAGGCTGCCTCGTGAGGGGCGGCGTCGTCGAGCTCATCCAGGGCCTGTTCCTCGCCTTCGCGGTCATCGTCATCCTCATGCCGGCCTACATCCGCATGCTGCGCTACATCGGCATCGGCAAGCAGATCCGCGAGGAGGGTCCGCACAGCCACCTCATGAAGGAAGGCACCCCGACCATGGGCGGCCTCCTCATCGTCGCGGTCGTGGCCTCGTGCGCCTTCTTCCTCGGAGCACTCGACGCCTCGACCTACTCGCCGATCGCCACCCTCATCGGGGTCGGCCTGCTGGGCGCCTTCGACGACTACCTCAACGCCAAGACCGGGGCCGGCATCAGCGTCCGCCAGAAGCTCCTCTGGCAGGTCGTGGTGGCGGTGCTGGCGGCGATCTACATCCAGCGCCACTTCGACATCACCGACCTCCGGGTTCCATTCGTCGGCGATGTCCCGATCGGCCCGGTCCTCTATATCCTGTTCGCGGCGTTCGCCATCATCGCCTCGAGCAACGGGGTGAACATCACCGACGGGCTCGACGGGCTGGCCGGCGGGACGGCGATCTTCGCCTTCGTCGCCTACCTCATCATCGCCCTGCTCAACATCCCCACTCAGCCGAACCTCGCCCTGCTCTGCGCGATCATCATCGGTGGCACACTCGGCTTCCTCTGGTTCAACGTCCACCCGGCCCAGATCTTCATGGGCGATTCGGGGGCGTTGTCGCTCGGGGCGACGCTGGCGGTGACGGCCTTGATCACCGGCCAGATCCTCGTCCTGCCGCTCATCGGGATCATCTTCGTCCTCGAGGTGATGTCGGACATCCTCCAGTTCGGCTACTTCCGGCTCACCGGTGGCCAGCGCCTGTTCCGGATGGCGCCGCTGCATCATCACTTCGAGCTCGGCGGCTGGGACGAGGAGAAGATCACCCTTCGCTTCTGGATCGTGGCGATCCTCGCCGCACTCCTCGGGGTGACGTTCTTCCTCGCCTCCATCAGGGCCCTGCCGTGAGCGGGCGATGACGGCGATGACCACGACCGACCGCCCGATCGAGCTCGACGCGCTGACGATGCCGGCCATCCGGGCCGGAGCGCTGCGCGATGCCCCGGTCACCGTCCTCGGTGCGGCCCGCAGCGGGATCGGCCTGAGCCGGTTCCTCGCCGGCGCCGGCGCCCGGGTGTCCCTGTACGACGGCCGGCCGGCGGACGAGCTCGGTCCCGCCTTCGAGGCGCTCGGTCCCGAGATCGCGGCGGGTTCGGTGGTCGCCGCGGTCGGGCCGGACGTCGAACCGGAGGCGATGCTCGACGGGGCCGTCCTCGTGGCGACGTCGCCGTCGATCAATCCCGACTTCCCGACCACCGAGCCGCGTCTCCGGGCGATCCTCCGCCGTCTCGTCGACGCCCGGCTGGCCGGCGATCCGACCGCGCCGGCGATCGTGTCGGAGGCCGACCTCTTCCTCCGTCTGTGCCCCGCGCCGACGATCGGGGTCACCGGGACGAAGGGCAAGACGACGACCTCGTCGCTGATCGCCGCCCTCCTCGGTGCGGATCCGAGCCATCCCGTGGAGCTCGGCGGGAACATCGGCCGGCCGCTCGTCGAGCTCCTGCCGGTGCTGACGTCCGACCATCGCGTCGTCATCGAGCTGTCCGAGCTCCAGCTGCCGACTCTGTCGCGGGGCACGACGGTGGCCGTCTACACGAACGTCACCTCGGACCATCTCGACCGCCACGGATCGCTCGAAGCCTACCGGCGGGCAAAACGCCGGCTGGCCGAGCTCGTCGATCCCGCCGGCGCCCTCGTCCTCAACGCCGATGACCCGGTCGTCGCCGGATACGCGACCGGCGGCATCGCACGGCCGGGCCTCCGGGTGCTGTCCTACCGCCTCGGGCCGCCGATGCCCGGCGGTCTCGGCGTGGTCGACCGCTGGATCGTCGCGAACGGCGTGGCGCCACTCGACGCTGCCGGCGCGACCGTCGACGGCCGGATCATGCCGGTCGGCGAGCTGGCGATCCCGGGCGCCCACAACGTGAGCAACGCCCTGGCCGCCGTCGGCGCCGCCCTCCTGTTCGGCATCGCGCCGGCCGCGATCCGCGGCGCGGCCGGCTCGTTCCACGGCGTCGAGCACCGCCTCGAGACGGTCGCGACGGTCGATAGGGTCCGCTTCGTCAACGATTCACAGGGCACCCAGCCCGATGCCGTCATCGCCGCGCTGCGGGCGTTCGACCGGCCGATCGTCCTCATCGCCGGCGGCCGGGACAAGGGGGTCGACCTCGGCGACCTCGGTCCGGTGGTCGCCGAGCGAGCGTACGCCGCCGTCCTCATCGGCGAGAGCGGGCCGACCCTCGGCGCGCTGTTCCGCGAGGCCGGCCTGGCCCGGACCGAGTCGGCGCCGACGCTCGAGGTCGCGGTCGAGCGCGCCGCCGCGGTCGCGCAGGACGCCCTGCGCGACGCGCCCGGGGCCGCGGTCGCCACGGTCCTCCTGAGCCCGGCCGCCGCCTCGTTCGACATGTTCGTCGACTACGAAGTGCGCGGTCGTGCCTTCAAGGCCGCCGTCGCCGCCCTGGTCGGCGACACCGACGCACGCCGCCCCGACGCACGCCGCCCCGACCGACCGGAGGACCGTCCATGACGACGCTTGCCCGAACGATCCCGGCGACGCGCCAGCGGACGACCAGCCTGCAGCGCGAGCGCCACGCTCCCGACTACGTGATCCTCGTCGCGATCGTCGCCCTCGTCGCGATCGGCGTTCTCATGGTCTACTCGTCCTCGGCCATGTCGTCGTACCTCGCCGACGACGACTCGTTCAAGATCGTCGGGCCCCAGGTCGTCTGGGCGGCGCTCGGGCTCGTCGGCATGGTCGTGGTGAGCCGGATCGACTATCGCTACTGGCGGCTCGCCTCGGTCCCGCTTTACATCATCGCCCTCGGACTGCTCGCCGTCGTCGTCTTCGTCCCGTCCCTCAACTACGTCGTCGGCGGCTCGGCCCGCTTCCTGCGGATCGGTCCGCTGCCGCTCTTCCACCCGGCCGAGTTCGCCAAGCTCGCCCTCGTCGTCTACCTCGCCCACTGGTTCGCCAAGCGCGGCACGTCGGTGCGCGGGTTCTGGCGGGGGACCGTCGTGTTCCTCGTCATCACGGTGCCGGTCGTGGGTCTCGTCCTCCGCGAGCCGGACCTCGGCACGAGCGCGGTCCTCGGCCTCGTGGCCTTCACGATGTTCTTCGTGGCCGGGGCCAACCTCTTCCATCTGCTCGCCCTCGGCGGGGCGGCGCTGGTGGCGGTCGCGACCGTCATCGCCAGCCATCCCTATCAGCTGACCCGGATCAAGGCCTTCCTCGACCCGTGGAGCGACCCGGCCGGGGCCGGCTTCCACACCATCCAGGGGCTCATGGCCCTCGCCCTCGGCGGCGTCATCGGCGCCGGGCTCGGCGAGAGCCGCCTCGCCGGCGGTCTGTTCCTGCCCAACGCCTACAACGACTTCATCTTCGCCATCATCGGCGAGGAATTCGGGCTTATCGGCGGCGGTCTCGTCATCACCCTGTTCGTCGTCGTCGCCTACCAGGGGATCCGGACGTCGCTGGCGGCGCCGGACACGTTCGGCGCCCTGTTGGCGGCCGGGATCACCGCCTGGATCTGCATCCAGGCATTCATCAACATCGGGGTCGTCGTGGCCCTCGTGCCGGTGACCGGTATCACACTGCCCTTCGTGAGCGCCGGTGGGTCGTCGCTCGCGATCACGCTCACCGCGGTCGGGATCCTCCTGGCCGTGTCGAGGGAGACGGTGGAGAAGGGGACATGGAACGATGCGGCTGCTGATCGCGGGCGGGGGAACGGGCGGGCACATCTACCCGGCTCTCGCCGTCGCCCGGTCGCTTCGCGCGCCGGCACCCGCGGTTGACGATGCCGCCGGCGGCGACGCACCCGAGCTCCTCTGGGTCGGCGGTCATCGTGGCCTCGAGGGCTCGGTCGTCCGGGCGGCCGGCATCCCCTTCAGCCGCCTCGTCCTGCGCTCGCTCCGATCCGTCGAGCGCGATGCCAACCTCGTCCTCGACCCGGTCCGCCTCGGGGCGTCGGTGCCGCAGGCAGCCGCGATCCTCGCTCGCTATCGCCCGGCGGCCATCTTCACGACGGGCGGCTACGTCGCCATCCCGATCCTCATGGCTGCCGCACCGCTCCGTATCCCGGTCGTCCTCTGGGAGGGGAACGTCGTGCCGGGCCGGAGCGTCCGGGCGACGGCCCGCCTCGCCGGCGTGCTCGCGGTGAGCTTCGCGGCGACCTGCGGGGCATTGCGGTCCTCGGCGCCGTGCTACCGGACCGGCACCCCCATCCGCGATCTCACCTCGATCGACCGGGCGGCGGCCCGCCTCCATTTCGGCGTCCCGGCCGATGCCGGACTGCTGCTCGTCTTCGGCGGCTCGCAGGCCGTCCGCCGTTTCAACGCCGCGGTCGCGGAGGCGCTGCCCGCATTAGTCGAGCGACGCCACCTCATCCACGTCACCGGCGACGACGGCTACGCGGCCGCCCTGGCTGCCCGCGAGGACCTGCCGGAAGGGCTTCGCGACCGCTATCGCCCGTTCCCGTTCCTTCGCGACGACATGGGCCTTGCCCTCGCCGCGGCCGACCTCGTCATCGGCCGGGCCGGCTCGTCGACCCTCGCCGAGGTCGCCGCCCTCGGGCTGCCGATGGTCGTCGTCCCGTACCCGCACGCTGCCGGCCACCAGCTCGCCAACGCCCGGGCCCTCGCCGATGCCGGAGCGGCCCGGCTCGTCCGGGACGAGGCGTTCGACGCGGCGGCCCTCATGGCGGCGTCGTCCCTGCTAGACGATCGGGCGACGTATTCCCGGATGGCGGCCGCCGCCAAGTCGCTCGGCCGGCCAGGCGCCGCCTCCGCGGTCGCCGCGCTCATCCGGGCGGTCGCCGAGGGGCGCCCGCTGCCGGATGCCGAGGCCATCGAGCGGCTCGCCCGGGTCGCGGCGTGACGACCGCGGTGTTCGATCCGCTGAGCGCCGGGACGGACATCCAGCGGCGCATCGGGGTGAAGACCTCGCGCGACGAGCCGCTGGCCCGATTCACGACGATGCGGGTCGGCGGACCGGCCGACCTGTTCGCCGTGGCCCACAACGGCTTCGAGCTGCGGGGCCTCCTGAAGTTCGCCCGGACCCGCGGCATCCCGTACCTGCTCCTCGGCCGCGGCAGCAACGTCGTGATCGCCGACGCCGGCGTCCGCGGACTGGTGATCCAGGATCGCGCCGAAGGCGCCGAGGTCCGCGACGGGCGGCTCGTCGCCGACGCCGGCCTGCCGATGGCCCGGGCGGCCACGATCACCCAGCAGGCGGGCCTGTCGGGCCTCGAGTTCGGCCTCGCCATCCCCGGCACGGTCGGCGGAGCGGTCTGGGCCAACGCCGGGGCTCACGGCGCGGACATCGCCGGCGTCATCGAGTCGGCCGTCGTCCTCGGTGAGGACGGCACGGAACGGCGACTCGTCACCGACGAGCTCGGGCTCGGCTATCGGGAGAGCCGGTTCAAGGTGGCAGCGGCGAGCCCCGATGGGGGCGCCGAGGGCCCGCAGGCGGCCCGCGAGGTCGTCCTCGGCGCGACGTTCGCCCTCGAGACTGCCGCGCCGGACACCATCCGCGAGCGGCTCGACGACATCCGCCACTGGCGCCAGGCCAACCAGCCCCTCGGCATCCCGAGCGCCGGCTCCGTCTTCCGCAATCCGGCCGACGGCCCGAGCGCCGGCGCACTCGTCGAATCGATCGGGCTCAAGGGCGCGACCGAGGGCGGGGCGACGGTGAGCCCCAAGCACGCCAACTTCATCGTCAACGACCGCCGCGGTAGCGCCGCCGACGTCCGTCGCCTCGCCGAGCGGGTCAGGGCGGAGGTCCGCCGTGCGACGGGGACCGAGCTCACCTTCGAGGTCGTGTTCGTCGGCGACTGGTCGGACTGGCACCCCGACGAGGAGGTCGCATGAGCCCGGCGGCCGCGACGATCCCGATCGTCGTCCTCCTCGGCGGCCCGTCGGCGGAGCACGACGTCTCGATCGTATCGGGGAACGCCGTAGCCGACGCTCTCGAGTCGACCGGCCACCCGCTCCGGCGGGTCTGCATCGACCTCGCCGGCGCCTGGTGGTGGCTGCCGGCGGACCATCGCCGCGACGATCGTCCAGCCTCGGCCTACGACGACCCGGCCGCGCTCGGCGCGGATGGGCCACTCAGCGTGGGCGCGGCACTCGACCGCCTGGCCGCCGAGCGACCCGCGCCGTGCGTCTTCATCGCCCTCCACGGTCCGTTCGGCGAGGACGGCACGATCCAGGCCCTCCTCGATGCGATCGGTCTCGCCTACACCGGCTCGGGCGTGGCGGCATCGGCCATCGGCATGGACAAGGCCGTCTTCAAGCGACTCATCGGGGGCCTCGGGCTGCCGGTCGTCGACTGGCGCGAGATCGCGGCCGCCCGCTGGGCGAGCGACCGAGCCGCCGTGCTGGCAGAGCTCGAGGCGTTCACCGCCGGCACCGCCGAGCCGCGCCTCATGATCAAGCCTGCCGGCCTCGGCTCGAGCGTCGGGATGTCGATCGCCCACGACCCAGCGGAGCGGGGACCGGCGATCGACGTCGCCCTCCGCCACGACGACATGGCCATCGCCGAGCGCTACCTGCCGGACGCCCGGGACCTCGAGGTCAGCATCATCGGCGATGGAGGGGGCGCCCTCGCCCTCTACGGCCCGGGTGAGATCGTCGCCGGGCACGAGTTCTACGACTATGCCGCCAAGTACACCGCCGGCCTGTCGGAGACATCCCTGCGGGCTGAGCTGCCGGCACCACTCCGGGCGACGATCCTCAAGCTCGCCCGGGACGCCTACCGCGCGATCGGGGCGGAGGGCTTCGCCCGGGTCGACTTCCTCCTCGCCGGCGATACGCTCGTCGTGAGCGAGATCAACACGATCCCGGGCTTCACCCCGATCAGCCTCTTCCCGACCCTGCCCGTCGAGGGGGGCCTCGACTTCGCGGCGGTCTGCGAGCGGGTCGTCGAGCTCGCCCTCGCCCGCCATGCCCGGCGATCGCGTCCCGGGCTCGTGCCGGCGGACCTGCCCCGATGAGCACCCGCGCCCCCGCCCGGCGGGCCGGCGGGCACGTCGCCCGGCGGGGGCCGACGATCCGGCGTGCTTCGGCCGGCCTGTCGCCCATCCGGGCCGGGGCCTTCCTCGTCATGTTGCTGACCGGGGCGGCCATGTACGGCCTCGTCGCGACGGACGCATTCGCCTTCAAGCAGGTCGATCTGGAAGGGGCGCACTTCACGAGCGAGGCGGCCGTCCGCACCGCCCTCGCCCTCGAGGATGGCACGAACCTCGTCCGGCTCCGGACCGACGGCCTCGCCGCGGCGCTGCGGCAGCTGCCGACAGTGAAGGACGCCGCCGTCTCGGTCGCCCTGCCGGGTACGGTCCGGGTCGTGCTCGACGAGCGGGTGCCGATCCTCGTCTGGCAGACCGATGCCGGCAGCTTCCTCGTCGACGACCACGGGGTCCTCTTCGCCCAGGCCGATGCGAGCCCGACCGACTCGGTCCAGGGGCTCCCGGTCCTCGCCGATCACCGCGAGTCGGCGACCGACCTCCACGTCGGCGCGACCCTCGACCCGGTCGACCTCGACGCGGCGACCCGGCTCGGCTCCATCGTGCCGGCCGACGTCGGATCGACCGCGACGTCCCTGGCGGTCTCCGTCGACGACGACAACGGCTACGTCGTGAAGAGCGTGCCCGACGGCTGGACGGCGACCTTCGGCTACTACACGCCGAGCCTCCGCCGGCCGACGCTCGTCCCCGACCAGGTCCGCGCCCTTCGCAGCGTCATGGCCCAGGTGGGCGAGGCGAAGCTCGCGACGATCATCCTGGCCGGTGACCACGGCGGGACGTACACGACCCGTGACGGCAAGTGAGACCGTCGACCCGCGTCCGGCCGCCACTCGTCCGGCCGCCGCTCGTCCGGCCGCGCATCGGCCCCGCGGGCGCTGCGGGTTGCTCCGCGTCCATCCCGTCGGGTAGCCTTGCCGAAACGCATCCGAGCGAGGACGGAACCCGGTGCTTCTCCCCCTGGCAGGCCTCGTCCTGGGCGTCCTGCTGGGACTCGTCCTCAAGGTCAATGTCAGCTTCGAGTTCGCCCGCTACAGCGCCGTGGCCATCGTGGCCGCCCTCGACTCGGTCCTCGGAGCCGTCCGTGCGGAGCTCGACGGCGTCTACGACAATCGCATCTTCGTCAGCGGGTTCGTCACCAACGCGGTCCTCGCGGTACTGCTGACCTTCATCGGCGACCGGCTCGGGGTGGACCTTTATCTCGTGGCGCTCATCACCTTCGGGCCGCGGATCTTCAACAACGTGGCGCTCATCCGGCGTCATTTCCTCTAGGACAGAGCGAGGCGACAGGCGAGTGGAACGAGAAGCGGTCCTGGTCGGGATCGACGTCGGGACGAGCAAGGTGACCGTCCTCATCGGTGAGGTGCGGCGCGACGGCGCGCTCACCATCATGGGCAAGGGCACCGTCGGTTCGACCGGCCTCAAGAAGGGCCAGGTCGTCAACATCGACCAGACCGTCCACTCGATCCGCCAGGCCGTCGAGCAGGCCGAGCGGCTGTCGGGCTACCAGATCGAGCGGGCCTTCGTGTCGGTCGGCGGCCAGCACGTCGAGAGCCAGAACTCACCGGGGACCGTCGCGGTGAGCGGCCACGACCGGGAGGTCACCCGCGAGGATATCAACCGGGCGACCGAGGTGGCCCGGGCGATCCAGATCCCGTCGAACCGGGAGGTCCTCCACGTCCTCCCACGCGACTTCAGTGTCGACGAGCAGGAAGGCGTCAAGGACCCCCTCGGGATGAGCGCGATCCGCCTCGGGGTCGACGTCCACATCGTCACCGCCTCGGCGACCGCGGTCCAGAACCTGACCAAGTGCGTCATCGCCGCCGGGGTGAAGATCGACGAGCTCGTCGCCGCCTCGCTGGCGTCGGCTGAGACGGTGGCCTCGGAGACGGAGCGCGAGCTCGGGGTCGCCATCGCCGACATCGGCGCCGGCACCATCGACCTGGCTCTCTTCACCGACGGCTCGCCACTCTATTGCTCGGTCCTGCCGGTCGGCGGCAACAACGTCACCAACGACGTGGCCATCGGCCTCAAGACGAGCCTCCAGGTCGCCGAGGAGCTGAAGATCCACCACGGCACGTGCGACCTCCGGGCGGTCGATCCCGACGAGCAGATCGCAGTCTCGGCCATCGGCGAGGACGCCGGCCGGGAGGTGAGCCGGCTCGAGGTCTGCCAGATCATCGAGGCCCGGATGCGCGAGACGTTCGAGCTCCTCCGCGAGCAGATGGGCCGGTCCGGCCACGGGATGCTGCCGGCCGGTCTCGTCCTCACCGGCGGCGGGGCCCAGCTCGGCGGGGTCGCCGAGCTCGGTCGCGACGTGCTCCAGATGCCGGTCCGCATCGCCGCCCCGGCGAACATCGGCGGGCTCGTCGATGGTCTCCTCACCCCGGCCAACTCGGACGCGGTCGGACTCCTCCTGTGGGGATCGCGCGAGCTGTCGGCCGGCGAGACCGAGCGCTACCCGTCGGCTCCGGCCCTCGGCGGCCTGGGACGGATCCGCGACGCGCTGCGCAGCATCTTTCCCTAGCGTTCGCCACAACACGGTTCCAGAGCGCACCGTCCCGCACCGCAGGGGAGTGCCACCACTGAGGTGCGGCGCTATACTCCGCGGGCACCAGCCGCCCCGCCGCGCCGGGGACGGCCATCATCCGCATATCCTGCGTATCCCGCGTTTCGCACTTGAGCCAGCACCCGGCTCGAGCACCGGAGGAGAGGGCGATGCCGCTGCGTTCCGACTCTGAGAACTTCGCGCTGATCCGCGTCGTCGGCATCGGCGGCGGCGGCAGCAACGCGGTGAACCGGATGATCCGGGCCGAGATGATGGGCGTCGAGTTCATCGCCTGCAACACCGATGCCCAGGCCCTCCTCCAGAGCGACGCGCCGCACAAGATCCGGATCGGCGACAAGATCACCCGCGGCCTCGGTGCCGGCGGGGACGCCTCGATCGGTCAGCGGGCGGCCGAGGAGGACGTCGACAAGATCGCCGAAGCGCTCGCCGACTCCGACATGGTCTTCATCACCGCCGGCATGGGCGGCGGGACCGGCTCGGGTGCGGCGCCGGTCATCGCCGAGATCGCCAAGGAAGCCGGGGCGCTGACGATCGGCGTCGTCACCAAGCCGTTCGGCTTCGAGGGACAGCGCCGCAAGCTCATCGCCGAGAAGTCGGCCGAGGAGCTGAAGGCCAAAGTCGACACCCTCATCACGATCCCCAACGACCGCCTCCGCGACGTCGTCCAGAAGAACACGAGCATCCTCGACGCCTTCCGCGTCGTCGACGATGTCCTGCGCCAGGGCGTCCAGGGGATCAGCGACATCATCACGGTGCCCGGCCTCATCAACCTCGACTTCGCCGACGTGCGGACGGTCATGAAGGACGCCGGCTCGGCCCTCATGGGCATCGGTCGGGCCGTCGGGCGAGAACCGGGCCATCGAGGCGGCTCGCCAGGCCATCGCCAGCCCGCTCCTCGAGGTCAACATCAACGGCGCCCAGGGCATCCTCTTCAACATCACCGGCTCGTCGAGCCTGACCCTCTACGAGGTCACCGAGGCCGCCGAGGAGATCCGGGCCGCCGCCGATCCCGAGGCCAACATCATCTTCGGAACGAGCTTCAACGAGCGACTCGGCGACGAGGTCCAGATCACCGTCATCGCCACCGGCTTCGACGGCTCGCGCAAGCGGACGCCGACCCGCCACGAGGGCGGCGCCGCGAGCCATCCCGAGGCGGGTTCCATCAGGGCCCCCAAGGAGCGCGACTTCCTCGAGGAGCTCGAGCGCCAGCGGGTCGCCTCGTCGGAGGACCTCTCCGGGCTGGCGTCGGGCGCCAACGGCGCCGATCGGGTCCCCGTCGCGGCCCCGGTCAAGACGGAGCGTTCCGTCGGTGAGTCGGCGGCTTCGGCGAAGCGGCCGGCCTACGACGCCGACGAGCTGGAGATCCCGAGCTTCCTCCGCCGTTCGAAGTGAGCGCCGCCGGCGGCTGCCGGCGCTCCGTCCCTTGAGGCGCGCGAACCCGCGAGGCGTGCTGCCGCGGGCAGGCCGATGACCCTGCCCGCCGGGCCATCCGACGTCGACCCGGCCGGCATCGACCCCGCTGGGGCCGACCCGACCGAGATCACCCGGGTCGCCCGGGCCAGGGCGACGGTCCTCGAGCGCATCGCGGACGCCTGCGCGACGAGCGGCCGCGACCCGGCCGACGTCCACCTCGTCGCCGTGTCGAAGACGGTGTCCGCCGAGCGGGTCCGGGCGGCCGCGGCGGCCGGCCTCGACGTCTTCGGGGAGAACCGGGTCCAGGAGGCGGAGGCCAAGCGGCCGCTGATCGGGACCGGCGCGTGGCACCTCATCGGCCCGCTGCAGGGGAACAAGGCGCGGCGTGCGGTCGAGACATTCGACGTCATCGAATCGGTCGACTCGCTCGAGCTCGCCCGGCGGCTCGACCGGATCGTCCGCGAGGTGCGGGAGCTACCCGACCAGGGCGACGTCCCTGCCGAGCGGCGGTTCCCGATCCTCGTCCAGGTCAACGTCGACGACGACCCGGGCAAGGCCGGCTTCACCCCGGCGTCCATGGCTGCCGCCCTGCCCGAGCTCGCCGCCCTGGGAGCCCTCAGCGTCGACGGCTGCATGACGATCGGCCGGCTCGTGGAGGATCCCGAGGAGGCCCGACCGACGTTCCGCCGCCTTCGCGAGCTCGCGGCCGAGCTGCGCGCTCGGGAGCCGGCCCTCGGGCCGGCCCTGTCGATGGGGATGACCGACGACTACCCCGTCGCGGTCGAGGAGGGAGCGACGATCGTGCGGGTCGGCCGAGCCTTGTTCGGAGAACGCGGCGGCTGATCACCCGGCGGCTCGTCCGTGCCCGGACGACGCCGCGTGGCCGGGCTCTCGGACCCTCGCGGTATGATGGTCCGGCCTCGGCCCACACGGCGGCCAGGCCCACGGGGCGATTGGCTCAGTCGGTTAGAGCGCGCGGTTCACATCCGCGAGGTCACTGGTTCGAATCCAGTATCGCCCACCATAGTGACCTCAACAGTGCAGGGCCTTGTTCGGGCCCTGTTTCTGTGTCGGCTGGCGAGCTCAAGCCGCTGCCCGACTGATCCTCGCCTTTCGCGACGTCTTCCGCTCCTGACCCATCGCCCTCGGCGATCGCGCTCATCAGGATCAGGCCGGGCATGTCGTCTCCATTCACGGCCAGGCGGCGCCGCTCCGCGGCAAAGTGCGTAATGGTGAGAGACCGCGACGTGGACCAAGGTAGTTGGCGACCCACACGACGAGGCGGTTCGGCGGCTTCACGCGATCTCGGCAGACCGATCTGTGCGCACGCCACTTGCTCGCGGTCTCTTCGCCGATCAGCGTCAACATGTCGGAGTTGTCGCCGCGGTTGGCGTGCGTTCCGCCTCGATCCCCGAGGCTGACCGAGAGTCCATGTCGTTCTGCGTCCGGCGTCACCTCGACCGACACAATCCGATGGCTACCCGCGCCAACTTCGGCGACAACGCCAAGACGGGTAAACGTGGCCACTGCGAGCATGCGCCGACCCTCTTCGTCCGTGTCGCGCCAGAGTCGGCCGATCGAGCGAAGGTGGTCATGCTCGCGCAGGGGTCGATGCCGACGACCACCTGCCGAGGGTGACCACTCAAGTCTGCCCTGGACCAACCGGCGCTCCCGATGTTCCAAGAGGGCCGGGGCCAACACAGACTCTGAGGAGCGCCTCGAGCCGGTGGAACGTCAGCATCGAGAAAAGGACTCCGATCGGGCTTCGATTCGCCGGGCGGCGAGGAAGGCCGCAAGTCGCCAACGCCTGCAGAGCGGCAGCCTTCCAAGCTCAATGCCAGGTCATGCCGGGTAAGCACACCCTACCAGCCGCGGTTGTCGGCTGGTCATTGGGACTCCTGTCGCTCCCAGTGCTCCAAGGCGCGTTGGCCGCCGATGCCAGACGGCTGTGATGGGCCGACCACGGCGAGCCGTGACCCGGTCAACACGGCTGGCCCTATCGCGCCGGCACTGGCCCGACCGACGACGAAGGCCGGACAGCCATTCGCCGTTCCGCGCTGCCGCGCACGTACCAGGCGCTGATCACCATCACGACGCCGACGACGAAGCCCGAGGCATGGAACGAAGCCTCAGCGCCGCCCGTTACGAGGATCGCGAACGGACCGAACGACGCGACGAGTGCGAGGACCACGTACCCCCTTGTTCGATGGAGCCACGAGTAGGGCAGGAAGTGCCCACCGTTGGTCGCGGCGAAGACGACCGGGAGGTAGAGCGGGTTGAGGTTGTACACGACGATCGAGGCAGGCAACGCGAACCCTTGAGCCACAGCGATCAGGACGAACAGGCCGACCAGCGAGTTCTCCTTCGTCGACAGCGTCTTGTAGCCGAGTTGACGCTCGAGCAGCAGTGACAGGGGAAACGCGACGAACCCCTGGAAGAGATACACGAGCGCAGCAACCTTGATCGGCAGGACGAAGGTCAGGGCGGCGGCGGCGATCCAGGTCCATCCGTGGACGAACAGGAACGAGAAGCCACCGCGGTTTGCGATGAGGCTTTCGTCTCGCTCAACGTCCGTTGATCTGGCTCCGGGTCCTTGGATCATGGCGGCCTCCGTTCGATGGTCAAGACGTCCGTCTGGGTTGCATCGCGACCGTCAGCTTCGCCACGCCAACCGCCAAGGGGACGACGGAGAGGACGACCAGCGAGAGCGCGAGGTCAGGCAGCGTCCAGAAGACGAAATCGCCACCCCGCGACCACGTCACCGGCAGCACTTGACCCTGTCGCGCCGATCGCCACTGGAATGCCGACCAACACCCCGAAGGGCAGGATGAAGTCGGCCACGATCGTTCGGCCCGCTAAGAACCTACGGTGACGGGACGTTGCCAGCCGACGTCTCCAGCTCCGGGCCCGCGCAACGTGGACGGCGAGCAGCCCGGCCAGGAACAGGAGGACACCGTCGAGCCACAGATAGACGGTGCGCACGCTCGGCGACGTTGTGGCGACCGGTTGGCCGAGTGCCATGTTCGCCAGGTCAAAGGCGAGATCGGAGGCGCCTGCAGGCAGTGCGTTGAACTGGATCGGGTTCGCGTTCATCAGGACGACGACGCCAAGGCGGCGGCCCGGCATCGTCAAGATGTCGGCGTTGGTCACGAGGGTCGATCCGCTCTGGTTCGATGTGAGACCTGCATCGCTCGAACTCGTCGTCTGCCAATCTGTCAGCAGCGCCCGGCCGTCGACTTGGGGTAGGTTCGGCGTCAGGACGTCGACGCCCCCGTAGATCCCGCCATTCGAGAGGGCGGCAACGAAGTGCGACATGTCCTCGGCCGTCGAGATCTGGTAGCCCGTTGCGACCATCCCTGATGGGAAGGGTTGCGCGAACGGCGTCGGGAGGCCGAAGAGATAGCGGTGGCCCTCGGCCATGCGTCCGTGCACCACTGCACCCCTTAGGTCGGTGGTGCTGTCCATCATCCCGAGCGGCTGAAAGATGTGATCGCGCAGATAGTCGCCGTACGACTGCCCGGAAACCGCTTCGACGATGACACCCAGCAGGACATAGTTGAGGTTGGAGTACTCGTACGTGCCGGTCGGGCGATCGGGCGCGATGCTGGTCATCGCCCGGACGACGTCCTCGGGAGTCAGCCCCGGCGCGTACCACCGCTGGTCCTGACCGTCTGCGGTGGAGATCCCGCTCGTGTGCTCGAGCAGGTCTTTGATGGTGATCTGCCTGGTCACTGACGGAGAAGCCCTCAGCTCGAACCACGGCAGATACCGATCCACCGGCGCCCCGAGATCGAGTTCGCCGGACTTGACCAACTGTCGCACCGCCAGAGCGGTGATCGACTTGCCGACCGAGCCGACGATGATCGGAGTGTCGGTCGCCATGGGGCGGTCGTTCGCACCGGCCCGACCAAACGCGGCGAGGTAGATGACCTCCCCGTCACGAGCGATGCCGACGGCGATCCCCGGGACGGCCCATGCCTCCATCGTCGCGCGAATGTGGGCGTCGATCCGCGTCACATCGAGGGTCGGATCGGCCGCGACGGCGGGCGGCGCCAGGACGAGGCTGCCGACTAGGAGCGCAGTGCCCGCGGCGAGGGCGCGGCTATCCTTCCACGCTGACTTGAAGGCGATCATTTCGTCGAGCTGCCGTTATGGGTTCGGCCCATGCCGTGGCGGTGACGACGACCTGCGGCATGCGAGGTGCTCGTGTGTCGGGTGGCATGGAATGCTGGCCCGCGCGCACCGGCTGGTGTCAGAGCCAAACGGCCTGAAGACCGAGACAGGCGGACGTGGGCTCCCGGGGCGCGGGCGTCAGTGCCTCGAACACCGAGGGACGGCGTCAGGACTTGTCGAACGTCACCGTCGCGAGGATCGTGTCCGGCTGTCGACCCGATGTACCCCCCGCAGCCCGTCCAGCCACGATCCCGAGGCCCCGACGGCTACGCCGATGAACCGACCGACGGCCCGGCCATCAGGTACCCGCCGAACGCCATCAGCCAGAGCATGGCCGGGTAGACGATCATCCGCTCCGCACCGCCGTGGCCGATCGGGCCGAAGATGGCCGCGTTGCCGCCGTCGCCGATGACCATGATCACGACGAAGACGAGCCCGACGACGCCTGCCAGGAACGACAAGACCCGCATCGGGCCATCGATGACGGTGCCGCTGGCGATGGCTTCGATGTTGAAGAAGATGAAGGCCACCAGCGCGAACACGCTATGGAGATCGCCCTTGTCGAGCGGAACCAGGCCCGCTCCGATGGCTCCGAGGCCGGCCACCAGGTAGACCCCGAGGATCCAGCGGTGACCGTGGATCCGATAGAACAGGTATCCGCCGATGATGTTGAGCACGCCGACGGCGAGCAACGACAGGTTGAACAGGAGCGCCGTCTCGGAGATCACACCGAGGTCGCTGATGGCACCCCCGGCGACGTCGTAGCCGGGGGCCATCGAGGCCGCGAGCATGATGACCGTCATGAACTGGGCGGCCAGGACGAAGAGCATGACGCCGGAAGCACGTGGGCTGATGCGATATGCGTCGTCCCGCATCCGGATGGCCGAAGCTGCTGTTGCCATTGCCTGCCTCCAACCAGTGTTTGTGATGCGCAGGGCCGACACGACATACGGGCATGGCATGTCGCTGGTGAGACGGTGCACGCGTCGCTCGATGGTGGTCAGTGCCGTACGTCCCCTTCCTGCGAGCCCGAAGGGTTCATTCCGCCGAATAACACCGTGCCGGGCATGCACGGCCGAAGGTGGCCCGCGGCGGCCATTGCAGCAACAACACGGCAACCAGGACGGCCACGTCGACACCGAGGGCGGCGAGCGTGTTGAACATCGGCCAGGTGCCAAAGAAGAGCACGATGCCCGCCATCGACACGAGGGCGGACGCGACGCCGACCGGCCGCCACCAGTCTGCCGGCACGACGACGCCCCAGACGGACAGGGCGGCGACCACGAAGCCGACCAACGCCTCGACCCAGAAGGCGCTCGCGATCACCGCCGCCGTGTCCGCGGTCAAGGTCGGCATGGCCCACGCCCGTGCTGCCGACCACGCGCCGGTTGCGGTGCCAGGTCGGAAGTGGATCCAGACCAATGCCGCGAGCGCTCCGCCGTGTCCGAGCCCATGGACCATCAACACTACCCCGACGACCCACGAGAGCATCTGATCGGACATCGTCCAACCTTCCTGTGGAGCACGGTTCGCGACACGTCAAAGACAGCCCCCGGCCTGGATGCGTACGCTCCGGCGATCCTCGACCCTCAACCAGTACCGGACGGACCGATCGTGCCGAGGCTAACGGCTTCGAGGCCCCGTCCACGACACCTTCATCGCGCGGGCGGGTCGCGGAGGTCGTCCACTGCGCTCGTGAAGAGGGCGCCGTGATCCCGGGCCTTGACAGATTGGCTGGGAGGCGTATCTTACAGCGTACGACTTACTTTGTAAGATGGCCTGGCTGCCCCGCCGGCGGCTTTGCGAGGAACGTCATGGGAGCAAACCCAACCGCGCCGATCACGGGGCGCGCGGTCAGTGGAACAAAGGCAGTCGCCGCGGCCCTTGGCGTCTGCGTCGGCGTATCCGGACTCGACCACGGCTTCTTCGAGGCGCTGCAGGGCAACACCGCGACGCCCGGGCTCATCGTCCAGGCGATCGGCCCCGCCCAGCGGATGTGGATCCATGGCACGGAGGAGGCCTTCACGCTCGTCCCGGACTTCCTGGTGACCGGCATCCTGGCCATGGTCGTGGGCCTGATCACGATCGCATGGTCGATCCAGTACATCGACCGACCGAACGGCAGCCGGGTCCTCCTCCTGCTCGGTGGGCTGCTGTTCCTGGTGGGCGGCGGCATCGGGATGCTCGTCTTCCTGCTGTTCGGCTGGTCGGTGGCGCGGCGCATCCACCGGCCGCTCGCATGGGTGCCATCCTTCGTGCCGGGTGTGGTGGGCAGGGTCCTCTCGAAGACGTGGCCGGGACTCGTCGTCGTCGGTCTGGCGCTGTACGCCTTCGCCCTCGAGGTCGCGATCGTCGGCGTCGTTCCCGGAGTGTCCGATCCGGAGCAGGCGCTCGTCATCTGCTGGTTCGCCCTCGTCGGCATGCTCGCCTCCCTGGGCCTTGCGCTCGTCGGCGCCTCCGCGGAGGCTGACTCCGGCGGCTTGGGTCGACACTCCGTCAGGCCGCCGCGACGGGCTCGAGGTGACGCGTCGCCGGCGCGACACGGCCGCTGACGCGCGATGAGATCGCTGGACGCTGCGCTCGACATCGTGGACTCCGAGGGCCTCGCCGCCCTGACGATGCGTCGGCTGGCGGCCGCCGTGGGAGTCGAGGCGATGTCGCTCTACCACCACGTGCCCGACAAGGAGGTGCTGCTGGACGGGATCGTGGACCGGATCCGCTCGGAGATGCGGCTCCCCGA
This sequence comes from uncultured Chloroflexia bacterium, assembly GCA_963745405.1. Lineage (GTDB taxonomy): Bacteria > Chloroflexota > Limnocylindria > Limnocylindrales > CSP1-4 > C-114. The sequence continues at coordinate 2,691 of CAVUWY010000002.1, read as the reverse complement.
TACGGCGCCCGATGACTGGGCCGACGCGCTGGAGGCCGTCTTCGTCGAGTACCGGCGGGTCCTGGCGGCGCACCCCAACATGCTCCCCCTGGCGGCTCGCAGGACGGACCGCGCCGGGGCATCCGGTCTCGTCTACCTGATCGACCAGGGCGTAGCGCCCGACGACGCGGTGGAGCTGTACCAGTCGCTGGTCGCCTTCACGATCGGCTACTCGATGCTCAGCTCACCGCTCGTCGAGACGGAGTGGGCCGGGTTGCCGGCGGCGCTCGGCGAGCGGCTGCGCGACTGGAGGGACGCCACCTTCCGACGGACCCTCCGGATCGTCATGGACGGCTACCGGGCCGGGAAAGGAGCGACGTGATGGTGAAGACGATGGCCGGCATCCTGCCCTGGGCAGTCGTGCTCATGATCGTCGGCGGTGCGGTTTGGTGGCTGCTAGCGCGGGAGATGGCTGCGGGGCGATGGTTGCTCGCCGCCCTGCTGATCGGCCACGGCGTCGTCCACGCCCTGTTCGTCGTGCCCGTGCCGGCGGCGACTGACGGCGGGCCTGACTGGCCGTTCGACATGGCCCGATCGTGGGCCATCACCGGCGCCGGCCTGGACGCGAACATGGTTCGGATCATCGGGCTGGCCCTGATCACCGTGGTCGTCGTCGGTTTCTCGTTGGCCGCCTTGTCCACGGTCGGGATCATCGTGCCGTCGGGCTGGTGGCCGCCGATCGTCGCAGCGTCGGCCGTCACGTCGGCGATCCTGCTGGTCCTCTTCTTCGAGCCCCTGCTGGTGCTCGGCCTCGGGATCGACATCGTCCTCCTCTGGGTGGTCGCGACCAGAGTGTGGATGCCGTGATCGACCTGGCATACACCGAAGCTGCCGCCAGCTCCCTGGCTCCTCTCAGCGGTGATCGCGCCGACCGGTCGCAGACCTTCCCCAGCCGGAGTCCGTCTGAAGGATCGAGTCACGCGCCGGCAATCACTCGCTTCCCCAGAGATTGGGGAACTGGCGGTGCGACCGCCTGATGGCACCGAGCGCCTGCGAGCAGCACGATTTCAGCGGAGCTTCGTTCCGCGATCAGTCGCGGCGCCATCAGGCGGAAGTATCCAAGTTGGGATAGCGGTAGCTTCCTAAGCTCAATGCCAGGTCTCGCCGGGTGAGCCCACCCGTACTTGCCCGAACTGGTCGGTCTATCGATGGGACTCCAGCCGTTCCGATAGCTCCAGCCAGTCGGCGAGACGAGCCGACCGCACTCGCGCCCGCCTATCGGAGAAGCAGGCCGGCGATGCCCGGGCGACGCGGCAACACCCGCAACGCCCCGGCTTCAATGATCGCCGAGGAGCTGGTCGGTCAACGATGCCGCCAACCACACCTCGTAGTGCTCCACGGTCCAGCCACGTTCGATGACGAGCAAGTCATAGACGGCCAGGGAGCAGAACGTCCAGACGATGTCCGTGGCGTCCAGCGCCGGAAGGCCCGGTCGGAGCGCACCGCGTTCCGCGAGCCCCGCGACGAACCGTCCTTGCCCCTCGAGACGCCAGGCCTCGAGGTCAGCCCATAGGCGTTGCAGCTCGGCGTCTCTCCCCTTGGCGTCGCGCAGCGCGCGGAGCATCGGACCAGCCCGCCGGTGGATCCCGGGCTGGGTTGCCGCGTAAAGGGCCACCTGCCGGCGTGGATCGGGCTCGTCGATGATGGCACGGATGGCCGGGCGCTCGTCGACGGGTAGCTCGGCACGGCTGGCGCCACCGGCGAGGAGCGCCTCGACCACGGCCGTGAACAGACCCGCCTTGCTCCCGAAGATCCGGTAGACGGTCTCCACGGCGACCCCGGCCTCGCCGGCAATCGCCGTCATGGCGACGCCATAGCCACGGTCGCGAAACAGCATTCCAGCCGCGGTGACGATGTCGCGCCGCGTCTGAGCGGCCTGCTTGGCACGACGTTTCGACGCATATCGGCGAGGACCCTTGACGCTGTCAGGCATTTGGTGTCAGTCTAAGTGGCATCAAAGCAGTGGTATTCCAGCCGATCATAGCGCGAGGAACGGAGGACGAACATGTTTGCCGTCGTGGTCCGCGAGTCCGGGGATGCCGACCTGATCGAGCAGGGCGGGGATCTTGTCAGCGCGACGGTGGCGCCCCGGGTCCGCCAGGCTCCTGGCTTCGTGTCAGCGATGTGGATGAGCGACGGGTCGGGAGGGACCTTGAACGTGATCGCGTTTGCGTCCGAGGCCGAGGCTCGCGCCGCGCTTGAGGCCGCAAGGATGTCACCTCGGCCACCGTTCATGAAGCTCGAGAAGGTCGAGCTGTTTCGAGTTCTCGCGACCGGGTAGGGTCGTTCGCTCGCGTGGTCACGACGTTCGCGCCCTCCGCTCCGCTCTGTATGACGACTGCGCCGGTCGCGATGCCTCGGGCTCTGACCGGCACGACGAGGGTCGGCGTCGTGGGGCCAGTGACTCAGCTGGCGGATGCGGCGCTTCCTTAGCTCAATGCCAGATCTCGCCGGGTGCATGCCCGTTCGCCCTCACCCCGCCCTACAGCGGGCTCGGCACGTCAGCCACCCGTGGCGCTCATCTTCGCTGACGTGTCAGCAAGTGTGCCCTCCATAGGCGGCCCAACGAGCAACAGGGCTCGTCGTTCGACATCCTGCCGGGTCGGAGGCACGCCGGAACTGATGCACTCCGGCACCTCCATGGCCGCGTGC
>CAVUWY010000001.1:0-31553 GCA_963745405.1 uncultured Chloroflexia bacterium | reverse complement strand
GAGGGCTCCACCGTCCGCCAGTGTTCCGGAATGTGCGCAGGGTGAACCGTGGCCTTCGCGCTGCTGCGAAGGTGTCGTCGACGAGGGTGGTTGGCTCCCCGCGAATGTGCCGCGATCGGCTGGCCACTGTGACAAGTGCCGCCGCCCTCGCTGACGAGTGGGCCAGGCATGGCTTCATAGGAGCGTGGCCGTTACCTCAACGCACATTTGCCCGCCTGGCCCGCGCCCATCGTAGGGGACTGGTGGAGGGCCCGAGATGCACGTGGTGGGGATCGATACGCACAAGGCGACGCTCGCCGCCTGCGCCGTCGACGAGCGGGGCCTCGTCCTCGCCGAACGGACCTTCCCGAACGAGCCGGCGGGCTTCGCGGCGCTCGCCGGCTGGCTCGGCGAGCTCGGTGGCATCGAGCGGATCGGCCTCGAGGGCTTGGCCGGGTCTCGGCCGAGGTCCGCCTGTTGGAGCGCCGGATCGAGGTCCTCGTCGCCGACCATCCGCTGCGGACGCTGCCGGGGGCCGGCGCCCTCGTGACCGCCAAGCTCGTGAGCGAGGCCGGCGACGTCCGGCGCTTCCGCTCGGCCGACGCGTTCGCGATGCTGGCCGGGGTCGCGCCGATCCCGGCGAGCTCGGGCCAGACGAGCCGGATGCGGCTCAACCGGGGCGGCAACCGTCAGCTCAACCGGGCCCTCTTCAGTATCGCCTTCGCCCAGGCCCGGACCTATCCGCCGGCCCGGGTCTTCGTGGCCCGCAAGCGGGCCGAGGGCAAGAGCTGGCGGGAGGCCATCCGGGCGCTCAAGCGCCACCTCGCCCGGGTCGTCTTCCGGCTGCTCTCGCTGCCGGTAACGCAGGTTTCGTCTGGGGCTTGACGAGATAGGAGCTTGTCACTTGACTAGGCTCGCGTCGGCCCGCGGCGAAAGTCCGGATCGTGCTCCCAGATGAGGCGAGGATCGGCCTCTCCGGTTGAAGCGAAGTGGCGCAACGCTCGCTCGGCGAGGGGACGGTCCACCCACCAGCGGGCGCGGAATGCCGTCTCCTGGCCCCCGCAAACGCGCTCCTCCCTCGACTCGCCGCGCTCGGGCTGGGCGAGGAAGGCGAAGTCCTGGTCCCACTCGCCAGCGGCATCGCGGACGATGTACGAGACGGCCACTCGGTCGCCTCCGCACACAACCATCGATGTGATCGCGTCGTCGCTGTGCGCATCTCGGTCCGGCTCCCGCCAGTCGACCGAGACCATGCTGTACGTCTCGCCGTCCAGCCGGGCCACGGCATCGAGGATCTCGCTGATGGTCGGGTCGTCGACGATCTCATCGGGGTGCCACTCGACGCGGCTCGTGACACGGACCCTGCCCGAACTCACGGCGAACATCGTATCCGTCGTCGTGGCCTCAATTCGGGCCACCTACTCACCGGCATCGGCCAGCGTCGCGAATGTCAGAGTTCGTCACGGCGTGACGTGCACCACGACCGTCGCCGGCATGATGTGGCTCTGACCACTGCAGTCCTTCTTCTCGATGAAGTCGGCCACCGCCGTGATCTTCCAGTCCCCGGCTGGCAGGCTGATCACCGGGTCCGTGAGGAAGGCGCGATCGAAGGATGCGTCGGGCTGATCGGCAGCGTACCCACCTGACTTCATGATCGGCGAGGTGATCGGGCTGCCGGGGTCAAGCCGGTAGGGCCGGCAGTCGGCGGTCCACATGGGCTGGACGTCATGCGTACCCGCGACGTCGGCGAACGCGAAGCCGATGAGACCGACGCCCGATCCACCGAGGTCGACGCCCTTCGCACCAACGACGGATAGCGTCGCCAGCCCGGTTATCGTCTCACCCGCGCTCCACGTCGCCTTGGGCAACTCGAACACGAGATGGAATGAGCCTTGGGTGTCTTCCGCGCGGGCACTCACGGCTAGGCTGGGTACCGGCGTCGGAGTCGGCACCCGGCTGATGCCTCCGGTCGGGACGGGCGACACGGGAGGGGTGATGGCGCTGGCATCGGACGAGCCCGCGGTCCCATGGTCGCTGCTTCCGCCGAGGCACGCGGCGACCGAGATCACCACGAACAGCGAGACGGCGAGGAGTCGCACGGCTGGTACCTCCCGGTCCAGTAGACGCGGCGGGCGTGAGCCTGGTTCCCGCGGACGGCAGGCCGTCGATGCGTGGCTCCACCACATGGTAGGAACGTCGGTCGTCCCGCTCGCGTGGCTCGATCGAGACTGTTCTGGATCCTGTGCCTGGCGACCCTCCTCGGAGGTTGCGCCATCGGACCGACCACGCCGACTGCCGTCGTCCCATCGTTGGAGGGGTGGAGGGCACTCGGCTTGATGTGCTCAGGCCCGAACGAGGGCAGCGAGGGGAACGACCTCGTCCAGTGGAGTTGCTCAGCGCCGCTTCACGGCCTGTCAGTGACCGCGACTCTCGATGGAAGTGACTCCGGCGTCTTCGACTTCGCCGTCGCGATCCCAGGCAGCGCCGACCTATCGATCGCCCGGGAGGTGTTCGCGGACGTCGCGGGAGCCACCGCCGCACTCGCCGACGCTCGGGGCGATGTGGAGGCGTGGCTGCACGCCTGGAGCGGCAGCGACGCGACGAGCAGGTTCGGGACGGCCAGGGTCCATGCGGAGCGGGACGAAACGTGGATGACACTCGCCGTCTTCATGAAGTAGCACCAACCCAGCCTCACTCCAGTGCCACGTACCGGCCAAGTGCGCGGATCACCGCTTCAGACGGTCCCGAACCCGAACGAGATGTGTGCCGATCGCGTTCCCAACGCGGGCCGCAGCGAGGACTGGGCGGGACCACCGCTCGACCTGCGCCGAATGCTCCCTGACCGCCCGGTCAAGGTCGTCCGGGGTCAGGCTGGGCCATCGGCCAAGCGAGCGATCCTCAGGCGGCTGAAGCTCTCCGTAATGCGCCGCGCCGACCAGGTCCTCCATCGCGTAGAGGACTCCACCGAGCGTCGAGGGATGCACGGTCCCCCGCGCTCGCCTCGCCTTCGGGGTGGACCGCAGCGCAAGCCCGTCGACAGCCATGAGTCCGGCAGCGACGAGGCGCGGCACTCCGAAACTCACCTCATCGAACGTCGGAATGGCCCGGTTGAGCCAATCGGCCGCATCCACGAACTGAGTCAGGGACACTGACTGACCTCCCGGCGAGACCTCGGTGATCGCCGCGAGGAGCCAAGCGTCTGAGCTTGTCAGGGGCGGGTGCGGTGTCTCTGCCATCCGCGCGAATGTATCAGCGGGAATATCCCAGGCCATGGGCGGGATCGTCCCACCACATGCGTAGGCCCAGATATGGTCGGAGATCCCGGTGGAGAGCCGCTCACCTACGCGAACGTGACCGTCACTCCACGATCTCGACCCAACGAACTGAGCGGCGTCGCTGCGGGCTGGGAACTCCTGCCCGGGTGCCGTAGCACCGGAGCACTCGTCAGTTGCCCTTGTCCCGGTCCCTTCGCGGGAGGACCACGTCGGGGCCGACGAGCTTCTGGAGACCGACCCCGTTCAGCTCGTCGACCGGCTGCCAGTCATTGACGATCGCGTTGAGCAAGCCCTTGCGCATCAGCGAAATCCTCACTGGGAGCCCGCGGTGCTCGGGGCGGATCTCCGACAGGAGCGTCGCAGTCTTGCCGTCGTGCAGCCACCATGACCGTATTCGCCCGTCCGGCCCCTCTAGTCCTCCGGACAGCATGAGCGGGAATGCGCGGGCGTGGGCTGGAACCGCGAACGGACCTACCCAAGTCACATAGCGACGCCGGGTGGCGAGTCGGACCGGGTAGAACACGATGAACCGGTCGGGCCCAGCGACCAAGTCCAGGAGGCTTTCGGGCCGCTCCGAAAACGTGCCAGGGCAGGACCCGGATCAGGTCGCCCATGATGGGGTCCTCGTTCATGAGCTGGGCATAGGCGAGACCCACAGGCGTCGCGATCTCGACTACGTCCCCGATCTCGACTTTCTGCCAGCGCGGCACACAGCCCCTTCACGTGCGGCGTACCGCAGCGTACCCTCCGCCCTTCCACGTGTCGGCAACACGGTTCAGATCGTGGCGCTGTGATCGATGGGGTCAGGCGGACGCCATTCGGAGGACGATCTGGGTCGTCCCGAAGAACAGCAAGGCATCGACGACGAACATGGCGATCGCGAGCTTCCCTCGATATGGCCGTAGCGACACCGGGCGAGCGGCGGCTCGCGCCGCTCCCTCGCCCCACCACGGTCTCCGCGGGTTCAAGAGCCATCCCAGCCCAAGACCGGCAACCAGCATGAACGCTGCGAAGAGAACCGGCGCGATCCCGAGCCCGAGGAGAGCGCCAGCCACGATGGCGAGCGCGGCGAACAATACGTAGATGGCCGCCATCCACCGCCGAACCTCGGACACGCGGGCCGGGTCATCGTCCGCGTCCCAGTTGTATCGGCTCACGTCGGCGACTCTACTCTCTCGGGCAGCGCGAGTCGGACGGCGCGACACCTGCTAGCAGGTCCGGGGAGCGTCGCTCATAGCGGTTGTTTCAGAGATCGCCGCTGGATAGCTGGTGAGGTGTTGAGCGCCGGTGGCGTCGATGACGAGCTTGTATGAACCGGAGGCGGAGATCTTGAAGGTCTCCAGGAGCACACAGGTAGAGTCATAGACCCGAACCTCCCCGGCAAGGTCGGGCTTCGGCGAAAGCTCCCGATGGGGCCCTCGGTACTCGAACCCATCTGCGGGAGCACGGAGCGTCTGTCCGCCGCCCGTAACGACATCCTGGCCGACGAAGACAACGAAGCGATCGGCCGGACCGTTGTTGACGACCCAGACCTCGAACCCCTCGAAGTTGTCGATGATGCAGCCGGAGGCGGCCAGCGCGAGGGCGAGGCCGATGAACGCCAACGCCGCATCGCTAGCGAGGCCACGAGTCCATGGGGGGCATCCTACGTTGCCTGACCGGGCCTCCTGGACTCCGACAGGGTCGTCGGGGCTCCCAGCGGATAGTCGCCTAGTGCACCATCTAGTCTGAGCCCTCCCAGATCCACCAATGGGCGTCGATCGGGGTCGGTCGATTGACGCCGAGATGGACGGGTGTATTGTGCTACTGATGAGTAGCAAGTGGCGGACCGAGTCGCGCTGGTTCTTCGCGAACTACGCGCTCCTGAACGCGCTGTGGTTCGGGATCGGGTTGGTCTGGGGGGTCGTCCTCATCACGGAGTCGTCCGATGGATCGATCCCAGGCTATGCCGGATCGGGCGTAGAGCAGGTGTTCTGGTGGCCCGTCGCGGTGGTCTTCAGTGGGCCGCTCGTAATCGGTGTCCCGCTGCTTGCCTGCACGCTGCTCGTCTGGCGTGTGGCGATCCGCGTGGCCGGGCACCCGAGACTGGCCGCCTACGCCGTTGCCGCTGCCATCGTCGTTGCGGCCACAATTCTGATCCCGCGAACCGACGGCCCGTCAATCGCACTGATGATCGCTGCGCCGGCACTCGCTTACGCCACCATCCTCCGCACGCCGCTCGACGCCTGACCACGGTATAGACGGCTCTCATGCGGTTCGATGTTCATCAAGGCACCAGAGCGATACCGTGAACCTTGAGACTCTCGCACGCCGCAGCGCCGCATTCCTGTGGCTGGCTATCGCTGGCGTCATTTGCATCGACGCCGCCGTGTTGGCCGCCCTCGGGGTCAGCGTCGGGGGTGTCCTCCTTGGCTCACTAGCAGTCGTGTGTCTTGGCATCGCTCTGTGGCTGGTGATGTCGTCTAATCGCCTTTCCGCTGGGATCTCGACGATCGCGTCCGTGGTGGTGGTGTTCCTCGCATTGACATCCTGGCAGGGGAGTGACAGCGATACGCAGTCAAGTGACGCTGCCATCCTTATTGCTGCGGCGACGCTCGTCGCACTCTCGGTCATCACGTTCCGCGCTTCGTCTCGGGATTGATCCCCGCGCCGCGCACACGAGACGACCAACTGGTCCGTTGGGGGGTTGTTCACGATGAAGTCGGACGACCTCTGGAAGCCATGAACCCCGACATCGTCCACCCCCTCGTGCTGTCTGGCTACGGCCTCGTCGAAGCTCCCTTCGATCTTGTGGTCGAACGCTTCGGCTTCCATCGCCGGGCAGATCAGTCCGAGATGCACGTCGTCGGGGTGACGCCCAGCGCGGCACGCGCCATCGAGTACCTCGACTGGCGGACGGTCCCGGCGACTCGCCTCGTAGTCGTCGAACGCGGGACGTGGACGGCCGTGCTTACGAACCACACGAAGGGCTCGGACTTCAACGACCACCAGTACTGGGCCGCGAAGACGCTTGGGGTCCGCACCATCCGGGTTGTTGACTCCGAGGCCCGCTGATGGCGGCGTGGTCCGCGCCGCGAGCGATTGGCCTACGAGGCACGAGTGTTCGACCTGCACGACCGGACGGCAGCACCATTCGCTCGATCGCGTGCGCGAACGACGGCGGGCGCTGGGTCTTCGAGACGACCGGCAACCCACTGCCCATCGAACCCACATTCGCGTACGACGCTCGCCGCAAGAAGGACCGGCTGACCCGGGCGAACCTCCACGAGCTTCTTCGTTCAGTCGGAGCCGAGCCGCTGGAGGCAGATATGCTCAATGCCGCGCCACAATTCGCGCTGCTCGCCGATCGCATCCTGGATCCGGCCTGGCGCGAGCGCGTAGAGGCGTCGGGATGTTCGCTCGACGAAGCCGACGACCCCGCATTCGGCTACCTCCGACGAGGCCTGACTTGTGGTCCCTCATATGCGGACGCACGCCGCGAGCGTGATCGCCGACTTCGAGCTCGCCGTTGAGATCAATCCGGCCTACGAGCCTCGGGTCCGCGACTATCTCGACGAGGCGCGTCGCATCGAAGGCCGCTCATCGGAGTAGTTGATGGAGCCCTCGGACTGTATCGGCTCACATCGGCGACTCTACCCTCTCGGTCAGCGCGAGTCGGACGGCTGGACACGTCTTCCGCGGTGCCACAATCGGCAACGATGCCGCCCCGCCCTCTGCGCCGAACGCTTGCTTCCTTGGGTCTCGTCCTTGCGGCGAGCGTTGTACTTGTGGTCGCGGGCGTCATCCGCTTGCCGACGCCCTATGACCATGACGGGGCGGGTTGGGACACCGGCAACCTTGCGGCTTTCGGGCTGGTCGGCCGGCAGCTCGATGGTCGAGCCATCGATGACGTGGCCAGCGAAGCGGACTCGCTGATCGAGCACGCGCTCCCGACCGCGGTCGATCTCAATCAGAAGGCGGCCCTCGGCGGGGGGATGTCGGGCACCAGCGAGATCGTCTACTCGTGGATGCCTGCCGGATCGCGGGACACCCTGATGCCCCCCAATCCCAGGGGAGAGCGCATCTACTCGGTCGAAGTACTCATCAATAGGTTCGTGGCGGGGGACCCGTTGGCGCGGATCTCATTCATCAGCCGTGCAGAAGCCGACAAGCTCGACGGACAGATCCCGCCCAACGACATCGGAAGTCTCCCGACTTACCACCCCGGTCAGGTCGACGCCTACGTCTACCGGCTCGATCGGGCCACTGTCCAGCGCATCGTCGACCTGCTCTACCAGCACAGCTAGCAGCACGCCGCACCGCCTTAGGCCTGACTCGTCGCAAGCCCGTCGGCTACGGTCGTTCGCCGGCGATACGGGACGTGGAGCAGCGCCGACGCGCTCCTCTTCGTGGCTTCGCCGCGCCGGTCGTACCGGGCCGTCGTCTGACACTGGCGTGGCCCGCGAGCCGCTGGACGGTCGAGATGTCGGCTCCGGCGTCGAGGAGGTCGCCCACGAAGGTCCGGCGCAGGTCGTGCGGTCGCACGTGGGCGACCGCTCCCTCGCGAGCGCGACGGCCGAGGACGCCTGCGACCGCCTGCCCGGTGAGCCGGTGCGTCCCGATGGCGTCGCCCTTGTTGACCGGCAGGAAGAGCGGTCCTGGCTCCTCGCCGCGCTCCGACATCCAGTCCGCGAGCGCATCGGCCGCCCCGTTCGTGGCGTAGACGACCCGCTCCCGGTCGCCCTTTCCCCGCCGGACCGTCACCGCCCCGCTCAGCAGGTCGCAGTCGGCGAGGTCGAGCCCGATCGCCTCCGAGCGCCGCAGGCCGCCGCCGTAGAGAAGGGCGAAGAGGGCGGCATCCCGTGGGCCCGCCGGACCAGGGTCGGCGGCGCAGGCCCCGAGGAGCGCCTTCAGTTCGCCCGCCGAGAGGGCCCGCCCCGCGGGCAGGGTCTCGCCGTGGACCGCCTCAAGGTCGGCCGCCCGCTCGTACTCCTCGGCCGAGGTCAGCCCGAGCCGCCACGCCTCGCGGAGGACGCCCCGGAGGGCGGAGAGCGCCTTGTTGGCGCTCGCCGGTCGGTACCGCTCAGCGAGGCGGGTCCGGACGGCCTGGGCGTGCTGGTACCGGACGGCCGACCAGTCGATGCCCTCGGCCGTGGCCGACCCCGAGGTGAGGATGGAGGCCACGACGTCGAGCGCCTGGCGCATCGTCCGCCGCGAGCCTGGGGCGAGCCGCGCGAGGTACACGGCAGCCGGATGGCGATCAGCGGGGTCCGGGAAGGCGAGGATCAGGGGTCTCATCGGGGCCGCCGGATCGGTTGCGAGAACATCCATTCGCGAATGCAATTCCGGGCCATCCTCGGAGCCCGTGAGGGCGGGGTCGGCGGCCATCAGTGGACCAGCGGTCGGGGCAGGAGTCCCGCTGCTCGCGCGTCCGCTTCGGCCGCCGCGACCTCGACGTCGAGGGCGAGGAAGTCGGCGTAGTCGCTGATCTTGGGGCCAGCGGGATCCCAGTCGATCGGGGCCTCGTTGATGCCGCTGAGGACCGCCTCGATCTCGTCCCAGACCATGTCCGGGTCTTCAGCTGGGTCGTAGAGGCGGACCTCGTCCAGCGGCTGGGCCACCGGCATCGCCCGCTCGATGCGGACGCGGGCGAGGATCGCGCCGTCGCTCGCGCCGCTCACGAGGAGCTTCGTGGTGAGGCCCGTCTCGACCTCCATCCAGACCGCGGTGAGGATCTGGAACGTGGTCGGACCATCTTCGAGCGTCGGTGCCGGTCGCCCCGAGCGGAAGTACGGATGGGCCTCCTCGTCGAGATGGGCGATCCAGGCCCGCAGGTTCGGGGTGTCGACGTCGGGCGGCCGGTCGGGGTAGCCCGCCCTCCGTAGGCGATGGCGTTCCGCGAGCCAGGCCTCGACCGCCTCATCGCTCACGCGAACGAGGAACGTCTCGCGACGAGCGCCCGGGGTCGCGATCGTGATCGTCCGATACGGCACACAGAGGCTCCGTCAAGGGGTTTCGTTCCCTGCGTGTTACCTCCAGGTCGAGCAGCGAGCAAGCGAGCCTTGCGGTCTGCCTCACCGACGTAGACATCAGAACCGCCGCCGCGACGGTCCTTAGCGATCGAGGGCGACCGACACGACCGCGAGGGTGGCCCCCACGATGAGGCTCCCGGCGGCCAGGATCACGAGCGGCGTGACGTTCGTGTTGCCGCAGGAGTCGCTCGTGCCGCTGCACGCCGAGATGGTGTTGTAGGAGCCATAGGCGAAGACCGCTCCAGCGCCCAGCAGCGTCCCAGCGGACCCGAGCGGCCGCACGCCGATCGAACAAGCTCGCGATCACGGCGGCCGCCACCATCGGGAAGCCGAACACGGGCACAATCATCGCGGCGAGCCCGGTGAGGACTCCGACCAGGAGGCCGTTCAGGAACGAGCGTCTGCTGACGGCCTGGCCGGAGCCGCGTTCCGTGGACATCAGAACTGCCCGTATGCCGTCGTTACTGCGTAGTGCAGCGGCAGACACTCGCTGAGGGCGTCACTCGACTGATCCCTCGTAGCAGTGCCGTTGGGAACACCCCAGACCCGGTTGTAGTAGTAGTCGACGTACACCGTTGGCGGCGGGCAGAACCAGTTGTTCCAGAAGACAGCGACGGTCTGGCCACGGAATGAGGAGGAGCCGGAGCCGAATACCTGCGAGACATCGTAGCAACCGAGATTCCAGTGACTGGGGGTGAACCACCACCAGTAGCCCGCCGCATTCCCGGAAGTCACGATCGAGCCGTTGTATGTCCAGTTCACCTGCGTCACATCGTAGTTAAGACCAAGGTTGACGGGATCGAGCCACTCGACTTCCTGCCACGCACCCTTGCTGCCCGAGGTCGCGGGAGCGATGGCCGCGGTATCGCAACGGCGGCCTGATCGGCACGTACGGTCACGGACTGCACAACGCGAGCTACGTCTTCATGGCTTCCACGCGGGACTTCAAGTGGTCGTGGGAGTCCATCACGTACTTCGTGCAGGCCTGGGGCAGTGCCCAGAGCTCGACCGGCTCGTTCTCCTTCAAGAACAAGTATTGCTCGGCGTCCGTCTCGCCCTAAGATGAGCCGGACGAGCCTCATGGGCTTCCACCGCGAGCGTGGCAGGGCCGCGAAATAGAGGCGCACGGAATGACCGATAGGCAACCGGACGTTCAGGGTGGCGGGCGTCCGCCGCGTCGTCGCCTTGCAGCGGTCGGGGCGGTCGTCGTCGCGATCGCGGCCTTGCTGGTGATCGCGGTGGTCGCCCTACCCGAACACCCCTCGCCGCCGTCGTCGGATCTCGCCACGGTCAACCAGATGGTGCAGGCAGGTGGCGTTGACTACCTTCAATTGAACGGGTCGACGCTGACCGTTACCACCAGCACCGGCGATCAGGTCCAAGCGGCGGGCGTCACGACGGACGAATTCCAGGCCCTGCTGGACAAAGCGCCCGCCGGCCTCCGTCCATCTGCGGAGGTCAGTCAGGGTGGCGCTCCGTTCAACCTGATGGTGGGCTACGCCGCACGCATCGTCGTCGTGGCGCTCCTCGCGGTCGCCGCGATCTCCCTCATCTGGATCGTGAGGCGGAGGCCGCTCCGGCCGCGCTTCGGCCGGGGGTAAACAAGCGTGACTCAGCCGACCGAGGCGACTACCGCGCGAGCGACGAGTCCGGTGTACGGCGGGAGCGCACCCGAGGAGCGAGCCGCCGTCGGAGACGCCAGGTTAGGCGTCAGGCCACTAACGGCAGATCGTGTAGCCGTAGGCGCAGAGGTACTGCTCGTCCCGAAACGTGAGGCTGTGTTCGCCCATGTAGGGGACGGGTGGGCTGATGTTGTTGAGCACCTTCACCGGCCGCGGGGTGACGACAAGCGCCGCCACGGCGGCCAGGGTAAACAACGCCACCATCGCGTAGAACACTGCCTCGCGCTTCATGGGCGGAGGGTACACACGCGTGTCACGCCGTCTGACGGTGTTGCCCGTGGATCCGCCAGCCCTGTTGGATCTGAGCGGATGTTGGTTGCTGAGCACGCCTGACGAACTGGCGGACGTGGTGCTGCGCGTGGCATCGAGCACGCCGGGCGAGATGTACGCCACACTCGAATGGGCGCAGACGTGGGCGGCCGCGGCGCTCGACTGCCCCGCAATCTGACGAAGAACCTCGGCGCGGGCAGGGCCCGAGCTAACTGGCCCCCGTGACGGGGTAAGTGCCTCAAATCTCGGCGAGCCGATCCCCGTCAACGTGGCGACGAACGCGCACCGGGCAAACGGCCAGGAGAAGGCCGTAATCCAGTGCAAGGGATGAAATGGCTCCGGCGGTAGGACTCGAACCTACGACCAAGCGGTTAACAGCCGCCCGCTCTACCACTGAGCTACGCCGGAGCGAAGACCGCCGTGGGGCGATCGCGCGGCCGTCGCGGCCGCGGACGGGAAGGATAGCAAAGAGCCGTTCGTCGCGACCACGGACCTGACCGGCGGTGGGACGCGGCCGCCGGACGGCGGGCGGTCGTACCATCCACGGACCGATGAGCCTCATCTCCCCCGCTGACCTGGCTGCCCGGCTCGAGCGGCCCGACGACGTCCGGCTGGTCGACGTCCGCTGGTATCTCGGCCGGCCGAGTGACGGGCGGCGAGCCTACGAGGCCGGTCACATCCCCGGGGCGATCTTCCTCGACGTCGACACCGACCTCGTGGCCTCCGAGGGCCCGGGCCGTCACCCGCTTCCGTCGCCGCGCGACTTCCGTCGTCGCCTGGAAGCCGCCGGTATCGGCGATCGCCATGTCGTCGTCGCCTATGACGACGTCGGGGGCTGGGTGGCATCACGTCTGTGGTGGATGCTCGACGACCTCGGCCATCGGGCGACGGCCGTTCTCGACGGCGGCTATCCCGCCTGGGTGGCGGAGGGGCGCCCGACGATCGCGGGCCCGGGCGATACCGAGGTTCCGGCGCCGGAACGGCTCTCCCTCGCCGAGGACTGGCGCAAGGTCATCGACCGCGACACCCTCCGCGACCGACTCGGGAGCGTGACCCTCCTCGACGCCCGGGCCGCCGCCCGCTATCGCGGCGAGATCGAGCCGATCGATCCGGTGGCGGGCCACATCCCGACGGCGCTGAGCGCGCCGGTCGAGGGGAACGTCAGGGCCGACGGGCACTTCCTGGCCGCGGACGAGCTGGCCCGCCGCTATCGCGAGCTCGGCGCGGACGGCTCCGACGTCGTCGTCTACTGCGGGAGCGGGATCGCCGCCTGCGACGTCGCCCTCGCCCGCCGCGTGGCCGGCTTGCCCGATCCCCTCCTCTACCCGGGCTCCTACAGCGACTGGAGTCGAAGCGGCATGCCGATCGCCGTCGGTCCCGAACCGGGCGATCCCCCAGTCTGAGTCTCGGTCTGCCGGGCGCGTGCGCTCAGCCGGGATCGGCCGGTCTCTCGGCGCCGGCTCGCACGACCCCGGACTCGTAGGCGAGCACGACCGCCTGGGCTCGATTGCGAAGGCCCAGCTTGGCGAGGATCGCGGCGACATGCGTCTTGACGGTCGCCTCGCTCACGACGAGCGCGTCGGCGATCTCGCCGTTGCTCATGCCCCGGGCGAGGAGGCCGAAGACCTCCGCTTCGCGTGGGGTCAGGTCGCCGAGGGCGGCCGCGGCCGCGGCGGCATCGGGGGTCGGACCGGGCCGGGCATATCGCTCGACGAGCCGGCGGGTGATCGATGGCGCCAGGAGAGCATCGCCGGCTGCGACGAGCCGGACCGCCGCGACGAGCTGCTCCGGGGTCACGTCCTTGAGCAGGAACCCGCAGGCCCCCGACTGGAGGGCTGCGTACACGTACTCGTCGAGGTCGAACGTCGTGAGGATGACCACCCGCGGAGCTTCGCCTCCGACCCCATCGAGGAGGCGCCGCGTCGCCTCGAGCCCATCGAGACCGGGCATCCGGATGTCCATGAGGACGACATCGGGTCGGTATCGGCCTGCCGATCTGATCGCGCTCTCGCCGTCGGCCGCCTCGGCGACGACGGTGATGTCAGGCTGGGCTTCCAGGATCATCCGGAAGCCGGCCCGGACGAGGCCCTGGTCGTCGGCGATGAGGACCCTGGTCGGCCGCCCGGTCGCGACCGACGATCCCGTCACGGCGCGCCGACCTCGGGCGGCACGGGAAGCCAGGCGCGGACGGCGTAGCCGCCGCCGAGCCGTGGGCCGGCCTCGAGCCGCCCGCCGACGAGCGACGCGCGTTGGCGCATCCCTTCGAGCCCTCGCCCGCCGCCATCGCCTCGTGTCTGGGGAGGCCCGGGGCCGTCATCGAGGACCTCGAGCCGGACCTGGGAGGGCTCGTAGGTGAGGTGGACGATCGTCCGCGCCCGGCTCGCGTAGCGGAGGGCGTTCGTGAGCGCCTCCTGGGCGATCCGGTAGACGGTGACGTCGAGGCTCGACGGCAGCGCGCGCCGCTCTCCATCGACCTCGAGCTCGGCGGCAAGTCCCGCCGCCTGGACGCGCTCGATGAGTACCGGGATGCGATCGACACCCGGTTGAGGACCGAGGCCTCCCGCATCATCGGCGGCGTCGCCGTCGTCACCGAGGACCCCGAGGAGGCCCCGCAGCTCGCGCATCGCCTCCCGCCCCGTCGCCTCGACGGCGAGGAGCGACTCCTCGGCCCGCTCCGGCGCGGTACGGATCACCTGGCGCGCCGCTCCCGCCTGGATGAGCATCACGCTGACGCTGTGGGCGACGATGTCGTGAAGCTCGCGGGCGATCTCCCGGCGTTCCTGGGCGACAGTGGCCCGGAGGCGTTCCTCTCGCTCACGGGTCGCGAGCTCGGCTGCCACGACCCGTGCCTTCGCCTCGTCCCGCTGCATCCGGATCGTGTCGCCGAGGATCCACGACGGGACGACGACGACGAACGGGAGAGCGACCGACAGCAGCGGGTCCGAACCGGCGAGGAGGAAGGCGAGGCTCATCGCGGCGGCGACCCCGAGGACGAGGACCGCCGTGAGTGAGCGTCCGCGGCCGTACTGGCCCACGGCCTCGCTTGCCAATGCGACCGCCGCGACCTGGACCACGGGGACCCCCTCGTACGAGCGGCTGGTGATGACGACGGCCACGGCTACGAGCGCGAGCGAGGCGAACGGACGCGTCCGCCGCACGAGGAGCGGCAGAACGATGAGGGCAAGCTCGGCGTAGTCGCCGACCGGCCGCTCGGATCGTGCAGTGAGGAGGGCCCCGATCCCGAGGCCGACGACCAGGCCGACGTCGAGCAGGACCGCAGACCGGTCGCGTCGGATCGGTTCCGCCGCCGCTGGCGCCACCGGGGTTCGGTCATCCATCGGCCAACTGTACGCACGACGTCGCCGTCGAGCATCGGCCGCGGGTCGGTGCCGTCTCATCAATCCGATGGAGGCGACTTCATCCGAGCGGGCGGCTGAGTGGCGACTCGCCCGATGGGCCGAGGCGGTTCCACTCCGGCGACCGACGACGGGCGACCCGATACGGCCGAGGCTGAAGGGCGACGAAAGGAGGTCGCCGATGGCATCGATCATCAGCCTGCGGGGGATCTCGAAGACCTACGACGGCTCAGCGCGGCCGGCCCTCGACGGCGTCACCCTCGATATCGAGGCCGGGCGCATGACCGCGATCATGGGTCCATCCGGCTGCGGCAAGTCAACCTTGCTCAATCTCATCGGTGGACTCGACCGACCGAGTCATGGCGAGGTCGACCTCGACGGCGTCCGGGTGGACCGGCTCGGCGAAGGTGCGGCGGCCCGATTCCGGCGCACCAAGGTCGGTTTCGTCTTCCAGTTCTTCCAACTACTGGACGACCTGTCGGTCCGCGACAACGTGGCCATCGCGGCCGAACTCGGCGGCATGGCACCGCGGGTGGCACGGAGCCGGGCCATCGAGCTGCTCGACCAGCTCGGGCTGGGCGAACGGTCCCTGAGCTTCCCGGCCACGTTGAGCGGCGGAGAGCGACAGCGACTGGCCATCGCCCGGGCGATCGTCAACCGGCCGGCCGTGCTGCTGGCCGACGAGCCGACCGGTGCTCTCGACTCGCAAAACGGCGAGACCGTCCTCGCGCTCCTCGACGATCTCCATCGCCACGGACAGACGGTCGTCCTGGTGACCCACGATGAGCGACTGGCCATCGGCCGGGCTCATCGGATCGTCGATCTTTCGGACGGGGTGATCGTCGGCGATCGTCTCGCCGACCGGGCCGCCTGATGGGATCCCTGCGGGTCGTTCGCATCAAGGCGCTGGCCGACCTCCGTCGTCGCCGCCTCCAGGCGTTCGTCGTCACGACGGTCCTCCTCCTGGCGACCGGCGCCGCCACCGTCGCCCTCGACGTGCTCCTCGAGGCGCAGGCGCCATACGATCAGGCCTTCGTGGCGGCGAACGGTGCGCACCTCGTCGTCGACTATGACGGGTCCGTCGCCGCGGGCACCCTGGCAGCGACTGCCGCAGCCCCTCGAGTCACCGCGAGCGCCGGTCCCTGGCCGGTCGTCCCGGCCGACGTCGCCGGGGCCCAGCCCCTGGCGGACAAGGGCGGGAGCTTCGTCATCGGGGGCGGTTCATTCGCCGGGCGGTCGGACCCGGGCGGCTCGGTCGATCGGATCACCCTGTCGGCAGGACGGTGGTGGCAGCGACCCGGCGAGGTCGTCATCTCCCGAAACCTCGCCCGCATCAGGGACGTCTCGGTCGGCGACACGATCACCCTTCGCCAGGCGCCTGCAGTCCCGGACAAAGGCGGTCCGCAGGCTCCGACGCCACCCGGGGCGACCGAGGTCTCGCCGACCGGGCCAGTAGGCGACTCCAGTCTCGCCTCGCGGACCGAGACGGTGGTCGGGATCGCCAGCTCGCTCGCCACGCCCGCCCTGTTCGGCTGGGCGAGCCCCGACGACCTGGCCGCCCTCGCACCCGACCGGCCCGCGGAGGAGCAGATGCTTTATCGCGTCTACCCGTCGACGACCGAGGCGGATCTCGCCGCCGCGATGACGTCGATCGCGAGTAGCCTGCCGGCCTCCGCCATCGTCGGGAGCGAGACATACCTGACCCAACGGGAGAGCGTCGACCGGACGGCCGATATCTTCGTCCCCATCCTCCTCGCCTTCTCGATCTTCGCCCTCGCGGCTGCGGCTTTCGTCATCGCCGACCTGGTGAGCGGCATCGTCCTCGTGGGTTACCGCGACATCGGGATCATGAAGGCGGTCGGCTTCACACCCGGCCAGGTCACGGCCGTCATCCTCGTCCAGGTGCTGGTCCCGGCGACGATCGGCGTCGTCCTCGGAGTCGCGGTCGGGACGGTCGTGAGCCAGCCGGTCATGAACGGCACCGCGACTTCCTTCGGGCTGCCGCCGAGCTTCCTTGTCTCGCCGGCGGTGGTCGCGATCGTCGCGGTGGCCGCCCTGGCGACCGCGGTCCTGGCGGCCGTCGGACCCGCCGTCCGGGCGGGCCGCCTCAGCGTCGTGGCGGCCATCACCCGGGGAACAGCCCCATCCACGCGTCCCGCCGGGCGCGGGCTGAGTCGCAGGGCGCTGGGGCTCCGGCTGCCGGTCCCCGCCCGTGTCGGGATGGCGGCGGGACTCGCCCACCCCGTCCAGGCGGCGATGACGCTCGGCGCGCTCACCGTCGGAGTGGCCGCGCTGGTCTTCGCCGTCACCCTCGACGGGTCCCTCGTCCGGATCGCGGGCCAGCTCGAACGGGACGTGGCGAGCCCGGTCCGGATCGAGCTGCCACCGGGGGCGGGCGTCGACGCATCGATCGTGGTCGACGGGGCCCTCGCCGCCGATCCCGACACGGCACACTCCGTGGCCATCGGCGACGTGAACGTCTCGGTCCCAGGGCTCGGCGCGGCGATCCCGTTCGTCGGCTATCGCGGAGACGCGAGTTGGATCGGCTACGCCGTCATCAGCGGTCGCTGGTTCAGCGGTCCGGGCGAGGCGGTCGCCCCGACGAACTTCTTCACCGCGAGCGGGCTGCGCGTCGGCGATACGGTGAGGGTGGTCGACGGCGATCGGGCGGCCACCGTCCGCCTCGTCGGCGAGATCTTCGACCAGGCCCGCGAGAATCGCGACGATCTCGTCCTTCGCGGTGACTTCGCCGACGCCGCGGCGCTGCAACCCGGACTCCAGCCCTCGGAATGGGAGGCTCGACCCGTCGACGGCGTCGACCCGCACGCGTATCGGTCGGACCTCGGCGAGCGGATGTCACACGTCGCCCAGGTCGACCTCATGGCAGACTCGCGCACGAACGAGGGCTTCCTCCTGTTCGAGGGCGTGGTCGGCGCCCTTGGGTTCGTCCTCGTCGCCGTCGCCGTGGGGGGTGTCTTCGATACCGTCCTCCTCGAGACCCGGCGACGGGTGCGCGAGACGGCCGTGCTGCGGACGATCGGGATGACGCCACGGCAGGTCGTGGCGATGGTCGTCGCCTCGATCGTGCCGGTCGGCCTGACCGCCGGCCTCATCGGGGTGCCGCTCGGCATCGTCTTCCAGCGAGCCGTCCTGGGCCTTATGGGACAGGCGGCGTCGCGGACGGCGATCCCGGAGAGCTCATTCGCGATCTCGCCGCCGATCCTGCTCGTCGTCCTCGGACTGTCCGGCCTGGCGATCGGGGCAATCGGGGCGTTGGTCCCCGCCCAGCGGGCATCGCGGGCCTCGATCGTGGCGGTCCTCCAAGCGGAGTGATGCCCGGGTCGGGCACGGCAGGACTCAGCGACGGACGACGAGCACCGCCACGACGAACGAGGCGAGCGCGCTCGCCGTCCCGAGCATGAGCAGCGGCCGGGCGACCCATCGGGCGAGGTCGGGCAAGAGATGGCCCTCGATCGACAGCCCGGGCAGCTCGCGCGCCCGGACGAGCGGCTCGAGGAACGCCGGACCGTCGCCGGGTCGGGCGGTCGCAGCGATCTGCCGAGCCTCCTCGACCGCCAGCCGAGCGGTCGCCTCCGGCCGGACGTCGTCGGGCAACTCGGCGAGGGCGGCCCGGGCCGCCGTCAGCTCGCCGTCGCCGCTCGCCACGAAGTCGACCGCCGCCCGCCGGAGGGCCCGCTCGAAGCGCTCCTCCGGCGTCGCGGCCGGCAGGGCGTCGACGACCCGACGAGCAGTCTCGAACTCGCCGATCCACATGAGGAGCTCGATCCGCGGCAGGTCCGCCGATCCACCCGCCGCGGGGTGCGACTCGAGCCACGCCCGGGCCGCACGGGGCATCGACGGCCGGTCCTCTCCGGTGGCGGCCTGCCAGCGGGCCCGATCCGCCCGATCCACCCACCGGTAAAGGTCGAGGGCACGCGACACCCGGCGCGGTCGCAGGACCGCCGCGACACCGAAGGTGATGACGGCGAACAGGATCGCGGCGCCGATCACCGCGGCGACGACGGCGATGGGCCCCGGCCGGGCGCCGATGACGGCCGCTCCGATCTCGGCCTCGACGACGACACCCGCGATGGCCCCGATCGTCACCCTCCGCCGCTCGAGGTCACGGAACGCCCGGAGCAGGGCGAGGTTGCGCCGCATCGCATCGGGCGCGGTCGCCCGGACTCCGAACCGGCGGCGGATGGGCATCGCGACGATCGTAACGGGCTCCCGGTGCCGCGATAACTCGCCGATACGTCCTGTAGCGGACCCTGACAGGATGGCCAGTCACACTCGATCGGTCGACCGCGGCTCGGAGCGTGCCAGGTCCTCGCTCGCGGTGATCGGCCTGACGTGACTCCAAGGTAAGCGCTGTCGGGCAGGTTATCCGGGTGGGAACACGAACGCGGCCGGTCGACCACGGGTCCGAACGCGCCCGGGCGACCCTCGCGGCTACCGGACGGGAGCTGCGCGAGACGCGCCTCGACCGCGGGCTGAGCATCGCGGAAGTGGCCCTCGCCTCGGGGCTCTCGGTAGCCCACGTGAGCCGACTCGAGCGTGGCCTCCTCGAGCGTGTTTCCGTCTGGCATCTCACCCGGTTGTCGGCCGTCGTCGGTCTCGACCTGTCGATCCGGCTATTCCCCGGCGGCCGGCCGATCCGGGACGCCGCCCATGTCGACCTGACCCGGCGGTTCCGTGCCGGCCTCCACCGCAGCATCCGCTGGAACGGGGAGGTACCGCTTCCGATCCCTGGCGACCGCCGGGCGTGGGACGGGGTCATCTCGACCGACCAGTGGCGCTACGGAGTCGAGATCGAGACCGCCTGTCGCGACGTTCAGGCGCTCCTTCGAAGGGTCGGTCTCAAGGTCCGGGACAGCGGGGTCGACGGCGCGATCCTCGTCCTGCCGGCGACCCGCCGAACGCGCATCCTGCTCCACGAGGCCTCCGACGCGCTGGTTGGCGCCTTTCCCGTGGACGGCCGTCGCGCCCTCGAGCTGCTCGCGGCGGGCGTCGATCCGGGCGGCGGCTCAGTCGTTGTCGTGTGAGGGCCCCGAGCCGGCCGTGCCGGCGTGCCTCCGTGCCGGCGTGCCTCCGTGCCGGCGTCGCATCCGTGCCGGCGTCGCATCCGTGCCGGCGTCGCATCCGTGCCGCGCCGAACCGCCCTGTCCGTTCTTGCGCCACATGCAACAAGGCAACCCGATCGAACGCTTACTCCACCCGACCCGGCCGAGGACTTGTATGGCGTGCAACAAATCGTCGGTCGAGGCGGTCGGGAGCCTCAGGTGGCCTCCTAGGACGGCGATTCTTGCATCGGGTACAACACGGTGGGTGTTGCTGGCAAGCCGATGACGCCTTGTTGCATCCCACGCAAGGACTGCCCAGAGATTTGCACGGCCTGCAACGGATGGACGCGGGGGCCGAAGCAGGGCGAGTGAGCCGGTCTTGGGGCAAGGAAAGGAACCCACCGGGCCCGGGACCCTTCAGGAGGCGGAACGAAGGATCGGCACGTCGGAGCGGAGGCGGAGGTGGAACGTCACGCCGTATGTCTCGCCGGACTCCGGGTCGACCCGTGGGGCGACCGTGAGGCGCCACTCGTCGCCGTCACGGACGATCCAGCGGGCGAGCGGCCGGCCCGATGCGAAGACCGCATCGAGCACCGCGAACGCCTCGGCCGGCAGGCCGATCAGGCCCTCCCGGGCCGGCAGTCCGATGCAGCCTTCCCCGAACTCGGCCACGAACGCCGGGTTGCCGTGGGCCACGAGGTGGCCCGGCCCGACGCAGAGCGCGACGGGACGCTCGAGGTCCCCCGACCGCGAGGGTCGGGACCCGGCCGCGCCGGCCGCTTTCGAGCGCGAAGCTGGCATCTGCCGATCCCGGACTACTCGAGGTAGTCCTTGAGCTTGCGCGACCGGGACGGATGGCGGAGCTTGCGGAGCGCCTTCGCCTCGATCTGGCGGATGCGCTCGCGAGTGACGTTGAACTCCTTGCCGACCTCCTCGAGGGTCCGGGCGCGGCCGTCCTCGAGGCCGAAGCGGAGCTGGAGGACGCGCCGCTCGCGACCGGTCAGCGAGTCGAGGACCGCCTCGACCTGCTCCTTGAGGAGCTGGTGGGACGCGGCCTCGGCCGGGGCCAGTGCGCCCCGGTCCTCGATGAAGTCGCCGAGGTGGGAGTCCTCCTCCTCGCCGATCGGGGTCTCGAGCGAGACGGGCTCCTGCGAGACCTTGATGATCTCGCGGACCTTCTCCGGGGTGACGACGACCTCCTGGCCCTTCGACATGGCCTCGGCGATCTCCTCGACCGTCGGCTCGCGACCGAGCTCCTGGAGGAGCTGACGCGAGACGCGGATGAGGCGGTTGATCGTCTCCACCATGTGGACGGGGATGCGGATCGTCCGGGCCTGGTCGGCGATCGCCCGGGTGATGGCCTGGCGGATCCACCACGTGGCGTAGGTCGAGAACTTGTAGCCCTTCTCGTAGTCGAACTTCTCGACCGCCCGGATGAGCCCGATGTTCCCTTCCTGGATGAGGTCGAGGAACGACATCCCCCGGCCGATGTACTTCTTGGCGATCGAGACGACGAGACGGAGGTTGGCCGACGTCAGCTGCTCGCGGGCGTCGCGGCCGATACGGACCAGCTCACCCTTGCGGTGGGCGAGCTTGGTGTTGAGCGGCACCTCCGGGTCGAATCCCATCCGCTTGAGGAGTTCGGCGTCGTGGCCGCTCTCGATCCAGCGCTCGAGGGCCGGGAAGGCGACCTCGTCGCGGGTCCAGTCGTAGATCGCCCGCAGGCCGATGTTGTCGCGGGAGTCGAGGTCGCCGTTGTGGACGGCGAGGTAGGCCCAGTCGAGGAGCTCGATGAAGGCCGCCGGGGTCAGCGACTCGTTGTAGACGGTGACGAGGTGGCGGGCCTCCTTGAGGAGCTCGCGGGTCCCCTCGCTCTGGATGTCACGGCCCGCCTTGACGAGGTGGAAGTCGGCCGTCGGCACGAGCAGGTCGGCGGCGCCCTCCCACGAGATCGCGTCGGCCACCATCTGGGTCGCCTCGGGTCCCAGCGGGAGGCGGTGCTGGGTCTTGGCGCTGCGGGTCTTGTGCTCGGTGTCGTGGAGGGTCCACTCGTGGAGCGAGACGATGCCCTTCCAGGGAGCCTCGACCAGGAACTCGCCGAGCTCGATCGCCTTGGCCAGGACGACTTCCTCCTCGGCTGTCAGGAGGGCGACCTTGCCGATCTCCTTGAGGTACATCCGGACCGGGTCGTCGATCCCGATCATGTCCGCGGAGAGGGCCTCGAGCTCTTCCGCGGTGGGCTCCTCGAGCTCCTTCGCATCGAGCTTGGCCGGCGCGTCGAGCGGCGCGACGATGACCGCATCGGGCTCGCTGGCGACCTCGACCCCGACGTCCGCACCGTCCGGCGCGAACGCCTCCGGCGGGCCGGCTTCGAGGTCGTCGTCGTCATCGTCGTCTTCGGCGACGGCGACGGTCGTCTTGAGGACCCGCATGTTGGCGAGGCGGGCAGCCTCGAGGTCCGCCTTGGCTCGACGGGGCCGGCTGAGGACGGCCTCGACGAGGAGCTTGTCGGTGGGGTCGACGGTCATGATGCGCCTCCGATCGAGCGACTGATCAGGTGCGTCTGCTCGCTCCGACGATCGAGCGAGCGGCGCGCCTCGTGGTACTGGCGTTCCTGGTCGAGGAGCCGATGCATCGCTTCCGGGTCGCCCCGGAGCTCCGCGTCGGCCTGCTCGGCCTGGGTGTAGGCGATTGCGTTCTTCGAGCTGGTCCTTCTCCAGGGTCAGCAGGCACTTGTCGATGGCATAGACGATCCGGTCGGCCGGCAGTTGCGCCGGGTCCGGCCCGGAACGGGCGTAGAGGGCGATGGCGAGGGCCCGCGTCTCGGGATCGATGGCGTCGAGCAGCCGGCCCCGATCGAACGGCACCGGGTCGGCATGGACGCCTTCCTCGCCGTCGAGGCCGCGGACGGTGAGGATCGCCCGGTAGAGCTCGCGGGCGACGGTCGACGGCAGCTCGAGACCCGAGTCGGCGAGGGCCACGGCGACCCGCGGCTGCTGGTCGGGCACGAGGAGCATGAGACGGAGGAGCTCGGCCTCGACCGGCGTGACGGCCCGGACGACCTCCTCGGGGCTCACCTGCTCCTGGGCCGCCCGGACGGCCTCGAGGGTGAGGCGGACCCCGCCGTGGTCGACGCCGTCGCCGGCTCCCCGGGACGCCGAGCCATCGGATCGACCCGGCCCGACGGCCCGGCCGACCTCGGCCCGCGGGGTCGCGTGGAGCGCCTCGAGGAGGGTTCGCTCGTCGACCGTCGAGCGGCGGGCGAGCAGCTGGAGGTACGTGTCGCGGACGGTCGGATTGCCGACCTTGCGGAGCGTCGGCAGCACGGCCGCCACGAGACGATCGCGGCCCTCCGGCGTGCGGACGTCGACCCGCGAGGCGTGGTAGTCGATGAGGTAGGCGAGGATCGGGTCGGGCGTGCGGACCGCTTCTCGCCACAGGTCGGGCGTCGCGCGGATGACCTCGTCGGGATCCTTGCCCTCGGGCAGCCGGACGACACCGACGTCGGTGAGGCCGACACCGCTGTCGCCGCCCTGGACCTCGCCGATGAGGGCGTTGAGCTCGGTGACCCCGAACGAGCCGGCGCTCTGACCGGCCGGGTCGACGTCGTAGGCGAGGGCGATCCTCTTGGCGTAGCGGGTCAGGAGCGCGACCTGGCCCGGCGTGAGAGCGGTCCCGAGGCTCGCGACGACCGTGTCGAAGCCGGCCTGGTGGGCCATGAGCGCGTCGGTGTAGCCCTCGACGATGACGGCCGATCCGCCCCGCCGGATCGGGCCCTTGGCCCGGTCGATGAGGTAGAGCGTGCGGCTCTTGTCGAAGAGCGGGGTGGCCGGGGAGTTGAGGTACTTCGGTCCGTGGTCGCTCGTGTCGCCGTCCGCGACGAGATAGCGCCCGCCGAGCCCGACCGCACCCCCGTTCGAGTCACGGATCGGGAAGATGATCCGCTCGCGGAATCGGTCGTAGGCGCCGCGGCCGCTGGTGCGGCTCGTCGTGAGCCCCACCTCGGCGAGTTCCTGGGGGCGGATGTCGCGCTTCGTCTCGAGCCGCCGGCTCATCGTGTCCCAGCCGGTCGGCGCCCAGCCGAGCTGGAACCGCTCGATCGTCTCGTCGGTGAAGCCGCGACCGCGGAGGTAATCGAGCGCCGGCCGGCCGGTCCTCGAGCTCGTCAGGACGACGTGGTAGAAGGCGATCGCGGTCTCGAGGACGTCACGGAGTCGGCCCTTCCGGGCGTCGTCGCGGGCGCTCCGCTCGTCGAGCTCGACACCGGCCCGGGCGGCCAGGACCTTGAGGGCCTCGGGGAAGCTCACGCTGTCGCGCTGCATGACGAAGCTGAAGACGTCCCCGCCGAGGCCGCAGCCGAAGCACTTCCAGCTCTCGCGGGCAGGCGTGACGACGAAGCTCGGCGTCTTCTCGCCGTGGAACGGACAGAGGCCCTTGAACGTCGTGCCCGCCTTCTTCAGTTGGACCGTCTCCCCGACCACATCGGCGATCTGGAGCCGGCTCTTCACTTCCGCGGCGACACCGACGGCCACTGAACCTCCTGGTGCCGGGGCCCATCGCGCCACTCGAGGAGGCCTCGAACGGCTGAACCTGCCGGACATGACTGAGGGCCTGTCAAGTCTTGACAGGCCGCGTCGGCCATCAATATACACCCAAATCGGCGATTTGTATACCCCTGGGGGGTATTGACTTGTCAAGTCCCCCAGAAGGTACGGGGCCGGATGGTGGCGCCGGACGTGTACCCTGCTGGGCGTGATGGAGGCGCATCCACCGCCCATGCCGGCCCGCCGGACGCGGCTGCGTCGCACCGGCGCCATGCTCGCCGCCGCGTCGGTCATCGTCGCCGTGCTTGTCGCCGGCGGCTGGACGGGAGGCGAGCGGCTCTCGGCCCAGGCGCTCCCCTTCGCGACCTCGGGCGCCGGGCCCGGGCAGCCGACAGTCGCTACGGGACCCCCTGGCGGCGGGGCCGGGGCGGCCGCGACCGCGATCACCGCGGCAGCTGCGGCAACACCGACGATCGTCCCGACGGCCGCACTTCAGGCCCGCCTTGACAGTCTCTGGGCCCACTACAAGATCCCCGGGGTGTCCGTGACGATCATCTGGCCGGACGGGACGACCTGGACTGGGGTCAGCGGGTGGGCCGATCTGTCCCGGCGAGTCCCGGTCAGACCCAGTACGGCCTTCTCGATCGGGAGCATCTCCAAGACGTTCCTTGCCGCGCTCATCCTCCAGCTGCAGGAGGAACACCGACTCTCGCTGTCGGATCCGATCCGCAAGTGGCTCCCGCACGCGAAGGCTTCGGGGGCAGTGACCATCCGGGAGATGCTCGACCACACGAGCGGTCTCTACGACTTCTTCGCGAACCCGCGCATCGACAGGGCCATCCTCGCCCACAAGCGCGTCAGCTGGAGCTCGACGCGAGCCCTCGACTACATGCTCGGGGCGTACTGCCGACCAGGTCGCTGTTGGCACTACTCGAACTCGAATTACGTGATGCTCGGCCAGCTCGTTCGAGCCGTCACGGGCCATTCGGCGA
Organism: uncultured Chloroflexia bacterium; assembly: GCA_963745405.1. GTDB lineage: Bacteria > Chloroflexota > Limnocylindria > Limnocylindrales > CSP1-4 > C-114. Next base: position 6,381 of record CAVUWY010000001.1, on the reverse strand, counting down.
CGACTGAGATCCGGCGCCGATTCCTCACGCCCCTCGGCCTCGGAACCACCTTCGCCCAAGGCCCGGAGATCCGACGGAGCACGGTCGCGACGTCCTATCAGCTCGTCGGCCCGTTCGCAACCCTCAAGCGGATCAGCGAATCGGATGGAACGGCGATCTCGCCGTACACGTCGGTCGTCACCGCGGCGGGCGACGCTGGGGACATCGCTGCCGATTCGATCGATCTCGCGAGGTGGGCACGGGCCCTCTACTCCGGTTCGGTCCTCGAGCCGGCCTCGTTGACGGCGATGCTCGACGTCTCGCACAGCCTCGCAGTCGGCTCGCACCATCCGTATGGCCTTGGCATGTTCCAGGTGACGATCAACGGCCATAGGACGGTCGGTCACGACGGACGCCTCGACGGTGCGCGCGCCTCGATCCGGTACCTTCCGGACAGCGGCTTCACGATCGCGGTTGCCACGAACCAGGACCGTTTCGGGCCGGATATCTTCGGGGCGAGCCTTCTGAAGATCGCGATGGCCCCGCCGCCTCCGCCTCCATTGCCATCGGCGCCCGAGCCATCGCCGTCGGGGGATCTCGCCCAGCCCTCGGGAGATCTGACCTCGCCGTCGGGGGACCTCGCCTCGCCGTCGGCGACCTCCCCGCCGCCGCCGGGGACCCGTCGACCGCGACCGACGCCGCTTCGCCATCGATCGATGAAGCGTCGCCGTCCGGGCCCGACTCCTCCCCGTCGGCCGAGCCGGCGTCATCCGATCCCGGAGCCTCGCCCGGCGGACCCTGAACGCCGCGGGCCGACCGGAACGGAGTGGCCAGACCGAGGACCCTCAGCTGCGGTCCGCGGGCCAGCGTTCGGGAAAGACCACCTCGGGGCGCGGCAGGCGGGCGGTGCCCGGCGCCGACTTCGGTCGTCGGGCGGCCTCCGAGGGGTGGCCGATCGCGACGATCGTCCGGACGATGCGGTCGTCCGGGAGGCCGAGGAGCTCGGCGACTCGGGGCTCGATATCGCGCCGGATCCAGGTGATGCCGGCACCGAGTCCGAGCTCGCCGGCCGCGATGAGGATCCGCTCGGTCGCCCGACCCTCGTCATAGGCGACCCAGATCGCATCCGCCGGATCGGCCGGGACGACGAGGGCGATCGCGGCGACGGCCGTGGCCAGGGGGAAGGTCTGGGGCGCGCCGATCTCCGCCAGGCGCCGCAGGGTGTCGAGCTCCCGCAGGACGATGAACCGCCACGGCTGGACGTTCCGGCTGCTGCCGGACCAGCGCGCCGCGTCGACGATCGCGTCGACCTCGGCGTCGGTCAGTGGTTCCGGGACGAACTCGCGGATCTGGCGGACCCGCCGAAGCGATCGAGTCCGTTCCCCCGCCGTCGGCCCACTCGGGTCACTGCTCATACGTCTCGACGACCGCGGCCGGGCGGGCGGCGGCCTCGTTCGGATCGAGCCCGGCCGCCCTCCGGCCCGCCCGCTGGTGGAGGAGGTCATAGCAACGGTCGAGCTGGACCTTGATCTCGGCGATCCGGTCGAGTTCCCCGGCCGTCAGGCCGTGGCCGTCGCCCGCGTGTTCGTAGAGGGCCTCCTCCTCGTCGGACAGCGCGTTGATCGTGGTGAAGATGTCGAGTTCGGCCATGATTGCTGCCTCCGGCTGTGCGTTGCTCCGCATCGCGGACGACCATCGTGACGCCCGGCGGCTGTTCCGTCTCGGGTCGCCGCCCGTGCGTCAGCCCTGGCGACGGCACAGCCGGCGGCTGACGACGTCGTCGGTTCGCCGGGGTATCGTTGGGCGGATCGACCGCCGGGCGGCTGCCGATGGACGAGAACCGGGGCGGTGCCGACCGGCGAACCTCCATCGATCGAGATCGGTCGCTTCACGCGTCGCCACGAAAGGTCCTGTCATGCGTCCCGCTCGCCTCATCGTCGCCGCCATCGTCGCCCTCGTCGGACTCGCCTGGATCGGCCAGGGCAGCGGTGCGATCGGAGGGAGCGCCATGTCCGGCAGCTCGTTCTGGGAGTACGTCGGGGTGGCCCTGATCGTGGTGGCGGCGGTCCTCCTCGTGGCCGAGGTCCGCCACGCCCGCACCGTCCGTCCCTGACGCCGACTGACGGGGGAGGAGCGCGATGGCGAAGATCCACTACGCCGCCGATGGGTCGATCCCGGCCGAGCGGTTCATCGCCGCCCTGACCGACTTCTCGCCGGACCGGCCCCGGCTGTGGCCCAACCTCTCGCCGAAGTTCTACGCGGTCAACGAGGTCGGCCCGGACTGGGCAGACGTCAACGAGGGGACCGACTTCCTCGGCGGCGTCTGGGCCCACGAACGCTACGACTGGTCGACGCCCGGTCTGGTCGAGCTCACGCTGCAGGATTCGCCGTCCTTCGAGCCGGGGACCAGGATCCTGTACCGGGTCACGGCGCGGGACGGCGGCTGCCACGTGGAGGTCGATTTCCAGCGGACCGGCCGCGGCTTTAAGGGCCGCCTGGTCGGCGTCCTCGTCGCGCTCGGCGGCAGCCGCCAGTTCTCGGCCCAGCTCCGCGAGACGCTCGCCCGCCTCGATCGAGAGACGGCCTCCGCCCCACCGGCGGCGACGACCTAGGATCCGCGCCCGCGCACCCCCCCCGACGCCCCCGGATCAGCCGGGGTGCTGCTCGTCGTGGCCGCCGAATTCCTTGCGCATCGCCGACAAGAGCCGGTTGGCGAACTCCAATTCGCCGCGTGACTCGAAGCGGTCGAACAGGGCAGCCGAGAGGACGTGGGCCGGGACGCCCTCGTCGATGGCGGCCAGCATCGTCCAGCGGCCCTCGCCCGAATCGGACACCCGGCCGTCGAACTCGTCGAGGGTCGGCGAGACCGACAGGGCGTGGGCGGTCAGGTCGAGGAGCCATGAGGCGACGACGCTGCCCCGTCGCCAGACCTCGGCGACGGACGGGACATCGATGTCGTACTGGTAGTGGGCCGGCTCGCGGAGCGGGGTCGTCTCCGCGTTGACCGCCCGGTCGGCCCGCCCGATGTTGGCGTGGGCGAGGATGTTGAAGCCCTCCGCGTAGGCGGCCATGATCCCGTACTCGATCCCGTTGTGGACCATCTTCACGAAGTGCCCGGCGCCGGCCGGTCCGCAGTGGAGGAAGCCCTGCTCGGCGGCCGACGGGTCGCCGCTCCGCCCCGGCGTCCGGTCCGCGGCGGCGATACCGGGAGCGATGGTCCGGAAGAGCGGCTCGAGCCGGCTGACGACGTCCTCCTCTCCGCCGATCATGAGGCAGAACCCGCGCTCGAGCCCGAAGACGCCGCCGCTCGTCCCGATGTCGACGTAGTGGATGCCCCGGCCGGCCAGCGCGGCGGCCCGCCGGATGTCGTCGTGGTAGTAGCTGTTGCCGCCGTCGATGATCGTGTCGCCCGGCGACATCCGGGCCGCCAGTTCGTCGATCATCGCCTCGGTCGCGGCGGCCGGGACCATGACCCAGGCGACGCGCGGCGGGGTCAGGCGGGCCACGAAGTCGTCGAGATCGTTCGCCCCGATCGCCCCTTCGGCGGCCAGCCCCTGGACGGTGGCCGCGGTCCTCGTCCAGACGACGCACTCGTGTCCGTCGCGCATGAGCCGGCGGACGATGTTCGCGCCCATCCGCCCGAGGCCCACCATCCCCAGCTGCATCTCGCCACCTCGATCGCCGTTCGTCGCCTGCCCGCCAAGGATACGGCCGGGCGGAGTCCGGACGTGTCGGCTAGCATCCACGGGCAAGCCCGCCCCGCCACCGTCGCCGAAGGACGAGCCGTGACGTCGCCCGCCCCCCTCCCCCGCCCCCTCGGGGCCGCCGAACTCCTCCGCGCCGTCGGCCTCATGGCCGACGGGCCGGTGACGTGGGGCCGCCCCGTCCAGTCGAGCCGGCCGGGCGTCTACGTGGTCGAGTGGTCCGAGGGGCTCGCCGACGCACCGGTCGAGCTGACTGCGGTCGGTAGCTGGATCGAGCGGCTGCCGGCCTTCCGCCTCGACGGCCACCGCCCGACGTCCCGCGAGGTGGCGGCCCGGCTCCACGAGTTCTGGCTGCCCGGCCAGACCGTCCTCTACGTCGGGATGACGTCGGCCTCGATAGGCGGTCGGGTCGGGGCGCTCTACCGGACGCCCCTCGGCGATAGACGTCCGCATGCCGGCGGGGCCTGGCTCAGGACGCTCAAGGGCCTCCCTCGGGCCCGCATCTGGTGGGCCGAGACCGACGCGTCGGAGGAATACGAGGACGCCATCCTGTCGGCCTTCGCGGCGTCCGTGGACACGTCGCTCGAAGCCGCCCCTCGCCTGCGCGACCGGACCGTCATCCTCCCGTTCGCCAATCTCGAGGACGCGACTGGCTCCCGCAAGGCGCACGGTCTCAGCGGGACGGTGGAGCCGCGACCGCCCGAGGACCCCGCACCCGGCTCGACGGTCGTCGACGTACCCGCGGGCGACGCCGACGGTGCCGCGGAATCGGGCCGCGCCCGACCGCTCGAGCCGCGACCGGCATCACCGAGCGCGGCGACCGCGACCGCCGGAGGCGGGACAGGCGCGGGCGGCACGCGCCCGACCGGGACCGCTGCGAAGGTCGATCTCGAGGCCGTCAACCGGGCCCTCCAGTCGATCGCCTGCCGCCGCCTGGCCCGCGAGCTCACCGTCGCCGACGCCGCCGCGGAGCTCTCGGCGCTGGGCCTCCTCCGCGGGATCCGCGGTCAGCCGGTCGCAGTCCTCCGGGACCTCCTGAAACAGGGTCTCATCGCCGGCGGCGTCCAGGACGCCGATCGGCGCTGGACGATCCGCTGCCTCTCGCCCGGGTGAAGCCGGCGCGGCGCTGAGGTCTCGGCTACGGAGCGCCGTTCAGCTGGACCTCGCTGATGGCGCAGTCGTCGAACGGACTGCCGGCGAGGGCGGTCTTCTTCGAGGCGTACGTGTCGACGATGGTGATCCGGACGACCGAGTCCACCTTCCCCGAGATGCCGATCTTCTGCGACTTGAAGACGTCCTTGAGCTCCCACGGTTGGTCCGGGCCGCTGTCGAAGCGGACGAGGATGTGATGGGGCCTGAGGTTGCCGAAGTAGTTCGCCGAGGCGGCCTGCGCCCCCGCCCAGATCGTGATCGACTGGATGTCGGCCGGCCCTCCGACGAAGAGCTCGATGTACTGGCCCTTCTCGATCGCCTTCCCCTCCTGCCAGCTCGTCGACAGGTTCCCGTCGATCGCCTGCGGCGCGGCGTACTTCGCCAGATCGCCGAGCGTGGACGAGGCCTTGGCGTTGGTGATCGGGACCGTGACCGTCGTCTGCTTGGCCGACGGACCCGGCGAAGCCTTGGCCGATCCCGATGGCGCCGATGCGTGGGCGGCACCGCTCGACCCGGCTGACGGCGCGGCCGTGGCGCCCGAGCCGCCGAGGCCGCCGCGGAGGAGGACGGTGCCGCCGAAGCCGAGAAGTCCCGCCGCGAGGAGGATCGGCACGAGGAGGACGAGGCGGAATGAGCGGGCCTTCGGCGTCGACCGCACCACGGGGGTCGGGACCGGAGCGACGAGCAGCGTCCCGCACGACTTGCAGAACCGGCGGGACGGCTCGTTCTCGGTGGCGCAGGCCGGGCAGATGATGCCGGCCGGTCCGGCCGGGCGGACGATCTCCTCTGGCGGCCGGACGGTCTGGATCTCGGTCCGCTCAGTCTCGGTCTTGGCCCACGGCGTGTCGATCGGTCCGGTCGGGGGGGCGGTCCGGACGACCTCCGTGATGGCCTCGGGTTCGACGGCGAGTGGATCAACGGGCGGCGGGGTGAACGCGGGGGTGGAGCCGCCCGCGGCGGCGACGGCGCCGGCCCCGGCCGCGGCCGCACCGGCGGCGGCTGCACCGCCGGCGATGAGCCACGGAGCGGGCGTCGCAGATGTCGGGGGAGATGCAGGCGTCGGTTCCTCGACCGGCGCGGGGGCCGGGGCGACGGGCGGCGGGGCCGGGACCACGACGGGAGCCGCCACGACCGGCGGTGGCGGCGGTTCTGCCGGGTGCGCTGGAGCCACGGCTGGCTCGGGAGCTGGCTCGGCCGCTACGGGCACGATCTCCTCGGCGGCGGCCTGCTCGGCGGGCGCGAGTGGATCTTCGGCCGGCGGCACCGAGGCGCCGGGGAGCGGCGCGGCCTCACTCGGGACCGCATCGGCGGCGGCGAGCGCGGCCGCCGTCGCGGCAGCCGTGTCGGTGCGCCATCGGCGGGCCTTCGGGCCATCCTTCTCGGTGGACTCGACCGGTGTCGCGGCCTCGGGCTCGGGTACCGCCGGAGGCGCCGGCGGGATAGCCGCTGCGGCCGCGGGGGTCGGAGGCGGCGTCGGAGCCGCGGGCGGCGTCGGAGCCGCGGGCGGCGGCGGAGCCACAGGCGGCGGTTCAGGTGCGGGCGGCGA